>NZ_JAHXZM010000009.1 GCF_019429535.1 Sphingomonas citricola | reverse complement strand
GGGAGCTGCAGGCGCGTGCGCATGGCGGGCTGTCGCGTGAGACCACGCGCACGCTCGACCAGCTCGCACGCGGCGTGACCAGAACACAGCCGCAGTCCGCCGGCATGCGGCTGGTGCGTGAGTGGCAAGGCCGGATGCATGTCGTCACCGTCGGCGAGGACCAGGTGATCCGCTGGGAGGAGCGGACGTACGGTTCGCTGTCCGAGGTCGCACGCGCGATCACTGGTACGCGCTGGTCGGGTCCTGCCTTCTTCGGGCTGAAGAAAAGGCAAGCGGCATGAGCACCCGTGTGCGCTGTGCGATCTACACCCGCAAGTCGAGCGAGGAAGGGCTGGAACAGAGCTTCAACAGCCTGGACGCGCAACGCGAAGCTTGTGGCGCCTACATCCTCAGCCAGGCAAGCGAGGGCTGGGTCGAGATCGCCGACACCTACGACGATGGTGGCCTCTCGGGTGGTACGCTCGAGCGCCCGGCGCTGCAGCGGCTGCTCGCCGATGTGGCAAGTGGGCGCATCGACATCATCGTCGTCTACAAGGTCGACCGGCTGACGCGCTCGCTGCTCGACTTTGCTAAGCTGGTCGAGGCGTTCGATGCCGCGGGCACCAGCTTCGTCTCGGTGACGCAGTCGTTCAACACCACCAGCAGCATGGGCCGTCTCACCCTCAACATGCTGCTGTCGTTCGCGCAGTTCGAGCGCGAGGTGACCGCCGAACGCATCCGCGACAAGATCGCAGCTTCGAAAGCACGTGGCATGTGGATGGGCGGTGTGCCGCCGCTCGGTTACGCACCTGACGGGCGCAGTCTCCGGATTGTCGAGGAGCATGCAACGCTCACCCGGCACGTCTTCGAGCGCTATCTGGCACTTGGCAACGTGCGTGCGCTTGCCGAGGAGCTTGCACGTGAGCGGAGATACGCACCGCTGCGCACCCTTACCTCGGGCAAGCAGGTTGGTGGACGCGCCTTCTCGCGCGGGCAGCTCTACCTTATGCTGCGCTGTGTCACCTACACCGGGCAGATCGGCCACCACGGCAAGATCTACCCTGGCCAGCACGTTGCCATCATCGCGTCCACTACCTTCGACGCGGTACAGGCGCTGCTCTCGGTCCGAGCACACCAGCGTCGTGCCAGGACCAACATGCGCGACACCAGCCTGCTTGCCGGCAAGCTCCGCGATGCGGACGACGAGCCGCTGATTGCCAGCCACGCGACTACCAACAACCGGCGCTACCGCTACTACGTCAGCCGGGCGCTCCACCACGGTGATGCAACCACCGGCCTGCGCATCCCCGCACGCGAGATCGAGCAGCTTGTCACGCACCATGTCGCACAGCTCTTCGCTGATCCGATCGAGCTTGCCGCCACTGCGTGGCTCGACCTGAGCGCAGGCTCGCTCGCTACCATCGAGGAACATGCCCGGGTGATGTATGCCGAGCTGCAGCGGCGACATGCCCCTGCCCTCGTCGACCTCGTCGATACCGTCCGCATCATCGACACAGGCGTCGAGATCAGCCTCAGCACCAGCGCCATCGCTGCTTCCATGCACGCCAGCCGACATGCGGATGCACCCGACACCATCATGCTCAGCGTGCCCGCGAGCATCACGCGCTCAGGGCGTGTGCTGCGGCTGGTACATGACAGCAGCGCGCAACAAGCGCCCGACCGTGCGCTGGTGCGTGTGCTCGTCCAGGCGCGTGGCTGGTGGGCGGAGCTGCGCCGCGGTGAGATCAGCGCCGCTCAGCTTGCGGCAAACGAGGGTGTCACACCGAGCTACCTGACGCGCATTCTTCGGCTCGCCTTCCTTGCTCCGGCTGTCACCGACGCCATCCTCAAGGGGCGGCAGCGGCGCGGCGTCACCGTCAAGACGCTGACGCTGGAAGGCGCACTGCCGGTCAGGTGGAGCGAGCAGCAGGCGATGCTGATAGGCACCTAATCACCAAAATTCGTGCTTTCGAGTAGAGTGGCCTCACGAAAAAACAGGATTTACAATCCCCGGGTGATGGGTGATCGCAAACGCCAGTTCTACCCATGCTTATTAATATTTTAAACAGATCGGCTAGCACGATCGGCTAGCCATTGGATTGGGGCTTGTTTTACAAAAGTAAAGATGTCTGAAATTTAGTTCATGACGGGAAAGCAGATGAATTCGGCGCGACGGATCGGCAACGTTGTCATTTTGGGTGGCGGCACCGCGGGCTGGATGACGGCGGCAGCACTCGCGCGCACCTTTGGCGATGCTTTGTCCGTCACACTGTTGGAATCGGAAGAGATCGGCACAGTGGGCGTGGGCGAGGCGACCATCCCGACGATCCATTGGTTCAATCAGATGATCGGTCTGGATGAGGCCGCATTCCTCAGTGCAACCAAGGCAACCTTCAAGCTGGGTATAGAGTTCGTCGATTGGGCAGCACCGGGTCACCGCTACTTCCATCCGTTTGGCTCGTACGGCTTCGCGTTTCCGGGTGTCGCCTTTTATCATCGCTGGCTGAAGGCAAAGGCCGAAGGACTAAATTCACCGCTGTCCGAATTCTCGCTCGCGGCGAGGCTGGCTGCCGAGAACCGCTTTGCCAAACCGGTCGGCGAGGCGCGGTCGATCCTGTCGACGCTCGGCTATGCCTATCACTTCGACGCCGGGCTTTACGCACGACACCTGCGAGGTCTCGCGGAAGCGGCCGGGGTGCGCCGGGTAGAAGGCAAGTTTCAGTCAGTCGAGCAAGATCCGACCACGGGGTTCGTTACTGCGATCTACACTCAGGCGGGCGAGCAGCTATGTGGCGACCTCTTCATAGACTGTTCCGGCTTCCGCGCATTACTGATCGACGGCGTGATGGATGCCTCGTTCGAGGACTGGTCGCATTGGCTTCCGTGCGATCGGGCGATAGCCGTACCATGTGCGCGGACCGGAGAAACAACGCCTTACACGCGATCGACCGCGCGCGCAGCGGGATGGCAATGGCGCATTCCACTCCAGCACCGCACCGGCAACGGCTACGTCTACGCGAGCAACTATCTCGGCGATGATGAGGCCGCGTCGACGCTGCTCGGCAATCTCGACGGCGAGGCTCTCGCCGACCCACGCTTTCTACGTTTTACGGCCGGCACGCGCCGCCGGGCATGGGTCGGCAATGTCGTCGCGATCGGGCTGGCGTCCGGTTTCCTGGAGCCGCTTGAATCGACCAGCATCCACCTGATCCAGAGCGCGATCGCCAAGTTGCTGGCCTTGTTTCCGGACAAAGATTGCGATCCACTACTCGCCGATCGTTTCAACGCGCTGCTCAATGCGGATATGGACAACATCAAGGATTTCTTGATGCTGCACTACCATGCCACCCGCGACAAGGACGAACCGTTGTGGCAGCATTGCCGCGAGATGCCGCTGCCGGACTCGCTGCGCGAACGCGAGGAGCAATATCGCCGCTCGGGGCGCCTGATGCTCGGCACCGACGAGCTGTTTCGCGAGGCAAGCTGGCTCGCCGTCCTGAATGGTCAAGGGATCGAAGCGACCGATTACAATCCGCTCGCGGACGTTACCGATCGTCAGACGAACCGTGCACAAGTGCAGCAGGTGGCCGACGTCATCGCGCGTGCCGTGCCAACCCTGCCGCGTCACGACGAGGCCTTGGCCCGTATCATCGGACCGTGGTCTTGAACCGACCCGATCTCAGCGCGCGGCTGATCGGAAGCGAGCGACATCCGATCGTCACAGTCGATAACTTCCATCCCGACCCAACTAGCCTTCGGACCGCTGCGAACGCTGCCGCCTTCACGCGCGCGTCACGCCACTATCCCGGCATCCGGGGCATTCTGCCCGCCGATTACCTCGGCCAGGTCAATCCGGCGATCGCAACCGCGCTGCGCGACGTGTTCGGCTACACGCAGGGTGTACGCCTCCTCGATGCGAGCTTCTCGATCGTGACCGTGCCGCCGGACCAGCTCAGTGTCGCGCAGCGTCTGCCCCACGTCGATGCGGTGGAGCCCGCGCGCATCGCCCTGGTTCACTATCTCAGCCTCGACGATCTCGGCGGAACCGCCTTCTATCGCCACCGCGCGACCGGGTTCGAGGCGATCGATGCCGCACGCTCGCCCCGCTACCTTGCCGAGCTCAACCGCGACCTCGCGCAGCTGGAGACCTTGGCGTCCGCGTATATGGCCGGCGACAACGCGCTGTTCGAGCAGATCGGATACGTTGATGCGTGCTTCAACCGAGCGGTGATCTATCGCAGTCAGATGCTACACAGCGGGATCATCGCGCCGGAGACGGCGTTGAGCGATAATCCAACAACGGGCCGCCTGACCGTTACCGCTTTCCTGTCGGCGCGCTGACGCGCGCGGCAGGAGGCTGTACCGCCAGATAGACGGTGCTCCACAATTGCGCGGCGTTTGACTCGTCGACGTCCCGCTTGCCGGCGCCGAAGGGCACGACGTGGTAGCGACCATCGCTAAATGCCCACGACCAAAGCTCCGAACTCTGCACCGCCCGCGTCGCGATGATCGCACGCCACAGCCGTGCCTGAACCTGCTCGAGGGTCGCGCGGGTCGTGGTGGGCAGATCGCTACGCGCCAGTTGCCGCTCGAGCCCGGCGGCGAACAGCGCCTGCTGCCAGGACCAGACCACCGCACCGTGATAAGCGCTGGGTGCGAACCGATCCTGCACGACCGGATCGGCCAAGGCGGCGTTGGCGACCAGCAACCCGACGTCGGTCATCAGCCCGGCCGGGAATGGTCGCGCGAGCGCGGTAACATAGGTGTCGAGATCGGCTGCCGTTGGCTGCCCGAACAGCAATTCGAACCCTTCATCTGAATTGATGATCGGCACGGCGCGACCATCCGCATCCAAGGCGATCGCGTGAAACGTCAACGGCTGATCGCCAAGCGCGCCGAGCGCCGGCGCGGCCGGTACCTTCAAGCGATCGGCGTACCGGCGGACCAGAGTCGTCGCCTGCGCCGACGGCATCGTCACCCGGAACATCGCGGGGGCGTGGGTTCTCCAAGCGTTTGACATCGGCGTCGCCTGCGCGAATGCAACCCGATCTGCCGCGGTCATATACGTGTCGAGAAGTCCCTGCTGGTGGAGCCTCGCAGCCGCCTCAAGCGCCGCGGGGATCAGCACCGCGTTCACGTCGTAAGGGATGCGGCCGCGGCCGAGCCCTTCTTCGCTGTCGCGCCATTCGCCGGTCATGCGCCCGGCCTTCAAATGCAGCAGGTTCGACACGCGCGGGTCGGCAGCGAAGGCGCGCGCATGCGTGAGCACGAAGCGGAGATTGCGCATCAACGCCGCCCCGGCAGGCTCGGTGAAGCCGGGACGCGCGACGATGGGGATCGGACGCGCGAGAAAGGCGCGAGCCGCAGCAGGCTTTGCGTGATCGAGCAGATACGCCGATGCGACCGGCGCAAGCATGTAATCGTCGTCGATCATCGCGTAATCGAGCGTCGGAGCGGCATCATCCCCGCCTGCCGGCTTGCCGGCATCCGCATGCTGCCGCCGGTCGATGATGGCGAATTCGGACAAGCCTTCTTCGTGTGCGACGTCGCCGTCGCTCGCGAGCCGCGACAACACCGCGCCCAGCCCCGCTTCGATCGCGGGTGGTTGCAGTGCCGGCATCAGCAGCCGCAAGGACATCAGCGTGTCACGCCCGAAATAGGTGTTGAAGCGCCACGATCCGGCGAGAAACTTCTCCCGGTAGCTGAGGAAGCGCAGCGCATTGCGCGCGACGGGATCGTTCGCAGCGCGCGAGCCGAGCAGTTCCGTCTCGGTCAACCCGGTCAGCGGCGCATCACCGGTCGCCGCAACAATGGCCAATCGGATGGGACCGCCGTTCGCCACGATCCGACCGTCGCGGATCGAGCCCGCGATTACCTCTACCTCGAGCCGATATCCCGCGGCACCATCGACGCGGTCACGCGACCAGATCAGGCGATTCCGCTCGATGCGGGGTGCGACGGCGACCTCGGGGGGAAACCGCCCGACTGCCTGATAGTCGCGCAGGAACCGCACGTTGGAGAGCACCGCCTGCTTGATCGTGAGCTGCGCGGCATCGATCGCGGCTTCGGCACGAACCCCGTTCAAGCGGCGTCCACGAGGGTCATTCAGCGCGATCGGTTGCGGCGCACGCAGCAGGCGCCACGTCGCGGGGCGCGACAAGGACGTGAACCACAGACCCACGCCGCTGTTGCCGGCGGGAAAAGCGACCAGGATGCGCGGATCGGTGCCGTTCCGCAGCAACAGGTGCGCCGCCACCGGCCCAGCCCGCACGAAAGCGTTGAGGTTGTCACCCTCTTCTACCGTGTAAGCTAACTCGGGCGAGCGAGGGTCGGGCGATCCAGCCTGCTGCGCGATCGCACCGCCGTGACCCGCAACCATCGCCAGCGCTCCTGCCAGGATGCCGTTCGCGATCCGCTTCATGCTTGGTTTCCTCGCAACGAAAAGGGCGCGACGGGCAAGGCCGTCGCGCCCGTAAAGGCTAGTGCTTACACGTCAGAAGCGGAAGGTCAGCGATCCGCCATAGGTCGGCCCCGGAATGCCACGGGCGTAGAAATATCCGTCGGTAACGGCCTGCGTCTGGCCTTGGCGTGGATTGCCTTCGGTCAGGCCGATGACGTCAAACACGTTGTCGGCGTTGAGCGTCAGTTGCACGTTCTCACGCAGGTTCAGGTTCACGCCGACGCTGGTCACCCCGTAATCGGGTAGTGCGACACCGTTGCCGGCATCGGCGAAGATCTTGCCGATGTACTTGTACCGACCATAAACCTCGCCGGCGCCGTTCGGCAGACTGATCGTCGGCGTCACGGTGAACAGCGTCGCCGGCGTCCGTTCGGGACGATTGCCTTCGAAGCCCAATTGCGTCTGGCCGTCGAGCTGGAGATTGACCAGCTTCGGATCCTGGAACACGCCCTGGAAATCGAGCGAGAACCACGTCGTGGGGCGGACCACCGCGTCGACTTCGACACCGTTGGTGCGCAGGTCAGCGTTGATGTTCTGCTGCTGCGACGGATTGGCCGGATTGGCAAAATTGTAGTTCTGGTTGCGGAAGTTGGTTCGGAACACGGTCGCCGACCCTGAGAACAGGCGACCATACTGGTATCGGACACCCGCCTCGTACAATTCGATCGTCGTGATTGGATCGGTGTTGTTGGTCTGGAAACCGTTCGCGTAACGCGCGTAGATCGCGAAGTTCGGCGTGAAGCTGTAGTTCGCGCCGACCGTGTAGGCCGCCTTCTGCCGCAGTTGCCGGTTCTGCGACAGCACGCCGTTGTACGCGTTGCCGACGTTGCGGATCACGCCCACCACGCCGGCCTGCACCGGCTGGTCGTTCGCCAGCGTGCCGCCGTCGCGCGCCGTGGCGGAGTCGCTTTCCCACCGCACGCCGCCGTCGATCCGCAGATCGCCGATCGCGAGCTCGTCGTTGGCGTAGAGCGAGACACTGTCGTCGAGCCGCTGGCGAATGCCTGCGCCCCAGTCGCCGTACGACACCAGGCCGTTGTCGCTGAGCGTGCCGACCACGTTGTTGTTCGTATCCAGCGCGACGATGTCGTAGATGTCGCTGTTGGTGCGCACGTCGTTGACGACGCTGGCGGTCGCCGACTGGTCCTGCGACCGCTTGACGTTATAGTACATGACGCCGGCGGTCAGCGAGTTCTTGAAGCTGCCGCTCTCGAACTCCCAACGGGCGCCGACGTTCGCGCCAAAGTCGCGCCCATCGATGTAATCGTGGTTGAGCGTGGTGCGCTGCAGGAAGCCGTTGTTGTTCAACGCCGCTAGCGCGTCGGTCTGGTTCGAACCGAGCAGCACGCCGGTGCGCAGGTTCTTGATGCCGAACCGCACGGTCTGCGGGAATGCCGCGCGTCCCGCGGTCAGCAGATCGTTGATCGGCGAACCTGCACCCGGCGTCAGATAGTTGACGGCGCTGGTGAGACCGGCGTTGCCGGTGCCCGAGCCGGGGAAGAGCCCGTTGAAGTCGTACGAATATTTTAGATAGCGCGCCTTGGCAAACAGATCGATCGAGTCAGTCAGCGGCTTTTCAAAATCGACACGGATCTGCGCGGTCTTGTTCTTGATCCCGTCACGGTAGCGGAATGGGCGAAAACCGCTGGGATGCGCGAAGGTCGAGACGGGAACCGCGATGTTGGTGAACGCGTCGCCGCCAACGTTCCCGAACTGAGTGTCGAGGCTGGGAATGCCGGCAGGCTCGCCATTGGTGAAGCGGTATGGCTGATCGGCGTAATAGGCGTTCTCGACGTCGCCGCCCTTCGCGGTCACGCGCAGGAAGCCGCCCCCGTCGAATCGGTATTCGAGTGCGCCCTTGAGGCGCCAGCCCTGATAGTCGAACGGATTGTCACGCACTCCCGGCGATGATTGAACATAGCCGCCGAGGCTGAACGCCAGGTTTTCGGCCAAGGGTTGCGAATAATAGAAATCGCCGCGCTTCAGCCCGTAATTGTACGCGGTGACCCGCGCCGCACCTTCGGCCTCGTTGAAGTTGATACGGCGCGAGATGAAGTTGATCGTCGCGCCTGCACCATTGACGGTCAGCACGCCCGACGAGCCGCCCTTGACGGCCTCGAGCCGGTCGATCGTCAGATCCTGATCGAAGAAGAAGTCGGCGCCACCACCGCCGTACAGGATCGGCATGCCGTCCTCTTCGAGCTGGACGAAGCGCTGCCCGCCGCCTTGCAGGCCGCGGACCGAGTAGTTGTTCGACACGGCACCGGCCGTACCCTCGACAAAGATACCGGGCACCAGTTCGAGCAGTTCGGCGGTGCTGCGCGGTGCCTTGCGGTCGATCGCGTCGCGATCGGCGTAGGTGATGTCGGCCGAGGAGGTGATCAGCGGACGGTCACGCGACGTCGTGCCGGTAACGACGATGTCCTGCATGTCCGCGTTGCCGTCGGCGGGATCCTCGCTCGTCTGCGCGGGCGCAGGCGACTGCGACGGCGTATCGCCCGGCACGGTCTGCGCCCAGGCATTCGCGCCCGGCATGATCGCCGCACTGGCGAGCAGCGCCGCTCGCACGGCGGCGCGGTTGAAACCGATCATGATCCTCTCCCCTCGGCTCGACTCCGGAGCCGTGATCCTGTTGGCTGCGGGCGTTAATCCCCTCGATACACACCCGCAATGGCCATATTCTGCTTACGTGATCGAAGGCCTCCAGGCGTTGCAGAAGTGTCACGACGAGCCGTCGTGTTGCCGTGATCAAGGATGGTATCGGTTCTGACGATGGCGCAGGCAGGGTGCAGTAGCAGTGCTTGCGGCCGGGGATGAACGGCAGGTAACTTCCATGCAGCGGCAGCTTGGTCAATGGTACGCGATAAGCGATGAAGGTAGGAGCGAAGCGCATGGATGACGGCTTGCTCGATCGCCGCATGCTCCTGACCGCAACGCTAGGGCTGGCTGCGGGCATGACGTTTCCGGCTGCCGCACGGACGGCGAGTGAGCGGATCGACGCGTTGCTGGCGCGCATGACCATCGAGGAGAAAGCGGGTCAGCTCAGTTGCTTCAATGACGATGTCCGCCCCGTCGACGCCGTGTTCAACCCGGTCGTCAACCCGCGCAGCGCGGCGGCCATGCTGGCCGAGGTGCGCGCAGGCCGCGTGGGTATGTTGTTCAACGGCTACGGCGTCGCCGGAGCCAGGAAGGCGCAAGAGGCGGCGCTGGCCAGTCGCCTGGGCATCCCGCTGGTCTTCGCCGCCGACGTGATCCACGGCTGCCGTACCACCTTCCCGATCCCGCTCGCCGAGGCTGCCGCCTTCGATCCCGACCTGTCGGAGCGGGCGTGTCGCGCGATCGCGCGTGAGGCGAGCGCGGCAGGGCTCCACTGGACCTTTGCTCCGGTCGTCGACATCGCCCGCGATCAGCGCTGGGGGCGCGTCGCGGAGGGTGCCGGGGAGGACTTGTTGCTCAACCGGCTGCTCGCAGCCGCGCGCGTTCGCGGCTTTCAGGGCGACGACCTGCGGGCGAACGATGCACTGCTTGCCACCGCAAAGCATTTCGCGGGCTACTCGGCCGTGACGGGGGGCATGGAATACGGCGCTGTCGACATGAGCGAAGCAACGCTGCGCGAACTATTCCTTCCACCGTTCGCTGCAGCATTCAAGGCGGGGGCCGGGGCGACCATCGCGTCGTTCACGACGCTGAACGGCATACCGGTGACGGCCAATCACTGGCTGCTCACCCGCGTGCTTCGCGAGGAGATGGGTTTCACCGGCGTGTGCGTGTCGGATTACGACGCAGACCGTGAGTTGGTCGCGCACGGCGTGGCCGAGAACGAGGCCGACGCTGCCAAGCTGGCCATCACTGCTGGGATCGACATGTCGATGCAGAGTGGTCTGTACAACCGCCATCTGCCCGCGCTCGTTGCGGCTGGCCGGGTGCCGATGAGCATGATTGATCGCTCGGTTCGGCGCGTGCTCGCCCTCAAGGAAGCGCTGGGGCTATTCGACAATCCCTTTCGCTCGCTTGACGTTCGTGTCGAGCGCCGCGCGGTGAAGCGGGAGGCCACCCAGAAACTGGCTCGTGACGTGGCGACCCGTGCGATCGTACTTTTGCGCAACGACGGCGATCTGCTGCCGCTGCCTCGAAGAGACACGCGCATCGCGCTCATCGGTCCGTTCGCTGCAGACCGCGCTAACACGGGGGGACCGTGGACGTTTGCCGGACGCACGCAAGATGCGATCAGCATCGAAGCCGGTATCCGAGCGCTGCTCGCGGACCCAGATGCACTCACGGTAGAGCCCGGGTGCGCGATCGAGGCCGCAATCCCCGGCGGTATCGAGCGCGCGGTGGCGTTGGCGCGCGCGAGCGACGTCGTCCTGCTCGCAATCGGTGAGAGCGCGGCGATGTCTGGCGAGGCAAACAGCCGCGTCTCAATCACGGTGCCGGCGCCCCAGCAGGCGCTCGCCGAAGCGTTGGCAGCAACGGGTAAGCCGATTGTCGTCCTGCTGCGCCACGGTCGCGCCTTGGCGCTCGAAGGAGCTATCCGGGATGCTTCAGCGCTGCTTGCCACATGGTTCTTGGGCGAGCAAACCGGTACGGCCATCGCCGACATTCTTTTCGGCGTCTGTGAACCCACAGGCCGGCTGCCCGTGAGCTTCCCATTTTCAACTGGGCAACAACCGTGGTCTTACGATCGTCCGGCGACTGGTCGCCCAGCACCGGCAAGTCAGCCGATGGAAGGCGGCCGCAGTCATTGGCGAGACGCGCCTGATCGCGCATTGTACGCGTTCGGCTCAGGCCTGTCGTATACGCGCTTCACGCTTTCGAACGTCAAGGCTCCGGCAGAAGTTTTGCACGACCAACCGCTTGTCATTCAGGCAGAAGTGACAAACACCGGGACAAGACCGGGAACAGCCTTTGTTCGCACCGACCTACATATCCGCATAGGTGAGGCTTCTCCAATCCGGCGCATGGCTGGATTCACGCACGTTCACGTCGAACCAAAAAAATCGGTTATCGCTAACGTCCTTATTCCGTCAGACAGAATCCATTATACTATATCAGCTCCAAGAGGCGATCACAGTCGTGATCTTAAACTAACAGTTATGCTAAACGGACTTGATAAGTATAGCGCCGATATTACCGTTAGTAATCATTAGATTACTAGTGAGCTACATTACAGCGAGAAGTTAATTTAGCCCGTGAGTTGCGTGGACCTCCGAAGATAAGTACCAGTCACCTATGCTCAGCTTCTTGGAAGAGCATAGGCTAGGGTATAATCGCCGTAGCGGGTACCCAGCGCACCGTGCCCGCCAGCGGTTATGACGACGTACTGCCGCCCGTCGCGCCCGCGATAGGTCATTGGCGTCGCCTGCGCTCCTGCTGGCAGCCGCGTCTTCCATACGACCTTTCCTGTGTTGAGATCAAAGGCGCGCAGATACTGGTCGGTCGTCGCGCCAATGAAGGCAAGTCCGCCCGCGGTGATGATCGACCCGCCCAAATTGGGCACGCCCGTCTTGATCGGCACACCCAAGTGAGAGCCGAACAGCCCGGTGTCGCGTGCGGTGCCTAGCACTTTCTTCCACAGCACCTTGCGGGTGCCTAGGTCGACCGCGGTCAAGCGCCCCCACGGCGGCGCCACGCAGGGTGCACCGAAGATGCCGACCCACGCCTTGACCACCGCGACGTATGGCGTGTTGTACTGCGTCTGCAGCTGCGCCTGCATCGCGTTCTCGCCGCCCTGCTTCTGCTTCACCAGCTCGGCAACGCGCGGGTCGTCCCGGCGCATCAGCCACAGCTTGAACGGCATTTCCATCGTGTTGACCGTCATCACCCCACGCACCGGATCGACCGCCGCGCCGCCCCAGTCGGTGACGCCGTCGAACGCGGGATGGCCGATGATCGGCTTCAGTCCCATCGGCTGGTAGATGCCGGCCCCTTGCGCACGGCGAATGTCGATGCGGCAGAACAGCTGGTCGATCGGTGTCGCGCCCCAGGTCGCGACCTCGGTCGGCGCGGGCGGCGTGAAGCTCGGCATGCCGGTGGAGAAAGGCTGCGTCGGCGACACGCGCACGCCCGGCGTCGCGCCATCGGTGCGCACCGGGCGCTCGGTGATCGCCGCGAGCGGCGCGCCGGTCAGCCGGTTGAGAAAGAATACCTGCCCCATCTTGGTCGTCTGGATCAGTGCAGGAATCACCTGCCCGCTGGGCGCGCGATAGTCGAACAGCGACGGGCCGATCGGCAGGTCCATGTCCCACATGTCGCGGTGGACGAGCTGCCGCGTCCAGCGCAGCTTGCCCGTCGCGATGTCGAGCGCGACGATCGACGAGCCGAACCGGTCGTCGAACGGGCGGCGATACCCGATCCAGTAATCGGGCGATGCGTTTCCGGTGCCCAGGTACACGAGCCCATTGGCCGCGTCAGCGGTTATCGCACCCCAAACGTTGGGCGTGCCTCGCGTGTAGGTCTGCCCGGTGGGCAGCGGCGCGATCGCATCGGGCGAGCGGCCGACGTCCCATGCCCAGACCGGCGCACCCGACACCGGATCGTAGGCGCGCACCACGCCCGACGGGATGTTGCGATTGACGTTGTCGATGATTCGCTCACCGATGATCAGCCGGTTGTTGACGACAACGGGCGGCGTGGTGCCGATCTGATCCGACGGCTTCGACGTGCCCATGTTGGTGCGCAGGTCGATTGCGCCACCGTTCGCGAAGCTGGTACACGGCTTGCCCGTGTCGGCGTCGAGCGCGACGAGCCGGGCGTTGAACGTCGGTGCAAAGATGCGGTGCGGGCACGGCGTTCCTGCCGGCGCCTCGAAATAGGTGACGCCGCGACAGACCAGATAGTTGTTGCCGGCGATCGGCGCGTCCTCGTGCCAGCTCCACTTCGTTCGTCCTGTCGTCGCGTCGATCGCCTGCACGAACGAGTGCGGGGTGCAGGTGTAGAGCGTGTCACCGATGTGGATCGGGGTCGATTCCGAATGATACTCGCGCTTATGCTCCTTCGACTCTGCCGCCATCGGCAGGTCGCCGGTCCGCTGCGTCCAGGCGAGCTGGAGCTGGCCGACATTCTGCGGGGTGAGGTCGGCGAGCGCCGAGTAGCGCCGGCCCGACAGCGTCCCGCCGTAGTCGCGCCAGTCCGCGTCGGCCTCGCCGGTCGGGGCGGCGGGAAGCGGGGTGGTAGCGGACGCATCCTGCGCCCGCGCGCCATCGCCGTGGATCGCGGCGCCGCCGATGCCAAGTGCGAGGAGCACCGCCGCGGCGGCGGGCACCGCCTGCGCCGGCGAACGCCAGGATCGCGCGCGCCAGCCGGTCAGCAGGACGAGCACCAGCAGAACGGTCGGCGCGATCAGCCGCGGGATGAGTTGAAGGCCATCGAAGCCGACCTCCCATAGCGCCCAGATCAGCGTGCCGGCCCAAATCGCGACGAACAGCAGGCGGCCGATCCGGGTGTTACGGCCGAGCATTGCACCACTCGCCACCATCGCGATCCCCACGATCAGATAGTAGAGCGACCCACCTAGCGACGCGAGTACGCCACCGGCCACGGCGAAGAAGCCGCCGAGAACGGCGACGGACCACGCGATCGCCAATCGGTAGAACCGAGCCATTGCCGAACCCTTTCGAAACATTGCTCCAGAAACGTTTTGCATCAGCGAAGTTTCAGGCCGGCCGACCTTTCTCAGCGAACTCTTCTACGTTCACGCACAATTCGTGGCCCGGCAGGTCTGTGGTACCAACTCAATCTCGACGACCCAGCGAGCGTGTCAAGCCAACCTACCCGGAGGGTTCCATCCCTAGCACTATCAAACGATGAGCTGATGCATCGACCCGATGCCTCACGATGCCGAAAGGGTCGCCCTAGACCTCGCAATTGTGCGGCGGCATTCATTTGTTCGCCACAACGCGCTAACCGTTCGCGGATAAATGGTCCGCGGGCATCGTGTCGGCAAACCAGAAAAACGCCGAGCTGCACAGCATGTCGGCAGCCGTAAAATGCTCGCCAACGCCGCGATGGTCTTCCAATGCAGATCGCGATCAGCTAGGTCGGCATAGTCGGAAAAGGCAGGCTTGGCGTGGTCAGCCCAAGCCCTTTCGGTAACGGAAGCTCTGGTCTTTGGCCTTGGCCAGGATCCCCTCGACGAACAGCGGCGCCAACACGGCGCTAAGCCGTTCGTCCGCGAGGGTGCCTGGAAGGGGAACGCTCCGGTCGAACAATCGACTGAAGGAGCCTTCACCATGCCACTCGATCACAAGTCCACATACGACGTCATCATCGCCGGCGCCGGGCCCGTTGGCCTCTTTCTCGCATGTGAGCTCGGGCTTGCCGGTTGCCGCGTGCTGGTGCTCGAGCGCAGCGAGGCATCGGCGTCCGCGCTGAAGAGGTTACCCTTTGGTCTTCGCGGGCTGAACCTGCCGACCATGGAGAGCTTGGATCGGCGGGATCTGTTGACGCCGCTCAAGGCCCGCATGGCTTCGGCTGATACACTAGCCGCCGCACCTTGGACCGCGGGCGCGCGGTGTCCGGCCGGTCATTTCGCCGGTCTGCAATTCTTTCACGACATGGTGGACCGGGACGCGTGGCCGTGGCGCTGCGGCGCTGCGGTCGAAACGCTCGCAGTTACAATGGCGGACATCGAGCACGTGCTACTTACGCGTGCAAGCGAGCTTGGCGTCGTGATCCGCTACGGCTGCAGCGTCGATGGCGTTGCAGAAACGGCGGACGGCGTTGAGGTCCATGCCGGCGGCACAACGCACCAAGCCGGCTGGTTGGTTGGATGCGATGGCGGGCGGAGCACGGTTCGTAAAAGCGCCGGGATCAGCTTCGCTGGCACCGAGCCGGAATTTACCGGCTACTCGGTGACGCTGCGCCTTGAGGAGCCAAACCAGCTTCGCCCCGGTCGCCAGCATACCGCCACAGGCATGTACACGTATGCCCCGCCGGGCACCGTCACCATGGTCGACTTCGACGGCGGGGTGAGCCACCGTACCTTGCCGCTGACCCGCGAGCACGTACAAGCGGTCCTGCGACGCGTGTCGGAGACCAATGTCACAGTCGAAGCCGTGGATCTCGCCACGACGTGGACCGATCGGGCATTCATTGCGGTCAGCTATCGCCAAGACCGCGTGCTTCTCGCCGGCGATGCCGCGCATGTTCATGCACCCCTCGGCGGCCAAGGACTCAACCTGGGCATCGGTGATGCAATGAACCTCGGCTGGAAGCTCGCTGGGGTGATCGCTGACCGTGCACCGCGGTCGCTGCTCGATAGTTACGAGCAGGAACGACGCCCCATCGCAAACCAGGTGCTAGAATGGTCACGGGCACAGGTGGCGCTGCTCAGACCCGATCCCGGTACTGCAGCATTGCGAGCCGTGGTTCACGACCTGATGGAGACCCGCGACGGAGCGACGTTCTTCGCAGGGCGCATTTGGGGTGCCGGCCTGCAATACGAGCTGCCAGGTGCGGCTCATCCTCTGATAGGCCGCAGCGTGCCTGACATGCCGCTCACGGATGGACGAACACTCAACGAGGCGCTGCGTCGTGGCCGGCCTACCCTGCTCGACTTCGATCCGTCCGAGCCACTAGCCGAGGTCGGGTGTGCATCTTCCCAGCTTGACTATTTTGTCTCTCACTCAGGCCACAGAGCCAATGCAGAGGCCTTGCTCATTCGCCCCGATGGCGTGGTTGCCTGGGCAGGTTCGATCGTCGATCGAGCAGGTTTGACCCAGTTGATCGCCCGGTTTTCTACTCCGCTTGGAACGCCAGCACGATAGTTCACGCGAGGGTGTCATGCCGAGCTACCTAACGCTCATAGTGCGGCTCGCCTTCCTCGCTCCTGCCATCACGGGCGCGATCCTAGCGGAACAACAACCTCGCAACATCATCGTCAAGACGCTCACGCCTGTATCCGGCTCGCGGGTCGGGTGGCGCGAGCAGCAGGCGGTTCTGATGTGGAATGAACATAGCGCAGCGCTCGCCCTTGTTCTCGTTATGTCCTACACGCTTTCGTGATGGTAATGCGCGTCCTTATGAGGTGAGTCGAGAGGTACGATGCAACACGATGCGATCCGGTCGCAGGCGACCCGATGGCCCGAGGGGTTAAACGACGAAGAGGCGGTACAGCGGCTGCGAACTTTATGTTTGGGTGCGTGCGACGGTATTCAGGATCTCGCTGATGACGCGAGATACAAGGCGCTTCGCCGCGCACTACTCAGCCGCGAGGATCTACGAGCCCTGGCTCCCGCCTTTGTCGCTGCCCAAGCAAATCTGTCCTCGTTTGTGCGGCATGTTCGTGAAACAAAGGAGCGCAATGAACGCCGCGACATGGTTCGCCTGCAATTTGCTCCGCTGCTTGAGGAGGTGGCTGGCAGCGCGACCGTCCATGCGTCGGGTTGGACGGGACGCACAAACATTCGCGAGCACGCTTTCCTTGTTCAGGCACTTGGTCCTGCCGCTCTACTCGCGGTCGAGCGCCTAATCAGAGACGAGGAGCAGATGCGGGACAATGGCGGGCCCGTTGATGAGGATCGCGAAGCAGCGCTCTCGCACCTGCGCGCCCTACATGAAGCTCTTGGCGATCTGATCGCCCTTGTCGCAGCACAGCAGCCACTCGATGCTGCGTTGAACCGCCTTCAAGCTATCCGACAATCGGCAAAGGTCACCATTGGTAAGGCGGTTGCAGCAGTGCCGGTCACGGCCGCTGCACTGACGGCATTTGCCGGCGTCGTTGGTATTGCTGACTTCTTTGTCGGAAACGTTGTTGTGTCACTTGCAGCAGGTGGCCTGGCAGGAAACACGATGAAAGACGTCATGCTCAAGCGGGACGTAAAGAGCTAAGACGAGCGGGAGCGTGGACCACCAGCACTATCGTCCACCCACTCAGACCCATCTTCGGCCATTCACTGGAAACGTCGCAGTTCCCGACTTCAGCCATCCGTTCGCGTCGCATGGCCTAATCGGAGAGGCCGCATTAACTATGCAGTGCTTCTCGCCCGCGCAGTTTGCCAAAACCATGCACGGCGGCTGGCAGCCAGCGTGCCGCTTGGAGACTCGCGTTTCATCGCGCTCTGACCTGCCAACCAGTCGTTCAGTCCTTCAACCGCGTTTCCAGCCCGTGCACGCATCCCGATAGACACCTGCTGTGATGCGCCGCGATTGCTACGGCATACCAACGTGTTCAGGCTGCCCTTTGGCAAAGATACCGCTTAGTAGGCTGCCAGCAATCCTTGCTAGCTCCACCGTATCATGCACGCTGAGCGGCCCGCGCCGTTGCCGCGGTGGTAAGTCCAAAGACTAGATGATTGATCGTGTGCATGGCCAGCGTCGCGCGATCGGCGCGCCACTCCGGCTGGTTCACTCCAAGCGCGGGCCCGAGCAACCAGTGCATTGTCACGTAGAAAGCTGCGCCAAATGCCAGACCCCCCGCAACTACCGGCGTGTCCTCGTCGGTTGCGGCAGCGTAGGTTACGGCGGCAAGTAGCCCGAGCGCGAGATGTCCACCTTGAATGACCGTTTGTTCAACTGCGGACGGCAGCTGGTCGGCAGGCGGCGTGTCGAGCCCGAGCTTGTCCGCCGCCGCACGCTCCAGCTTCGCCAGTTCGGACGGTTCACCCGACTTGCGCTCGCCCGATATCAGCAGCGCCGTGATACCGAGCCCGGCCACGAGCCCGCCCGCGAGCGCGCCGGCCCAGCGTTTCGTGTTGGTGTCCGCCATGTCAGCGAGCACCGGCGAACGAGAATAGCTCGGTGCGGATCGACGGCGGGGCGGCGGGCTTGAACCAGTTGGTGTCCTGGATGTGACTAGCGGTGACGTAGATGCGCCCGTCACGCCCTTCCGAGAAGGTGTCGGGCCAGCGCAGACGCCGGTCGGTCAGCACGTTCTGTACCGTGCTGCCGTTCAGCCGCTTGATCGAATAATCGGTCGGCGAAGTGATGTAGAGCGTACCTGCCTTGCTCATCCACAAACCGTCCGCGACCTGCGTCTGCGCGACCGTGCGGACCCCCGCGGCGCGCTGCGCCTCGGTGACTCCATCGCGCAGCAAAGCGGTATCAATCGAGTAGAGCGTCTTACCCGTCAGTGCCTGCCAGTAGAGTGTGCGACCATCGTTCGAGATTGCAATACCGTCGGCGGCGAAAGCGGGCTGGCGTCCGTCGGGGCGGACCAGCGGGCGGCCATCGAGCGCAACCTTGACGGTCTTGTCGATCTGCGTGGAGGGATGGCCATCGAGCGTGCGGAACGATCGGCCGCTCTCCAGGTCGACGACGATGATCGCGCCGCGCGTGCCGCTGTCCGTGATGTAGCCTGTCTTGCCATCGGGCGAGAAGCGGATGTCGTTGAGGTAGGTGCCTTGCAGCGCCACGTCACCGGGCACGGGGATGACCTTGGTCACGCGGTTGGTCCTGAGATCGATCCTGACCAGCTTGGGCGCGCCTTCGAGGATCTTCTCGTTGCCCGGTGCGCCCGGATCAACCACCCACAGGTTGCCCTTGCCGTCCGGGACGATCGACTGGACGCAGACGAAGTATCCGCTGACCGGCAACTCGCCGCTGCGCGCGTTGCGCCAGCTGTTCCACTTCGCGTCCGGGTAGGGCCGCAGCGTGCCATCCTTCATCACTTCCGCAACCGAGATCGGCGCGTCGTCGGTCCAGCGCGGAAAGTTGACGAAGCGGCGGCCGTCGGCCGTCACCGCCACGCCGGTCGCCTGATGCTCGAACTGGGCTTCCTGCTTGAGCTCTCCCGCGCTCGCCTGGGCATAGGTGATTGTAGCAGCGCTCAGCAGCGTGCTGGCAAGGGCGAGACTAGCAAGAAAGCGGGTTTTAGAACGCATGATTGTCTCCAGTGCCGAGCTGCGCGTGGTGCGCGCTGGTTGATCGTGAAACGCGAGAGATTGGATTGGGTGCGACGGGCGTGATGGAAGCACCGGTTGAGCGCGATCCGCGCAGAGGCGAACTCAGGCGGGGATGTCATCCACATTGCCGGTGTTCGCCGCTTCGATGCCGTTCTCGCGGTGCCGAAAATCGCTGAGCGCACGGTAGACCTGCATCCGCGCGCGCATCACGCCGCCCAAGGGACGATGCACCGCCAAGCTGTGTGCCGGACGGAAGGTCATGACCTCGTCGAAGTAACGCACCCGCTCGGGGCTATAGGCCGCTTGCCTAGGCAATCTGATCGTCGCGACTGTGCGGTACGGGCTGTCGCTCGTCGGCCAGTCGACCGATGTATCCTCGATCGGCTGCGTGTCCGCGTCGGTCCACAGCTGCGCGCGCAGTTCAAATACCGCGTCACTGTCGCCGAAGTAATCGACCGCGGCGTGACGAAAGCCGTCCTCGTCCTCGTGCGGATCGAGCCGCCAGTCGGTCAGCGCCTGCTGCTCCGGCGCAATTGGGAACGCTCCAATCTTCGCCACATGGTCGCCGAAGCGGATCGGGCACTGGCTGAAATAGTGCTCCGCCAGCGGGTGGCTGAACGGGTGCCCGTAGAAGTCGAGCGTCGGGCTCGGGCCAGCGCCGACCGCGTTCAGCACCTTGTTGATGTTGCGCGCGATCGAGGCCGCCGCGCTCTTTGCGCCTTCGGGCATCGGCACGGTCAAGCCGATCTTCTTGGCCTGCGACAGGAACCCCGCAGCGGTGCCCGCCGGAAACGTCGTGCCGCTTGCCAGCACGAAGTCCTGCGTCGGCGCATCATGACCGGGCAGCTTATCGCCCTCGACGCCGAACACCTTGATCGACATGCCGCGGTGCGTCGACACGCGGTCGCCGAGCTTCTCGCCTGGCCCTTGTGCGAAGCGGACGGCGACGTCGAACGTGCCCGGGTTGGCGAACAAGCCTTGCGCGAGCTCGGGCGGCAGGTCTGCGGCGACCGTCAGCGTGCCGGTGGTGCAAGCGGTGCTCTTGGCGTGGCTGGCGCGGACAGCGCGACCATCACGCTTCTCCACCGTCTGACTCTCCTGGGTCATACCCTTGATGATGCCGTCGATGCTTTCCTGCTCGTCCGGTTCGCGCGTCTCGATGTCATCGCTGTAACGTAAGAATCGCACAGTTGCCTGGGCCATGATCAAGGGTCCTCTCGAAAAGAGATGGCGGCGGCGCGATGCCGCCGCCGGTACGCTCAGCGACGCGCCGTGGGAGCTGCGAATGCCGCCTTCAGCCGCGCAACCGCGAGGTCGTTCGCTTCTTGCGCGCCGCGAACGACCTTTGCCATTCCGAAGAACTCGTGCGTGACGCCGGGGAAGGTCTTCTGCTCGACCTTGTCGCCTGCCTTGCGCATTGCGGCTGCCAGCGTCTCACCATCCGAGCGCAGCGGATCGATCTGCGCGTTGATGATCGTGGTGGGCGGGAGGCCGCGCAGGTTGGCTGATATCAGATTCAGCCGCGGGTCCTGCGCGTCGGCGGCACTGTTCTGATAGTAATAGCCGAACCACTTCAGCATCGCGGCATTGAGCGGTTTGGCATTAGCCGAGTCCATGCGTGACGGCAGTGTCATGCTGCTGTTGGCAATCGGATAGACCGAGACGATGTGGCGTGGCGCGGTTAGGCCATTGTCGCGCGCGTAGATTGCGGTCGCAACCGCCAGATTGCCGCCGGCGCTCTCGCCCACCACGGCGATCTTCATCGGGTCGCCGCCCCAGCTCGCCGCATTCGCCAGCGTCCAACGATAGGCAGCTGCCGCATCATCGTGTTGTGCCGGGAACTTGAACTCGGGTGCATGGCGGTATTCGACCGACACGACGATTGCGCTCAGCGCCTTCGACATCGCGCGCGGTGCCGCGTCATAGGTTGCGACATCGGCGATCACCCAGCCGCCACCATGATAATAGACCACGACCGGCATCGGCTTGCCACCTGCGGGCGCGTTCGCTGGCTTGTAGATACGCGCGAATTGCTTCGGATCGCTACCGTAGGGCACATCCTGCGTCGTGACCGAAGCATCTGGCGTGGTCGACATGCCCTTCTTCGCCATCGCCGCTTTCGCGCCGTCCGCCGCCGATGGCTGCATCCGTGCCTCCGCCGGGGTCAGCGTCTCGATCGGCTTGCCGCCGAGACCCGCCAGTGCATCTAGCACCATCTGCATGTCGGGTGCCGCCTTCGGCGGCTGGGTGCTGGTTGCGGGCGGCAGCGGGGGCGGCGGGGCGCTGACCGACCGCGGCGACTGCGCGAACACGCCTGCCGAAACGGCGAGCAAAGCGGCGACCGCAATACCGCGGAAGAGCGGCTTTTTCGAGATTGCTAGCATGTGTTCCTCCTGTTGTTAGAGACTTGAACAACGGAGAGCGCCGCAACGTTTCTGTACGGAACCGTTCCAAGCATGAATGAGCGCAGGAGAGGCAGTGGCGACGATTCTACCTATCAGCGGCACTGTGTCATCCCGTATTAAAACGGGTGGTAACCGCCTGCTTGGGGCCTTGAGTCCCAACGACGCGGCGTTGATCAGCCCCTATTTGGAACCAGTGTCGTTCACAGTCGGTGACTACATTACGCGTGCCGGCGCGCCGATAGAGAATCTGTGCTTCTTTGAGCAGGGAATAGCCGGTGTGCTCGACTCGCTCGACAATGATCGGCGCTATGCGGTCGGGCTGCTCGGCGCCGAGGGGTTCGTCGGCTGGCCCCTTCTTATGGGCGACGATCGCTCACCTTATGATGTCACCATGCGCGCCGAAGCCGGACGGGCACTGCGCATTCCAGCGGAGAAGCTGATCGCCGCGGTGGAACAGAGCGCGACCTTGCGCACGACGCTGCTTCGCTTCGCGCACATCTTCATGTTGCAGATGGGTCGCACGATTGTGTCGTCACTGGCGCACTCGATCGAACGCCGCATGGCCCGCTGGATCCTCTTGTACCACGACCGGGTGCAGGCGGACGAGATCTGCATGACGCACGAGGAGTTTCGGCTGATGCTCGGCGTACGACGCAGCAGCGTCACAGACGCGCTTCATCGCCTAGAGGAAGAACAGGCGATACGCGCGGTGCGTGCCAAAGTGCTAGTTGTTGACCGAGCCAAGCTAATCGCCTTGGCTGGAGATACATATGGTTACCCCGAGCAGGAGTATGCGCGCTTGCTGGCATGACGTCGGCCGGAGCCAAATGACAGCGAAGACCCAATAGCCGTCATTCGAAGCTGCCAGACCGCCTCCCGATTTCTGCCATTCGTTCATCACGCGAGACCGAGGCAGTGACCCAAATGCTGGGCTGACTGTGTGTCGGTTATTGGGAGGGAAGCGGTCTGTCCGCTTCGAAGCGTCGCGATAGCATTTCGGCCGTTCATTCATGCCGGCATTGCGACGGAACCGTGCGCAAACATTCAGACTAAGGCGCCTTTGATCAGGTCCGTGGCGTTAGTCCAACCGTCTGGGCTCGAGGCTAGGAATGGCGACACCGTCCTGCTACATCGTGATGCGACGAGGCTCCCTTCGCATACGCGCTGTAGTAACTGCGGCGTAAGAGCTAATGTCTGTACATAACCTGCGCGCCAGAGCTACTCTGCGACACGCTGGCGTGATTGGAAGGGAGGCCTCGTGCCGTATTGGGGAACGTTGTTCGGACAACCTCTCCGCGTCACCGTCCCGCCGGAGTTTGCAAGCGAAGCAACGCTTCTGGCCTATCTCGGTGTCGGCCCCCGCGAGCTCAAGAAAATCTGGTACTATCGCGAGCGAATGTATCAGCACTTCTCGATCGCCAAGGGCGAGAACAAGCTGCGTCTGATCAGCGCGCCCAATGACCGCCTGAAGCACTTCCAACGCCAGATCGCCGATCGGCTCGACGTCATGTACCGGCCGCGCAATCCGGTCCATGGCTTCGTCGACGACCGATCGGTCAAGACCAACGCGGCCGCTCATCTCGGCCGCCGCTACGTCGTCAATCTCGACCTCAAAGACTTTTTTTCAACAATCACCGAGAACCGTGTCGAGGGAATGCTGAGTTCGCTCAACCTCGACGCGCGCGTTGCCGCCATCATCGCGCGTATCTGCTGCATGAACGCGCACCTACCGCAGGGCGCGCCCAGCAGCCCCGTCCTCTCGAACATGATCTGCTTCCGCCTCGATAAGCGGCTGATGGCCGTCGCGAAGGGCGCGCGCTGCATCTACACGGGTGCTGTCAGTCTAACGCGAAGCGCTCTCTGGACGATGCATTTGGGTCTTTGAGGACGTGCGCCTAGCTCGCGAGCACCTGCCACTCAGCCAAGGCGGCTGAGCGGCGTTCCTTGTAGGTCTGTCGGTCAACGAGGTGGCGGTCGAGATTGAAGTGGTTGTGGACGTTGGCGTGAACCGAGGCGAACTTCTGAAGCGTCTTCATCTGCCTGAACCGGAGCATCGCTCGTTCTCGTCGCCTGAATGGCAAATGTGAGTTCTCGACCCTGTTGTTGGCCCAGCGTCCAACCTCCTGCTTGTCGCGGTTGCCAAGCTCGGTCATCGCCGCACCGTAGCTGCGGAGGCCATCGGTGGTGATTGCCTCTGCTGAGCCGTGGCGCTTCATCGCCTTCTTCATGAACGCAAGTGCCGCACCCTTGTCGCGCGTCTTGGTGACGTAGCTCTCCAACACCTCACCCTCGTGGTCGACCGCTCGCCACAGGTAGACCATCTCGCCGTTTAGCTTCACGTACATCTCGTCCAGGTGCCAGCGCCAGTGACGAAAGCCACGCATGCGGCTGACACGTTGACGCCGGATATCACCGGCGAACAGCGGGCCAAACCTGTTCCACCATAGCCTCACCGTCTCATGGCAGATGTCGATCCCGCGCTCGAACAGCAGGTCCTCTACGTTCCGCAGCGAAAGCGGAAAGCGCACGTACATGAGCACCACCAGCCGGATCACCTCCGGTGACGAGTTGAAGTAGCGGAACGGCGAAGCGGGCTTGCGGGCGCGAGGCATGCGCCTCCCCTACCCGCTCCGCATTACCAGCAGGTGCATTTGGTTTGACGACGCCCCTAAAAAGCATAACGTGCGCCTAGAAAGAATTGCCGTCCCGTATGCGTTAGGACGTTCAAACGGTTGGTTTCGTCCACGAATTGATCATTCTTCTGATCGGTCAGATTGATCGCTTCCAGACTAATTTTAAAGCGGTCCGTAACGTTGTATGATACCTGTGCGTCAACGTTGGTAGTTGAATTGGTGCCATTATAAGCATTGCCCTCCGTGCCCGGTACCGCAGTCAGATATTTGGAGCGGTAGGCTATCGATCCACGGATCGCGAATTTGGTGGTTTCGAAATACAACGTACCGTTCGCGGCGTGTTTCGATAGGCCGACTAGCGGCTCACGCACGCTCGATCCGCCAGTGGCGCTGGTCAGATATTCAATGTTCGAATCCACCCAGGTGTAATTGGCGAGCACACCGAAGTTCGATAGGAAGCCGGGCAGGAAGCTGAAGGGCTGTTGCACGTTAACCTCGAACCCGCGCAGCCGCCCGCCGCTCGAATTGACCGGCTGGCTGACAATGAAGATATCGCCAGGCGATACGTTGCTCGGCAGCAGCGAGGCGGGCAGCCCGAGCGCGGAAAACGGCAGCTGCGTGCTCAGCGTCTGGACAAAGGTGCCGATATCCTTGCGGAACGCCGCCACTGCATAGATCGCGCCGGTGGTCGGATACCATTCGACTGACACGTCGATGTTGTCCGATTCGGTCGGGTTGAGGTCTGGATTACCCGAGCTGAACGACCGATTGCCGCCCGAAATGTTCAGGTTCCCGCCTGGCGTAATCGATGAGATGCCGGCGCGCGCCAGTGTCTTGGCCGCGGCGAAGCGGACGAGCAGGTTGTCGGTGACGTCGAGCACCAGATTGCCCGACGGCAACCAGCGATCGTAGCTGCGCTTCGCGGTGACGAGGTTCACCTGCGCGCCCTGGCTGGCATAGCCGGTCGAGGTCTGGTCGGTGTTGACGTAACGCACGCCGAGGTCACCGCGGACTGGCAGGCCGCTATCCGCGAAGTTGAACGACGCCATGCCGTAGGCGCCGAGATCCTGCTCCTCTACCGTGATGTAGCTGCCCCGCGCGGTCGCATTCTCGACGCCGCCCGTGGTGTAGATCGGATTGCCGTAGATGCCGTACTGGCTGATGAACGCGTCGAGGTTGGGGATCACCCACGATGTCGGCGTCCCGCCGGGCACGTTCAGCCCCTTGCCGAAGCCGTTGAACGTGGTCACGCCGGCGGCCAGTTGCGCCGGGGTCAGCGTTTGCACCACCGTTTCCGCCTGCAAGCGCCGCCGCTCGGTCGAGGAATAGCGGAACCGCCGCCAGTCGACCCCGCCTTTCACGGTCAGAAACGAGCTGGTCTTCCATTCTAGGAAGCCCTTGGCGTTGGTGAAGTCGTTGTCGACCGTCTGCGGGCGGATGCGCACCTCGGACGTACCGTTGGTGAAGGCAAAGGTAGCGGGGTCCGCTATGTTGACGCCGGGGCGGATCACCGGAAAACGCCCTTGCGAGAAATCGTAGAAGAAGCCCTGCGTGTTCGTGGCATCGATCGTGACCGTGGTCTGGACCGGATTGTCGAACGCCGACTTGGAATAACCCACCACCGAGCCGAACTTCAGCCGGTCGCCGAACTTCTGGTCGAGCGTCGCAGTCACCTGATAGAAGTCGGTCTGCAATTCGTCGTAGCGCGATTGGGTGCGCAGGTCGACGTTGTCGAACGTGCCGCTGATGATGTTGTTGTCGCCGTCGACCGTCCCTGACCGGATGATCGTCTGCGGCTTGCCTGTCCCTGAGCGGCTGAAGCTGATCGCCTGGAACTGCGACTCCCGCCGCGTGCCATCGAGCCGCGAGTAGAGGCCGTCGATCGACAGCAAGGTCATGTCGGTCGGCGCGAACTGCACGGCGGCGGCGGCACCCAACCGCTTTTGATCGATGTCGTAGCTGACGAGGCCGGGGATCCGCGGGTGGAACAAGGCGGTGTCGGGATTGGCGTTGTTGATCTGTGCCAGCGAGTAGCCCGCCAGCGTGGAAGCGGCGTTGAAGCCACCGTTGAAGCCACCGTAGCTCCAGCGCGTGATGTTGGCGCCTTCCTCGCGCAGCTTGCGCTCCTCGTAGGACACCGACAGCAAGGCGCCGAAGCGCTTGTCGTCGGTCACGACCGAGACGAGGCCGGAGACGCGCGGCGTCGCCTTCTCGCGCAGGTCGTTGTACGATGCCTGCGCCGACAGGGCGACGGTCGGCTTCTTGTAGTCGAACGGGCGCGCGATCTGCAGGTCGACGGTGGCCCCGAGCGATCCTTCTTCGACGTCGGCGGTGGCGGTCTTGCGCACCGCCAAGCTGTTAAACAGGTCGGACGAGAAGATGTTGAAGTCGAACCCGCGACCGCGATTAACGCCACCAGAGTTATCGGTGCCGCCGGTGGTGCCGATCGCCTCCATCCCGTTGATGCGCACGCGGGTATATTCGGGGCCGAGGCCGCGGACCGAGATGTTGCGTCCCTCGCCGTTGACGCGGTTGATCGTCACGCCGGGAATGCGCTGGAGCGACTCCGCGAGGTTGAGGTCAGGGAACTCCGCGATGTCCTCGGCCTTGATCGCGTCGATCGAGGCGGTCTCGTTGCGCTTCAGGTTGATCGCGCTGTTGAGGCTCTGGCGGAAACCGGTGACGATGATGTCGGCCGCCTGGCCTTCGGGCGCGGGTGCGTCGGCGACCTGCGGGTCGACCGGCGCCGCGGGCGACGGCGGCGGCGTCTCGGTTTCCTGCTGCTGCCCGGCGGCGCGGCTGTCCTTCTGCGCGTTCGTCTCGGGCGCGGCTTGCGCGTGGGCCGACGCGACCGTGAGAAGGGCGCCGACCGCAGTCGAGAGCGCGAGAACGGTGTGGATGCGACGGTAGCCGGTCATGGCGGTCCTCTCCTGTGCGATGCCGGCGTCGTCAGGGCGAACCGGTTCTTCGAGGGCCTCGATTAGCCACGCCGCACCGACGAGCGCCAACCTCAATCGAACATCGATCGATGCCGGACGTGCACCAATCGACGCTGACACCGATCGTAGAGGCGCAATCGAGCCAAGGCGTGGCATGATCGTCGCGCGATGCGACTTGGACGCTGGCGCATGGCTCGTCTACTTGGGATGGCTCAACCGCATCCCCGCGTGAGACGGGGCGCAGGCTCGAGAGGATCGAAGCATGACCGCGACCGCTGCCATCCCGGCCACATCGGCGTCCAACCCGGCACGTCCGACGCGCATGCGTTACCAAGTGATCGTGCTGATCTTTGCGATCACCGCAATCAACTATGCCGATCGCGCAACCTTCTCGATCGCCGGATCGGCCGCATCGAGCGAACTCGGGCTGTCGCCCGTGCAGACGGGCTTCATCCTCTCCGCGTTCGCCTGGGCCTATGCGCTGGCGCAGATCCCCGGCGGCGCGATGCTCGACCGGTTCGGCACCAAGCGGATCTACGCCGGCGCGATCGCCTGCTGGTCGGTGCTGACCGCATTGCAGGGTTTCACCGGCCTGCTCGTCGGGGTGTCGGCGGTGGCGACGTTGTTCGCGCTTCGCTTTCTGGTCGGGCTGGCGGAGGCACCATCGTTCCCGGGTAATGCGCGGCTCGTCACCGCCTGGTTCCCGAGCGCGGAGCGCGGCACCGCGTCGGCGATCTTCAACTCGGCGCAGTATTTTTCGCTCGTCGCCTTCGCGCCATTGATGGGTTGGCTGGTCCACTCGTTCGGCTGGCGATCGGTGTTTTGGGTGATGGGCGGGCTAGGCCTCGTCGCCACCGCACTGTTCGTGCGCACGATCCACTCGCCGATCCGCCACCCGTCGATCAACGCCGCCGAACTGCATCACATCGAGGCGGGCGGCGGTCTGGTGCGGATGGAGGAAGCGGGCGTCGCCCGCCCCGCGACCTTCACGCGCGCGAACCTCAGGCGATTGCTCGCCAACCGGATGCTGCTCGGCATCTATTTCGGGCAATATTGCATCAACGTGCTGACCTACTTCTTCGTCACCTGGTTCCCGATCTACCTGGTCAAGGAGCGCGGGCTGAACATCATGGAGGCCGGCTTCGCCGCCGCCGCGCCTGCCTTGTGCGGGTTCGCAGGCGGGCTGCTCGGCGGGTTTGCGTCCGACCTGATCCTGAAGCGGAGCGGCTCGGTGGACCTCGCGCGTAAGGGGCCGGTCACGGTCGGCATGCTGCTCGCAACGCTGATCATTGCCTGCGTCTGGGTCGAGCAGGAGTGGCTGATGATCGCGCTGATGGCGGCGGCGTTCTTCGGCAAGGGCATTGCCTCGCTCGGCTGGGCGGTCATGGCGGACGTCGCGCCCAAGCAGCTCGCCGGCCTCGCCAGTGGCGTGTTCAACATGTTCGGCAACATCGCCGGCATCGTGACGCCGATCGTTGTCGGCTACATCGTCGCGGCGACGGGGTCGTTCGATTGGGCGCTGGTGTTCGTCGGCGCGCATTGCGTGCTGACGATCGTCGCCTTCCTGTTTGTGGTCGGACCGATCAAGCGGGTGGAGCTCGCGTGATGCAGCGGCGTGACCTGCTGCTCGGAGCTGCCGCCGGCCTCGCGCTCCCCGCCGCGGCGAGAGGTGCGCCCGCCGGAATTGCGATCGATACACCCATGCCCGCGCCGCGCTGGGCGACGCTCCAGCGCCGGTTGTTCGACGCCAATGCGACGGCGTGCGAGGCGTTCTATGCCAAATACGTCGACGCGCACGATCGGTTGATCGTGACCGAGCGCTGGGGCGCGAACGACGGGCCGGACGACGCGGCGGAGGCGACCAACGATTGGGAGCTGCTCCACGCACTCGGCGGATCGGACAATATCCTGACGCTCGCGCGGCGTTTCTGGGAAGGGCATCTGTGCCAGTTCACCACCGCGCGCACCACACAGGTGCCGATCGCGCGCGCGGGCATGTACTACCGCGAGTTCCCGGTGCAGATGGACTGGCAGCACAATGCCGAGGGGCTGACGAGCTTCAACCTGCAAGGGCTGTCGACGCCGCGCGACGCCAAGCTGGCGGCCCGCACGCGCCGCTTCGCCGATTTCTACACCGGGCGCGATCACGATGCGCCCAATTACGACCCCGCGCGCCAAATGATGCGCAGCCTGCTGAACGGCAGCCGCGGGCCGATGCTGCGCGCAGCGACCCCGCTCGACTGGGCGGGCGACCCGTTCGACCCCACGCGCTTCCACATGGAGCATGGCGAGCGGACCTATCAGGAAACGCTCGACCACTATGCCGAGTACGGCGACGTGGTCGGCGACAATCCGCTCAACCTGCAGGCGACGACGCTGGGGCTGAACGCCTACGCGCTGGGTTTGGGCGAGCGGTTCCGGCGCTGGAGCCTCGACTATCTCGACGCATGGGTCGCACGCGCGGCGGCGAACGGCGACGTGGTGCCGAGCAAGATCGCGCCCGACGGACGGATCGCGCCCGATTGGTGGGGCGGCACCTACGGCTGGGGCTTCTCGCCGGTCGTGCCGCAGACGGGCAAGCGCGAGAACCGCAATCGGGTGTCGCGCGCGATCACCGCCTTCATGAACGGCACGCTGCTGACCGGCGATCCGGCCTATATCGAGGTGTGGCAGCGGCAGCGCGCGTTGCTGGAACGCCACGCGCGCACGATCGACGGTGTCGCCCACGTGCCGACGATGCACAATGCGGACGGCTGGTACGGCTGGACCCCCACGCCGAACCGCACCAACGGGTTCGAGATCTGGTACGTGACGCAGAGCCCTGCGGACCGTGCGGCGGCGGGCGACCATCCGTGGATCGCGTTTCTCGAAGGGCGCAACGCCCGCTACCCCGAACAGGCGATCGAGGCCGACCTGACGCGGGTCGCCGAACGCGCGGCGCGCGCGCGCGCGGACCGCACCACCAAGGAGACGCGGCTCGCCGACTGGCCGATCGACATCAATCCGGCGAGCGTCGGGAGCCTGGTCGCGCTGACCACCGGCGGCCTACACATTGCGCGACCGTCGTGGAGCAAGACGTCGCCGGCGCAGGGCGGCGTGACGCTCCACGCGCGGCTGCGCTGGTTCGATGCCGACGCACGGCGCGCGGGGCTGCCGGAGGATGTCGCCGCACTGGTGACCGCAATGGGCGATCGAACATGCGCCGTAACCCTGGTCAACACCGGCGTCCAACCACGGACCGTGATCGTACAAGGCGGCGCCTACGCCGAGCACCGCATCGACGCGGTCACGCTTGGCGGACGAACGACAACAGTCGGCACGCGCGATGCGACCGTGCGATTGGCACCGGGCAGCGGGGCCAGTCTGTCGCTATCGATGACCCGCTACGCCAACCGACCGACGCTGGCGTTCCCATGGGATCGGTAGCGGCTCACCCGCCAGGCTTGATGTAGGGCGCGACCGCAAACAGCAGGCGTTCCTCGCGCCGCGGATCGCTCTCGATCCGGCAGGTGCGATCGAAGATCATCGTCGCGCGCGTCGCCAAATCGAAGCGCGGCCATGCCGGCAGCGCGCGCGTGTTCGGGTCGCCGCTGCGCGCGAAGGCGACGAAGCTGTCGGCCATGCGCGTCGCAAGCGAGCGCGCCAGCGCGTCGTCGCCGGTCCGCGCGCTCGGCACCGCGGTGTTGTCGAACACCAGCCCGATATCGAGTGAATGGAACGCGCCCAGCACGCCGCCTGCCTCGGGCGAGGGATAGTCGAGCTGATACATCCACGTCGGTGCGCCGATCTTCGCGCGCTCCTCGGCCTGGATCAGATGACCGGGCCATGAGCGCCCGGCGGTGGTGGCGGCGAGCAGGATCTGCCCCGCCGTGCGGGTGGGATAGAACTGGCGATAGCGCGCGATCACGTAGTCGGGCGCCACGTCCTTGACGCTGTTGGCGACCAGCCGCGCGGGCAGATTGTCCCATGTCGTGTCGCCGCGCCGCAGCATGTCGCCGATCCATAACGCCGTCTCGTCGTGCGTGTTACCGACGATCAGCGGGATGTGCGCGGCTTCGCGCGGCGCGTCGGGATAGAAGGGATGCCGCGGCAGGACATGGTGGTCGAGCGTCGAGGTAAAGCTGATCTCCCCCTTGTGCTCGATCGGATCGGTCATCGCCATCGCGTCGACCAGTCGCTCAATCGGCAGGGTGGCGAGTTCGGCGGCGGAGCGCGCGCCCGCTTGCGCCATGAAGGCACGTGCGCGCACGGTCGCGTTGTTGGGGCCGGCGGCGGTGACGTGCTGCCCGCTCATCGTCGCGACGCGGTGGATCAGCGGGCGGCCTTCCGGCATCGCCATCAGCGTCACCGCCTTGGCGCCGCCACCCGACTGGCCGAACACGGTCACGCACGCCGGATCGCCGCCGAAGCGCGCGATGTTGTCGCGCACCCATTCGAGCGCAAGCACGATGTCGAGATTGCCGACGTTGCCCGACTCCGCCGGACCGCCGAGTTGCGCGAGATAACAATAACCGAGTGCGGCGAGCCGGTGGTTCAGCGTCACCACCACCACGTCGCGTCGCGCCAGGTCGGTGCCGTCGTAGAGCGGGTCGCTGCCCGATCCGTGCGCGTGTGCGCCGCCGTGCAGGTACACCATTACCGCGCGCCGCGCGCGGTCGAGCCCGGGTGTCCAGACGTTGAGGAACAGGCAATCCTCGCTCGTCGGCTCCTCGCTGCGCGTCTGCGGCGCGGCAGCACCGTAGCGGGTTGCGTCGGCGACGTTCCGCCATGCCGGCGGCGGCACCGCGCGCGCGAAGCGGCGCGGCGCGATGCCGTAGCGCAATCCCTTGAAGACCAGGATGCCGCGCTCGCGGACACCCCGCACCCGCCCGCCGCGCGTCGCCGCGACCGGATCGCCGCGCGTCGCCGCGACCGGATCGCCGCGCGCCGCCGCGGCCGTCGGCACGCTCATCGTCGTGACGGCGAGCCCCGCCAGAACGGTGCGGCGATCGGTCACGCGGCAACCTCGGCACATAGCCGCCGCATCGCCTCCAGAGCGGGATTGGCGTTGTCGCGCCGCCACGCCATGTGCAACTCGACCGGCCGCTCGGGTTCGGTGACGAGGCGTCTGAATTGAATGTCACTCATGTGGAGTCCCGCCGCGCTCTCCGGCACGATTGCGGCGGCGAGCCCGGCCTGAACGAGCCCGAGCATCGAGTGGATCTGCGTCACGTGCTGCACGAACACCGGATTGACGCCGGCGTCGTCGAACAATCGCGCGAGCATGTCGTGGAAATAGCCTGCGCCCTGACGCGCATAGGTGATGAGCGGCAGGCCATCGAAATTGGACGGGACGAGTTCGGCCAGCGCTTGGCGCGGGTCACCCCCGGGCAGCGCGGCGACCAGCGGCTCGTGGAGCACGCACACGGTGTCGAACTCGTGGCGGTGGATCGGCGGGCGGACGAAGCCGATGTCGATCAGGCCGGTCAGCAGCCCCTCGACCTGATCGGCCGACACCATCTCGCGGAGTTCGAGATCGATGTTGGGCAGGCTGGCGCGCGCTTGTGCGACGATCTGCGGCACCAGATTGTAGCCCGACACCGCGGTGAAGCCGATCGCGACCTTGCCCGCGTCACCCTTGGCGACGCGCCGCGCGGACAAGGCCGCACTCTCGGCCAGTCGGACGATGCGGCGCGCCTCAATCAGAAACACGCGCCCCGCCGGCGTCAGCGCGACGTTGCGGCTGGTGCGCTCCAGCAATGTCACGTCAAGGATGCGCTCCAGCAGCTGGATCTGTCGGCTGAGCGGCGATTGCGTCATGTTGAGCCGCTGCGCCGCGCGGCCGAAGTGCAGCTCCTCGGCGGCGGCGACGAAGCAGCGGAGCTGGCTCAATTCAAACATGCGGTCAGACTAAGACGACGTTTCGGCCAACACCATCGTCATGCCGCGCCGGGTAGACACAGACTGATGCTTGAAGCCGGAATGGCGGACGCGGGGCTGAGCGTCGCATGATCGCGGGCCAGCGAGCAGAAACTACGCCGCCGCGGCGAGCGACTGTGGCGAGATGCCCTCTATCAGCGCGCGAAGCTCCGCATTCTCTGCGGCGGTGAGATCGGTGAGCGGAGTGCGTACCGGACCTGCGTCGCGGCCAACCGCGCGCATGCCGGCCTTGACGATCGACACGGCATAACCCTGACCACGGTTACGCAACGCGATATAAGGAAGGACGAAGCGTCGGAGACCGTCTATCACGGTGGCTTGATCGTTCGCGCGGACCGCCTTGTAGAAGGCCAGCGCCCAGTCGGGGACGAAATTGAAGATCGCCGACGAGTAGGTGGTGACCCCCATCGTCAAGTAGGGCACCGCGAAGGTTTCCGCGGTGGGCAGGCCGCCGATATAGGTCAGGCGGTCGCCCATACGTGCAAAGATGCGCGTCATCAGCTCAATATCGCCGACGCCGTCCTTGTAGCCGACAAGGTTGGGATTGCGCTCACAAAGACGGGCGAGCGTCTCGTCATTCACGACGGCGTTGTCGCGATTGTAGACGATGACGCCCATGCCGGTAACGCGGCAAACCGCCTCGATGTGCTGCGCAAGACCCTCCTGCTTCGAACCCACGAGGTAGGGCGGAAGCAGCAGAAGTCCGTCGGCACCGGCTTTCTCCGCATCGCGGGCGATGCCGGTGGCGATCGCGGTGCCGTAGCCGCAGCCCGAGATGACAGGTGTGCGGCCGTTCGTTTCGGCCACCGCGGCGGCGACAACGGTGGCGACCTCGGTCGGGGTGAGCGAGAAGAATTCGCCGGTGCCGCCGGCCGCGAACAAACCGGCGAGTTCGTGCTCGAGCATCCAAGCGCAGTGCGCGCGGTAGGGCGCCTCATCGAACGCACCCTCGGCCGTGAAGTGGGTGACCGGAAACGACAGGAGCCCCTGCCCCAGCGTCTTTGCCATTGTCGTGGGTGCCAGGGTGGTCATGCCATGCTCTCCGTGGATCCCGCGCGATCGATGAGCGTCGGGTATGAATGGTGCCTTACCGCGCGTCCGGCAGGAGCGTCCAAGCCAAAGGGAAGGCTGATCGATGCGCAGGGTGGATCGATCGCATGCCCGAGCCCGCGAGCATCATATGCGACACCGAGCCTGATCCTTCGCCGCGCTTCCTTAGTCAGGAGAAGAGAAACAGAACTCCGGATCAAGCGTGGACTGGCGAAGACCGTTAGCCGGTGGGCTCTGGAGCGGCCCACGCGCCTCCACGTTCGAGCGAGAGCGCCGATCCATCAAAGTTCCGCCTTCCCATCGATACGGCGCGGCAGCGCGAATGGATTGTCGTCGCGCAGCATGGCCGGGAGGAGCGTGTCAGGGAGCGACTGGTAGCAAACTGGGCGCAGGAAGCGATCAAGCGCGAGGCTGCCGACCGAGGTGGAGCGGCTGTCCGAGGTCGCTGGAAACGGCCCACCGTGAACCATCGCGTGGGCAACCTCCACCCCGGTGCCGAAGCCGTTGACGAGAAGACGGCCTGCCTTGCGCTCGAGTAGCGGAACGAGCGCTGCGACATCGGCGTAATCTTCCTCGTCGACATGGAGCGCGGCGGTGAGCTGCCCCTCAAGTGCGCCGATGACGGCGGTCATCTCCGCGACGTCGCCGCACCGGACGAGAAGCGCGGCCGGGCCGAATATTTCTTCGTGGAGGTGGGGTTCGGCGAGGAAGGCAGCAGCGTCGATCTCAAAGAGGTGTGCGTGCGCCTCGAAGGGAGCTGTGGGCGGCGCGCCCTGCCCGCACACTCGCGCCACGCCGCGCCGCTTCTCAACCCCTTTGACGTAGGCGGTGTGGATACCTGGGGTGAGCATGGTCGTGGCGGGAAGCGCCTCGATCGCGGCCGAGGCATGATCGAGAAACGTGTCGAGGTCGGGACCGTCGAGTGCGATCAGTAAGCCGGGATTGGTGCAGAACTGACCGGTGCCGAGCGTCAGCGCCTGCGCGAAACCGGTGGCGATGGTGTGCCCGCGTGCGGCGAGCGCGGCGGGGAAGATGAGTACCGGATTGACGCTCGACATCTCAGCATAGACCGGGATGGGCTCGCGCCGTGCGGCAGCAACTCGGGCGAGCGCGAGACCGCCGGTACGCGAACCGGTGAAGCCGACCGCCTTGACGCGCGGGTCGGCGACGAGGGCGGTGCCGACCGCGCGCTCGCCGATGAGGAGCTGGAAGACGCCGGCCGGAAGGCCGCAAGCCCGGCGTGCGGCATCGACCGCACGCGCGATAAGGACGGAAGTACCAAGGTGGGCCGAGTGCGCTTTGACGATCACCGGACACCCCGCGGCGAGCGCCGACACGGTGTCCCCACCAGCGACCGAGAAGGCGAGCGGGAAGTTGGATGCGCCGAAGACCGCAACGGGGCCGAGTGGCACCATGCGGAGTCGCAGGTCGGGACGCGGCAGCGGCGCACGGTGGGGGAGCGCGGGGTCAATGCGGACACCTGCCCAGCTGCCCTCGCGGAGGACGTCGGCGAAGAAGCGGAGCTGGGCGCAGGTACGCCCGCGCTCGCTCTCGATGCGGCCGCGCGGCAGGCCGCTCTCGCGTACGACGATGTCGATGAGCGCATCGCCCAGCGTCACGATCTGCTCGGCGATCGCCTCTAGGAAGGCGGCACGCGCCGAGGGGGCGAGCTCGCGAAGGACGTCAAAGGCGGCGTCGGCGGCGGCGCATGCGATCTCGACGTCGCGTTCGTGGGCGGCGGGATAGCCCGGATCTATGACCGTGCCGGTGGCCGCTTCCACCGAATGGAGCAGTGCGCCGGTCCCGTTCGTCCACGCGCCATCGATCAGTCCCGCGTACATTCAATCTCTCCTCGTCGCGCGCGACTTAAATGCGGGCGGGGGCGGGTGTCCAAGTCGCAAGCTGGATCGATCGATGCGGGAGCGGGCGCGTCGCCTGCGCGCGGAAGCTGCTCGGTGGCCATGCCGGCCAAGCGTTAGCGCAGGTGGGGCTTCTTCCCGCAAAAGCGGCTGTGGTACGGGAAGCAGAATTCCTATCAGGTCCGCGCTGGCGGTAACACGATCCTAAATCGGGGTCAGCGTCCGATGTCAGGCCAAGCCCATCGACTTGGTCCAGGTTAGGAACAGGTCTGGCCATGACGCGGCGGGCTTGCCCATCGCCCGGCGAAGGCCGAAGCCGTGACCGCCGTGGGTGAAGAGGTGGGTCTCGACCGGCACGCCTGCTGCCACCAACGCCGCGCGCAGCTCCAGCGTGTTGCCGACCGGGACCGTGGCATCGTCCTCGGCATGAACCAGGAATGTTGGCGGCGTGCGGCGAGTGACGTTCCCCGCAGGCGAGTGCGCACGCTCCAGCGCCGCCGTGGGATCAGCGCCGAGCAGCAGCGTGCGCGAGCCCGGATGCGCGAGCGGCGGCGTCATCGACTGGACGGGATAGATCGGCGCGGCGAGGTCGGGACGGGACGACAGGCGGTCTGCGTCGTCTATCGGACGGTAGGTCGGCACATCGAAGCGCGTTGCGAGATCGGCGCAGACGTGCCCGCCAGCGGAAAATCCCATCGCCGCCACCCGGTCGGGCATCACGCCCCATTCGCGTGCGCGTTGGCGGATCAGCCGCATCGCGCGCTGCGCGTCCGATAGCGCCACGTCAGGCCCCGCCGCCCAGCCCTCGCCCGGCAAACGGTAGAACAGCACAAATACGGTGAAGCCGCGCGCCGACAGCCAGCGCGCGACTTCATACCCTTCCTTGTCGATCACCACCCAACGGTAGCCGCCGCCCGGCGTGACGAGGACCGCAGCGCCGTTGGGCACGGCGGGACGGAACACGACCATGCGCGGGCGCGTGATGCCATGCACCGCACGATCGGTCAGATCGGCGTCCTTGCTGCGTTCATCGACTACTTCTACCGGCAGCACGCGCGGTGCGCCGGGTGCGCCACGCGGCCACAGGTCGATCGTCTCGGACGGTTCGCCCAGGCCCGCGACCGTCCGACCATCGCGGCGCGGCGGCGAGGTCTGCGCGGCCGCGCCGGTGCCGGCCGCTACCAGACCGAGCAGCAGGTTACGGCGACCGATCATGCTCAGAGCTTCACTCGCGCACCGGCAAAGAAGGTGCGGCCGAAGTGGTTGTACTCATAATTGCGATTAGCATCGAGGTCGGTGTAGCGGTCGCGATATTCGTCGGTCAGGTTGGTGCCCTCAAGCGAAATCTCGACATTCTCAGTGATACGGTAGCGGACCGAGGCATCGACATTGATGGTCGAATTGTAGCCTTCGAACACGTTGCCGGTTGCGCTGTTCTGATCGACGTAGGGGCCGCGGTAGCTGATCGAGCCGCGGGCCGAGAACTTCTTGTCCTCATAGTAGAGCGTCCCGTTGTACTGGCGCTTTGACAGGCCGAACAATGTGCTGGAACGTGTCGTCGAGACGTTCGGGCCGAAGCTGCAGGCAGCCGCCGCATTGGCACCGGGCACGCAGGCGTTCACGGTTGGACCCTGCACCAGATAGGTAGCGCTTGAGTCGATAAAGGTCGCATTGGCGATCGCGCCGAAGTTTTTGAGGAAACCAGGAAGGAAGCGGAAGGTCGTCTGCAGCGCGACTTCCAGCCCCTTCAACGACGCGCCAGTGCCGTTCACCGGCGACGTGATCGTGTAGATCACGTCCGCGTTCTGCGGCAGCGCGGCCGGGCTGGACGGCGGGATCACCGAACGGGGCAGCCCGGTTGAGTCGAATGTGCCGTTCGTCGCTTGCGAGACCGGGAAGCTCTCGACGTTCTTCTTGAACACCGCGACCGAGAAGATCGACTGCGGCGCGAAGTACCATTCCGCTGCAAGGTCGAAGGCGGTGGCGCGAAATGGGTCGAGCTGTGGGTTGCCGAAGGTGATGCGGTAGTTGAAGCCGTCGACCGAACCACCTGGTGTCAAATTGCCAAGCGTCGGCCGGGTCAGCACCTTTGCAACTGCACCGCGTAGGATCACCTTTTCGGTCGGGAACAACGCGACGTTGAGCGCAGGTAGCCAATCATCGTAATTGCGCTTGATCGTCACCGCGACGCCGTTGTTAAGCCCCGTCGAGACCTGGTGCGTTCGGACATAGCGCATGCCCCCATTGGCGGCGTAATCGAGTCCGAAGATCGTGCCCTTCACGTCCACCTGCCCGTAGCCGCCGGTCACCTCCTCGCTGACGCTACGATTCTGGCCCGCGTCGAGCACCAAGGGACGATTGTAGAGCCCCGTGAACTGCGCCGATGCATCGATGTTCGGTATGTAGAAGTCGTTGGTGTTGCCGCTGGGCTGCCCAGCGCGTCCGATGTTGAATGTTTCACCCAGTCCTGCGGCCGAGAAGCCGTACACCGCGCTCGGTCCGAACAGGGATGGAGCCGAGCAGGTGATGGTGCCGAGCACGACATCGCGCCCGGCCGCCGGACAGACGACCGCATCGCGGGTGAACGCTTCTGAATCGAACGAGAACTTGCGATACACGCCGCCCAGCTTGAGCTGAAATCCCTCGGCCACGTCGTATTCAGTGCGGAGTTGCGCAGTGCGGAACTTATTGACCGTGGAAGACGGTCGATCGCGGATCTCGGCCAGTTGGAAGTTCGCCGGATCGGTCACGCTGGTGCCGAACGTTAGCAGCGGGCTGCGCGAGTTGGTGTAATCGTAGCGATATCCCTGCGCGTCGCGATCATCGAAGACGAAGGTCGTCTCGACCGGGATCGTGGCGTCCGATTGTGAGATGCCGCCGAGTAGGGTGAAGCGAAAGCGATCGGATACGTCCTGATCCCAGCTTGCACCGACCTGATAGAATTCTGTCTTCGACTTGCGGAAGTAATGTTCGGTGCGCACCCACGCATCGTTGAGGGTCGCTGCGATCATGTTGTTGTTGGCGTCATAGACCGGGTTGACGACATCGATCGACCGTTCGTTGGAACGCAGCAAGACTTCTCCGTACTTCTCCTCGCGCGTTTCCTTGAAGCGCGAGTAGAGCGCATCGACCGACAGCTTCGTCGCATCACTCGGTTCCCACTGCACGCTGCCCGTGAGGCCGAGCCGCTCGCGGTCGTGCAAGATATAGCCGTAGCGCGGGATACGAGGGTGGAACGACAACGCCGCCTTGTCGCACGTGGCGCTCGAGCGATAGGAACCGCCGGCATTGTTGACGCGCGCGGTGCCGGAATTCGAATTGAAGAAGCACGGATTGCCGTCAACCGAGTCGAAGCGCGCTTGTGCCCAGCGCACCGTGTTGTTGCCCAGTTCTAGATTGTCGGTCTTCTGGTACGCGCCTGAGATAGAAGCGCCGAAGGTGCCGTCGGGGGACTTCCATGACAACAACCCGGCGACGCGCGGGCGGACGTTCTTGGACAAGTCGTTGTAGGTGCCGACCACCGACCCAACGAGCGTGAAGCCCTTCTTCCCTCCAAGGGGGTTACCGGTGTTCAGGTCGACCACGGCGCCGAGCGATCCTTCGTCTAGGGACGCCTCCGCAGTCTTGTGCACGACGATCGAGTTGAACAGCTCGGACGCGAACACGTTGAAGTCGAACGCGCGGTCGCGGTTCGCCGATGCGCCGTCGGTGGAGGTCGCGACCGTCTCCAATCCGTTGACGCGGACGCGGGTGAATTGCGCACCCAGACCGCGCACCGTGATGGCGCGTCCCTCGCCCGCGTCGCGCTGGATCGAGATGCCGGGAATACGCTGGAGCGATTCGGCGAGGTTCTGGTCGGGGAATTTGGCGATGTCCTCCGCGACGATCGCGTCGACCGCGGCGACCGACTCGCGCTTGACGCTGAGCGCGGCGTCGAGCGACTTGCGGAAGCCGGTGACCACGATGTCGGCACCCTCCGTGCCGGCCTCCGTCTGGTCCTGCGGGACGGTGAGGGCAGCATCGTCCGGCGCGGTGGTGCCCGTGTTTGGGACAACCGAATTCTGCGCAGGCGCAGGGTCAACCTGCGGCGGCGATCCCGGCGTGGCGGTGGCAGGTATCTCCGCTGCCTGCGCCAAGGCCGCAGCGGGCACCAACAGCGCCACGGCAATTGCCGCAACGGAGACGCCACCCAGCTTGGTTCGATCGATCCGCATGCCTTCTTCCCCTCTTCGCCGTCGCTTGCGGCGCTAACCATTGTCTCTGACACCGGTAGGCCGTGGCCGGACCGATGCCGCTTGAACTGGTAGAGGAGCCGTCGTGAATTGTTTGATCCACGCATCATCCCCTCCTTGCGCCGCCGTTGATCGGCGATCTTTCTTGTTCAGCCCCTTGCATCATCAAGGTAACCGGTGTCAGCAGTGATGAAACCCTTGCCACGTCATGTCAATATGCCGCGGCACGCATTGATGGAGGCAGAGACGGCAATGAAGTCGTGGACGATCGCAGCCGCACTCGCGACCATGGCGACGGCGCTACCCGCTCAGCAGGCGCCGCGCACGATGATCGTCGTCGATGAAGCAGATGTGCGTCGCGAGGAGGCGACGCCGCACGGCAAGATCGGCACCAGCACCGCCTACCGCATCAGCGACGCCGTGCCGGAACGGACGTTGGAGTTTCGCAAGCGCGTGCTGCATCCCGGTGCAGCGATCGGGCTCCACCCGCTCGCGCACGACGAGGTCTATTACGTCCTGTCGGGCGAAGGCGAGGTGCAGTCCGGGCCTGAAAAGAGGCGGGTGACCGCTGGGATGGCGGCATACCTCTACAACGGCGCAACGGTCGGTATCCGGCAGCTCGGCCGCGCTCCGTTGGTGCTGATCGTATCTTATCCTGTCGCCCGGTGAAGCGTCAGGTGCCCGGCTGGATATAGGGTACGCGCGCGAACAACTCGCGTTGCCAGCGGCGGGGGTCGTCCTCCACACGGCTGCGCGCATCGAACACCATCGTCGCGCGGCGCGTCAGATCGTAGCGCGGCCAGCCGCCGCCGGGATCGCCGGTGCGCGCGAAGGCGACGAACGCCGACTGCATCGCCGCGCTCGCCGCACGTGCGTCGGCGGCGGTACCGGTGAGCGCGCCCTTCGCGCCTAGCGTGCCAAAGACGAGCGCGATGTCGATCGAGTGGAAGGCGCCGCGCGCCGGCTCGGTACGCGCGGTGAAATCAACCTGATAGACCCAGGCGGGCGCACCCGCGCGCGCGCGTTCCTCGGCCTCGATCACCTGTCCACGCCAACTGCGCCCGCACGTTGTCGCGTCGTAGAAGATGTCAACCGGCGACCATGTCGGGAAGCGCAGCCGATATTCGGCGACGACCCATTCGGGCAGCAGGTCGATGCGCAGTTCGGGCGCGAGCCGCTGCGGCAGATTGCCCCACGTCAGGTCGCGCGTCTTCTCGGGACCGACAAACGCGCGCGTCTCGCCCGCGGTGTTGCCCAGCATCATGGGCAGGCCGAGCGACTGCGGCGCGGCGTCGGGCCAGAACGGGTGACGCGCGAGCGTGCGCATGTCGAGCACGGGACCAAAGTACACGCCGCCGCCGAGCACCGGATCGACCGCCCGCAATGCTTCGACCAGTCGATCGGTCGGCATCGTGGCGAGCGGCGACAGATCGGTCGCGTCGACCTTCAGCGCGGCGAGATAGGCGCGGGCGCGTGCCGTCGCGTTGAGCGGTCCCGACGCCGTCACCTGCTGCCCGCTCATCGTCGCGGCTCGGCCGAACAGGCCGGCCGCGGCGGGTGTCGCCATCAGTGTCGCGATCTTAGCACCGCCACCCGATTGGCCGAACACCATCACGCGCGACGGATCGCCGCCGAACGCTGCGATATTGTCGCGGATCCAGCGTAAGCCGAGGATCAGGTCGAGCTGCCCCGCATTGCCGCTGTCGGCGTATCGAGGGTCGAGCCGGGCGAGGTAGAGGTAGCCGAAGGCGTTCAACCGGTGGTTGACGCTGACCACCACGACGTCGCCCGCCGCAGCGAGCGTCGCGCCGTCCTGCCGCTCCAGGTTCGCGCTGCCCGAGGAATAAGCGCCGCCGTGGATGTAGACCATCACCGGTCGTCCGGCGCGCGCGTCGGTGTCGGGTGTCCAGACGTTGAGCGAGAGGCAATCCTCGGCGAAGGCGAGCCCCTCCCCGCCCGCGTCACCGCCCTGCGGGCACGAAGGCGCGAATGCGGTGGCGCGGACGGGATCGCGCGCGACCGGTTCCGAGACCGGCGCCATGAAGCGCGCGGCGCGGCCGTAGCGGATGCCACGGAACGCGGCGACGCCGCCTTCACGCGTGCCGAGAAAGGTGCCTGCCGGGCAGATGGCGCGTACGGCGCTCCCTTGCGCCCGGGCGGTGCCCGCGATCCCGAGCGCGAGGCCGCCCGCGAGCAATTGCCGACGCGTCGTCATCGCCGCACGTCCAGTCCGCCTTCCAGGAACGCGTCGATATCGGCCTGGCGGAACAGCGCCGCGTCGCCGGGCAGCGAGTGTTTGAGCGCGGCGAGCGCAAGCCCGGTGCGCGCCGCACCCGCACTGTCCTGCCCGCGGCGGAGTCCGTGGAGCACGCCGGCGGCGAAGGCGTCGCCGCCGCCGATCCGGTCGACGATGCCCAACAGGATCACCTCCTTGGTCTGTGCAACGCCGTCGCGCGTGTCGATGCGCGCCGACAGGTGGTTGAGGTCGACGTGCTCGACGTGGCGTGCGGTGGAGGCAATCGTCTGCAACTTGGGAAAGGCGTCGAATGCCGCCTCGGCAGCGGCGCGGCGACGATCCTCGCCTTCGCCGGCGAAATCATCGCGGCCGAGCAGCAGCGCGACGTCGCGGTGGTTGCCGAACATCAGGTCCGCGTGTCGGACGATGCGGGTCAGGATCGAGCGCGGATCACCGTCCCACCGCGCCCACAATTTGCCGCGCCAATTGCCGTCGAACGATACCGCGATCCCGCGTGCCGCCGCCGCCTCTGCGGCCGCTATCGCCGCCTCGGCCGGAACGGGGCCGAGCGCGGGCGTGATGCCGGACAGGTGGAGCCGGTCGACGCCGTCGAGGATCGCGTCCCAGTCCCAACTGTGGGCGGCGGCTCCGGCGAAGGCGGAACCCGCGCGGTCGTAGATCACCTCGGTCGCGCGCATGCCTGCGCCGCTGGTAACGAAATACAGCCCCATCCGCTCGCCGCCCGTGGCAATGTGCGCCACGTCGACGCCGTGCCCGCGCAAGGTCGTGATCGCCGCGCGTCCCATATCGTTGTCGGGCACGCGGCTGGCGAAACCGACGTCGTGACCCAGGCGCGCGAGCTGCGTTGCGACGTTCGCTTCCGCGCCCGCCACCCACACATCTAGGCGCGGGGTTTGGAGCAGAAGCTCGCGCCCGGGCGGCGACAGGCGGAGCATGATCTCGCCGAACGCCAGGAACCGTCCCATCAGCTTTCCTCCCCTTCGCTCGCCCGACCGGCGAGGCGGCGGACGGTTTATCGAGCCGCCTCGCCGATCATCACCCCGTCAATCACCTCGTCAGCGGGCGAGCCAGCCGCCGTCGACCGCCAGGATGTGGCCCTGCACATAGGATGCCGCATCGCTCGCCAGGAACACCGCCGCGCCACCCAGATCGGCCGGATCGCCCCAGCGCGCTGCCGGTATGCGATCGAGAATCGCGGCGTTGCGCATCTCGTCCGCCTGCAATGCGGCGGTGTTGTTGGTGGCGATATAGCCCGGCGCGATCGCGTTGACGTTGATGTTGTGCTTCGCCCACTCATTGGCGAGCAGCTTGGTCAGGCCGCCGATCCCGCTCTTGGATGCGGTGTAGCTGGGTACGCGGATGCCGCCTTGGAAGGTCAGCATCGATGCGATGTTGATGATGCGACCGCCGCCGTTCGCAATCATGTGGCGGCCGGCCGCCTGGCAGAGGAAGAACACGGATTTCAGGTTGGTGTCGACGACCGCGTCCCAGTCTTCTTCGGTGAAGTCGACCGCGTCGGCACGGCGGATGATGCCGGCATTGTTGACGAGGATGTCGAGCCGGCCCAGCCTCTCCACCGTCTCGTCGACCACGCGCGTGACGGGTTCGATCGTAGACAGGTCGGCGGATATGATTTCGGCGTGACGGCCGAGCGCGCGGATGCGCTCCACCGTGTCCTCCGCCGGCGTGCGCCCGACGCAGGCCACGTCGGCCCCCGCCTCGGCCAGCGCGACCGCGATCGCCTGGCCGATGCCGGTATTGGCGCCGGTGACGACCGCGACGCGGCCAGAGAGATCGAACGGGTTCATGTCAGGCGAGCACGGACTGCGGCTGCGCCTCGGCGGCGCCCTCGGTCGACAGAGCCTTGAGATAGGCGGCGATCTCAGCATCCTGTGCGTGGGCGTAGAAATGCTCGGCGAACTTCTCGCCCGCGATCGCTTTGCGCAGCAGGTCTTGATCGACCGACTTGAGCACGGTCAGCATGTCGTGGCACGTCGCCTGCTTCAGGTCCTTGAGCACGCCACGGTTGGTGCGCATGATCTCGGCGCGCTCCTTGGGATAACCCAGGCCACGTTCGCCCTCGAACATCTTCTGGTAGATGTCCTTGAGCGTCAGCTCGGCGGCCCAGCCGAAGCCCTTGGCGAACGGCGTGGAGATGCAATTGCCGTCGTTGATCTGCCCGAACAGGAAGGCATCGGTCGGATCGATCACCAGCCCGCAGAACACGCCGGGCATGGCGTTGCACGCGAGCATCGAGCCCATGCCGGTGCCGCAGCCGGTGACGACGAAGTCGACTGCCTTGGAATTGAGCAGAATGCCGGCGAGCAGGCCGTTCATCACGTAGGTCAGCGAGGATTTATCCTCCGCGGTGTACATGCCATAGTTGAATACCTGATGCCCCATCGGCTCGACCACCGAGGTCAACGCCTCGTGGATGATGGTGTTCTTGGCGGCTTGGCTGTTCTCGGTGATGAGCGCGATCTTCATGGAACTGTCCTCGTGTCGTCAGGCCGCGATCGCGGCGGGTGCGGGTTGGTCGATACGATAGGCGCGGCGGACGAGGCCGCTGGTCAGCTCGTGCGCCAGCTCGACCGCCTCCCAATCGGCGATCCGGTGCTCGGCGACGAGCCGGGCGAGGAACGAGCAATCGACGCGGCGTGCGACGTCGTGGCGCGCCGGGATCGACAGGAACGCACGCGTGTCGTCGTTGAAGCCGACGGTGTTGTAGAAGCCGGCGGTCTCGGTCGTGGCTTCGCGGAAGCGGCGCATGCCCTCCGGGCTGTCATGGAACCACCAGGCAGGCCCGAGTTTCAGGCACGGGTAATGCCCGGCGAGCGGAGCGAGTTCGCGCGCGTAGCTGGATTCGTCGAGCGTGAAGAGGATTACCGTCAGGTCGCCGCGGGTGCCGACGACGTCGAGCATCGGCTTGAGCGCGTGGACGTAATCGGTCCGCTTCGGGATGTCGGCACCCTTGTCGCGGCCGTGGCTGGTGAACAGGCCGGCATTGTGGTTGCGGTACGATCCGGGATGGATCTGCATCACCATGCCGTCGTCGGCCGACATCCTGGCCATTTCGGTCAGCATCTGCGCGCGGAACAGCTCGGCGTCGGCGGCGCTCCACGTGCCGCCCGTAATGCGCGCGAACAGCGCCTCGCATTCGGCGGTCGAGAGGTTGGCGGTCTGCGCAGTCGGGTGGCCGTGGTCGGTCGCGGTTGCGCCTGCCGCGCGGAAGGCGGCGCGACGGCTGCGGTGCGCGGCGAGATAGCCGCGCCAGTCATGCACGTCCTCGTTCGTCAGCTCGGCGAAGCGCGTCATCGCGCCGGCGAACTGCTCGTGCTCGACGTCGATCACGCCATCGGGGCGATAAGTCGTGACGACGCGCCCGCTCCAGCCCGAGCGGCGGATCGCGGCGTGCGCGGAAAGATCGTCGTGCGCACCCTCGGTGGTGGCGAGAAAGTCGATGCGGAAGCGATCGAACAGCGCACGCGGACGGAAAGCGTCGGTCGCGAGCGCCGCCTGGATCGCGTCGAAATACTGGTCGGCGGTCGCCGCCTCCAACGCCACATCGAACGCGAACACCTCGGCAAAGACGTGATCGAGCCACAATCGCGACGGGGTGCCGCAGAACAGGTGATAGTTCGCCGCGAACAGCCGCCACGCCGCCCGCGGGTCGGTCGCGGGCACACCCGCCTTCGACGGGATCGCCAGCGCGTCGAGATCGATGCCCTGCGAGTAGAGCATACGGTAGAGGTAGTGGTCGGGCGCGAGCAGCAAGGTGGTCGCGTCGGTCCAGTGCGCGTCGGTCGCGAACCAGTTCGGGTCGACGTGGCCGTGCGGGCTGACGATTGGCAGGCCGGCAACCTCGGCATAGAGCGCGCGCGCGAGCCCGCGTGTCGTCGGATCGGCCGGAAAAAGACGATCGGGGTGGAGTTCCAGCGGCCGGGTCACGCTCAATCCTTCTCCTGTCGCCTATCGGCTGACATGAGCTTGGTAACCGGTGTCAGCGCGTCAAGTCAATCGCTTCCGTCAATTGGTGGGCGCACCGACCGATCCGCGCCGGATCAACGTCGAGAGGAACAGCGACGGCTCCTCGACCCCGTCGTCGGCATCCGCGTCGGCAATTAGCTTCAACGTCGCCGAGCGCGCCATCGACGCGATCGGCCAGCGTACAGTGGTGAGCGGCGGCCAGACGTGCGCGGCGATCGGCGTGTCGTCGAACCCGATGATCGACAGGTCGCGCGGCACGTCGAGCCCGCGCTGCCGCGCGGCGTGGATCACCCCCGCTGCCATTTCGTCGTTGCACGAGAAGATCGCGGTGGGACGCGGCACGACATCGAGCAACCGCTCGGCCGCGACCAGACCGCTGTCGAAGGTGTAATTGCCATCGGCGATCATGCTGCGCGGCAACGCAATGCCGGCGGCGGCCATCGCATCCTCGAACCCGCCCCGCCGCTCGCGCGCCGAGCGGAAGCCGTGCGGGCCGCCGACCAGCCCGATGCGACGATGCCCCTGTTCGATCAGATACGCGGTGGCGGTGCGCACCGCGTCGCGGTCGTTGGAGGCCACCATTCGCGCTTCCTCGTCGAGCATCGCCGATCCCATTCGGACGTAGCGGCAGCCGATTTCGGCGCAGGCGCACGCCACCAGATCGTTCTCGCTGACCGGAGGCATCAGCAGGACGCCATACGGGCGCTGGCGTTCGAGGAAGTGCTTCAAATCTTCCAGCATCGTTGCCGAGCCACGATCGACGGGGCGCACCACCATCTCGAACTCGGTGTCGTGCAGCGCCTCAAGCATGCCTTGCTGGACGTTCATGACCGTCTGCGCATTGGGATTGTCATGGACAAGACCGATCAGGAAATTGCGCCGGAGCGCCAGCGCGCGCGCCTGTGGATTGGGGATGTAGCCCAGTTCGGCGATCACCGCCTCGACCCGCGCGCGCGTCTCCTGCCCTAGAAGCGGCGAGCGATTGATGACGCGGCTGACCGTCTTCTTCGACACGCCAGCGACGCGCGCGACGTCGTTGATCGTAGGCTGACCGGTGCGCTGCATGTCGTCGACATAGCCGCAACGGACCTTCGGTGTCTAACGCCATCCCAACTTGCGCGACTTTAAGGACGACACTATGACACCGGTTACCGATGGCCTCGGCGGATACAGGCGAGAGGATAGGCATGGCCGACGCGCTGCTAATCGACGCGAGCGACAACGTCGTGACGCTGCTGGAGGATGCGGCGGCGGGCGACGGAGCATTAGGCGTGACACTCGCCGAGGATATCGCACGTGGACACAAAGTCGCGCGTCACGCGATTGCGGTCGGTGCGCCCGTCGTAAAGTTTGGCTATCCGATTGGCCGCGCGACGCGCGCAATCCGGGTGGGCGAGCATGTCCACCAGCACAATGTCGCAACCGCGCTTAGTGGTGCGGAGACCTACCGCTACACGCCCGGTCCTACTTCTACCGCGCGCTCGGCGTTGCCAGCGACGTTCGAGGGTTACGTCCGCGGAGATGGTCGCGTTGGCACCCGCAACGAGATCTGGGTGCTGCCGACGGTCGGCTGCGTTGCGCGTACCGCGGAGCGGATCGCTGCGCGTGCTGCTGCCGTGCTGGGCGACCGGGTCGACGGCGTTCACGCTTTCTCGCACCCCCACGGCTGCTCGCAGCTGGGTGCCGATCTGGCGGGCACACGCAGCATCCTGGCGAGCCTAGCCTGCCACCCCAATGCCGCGGGCGTGGTGATCGTTGGGCTGGGATGCGAGGAGAACCAGGTCGCCGCGCTGCTGGGCGAGATACCCGAGAGCCGTCGCGCCGCTATCCGCATCCTAGCCGCGCAGGCGAGCGATGACGAAGTGGCGGAGGGCGTCGCCAAGGTGGTCGAACTCGCCGCACTCGCCGACGTGACGCGGACGACCGTGGGACTCGATCGGCTGGTGCTTGGGGTGAAGTGCGGCGGGTCGGACGGATTGTCGGGTCTGACCGCCAATCCGCTGGTCGGACGCATCAGCGACCGCGTGGTCGAGGCGGGCGGACGCGTGGTGTTGACCGAGATTCCCGAAATCTTCGGCGCCGAGCAGATGCTGATGGACCGCGCGATTGACGAAGGCGTGTTCGACGCGGTGGTCGGCGTGGTCAACGGCTTCAAACGCTATTTCCTCGACCACGGCGAAACGGTGTCGGAGAATCCATCCCCCGGCAACGTCGCGGGCGGGATCACCACGCTTGAGGAGAAATCACTCGGCGCGGTGCAGAAGGCGGGGCGCGCGCCGCTGTGCGACGTGATCGGCTATGCCGAGCGGGTGCGCCACGACGGGTTGACGCTGCTGGAGGCGCCGGGCAACGACGCGGTGTCGTGCACCGCGCTCGTCGCGGCGGGCGCGACCGCGATCCTGTTCACGACCGGGCGCGGTACGCCGCTCGGCTTTCCAGTGCCAACGATCAAGATTGCAACCAACCACGCGTTGGCGATGCACAAACCGGGGTGGATCGATTTCGACGCGGGTGTCGTGCTCGACGACGGCTTCGAGGCGGCGGAATCGGCGCTGATTGCGCGGGTCGTGGCGATCGCCTCGGGCGCGGAGACGGCGGCCGAGCGCAACGACGAGCGCGAGATCGCGATCTGGAAGCGCGGGGTGACGCTGTGAACCTGTCTACCGCGACCCTCGCCGAGGTGCCCGCAGCGATCCCGGCACCGCACACTCGCGGCGACGTGGGCGTCGGCATCGTCCATTTCGGCCCCGGCGCGTTCCACCGCGCGCATCAGGCGGCGTACATCGACGCGTTGCTCGACCGCGATCCGCGCTGGGGCATCGCGGCGGTGTCGATGCGCAGCCGCGGCACGGTCGATGCGCTGGCACGGCAGGATGGTCTGTACACGCTGGCGATCCGCGACGCCGCGCCGGCGTTCCGCGTGATCGCCGCGCATCGCCGCTTCCTCGGTCCCAACGAGGCGGCGCAGACGCGCGCGCTGCTCACCGATCCGGCGGTCGGGTTGGTCACCACCACGGTGACTGAGAAGGGCTATTGCCTCGCGCCCAACGGAACGCTGGACTTGAGCCATTTGGACATCGTTCACGATCTGGCGCAGCCTGACGTGCCCGCCAGCGTGATCGGCTGGATCGTCGCGGGGCTGGCCGCGCGGCGGGGGGCGGGCGTCTCTCCGTTCGTGGTGCTGCCGTGCGACAATCTGGCGAGCAACGGCGCCAAGATCCGCGCGGCGCTGATCGCGTTCGCGCATGCGGTCGACGCCGCGCTGGCTGATTGGATCGCGGAACACGTCGACGTGCGTTCGACAATGGTCGACTCGATCACTCCGGCGGGAGACGACACGCTAACGCACGACGTGGCGGCGGCGCTCGGTGGATTGACCGACGACGCAGCGGTGCAGCGCGAGGCGTTCTCGCAATGGGTGATCGAGGAAAATGGCCGTCCGCTCGGCCCCGATCTGGCGAGCGTCGGCGCGACGCTGACGCGCGATGTCGCGGGTTACGAGCGCGCCAAGCTGCGCATCCTGAACGGTGCACATTCGACGCTCGCCTATGCCGGGCTGTTGCGCGGTCACGCGAGCGTCGCGGAGGCGATGTGCGATACCGACCTCGCCCCGTTCGTCGACGCGATGATCCGGCGCGACATCGCGGCGGTGCTGCCCGCGGTGCCGGGGCTCGACCTCGATGCGTACCGTAAAAGCGTGCTCGCGCGGTTCCGCAATCCGGGCATCGTCCACCGGTTGGAGCAGATCGCGCAGGACGGGTCGCAGAAGCTGCCTTACCGTTTAGGAGATACGCTCGCGGCCAATCGCGTAGCGGGGCGGATGCCACGGCACGTCGTCGCCGCACTCGGCTGCTGGATTGCGTTCCTCATGGCGCGTGCACGCGCCGGCATCACCATCATCGATCCCAAAGCGGCGCGGCTGGCGAAGGTCGCGCGTGATGGCGACCCACGCGCGGTCGCGCGGACGCTGGTGGAGGAGGCGATCGGCTTCCTGCCCGATCTCGCCACTGACCACGCCGCGGTCGCCGCGATCGGCGACGCAGCCGCGCACGCCGATGCAGGCGAGTGGGAGCGGGTGTTCGACGCCGCTTGCCAATGACACCGGTTTCCTAATAGGATTGCCATGAGAACAAAGGGGAGGTTGCGTGACGCACATCGTTGAAGAAGCGGGGACGATCGCGCGTGCCTTCGTCGAGGCACGGCGTGCGGGACACGCATTGCCTGATTACCCCGGCACGATGCCCGCAACCCTGCGCGACGCCTATGTGGTGCAGGACGCCGCGCTGACGCTCGCTGGCGGGCAGGTCGCCGGGTGGAAGGTTGGAAAGATCGCGCCGCCGGTAGAGGGCGAGGAGCGCCTGACCGGCCCGATCTTCGCCGATCAGGTGGTGGGCGGCGGCGACGCGCCTGCAATGCCCGTCTTCGCCGACGGATTCGCCGCCGCCGAGGCCGAGTTCCTGCTCCGTCTCGCCGCCACGCCCGACCCCGCCAAAACGGCGTACACCAATGCCGAGGCGCGTGCGCTGGTCGACGCGGTGCACGTCGGGATCGAGGTTGCGAGTTCGCCCTTCCCCGGTATCAACACCCACGGCCCTGCGGTGACCGTCGCCGATTTCGGCAACAACAACGGGCTGGTCGTCGGAGCGGCGGCCGAGGGCTGGCAGGAGGCGGACATCGACGCCTGGACGGTGACGCTGTCGATCAACGGCAAGGCCGTAGGCCGCGCGACCACTGCGACTATGCTCGACGGGCCGTTCGGCGCAGTGCGCTTCCTGCTCGAACATGCCGCACGGCGCGGGCTCGCGCTTGCGGCGGGCCAATGGGTTTCGACCGGCGCGGTGACCGGCGTCCACCCGGTCAAACCCGGCGACCGCGTCATCGCCACCTTCGACGACCGCTGGACGGTCGAGTGCAGCATCACGGCCCGCTAGAAGGCCGATGGTAACGGCCCGCAACAGAGGCCGATCAGGAGAGACGATCATGGAAGCACGCACAACCGGCACCGATCCCGCGGTGGCCGGCGCGTCGGCGCGCGTCGGCCGCTATCGCTGGGTGATCTGCGCATTGTTGTTCGCGGCGACCGCGATCAACTACGTCGACCGGCAGATGATTGGCGTGCTCAAGCCCACGTTGCAGGGCGAGTTCGGCTGGTCGGAGAGCGACTTCGCCAACATCATCTTCTGGTTTCAGCTCGCCTACGCGATAGGCTATATCGGATTTGGACGGATCGTCGACGTGGTTGGCGCGCGCGCGGGCTACACGATCGCGATCCTGGTCTGGACGGTCAGCCACATGGCGCACGGTCTCGCGACCTCGATCACTACGTTCGCGATGGCGCGCTTCGGCCTGGGTGTCGGCGAGGCGGGCAATTTCCCCGCCGGCATCAAGGCTGTGACCGAGTGGTTCCCGCAGCGCGAACGCGCCTACGCGATCGGTCTGTTCAACGCCGGCGCCAACATCGGCGCGATCGTCACCCCGCTCTTAGTTCCGGCGCTGGTGCTCGCGTTCGACTGGCGCGTCGCCTTCTACGTGACGGGCGTGTTCGGCGTGCTGTGGTTGATCGCGTGGCTGGCGATCTATCGCCATCCCGAGCAGCACCCGCGTGTCTCGGCCGCCGAACTCGCCTATATCCGGCAGGACCCGGCCGATCCGGTAGTGCCGCTGGCGTGGAGCAAGGTCGCGACCTATCGTGAGACCTGGGCCTATGCGCTGGGCAAGTTCTGCATCGACCCAATCTGGTGGTTCTTCCTGTTCTGGCTGCCGGGTTACCTGTTCAACCGCTACGACATGGACCTGAAGACGTTCGGGCTGCCGCTCGCGGTCATCTATCTGATCTCCGACCTGGGCAGCATCGCGGGCGGGTGGATGTCGTCGCGGCTGATCGCGAGCGGGCGCACCCCCAACGTGGCGCGGAAGGCGACGATGTTCGTCTGCGCGTGCCTGGTGATGCCGATCTTCTTCGCGCAGAATATATCGAGCGTTTGGGGCGCGGTCGCGGTGATCGGCCTTGCCACCGCCGCACATCAGGCGTTCTCGGCCAACCTCTACGCCCTCCCCTCCGACATGTTTCCGCGCGGTGCGGTCGGCTCGGTAGTCGGGATCGGCGGCACGGTCGGGGCGATCGGCGGCATGGGAATGGCGCTGTTCACCGGCTACATTCTGGATGCCACCAACAACAATTACTCGGTCCTGTTCGCGATCGCGGGCAGCGCCTATTTTGTCGCACTGATCGCGGTGCACCTGCTCTCCCCGCGGCTGGCGCGCGTCGATGCGCGCTAGGGGAACACTTCTCGCCGCCGCGTCGCTGCTAGCGACGCCGGCGCTCGCCCAGACAGGCGCGCACGATGGGCTGCTGTTCCGCGCGTCGGCCGATCGCGACCTGACCGCCGAGGTCGCAGGTGGCGACGCGGTGCCCAACTTCCGCAGTGGGGTCACGATCGTGCCCGATGGCGCGATCGGCGGCGCGGCGCGGTGGGCCGACGACGGCTATGTCGCATGGCGCGCGCCGGGCAATATCCGTGCCCAGCGCGGCACCCTGTCGTTCTTCTGGCGGCCGCGGACGCCAGTCGGCGAGGCACCCTTCAACATCTTCCGCGTCGGATTCACTGATCATTCGAGCTGGGACATGGCGTTCCTGCGCATCGACTGGAACGGGCACGGCTTCGACGCCTTCGTCACCGACGCCAATCTGTCGCGCGTGCGCGTGTCGTGGCGGATCGACGCTCTGCCGGCCGCCGATGCTTGGCGCCATCTCGCCTTCGCCTGGGACGAGACCGCGGGCGTGCGGTTGTTCGTCGACGGGCGCGAGGTCGCGCGCAAGGACCAGCGCGCGGACCTCGACGCCGGGCTCGACCAGTTCGGCATGGCGGGGCGCGTGCTGTCACCGCATCAGGTGCAAAGCCGCTACAATTTCATGCGCGGCTCCGACCTGGACGAGATACGCGTCTACGACCGGATGCTCGACACCGACGCGATCACCGCGCTCGCCGCCAAGCGCGAGCCGGTGCTCGCCGGCAGCGGCGACAACGCGGCGCGGCGCGCGGCGTGGCTTCATCGCTACGGTTGGGACACCGACGCGCCGCCGTTGCTGGGCGCACCCGCGACGCGCGTGCGCAAGGTCGAGTTCGCCGACGCGAAGGACCAGAAGGAGTGGATGTGGAAGGGCGTTGACGGTATCGCGGAAACGACCTGGCCCGGCGTCTACAACCGCTCGGCCCTGCCCGGTCGCCATGATTATTTCGAGCTGCCTGACTGGAATACCTATGTCGAGGGTGGGCGCAGCTACGACCTGACGGTGCCATCGGGCGAGCGCTTCAACCAGGTTGAGATTCGCGGCGCGGCTTACGGCACGCTCGACTGGAACGGCACCAAGGTGGCTGATCGGCGGCAGGGCGTGGTACGCAGTGTCACGCGCACGCCCGAGCATAGCGGCGGCACGTTGCGCTTCACCAACCGCATGGCCGAGCAACCGATTCAGGAGATCTGGGCCTATGACGTAACCGCCGGCGTGGAGCCGGCGGGATCGCTCAAGCTCGATTACACGATCCGCGCCGGCGCCGCGCCGACGCTCGCCGCACTAGCGCCGCTCAACACCTTCATCGCTGGACGCTACCCGCCGGAGGAACGGACTACCGTGCTTGCGATGCCGACGTCGGGCGTAAAGGCCGCGGTCGGCGCGGGCGCGGCGGGCGGGGGAAGCGTCGTGCAGCGCGCAGCCGGTGCCGCGCCGATCGTCCACGTGCTGATCCCAGCCAGCTTCGGCGACGCCGCCCCCGATCAGCCCGTCGCGCGCGCGTGGGATTACGGATGGCAGAACATCCACGACGGGCTCGACGGTATTGCAATCGATTTGCCCGCGATGTCGCTGACGCCCAACGCGCGCGGGCTGGTGCCGCTCAACATCCGCGTCAAAGATCCCATCTGGCCCGGCCGCGACATGATCGACCTTTCGGTGTCGGTGCGCCCGAACGAGGCGCGTACCTTGTGGCTCGACCTGCGCGACCGCATCCTACCGCACGACAGCTTGTTCCTTTCGATCGCGAGCGCTGCGCCCGATTTCGGCGCACGCAGCCTCGACGGCGCACGCGTCCGTCTCGTCTTCAAGCCACGCGCGGAAGCCGTCCGCGAGCACGTCGCCGATCGCTTCAACCAGGTAAAGGACAATTGGGGCTTCCTGGTCGAGGAGCACACCGCTTCCAAGCGCGCCGGGCTCTACGCGCGGCTGTTCGCCGATGCGAGCGACCTGCTGCGGGTCGACCCGGACCATGTCGAGGGGCGGGCCTATTGGGCGGACATCAACTACCGGCCCGAGAACCTGCCGCCGGTGGCGTTGCCGCCAGTTCCTGCGGGGGTGCCCGCTTGGGCGCATTGGCAATTGCAGGACCTACGCCAGGTGCGTAAGTTCGTCGAATGGTGGATCGATCATCGCCAAGTCCCCTACGGCGACTTCGGCGGCGGCATCTCCGACGACAGCGATCTCGTTCAGCAATGGCCCGGCGCGGCGCTGATGGGGCTGATCCCAGACAAGATCACCGCCTCGCTCATCCGCCTGTCAGATGCTGCGTACAAGAACGGCATGATCACCGGCGGGCTCGGCACGATCACGACCGACGAGCTCCACGCCTATGAGGAAGGGCTCAACAGCGACGCGGCGCGGTTGTACCTGAACTGGGGCGAGCCCCGAACGCTCGAGCGGATCATGGCGACGACGCGCGCCTTGCAAAGGGTGATCCTGCGCAACCCGGCCGGGCACCTCCACTTCGCCTCGTCCTGGTACGGCGGGCGCAGGATCTACCGCGACGATCCCTGGGCGTGGCAGAAGCCTTATGCGTTCACGGTGCTGCACGGCCCGACGCTGCTGGGGCTGTACAACGGCAACTCCCAGGCACGCGCGCTCGTCACCGGCACGATCGACGGCTGGCTCGCGCACGGCAAGCAGGATTCGGACGGGCTGTGGTCGTTCCCCAACGAGATCAACTGGTCGTCGGATAAGGAGCGCGTCGGCGACGGCGGTGGTGCCACGCTGCCGCTCCAAACTGCCTGGGCGTCGTGGCGCTGGACCGGCGACGCGCGCTACCTGCGCCCGCTGGAAGCGCGTGTGGCGAAGGCCGGTGCGGCGTCATTGGCCGAGATTAACGACGACGTGTTCGGGCTGTTGCCGCAAGGAGGCGCATGGCGCGACGATGCGGCGAGCGCGAAGGGCAGCGACCCAGCGTCGCTCTACGCACGCTGGAGCAGGAACGGCGACACCGCTGCGTTGGCGGCGCTGCACGAGACCGCTGCGCGCGACAAGGCGGCGCGCGCGTACATGATGACTGAAGGCCATTGGTGGTCCGACCGCGTCGAAGCACCGAGCGAGTGGCTCCAGCGCGAGCGGATGGGCGGCATCGCGCTGCGTCGCAACCAGAGCTGGCCCGCCAACGCGCTGTCGTGGCGCTTCGCCCAGCCAGACGCTGCCGAGCAGGTTGCGCTGTTGGTCAAGGCGACGCCGGCGCGGGTTACCGTCAGTGCCTTCAACACCGCCGCTGCTGAAGTAGCCGCGGACATGTCGACGTGGAACATCGCCGCCGGCGAATGGCGCGTGACCGCGGGAGGAATCGCACGAACGCTGATGCTGGAGCGTGGCGCAGCGCTTCCGGTTACCTTCGCACCGGGCGCGTCGACGATCACGCTCGACCTCGTCCGCGCGACCGCGCCCGTGGATCGCCGTCCTGACCTTGGAATTGGGCGTGATGACGTGGCGGTGAAGGGGCGCAGCGTCACGTTGACGGTTCATAGCCTCGGCGCTCAGCCGACGAGCGGCGGCACTGCGACGCTGGTGAACGGCGGACGGGCCGTCGCGAGCGTCGCCATCCCACCGCTCGCCGCGCCGACCGATCTCACGCCAAGGACCACCGTCGTGCGGCTGACGCTACCGGCCGGCATCGCAGCAAGTTCGGTCGAGGCGACAGTAGCGCTGCCGGGCGATGCGGCGGAAGTGACGCGGCGCAACAACAGCGTGTCGTTGAGCGAGCCGATGCGCGATGTCGCAGCAGGGCGCTAGCGTGAGGGGTGCCGTTCCCGATCGCACGGCGTCGCGCGAGGGAAGCGCACGGCGGCCCTTTGTAGTGCGCGGCGTTGCTCCGGCGCGTTCATCAGGACCGCAGACAGCCTGCCAGGTTGCGGCACCTGTACACGACGATGTTGCAACGCGCCGATGAGCCCTGCTCCCGTCTCGTGCCCGTTCAGTGATGGCTCGCTCGATCGCCGCACCATGCTCGCGGGGCTGGCGGTGGCAGCACTGCCCGCGGTGGCAATGCCGCACGCCCAGGCAGTGTGGCGTGCGCTCGACGACGCCGCACGCGCGCAGCCCATAGACGGCCTCGCAGCCTTGCACACGATCGATGTGCGGCAACTCTCCCATGCCCGCCGGCTCGACGTGGAGGCCGCGCGTGCCGGGCTGGCGATCGACGCCGCGCTCGCCACGCGCCCGGACGACCTCGGGTTGCGGGTGTCGCGGACGCTCGGCAGGATCGATATCGCCACTGCGATCCGCCGCCTCGACGCCGCACTGCGCGACCTGCACGCGCGCGCATCGGCGGCGTTCGACGTGATCGGTATGAACGGTGCCAATCCTGGTGCACGGTTCCAGCGCCTGTTCGCTGAGCCCGAGCGGCAATACGCCGACAGCGACACCGGTCGGGCGCAGGCCATCGGCGACATGACCGCGACGCTCGCCCACTTCCGCAGCAAGACGCCACGCCTGATCGGCGACGTGCCGCCCTTCTGCCTCGACGTCGCGGTCCGTTCGCTCACCCCGGCGGAGATCGCCGCGGGCAAGCAGGGCTATCGTACACCACCCGCGCCCGGCCGCCCCGGTGCCTATATCGTCGACCTGTGCAAGATCGCGCGGCGTCCCGCCTGGTCGCTGCCGAGCGTCGTCGCGCACGAATTGCTGCCCGGCCACATGGTCCAGCTCGGGATCGAGGAGGTCGCGCGCCCTCACCCGCTGCGCCTCCGCTACGCGTCCGCCTTTGTCGAAGGCTGGGCGACTTACGCGGAGACGCTGGTCGACTATCCCGACCCGCGCGCGTTGCTCGGGCATCTGCACTGGCTGATCTTCCGCGCCGCGCGCGGGCGGGTCGACCTCGGCATCCACGCGCAGGGCTGGTCGCTCGATCGCGCTCGCGCGGCGTTCGCCGAATGGCAGGGCGAGCCGGTCTATTTCGCCGCCTTCGAGGCCGATCTCGCGCGGATCGTCAAGGACCCCGGAACACGTGCGGCCGAAGCACTTGCCTGGCTCGCGCTCGCCGACCGCGCGCCACGCGCACCCGCCAGACGCGTCGCGTGGCACGCCGCCGTGCTCGCGAACGGGCGCAAGCGACTGGAGCAATTGCCATGAACTTGACCCGCCGCGACACCCTGGCCGGCGCGCTCGCCGCCGGCACCGCACTGCCCTCCACCGCCCAGACGTGGCGGCACGGCGTCGACGGGCAGCGCGTCGCCGACCTGGGCGACGGTCGCTTCCTCAATCCGGTGCTGGCGGGCGACCGGCCCGATCCGGCGCTCCTGAAGGACGGGCGCGATTACTACCTGACCTTCTCGTCGTTCGATTCTTATCCGGGTTGCGTCATCTGGCACAGCCGCGACCTGGTGAATTGGCGTCCGATCGGCCCAGCGCTCACGAAGAACATCGGCTCGGTCTGGGCGGTCAGCCTGGAAAAGCATGCTGGGCGCTATTTCCTCTACATTCCGGTCAAGGCCAGCCCGCGCAACGGCATCTTCGTCATCCATGCCGATCGAATCGAGGGGCCTTGGAGCGAGCCGATCGACCTGGGCCTGCCGAACCACATCGATCCCTGCCACGCAGTCGGCGAGGACGGCAGCCGCTGGCTGTTCCTGTCGGGCGGCGACCGCATCAGGCTCGCCGATGATGGATTGTCGACGGTCGGCAAGGTCGAGCATGTCTACGATCCGTGGCGCTATCCGACGGATTGGGTGGTGGAAAGCTTCTCGCCCGAAGGACCCAAGATCCATCGCCGCGGCGCGTGGTTCTACATGCTGACCGCGGTCGGCGGCACCGCGGGTCCGCCGACCGGTCACATGGTAATCGCTGCGCGCTCACGCTCGATCCACGGGCCGTGGGAGCAGCATCCGGGCAACCCGCTGGTGCGTACGATGTCGGAGGAAGAACACTGGTGGTCGCGCGGCCATGCATCGCTGGTGGAGGGGCCCGCGGGTGACTGGTGGGCGCTCTACCACGGCTACGAGGCAGGATACTGGACTCTTGGCCGCCAGACGTTGCTCGATCGCGTGGCGTGGGAAGCGAACGGCTGGTTCCACATGACCGGCGGCGACCTGTCGCGGCCGCTGCCTGCGCCGCGCGGTGGCAGCGCGGTGCCGCACGGGCTGTCCTTGTCGGACGATTTCGCGCACTTGGCGCTTGGCACGCGCTGGAGCTTCTTTCGTCCGCACTCTAACGAAGCCGCGCGCGCGCGTGTCGCCAACGGGCAACTACATCTGTCGGCCGCAGGAACCGCGCCGTCCGACTCTTCGCCGATGCTGCTGGTGGCGACCGACCGGGCGTATCGTATTGAGTGCGACGTGGAGATCGATCCCAGCACCACCGCCGGGTTGATCCTGTTCTACGATGACCAACTGTATTGCGGACTCGGCTTCGACGAACAGCGCTTCGTTACGCACCAATATGGCCAGGAGCGCGGCCGCCCGGCCAACCCGCATGGACAGCGATTGCGCATGCGCGTCACCAACGACCATCACGTCGTCACCTTTGACACTTCGGGCGATGGCGGCCGGACGTGGCAACGCTTTGATCGCGGCATGGAAGTCTCAGGCTATCACCACAATGTGCGTGGCGGCTTTCTGATGCTAAGGCCGGGTTTGTACGCAGCTGGGAACGGTGAGGCACGCTTCGGAAATTTCCGGTACGTAGGAAGATAATAGCTGGCGCTTTATAAAGCTGCCCACAACCTTAGTGGCTCAGAAGTTGCCATTTTCTTGTTTAGATCTACCCATGTGCACGATCTTCACAGAGACAATCGCTGTACACGCTGCACGAACGCGCTCGACTTCACCTGCAACCAGAGCAACAGCACAGGCGTGCCCTGCTGCTGGTGAGTGTATGGCACAGCCCTGATCGACCCTGATCATCGGGGCTGTGGCTGGTGGAAGCGACGCTGGTGTCGCTCCTACCGGAGACCAGATCCATGAAGCTCACCGACACGCAGTCGCTGCTCCTCGCACACGCTGC
>NZ_JAHXZM010000008.1 GCF_019429535.1 Sphingomonas citricola | reverse complement strand
CGAGTTCGCCGACTGGTCCGGCGGGCAGGTGGAGGTTAGGATCGCCCCCAATCGCGGTCGCGATATCGCGCCGAAATTCGTGACGCTGCGCGACGTTTACGCGCGCTACGAGCTGGTGCTGATCCTGCAGGGCAAGAAAACGCTGACCGGCACGATCGGCGACGCGTGGCGCGACACGCTGGCCGGGACGCTGGCGGGAACACCTGACATCGTGCGTTCGGTGGTGGATCTGTTCAATCGCCATCCCGACATGGGCGTCGTCATGTGCCAGCATTTCGAAGGCGTGCGCGACTGCCTGCACTGGGACGGCAATTTCCGCTTCGGACAACCGCTCGCCAAGCGGATGGGGATCGCGCTGACCGACCAGCACGTGCTCGATTTCCCCTCGGGCTCGATGTTTTGGGCGCGGGGAGCAGCGTTGAAACCGTTGATCGACGCCGATCTGACTTTTGACGATTTCCCGCCGGAAAAGGGTCAGACGATCTGGACCAATCAGCACGCGATCGAGCGCCTGATCCTATTTGTCGCCGAACACGCCGGCTTTACCTGGACCAAGATCGCCGCCCCGGCATTTTTCTCCAATCCGGCGGAAATGGAGTCGGTCGACACGCCGGCCGACCTCGACCGGATCATCGCCAAGACGCACCTGCGATTGCTGTAGCCCAACATCGGGGGTGGAGCCGCCAAGCCTCGGCTCCGCCGGTCGACCGGATGCTGCTACGTCAATCGCCGAAGCGGTAACGCCACGAGCGCTTGATGCTGGGTAGTGCCTGCCGCACGATCGCGCCGAACCCCACGCCCTCGCCGTTCAGGCGGAAGCGGTAATTCTCCACCATCCGTTCCATGACATTCGCCGGGTAGCAGCCCGCGAAGAGATCAAGCGAGCCATCCTGCCCGAAGCGGTGATGGAGGTACGATCCGACGGGCGGCGCCAGCGCCTTCCAATATCCTAGTGCCGTGACGATGTTGTTCCACAGGTGCACACCCACGGCGCCCTGCGTGGTGCGCTCGCACCAGTCGCGTTCCGCCGGAACGAAGGCGCGCCAGAATTCCTCGTGCGGGATCGGGAAGAACATTCGCGGTGGCAGCGCCTGGCGCATGATCGCATCGCCGTCGAACACCGTGGTCATCAGCTTGGGGCCAGTTTCCGCCCAAACCAGATTGCGATCCATCTTGCCCTCGGTCGCGGCGACTAGCTGCGGCAGCCGGGGGTCACCGCGTTCCAGCCGCAGGATCGCCGGGCAGATCAGCGTGTCGCTTTCCTTCGCGACGATCGTGGCGGGCAGGTCGGTAGGGAAGGGCGCGACCAGCAGCAGATCGGTATCGATCCAGATGCTGTCGCTCTTCATCGACAAATTGTAGCGGAAGTAGTCGGAGAAATGACTGAGGTCGGCTTTGCCTTTGTAGAGGAAACGGCTCGCCGACGCCTCCGGCGCGATGTCGCGCGCATCGGCCGTGGCAACACCGTCGGGCACGCCGGCCAGCGGTTCGTAGCTGTACAAGGTGATGTGGTTGCCGTCATTCACGAAGGAACGCAGGCAGGCCTGTTCGAAGGGTGACAGCGTGCCGCGCCAGAAGCTGGCGAACTGCGGGCGTGTGGTCGGCATGATCGGTGTTCCTGATGCGCTGCGGGGCGAGACGCAGGCGGACGCGTGCGTGTGGTCGCGCCGCCTGCCAGGTTCCTGCTCCTATTTGGCCTTGTCGCCGTAGCCGTAACCCTCGCCGTAGCCATAGCCATAGCCATAGCCATAGCTGGCCTGACGGGAGTCAAACATCGACAGCACCGCACCCAGCAGGTGCGCGTGCGCGCTGCGAAGGCGACCAACCGCCAGCCGCGCAACGTTCTTGTGCGTGCTGTGCGCGGCGGTGACGATCAGCGTCCCCTCCACCTTGCTCGCGATCAGCGGCGCGTCTGCCAGCCCCATCACCGGGGGAAGGTCGAGCACCACGTGGTCGAATTCGGTTGCCAGCTGTTCGAGCAAAATGGTTAGGCGATTGCCTGCCAGCAGTTCGGGCGTGCTGGGCGGCTGCGGGCCTGCAGTCATGATCGAGAGCCGGTCGACCTCGGTTGTACGCACCAACGTGCCGAGGTTGTCATCGCCGGCCAGATAATTGCTGAGCCCGTTGCCGAGCGGCTGGTGCAACAGGTGATGGACCGAGGGTGAGCGCATGTCGGCGTCGAGCAGCAGCACGCGCCGGTTGATCCGCGCCAGTGATCGCGCCAGCGCGTAGCTAGTCGAGCTCTTGCCCTCGGCCGGACGCGCGCTCGTCACCGCCAAGCTGCGCGGCACACCATGCGACGTGGCAAAACCCAGGTTGGCGGCGATGGAGGCGTAAGCCTCGGTCAGCGCCGACTTGGAGTCCTGCAGCGCGTCGAGCGGTTCGATGTTGCTCAATCGCGGCGTCACGCCGATCAGCGGCATGCCGAGCAGCGGCTCCACGTCGATCGGATCGGTGATACCCTCGTCGATCTGCTCGAGCAGCAGTGCGATACCGCAGCCCGCAACCAGCCCGGCGAGCAGCGCCAATGCCAGGTTGAAGAACAAGCGCGGGCTCGAAGGAGCGCCGGGCACCTCTGCCTCGTCGACCACCGAGATGTTGTTGACGCCGACGCCGCCTGCGACGCCGATCTCCTTGTAGCGCTGGAGCAGCGCGTCGTAGAGCTGGCGGTTGGTGTCCACCTCGCGCTGCAGGATGTTGTACTGGATGCTGCGACGACGGAAATCGAGCACGCGCCCAGTCAGCTGCTTGACCTGTGCTGCCAGCGCATTCTCGCGCGTGACCGCAGCGTCGTAATTCTGGCGCAGCACGTCCGTGACGCGCCCGGTTTCACCGCGCAGCGCAGCATCGATTGACGCGATCTGGGCGCGCAGCGCCTTCGCCGGCGGATAATCGGGAGCGAATTGCTGAAGCATGCGCGCATAATCGGCGTTCAGTTCGGCACGACGCGCCCGCAACGTGTTGGTGGTGGAATTGTCGAGCGCTTCCTTCACGTTGCTGTTGCCCGCCAGCCGGCTCTCGGCTTGAACGCGGTCCGCGGTTGCGGTGGCCAGCTCGCGGTTCAGGTTGACCAGATCGTCCGCGACGAGCGACCGTTCGCCGGTGCTTTCGCCCTGCGTGCCGCTGTTGCCCGGAATGTTGACGATATTCTGATTGGCGGCATAGCCAACAAGCGCGCGTTCCGACTGGTCGATGCGAACGCGCAGTTGCTGAAGTCGGTCTTCGAGGAATTTGCGCGCGTAGGATGTCGCCGCGTAGCGACGCTCAAGCGTGGTTTGAACGAAGTTCTCCGACCAGCCATCGACAACGCGCTTGGACAGTTGCGGATCGGGGCTGGTGAAGCTCACCTCCACCAGGCGCGACAATCGTTCGGGCTCGATCTTGATGTTCTTGAGCAGCAGTCCGCCTGCCGTTTTCAAACGTTCCTCGCGGACCGCTGGCGTCTGAACCGCGCGGCCGTTCCGAAACCACTCGTCCGGGGCGGTGACGCCGAAGGTTTCGAAGAACGCCGGATCGTCGCCCAGCCGCAAGGTTCGCGCCACGCGCTCGGCGAGTGCGCGCGAGCGCAGCAGCCCGTACTGCGTTTCGTAGAATTCGGCATCAACGCTCGACTGGGTGCGCTCCTCGCCCTTAACCTCGGCGACGTTGCTGGTTTCGCGCTGGATCTCGATCGTCGCCGACGCCGTGTAAAGCGGTGTCATGAACAGGGTGATCAGCAGCCCGGCGAGCACGAAACCGACCGTCGTGCCCAGGATCAGCCATTTGCGCCGATTGGCGATCGACAGATAATCGGCGATCAGCGAGCGCTTGTTGGCGTTCGTATCGGCGAGCTCCACCTCGACCGGGAACGCTCCTCCCGCGGATGCGGGAGCGGGCCTGAAAGATAGATTGTTCATTGCTCCGCCAGCTTTCCGCAGGATCAGTTCAGGATCGCGATCAGCGGGCCGGCAATCAGCCCCGACGACGCAATGGCCAGGTTGAAGAGGCGACGCGCGCGAGATTCATCGACCTGCACGACGTCGTTCGCGAACACCTCGGGATCGGCGTAAATGCCCTGCTGGATCGCGCGCAGATCGTACAAGCCCACCGTGTCGCGGCCGTTCACGCGCCGGAACACCAGCACGAGGTCTTCGCGTGCGACGTCCGACACGCCCTGCGCGCGCGCGATCGCACGCAGCAGCGTCATGCGCCCGGTCACCGGGTAGAGTCCGGGCTGACGCACCTGACCCGATACCGTCAGAACCTGACTAACGACCTGGGTGACGTTGATCGTGACGCGCGGGTCGCGCACGTAATTGGCGCGCAGGCTCTGCGTCACCGCTTGGGCCAATTGGGTCGGTGTCTTCCCCGCGGCCGGGATCTCGCCTGCCAGCGGCAAGGAAATATTGCCGCTGCGATCGATCGTCACCGTGCGGCTGAATTCGGGCAAGCCGAACACGTCGACCGACAATTGATCAAACGGTCCGAGCACCTGCGGACGCGACGCCGACACAAGATCGGTGGCGAGCGGTTCGGGTAGGGCGCCCTGCTGCACGACAGTCAATCCGGGGCGGCCAACGAACCGGTCTTCGGCACACCCGCTGACGCCGATCAGCGCGATCAACGTAGCCGTGACAAGGGAGAACTTCATCGGGGAGGCGGGCTCCTGGGCACCGGGGACATATGTTCACCCTCTATGGCAGCTTCCCCATTGTGGCAATGTAGGCTGCGCCGATGATGAGACCGGCCATGCAAGGAAGTCACAGCCGGGATGTTCGGCCCGTGTTCGCCGCGGTGCCCGGGCGTTCGCACAACAGGCAGCAGCCGAGCGTGAACACCGCCGCCATCAACGGCGCGCGCAACGGATAATCGAACAAGCTGGCAAGCAGGATAAAGGCGACGATCACACCGCCCAGTCGCGCGAGATCGGTTTCGGCGACACCACGCACCCGCAACGCAGCGATCATCCGCACCGCCCACCACAGCAGGAACGCGACCAACAGCAGCAAACCCGCCAAACCCGCCATCATTGCTAGTTCGAACAGCTCATTATGCGCGTGATTGTAGAAGCTGCTCTTGAGGATCGCGTCGGGCTCATATTGACGGAAAACCGGATCAAAACTGCCGAAGCCGGTGCCGACGGGAAAATTGGCTTTGACGATAGCGAGAACGATCGGCGCGTACAGGAACCGTTGGTCGCTATCGAGCGCCGACAACGACAGGAACCGGTCGATCGAGGCGGCGCGACCGAACGCGTAGGTCAGCGCAACCAGCAGCAGCAGCACCGCCGGCAGGCCAAAGCGCAGCAATCGGCCGTGCCAGCGCGGTGCCGCGGTCTGGTCACGTTCGCGATCCGATCGGGCGGGAAACAGCGCAAAGGTGGTCGCCAGGCTCAGCAGCGTCACCATCATTCCCGCGCGTGATCCGGTCGCCAGGATCACCGGGAGAGTGAACACGCCCAGCGCAAGCGCGACCCATTGCCGACGCACGCGCCAAGCCTTGTTCTGGGTTGCCGACAGCGTCCACACGCGAAGCGCAGGAAATACGAGCGCCAGCAACACCGCGTGGTGGTTGCGATTGGACAGGAAACCGACCGGATATCCCTGGTAGGTGCGCTGATACCAGTAGAGCAGACTGCGCTTGCCGCCTGCGAACTGTGCCACGCCTAGGGCAGCGCTCAGGCCGCACAAGACGATCAACACCAGCACGATTGCGCGCCGCTGGACGGGCGTCAGCTTGATAAAGGCGGCCAGTACCGCGGCGGGCACGATCAGGGCGGCGAGACTGTTGAGCGTCAGGTCGGGCGTCAGCGAAATCGGCCGCCACGGTTGCGCGATGCCGGACAGCGCCGCGGCCGAAACGTAGGGTGCGCGTCCGGGCAGCGCGGTCCAGACCGATGGCGGCAGCGGGATCAATTGAGCCGCCATCATCAGCGCAAACACCGCGAACAGCAGCAAGGGTGCGCGATACGTGCGCCAATCGGCAACGGTCGGGGTCAGCAGCGCCGCGATGAAGCAGACGATCGCGATCGGCCGGACGTATAGCAGCGAATAAACGTCGGCGAACGATGATCCACCGCCCAGTGCGCAGGCGACGAGCAGCAGGAGCAGCAGGTAAAAGGGGGCGGTCTGCGCGAGCGGGCCCTGTAGCGCGGACGGGAGCCAGCCATGCGTGGCGGCCGAACGATGAGCGCGTGCGCGGTGACGACGGGGCGACGCCATGTCAGCGTCCTTCTTGCGGTTGGATGGTGATGTTGTCGATCCACGGCGTCAGGTCGGAAGGATCCAGCGAGGCGGTCGCCTGGAAGACGATGCGCTGTGCCGCGCAGCCGGCGGGTACCGTAAACCCGGTGCGCCACGCCCGGCCGTCGTTCGGCGCGGCGGGGAAGGGGGTGTTCACGATCTCGCGCCCGTCTTTCGCGCAGCGCACGACGAGGTGCGGAAAGGCGAGCGGATCACCTGACACCCCGCCCACCGTCGCTCCAACGACGTAGCGTCCAGGTGCCAACATGATCAACTGTACCGCCAGATCACCGCCGCGCCCGTTCGTTGCCGTCAGGAACAGCGCGCTGCCCCCCTGCGCACGCGGGCTCGGCTGGCGCACCGCGGCAAGATCGGGCTCGTCCTTCAAATTCCACTCGAACGGATCGAACCCGCTCGGTTGCTCGAACCCGCCGTTGCGCAGCAAAGGATTGGAGCCCACGGGTTGGCCGTGTGCACGGTTGAACAGCTCGGCGCTGCGGCGATAGTCGCCCAGATCGACCAAGCGCTTCTCGATACCCTGCAACAATCCGGTGTCGAGCCGTCCTGGTTGGTCGATGCCAAGCCGGCGCGCGAAGGCGTACAAGGCGTCGGGGTTGTTACCTTGCTGAACCGCCTGCACCATGAACGGGCGCCACCATTGCGGTCGCTCGGCGAGCATGCGGCTGAGCGGCACCCAGATCGCACGATCGTTCGCGGCCTGCGCCAGGATCGGGAAAAGCAGGTTGCGGCCGCTGACTGATGTTTTCAGGGCACGGTTGTAGTGGCGCAGCGCCGCATCCACGTCGCCGCGTGCAACGTTGGTTTCAATCAACCACAATTGCGTCGGCAGATCCCGCCGTGACATGGCCTCCGCATAGTGGACCAGCCCGGTTGCACGCCCTTCATCTCCGCGCGCGGCAGCGACCAAACCACGTAGGCGTGCCGCTATAGGATTAATCGGCTGCCGTCCGATCGAGCGATCTGCGAGCGCGGCAATGCGGGCAGCATTTGCCTTAATATCACCGCCTTGCAGCAACGTGTCGCCGAGACGAGCGTTGGCGTCTGCACTGCCCGGGTTCCACTGCGAGGCAAGTGCAGGCGCCCGGTTAGCGAACACCCGATCGATTGTCGCTGCCAGCACGCCCCAGCCGATCAGGAGCCCTAGGAGCAGGATCAATCCAGGCTTAACAAACGAACGCGGCTGCAACACCAACTCCTTGGAATGCCGCAGCAACAACGAATTTGAGCAATCAATTCGCTACGCGTTACCGCAATGGATCGCCGCTGTATTGAAAAGCGGCAAATACCGCAACGCGGGCAATCCCACTCAGCCTCATTGCCGTTCCCGCAACGCCGCAATAGAAGGCGCGCCCATGTCCGTCCAACTGATCAAACCCCGCCGTTTTGGCGATGCCCGCGGCTGGTTCACCGAGGTGTATTCCGAGCCGGCGTTCGCCAAGCTCGGCATCACGTGCACCTTCGTGCAGGACAACCATTCTCTATCGGTCCCCGCCTACACGCTGCGCGGGCTGCACTTCCAGGCGCCTCCGCGCGGTCAGGACAAGCTCGTGCGCTGCATTCGCGGGCGGATCTGGGATGTCGCGGTTGACGTGCGCAAGGGCTCACCGACCTATGGCCAATGGGTCGGTGCCGAGTTGTCGGCCGAGAACGGGCATCAGCTGTTCATTCCCGTAGGTTTTGCGCACGGTTTCGTCACGCTCGAGCCGGACTGCGAGGTGACCTACAAATGTTCCGACACCTACGCGCCCGAGGCCGATGGCGGCATCCGCTGGGACAGTGCCGGGATCGGCTGGCCGATGCCGGCGGGCATGACGCCCGAACTCAGCGACAAGGACAAGGTGCAGCCCGCGCTCGCCGACTTCGACAGCCCGTTCCCCTATGACGGCAACCCGCTCCAGCCCCTCGCCTGAAGGATAGTATCGATGCGTATCTTCGTCACCGGCGGGGCCGGCTTCATCGGCTCGGCGCTCGTCCGTCACCTGATTGAGAATACCGAGCATGAAGTGCTCAACTTCGACAAGCTGACCTATGCCGGCACGCTGTCGACCGTGGAGCGTGTCGCGGACTCAAACCGCTACCGCTTCGTACAGGGTGACATCTGCGACGCCGATGCGGTGCGCAGCGCGATCACCGAGTTCAAGCCCGACGTGATCACGCACCTGGCGGCCGAGAGCCACGTCGATCGCTCGATCGACGGACCCGGCGCGTTCGTTCAGACCAACGTGGTCGGCACCTACACGATGCTCGCCGAGGCGCGCGCTTATTGGCTTGGGCTCGACGAGGACGCCCGCGCGGCTTTCCGTTTCCACCACATCTCGACCGACGAGGTTTATGGGACATTAGGCGAGACGGGTCTGTTCACCGAGGACACGCCTTATGATCCGCGCTCGCCCTATTCGGCGTCGAAGGCAGGGTCGGACCATTTGGTAAGCGCCTGGGGTCATACCTTCGGGCTGCCGGTGCTGATCACCAATTGCTCGAACAATTACGGGCCGTATCACTTCCCTGAGAAGCTGATCCCGCTGATGATCGCCAAGGCGTTGGATGTCGAGCCGCTGCCGATTTACGGCAAGGGCGACCAGGTGCGCGACTGGCTGTTCGTCGAGGACCACGTCCGCGCATTGCAGGCAGTGTTCGAGCGCGGTGAGGTCGGGCGCACCTACAATGTCGGCGGGCACAACGAGCGGCAGAACATCGAGGTCGTGCGCACGCTCTGCTCGATCCTTGACGAGCTGCGCCCGCGCGCCGACGGCCGTCCCTATGCCGAGCAGATGAGCGAGGTTGCCGACCGCCCCGGCCACGACAAGCGTTACGCGATCGACGCATCCCGCATCGGCGACGAGCTCGGCTGGTACCCGCAGGAGACGTTCGAGAGCGGCATCCGCAAGACGGTGGAATGGTATCTCGCCAACGAGGATTGGTGGCGCCCGCTAGTCGCGGCCAAGGCGTCCGAGCGCCGCGGGGTCGCGGCATAATGTCTGTCGACACGTCGACGAGCCGACAAGGCGACACGGCGACAGGTGCCATCCTCGTCACCGGCGCGAACGGCCAGCTCGGCACCGAGCTCCAGCGGCTCACCTGGCCCGCGGGCGTGCAGGTGGTGGCGATCGACGTCGCCGACCTCGACCTGACCGACACCGCTGCGGTCGAGGCGCGCGTCGCGGCCGGGCACGACGGGCAACCGTTCGCGGCCGTGATCAACGGTGCTGCCTATACCGCGGTCGACAAGGCCGAGAACGACCTCGTTACCGCCTGGGCCGTCAACGCGATGGCACCCGCGGCGTTCGGCAAGGCGTGTGCGGACGCCAACATCCCGCTCGTCCAGGTGTCGACCGACTATGTCTTCGCCGGCGACAAGGCAGGCGCGTGGCAGGTTGACGACGCGGTCGCGCCGCTCGGCGTCTATGGCGCGTCGAAGCTGGGCGGCGAGCTCGCGGTCCGTACCTCGGGCGCGCGCCACGCGATCGTGCGCACCGCCTGGGTCGTCTCGGCGCACGGCAACAATTTCGTGAAGACGATGCTGCGCGTCGCCGCGACCAACCCGACGTTGCGCGTCGTCGACGACCAGCGCGGCTCGCCCACCAGCGCGGCCGACCTCGCGCAGGCGCTCCAGACGATCACGCTCCGGCTGATCGCGGACCCGGACGCGCCGACCGGAACGTTCCACTTCTCCAACGCGGGCGAAGTGACCTGGGCGGGCTTCGCGCGCGAGATCTTCCGCCAGTCCGCGGCGCGCGGCGGTGCCTCGGCCGAAGTCGCCGGCATCACCACCGCCGAATACCCCACCCCGGCCAAGCGCCCGGCCAACTCGCTGCTCAGCCACCAGGCGATTCAGGAGGCCTACGGTATCGCACCCCGCCCCTGGCAGGACGCGCTCGGCGACATTCTGAACGACCTGATCGGAGACGTGAAGTGAAGGGCATCATTCTCGCGGGCGGCTCGGGCACGCGGCTCCACCCGGCGACGCTGGCGGTCAACAAGCAGCTCTTGCCCGTCTACGACAAGCCGATGATCTATTACCCGCTGTCGGTGCTGATGCTCGCCGGCATCCGCGACGTGCTGATCATCTCGTCGCCTGAGTATCTCGACAATTACCGCCGGCTGTTCGAGGACGGCTCCGCCTTCGGCATCTCGATCGCCTACGCCGAACAACCGAGCCCCGATGGGCTGGCGCAGGCGTTCACGATCGGCGCGGACTTCATCGGCGACGACGACGTCGCGCTGGTGCTCGGTGACAACATCTTCTTCGGCGCGCACCTGACCGACCTGCTGAAAAATGCGGTCGCGCGGAAAGGCTGCGCGACGGTGTTCTCTTACCAGGTCGAGGATCCCGAGCGCTACGGCGTGGTCGAGTTCGGCGAAGGCGGCCGCGCAGTCAGCCTGGAGGAGAAACCCGCCCAGCCGAAGTCGAACCACGCGGTGACCGGCCTCTACTTCTACGACAACCGCGTCGTCGAGTTCGCGCGCAACCTGAAGCCGAGCGCGCGCGGCGAGCTCGAGATCACCGACCTGAACCGCATCTACCTAGAGGCGGGCGATCTATTCGTCGAGCAGATGGGGCGCGGTTATGCCTGGCTCGACACCGGCACGCATGACAGCCTGCTTGAAGCCGGCGAGTTCGTCCGCACGCTCCAGCACCGCCAGGGCGTTCAGATCGCCTGTCTCGAGGAGATCGCGTTCGAAATGGGCTTTATCTCCGCCGACCAAGCGCGTGCCGCAGGTGAGCGGTTCAAGAAAACCGCCTACGGACGCGCCATCCTGCGCGCAGTGGAGCAGGGCTGAAGCCACCATCGATCGTTGGCGGTCGATTGAGTGCAACGCCGAGACGTAGTCATCGAGATGGTTAGGCACTATTCTTGGACGGCATGTCATGTCTCCCCTGCGCAGAAATTTGATCGCCAGCGAGCGACGGTTTAGGATCAGTCAGCTAGCGGCATGCCCTTTCAGAAGCCGCCGTTCGCTCGGCACGCTCGAAGGCGCTACAAGTTCCCATTGTAAATAATCTCTATAGAGATTTAACGATCTAGCTATAAACTAGCGGCAGGAGATGGATCATGTCGCTAAAGGGCGCATCACATAACATTATATATGCAGCGATGATGCTGCCCGGCTTGACCTTGGTTGCAATTGCCCTGCTGCTCTCGATGATGTTTTTACGAAGCTACGAGCGCAAGCTGTATCAATAAGCTGACTTGCGTATCGTGTACGCGGTAGGAGGGCTGAGTGGGGGCTCAGCGTTCTTCAATGCCCACAGATGGCGTCCTTCCGCCTTTGCTATCTCCCACTGCATCGTCGTTGTTGAGAGCGCTAAGTAGTCATCTGAAGGTCACATATGCCTGCACCCTCTTAGCTGATGACTGAGGCCGATCGTGCAAGCGCTGCGTGAGCGAAGCCTTGATGCGCCTTGCCAAGCCTCGAAAGCCTCGCCACACGACTGGCAAGGCCCGCTCTTATTGGCCTTTTGGGTGCCAGTGCGGCAGACATCTACGCGGCCAATCCCGTCCCAAGCCAATTATAGATCTTGCATACGAGCTTGACGCGCTCTCACAAGCGTTGCAGATCATATCTAACCGGCCAAGCGGGTTTAGCGCTTGGGTGGTGAAAGCGTCGTATCGATGCGGGTGTAGCTCAATGGTAGAGCAGAAGCTTCCCAAGCTTACGACGAGGGTTCGATTCCCTTCACCCGCTCCAGGTTTCTACACTATCCTCAACGTTCACTGCTAAGGTTAGGACTCGTTGATCACAGCCAGAAGATGACGGTGGTAGCGAGAGCAACGGCGGAAAAGAAGGTCGTGGGGCAGCGATCGTAGCGTGTGGCGATGCGGCGCCAGTCCTTGAGGCGGCCGAACATGATCTCGATGCGGCTGCGGCGCCGATAGCGCCGCTTATCGTATCTGACCGGCTTGTTGCGCGACCGGCGGCCTGAGATGCAGGGCTGGATGCTCTTGGCCTGGAGGGCGTCCCTGAACCAGTCGGCGTCGTAGCCGCGATCGCCGAGCAGCCACTGCGCTTGCGGCAGGTCGTCCATCAGCGCCGCCGCGCCGGTGTAGTCGCTGACCTAGCCTGCGGTCCTGAAGAAGCTCAAGGGGCGGCCGTTTTGCGTCAGCCATGCGTGGAGCTTGGTATTCATGCCGCCTTTGGTGCGCCCGATCAGGCGGCCGAGATCCCCTTTTTTTCCGCAGGCTCGAAGCCGTGCGGCGCGCCTTGAGATACGTCGCGTCGATCATGACCGTTTTCGGCTCGGCGCCGACCACAGCCAGACCCTCCATCATCCGCGTGACACGCCTGCCTCGCCCCAGCCCTTCCATCGATTGTAGAGCGTCTTGTGCGGAGCGTCTTGTGCGGACAGTAGGCGCTGGGTGCATTACGCCAGCGCAGCCCGTTGCGCTTGACGAACACGATGCCGCTCAGAACCCGCCGGTCATCGACCCGCGGCTTGCCGTGGCTCTTGGGAAAGAACGGCTGCAAGCGCTCCATTTGCTCGTCAGGCAGCCAAAAAGGGTCGCTCATCCCGGTTTCCTCGCGGAGCCTGAATCAGATCGCGACGCTCACATCAACGGGTCCTAACCCTAAACTTCGTTCACGACTAGCTCGTTACCGGCCGACGGTTGCGCGTGCTCAACATCGTCGACGACGTGACGCGCGAATGCCTCCGGGTGATAGTAGATACATCGATTTCCGGCCGGCGGGTCGTGCGTGAGTTAGCCGATCTGATCGCCAAGCGCGGCAATCCGAAGATGATCGTCAGCGACAACGGGACCGAACTGACCTCCAATGCGGTGCTCGCCTAGTCCGGCGACGCCAGCATCGAGTGGCATTACATCGCGCCGGGCAAACCAACCTAGAATGGTTTCGTAGAGAGCTTCAACGGTCGCATGCGCGACGAGCTTCTCAATGAGACGCTATTCTTCACCATCGGCCAAGCCCGCTCGATCCCAGCGCGCTGGGTCGACGACTACAACAACGAACCCCCGCACTCTACGCTCGGCGACGACGCCACCCCGGCGGCATTCGTCGCCTAATTTGAACAGCAACAGGGGGGTAACCCCGTCGGTTACTTCACCTGCGCTTATACGCGAGAAAATTGGTCAGTCTCTGGCTGCTGCTGGATGAAAGGCGGGGGTCACGTCAGAGTGCCTGCGGGCTATGATGAAATTCTTGATCATGGGCTGGCGCATCATGCTCGGATCGACAAATCCAATTTTCGCTAATGGCATTGCCTCACACCGGGCAAGCAGACGCAGAACGAATTTGTCGAACCTTTGAAGATTGGGTAGGCAGATAAACTGCCAATAAGAGGCTGTTCTTTACCATTGGCGAAGCCCACCCGAAAAAATGATGCGTGTGCGTGGGCAGTCACCTAGGGGCAGGCATCAACGGTCCAAGGAGCAGCAGGGGTAATGAAGGTCGTCGTTTTTGGCTTAGGATATGTCGGCTGCACCGCCGTAGCCTGCATCGCCAAGTGTGGGCACCATGTTGTCGGCATCGACCCAAGCGCCGATAAGGTGGAGACGATTGCAGCCGGTCGATCTCCAATTAATGAGCCAGGACTAGATAACCTACTCGCTGAGGCGCTGTCCCAACAACGTCTTGAAGCATCGCGAACAATCGGCGACCACTTGGACGATGCACAAATCGCCATTGTTTGCGTGGGCACACCCAGCGGTGCCGATGGCGCGCACAACATGAGCTACGTGGCTCAGGTAAGTCGTCAGATTGCGGAGGCGGTTCGACCAGACCGCATAGAACCGCTTACCGTCGCTTTTCGCTCTACGATGCGGCCAGGTTCCATCGACCAAATTATCGCGCCAATCATGCGTAGCCGATTAGGCGATGCGGCTGACCATGTTGTGAAATTAGTGTATAATCCAGAGTTCCTACGGGAAGCGACAGCGGTTGACGACTATTTCAACCCGCCAAAAATTGTGATTGGCACACGTTCCGGTGAGCCGTCGGCTGCTATGGAAGCGCTACACGAAGGCATTGACGCACCCATATTCCACGTTGGCATCCGGGAAGCTGAGTTCACCAAGTTTGTCGATAATACCTGGCACGCAGTTAAGGTCGCCTTTGCCAACGAGATCGGGCGTGTGTGTCAGCAATTGAGCATCTCCGCAGGTGAGGTGCATAGAATCTTCGTTTCGGACACTAAACTTAACATTTCACCTTACTATACCCGACCGGGTGGTGCATTTGGCGGGTCATGCCTGCCTAAGGACGTGCGTGCTCTGCAGCATATTGCGGGCGATACGGGCGCCAATACTCACCTGATTGACTCATTGATCCGCTCTAATGAGGCACACAAGCATTACCAGTTTAGCCGGATCGTCCGGGACCTTCCGCCGCGCGCGCGCGTGCTGGTGGTCGGACTGGCGTTTAAGGCGAACACAGACGATTTGCGTGAGAGCCCAGCGGTAGACTTAGCGCGCAGGCTGTTAGACGCCGGGCATCAAGTTCGCGTGTACGATCCTGCGCTCCGGCCGGAAAGACTAGTTGGGCAGAACCTAGGCTATGCCTACGCCCACTTACCTACTATTGACACGTTGCTAGTCGATCGACCTACAGCGGAAGCCGGAGGCTGGGACGTTGTGGTAGCTACCAACCAGCTGGTGCGCGCATTGGCGCTCGGCGATGTCCAGATCGTTGACGTGAGTTCCATTCCATGAGCGCGTCTGGCAACCTTGCGGCTTTGGCTCAGGAGTTTCCAACCTATATCAAGGGGCAGCCGCTAGCGGGTAAACGCGTCCTGATCATTGTTGAAAATCTGCCGCTGCCGTTCGACCGGCGTGTATGGCAAGAGGCGCGCACGCTCAAGGCGGCGGGCGCCACTGTCTCCGTGATTTGCCCGACCGGCAAAGGTTATGAGAAGCATTACGAGTGCCTGGACGGGGTACACATTCACCGCCATCCCCTACCGGTCGATGCAAAAGGGGCGTTAGGCTACCTGCTCGAATATGGTGCGGCGCTATTCTGGCAGACATGGCTGGCATGGCGCATCTACTTTAAACGCGGGTTCGACGTGATTCAGGGGTGTAATCCGCCTGACCTTATTTTCTTGGTGGCGCTGCCATTCCGCCTCTTGGGCGTGCCGTTCGTATTCGACCACCACGACATAAACCCTGAACTATACGAGGCCAAGTTCGGTCGCCGCGGTGTGTTCTGGCGGCTCATAGTGCTGGTGGAAAAGCTGACTTTTCGGACGGCCTCTGTGTCTATAGCCACCAACAACAGCTACCGCCAAATCGCAATTGAGCGCGGCGGTATGGCGCCCGACCGCGTGTTCGTGGTCCGCTCCGGACCCGACCTCAGTCGACTCAAGAAGGTCGCGCCCGTAGACGCGTGGCGCAATGGCCGCCGTTACTTGGTCGGCTATGTGGGAGTGATGGGCGATCAGGAAGGCATCGACCTACTAATCGATGCGGTGCAGCACATTGTCTACAACTTGAGGCGCCACGACGTCCAGTTTTGCTTAGTCGGTGGCGGCCCGAGCCTCGTGTCGTTCCGTGCATTAGCGCAGGACAAGGGCCTGCTCGATTATATTACCTTTATCGGTCGCGCCCCGGACAAAGAGCTGTTTGAAGTATTGTCTACTATGGATATCGGCGTAAACCCGGATAGGGTCAATCCAATGAATGACAAATCTACGATGAATAAGATTATGGAATATATGGCGCTAAGCAAGCCCATTGTTCAGTTTGACGTTCTCGAAGGTCGGTTTTCCGCGCAAAATTCTTCTCTTTACGCTGCGAAGAACGACCCAATCGACATGGCAGGGAAAATAATTGAGTTGCTAGAAGATCCCGTCCGGCGTGAGCAGATGGGGCTGCTAGGACGTTGTCGTGTCGAGTCTGAACTAAGCTGGAATTATCAAATAACGCCTCTTTTGTTAGCCTATCAGCGTGCACTTTCTCTCGACATTAGTCACAGATGAACGACAGGGCCAATATGTCGGAATGCCATCCTGATTTTGTCCAGAAACTCAGTGGTCCGGGGAGGGGTCGGGGCTTGCTTTGCCTGTGAGGGAGGGGGATGAGAAAGGCATGCCCCTTATTAGTAGGCGTGCCGTCGTGAAGACCGCAACGGCAACGGCCCTAAGTGGCATTTTCCTGGTGCCTGCTTACCCGTCCTTCGCAGAAGGACCTATATCAGTTCCTTCCGGAACCAATCGTATTCGAGTGCCCGATCGGCTTGGGGCGCAATATATTGCTGATACGACAGTAAACGAAGCATTTGTAAAAAGTAATCCTGCTTGGTCCTTCCTTACCGTTGATGAGAACGGTCGGCATCGCGGCTTTCGTCTTGACGAGCGCTGTCCTGATGCCCGGATGTTCGGGATTGCGGCAAACGGATTTGATGACGACACTGACGGTATGTGCGCCATGGCCGCTTACATGGCAGCTCAGTTCATTCGGGAGGCTACCTTACCACCCGGTCGAATTGGGCTGAGACGCAGTGTTAGCTTCGTCTATGGAGCGCAACTAAACGGGGGCCAAGGAAAAACTGATCCATCTCGCGGCGGCACAATCATCGTGGGTCTTGCCGGTGCGACGTTCACGGCTAACGTCGCCATAGGCCTTAATACTGTCGACATGCAGAACCGCGTCACTGATGGCTTTTTGAACGGTGGAGGGCTGAGCAACATCCGCTTCGATGGATCAGCGGTGCCCGGAATGATCGGCTGCATGTTCTTCGGGCACATGACGAACTTCGAGCGGATCAGCGGCACTGCGATGCGGCAGATCGTCGTACGTCCACGGCGGCCGCTTCTTGGGCCACGCCGCTCTAAGAGCGTGGTAGATGATGCCTACTCAGACGCTTGCCGCTTCGTGCAATGCAGCTTTTCGGCGCCTCAGGACGCTAATACCTACCAGTACGATATCGGCGGCAGCGGCGACGGGCTGATCTTCGAACAATGCGATTTCCCGCCCGGCGAGGCGGCTGCGGTTATTTTGCGTCGCACCCCCGAGAACGGGGACAGCAGTTACAATGTATCGGTGCGGAACTGCATAAATGGACTCTGGCGCATTGAGGGCTACAGTGTCAATTTCGACAATTGGCATGCAGAGGGTGCGCGGCTACTTGTCGGTCTCGGCGCCACCGTCTCGGTGAACGAAGCCAATATCGCGCAGTCCACAACCCATTTAGGACCGTCCATCGTTGTGGACGACGCCAGTAGCGATGCCGGAACCTTTGTCTCTCTTTCACGGGTGACATGGCGCTGGTCTGGCCCCATGGGCCCTAACTGCTCCCTGTTTCCAGAGATACAGGTTGGTCGCAACACGACCCTGGTGCTCTCCGATTGCCGCCGACAAGTCAACGGTGTCAGAGCGCCGGTAGCATACACGGGCATCCGTGTTGTCCAAGCCGACGGTCAGACGGGGATACCGGGCTTCGCTGCTCATGCGGCTGAAGCATCCCGTCAGGGACGGATAGACCCTGGCTATCAACTATCCTCCAGCTACGTAGTGCCCGGGTGGGATGGTCGAACCAATAGTAAAGGCGGGGTGACTCTGCACGATGTTGGCGCGGCCCTGTGGACGGGCGCGACCGGAACCTATCGCTATCGAGCCATCCGCCTGCTTGATCCAATTAACCTGATCGCCGCGGGGCCCGGGATGGAAGTGTCTGCCTTCGTACCGGCTGACCGTCGCAGCGTTGTCGCCCTTATCCTCTATTCGGACGTGAGGTGGCCGGGCAACGGGCCATGGCGTATTTACCGCGGTTCACCTGCGATTGGTTCAGATCTGTACGACGCTTATTCCGACGTAGCGGTGATTGGCGCTGCCATACCAACGCTGACGGACGACGGTGCGCGGATCGCGGGTGTGGCGTGGCGCGCGCGGAAGCCAACAAAGATTGATCCAACCATCGATCCGGCTCGCGACACGCCCCTAATGATCGCAGATAATGCTACAGCGTCCACCGCAACAGTCACGATTGATGTCGTTGCGGATAGCTCAGACGTAGAGGTCCATCGCGCGAGCAGAACAATGGTGTGGTTCAACGAGGCCCTTGCGGCTGATTGCACCGTTACGCTGCCTTCCAAGGCTCTCCAAGGTGATGAGGTAGAGATCATTCGCACGCCCGGTGCAACCGGCGCTTTCGCGGTAATCTGCCGCGACACCCGCCTAGCCGCGCCGGCGGGTTTGTCCGCGCGTCTGCGATTTCTTTGGGTTCATGACTGGAGGCTGGTCGACCAAACAGGCGGTGCCGCTGTCCACCCGGACATTGCATCACCCCTGAATAAATCTGTGATCGACGTTGAGGCTCGCTCCTCTGTCACGGCCATCCTCGCAATCCTGCGCGCCCATGGACTGGTGTCAGGCTAGATCACCGCCTCGTCGGTTGTCTAACGGGCAAGCCAAGTCCTGGCGCTCCCAGCCACATTTGGTGGCAGGATAGACACCAGCATAAGCAATTCAGACCTGCTGAACAGGCGTAGGGCCACGATGAGGCCCGACATGAGGGCAGCCGCTAGTAGCGACAATATTACCGAATAGCCGAAGCTTTGGTGGACCATGGTGCCGCAGAGCAGGGCAGAGGCCGCACCCGCACTGAACAGGAGCAGTACGCTTCGCCAGTTGGTAAACGGGCGAACCGCTGAATCCTCCAGTGATCTACCGATTAGGATACACTTCAGACAGTTGTCGATGACGGGCAGTAGTAGCAACGCGACAATTCCAATCCGGTTTGCCTGCGTCACGATACAGAAAGCGATCACAGACACGAAGGCGCCTCGAAACATTGCACCATACCTTTCTGCCAACACCGCTGCTACCTCACCACTACGGTACATAGTCGCAGTAGGAATTGGAAGCACGACGAGAGCGAGAAAAATTGCATACCCGACGAACTGAGGACGACCTATAGCAGTGAATAATAGTTGGCCCATAGGAGCCAGTCCTGCCGAAATCACTAATGCGAGTGCTAGGTCGATTTTCCAAGGAAGAGTCAATCGGGCGTTCACCTCGCTCGTCGTCAGCTCGTGACCTTCCCGCATTATCTGCGCCTCTACGTAGGGCATCAGCATAAAACCGGGAGTATACCGCTGGACGCTCGCCCCCAAACTTTGGACGAACGCGAGTGTCGCAAGCGCCGTTGGCTGAAGAACGGAGGCCGCGAACAGTCGTAAAGTAGACGGAGCTGTCGCGACCCATGCGAGCCCTCCCACATAAGCCGCGAATGCCAAGTGCAGCAGTTCTCGTGTGTTCGCCGTGCTTGGGTTATCCGGTAATGCCCGACGTCGTAGCTCGCGCATAGTAGTAAGGAATAAAACCGCCGAGGCGACGAACTGGGTTGATCCAATGATCAAGATCAGCGCCATGGCTGTTACCCGACCAGTCACTGCATATAGGGTGACCACGCCGATGCAGCGGCCCGCGACATCGGAAAGGGCCACGGTCCTGGAAAGCCGCTGCTGCCGTAACGTCTGCGAAGCCGCCTCAACGTCCACGTAGATTGACATGGTCAGGGCCGCATATATGAACGGCACCGCATACCTGCTGCTAATAGGAAGGCTGGTGTCGATGCCTCGCAGGTACGCGTAGAATAGGAGCGCGGATACGGTGCAGATCGCAACCACACGCAGCAAGAGCACCGTCAGGAATAATTGCCCGGATCTTGCGGGCCCCCACCTCTCGAGAGCGCCGATTATCTTCGGAATAAGACGCTGACTTCCCAATCCAGCGACGGTATTGGCCACCGATCCTCCGGCCAATAGAACCGAGAAAGTTGCATATTCAACCGTTGGGGCCAGTCGCACGGCGAGGACCTGAAATAGTAAGGCAAGTAGAAGTGCGCCGACCCTGCCGGTCAAATATATGCCCATCTTGAAAACCTAACGTCAGAGCGAGTGATGGCCGAACACGGACCGCCTAGGATATTGATCGTCGCTCGCGACAGGTTTCCGACGTTCCGCGTGGATATTGTGGAACTATTCTCCCATTTTATCGCGCGCAAGATGCAGATCACTTGGCTGATGCGGGCGGCGGAGCCTGGGCCGGCATCGCAGCGCGTATCCGAAACTTCTGAGTCAGAGACGGTCTGGGTATACGGGCGTTCCCGCAATTCGGTAGTGGCGGCGTTTCAAATTTTCTGGGCTCACCTGCACGCCTTGAGCCAAGTCGTGATGGGTAAGTACGACATCGTCCAGTGCCGTGACGTTCTCGTTGTGGCGCCCTTGTACGGGATCACCGCTCGTCTCTGCCGCGTCAAGTTCACGTACTGGATGTCGTACCCGATGAGCGAGGGGTACATATCTAGGGGCCAAGACCATCTGTATCAGAAGAAGTACGTAACCGGACTGTTTAGGATATTATTCGGGTATTTAGCCCGGGCACTTACCCTCTTCGTAACCTTGAAATTAGCTCACGCCGTTTTTGCGCAGAGCGATCTCATGAAACTTCTTTTGACGCAGCAGGGATTAAAGGCCGATCGTATTATAGCAATTCCAATGGGTATAAACTCGGAAAAGTTTTCTTTACCTTTAAAACTTAATTCTCAGCTTTATGCATCTCGTCCAGTTATATTGTATGTGGGAGCGCTTGATTTACCTCGACGTATGGAAATCCCATCCGAGGGGGTTGCTATGTATTTGCTTGAAAAGCCCGCCGGCATATTTGTTATTATAGGCGGCTCCACCAAGCGCGAGAGAGAAATCTTACTTAAACCGGCTCATAGATTAGGTGTGGCGGACCGCTACGTCTTCCTAGACCACATGCCTATGACAGAACTGTTTGGGTACGTCGCTGCGGCCGACGTCTGCCTGGCTCCTTGTCCGGCGGATACGACGCTTCTTGCCGTTGCTACGCCAACCAAGTTGATCGAATATATGTATTTAGGGGCGCAAGTCGTTGCGAACCGGCATCCGGATCAAGAGTATGTCATTCGAACAGCAGGAGCGGGCGTCCTGACCGATTTTAACGCTGCAAGCTTTCACCAAGGCATCGCCTCCGCCATCGAGCGAGGGGACCCGCTATCCGTTCGTCGCGAGGCAGCCGAATGGGTGCGCCGTGAGCGATCTTACGAGGTTCTCGCGAATAAGGTGATGCAGGTGTATGATCAAATTTTGGCGGCCAGCGTGTAATGGCGATCGAGAAAAATGCGCCGGAATTCAGAAGCCGGCAAAAGCCTCATGCATTGCAGTTCATTAGAAGTTATGTGGCGCTACTAGCAACGTTCGGTTTGTTCATCACGTTCGGCGCCTACAGGAATGTGATTGTTGGATACGACTATGCAACCGACGAGGCCTCCGGAAGTATAATCACACAGGCTATAGTCTTATCCGGATCGTTTCTCGTCGGATTTGCGCTACTCGCAACAAATTTGGTAAACGCGGCAACCATCTTTAGGCGCGCTGCGCCTTTGTACGTCCTACCGCTCTTTGTGCTCGCGTCGGCGCTCTGGTCGACCGATCCATCCACCACCCTAGCGAGAGGTGTAATTTTAGTTGCGGTGTACGTGAGCTCCCTGGGCGTGGTGAGTTACTTCGGACGCAAGGCTACCTACTCCATTTTCACGTGGGTCGGCGGTGGTATTGTCGTCCTGTCAATCTTCACCGCTCTCGTTTTCCCTTCAATAGGTGTGCATCAGACCAGCGACGCCGTGCAATCTGTCCACGCGGGAGAGTGGCGCGGGGTTTTAGGACATCGAACCGGCTTGGGGCAATTCAGCGCCATTTTCATCGTCTTTTTGGTGGCGCTCCGAAGGCAGATCTCGGGCGTCTGGCTCTTACCACTTCTTTGTTCTGCGCTGACCTGCCTCTATATGGCACAATCCACCGGCGCCTTCCTGACTTGCGGCCTCGGACTAGCCGCGTTTTTCCTGCTTGGTGGAGCGGCGCGGCTCGGTGCCTTGTTATTCAAAACCACGAGCACCGCCCTGCTGGCGCTTGTCTGGTCGGTTGCGGCTTTGACGACATCGACTAACATCTCACTCCTCAACCTGATCGGCAAGACGTCCGACCTAACGGGCCGAACTGCGTTATGGCAGCTAGTGCGACAATCCTTAGAGAATAACTGGGTGTTTGGACTGGGCTATAAATCGGGCTTTCAGTCTATCTCAGAGACTGCAGTCTTTAACAAAGCTTATTCGGTCACGCCCAACTCCCAAAGCGCCTACTTGGACATGTACGTCGCTTTTGGAATGGTGGGCTTAGTCTTCATACTCTTGTCTTGGTGGTGGATCAGCCTCCTCGAAGGAGGAAGGCTTTTTTTAGCAGGGCGCTTTGATATGCGGTTAGATCAAACCGATGCGAACATGCGGGTGTTCTGTGTTGTTCTAGTGCTCATACTAGCGCAAATATCGATTGCTGAGTCTTTCTATATGGAAAGTAACAACCCGATAACGGGCCTCATGAGCTTACTGTTGCCTGCCGGTGTTCTTCCGACTACTGCTTGGGCTGACCAAAAGGCACTTGGTCAGCGTGCCTCCCCGGTTATTTCCCGCCGAGTACAAGAGGGCTAACCATTGCAGACCATCATGCAGATGACTCGGTTGTCTCAACAGCTCACTCGTGCGCCGGTACAACCGTTGTCGCGTGCGATTGATGTTGCGGTGCGTTTGCTTTTCGGTGCCTCCATCTTGGGACGAGCAAGAGTTGCTCGTAATGTGTTCTCTCATCATAGCGGGTTTGGGGTAATTGAGGTGGGGTGTGAGATCGGCGTGCATGTTGTATTCGGCGGTCGCGTTCCAGAGTCAGGCGCACCATACCCAGAGACCGGCGTTATTGTTCACGCCGGCGCACGGTTGATCGGTCCAATCCGCATCGGCCGCGGTGTTGTCGTAGAGGACGTCCCGGCTCATGCGCTAGTTGCCGGTGTGCCCGGGGTGATCAAGCGCCGGAATCTGGAGACGGCGAACTATCGTTCCGCCGCGAATACCTCGGTTTGCCTCTGATGCTGATCCAGCGATGGCGCCAGGGCAGCCGGCGGCTTTTTCCATTATACGAGCACTACCGAACGCAGCTTCGGAAAGCGGACGTGATGGCGCGAGATGAGCGCATTCGTTACCGCGACGTGCACCTCAAACGGCTTCGCTCCCTTGCTGAGTTGGCTGGGATCGACTTTGACGCGACGACTACCAAGACTGACGTACGTGAAAAACCCGAAAGATATCATAGGCGTAGCTGGTGGCCGTCGACTTCGGCGGCAACCGGAGGAACCACCGGTGCGCCGCTGGTTGTGCACCGCACCCTAGCCAGCGTGGTCTACGAGCAAGCTACGATCGACCACGTGGTAGCGTTACATGGGGTCGATCTGCGCAACGCCCGCCAAGCAGTATTTCGCGCCGACAGCTTTAAGGCTCCGGACGATCGGACAGCCCCGTTTTGGTACGATGCAAGCGACCGGAAGCGACTGTTCTCCAGTATGCACCTCAACGCCGCGTCAGCGCCAGCAATCCTGGCAGCGCTCGCGGATTTCAGGCCAGACATTCTCTACTGCTATCCCTCGGCGTTGGAACTCCTGATTGCGCACGTGCGCGACCGACAGGTTGAGATCCGTCCCCACCTCGTGCTGACCTCTTCAGAGTACATGCCCGCTGCCCTGTTCGATGCGGTGCGGACCACATTCGACTGTCCTCTGCTTGACTACTACGGTCAGGCCGAGCGCGTGTGCTTCGCGTCAGCGGATGCGGCAGGCGCGTATCACTTTCGCCACGACTACGGCATGGTTGAGCTGGACCGAGGCGGTACGCAGGGGATTGTCGTCGGCACGAACTTCCACAACACTGCCCAGCTACTGCCACATTACGACACGGGAGATGTTATTGTTGGCGTCGAGCAGGAGGCTGGAGGATTGCTGGAGGATGTGGCGCTCGGTCTTGCGCCGTTTAAAGGTATTGCCGGCCGTGCCGGCGAGCGGATGGTGCTTCCTGACGGGCGTCAGATCATTGGCTTCAATCATATGCCGCGTCTCGTTCCAGGGGCGGACTTTGTGCAATTCCTTCGCACGGGTCCGCACGCTCTCGACGTCCATGTAGTACGCGGTGCGAGCTTCTCCGACGCGACGCTCGCTGCGATTGAGCGCAACGTCCGCTTGAAAGTGCCTACAGAAGTGACCACGCGCTACATATTCGGCGACGCGCCGCTCCGCACCCCTCGCGGCAAATCACCCATCTATATCGATACAACCAGTCAGTGATCCGCGTGCTCGTTGCGACACCGCTCGGACGGGGCGGCAATGGCGGCATCGACCGACTAATGGATCTTGTGCGCGACGAACTCGCCTGCTGTCCGCCAGAAGGCATGGAGGTGCGCTTCGAACAAACGCGTGGGTCGGGTTCCATCGTGCTTTCTCCTTTTGTCCTCACACGTTTCCTCGCAGTCATGGCGCTCTGGCGGCCGCACGTGGTACATATCAACGTTGCTAGCCACGGCAGCACCTCCCGCAAGCTTTGCATCGCGGCTGCTGCACACGCGCTTGGAATTACTACCGTAATCCACCTCCACGGTGCGCTGTTCCGGGACTTTTGGGGCCAGGCCTCGCCTAGGCTTTCGCGCGCGATTGCATGGATGTTCGCGCGCGCGGGGCGTGTGGTGGTACTAGGCCGCGTCTGGCGGGACTTCGTACTAGGTCGGGTACCCGGTGCTAAGATTGTGGTCTTTCCTAATGCGACGAGGCGGCCTGTGCTCCCACCTAGACTAACTGATGACGAGACGCGCCTGCTGTTCCTTGGCCGCCTAGGCGAGCGCAAGGGGTCGCGCGATCTGGTTGACGCGCTGGCTAGGCTAGATTCTACACTTGGCTGGCGCATGATAATGGCCGGCGATGGAGAGGTCGCTGAAACACGTGCGCGAGTTGCGGCCGCCGGCCTATCTAACAAGGTGGAAGTGCCAGGCTGGGTGGGGGCCGAGTACGTTGCCAAGCTGATTGCCGAGGCGGACGTGCTTATTCTGCCCTCCTACAACGAGAATTTGCCCATGTCGGTGATCGAGGGCATGGCCGCAGGCTTAGCGGTAATTGCTACCCCAGTGGGCGCGGTCGAAGACATTGTCGCCGACGGCGAGACTGGGCTGCTCGTTGCGCCAGGTGACGTGCCTGCGCTCGCCGAAGCGATCCGACGCCTCCTCCACGATCCGGATCTGCGCGCGCAACTTGGTTCTGCGGCGGCCGCTCTGCATCGCGAGCAGCTCGACATCACGCCCTATGTCCGTCGTCTCGTGGTGCTTTGGCGCGATGCAGCCGCAGCTTGAGGTATTACGGCATGCCCTCTTTGCCGGGATGTCTCATGCGCCACTTAACCCATCCGTCTGCAAGCATCCGGCTGTCGCTTTCTGTAAGACAGGTCTTTGAGAAGCGAGTTTCGCCCTCGATACAGGAAAGAGTTACGACGTGAACGTCTACCCACACGTGCTGACGCTCACTTGCAACGACCGGGTAGGCATCGTTGCGGCGGTGTCCGGGTTCTTGGCGGACAGAGGTAACTTTATTCTAGAGTCACAGCAGTTCGCAGATACGGAAAGTGGTATCTTCTTTATGCGTGTGGCGTACCGCTCGGCGAGTTCCATTGGCGACACGCGTGTCGCGTTTGGCGCTGTTGCCAGCCGATTCGGCATGGATTGGGCACTCCACGACGTGGGAGAGCCAATGAGGATCGTGATTGCAGTATCGCGGTTCGGTCATTGTCTTAACGACCTGCTGCATCGCTGGAGCACGGGGGCGCTGCCGGTGCAAATAGTGGGGGTTATATCTAACCACCCTGATTTCCGCTCTCTCTGCGAGTGGCATGGCGTTCCCTTTCACTATTTGCCTGTGGATTCCACTGACCGAGCGCAGCAAGAGGCGCACGTTTTGAAACTTGTGGAGGAACTCGACGCCGAGATGCTGGTGCTCGCCCGTTACATGCAGGTGCTGTCACCGCAGATGTGCGACACGTTAAGCGGGCGATGTATCAACATTCATCACAGCTTTCTGCCCAGCTTCCGAGGAGCCAAACCGTACCACCAGGCACATGCGCGCGGTGTCAAGCTAATCGGGGCCACTGCGCACTTCGTAACTAGAGCCTTAGACGAGGGGCCGATCATCGAGCAAACAGTTGAGCGCGTTGATCACGCCACCACAGCCGAGGCAATGGTGGCGGTAGGGCGCGATGTCGAATGCTTGGTGCTCGCCCGTGCGGTAACTTGGGCTGCGGAGCGCCGAGTTCTGCCGAATGGTGCGCGAACGGTCGTTTTCAGGCGCTAGGCTGGTTAGTTACAGGTATAACTAACCAGCATGGCAGAGTCCTTCTCTGCCGCAACCATATACTCACGAAGTTTTTACCAGAGATATGCCGGCCACGATCGTGGAATGCCTGACGTAGCATGCTGAATAGGCCAACCGGTATGATATAGGAAGCGGCAGCGTTTTTGGACACGCGCTCGCGACATACCTTTACGGTGAATCAACAGGTTAGCAGAGTGTAATTCGGGTGGTTACGCCTTCAGCACCAACCCGACCGCTCCACGCCAGCCGCGTCGCCGGAAACTTGGCTCCGAAATGCGGCGAGATCCAGCCACCCGTAGTTGACACTGCGCCGCGCGTTTGATTGATCGAGCCTCTTGGCGGAAAGGCAATCCGCACGAGGCGGCTTGCCCCACGCAGAACGACAATTTCCGGACCCTCGTTCACCACCTCGCATTCGGGCGCCAGTTGCAGAACAATCTCTGCCGTGCGTTCTGGCCCGCCAACGAGCATGTCCATCAACGTCAACTCTCCGTCAGCTAACATAACTGATCGCCGATGCCGCACTCCGAACCGCTTACAGTAGCCATCGTGGGATGCTTGCAGTTTGAAAGGAGCATCGTTTACCTGCTCAAGCCGCGTTTGCGCCTTGTTCGCCCAGTTAAACGCGCCGGAGACGATGCTCTGCTCCGTACCTTCGACCGAAAGGGTGTTATGTGCCCGCGTGTTGCGGAACCAGTCACGCCATTGATGGCCCGAATGGTAGAGGTAGGTGCCTGGATCAACGAACACCGGCTGACCGTCGATCGACAACGTAAAGCTCAGTGCGTCCGCATGGCCGTGGGCGGCAATAGCCAAGTAGCCGAGTGGGCCATGGTCCACCACAAGCGATATCTGATGGCCTGCATGCATCGTACGATGAACGGTGTAGCCGCCGTCCGGAAACGAGCGAGTTCCGAACGGTCGTGATGCGGGTGAACTTGGTGCCACGAGCGCATTTCGGAAAGTCTGCACGTGCGGCGGGACTAGGTCGCTCCTCTCTGCGAAACTAGCGACAGCAGCAGCCACAGAGCTAGCATAACTGGGCTCCTCTTGTCCTAACGTCAGCACTCGGCCCTCGTCATCATCGCCGATCGCCGGAACGGTGCCATCGGGTTCGGCCAGCCAATTAATCCATTCGGCGAAAGCAGCCAGCCGCGCACGCGTACCGTCCGTCATGGGGCTCCCCCGCTGGTCTGCAACCCATGCACATAGCAGCAGCAACTCGCTCGTCAGCGCCCCATATGTAGGTGACTGTTCCGCGGCGACACCATCTGCGTGGATTTGCAAACTTGCCTCGCGCACCAGCGCAGCTTCCGCGCGTTTGACGAGGCGTGCCGCTCCCGGGACAAAGGGGCAAGTCACACCAATAAGGTATAGTGCCGCTTGCTCGGAAACCAGGTGGTTGTTGCTTGATGAGAAGCGTGATGGATAGCGCTCTAACCAGAACGCATGGCTAAGCAGGATTTCATTTATCAGGATACGTGTACGCATGTCTAAGCGATCGCCAATCAGACTAGTCACTATTAGCAAAGAGATAGTGCGTAGACTCAGCTCAATACCAGATGACCAGCCGACGCCTTTAAAGGGCGGGTTGGACGCGTACCAACTCGCGATTACCTCCGTGATAAATTTAACAGCATCTTCATTATTTGATAGTCGTGCGTGAAGCGCTACAGGCTGAAGAAATTGCAGCCTTGAGAACTCCCATACGTATTTCACATCACCCATCTCGGTGGATCCGCGGTATTTTATATCGAAACAGTATCGCTCAGCCGGCCAATATTTCCCTGTTACGGGATCTAAGTGCCAAGGGGACTTAGGGCCGGCAATGAAGGTAAAGTGGGGCCAAGCGACTCCAAGTGCTTTAAAGCGGTGCGCCATAATTTGCTTTGCAGCACATTCGGCTTCCTCTTGTAAGCTAGCAGGCGCACTATCAATAGATCTAGAAAAACCTGGGATTACAGGCAAATGTATGTCATTAACAGAAAACTTACTCCAGCCGCTGATGAATTTCCGCCCAAGCACTTTTAGTACTTTTTCTACTAAGCGATGTCCAACCTCTGGAACACTCATGCTACGTAAGCGATTTAAATACCAACGCGCGTTCATGAAACTTCCACCCCAATTTACCTATTAGCGTGTAAAAATGCATTTTTGCGAATATGACGCTATATGTTAAGCGACCAGCCTAAACCATATTATTATACGCCGCTTACCTACAGCTTGGCTTGATTTAAGATGCGAAGCCGTCTTTCCAATTCTAACGAGTATTACGACAGACTATAACGGCCAGCATTGAAATTTACCTTGTGAATTTCGCTATACAGAGCAGTCGTTTGAAGCATAATTATAAGTATTTTGGTAGTTATCTGTAACTTGAGTTAGAGTTTATAAGTTTTCAGGTTAAAATCTCTAAACACAATAGGTTGTAGTTATATTGTGCGATGCTGCTACGTTATAGCATCTAATTACATTCAAGTATATGATCTTTATATTATATTAATTCAGAAACATGTTATAATGTTATAAGTGCACTTAAGTTTGCATGTAAATTCAAATGTAAATCGAGGTATTTGACTCTATAAGCGAATACTAAAAGTGCTTAGAAGCATATAGATGCATACATAATGTGCTAAATATATTATTTTTAATAGTGTTATTGTTAAATGGTAACTTGTAATTGTAAAGAATCGATCAGGCTGAGCCCGTTTAAGCGACTACGTCTGACACCTCGACACATTTTACTCTACCATGTAGCGTGCGAAGGCATCCTTCCATGCCGCATGCCAGCGTGACAGCACGGGGCGGTTTTCGCTTACGTCGCCCGCGGCCCAAGCAATGCGCTTCGCGTCCTGCTCGCGCGTCGTCTCGTTGTCGGGGCACAGGATGTAGAAGTCGCCCGCTTTCACCCTCGCCAGCATAAAATCGACGACCTGCTCGGCGCTCCACGCAGCATTGGGCTTGTCAGCGCTCCGCGCGGTCATGCCGGTGTGGGTGTAGCCGGGGATCAGCAGGTGCGCGGTGACACGCTCGCCGGTCGCCTCGCGAAGCGTATTCGCGAGACCCTCGGTCAGCGCCTTCACCGCCGCCTTGCTGACGTTATAGGCGGTGTTGCCGGGCGGCTGGGTGATGCCCTGTTTCGAGCCCGTGTTGATGATGAGGCCGGGTTCGCCTACCGCGATCATCGCGGACGCGAAGGCGGCGACGCCGTGAAGCACGCCCATCAAATTGACGTCGAGGAGGCGTCGCCACGCCGCGACCCCGGCGAGCACGTCGCCGCCCGCGCCGATCGCGGCGTTGTTCATCAACAGGGCAGGGGGCTCGCCCAGTTCGTCCGCCAGCGTGACCAACGCGTCCGGATCGGCGACGTCGAGCGCGTGCGCACTCGCGCCCTCAATGCTCGCAGCGGCCGCCTTCAGCGCGTCGCCCGCACGGTCGATTAGCGCAACCCGCATGCCCCGCGCGGCGAACGCGCGCGCCGCGGCGAGCCCGATCCCGCCCGCCGCGTCCTCACCACCGCGAGCTTGCCGGTGCAATCGCGACCCCGCTCATCGGTCGATCGTTGCCATCGAGGGATAACGCTCGCCACTCGCGGCTCCGGGCGGCAGCACCGCGTCGATCCGGCGGAGATCGGCCTCGCTCAGCGTCACGTCTAGCGCGCCGAGATTGTCGTCGAGATAGGTGCGCCGCTTGGTCCCCGGGATTGGCACGATGTCGTCGCCTTGTGCCAGCACCCAGGCGAGCGCGAGCTGCGCGGGCGTGCAGCCCTTCGCCTCAGCCATCTCCTCGATCGCGCGGGCGAGGTCAAGGTTGCGCTCGAACGCCTCGCCCTGGAACCGCGGCGAGTGGCGGCGGTAATCGTCCTCCGGCAGATCGTCGGGCGTCTTGAACTGACCCGTCAGGAACCCGCGGCCGAGCGGGCTGTAGGGGACGAAGCCGATGCCGAGCTCGCGGCACACGGGCAGGATCTCGCCTTCGGGATCGCGCGTCCACAGCGAATATTCGGTCTGCAGCGCGGTGATCGGGTGGACGGCGTGCGCGCGGCGGATCGTCGCGGGCGCGGCCTCCGACAGGCCGAGATACTTGACCTTGCCCGCCTGCACGAGCTCGGCCATCGCGCCGACCGTCTCCTCGATCGGTACTTCGGGGTCTACACGGTGCTGGTAGTAGAGGTCGATGAAATCGAGCCCGGTGCGCTTCAGGCTTGCGTCGCACGCCTTCCGGACATAGTCGGGGCGGCCGTTGATCCCCTGGAAACTGCCGTCGGCACCGCGTACGTTGCCGAACTTGGTCGCGACCACCACCCATTCGCGGCGAGAGCGTACGACGCGCCCGACCAGCTCCTCGTTCGCGCCGACCCCGTACATGTCGGCGGTGTCGAGAAAGGTGACTCCGCGATCCAGTGCGTGCTCGATCGTGGCAACCGACTCCGCCTCATCGCGCCCGGCGTAGAAGTCGGACATCCCCATGCACCCGAGCCCCAGCGCGGAGACTTCAAGGCCCTGGCTGCCGAGTGTGCGTTTCTGCATGAATGGTGTTCCCGTGACTGGCCGACGCGGGCGTTGCCCGCGTGTCGTTCACAAGCGCGCGCCCGCACGGCCGGTTCCGCCGGAATCCCGCTGAAATAGGACAAGATGACGCTGGCAGGCGTGCGGACCGGTAGGTTATGGATAGCGTCACGCCGCATTGACACCACCATGGGCCCGCGCGGCGATGGGGGTTTGCATGACGACCCGGACCGACGCGATCGACCGTAAGCAGATCGCCGCGCATGTCGCACCCGTCGTCATCGTCGCGCTAGCAGGCGTCGCGGTGCGCACGCCGCTGGCCGCGCGTTACCCGTTCGCCGCGCTGCTGCTGTTCCTGTGGGTCGTCGCCGACACGCTGATGCTGTCGCTGCTCGCGCGGTCGGCGGGAAGGCCGGCGTGGCCCGCGGTACTGGCTGTGCTGGCGGGCGCGAGCGTCACCGTCTGGCTGGGCGCGCCGCCCGCGATGCGGGCCGCGCTGGTGCAGACGCCGGTGCTGGCGGGCGTGATGGTGGCGGTCGTCCTCATGCATGTCGCCTGGGCTACCGCGCGCGCCGGCCGGGTTGCGGGCAGGAAGGGCCTGCGTGCGCGCGAGCGGTGGGTTTCCGCCGCGTCAGAGCTGTTCCCGCCCGCGCTGGTCCGATTGGCGGTGGCCGAGTTGTCGGTGATCCACATGGCATTGTTCCGCTGGGGTGGCCCGGCCGACGTACCCGCGGACGCGCGTGCGTTCAGCTATCACCGGCATCTGACGCCGATGTGCGCGGCGCTGCTGATCCTGTCGGGGATCGAGATCGCGGTCTATCACCTGCTCATCGGGCATTGGAGCCGCACCGCCGCGATCGTCATGTTCGTGCTGAGCGACGTCGGGTTCGTGTACCTCGTTGGCCTGATCAAGTCGTTCCGGTTCCGGCCGGTGCTGCTGTCCCCCGAGGGCGTCCGCGTGCGCGCGGGGCTGTTGATCGACCAATTGGTCCCGTTCGACGCGATCGTCGCGGTCGACGCGGGGCTCACCGGCGAGGAGGTGCGCGACGCGACGACGCTCAACGCGGCGCTGCTCGCCTGGCCCAACGTCATGCTGCGGCTGGACCGCCCGCTGCCCCGGCGATCGTGGCTGCGGCGCGGTTCGTTCACGCGCGTCGCGTTCCGGCTGGACGACCCCGCGCCGTTCGTTCGCCTGCTCGCGTGGCGGCTGGGGCAGCGCCCCGGTTGAGCGCGCCCCTCACGCTGGCGGGTGTGTCACACCGCCGGCGTGGTGCCGGCCCCGTTCAGGCGGCCTTGTCCTCAGCCAGGCTCGCCGCATCGATGACGTAACGGAAGCGAACGTCGCCCGATTTCACGTATTTATACGCTTCGTTGATCTCCTGGATCGGGATCAACTGGATGTCGGGCGCGATCTTGTGCTGGGCGCAGAAGTCGAGCACTTCCTGCGTTTCCGCGATCGAGCCGATCAAGGAGCCCGCGATCGTCTTGCGCCCCATGATCACGTTCATGTGGTTCCACCCCGGCATCGGGGCGAGCGCGCCGACCGCGACGAAGGCGCCGTCGTGGCGCAGCAGCGGGATGAACGGGTCGACCTCGTGCTTCTCCGGCACGGTCGAGACGATGAAGTCAAAGTGGCCCTCGAGCGCCGTGTACGCTTCCTTGTCACCCTCCACGACGCTCTTCGCGCCCAGGCGGTGCGCCTCGGCGACCTTGTCCTTGTCTCGCGTGAACACGGTCACCTCCGCACCCATCGCGCGCGCGATCTTGACGGCCATGTCACCCAAGCCACCGAAGCCGACGACGCCCACCTTGTGCCCCGGCTTCACGCCCCAATGCTTCATCGGTGAGTAAGTGGTGACCCCTGCGCACAGGATCGGCGCCGCAGCCTCGATCGGCAGCGCGGACGGAATCTTGAGCACGAAATCCTCGCGCACGACGATCTGGTCCGAGTAACCGCCGAACGTGTTGTCGCGGCCGTACATGTTCTCGCCCGTCTTCGCCTTAGCCGCGGGCTTCATCGGGCCGTTGTAGGTCGCGAGCCAGCTGTTCGGCCCCTCGCAATATTGCTCGTCGCCGGCGAGGCACGGCGCGCATTCGTGGCAACTGTCGATCATGCAGCCGACGCCGACCAGGTCGCCGATCGCGTGGCGGGTGACGAGCGAGCCCTTGTTGACGACGCGCCCGACCACCTCGTGCCCCGGCATGCACGGATAAACGGTATTGCCCCAGTCATTCTCGCACTGGTGGATGTCGGAATGGCAGACGCCGCAATAGAGCACCGCGATCTGCACCTCGTTGGGCAGCGGGTCCTGCCGCTCGAGCGCGAGCGGCTTCAGCTTCGCGCGGGCGCTGGAGGCGGCATAGCCGATGGCCTTGATCGTCATGGTCGTGTGTTCCTCGCGTACGATAGTTGCGAGGCAGAACGAGCGGAACGCAGTCGCTATCCGTCACCTGGATCAAGGAAGTGTCGGATAACCGCTCACCCGGCTGCGTGAAGCGCCGTCCGATAGGCCGGATAGCCATCGACACGTACTTCAAGCACGCCCGACCAATCCCCTCCACCGTGCTGCGTCAGGTCGAGCAGCGTCGCGCGGCGTCCCGGCTCCAGCCGTGCAGCACCTCCTTGCGTCGCACGATTGCCGTGCCCGCCCGCGGTCAGCGTATAGTCGACGCGGATCGCACGCGCGCTCTCGCCGATCAGCACAACATGGACGCCGTTACCCGTACGCGTGACGATCGCGCGGACGGGCTGCGCGACCTGATCGGGGGCGGGTGTCTGTACCGCGGGCGGCTCCGGGGGCAGCATCATGGCTTGGGCACCTTGGGCGCAGGAACCGGCGCCCGGTTGGGGGCGGGATGCGCGTCGGCGTCGATTACCGCGGCACCCGCTGCGGCCGCAATCCGCGCGGCGAGATAGCCCTGCGTGTCGGGATCAAGGGCGGGCGCGCTGCCCGTGGCCGGGGTTAGCGCATCGCCGGGACCGAACACGGTGACGTAGGCGCGCTCGATGTCGATCGCGCTGGCCGGGGAAGGGAACTTGGGCACCGGGCGCGGCTGGCGCACCGCGCGCGGCTCCGGCGGCAATTGCGCGATGGTCGGATCCTCGATGCTCAACTGTTGTCCGGTTTCGGTGAGCGTGGAGGCGGGCAAGGTGGGCGTGATCTGCTCAACCTGCGGCAACGTACGGGGGTGTGGGGCGGGGGATTGGCGTGGAGAAACCTGCGCGGCTGCGATGCCCGTCGCACCCAAGCCGATCAGGGAGACATACGCCATCATGCACACATGTGTGCTGTACGACATATCGACAGATCGACGAAGCGGCATCACTTACCCGTTTGCACAACGACTGCCTTGGCACCGCCATCCTGCACCATCTTGATGCCGAGATTGTTGCCGTTCTGCGTGATCGTCGCGCTATTGTCGCTGTTGTGCTGCGCGAGATCGATCGCGTTGCCGGCACCGTTCTGCGTCAGATTGGCGTAGTTGCGCGTGCCACTCTGCAGCAAGGCGATGACGTTGGCGTCGGCGCCGGTACCGCCGCGCTGCGCGATCAGCGCCTGATTACCGACACCCGCCATCTGAACGCCGGCGACCGCAACGCCCGACTGCGTCACCACCGCGTCATTGCCGATCCCGCGCATATCGAGGGTGAGCTTGATCTGCCCCGCTGGGCTTGCGGTCTGCTTGACGCGCGCGTGCTGGAACTTGCCTTCCTGGCGTACCTCGGCACTCGCCGCGCCCGATTGCACCACCGCAACCGACTGCACCGCGCCGATCTGGTCGACGAAGGCGTCGCTGTGAATGCCGTCCTGCGCGGCTGCGGATGCCGCGAGCAGGAGGCACGTGACGATCAGCAGAGTGCGAGCGGTCATGGAAACCTCTGGGTGAACCTCGAGAAGGACCGGGCGGCGCGTACGCCGCCCGGGGATAAAGGGTTACTGGCGAACAACCGCGAGCAGCCCCGCGCCGTTCTGCGTCACTGACGACGTGTTGCCGTTGGTCGATTGCGTCACGTACGCCCAGTTGGTCTGGGTACCGGTCTGCGAGATGAACGAGGTGTTGTTGTTCCCCGACTGCAGCAGCTCGGCGTACTGCACGCTGCCGTTCTGGTTGATCGTGGAGGTGTTGTTGTTGCCGCTCTGGTTGGTGAACGCCTGTTGCTTGGTGCCCGCCTGCGAGATCAGCGAGCGGTTGCCGTTGCCGCCCTGCGTCACTTTGGCGAGCTGGTTTGCACCCGATTGATAGATCGAAGCGCCGTTGCTGTTGCCGATCTGGTCGATCTGCGCGACGTTGGTGGTGTCGAGCTGGCTGATCGACCCGCTGTTGAAATTGCCGGTCTGATTGACGAACGCGCTCTGATGCTCGCCGCCCTGCGCGATCGCGCCGGTGTTGCCGGCGCCGGTCTGCTTGACGGTGCCGGTGTTGACGTCGCCGGTCTGCGTGATCGACGCGCTGTTGCCGTTGCCCTTTTCGCCCTGCTGGACGTTGGCGAGCAACCCGGTGCCGTTCTGGTCGATCGTGCTGTTGCCCTCGTAGCCGAGCTGCGACACGTTGGCGGTATTGGCCAGCCCCTGCTGCTTCACGCTGGACGTATTGTAATAGCTGGTGTCGCCCGACTTCTCGCGGCCCTGCACCACGATCGCGACCTGGCTGGTGCCGCTCTGTTCGATCGTCGACTTCTGCCCGTCGTCGCGCTGGGTCACGCGCGCGATGCCGAGCGTACCCGACTGCTTGATCGTCGACGCATTGGGACGTGCAACGGCGGTTTCGCTGAACTGATCGACGATCGCCTGGTTCTTGGTGCCGCTCTGCGTCACTTCGGACGTGTTGGCGCGCGTTCCGGCCTTGAACGGCGCGACACCGTCGTCCTTCTGCGTGATGGTCGCGGTGTTATCGCTGCCCGACTGCGTCACGGTGGAATCGCTGCCGAGGATCGAGTCCACCTGCGTCACGAGCGCGGTGTTCTTGCTATCCTTTTGATCGATCTTGCTGGTGGAATTGTTGGCAAGCGCGGGCGTGGCGCTGAGCGCGATCACGGAAACGGCTGCCAGTATCGATTTGCGCATAAAGCCTCCTGCTGGGTCACGTCGTTGAGCCGGCAGATCGCCGGCCAGATGACGACCCGGTGAGGCCTGGAGGCGGGGGCAGAAGCGTTCACCCTTTTGAAAGGGTTCAGCGCCGATGATCGTGGCCACCACAGCAACGACCTCCGTCCCATCCCACATACCCCCTCGGATCGGGGTGAACAGACAACAGGGGTGATGCGCGGGGCGGCAGCGTCGCTTGGCATCGGCGCGACCGCTTCCCACATCCTTTGATAACGACTGGTCCCCTGCGGACTGCTCGTGGCATCGCCGGTGGCTTTCGGGCTCTCATTTCCTTGGCCGCCGGCGGTGTTCCTTGATTTCTCCCTGATTTCGAGCGAACTAACCTTTAGGCAGCGGCTGCACGCGCGGGGCGGGCAGCGCCATTCCCGGCAACGTACCGCCAGTGGGCGGGCAGGCGGTGGAATAGGTCCGCCCAGACGCATCCGCGGGTAGCCGCACATTCTCCAGCGCCAGATGGTCGCGCTCGGCGATGTGCGCGCGCACCAGCGCCTCGGCCGCACCCGGCGTCGCGCGGAAGCACCACAAGCGCTGCTCGGCACCCTCCATGATCATCGCGTAGACCGACTTCTCGATCGCCTGCTGGAGCGCCAACTGCACCGGCTCGTTGTAGGTGATGCCGCTGTCGACCTCGAGCAGCTGCTTGAATCCGACGTAGCGGAATGCGTCGGCGCCCAGACCGACCGAGACAATCTGCTTGCGCGAGTTGACCGACAACAGCACCTCGCCCGTCTTGGTGCTGATCGCGCGCAGGTACACGGTAACCGTGTCCTCGCGGTATTTGGTTGACCCGCCGATGCCGAGGAAACGCGCGCCGATACCGCCCGTCTTAGTGTTGGAATCGTAGCCGACGATCCCGCCCTCCAGCAGGATGCCCGCGAACAGCAGCGGTGGCAGCGCTTTCGTGTTGAGTTCGGTCTCGCCCAGGTATGCCGAGCGCATCTCGCGGATCACCGAGCGCTCGCGCAACAGATTGTCGAGCCGCTCGCGCTCGATCACCTGAAAGAAATCGCGGTGGCCGGCGTCCTGCAACGCCTTGATCAGGATCGAGGTCGCGCCCTGCGTCACCGCGCGCGACAGCGTCTGCACCGTGTCGCTATCCTTGAACTGGCCGGTCTGATCGGTGAAGCCATATACCGCGACCGCGACGCGGCGTTCAGCGGGCGGCAGCTCTTCCAGCGTACGCTGTGCCGGCGTTGCCTGCGCGATCCGCGCGGGTGCCCAGGTCGAGGGACGCCCCATGTCGCCCGCGCACCCGGTGAGCAGCGCGCTTGCCAATGCCACGATGTTCAACGAACGGCGCATGGTTTCAGCCACCCAGCAGCGGCAGCGTGATCTTGGTGGTCGTCTTGGTAACCGAATTGAAGATCGTCAGCGTCACGCTTTCCACCCCGCGTACGAAGTCGATCACCTGGTCGCCGAACACGAAATGTCCCGAGTCCGCCGGGTTGGCGCCGAAGATCTTGTCCGCGATCTGCGTCGCGACGGTGGAGAGCAATCGGCTTTGGAGCTGATCGACGAACTGCTGCGCAGGGTCGCTCGCCTTCTTGCTTTCGGGGTCCTTGTAGCGGTTGTTGGCTTCCGCGGTCGCCAGCAGATGCGCGCTGTTGAACGGACTGCCCCCGAAAGACGGATTGGTCGGCGTATAGATCAGTGACGATGCAGTCGCGGGCGTCGCGGCTGCGCCAACGAGCACCGCGGCAGTGCCGCCCACGATGCCCTTCACGGTCTTGCGGGTCATGTGACCTCCCCCTGTGGGCCCCGCCCCCCGGGACCGGAAGTGGCTATACTCCTGACCCAAAATCGCGTCGATCAGACGGGCGTCCCGATCTCGTTGCCTGCGCGTCCCATGTCCCGGATCGGGAAGGCGGCGCGGTTGATCAGTCCAGCAACGTCGTCCAGCGCTCGAACACCAGTGGCACATCCTCGACCGGGATTGCGCGCTGCGGGTCGGGACCGTGCGTGCGGTACGCGCCGGGCGTGCAGCCGTACTCGCGCTTGAACACCCGCGTCAGGTGCGACTTGTCGGCGAAACCGACCGCGCCGGCCAGTTCGGCAATCGGCCGCGTCTCGTCCGGATCGGCCAGCATCGCGCGCAGTGCGTGAAGGCGCCGGCGCTGCACCTGCTGCAGCACGCCGCCTCCTTCGCCTGCACCGTCGCCGAAGGCGCGGTAGAGTGCGGAGCGTGACACGCCGAGCGCCGAACAGATCGCGGACACGTCAATCGGATCGGCCAGATGGTCGTCGATATAGCTGCGCACGCGGCTGATCAGCGCATCCTCGCGCGTCGCGTGCGCGGCGTCACGCCGGCAGGCGTCGAGAATGGCATCGGCGAGCAGGTCGCGGATCGTGCGCGCGACCGCGGGTGCGTGGTCGCGTGTGAGCTGCGGCAGCGTCTCTACCGCCGTGCGCAGGAAGCCTGTCAATAATGCGGCAGCCCCGCCCGTCGCGATCAGCCCATGGGGATCGCACCCTTCCAGCATCGGCAGCAGAAACGCGCGCGGCATCGACAGGATGAATGCTTCCAGCCGGGTCGCGTCGGTCCAGCAGGCGTGACGCATGTCGAGCAGGGTGACCGATCCGGCTTCTGAGACGCGCTCACCGCGCCCATAATCTCCGGTGAATGCACCTTCCAGCAGCACCACCACCGCCAGATGGTCTTTCAGATCGGCGCGCACGCGTGCTTCGTTGCGATCATAGCGCAGCGCATCGACGCGCGCGTGCGTCAGCACCATCGATTCCAGCATCCAGAGACGCGCGCAGCCTGCGAACGGATCGGGGCCGCGCTGCGTCACGTCCAGGCTGCTGAGCGCCGAGCGCCACGCCGTGAAGCGCGCGGGCGGCGGAACCAGATCCGTATCGAACACCAGCGGCGTCAGCGGCTCGCTTTTCCCCGTCATCACCCGTCCCCCCAGACGCCTTCATCTTATGAGCGTCACTTAACGCGTGCACATGGGGTCGCCTATGTTCTTCTGCGTGTTGGAGGAATTTGCTGCCTTAACTTACAAGAACCGCTCACCTGCGTGAGCGCGAAAGCCGTCGTGTTCGCGCACATAGGCCGCCAGGATGTCGAGTGACTTGTGGCGGCTGACCTCGCGCATCTTGAAGATGTTGGCGCCGGGCTGGCGTGCCGCTTCGGTGAGGAAGCCTGAGCGGAGCGAGTGACCTGCGAACAGCGCGGGATCGAGCCCGGCGTCGCGCGCGCGCGCCTTGACCACCAGTGCGACGCTCTGCGGGCTGAGCGCAGCCGCCTGGACGCGGTCCTCCTGCCATTCGCGCGAGGCGCGTCCGTTCGCATCGCGGATTACCTCGCCCGCGGCATCGCGCCGCGCGACGCGCACCTCGGCAAGCTTGCGGAAGATCGGCCCGTCGGTGACACGGCTGACGCGCAGCCATTCGAGCAGCAGCGCCTTGGGGCGAATACGCCGCCCTTCCGGGATCGCGATCCAGACGCCCTGTCCCGCCTGGTCAGTCTTCGAGCGCGCGACGAAGATGCGCAGCCCCTCGGGGACGAAATGCACGTCGGTGAAGGTGAGCGCGACGAGTTCCGAGCGCCGAAGTGCTGCCGCCATGCCGATCGCGAGGAGCGCGCGGTCACGCACGCTGCGCACGTCGTCGCCGGTGATCGCGGCGAGCATGCGGCCGAGCCGCTCGCCGTCCGCGGCCTGTTTCTGCTCCGGTCGCGTGCCGTGCGTGTTGCGGATGCCCGCGAACGCACGACGCAGGTAATGTCCGCCGTTCTGCTCGGCCGGGGGCACCAGCCCCGCCTCCTTGTGGCGGTCGTTGATCGCGGCGAGATAGCGCGACAACGTGGCGAGCTTCTTCGGAGGCCGCGGCGGATCGATCGCTGCGTCGCCGTCCTTCATCGCGGTCATGAACAGGATCACCGTCGCCGGTGTCGCAGGGAGTGGCGAGAGCGCGTGCGCGGCGCACCAGTCGGTGAACTGCGTCCAGTCGGCCGCGTAGGCGCGCCTGGTCGCCGGGCTGCGCGCGGCTTCTATATACGCGCGCGCGCGCGAGGCATGACGCGCGAGCTCCGCCGACACGTCGCGCGCGTGAACGAGTGCGAGATGGTGTTGATTGTCGTCGTTACTCACAATGCACCTACACCCACCACGTCGTCAGGGCAGACTGCCGGTGCGCCAATGATCAGCGCTCATGGTATGTCTCGTAGCAATCATGGCTGAGCTATGATCCACAATTCGAACGACGTGTCACCAGATCGTCGGTTTGCAGTGAGACAAGCTGCTTCTACACAGCGGCGTTCAATCAGTGTTGAGACAGAAGATGACGATCAAGAAGGTGCGCAAGGCGGTGTTCCCGGTGGCGGGGCTGGGGACGCGCTTCCTGCCGGCGACCAAGGCGATGCCAAAGGAAATGCTGACGGTCGTCGACAAGCCGCTGATCCAGTATGCGGTCGAGGAAGCGCTGGAAGCGGGGATCGAGCAGATCATCTTCGTCACCGGGCGCGGCAAGGGTGCGCTCGAGGATCATTTCGACATCTCCTACGAGCTCGAGGCGACAATGCGCGAGCGCGGCAAGAGCCTGTCGCTGATCGAGGGCATCCGCCAGCAACCCGGCTCCCCCGTCTACGTGCGCCAGCAGGAGCCGCTGGGGTTGGGTCACGCAGTGTGGTGCGCGCGCGAGATCGTGGGTGACGAGCCGTTCGCGGTGCTGCTGCCCGACGAACTGATGGTCGACCGCCCCAACTTCACCGCGCAGATGGTGGAAGCGTACAACCAGGTCGGCGGTAACGTCATCGGTGCGCTCGAGGTCGCCGACGAGGAAACGAGCAAATACGGCATCATCTCGCCGGGCAAGGTCGAGGGTCGACTGACCGAGGTGACCGCGCTGGTCGAGAAGCCGGCAAAGGGCACGTCGCCCTCGAACCTGATGATCCCAGGGCGTTACATTCTCCAGCCCGAGGTCATGCGCATCCTCGATCGCCAGAAGAAAGGCGCAGGCGGCGAGATCCAGCTGACCGACGCGATGGCGCAGCTGATCGGCGAGCAGCCGTTCCACGGCTTCACCTTCGATGGCGAGCGCTACGACTGCGGCGACAAGGCGGGCTTCATCCAGGCCAACCTCGCACTCGCGCTCGCGCGCGACGACATCGGCCCGGCGGTGCGCAGCTTCGCGGAGACGCTGCTGCGCTGAAGCGTTGAAGGCGCATCGATCCACATCGATGCGCCTTCATTCCGTGCTAAACAGCTACCTTCGATAATAAGGCATTATCGCTATTCGTAACGAGCTGACAACTTCTCGTTTGGATCGGCGGAGGAACCAATTGACACTACGGATTTGGAATCCATCCCATCCGTCAGCCGTCGATGAGAACGTTTTGGACGAGACGCCGCGCTCGGAATGTCAGCCAGAAATGATCGGGCGCACCCGCTGCCTCGTCGACAGTATCCATGGACCCGGCACCCGCGAGGTTTATCGCGGGTGCCGGTCGATGATCAGAAGCGCAGCCGCACGCCGGTGCTGATCGATTCCTGATGATCGTCGCGCCCGGTCTGCGCGGCGACCGTGCTGAACAGGTCGAGCCCGCCCGCCAGTCGATAGGACATGCCCGCCGCAGCAGTGCCGACCGCGCGGGCACGCTGCGCGCCGAACGCGACCAGGTCGAGCGGCCCGCCGGCATAAGCGCCGACCGCGTCGGTGCGGCGTCCCTCCACCTGATAGCGAACACCCAGGCTGACGTACGGCCGGAACGGTGCGGGTGAAGCGTCGCTTCGTGCGAGCGTCACTCCACCGTCGACGAAGCCCGACACGTGGCGATCGCGCGCCACGTTGAGCGCGAACGCGCCGCCCGCCTCTGCCACGCCGTCACGTGTCGTGCGCAGATAGGTGACACCCGCACGCGGGCGCAGCGACCAGTCGGCTGCCATGTCGATCGCGTAGCTGACCGACAGGTCGCCGACCCAGCTGTGGAGATCGTAGCGCCCGGCCGCGCGTGCCGCGCCCGGCAGCGCGCGCACCGTATCCGCCTGCCCGCCGTCGTAGAGCACGGAAGCGGTGATGCCCAAGCCGTCCGCGCCGGCGTAGCGCGCATGTGCGCCCGCGACGAAGCCGTCGTTCTTGGTCACCGCACCCAGTGCGTCGATCGACTGATGCGTGTTCAGGTACCCTCCGAACGCACCGACGGCGAGCTCGGCATTGCCGTAGCCCAGACCACCCAGGAAGCCGTAGCTGCGCGTGCGCGCCTTGGCGGTCCCTTCCGCGGGATCGTCGCCCAACGTGTGCCACTGGCCCACCGTCTGCGCGAAGGTGAACAGACCCGGATCCTCCTGCATGGTCGCAAAGGCGGGGCTGCGCGCCGCGCTCGCGAGCGTCAGTGCATTGTCGACACCGGCTTGCGTCGCCGAGGCATAGGCTTCCGGCGTCAGCTGCGCGAATGCCCGCGCGTTCGACGATCCATCGGCGTTGAGCAGCGCGGGCAAGGCCGCGAACAGCGGGCTCGTCGCGGCCTGCGCCTGTAGCGTGGTGTTGGCATAAGCGATCGAGCGCTGCACCTGCGGCGAGAAGCCCGCGCCACCCAGGAACTGGCCAAGCAGCTGGATCCGGTCGGCGCGCTGGACGACGAAACCGAACAGCGTGTCGGGCTTCTGGATCGTCGTGTAACTGCCGTTGATCCCGCCGGTCGCCACGACGAGGTCGTAGGAGGTGCCGGGACGGATCGCGCCGCTGGTGGTGAGCTGCAGCGTCGCGCCGTTCGCGATCGATACCGATCCGTTGACCTGCAACCGGTCGGCGCCGGTCGGTGCGATCTCGAACGCCGACACCGACGTGCCCGCGAGCGCGACGTTGCCGTTGACGGTCATCGTGCCGATGCCTGCCCCCGGGCTGAGCGTGCCCGCGATCGCCAAATTGCCGTTGACCGTCCCGCCCGAGCCGAAGGTCGCGCCCTGCGCGACATTGATCTGGCTCGCGTTGATGATCGAACCGGTCAGCCCCACCAGCCGGCCGGCCGACAGGTTGACGAGGCCGAGTGCGGCATTGCCCGACATCGTCGCGAAGCCGCCCGATTGGACGTAACGTTCGATGTTGGCGACGCCCGAGAAGGCAACCGGCGTGCTTGCGCTGCCGCCCGATACCGCGATCGTGTCGCTGCCTGCACCACCATCGACCTGGCCCGCGAAGCGTCCCGCGATCGTGAAGCGATCGTCGCGTGCGCCGAATTGCACCTGGTCGGCGGTGAGCACGCCGTCGCCTGCGACTGCCAGATCGGTGCCGGCGGCGATGCGCTGCCATGTCTGTGCGCCGGTCAACGTCAGCGTGCCATTGCCCTCGCTGGCCAGTAGCTCGAAGTCGCGCAGCACACCCGCCGCCAGCGCCCGGTCGCCCGCCAGCACCAGCGTCGCACTGTCGCTGCCCGCACCACCCGAGACGGTGCCGGCGAGGGTCGATCCCGCTGCGAGCCGCAGCGCATCGTTGCCCGCACCCAGATCGATCACGCCCGCGAGCGTACCGCCGTTCGCGACCTCGATGCGCTGCGCGCCATCGTCGAACGCGAGCGAAGCGTTCGCGCTGCCGAGCGTGCCGGCGATCGTCAGCGCATTGCCCGCGAGCGTCACCTGCTCGAACCCGGTCGCGGTGCCGACCAGCGTGACGGGCGCATTGGCGGTGAAGCGCAGCGTGTCGCTACCCGCACCCCCGGCATAATTGCCGGCCGCGCGCGTCGTGCCGAGCGCCAGGACGTCGTCGCCCGCGCCGAGCTGGACCGACGCCACGTCGCCGTCGACCCGCAGCGTCTCGGCCGCATCGCTGCCCGTCACCTGCCCGATGGTGAACCCGCCGAGCGTCAGGTCCAGTCCGGTGCCCGCCAGCGCGATCTGATCGAAGGGTTGATCGAGCGTCAGCGCCAGTGTGCCCTGCCCCTCGACTGACAACCGTTCGAACCCGGTGCGCTGGCCGATGCCGGTACGATTGCCCGCGAGGATGACGCGGTACAGGTCGGTACCTGCCCCACCGTCGACCAGTCCGGCGTTGCTGCCGGCATAGTCGACGAACACGTCGTCGCCGTCACCGAGCGACACCGTCCCTGCGATGGTGCCGCGGTTGTCGACGCGGTCGTTGCCGCCACCCAGCGCGACGCCGCCCGCGATGGTCCCGCGATTGTCGACGAGCTCGGCCGCGTCGCTGCCGGTGATGGTGATCGCGCCCGCACTGGCGAGCGTCTGCCCCGCCGCGACGGTGATCGTGCTGCCCGACACGCCGATCGTGTCGAACCGGAAGTTGCCCGAATAGGCGACATTACCCTCGCCGATCTGAGAGAAACGTTCGAAATTGACGAACTGGTCGCCGTTGACTGCGCCGCCCCCGGTCGCGTCGATGATGAGGCTGTCGGTGCCGAGTCCCCCGTCGACCGTGCCGATCAGCACCGCGCTCGCGCGGTGCAGGAAGGTGTCGTCGCCGTCGCCGAGGAAGACGTCGCCTTCGATCCGGCCGAGATTGTCGATCCGGTCGTTGCCCGCGCCCAACGCGACCGATCCGATGATCGTGCCGGTGTTGGTGATGCGGTCGTCCCCGCCGCCATAGGTTTGGATCGCACCGGCGACGAAACGGCTGCCGTCGCGGATGGCCTCGTCCTTTTCGTCCAGCAACGTGCCTGCACTGCCACGGATCGTGCCCGCGTTGGTCAACGCCAACCCCGCGGTCGCCCCGATACTCATGACCGCCGTCGATTGATTGCCGGTCGCTTCGATGGTTCCGGTGTTGCTGACGGTTGTGGTGATACCCTTCGCAGGGCCGACATAGAGCGCCACAGCTAAGTCCGTGTAGCGCGACGTCGTGCCATCGATGTCGAAGAAACTCTCCACGTTGCCGCCGGCATTCGCGCGTATTGTACCGCTGTTGCTGACCGCGATCGCACCGGCGCCACCATCGATGTTCAACGTGTTCATGTACACGCTGGCGCCATTGCCGCCTGCAGCAGTCGCTTCGATCGCTCCGCTGTTCGCAAGCGAAATGTTACCCGTCGACGAATAGCCGAGATTAACGCCGAGCAGCACTGCCGAGTTCGACCCGCTGGTGATCGTACCGTCGTTCGTCAGCGCAATTGTTTGCGTCGGGGATTGATCCTGCGACACCGTGTAACGGTTCGGCTGGATAACCGCGTACACACCTTCGGTAATCGTGCCGCTGTTTGCCAGCGTGATCGCCTGCGTGGTGACCGGCTCGCTCTGCCCCAATGAGTAGAATGATCCGATGTTCGCAAAAACGCCGCCTTCGATCGACCCAGCGTTGGTGAGCGAGATCGTCTGTGACGTGATCGGTTGGTCGGCGGTCTGAAAGTAACCGAGATAAATACTTGTCGACACCCCACCCGTGATCGTGCCGCTGTTTGTTAGCGACATCGACTGGATCGTCGCCGCCTGCTCGCTCGTAGGCCGGTTAGAACCATATTGCTGATACGCGCTCAGTCCGCCGTTGATCGTTCCGCGGTTGGTCGCAGCGATCGCGCCTGCGGCATAACTGCTTAAGTAAACCGCATTGTACGAAGCGTTGCTGCTGATCGTCCCGCTATTATCGAACACCAGGTCACCGACAGCGGCGATCGAAACCGCATTGTCGCTCAACGTCGCGCTGCCGATCGTTGCCGAGGCTGCGTTCGTGAAACGCCGCAGCGTCGCGGACACGCCGTTCGCAATCGTTCCCTGGTTGGTCAAGGCAAGCGCACCGCTCAGGTCCGTCAGCGTAGGATCACTGACATTGCTGAAATAGCTCGCACGAATTGCGCCATTGATCGTGGCAGTGTTGACGATCTCACCGTCGCCGTCGATCAACAAGTCGCCGGTGAAGGGAGCATCGGCGCGAACGTTTACCACGGTGTCGGAGCCGAGCGCGCGTACGCCCTCACGCTCGAACCCGGTCAGCTTCACCGTACCGAGCGTTACTGTGCTGCTCGCGCGGCGGGCTTGGATCAGCGTGTCGGTGCCGTCGCCTCCATCGATCATGCCCGAGATGCCCGAGGTCTCGCCGAAGAGCACCAACGTATCCTGCCCGGACCCAAAGGTAAGATTCCCGGTCAGCGTACCGCCATCGGAGACGTAGGTAGCAGGCGAGTAGGAATAATAGCTGGCCGCCGCCACATTGCCGGTGATCATGCCGCGATTAACGACGGTGCCACCATTCGAAAGATCGACCGCGGTCAGCCCGGTAATCGTGCCTCCGGCCTCGTTCACCAGCTCGCCACCGTAATAGCTGGTCATCACCGCCGTGCCGAAGCGGCTCTCGATCGTACCGCTGTTTATGATGCTGCCGTTTGAATAATAACCGCTCTGGACCGCGGTACCGTCACTGCGGATCGTGCCGCTGTTGACGAGCGTGGTCGCGCCGCTGACCCCGACCGCATTGGTTCCGGTGGCGGTGATCGTGCCGGTGTTGGTCACATTCTGTGCACCGGTGATCGCGCTACCACCCCCGCCGAGCGTGATCGTGCCGGCATTGGATACATTCACGCCGCCCGAGATGGCGGATGCCGGGTAATAGGTACCTGCGGCATTACTGACGATGATCGTGCCGTTGTTGGTGATATCGGCGTCGCTGCCGAGGATCGCTGCGAGATTGTAGAAGCCGTAATTGGCCCCGCTCGCGCTGATCGACAATGTGCCGTTGTTGATAACCGACAGGTCGCGCGTTTCGCCCGCACCTGCACCGGTGAGTTGCGCGACGTTCAGGATCGTGGTGTCGATCAGCGAACGACCGCTCGACGCAAAACTGCCGGTCAGCGTGACGCTGCCTTGCCCGGTGAGGCCGATCGAGCCTGCTCCGCCATTTGCGGCCGCCAGCGTCAGCGCTGCACCGTTTGCGACCTCGAACGCCAGCCCCTCGAACCCGTTGGAGAGCGCTGTGGTCGCGCTCGCATCGGCGTTGACGCGGTACCGCAGCGTGTCGAACCCCGCGCCCGCGTCGACCCCGCCGGCTGCCCCTGCGAACGGACGTCCCGTATCGCCCAGCGTCACCACCAGCGTGTCGTCTCCGCCACCCAGGCGGATCGCACCGCTGACACTGCCGCCATCGTCGACGAATAGGTCGCTGCTGCTGTCGTAATAATAGGGCGAGGTGAAGTCGACCGAGCCGATGATGGTGCCGGCATTGACCAGCCGCGCGCCGCCATTGCTGGCAACCGCCACGGTGCCGCCTGTCACCGTGCCACCTGCGGCGTTGATCAACGTACCGCCGACTAGCGCGCCGGTGACACCACCAGAAATTGTACCAGTGTTGGTGAGCCGCCCGCTCGATAGCGACAGGCCGGTCGTGGCACCTGCGATGATGCCGCTGTTGGTGGATTCCACCCCGTAGCTGTACAGCGTCACTCCCACGCCTGCGCTGGAGCGAATGGTGCCGCTATTGTTCAGCGTAGCATAGTCGAGCGCTGCGCCCGTGCCGCTTGCAGTGATCGTACCTGAATTGTCGAGCTGCGACGAGGCACGCACCCCCGCACCGTTCACAGCGGTGATCGTACCCGAGTTGGTGAGCTTGTTGGTAAGGCTGACCGCGAACTGGTCTACGCTGTCGAGGGTCGCGGTGATCGACGCCTGATTGTTGAAGATCGGGCCGTAAGAGGAAAAGCCGGTTGTCACCGCCGGGCCGCGCGTGACCAGCGCTGCTTGGTTGACGACGCTGCCCGAACCCGACAGCGCAATGCCGTTGCCAGCGGTGAAGCTCGAAGCGAGCGTCACGGTGGCGTTGTTCGACAAGTCGAGCCCGAGCAGCTCGAAATTGGTTGGCAGCACCGCGCGCGCGATGGTCGTGTCGGCGTCGATCCCGATCGCCAACGTATCGGTTCCCGCGCCACCATCAATCGAACCGGTAATCGACGACACACGCCCGGTCGCAACGTCATAGCGCGCGCGCAGAATGTCGTTGCCCGCGCCAAGCGTCAGATCGCCGTTGATCGTGCCGCTGCGCGTGTCGATCGTGCTCGATTCTACGGCCGCACCCGTGCTCGTGACCAAAACTGATCCGTTGATCGTGCCCGTGTTGGTCAGCGACAATACGCCGCTTGCACTGATCGCGGTCGCGCTACCCCCGATCGTCGCATTCGCAGCGTTCGAGACATAGGTGTAGCCCGTGCCGGTGACCGTCGCGGTTGTGCCGGTCGAGGTAACGCTGCCGGTGTTGTAGAGATTGAAGCCGTTCTGCGAGGAGGCGATCGCCCCGTTGTTGCCCGCCACGATCCGACCGGCATTGGTCACGTAGGACACCGCACCGCTGACGCTGCCGTTGACCGTGCCCGTCGTGGTATTGGTCAAGGATAGGGCGCTCACCCCCGCCCCATCGGCTAGGATGGCACGGCCGTCGCGGCCCGTGATCGTGCCGGCATTGGTAACATAGGCGCTCGCGCTGCCGCTGGTGTTGGCGGGATCACGCCGGATCACCAATCCTTGCGCACCCGTCAACGAGCCGCCGGCTGCGATCGAGATCGACGCGTTCGCACTGGGATAGCTCGTCACCACCGTGCCGGGCGTGCAGTAGAAATAACCCGGGCCGGCATAGGGATCGGTGCAGATGTAGGTGGTCGGCGCCCCAGCGGTCAGCAATACGGCCGCCTTGTTCACGTCGCCGTCGACCAAACCTGCGACGCTCAATGACAGATCGCGTGCGCTCAGCGTGATTGCAGCCGGGGTGGTGCCTGCCCGCACAATTGCGTCCTTGGCAACAATCACACGAGTACCATTCGTCGTGACTGTCAGCCCGTTATCATCGGTGCCGGTGCAATTGGTGGTGCCGTTGACCGTGGTGGGATCGGGGCTGCACTGCGCCTCAGCCGGCCCACCCAGCACCATTGCCAGCGCGATCCCGCTCGTCCCCAGCGCATAGCGACGCACCCGCTGCCCACGCAGCGCACCATTCAAGTTCATGACATTCCCCCACTTTACTCGCTCCCATCATCGAAGCCGGGCGATTTGTCGAGTCGATCACGTCTAGCTGTAAGGATAGGTAGATTCAGAGCACCTCAGCGCTACCGATGGGGATCGCAGATGGTGTATTTGCGCCTGTTCGTGCCCCCCTCTCATTGTTCGCCACAATACCGGCATTCCTGCTGACCGCGGTGATGGGAGCCGAACTGCCAGGCACGATGCGGGGGTGGTGAGACACGGCTACAACAATCGCCCGTATCGGGGCACTACGACAAGATGCGAGCGCGATCCCGACGATGGAAGCCCTGCCTTCTCAGCCGATCCTTCGTCGGCGGTGCTTTGCATTATCGATGTCGCGCGACAGTGGTGCACTAGTCCAAATCGCGATCGAACTACTGTTTCGTAGTAGAACAACACCAACCATCACGTACGTAATCACCAGCAACCAATGTCGCTAACATAGGTTGATGCGTCCGAACCGGCTGCGTTGCGCGGCCGTAACGGAGATGCTGTTGACGTTTGCCGCTGCCCCCACCCGCCCGCCGTGCAGTGCCCCCGTGCCTGCGCGCGACGCGGCGCGTGGGTGATCGGCCGTCACGAACGGAGGAGCAGGCATGAACAAGAACGAATTGCACGGCGGTGCGCGCTATCTGGGCGGCAAGGTCGAGAAGGCGGTCGGCGACGCGGTCGGCAGCCGCGAATGGCAGGTCAACGGCGTGGTCGATCAGGTCGCGGGCGGCGCTGAGAACCTCTACGGCCGCGCGCGCGGCATCGCCGAGGACGCGGTCGATGCCGCCCCCGGCTTCGTCGACGAGGCGAAGGAGCGGCTGGGTGACGCGGCCGACCGTGCCCGCGACGTCGCCGACCGGGCAACCGACCGGGCGCACGACGTCGCCGACCGCGCGGGCGATGCGGCCGCGCGTGGCACGCGCGCGGCGAATGCGGCGGTGTCGAACAATCCCGCGTCCTGGGCGGTGTTCGCCGCGCTGGGGGCAGGGATCGGCGGCTATCTGCTCGGCTGGCTGATCCACGGCGAGCGCGCCTGAACCAGGTGGCCGCGTCGCTGACTTCGCTGCGCGAGACCGCGGATCTGCGCCACCTGCGCCAGATCATCGCGGGGCTCGACGAGGGCGTGATCCTGATCGATCCCGACCAGACGTTGCTCTGGGCGAACGACGCCGCGCTTCGGATGCACGGCGTCTCCTCGCTCGAGGCGCTGGGTACCGACGTCGACGATTATCGTCGGCGGTTCCAGTTGCGCTACCGTAACAACCACCGCGTCGCGGCCGACGATTACCCGATCGAGCGCGTCGTCGCGGGCGACCGCTTCTCCGAGGTGGTGGTCGAGGTGACGGTCGCGGGCGAGGAGGAGCCGCGCTGGGTCCACCAGTTCCGCAGCCTCGTGCTCAACGACCGCGACGAGGACGCGCCGACCTGCGTCGTGCTCGTCATCCAGGACGTCACCGCACAATACGAGGCGGAGGACCGGTTCGAGCAATCGTTCAACGCCAACCCCGCGCCCGCGGTGATCTGCCGGCTGTCCGACCTGCGCTTCGTCAAGGTGAACCAGGGTTTCCTCGACATGACCGGCTTCGCGCGCGACGAGGTGCTGAGCCGCACCGTCTACGACATCGATGTGCTGCGCGAGGCCGACCGGCGCGACCTCGCGAAAACGCGGCTCGGCGAAGGCGCGACGATCCCGCAGATGGAGGCGCGGCTCGAACTGCCGGGCGGCGCGACCAAGCTCGTGATCGTCGCCGGGCAGCCGATCGACCTGAACGACCAGCCGTGCATGCTGTTCACCTTCGCCGACCTCGAACCCCGGCGTCAGGCGGAGGAAGCGCTGCGCCACAGCGAGGAACGCTTCACGCGCACCTTCCAGATGGCGCCCGTCGCGATGGCGATCGGCGCGCGCGACGGGCATCTGTTGTGCGAGATCAACGCGAGCTTCACCCAGCTGACCGGCTATGCCGCGCCCGCGATCATCGGCCGCTCGCTCAGCGACGTCGGGCTGTGGGCGGGCGAGGGCACCGGCCGCGAGATCGAGGCCGCGATCGAGCAGGGCGGGGCCTTGCGCGGCCACGAGGCGGGGATCGCGACGCGCGAGGGCGGGCATATCGACTGCCTCGTCTCGACCGAGGCGTTCACGCTGAACGGCGACGAATGCCTGCTCTGGGCCTTCCAAGACATTACCCAGCGCAAGGCGACCGAGCTCGAGCTGGTCGAAGCGATCGAGGCGGTGATGAAGGATACGAGCTGGTTCAGCCGCTCGATCATGGACAAGCTCGCGCGGCTGCGCGCGCCGCAACCCGACGAACGCGGCGCCTCGCTCGACGACCTGACCTCGCGCGAGCGCGAGGTGCTGGCGCTGATCTGCCGCGGGCTGGACGATAAAAGCATCGCGCGCGCGCTCGGCGTCTCGGGCAACACCGTGCGCAACCACGTGGCGAGGATCTACGCCAAGATCGGCGTAAACCGCCGCACCGCCGCGGCCGCCTGGGCGCGTGCGCGCGGGTTCGACGGCGAACGGCTGCTCGCGGAGGCGAACGCGTGAGCGACGATACCGACAAGAAACACCGCGACGAGCGCGACAAGCCCGAACCCGCGAAGGTCCGCAAGGCCAAGGGAGCGGCGCTCGAGGCGATCGGCAAGCTGCTCGGCGACGACCAGGCGGTCCGCGATGGCCGCAACGAGCAGCGCCACGCGGCACGGCATGGTGACGACGACGGCGCAACGCCGTCCCGCCCGCGCCGTGACACCAATCCAAAACAAGAACAGGAGTGAATATGGCGACCAATGTAACGGGGGTTTCGGGCAATTACGTCGCGGCCGACACCATCCAGACCCCGCGCGTGCTGCCGCGACTGTCGTGGGGCGCGATCTTCGCGGGCGTGGTGCTCGCCGTCGCAGTGCAGGTGCTGCTCAGCATCCTCGGGACCGGCATCGGCCTCTCGATGGTTGACCCGGTCGAGGGCACGACCCCGGGTGCGGCGGGCTTCGGCATCGGCGCCGGGCTCTACTGGCTGATTACCACGGTCGTCGCGCTGGGCGCGGGTGGCTATGCCGCGGCGCGCGTATCGGGCGTGACCGAGCGGTTCGACGCGCTCGTCCACGGACTGGTCGTGTGGGGCGTGACGCTGATCCTGACGATCTACCTGCTGACCTCCGCGGTCGGCGGGATCATCGGTGGCGCGTTCCGCACCGTCGGCACGGTCGCCAGCGCAGCGGGCTCGACCGTCGGTGCTGCCGCACGCGCGGCACCCACCGCCGCCTCGGTCGCGGGCATTGACCAGAGCGACATCCGCCAAGAAGCGGCCGACTATCTTTCCGACGCGCCGAGCGATCCCGCGCAGATGACGCCGGAGCAGGCGCAGAAGGAAGTGGCGAAGGAACTGCCCGCGCTCGCGCGTGGCGGGGCCGAGGGCCAGCGCGCCGAGAGCCGCATCGTCGACATCGTCGCCGCGCAGCGCAAGATCAGCCGCCCCGAGGCGCAAGCGCAGGTCACCCAGGCCAAGCAGCGTTTCGTTGACACCAAGAACCAGGCCGTCGCGACCGCGAAGAGCGCAGCCGACACGGCCGCGGGCGCGGCGTCGAAGACCTCGTTCATCCTCGTCCTTGCACTGCTGGTCGGTGCAGGCGCGGCCGCCTTTGGCGCCACCGCGGCGACGCGTCGCCGGGTACGCTGAGTGCCCGCGGCGGGGCGGCGTACCGGCCCCGCCGCACCTTTGTCGAAGACCGGGCGGGGCAGCGTATCGGCCCCGCCGTACCCTTTGTTGAAGACCGGACGGACAGCATGCTGACCGTCCGTCCGTTATCCAAGGAGATGCTCCCATGAAGAAGATCGCTCTCGCAACCGGCCTCACCGCGATGCTGGCGCTTACCGCGTGCAACACCGTCAACGGCGCCGGCCGTGACCTGAAGTCCGCCGGCAGCGCCGTCTCCGACGCGTCGGGCAAGAACAAGGGCAAGTAAGCCCCCACCCATTCCACCGGGGCCAGGCAACCCCGCCCTGCCGCCCTCCCCCTCGGTTGCGGCGGGTCCCCACCACCCCGGTGGGATCGCGCTCGGATACCGGTTCACCTGCTCGAACCGGCATCCGGGCGCGTGTTCGTTGGGGGCGACAGCGCGAAAACTTTACGTCTGCAGCGTGCATGTAGACAAGTATGCCTTCATAGTCGTCGACACTGTTTTAGCCACAACGGAACCACTTACCCGCTCGTTCGATCACTCCCCCGGTGCCTTTAGCGGCGCCCCCTCCCCCAGATCGGACGAACCAGCATGAAGCTTCAAGGCAAGAAGATCGCGATCCTGATCGCGCCGCGCGGCACTGAGGAGCCCGAGTTCGCGCAACCCAAGGCAGCGGTCGAGCAGGCGGGCGGCACCGTCACCGTCGTCAGCTTGGAAACGGGTGAGGCGGAGACGTTCAACAACGACCTCGATCCGGGTGCCAAGTTCAATGTCGACAAGGCGATCGGCGACGTCTCGGCCGATCAGTTCGACGCGCTTGTCATCCCGGGCGGCTGCGTCGGCGCGGACAAGCTGCGCGGGTCGGATCAGGTCGTAGCTTTCGTCCGCGACTTCTTCGCTGCGAAGAAGCCCGTCGCCGCGATCTGCCACGCACCGTGGACGCTGATCGAGGCCGATCAGGTCCGCGGCCGCACGCTTACCTCGTTCCCGACGCTCCAGACCGATATCGAGAACGCGGGCGGTACCTGGGTCGACCAGGAAGTAGTCGTCGACCAGGGCCTCGTCACCAGCCGCAATCCTGACGACCTCCCCGCCTTCTGCGCCAAGCTGGTCGAGGAATTCTGCGAAGGGAAACACGACGCCCAGGCGGAGAACGCGTAAATGGCGCGCTTCTCCGACAAGGTCGTCGTCATCACCGGTGCCGCCTCGGGCATCGGTGAGGGGGCCGCGCGCCGCTTCGCCGAGGAAGGCGCGACACTGGTGCTGGGTGACATCGACAAGGCGGCGCTCGACACACTGGCGGGCGAGCTCGGCGGGACGGTCGAGACGCGCGAAACCGACGTCTCCGACCGTGCGGCATGCGAGGCGCTGGTCCAGGCCGCGGTCGACCGCTTCGGGCGGATCGACGTGCTGGTCAATGACGCCGGCGTCGATCATCTGGGCAAGGTAGACGAGGGCGACTTCGCCGAATTCACCAAGGTGATCGAGACCGACCTCTACGGCGTCGTCCACATGAGCCGCGCCGCGGTTCCGCATCTGCGGCAATCGAAGGGCTGCATCGTCAACGTATCATCCGTCTCGGGGCTGGGGGGCGACTGGAACCACAGCTTCTACTGTGCGGCGAAGGGCGCGGTGAGCAATTTCACCCGCGCGCTCGCGATGGACGAGGCCCGCCACGGCGTCCGCGTCAACGCGGTCAACCCATCGCTCACCTACACCGCGCTGACCGCAGGGATGAAGGAACAGCCCGACCTCATCGCCAAGTTCGAGGAGCGCATCCCGATGGGCCGCGGTGCCGAACCCGCCGACATCTCGGGCGCGATCGCGTTCTTGGCGAGCGAGGACGCGCACTTCGTGACGGGCGTGAACCTGCCGGTCGACGGCGGGCTAACCGCATCGAACGGCCAACCGCCGCTGTCTTGATGGTTGGGGGCGGGCTGCGCATCCGCCCTCATCCTCGCCCGAACCGGCACGGACGTGGGGACCGGCGATCAACCGCACCCCGCTTCCGACGTCCGGCTCGCGTATCGCCAAGACGACCCTCTCTCGATCGGTTGTGATCCATGACTAACGCTCCCGCCTCCTCCACCGATGCGTCCAAGGTCGCGATCGTCACCGGCGCGTCGCAGGGATTGGGCGAAGGGATCGCGACCGGCTATCGTGCGCGGGGTTGGCGCGTCGTTGGCGTCTCGCGGTCGATCAAGGGGGCGGACGAGCCCGATTGGGTGACGGTGGCGGGTGACGTCGCCGATCCCGACACCGCCCGTCGCGCAGTCGACCTGGCACGGGAAAGGTTCGGGCGCATCGACACGTTGGTCAACAACGCCGGCGTGTTCATCGGCGCGGCCTTCACCGACTATACGCCCGATCAATATGCGCAGATGACGCGCACCAACCTAGATGGCTTCTTCCACATGACGCGGGCCGCGCTGCCGATGATGGTGGCGCAAGGAAGCGGCCATGTCGTGCAGATCGTCACCACGCTTGCCGAGCATGCCAATGCCGACTTCCCCTCGGTGCTGGCGTCACTGACCAAGGGCGGGCTGGCTGCCGCGACCCGCAGCCTCGCGATCGAATATGCCGCGCGCGGGGTGCGCGCCAACGCAGTGTCGCCAGGCATCACCGCGACACCGATGCACCCACCCGAGACACGCGCCGGGCTCGCGCGCTACCATCCGCTCGGCCGGATCGGCACCGTCGACGACGTGGTGCAGGCGGTAATGTATTTAGAGGACGCGCGCTTCGTGACGGGCGAGATTCTCCACGTCGACGGCGGTCAGGTCGCGGGGCATTAGCGGGTGCTTGGTTGGGAGATGTCGTTCCCCGATCGCCGCACGCATTGTTGTACAGGATACCAATGGCTCCTTGCTACGAACCGGGCGTCGATAAAACATCTGGTATGGAGGTGATGTCCAAAACCTCCACATGCATCGGCCCCATGCGTCGTCGAATGAGACTTCCCTTGGGCACGCCGTAACCACTACCGCGTAGCGTGTAGCGTTCGATCCGGTACACTCCCTGTCCTGCAGCATCACCGGCGAAGGTGGCATATCGCCGCGCGGCGATCTGATCCAAGGCGGCGCTCGCCCAGCTTTTATCGCCCGCCGATCGGAGGATTGAAGCGTCGGCAGTGCGCCCGTCGGGGCGTATCCAGTAGCCTATGTCGGCCCACTTCAGCTCGCTCGGGTCCGTCGACTGCATGGCGAATTGATTGACGTCACCGAACTTGTCGGCTTGCTCCCGCGCGGCGGTTGCGGCGACCGGTTCCAACGGCGGGTTCGAGATGAGGACAGGGCGCAGGTTACTGCCCAACCTAGTCATGGCAGCGATTTGCTTGTCTATCTCGGCCTTGTCCGCGCGACCGACCGCCAGTCTCAAGCGGAATGCCGGTATGATCGATTGGACCCCAGCGTCCTGCGCCACAGGAGAGCGCGCGATCCCTTCTAGCAAACGACTGGCTTCGCCATGCCGCCCCTGCGCACTCGCGAGCGTCACCAAACGCAAACCTGCGCTGAGCGCGGTAACGTTCTGCCCGTGGGTAATGGCCAGTTGCTGCGCCCGTTCATAAGCCGCTTGCGCATTGCGCGTGTCGCCCTGCTTCATCCACATGTCGCCCAGCGCCAGCTCGGCATTGCTGACTGCGGGGTCGCTGGCAGGCAGATTGTCGCGTAGCGTGCGCATTTGCGCACCTACCGCCCCCCGGTATGCGTCGAGATCGCCTTCCTGCAGCGTTACCGTTCCATAAGCCTCGTATAACGCCGCAACCGGCCTGGGCGCGACGGCCGCGGAGGAACGGTTTCGCGCAACGGCAGCCGCGAGGCCGCGCTTGGCAGCTATGTAGTCGCCTCGGCGAAAGGCGCGCTCAGCCCAGGCGATCGACACCTGCGCGTCACGCAATGGCGAACAGTGGCGCGCGACGCATTCCGCATAGGCGTCATCCAGTCGTGCACCCGTCACCACGATATCCGCTGGGGGTGTTTGAAGTGCGGCTAAAAGCAGAAATGCAAACATGCGCATATCCTTTGCAGACCCGGGGCGATCGCGGGTTTGTAGTAAGATGTTTCCTTGAGTTCGCCACCATCTTACGGTGTATTACTCTCGCCAATTAGTCCGAAACCGCATGACTGAGAAGCGGACACGCACCAATTTACCCCTTTTAGCGGGATAGAGGACACAAAATGCTTAATTGTCCCTGCCACGTACTTGGAACATCGTCGCCTCGCTGATGTTGGTCAAACGAAATCGATAGGAGTCACTTCGGTGAAAATCGTTATTGCGGCAGCAGCCCTGATGATCATGCCCAACGTGGCAACCGCACAAATTTCCGGGATCAACACGTCACCTGCCGAGCGGTCCACCGGATCCGGTTACGAGAGTTCCGTCGGCGGTTACTTTCCAGGCCAAACGCATGTAACGCCATCGATGCGGGCACAGAAGATGCGTTGGGCTATAGCACTTCGAGAGGAGGCGTTGGCGTTGCAGAAAAGCGACGGCGGTGTGTTGTCCGACGAACATCGAGCCTACATTAAACGCGAGCAAGAAAGATTTATTCATACCAACTCTGATGTAACCTCACTGGACCCAACCCGTACTGAAGTTGACCAAGGAAGGTTTTACAATCACGCTCGAGAAGCTGCCTTAATCTCACGAAGCCATTTCCTGGCGACGCAGGGGATGAACACAGCCCAGCCCACCATGCTCGTTATGGATAGCGCATCGGCAGTAGATTGGCTGACCGGCAGCGAAATGCGCGTCCACGTGATGATTCCCGCGGCGAGCAACAGCAACAAGCTGATTATCTTGGCTCTGCGCGATGACGGCATCAGCTCGGACATCACCATGGACGCCAGGAACAACATCCCGAATATCGATGCCGTCACGTCTTCCATGATCATAGGCTAGACGTTGAGCAAATAACTGCAAGAGGGCGGCAGCCGTCGCTTCAACTGACCGTTACCTTGCCAACGAGCATTGCTTGCTGGCTGGACACCGACCCGTAAAGTCGCTGGCGACCTATAATCCTCTGCGCTAGCATCGCGGAACGGCGCTGGGGAGCGCTGAACTGGGAGGGGTTCAACATGCTGAAGAAGACGGCCGTCGTGGCCGGATGGTGCCTGACGCTCGTATCGGGGGACGCATCCGGTCAGCAGACCATGATGATCCCAATTGGCGGCGAGAAGACGGTACCGGTGCCGCAAGGCGTCGTTGCGCCATCGGACTCGCCCGAGGAAATCGCCAAAGACGCGGCACGCGACCTGAAAGACAATCGCTTCTATAACAAGCCCGGGGCCACCCGCGCCCAATATGACGCCGACTGGCAACAATGCCGCCTTATTGCGCGCGGTTCACGCACGCCATCTGGAAGCATCCCTTATTACTACGATCCTGCCGTTATTTCACCTCTGGCGGCTGGAATTGGCGGGGGTATCGGCGGTGCGATCGGGGCTGCCATCGCGCAGGGGCAGCAACGCCGGGCCAATCGGCAGCAGTGTTTGATGATCCGCGGTTGGCGATTGGTCGAGGTAAGCGCGAAGGACGCCGATCGGGTGAACGCACTGTCGGACGCCGACCGGGACACCTACTTCAATGAACTCGTTGGAGCGGCGCACGTCGATGGCTCCATCACCGAGATGAAGACTTTTGCGATCACTGTTGATCCAGCGCTTCGGCTTGATGAGCCGCTCAAGGCACGAGGCATGGTCTACGCCGGCAAGGACGTGGATTCCGCTCAGCCGATGACTCTGGGGCCGAACGAGGGCCTGGTCGTGCTGGGATATCGGCGCGTCGTACCGGCCGCCCAAGGACGATCGGGCGGGGTCGCGCTGCTTCGCTACGACCTCGAACACCGTGACGTCATCTACCGTCCGAAGGATTGGAAGAAGAACGGGGACAAGACGACCTATTCGTTGACCGCGAACAGTCACGACAAGAAGGCTGAATACGAGGTGCAGACGATCCGGGTAACTGCTGGAGATTACGTCGTAAACTCGACCACCGTCGGCGCCGTCCAGCCCACCATCACCAATTGCTTCGGCGCGCCGACCTTCCACGTCGGGGCTGGCGAGATCGTGTACCTCGGCGACTTCCACCCGTATATCGGCCTTCCGCTCAGCAATGGCGAGAAATTGTCTATCCTCGCTCATTCGATGCACGTGGATGACGCACGCGCCACGCTCGCGGCTCAGCAGCCGCAGCTCGCGACAGCGTTGAAGCCTGCCACGTGGCGCAACGGCGCGACTTACGCCTGCTCGGGTACCGTCATGACGCGATGGGATCTCAACGGCCCGGAAATGCTGCCTTCGTTGCCTTCGGCTAGTTAATCGAACAACGCACTTCGTGGGTTCGGTCGTAAGGAAATGTCGTGGGAACAGGCGTCTCCCTCACGACCACTAAAAACGGTAGAGCCACGACCTGAACGGCGTGGCTCTACAGTCTGCGATACAGACCCTGGTCTCGATCACAGAAAGGGGGCTGCGGGTAAACCACGCAGCCCCCTTTTTAACTCTGATTATTAGAAGTTAGCCTTCACGCCCGCGTAGAGGAAGCGGCCGGTGTTGGAAAAGATCGCGCCACCATCGGTCGTGCCCAGCAGGCCCAGCGGGGGTAGACGATCAAAGGCGTTGTCGACACCGGCGTAGAAGTTGAACTTCTCGTTGATGTCATAACCAAGCCGGAAGTCGTGATACCAAACGACCGGGTAGTAACGCGGGCTCGAGTAATCGGGATCGTACGCCGGCCCCTGCTTGCTGTCGTGCGTTGCTTCCCAATCGGTGACGCTCTGCCGCCCGATATAACGTGCCTGGTAACCAAGGGTCAGGCCGCTCAGCTTCACGTTCGCCGAAGCGTTGAAGCTGTAGATCGGATCGCCCAGCTCGCCGCGGATACGCTCGGGAAGATCAGGCGTATCCAGGTACGGGAAGTCGCTGCGGTTCTTCACGTAATTGCCGATGAAGCGCAGCGAGAACGAGTTATTCTCGTCGAACTGGTACTGGTAGTTTGCGTCAACGTCGATGCCCTTGGCACGCAGCGCCGAGAAGTTCACCGACGACACCAGCAGCGCCGGGCTCGCGAAGAAGCCGTTGCCCTGACGCGGATTGATCAGTGAGCAATATTGGTTGTCGAGCGTCGCGGAGTCGAAGCAGCTGTCGACGGTCTGCTGACCCGAAATCGACGAGATCACACTCTTGACCTTGATGTCATAGTAATCGGCCGTGACCGAGAACCCACGCAGGAAGCGCGGCTGGAGCACGAACCCGACGGTGTAGCTGTCGGACTTCTCTTCGCGCAGGTTGGGATTGCCGCCCGAAAGGATAGCCGTGTTCGCCGCACGTGCGGCCGTGTTCTCGAACGTCGTTGGATCAAGACCGATTGCGCGGCAATTCGCCTGACGGTTCGCGCCGTTGTTGGGACCGTTGGTGCTGTAGAGACGGTCGCAAGGATCCTGGATCGTCGCGAAATTCTGCGACGGCGACGAGTAGAGGTCGCTCAGCGTCGGCGCACGAACCGCGCGCGAGTAGCTGCCGCGGAAACGAATGTCGCGGATCGGCGCCCAGACGATGCCGGCGTTGTACGAGTAGACGGTGCCCGTTGCGCCCTTGAAATCGGACACGCGGCCTGCGCCCGTCAGCGTCAGTTCCTTGAACGCGAACACGTCCTTCAGCAGCGGAATGTTGAGTTCGCCGAATGCTTCCTTCACCTCAAAGGCCGGCGGGTTGAACGGCGCAATCGCGTTGAGGAAGGTTTGCCCCGAAGAAACGATCGGATCGAATGCCGAGCTGGCCGTTTCACGGCGGTATTCACCACCCAACGAGAAGCTGACCGGACCACCAGGAAGGCTGAACAGCTGCGATGAGTCGCCCGACACGAAGCCGTTGACGACATATTCTTCCGCCCGACCACGATAACGCGTGTCGGTCATGAAATAGCTGAGCGCCTGCGGCGTCAGTGTTGCATTGCTCGCACCGAACAGGCTGATCGGGATACAGCCGGCGTCGTCGTTCGCCGTCGAGGCATCGGCGTTGATCCGGCACACGATCTGACCCGCACCGTTACGGACCGCATCAGCGGCCGCGCGGAAGCGTGACTCGATGCGGTTGTTGCGCGAGATCAGCTTGTTGTCGAAGCGACCGTAGTTGAACGACACGTCATAGTGCCAATCCTCGTTGAAATCGCCTTCGACACCCGCAACGACGCGGTAGGTTTGACGCGTTGCCAACTCACCGCGCGATCCGAAATCGAGATTGTTGCGCGACAAACGGAAGAACGTCGGGTTCGGGTTCAGTGACGACACCAGCGTGGAGCGGATGAACGCCGCGTCCGCCGGGTTGAGGAACGCGTTGTCGAAGAAGATCGGCACGCCGTTCGAATTGGCGGCGAAAGCCGGGTTGGTCGCGCTACCGTTCTGCGCGAACGTCGGCGAACTCTCCTGCGTCGATTCAACGCGGACGTACTTGGCCTCGATATAAGGCTTGAACGCGTCAGACACGTCGTAGTGCGCGAGCACGTTGGCGGAATAGCGCTGCAGGCCGGGCTGCAGGACGCCGTAGTTACTGAGCGTCGAACCACCGACACCGCCGAGCACGTTACTCGAACCGAACGGACGGAAATCAGTCGTTCCGTAGCTGGCCTCTTCCAGACGACCGCTGGTATTGAAACGGAAAACACGCGGGAAGCCGTTAGGTCGGCATGACAGCGGATTACGCGTCGCAACCGTGCCGTTGCTGACGCAGGTCGTGGCACTGGCCGCGTTGTAGGGGATGAACGTGCCCCCTTCGCTCAGCCCGAGGCTGTAGATGCCGCCATTGAAGAACGTGCGATCGGGCACATCGTCGTTGTTGACCGGTGACGACAGATTGAACTGACGACGGCCGGTGTAGGCACCCGTCAGATCCGGACGATCGGTGTAGCGCAGGGTGTTGTTCTTGGCATATTCGAGCGCAACGGCGATGTTGCCGCGGCCTTCGTCGAAGTTCTTACCGAACGTGCCAGCGGCAAAGTACGCGCCACGATCGCCACGATCGGTGACGCCGCCCTGCGCGCGCAGCGAGATACCCTCGTAATTGCGCTTGAGTACGAAATTGACCACGCCCGCGATCGCGTCGGAACCATAGATGGCCGACGTGCCGCCCGTGACGGTGTCGACGCGCTCGATCAGATCGACCGGGATGGTGTTGGTGTCGACCGCGAAATCGCCTTCGGACGACGTGATATGGCGCTTTCCGTTCACCAGAACGAGCGTACGGCTGGTTCCCAGACCGCGCAGATCGAGCAGGTTCAGACCGGTCGTGCCGATGAACTGGGTCGAGTTGGCCTGGCTGAACGTGGACCGCAGCGAGGGCAGGTTGTTCAGCGCATCGCCGACCGACAAATTGCCTTGGGAGAGGAGCTGATCAGCGGAAAGCGACGTGATCGGCGACGCGGAATCGAGTGCCGGACGCGCGATACGGCTGCCGGTGACAACGATGGTGTTGTCGAGGCTCGCGTCGTCCGCGGGTGTACCGTTGTTGTTGGTTTGCGTGACCGTTCCGACCTGCGTCGCATCACCGGTCGACGGCACTTCCTGAGCCAGCGCGGCAAACGGGACGATCAGTCCTGCTGCAAGCGCACTCCCTGCCAAAAGACGTAATTTCATTATCAAGACCCCCATCATCTCACCTGCGCCTTTGAGCGCTAGATTGGTCTCGAATGAAATCAATTAGGTCAGCACTACAACCGTTAATGCTGTATACATGTTTGATTACAGTTGGTTTCCATCGCTTTGTTGCAAAAGGGTGACATGTGATGCGTTACGCAACATTCGGATGGAGCCGAGATTGCAGTCTGATGCTGCAAGGCCGCACGCTACAATCGCTAGGCCCTATGGAGCGGACGGGCGGGGCGCAGCAGCACAGTACGCAGCGATCTCCCAACGTAACCCCTCAGGTAAGTGCTGATCGATTGTCGCTAGATTAAGGTGCGGTTGTACGCTGAGGGCGCTGCTACGCCTTATTGCATCCCTTCCCTCACAGCGCCGCGTTGAGCGATAGCCGCACCGTCCGCGGGGTGCCGGGGTAGATCCACAGGCTGTTGTACGAGCTGAGCGCGTAGCGTTCGTCCAGCAGATTGTCCGCCTCCAGACGGATCGTCGACCAGCGCGTCAGCGGGACCTCCGCCGCGGCCTTGACCTTGGTGTAGGCGGGTAGGACTAGGCCGCTCGTATCGGTCGCCCCCGATCGCTCGCCGACATAGGTCGCGCCCGCGCTCATCCGCCACGTGCCGCGCGGCGTCTCGTCGGCATAGGCGACGAAGACCGACCCCGAATGATCGGGTACGTTGAGCGCGCGGGGCGTCGGGAACGTCCGGTCGTCGTAGCGCGCGCGGGTCCAGGCGTAATTGGCCACCACCTGCCAGCGCCGGGCAAGCCGGAGCGTCGCGTCGAACTCGACCCCGCGGCTGCGCAGCGTCCCGACCGGCGCCAGGAAATTGACGTCGCGCGGATCGGTGGTGAGCACGTTCGATTTGCGGATGTCGAACCAGGTCGCGCCGACGTCGAGCCCCGCCCAGCGACCGCTGACGCCTACCTCGTATCCCTGCCCACGCTCGGGCGCGAAGGCCGCACCGTCGGCGCCGCTGCCCGAGTTGAGCAATGTCGACTCGCCCCAATTGGCGTGCACCGCGACCGCCCGGTCAACCTGATAGCGCGCGCCGAGCCGGAACGTGACCGGCTGGCTGACGCGGCGCGACGTCGCGCCCGTCAGGTTGCGGCGCAGCTTCTGGTCGACATGATCGTAGCGCGCGCCGCCCACCAGTAAGACGCCGTCCCCGACGTCCCACAGGTCCTGCGCATAGAGCGTCACCGCGCGGCGCGTCTCGCGCTGGTCGATGCTCGGCAGCAATGGTGCTGCCTCAGCGACGCCGTAGACGGGATCGTAGATGTCGATCGCGTACGGCAGCCCGCCGCGCGCCGGGTCGGCCGGATTACGCCGGCGCAGCAGTTCGAGATAGTCGAGCGTGTAGCCCTTCACCCCGACGCTCGGGTGATGCGTGCCAAGCGCCGCCAGCTCGCCGCGCAGTTCCAGCCGGGCGGCCAGATCCTCGACCTCGTAGCCGCGCGCGCGCCGCTGGCGCCACAATGTCCGACCGCCGACCAGCCGCGATTGATCGGCGGAGAAACCGCGCAGCGATCCGGTGCGATAGGCGGCCCCGCCGACCAGCGACCAACCCTCCGCCAGCCGCGCTTCGCCGGTCAGCTGATGCCGCGTGTCGCGCGCGACCGTGTCGCCGTTGTTCGGCTCGCCGAGGAACCGCGATGCAGGGAGGGCGAGCGCGTCGCCGTTCACCGCCACCACACCGCGATCGAACGGCGATGCGTAGCGGATCAGTTGCGCGACATAGGTCAGCTGCCACGCGTCGGACGGGCGATAGGTGAGCGACGGCGCGACCGTGCGCCGCTTCAACGACACGAAATCGCGGTAACCGTCGCTGTCCTCAACCGCGACGACGATGCGCGCGGCGAGATCGTCCGTGACGGGGCCGGTTGCGTCGAGTTCGACGCGGCGGGTGTCGAACGACCCGTAGCTGAGCCGCGCCGACGCCTGCGAGATGAAGCGCGGTGTCTTGGTCACCATGTTGACGCGTCCCGCGGGATCGATGTCGCCGAACACCGCGCCGGCCGGGCCTTTTAGCACCTCGATCCGCTCGATCATGGCGGGATCGCGCGCGGGCGCGCTGCCGCGATTGGCGATGAAGCCGTCGACGTAATATTCCCCGCCGCCATCGGCGGTGCTGAGAAAGCCGCGGATCGCGAAATTGTCCGCGAACCCGCCGCGATTATTCTGCTGGCTGCTGCCGCTGACGAGCTCGAGCGCATCACCGAGGCGATAGGTGCCGGCCGCGCGCAGCAGATCCTGCTCGATCGAGCGGCTCGATTGCGACATCCGCTCGGTCGCGCGATCAGACGAGAGCGTCGCCTCGCGCGAGCGGCGGGTACCGAGCACGACGATCTCTTCACGGCTTGCGTCTTCCTCGACCTGCGCCGCGGTGGGAATCGCGATCGTGCCCGATGCCAGCGCGGCGACGATCAGCAGCGGTCGCGACGTGGTCGTGCGGCGCTGCGCAGGGATGCGATAGGCAGGACCACGGCGCGAAACATGCCGCGATGTACGAATGCGTGTGATGACCGTCGCCCTAATCAGAATAGATATGTTGTATCATAATCTCTTGCGTTGTTGCCGGGTGGAGGTCAACAGGGCGTCGGGCGATCGCCAGTAGGGTTCGCCACCGACCAGCGAAGCGGCGGGTGTCGCGCCCGCCCCCGCAACGCGTGTCCTGCGGGACGCGCGAACACAGCCGAGGAGGATCCAATGGTGACGACCGCCACGCTGCCGGCGACTTCGGTGATTGCAGGTTCTTCCGCACCCCGTTCGTCGTCCCAGCCGGTGCCCCAGTCATCGCCGGTATCGCGCGCGCGACTGCGCAGCATCGACGCGCTGCGCGGGCTGGTCATGCTGCTGATGCTGCTCGACCATCTGCGTGAGACCTGGTTCCTCCACGTCCCCATGCCCGATCCGATCGACGCGCGCGTCGCACTGCCCACGCTCTATCTCGCGCGGCTCGCCGCCAGCCTGTGCGCGCCGGTGTTCATCGTCCTGACCGGCGTGTCCGCGTTCCTGTTCAGCACGCGCCACACGCTCGCACAAACGCGCGTCTTTCTGGTAAAACGCGGGCTGGTGCTGATGGCGCTGGAGGTGTTCTACCTCTCCGAACTCTATTGGGGCATCGCGTCGCCGACGCTGTGGCTGCAGGTCATCTGGTGCATCGGCGTCTGCATGATCGTGCTCGCCGCGGTGATCGCGCTGCCGCGGCGGGTACTCTTGGCGGCGGGGCTGGTGATCGTCGGCGGGCATAATTTGCTCGACGCGGTACACCTGCGCAGCGGCGACGCACTCTTCGTGCCTTGGGCGTTGCTCCACCAGCGCGACGTGATCGCCTTGCCTTTCGGTCTAGTCGCCAAGACGAGCTACCCGGTGCTTGCCTGGATCGGCGTGATCCTGCTCGGCTGGGGGATTGGTCCGTGGTTCCTCACACAGATGCCGTCGCGCGTGCGGGTGCGGCGTCTGGTGGCGAGCGGGTGCGCGATGCTGGCGGCGTTCGTGCTGCTGCGGCTGGCGAACGGCTACGGCGATGCGCCGTGGTTCGTCGTGCCGGGCAGCGCGATGCGTACCGCGATGAGCTTCTTCGCGCTGACCAAATACCCCCCGTCGCTGCTGTTCCTGCTGCTGACGCTCGGCTGCGGCACACTACTGCTCGCGGCATTCGAGCGGCTCGACGGCAGGCTGACCGCCGCATTGGCGATCTTCGGGGGAGCACCGATGTTCTTCTACCTGTTCCACCTCACCGTGCTGCGGCTGCTCTACCATTCGGCGTTCGCGTTTCTGGGCGCGACGCACGGCACCACCTTCGGCGTCGACGACTATCGCTGGGTGCTCGCGTGGTACGCCCTGCTGATCGTGCCGCTCTACCTGCCGACCGCGTGGTTCGCGCGACTGAAGGCGCGCCGGCGCGACATCGCCTGGCTCAAATACCTCTAGCCGCGCGCGCCCACGCCTTCACGCGGCGAGCGCGTAGCGGCGGCAATGTTCGAGGTAGCCTGCCTCGTGCGCGCCCGCGAGCGACACCACGCTTTCCCACAGCCACGACGGCGCATCGATCCGCCCGCGCCGATCCGCCTCCAGCTCGCTGAGCCAGTCCGCGCGCGCGTCGGCATTCAACTGCCGCCCGTGCGCCTTGCCGATCACGAAGGCGAGGTAACGCGCCGCCTTGATCGCCTCGCGGTGGTTGAACTGATCGACCTCGAGCTTCAGGTCCTGCGGCGCGAGTTCGCGAATGAACAGCGAGCGGTCCTGCATCCGTACCGGCAGCATGCGCGTGCCGAGATGCGGCGACATCGCGCGCGCTGCGGCGACGACGCGCTCGGCATGGTCCGCGGGCATCGCCGCGCGATCATCGACTGGCGCGATCGGCTCGACCGCTTCCTTCAGGTCGATCAGCGCATAGTCCGAACGGCGCCTAGTGTTGTCGAGCGCGACGATCACCGCGTAGCGCAACAGCCCGAGCGAGCTGCACCCCTTCATCCAATAGGCCGCGTCGACGAAGCGGACGCGCCGACGCTTGTTCTTGCGGTCGAGCGACAGGATCAGGTCACACACCGCCGGATCGGCGAACACGCGTTCCAGCGCGTCGCGCTCCCCGGCGTCGATCGCCCAGAATTTCTTGCCGAGCGGCAGCGCAGGCTCGACCGCCGCCAGCCGCTCCTTCGCCAGATGCTTCCAGCGGCGGTTGATTGCTTTCCGCTTGACGCTGCGCACTACCTCGGGCTCGACCCCGGCATCACCGTTGACCGGATCGGCGATCGCCGCGGCATAGCCCTCGACCATCTCCTCGATCATTCGCGCGGTCGTGACGCCGGGCAGATCGGAGCCGCGCGCCGCGGTCGCGAGCGAGAGGCCGAGCCGGATCAGGTCGTGCGCTGGGTTGCCGATCACCGCCTGGTCTAGGTCGCGGATCTGGATCTCGACGCGGCCGTCTCCTGCTGCGAGCGGCCCGAGATTGCCGAGATGCGCATCGCCGCAGATCCAGATCGCCGGCCCCTCCGGCACCCGTGATGCGGCGGGGGATTCGTCCAGCCATTCATAGAATTTTGCCGTGTTGCCGCGGACATAGGCGTGTGCGGAACGGGCCATCTTGCGGGTACGATTGTGTTCAAGGATTACGTGTCGGTCGGAACGGCTCGGCATGGGCATCAATGTCACCTCTTCAGCCGCATCAACGCGCGCCCGACCGGCTTGTGTCAGTTTGTTTCGGAATGGCCTGAAGTGAGTTTAGTGCACAAGCGGTGGGGACGACCGAAATTATGGTTGGTTCCACCCCATCTGTCGCAGGCTTGGCATCGTTACGGCCAGAACCAGTAACGAGACGATCAGCGCACGCCGCGTCCCCAGGGAACCAAACCTTGCCGCTCAACTTCCGCAGTTACCATCCGCAGGGTCTGCGGAGACACCAGCCCTCGCAACAGCAGTAGCATCTCAAGCTGCACAGCGCTGGGCTGATCCTCTTGTTGTGCTCCGCCGGGCGCCTCAACTGATTGATCGGCCACGAGACGACGCAGTCTTTCGACGTCGTCTCCGAGCTCGATCAATGAAGCTCGAATGCTGGCAAGCTCCTCGTCAGCCTTATCGGCGCGTTCCAAACGCTCGCGAATAACGGTCGCCACGCCAACGCCCCTGCCCTCCGCCTCGGCAGCGTAAACCAGCGCTTGCCCCTCTCTTAGACGAACCTTGATCGGGTCTGACAGAGCCATTGCACCTCCGACTACAGCGTGGACCCTACATTACCGCATAAAGCCTAGTATTTACAACGCACTATAAAATTGTGTGGTCCCCACAGGGACCACTGTTGAGCTTGGCCGTTTTAGAAAGTCTATTCTGGTCAATTGCTTAGCAGCACCGGAAGGTGCGTATGGTGTACGACCTAAATCTTGGTCCTAAGGGTCGAAAATAAAGTGCAGACAGGCTGGGAAGAGACTGTGCGAGCTTTAAGGGGGTTCGAACTATTCCGATGAGCGCAGCTCAGCGGCATCGGTGCATTGATGATGCGATTATGACGCAGATTTGATGCGGGAATGATGCATTTCTGTATCTGTGGGCGCAGATCGGACGCACAGTCTTTGGCACCTACCGGGACAGCTCCTAGCCTGCTTCGATTCGCCTACGGATTTCCTGCCTGTCCCCTATGGCAAGAAGGAAATCGTTGGCGAACTGCTCCAGGCTGCTCCTCAGGGTCACGATAATTTTGCCTAGCGACGAGCGCTGCTGTTTCGTGAATCCTTCACCAACTTCCAGCACTACCGTCGCTGCCAAGGCAGCAAACTCCTCGGCTTCCTCGATCAGCCAGTCGGCATAGGCCTCCTGACATCTGGTCATGTTCGATGGCCGGTTCAGGGCACGCTTCAATATCGCAAGAACCAGCTCATTCTCGACCTCCGCCAAATTCGGTATCGGCTGTCGGGCTTCACGTAGGTCCGCGAGCAACTCACGCATTCTGTTTCCCAGGTCGGTTGTCACAATGCCTCCTTGTTCAAATCGGAGGCAAACCCGGCTGGAGAGCCGGGCGTTCGTAACCCTGCGCTAGGACAAGGCGCTGCCACCTTTGGGCCAGGCCTTGGACATGCGTGACAGCCGCCCGGCCGAATAGCTCGACCGGACCTAGCGATTGTTGGGGTTACGACGCCCCACGGCCGGGATTTACCGAACCGCGTCCTGATGGTTGCAGAAGGGCGTTAGGGAGACAAGCCGCTGTCGCTTGTCAGGCAGGCGGACGGAGTGGCTATCGTATTTTCTGTTTTACGTGTCCGTTGGGCGGAGACTCACTCACTTATAGAGCCGTACAGAGTTGGATCCCGAAAACCGCAACCACCTCGAATGTAACGATCGCAAGCAAGATATTTCTGACGCGAAGCTGACGACGCACACTCGTAGCTACCGCCTCTACGGAAGACACCTGTCCGCCCAACGTGCCCAAATAAGTTTCGCTCATAACTATCCTTACCGTAATCCTACCTCACAATAACATGGGCCTATTTGGCCGATCGGCACCTTATCACGATCACCGGCATCGATACACGTTCAGCTATATTCCCGTTGGAACATCTAGCTGAATAATCAGCACCTTCACCCACTGATTGATTATCTGAATCAATCGATTTTCTGCTTTCGTTCGCCTGCGCACCGACTCATAGAATCGTCATGCCTATCGCGCGTGAGCATCGCTGGTTGTACCCGATCGACTGGCGCGAGCTGTCCGCGTTCATCCGCTTCACGCGCGCGGGCGGGCGGTGCGAGCATTGTCGGCGACCGCACGGACGCGACGTGCTCCACATGGGCGAGGGATCGTGGTGGGACGAAGATAGCGCACGCTGGCGCGACGGGCGCGGTCGCGCGGTGCGAGGGCTCGCCGCACCGACAGAACTTGCCCGCCGTTCACCGGGGTTCGCAGGGATTGGCGCGCCGCCCACGTTGCGCGTCACCCGCGTGGTGCTGGCAAGCGCGCATCTGAACCATGATCCGGGCGACAACCGCCCGCGCAATCTCGCCGCCTTGTGCCAGCGCTGCCACATGCGCCACGACGCGCGCGAACACCGGCGGCGCCGCTGGCTGAACGCGTTCCGCACGCGCGCGCTGGGCGACCTGTTCGCCTGATGCTGCGGCTACGCGCATTGATTACTGCCACTGCCGCACAGCAAGCCCGATTGAGTCAGCGGTGCCCGCGCTCTCCTCAAGCCTACGGCATCATGTGACAAATCTCTAACTTTGTAATGTGCCATGAACGGTGATCTACGGAGGGGACACCTCCGGTTAAGAAGCTAGATCAATGAACAATGGGTACAAAAATACCTTCGGCGATAGCAGTATTTTTCGGCTCCACCCGCCATATGTGCTCTTTTTGCCACTACCGTTCGATGCGGTAATTGGTTAGTTCGCGCACTCGTAGCAGTAAGTGTGTAGCATGTTGGATACCACCGTGACGGGGCAGCGGGTTTCGCTGAAGCGTCAGATACGGATGCGACTTTACAGCGCTATCCTGCTTGTTGACGCGGCAGCGGTATCGCTGGGATTCTGGTTGGCGCGCTACCTGCAACCGGACACGTGGCAGGACACGCGGCCGTTGGGACTGTTCGTCGCAACCATCGTGTTGTTCGTGCTGCTGGAAATCCGCAATCTGCGGCCTTCGACGCTCGAACAGTGGCTACGCGGCACCGTGACAAGCCTAGCCTCGCTGATGGGCGCATTACTGCTGGCGGTGTTCGTATCCTTCTGCCTCAATCGCGCCGCCTATGTACCGCGGTTGTTCGCAGGCGGTTCCTTGCTGCTGTCGGGCACGCTGCTGATCCTGTTCCGTACCCTTCTTGGCAGCATCGGCGAGCGCGCGCTCGGCGGGAGCGCGGTGTCGCGACTGGTGGTGCTCGATGGCATGGCCATCGACCTGCCGCGCAACGTAGCGACGCTCGATGCGCACCGGATCGATCCTGGGGCAGGAACGCCGCACCCGTATTTCCTCGATCGGCTGGCGCAAGCGCTGAAGGGGGTGGACGAAGCATTCATTGCCTGTCTGCCCGAGCGGCGTGCGTTTTGGGCCGTGACGATGAAGGGTAGTGCGGTACGTACCGAATTATTGGTGCCTGAACTCGATCAGTTCGGCGTCATCGGCAACAAGCATTTCGCCGGCATCGCCACCGCGCTCGTCTCAACCGGTGCGCTGCCTATCCGCGAGCGCTTGATGAAGCGCATTCTCGATCTCGCCATCGTGATCCCCGCGATCATCGTGCTCGCACCGCTGCTGTTGGCGGTGTTCATTGCGGTGAAGCTCGACAGCCCAGGTTCTGCCTTTTTCGTGCAACCACGCGTCGGCTACGGTAACCGGTTGTTCCCGATGTTCAAGTTCCGCAGCATGCGCGCTGAATTGTCTGATACCGCAGGCGCACAGTCGACGTCGCGCAACGACAAGCGCGTGACCCGTGTTGGAAAGCTGATCCGCGCGACCAGCATCGACGAATTGCCGCAGCTGTTCAACATCCTGCGGGGTGATATGAGCTTTGTGGGCCCGCGTCCGCACGCGCTGGGGTCGCTCGCCGGCGACCAGTTATTTTGGGAGGTTGATCCTCGATATCATCACCGTCACGCCTGCAAGCCTGGGCTGACCGGACTTGCTCAGGTGCGCGGCTTTCGCGGCGCGACGCACCGGACCGAGGATCTGACCAATCGGCTTGATGCCGATCTTGAATATATCAACGACTGGAGCGTCGTGCGGGACATCCAAATTCTGATTGCGACGTTCAAAGTGCTAGTCCACCGCAACGCCTTCTGATCGACGCTGCGGTGGAAGCACCGCTCACGCCGGAATCGTGAACACCGACCCCGCATCGACGCGCACGCCCGCGCCGGTGATGAAGCTCGCGCGTTCGGAGCAGAGGAACGCGGCGACCGAGGCGACCTCCTCGGGGCGGCCGCGGCGGCCGAGCACCATGCCGGGGCGTTCTTCCTTCAGGAAGCTGTCGATCGCCTCGTCGAAGCTGGTGCCGTTTTCCTCGGCGCGCTTTTCCATCATCTTGTCGGTCATCGGCGTCGCGATAAACGCGGGCGACACGGTGTTGACCAGCACGTTGTCGCAGCCGTACGCCTTCGACAACCCCTTCGCCAGGCTCAGGATTCCCGCCTTCGACGCGCAATAGGCGAGCTCGTCGACATAGGGCTGCACCGCGTCCTCGGAGGCGAACAGCACGATCCGGCCCCAACCCCTGGAGCGCATCGCGGGGATCGCCTCGCGGCACATCCGCACCGCGCCCATCAGGTTGATGTCGAGCGTTTCCTGCCAGCCGGCATCGTCGACCTCGAGGAAATCACCCGTCGCGCCGGTGACACCCGCCGCGTTGACGTAGATGTCGGGGTCGCCGAGCTTCTCGCGCACTTGGCCCCACAGTTTCTTGACCTCGTCGGGCTTCTGCACGTCGGCCGCGACCGCGATCACCTCGCCGAGCGACGACAGCTCCTTCACCGCCTCGCCGATCGTATTGTCGCCCTTGTCGGTGATCGCGACGCGGCAACCCGCCTCGAGCAGCAGCCGCGCGGTTTCCTTACCCATGCCGGAATCGGCGCCGCTGACCAGCGCGATACGGCCCTTGATACCTAGATCCATCAACGCTCTCCTTTGAATGTCGTGTGTTCGACGTGGCCCGCAATTAGCGCCGCGAGTGCGTGCGGCTGTTCGTAGGGAATGAGGTGCGCGGCATCGGCGACCAGCTCGACGCGGGCGTGCACGTAATGCGGGGAGTTCAGTCGCCGCTGCGCATCCTCGCCCAGGTCGCCGTCCTCGGCGCCCGCGACGATCAGCGCCGGGAGATCGATCACCCCTGCCCGCTTCGCCCAATCCTCGCGCGCGCCCTCATCCAGCCAGCCGCGCCACGCCGCGGGGGCGCTGCGACGCACGTCGGCGATCGCCTGCGCGGCGAGCGGAGCCGGCAGCGGATGCGCGGTGTTGGCGGAGACGAATTTCTCGGCCTGTCCCTCACTCGCGACACCATGCTCGAACCAGCCGAGCATCTCGGCGCGGCGCTCCTCCTCCATCGGCTCGGGCGCGGGCGGCGACGCGGCGACGAGCACGACGCCGATCAGCCCCTCGGGGTCGCGTGCCGCGGTCAGCGTCGCGATCTTGCCGCCCATGCTGTGACCGACGACGATCCACGGCGCAGGGCCGCGGCGCGATACCTCGCCGGCGAACCAGTCGAGCGTCTCGGCAATACTTCTGTGCCCCATCGCGGCCGCGTCGCCGAACCCCGGCAGGTCGAGCGCGACGCAGTCGAGCCGGTCGCCCGCTTCCGCCTTCAACCGCGCGACGACGCCGTCCCACGACCGCGCGCTCGCGCCGAGCGCGTGGAGAAAGAACAATCGTGTCATACACATCCGGGGAAGCGAGGAGCTGATGCACGTTAAACAACGAGGCGCGCGAGCGTTCCCTCGCCCGCGTCACACCGCGACTCTCGGCGACCACGGGCGGTAAATTTACCGGCTACAGGAACATTCCTATTCCAGGTTAGTTGTGCGGCCCAAGGGCCGGCACTTCGGAGCTTTGCCTTCCCGCATTGCCCCAAGGACCCGAATGGCCGACGAAACGAGTGAAACGCCCCCTGGCGGCCCGCCCCCGCACCTCGCCGGCATGGCCAATCACGATATGGGGGACGATCACAACACCATCTTCTTTGCGGCGGTGAAAACCACGCGGATGCCGATGATCGTCACCGATCCGAACAAGCACGACAATCCGATCGTCTTCGCCAACCCCGCGTTCATCAACATGACCGGCTACGGTTGGGACGAGCTCGTCGGGCACAATTGCCGGCTGCTGCAGGGCCCCGATACCGACCGCGACACCGTGGCGGAGATCCGCCGCGCGATCGAGCAGCGGCGCGAGACCTCGGTCGAGATCCTCAATTACAAGAAGAACGGCGCGTCGTTCTGGAACGCGCTGTTCATCTCGCCGGTGTTCGATGCCGACGGCAAGCTGATCTATTTCTTCGCCTCGCAGTTGGACGTGACGCGCCGACGCGACGCGGAGGAAGGCCTGCGCCAGGCGCAGAAGATGGAGGCCGTCGGGCAACTGACCGGCGGGGTCGCGCACGATTTTAACAACCTGCTGACCGTGATCCAGGGGTTCGGCGACATCGTGCTCGGCAATCTGGAAAAGCCGGGCGAGTTCGACCGCGCGAAGGCGGCACGTTCGCTGCGCGCGGTGCTCCAGGCGGCCGAGCGCGGTGCGACGCTGACGCAGCAATTGCTCGCCTTCTCGCGCAAGCAGAAGCTGCAGGGCCGCGTCGTCAATCTCGTCGACCTGCTCGATCAGCTCCAGCCGTTGATCGAGCGGACCGCGGGCGGCGCGATCCGGATAGAGATCAACCACGCCGATCGGACGTGCAACGCGCGGATCGACCCGACGCAGGCCGAACTCGCGATCATCAACGTGCTGCTCAACGCCCGCGACGCGATGCCCAACGGGGGCACGATCACGATCGAGGCCGCCAACCGCACGATCGAGGGCGGCGACAAGGGCTTTGGCGAGCTCGAGCCCGGTGATTACGTCATGCTGACGATCGCCGACCAGGGCACGGGGATGAGCCCGGAGATCCTCGCGCGCGTGACCGAGCCGTTCTTCACCACCAAGGACCAGGGCAAGGGCACCGGGCTTGGGCTGTCGATGGTCTACGGTTTCATGAAGCAGTCGGGTGGGTCGCTCCGGATCTATTCGGAGGAAGGCCACGGCACGACCGTGCGGATGCTGTTCCCGTGCGAGACCGCCAAGGTCGAGCCCGAGGGCGCGCAACTGCAGCGCTCGATGGCGGACAAGCACGGCAACGAGACGGTGCTCGTGGTCGAGGACCAGACCGACGTCGGCGACTATGCCGAGGCGGTGCTGACCGAATTCGGCTACAACGTGCTGCGCGCGGAGAATGCCGACCAGGCACTCGAAGTGCTCGACGGCGCGGGCGCGCATATCGATCTGTTGTTCAGCGACCTGATCATGCCCGGCGGCATGAACGGCGTGATGCTCGCGCGCGAGGTCAAGCGGCGTCGCCCGCGCATCCGGGTGCTGCTGACCACGGGCTACGCCGAATCCTCGATCGAGCGCGTCGACGCGCGCGGCGCGGAATTCGACCTGATCCAGAAACCGTACAAGCGTACCGAACTCGCCACCAAGGTGCGCCGCGTGATCGACGGCCCGACTGGGGTCGGCACGCACGGTGGGTAGGCCGGACACGTAAATCCGGCGAACAACGAAGGGGAGTGCCGATGGAAAGCTACTACCGCGAACAGGCCGCATCCTGCGCCCGGGACGCCGACGCCGCAACGCTCCACCACGTCCGCGAACGCTGCCGGCGCTCCGAGAACGCCTGGCTCGCCATGGCCGACCGCGCCGCCCGCACCGCGAAGTTCAAGGCCGCGAACGAGGGGTAAGGGCGAAATAGAGGCGCCTACAGGTCTATGTGTCGACACCGCGCCATAGACCTGCTTGGCCATCATAGCTTAGAATAGGCGCACCACGTGCGTGAGCAGACAATGGCCACGGACCCGTCGCTACTTACACGATAGAAACGGCCCAAGAGACGGTGCCGCGACCATCGTCGCGGTGAGACCATCATGGTCGCGCCGCTGGCGGCCACCCGACGTATCGTCTATCATCGGCCAGCATCGCGCTGACCGATATCCCGTCGTCTGCGCAAAGCGGGCGAGTGTTCAGATGACAACCCTGACCAGCTACAGTGTCGACCGCCGGCAACTCGGCGCAACGATCGTGCCCATCATCGTCATCGCGTCCGCCGGCTTGGCGGTACGAGCACCGTTGGCGACAGCCCACCCGTTCGTTGCGCTGCTGCTGTTCCTCTGGATCGCGGCCGACACCATGATGCTGTCGCTCATCGTCCGCTCCCCGGGACGACCAGGGTGGAACGCTATTCTGGGGGTGCTCGCCGGCGCCAGCTTCGTCACCTGGCTCGGTTCACCGTCCGCGGTCCGCACCGCCTTGCTGGCGACACCACTATTGGCGGTAGTGATGGCAGGGATCGTGCTGAGCCATATCACTTGGGCCAGCATACGCGCGCACCGCGTCGTGACCCGTCAGGATGTCGATCGTCCGCAGCGGTGGGCGTCGGCTGCATCAGAATTTTTCCCGCCTGCGCTGGTCCGCCTCGCCATCGCGGAGATGGCGGTGATCAACATGGCGCTGTTCCGCTGGGGCGGTCCAGCCGACGCACCTGCGAACGCCCGCGCCTTCGCCTATCACCAGCATCTGACGCCGATGTGCGCGGCACTGTTGATCCTGTCAGCGATCGAGATCGCGGTCTACCATCTGCTCGTCGGTCATTGGAGCCGCACCGCCGCGCTCGTCATGTTCCTCGTGAGCGACATGGGGTTTGTGTATCTGGTCGGCCTCATCAAATCGTTCCGGTACCGGCCCGTGCTGCTGACCCCCGAAGGCGTACACGTTCGCGCCGGGTTCCTGATCGACCAGCTCGTGCCGTTCGAGGCGATCCTCGCGGTCGACGGCGACGTCACCGGCGAGGAGGTCCGCGCGCCTGCGACGCTCAACGCGGCGCTGCTCGCCTGGCCCAACGTGATGCTGCGCCTGCGGCAACCGCAACAGCGGCGCGCGTCGTTGAAGCGCCAATCGTTCACCTGCATCGCGTTCCGGCTCGACGACTCCGAACGGTTCATCCGACTACTCGACTGGCGATTGGGCCAGCACAACAGTTAGGCGAACTAGCCCTCCAAGCCACCCTGTTATTGATAGTCACTTGCATTAGCTATCAATCACCGCCAAGAAGCCGCGCAACGGTTCTTGGAGGAACATCGATGTCTGCCCTGCTCGCCGCGCTCGCGGCTGCTGCCGATCCGAGCGCGATCGCGGTTGCCACCGTATCCGCCCCGGCATCCGCGCCGGTCGAGGATCGCGACGCGGCGAAGACCACCCCGCTCGGCGAGGAGATCGTCGTTACCGGCGCGCGGACCGAGGGGAGCCAGGACTACACCATTCCGGGGCAGACCACCGCGACGCGGATGAACCTGTCGCTGCGCGACACGCCGCAGTCGGTCAGCGTGGTCACGCGCGCGCAGATCGAGGATTTTCAGCTCAACGACGTCAACACGTTGCTCGGCACCGTCCCCGGCATCAATGTCCAGGCGGGCGAGACCGACCGCGTCTATTTCTCCGCGCGCGGGTTCGACATCCAGACGTTCCAGGTCGACGGCATCGGTGTGCCGTTCGCGTTCGGCATCCAGACGGGATCAATCGACACCGCCTTCTACGACCATATCGAGGTGGTGCGCGGCGCGCCGGGCCTCTTGTCCTCGACCGGCAACCCCTCGGCCGTCGTCAACTTCATCCGCAAGCGCCCGACACGCGACCTGCAGGTGGGCGCGTCCGCGCAATACGGCTCGTTCGACCAGTATCGCGGCGAGGCCGACCTGAGCGTGCCGATCACCAAAAACGGCAGCATCCGCGCCCGCGCGGTCGGCGCGTATCAGGATGGCGACAGCTATCTCGACCGCTACGGGCTGCGCCGCTGGGTCGGTTACGGCATCCTCGAGGCCGATCTCGGCGCGAACACGACCGTCAGCGCGGGCTACGGCCACCAGGATCACAAAAGCCGCGGTGCGATGTGGGGCGCGATCCCGCTAACTTACTCCGACGGCACGCCCTTGAACTTCGCGCGTTCGTCCAACCCCGCGCCTGACTGGTCGAGCTGGAACGTGATCGACCGGCAGATCTTCGGCGACATTACGCACAAGTTCGGCAACGGTTGGATCGCGCGCGCCAGTGCGATCCGCCGCGCGACTACCGAGAACAACACATTGTTCTACGTCTACGGCAACCCGTCGCGCACCGCACCCAACGGGATCGACATCGCCAATCCCGCCGACCCGTTCGACGACATCGCGATCAAGAGCTACCCCGGCAAGTTCAACGCCGAGACGCGCAACCTGACGATGGAAGCCTATATCACCGGCCCCGTCACGATCCTGGGGCGCGAGCACGAGATCAACATCGGCGTGAACCGCAGCGCACAGCGCTACATCCAGGGTTCGGCCTATGATTTCAGCACGGTCGGCGTGAACCTCGCCTACCCCGATCTGTTCGCGGGCAATTTCCCGCTGCCCAATTTCCCCACCACCTTTTCGACCGACCCGGCGTCGAGCCAGAACACGCACACGCGGCGCGAAACCGTCTACGGCCTCGTCCGACTCAACCCCGGCGATGGGGTCAAGGTAATGTTTGGCGGCAACGTGACCCATGCGAAGAGCACCGGCTTTTCCTACGGCGCGAACACCGACTTCGACGCGACGCGCTTCCTCCCCTTCGCCGGCGCGACCGTCGACGTGACGCGCAATCTGAGCCTTTACGGAAGCTGGGCGACGATCTTCAATCCGCAGAACCAGCTGCTCGACATCAACAACCGCATCATCGACCCGATCGAGGGCGAGAACCTCGAGCTGGGCCTGAAGGGCGAGTGGTTCGCCGGACGGCTCAACGCGACGCTGGCGGTGTTCCAGACGCGGCAGGACAATACCGCCGAGGCCGCGGGGATCGTGACCGACACTAACGGCGTGACGCGAACTTATTACCAGGGCATTGATGCGCGCTCGCAAGGCGTCGAGCTCGACGTCGGCGGGCAGCTCGCACCTGGACTGCAGGTGACGGGCGGCTACACGCTGATGCGGATCGAGGATCCCGAGGGCAACCCGGTCCGCCGCTTCGTCGCGCGCAACACCGGGCGGCTGAACGTCAGCTACACGCTGCCGATGCTGCCGCAGTTAAAGCTCGGCGCCGCGGCGCAGTATCAGAGCCGGATCATCTCGCCCACGGGGCTGGGGCGTCAGAGCAATTACGCGCTGCTCGACTTGCTCGGCGCCTACGCGATCACCCCCAACATCTCCGCCGCGGTCAACGTGCGCAACGTGACCAACACCAAATACCTGACCGCGACCAATTTCGACGGCGGCTATTATGGCGCACCGCGCACGGTGATGGGGACGATCAGCGTGCGATATTGAGGGAGGATACCCCGCGTCGCAAGCTCAATCACGGGCAGATGAACGAACCGTAATAATCGTGTCATTCAAATGCTTATGGCTGATCCAAACCGCGCTCATCTGGTGCGGAGTGGGCGACAAAGGGGTTTGAAGTGGCTGCGATCACCAAGAAGAGTGTCGGCAACGACAGCATCACCATTCATGATGTCGTCGGCACGTCGTCGTTCGCGCGTTTCGATGCGCGCGACCAATCCACTCCGTCGTTCACCACGTCGTGGAACGAGTTTCGTCTGGCCGCTGATCTAAGCGGCGCACGCACCACGGCGCCGGTTGCTTCATCCACCCCCGCAGCTCAGACCGCCAGCATCATCAGCGCCGCGCCGGAAGGACTGCAGACGCTGTTCCAGACCGGGTTCGACGGCTTCACCGCGGCGGGTTTCGCACCGGGCGCAAGCGGAACGCGACTCGACTCCAACGTCTTCCGCGTACTGGGGCTGAGTGACCTCGCCGCTCCTGCCTATGGCTTCACCTCGCCGACCGGCACGACCGCGAACGATTTCGCGCGCGGTGTGATCCAGGGTTCGGCCGATCCGACCACGGGCGGCATCTACTCGCCGTCGGCCAATGCCGCTTTGGTGGTACAGGCGACCGGCAGCGACTTCGTCGAGGCCAATGGCGCGTTCGAGGCGCGGATCCAGAACACCAGCGGCTTCACCGCGACCGGCTTCGCGGTCGATTTCGACTGGGCGTGGCGTAATTCGGGCAATCGCGCCTCCTCGCTCCAATTGTCCTACTCCTCGGACGGTGTCACCTTCATCGCTGCGCCGACCAGCGCGTTCACCACGCCGGGCGCGGCCACCTCGCCGGTGCCGGCGGTCTTCTCGCTCACTACCGCGATGGTGTCGATCGCCGATCTGGTGGTCGCCGATGGCGGTTACCTCTATCTCCGCTGGAGCCACCTGAGCTCGTCGGGCAGCGGCAATCGCGATGAATTTGGCATCGACAATCTGTCGGTCAAGGCGACGCTAACCGACGCATCGACGCTGACCTTCGTCGACGTGACCGTGACCGAGGGCAATAGCGGCACCACCTTCGCGACGATCACCCTGACGCGCACCAGCGGCGAGGGCACCGCCTCGATCGCTTACGCGACCGCGGACGGATCGGCGCAGGCGAGCAGCGACTATCTGGCGCAGAGCGGTGTCGTTACCTTCGCCGCGGGCGAGACCAGCAAGACGATTCAGATCGCGATCCTAGGCGACACGCGCAACGAGCCGAACGAGACGTTCTTCGTCAATTTCTCTGACGCACAAGGCTTCCTGGCACCCGACACGCAGGCGCGCGTCACGATCACCAACGACGACACCGGTCCCGTCGCAATCTATGACATCCAGGGGCTGGGACACCGCTCCGCTTACGAAGGGCTGACCGTACAGACCGCGGGCGTCGTCACCGCGCTGCGCACGACGGGCTCGGACCGCGGCTTCTTCCTGCAGGACGCGACCGGCGACGGTGATATGCGCACCTCCGACGCGATCTTCGTCTCGACCGGCAGCGTGTCGCCGACCGTCGCGGTCGGCAACGCGATCACCTTGTCGGGTACGGTCGCCGAGTACACTCAGAACGCCGCCAATCTGACGGTCACGCGCCTCACCGGCGCGACCGCAATTACCGTGACCGAGGCGAATGCGACGCTGCCCGCCGCGACGCTGATCTCGACCGAAGCGGGCGGCTACGCCCCCCCAACGCAGGTGGTCGATGACGACCGGTTGCAGAGCTACGATCCCAACAGCGACGGCATCGATTTCTACGAATCGCTCGAAGGCATGCTCGTCACCGTGCGTACGCCGCTGGTGGTCAGCTCGACTGACGGCATCGGCCAGACCTACGTCGTCGCGAACGGCGGGATCGGCGCGACCGGTATCAACGAGCGCTACGGCATCACCATCTCGGCCGGCGACAATGCGCCGGAGAAGATCAAGATCTACGCGCCGGGCGGTGGCACGTTCGACCAGGGCGACGTGCTCGCGGACGTGAATGGCATCCTGACGTATTTCGGGAACGCCGGAGGCACCTCGGCTGGCTACGAGCTCGATCCGATCGGCGCACTCTCGGTTACGACCGATCGCGCCGCGCCGACCCGCGAAACCAGCACGCTGGTGGGTGATGCCGACCACATGACGATCGCGAGCTTCAACGTCGAGAATGCTGACCCCGGCGACGGCGCGCAGAAATTCGGCGCGATCGCGACCGAGGTGACGACCGCGCTTCGCAACCCCGACGTGATCGCGTTGCAGGAAATCCAAGACGCCGATGGTGCCGGCACCGGCACTGACACGTCGGGCGCGGCGACCGCGCAGGCGATTATCGACGCGATCGTCGCCGCGGGCGGCCCGACCTATCGCTACACCGAGATCGCTCCTGCCTATGGCACGACGGGCGGCGAGCCGGGCGGAAACATCCGCAACGGTTTCCTCTACAATCCCGACCGCGTCACGCTCGACGAAACCAGCGTGCGCTTGATCGAGGACCAGGCGTTCACCGGCAGCCGGCGCCCGCTGATCGCGACGTTCAAGTTCAACGGCGAGGACGTGACGGTGGTCAACGTCCACTCCACCTCGCGCGGCGGATCGGACACGCTGTTCGGCGCAATCCAGCCGCCCGCGCAGGCCGGCGACGGCTCGCGCACCGCGCAGGCGGCCGCGATCAAGGCCTATATCGATGGCGTGCAGGGCGCGAACCCCGACGCCAACGTGGTGACACTCGGCGACTTCAACGGTTATTATTACGAGGCGGCGCTCCAGCGGCTGACCAGTGACGGAAAGCTCGCCAACCTCTATGACCTTCTGCCGGTCGAGGAACGCTATTCGTACCTGTTCGAGGGCTATCTGCAGGCGTTCGACAACATCGTGGTGTCGAAGAACCTGCTCGACAGTGCGAGCTTTGACGTCGTCCACTACAATGCCGAGCAGCCGGGCACCGTCTATCAGGCGACCGATCATGACCAGCCGCTCGCGCGGCTGTACGTGCCGCGCGCCAACACCGCGCCCACCGACCTCGCGATCGACAATGCGGCGGTGATCGAGAATGCGGCGCCGGGCACGCGCGTCGGCGTCGTCACTGCGCAGGACACGGGTGCGCTCAGCTACAGCCTCACCGACGATGCGGGCGGGCGGTTTGCAGTCGACGCAGCGACCGGTATCGTAACAACGCGTGTGGCATTCGATTTCGAAGCAACGCCTGCCTACACGATCACCGCGCGCGCGACCGACGCGGGTGGGCTGTTCGTTGACAAGCAGATCACGGTTCAGGTGATCGACCAGAACCCCGAGAACGTGATCGGCAGCAACGGCAACGACAGCGCGATCGGGGGTGCTGGTAACGACGTGTTCGCGATGTTCGGCGGCAACGACCGCGTTGACGGTGGCGAAGGCTTCGACACGGTCGTGTTCGGCTATACGTTGGGTGCCGCCACCACGATCACGCGCACCGGGGTCCACGCGCTCACCATCAGCGGGCCCGAGGGCACCGACACGCTGCTGAACATCGAGGCGCTGCGCTTCGCGAACGGCACGGTCAACCTCGACAGCAGCAACCGGTTGGTCGACAACCTGTTCTATCTGGAACGCAACCCCGAGGTACTCGCGGCCGAAACCGATCCGGCGACGCATTACGCGCAATTTGGTGCGGCCGAAGGGCGTGATCCCAACGCCTTTTTCTCGACCAGCGGCTACCTGGGTGCCAATCTCGACGTCGCCGCGGCCGGCGTCAACCCGCTCACCCATTATAATCAGTTTGGTGCTGGCGAAGGACGTGACCCTTCGGCCGCGTTCGACACGGCGCTGTACCTGCTCCACAATCCGGACGTGGCGAGCGCTAACGTCAATCCGCTCGACCATTATCTAAACTATGGTCGCTTTGAGGGTCGCGCGAGCTATGCAGCGATCGGTGACGACGTCACCCCAATCGGGTTCGACGCGGAATATTACCTGCTCAGCAATCCCGATGTGGCAGCCTCCGGCACCGACCCTTATACGCACTATGCCACGACCGGGTGGCGCGAAGGTCGCGATCCCAACGCACTGTTCGACACCTCCGACTATCTGCGTGCCAATCCCGATGTCGCCACAGCCGGTGTCAACCCGCTCGAGCATTTCAACAATTTCGGCTGGCGCGAGGGACGCGATCCTTCGGGCGCGTTCGACACCAAGGCTTATCTGGCCGACAATCCCGACGTGGCGGCAAGCGGGATCAATCCGCTGACTCACTATCTTGAGTTTGGTGCATACGAACTGCGCGACCCGCATGCCGATGGGATCCTGACCGGGACCAGCACGGTCATCGCATGATGTTGGGAATGCGCCATCCTGTCGAGGAGGGGATGGCGCCTTGTGTTACTGAATGTTGCTGCCATATTGCCGGTTCAGCATGAAACTAGGAGCACCTGCTTTGTGAGTAGGTGCTCCTTTTTCCCCGACCAGCTTTTTACCGCTCGTCCCGAGCGGGCAATAACGTGATTTGACCGCACGCACGCTTCCGCTACAGGGCGGAGTGCGTCGGGGAGTGGCGCAGGCTGGTAGCGCACCTGGTTTGGGACCAGGGGGTCGCAGGTTCGAATCCTGTCTCCCCGACCATTGATCGTCCATCCGATCGTTCCATGTCGGCGCTCGCCGCATGCTGCCTGTGCCAGCAAACTAATATGCTGCGCGCTCTTCCAAATTGCCGACCATCACCCCGCTGTCGCTGCACTGCATCGGCACACGTCTAATCGTACGCGTAAGGTGGTGACGATTGTTATTATGGTAGATTTTGCGTGAAAACGGCGCAAAGAACCCGCTTCCGGGAAAATTGTTCCCGAGTGTTGCTGCACCGGTAGAACGGTGGCAGCGGCGCGGGATCGGGGTGGAACGACGTGACAGTGGAGAAAGGCGTCGGCCGTACAGGGGCGATGCCACGGGAACATAAAACGTTGGCGGGTGCAGTGACGGGCGGTACGCACCGCGCGGCGTTCCGCGCCGGCCTGTCCGCCGCATTGCTCACCCCGCTGCTCGCTGTTCCCGCACTCGCGCAGTCGACAACCACCTCCCCGCTATCATCCTCGGCTCCACGCGGCGAGCCGCAGGGCTCGCTGGTGGTCAATCCGCAGCAGGGAGCGACACCGCGCCCGCTGCCGCCCTCTCCTTCGCTGCCGCTGCCGGCGCAGGTGCCGTCGGGCTCACCGCTATCCCCTGCCCCGGCCGCGCAGCCCGTCCCGTTTGGCCCTAGCATCGCGCCGCTCACCCCCACCGCACCACGCGGCGAATTGCCGTCCGCCCCCACGAGCGACGCACTGCCGCGCCGCGCGCGTCCTGGTGGACTTCCGGTGCCGAGTGGTGACCCGCTCCACATCGACGCCGGCAGCGATCCGATCCTGCGGCTCGCGCGCACGCAGACCTCCATCGATACGTTCGCGCGCGCGATCGGGGCGGCGGTGACGCGCAACCCGTCGCTCGACGAGGCGAGCGCGCAGGTCGACGAAGCCCGTGAAGCACGCGGCGAGGCACGCGCGCGTCAGTTGCCGACCGCGGACCTGTCGATCTCGACCTTCCAGGTGATCGACCGCGCGTTCTCGAATGATCCCGGCAACGTACTGGAGCGATCGCGTCCGCGCGCGCGCACCGACGGCCTCGTCCGCATCCAGCAGCCGGTGATCGACTTCGGCGCCAGCAACGCGCGCATTCGTGCGGCGCAGGCGCGGCTTGAGGGCGCGCAGGCGAGCGTCGAGGACACCGCCACCCGCCTCGCGCTCCAGGCGGTGTCGGCGTGGTACAATGTTTACGGCTATCGCGCGCTGGTGCGCTTGAGCGAGGCATTCGCCGACAGCCAGCGCGAGCTGCGCGGCAGCATCGAGTTGCGCATCCGCCAGGGTGCCGCGGCCGCGGGCGATATCGCGCAGGTAGACAGCTACATCGCCTCGTCCGCCGCACAGCTCGCCGACTTCCGCCGTCAGCTCGCCAGCGCGGAGGCGCAATATGTCGCTGTGATCGGCGAACCCGCGCCCGCCGACCTATCGCGCGCGCCGCTACCCGCTCTCGGCGGGATCACCGCGGCGACGCTGTCGGGTGAAACCGACCGGCTGCCATTGGTGCGCGCCGCCAGGCTAGGCGTGCAGGCGGCGCGCGCCGACGTGCGTGCGCTCCAGGGGGACCGCTTGCCGCAGCTCTCCGCCGGAATCGATGCGGGGCGCTACGGCATCATCGAAACCTCGCGTGACTACGACATCCGCGGCAGCCTGACACTAAGCATGCGGATTGGGGGCGGCATCGACCAACGCATCGGGCAGGCCGAGGCGCGCGCGAGCGGTGCCGACGCGCGATTGCGCCGCACTCAGATCGAGGTGCGCCGCGACGCCGAGATCGCGCTCGCCGACGTGTCTGCCTTGAGCGACGCGCAAAGCGCGATCGAAGAAAATTATCTCGCCAGTCGACGCTCGCGCGATGTGCTGGCGGAGCGGTTTCGCGTATCGCGCGGCACGTTGTTCGACCTGCTGGCGGCCGATAACAATTACTTCGGCGTCGCTGCGCGCTTCATTCAGACCACGATCGAGCTCGACACCGCGCGCTACGCGCTGCTCGCCCGCACCGGGCGGCTGCTCCCTGCGCTCAACATCCAACCCGCCGCGCTGGAACCACGATGACCGACACCGACACCCACGCGGTCGACCACCCGCGCCCGCGCTTCGCGCCGTGGCTGGTCGAGCCGATGCTGCGCAACAAGGGCACTTACCTGAAAGTCGCGGTGGCCGCGGCGATGATCAACATCTTCGGGCTCGTGACCTCCCTGTTCACGATGACCGTCTACGACCGCGTCGTCCCCAACAACGCCTTTTCCTCGCTGATCGCCTTGTCGATCGGGTTGATGATCCTGGTCGTGTTCGACTTCCTGCTGCGGATCCTGCGCGCCTATTTCACCGATCTCGCGGGCGCAGACATCGACCATGACATCGGCGGGCGCGTGTTTCGCCGGCTGGTCGCAATCCGGTTGGACCAGAAGAAGGGCTCGACCGGCGCCTTGACCGGCATGATGCGCGAGCTGGAGACGCTGCGCGACTTTTTCGCCTCGGCGACGATGACCGCGCTGGTCGACGTGCCGTTCATCATCGTCACGCTCGCGTTCATCGCGATCCTCGGCGGACCGATCGTGTGGGTGCCGCTCGCCGCGATCCCGATCGTGATCGGTGCAGGCTGGCTGACGCGCCCCGCGCTCGATCGCCTCTCGGCCAAGTCGATGAGCCAGGGGCTGACCAAGCAGAGCGTGCTGGTGGAAACCGTCGGCGCGCTGGAAATGGTCAAGACCTCGGGCGCGGCGCGGCTGCTCGGCCGGCGGTGGAAGCGCGCCAACGAGGAGCATTCGGACTCGTCGGTGCGCCAGCGGCTGGTGTCGACGATCGCGACCACCGTGTCGGTGTCGGCCAACACGCTCGCTTATGCCGGAACGGTCGTCGCGGGCGTGTACCTGATCGCCGACCACAAATTGACGACGGGCGCGCTGGTCGCCTGCTCGATCCTGTCGGGGCGCGCGGTGCAGCCGCTCGCGACGATCGCGACGCTGCTGACGCGCCTGTCGGCGACGCGCACCGCCTACAAGCAGATCAACGCGATGATGGAGACGGGGTCGGAAGAACCCGGCGCGGGCGCGCTCCACCCGACCAAATTCGAGGGCCGTATCGAGCTGAAGGGCGTCGAGTTCCGCTATCCGGGCGCGGCGGAGAAGACGCTCGACGGGCTCAACCTCGTCATTCCCGCTGGCCAGCGCGTCGCGCTCTTGGGCCGGATCGGGTCGGGCAAGTCGACGATCGCGCGGCTGATCCTCGGGCTCTACCCGCCGCAGGAGGGGCTCGTCATGATCGACGGCACTGACATCCGACAGTACGACCCGCATGCAATGCGCGGCTTGATCGGCACCGCGTTGCAGGAGCCGGTGCTGCTGTCGGGCACGGTGCGCGAGAATATCGTGCTCGAACGCGGCCATGTCGACGATGCCGAGATGCTGCGCGTCGCCGAACTGTCGGGGACGCACGCCTTCATGGGGCAGCTCGCCAACGGCTACGACCTCAAACTTGCTGATCGCGGCGAGGGGCTGTCGGGCGGACAGCGCCAGTCGATCAGCCTCGCGCGCGCGCTCGCCGGCCGCCCGCAGGTGGTGGTGTTCGACGAGCCGACCAGCTCGATGGATCAGGGCAGCGAGGCACAACTTATTCAGCGGCTGGAGGCCGAGCTCAAAGGCCGCACCTTCGTACTCATCACCCACCGCCCCGCACTACTGCGGCTGGTTGAGCGCATCGTCGTAGTCGAGGGTGGCCGCGTCGTCCAGGATGGACCGCGCGACCAGGTGCTCCAGGCCCTCCAGCGTCCGCGCGCGGTGGCATGAGGGACAGCATGACCGATACGATGACCGACACGCATCACACCCACCTCGAGGATCTGACCGACCGCATCAAGCCGAGGGCGGTATCGAACCTGCTGTTGTGGCTGATCGTAGGCTTCGTCGTGATCTTCATCGTCTGGGCGAGCGTCGTGAAACTCGACCGTACCGTTCACGCACCCGGCCGCGTCGTGCCGTCGAGCCGCTTGCAGGTGCTGAGCAATTTGGAGGGCGGCATCGTGTCGCAGATCCTGGTGCGCGCGGGCGATCTGGTGCGCCGTGGGCAGCCGCTGGTCCGGCTCGATCGCACGCAGGCGGGTGCCGAACTTGGCAGCTCGCAGGCGACGGTCGGTGCGCTTTCGGCGAAGATCGCGCGACTGGAGGCCGAGATCGCGGGACGTGAACCCGCCTATCCGCCTGCGACGACCCCTGACGTCGCCGAGCAGATCGCGATCGAGCGCTCGCTTCACGCTGCACGGATGAGCGATCTCGCGAGTTTGAGCGCAGCCGCGGCCGCACGCGAGGCGCAGGCGAACCGCGCGGTGGCCGAAGCACAGGCGGCGTACCAGTCGCGCGTTTCGGCACGCGACGGCGCACGTCGCCAGCTCGAGGTCATGCGCCCTCTGGTCGAGCGCGGGATCGAGCCGCGCATGACGCTAATCCAGTACGAGAACGCAGCCGCGGTCGCGACCACCGACGCGGCGCAGGCATCCGCCGCAATTGCGCGCGCGCAGGCGAGCGTTGCCGAGGCACGCGCGAGCCTGGCGCAGGTCCGCGGCGCGTGGCGCGCGCAAGCAGGTGCTGATCTCGCCACCGCGCAGGGTGAGTTGGGCGCCCGGCGACAGGCGATGCCCGCGCTCGTCGCCCGGCTCGGCCGCGCGACCGTCGCCGCCCCGGTCGACGGCCGCGTCAACCGCGTGCTCGTCTCAACGGTCGGCGCGAGCGTGGGTGCAGGCCAGCCGATTGTCGAGGTGGTGCCGAGCGCCGACGCGCTGACCGTCGAGGCACTGGTCGCGCCCAAGGACATCGCCGCGGTCCGCATCGGCCAGCGTGCGCGCGTCAACATCACCGCATATGAATCGGGCATCTATGGCGGGATGGAAGGCCGCGTTATTACGATCAGCCCCGACGCGACCGTCGAGGAGCGCACCGGCGAGAGCCACTACATCGTCCGCGTCCGCGCCGACGCGGAGAACTTCCGCGATCCCGAAGGACGCCGCCTCAATATCGGCCCCGGCATGACCGCCGACGTCAACCTGATCGGCGACAAGCGCTCGGTCATGGCCTACATCCTGACGCCGTTTACTCGACTGAGCGAGGAAGCGCTGCGCGAATAGTGCGGAGGAAGTCATCCGCCTGTAGCGGATGACTTGGCCTTTTGTCGTGCCTCATACGACTGCCTACGCGCCATGTGTTCAGGCGAAATCAGCAAGACCGTCGTTCAGCAGCAACATCGCGATCCATTTGCTTGTGGTCGGCGCGGAATGCTGCCGCTGAATAAGTAGTGATCGTGCGCCCGACCTTGCATCACTGTTGCACGGCAATGGACTGGGTCTGTCGCACCGAAGCCACTCAGCGAGCAGGTGGTGTGCGTTCGGTCGCGCGTTGGCCGGGGCCGACATCGATCGTATCGATACGAGCGGGCGGATCGGCTGGACGGGCCCGTGTAACCTGGGAATAATTGATACAGCGCCGTTTGGCTGCGCCCCCCCGCGCTGTTGTAGCACCGCAGACAGTGTACGGCTCCATCGTCACGTCCTGCAACATTAGCACACCACCATCGCGCATTTCCAGTCGCATCCATGCGTCTGGGCCCAGTTGGACGAACGCGGTTGAGACGATCCTGCGTCCATGCGACGCGGCATCGTCGTTCAACCGCGACGCGGCAACGCTCGCCGGGTGCAGGTTTTCGGCGGCAGACACGGGCTCAAGGATTGGGCCCTGTTGTGCGGCATCCGCGCGAGGTTCCTGTGCCGACGCCGGCACAATCAGCAATGCCCCCGCGATTGGGGTGGCACACAAGGGCGAAAGTCCCCGGGGTGAACGATAACGTTGCATCACCTTCTCCAACGAGCCGCACCGGCCAGCCTGCACCCTATCATGCTGTCAATCGCACACTGCAAACAATCGTAACAAGCGACACGTTCACCGCTTGACCAGCATTACAGGAACATGAATAAACAATTATATTGTCGCGATTTGCGGGTAACCGGGGTGTTTTGTGCGCCTTTGCCGGGTGGAACCTTACAATCGTGCCGAGAGGGGAACGATCGATGAGCATTTCCGAGACTGGCCTGGGTGCAACCAATGGCGGCGGTGTGACCTGGGATCCGCTGGCCGAGATGAACCACGAGACGGTGGTGCAGGGCTGCGACTGCCCGATCTGCAAGGGGCTGCGTGACCAAGCGTTGCACGGCAAGGTCAAGGACACCGCCGCACCGGACACGACTGATGGGATCACCGACGCCAACCCCGCGGGCAATCCGCTCGGCGTCCTGCTCAACCTCGTCACCAATCCGGACGGGACGCGCTCGTTCACCGGCAACCGCAACGTCGACGCGACGCTGATCGGGTCGAAGTGGGGCACGCTGGAGCTCACCTACAGCTTCCCGACGCTGGGCTCGAACTACAATGGCAGCACGCCGCTGAACGCTGGCGTCGACAATTACCATCTCGCACTCGGCACGCTGCAGCAGCAGGCGGCGCGTGCGTCATTCGCGCAGATCTCGGCCGCGACGAACCTCAAGTTCACCGAGATCACCGAAACCGACACGACGCATGCCAACATCCGCATCTCGCAGACCGCGGACAACGATGTTGCCTCGGCGTACGGCGGCTTCCCGTCGGACAAGCAGAGCGCGGCAGGCGACATCTGGTTCGGTCGCACCAGTCAGCCTTATTACGATCTCGCGAACAAGGGCACGTGGGGCTACGCCACCATGATGCACGAGATCGGCCACACGATGGGGCTGAAGCACGGGCACCAGGATTACACCAACAGCGACCTGTCGTTCTACTTCGGCACTGCGCCGCGCTTCGGCACGCAGTCGCTGACCCCGGACAACGACGGTCAGGCATGGTCGCTGATGACCTACACCCCGGCACCGGGCACCGGCGGCTTCGCCGGCGACAAGATCAACCAGCCGCAGACGTACATGCAGTATGATCTGGCCGCGCTGCAGTATCTCTACGGCGCGAACTACACCACCAACGCGACCGACAGCGTCTACACCTTCAGCCAGACTACGGGTGAGATGTTCATCAATGGCGTCGGCCAGGGCGCGCCGTCGGGCAACAAGATCTTCTCCACCATCTGGGATGGCGGCGGCAACGACACGATCGACGCCAGCAACTACGCCAACGGCGTCACGATCGACCTGCGTCCGGGCCAGTTCTCGACCGTCGACCAGGCGCAGCTCGCCAACAATACCGCGTACCAGAACATCACGACGCTGGCGCCCGGCAACATCGCGATGTCGCTGCTTTACAACAACGACGCGCGCTCGTTGATCGAGAACGCCAAGGGTGGTGCGGGCAACGACGTGTTCGTCGGCAACACCGCCAACAACGTGCTCGACGGCGGTGCCGGCAGCGACACGGTGGTGTTCACCAACACCACCGGCGTCAACGTGACGCTGAACGATACCGGCGCGGACGTGATCGTCACTCATGACGGCGAAACCGACACGCTGCGCAGCATCGAGAACATCCAGGGCACGGTCGGCAACGACACGATCACCGGCAACAGCCAGAATAACACGCTGTCGGGCGGTGCCAGCGGCAACGACACGCTGTCGGGCGGCGCGGGTGACGACCGGCTGATCGGTGGCGGGTTCACCACCACCACCACCGTGTCGGCTCCGTCGCAGCCCGACATCACCAAGCCGCAGTCGATCAACAACGGCAGCATCGCGACCGCAGTCGCCACCGCGGGCGCCTACGACGTCGACGCCAATCCGGACATCACCAACTCGACCTCGCTCCCGCACGCGACGATCAACGCGACCGCGGCGGGCGGCTCGCTCGAATATTACCGCATTGACGTGACGGTGCCGGGCTCGCAGGCGATCTTCGACATCGACGGTCCCGGCACGCTCGACGACAGCTTCATCGAGCTGGTCAACTCGGCTGGTGTGGTGATCGCATCGAACGACACCGGTACGGGCGACCCAACCTACCCGGGCCACGACGACGCGTACCTGACCTACACCTTCCAGACCGCGGGCACCTATTACATCCGCGTCGGATTGTGGAACGGCGCTGCGACCGCGCAGCCGCTGATCGCGGGGCAGACCTACCAGCTCAACATCTCGCTGGCGAACTCGGCCGTGGTGACCACTACCACCACCGCGACCAACAACAGCAGCCTGATCGCCGACGGTGGCGAGGGTAACGATTATATCGCGGGCACGCTCGGCAACGACGTGCTGAACGGCGGCAGCGGCAACGATACCGCGGCGTTCACCAACGCGTTCAGCGGTGGCTCGACGACCGGCGTTACCGTCGACCTGAACATCCAGGGCACGGCGCAGGACACGGTGGCTGCGGGCCGCGACACGCTGATCGGTATCGAGAACCTGATTGGTTCTGCGCTCAACGACACGCTGATCGGCAACGCCGATGCGAACGTGATCGAGGGCGGGCTCGGCGACGACACGCTGATCGGTGGTGCGGGCAATGACACCGCCTCCTACGCGGGTGCGTCGGCGGGTGTGACCGTCAGCCTCGCGCTGCAGGGCACGGCGCAGAACACCGGCGTCACTGGCAACGACACGCTGACGGGGTTCCAGAACCTGCTCGGCTCGGCGTTCAACGACACGCTGACCGGCGACGCGGGTGAGAACACGCTGTACGGCGGCGCGGGCGACGACACGCTGCGCACCGGCGGCAATGCCGGTGGCACCGTCGACCTGCTCGACGGCGGCACGGGTTCGGACACCGCCTCCTTCTCGGGCTATACCGAGAGCGTCACCGCCACGCTGCGCGGTGCGAACGACGGCATTGCTGCCGTTGCGGGGGGGCAGATCGCGGCACTGCGCGGAATCGAGAACCTGACCGGTGGTGCGGGCAACGACGTCCTGACCGGCGATGACAACGCCAACGTGATCGAAGGCGGTCTGGGCGACGATACGCTGAACGGCGGTGCAGGTGTTGACACCGTGGCGTTCACCGGCAGCACGGGTGTGACAGTCGACCTGAGCATCACCACGGCGCAGAACACCGGTGTCGGCAACGACACGATCATCGGGTTCGAGAACGTTCGCACCGGCTCGGGCAACGACACGGTCACCGGCGACGCGGGCGACAACATCTTCTTCGACGGCGGTGGCAGCGACAGCTACAACGGTGGCGCAGGGTCGGACACGGTCGACTATTCCGCCGCAACGCTCGGCGCGGCGGTCAACCTCAACCTGACCACCGCGCAGACCAGCGGCGCGGCCGCGGGCGACACGATCACTAACATCGAGAACATCATCGGCTCGGCGACCGCTAGCAACAATCTGACGGGCGGCAACGGCACCGACAACCGCCTCGTCGGCGGTGCGCTGGCCGACTTCATCATCGGTGGCGGCACCAATGACACGCTGATTGGCGGCGCGGGCAACGACGTGATGTTTGGTGACTACGTCAACACCTTCAACACCACCGCCGGCGTTGCCGATGGCAATGACGTGCTCGAAGGCGGTGCAGGTAGCGACATCCTGGTCGGCGGGCTCGGCAACGACATCCTGCGCGGCGGTGACGGCGACGACACGCTGGTGGGCGGCATTGCCAATGCCACCATCAACGGGCTGACCCAGGTATATACCAACGACGGCGGCAACGACACGTTCGACGGCGGCGACGGCACCGACACGGCTTATGCTTACTACACCGGCCGTGCAGGCGGCGTGTCGTTCGACCTCGGCAACCTGGACGGCAACAGCGCGATCACGCTTGACGGCACCAACATCGGCTCGTTCACCAGCGTCGAGCGCGTAATTTTCCGGGGCGGCACCGGCAACGACAACGTGCGCGGCGGTGGTACCGCCGACACGCTGGTCGGCAACGAGGGCGACGACATCCTCGACGGCTGGTACGGCAACGACACGTTGTCGGGTGGGCTCGGCAACGACACGCTGATCGGCGGCGAAGGCCTTGACACCGCGACCTACGTCAATGCGACCGCGGGCGTGAACGTCGACCTGCGCATCCAGGGTACGGCTCAGGACACCGGCGGCGAGGGCATCGATACGCTGATCGGGATCGAGTATCTGACCGGTTCGAGCTTCGGTGATACGCTGCGCGGCAACGACAGCTTCAACCTCATCATCGACAATGGCATCGGCACCGCCACGCAGCTGGCGCAGACCGACTCGCTCTTCGGCTATGGCGGCGACGACAGCCTGCTGGTGACGCGTGCCGGTTCGGTCGCAACCATCATCAATATGGATGGCGGCGACGGTAACGACATCATCGAGTTGCGCAGCGGCTCGCTGACCGGCGCGCTTGCCGCCGTTGCCGACGGGTTGTCGACTGCGACCTATCTCGCGGCAGGTGTGACCGGTGATCGCGCCCTCGACGTGGTGCGCGTCGATGGTGGTGCGGGCAACGACCGCATCATCCTGACCGGCGTCGCCAATGCGACGGTCGATGCGGGTAGTGGCAACGATACCGTTAGCATCAGCATGCGTGGCGCATCGGGGGTGAACAACTATCAGCTGACGCTGGGTGCGGGCGCCGACACGATCCAATTGGGTGTCGGTAGCAGTGCCGCGACGTCGACCGAGGTTGCCGCGACTGCGCGCGACAACCGCGTTACCGACTTCCAGGTCGGCAATGCCGGCGACCGGTTCGAGATGACGGACTTCCTCAACCGAGGGCTGACCGGCTACACCGCCAACAGCAACGCTTTTGCCAGCGGTCATCTGCGGCTAATCCAGTCGGGCACCGACCTGCTGCTCCAGAGCGACCGCGACGGGGCCGGCACGACCAACGGGTTCGTGACGATCTTCACGATCAGCAACGGCTACACCGGCGGGTTCACGGCGTACAATTTCGACGGCTTCATCGGCAATCTGACGCTGACGGGCTTCGACGGCAACGAGACGATCACCGGCGCGACGGGTAACGACATCCTGAGCGGCGGTGGCGGTGACGACAACCTGTACGGCTTGGCCGGCAACGACACGCTGAACGGCGGGGATGGCAACGACCTGCTCGACGGCGGATCGGGCGCCGACATCATGACCGGTGGGATGGGCAACGACCGTTACGTAGTCGACAACGTCAACGATCAGGTGCTGGAATCCAGCAACGGTGGCACTGACTTCGTGTCGAGCAGCGTCAGCTACACGCTAAGCGCCAACGTAGAGGCACTGCTGCTCACCGGAACCGCGTCGATCAATGGTACCGGCAACGACGAGAACAATTATATCCTCGGTAACCGCGGCAACAACGTGCTGAATGGCGGTGGCGGCTATGACACGATCGTCACGGTCACCGGGAACGCAGCAATCAAGCCCGATGCCGGGTTTGATCGTATTGATGGCGGAGACGGCTTCGACACGCTTAGTCTTGGTGGGTTCCAGGCCGACTACCAACTGCTCGCGTCGGGGGGCCGCACGTTCCTTGTCGCCGCACGCAGCGCTGTCGAGGTTGCCAACATCGAACAAGGCAGCTTCCTCAATGGCTCGCTACAATCCTTCTCCAGCTTGACCGCAAATACGGCGACGTTCAGCGGGTTGAGCTACATCGCCGGGTACAGCGATCTGCGCGCTGCATTCGGCACAAATGCTGCTGCGGGTGCGCAACATTTCGTGGAATACGGCTTCGCCGAAGGACGCGGCATGGCCTTCAACGCGCTCGACTATATCGCTTCGTACAGCGATCTTCGGGCCGCTTACGGCACCAATGCAGAGGGTGGTGCACAGCATTACATCCTGTATGGCGCTAGCGAGAACCGCAGCACCACCTTTGATGGCTGGAAGTACCTCGCCTCTTACGGGGATCTAATCCAGGCATTCGGCCCCAACGAAGCAGCCGCAGCACAGCACTTCATTCAATACGGTGCGAACGAGAACCGCACGATCACCTTCAATGCCCAGGCCTATGCGGCAGCCAATGCTGATCTGGCGGCGGCATTCGGCAACGATGCCGAGGCGCTGGCTCGCCACTACGTCCTCTACGGCTTCGCGGAAGGACGTTCGCTCGGTACTTCGTCCGCAGCATCGGCACCCGCCGCAAGCGTGGCGGCAGCGTTCGTTGATGGCGCAGACCATGCAGTCAGCACCAACACGGGTGACGCTGTGCTGTTCAGCGGGTCGGCTTGGCAGAACGACATCGGCGATGTGGCACACAGCCAGCATCTGGTGATCGCGTAACGATCACAGGCCGGCGTCAAGGATCGTTCTACGATCCAGCATGATGTCGGCCCGCGACCGTTGCGGTTTCGGCTTTATCACCACCAAACGGGCTGGCCTCACGGCCAGCCCGTTTTCTATGAGCCCGATCAATCGAGAGCTCGAGATGGATAGGACAAGTCAGTTCCAAGGTAATGAGGGTCAAAAGCTAGCAACTTGATCGCACACGCTTGATCCGCAATTCGACCTGAGTGCGCGAGGCGGTTCAGCTTTTTACTCGGCAGGTTTCATGGTCGCTGATGCGATCCACGGTGCCGCGGCATCAGTGCGGCTTGGTGCGGGCGCAGCGCCGAGGCGGAACACGTGCGGTGGGGCGTTGCGACCTGCACAACTGGATCGTCGAGCTATCGGTCAGCTACGCAATCGATATGGACCCAGACTAGTCGTCGCCCCCCCCCACGCGCCGACGCTATCTATCTGCGCACCACGCGTGACCTCGTGGCCGAGGCTGGCGGCACATCGGCCCCCAACATTGCGCGCAAACGCCACATGCCGGACCTCGTCGAAGCTCGGCGTTGTCCTCACGCATAGCGATGCGGCACGGGCGTCGTTACATCCCCACGTCAACTTGAGCATTCGCTAGCAGACGGTTGTCGGCGTACCGACGCGATCGATGGTCCGCTGGCGGGCCGCTCGACGTGGTTGCGTTCGTCGCGCGGCGCACCCGCGCAGATCGGCGCGACGACGATCAGGAAGCGATCAGCATTGGTCCCCCGTATGCGCTTCTGAGACATGTCGCCCCCCTTCCCACGTCATGGCGGGTACGACCTGTGCGGGTGCCATGCCAACCCTTGCCGCCGAAGCAGATTGGGAAGGTTCTGTGAGTTACTGCTCGCGCAGGAAAATGGTTAGTAGATATGCCGACGTGTAGGTTATCCTACATGTCGACACGGAGTCAGTCACCGATTGGGCTTTCGCCGTGCTTGCGCAGGACGTCGTTGAACGCCTCGGCCATCAACGCCTGGAGGCTGCGGCCCTGACGTCTCGCAAGGGTGTGCATCGCGAAGGACATCTCAGGGCTGAAGAAGCCCGCGACCTGCTTGCGGCCTTCCCGACTGGCGGCACGCGGCATCGTGCCCCCTGCCCTCGCACCTTCTGTGCTCGCCCCCGATGGTTTGTCCGGCATCACCGGCTCAGGCGTGCGCATGGGTGCCGGTGTTGCGGCGGTGCGCAGATTGGCGAAGCTGGGTTTGCGGCTCAAGCGGTAACTCCCTTACGCTTGCGAGTCTTCATGTCGAGTTGTCGACACGTCCAGTCGTAGAATAGTCGGATATCAGACGCAGCGCGGCCGGTAGGTTCGGTTTCCATCACGCTTTTCCCTTCCGCGCTTGCATGCCGATAGGCGGCGCGATCGGGGATTATCACCGGGCATGCGGGCGAGCCATATTCTGCCACCAGTTCACCTGCTTCGGCATAGACGCGCGGCGCATTGGGTGCGCCAGCGGTGAAGACGACGAAGGCGGGCTTCTTCAGCAATTGAACCAGCTTGGCGGTGGTCTGGATCGCTGACAGGTCAAAGGCACTTGGACGGCACGGGATCAGCACCAGGTCGGCGATCTCGACTGCCGCGCGTGCGGCACTGTCGGCATGTGGAGGCGTGTCGATCACGATCAGCTCGGCCCCCTGCCCTGCCGCTGCCGCTACCTTGGCTGCCAAGCGCGGTGGCGGGCTGTCGATGACCTCGGGCGGTGAGTCGTGGCGCCACGACGCCCACTGACTAGCGGTCGCTTGTGGGTCGGTGTCCACGATCAACGCCACGCGTCCGGCTTCGTGCGCGGCTGCGGCGAGATGAATGGCGAGCGTGGTCTTCCCCGCTCCGCCCTTTTGACTGATGATCGCGACTATCGGCATAACGTCATCTCTACGTGTCTCCATGTAGACAGGTCAACAGGTCAACAGGTCAACAGGTCAACAGATCGACACTATCGGTGCGTTGCAGTGCAACCGTGCTGAGCGCAGAAGAATATGAGCAAGGAGACGCAAATGACGGCATTGGTGGAACGCGGCGTACAGGCGGCGATGCTCGTGTTCGTCGCCTGTGCACTGTCGGGGTGCGTCGCGGTCGCGGCAATCCCCGCTGTTGCCGGCGGACTCGCTGCGAAGAAGGCGGGCGATTACGCCGCCACGACGCGCGCCAAGCGCCGCGGGCAAACGCAGCCCCCGTCAGACGCCGCGCCCGCGCGCTCTACGCCGGACCCGGAACGCGCTGTGGCGGCGTCGGCCGCACCAGGAATTGCCCCGTCGCAGCTGAGCCCTTCACCATCAACCGTGGTCGTGCCCCTGCCGGAGGACACGCGAGCGATGCGAGCGGGTGTCATCTACGCCGGCGACCTGCCCCGCCCCGCTGCCTCCTCACATCCCACGGAACCCGTGCCCGCCGCTTTGCCTCCGACCAGTTGGGCCGACATCGGTCATTATGTCGCCGCGCAAACAACCGTGCCAACCAACAGTGTCCTCCTGCTGCGTGGCAGCAGCAGCGACGCACCATCATGGGTGCCATGTTCCGGCAAGCCGCGAGCCATGCTCGTCCGGCTCGAAACTGCGATGAGCAGCACTGGCGAGCGCTGGACATTCGCACCCACCGCGCTGCTGTGGCTGGACGCGCTCCAGACATTGGAGTTTCCAGTGATCTTTACTGCAGAAGCTCCCACGAAGTCGCGGACGGCGATCGAAACAGCATTCCGTGCGGCAAACTTGTCCAAGCTGCTTCAACTCGGTGGACTGAGACTAGGGCTTAGCCCGACCGCGATGCCCGCTGAACGCGCATCGATCGCGTCCCGATACTGTATCGTCACCATCGTAGGCCGAGACGCTAGCGACTTCCCCAATGCGGCGTTGCCGGAAACCAGTCCACCTGCATTGCGTCAGATCTGGGGTTCTGGCTGGTTTCGGATCGGAACTCAGAAGTAGAGGTGTCGACACTCTGACATATCGACATAGATGATCGGGTCACTATCAGCGACACGCGCGACGAGGCCAGTTCGATGTCACCAATGCTCCCGCGGTAATCACTCATGCGCCATCCTGCCGAAATGAAGGATTGTCGACATGTCGGAACGTCTTATTGTACGCTTCTCGCCCAAGCAGGTACCATCATCGCCTTGTCAACACCGTCGCCCTTATGATTCAGCGGCAGGAGCCCTTCGGTTTTACCGTCCAGCACGCCGCCCCCGCGCTCTCGATCGTCGCCCCGGCCTACAACGAGCGCGAGAACATCCGCCCGCTGGTCCACGCGGTCGCGCATGCGATGGGGGAGACGTCGTGGGAGTTGATCATCGTCGACGATGACAGCCCCGACGGTACCGCGCGCGAGGTCGCGGTGCTCGCAGGGGAGGGGGCACCGGTGCGCTGCATCCGCCGCATCGACCGGCGCGGGCTCGCCTCGGCGGTGGTCGAGGGTGTGCTCGCCGCGACGAGCGAGCTGGTCGCGGTCATCGACGCCGACCTCCAGCACGACGAGACGCGACTGCCCGTCATGCTAGGCCTACTCGAGACGACCGACGTCGACCTCGTCATCGGCAGCCGCCATGTCGCGGGTGGCGGGGTAGGGGAGTGGGACCAGCATCGGCAACGCATGAGCCGGGTCGCCACCTGGATCGCGCACCGGCTGGCGGGCGTGCGCGTCAGCGATCCGATGAGTGGGTTCTTCGTGGTGCGCCGATCGGTGGTCGAGGCGGCAATCTACGATCTGTCGCAGCAGGGCTACAAGATTCTGCTCGATATCCTGACCGCTTCACCGCGCCCGTTGAGGGTGGCGGAGGTCGGCTACGTCTTTCGTGAACGCCACGCAGGCACCAGCAAGCTCGATGTCGTCGTATTGATCGAATATGCCTTCCTGCTCATCGACAAGCTGACGCACGGGCTGATCCCGCCGCGGTTTATATTGTTCTGCGCGATCGGCGGGCTTGGGTTATTGTGTCATCTCGCGGTGCTCGACATCACGATCGGGCAGGGGGTCACATTCCTGCGCGCGCAGGTGATCGCGACCGTCGCCGCGATGGCGTTCAACTACGTGCTCAACAACGCGATCACCTATCGCTCGGCGCGGTTGAGGGGCGTGCGGTTCGTGATCGGCTATCTGGTGTTCAGCGCGGTATGCAGCCTCGGCGCGCTCGCGAATATCTCGGTCGCCAATCTGACGCTCAACGAGATGGGCAGCTGGCCGCTCGCGGGGGTGGCGGGAGCGCTGATGAGTTCGGTGTTCAATTTCGGGGTCGCGACGCATTTCGTCTGGCGACCGGACCGGCGACGGCGTCGTCCGACCGTCGTGCTGCGCGCGCGGATCTGAGCCACAGCGCGGAAGGTCCTGCCCCACCGCGAACGGCAGGGCAGGGGGGATCAACTCAGTTGCTGTCCGAGTTGTTGTTGTCGTCGGCAATGATGATGATGCCGGCGATCACGGCGGCTGCCGCGACGATCGCGATGATCAGGCCGCTGCCGCCCGCTGCGATGTCGTTCTTGTTCGCCAACGGCGCCGAGGCGCGAACCGACTTGGTGACCGACAGCGACGAAGCGGGGTTGACGGGCGCCGCAGCGACCGGGGCGGCGACCAGCGCCGATGCGGCCGCAACCGCGAAATACCTAGCGAACATGTTGTGACTCCCGTGTGTAAGACACACTACCTTAGCTGCGTCGCAACAAAACGTCGAGGTGATTGATCGTTCGTTTCGTCTGTTCCGTCGCATCGCATGCACGGATTCATCAAAATGTGCGGGGCACGGCGTCAATGCCAATCCGCATACACAATCTAGCGACAACGAAGTCGCTCCACCTGTTTGGTCGTACAATGACTAGCTATCCGGTGCTGATGAAGAGCTGGTGCCATCGTCTATCGCTGTCATCGTTACGGATACCGTAGGAATACTGTGTAACTAATAACTGCGTAAGGGATTACGGATCATCGTGAGACTCGCGCTCGTCGCACTTGGATCCAACGCGGTGTGGTTGGCGGCCTCGCGCGCGTCGATACCCGCGCCGAGCTTCGCGAGCATCCGCCCGAGCGGGCCGTCGAGCGTCGCGAGCGCGAGCTCTCGGCACGACAGCGTCCGCCGCATCGCGCTCTGCTCGCGCTGGTGCTCGGCCACGTGCTGTTCCGCGTCGGCGGGGAGCGGCGCGGGGCGTAGCCAGCGCGGCAGGTGGCGGAGCAGCCGGTCGGGCAGCATCAGCCGATAGGCGTTCGAGGTCTGCGCGATCCGCGGCCCCGGCCCTTCGGCGCGCAGCCGCGCGAAGCGGCGCTGGCGGACGAGAAAACCGATCTCCTCGAGCAGCGTTAACCCGCGCGCGACGGTCGCACGCCCCAGCCCGGTGACGCGCGCGAGATGGTCGTAGCTCGGATAGACGCGCCCGCGGTTGAGCCGCGCGAGCGCGAGCAACTCCTCGAGTACGCGCACCGCGCCCGCGCTCAATCGTGCGACCAGCCGCTCGGACGCGGTGAGCGTGCGCTCGCCGCGCCGCTCGATCCGTCGCAGCATCCGCGCGGCATCGAGCGCGCGTCGTGCGGCGCGCAGCACGCGGTCGGTCTCACCCTTCGCAGGGGGAGCGAAGAACGCGTCCTCGAAGGTGCCCGCCTCGCGGCTGCCGGGCAGCACCGGGCGCGGGGCCGCGTCCGTGATCACGCCAGCGCGCTGTCCGATCCGCGCGAGCGCCAGCGCGCCCACCTCGCCGAGCGTATAGGCCGTCATCGTCCATCCCCTTCGCAGGGCTGGGACCAGGAACAAAAAAGGGGCGTGGCGCCGAACGCGCATCCTTGAAACGGGAAGGTTTCGCCGGTATCTAGAAGGGGTTGTGATTGACCCCGGGACGACGTTTGGCGACGTCGTTCCATCTACCTTTCGGGATGCCCGGCCTTCGTGCCGGGCTTTCTTTTATGTGGTCACAGCCGCTTTCCTACTCGTGCCGGCATCAGCGCCGATCCTGCGCATGGTGTCGCAAGAAAAATCCAACAAAGAAAGCGACTACGGTTCGTGCTTTCGAGTAGGAAATGCCGAATTTGGCGAACAAAACTCCAAATACACGCGGTCTATTCGTGCTTTCGAGTAGAATAAGCACGGAGAGTTCGTGCTATCGAGTAGGAAATAGCCGCGCTCTTCGTGCTTTCGAGTAGAATTGATCGACGTTACTCGGGCAGCTCGCGCGTCGATTCGCGCGCGCCAGTGGCCGGTGATTCGGCGCCTGCGTTAATCTGCCCGCCGACCTCTTCGTCGGTCGGCTCGCCGGCCTGCTCCGGCCGATAGTTGATGACCACGCGCGCGGGCGCGGCGCGGCGTCCGCGGCGCTGGGCGCCCTCACCAACGTCGGCAGCCGGGGCAGGGGTCTCGTCCTCGATCAGCTCGATCGCGTAATCGGGGATCGCATCGGACCCGGCGATCCCGCGCATCGCGGCACGGAAGTTCGACAGCGGGTTCTGATAGCCGATCTGGAGCCGGAAGGTCGCGAGGTCGATCTCCATCCGCCCGTCCTCGCAGGTCGAGCGCGCGACCTCGTAGATGCGCCGCTCGATGGGGCCGAGCTGGAAATAGGTCGCGGCGTAGTTGAGCACCTGCCGGTCGCGCAGGATCGCGCGGAACAGCCAGTCGCACAGCCGCACTTTGACGGCTTTCAGGCGCCGCTCGCCGGTCTTGGTCTTCGAATAATGCAGTCGCGCTTCAGACAGCCACGAGAAGAAGCCCTCCTCGCCCTCGCCGCCCGCCTCGATGTTGGTCTTGATCTGCGTGCCCTGCAGCCGCTCGAGCGCTTCGGACAATCGCTGGTACGACCGCGCCGAATGGTTAGAGCCGGTGACCGAGAACAAATCGTGCGCGGTGAAGACGAAATCCTGCGCGACGTCCTCGCCCGCTTCCAGCTTCGCCGCCATCAGGCTGGCGATGTAGAGCACGATCTCCTTGTCGTAGATCGTCGCGACGCCGTTGGCGGACGGGCGCACCTCGATCGAGACGGTGGCGTGCTCGTAGCTGAGCGGCTTCATCCACGCGTTCTTCGACAGCGCGAAGAACGGAAACGCCATCAGCGACCGCTCGCCGCGGATCTCGCCGTACAAGGGGCTGTCGAGCTGGAACAGGTCACGCTGCGATAGCGGCTTGCCATCGCGCTTGCGCGCGGACGCAGGCGTGCGGGCGGGGAGGGCAGCGGACGGCTTGGCGGGTACCTGGGTCATGCCGGATATTTCCTACTCGAAAGCACGAACTTTGGGGAGGGCGAAGGCGTATGCGCGAGGAAAAGCACCCATGAGCGTATGCGAGTTCGTGCTTTCGAGTAGGAAATGCGTACGTCAAAGCGGCTTCGTTATCGCGCCATCTTCTGCAATGGATGCTGGGCTCGGCGTACTGCCGGAAGTGAGGAGTAGACGGGTGAGAAGTTTGGTATCTGCGGTGCTGGTGCTACTGTGCGGATGCACCTCTTCAGGAGTTGGGGTAGCGAGGATACAGGACAGTGCGGATGCGCAAGCCACGTGGCTGACCAACGTGCCGGTGGAGCAGGTCGCCACCTGTCTGGGCCGCGCCTATGGGACAGCACCGCAGCAATCCGGGCAAGATTGGTCGGTCAACGACACCACATCCGCGACGGTCTATCGCATCGCTCCTCTTTCCGACCCGCTCAATCGCTACTCCACCCGGATCGATCAGATCGGCCAAACTGCTTCCGAACGACCGATCCGCGTATCCGACTGCGTGGTGGCCGTCGAATAGCCGCGTAGCCGCAATACCGGCAGATCGGCTGCTCGTTGGCCGGGTGGTATATCCTCAACTGGCGATGCGGAACTGCGACAGGAGATCGTCGGCCGCTCGCATCGCCAGTTGCATGATGGTGAAGGTAGGATTGGCGCTACCGGAAGTCGGGAACACCGCGGCACTGGCGATCTGTACGTTGGAGATTGCGTGAACCCGCAGCGTCGGTCCGACCACAGACGTGCGCGGATCATGTCCCATTCGCAGCGATCCTGCGGGGTGCGCCTGTTCAGACGCGGCGTCGATCGCGCGCTCAGGCAACGTGCTCCAGTCGAGTGAACCCAACGTCGGATCGGTATGCCACAGATCCGCCAGGCTCTGCCGCGCGGTTTGCAGCGTGTGCTCGTCGTCCGACGTGCGCTCAAGATCCACGTGCAGCATCGGCATGTTCAAACTGTCGCGCCGCTCGCCCAATGTCAGCCGGTTCGCTGCGATCGGACGTTGCTCGATCCAGATTTTGACGTTGATCACCGCGTCCGCGGACCAGAATTGTTGGTGGTGGCGCGCTTGCCACGCCAACGCTCGCCCGAGTGCGGGAAGCTTTCGCATCATCCTCACCGAGTGACGCAGCATTGCAGCGCCATCACGCGCACGCAGGCTGGCAATCATCGCCCGTGCGCGCGCGGTCGCAGAATCCTCTGCAAACACCGCGTCGAAGTCAAAGTACGCGCTTGCGCTTCGAGCTGCTTGTTGTCGCCCCGCGCTGAGCTCACCATGTAGGTGGCGAACCGTGCGGTTGACCTTGCGGTCGGCGAGCGCGCGGTTGAGCGGCGTCATCGATGCAGCGCGTAGAACGGCGACCTCTACGCCGAAATGGTCGTTGAAATAACGTCCCAGGCTGTCTGTCGTGCGGCTGATGCAACCCTCGTTTTGCGCATCAGCCAACAGCAACAAGCGGGTACTTTCAAGCGTGCCGGCCGCGATCACGAACATGGTGGCCGCCACAGTCAATTCGCCTCCGCGGTGATTGGTCGCGGACACTTCGGTCAGACGCCCTTCCGCTATCTCCAGCCTACCCACGGTCGCATCGGTCCAAATCTCGAGGTTATTCAATCGCTCGAGTTCGTGCCGCAGCACGTGATCGATCCGATGATTTGCCTTGGTGGGACGCTTGGGCCAGCGCCAAGCGATGTCGGACATGCCGGTGGGCAACAATCGCCCGGGATTTAGATCGGGGTCCTGATCATGTTCGTAGGGGCTGTTATCAACCCCCATCATCGCCTCGATCTCGCGGGTGTAGCGCGACAGGTCGTTCGGCGTGATCGGCCAGCCGGGCAGGTCAAGATATGGCCGAGCCGCCATGTCGCCCGGCGACAAAGGAAGCAGCTTGCCAGCCCATTTGGCCGAGGTGCCGCCGATGCCGCGACCGCGTGCGATCCCCTGATACCTGCCCGTGGGATCGTCCACCGTGTCGAGCTCGACCATTGCCGCTTCGTGGTCGAGCGCCGTTGCCGTACCGCTTTCCAGCACAACGACGCGCAGGCGCGAATGCGCAGCGATCCTAACGGCTGCCGTCAGGCCGGCAATGCCTGCGCCAATCACGCACACGTCGGCATGGACGTGCTCGCGTCGGGACCCGAGCGAATGTCGACTGGCGGAGCGCGTCACGGCGTCACCAATCGTGCATAACCGGATAATCGATCCGGGTTGCGCGTTTGCACAATCACCGCTCCGTTCGGCCGACGCTCCAGTGCTCCCGTCAGGCGCGCGTTGATCCCGTCTTGCGACAGCGGGGCTGCGCTGTGCGCGCGCTGCGACGAAAACAGGCTATAGGTGAAATCGGGCACGAACCGGGTTTCTTCCCAGCGGCTTTCCGCGGTCTGCACCACATCCAGCACGTCGCCCCAGCGTGCGACCACGTCGTCGATCGTATCGCCGGCCACGCCGATCAGGCGCGCCATGCCGCTGGCGCGCACGGCGACCAAGGCCTCGATCATCTCGTTATTGAGGCTCGCAGCGCCGGCGGGCTCATGGATCGCGAGCACATCGACGTAATCAGTCCGCAGCGCCTTGAGCGACGCAGCGATGGAGCGCTGCAACGTGTCCGGCGTGTAGCGTTGTCTGGGATAACGCGTCAGCTTCAACCGCGTAGCGGCGGAGCGCAGCTTGCGCCCGAACGGTGCCAGCGGCCCCATGCGACCGATCAGCGGCGTTGGCAGCAACCCGAACTTGGTGGTGATCGTAACCCTGTTGCGGCGTGTTCCAAGTACGCGGCCGAGCACTTCTTCGGACAAACCGTCGCTGTAGAAACGCGACGTGTCGAAGTGAGTCATCCCCAGATCGATCGCAGTGTCGATCAGCGCGGTACGGGCGTGCGACGGCATTAGATGGAGGTGCGCAAGGCCGACACCGATCCGCGGCACCACCATCCCGGAGCGCGGCAGGGTGACGCAGGGCATTCGAGATCGGACTGCGTTCATGTGTGTGCGCGCCCCCTTGTTCACGCGTTGACGACGCGGGCCGCCTACCGGCGGGTAGCAGAAGTGTCCATGTGAAACGCCGGAGCGGTCGGGTGAGGTCAACCGATCACGTTGTCGGCAAGACGCAGCTTGTCGGCGGGTAACAGGCTGATCACCAGCCGCGTAGAACCCTTGGTGAAGCGTCCGCCACTGATGCTGAGGCGACGCAGGCCCGGTGCATTCTCTGCGTAGATCGCGCTGTCGACCGGGCCACCGCGAAGCCGGCTGCCGCTGACGACTGGCGCGGTGACCGTTGCCGTTCCGCTTGCCGTGCGTGTCAACACGAAAGCAAGGCCGGCGATGTCGGTCAGTTGCGGTCGATCGATCACGGCATCGCGCCCACCGATGTCGAAACCGTTGGGGCGGAGGTCGGGATTGTTGGAGGTGATGTTGCGCAAACGTGCGCCGGCGATACGCGGGCGTACCGCGAATTCATGCAGCATCACCGCCGCACGACATGCCCGGCCTACCGTATCGATGACGGGATCAGTGACGGTACAATCCACCGCCGCGCGCGGGAGCGTTTCCGATCCAGCAAGGTCTTGACCCGCCCGCCCGCCAATCGTGATGGCGCCTTGATCGAAGCCAGCGGGTAGCCTGCGCCCGGTCACGCAGCCGCGGATCACGGGTGCGATCACTTGGCAGCGCGCCACGCCGAACGTGTTGAACGCTTCCTCGCCGTAGAGATAGACGCCCGCGGCCGCAGCGCGTTCGATCAATGGCCGCTCATAAACGACGTCGGTTCCGCCAACCACAGTAAAGCCACGCGCCGCTGAGTCACGGCTGATGCCGTCGACCGCGCGAATATTGCGACATACCTGACGTTGCCGCACATAGGAGACGACCGCGAAACCGTCGTCGCCCGTATTCTCCGCCAACGGCCGCTCGAATGTCAGGTCAGTCGATCCGTTGGTGACGTGGATGCCGTCGGCGAAGCTGTGGCGCACGATGGGCCGGATGATGCGCCCACGATGCGCGTTGTTGAACATGAAGCCTGCGGCAGCCACGCCTCGGCCAGGGGCAACCGCGTCAACCGTGACGTTCTCGATGACGAAATCAGTCGCCTGGTTGCCCTCGTCGCCGATCCACAGACCATCGTCCCAATCGTCGGACGTGCGCGCGTTCGCCGCGCCGAGCAGGCGTAGGTTCGCGATACGGAAGTCGCGCCCGATACAGCGCAACACCTGTCGCGCATCCGCCAGTGCGCCCAACGTGCATCCCTGGCCATCGAACGAGACACCCTGAAGCGACAAGGGACCATCGTGGCGGTAGTAAGCATCGGGATCGCCCAGGAGATCGAACCCTTGCTCGTGTGCGGCGCGAAAGGCCTGATCAAGCCGTGTCCACTGATCACGGTTGCTGAACCGGTCGACCCCCAGGCTGGATAGCGTGCGCGTCGGTCGCTTGGTGATCGTGCCGGTAGGCGCGGATGCTACCGAGCGCTCCTTGCCCTGACATGCCGTGATCACGCATGAACCAGCTAGACCAGCGATCACCTGGCGGCGCGACCATGCCATCAACGCATCAATTCCCATAGGTGCGGCGCAAGGCGCCTTCCAATCGGCCAATCGCGACACGACCGTAGTACGGCAGCATATCGGCGCGCCCGCGCGCCAGCGACACTGCCGCACTGGCCAGCGGGCGCGCGACCCACTCCGCAATCTTGATTGGGCCATAGCCATGCAGCCGAAGGACAAATCCCATGCCGCGAGCATAGCCGTGCGCCTTTCGCATCAGCTTCGCATCGGGACTGCCCAGGATCATCTCTTCGTGGTGACCGACGAGCGCGGGATCATACCAGCAGCGCAGACCGGCACGTAGCGCACGAATGAGAATGTCCTGGATTTCGCACGATTGCCACGGTGTCGCAGCACCAATGCCGATGTCGTCATCGAACCCGTCGAGCATGTCCAGCGCACTGCGACGGAACAACACCATCCACTCGATCGCCGTTGTCCAAACGTTGACCAGGTCGAGCGGTTGGGGCGCCTCCTCGAACCGGCCATTGATGCTTCGACCGGTTTCGTCAGCGGCGCGGCCCGATATGATGTCGCAATTCCAGTGCGTCATCGCCGCGACGGATTTCTCCAGGAAGTCGCTCGGATACCAGCAATCATCGTCGGGGAAGAGCACGATATTGCCTCGGGTTCGGCGCCATCCCCGGTTACGGCCACGGCTGGCACCGCGCTCGCCCGGCGTATGAAGGCGTTCGATCCGGAAAGGCCATGGCCGCACGCAGATGCTGGCCAAACGGTCGTCGTCATTCTGGTCGACCACCAGCACGTCGAAATCGGTGAAGGATTGTTGCGCAAGGCTGTCGAACAGCCGTTCGACCTGTTCGACACGTCCAAGCGTCGTCACCACAAGCGACAATGCAGGGGCAGAGGCAGGGGCAGAGGCAGGGAACGCTGCGGTTTCGTGCATGAGGAACGCCTATCAGTTCGCGGCTGATGCCACTTGGGCGAGAAAACGATCCCGCGGCAACTGCATCGGTCGCAGCGCGTAAAAGACGATTGCCGTACCTAGGAAGATCGGCAGCGTGCGTGTGTCGACGATGTAAATGACGCGGATCAGATCGGTTAAGCCGAGGAACACCGCGGGATACAACATCAGTCCAGCGAGGTTGCCGTTCTGGAAGCTGCGGTGCACCGAGCCGATCAGAATACCGAGACCCACCATGAACAAGGATGCAAAAACGAAATTGTAATCCAGGTAGGCGGAGAAAAATCCGCCTGGATTATTGAATTCGAGCGTCGCGTATTTCTGAAGATATTGATTCATCATCGATTCGTCTTCGGAAGCAAAAAAGGTGCGAAGTCCGGGAAATTTACTAATCCAACCGATCGTGATCTCAGGCGTGGAATGATGACGGCCGTACATCAGATACGCACCCGCACCATTGTTGATCGAGGTTGAAAAATACCCCGCGAAGCGTTGACTGATAAAATCGAGGTACGAGCGGAAAAATAATCGGTAATATTGCCAGCTGCGGAAATATTCGCCCGCGGCGAATGCTGCAAACACGGCGCCGACACCGATAAACGGTGCGAAATTGCGCAACGCAGACGGTCGCCAGCGATACGCGATTGGGATCATGAACATCGCAGCCAGGATTTCCAGCAATGCGAGCCGTTCCGAGTTGAGCACCGAGCGTAGGAACGTCAGCACGATGATTGCAAGCGCGATCTGGCGGATGCGCGATGGCATCTGGTAACCTGCCAGCGTGACCAGCGCCGACAAAAGCGCCAAATAGACAATTCCGAACTGAACCAGGGAAGTAACCCCTGGTATCCGACCCAATGCCTCGCGCAGCAGCCCCGCAGCGGCCGCGTTGCCGCGCAGAAGCTCGAGCACCAGGTCGAAGCGATACAGCAGGGTTCCCAGCAGCAGAACGTAAGCGACGATGGCGATCCATCCGAACCACTGCAGCACCTTGGTGGCGCGGTCGGGATCAATCAGCACGATCATGTCCCGCCGTCGTACGAGCCCGCGGCCGATCGCTATGCCCAGCAGCAGCATCGTAGCGCTGAACATTGCCAGACCGAACGTCTGCCATGTCACGAAATCGGCGCTCGCGTTGTATAACGAGTAGTTGAACTGATTGAGGTACGCTGCGAAGCAGAAGATCGGCAGCACGATGGCGACAATCGCCCAGATCGGATCGAGCCACCATGCCATGCTGCGTCCCGGCGGGCGATGCAGCACCAGCGCTAAACGCCGCGCGCGCGGGCGCTCCGCCGTGCCGTCGGGTACGTTGTCGGCAACCGACACCCCAATCGGCGGGGAAGAACTCATCTGCACTCCTGCGGGCAATACACCCGGCACTCCGTAGCCGCGCGCGCCAGCGTCCGACAACCTTTAAGCGCCACGCATGGAGCCGTACGGCCGCCATGATCCGGTCACGCTCATCAGGCAGCCCTTGCCCGTCCTGCTTTAACCCTCGTTTCACGTGTCTGACGATCAGCGGCACGGTCGCGTGCAGGCGGCTGGGAATTTAGGCCCGCTCACCCTATCGGGGACTTTGCTGCATTGTGGCACGTCGATTTACAACAAGAGCAACAGCCTGTGCGCCTCGTTCTCAATGGCCGTTTTCTCGGGCGTCCTGTCACCGGGGTCGAACGCGTAGCGCTGGAACTGACCCGCGCGATGCGCACCGTGCTTGCGCAACGCGGCGAACGCGACATCGCCGTGTTGATCCCACCCGTCCCCTTGGCCAGCGATATTGCAGCGACGATGGGCGATCCCGTGCCGGTCATGACCGCTGTTGGGCGACGCAGCGGGCATGCGTGGGAGCAGCTCGATCTGATGCGGGCGCAGCCGGACGCGTGGCTGCTCAGCCTGTGCAATGTCGGGCCGATGCTGCGCCGGCGTCAGGCCGTCGTGATCCATGACACGCTGTTCATCGACCACCCGGAATCATTCTCGCGCATGTTCCGCTGGTGGTACCGGTTGGTGTTGAGTGTGTTGGGGCGACGGGCTGGCGCGGTGTTTACCGTATCCGAGTTCTCGAAGAAGTCCCTGGAGCGCCACGGGTTGGTCCCGGTGGGGAAGGCGCACGTGCTGCGTTTGGGGGTCGACCATCTGGAAGAAGGGGCGGTCGACGAGACGATCCTGGCGCAGATCGGGATCCTCCCGCGCCGTTACATTCTGGCGATCGGATCGCTGGCGCGCCACAAGAACCTAGCAATGCTGGTGGAGGCATTCCGCGCAGCTGAGCTACCTGACGTGAGCCTGGTGATCGCGGGAGGCGGTAATTCCCGCATCTTCCAGCACGCGGGCTTCGGGGAAGGCGCCAACATCCACTATACCGGGCGTATCAGCGATGCCGCGCTGAAAGGCTTGTATGCCAATGCGATGGCATTCGCGTGCCCGTCGATTTCCGAAGGATTTGGCCTGCCCCCGCTCGAGGCGATGACCTTTGGCTGCCCGGTTGTCGCGACCACGGGGGGTGCCGTTCCCGAAGTATGCGGTGATGCCGCTGTCTACGCTGATCCGCATGACCGCGCTGCTTGGACCGAGGCATTGCGCCGGATCGTGAACGAGCCTGCGCTGCGCGAGCAACTGGCCGTCCATGCACGCGCGCGCGCGGCATCGTTCACGTGGGAGGCAGCGGCCGAACGTGTGCTGGCCGTCCTGGAAACGGTCACGCGCGACTAGCTTATCCGCGCACCGATAATCGGCCTCTATGCCGACCGACGCCGGCGCAGGATCAGCGTCCGCCCAGGCACTTCGATCCAGCGGTGCAACAGGTGTCCGGCAAGGATCGTTACTATGAGCATCCCCGGAAGGAACGCGATCGGCACGACACCGTCACCATAACCGAAGACACGTTCGATCACCTTGAAACCGGTCATCTCGATCAAGCCGTGCACCATGTAGATCGAATAGGAAATGTGTCCCAGATGGGTGAGCGCGCGCTGTCCTGGAAAGGTGAGCTGCCAGTCGCTCATGAACAAGGTCGCGATCAGCACGGCAAAGCCGAGCACCGCGATCCAATTCGGTCCAAATCCGAGGATAAGTGCCACGAGTAACCCGCCAACTGTGGCGGTGCGGCCGATCGCAACATGCCGGCAGGCTTGAAAAAGCGTGATGCCGAGAATGAACTCAGGCATGATCCGCAACAGGCTGAAGGTCGTCAGCTCGAATGGATCAACGCCGACGGCCTCCAATCCCGCCACAAAGGCTAGAAATACCGCTACGCCAAGGACCAGCGGGTATCGTACCCGCAGCACGGCGAAGGCGATCGGCCAGAACAGCAGATAGGCGAAAAATTCGGCGCTGATCGACCAGGACGGGTAGTTGAGGTACAATTTGTCAAACAGGCCGTAAGCCTGTAGCATCAGTGCGGTTGGCACCAGCGCGCGCACTTCGCTTGCGATGTCGACGTTTGACAGACCGGCGGCCGATCCACCTGCTAGAATGATGAATGCCGCGATCATGGTGACAGCGTGCACCGGGTAGATGCGCGCGAACCGTTTGCGCAAAAAGACGCGATACTCGAATGCGCCTTTCTCGATCGGCGCAAGATACACGTACGCGAGAATGAAGCCGCTCAGAATGAAAAACAGATCGACGCCCAGGTGGCCGCGCTGCACGAACTCACCGCTGAGTGCGGGGCCGAAATGCCCGGAGAAATGATACAAAACGACCCATAAGGCAGCGAAGCCGCGAATGCAGGTCAGGCCGATCTGTTCACGCTGCGCGGTCATGCGTCGCGGCTAGCATGTGCATTCAATCGCCGAAAGCGATGTGACGGGAGGGCATTCCGTACCCTAGCCGCGCAGGCGGGGATGGGCCATGAAGCGGCTGTAATGCGTATCCGTCGAACAACCATCCACTGGGCCGTGCTGTTGCTCGCGAGCATCGGATCGGCCGGCTTTGCCCGATCAATCGGTTCGGGCCCCATCGTGATTGTCGCGGAAGGCGACAGCCTGACCTACGGGCAGGATACGGCATCGTCACGGGTGCTGCCTCCGATCAACGGAGCAGGAGCCAGTCGATCGGCCACGCCCTATCCCGAAACGCTCGAGCGTCTGCTCGGCCGTGGTTACACGGTGCTGAACCACGGATTTCCGGGAGATCGCACAACCGAGGGATTGGCGCGGTGGCCAGCGCCCCCTCAGGCAAAGGTGGTGGTGCTGATGTACGGCACCAACGATTGCATGAACTACGGCGGGTATTCGAGTGCTTTGTCGGTGGTGGATTATTCCACCAATCTTCGAACGCTGGTGCAACGACGCCGCGCGAACAAGGCCAGGATCATCATCGTGGCACCACCTCCGCTGGCGGATCCCGCGGCTGACCGAAAATGCCAGCCATATCGCAGTGCCGCGGCGCAAATAGCGCGCCGCTCGGGCGCCGTCTTCTACGCAGTGCCGCGAACGCTGAACATGTGGAGTGACGGGGTGCACCTGAGCGCTGACGCATATGCCCGGTTGGCGCGCGGCGTGCTGCCGTTGGTGCGACGTGCGGCCCCGCGTGGATGATCGAGCCTCGATTGTGTCGAGTTGCCACTGATCACATCCGGCATCGCGGTGCACTCGTATCTATCGCTTTAGAACACGCAATCCGAAGCCGGCGGTTTGGTTCACGACCGGCTCACGACGTTCGATGCAGGAATGACGCATGAAAGTGATCCACATCGCCCAGATGATACAAGGGGGCGTCGCCAGCTACCTGAACGAGGTGATCCCTTATCAGCGTCGGACCTTTGGTCGAAATGCGGTGCTGGTCGCCATTCCGGCGAGCGAGGTCGCGTTCATCGACGATGACGATCCTGCACTGCTGCGCCCGATCGCAACCAGGGGACGCAAGGTCGGCAGCTTGCTGCGTTTCCTTTTTCACACGATCCAGGTCATCAACACCGAGAAGCCGGACGTTATCCACCTGCATAGTACGTTCGCGGGTGCATTGGTGCGGATGTGGTTCTTGTTGCTGCCGTGGAACCGCCCATCAATCGTTTATTGCGCGCACGGCTGGGCGTTCAACATGCAGGTTTCGGAACGCCTGCGGGGCATTTACGCGCTGCTGGAACGCACCTTTGCACGGGTGACGGACGCGATCGTGTGTATTTCCCGGTTCGAGTACGCGCAGGCGATCCGGCGCGGGTTGCCGCGTGACCTGCTGCACCTCATCCACAACGGGATTGCTGATCAGCCGGTCGCTGCGCGGCGCGGTGGGGGGGTGTTCAACCCTGCGACACTCAACCTGCTGTTCGTCGGACGTCACGATCGGCAAAAGGGCTATGACACGCTGCTGGAAGCGATGCACACGCTGCAAGGGCATCCGATCACGCTGCACGTCGTTGGCGGAGCGGTGGTGTCGGCGCAGGATAGCGACGAGACGAGCATCGACGCCGTGCCCACCAACGTAGTTCAGCACGGCTGGAAGTCGCGTGCGGACGTCGAGGCCTATCTGGCTCAGGCCGACGCTCTGGTGATGCCGTCGCGCTGGGAAGGGTTCGGCCTTGCCGCACTTGAGGCGATGCGGCAGCAAGTGCCGGTGTGCGCTAGCAACGTCGATGCCTTGCCCGAGCTGGTCCGCGAAGGTGTGTCGGGTCATCTGTTCCCACCCGACGATGTGGCAGCGCTCAGCACGCTGCTCGCGAGCCTTGATCGCGACAGCCTGCAGGCAATGGGACCGCGCGCGCGCGCATGGTATCTAGAACATTTCACCTCGGAAAAGATGAACCGTGACCTGGTCGGGCTCTATCGCAGCCTGGTTCCTGCAAGCAATGGAGCAACGAAGCAATGATCCACCAGCGCACCACACGGATCGCCAACACGGTCGTTGCCATTGCCGCGATGGCAGGCATGATCGCCGGATCCGCGCACGCGCAGCTGATCAGTAGCGAAATACGCGGCGACGAGCGCGTCTGCGTGTACGTCGGCTCGCCGACGCTACCCAATGACGCGTCCGGAGCGCGCGCCACAACGGTTGGTCTGGGACAGGAATGTCCGGTCAGCGCACCCTACAGCGACCCCAACGCCCCGATCCCGTCCAATGCTGCGCTGCGCAGCGAAGCCACCGATGCCAGCAATCGTATTTGCACCTACGAGCAAGGCGGCGTTGACTACCGCGTCACGGTTCCGATCGCGGTGCGCTGCGCGATGACGCCGGGCTTGTTGGAGCGTGAACAGCAGCAGCGTGATGCGCAATGATGCGATAACGCGTCACGCTCCACGGCGGCGATGGTACAATCGCCGCACTTCCGCCATCAGTGAGTGATCGCGCGCCACGATCAACCCGGCCCATCCGACGATCCCCAACAGCACTGCTGCTGCCAAGGCGATGAGCGGCGTGTTCGGCGACCAGCGATACCATAGCATCAGCAGCAATGCCGGGGTGGTCGCGGCGAGGGTAAGCAGCAATCCCTCGCCGTAGATGCGCTCCAGTTCGCCCGGGTTCGTGCCGGCCAGCCGGTCCATGTGCGGCCGGTACAGGAAGTAGCCGACGGCAGCTTCAACGATCCGCGATGCGGCAGCCCAGGCAAGCCCGAAGAAGCATCCAACCGTGAACAGGCCGGTGCCGATGATCGCCCGCAGCATCTCGAACCGGGTCTGACGCGCGGTTTCCTTGCGCAGCACGAACAGTTCCCAGTTCATCCCGAACCCCAGGGTGACGAAGGTGGATACCATCAACAGCGACAAGGGAAGCGCCGCGCCCAGCCACCGCTCGCCGTACAGGGTGACGACCACCGGCCGCGCCAGGATCGCCAGCCCGACGAGTAGCGGCCACATGATGGCGATGATGTTGCGGATCGAGGTGGTGAACGTATCGTGCACCGTTCCGCGATCGTGCAGTTCGCGCGACATGTGCGAGAAGATCACGTTGGTTGCAGCACCGTAGACGTTGCTGAACACCAGCGCCTGGATGTTTGATGCACGGGAGTACAGTCCGAGTGCGGAGAGGCCGATCAGCCGCCCCAGGATCAGGTCGCTGCCGCGCGTAGCAAGCTGCGCGACGCCGCTGATCGAGATCATCTGGACACCGAAGGCGATGATCGGGCCGAAATTGGCGAGTGACGGAGCAAACACCGTGTCGCGCCAGCGTGTCACGGTATAGATGATGGCACACACCGCCCCTGCGACCAGCGGGCCGATCGCCAGGCTGATTGCGCCATAGCCGCGTAGCGCGAGCGCGACCGTCACGGCCGAGGTGACGACCACGCGCACCACGTTCACCGCCGAGATCAGGCCGTAGCGCATTTCGCGCATGCTGAGCGCTGTGGGAATGAATTCAAAGATCGCGATCAGCGGCGCCATGCTGGTCAGCAACAGCACCGCGCCCACATCCGGCTGCCCCAGATAACCGGATTCGACAAACGCCATCCCGAACAGCGCGCCCGCCAGCACGATGTTCAGCACCGCATTCACCGTGAATACGCTGCGTAGCAGCGCGCGATCGACCCGTTCCTCGCGCACTAGATAAGTGTGCACGCTGAACGTCATGAAAATGGCAAGCACCGCCGATACCGCGACCGCCAGCGCATAGATGCCCACTTCGCGCGGAGACAGCAGCCGGGCAACGACGACCGAGGTCGAGAAACTGACAACGAAGGTGATGGCCTGGCTGCCATAGGACCATAGCAGCGACTTGCGTATCGACATGGAAGCTCCACTCGCCCGACGTCGGCGGTTGCGTGGGCGCGGTAGCGCAGGTCCGGCCGCAGATGCTAAACTTATTGCACACGCAGGCGAAGTGGTGGAACGCGCGCATCATGCTGCAACAGGCGAACGATCACATGACAGCCGAAACGACGCACCGCGGTGAACGGGTCGGCCCGGCAGGCATCGTCACGCGCTTGGGCGGCAGTGCCCAACCGGTCTTCTCCATTTGCACGATGGTGACGAACTGGGATGAATATGACGGGTGCATGGCGTCGTTCGCACGAGGCGGGTTCGACCACCAAAGCTGCGAGTTCATCGTGCTGGACAACACCGCAGGCAATCGGGCCGACGGTTATGTCGCATTGAACGAATTTCTCCAGGCGGCTGCGGGCCGGTACGTATTGATCTGTCACCAGGATGTGGTGCTGATCGAGCATGGCCGCGTGGACCTGGAACGGCGATTAGCCGAGCTTGACCAGATCGATCCGCACTGGGGCGTGTGCGGCAATGCCGGCTACACCGCGGAAGGTTGGCCGGTGCTGAACTTGTCGCACCCGGCCAATGATCGCGATGTGCTGGGCACGCCGTTTCCCGTTCGCGTGGTATCGCTCGACGAGAACTTCCTGCTGGTGCGCCGCGAAGCGAACCTCGCGGTGTCGCGCGACCTGTCGGGGTTCCACCATTACGCCGTGGACCTGTGCACGGTTTCCGACATCCTGGGCTGGAACAACTACGTTATCGACTTCTTCCTGCGCCACAACAGCGGGGGGACGCTGGATGCTAGCTACGATCGGTCGCGCGATGCGATCACCGCCAAATACGCACGCGCGCTGCGACCACGCTGGGCGCACGTCATTACGCTGCGTCCCTTTCTGCTCTCGGGATCGCGGCTCCACCATCGCCTGAGCGGGGTGCAGCGGCGCTTGGGCAAGCTGCTGGGCATTTACCCGCGCGACGGCGTGCTGGGCGATCCAGCCAAGCGGCCCAGCAGATCGTCGACACCGATGCGGGCGGAATAGCGACCGACGCGTCAGTCGTCACATCGTGACTAGCCAGTTGCCCCGCTGACGGGTAGCGCACGCGGCCGTGCAGCAGTTACACGATCTTCCCGGCGTATCGGTGGCGATGGCGACGTACAACGGCGCACGCTTCCTCGGTGAACAGCTCACCAGTATTGCGACGCAGACACTGCGCCCCGCTGAGCTGGTGGTCAGCGACGACGGGTCGAGCGACGATACGCTGACGATCATCCGCGCCTTTGCCGCGCAGGTGCCCTTTCCCGTCCGGATCTTGGACAAGACCGAGCGATTGGGCTTCTCCGACAACTTCCTGTTCGCGGCTGAGCATTGCACCAGCCCGTTGATCGCGTTCGTTGACCAGGACGACGTATGGACGCCCGACAAGCTCGAGGTTGGTGCGCGACGGCTGCTGGCCGACGATAGCTTGATGTCGCTGCACCAGCTGATGATGACCGACGGCGATCTGGTGCCAACCGAATTATGGAACCAGGGAATCGTTGCCGATCGGGTGTGGCAGCCGCTGGAACTCGATCCTTGGGCGGGGTGGGGCAACACCATGCTGTTTCGCCGTGAACTGGTGACGCTGGTGCCGCGCGCCCAGCGCCCGCGCCACCCGGAGGCGAACCGGCTATTGTCGCACGACACCTGGCTCTACATCGTCGCGGCAGCGATCGGGCGCGTGTCGCACATCGCGCAGCCATTGATCCTGTACCGGCAGCACGGCGGCAACGCGTGCGGCATGGTGACGCCGGGGCTGCGGGCGCGATGGCGCACCGCGACCACGGTGCCGTTGGGGAGCTACCACGAACGCGTGATCTTCTTCGGTCACCTGGCCGCGTTGTTCGACGAGATGGCACGCACCAACCAGGGTGAGCTGGGTAGCCGCGCCAAAGCCGCAGCCACGCGCTACCGCGAGCGGCGCGACCGGTTCGCGTTGCGCGCCGGCCTGCATGGCGGCGACACGCTGGTTGAACGACTGCGCGCCTGGGTTCGGCTGCAGCGATTACGGGGCGGCGACGATGTGGCGCCGCGGACGCGACTATTCTCGGCAGCCAAGGATTTCGTCTTGGGCGTCACGGGCTGGGGCCATCACGCATGATGTTCTCGACCCTGCCGACGATCCGGGCGCCGCAGCTCGATCGAACCGAGCTATCTTTCAACAGGAATAATCCGTGACCCCTGCGATACTGGTGCGAAAGGCACGCTCCTTCACGCTGCGCAATTTCCGCAAGCTGCTGGCAGGCCCGAAGGGGCGCTCGCGCCCCAGCGACGTACCCGACGTCAGCGCCATCGTTCCGTTCAACTACGATTTGAGCGGCGTCACCGCACCCGCGCGCGGTATCGCGATCGTTTGTCACCTGTTCTACGATGACCTGGCGCCGCTGATGCGCAGCTACATGAACAACGTGCCTTTTCCGGCCGATGTCTTCATTACCACCGACACCGAAGCCAAGAAGAAGGCGATCGAGCGCGAGTTCGCCGACTGGTCCGGCGGGCAGGTGGAGGTTAGGATCGCCCCCAATCGCGGTCGCGATATCGCGCCGAAATTCGTGACGCTGCGCGACGTTTACGCGCGCTACGAGCTGGTGCTGATCCTG
>NZ_JAHXZM010000007.1 GCF_019429535.1 Sphingomonas citricola | reverse complement strand
CCCCCCGCGTTGGTAGTGTCGGGAAGGCCGGTCGTCGCGTGAACGATGAACGGGTGAACACGCGGCGCTGGCGAGAGCCAAAAGGCACATGCTGCCAACTCTCAGCCAATCGGGCTTGGGAAGGGTCATGCTGATGATCAGAGCGGCGTTGGCGCTGGATAACACGGTTGCTGGCGCGATGATGCGGCGCGCTGAATTGCGACACTCATCGCCGAAGCCTGAACTCTTCCGTCGCGCGACGGCAATTCAGAGCATGAGCGATTGTCGCGTCACCTTATTGATAGCGGCGGCACACGAAACTTCAGCCTTTCCCTCGCTGTGTGGACGGCGCACGTTCGCGGCGACACATGAGGGGTAATGACCATGCGCACGCTCATCCTGGCCTTGCTGGCAGCGGCCACTCTCCCAAATATCGTTCAAGCACGCACCTTCGAACTCAGGGCGACGCCGGAGACGGTCGCCTGGGGCCACTACGATGCCGCAGACAAGCCGGTACTGACCATTCGGTCCGGCGACACGGTGGTGATCCACACGCTGCTGACCAACAGCCCCGCCGGACTTAAGAAAGCTGGCGTCGATCCAAAGCAGATCGAGCCGGCCCTGCGCGCGGTGTACGACGGCGTACCTGCGAGCGCGCGGGGACCTGGCGGACACATTCTTACCGGCCCGATCGTGATCGAGGGCGCGGAGCCCGGCGACACGCTCGAGGTGCGAATCCGCAAGATCGATCTTGCCATTCCGTACGCCTACAATGCTTTTCGCTACGGTGCCGGGTTCCTGACGGACGACTTTCCGTATGCGCGCATGAAAATTGTCCCGCTTGACACCAAACGGATGGTCGCCCGGTTCGCACCCGGCATCGAGGTACCGCTCGCGCCCTTTTTCGGAAGCATGGGCGTGGCGCCACCGCCATCCTTTGGCCGCTACGATTCCGCACCGCCGACGATCAACGGTGGCAACATGGATGACAAGGCACTGGTGGCAGGGACGACGCTGTTCCTGCCCGTTCATGCGCCCGGCGCGCTGTTTCAGGCCGGCGACGGTCATGCCGCGCAAGGCAATGGCGAAGTAGATATCACCGCGCTGGAGACGTCACTCACCGGCACACTGGAGTTCGTCCTCCACAAGAAGACCGCTCAGACCTATCCACGCGCGGAGACACCGAAGGCCTATATCGCGATGGGCTTCGACGATGACCTGAGCAACGCCACCCGCAAGGCGCTGCGCAACATGATCGACTTCCTCGTCGCCGAGAAAAGCATGACGCGCGACGACGCCTATATGCTCGTCAGCGTCGCGGGCGACGTCGAGATCACCGAGCTGGTCGACCGCAACAAAGGCGTGCACGTGGTTGTACCAAAAGCGTTATTCATCGCGCACTGAACATCGTCATACCGTGTCGGGATGACGATCGAGATTGATCGACGGTGATCTGAGTTTCACGATCGCGTGACCGACGAGGCGCAGCGAGCTGACCGGTTGATGACGCCGCCTACGGGCTAGAGCGAAAATGGTCTGCAGTCGCGGACGTGGCCAAACCCCATTTCGGTATCACACCCGGTTCATTCTCGGCTACGGTTGCACCAAGATCTGCGGAGCGTAGCGGCGGGAGAGGAACGCGATGAACGACAAGCCGGCCAATGCAACGGCTATGCGCGCGCTGCAGGTCATCTGCGGTGCGGCGGCCCTCCTCCTGCCGTCGTCAGTTGTGGCCGAGCCAGTGGCTCCGGCAGTCGATCCCATCCGCGTCCTTGTGAAGCGTCTCGACCTCGAACGGTACAAGGCGACGATCAAAAGCCTCACCCGCTTCGGCGATCGTCGTCAGGGCACCGCCCGTAACCGCGCCGCGATTGACTGGATCGCAACGCAGCTGAAGAGCTACGGCTGCACCAACACCGAGCGCCTTCGATACACGTTCGGCGACGAGCCCGTACACCGGGTCGCACCGGCGCGGGCAGCGGTCGCAAAGGGGTCGGACGAACCCGGCCTGTCAGTCGGCGGAGGCCGCTCGCGCGGCGTAACACGCCCGACCGGCGTAAACACCGATCCGACTGCCCAACCCGACGCCCGGATCAGGGCGTTAGATACGCCGCCCGCCGTCGCGGGCACGCGCGAGGAGGTCTATTGCACCAAGATCGGCAGCCTCCATCCGAATGAGATGTACATTGTCAGCGCACACATGGACGGCATCGGTTTCGGGGAAGCGGCGAACGACGATGGTTCGGGCACCGCGCTGGTGATGGAGCTGGCACGCGTGTTGAGCAGCCCTGATGTGCGGACCGACCGGTCGATCCGTTTCATCCTATGGAATAACGAGGAGACGGGTCTGAACGGCGCTCGGGCGTATGTCGACCAGCGCGCATCGCTGCAAGGCAAGGAATGGCCCGTCAGTTCCGGTCGCTACCCCGAACCCAAATGGCTCGGCGTCATTCAGCACGATATGATGTTGTTCGATCACGGCATGCCCCGAGCCGATGGCAGCATGAGCCCGCGGCAGCGTCCCGAAGCCGACGTGAACATCGAATTCCAGGCAGCGTCCAAGTTCGCCGCCCAGTCGCAAGAGCTGGCCGGGGCGCTGCAAGCCGCTAACGAGCGTTATGCGACCGACTATCCAGCCGCAGTCGGACGCCACATGACCAATACTGATTCGACGCCGTTCATGGATTTGGCGCCGGCCGTCAGCCTGCGTGAGAACGAGCGCGGGGCACAGGTCGGAAGTGGCTGGGACCCGCAGTGGCACCAGCCGACGGACCTCTATTCGACCTACGACGACAAGGACTTTCTGCTCGGTCTGAACGCGGCACAGACCACCTTGTCGGCGACAGCGCGGCTGGCGGGCGCGACACTGCGCTAGATGCCCGCCCCTCCCCTGAGTCGAAGATTGAAGAAGGGTGAGCGGATACCTACCAGAATCACGCCCGAGAGCACCCTGATTGAGACCCGTCCCCCTTCCCAGAAGGCGGCTCTTTCAAGCGCGTGACGGCAAAGGGGCGACACCAGGCGACCTGCTAGTGGTTCAACAATTCCAGGGCGACTAACCCCAGTTGCGGGCATTCGCGAAAGTCTCTGCGCTCTCCGCTTTCCGCTATTAATCTACCGACCTTCGACGGAGAGGAATTGCTCCGACGCGACCTTAACCGTTTGTTGGCAGTGGTCCTGCGATGGGCTGATCTATGTTAACACCGCAGCCTACGGCTCTCTTGGCCTCCCTTGAAGACGAACCGGCAAAAGCTCTGCCGCCCGCCCTTCAAAATAGCCTGGCGCGCCACCGCGAGAATCTCGCATCGATGGTGTCCGCTCTGCAAGCGGCGGGATTAGATGAGGCGAGCATCGAAGGCCATCTGAGCGTGCTGATCGACAGCTATCGCGCCGAGCTGGCGGCAGCGCTTCATCATATGGCTGGCGAAGCATGACCGGGGTTTCGCCATACGACGAGGCTGCCCGGCTTGCAGCCTTGCGCCGCCTGGATGTCCTCGACACCGCACCGGAGGAGCAGTTCGAGAAGATCGTCGGCCTCGTCCGTGCCGTTTTGGGCGTTCCGATTGCGACGGTAACCTTGGTCGATGCGCACCGCCAATGGTTCAAGGCGCAGCACGGCATGCCGGTATCGGAAACGCCACGCTCGACTTCCTTCTGCACCCATACGGTGGCGGCACGTGCCCCGTTAATGATCGCTGACGCCACGCTCGATACGCGCGTCTGCGACAGTCCGTTGGTCGTCGGCGAACCGTTCATCCGTGCGTATCTTGGCGTGCCGCTTATGACTCCAGACGGTCATGCCGTGGGCGCCCTGTGCGCGATCGACACCGCGCCGCGAACGTTCACCGCTGCGCAGATCGACGTCCTAGCCGGTTTCGCCCGTCTGGTCGTCGATGAGCTGGAATTGCGCCAAGTCGCGGTCACCGACCAATTGACCGGCTGTCTGTCCCGTCGCGGCTTTCTGGCAGCGGTAGACAGCGAGATCGAACGGTGTCGCCGTTACGGCCGTTCAGCCTCGCTCGCCGTTCTCGACGTCGACCATTTCAAGCGGGTAAATGATACCTTCGGCCATGCTGCTGGTGATGCTGTGCTTCGCCAGCTTGTTCAACACTGTGGAACCGTTCTTCGTCCGGTCGATCTCGTGGGCCGTTTAGGCGGCGAGGAGTTCGGCATATTGCTCCCCGAAACGGGCGAGGATGCTGCGACCCACGCCATCGAGCGTCTGCGCACCTCCATTGCCATAGCGCCGTTCGAGATTGGTGCTGCTAACCCTTTGTCGGTAACAGCTAGCTTCGGCCTAACGCGTTTCGTGTCCGGCGATCGACCAGATGGATGGTTGGAACGTGCCGATGGCGCCCTCTACGCAGCTAAGCGGGGAGGAAGAGACCGCGTGAATGTCGCAACCGATGCGCCCACCCCTGCAGCCGCCTGATGTTCGTCGTCTGGCTCCGGAATAGCGCTTAAGACCCAAAAAACAGACGTGCAGAGCTCGTTTGCCAGTACCTGGATCCAGTCATTCGTTAATTAAGCAAGTGGCTGCACCCAAAAGCATGTCACTGGGCGAACCATCGGCTGGGATTGAAGCGGGCTCGCCCGACGTTTGACATTCTTCGTAGATGTATGGCCCGGTGCTGATTGGCACTTTGTGTCCAGTGATGCCGACCCATGACATCTGTCACTACGCGGCTCTCTTCGCATGCCGCATGAAATGAACCTCATCGACGAGGTTCAACGATGCTTTTGACCGCCTTTGCAATTGCCGCTGCCCTGCAGCACACCACCGCTGCTGCCCCTGCAACGACAGTGCCGTTAGCTGTCACCCCGCAACACATCCGCAACGGCGGCATGATCGGCGATCTCTATCGGCCCGCGCGCGCCGGGCGTGCACCCGCGCTCTTACTGCTCGGCGGATCGGAGGGCGGCCTTGGTAAAGCTGCCGCTGCGCAGGCCGCGGCATTGGCTGCCCACGGCTATGTCGTGCTCCAGCTTTCGTATTTCGGCAGCCCCGGCCAGCCTTACGCCCTGAAGTCGATTGAGCTCGGGACCTTCACGCGCGCACTAGACTGGTTGAAGAAGCAGCCAGGGGGCGCGGCGGACCGCGTCGGCATCGTCGGTACGTCCAAGGGCGCCGAGGCAGCGCTGCTCGTTGCCTCGCGCCGAACCGATCTCAAGATCGCGGTGCTCGGCGTGCCCTCCAGCGTCGTTTGGCCGGGGATCGACCCGGCAGGACTGGTCACAGAAAGCTCATGGACCACGGGTGGCAAGCCAGTGCCGTTCACGCCTTACGGCTGGACTGGGGAATGGCGCGGCATCCATGCCCTGTATGCCGACGCGCTTGCCGATCCGGCCAAGGCCGCGGCGGGCGCCATCCCCGCCGAGCGTGCGCAGGCCGCGATTGTGATGGTTTGCGGCGAAGCAGATGCGCTGTGGCCGTCCTGCCCGATGGCGCGGGCGGTCGAAACACGGTTGCAGGCCGCCAGATATAAGCATCCCGTCACCGTGCTTGCCTATCAGGACGCGGGCCATACCGCCTTCGGCCCACCCCCCGTGTCTGCTTCGCAAACCGCTGGCACGGCCGCTCCACTTGGCGGGAGCGTCGCCGGCAATCGCACCGCGCGGGTCGACGGCTGGCCAAAAATTCTGGCCGCGCTCGATGCCGCACTGGTGTCGGGAGTCGATGGATGAGCGGTGATCTCTCCGATGTCGCGCGGTTGACGTGCGTATCGAAACGGCTCGGCGGACGCAGCGTGGTCGCCGAGCTCGATCTCGGCATTCGCGCCGGCGAGGTGACCGCATTGCTTGGTCCGAACGGCGCGGGCAAGACGACCTGCGTGTCGCTGTTGACCGGCCGCATCGCGCCGGATGCAGGCACGGCGGACCTCTTCGGGCTCGACCCACGCCGGCCCGCCGCACGCCGCCGTCTTGGCGTGATGTTGCAAAGCGCCGGCCTTCCCGACGTGCTGACGATCACCGAGCTGTTGACGCTGCAATCGGGCTATTATCCCGATCCGCTGCCACTGGACGAAACGCTCGCGCTTGCCGGGCTCACCGACCTCGTCGATCGCCGCTGCGCGGCCCTGTCGGGCGGCCAGGCACGACGCGTTCATTATGCGCTGGCGATCTGTGGCCGGCCCGACCTCCTCGTCCTTGATGAACCCACCGCCGCGATGGATCGCGCGTCTGCCCGTGTACTGTGGGGCACAGTTCGTGCTCTGGCGAACGATGGCGCCGCGGTGCTGCTGACCAGCCACGATCTGGCGGAGGCCGACGCGCTTGCCGACCGGATCGTGGTGATGGACACCGGACGGATCGTCGCAGACGACACGCCCGCTGCGCTGCGCGCACGCGCCGGAGGATCGGTGATCCGCTGCCGCAGCCGACTAACCCCGGAGCGCGCCGCATCGGCACCCGCCGTCAGGAATGCCGACATGGAAGGAGCAGACCTGCGCATCGTCACCTCGGATGCCACGGCGACCGTTCGCGCGCTCCTCGACACCGATACCGCGCTCGCCGATCTGCGCGTCGCTGATGCCACGTTGGAGGATGCGATCGCCGCCCTGCTCTCAACCCAGCCAGAAAGGCTCGCCGCATGACCGCACTTGTTGCAACCCCGACCGGCATATGGTCGCGCGAGGCGGTAGCCGAGCTCAAGCGCACGTCGCGACTGCCCCAGTTCCTCGTGCCCACAGTTCTTACCCCGGCCGCGTTCTACGGACTATTCACGCTGGCGGTCTCCAAATCCCCCTCCCCCGAATATGCCCTCGGGACGCTGGCGGGCTATGGCGTGTTCGCGGCAACGGGTCCGGCGCTGTTCGGCTTCGGCGCGGGTGTCGCGATGGAGCGCGAACAAGGGCTAATTGAATTGAAACGCGTCTCGCCGATGCCGGCCGGTGCCTACGTCGCGGCGAAGCTGGTTGCAGCCGTTGCCACCACCGCACTGGCGCTTACGCTGATCGATGCGCTGGCTATCGTTGCAGGGGTTCGCTTGTCCGCGGCAGCTTGGGGCGCGCTGACGCTACTGCATCTCGGCTCGACGATACCCTTTGCGCTGATCGGGTTTGGCATGGGTATGCGCATGAGCGGAAAGGGTGCGGTGGCGATGGCCAACGCCCTGTTTCTCGGCGGATCGGTGCTGGGCGGCCTGTGGATCCCGACCCTCATGCTGCCTGGCTGGATGCGGACGCTGGGCCAGGTCACGCCCTCCTACCATCTCGGCCAGCTCGCGCGCGGGATCGTCGGGATCGATACGGTCGGTACGACGGTCGGGCATGCGATCGCAGTCGCTGCTATGACCGCTGCGGGGGTTGCATGGTCCTGGACCGGGTGGCGGCGGAGCCCAGCTTGACCAGACGCGCCGACACCGCCGAGGGTGGCGCCATGCGCACAGCGGAAAAACGATGGTGGGACGGGCCGTGGCCATGGCTCGTTTACCTGATCTTCCTGCCCCTCCCCTGGCTGTGGAAATTGCCGGACGCGGCGACACTGTTCGCATCGGCGCTTGCGGTGACGGCTTTCCTGCCACTCTACGTCGCGGCGCACCGCTGGCAGGGCCTAAAGCTGATCGGCGCCTGCGCCGCGATAACAGCGATCGGCATCGCCCTTGCCGCCGCCCCGGTCGGGTGGACGGTCTTTTCGATCTACGCCGCGTCAGCGATGGGACATGCCCGTCCACGGTCCGTCGCGATTTTTGGCATCGCCGCGATCGCGGTCGCGACGACGCTGACCGGTGTAATGCTGGCCCAACCGACGTTATGGTGGTTCCCGGGCACCCTGCTGGTCGTCATGACCGGCGGCGCGACCATCTCGCGCGAAGCATTCTACGAACGCACCCAGGCGCTGCTCGCGACGCAGGAAGAGGTTCGGCGCCTGGCAGGCACCGCCGAACGCGAACGGATCGCCCGCGATCTACACGACGTCGTCGGCCGCACGCTTACGCTTGTTGCGCTGAAGGCCGACCTTGCCGGCCGGCTACTCGATCGGGACACGGATGCGACGCGCGCGGAGGTGGAGGCGATCGCTGCCGCCGCACGGGCAGGCCTTGCAGATGTCCGCGCGGCGCTGGCGGGGCAAGCGGGCGGCGGCCTGGCGCAGGAGCTCTCCGCTTCGATTGCCGCGTTGCGCACGGCTGGCGTCCATGGGACGCTGATCGGCGAAGCCGCCGACGTTCCTACCAATGCCGGCGCGGTTTTGGCAATGACGCTGCGGGAGGCCGTCACCAACGTGATCCGCCACGCCGGCGCGCGCCATTGCACGATCCACGTCGTCGCCGGCCCCGCCGACGTCCACCTCGTCGTCGAGGACGACGGCGTCGGCCTGTCCAGCCGCGAAGGCCACGGGCTCACCGGCATGCGCCAACGACTGGTCGCTGCCGGCGGAGCCCTGCATCTAGCCTCTGCTCGACCCGGCACCCGCCTCCAGGCGAGCGTACCGTCATGACACCCATTCGTATCGTGATAGCGGAGGATCAAGCGCTCGTGCTCGGTGCCATTGCCGCCTTGCTATCGCTAGAGCCTGACTTGACGATCGTCGGCCGCGCAGCCGATGGCGACGCGGCGCTAGCGATGGTGCGAGATCTTGCGCCGGACGTCTTGCTGACGGACATCGAGATGCCTGGTCTAAGCGGCCTGGACCTGGCGGGACGCCTAGCCGACGTGCACCCGCGGACCGCCGTTGTCATCGTGACGACCTTCGCCCGGCCTGGCTATCTCGCCCGGGCAAAAAGTGCCGGGGTGCGCGGCTATCTGCTAAAGGACGCGCCAGTTGACGACCTTGCGGCCGCTATCCGCACCGTTGCGGGCGGCGGCCGCGCAATCCCCGCCGATCTGGCCGCAGCCGCCATAGAGATCGGTTGCGATCCGCTAACTGACCGCGAACGCGATACGTTGCGCCTCGCAGCGGAGGGGCTGTCGAACAAGGCCATCGCCGATCGGCTCGGCCTGTCGCCGGGTACGGTCCGCAATTACCTGTCCGATGCAGCAGGAAAGCTGGGCGCGGCAAACCGCATCGAAGCGGGCCGCACAGCGCGGCAGAACGGATGGCTGTGACACAATTGCGGTCGCTCAGTGGTGTCGTTCCCTTTGCCGGAAACGGGCACTTGTTCGTCTCGGCAGGTACGATCAGGATGCACATGGTAGGTTACACCGGCTGATCGAGTTTTCCCGGATGCAGTCAATCTGGCGCAGATTTCTGACACTCCGAACTTCGCAGAAAACCGTGGCTCGCGCGTCGGTGTCACAACCGGACGGTTGTGACACCATCGGTCACGTAAGATACGCATGGACGATCTCGACCAATTCCTCTGCTGCGGCACGTTGCGGGCTGTCAGCAGATGACGACGGATCGATCAGATGCTCGCGGATGTGGTCCTCGATGACCTCGGCAATGAACCCGTCCAGTGCGCCCCGGCACGCCGTCGCCTGTTGCAGCACGCGCGCGCACTCGCGGTCCTCCTCGACCGCGCGCTCGATCGCCTCAAGCTGCCCGCGCATGCGTTTGAGGCGGTTGAGCAGCTTCTTCTTCTCTTTCTCGACGTGGCTCATGCCTGCTCCGGTTATTCGGGGTTGATCCTATACCCCGGATAGGTATGTGGCGTCCATCGGTCGCGAAGGTTCGCGACTCGAAACCACGGTGCGCGCCTGCGCGCCAGACGAAGGACCAAGATGAACGCCCGATCTACCGCCGTGTCCAGCGAGGGTGACAGTAGGAGCTTTGCTCCGCTGATCCGCACCGCGGGACATGAAACGGTCGGGGAGTTCGCGCCCATCGCCTGATTGCGGTGTCGCCGATCTCCCGGACCGGATTTTCACCCGGAATACCAGGAGGTCGCCATGACCCTGCTTGTGCTGCGTGTCGAACGACACGCCGATACCATCCGCGTCGAGCATCTGAGCCGACGCATTCGCCTTGCTCTCTATACGTCCGGCATTCCGCGAAGGCGGGTGGTCTGATCCCGATCACCCGGCGCCCCTTCTCTGCGCCGTAACCGAATAGCAGCAGGATAATCTCATGATCCGGACACCCTCGCTGCGGGCGAGCGCCTGCGCGCTTGCCAGCGTCACTCTTCACGCGCCTGCGATGGCTCAGGACATTCAGGAGCGCGCACCCGCCGTCACCGCGCCCGCCGCAACTGTCCCGTCAGATGCGATGCCCGCGGATGAACGCATTGCGATCCACGGTCAGGCGACATTCGTCCTCCAGGGCACGCCTGGCTTCGCCTCTCCGTACAGCGGCACCAACAGCCTGACGCCGCGGCAGACCAAGGAGACGGTGGACGTGACGCTTTACGCCGGCGTGCGCCCGTGGGCGGGTGGCGAGCTATGGGTGAACCCCGAGATCGATCAGGGTTTCGGTCTATCGAACACGCTGGGCGTCGCAGGCTTCCCGAGCGCGGAAGCGTACAAGGTCGGCCGGAGCAATCCCTATTTCCGGCTTCAGCGGCTGTTCTTCCGCCAGACGATCGGATTGGGTGGGGAGCGCGAGGCGGTAGCGGGCGTCGCCAATCAGCTTGGCGGATCGCGCATGACCGATCGCCTCGTGCTGACCGCGGGCAAGTTCGGCGTCGGCGATGTGTTCGACACCAACAGCTACGCGCACGATCCGCGCGGCGATTTCCTCAACTGGTCGGCGGTCGATGCCGGCAGCTTCGATTATGCCGCGGATGCTTGGGGCTACACTACCGGCGTCGCGGCCGAATGGTATCGACGCGCATGGACGCTGCGCTTGGGCGCCTTCAACCTGTCGAAGGTGCCCAACGGCGAAACCCTAGAGACAGGGTTTCAGCAATACCAGTTCGATGCCGAGATCGAGCATCGTCATATGCTTGCCGGTCGGCCGGGAGCCGTGCGTGTAACGGTGTTCCGCAATCGCGGACGGTTCGGGCGCTTTGACGAAGCGCTGGCGCTGGCAAGGCTCAGCGGCGACGATGCCGATACGGCGCTGGTGCGTCGTCGGCGCACGCGCGCCGGTATCAGCGTCAACGCGGAGCAGGCCGTCACCGACGCGCTGGGCATCTTCGCTCGCACCGGCATCGCCGATGGCCAGGTCGAGCCCTATGATTTCACCGATATCGATTGCACGGCGCAGCTCGGCCTGGCGCTCAAAGGCGCCGGGTGGGGACGTGTCGGCGATACGGTCGGCGCAGTGTTCATCGTCAACGGCATCAGTCGCGAGCATCAGCGCTATCTCGACGCGGGCGGCCTGGGGGTTCTGGTCGGCGATGGGCGGCTTCCGCACCCCGGCTCGGAATATATCGGCGAAGCCTATTACAAAATAGTCGCGGTAAAGGGTGTCGAGTTCTCGCTCGACTATCAGTTCGTCGCAAACCCCGGTTACAATCGCGACCGCGGCCCGGCCAACGTGTTCGCGTTTCGCTCGCACGGAGCCTTTTGACGGTGCCCGGCCGATGTCCCGGCACCGCCACACCCCGGCGCGGTGGGAGCTGATGGTGCCGCCCCGTGTCTGGTTCACCCTGGTAGACGGGTCACTCCACGGCATCCGTCTGCTTGTCCGTACTCGCATCCGCGCACCGCCGCTGCTGAGTTTCGGCATGATCCTGACCGCACGCTTCTCGCGTGCCGGCGTCGCCTCATGGCGGCATCGGATTACGAGAAAAGGATGACGATGTGACGCCTCAAGCGCCTGACGTTCAGCGCACCGGATTCCTCGGCTTCTCGCCCCGTCGCCTCCGCGGCGGCATCGGCTGGCCAGATCTGGCGCTGTTCGCGATCCTGCTTGCCGCCGGTGTCGGCGTTGCCAGCGGTGTGCATGACGCGATCGAGCCGCTGTCACGGCTTCGCGTGGAGGCGGTGACGCTCGATTGGCGCAATCTGCCCCAATATGCGCTGCTGACGACGCTACGCCTGTTCGCCGCGCTGGCGGCATCCTTCGTCTTCACGGTGCTGGCCGCGACCGCGGCGGCCAAGAGCCGGCGCGCCGAACTGGTCATCATCCCGGCGCTAGACATCCTCCAGTCAGTGCCGGTGCTCGGCTTCATGACCTTCACCGTCACCGCGTTCATGGGCCTGTTTCCCGGCAGCCGCGTGGGCGTTGAATGCGCCGCGATCTTCGCGATCTTTACGAGCCAGGCCTGGAACATGGCCTTCAGCCTGTACCAATCGCTGCGACAGGTGCCCGCAGACCTGAACGAGGTCGCCAGCGGGTTCGGCCTGTCGCCGTTGCGCCGGCTGCTGCGCGTCGAGCTTCCGTTTTCGACGCCGGGCCTCGTGTGGAACGCGATGATGTCGATGTCGGGCGGCTGGTTCTTCGTCGTCGCGTCGGAAGCGATCAGTGTCGGCCATACCCAGATCATGCTGCCCGGCATCGGGTCGTGGCTCGCGCTCGCGATCGAGCGACAGGACCTGACGGCGGTAATGCAGACGGTCGCTGCGATGGCGATCGTCATCTTGGCTTACGACCAACTTGTGTTCCGGCCCATCATCGCCTGGGCGGACCGCTTCCGCGTCGAACAGACCGCCAGCGCCCATCCGCCGCTGTCCTGGGTTTACGACCTCTTCCGGCGCGCTCGGTTGCTGCCGTCGCTGACGGCGCCGCTAAGGGTCGGAGCGGCACTGATCTTCGTGGCGGAGGCCGCGCCCCGACCGATAAAGCAGCGTCGCCGGTTCGCCCCGCGCAAGGACGCGCCGTCGCCCGGCCTGCGCTTGTGGACGGTGCTGGTCATCGCTGCCGCGATTGCGGCGAGCCTCTATGCCGTTCGCTTCCTTGGCCAGACGCTGACACCAGGCGATGCCGTACGAGCGCTGGGTTACGGCCTACTGACCTTGCTGCGCGTCGTCGTGCTGATCGCCGTCGCCAGCCTGATCTGGGTGCCGATCGGTGTCTGGATCGGCCTGCGGCCGCGCTGGGCAGCGCGCATCCAGCCAATCGCGCAGTTCCTCGCCGCCTTCCCGGCCAACGTCCTGTTCCCGATCGCGGTGGTCGTCATCGTCCGCTTCCACCTCGATGCCGATGTCTGGCTGTCGCCGCTGATGGTGCTGGGCACGCAATGGTACATCCTCTTCAACGTCATCGCCGGCGCAAGCGCGATCCCCAACGATCTGATCGAAGCGAACCGGATGTTTGGGGTGCGAGGCTGGCAATGGTGGCGACGCCTGATCCTGCCCGGTATCTTCCCCTATTACGTCACCGGAGCGCTAACCGCGTCCGGCGGTTCGTGGAACGCGAGCATCGTCGCCGAGGCCGTGTCCTGGGGATCGACCCACCTGCGTGCGACGGGGCTTGGCAGCTATATCGCGGACGCGACCGCGGCCGGCGACAACGCGCGTGTGCTGCTCGGCATCATGGTCATGTCGGTGTTCGTGATCGCAATCAATCGCCTGCTCTTCCGCCCGCTCTACCGCATTTCCGAACGCCGCCTGCGCCTGTCCTAAGGAACCCCAAGGCCATGACCATCGCCCGCCCCAAGCCCGTCGTCACCATCGAGCGCCTGAGCCACAGCTATGGCGGCGTCGAAGGCGGCACGCTGATTCTCGATAATGTCGAGCTGAACGTGAACGAGGGCGAGGTCGTCGGCCTGCTCGGGCGGTCGGGCTCGGGCAAATCCACCCTGCTGCGCTCGATCGCCGGTCTGGTCAGCCCGACCGCGGGCGAGCTGACCTTCGCGCCCGATGACGCCGGTGATCCCCGCTCGGTCGCAATGGTGTTCCAGTCGTTCGCGCTGATGCCGTGGCTGACCGTCCAGCAGAATGTCGAGCTGGGCCTTGAAGCGCAGCGGGTGCCTGCGGACGAACGACGCCGACGTGCATTGGCCGCGATCGACCTGATCGGCCTCGATGGGTTCGAGAATGCCTTCCCCAAGGAGCTATCGGGCGGCATGCGCCAGCGCGTTGGTTTGGCGCGCGCGTTAGTGGTTGAACCGTCGCTGTTGCTGATGGACGAACCCTTCTCTGCGCTTGATGTTCTGACCGCTGAGACGCTGCGAACCGATCTTCTCGACCTGTGGGACGAGGACAAGCTGGGCATCTCGTCGATCCTGATCGTCACCCACAATATCGAGGAGGCGGTTCTGATGTGCGACCGCATCCTTGTTCTCTCATCCAACCCCGGGCGGATCGCCACGGAGTTCCGGGTCGATCTTCCGCAACCGCGCGATCGGCTCGATCCGGTGTTCCGTGACTTGGTCGAGCAGATTTATGCCCGGATGACGCAGCGCCCCGTACCGTCGCCCGCATCCGCTACGCCGTCGATCGAACACAGTATCGATCGTCCGCTACCCGACGTGTCGGTCAACACGCTCGCCGGCCTGATCGAGGAGGTCGAGGCCGCCCCGTTCTCGGGCCGCGCGCCGCTCTCAGCCCTCGCGGACACACTTCAACTCGAAATCGATGACCTGTTTCCGATTGTGGAAAGCCTCCAGCTCCTGCAGTTCATCGACGTGGTGGACGGGGATGCGGTGCTGACCAAGCGCGGTCACGCATTCGCGCAAGAGGACACGGATCAGCGGAAGGCCAATTTCCGGCGCACGCTGGAGACGCATGTGCGGCTTGCCCGCCATATCCGCACGGTGCTGGACGAACGGCCGACACACCAGGCACCGGCACGTCGTTTCCGCGACGAGCTGGAGGATCACATGTCGCCTGACTTTGCCGACGTGACGCTGAAGGCGGTAACGGAATGGGGCCGCTACGCGGAGCTGTTCGCCTATGACGATGACGATGACAGGTTCAGCCTCGATGACCCGGCCTGAACCATACTCACCTGATTACATAGGTGTCAGGACCGGACCATTCTGACGCTTGGGTTTTCGGAGGCAATGGCAGTGCTCGAAGGTCGTAGCTCGCGAACACCAGTTCTCAAGCAGTCGAGCCGATCGTCATCGCGCCGTGCTTCCGCTTGGCTTCCGGCTCGACGTGAATCGAGATGACACTGTCCGGGTGCTCGACCTTCAGTGCCGCCTCGATCCTGTCGCAGATGGCATGCGACGCATCGACGGTCATCGATCCGGGCACAATCAAGTGGAAGTCGATGAAGGTCATACGGCCGGCATGCCGCGAGCGAAGATCATGCGCCTCCAGCGCCCCGGCCATGTGCGCGTTGATCGTCGCCTCGACGGCCGCGAGGTCCTCGGGTGGTAATGCGGTATCCATCAGTCCCCCGACGCTTTCCGTGATGAGGTGCCAGCCTGCCCACAGAATGTTGAGCGCCACCAGCGCAGCAAGGATGGGGTCGAGAATTTCCCAACCGGTCAGCGCGACCAGCAATACGCCAACGATCACGCCCCCCGAGGTGTAAACATCGGTGAGCAGGTGCTTGCCGTCCGCCACCAGTGCGGGCGATCGGCGTTGCCGGCCGGTGCGGATCAGCAGCCAGCTCCATAGGCCGTTCAGCGCCGAAGCGCCCGCACTCACGGCAAGGCCCAGCGCAGGGGCTTGCAACGGATGCGGGTCGCGGAACGCGCCATAGGCTTCCCGCAGGATCGCGAGCGAGGCGACGAGGATCAGCACGCCTTCCAGAACAGCGGAGAAATATTCCGCCTTGGAGTGCCCATAGGGATGATCGGCATCGGCCGGTCGCAGGCTGATCCGGATCGCGAAAAATGCCGCTACAGCCGTGACGACGTTGATGATGCTCTCGATCGCATCCGAGTAGAGCGCGACGCTGCCTGTCAGGGCATAGGCGAGGTATTTCAGGCCGAGAACGACCAGACTGACGAGGATGCTCCCCGCCGCCAGTTTGAGAATGTTGGTCGGCTTCGCCGCTGCCTCGCCCGTCACCGGCGGTTGCCTGAGCTAATAGTCGGCATGCAGTTGGCCATGCGGCTTGCGGTTTGCGTCCCTGCCACTTCCTACGCCTCCTTCATGCTGCGCCGGACAGATGCTGGAACAGGATCGATCCGCCGATGGCAACGAGAACGAACCCGCCAAGGATGCCAGCATAGCGACCGAGATAGGGACCGACATGCTTGCCCAGGATCATGCCGCCTGTCGCTACCACCGTCGTGATCCCGCCGATGGCCGCACATGCGATCCAAAGGTTCACGTCCATGAGCGCCAGAGAAACCCCGACGGCCGCGGCATCGATGCTGGTGGCGATGGCGGTCGCGGCCAGACGCCAAAAGCTCGGGCTGGAAGGCTCGGATACCTCGTCCGCATCGTTTTGCTGAAGGGCTTCGCGGATCATATAGGCACCGACCGCGAGCAAAAGCCCGAACGCCACCCAATGGTCGTAGCTGGCGATCCAGTCGTTCAGCAAATAGCCGAGCAGGTAGCCGATCGCCGGTGTCAGCGCCTCGAAGAAGCCGAAGACGATGCCGACGCGCATCGCGTCCGACCAACGGCTCCGCTGCTCCGTCGCGCCTTTACCAAGCGACGCCGCGAAGGCGTCAACGGACAGGCTGGCGCCAAGGGTGCCAAGCGTCAGAATACCAGTCATGCAACATCACTCAGGGGCCTGACAAACAACGACGAGCCCACCTCCGGCCACTTAGAGGCGACACGTCGTTGGTCTTGCCGGGCAAGCCTGATGGCTTGCTGTCCACGCCACGACGGCAATCCGAAGATGCCGGCGATTATGTTGACGAGGACCCCGCATAGCGGGTGGCTACTCCCCAAGGAACGACGCGACCTCTAGCGGGATGGAGCAATACGATCAATCCCATCCGATTGCGCTTGGCCAAAAATAGGCATAGGAGGTACGCCTATTTCACACCTTACCGGGACCAATGCCGATCTCGTCGCGCGCGTTCGCCGCATCGCAGGTAAAGTGAATGCCGTGGAGCGCGAACTGACGGCTGACGCGTCATGCACGAAGGTGCTGCAGCTCGTCGCCGCCGTTCGTGGTGCGGTGAACGGCCTGATGGACGAGATCATCGCCGAACACCTGGAGGCGCACGTCGCGCGGCCCGGGCTGAGCGACGAGGAACGCGCCGAGGGTGCTGAAGAACTGCTGGCGGTGATCCGCCGCTACGCGAAGTAGGTCCGCTGATGGCTATTCTGTCCGAACTCGACGCTCACACCCATGAGCATGTCTACCTCGGCGCAGCGCACGACGAGAATGCGCGGCGCACGCGCTGGGTCGTCGTGCTCACGGCCGTGATGATGATCGGTGAAATTATCGCCGGCTATGTGACGGGCTCGATGGCGCTGCTTGCGGACGGCTTTCACATGGCGACCCACGCTGGTGCGCTGAGCGTCGCGGCGGCTGCCTATTCCTACGCGAAGCGCCACGCCCGCAACCCGGCCTACAGCTTCGGCACTGGCAAGGTGGGCGATCTTGCCGGATTTGCTTCGGCGATGGTGCTGGGCCTGATATCGCTTGCGATAGGCGTCGAGTCCGTTGTCCGGCTTTTCCAACCGATCACCGTCGCGTTCGGTGAAGCCATCTGGATCGCGGTAATTGGCCTGCTGGTGAACATCGCCTCCGCTTTCCTGCTTTCCGGCGGGCACGGGCACGACCATGGGCACCATCATCATCACGGTCACGATCATGGGCACGGGCATCACCACGGCCATGGTCATGCCGGCGACAACAATCTGCGCTCGGCGTACATCCACGTCCTGGCCGACGCGCTGACGTCGGTACTCGCGATTGCGGCCCTCGTAGCCGGGCGATATTTGGGCTGGGTTTGGATGGACCCGGTCATGGGGATCGTCGGCGCGATCGTCATCGCGCGTTGGTCATGGACGCTGATGCGGGACACATCGGCTATCCTGCTCGATCGGACTGACAACCATGTCGCGGACGAAATTCGTGAGCTGGTCGAGACACCCGGCGATGCGCGGATCACCGATCTCCACGTCTGGCGGGTGGGGCCGGACGCCCATGCCGCGATCGTCAGTGTCGTCGGAAAGGCTGACGTGACGCGTCAGCTGATCGAACGCCGGCTCGCGCCGGTGCACGAACTCGCTCACCTTACCATCGAACGTCGTTGAACCATGAAATCGCCCTGCGTCGAGCTATGCGGCTTCGATGGTCGTAGTGGCTAGTGCCGGGGGTGCGGTGGCTCGCGTGAGGAAGTGCGGCGCTGGCGCAACTTGCGACCTGGTGAAGCGCGCCGGGTGCTGGACGATTTGCCCCGTCGACTGACGAAACTGGCGCAGACGGACTCGCCGGCTCGGGCGAGCAAATCATGATCTATCTGGCCATCAAGGCAGCGATCTCCGGGGTGCTTATCGCCGTCGCCTCGGAGCTGGCGAAACGCTTTCCCGGTTTCGGGGCGCTGATCGCGTCACTTCCCCTAGTGTCGGTGCTGGGCATGATCTGGCTGTGGAACGCGGAGCCGGACGTGGAGAACATGGCTGCGCACTCCACGGCGACGTTCTGGTACGTCCTGCCATCGCTGCCGATGTTCCTCGTCATTCCCGTTCTGCTTCGGCAGGGCTTGCCCTTCTGGCTGGCTCTGGGATTGGGGTGCCTGCTGACGATCCTACTCTATTCCACGATGACATTCGTCGGACCTAGGTTCGGCCTCAGGCTGTGACGATAACCGACAGGTGCAACGTTTCCGGCTGCCCGCTTTAGCCATCGGCGCGCGAGCCTAATCAGGTGTCACAACCGAACGGTTGTGACACCAAGCCGTTGGTCATCGTCCCGCTACCACCGACCCAATCGCGGTCACTCTGCGGCATCTTTCCCCTTCCCCGGAAGCCGACGCTTGTTCATCTTGGTAAGGACGAAACGGGTGCAGATCTTGGGTCTGCACCGGATAATTGGTTATCCTCCGATGCAGCCCATTTTACACGAACTTACCCTGCGGCACATTTCACAACGGAGCGTGAAACGTCGCAGATGTCGGCAACGGTAACAATGGCGTGGCCCCTTGATACGGCGCCGAGACGCATCGCGATCGCAGCCCGATGAACACGGCGACTGCAGCGTCACCGGCCGAGGCCATTGTGCCGGATGGGGCGGTGTCAGCGCCGCGTCAGGAGCACTGGGCGGCTGCCGACCTTGATCCGCAGCAACTCGTACGGCTTGTGACGCAGGTCGCGGCCGCCATGGAAGCCGGGCTGGCGATGAAGCTGGTTCGCGGTGAAATACAGGTAGCCATCGGGGCCGATCGACAGGGTATCGGGCCAGCTAATCCGCGGATCGCTGACCAGCGTCGACCAACTGCCGTGATCGAAGACGCGGATCGCGTTATGCTCGTAGTCACCGGCGAAGACGCGGCCCCTGTCGTCCTCGGCAATGCCGTCGGACGCACCCTTGCGCCCCATGCTGCGAACCGCGCGGGCCAAGGCCTCCTCGGGAACCGACGGATCGCGCAGTAGCGCCGTGGGTACGGCATGGAGGGTCCGGCCCGAGAGCGGCCCGTAATAAAGCATGGTGCCGTCGGCGCTCAGCGCGATCGCATCGCTGGCGATGGCGACCGGCGTCGCGGCCCCGCTAGCCGGGCGGTTCATCAGCACCTCGCCGTCCACTATCGGTGTGAAGCCCGGCTCCGGGTTGGTCGTCGCGTGGCCGGACAGCCGGCGGATCGCCCGCGCGCTGGCGATGTCGACGACGATAATGCCCCCAATGCCGGCATTGCTGCTATCGGTGATATAGGCGACGCCCTGCTCCCCCTGCCGCAAATCGAAGCGAACGTCGTTGAGATAGGTCGTCGGCAGCACGACGCTTGGGGGCAGGACGATCGTCTTGACCACCCGATTGGTCGCGAGATCGATGGCCACGAGCTTCGCGCCCCCGGCTTGTGGCTGCGAGAATTTCGGCGCCGCGGTATCGAGCACCCAGAGGCGGTTCGCGCCATCGGCCACGACGATTTGCACCGAAATGAAGTGGCCGGCGGGGTCAGTCGGGTCGGGCCGGTTGGTCGCCGCGTCGGGATAGGCCACCACCTTGCCATCGATCAGTTCGGCGACCGTGAACGGCGCGTCGTCGCCCCATTGCGGGAAGTTGACGAAGATGCGGCCGTTGGGCGCGACGGTCACGCCGGTCGGCATCGCGCCATTGAAGGCTGCAACCCGCTCGACGGCAGGTGCGGGTGTCAGCGTGGGCGCCGTGGTGCGAGCGGACGTGGCGGCCGGGATTGCTACGGCGGCCACGGTGGCGGCAGCCGCGGTGGCAAGGAATGAATTCATGGTGTCATCTTCCTTAAGATACGGCCCGCCTCGTACGGCTCGGACTGGAGATATTGTGGCGGCGCCTCAATCCAAGCATTGCGGGCGGCGGCAGCGTGCCAGGGCCAGCGCATATCATACAAGGCGGCACGCGCGATGGCGACGAGGTCCGCAGGATCTGTACGGCCTGCGGCATATCGGTGATCAAGCCGACCGCGACGACGGGTATCGTGACCGCGTCCTTGACCTTCCGCGCCAGTTGCACCTGATCGCCGGGGCCGACCGGGACCTCCGGCGCGGGGCGAGATCGCCGATCGACGCAATGAGGGCCGTGCAGCCACGCCGCTTCAAGCCGACACGAATAGATCGCTGATCGACTTGTCGAAATGCTGCTCCATAAGCGCGCTAGCGTTGAAAGCGTCGCGATCGGCGATCGCGCCCGCCAAGTCACGGTGAACGGCCAACACCTCCTCGCGCTGGGCGACGGTTTCACGTGTATGCCACGCGCTCGGCACCGCGACGCGCATCAACCGCTCGAACGAGCGCACGATCTGATGGAAGAGCGCGTTGCCGCTCGCGCGCGCGATCGCCTGATGGAACGCGATGTCATGCGCGATCAGCAATTCCAGATCGGCACCCGCAAGTGCCATCTGCGCGGCGTGGTCGCGGATCGTACGGGCGTCTTCATCGCTGCGGTGTTCGGCGGCGAGTGCGGCGGTGCGCAGCTCCAACGTCTGACGCACATCCCACACCTGCTTGGTGGTCACCTGAGCGGTCGCGACCGCGTGCTCGATCGAGGTTGCCATCACCGACCCGTCGATCGCGCCGACGCGCGCGCGGCGACCATTGCCGACATCGATCAGGCGGAGTGCGGCGAGTGCACCGAACGCCTCGCGCATCACCGCGCGGCTGACGCCCAAATCGGTCGCGAACTGTCCTTCGCCGGGCAGGGTATCGCCGACCTTCAGATCACGTTCGCGGATATGGTCGCGCACACGTCGCACCGCCTGGTCGACCAGCGAACTCGGCTGCCCCGCGTTCATGCCGCAACCTGCTCGGCGCGGAACTGCGTCGGCGCCTTGCCGTAACGACGCGAGAAGGCGCGGGTGAAGCTGGCGTTGTTGAGATAGCCGCAGCGATAGCCGATCGAGGAAACCGGCAGGTCGGTCGCGAGCAGCAGGTCGCGTGCGCCACCCAGCCGCCGGTCGGCGATCGCGTCGCCCACGCTCATCGCGAACATCGACCGGAACCCCCGCGTCAGCGTCGCGCGGTTGATCCCGCACGCGCGCGAAATTGCGTCGAGTGTCAGCTTCTCGTTCCAGCGCTCGTCGATCAGACGGCGTGCGTCGGCGATCCGCTCGGCCTCTGCGGCCGACAGATCGTCGGCACCATTGGTCGGGATCAGCCGGCCTTCGTCGAACTGCTCGAACGTCACGCAGAGAAGCTCGATGCATTTGGCGTGGCGGAGCGTCTGCGCCGCAGCGCCGTCGAGCCGACCTTGTTGCACCGCCCGCGCGACGCCGCGCACCTCGCTCGGCAGGTGCCACGCGCCGGCTTTCGGCGGGACGCACCCGAAGATGCGCGTGCACGCCTCGACCGTGACGAGGAAGATGATGTCGGCGTCGTCGATCGCGGCGACGTGCGACGCATCGGGCAGGTAGGAGACCATCGCCGGGGCGAAGCGGTATCCCAGAGCGAGCCACGCCGGCCCATGATCACCGTCCGGCAGCGCGCCGCCCCCCAGGAAGGCCACCATTTCGGGCGACACCTCGAATCGAATCTTCACCATCCTCTCGCTCCTGATTGCCAGGTTGCGGACGATCATGATCCTATCTGATAGCTCGTGCAAGAGCTTTCAGATAGGTTATTCAATCACGCATCGGCGCGCGTCGCATTGCCAGCGCGAACGCCGCGACCGAAGCAGCGCTCGTGACCACCCCGACGAGCGCCAGCCCTTCAGCCAGATGGGCCTCGCCGCCGAACAGCCCGCTCGCGACTGCGACCAGCATCGGCGCGACGCCGAAGCCGATGAGCCCCGCGATCGCGATGAACGCGCCGATGCACAGGCCGCGCAGTTCGTTGGGAATGAACACGGTCAACGCGACCGAGGTGACGACCCCGGTCACCGCGCCACACGCGATCAGCGTGCCGAGCGCCGCGGCGAACAGGGGGGCGGACGGCATAATGGGGAACAGTGCCGCGGGAATGCCGAGCGCGGCCGCCGCGACTGCGCCGAGCAAGAGCCCGCCGCGTCGTGCGGACTTCTGCCCCCAGTCGGCGGACAATCCGCCAACCACCGCGCCGAGCAGCCCTGCGCCGAAGATCAGCGTGCCCATCCAGCCGGCGAATTGATCTGGACGCAGTCCAAAGCTGCGCGACAGGACGGGCGCGGCCCAGATACCCGCCGCGGCATCGGCCATGACGACGCTGATCTGGCCCATAAATAGCGGGGCGAGGAAGGTGTGCCGCGCCCACAGTTCACCGGCGACCACACGGAACGGCGCGCGCGTTCCCGCGCTTACTTCCTGTCGCGCCGGCTCACGCAGGAGGAACAACGGCAGGAGCAGGGTCGCGCCTAGCAAGGCCAAGGCGATATGCGCGGCGCGCCACGGCGTATCCGCCCCAACCGCGGGCAATGCGGGCACCCGCCCCGCGACGAACAAACCGAACAGCGCCCCGGTCAGCCCGAATGACAGCGCCTGGCCCAACGACTTGCCCAGATTGATGACTAGCAAGGCGCGCCCGCGCTGCGCGGGCGCGCAAAGATCGGCGCACAGCGACAGCGCCGCGGTCAGGGCGCCGGTGGTGCCGATCCCCACCAGCATCCGCGCCGCGAACAGCACCGTCACGCTCCGCGCTGCCCCGGTCAGCGCGGTGCCGGCCACGAACAATGCGACCAGCGCGATCATGATCCGCACGCGGTTGAAGCGGTCGACCAGGATGCCGATCGGAATCGAGAAAAGCGCCAGCGGCAGCGCAGCGCTCACCCCCTGCACGAGGCTTAGCGTGTAATCGCTCAAGTGCAGCTCGGCCTTGGCGCTTTCCTGCACGGTGCCGAACGAGCCCATCATGGTGAAGCCGAGCATCATCGCCAGCGCGAGCGCGGCAAGCGGCACCGCCGAGCCTGCAAAGCGCGCCGAAGAGAGTGCCTCGTTTTGCTGGAGCGGAGTGGTTCTATCGAGCATGATGGCCTCCTGCCGACTTTGTCCGCCCACGCGCATCAATGGAGCGCAAAGATCTTGCCTGGATTGAATAGGTCGTGGGGGTCGAGCGCGCGTTTGATCACGCGCATCACGTCGACCGCCTCGCCTAGTTCCTCGACCAACCATTCCTGTTTGCCCAGTCCCACACCGTGTTCGCCGGTGCACGTTCCCTCCATCGCCAGCGCGCGCGCGACGAGGCGCCCGTTGATTGCCTGAACTTCGGCCAATTCGTCGGCGGAAGCCGGGTCCACCGCGAAGATGACGTGGAAATTGCCGTCGCCGACGTGGCCCAGGATCGTCGCGGGCACGCTGGATGCCTGTAGGTCGCGCTTTGTCTCGGTGATGCACTCGGGCAGGCGGCTGATCGGTACGCACACGTCGGTCGTCCAACCAACCGCACTGGGGCGGAACGCAACCGCGGCGTAATAGGCCTCGTGCCGTGCTTTCCACAGCTTGGCGCGCTCCTCGGACAGGTTCGACCAGGCAAAGTCGCCGCCGCCGTTCGCCGTCGCGAGCGCCTCAACCAGCGCGACTTGTTCGGCGACACCGCCGGGTGAGCCGTGGAACTCGAAGAACAAGGTCGTCACCTCGGGCAGCGACAGCTTCGACCACGCGTTGACCGCGCGGATCTGCATGTCGTCGAGGATCTCGACGCGCGCCAGCGGAACGCCCGACTGGATCGACTGGACGACGGTGTCGACCGCGCCCTCGAGCGTCTGGAACCCGCAAACCGCGGACGAGATCGTTTCCGGGATCGGATGGAGCCTGAGCGTCACCTCGGTGATGATGCCCAGCGTTCCCTCGCTGCCAACGTAGAGGCGGGTCAGGTCGTACCCAGCTGCCGACTTGCGCGCGCGCGTGGCGGTGGTGATGACCTTGCCGTCAGGAGTCACCACCTTCAGGCTCAGCACCGCCTCGCGCATCGTGCCGTAGCGGACCGCGTTGGTGCCGCTCGCGCGGGTCGAGACCATGCCGCCGATCGTCGCGTTGGCGCCGGGATCGATCGGGAAGAACAGGCCGGTGTCGCGCAGATGCTCGTTCAACTCCTCGCGCCGGCACCCGGCCTGCACGGTGCAGTCGAAGTCCTCCGCGCCCACGCGCAGGATCGCATTCATCTCGCCCAGATTGACGCTGACGCCGCCGCGCACCGGCACGGCATTGCCCTCGATCGAGGTGCCCGCGCCAAACGGCACGATCGGCACGCGCGCGGCGACGCACAGCCGGACCAGATCGACCACGTCCTCGGTCGAGCGTGCGAACACCACCGCGTCGGGCAGCACGACGTCGAAATGCGCCTCGTTCGACCCGTGCTGGTGCAGCATCGCCTGGGTCAAGTGCAGACTGGTCCCGAAGCGCGTGCGCAGTTGCTCGATGAACGCGGGGTCGATCGGTGGCCGGGCGAAGCAGTGGTCGATGTGCATGGGGGTCAGAACCTGAAGCCGAGACGGACGCCGATGCGGCGGCGGTCGCCGACGATGCCGAGGTCGGACGCGGGAAGCCCGGCAAGCGCCAGCGTCGTCTTTTCGATATAGGCGTCGAAATAATCGCGCTGGAAGATGTTGTTGGCGAACGCCGCCAGTTCCAGCGGCCCGCTGCGGTAGGTGATTGCTGCGTTGACCAGCAGATAGCCTTTGAGGATCGTCGGCGTCGTCTGGTTGAGCGTCGCGGCCAGGCGGCTGCCCTTCGCAACCACGCCACCGGTCAGCGTCAGCGTGTCCTCACCGCCCAGCGGGATGGTGTAATCGCTGTAGAGATTGCCGCTCCAATCGGGCTGAAAGGTCAACCGGTCGGACGGCAGCGTCCGCCCGGTCACCAGCGTATAGAGCGTGCTGTCGGTCAACCGTGCGTGGACGTAGGTCACGCTTCCGTTGATCGACCAGTTGGTGACCGGCCGGACAGTCGCCTCTAGTTCGGCACCGTAGCTTTTCACATCGCCCGAATTGAGGTCGACCGTCACCAGCCCGCCGCCGGTCGCGGGGGCGATCGAATTGAGCCCGATGTAGTTGGAATAGTCACTGTAGAAGACGTCGCCCGATACGCTCAGCACCCGGTCGGGAGAGACGTACTTCGAGCCGATCTCGTACGTCCACGCGCTGTCGCCCTTGTACTGGCGCACCGGCGCGGTCGGCGCATTGAAGCCACCGCCGCGATAACCGCGCGCGACCGAGGCGTAGGTCATCAGATCGCTGTTCCAATGCCGCGTCACCGACAGGCGCGGCTCGACCTGGTCGGACTTGAGCGCGGCGTCGCTGATCGTGGTCGGCAGCGTCGCTGCACCGACCGCGATCGAGACGGTGCCGTTCGCGCGCCGATCCTCATGATCGTAGCGCAGGCCCAGCGCGACCTCCCACGCCGCACTCGGTTTCCAGAACATCGTCCCGAACGCGGCGTAGGTATCTGCCTTGGTCGCGTTGTTGGTCGTGCGCGCTAGGTTGACCGGCAGGACGCGCGTCAGGTCGAACGCGCGCGTTTCCTCGCGGCTATAGAACAGGCCGAGCAGCGTGCTGATCGTACCAGTCAATTCGCTGTCGAGCCGCGCCTCCAGCGTCTTCGTGCGCAGACGGTCGGTGCCGCGCGAGCGCGCGATGTCCAGCGGACCGAAGTCGGCATCGTTGCTGGGCGAGACGCCGTTGCGCGCGTCATAGGATCCGACCAGGGTCAGTTTCGACGAGATCGCCTCGATCGGCGTCTCAAGCCGCGCGTTGACGCCGCGGTAGCGATATTCGACCATGTTGGGCGCGTTGAATTGAATGCGGCGCGAATAATCGGTCGGACCGGTCACGCGCGCATAGGGCGTGTTCGCGCCCTTCACCCAGTCGTAATAGCCGTTCACCGTCAGCACCACATCACCCACCGGCGCGAAGCGGATCGTGCCGCCGAGCGAGTCGGTCTTGAGCGGGTTGGCGTCGATGCCGAGCAGGTCGTTGCGCAGAAAGCCGTTCTGCTGCCGGTGCCCGGCGGCCAGCCGTACCTGCAGCACGTCGGTGATGATCGGTCCGCTGACCGAGGCGGAGGCGAGGATGCTGTCGTCGGGGCCCGCCGCGCTGAAATTGCCGCGCGCCACGACCTCGTTCGACGGCTGGCGCGTGATGACGTTGATCGCGCCGCCGAGCGTGTTCTTGCCATAAAGCGTGCCCTGCGGGCCGCGCAGCACCTCGATCCGGTCGACGTCGAGCAGCGGATTGTTGAGATATGAGGTGTTGGGCTGGTAAATGCCGTTGATGAACAGCCCGACGCCCGGCTGGACCGACTGCACCAGCGTGTTGCCGACGCCGCGGATCGACACGAACGCGCGTCCCGCGCCGTCGCTCGCGATGTTGAGCCCCGGGGCCAATGCCGCGGCCTCGCGCACGGAGTTCAACCCACGCTCCTGCAACGTGTTGCCGCTGATCGCGGTCACCGCGATTGGCACGTCAAGCACCGTCTCCGCACGCTTGCGCGCTGTCACCACAATATCCTGATCGCCGGTCTGCGGCGCGGGACCGGTGGCGGTCGCGGGCGGCACCTGGTCGGTCACGTTCGGCGCCTCGGCGACCTGCGCGAACGCCGCGCCTGGCCAAACGAGCGTGAGGGCAGTGGTGGCGGCAAGCAGCGAACGACGGCGCATCGATGATCCTCTCCAGTGATCGGCGAGTCTCTGCCCACCTGTCAGAAAGGTATACCTCGGTAATGACCTATCGGAAAGCTCCGCCCACTTTGCCGATCTGCTCTGACGCTTGTCCGATCACCAGCACGTATAGCCACCGTCCGCGACCACGATGCTGCCTGTCATCAGACTTGCCGCGTCGGAGGCGAGGAAATGGACGACGGAGGCCACCTCCTCGGGCTCGCCCAGCCGCCCCTGCGGTGTACCGTCGATCCAGCGCCGATACATCTCGCTCGTCCGGTCGGCGAACGCGTTGAGCGGCGTTGCGATATAGGTCGGCGCGACCGCGTTGACGCGCACCCCGCGCGGTGCCCATTCCGCTGCTAGGCTGCGTGTCAGCTGGTGCACCGCGGCCTTTGATGCATTGTAGTAGCTTTGTGGCTGCGGGCGGTTAACGATAAAGCCCGACATCGACCCGATGTTGACGATGCTGCCCCGGCCCGCCGCCAGCATATGCCGCCCGAAAGCGCGCGCACACCAGAAGGTACCGTTTAGATTGACGTCGATGACGTTCAGCCAATGCTCGTCGGCGACCTCCTCGGCCGCGGTTTCGCTGCGCGCGATCCCGGCGTTGTTGACCAGCACGTTGACCGGCCCAGCTGCGTCGGCAACCTCGGTCACGCGCGCGGAGTCGGTCACGTCGAGCGTCACGCCACTGACCCGGTGTCCCTTTGCGCGCAGCGACGCCAGCGCGGTCTCGATCGCGCCATCGTCACGGTCGGCGATCGTGACGTACGCGCCGGCTTCCGCGAGCGCATCGGCGCACGCGTAACCGATCCCTTGCGCGCCACCGGTGACGAAGGCGGTGCGCCCGTCGAGGCGCAGGCGATCGAGGTACATCGGACGGCCTCCAGCAGGTCAGGGAAGGAAGGTAGCGGCGGTCATCACCGGCTCAGTCACCGCCTCACCCGCGGCGAGCCGATAGACCTGTCGCGTATCACGATCGAACGCTTCCCACGGCAGCGATCCGTCACGCGCGAAGTCGACCCAAATCTTGTGCACACGGGTCGCGAGCTCCTGCGGCGGATTGGTGCCGCACAGACCTTCCTCGCCGGTCACGGTTGCCAGGCTATCGAACACGAACGGCAGCTCCATCCCGTGCGCCGCGCCGAGTTCGCCGCCAAAGCGCGGTGAGCGCCACTCGAACTCGTAGACGTGAGTGCGTCCCCGATGCTCCTCGGCGAAGCGACGCGCGGGCCAACGGAAGACGAGGTCGCTCATCGCATCGGTCAGCGCCTGTCCGGGCGTCTTACCACGCCCCATGCCGTACGCCTTGAGCACCGCCCAGGCGCGCGGCTGCGAGCGGCGCAGGATGAGCCAGGCGAGCAGTTTGTTCACCTTGTCGCGCACACCCGAGGGGACGAGGTAGAGATTCATCTCCTCGGCATTACTGCCGATCAACACATCGATTTCAGCGCCGGCGCCTTGCTTGAGCGCTTCGAGCGGCTCAATTGGCAGCACGTCGTCGCCGTGCACGGGCACGAAGCGGCTGATCCCAAACACCGGCTCGCGCCCATCCGGCCCGCGCAGGTCGATCCGCGTGGTCGGCGCCGACACCTTCTCCACCGCGTCGAACATTGCCTCGCCGGGCAGCACACGCTCGAATCCGGCCTGATCGGGAGTGACGCCGAGCAGCTTCGCGAGCTTGTGGACCAGCCGCCGCGCCGTGCCGATGTCGCGCGTCATGCCACCGTGCCCGCTCTGGATGATCGCGCGGCGGAACAGCCCCTTCGCCAGCGACGAGGTGACCAGATCGGCGATCGCCATTGCGCCCGCGCTCTCGCCGAACACGGTGATGTTCGCCGGATCGCCGCCAAACGCCGCGATATTGTCGCGCACCCACTTCAACCCCGCGATCATGTCGCGCAGCCCCAGGTTCGTCTGGACCCCCGGGATCGGCAGGAACCCGTCGATCCCCATGCGATAGTTGAGCGCGACATAGACGATCCCGTCGCGCGCGAAGGTCGAGCCGTCCTGCACCGCCGCATCCTTGCTGCCGACCACGAAACCACCGCCGTGGATGAACACCATCACCGGCAGCGACGTCAGGTCACCTTCTGGCTTCCACACGTTGAGCGACAGATATTCGTCGTCCTCCACCCAACCCGACCCGATTAGCGGCACCACGTCGAGGTTCGGCACGGTGCGCGTGCGTTGCGGCGCGTTGGCACCGGACACACGCGCGGCGTGTGTCTCGGCCCAAGACGGTGGCGATGCAGCTTTGACAAACCGTCGTTTGCCAACCGGAGCCGGTGCAAAGGGTATGTCGGGGAAGGCAAGCGCGCTGTTTTGTAGTATCCCCGTGATGGAGCCATGATGTGTTGTGACGGTATCTGATTGCGAAGACATGCAGTTATCGTAGCGTGTTACGCTTCGTCACATACAATCGTCGCTATGCCCGCCGGCAGGAAGATCATGCAGAAAGATGTGGTTTGTAGTTCACATGGTACCTGCAACCGCGGCTCTTTGTTATCTGATTTATGGCCCGGTCAAATTGCGTGAGCAGCTTAGCACACCATCCGGTATCTAACCGCCAAAATTCGTGCTTCGAATGAGATGGCCCAGACCTCTGAGGTGGCGCTACGCCCGTGTGTCGAACGACGATGAAGACGGCAACAACGCATCCAGCGTGGCCCAGCATGCAGCCTGTCGCGCGTGGTGCGGGAAGCACGGCGTCGAAGTCGTCGAGGAATTCGAGGAACTCAATGTCTCCGGGCGCAAGCTGAAGCGGCGCGAGTTCGATCGAATGATTGCGCAGGCGACAGCGGCGAGTCGGCCTGTGCAGATGATCGTTATGTATGCGCTCTCCCGGTTCGCGCGGCGACTGCTCACCCAGATGACGGCGGAACACAAGCTGGATGGAGCGGGTGTTCGGTTAATTTCCGTAATCGAGGATATCGCCGATGACTCCAATGGTCGTTTCATGCGCGGCATGATCGGTCTGGTAAACGAGAAATACGCCAACGACGCTTCGATCTTTACCGCCCGCGACCGCCGCGGCAACGCTGCCAACGGCTATTGGAATGGCGGCCCCGTTCCTTTCGGTTACGAATCGCGCGTGGTCGTGACCGACGGCCGCAAGGGCCGCAAGAAGCTATTCACCGCAGAAAACGGGGCGGCCGTTGTCCGGCTCATCTATGATCTCACCGACGTGGGGCTAACCGGTTGGCCCATGGGAACGCGGGCGATTGCCGCACACTTGAACGCCAACGGTTACACACTCCGCGGCAAGCCGTTCTATCATAGCAACGTCGACGGCATCCTCACGCGGCAGCATTACGGTGGTTTCTATCGCGATCGCACGATGGACGCGAAGGGCAACAAGCCAGCAGAAGCCGAGGCGATCGTGGTTACATGCCCGCAGATCGTTGCACCCGATCAGATCGCCCGCGTTGCCGCCATTCGCGCCGGGGCGGCACCCTCCGTCACACTGCCGAGGATCACGAACTCACCCGTTCTGCTGGGCGGTATCTCGACCTGCGGCCATTCCGAATGCGGCTCCGGCATGGTGCTGCGCACCGGCAAGGGCGGCGCCTATCGCTATTATGTCTGCAATCGCAAGGCGACGGCGGGGCAGCAAGTTGCCCGAGCAAGGCGATCCGCGAAGATGCGCTCGACGGCATCGTGCTCGAGGGGCTACTCGGTCGCATCCTGCAGCCCGAACGGCTGAAGATGCTTCTGGCGGAAGTCCTCGATCGATCGGACGACGCCGAAAAGCGCAGGAAGGACGATCTCGATCGTGTACGCCGCGAGCGGATCGCAGCAGAGGGCCGACTCCGTCGCCTGCTGGAACTGGTAGAAGAAGGATTGATGAGCCCGCGCGACCCGATCTTTCGGCGACAAGCTCGCCGAGGTCCGCGCCTCGATCACGGCACTGACCGAAACCGAGCGGAGCCTGCAGACGCAGCTAGGCACGGGCACCCGCCTCGTAGATGAAGCCGCAGTCGAACGATTTGGTGCGATGCTCCGCGCCGAAATCCTCGGCGAGAACGCGGAACTGCGGCGTTCCTACGTTCGGATGCTGGTCGGCGACGTCTCAGTCAACGACAACGAGATCGTCATCGCCGGCTGCACGGCCTTGCTTGAAGCATCAGCGACCAAGGGGGATATGACCGGCGCAACCGCAGTTCGCGGTTTTGACCGGAAATGGTGCCCAGAAGAGGACTCGAACCTCCACGACCTTGCGATCGCCAGCACCTGAAGCTGGTGCGTCTACCAATTCCGCCATCTGGGCACGGGTGGAAGCGTGAACGCTTCCGGGTAGGCCGGCGCCTCTAGGGGAGGGTGCGAGGGTCTGTCAACGCCTTCGCGCACAGAAAAATGCAGCGACCGGGCGTGCGTGTCGCCCGGCCGCGTCATGCCAGCCTTGTTATTGAGCGACCCGCAGGGCTAAGGCGTCACGCGACTTTCCAGGGACCTTCGTTGATGACCGGCGTGAACAACAAGCTCGTGACCCTGATCGGCGGCGGCGGCTTCATTGGTCGTTACGTGGCGCAGGCGCTGTTGAAGGCAGGCGCGCGCGTCCGCATCGCGCAGCGTGATCCGCGGCAGGCATTCTTCCTCAAGCCGCTCGGCGGGCTGGGGCAGACGCAATTCGTCGCGGTCGACGTGACCCGCCCGGAGACGGTCGCTCGCGCGGTCGAGCACGCAGACGGGGTCGTCAACCTGGTCGGCAGCTTCGAGGGCAATCTCGATCGCATCCACGTCGAGGGCGCGCGTGCAGTCGCCGAGGCCGCGGCGCGGATGGGCGTCGGCGCGCTGGTCCACGTGTCCGCGATCGGCGCCGATGCGGACAGCGCCTCGAATTACGCGCGCACCAAGGGTGAGGCCGAAGCCGCCGTGCGCGCCGCCTTCCCCCATGCGACGATCCTGCGCCCGTCGACCGTCTTCGGCCGCGAGGACCAGTTCATCAACCGCTTCGCCGGCATGATCGCGAAACTGCCGGTCGTGCCGGTGCTGCGCAGCGAGGCACGGTTCCAGCCGGTCTATGTCGGCGACGTCGCCAACGCGGTCGTGGCTGGCCTGAGCGACTCTGCGCGCTTCGGCGGCGAGTTGTACGAACTCGGCGGGCCCGAGGTGCTGACGATGCTGGAGATCCAGCAGCGGATCGCGTCGCACATCGGCCGCAACCCCACGTTCCTGCCGCTGCCCGACGCGGTCGGCGGCCTGCTCGCTAGCGTTCCGGGTGGCCCGCTAACGGGCGACCAGTGGAAGCTGCTCCAGCGCGATTCGGTCGTCAGCGCGGGCGAGGGACTGACTGCGATGGGCCTCGCGCGGACGCCGTTCGACGCGATCGCGCCGGGCTGGCTGGTGCGTTACCGCAAGGCCGGACGCTTCTCGCTGTTGAGCGACGCGACCAAGGGCTGAGCCCCTTCCCTCTTCTCCTGCCGGAGCCTGCCCACGTGACCGACCTGCTCACCGCCGTCCTCCTCGGCATCGTCGAGGGGGTGACCGAGTTCCTGCCGGTCTCCTCCACCGGGCACCTGATCCTGGCGAGCGCGCTGCTCGGTTACGACGAGGCGCACTGGCGGCTGTTCAACATCGTCATCCAGCTCGGCGCGATCCTCGCGGTCGTCGTACTGTACTGGCGGACGTTCTGGACCGTGCTGACCGGGTTGTTCGCGCGCGAGGCGGGTGCGGTGCGGTTCGTCCGCAACCTGTTGATCGCGTTCATTCCCGCCGCGGTGATCGGCCTCGCGCTCAAGAAGCAGATCGAGGCGCTGTTGCTGCAACCCCGCGTCGTGGCGGTCGCGCTGATCGTCGGCGGCGTCGCGATCCTGGTGATCGAGCGACTGGTGAAGCCGGGCACGACGCGCGGCATCGCCGACGTGCCCGCGCGCACCGCGCTGGGCGTCGGCTTCCTGCAATGCCTGGCGATGATCCCCGGTGTCAGCCGCTCAGGCGCGACCATCCTGGGGGCGCTCAGCCTCGGGGTGGAGCGGCGCACCGCGGCGGAATTCAGCTTCTTTCTGGCGATCCCGACGATGCTGGGGGCGAGCGTGGTCGAACTGGGCGGGCATCACCATGAATTGATGGCCGGTCAGGGTGCAGGCCTCGGCGCGATCGCGGTCGGCTTCATCGTCTCGTTCGTGGTCGCGCTGCTGGTCGTGCGCTGGTTCGTCGGCATCGTCGGCCGGCACGGCTTCGCGCCCTTCGCATGGTACCGGATCGTCGCAGGCGGACTTGCCCTCGCCCTGCTTCTACATTGATTAGTATCACTTCGGTCCTTTTTTGATAGCGCTACGGTGGCTGCCTGCCGACAAGTAAGGGAAATCCACGTTATTTAGGTCCGCTACACTTCCTATATTGTTTGATTTCGCGTGACACGCCGTTGTTGATATGAAATTGCGGCCATCGGAGATTGACCGATGGCCGACATGCTTCGTTTCGTTGAACGCCCGCAAGCCTATCCCGCCAAGCGCGAGGCGGAGGCGCGCGCGGACGACTTCCGCGAGATCGTCGAACGCTACGCGGTACAATCGGCGGAAGATCAGTCGGCACGCTGCTCGCAATGCGGCGTGCCCTATTGCTCGGTCCACTGCCCGCTGCACAACCACATCCCCGACTGGCTGCGGCTGACCGCGGAAGGGCGGCTGCGTGAGGCGTACGAGCTGTCGAACGCGACCTCGACGATGCCCGAGATCTGCGGCCGGATCTGCCCGCAGGACCGGTTGTGCGAGGGCAATTGCGTGATCGAGTTCACCGGCCACGGCGCGGTGACGATCGGATCGGTTGAGAAGTTCATCACCGACAAGGCGTGGGAGGAAGGCTGGGTCGAACCGCTCGTTCCCGGACCCGCCCGCGGCCAGTCGGTCGGCGTGATCGGCGCGGGGCCTGCCGGGCTGTCGGCAGCGGAGTATCTGCGCGGCCACGGTTACGAGGTCCACGTCTACGACCGCCACGATCGCGCGGGCGGATTGCTCACCTACGGCATCCCCGGCTTCAAGCTCGAGAAACCCGTCGTCACGCGCCGGGTCGAGCGATTGAAGGCGGGTGGCATCGTCTTTCACGAAGGCTTCGCGGTCGGCGAGGATGCGACGCTCGACGAACTGCGCGGCCGCCACGACGCGATCCTGATCGCGACCGGCGTGTACAAGGCGCGCGCGATCGACGTCGGCGGGCATGATGCAGCGGGCGTGGTCGCCGCACTCGACTATCTCACCGCCTCCAACCGCAAGAGCTTCGGCGACCGCGTTCCTGAGTTCGAGGACGGCAGCCTCAACGCGGCGGGCAAGGACGTCGTCGTGATCGGCGGCGGCGACACCGCGATGGACTGCGTCCGCACCGCGATCCGCCAGGGCGCGCGAAGCGTCAAATGCCTCTACCGCCGCGACCGCGCCAACATGCCCGGCAGCCAGCGCGAGGTGGCGAACGCTGAGGAAGAAGGCGTCGAGTTCGTCTGGCTCTCGGCCCCTGCCTCCTTCATCGAGGACGGCGGCCGCGTCACCCACGTTCGCGCCAATCGCATGCGGCTGGGCAGCGCCGACGCGAGCGGCCGCCGCACGCCCGAGATTGATCCGGGTGCGGCGGAGGATATGCCCGCCGATCTCGTCGTGAAGGCGCTCGGTTTCGACGCGGAGGATCTGCCGCATCTGTGGGACGCGCCCGAGCTCGGCGTCACGCGCTGGGGCACGGTGCTGGTCGACGCGAAAACACTGATGACGAGCCTCGACGGCGTGTTCGCGGCCGGCGACATCGTCCGCGGTGCGAGCCTCGTCGTCTGGGCGATCCGCGACGGGCGCGACGTGTCGGCGGCGATGCACCAATATCTGAAGACCAAGGCCGCGAACGCGAAGGTGGCAGCATGAGCGACGCATCCATGACCGACCAGCGCGCCTGGCTCGCCGAACACGGCATGTATCGCCCCGAATTCGAGGGCGACGCGTGCGGCGTCGGGCTCGTCGCCGCGACCGATGGCAAGCCGTCGCGCCGCGTCGTCCAGTCCGCGATCGATGCGTTGAAGGCCGTGTGGCACCGTGGCGCGGTCGATGCCGATGGCAAGACGGGCGACGGCGCGGGGCTCCACGTCGATCTGCCGGTGCGCTTCTTCGACGATTGCGTCGCCGCGTCGGGGCACAAGCTGCTTCCGAACCGGCTCGCGGTCGGCATGGTGTTCCTGCCGCGCACCGATCTGAGTGCGCAGGAGACGTGCCGCACGATCGTCGAGGCCGAGATGATCGAGGCCGGCTACACGATCTACGGCTGGCGGCAGGTGCCGGTGAACGTGTCGGTGATCGGCGCCAAAGCGCAGATGACGCGGCCCGAGATCGAGCAGATCATGATCGCCGGCCCGCTGCCCGACGAAGTCAGCCAAGAGGAATTCGAGAAGAACCTCTATCTCGTCCGTCGCCAGATCGAGAAGCGCGTGATCGCGGCACAGATCCAGGGTTTCTACGTCTGCTCGCTGTCCTGTCGCTCGATCATCTACAAGGGGCTGTTCCTCGCCGAAAGCCTGTCGGACTTCTACCCCGATCTGACCGATCAGCGGTTCGAAAGCCGCGTCGCGATCTTTCACCAGCGTTATTCGACCAACACCTTTCCGCAATGGTGGCTGGCGCAGCCGTTCCGCTGCCTCGCGCACAATGGCGAGATCAACACGGTTCGCGGCAACAAGAACTGGATGCTCAGCCACGAGATCCGCATGGCCTCGATCGCGTTCGGCGAGCATTCGGAGGACATCAAGCCGGTGATCCCGGCAGGCGCCAGCGACACCGCGGCGCTCGACGCGACGTTCGAGGCGATCTGCCGTTCGGGCCGCGACGCACCCACCGCGAAGCTGATGCTGGTGCCCGAAGCGTGGCAGTCGGGCGGCGACACCCCCGACGCGCATATCGCGATGTACCAGTATCTGGCATCCGTGATGGAGCCGTGGGACGGCCCCGCGGCGCTCGCGATGACCGACGGGCGCTGGGCGGTCGGCGGCGTCGACCGCAACGCGCTGCGCCCGCTTCGCTACACGCAGACCGCCGACGGCCTGCTCATCATCGGATCGGAAGCGGGTATGGTGGTGGTGCCCGAGAGCAGCGTGATCGCCAAGGGCCGGCTTGGTCCGGGGCAGATGATCGCGGTCGACCTTCACGAAGGCCGCGTGCTGCTCGACCGCGAGGTCAAGGACCGCATCGCCGCCGAACACGATTACGCTGCGATGATCGGCGAATTCTCAAGCGTCGATGACCTGCCCCCCGCCCCGCTCGACAGCACGACGCGCTACGACCGCGCCGAACTTGCGCGGCGACAGGTTGCCGCCGGGCAGACGCTGGAGGACATGGAACTGATCCTGTCGCCGATGGTCGAGACCGCGAAGGAAGCGATCGGCTCGATGGGCGACGACACGCCGCTCGCGGTCATCTCCGACAAGCCGCGGCTGATCAGCCAGTTCTTTCGCCAGAATTTCAGCCAGGTCACCAACCCGCCGATCGATTCCCTGCGCGAGCGCTACGTCATGTCGCTCAAGACGCGCTTCGGCAATCTTGCCAACATCCTCGACACCGAGGATCGGCGCGAGCGCGTGCTGGTGCTCGATTCGCCCGTGCTGACCGGCGCGCACTGGCACCGGCTGAAGGCGTATTTCGGTTCGAGCGCGGCCGAGATCGACTGCACGTTCGAGGCGGGCGCCACCGGCAAGGCGGGCCCCGAGCGGCTTCGCGCCGCGATCCAGCGCATCCGCAACCAGGCAGAACAAGCCGTGCGCGAGGGGCGCAGCGAACTGTTCCTGACCGACGAGAATATCTCCGAGGACCGCGTCGCGATCCCCGGCGTGCTCGCCGCCGCCGCGGTCCACACCCATCTCGTGCGCCGCGGGCTGCGCTCCTATGCATCGGTCAACGTCCGCACCGCGGAATGCCTCGACACGCATTACTATGCCGTGCTGATCGGCGTCGGCGCGACGACGGTAAACGCATACCTTGCCGAGGCCGCGATCGTCGATCGCCAGGCGCGCGGGCTGTTCGGCGACCTCGCGCTCGACGAGTGCCTCGCCCGTCACAAGAAGGCGATCGAGGAGGGCCTGCTCAAGATCATGTCGAAGATGGGGATCGCGGTGATCTCCTCCTATCGCGGCGGCTATAATTTCGAGGCGGTGGGTCTCTCCCGCGCGCTGGTCAACGACCTGTTTCCCGGAATGCCCGCCAAGATCAGCGGCGAGGGCTACGCCTCGCTTCACGTTAACGCGACCGAGCGCCACGCGGCGGCGTTCGATAGCGCGGTCGCGACGCTGCCGATCGGTGGCTTCTACCGCCAACGACACACCGGCGAGGCGCACGCTTATTCCGCGCAACTGATGCACCTGCTCCAGACGGCGGTGTCGACCGACAGCTATTCGAGCTACCTGCAATTCTCACGCGGGGTCGCCGACCTGCCGCCGATCTATTTGCGCGACCTGTTCCAGTTCAACTTCCCCGCAGAGGGCGTCGCGGTCGATCAGGTCGAGGCGATCACCGAGATCCGCAAGCGCTTCGTCACCCCCGGCATGTCGCTCGGCGCGCTGTCGCCGGAGGCGCACGAGACGCTGGCGATCGCGATGAACCGGATCGGTGCCAAGGCCGTATCGGGTGAGGGCGGCGAGGACAAGGTCCGCTACACGCCGTACGAGAATGGCGACAACGCCAATTCGGTCATCAAGCAGATCGCGAGCGGAAGGTTCGGCGTCACCTCCGAATATCTCAACGCCTGCGACGAGATAGAGATCAAGGTCGCGCAAGGCGCCAAGCCCGGCGAGGGCGGGCAGCTGCCCGGCTTCAAGGTGACCGAATTCATCGCGCGTCTGCGCCACTCGACGCCGGGCGTCACGCTCATCTCGCCGCCGCCGCACCACGACATCTACTCGATCGAGGATCTGGCGCAGCTCATCTACGACCTGAAGCAGATCAACCCGCGCGCGCGCGTCTGCGTCAAGCTCGTCTCCTCCGCCGGCATCGGCACCGTCGCGGCGGGCGTTGCCAAGGCGCATGCCGATGTGATCCTCGTTTCGGGCCACGTCGGCGGCACCGGCGCGTCACCGCAGACCAGCATCAAATATGCCGGCACGCCGTGGGAAATGGGGCTCTCCGAGGTCAACCAGGTCCTGACGCTCAACGGCCTGCGCGGCCGCATCAAGCTGCGCGCGGACGGGGGCCTCAAGACCGGGCGCGACATCGTCATCGCCGCGATCCTGGGGGCTGAAGAATTCGGCATCGGCACGCTCAGCCTCGTCGCGATGGGCTGCATCATGGTGCGGCAATGCCACTCGAACACCTGCCCCGTCGGCATCTGCACGCAGGACCAGAAACTGCGCGACAAGTTCGTCGGTACGCCCGAGAAGGTCATCAACCTGATGACCTTCATCGCCGAGGAAGTGCGCGACATCCTCGCCCGGCTGGGGGTGCGCAGCCTCGACGAGATCATCGGCCGTACCGAACTGCTGCGTCAGGTCAGCCGCGGCGCGGAGCATCTCGACGACCTCGACCTCAATCCCATCCTTGCCAAGGTCGACGCGACCGACGCCGAACGGCGCTTCTCGCTCTCGACGTTCCGAAACGAGGTACCCGACAGCCTCGACGCACAGATCATCAAGGACGCCGCCCCCGTCTTCTCGCGCGGCGAGAAGATGCAATTGACCTATTCGGTGCGGAACACGCACCGCGCGGTCGGCACGCGCCTGTCGAGCGAGATCACGCGCACGTTTGGCATGAGCAAGCTCGCCGACGGTCACGTCACCGTCCGCCTGCGCGGCTCGGCCGGACAATCGCTCGGCGCGTTCATGTGCCGCGGCATCACGCTCGAGGTGTTCGGCGACGCCAACGATTACGTCGGCAAGGGGCTATCGGGCGGCACGATCATCGTGCGGCCAGCGGTATCCTCGCCGCTCGCCAGCCAGGACAACACCATCCTCGGAAATACCGTGCTCTACGGCGCGACCGCGGGTCGGCTGCTCGCGGCGGGACAGGCGGGCGAGCGTTTCGCGGTGCGCAACTCGGGTGCCGACGTGGTGGTCGAGGGCTGCGGCGCGAACGGCTGCGAGTACATGACCGGCGGCACCGCGGTGGTGCTGGGCGAGGTCGGCCAGAACTTCGGCGCCGGCATGACCGGCGGCATGGCGTTCGTCTACGATGCGCGCGGCAGCTTCGCGCGCAACGCCAATGCGGAGAGCATCGTGTGGCAGCGCGTCGCGTCCGCGCACTGGGCCGAGACGCTCCGCGGCCTCGTCCAGGCGCACGCCCGCGCCACCGACAGCCGATGGTCGAAGGGGCTGCTGGAGGATTGGGACGCGAGCCTTGCACATTTCTGGCAGGTGGTGCCGAAGGAAATGCTCACCCGCCTGCCCCACCCGCTCGACGACAGCGTCGAACTGGTCGCAGCGGAGTAGCCGTCCGCGCGCGTCACCAGTTTGCGGTGACGCGCGCGCCCTTGCAACTCGCCGCAAAGCCGCGCTTGGTCGCCTGCGCCCCTTGCCCGCCACCGCAGGCCCGCTATCAACCAACGATATGTGGCAGTTGCACCAATTCACGCTGTGTCCGTTCACTCGCAAGGTGCGCACGCTGCTCAACGAGAAGGACGTCGGCTACCAACTGGTGCGCGAGCATCCGTGGGAGCGGCGCGACGATTTCCTCCATATGAACCCCGCCGGGCAGACGCCGGTGATGGTCGAGCCGAGCAAGGGCGAGGTGCTGATCGATTCGCTCGCGATATGCGAATATTTCGAGGAAACGGTCGACCGCGCCGCGATGATCAACGGCTCCTCGGCCAACCGCGCCGAGATCCGCCGGCTGGTGACGTGGTTCGACACCTTCTTCTACCGCGACGTGACCCAGCCGCTGCTGGAAGAGCGGATGCTCAACCGGCTGGTCCACCGCACCGCGCCCAACGCGTCACGGTTGCGCGAGGCGATGAAGTCGTCGGTCGGGCACCTGGATTACATCGATTACCTGCTCGACCACCGCAAATGGATCGCGGGCGCGACGATCAGCCTCGCGGATCTGGCCGCGGCGTCGCAGATCTCAGTCGCGGATTACCTCGGCGGGATCGACTGGACCGGGCACGCGCATGCCAAGGCATGGTATGCCGCGTTCAAGAGCCGTCGTAGCTTCCGCCCGCTGCTGACTGAACGTGTCAGCGGGATCGAGCCGCCGAGCTATTATGAGAACCCGGACTTCTGACGCCGTGCACGTGACCAACGACCCGGCTGCGCCGGCCGCCGATCCGATCGGCTTCGACGATTTCATGCGCGTCGACATCCGGGTCGGCACGATTGTGGCGGTCGACCCATTTCCCGAGGCGCGCAAGCCCGCGTTCAAGCTCACGATCGACTTCGGTGAGCCCGTAGGCGTCAAGCGATCCTCGGCGCAGATCACCGTCCGCCACGCGGCCGACGAATTGATCGGGCGGCAGGTCGCCGCGGTGGTCAACTTCCCGCCGCGGCAGATTGGGCCGATGATGTCGGAGGTTCTCACCCTCGGGTTTCCCGACCCGGACGGCGCGGTGGTGCTGGTCGGTCCGGCGCACCCGGTGCCGAATGGCGGGCGGTTGTTCTAGCGCTCACTCCCACGCCGCGGGATCGATCGTTTCGCGCAGGAAGGTGACGAACGCGCGTACGGCGGGGGCGACGATCGGTGCGCGCGGGTGCACCGCCCAGATCGCGACGTCGCGTGTCCCCTCCCACTCGGGCAGGACGCGTACCAGCCGGCCGTCGCGCAACGCATCGCCGACGTCCCACAATGATCGAAGCGCGATACCGACCCCCGCGAGCGCCAGTTCGCGCACCAGCTCGCTCGAATTGGTCTCCACATGGCTCGCGCGGTCAACGCTCGCGCGACGCGGCGCACTGATTAGCCGCCACGGCATCTGCCCCGCTGCCGCGAGCAGACGGTGCGCGCTAAGATCGGCGACGCGCGCCGGCACGCCCGCGCGCGCCAGATAGGCCGGGCTCGCACACAGCACGCGGCGACTGGCACCGAGCCGGTGCGCTTGAAGCGAGGGCGGCACCGCGGCGGCGATGCGGATGCCGACGTCGACCCCGCCCGCGACCAGATCGACGAAGGCGTCAGACAGATCGAGTGATAACCTGACCTCGGGATAAGCGCTCAGGAAGTGGTGGAGATGCGGCGCGACATGGAGGCGCCCGAACGAGGTCGGCGCGCTGACGCGGAGCAGCCCCGCGGGCGCCGCCGCCTCGCCGGTGAGCCGCGCTTCCGCCGCCTCGACCGCGGCGAGGATCGCGACCACGTCGGCGTGGAATTGCTCGCCCGCGGGGGTCAGCGCCAGCCGCCTGGTCGTGCGCTGCACCAGCCGCGCGCCGAGCCGCGCCTCCAGCCGCGCCAGCCGCCGCGACGCCATCGCGGGTGACAGGCGCAGCGAGCGCGCCGCCGCCGCGATGCTGCCCGCGGTCACCAGCCGCGCGAAGAGGACGTAATCGGGATCAATCATTCGTGCATTCAAATATCGACTGCTACGTCGATGATGCTTCTAGTGGCGCGGATCGGACGGCGCTACAAGCATGTCCGCAGGAGAGAGTAGATGACCGAGCTGATGACTGACCGTGCCGGCCTCGCCATCGCGACCGATCTCGCGGCCTTTATCGAGGAGCGCGCATTGCCCGGCAGCGGCGTCGATCGCGACGCCTTCTGGACGGGGGTGGCCGACCTGTTCGCCCGCTTCGCGCCGGAGAACCGCGATCTGCTCGCGCGCCGCGAGGAACTGCAGCGCCGGATCGACGACTGGTACGCCGCGCGCGCGGGCCAACCGATCGATCAGGCCCAGTATCAGGCGTTCCTGCGCGAGATCGGCTATCTTGTCCCCGAGCCCGTCCCCTTCACGATCGACACGGATCACGTTGACGCCGAGGTCGCGACCACCGCCGGGCCGCAACTGGTCGTGCCGATCCTCAACGCGCGCTTCCTCTTGAACGCCGCCAACGCGCGCTGGGGCAGTCTGTACGACGCGCTCTACGGCACCGACGCGCTCGGCTCACCCAATCCCGGCGGCGGCTACGACACGGCGCGCGGGAGTCAGGTCATTGCCTGGGCCAAGGCGTTCCTCGACGACGCGGTACCGCTGGCGGGCGGCTCGTGGGCGGAACTCACGAACGACGAGATCACGCTCGCCGACCCCGCGCAGTACGTCGGCCGCAGCGAGAAAGGTCGCCTGTTCCGCCACAACGGCCTTCACATCGAGGTCGTGTTTGATCCCGATCACCCGATCGGCCGCGACGATCCCGCGGGGATCGCCGACGTGATCCTGGAAAGCGCGGTTACAACGATCTGCGACCTGGAGGATTCGGTCGCCGCGGTCGACGCCGCCGACAAGGTCGCGGCCTATGCCAACTGGCTCGGGCTGATGCGCGGCGACCTCACCGACACGTTCGAGAAAAACGGGCGCGAGATGACGCGGCGGCTCAACCCCGACCGCCACTACACCGGCCCCGACGGCGGCGAGATCGTGCTGCCCGGCCGCAGCCTGCTGTTCGTCCGCAACGTCGGTCACCTGATGACGACGCCGGCGCTGCATCTATCCGACGGCAGCGAGGCACCCGAGGGCATCCTCGACGCGATCGTCACCAGCCTCGTCGCGCTTCACGACATTCGGGGCGCGCGCCGCAACAGCCGCGCGGGCAGCATCTATATCGTCAAGCCCAAGATGCACGGCCCCGACGAATGCGCCTTCACCGACCGGCTGTTCGACGCGGTCGAGGATCTGCTCGGCCTGCCACGCCACACGATCAAGGTCGGCGTGATGGACGAGGAACGCCGCACCTCGGCCAATCTCGCCGCGTGCATCCACGCGGTGCGCCACCGCATCGTCTTCATCAACACCGGCTTCCTCGACCGCACCGGCGACGAGATGCACACCGCGATGCGCGCCGGCGCGATGATCCGCAAGGCAGAGATGAAGGGCGCCGACTGGATCAAGGCGTACGAGGATCGCAACGTGCAGATCGGGCTCGCCTGCGGGCTCTCCGGCCGCGCACAAATCGGCAAGGGGATGTGGGCCGCGCCCGACATGATGCGCGACATGCTCGACCAGAAGATCGCGCATTCCACCAGCGGCGCGACCACTGCCTGGGTACCATCGCCGACCGCCGCGACGCTTCACGCGACGCATTACCACCGCGTCGACGTGTTCGCCCGGCAGGAGGCGCGCCGCGCCGAGCCGGTCGCCGCGCTCGATCGCCTGCTTACCGTGCCGCTGGCGGCGGGGCGCAACTGGACGCCGCAGGAGGTGCGCGAGGAACTCGACAACAATGCGCAGGGCATCCTCGGCTATGTCGTGCGCTGGATCGACCAGGGAGTGGGATGCTCCAAGGTGCCTGACATCCACGACGTCGGCTTGATGGAGGACCGCGCGACGCTGCGCATCTCGTCGCAGCATATGGCGAACTGGTTGCTCCACGGCGTCGCGACCCCGCAAGAGGTTGATGCCGCGCTCACTCGCATGGCGGCGAAGGTTGATACGCAGAACGCGGGCGATCCAGCTTACCGCCCGATGGCGGGCCGCGAGGACGAGAGCATCGCGTTCCAGGCCGCGCGCGCGCTGGTGTTCGACGGCGTCGCGCAACCGAGCGGCTATACCGAGCCGTTGCTCCACGCCGCACGCTTGCGCGAGAAAGCGCGCGCGCGGGGCTGAGGGAACCAGGCGCCGCCTCGCTGGTAGGGACGGGCATGGCACAGCAATCCCCCCGCCCCAATGCCGCCCTTCTTGCCGGAGCCGGCGCCGCCGCGCTCGGCCTCGGCGGGTTCCTCTACTTCCGCTCGAAGCGCCCGCCGGTGATCAACCGCGCGGTGCCCGAGCCGGCGAAGCCCGTCGACCTCGACCGCTATCTCGGCCGCTGGTACGAGATCGCGCGCCACGAGTATCTGTTCGAAGAAGGCATGGACGCGGTGACCGCCGATTATTCGCGGCTGTCGGCGGACAAGATCGGCGTCACCAATGCAGGCACCCGCGGCGGCAAGCGCAAGGTCGCGCGCGCCAAGGGCGTGGTCGCGGACAAGGATACGGGCGCGAAGCTCAAGCTGTCGTTCTTCGGACCACTCTACGTCGGCGATTACTGGGTGCTCGACCACGCCGACGATTACAGCTGGTCGATCGTCGGCGAGCCGGGCGGGCGCTATCTGTGGCTGTTGTCGCGCTCGCCGCGCCCCGGTGACAAGGAGGTCGACGCCTTGTTTGCGCGTGCGAAGTCGCTCGGCTACGACACGGGCGCGCTGCGTCGTACGCATCAGCCGTAACGCTTGCGCGGCGGTCGCGGTCAGCCGGCGGTGACGATCACACCGTCGTCGACCCGCACCGGCCACGGGGTCAGCCGCGCGCCCATGCACGGCCCGCCCTCGCAGCGCCCGTCGGCAATCGCGAATACTGCGCCGTGCCACGAACACATGATCCGCGCGCGATCGGGTGTCAGATAGGCGTCGAGCTTTTGCGCCAGTGGCAGCCCGGCGTGCGGGCAGCGATCGACGTAGCCGTAGACCGCATCCCCCTGCCGCACGACGAAGCCGTGGAAACGCCCCGCGCGCAATTGCAGCACGTAATTGCGCGCGGTACCGTCGGCGATCTGGTCAAGCGCGCCGATCTTTACCCCCGCAGGCGTCGCGAACACGCGCGCGGCTGCGTCAACCGCGTCGGTCACGCGACCACCGTCATGAACGGGGCAGCTTCGCCTTGGGGAAGTCCGCCCACACTGCGTCATAATCGAGCTGCGAATGCGTCAGCGCATAGTCGGTCGGCCGGTACGCCCAGCAGCTCTCAAGCATTAACGCCATCGTGCCCTCGATCTTATGCGGCTTGAGTTCGGCGGCGCTCGCGCCCTGCCAGCTCGCCACGTCGGGACCGTGCCCGCTCATGATGTTGTGGAGTGAGATGCCGCCGGGCTGAAACCCTTCCGCCTTCGCGTCATACGCGCCGGTGATCAGCCCCATCGCCTCCGACATGACGTTGCGGTGGAACCACGGCGGGCGGAACGTCCCCTCCGCCACCATCCAGCGCGGCGGGAAAATGACGAAATCGGCGTTGGCGCGACCGGGCACGTCGCTGGGGCTCGTCAGCACGGTGAAGATCGACGGATCGGGATGGTCGAAGCTGACGGTGTTGATCGTGTTGAAGCGCGACAGATCGTAGCGCCACGGTGCGAGATTGCCGTGCCACGCGACGACGTCGAGCGGCGAATGATCGAGCGTCGTCGTCCAGAGCGACCCCATGAACTTCTGGATCACTTCGGTCGGCTCGTCGCGGTCCTCGAACCAGGCAACCGGCGTCTCGAAATCGCGCGGGTTGGCGAGGCCGTTGGCGCCGATCGGGCCGAGATCGGGCAGGCGGAACAGCGCGCCGTGGTTCTCCGCGACATAGCCGCGCGCCCGGCCGTCGGGCAGCAGCGCCTTGAAGCGGACGCCGCGCGGGACCAGCGCGACCTGCCCCGGTGCGACCTCGATCCGGCCGAGTTCGGTCAGCAACTCGAGCCGCCCCTGCTCGGGGATGAAGAGCAGTTCGCCGTCCGCGTCCATGAACACGCGCGCGTCCATGTCGGCGTTCGCGGCATAGACGTGCATCGCGACGCCCTCCAGATCGGCGGGGTGCCGATTGGCGAGCATCGTTGTCATGCCATCGATCAGGTCGATGCCCGCTTCCTCCGGCATTGCCAGCGGGTCCCAGCGCAGCCGATTGGGCGCGAGCGGGGCGTCAGCGGTGCCGGGGGCGAAGCGTTTGGCACCGTCGTAACGCTCGAACGGCGGATGCTCGGCGGTAGGGCGCATCCGGTAGAGCCACGAGCGGCGGTTCTCTGCACGCGGCGCGGTGAAGGCGGTGCCCGAGAGCTGCTCGGTGTAAAGGCCGAAGGCGGGGCGCTGTGGCGAGTTGCGCCCGATCGGAAGCGCGCCGGGGATCGCCTCGGTCGAGACGTGGTTGCCGAAACCGGGGATGTAGGCGGGGGCGGTTGGGTCGGTCATCCTCGGTCCTTTCGTCGGCGTTGTTATCTGCTCGCTCGTGTCACGCCCGCCGGCGCGTCAGACGCGGCGAAGCCGCGCCTTGTGCGCCGGCTTCGTCGCGCTGGCCGGTCGACGGCGCCACCTGCGTGGCGCATCTCGTGCGAAGCGTTCGCTTCGCACGTCGATCAGGCGTCGACCGTGATCACTCCGCGCCTGATCTGGTCGAGTTCGATCGACTCGTACAGCGCCTGGAAGTTGCCGTTGCCGAACCCCTCGTTGCCCTTGCGCTGGATGATCTCGAAGAAGATCGGCCCGACCATATTCTCGGTGAAGATCTGCAGCAGCAGCCCTTCCTCGCCGACGTTGCCGTCGATCAGGATGCGGTTCTTGCGCAGCCGCTCCAGGTCCTCGCCGTGGTTGGGCACGCGCTTGTCGACCAGCTCGTAATAGGTCTCGATCGTGTCCTGCAACCGCACACCGCGCGCGCGCAGCTTCTCGACCGTGGTGTAGATGTCGTCGGTGGTGAGCGCGAGATGCTGGATGCCTTCGCCATTGTAATCGCGGATGAACTCCTCGATCTGGCTCTTGTCGTCCTGGCTCTCGTTCAAGGGGATACGGATCGCCTTATCGGGCGCGATCATCGCCTGGCTGAACAGGCCCGTCGCTTTGCCCTTGATGTCGAAATACTTCTGTTCCTCGAAGCCGAAGATCTGGCCGTAGAACGCCGACCACGTCCGCATCTGCCCGCGCCGCACGTTGTGCGTCAGGTGGTCGAGCAGGTCGAGCCCGACGTTGTTCTCCGCCGCCGCCTCGCGCCAGCCCTCGACTTCGGTCCAGTCGGCGAACGGATCGGCGTCGACGAGATACAGCAGCGACCCGCCGATCCCCTCTAACACCTGCGCGTCAGGCAGTGCGCTGCCGCTCGCGTCCAGCGCCTTGGCGCCACGCTCGACCGCGGCGTCGAGCGCCTCGCGCGCGTTCGAGACCCGGAACGCCATCGCGTTCGCCGACGGGCCGTGGTCGGTGCGGAAGTCGGCCGCCTGCCCCGTCGCCTCGCGGTTGATCAGCAGGTTGATGCGGCCCTGGCGATACAGCGTGACCTGCCTGGTCGGGTGCGTCGCAGCGGGGACGAAGCCGAGCGCCTCGAACTGTCGGGCGAGCGTGTCAGGTTCGGGCGAGGTAAACTCGCAGAAGGCGAAGCCGTCGAGCCCCATCGGATTGACGTCGATATGGTCCATGAGCATGCTCCACTGGTATCAAGTGAAACTATTGTCCCGCATCATGAAGACGAAGTCAATGCGGGCAGGGTGCTGCGCGGTGATGACCCCGCGCCGACCCGGCGCTAGGATGCTGCCATGCCGCGCATCCTCCAGATCCTGCTCCCGCTCGCCCTCCTCGCCGCCGCGGCACCCGACGACGGCGCCGCGCTCGAGGCATTGCGCGCGCAGGACGCGCGGCTGGCAACCGTCGCGTGGCGGCTGGTCACGGCGAATGCCGCGCTGTGCCGTGAGCGCCAGCCGGGCACCGGGCTCGTCCTCCACGCGATCGATCAATATTCCGCGGGCACCGCGCCGGCCGCTTATGCCGTCTTCGGCTTTCCGACACCGGTCGCGGTCGAATGGGTTGTACCCGGCTCACCCGCCGCGCGCGCGGGGATCGTGCAGAACGAGGGCGTCGCAGCGATCGCGGGCACGCCGCTCGCGGCCCCGACCGCGGCCCACGACACCAGCGCGACGCGCGATGCCGCGCTCGCCCGGCTCGCCGCGCGACCCGCGGGCGGACCGATCACGCTGACGCTAAACGATTCGCACGGCACGCGCCGTGCGGTCGTCACCCCCGTCCCCGCCTGCCGCAGCGAGTTCGAGGTCGTCGCAGGCCCGAAGCTTGGCGCGTCGTCGGACGGCCATGTCGTTCAGGTCGGCGCGCGGCTGATGGAGACGTACGGCGACGACGATGTCGCGGTCGTCGTCGCGCACGAACTCGCGCACACGATCCTGCGCCACCGTGCACGACTGGAGGCGGCGGGCGTGAAGTGGGGCTTGTTCGGCGAGTTCGGCCGCAACGCACGCCTGTTCCGCGATACCGAGACCGAAGCCGACGTGCTCGGCGCGTTCCTGCTGCGCAACGCCGGGTGGGATCCGCAGAATGCGGTGCGGTTCTGGCAGGGGCCGGGAAAGAAGGTCGACCCCGGCATGTTCCGCAGCCGCACGCATCCCTCGCCGAAAGATCGTGCGGCAGTGATCGCGGAGGCGCTGGCGGCGATGCCGCCCGGTGCGCCGACACCGTATTCGCCGCCGATCCTCGGGCAGCGCGACGCGGCCTTGCGATAGTCACCGCTTACCCGAAACCGGTCAGGAGCCCGGCGCGAACGGCGACGGCAGAGCCCCTTACGCCGCCTTTCGCAGCTCCAACCGTCCCCAGATTTCGACGAGCGCCTGCGTGAGTTCGCGCATCATCGCCTCGCTGTGCGCGGGTCCGGGGGTGAAGCGAAGCCGCTCGGTCCCGCGCGGCACGGTCGGGTAATTGATCGGCTGAACGTAGACGCCGTATTCGGCGAGCAGGATGTCGCTGATCTTCTTGGCCTTGACCGGGTCACCGACCATCACCGGCACGATGTGCGTTTCGCCGATCATCACCGGCAGCCCCGCGTCGGCCAGCATCGCCTTGAGCGTCGCGGCGGCGGCCTGCTGCCCCTCGCGCTCGACGCTCGACGATTTCAGGTGCCTGACGGAGGCCAGAACGCCAGCGACCAGCACCGGCGATAATGAGGTCGTGAAGATGAAGCCGGGTGCGTAGGAGCGGATCACGTCGACGATCGTGCGATCGGCCGCGATGTAGCCGCCCATCACGCCGAACGCCTTGCCCAGCGTACCCTCGATGATCGTCAACCGGTCGGCGACCGCGTCACGCTCCGAGATGCCGCCGCCGCGCGCGCCGTACATGCCGACCGCGTGGACCTCGTCGAGGTAGGTGAGCGCGTTATACTTGTCGGCGAGGTCGCAGATCGCGGCGATCGGCGCGACGTCGCCTTCCATCGAATAGACGCTCTCGAACGCGATCAGCTTGGGCACCGCAGCGTCGTCGGCGGCGAGCAGTTCCTCCAGATGCGCGAGGTCGTTGTGGCGGAACACGCGCTTCTCGCACCCCGAGTTGCGGATGCCAGCGATCATCGACGCGTGGTTCAACTCGTCGGAATAGATGATGCAGCCCGGCAGCACCTTGGCGAGCGTCGCCAGTGTCGCCTCGTTCGAGACATAGCCGCTGGTGAACAGCAACGCGGCTTCCTTGCCATGCAGATCGGCGAGCTCATGCTCGAGATCGACGTGATAATGCGTGTTGCCGCCGATGTTGCGCGTGCCGCCCGAGCCGGCGCCGACGTCGTGGAGCGCTTCCTCCATCGCCGCGATGACCTTGGGGTGCTGCCCCATCGCGAGATAATCGTTCGAGCACCACACCGTGATCGGCTTGGGTCCGTTGTGCCCGGCAAAGCAGCGCGCGTTGGGGAACATGCCCTTGTTGCGCAGGATGTCGATGAAGACGCGGTAGCGCCCCTCGGCGTGCAGGCGATCGATCGCCTGGGTGAATACGCGCGAATAGTCGACCGGCATCGTGTCAACTGGGCGTGCGTCGGCCGGTGTGGCGCGGCGCGCTTCGCTGCTCTCGCTCATCATGCAAGCGACGTACGCCTGTATCCCACGCTTTTCCAGCGCATTTGGTCGATCACAGTGTCTCGGGACTGGCGAACCCGTGCGCGCGCAGATGGGTGCCGATCCGTGCTTCGCGGTCACCCAGCCGCGTGAAGACGAGCTGATGCACTACCGGCTCGCGCGGCCAGTCCTGCCCTTGGGTCAGGACCGCCACGCGCCGAGCGATCCCCGGCCCGCCATCGACGAACGCGACCCCGGCGGGCGCGACCGCGCGCATCTCGTCCTCCAAGAGCGGGAAATGCGTGCAGGCGTTCACGATCACGTCGATCGCGTCACCACCCGTCTGCCCGAATAGGCCGGCGAGTTCCCGAGCGACCGCGTCAGGCGCGACCGCTTCGCCCGCCAGCTTCGCTTCCGCCAGTTCGACCAGCGCGGCCGAACCGTAGCGAAGTACCGTACAATCGGCGGCGAAACGTGCCGTCAGATCGTCGACATAGGGCTGACGCACCGTCGCCTCGGTGCCGAGCACGCCGATCGTGCGCGTGCGCGACGCCTGCGCCGCCGGCTTGATCGCCGGAACCGTGCCGACGATCGGAAGGTCGAGCGCCGCGCGTACCGCGGGCAGCGCGATCGTCGACGCGGTGTTGCACGCGATCACGATCAATCGCGGGTGGTATCGCTCCGCCAGTCGCCCGAGCAGCGCGGGCACGCGTGCGGCAATCTCGCCCTCGCTCTTGGTGCCGTAGGGAAAGCCCGCGCTATCGGCCGCGTAAACGATCGGCGCCATTGGCAGCAGCGCGCACGTGGGCGCGACCACCGACAAGCCGCCTACACCCGAATCGAAGAACAGGATCGGTCGCGTATCGTCGCTCATCGGGGACCACATAGGCTTCGTATCTTGGTAGATACAGATGAGTGACACGTTATTCGCAGCCCGCTAGAACGGGGTCAGAAGGGGAACAGAACTGGGCACCGAAATCGTCTGGATCGCGCCCGCGGCGGCGTTGCTGATCGGCTATCTGCTCGGTTCGATCCCGTTCGGGGTCATTCTGACGCGATTGGGCGGCGCGGGCGACCTGCGCCAGGTCGGGTCGGGCAATATCGGCGCCACCAACGTGTTGCGGACCGGGCGCAAGGGGCTCGCCGCCGCGACCTTGCTGCTCGACATGCTGAAAGGCGTCGCCGCGGTGCTGATCGCGGCACGGCTGTTCCCGCAGGAAGCGCCGCTCGCCGCTGCCGCCGCGTTCATCGGCCACTGCTACCCCGTCTGGCTCCGCTTCAGGGGCGGCAAGGGCGTCGCGACGCTGATGGGGGTCGTGGTCGCGCTCGCCTGGCCGCTCGGGCTCGTCTACGCGGTGGTGTGGCTGGGGCTGCTCGCGGGGCTGCGCATCTCCTCGGTCGCGGGCATGGCGGCGGCGGTCAGCGCACCCGTCGCGGCCGCGATCCTGGGACTATTCGATCTCGTCCCGCTGCTGCTCGCGCTCGCGTTGATCGTGGTGTGGAAACACCGCGCGAACATCTCCCGCCTGCTCGCGGGCACCGAGCCGCGGATCGGCCGCAGCAGGGACGCGGCCTGACCATGCGCGAGGTCGCGGCGCTCGATCGCGCAACCGCGACCGGTCGAAACGACGAAGCCGATGCGCTCGCGCGGTTGCGGTTGATCCGTACGCCGTCGATCGGTCCGGTGTCGTTCCGGCAGTTGATCGCGCGCTACGGCACCGCGGCGGCGGCGATCGAGGCGTTGCCCGATCTGGCGCGACGCGGCGGCGGACGCGTGCCAGCGGTGACCGACACCGGCACGGCATTGCGTGAGATGGAGGCGGTCGCGCGGATCGGCGCGCGCTACCTGTTCCTCGGACGCCACGATTACCCGTCGCTGCTGGCCGAATTGTCGGACGCGCCGCCCGTCCTCACCATTCGCGGCGATCTGTCGCTCGCCTCGCGGGACACGGTGGCGATGGTCGGCGCGCGCAACGCCTCGGCCGCGTCGTGCCGCTTCGCACGCGGCCTCGCGCAGGAGGTCGCGCAAGCGGGCGCGGTCGTCGTATCGGGGCTGGCGCGCGGAATCGACACCGCCGCGCACGAAGGCGCCAGCAGCGCGACGATCGGCGTCATCGCGGGCGGGATCGACGTCGCCTACCCGCCCGAGAATGCGCGGTTGCAGGAACGGATCGCGCAGGAAGCGCTGCTCGTCGCGGAGATGCCGCCGGGCACCGAACCACGCGCGCGCCATTTCCCGCACCGCAATCGCATCATCGCGGCGCTCTCGCTCGGCACCGTCGTGATCGAGGCCGCGCCGCGCTCGGGCTCGCTCATCACCGCCAGACTCGCGGGCGAGGCAGGGCGCGAAGTGATGGCGGTTCCCGGCCACCCGAGCGATCCGCGCGCCCAAGGGTGCAACGGTTTGATCCGCGACGGCGCTGTCCTGATCCAGTCGGCCGCCGACGTGCTCGAACAGATCCGCCCGATCGACCTGCGCGCCGCCCATCGCGCCGATGGCGTGCGCTCGCCCGATACCCCCTGGGGCGCACCACCGCCGAAGGATGCGAGCGAGGCCGAGCGCCGCCGCGTCGTGTCGCTTCTCGGACCCGTACCGGTCGGCGTGGACGAACTCGTCCGGCAGGCCGGGCTTGCCCCCGCGGTGGTGCAGATGGTGCTGCTCGAACTCGAACTTGGCGGGCGGCTCGAACGCCACGCAGGCGGCCGCGTCAGTCTATGCTAGATGCACATCGTCCCATACCGCGCTGGGTACGTTGGTGGTTCCGCGGCGCCGCGATCTACGGCACGGTAGCGCTCCTCGCGAGCCTTGCCGCGCCCGACGCGACCGTCCTGCCGCAACTCGCCTTCACGCTGACCGCGCTCGCCTTCCAGCTCGTGTTCTGGATCATCGGTGGCGATCCGGTCCGCTACCGGGCGATGATGATCGCGGGCGTCGGTGAGAAATGTGCGTTCGGCGTGCCCGCGCTGTTGCTTGCCGGCGGATCGGCGACCGCGATCTTCGGGGCGATCGACCTGATCCTCGGCGCGGGCTTCCTGCTCGCCTGGTTCTCAACCCCGTCACGCGCAGCTTGACGCCGCTCTCCCCGCCTCGCCACCCTCGCGCATACGTGTGAAGCTCCCTAGTTAGGCCACAATGCAACTCGTCATCGTCGAATCGCCCGCCAAGGCGAAAACCATCGAAAAGTATCTCGGCTCGGATTATCGCGTCCTCGCGAGTTACGGCCACGTCCGCGACCTGCCGCCCAAGGACGGGTCGGTGAACCCCGACGACGGGTTCGCGATGGAGTGGGAAAACTACGCCGACAAGGCCAAGCAGCTCAAGGCGATCACCGATCTGTCGAAGACCGCCGACCGCCTGATCCTCGCCACCGACCCCGATCGCGAGGGCGAGGCGATCAGCTGGCACGTGCAGGAAGTGCTCGCCAAGCGCCGCGCGCTGCCCAAGGCGGTCGAGCGCGTCACCTTCAACGCGATCACCAAGCAGGCGGTGACCGAGGCGATGAAGGCGCCGCGCGCGCTCGATACCGACCTGATCGATGCGTATCGCGCACGCCGCGCGCTCGACTATCTCGTCGGCTTCACGCTCTCGCCCGTCCTGTGGCGCAAGCTGCCGGGCGCCAAGTCCGCGGGCCGCGTCCAGTCGGTCGCGCTGCGGTTGATCGTCGAGCGCGAGCGCGAGATCGAGACGTTCGTCGCGCGGGAATATTGGTCGGTGACGGCGGCGCTGGAGCATGACGGCACCCCCTTCACCGCGCGACTGTCGCAGTGGGAAGGGCGCAAGCTCGACCGGCTGTCGATCGGCAACGAGGGCGACGCGCACCGCGCCAAGGCCGATGTCGAGGCGGGGCGCTTCACCGTCCAGTCGGTCGAGACGCGCCCCGCGACGCGCAATCCCCCGCCGCCCTTCACCACCTCGACGCTGCAGCAGGAGGCGGCGCGCAAACTGGGCTTCTCCGCCGACCACACGATGCGGATCGCGCAGCAGCTCTACGAGGACGGCGCGATCACCTATATGCGCACCGACGGCGTGCAGATGGACGGCAGTGCCATTTCGGCGGCGCGCGGTGCGATCGCCAACCGCTACGACGGCAGCTACGTCCCCGACAAGCCGCGGCAGTATCAGGCGAAGGCCAAGAATGCGCAGGAAGCGCACGAGGCGATCCGCCCGACCGATTTCTCGAAGGACCGCGTCGGCGCGGGCGACCACGCGCGCTTGTACGAACTGGTGTGGAAGCGCGCGCTTGCCAGCCAGATGGCGTCGGCGCGGATGGAGCGCACCACGATCGAATTCGCCGACGGCACTGGGCGCAATGTGCTGCGTGCCACCGGTCAGGTCGTGCTCTTTCCCGGCTATCTCGCGCTCTACGAAGAAGGGCAGGACGACAGCCAGGACGAGGACGCGCGCCGCCTGCCGCGGATGCGCGAGGGCGACGCACCGGCGAAGAAGTCGGTCGACGCCGAACAGCATTTCACCCAGCCGCTGCCGCGCTATTCGGAGGCAAGCTTGGTCAAGCGGATGGAGGAGCTCGGCATCGGTCGCCCCTCCACCTACGCGTCGATCATCAAGACGCTAAAGGACCGCGCCTATGTCCGCGTCGAGAAGAACCGCTTCTTCGCCGAGGAGAGCGGCCGGCTGGTGACGGCGTTCCTCGAGCGCTTCTTCCCGCGCTACGTCGGCTACGATTACACGGCCGAGCTGGAGGAAGAGCTCGACGACGTGTCGGGTGGCCGCGCGCAATGGCAGGCGGTGCTTGAAAGCTTCTGGCGCGATTTCAAGCCGCGCACCGCGGAAGTCATGGAGCAGAAGCCGTCGGAGGTGACTGCCGAACTCGACACCTTCCTCGCGCCCTATCTGTTCCCCAACAGGGCCGATGGCAGCGATCCGCGGGCGTGCCCCGCGTGCCAGGCAGGCAGCCTCGCGCTGCGCGGCGGACGCTTCGGCGCGTTCATCGCCTGCTCGAATTACCCTGAGTGCAAATATACCCGTCGTTTCGCGCAGGGCGGTGACGCCGCCGAGTCGACCGGGCCCGAGATGCTCGGCAAGGATCCCGAGACGGGGCTTGAGGTCGAGCGCAAGTCGGGTCGCTTCGGCCCGTACATCCAGCTCGGCGAGGGCAAGGAGGCGAAGCGCGCCTCGATCCCGAAGGACGTCGAACTCGACCTGGAAATGGCGCTCAAGTTGCTGAGCCTGCCGCGTACGATCGGTCAGCATCCAGAAACCGGGCAGGACATCACCGCGGCGATCGGGCGCTACGGTCCGTACTTAGCGCATGCGGGCAAATATGCGCGGCTCACCTCGACCGCGGACGTGTTCGAGACGGGCATGAACGCGGCGGTGGTAAAGCTTGCCGAGGCGGCGGCGGGCGGCGGGCGTCCGCAACGCGGCGCGGCGCGCGAGCCGCTCAAGGTGCTGGGCGCCCACCCTCGCACCGAGGCTGAGTTAAAATTGATGGAAGGCCGCTACGGCCCCTACGTCACCGACGGTACCACCAACGCAACGCTGCCGAAGACGATCACGCCCGAGCAACTGACGCTGGAAGAGGCTGCGCAACTGATTGACGCGCGCGCGGCGATGGCGCCGGCGGGCAGGAAAAAGGCGCCGGCAAAGAAGAAGGCTGCACCGAAAAAGGCGGCTGTGAAGGGGGACGGCGGCCAGGTCGCTACCAAGGCTCCCGCGAAAAAGTCCGCGACCAAGAAACCGGCTGCCACGAAACCTGCCGCGAAGAAGGCCACCGCGTAACCCGATCATCATCTTCGGTGATCGGGGGAAGTCAGGTTGACCCGAAATTACTTCGGGGTGGCGACAATATCAGGATCAGGCCGCGCGCACGAAGTCGTGCGCGATGGCCGGGCATCGTGCGGTCGTCAGGCGGCGCGGCGGTGGAGTGCTCCGATCACGTCGCGCGCCGCACGCTGCGCGGTCGCGATCTCGCGCGCGGTCATGTCTTCGGACACTTCGGCGCGCGCGGACGGCGCGGCATCATGGCCCCAGGCCGAGGCGAGATTGAGCCACTTGTGTGCCTCGATCAGGTCGAGCGTCGCGCCCGCCGTCCCAGTGGAATAGCCGATTCCCAGATCATAGGCGGCATGAGCATCGCCGGCGCGTGCCTTGGCGATCCGGCGGTCGAGCAGAGAAGGCGCGTGAGAGAGAACGGTCATCGGTTTGCCCCCGATATCAGCGTTGATGCTGAACGAAGGCTATCACCCGATTCGGCTCACCAAATGGTTAACGCGTTAACCGTGCCATGGTACTCGCGTGTCAGTTGCCCGGCTCGATCGCGAGATTGTCAATCAGGCGGGTCGCCCCCAGCCGCGCTGCCGCGAGCAATTGGCGGCGGCGCGCCGCATCGGGTTGCGGCTGGAGCGTTTCGGCGTCGACCAGCGACACGTAATCGACGCTGAAGCCCGCGTTCGACAAATACGTCGTCGCGTCCGCCAGCGCCTTGTCGACCGGCGTGCCGCCTGAAATCGCGCGTGCCGCGATGCCCAATGCGCGCGGCAGCGCCACCGCCTTCGCGCGCTCGTCGCCGTCGAGATAGACGTTGCGGCTCGACAGCGCGAGCCCGTCGTCCTCGCGCTGCGTTGGCACCCCCGTCACCTCGATCTCGAAGTCGAGATCGGTGACCATGCGGCGGATCACCGCCAGTTGCTGGAAATCCTTTTCACCGAAATAGGCGCGGGTCGGCTGAACCTGATTGAAGAGTTTGGCGACGACGGTCGCGACGCCGTCGAAATGGCCGGGGCGCGCGGCCCCGTCGAGCCCTTCGCTCACCCCCGCAACCGAAATGTTGGTCGCGAAGCCGGCCGGGTACATCGCCTCTACGGGTGGCAACCACAGCAGATCGCATCCCGCCTCGGTCAGCATCGCGATATCGCTCGTCTCCTTGCGCGGGTAACGCGACAGGTCCTCGTTCGCGCCGAATTGCTTCGGGTTGACGAAGATCGAGGCGACCACGGTGGTGCCCGGCCGCCGTGCGGCTTCCACCAGCGCGATATGCCCGGCGTGGAGCGCGCCCATCGTCGGCACCAGCGCCACCTCGCGCCCCTCGGCGCGCGCGGCCGCGACCGCCGCCCGGAGACCGGCGAGTTCCCGATACACTTCCACGCTTTAACCCCCTCGTATCCCTGCGCCGCGGCTTCTATGATGGCGCCAAACAGCAATCAATCAGGGAAGTCGCGCGTTGTCTGATCAGGCCGAGACGCACATCACCGAACCGGCCGAGGGCGCGGCGTCACCCGCGCAACAGCCCGCCGCCGGACCGCACGTGATCGTGTTCGCCAACGAAAAGGGCGGTACGGGCAAGTCGACCACCGCGGTCCATACCGCGGTCGCGCTCGCCGCGCGCGGCGCGCGCGTGGCGTGCATCGACCTCGACCACCGCCAGCGAACGCTCGGCCGCTATCTCGACAATCGCGCCGAAACGGTGAAGCGCACGGGGCAGCCGCTGCCGATCCCCGACCACGCCACCGGCGACGGTCGCGCGGACGGAAATTTCGAGGATCTTTTCGCGCGCTTCAGCGATGGCTTCGACTTCATGGTCATCGACACGCCCGGCCGCGACGATCCGTGCGCACGCACCGCCGCGGCGCTCGCCAACACGCTGGTCACGCCGATGAACGACAGTTTCGTCGACTTCGACCTGATCGGCCAGGTCGACGCGGAAACGTTCAAGGTGAAGCGTCCGAGCTTCTATTCGGAACTGATCTGGGACGTGCGCAAGGCGCGCGCGAAGGCGGATGGGACGACGATCGACTGGGTCGTGCTGCGCAATCGCCTCGCCTATGTCGACGCCCGCAACATGCGCCGCGTGTCCGAAGCGCTCGACCAATTGTCGCGCCGCGTCGGGTTCCGCATCATCCCGGGGCTGGGCGAGCGGGTGATCTATCGTGAGTTGTTCCCCGCCGGGCTGACGCTGCTCGACAACAAGTCGTTCGGCGGCATGGGGTTGAGCCACGTCGCTGCGCGGCAGGAGTTGCGCGAGATGATGGCGGGCCTCGCCCTCCCCGACACGGCGCTGTCGAGCGCGGCGGCATGAAGTGGATCGTCGCCGCCGCGGTAATCTGGGCAGTGCTGTGGCTGCTCAAGAAACCCGCCACGCGGCGACCGAGCGCCATCACGGCGGCGCGACGCACGCTGGGCGTCGCCGACGACGCCGATGCCGATGCGATCCGCGCGGCGCATCGACGCCTGATCGCGGACCTGCACCCCGATCGCGGCGGCTCGCCCGACGACGCGCGCCGGGTCAATGCCGCACGCGATCTGCTGCTCAGCCGGCTGGAGGTCGCGCGCTGATTGTTGGTCGGCGGCGAACATGCCGCTAGCGTCTCCGCCATGACGCATCGTTTCCACCCATCGATCCTGCGCGATTACGACATTCGCGGCACCGTCGGCGAGACGCTGGGCGAGGCTGACGCCTACGCGGTTGGCCGCAGCTTCGCGACCCGCGTGCGCCGCGCCGGGGGGCACCGCGTCGTCGTCGGTCGCGACGGGCGGCTGTCCTCCCCCATGCTAGAGGACGCGCTCATCGACGGGCTGATCGCGAGCCGGGTCGACGTGGTGCGGATCGGGCTCGGCCCCTCGCCGATGCTCTATTTCGCCGAGGCGACGCTGGGGGTGGACGCCGGCGTGCAGGTGACCGGCAGCCACAATCCCGCGGGCGACAACGGGTTCAAGTTCGTCCTCGCGCACGAGAGCTTCTTTGGCGACGACGTGTGCGATCTTGCTCGGCTGGCGGCCGCGGGTGACTGGGAAAGCGGCTTGGGTGAAATCCGTCAGGCGGCGGTACTCGACGATTATGTCGCTCGTCTGGTGGAAGGCGCCACCGATCGCCCCTTCCGCATCGGCTGGGACGCGGCGAACGGCGCCGCCGGGCCGGTGATCGAACGCCTGACCCAGATCCTCCCGGGTGAGCACCATCTGCTCTATACCGACGTAGACGGTACCTTTCCCAACCATCATCCCGATCCGACCATTCCCGCCAATCTGTCCGACCTGATCGCGCTGGTGACGCGCGAAGGGCTCGACATGGGTTTCGCCTTCGACGGCGACGGCGACCGCATCGGCGCGGTCGATGCGCGCGGGCGGATCGTATGGGGCGATCAGCTCCTCGCGCTGCTTGCCGAGCCGTTGCTGTGCGACCTTCCCGGCGCCTGCGTGGTGGCCGACGTGAAATCGAGCGACGCGCTGTTCGACCGGATCCGCGCGCTCGGCGGGCGGGCGGTGATGGCGAAATCGGGGCATAGCCAGATCAAGGCGCGGATGCGTCAGGAGGGCGCCGCGATTGGGGCCGAACTGTCGGGGCACATCTTTTTCGCGTACGGTTATTACGGCTTCGACGACGCCGCCTATGCCGCGGTCCGGTTGATGCGCGCGATCGACCTGGCGGGCTGTTCGCTCGCCGAACTGATCGACCGCCTGCCCGCGACCTGCGCCTCGCCCGAGTTGCGCATCATGGTCCCCGAGGATCGTCGCCTCGCGATCGTCGATGAGGTGCGCGCGCGGGTGCTGGCGACGGGTGCCGAGGTCGATCTGACCGACGGGTTGCGCGTTTCCACGCCCGATGGTTGGTGGCTGCTCCGCGCCTCGAACACGCAGGCCGCGGTCACGGTGCGCGCCGAGGCGGGCGACGAGGCGGGCCTCGAACGCCTGCTGGACGTGATCGACCGCGAGCTCGCGCGCAGCAGCGTGTCGCGCGGCTAGACCGTCCTCACTCGCCCGACAGGACCATCCACGACAGATCGACCCCCGCCAGCCGATCGACATATTTCGCCGCGCGCCGCAATCGCGTCTCGTCCGCCAGGATCACGCGCGAGCCCTGCCGGACGATCAGTCCCATGTCCTCCAACTGGCGCAGCATCCGGTTGACGTGTACCGCGGTCAGCCCGCTCGCGTCGCCGATCTCCTCCTGCGTCAATGGCAGCGTGAAGCCGCTCGCCACGTCCTCCCCGGTGCGGCGCAGCCGGTCGCGCAGGTCGAGCAGCACCGCCGCGATCCGCGCCTGCGCCGACGTCCGCCCGAGCCCCGCCAGCCTATCGGTCATCGCCGCGCGCTCGGCCTGGTCGAGTGCGGTCAGCGCCAGCGCCAGCCGCGGGTGCCGCGTCAGCACGTCGGCGACCTGCGTGCGATCGAACAGGCACACGACGCTCTCGCACAGCGCCGCCACGCTCTCGGGCGAATTGGCATAGGCAAGCGCCGACGCGCCCGTCACGTCGCCGGGAAACAGAAAACGCAGGATCTGCCGACTGCCGTCGTCCAGCAAGACGTAGCTCATCATCATGCCGCTCGAGACCACGAAAAAGTCACTGGTGCGATCCTTCTCACGGACCAGCACCGCCCCGCGACGCAGCGAGCGCGTCCGCCCCTGCAAGTTGGTCAGGGCTTCGCGCTCGCAATCGGACAGCGAAAGAAACTCGCCGATCCGGTCGACGAAGGTACGTACCCGCACGCAGTGGAAACCCCTTGTTATCATTGCTGCTTATGGGGCACGCGTGGGGCGACGCATTAAAATCGATCAAGCGCAAGCGATCCTGTCCGTATTTCGCGTACCGGCATCGGCGCTGGTCACCGCTATCGACGTCAGCGGCTTGGCGACGGCGGGTCCGCGCGATAGATGCGGCGGGATGGACCGTATCCTCATTCGTGGCGGCAATCGGCTGTCGGGCAATCTTCCCATCTCGGGCGCGAAGAACGCCGCACTCACGCTGATGCCGTGCGCGATCCTGACCGACGAGCCGCTGACGCTGCGCAACCTGCCGCGGCTCGCCGACGTCGATGGCTTCGGCCACCTGCTCAATCAATTGGGTGCGTCGACCCGGATCGAGGGGTCGCGCCCCGACGAGTTCGGCCGCGTGATGACGATCCGCGCCGGGCAGCTCACCAGCGCGGAGGCGCCCTATGACATCGTGCGCAAGATGCGCGCGTCGATCCTGGTGCTCGGCCCCATCCTCGCGCGCGCAGGCGAGGCGCGCGTGTCGCTGCCCGGCGGCTGCGCGATCGGCAACCGCCCGATCGACCTCCACCTGAAGGCGCTCGAGGCGATCGGCGCGAAGCTGGAAATGAGCGCGGGTTACGTCACGGCTTCCGCACCCGGCGGACGCCTGTCGGGCGGAACCTACCGTTTCCCCGTCGTCTCGGTCGGCGCGACCGAGAACGTCGTCATGGCCGCTGTGACCGCCAGCGGCCCGACGCGGCTCGAGAATGCCGCACGCGAGCCCGAGATCGTTGATCTGTGCCGTTGCCTCGTCGCGATGGGCGCGTCGATCCAGGGCATCGGGACCGAGACGCTCGAGATCGAGGGCGTGCGCGAGCTGCACGGTGCGACCTATTCGGTGATGCCCGACCGGATCGAGGCAGGCAGCTACGCCTGCGCCGCCGCAATCACCGGCGGCGACGTCACGCTGACCAACATCGGCGCGGACGAGATGGGCGCGACACTCGATGCGCTGCGCGAGGCGGGCGTCGAGGTCGAGATCGGCCGCGGCACGATCCGCGTCGCCGCGCCCGAAAAGCTACGCCCGCTCAACATCACCACCGCGCCCTTCCCCGGCTTCGCGACCGACATGCAGGCGCAGTTCATGGCGATGCTGTGCCGCGCCGACGGCGCCAGCGTGCTGACCGAGACGATCTTCGAGAACCGCTACATGCACGTGCCCGAGCTGGCGCGGATGGGGGCGGACATCCAGGTGCGCGGCCGCACCGCGGTGGTCCAGGGCGTCGACCGGCTCGTCGGCGCGCCCGTGATGGCGACTGACCTGCGCGCGTCGATGAGCCTCATCATCGCGGGGCTGGTCGCGGATGGCGAGACGCAGGTCAGCCGTATCTACCACCTAGACCGCGGTTACGAGCGGCTGGAGGAAAAACTGTCCGCGGTCGGCGCCGACATCGAGCGCGTCGGCGACGGCTGAGGCAAATAGAGGGGCGGGTGTCGGGTCAGGCCGCCGCCGGCTCCCACAATTCGATCGAATTGCCCTCGGGGTCGTGCAGGCGAGCGAACCGCCCGATGCCCGCCTCGTCCCATTCGGCACGCGTCTCCACCGCGATACCGGCATCGCGCAGTGCCGCGATCATCCGATCGATCGCGTCGACGCGCAGGTTGAGCATCCATTGCCGGTCGGCGGCGAAATAATCGCTGTCGGCAGGGAACGGTGCGAAGACGACCGGGCCACCACCGGTGCGCCAGAACCAGGGATCGGGCTCGGCGCGCGCGGACGCGGCGTCCGCCGTCATGCAGCCCGCGCCGACGTTGAGGTGGGTGCGATACCAGTCGGACAATTGCTCTGGGTCGGCTGCCCGGAAGAAGATGCCGCCGATGCCCGTAACCGCCATCCTCGCCCCCTCGCGTCATCTGCCGCGCGGAAACTGCGCTCGGGTCATCGCCGAAGCAAGTGCGTGGACGTCGTTACTTAGCTCACACCGCCTGCGCCGCCGCCCATCCGCTCGCCCAGGCCCATTGGAAATTGTAGCCGCCCAGCCACCCGGTCACGTCCACCGCCTCGCCGATCGCGTACAATCCGGGCAGGTGGCGCGCTTCCATCGTCTTCGACGACAGCCCCGCGGTGGCGATGCCGCCGACCGTCACCTCGGCCTTGGCGAACCCTTCGGTGCCGTTCGGGTGGAAGCGCCAGTCGGCGAGCCGACACTCGGCATCCTCCAGCACGCGGTCGGTGGCGGTGCCCAGTTCGTTGACGTCGATCACTTTCGCGAGCGCGTCGCTCAACCGCCCCGGCAGCGGCAGCGCCGACGCGAGCGTACCGCGCGGGCGGGCACGCTTGGCGTCGCGCAGCCAGCCGGGCGCGGCGCCCGGCACGAGGTCGATCGTGACCGCCTCGCCCGGACGCCAGTACGACGACACCTGCAGGATCGCGGGGCCGCTCAACCCGCGGTGGGTGAACAGCGCGGCTTCCGCGAACGAGGCACCGCGTCCCCTCGCGGGCAGCGAGCCCGCCACCACGGGCGTCGCGACGCCCGCCAATGCGCGGAACAGCGCTTCCTCGCCCGGCAGCGTCAGCGGCACCAGCGCGGGGCGCGGCTCCACCACCTTCAACCCGAACCGTCGCGCGAGATCATAAGCGAAGCCGGTCGCGCCAAGCTTCGGGATCGACGGGCCGCCAGTCGCGATCACCAGCGCAGGTGCCACGTAGCGCCGCCCGTCGTGCGCGACCGTGAAGCGCGCATCGGCGTGGTCGATCTCGCCGATCTCACCGCCCAGCCGCAGCGTCACCGCGCCCTTGTCGCATTCATCGAGCAGCATCGACACGATCTGCCGCGCCGAGCCGTCGCAGAACAATTGCCCCAGCGTCTTCTCGTGCCACGCGATCCCGTAGCGCTCGACCAGTTCGAGGAAATCCTGCGCGGTATAGCGGCCGAGCGCCGACTTGGCGAAATGCGGATTGGCGGAGACGTAGCGTTCGGGGATCGCCTCGCGATTGGTGAAATTGCACCGCCCGCCGCCCGAGATCACGATCTTGCGCCCCGGCTCGGTGCCGTGATCGAGCACGACGACGCGCCGCCCGCGCTGCCCCGCCACGGCCGCGCACATCAGCCCGGCGCCGCCGGCGCCGAGCACGATCGCATCGAACTGTTCCATGCCGCCCGCCTGCCACACATCGTGCGGCGAGGCGAGGCGGATCGCGTTTAGCCGATCGCGACCGCGGTGCGATCGATCTCGGCGGTCGCGGCGGCATAGTCGGTGCAGCTACCCGACCAGTTCTGATACACGCGGCCGTTCGCCGCCTTGTACCAGCTGCGGCAATGCGGATCGGCCCATACCGTCCGGTCGAGCGCCTGCGTGATCGTGTCGTTGAAACGTGCCTGCCCGTCCGCGGTGACGCGTATGGTGCGAGCCCCCTCGCCCTCCGCTGCCGCGAGTGCGCGCAGCATGAAGCCGACCTGCTGCTCGATCATGAAGCTGATCGAATTATGCCCCAGGTTCGTGTTGGGACCGTAGAGCATGAACATGTTGGGGAAGCCGTGCGCCATGATCCCCAGATACGCCTCGGGTCCGTCGGCCCATGCCTCGGCGAGCGTGCGACCGCCCTCGCCCACCACCTCCATCGACCAGTTCCACGCCGTCGTCTCGAACCCCGTCGCGAAGATCAGCACGTCGAGATCGTGGAAGCTGTCGGCGGTGCGCACGCCGCCCGCCTCGATCCGCGCGATCACGCTCGTTTCCAGCGTGACATTGTCGCGGCATAGCGCGGGATAGAAATCGTCGCAGATCAGGATGCGCTTGCACCCGATCGGGTAATCGGGGGTCAGCTTCGCGCGCAGCGCGGGGTCGGCCACCTGTGCCTCGAGATGGTCGAGCGCGGTGCGGGTAAAGGCGGCGCGCCCCTCAGGCGTCCACTTGAACGCCTGCCAGAAGAACGTGTCGGCATTGTCGAAGATCATTGCCCGGCTCGCCGCACCCAGCCGCATCGCGACCTCCAGGTTGGTCGCCATCAGCGCCTTCGCCTCGGGCGTGACCGCGGTGTCGTTGCGCGGGATGATCCAATTGGGCGTGCGCTGGAACACGACGAGGTGCGCGGCCTGCCTGGCGACTTCGGGGATCAACTGCACCGCGCTCGCCGCCGATCCGACGACCCCGACGCGCTTGCCGGTCAGGTCGAGGCGGTCAGGCCATTCCGCGGCATGGAACGTCTGGCCCGCGAAGTCGCGCACGCCTGCAATGACGGGCAATTGCGGACGCGAGAGCTGGCCCAGCGCCGGCACGATCGCGTCGAACGTCTCGCGCGCACCACGTTCGGTTTCGACCGCCCAGGTCGCGCTTGCTTCGTCCCACGCCGCACGCGTGACGCCCTCGTTCAGCCGCAGCACCTCGCCGAGCCCGAACTGTTCGACCAGTGCCTCGGTATAAGCGTGGATTTCGGGCCCGCGCGCGTAATGGTGGCTCCAGTGCGGGTTGGGCGCGAAGCTGAACTGGTAGAGGATCGCGGGCACGTCGCACGCGACGCCCGGATAGCGATTGGCGCGCCACGTGCCGCCGACCGCGTCGGCATGCTCGAACAGCGTCACTGAATGTCCCGCCGCGCGCGCCCGGATCGCCGCGCACAGCCCGCCCATGCCGGCGCCGATCACCGCGATCCGCTTGGTCATGCTTGCTCTCCATCACCCGCGGTCTGCCGCCGCCCGGTCAGGATGGCGGCAAACACGCGGGCGGGAAAGCGTTAACTCACGCGGTTGGGCGTCAGATCGCCGCCAGCGCGTTGGCGAAGTCGGCGATCAGATCGTCGGCATCCTCGACCCCGATCGAGATGCGCACGAGATTGTCGGTGATCCCCAGCGCCTGCTTGCGCTCGTCGGCGACCGAGAGGTGCGTCATGCCCGCCGGGTGGCTCGCCAGCGTCTCGGTCCCGCCGAGCGACACCGCGAGCTTCGCGATCTTGAGCGCGTCGAGGAACCGGAACGCCTCGGCCTCGCCACCCTTGAGATACAGCGAGAAGGTCGACCCACCGCCGGTGCAATTGCGGCGATAGATATCGGCCTGCCGCCCTTCGGGCCCCTCGGTGCTGCCCTCGGAGAGGAAGCCGAGATAGCCGACGCGCTCGACCTGCGGCTGGTCGCGCAGCCAGGTGCACACCTTGGCCGCGTTCTCACCCGCGCGGCTCATGCGCAGTTCCAGCGTCTCGAGGCTGCGCAGCAGCATCCACGCGGTGTTCGGGTCGCAGATCGTCCCGATCGTGTTGCGCATCGCGCGGATGACGTTGATCTGCTCCTTCGACCCCAGCACGCCGCCCGCGACCAGGTCCGAGTGCCCGCCGGCATATTTGGTCAGCGAATAGACGACGATGTCGGCGCCGTGCTTCAACGGCTGCGACCAGAGCGGGCCGAGGAAGGTGTTGTCGATCGCGATCGGCGGCTTGTGCTCGTGGTCGGCGAACACCGCGTCGCGGCTCGCCGCCACCGCCTCGACATCGACCAGTGCGTTGGTCGGGTTGGCGGGGCTTTCCAGATAGACGAGCGCGACGTTGCCGTTCGCGGCGGCCTTGCGCATCACCGCGTCGATCTCCTCGCGCGTCGCGCCCGCGGGGAAGTCGAGCCAGTTGATGCCGAACTTGCCCAGCACGCGCGCGATCAGCGTCTCGGTCGCGGCGTAGAGCGGGCCCGAGTGAACGATCGTGTCGCCGGGCTTGACCATCGACAGGAACAGGGTCGCGATCGCCGACATGCCGCTGGAAAAGGCGAGCGCATCCTCAGCGCCTTCCCAGATGCCGAGCCGGTCCTCGAGGATTTCCTGGTTCGGCCCGTTGAAGCGCGAGTAGACGAGCCCCTCGGCACCGCCCGGACGCTTGCCGGTCACGCCCTCGAAATGGCGCTTGCCCGCGGCTGCGTTGGGGAAGACGAAGGTCGAGGTCAGGAAGATCGGCGGCTTCAGCGACCCTTCTGACAGCGCGGGGTCGTAGCCGTGACCCATCATCAGCGTCGCGGGCTTGAGCGTGCGCCCGCCGATCGCGTCCACCTCCGGCTTGGGGGAGATGCGCTGTTCGACGCCGGTCATGTCGGCTTCGGTCTGGTCGGGCATTACGTTCCTCTCTCGCAGCGGCAGGCCGCTCGTGGCCGACCGCTCAGGGTTTGGTGTACGGCGTGAAATCGCCGAGCGCGCAGCTGCCGGTCGTGATCCCCGGCGGCAGTTGCACCGTGGTCGCGATGTCGCCGCTGCACGCGCGGGTCTGATACTGCCGCGAAACGAGCGCGTCACCCTGCGCGACGCGTTCGCACCCGCCATTGGTTTCGTTGACGTACACGAGCTTGTCGCTGATGCGGTAGATCAGCTTGTTGCCATAGGCGCTGAGTTGCGACTGTCGGAAGCGGGTGTCGATGCACGACTGCGGCTTTCCCGCCACCTTGCCCGCGATCAATTTCTGGTAGGCGAGTTCGGGTGTATCGCGCTTGGCGAGGGCAGCACCACCCGCGCCGAGCCCGACGCCCGCGACCAGCACCATCAACGGCAGTTTGTGCATCGCATCCACTCCTCGTCTGTTTGCTGCCAAACGTTTCTAACCGCGAAAAGAATCCTTCGCCTCACGCAACCGCTTGAATTCGCCGGCATTGCCCGCGCGCATGAACGGGTTGGTCGCCTGTTCCTCGGCGATGGTGGTCGGCACCGTCGGCTCACCCGCGGCGCGCTGGCGGTCGACCTCGGCCATCCGCGCGACGAGCGCATCATTGGCCGGCTCGACCGACAGCGCGAAGCGTCCGTTCGACTGCGTATATTCGTGCCCGCAATAGACGCGCGTCTCACCGGGCAGGTCGGCGTAGCGGCGGAAATTGTCGAACATCTGCTCAGCGCTGCCCTCGAACAGCCGCCCGCACCCGAGCGCGAACAAGGTGTCGCCGGTGAAGATCGCGGCGTCGTCGGCGAGGTGAAAGGCGATGTGCCCCGACGTGTGACCGGGCACGTGCAGCACGCGCGCCTCCTGCGCACCGATCGACACCGTGTCGCCTTCGGCCACCCCGCGGTCGAGCGCGCCGATCTTCTCGCGCTCGGCTTCTGGACCGATCACCGTTGCACCGCTCGCCGCGACCACGCCGGCGTTGCCGCCGACGTGATCGGGGTGCCAGTGCGTCGTCCAGATCGCGTCAATCGTCCAGCCACGCACGGCAGCGGCGTCGAGCACCGGCTGAGCCTCGCCCGGATCGACGACGATCGTCTCCCCACTGTCGGCATCGTGGACGAGCCACGAATAATTGTCCGACAGAACGGGGACGCGGACGATTTCGAGCCCCGATCCGGGCACACCCGCCACGGTCACCAGCTCCCGGTGTTGGGCATCGACTTCCAAGGCTCGGCGGGCTCTTTCGCGCCGCCTTCCTGCAACAGCTCGATCGAGATGCCGTCGGGCGACTTCACGAACGCCATGTAACCGTCGCGCGGAGGGCGGTGGACGATGTGGCCCGCGTCCTGCACCCGCTGGCACGTCTCGTAGATGTCGTCGACGTAGTAAGCCAGGTGGCCGAAGTTGCGTCCGCCGGTGTATTCCTCCGGCGTTTCGCCTTCGTTCGGCCAATTGTAGGTCAGCTCAACTTCGGCACGCGCGCGCTCGCCCGGCGCGTTCATGTCCTCGGGCGTCGCGAGGAAGATCAGCGTGAAGCGGCCCGCCTCATTCTCCATCCGGCGCACCTCCTTCAATCCCAGCACCTCGAAAAAGGCGATCGTCTTGTCGGGATCGGCGACGCGGATCATCGTGTGGAGGTATTTCACTTTTTCGGGTCTCCTGCGAACTGCGTGAGGGCATTGGTGGCTGAACGCCCGGCGGGCGCATCGGGTGCCAGCCGCGCGGCTTCCTTCCACGCTGCCTGCGCACGGTCCGCCTCACCCGCTGCGGCGGCGATGTTGCCCGCCTCGAGCTGGACCGAGGCGTCGTCGGCCGAGCGGCGGAGCGCCTGCGCGATGTCGAGTTTCGCGCGTGGCAGGTCCCCCATCCGCCGCGCCAGCGTCGCCGACAGCAGCCAGGCGAGCGGGTCGTCGGCGGCGTCCTTCGTCGCCAGATCGAGGTCGACGCGCGCTGCCTTCATGTCGCCGGTCGCGACCAAGGCGCGCGCGCGGTCGAGATAGGCCTCGCCGCGGTTGAGGTCGGTCAACGTTCCCGCCGCCAGCGCCGCGTCGAGCGCGGCGCGCGCCTTTGCCGCGTCACCCGCGGCGAGCCAGGCATTGCCCGCCTGCGCCCAATAATCCGCCGCCCGCGCTTCCTTCGCCAGTTCGGCATTGCGCGCCGCCGCGGTGAAGGCGGTTGCGGCGCCGGCGAAATCATCCTGGCCCGCGAGCGCGACCCCGCGGCACGCCTCGCCCGCGCGGCCGAGCGTGCGCGCGACCTGCTCCGCCCCGGCGGGATCGGTGCGCGCCTGCGTGACGCAAGCGTCGAGTTTCTGCGTCGGCGATGTCGGGGGCGTGCCCGCGGCTTGCGCGGCGAGCAGGGCAAGGAACTGGATCACGGCAGCACGTCCTCCACCGCGCGGATCAGCAGCGCGACATCGGCGTCGCGCGACAGGCGGTGATCGCCGTCCTTGACCAGCCACGTCTGAACGTCGCTTGACGCCAGCATCTCGGCCAAGCGGCAGGTGCGATGCCATGGCACGTCGGGGTCCTTCTGCCCTTGCAGGAACCGCACCGGACAGGTGACGTCGATTTCCCCGAACATCAGCCGGTTGGCCTCACCAGACTGCCAGAACCGACGCGTGTAGACGGTCGGCGCGGGGCCGTAGGGATTGGGGCGCTCCAACCGGCCGTGCTGGAGCAGATACATCTTCTCGTCGGCCGAGAAGCCCCAGTCGGTGAAGTCGGGCGCGGGCGCGATGCCGACCAGCGCGTGGATACGCTCGGGCCGCGCCTTCGCCGCCAGCAGCATGATCCACCCGCCCATCGACGATCCGACCAGCACCACCGGCCCCTCGACCGCGTCGTCGATCATCGCGAGCGCATCGTCGCGCCAATCGGCGAGGCTCTGCTCCTCGAACTTTCCCTCCGACGCGCCGCAACCGGCATAGTCGAAGCGCAGGAACGCGCGGCCGTGCGCCTTTGCCCAATCCTCGAGCGCGACCGCCTTGGTCCCGGTCATGTCCGACGCATAGCCCGGCAGGAACACGATCGCGGGGCCGCGCCCCTCGGTCAGGTGATAGGCGAGCCGCGGCCGCTCGGCGGCGTGATGGGGATGATCAGACATGCGGCCAACATAGGCGCGCGAGCGGTCACGCGCAAAACGCGCCGGCTGCCGCGCGCGACGGCGCTCAGTCGCGCTGCGCGAGCATCTCCACCATCTCGGCCGCGAGCAGGCTGAGCGTATCGTCGCGCGCGCCCATGACGACGATGCGGTCGCCCGCCCTCGCCTCCGCCACCAGATGCGCCGCCGCCGCCGCGCGATCGGGGATGTGTAGCGCGTGACGCCCGCCGAGCGTCACGTCGCGCACGATGTCGGCGCTCGTCACCTCGCGGCTGGTGGTGCCGCCGTGATAGAGCGGGTCGGGCATCACGAGCAGGTCGTCCGCCGCCAGCGCACGCGCGAACATCGCGACGAGCTCGGCGCGCATCACCTTCAACGGCCCGAACCCGTGCGGCTGGAACAGGACGAGCAACCGGCCGGGAAAGGCGTGCAGCGTGTCGAGCGTCGCGGCGATCTTGTCGGGATTGTGCCCGAAATCGTCGATCACCGACACGCCCGCCGCCTCGCCGACGAGGTCGAAACGCCGGCGCAAGCCGGTGAACCGCGCCAGCGCGGCCGCCGCATCGGCGAGCGACACCCCCGCCGCCTGCGCGGCACCCAGCGCCGCGAGCGCGTTCGAGACGTTATGCCGCCCGGGAACCTGTAGCGTGACCGGCAGCGTGCCGTCGGCATGATGTAGCGTGAACGAGACCGCGAACGGCTCCTCGCGCACGTCACGCGCGACCAGATCGCCCGCGCCCTCGACCGAGAAACGCGTCACCCGCGCCGCGGGCAGCGCCATCGCCAGTGCCGCGGCGTCCGCGTTGTCGGCATTGACCACGGCGTGACGCGCGTGGGCGAGAAAATCGCCGAACAGACGGTTGAGCTCGTCGAGCGATTTGTGGTCGAGGCTGACGTTGTTGAGCACCGCGACCCGCGGACGATAGAGCGCGATCGATCCGTCGCTCTCGTCCACTTCACTGACATACGCCTGGCCCGCACCCACCAGCGCGCTCGCGAACGGGCGGTCGGCGCTCGCGAAATCCTTCATTACCGCGCCGTTCATCACCGTCGGATCGCCACCGATGCGATGCAGGATCGCCGCGATCATGCCGGTGACGGTCGACTTGCCGCTGGTGCCCGCGACGCCGATGCCGAGCGAGCTGGCGTTGAACAAGGCGGCGTTGAGTTCGGCGCGGGTCATTCGCGCGCAACCGATCCGCGCCGCCGCGACCATGTCCGCGACCGTGTCCTCGACTGCGGCGGAGGCGACGACGATCTGCTCGTCCGAAACGACTCCACTGCCGTCCTGCGCGAACAAGTCGATCCCGAGATCGCGCAGCGCGTCGAATTTCGCCGGCACGCGTCCCTGATCGAGCCCGCGATCCGACCCGGCGACGATCGCGCCGCGCCCGGCGAGGATCATCGCCAGCGGCATCATTCCCGATCCACCGATCCCGACCAGGAAGAAGCGCTTGCCGCGCACGTCAGTCGCATTGCCGTCTTGCATGGCTGCGGGCTATCGGCTGTTCGCGGAAACAGGGCAAGCCGAGGAGCAATCACGAACATGCGGATCGGCGTCGTAGCGGCCTCCAGCGCCGCCAACCCCGATGTGGTCGCGCCCGTTTCGGCGCTGGCGGCGATCGCCTATCCCGAGGTCGACCTCGTCTTTCATCCGCAATGTTTCGCGCAAGCCGGGCATTTCGCCGGATCGGACGCGGTGCGCGCCGCCGCCTTCGTCGGATATGCCAACGATCCGTCGCTGAGCGCGATATGGTTCGTGCGCGGCGGCTACGGCTCCAACCGCATTCTGGCGGACGCATTGCCGCGGTTGAACGACGCCGCGCGCGCGAAGACCTATCTCGGCTATTCCGACGTGGGGTTCCTGCTCGCCGCACTCTACGCGCGCCGCATCGGCCACCCGGTGCACGGCCCGATGGCGAGCGACATCGGCCGCAAGGGCGGCGACGAGACGGTCGCGCGCGCGCTCGGCTGGATGGCGAGGCGCGATCGCGCGGCGCTCGAACCCGGGCTCGCGGGCCAGCCTTCGATCGCGCTCAACCTGTCGATCCTGTCGGCGCTGATCGGGACGCCGTGGCTCCCTGATCTCGCCGATCACGTACTGATCGTCGAGGAGGTGTCGGAGGCGATGTACGCGATCGACCGGATGCTGTTCACGATGGCGAACGCGACTCAGCTGCGCGGCATTGCGGGCGTACGGCTCGGCGCGGTCACCGCGGTCAAGCCCAACGAACCCGACTGGGGTGAAACGCTGGAGGCGATGATGGAGCGCTGGTGCCGCGACCTGCACGTGCCCTTCCTCGGCCGCGCCGAGATCGGACACACGCAGGCCAACCGCGTGGTGCCGTTCGGCCTGGTCTAGTCGGCCTGTACCCGCAGCATCGCGGCGGCGGCGACCAGCATCGTCGCGGCGGCGAACGCCATCGTGTAGATCGGCTCGCCCGGAAAGAAATGCTTGGTGATCGACCCCATCACGGTCGCGACCAGCAATTGCGGGACCACGACGAACACGTTGAACAGCCCCATGTAGATGCCGAGCTTGCGCTGCGGCAGCGACGAGGCGAGGATCGCGTAGGGCATGGCGAGGATCGTTGACCAGGCGATGCCGATCCCGACCTCGCTCAGCAGCAGCCACTCGTGGTCGGGCACGACGAAGATGCTGGCAAAGCCCGCCGCCCCGCACGCGAGCCCCACGATGTGCGTGCGCGCGAGCCCGATCCGGCGCGCGAGGAACGGGATCAGCACCAGCGCCGACACCGCCGCGACGCCGTTATAGGTGGCGAACAGGACGTCGACCCAGCTCGCTCCCTCCTGATACGCCGCACTGCCCGCCGTGCTCGCGCCGAAGAAGCGGCTCGTCACGACCGGGGTCGTGTTGATCCACATGATGAACAGCGCCGACCAGCTGAAGAACTGCACCAGCGCCAGCCGCTTCATCAGCGGCGGCATGCCGGAGAAGTCGCCGACGATATGCCCGAGCATCCCCGCGCCCTGTCCGCCGCGCGCGCGACGCACCGCGATGAGGCTGGCGAGGCCGTAGCCCGCGAGCAGCCCGCCGAGCAGATAGACCTCCTTCTCCAGCCCGGTCGCGGCGACCAGCGCGATTACTGCCGCGCCGCTCGCGATCCAGGCGAGGCACGCCGCGTCGCTGCGCGCGGCGAGCACGCGCAGCACGTGCGCCTCCTCGCCAGCCTCAGCCACACCGTCGAACCGCGCAAGTTCGTCGGGCGAATATTCGCGCGTCGACACCACGGTCCACAGCACGCTGGCGAGCAGCGCCGCGCCGCCGAACCAGAAGGCGTAGCGCACCGAATCGGGGAGCGCGCCCGCCGCCGCCGCGTTCGACACGCCCAGTTGCTCGAGCGCCCAGGGAAAGATCGACCCGACGACCGCGCCCGCGCCGATGAACGCGGTCTGCACCCCGTAACCCGCGGCGTGCTGATCCTTGTCGAGCATGTCGCCGACAAAGGCGCGAAACGGCTCCATCGAGATGTTGAGCGACGCGTCGAGTACCCACAGCATCACCGCGGCGAACAGCAGCACCGGGCTCTCGGGCATCAGCAACAGCGCGATCGCGGCGAGCAGCGCGCCGGCGAGGAAGTACGGCCGCCGCCGCCCGAGCCGTCCGAACCACGTCCGGTCGCTCAGATGCCCGATCACCGGCTGGACCAGCAGTCCGGTCAGCGGCGCCGCGACCCATAAAGCGGGCAGATCGTCGAGGCTGGTGCCGAGCGACTGGAAGATCCGGCTCATGTTCGCATTCTGCAACGCGAAGCCGATCTGGATTCCGAAGAAGCCGAACGAGATGTTGAGGAGTCCCAGCAGGCTCTGCCGCTTGCGCCGGTCGAGCGCGCCCTCCGCCTCAATCGCTGCCGCTACGCTGGCCATACATTCTCTCCGTTACGTGCGCGCGAGCGCCGCGGCGTGGTCGCCGAAATTGAGCAGACAGCCGTCGAGCAACCGGTCGATGCCGGCCGCGTCGATCGGCGATTGCGCCGGCGCGAGCCGTGCGTCATCGGGAAAGGTGCCGTAGCCCGCGAACAGCACTTCCCACGACAGCGGCGAATAATAGCCCGCGAGATCACGCCGCGTCACCTCGGCGGCGACGTCGCGGCCTGTGAACCACGCGGTCATGATCGCCTTCAGATCATCGGACAGGTGATCGTTGGCGGCGTTGGCGCGCCAGAAGTCGGTGTCGTTGCGCTGGTTCAGCCGATAATGCGCGACGATGTAATCGCGTACACCCTCGAAGCGTCGCGCTATCCCCGCATTGAACGTGTCGCGGTGACGGGGCGTGCCGCCGCCGTCGCCGTACGCCTCGATGAACCGTTCGACCGTCGTCTGCGTCAGGTGGAGCGCGGTCGCCTCCAGCGGCTCGATGAAGCCTTGCGCCAGCCCGATCGCGAGGCAGTTGGCGTGCCACGCGTGTTCGACCCGGCCGACCTTCATCGTCAGGTGGCGCGCCGCGACATCGGCGTCGAGCAGCCCCAGATGGTGGCGCAGTTCAATCTCCGCCGCGTCCGGCGACTGGTAGTCCGACGCATAGACGTAGCCGTTGCCCGTCCGCGCGGTCAGCGGGATCTTCCACGCCCAGCCATTCGACAGCGCGGTCGCGGTCGTGTGTGCATCGAGCGGGGCGTCCGCCGCCCGCGGGGTCGGCAGCGTCACCGCGCGATCGCAGAACAGGTTCGACGCGAACGGCACGAAGCGCACGCCGAGCGCGCGCTGCGCGATCACCGAACGAAACCCGCTCGCGTCGACGAAGATGTCGCCTGCCAGCCGCTCACCGCCCGCGAGCATCAGCGCCGCGACGTCGCCGCCATCATCCACGTCGACCGCGTCGACGCGCGCCGCGACATGGGTCACGCCGCGCGCCAGCGCATGATCGCGCAACACCGCGCCGACCTTGTGCGCGTCGAAATGATAGCCGTAGCCGACCTCGAACGGGAAGCTCGCGGACGCGAGCGGCGCGCGATGCGCCCGGGCGAGCCGCGTGTTGAGGAAGAAGCGGTCGGGATGCGCGTCGACCGCGCGGCCCGTCCGCCGCGCCAGCGCGCTGGCGTGGAACGCGCCCGCGGTATGCAGGTCGATCGCGCTCGCGAAGGGGTGGAAATAGCTGGAATAGCCAGCGCGGGCCGACCAACCGTCGAAGCGAATGCCGGTCTTGTAGGTCGCGTCCGCCGCGGGCATCCACGCATCGTCGGCGATGCCGAGACGCGCGAACAGCGCGCGGAGCTGCGGGGTCGATCCCTCCCCGACCCCGACGATGCCGATCTCGGGCGCCTCGACCACGGTCACGCGCGCCCGCGGCCATTCGCCTGCAAACAGGCACGCCGCCATCCACCCCGCGGTGCCGCCGCCCAGCACGACGACCGTGGGGGAGAGAGGCGGCGCTGTGTCCATCAGCGACGGATACGCCCGCCCGGTGCGACGAAGCGGATCGCCTGCCCGCCGCCCGGCGCCAGCTTGATCGTCAGCGTGTCGCCGCCGCGCACCTTGATCGTCTCGATCTTGATCGAGTGGCGCGCCTCGGTCTTGTAATCGGCGTCGTCGCCGTCGCGGTACACCTGCGCGGTGTAGGTCTTGCCGCGGTCGAGGAAGTCGGTCGCGACCGTCAGCGTGCGCGCATTCTCGTCGGTGATGCTGCCCAGATACCAGTCGTTCGATGCGCGATCCTTGCGCGCGACCGTCACGTAATCGCCGACTTCGCCGTTCAGCACGCGCGTGTCGGACCAGTCGACGGGCACATCGCGGATGAACTGGAACGCGTCCATGTGCTTGGCGTAATTCTCGGGCGTGTCCGCCGCCATCGCGACCGGCGAATAGATCACGACGTAGAGCGCAAGCTGCTTCGCCTCGGTCGATTGCAGCGGGCTACCCTCCGATCCCGTCAGACTCAGCACGCCGGGCGTGAAGTCCATCGGGCCGCCCAGCCACTGGGTGAAGAACATGTTCGCCTCATGCTCGGGCGGGTTCTTCCCCGGCCAGGCGTTATATTCCATGCCGCGGCCACCCTCGCGGCTGAGCCAATTGGGATAGGTGCGGCGGAGCCCCGTATCCTTGACGGGTTCGTGGCTGTCGATCCCGACGCGGTATTTGGCGGCGGTGGTCACGACGCGGGTATAATGGTTCACCATCCACTGCCCCTCGTGCCATTCGCGGTGCTTGGAGCCGTCGGGGTCGACGCGCTCGATTTCGCCCGCGTCGGTGACGTAGCCGGTCTTGATCGCGGGGATGCCGTGATCCTGCGCGTATTTGAACGCGCGGTCGAGCTGCGCGTCATAATGGCTCGCCGAGCCGCCGGTCTCGTTGTGGCCGATGATGTAGACGCCCTTCGACTTGGCATAGCGCGCCAGTTCGGCCGCGTCGAAATCGGGGGTCGGCTGGTCGAATTCCATGCCGTTGCCGTCGCCGAACCAGTCGCCGTTCCAGCCGACGTTCCACCCCTCGACCAGCACGCCCGGAATCTTGTTGGCGGCGGCGAAGTCGATGTAGCTTTTCACGTTGGCGGTGGTGGCACCGTGCTTGGGCCCCGTCGCCCAGGTCCAGTCGCCCTTGATCATGTTCCACCACACGCCGACGAATTTGCCCGGCTTGATCCAGCTCACGTCGCCCAGCTTGTTGGGCTCGTTCAGGTTGAGCTCAATGTGGCTCATGTAGAGGCCGGGGGCATCGTCGGCGATGATGATCGTGCGCCACGGCGTCGCGAACGGCGCGTCGCGGCTGACCTTGGGCGCGCCCGAACCGGGGGTGAGCACCGCGCGCAGCGTGGTCGAACCCGCGACCTTGGCGAGGTTCATCGCCGAATAATCGACCAGCGCGGCCTCGTGGATCGCGACGTGCGTGCCATCGGTCAGCTTCGCGGTGAAAACGGTCTGCGCGGTGCCGACGGCGCTGATCGGCGTCTTGTTGTAGAGATACTCCTCGCGATTCCACTCGAACGCGGGCTTCCACCACGCGGTGCCGTCCTCCGCGAGCGCGAACTGGGTCAGCTCCTCCGCGATGTTCGCGTGATGCAAATTGGGCTGGTCGGGGAAGGAGTAACGGAAACCCACGCCGTCGTCGAAGATGCGGAAGGTCACGACCATTTCGCGATTGAGGTTCTTCGTCTCGCGCAGGCGGACGACCAGCTCGTTGTGATTGTCGCGGATCGTCTTCCACTCACCGAACGGCTGCGTCCACGACGTGTCGCTCTTGGTCTGCGACGTCGAGACGAGCGCCAGACTGCGGTCGATCTTGCGCGCGTCGGTGAACAGGAAGCCGAGCGCGCTGGGCGCGATCACCGGCTTGCCGCGGCGCGCCACCGCGTAGGTCGCGCGCCCGTCGCCGTCGATCGCCACCGACACGGTGATCGAGCCATCGGGCGAGGTGCCGCGCGCGACGACATTGTCACCGGGCGAGGGCACGCCCGCGCGCGTATCCTGCGCGAGCGCGATCCCGGGGGTCAGTGCGGTGGCGGCGGCGAGCGCCAGCAGCATGGTCTTCATCGAGGTCAGTCCTTTCGCGCGATCAGCGCGCCATAGGGGGCAAGATCGGCACTGGTGACGCCGATCGAGCACAAGGGAGTGAGGTCGGCGGCATCCGCCCAGACCTGCGGCTCGGCCGACAGGTTGAAGGCGCAGACGACGCGGTCGTTGTGATAATTGCGCGCGAAGACGAGCAGCGCGTCGTCGGCGTGCAGCACCTCGAAATCGCCCAGCCTGAGCGCTGCCTCGTCGCGGCGCAGCGCCAGCACGCGCCGCGTCCAGTTAAGCAGCGAGTCCGCGTCCGCTTCCTGCACGTCGACCGCGAGGTCCGCGTGATCGTCACCCAGCGGCAGCCACGGCTGCGCGGTCGAGAAGCCGAGCTGGGGCGCGTGCCGGCGCCACGGCATCGGGGTGCGCGCGCCGTCGCGGCTCAGCGTCAGCGGCCAGTTCGCGATCGCCTCGGGATCTTGCAGCAGCTCGAACGGCACGTCGACCTGCGTCAGCCCCAGTTCCTCGCCGTAATAGAGGATCGGGTTGCCCCGTAAGGCCGCGAGCAGCAGCATCTTCATCCGCGCGAAGGCGGGGGCGTGCTCGGGCGCGGCCCAGCGCGAGATCGCGCGCGGCGCATCGTGGTTCTCGAACGCCCAGCTCGGCCAGCCGACCCCGGTCTCGTCGGGCCATTTCGTTACCGCGTCGACGACCGCTGCCGGGGTCAGCGCGGGCGCGTAAAGGAAGTCGAAACCGTAGGAGCTGTTCAGACGCCGGTCGTCGGCGGTGAACAGCTTGCGCTCGCGGTCGCTGTCGGGTCCGCCCACCTCCGCCACGGTGAAGCGCTCGTCATATTCGTCGAACACCGCGCGGATACGCTCGATAAAGGCCGGAATGTCGGCGTGGCTCTGGTTGTACTTGTGCTCCTGGAAATCGAACGGACGCGTGCGCGCGCCCTTGTCGGTCGCGGGCGGATTGTCCGGGAAGGCGGGATCGTACATCAGGAAGTTGAGCGCATCGAGCCGGTAGCCGTCGGCACCGCGGTTCAGCCAGAAGCGCGCCACGTCGAGCAGTGCTGCTTGCACGTGCGCGTTGTGACCGTTGATCTGTGGCTGTTCCTTCAGGAAATTGTGCAGGTAATATTGCCCTCGCCGCGCATCCCACGTCCAGGCCGGGCCGCCGAACACCGACTGCCAGTTGGTCGGCGGGCTGCCGTCGGGCTTCGCGTCGCGCCAGACGTACCAGTCGGAATGCGCGCTCGTCCGGCTGCTGCGGCTGTCCTTGAACCACGGATGCTGGTCCGAGGTGTGCGCCCACACCTGATCGAGCAGGACCTTCAATCCCAGCGCGTGCGCGCGCGCGACCAGCGCGTCGAAGTCGGCGAGCGTGCCGAACACGGGGTCGACGTCGCAGTAATCCGACACGTCATAACCGAAATCGGCCATCGGCGAGGTGAAGAACGGCGAGATCCACACCGCGTCGACGCCGAGTGCGGCGACGTAATCGAGGTGCGCGGTGATCCCGGCGAGGTCACCGACCCCGTCGCCGTTCGCGTCGGCGAAGCTGCGCGGATAGATTTGATAGATTACCGCGCCCTTCCACCAGGGGTCGCTCGTCTTGTTCATCATCGTATCGGTCACCGCGTTCCCTCAAGCGCGCACACCGCGTAGCCGAACGCGGGCAGAGTGACACGCAGCGATCCGGGTGCGGCGACGTGCGTGGTGCACCCGCTGCCCGCCAGCACGCGCGCGGCGGCGGCAGCGGGCTCGACCTCGATCAACCGATTGATCGGCGTCGCGCTCGTGTTGAAGGCGAGCAGCACCTCGGCCTGTGTCGTTGGGTCGAAGCGCGAGATTGCGAGCAGCCCCGGCTTCTCCTCGCGCGCGCGCAGCACCTGTCGCCCGCGGGTCAGCGCCGGCGTCACGACGCGCAGCCGCGCGAGCGCCGCGATCTGCTTGAACAGCGGATTGTCCTGGCCGAAATGCGCCGTGGCGGTGGTCGTCGTCGTGCCGAGCAGGCGATTGTCGTTGTAGCTCGCGACCTTGCTCGCGAACATGTCCTCGCGCGCGTCCTGGTCGTTGCCGTCGCCGGTGAACCCCTGTTCGTCGCCCGAATAGACCGTCGGCACGCCGCGAAGCGACAGCAGCATCGCGTTGCCGAGCATCACGCGGCGCAGCACCTCGTCGTCGCTCGCCTGCGGAAACGCCTGACGGACGTAGAAGGCGAAGCGGCCGTTGTCGTGGTTGCTGACGAAGGTCGGCAATTGCTGCGCGGTATCCGCCCCGCCCTCGTACAGCGGATCACCCTTGAACAGCACCTCGAACGCGTCGGTGCCGCGTTTTCCCGCCACCGTCTCGATCACCGCCTGACGGAAGGCGAAGTCGAGCACCGCAGGCAGCTTGTCGACGCGGGTGTGCTCGGCGAGCGCGCCGGCGTCGACCGAGCCGTGCGACACTTCGCCGAAGATGTGGAAGTTCGGGATACCCTTCGCCTTCGCGCGGGCGAGCATCGCGGGGACGAACGCCTGCCAGAACTCGGGGTTAACGTGGCGCGCGGTGTCGATGCGGTAGCCGTCGATCCCGAACCGGTCGATCCAGCCGCCGAAGATGTCGATCATGCCCGAGACGACGCGCGGGTGTTCGGTCATCAGGTCGTCGAGCCCGACGAAATCGCCCAGCGTCGAACTCTCGTTCTCGAACGTCGTGTTGCCGCGATTGTGGTACAGGCGGATGTCGTTCAGCCAGTCGGGCGACTTGGCGTGCTCGTCCCCCTTCGCCAGATAGGGCGTGTAGGCGTAGGTCGGGTCGGTCAGGTGCGCGAAATTATCCGCGGTCTGCACCGCGTCGCCAGCGAAGCCGGCGTTGATCGCGGGGCCGTTCACCCCGCCGCGGCGCTGGTAAGGATAGTCGGCGCGGCTGCGATAGGCACACGCGCCGCATTCGCGATACTGGATCACGTCGGCGGTGTGGTTGACGATGATGTCCATGTACACCTTGATCCCGCGCGCGTGCGCGGCATCGACCAGTGCCTTGAACTCCGCGTCCGTCCCCAGATGCGGGTCAACGTGGTTGAAGTCGGTAATCCAATAGCCGTGATAGCCCGCGCTCTCCTGACCCGGCGGGCCCTGGACGGGCTTGTTCTTGAAAATCGGGCCGACCCAGATCGCGGTCGCGCCGAGCGACTGGATGTACGGCAACCGCCGCATCAGCCCCTTCAGGTCGCCGCCGTGGTAGAAGCCCTTCGACGTCGGATCGTAGCCGGTGCGCAGGCGATCGCCCGTCAGCCCGCCACGGTCGTTCGTCGGGTCGGCATTGTCGAACCGGTCGGGCAGCGCGAAGTAGATCACCTCGTCCTGCGGCAATCGCGCGCGCAGTGACTGTAGCGCGGTGTCCCCGCCCTTCGCCTGCGCCATGGCGGGCGCCGCGACGCCGAGCGCCGTCGCCGCGAGCATCGCCCGTATCATCCCACCCCGTGTCATTAATACCCCTCCCGGCTTGTGCGGCGGTTTGCGGCGTGCCGGAAGGATTGCCAAGCGCGCAGCATACGTATTCACACGCGCGCGCCACGCGCCTACACTGCGGGCAACACATTGAAAGGAATGATCGACGCCGTCATGGCGCGCCCGACCCGCCCTTCCGCCGGCGATCGCCCAACCTCGTTCGACATCGCCGAGCTAGCCGGCGTGTCGCAGCCGACCGTTTCGCGCGCGCTGCGCGGCGACAAGACGGTCAGCGAGCGCACGCGGATGCGGATCGAGGCAATCGCGCAGCAGCTGAACTACAAGGTCGATCGCGCCGCCTCGTCGCTTCGACGCGGCGAGGTGAAGACGCTCGCGCTCCTGTTCTTCGAGGACCCTTTGCCCGACGGGTCGAACATCAATCCGTTCTTCCTCGCGATGCTCGGCTCGATCCTGAAAACGTGCAGCCAGCGCGGCTACGACCTGCTGACCTCGTTCCAGCGCTGGTCGGCGGACTGGCACGTCGATTACGAGGATGCGCGCCGCGCCGACGGGCTGATCCTGCTCGGCTACGGCGATTGGGAAGATTATCGCGCGCGCGTCGAGCAACTGGTCGCGCAGCGGACGCGGTTCGTGCGCTGGGGCGCGCCGAGCGGGGTCGGCACGACGATCGGCTGCGACAATGTCGCGGGCGGACGCGCGGCGGGCGAGCATCTGATCGAACGCGGCTGCCGCAGCATCGCCTATATCGGCGAGGCGAGCCACCATTACCCCGAGTTCCGCGACCGCTATGCTGGTCTTGCTCAGGCACTGCGCACCGCGGGGTTGCCGGTCGATCCGAGGCTCCACGTCGATGCCCTGTCGGTCGAGCAGAAGGGGTATGAGGCGGTGCAGCGGCTGCTCGCGCGCGGGATAACGTTCGACGCGGTATTCTGCGCGTCCGACCTGATCGCGCTGGGCGCGATGCGCGCGCTCAACGAGGCGGGGCGATCGGTGCCGGGCGACGTGGCGCTGGTCGGCTTCGACGACATCCCGGCGGCTAGCCACACGCATCCGCCGCTGACGACGGTGGCACAGGACTACGGTCGCGGCGGTGCCGAACTCGTCGACACGCTGATCCGCCAGATCGAGGGCGAGGCGACGCACGACCTGCTGCTGCCCTCACGTCTGGTGGTTCGCGCCTCCGCCTAGTCCGATCCGTCAGGCAGGCGCGCGTGCTGCGCAATGCTGCGCAACAAAAGCGTCGTGACGCGGCATCTGCGCCGCCTCGCGCGCGATCAACTGACGCATCAGCCCCAGATATTCGTCATTGTCGGCGCGCGTCTCGGCGTCGGCGATCGGGTGGTATCCGCGCGGGATGACGCCCTGCCCGATCAGCACCTGGATCCACGCGACCTCGGTGAACAGTTCCTCGTGCTCGCGCGTGACGTGCGCCTGCTCGCGCCACACGTCGAGCTTCTCGCGCAGCGTGTCGGGCAGATCGGCAGTGCGGCGCTCCTGCCAGAACGGCTCGTCGCGCGCGTTGGCGTGGTAATGCAGGACCAGGAAGTCGCGAATACGCTCATATTCGAAATCCGCCTGCCGGTTGTATTCGTCGCGCTGCGCCTGCGCCGACGCGCGGCCGGGCAGCATCTTCAGCAACCGCGCGATCGCGGTCTGCACGAGGTGGAGGCTGGTCGATTCGAGCGGCTCCATGAAACCCGAGGCGAGCCCGACCGCGACGACGTTGCCGCGCCACATCTCCTGCCGCTTGCCCGTCGTGAAACGGATCGGGCGCGGATCGGCCTCCGCCGCGCCGTCGAGGTTGGCGAGCAGGTGCGCCGCCGCCTCGTCGTCGGACAGATGCGCCGAGGAATAGACGATGCCGTTGCCGGTGCGGTGTTGCAGCGGGATGCGCCACTGCCATCCGGCCGCGTGCGCGGTCGCGCGTGTGTACGGCGTGAACTCGGCGACGCGCGCGGACGGTACCGCGAGCGCGCGGTCGCACGGCAACCAGCGCGTCCAGTCGTCGTAGCCGACCCCTAGGCCCTCGCCGATCAGGAGCGCGCGAAAGCCGGTGCAGTCGACGAACAGGTCACCCGACACGCGCGCGCCACCCTCGAGCGTCAGCGCATCGACGTCACCCGTCTCGCCATTCCGTTCGACCGAGACGATCCGCCCCTCGACGCGCTCGACCCCGCGCGTCTCGGCGAAGCGGCGCAGCAGCCGGGCGTAGAGCGCGGCGTCGAAGTGGAATGCGTAGGGCATGGCACCCAGCATCGCTGCGGTGCGCGCGGGCCCGCGCTGCATCTTGAGCGCGCGCGCCGCCACTTCGTTGAGCGAGAACGAACCGAGCGGTGCGACCGCCCCCTCGCCGTTCGCGCGCAACCAGCGATGATGGAAGGCGAGCAACCCTGACTCGCGCCCGACGTCGCCGAAGGCATGCATGTAACGCTCGCCCGGGCGGGTCCAGCCGGCGAATTCGATCCCCAGCTTGAAGGTGCCGCCGGTCGCACGCAGAAACGCGTCCTCGTCGAGGCCGAGCGCCTGATTGAACAACTGGATCTGCGGGATCGTCGCCTCTCCGACGCCGATCGTCCCGATCGCCTCGGACTCGATCAGCCGGATGCGGTACGCGTTGGACGGCAGGAAATGCGCGAACGCGGCCGCGACCATCCACCCTGCGCTGCCGCCACCGGCGATGACGATGTCAGTCTGGGTCATGCCACCTTCTACCCCGCGCCCATGCGCACTTCAAAGAGAAGGCCGCCGGCGTCGGGTGACGTCGGCGGCCAGTTTCATGCGAGGATCATCGGATCACATCGGCAACGATTAGAACTTGTAGCTGATCCCGACGTAGTAATCGCGGCCGTAGCGCTGATAGTCGATCACCTGGCGCTTATCGCCCGTGTTGTAGGTGATGAACGGACGATCGGTCAGGTTCTTGCCCTGCGCCAGGATCGACAGACCGCGCAGCGGGCCGTCCTGGAACTCGTAGCCGATCTGCGCATCGAGGATCGCTTCCTCCTTCGCGGTGCGGAACGTCGGGTTGGCTGACAGACCCGCGACCTCGGCGAGGAACGACGAGCGGTAGCGGTAGTTGGCGCGCGCCTGGAAACCCCACTTCTCGAAATAGATCGTGCCGCTGCCGGTCCAGTCGGACAGGCCGGGCAGCGTGATCGGCGCCGGGTTGTTGGCGTAACGGATCGTCGAGTCGGTGTAGTTGCCCGTCACGAACGCGCCGAAGCCGTCGAGCGCGGGGGTGATCATGCGGAACGGCAGCGACAGCGTCGCCTCCGCACCCAGGATCTCACCGCGGCCCGAGTTGTCCGGGCGGCTGATCGTACCGATCTGCTGACCGTTGGCGATGACCTGCTGCTGCTGCGCGGCGGTCAGCGAGCTGAGCAGCGGCGTGAAGTCGAACGGGATCACGGTCGCGGGGTTCACGAAGTCGGTCAGGTGCTTGAAGTAACCCGACAGCGCGACATAGCCGCCGCCGCTGCCGAAATACTTCTCGAACGACACGTCCATGTTGGTCGACTGATACGGACGCAGGCCGACGTTGCCGCCGTTCGAGCTGAACACCGGATTGGCCGCGAACGGCCGCACGCCGATGTTGCCCGGGTTGATGCTGACGTCCTGCGTGATCCGCTCCTGGTCGAGACGCGGGCGCACCATCGTCTGCGACGCACCGAGCTTCACGTACCCGCCGTCGACCAGTTCGACCGAGAAGGTCGCCGACGGCAGCACGCGGGTGTAGCGCACCGTATCGTTGGCGGGCGAGATCGTGACCACGCCACCGACGAGGCCCGCGATCTGGCCGTCCGAATTCTGATCGGTGTGGATCACCTGGACGCCCAGCGCGCCCTTCATCGCCTTGCCACTGACGTCGCCGTCGAAGTTCAGCTTGGCATAGCCCGTGTACACCTTCTCGGTCACGGTGTTGTCGCGCACCAGCGACCCCGGACGCCCATCGAACGCCGCGTTGAGCGAGTTGTTGTACAGGTACAGCGGGTTGAGCGTCAGCATCGCCGGGATGCCGAGGTAGGTCAGCGGAATGTTGCTGCCCAGCTGCGCTTCGGCCGGAACGTTCGCCACCTTGGGCGTGCCGCTCGCGACGGTGCAGTTGGTGCCCGCACCCTTCGGGCACAGGAAGTAGGACGCGAACGCGCTGGTCTTCTCGCGCTGGCTGTAGTTGGCGCCAACTTCCCAGCCCTTGACGACGCTGCCCTCGAACTCGCCGTTCAGGCTGGCGCGCAGCGACTTCAGGTCGTCCTTGAACTTCGGCCGGTTGAGGAAGCCCGACTGGACGACCTGCTGCGTGCCGTTGTTGCCCCAGCCCTGCGGGTCGGTCAGCTTGAAGATGTTGGTGTTGGTGTAGTCGAGCGTCGGCTTGAACGAATAGGTGCCGTTGCCGTTCTGCGTGACCGTGACCGTGTCGGCCACGCCGCCCTTCGCGAAGCCGGTGCCGGTGTTCGTTTCCAGCAGGAAGTCGGTGCGGGTCGCGCGGCTCCAGCTCGCGTCGACGTTGAAGTGCGTCGTCTCGCCGATCTTGAAATCGTTGTTCCAGCCGAGCGAGATGTTGTCCGCCTTGCGCTGGTTAAAGTCGTTGCGCTGCACCGCGTAGACGTTGGTGAACGTCGTGGTCGTCGCGAAACCGTTATTGACGGTGATGCCGCTGCGCACCGGATCGGAGAAGCCGAGCGGGAATTCGATCCCGCGCAGATACTGCGTTTCCTTGAAGTTCGAATACAGCGCGTCGAAGGTCGAGTGGAAATTGTCCGACGGCTGCCACTCGAGCGTCGCGACCGCGCCGTAGCGCTTCAGCTCGTTCGACTGGACATAGGGCTTCGCGCCGCCGAGCACGTACGGGTCGGCCGCGGTGCCCGTGCCGGCATAGCCCCACGCATTGTAGCGCTCGTTCTGCGTTGGCGCCTGCGTGCCCGACACGCCGATCGCGATGCCGAACGTGTCGTCGGCGAACTTGTCGACGTAGGTCGCCGAGCCGCGATAACCGTAGCGCGACAGCTCGGGGTTGAGGTTGTCGATGCCGTTCATCTGCCCGCGCGCGTTGATCGCGAAGACGCGCTGCGACTGGTCGAGCGGGCGCAGCATGCGCAGGTCGACCGTGCCCGAGATGCCCGCCGCGATCAGCGACGCGTCGGCCGACTTGTAGACGTTGACGTTGCGGAAGAATTCCGAGGGATACTGGTCGTATTCAACGCCGCGGTTGTCCCCGACGGTTACCTGCTCGCGGCCGTTCAGCAGCGTGGTCGAGAAATCGGGGCCGAGGCCGCGGATCGACAGGCGCTGGTCGCGACCCTCGAGGCGCTGCGCGGTGACGCCCGGGATACGTGCGAGCGAGTCGGCGATCGACACGTCGGGCAGCTTGCCCACGTCCTCGGCGGAGACCGAGTCGACGATCAGCGTCGAGCGGCGCTTGATGTCCGCCGACTTGGCGAGGCCGGCGCGGATGCCGGTGACGACGATGTCGGTGCCCTCACCTACGCCCGTCGTGGTGGGATCGGGGTTGGCGTTGGCATCCGGGGTGGGATCGGCGGGCGGGGTCGCCTGCGTCGCGGTGATCGCGCCCGTCGGGTTCGCGGTCGGCGCGTTGGGGTCGGGCGGCGTTTCCTGCGCGAAGGCGGTGCCGCTGCCGAGCAGCATGACGCCCGCGATGGTCAGCGCACTGGCGCGCAGCCCGAGCTGGGCGCGCGCGGAAAACGACAGGTGATGCGAATTGGACAACGTAACCTCCCCCAAGCCACACCTCCGCACGACGCGTGCGAGGTGCTTATCCGGCGTGATGACGGTGGGTTAGGCCCGATGGGGTCGTAGTCACAAGAAAGCCACATACGTATTCAGCCGCATGCGAGCGCGCTGATCGTCTCCGCTGTGGCAGCGATGTCACATTCGCGCGATCAACCGCGCGCGTCGAGGAAGGTGTTGACCGTCAACCGCCCGTCGTAGGGGTCGGCGCTGAACGACATGCCCGCTGGAATGTCGGCGCAGTGGAGCGTGTTGGACCGGTAGAGGATCGCGCGGTTGAAGCGGCCGCCGTGCCGCGCGACCTGCTCGAACACGGGCGATTTGGCGCCGATATACCCCTCGCCCGGCATCCCGTGGCGCGTCAGATCCTCGGCCAGCGCCGCGCGATAGGCGGGCAGGCGTGCGGCATCGACCGATTCGTAGCCGGTCGAGCGCTGACGATAGAAAGCGGTGCCGCTCGCCTCGTCGCGCGACAGATAATGGAGCAGCGCGAGCCGGGTCGGCGACACTTCGTCGAAATGCGGCAGCCGCTGGATCGGCGCCAGCGCGTCAGGCGGCGTGGTCACGACCGAGTAGAAACTGTCCACGACGCTCAGATCGGATAACCCGAACACGTCACGCGCAACGGGCGCGAGCGCCGCGACGAAGGGGCGCAGCACCGCCTCGGGCATGATCGCGCGGACGCCGGGATAATGGTCGCCGATCCGCGTGAAGGCGAGAAACGTCGCATCCTCGCGCAGCCCGTGCGGGTCGGGCGCGAACGCGTCGATCACGACGACGGGCTGTTCCTCACTGCCGTGCGTGGTGACGCTGACCTGCCATTGATCGCTGATCGTCATCGGCGCGCGATGCCACAAGCCGCGGCGTCAGGTAAGCGTGCGCAGGCCCCATTGGTCATAGCCGAACCGCCTGTCTCCGATCTGGAAGCTGCGCGCATTGATCAGTTGCGGTTCGTCTCGTGCGCCGATGCCGCGCGCCATGTGATGCGGGATCGCGATGCGCGTGATCGTGCCCCCGAACGGGCTGGCGAGCGGCCCGGGCAGATCGACCAGCAGGTCGCGCGCGCCGAGCCGGGTCGCTGCCTCCTCCTCGACATCGGCGAAGGTCAGCGTGCGGAACGGTTGCGACAGATCGAGCGCGACGCGCCGCGCCGTCTCGGCCGCGGCGTGGTCGCCGCCCGCGCGTTCGTTCGCATGGTTACGCCACGCAGGGTTGCCCGCGATGACGGCAGCGAGCGCTTCGGGATGCAGCGCGCGTTCGACCAGCCGGCGATTATCGCGCGGGATGACGATCTCGGGTGCGCCCTCCAGCAGGCGAAGCGTCGCCTCGAGCTGAACGACGTTGGGGTAAACGCTGCCGAGCCCGTGGCGCGCGCCGCTCATCTTGCCGAGCAGCGTCGACAGGTCGCGCTCGGGCGGGCGAAGCACGAGCACGCGGGCGTGCGCGAACGCGCCGCGATCCTCGCGCGGGTGACGATGCAGCCGCCCGATCCGCTGGAGGAGCACGTCGATCGGCGCCAGATCGGTGACGAGGGAGTCGGCATCGATGTCGAGCGATTGTTCCAGCGTCTGTGTGCCGACCAGCACCTGCCCGCGCGCCAGCCGGCCCTTGCCGAACGCGGCAGTTACCGCGTCGTCCAGCCGTTCGCGGTCGTCACGCGCGAAGCGGCCGTGGTGGAGCGTCGCGGTGCGCTCGACGCGGAACGCGACGTCGGGCGCGAGAGCAGACACCGCCTGCGCCACCGCCACTGCGCCGGCGACGCTGTTACGCACCACCAGCACCGATGCACCCTCGCGCGCCGCTTGAACCGCGTGCGCGGCGACCGCGTCGGCGTCGTGCATCAGCGCGGCAATCTCGAGCGTGACGTGCTTCGCCGCGCGCGCCGCGCCCGCGGCTTCGCGGAGTGGCGAAGCACTGCCCGACAGTGCGGGATACGGCTGCGCCTCGGCCTCGGCGAGCGGTGGCGTGGCGGTCCCGAGCAAGCGCGCGCGGGCCGCCGCGCCGAGCGTCGCCGACAGCAGCAGCGCCTGGCCGCCGACGGCGACATGGTGATCGAGCAATCGTGCGAGCAGCGCCGACATATAATGGTCGGACGCGTGGACCTCGTCGACGACCAACAGGCTGCGCGACAGCACGCCCGTGCGGAACAGTGCGTACCTGACCGGCAGGATCCCTAGCAGCGCCTGATCGATCGTGCCGACCGCGACGCGCGCGGCGAGGAAGTTCAGGCTCCGCTCCGCTGCCCAACGCGCGTCGGGCGCGTGTCGCCCCGATGCATCGTCGTCCCAGCGGACCTCGTATCCGGGCAGCGCCTGCCCGTTGGCGTCGCCCGCGCGCAGGTAGCCGGGAACCGCCAGCATCGCCTCGGGCGCGTCGTCACGCCACACCCGCTTCAACATATCATTGACGCGGGTGTACAACTGCACCGCAGCCGAACGCGTCGGCAGCGCGAAGAACAGCCCGTCGACCTGCCCGCGCCGCCTGAGTTCGAGCCACCGCCACAACGCCGCCTCGGTCTTGCCCGAGCCGGTTTCGGCCTCGATCAGCGCGACCGCTCCGAGGTCGTCGCGCGCCGCCTCGGTCTGAAAGGGGTGCGGCGGAAAGTCGAACGCGTGCGTGAAATCGCCCGGCGGCGTGCCGAGCGGCAGAAATCCGCGCGCGTGCGCCGCCGCGCGGACCTCAGCACCGCGCAGCGCGTCGCGCGGGGTCCCGTGCGGGGCACCGACGGGCAGGCGGCGCGTGTCCGAGCCGAGCCAGTCGGCGAGCGTCACCAACCCGGCGAACAGCGCAACCAACCGCGGGGCATTCGGCAGCGGGGGCCCCGCCGCCCACGCCAGCGGCCAGCGCGCGCGGATCACGTTCAGAACATCGAGGGCATCCGACGCGGGATCGGTGCCGCGTTCGGGCATCCAATATCCGACATGCCCGACCCACGACGCCGGGCCGATACCGGGCGCGGGGCCGAATTCTGGCCGCGGTCGTCCGTGATGCGCCATCACCGCGGCGAAGTGATCCCCGGCACCCCAGTCGCGGATCGTCGCGTGCAACGTGCGGGCCGCGTCACTCCTGCTCAGCCCCGAATGGTTGAGCAATGCCGCGACCTGACCGGTATGCCCGACCTTGTCCTTCACCCTGGGGTCGATCCGCGCCTGGAAACCTCGGTTCGCCTTGCCGATGTCGTGAAGCGCCGCCAGCGCGCACAGCCGCGCGATATCCTGCGCGGTCAGCGCGCGCCCCGCGGCGGCCTCGAGCGGGCGCCGCCACGCCTCGACCACCACCGCCATCGCCGCTCCGACGTCGAGGCAGTGATCGACCAGCGGCAATGCCGCGTTTACGCGACCGTCGGCGTCGCGCGCCAGTTTCGCCCACGGACCGTTCAGCGTGATCGTCATCGACATCCCCTCCCGCCGGATCACCGTAACCCGCACCCGCGCGTGACCGCGCGCTGCCGATCGTCACCGTCGACGAGGCGATCTACCGCCGCCTGCCCGCCTTCCTGATCGCGACGGTCGACAAGTTCGCGGCATTGCCCTGGGTCGGGCAGGCCGGCGCGTTCTTCGGCCACGTCGACCGCGCCGATGCGACCGGCTTCTACGGCGCGGCCGAGCCGGGGATCGGACGGCCACTAGACGGGGGACACCGGCTCGCGCCGCCCGACCTCGTCATCCAGGACGAACTGCACCTGATCTCGGGGCCGCTCGGCACGATCGCGGGTTTGTACGAGGCCGCGATCGACGCGCTCGCGACGAGGCACGTCGGCGGGGAGCGCGTGCGCCCCAAGATCGTCGCCTCGACCGCCACCGTGCGCCGCGCGCGCGACCAGATCATGAGCCTGTTCGACCGCCCCGACACGCGCATCTTCCCGCCGCCGGGGATCGACCGCCGCGACAGCTTCTTCGCGCTGACGCGGGCGGAAAGCGACGCCGACCCGGCGCGCTGGTACGTCGGGATCGCCGCAGCGGGGCGCGGACCCAAACTCGTGTTCCTCCAGGCGCTCGTCACGCTGCTGGGCGCGGCACAGGGGCTGACGCACGTGGGCGAGCACGCGCAAGCGGACGACACCGACGCCTATCTGACCGCCCTGTGCTATTTCAACGCGCTGCGCGAACTAGGCGGCGCGCGCCGCATCGTCGAGGACGAGGTCGCCAACCGGCTGGCGCATTACGGCACGCGCCGCCGCCGCGCCGAGCCCGCCGACCAGCCGTTCAGCGACCGCGCGCTCGGCGAACCCGTGGAGCTCACCTCGCGCGTGTCGACCGATCAGGTCGCGGCGGCGAAGCGGCGGCTGTCGCCCAGGCTCCCCCGCACCCGCGGGGATCGACCCTGCGTCGCATCGCGCGCGCCGACGCGGGTGGAGGCTCCCCCGCACCCGCGGGGATCGACCCGCGATCGAGGCATGACATGATCGAACGACGGCGGCTCCCCCGCACCCGCGGGGATCGACCCCATTCGCGCGATTGGTGGTCGTCAACGAACCGGGCTCCCCCGCACCCGCGGAAATCGACCCGGCGGTGTCGTCGACCTCGATGTGCCCGAGGAGGCTCCCCCGCATCCGCGGGGATCGACCCTGGGGGTGCTGCCACAGGGGGCGTACTACACCGGCTCCCCCGCATCCGCGGGGATCGACCCGCCCTGATCGGCCGCACCGCCACCGCCGCCATGGCTCCCCCGCATCCGCGGGGATCGACCCTTATTTGGTTCCGATCATCTCATAGCGCTTGGGGCTCCCCCGCATCCGCGGGGATCGACCCCACTATCGCCGCGATCAATCGCCTGTGCACGGGGCTCCCCCGCATCCGCGGGGATCGACCCTCGCTGGACTGCTGGGTCTTTTCCTCCAGTTTGGCTCCCCCGCACCCGCGGGGTCGGCCCGTGCGATATCTGTGTCAGAACACGATCGGGGTTATTGAAAGAGGCGGGGCAATCCGATCGCGTTCCTGACGGGTTTCCTACTTCGACCCATCGGAGGCAGCAGCCATGATGGGCAAGCAACACCGAGGCGGCACGGACACACACTGGCGGGAATTGGCGGGAGCTAGCGGGCGATAATTCTCGCCTATCATTTCCTGCTCAGGATGGACAGGCTGACCGGCTCGGGAGAACCGCCAGACGCGCTCGCGCCGCACCACAGTCGGCGTCCCTCAATTGAGCACAAATTGCTAGTTTGCATGACACGACCATTCGCCCCAGGAGCATCACGTCGTAGCGCCGGCTGTGTGCGGAGTTTGCTTTAACCTCACTTATCGCGGTTTTGCCGATTGCCGGTCGACGCGCGGGTGCCGCATCATTCGACATTCCGCGAAACCCGGCATGGCCGCTTTCGCGATGCCGGCATCTTCCGCATCCTGTTGGTGCAGGCAGTTCGGCGCTTCGCCGGCGCGTGGTTGATCGCCTACAACTATGCGGCGATCAACGCCTCGTTCCTCGCGAGCGAGATGGCTGGCAGGATAAGATGCGGGATGCCGACATGGCCGCGCGCCGGTTACCTCGCCCGGTTCGTGAATATGGGACGGATCAGGCCATTGCTCCGCCGCCACAGCAGCATGGCGTGCTGCGTGACGAGCCCGCTACACCGATCCCGCACCCGGATGGTCCGCGCGCATGGCGCGGGCCCATTTGGTTATCCCCTAAATGTCCTGATCGACTGACCTCTCAAATCCGACATCGTAGGAGGATTGTGAGCGAGCGGATTATTTCCCGATATCGGGTCCGAGTTGTTTCAGTCGTTGGGCTTAGATTGCGAGTTTGATCCTCCTCTCGCCGGATTCCGGCGCGGCGCGGTCAGTTTGCCGATGACACCGGCGTGACGTTGCTTGGGATAGTCGGGTATGGCGGTTGCTCCGGGCATGGGGGCGGGTTAGCCTCTCCGCGATACAAGGGGGCGGATATGCTGGCACGCTGGTCGGGACTCGTGGCGCTGGGCTTTGCCCTGATCGCCGCTCAGGGGGCGTCGGCACAGATCGCCAATCCGGTGCTGACCGCGCGGGCAAACGGCATCCGGGACGAGGCTCATACCCGGTCGTTGCAATTGCGGCGGCTGGACCTGTCGGTCGAGCAGCGCGGTGGTGTGGTGGAGACGACCGTCACCGCCGTCTTCGCCAATCCGGAGCGCGAACAGCAGGAAGGTGATTTTCGCCTGACCTTGCCCGAAGGTGCGGTCGTCACCGGCTATGCGCTGGACGTCGGCGGACGAATGGTCGATGGTGTTCTGGTCGACCGGCCCCGTGCCAAGGCGGTGTACGAGGCTCGGGTCCGCCAGCGCGTCGACCCCGGCCTGGCCGAAGTCAGCCCGGACAATGTCTTTTCGACCCGTGTCTTTCCGATCTGGCCGGGGTCCGGGCGGACGATCCGCGTGAGCTTCGTCGCCCCTGTCGGCGCCGAGGGTTGGCGCCTGCCGGTGGGCTTCGATGCGCCGGCCGAGGGATGGTCGGTACGGGTGCATGCGACAGGGATGACAGGTGCGCCCGTCGTGACGCTGGGTGATACGGCGCTGACAATGACGGCGCAGGGCGACGCCTTTCGGGCTGAGCGCGCGGGCAAGGGCGCGCTGCCGCCTGGCGCACTGAAGATCGCATCTACGCGGGTCGCCGATCTGATCGCGAGCACCCATCGCAATGGCGAGCGCGACGTCCAGCTCGGCGGCGACCTTCCTCCCGCCGCCGCCAGTGCGGCGCCGGCGCGGCTGCGCATCTATTGGGATCGCTCACGCTCTCGGCTGGATGCCGACACCGCGCGCGAGATCGCGCTGGTCAAGGCGGCAATTACCGACTGGCGGCCGGCTACGATCGAGCTGGTCGCCTTCAATAGTAGCGGGGCGTTTCGCCAGACGGTCCGCAACGCCGACGAGGCCGCTGCGTGGCTGGCCGCGCTGTCCTATCGGGGCGCGACGAGCTTTGCACCGATCAGCCGTGAAGGTCCGGCCGATCGCTGCCTGATGTTCACCGACGGCCGCGCGACGATCGACCGCGGAGCGACGATCGGCGCGGCCTGCCCGATTGACGTGGTCAGCAGCGCGAGCGGTGACGACCGGGCCTGGGCCGGGCATCTGGCTCGAACGCATGGCGGACGCCTGATCCTGCTCGGCGACGATCCGATCGCGGCAATGGCGCAGTTGCGCGTGCCGGGTACCGGCGTGACGGCGGTGGTTGATCCCGACGGACGGCCTATCCCCTTCGTGCCGCTGTCCGCTCCCGCCGGACGCTGGTCGATCCTGACCCGTGCGCCCGGTTTTGGGCCGGTCACGGTCAGACTGGGCAGCGGGCAGACGATCGTCCGCGCAGTCGAGGGCGATAGCATCGCGTTTGACGGCCCCGGTGCGCTGCTAGCGCGAGACCAATTGGCCGAGTTGGGCGGCACCGACCAGCGCGAGGCCTATGTTGCGCTCAGCCGCCGGTACGGCATCGCCAGCCCTAGTCTGTCGTTTCTCGTCCTGGAAAGCGTGAACGACTATCTAGCAGCGAAGATCGACCCGCCGGCCACCCTGCCCGCCGAATGGCGCGACGATTATGCGCGAGCCCGCAAGGCGGCGGACAGCAACGACGCCGCAAAAGCACAAACTCGCCGCGAGAACCTCGTCAAGGAATGGCAGGAACAGGTCGCCTGGTGGAAGACGAAGTTCGATCCCGCGGCAGTGCCCAAGCGGGTCGCTACCTCGCACAGCTTCGACCGGACAGCACCGAGTGAGGCATTCCCACCACCACCACCACCACCGCCGCCACCGCCGCCGCCACCACCACCACCACCACCGCCACCGGCGGTCGCAACAACGATGCCGTCACCCCCGGCTGTTTACTCACCCGTTCCTCCGGGCGCACCCCCGGCCCCGCAGGGCAGCCCTGCGACGGGCAACATCGTGGTGACCAGCCGCAGCGCGGGTGCCGAGGCCGGCCCTGCCGCGCCGTCGGTTCAGATCGATGCGTGGCAGCCAGACCGCCCCTATCTCGAGTTGTATGACGGCAAACCCGCCGACTTCGCCGAACGCTTCCGTGAGGCCGAGGCGCGGCATGGGACGCTGCCCATCTTCTACCTCGACACCGCCGCCTGGCTGGCGAAGCGCGGGCGGATCGCGGAGGCGCAGGAAATGGTCCTGTCGGCGCTCGAGCTGCCGACCGCTGACGACACGACGCTAGGCATGGTCGCCGACCGGCTCGAGCGCTACGGCGCCTGGGACCGCGCGGTCGAGCTGCGCGAGCGGCAGGCGGCGCTCGATCCGGATCGGCCGCAGCCGCGCCGTCTGCTGGCACTGACGCTCGCCCGCCGGGCCAAGGCGCAGCCCGCCACGGCGCGCGCCGACCTGACCCGCGCGATCACGCTGTTGTACGACGTCGCCGTCACGCCGCAGTCCGCACTTTGGAATGGCATCGCGCTGATCTCGCTCAACGAGGCGAATGCGATGCTCCCACGCTTGCGCGCGCTCGGTGGCACCGTCGACATGGACCCGCGTCTGGTCGGACTGCTCGACGTCGATGTGCGCGTCGTCATCGACTGGTCCAGCGATGGCTCGGACATGGACCTCTGGGTCGACGAACCGACCCGCGAACGGGCGATCTACAACAACAATCGCACCGTGATCGGTGGACGGCTGTCGAACGACATGACGCGTGGGTACGGGCCGGAGGAATATATGGTCCACCGGGCGCCGGCGGGCATCTACACCGCGCAGGCCAATGTCTTCGCGCCCGACCGGATCGATCCCAATGGGGCGACCATTCTGACCGCGCACCTGTTCCGCAATTTCGGTCGCGCGAACGAAACGGTCGACAGCGTCGATATCGAGTTGAAGCGCGACGAAAAAGGCGCGCGGATGATCGGCCGCGTCATCGTGCCTGCCAAGCAGCCGCCGACCAGGCGGTAACGGTCCACGACGTTCGGCCTCGCGCGAGGGATCGCGTGCGGACTTACCGCACAGACGACATGCCCGCCTATGCGGCTGAAGCAGAAGCGGGAGGTATGACCTTCCGCCGAGCCGCTACACGTGACGCCTCTTCCTCATGATCCTGAGCCGCGCCGAGAAGGTCGGCGACCGTTCGGCCATCGTTGCTGCGTCGATCACGGAACAGGAAATCCGTGATTTCGTGCAGCCATACCCGCCTGCCCATCCGGTAATACCAGCGGATCGCATGCCGGATCTTCGGGTCTGGGTGCCACGCCCAGCGTCGGAACGCGCGCGGCCGGAGCTGCGCGACCGCTTCGATCAGCTTGACCCAGAGAAACAGACGCCAGGGCGGCATCCGGGTGAGTCCGAGCACCTGATGCTTATAGTCCCATTTCGTCTGGTCCGCCTGCACCACAGGGCGGTCCGCAGCCAGACGGAAGAAAGGGGTCCATCGATGAGGCGTGACGTAGAGCGCCTGGATCTGATCGGCATCGTAGGAAATAAGCTGCCGCATGCCGCGGAACAGGTCTCGGTCGGTCTGGTCATCGAACCCGGCTACCCAGGTCACCATCGAAAGGATGCCATGTTGGCGAAGCAACTGGATCGCCTCGCGATCCTTGGCGACGGCACCGCCCTTACGGATTAGCTTGAGTGTCGCCTCGTCCGTGTTCTCCATTCCCATCAGGAAGCGCTCGAAGCCGGCGCGCTTGTACAGGTGCAGGATGTCGGCATCGCGCACGATGTCGTCCGCACGGGTTGAGCCGACCAACGTAACCGAGATGTCCTCGGCGATAAGCGCCTCCAGAAAGACCCGCCAGGGCTTGCGGCCGGCGCTCGGATTCTCGTCGGCGAAGTTGAACACTTCCACCCCGTGCTCGCGGTGCAGGTGAGCGATCTCCTTGGCCAATTTGACCGGATCACGATGACGCCAGCGCGTCCAGAAACCGCGCTGCCCGCAATAGTTGCACAGGTGCGGACAGCCGCGGGAGAACTGGATGACGACCGCCCGCTTGCCGCCCCAGTAGCTGTAATGGCGGTGGTCGATCAGTTCCCAGCCGATCCGATAAGCGTCGAGATCGGTGATGACGGGCGCGGGCGGTGTCCCGATCGCCTCGCCGCCGCGGTGGAATGCGATCCCCGGTACGTCATCGAGCATGTCACCCTGCTCGAGCACACGCATCAATTTCCGAGCGGTCTCCTCGCCCTCACCGCGCACGATCGCGTGAACGTGCGGTTCGTCCCGCAGGATCTCGCGCCAGAAATAGGTCGGGTGGACCCCGCCGTACACGATGCGAGCCTCGGGTAGCATTTGCGCCACGGCTTTGGACACTTCGGCGATGATGGGATGACCCGACGATGACCCCGAATGGCCAAATAATATTGCACCCGGCGCGCGGCGGACGATCTCTGCGACCAGTTCCCCAAGCGGCATCGGCCCGAATTCGCCGTCGATGAGCGCCACGTCATGGCCGTCGTCGATCAGCGGGCCGCCGACGCAGAGCAACCCAAATGGGGGCAGTTGCTCCTTGGGAATGCGACTGCCGATCGCCGGATGTGGAACGTTCACCAGAAGAATACGCACATCGACTATCCCGCTGCCATCGCCAGACCGTCATCGCACCGCGCGGTCAAGGGAACGTGAAGAGGCCGAGGCAAATCCGTGCAGACAAGCGACGCGACTTTAGTGCAGTATCAGGCGTTGGCCGACCATCGATTGCATTTCGGACGCCTCTACTTTCAAGTGATCGGCCTCAACCTCGCGCTCGTCACGGGCGTGTTGACGGCCGTCGCCATCAATCGACCGCTCTGGTTGGCCGCGGCGGGTCTGCTGGCAGGGCCGGTCCTGCTCGGGACGGCACTCGTGGCGCATCGTCTGCATGCACAAGAGGAGAGCTACGCCTCCGCCCTACGCGCCATCGAGCAGCAGGAGCCGGGAATGATTGTGCTGTCGAACCCCAAGAGGCCTGGCGCCCGGCGGTTCGTGGTTCTCGCGCTCGCCGCGGCAGGTCTGCTGCTTGCCATCGGAAGCGCGTTCTGCACCGCATAGCCTAGGCGGCGTGGACAACGGCTATGCGCGATCCTCGCGGGACGCGAGGCGCTTGGCGCGGTTCCATTACAAAAAGCGCAAACCAGAGCCGGTTGATCATCGACAGCATACGTTGGCGACTACGATGCGGTGCTCCGTGGCTTGACGTGCCCGCCAAACTACGGGAACTGAAAATCATCGATCGCCGGTTCGACGACGGAGCGAATTCAAGGTCTGGCAGATCGTGGCAATGACGCTGGCCAAGTTCATGGCGGACATCGGCTAGTGTAATCACCGTCCGTGCCCACGTCTTGGCAGCGGTAGAAAAAAGGGGTTCATCAGCGCGACGTTGGCCGCTCGCGGGGTCGGTTCGTCAGTAAGTTACGCTGGCCGGCCAATGTTTCCGGGCAACCGCTCGCCTTGCATCTGACGGAGCGGCACATTGAACCCATCATCCGTGTCCGCTCAAGTCGCCGAAAAGAGAATGGATACGGCTGCACTCTCTTCAAGCAACGCAATCGCATCGAGCCTTTGTCCGGTCACCTCAAGATCGGCGACATCGTCACCACCCGCCACGACCAGTTGGTTAAGAGCTTTCTCGGCATGGTCTACCTCACCGCCAGATCCTGCCTCAAAGTTGTCGACGCCGCCCGGCCAGTTATCCGGCCAGGACGATCCCCATGGCCCGATGTCGCCACGATCAGAAATGCACGGCGGCGCCGACCCGGAAGTACCTCCCCAGGATCCCGCGGAAATAGGTCGTTGTCCCGCCCGACGCCGGATAGGGATAGGGCGGCGCCTGGTCGAAGAGGTTGTCGACCGAGAGCCGCAGGTTGAACTGCTGCGCCACGCGCAGCGTCGCGGCGGTGTTGACGAACACGACCGGGTTGACGCGGTTGAACGGGTAATAATTGGCGGGGATGTTGTTGGCGATGTTGGCGCTGCCGACATATGCCGCCTGTATCTGGTAGCTGAACGACGGATTGTCGTAGGTGACGGTCGCCACGCCCTTGTGCCGCGAATAACCGATCGAATTGTCGGTGATCGTCGGCTCGTCCCCTGCGGTGACCTGCGTCGTCAACGTGTCGAGATACTGGTAGCTCACGCTCGCCGACATGCCGCTTTCGGCGCCCAGCCACGGGGTGCGGAACCGATAGGCGATGTCGGCGAGGATGCCCTTGTACCGCAGTTGCGCGGAGTTGAAGTAGCTGGTGCCGACGAGGCTGAGCTGCCCAGTGCCGTCACGCGTGATCAGCGAGCAGAACGGGTTGGTCGGGTAGCTGGTCGAATCATAGCATGCCGCGACCACTTGATCGGTCGAGAACTGGCTGATCGCGTCCTTTAGCGTGATGTCGACGTAATCGACGGTCGCGCTCAGGCCCGGCAGGAAGCGCGGCGTCAGGATCGCGCCGACGGTGTAGCTGTCGGACTTCTCGTTTCGCAGGTTGGGATTGCCGAACACGTAGCCCGGGAACGACCGCTGGCTCGACAGCGCGGTGAAGTTCGCGGGCAGCCCCGCCGCGGTGCAGTTCGCGGCGCGCGTCGCGGGCGCCGGACCGTTGCCGCGCTGGTCCTGATCGCACACGTCGACCGCGAAGACGAACGAGGTCGAGGTGGGATTGAACGCCTCGGTGATCGCCGGCGCGCGGATCGCACGCGTGTAGGCGCCGCGGAAGGTGAGATCACGGATTGGGGCGTAACGACCACCCAGCGTATAGGTCGGATCACCACCCGCGAGCGAGTTCCAGACGTATCGACCCGCGGTCTGGATGCTGAGTTCGTGGATGAAGGGAACGTCGTTCTCCGCCGAGATGATGCTGGCGTTCAACTCGCCGAAGATTTCGTCGGTGTTGAACTTGCCCGACACGGGATCGATCGGGGTCGAGCGGCCGTAGCTGCCGCGATCGTTGGTCGGATCGCCGTCCCCGTTCGAATCGCGGGTCGGATCAGGATCGGGCGACCCGAAATAGAAGGTCCCGGGATTGAAGCGCGAGCTTTCCTGGCGGTGTTCGTAGCCGAGCGCAAAGGCGACATCGCCGCCGGGCAGCTTGAACAACGGGCCCGAGATCGAGACGATGCCGTCATATTGCTCGTTGACCGACGACGGCGTCGCGATCGTGGTGACGTAATCGCGCGCCGCGCTCGAGATCTGCTGACCGAACAGGTTGAGCGGCGCGCACGTGCTCGAGATCGTTGCCGCGGGCGAATTGGTGTAGCCCGGTGCGCAGACGATGTTGCCGCTCGCGTCGCGCGTCGCGTTCAGCGCGTTCAGAAAATTGATCTGGTTGACTTCGGGGTTGCGGCTCGTCGTTTTTGACCGGCCGTAATTGAAGCTCGCCTCGAACCGCCACTCGCGCCCGGGCAGGACGGTGAAATTACCGTCCAGTCCGATCACGCCCCGCGCCAGTTCGGTTTTCGCGGTCGAGACGCCGGGCGACAGATCGGTGTTCGCGCGCCCGAGGTAGAAATAGTTCTGCCCCCCCCACCAGCGGATTGCCCGCGTAATCGACGCCCTGGTTCTGGTCCGAGAAGGGGTTGTTCGCGATCGATTGCTGGATCGCGGTACGAGCCGCCGCGCTCAAGAACGGGTTTGACAGCGGGATGATCAGATTGCCGTCGCGCGTCCCCGCCGCACCGAACAACCCGGTATTATACACCGGCTGTGCCGCCAGATTGCGCCCCTGGCTGACGCTGTACCAACCCTCGCCGAACAACCGCACCTTGTCCGTCACCTGAAACGTCGCGTTGAGGTTGCCGTTGTAGCGCTTGAGGTCGGTCAGCAGGTTCTGGACGCTCGGCAGCGACAAACCGTTGCCCCCGCTCGTGAAGACGTTGAACGCGGTGTCGCGTCCGACCGTCGATCCGAAGTTGATCGCCTCCAGCGACCCGTCGGGGGCGAAGCGCAGCTGCGTGTTGCCCGCCCCCGCGACGCCGAAGCTCGCGGTCGGATCGCCGAGGAACAGGTTCGCCTGCTGCGGGCTGAGCGGCAAATCGAGGCCGAAGGCGCCGCCGCCAACGAGCGGGATACCCGTGGTCGCGATCGAGGGGACGCGGAAGTCGCGGTACAGCGCCTGGTTCGCGCCCGTGGTCGCGCGGCTGCGCGCGAAGCGGTCGTCGCTCGTCGTCAACGTGCGGTCGGTGTAGAGCAGGCCCTTGGCCTCGTTATATTCGCCCGCGATCGTGATGTTGCCGCGACCATCGGCGAAATTTTGTCCCGCGAGCGCGCGGAAACGGTAGTCGGGCGCGTCGCCACGCTCGGAGATGCCATATTGGGCGTCGAGGTCGAGACCCTGATAATCCTTCTTGAGGATGATGTTGATCGTGCCCGCGATCGCGTCGGAGCCGTAGATCGGCGCGCCGATCGCGGCGACGGTCTCGACGCGGTCGATCAGCTTCGTCGGGATGGTGTTGAGATCGACCTGGCTGCCGCCCGACCCGGTCGGGCCGAAGATCGACGGTGTGTTGGACGACACGAAACGGCGACCGTTGACCAGCGTCAGCGTCCGCTGCGATCCCAGACCGAGAAAGTCGACGTAGCTCTGGCCCGCGCCGAAGCTCGACTGCCCGGCCCCGACCGGCGACGCCCCCGGCACGCCGAACGCCGGCAGCTCGTTCAACGCTTGCGCGACGGTCGAGAAGCCGCGCGTGTCGAGCTGCTTTGAATCGATCACCTGGATCGGCGACGTCGTTTCGGTTCCGCGGCGTGCGATGCGCGAGCCCGTAACGACGATGTCGCCGTCGGTCGGCGTCGACCCGGCCGCCGTGCCGGGTTGATCGGTGCCCGGGGTCGTGGCCGGTGCGTCGGCACTTGGTTGGCACGTCCCCGTCGCGTCGAGCAGTGTTCCGGTCGGGCAGTTGGTCGTTTGCGATTGCGGGTCGGCGGTTTGTGCGAACCCCTGGATCGGATGAGCAAGCGTCGCGAGCGCGATGGCACCCAGCGAAACCCGACCGGCACGAACGGACAATCTCGTCATCTGACCCCCCCCCTCAAAGGCGGACCATGCTTCAGACGGGATGCTGCGCTCCGGCATGCCGCGAACGCAACATGTCAAACAGCATTACAAATTTATGTTTACGATTGTTGCGAAATTGTCACCGTTCGATGACTGTTTGCGCCAAAAGAGAATGATGCATCGCGACGTTCACGACGTCGCGATGCATCGCTGCGCGTTACCGTGTCATTCGAAACACGGTATCGGGTTGGCGACCCGCGCCGGCCGCCGCGTCATCAGTAGCGCCACCAGTCCGATCGCCGAGGTCGTCGCGCCCGCGAGCGCCACCGCCGGATAACCCAGCCCCGCTGCGATCACCCCGCCGCCGAGCGCGGCACCCAGCGCATTGCCGAGGTTGAAGGCTCCGATGTTGACCGCCGAGGCGAGATTGGGTGCATCCGCCGCGGCGGTCATCACCCGTACCTGAAGCGGCGGCACCAGCGCGAAACTCGCGACGCCCCACAGGAAGATCACCACCACGCTCGGCCCCGCAAACGGCATCGCGGCAGCGAAGGCGACGAGCAGTATCGTCAGCGCGGCGAGCGTCACGATCAGCGTCCGGTCGACCGCGCGGTCGGCGAAGCGGCCACCCAGCCAGTTGCCCACCGTCAGCCCCAATCCGTAGGTGACGAGCATCGCGGTGATGAAGCCCAGCGAGGCGTGCGTTTCCTCGCGCAGGATCGGCGCGATATAGGTGAAAACGGTGAACATCGCGCTCGAACCGACCACGGTCAGCGCAAGCGCGCCCAGCACGGTGCGCTTCGTCAGCACGCGCAGTTCCGCGATCGCGCTGCCCCCTTGCGGTGCGGGAAGCGGCGGCAGCGTCAGCCGCAGCGCGGCCATCGTTGCGAGCCCCAGGGTGGCGATGCCCCAGAAGGACGCGCGCCAGCCGAGATGCTCGCCGGCCCAGGTCGCGAGCGGCACGCCGACCACGTTCGCGATCGTCAGCCCCATGAACATCGCCGCAACCGCGCTCGCGCGCCGCTCCGGCGCGACGAGGCCCGCGGCGACGATCGACCCGACACCGAAGAAGGCGCCGTGGTTGAGCGCGGTGAGCAGCCGCGCGGCGAGCAACATCCCGTAGCTGTCCGATATCGCCGCCAGCAGATTTCCCGCGGTGAAGATGCCCGCGAGCCCGATCAGCAGCGCGCGCCGCGGCACGCGCCCCGTGGTCAACGTCATCAGCGGCGCGCCGATCACCACCCCCAATGCATAGGCACTGATCAGCAGCCCCGCGGTCGGGATGGAGACGTGCAGATCGCCCGCAATGACGGGCAGCAGTCCCATCGGTGCGAATTCGGTCACCCCGATGCCGAAGGCACCGACGGCGAGCGCGAGCAGGCCGGAATTGAGTTTCATCACCCCCTCCTCAACGAAGCGCGGCTGCGTGGGAGGCAGAGCCCGACTGAATGTCCCAATAATTGGCAAACCATCATCGATCCTTGATCTATTATTGACGCATAGATGGACCGTCGGCTCTAGCCCCGGTACCGCGGACCAAAGCGGAGGATCTTTGTGTCGAACGCAAAGCTGGATGGCGGGATCGACCGCGCGCGGGCGCTCAACCTGTTCGTCGCGGTGGTGGAGCAAGGCAGTTTCTCGGGCGCCGGCCGCATCGTCGACATGAGCCCGTCCGCGGTGGCGCGGGCGATCGACCGGATCGAGGCGCGTCTGGGCGTGCGCCTGCTGCTGCGTTCCACCCGCGCGCTGTCACTGACCGCGGAAGGGACAAGCTACCTCCAGGCGGCGCGGCGCATCCTCGCCGATCTCGACGATGCCGAACAGCAGATTGCCGATCAGGGAAGCCCGCGCGGCCGGTTGCGCGTCACCGCGGCGCTGTCGCATGGTCGTCTGCGCGTCGTTCCGCTGCTGGGCTCGTTCAGCGCGCTTTATCCCGACATCCTTGTCGACATCGCGCTGACCGACACGCTGGTGGACATCGCCGCGGGTCAGGCGGACGTCGCGGTGCGGTTCGGGCCACTGCCCGACAGCACGCTGACCGCACGCAAACTGGGCGAGACGCGACGCGTGATCGTCGCCGCGCCCGACTATCTCGCGCGCAACGGGATGCCCGCGACGCCCGAGGATCTGCACCGCCACAATTGCCTGAACTTCAACTTCCGCCGCGCCGAACCGGTGTGGCCGTTCCGCCGTGACGGTCGCGACTTCACGCTGTCGGTGCGGGGAAACATCGAAGCGAATAACGGCGAAACCCTGGGCCAGCTCGCCGCCGAGGGTGTCGGGATCGCACGCGTCGGCGCATTCAGCGTGTCGGACGAGATCGCGGCGGGGCGGCTGGTCCCGATCCTCGAGCCGTACAATCCCGGCGACGTCGAACTGATCCACGCCGTCTTCGTCGGGGGCGTGAACACGCCGGCGCGCGTCCGCGTGTTTGTCGATTACCTCGCGGCGAACCTGCGCTGATCCGCCCGCGCTCGGTCGCGGTCAGGCGGCAGGCGCCGCGTCAGTCGCGAGCGAGCGATCATCCCCGATCAACCAGTGGTAAAGGCTCGGCAGCAGCAGCAGCGTCAGCATCGTCGAGGTGACGATGCCGCCGATCACGACGGTGGCGAGCGGGCGCTGCACCTCCGCACCCGCGCCGGTCGCGATCGCCATCGGCACGAAGCCGATCGAGGCGACGAGCGCGGTCGACAAAACCGGGCGCAGACGGTCGCGCGCGCCGCGGCGGACTGCGTCGTCGGTCGACAAGGGTTTGCCGCCGTCGCGTCCCTCGCGCAGCGCGTTGATATGGTCGATCAGCACCAGTCCGTTGAGCATCGCGATCCCCGACAGCGCGATGAACCCGATCGCCGCGGTGATCGAGAACGGCATCCCGCGCAGCCACAGCGCGAGCACCCCGCCCGTCACCGCGAAGGGGATGCCGGTATAGACGATCGCGGCCTCCTTGACGCTGCCGAGCGCTGCGTAGACGAGCAGGAAGATCAGCAGCAGCGCGGCGGGCACGACGATCGACAGCCGCTTCTGCGCCGCCTCCAGCTGGTGGAACTGCCCGCCGAACTCGATGCGATAGCCGGACGGCAGTTTGACGCCCTTCGTCACCGCGGCGCTCGCCTGCTCGACGTAGCCCGCGAGGTCGCTGGTCGACAGATTGACCATTAACGCGGCACGCCGCTTGCCACCGTCGTGCAGGATCGGCTCGACCGCGTTGATGCGGTGGAGCCGCGCAACGCGTGACAGGGGCACCATGCCATATTCACCGACGCGCAAGGGGAGCGCGAGGATCGCGGCCGGGTCGGCCCGCAGCGCCTCGGGCATGCGGATCACGATCATGTGACGCGCCTCGCCCTCGGGAATAAAGCCGACTTCGGCGCCCGCGACGCCGTCGCTGATCGCGGCGTTGACCTCCGCGGTGCCCAGCCCCAGCCGCAGCATCGCGGCGTGATCGAGCTCGACGACCAGACTTTCGGGGCGGCCCGCAGTCTCGAATTCGACGCTCTCCGTACCCGCCTGCTTCTCCAGGATTGCCTTCGCCTGCTTGGCGGCGCGTTCGAGCACGTCGTAATCCTCGCCGAAGATCTTGACCGACACATCGGCGCGGACGCCCTCCAGCATCTCGTTGAAGCGCATCTCGATCGGCTGCGCGAACTCGAATGTCTGCTGGGCGTAGACACGGCGACCAATCCTGCCGATCGCGTCGACCAGCGCCTGTTTGGTGCGCGGTTGCCCATCGCCGTGCGGCCAGTCCTTCTCGGGGGCGTAGAAGATGTAGAGGTCGTTCTCGTTCGGCGGCATCGGATCGGTCGCGACCTCGCTGGTGCCGATGCGCGAGAAGGTATGCGTGACCTGCGGCAACTGGCGGCGGATCTCGCGCTCGGTCGCTTCCTCGATCGCGAGGCTCCTCTCCAGCGACATGCCGACCGGACGATAGACCATCGCGGTGATCGCGCCTTCATCCAGCTGCGGCGTGAATTGCGAGCCGAGCGTACGAAAGACGAGGAAGGTCACCGCTAGCAGGATCGCGGCCGCCAGCGTCAGCCAGACGGGGTGCGCGATTGCGCGTTCCAGCACCGGAGCATAGCCGCGCTGTGCCGCGCCGATCACGCCCCTGTCGGCGTCGGCGTCGGCGCCGTCGTCGGCGCGGTCGGGCGCGCGCAGCAGCCAGGCTGCGAGCGCGGGGACGATGGTGAAGGTCCACACCAGCCCCGCGCCGATGGCGAGCATCACCGCCCGCGCCATCGGCTGGAACAGCTTGCCCTCGACCCCACCCAAACTGAGCACGGGGACGTAGACGAGCGCGATGATCGCAATCCCGAACAGCGTCGGGCGCGCGACCATCCGCGCGGCCTCCGCGATCGTCCGCCGCCGTTCCTCGGCATCGAGCGGTTCGCCCTTCGCCGCGCGGCGTTCGGCGAGCAGGCGCAGGCTGTTCTCGACCACCACGATCGACCCGTCGACGATCAACCCGAAGTCGAGCGCACCCAGACTCATCAGATTGCCCGATACGCCGATCGCGTTCATCCCGCTGACGGTGACGAGGAACGCGAGTGGGATGACGATCGCGACGATCAATGCGGCGCGCCAATTCCCCATCACGAACAGCAGCACGAGCGCGACAAGCAGCGCGCCCTCGCCCAGATTATGCTCGACGGTCGAGATCGTGCGATCGACCAGGTCGGAGCGGCTGTACTGCTGGTGGATCACCATGCCCTTGGGCAGCGCCGCCTGGATGTCGGGCAGCGCCTGCTCGGCGCGCAGCGCAACCTCGCGGCTGTTCTGCCCGACGAGCATCATGACCGTGCCCAGCACCGTCTCGCGTCCGTTCTGCGTCGCCGCACCCTGCCGCGGCGCCGATCCGATCGCGACGTCGGCGAGATCGCGGACCTGAAGCGGCAGGACGCCGGCGGCGAACTTGACCGGGATCGACCCGATCTGCGTCGCGTCCATGACGCGCGCGTCGGTGCGCACCGTCAACCGGCGCGGCCCCTGCGCAATGATGCCGCCGCCCGCATTCTCGACGTTCTTCGCCACCGCCTGCGCCAGTTCGCGCGCGGTGACGCCGTGCATCGTCAGCCGGACGGGATCGGGCTCGACGACGAATTGCTGCTCCAGCCCGCCGTTGGAATTGACGTCGGCGACCCCCGTCACCGCGCGCAGCATCGGGCGAACGGTATATTCCTGCGCCTCGTACAACTCCATCAATTGTCGCTGCGCATCGAGCCCGGCGGGCGCGCGGCGCCATTCGAGCGTGTAATAGAAGATCTCGCCCAGCCCGGTCGTGATCGGCGCGAGCTGCGGGGTCGCCCCGCTCGGCAATTGATCGCGCACCGCGCTCAGCCGCTCGGTCACGAGCTGGCGCGCGCGCAACTGATCGGTGCCGTCCTTGTAGAGGAGCGTGACCTGGCTGAGGCCCGTCTTGGTCAGCGAGCGCGTCTCGTCGAGCCCGGGCTGCCCCGCCATCGCGCGCTCGACCGGCAGCGTCACCAGCCGCTCGATCTCCTCGGGCGCGAGCGCGGGCACCGCGGTGTTGATCTGCACCTGCACCCCGGTGATGTCGGGGATCGCGTCGATCTTGAGCGTGGCGAACGACCAGATGCCGACCGCGGCGACCAGCGCGGTCACCAGCGCCACGACCAGCCGGTGGCGCGTGACGAGATCGAGCAGCCGCGCGATCATCGGGTAAGCGCGTTGCCCCCGTTCAGCGCGCGCAATTGCAGCAGCGCCTCGATCGCCTCGCGCCGCGTGTCGAGGATCGCGACCGTCGCATCGACATAGGCCTGCTGCATCTGCGTGTAGGTCGTGAGTGGGATCGCGCCGAGCCGGTAGTTTCGATCGGCATCGACCGCCGCGCTGGCGAAGCGGCGGGCGCTTTCGCCGTCCCATTGGCCGAGCGCGCGGCGCTTCGCCTCATATTGCGCCGCCTGGTCGAACACGTCGCGCTGGATGCGGCGTTCGGCGGCGACGAGAGTCGCATTCGCCTGCGCCTGCCGCCCCTGCTCGGCCGCGACCTCGCCCGCCTGCCGGTTCCACAGCGGCAGCGTGGTCGACAGCCGCACGCCGTAATTGGTTTCGCGGATGTCGGATCGCGCGTGGTCGTAATAAGGCCCGACACTGACGACGGGAATGCGATTGCGCCGTGCGAGGTCGACGCGCAGCCCCTGCTGCTCGAACTGCGCGCGCAGCGACTGAAGCTCGAAATTGTTCGCCGCGGCGTTCGCTGCGAGCGTCGTACCCGACGGCAGATCGGGCAGCGTCATGTCGGGGCGGATGATGCGGATCCGCGCGGCGAACGGCGTCCCGCGCAGCTGGTTCAGCTCGTAGAGGATCGAATTAGCGTCGGCGTCGCTCGTCGCCGCGGTACGCTCCGCGCTGATCGCGGCGGCCTGGAGCGCGGCAGCTTCCAGTTGCGGCGCGGGCCCGGCGGGATCGCGCGACACGATGACGCGCGCGAGCTGGCGCATCCGCGTCGCGACCGTCCGCGCCGCGTCAGCCTTTTCGTCGGCGGCGAACAGGCCGTAGCCGAGCGAACGCGCGCGCGCCGCCAGCGTCGCGTCGAACTGCCTGAGCCCGATGCGTGCGAGCGCGATCTGATGCTCCGCGATCGCGCGGCGCAGCGCGATACGGCCGCCGAACTCGATCGGCTGCACCACCGACACGGCGTAGGTCAGCCCGTCACCGATCGGCGCGCCGGTTACCCGGTCGCTCGCGCGACGCTCGCCGAACTCGACCACCGCCTCCGGATCGGCCCAGCGGCCCGCGGCGTCGCGTTCGATCCCCGCGGTCTCGATCTGCTTCTGGTAGAACTGCCGCTCGGGGTTGTTGGCGATCACTTCCTGCTCGAGCCGGTCGAGCGATACGGCCTGCGTCGTCTGCGCCGAGGCGGGCACCGCGCACAGAAGCGCCACGGTTGCGAACAGCCAACTCGTCTTCGTCATCATGCTCGTTCCACGCGACCGTCTTCGGGCCTTAACCGCGCGTCTCACGTCGCACGACTAAATCCCAATTCACACTCTGAACCACGGCTTGATTGATGCATTGATTGCCGGGAAAAGCGAGACGACGTGGCGCACATACGGCTGATCGAGGATGACCGGGGTACCGCCGACGAGATCGCGCATGAGTTGCGTCGCAACGGCCACGCGGTCACGCACTTCACGATGATCGCAGACGCGCTAGCGGCTCGCGGCGACGCCGCCGACCTGCTGATCGTCGATCGCCAGCTTCCCGATGGCGAGGGGCTCGACCTCATCGCGCGGCTGCGCGCAACCGGCAGCCGGACCCCCGCGCTGGTGCTGAGCGCGCTCGGCAGCCTCGACGACCGCGTGCGTGGGCTGCGCGCCGGCGGTGACGATTATCTGCCCAAGCCGTTCGCGCTGGTCGAACTCGTCGCGCGCGTCGAGGCGTTGCTGCGGCGTCCCAACGACACGCGCGAGACGCGGCTGATCGTCGGGCCGCTCGACCTCGACCTGCTCGCAGGGTCGGCGACGCGCGCGGGCCGCGCGCTCGATCTGCTGCCGCGCGAGCTCAAGCTGCTCGAATATCTCGCCCGCCGACCCGGGCAGATCGTCACCCGTTCGCTGTTGCTGCGCGACGTATGGGGCTATACGTTCGAGCCGAACAGCAACGTCGTCGACGTTCACATCGGTCGCCTCCGCCGCAAGGTCGACGGCGACGGCGACACCCCGATGATCCGCAACGTGCGCGGGCAAGGTTATGTCTTCGATGTTCCCGTCTGATCCGCTCACCCGCGCGACGCTGCGTTGGGGCGGCGCGATCGCGGCGTTGCTGATCGTGCAATCGCTGGTGGCGGCGGCGATCTTCTGGGCGCTGCTGAACGCCAGCCACACGCGCGACCTCGAACAATCGATGGCCGGCGACTGCCGCTTCTTCGCCCAGACGCCGATCGCAGAGCGTACCGAGGAACTGCGCGAGATGCTGACGCGCGACATCCACCGCGAGCGGTTCCTCGCCCTGTTCGACGCGTCGGGCCGGCTGATCGAGGGCAACGTTGCGGGACGCCCCGCATTGCCCGCCGATCGTGCGCGGTTTTTCACTGCGACGCTCACCCCGACCGAGCTGCCGGGCAAGCAGCGCGACGAGGCGCGGGTCACGTTGTGCATGCTGCCGGGCGGGCAGCAATTGCTGACGGGGTTCGACCTCGACGATGCGGAGGAGGCGCTGCGCACCGCCGAACACGCGCTGCTGATCGGCCTGCTGCCCGGGTTCGCACTCGCGATCGGGTTCGGGTTGATCGCGGGACGCCGCGCGGCGCGACAGGTTGATACCGTCCGCCAGGTGACCGAACGGGTCGTCGCGGGCGCACTCGACGAGCGGTTGCCGGTCTCGAGCCGCCCCGACAGTTTCGATCTGCTCGCCGCGCACATCAACGCGATGCTCGACCGGTTGCAGTCGCTCGTCGCGGACGTCCGCGGGGTCGGCGACGATATCGCGCACCAATTGCGCACGCCCCTGACCCGGCTGCGCGCGCGGATCGAGCGCGGCATGCGCGAGGCGAGCGATTCCGCCGGCTTTCAGGCGGTGGCGGATGCCGCGCTGGTCGAGATCGATCAGTTGCTCGGCATCGTCGCGGCCTTGCTGCGCATCCGCGAACTGGGCGACCATGAGCGTCGCAGCCGCTTCGCCGCGGTCGATCTCGCGCAGGTGGCGGCCGACGCGTGCGATCTGTACCGCCCGACCGCGGAGGACCGCGGAGTCTTGCTCGACTGCGCGATCGAGCCCGTCGGCCCCGTCGACGGCGATGCCAGCCTGTTGATCGAGGCGATCGCCAATCTGATCGACAATGCGATCAAGTTCGGCCCCGCGAGTGGCCGCGTCACGCTGACGACGCGCCAGTCCGACGAGGGGGTCGTCGTTACCGTCGCCGACGAGGGCGCGGGCATTCCCGCCGCCGAACGCGACCTCGTCACGCAGCGTTTCTACCGCGGTCGTCGCGACTGCCACGGCGCAGGACTGGGCTTGAGCCTAGTCAAGGCGATCGCCGACATGCACCGCTTCGCGCTGCGCTTCGCCGACACGGGCAGCGCGGTGTCGCTGGTCGCGCCACTGCGGCAAAGCTGAACGCGAATTTAGACAACCGGGCGGATGACCGCGCGTTCGTTTCCTCGATCAGTTTGCCGTCACACTCCCGTGCCGGCCCTAAAACAGCCCGAGGTGATTGATGCGCGTTTATCCCCGTTTCGCCGTGATGATGCTGGCCGCGTCGACGCTCGCGCCCCCTGCCCTCGCGCAGACCGCGGCACCCGCCGGCGGCTTTCCGACCAACAGCGTCACCACCCGCGAACACGGTGGCCCGCAGGCCGGTGCGCAGCGCGCCTCGATCCAGGCACTCCAGCAGACGCTGACCGAACTTCAGCAGCTCCAGTTGCAGACCAAGCAGGCGCATTGGAACGTGTCGGGCACACTATTCTACCCGATGCACGAGCTGCTGCAGGATCATTACGAGGGCGTCGGCAAATACGCCGACGAGGTGGCGGAACGGCTGCTCGCGATCGGTGCTTCGGCGGACGGGCGCGCCAACACGATCGTCCGCACCAGCCGCGTACCCGAATATCCCGGCGGCTTCACCGACGACGCGCAGGTGATCGGCTGGTTCGCGCACAACTACAAGGTGGTGAGCGACGAGATTGGCCAGGGGATCAAGGCGACCGAGGACGGCGATCCGACGACGTCGAACCTGCTGCAGGAGGTCCAGCACGCGATCGACAAATATCAATGGCAGATGCGCGCGATGATCCAGCCGACCCCGACCGATCAGAACACCGGCGCCGATCTGAACGGCGGCCGCCCGGTCGCGGCGCCGGGCGCGGGCAATGGCGGCTGACCGTGGTCGGATCGTCGCTCGATTAATCGTCGCACTGGCCGTCCCGCTCGGGGCGGCCGGTTGCGTGACGGGGTCGGGCCCCGCACCCCGGACCGCGCCCGCGCCTTTATTCGACCCTGCGACGTTCTTTGCGGGCGCGACCCACGGCACCGGCACGTTGCGCGTCGTGCTGCACCGCCCAACGACGACCGACGTTCGCGGGACCGGCCGCGTCAATGCCGCGGGCACGATCGTACTCGATCAAGACGTTATTCAGGGAAGCGCTGCGCCCAGGCATCGCCGATGGCAGCTGCATCCCGTCGCTCCGATGCGCTACACCGGCACGCTGACCGACGCGGTTGGCCCCGTTTCTGCCGAGACGCACGGCAACAGGCTCGATATCCGGTTCACGATGCGCCACGGTCTGTCGGTGGAGCAGCATCTGTACCTGCAACCGGGCGGTCGGATCGCGCTCAACCGCCTGACGATCCGCAAGCTCGGCATCGTCGTCGCGCGACTGGACGAGCGGATCGAGAAACAAGGTCGATGAACGAACCAATCACTCCTACCCAGCCCGAACCATCAGTTGCAGCTGGCGAACATCATCTGGTGCATCGCAGCGGCTGGCTGCGCGCCGCGGTACTGGGGGCGAACGACGGCATCATTTCCGTTTCCAGCCTGCTCGTCGGGGTCGCGTCTGCGCCGTCCGCGACGATGTCGGGGGTGTTCCTCGCGGGCAGCGCCGCGCTCGTCGGCGGCGCGCTGTCGATGGCGGCGGGCGAATATGTCTCGGTCAGTTCGCAGAGCGACACCGAGCAGGCGGATCTGGCGCGCGAGCGTCGCGAACTCGCGCGCGCACCCGAGCAGGAAACCGCCGAACTCGCCGCCATCTACGAGACGCGCGGCGTGAGCGCCGATCTCGCACGCCAGATAGCCGAGCAGATGATGGCGCACGACGCGATCGGCGCGCACATGCGCGACGAGTTGGGGCTGACCGACGAGCTCGCGGCGCGGCCGATCCAGGCCGCCCTGTCGTCCGCCGCCGCTTTCACTGCCGGTGCCGCGCCACCGCTGCTGGTCGCAGTCCTTGCGCCGCACCGGCTGATTGCGGTGTCGGTCTTCGCCGCTGCGCTGCTGCTGCTGGCGTTGCTCGGCGCACTCGGCGCGCGCGTCGGCGGCGCGCGTATCGTACCCGCGATGACGCGGGTGGTGTTCTGGGGCGCGACCGCGATGGGCGTGACCGCGGTGATCGGCCGCTTCGTCGGTACGTCGATCTAGCGTCGCGGGCTCGCCCGCCGCGTGGTCAGGTCATAGAAAAAGGCGCGCCGCCCATGCCCAGGCGACGCGCCTTTTCAAGCTGGGCGAATGGATCAGCCCTTGCGCGTACCCGACAGCGGGAAGCTGCCGAATGCGCCCGCGCCGACCTGTCCGGTCACGGTGTCGCCGTCGACCGTCGCGCTGCAATCCAGCGTCATCGGCATCGGCGAGGTCATCTGCTGCTTCCACTTGAGCGTGTCGCCGTCGACCTCGCCCGACACGTCGGAAGCGCCCATCGCGCCCGATGCCTGGCCGGTGAAGGTGCTGCCCTCGGTCTTCACCGTCAGCGTCAAATTCTGGTCACCCAGCGGCGACTTCACCGTGCAATCGTAGGTACCGTCGAGATTGGCCATATTGCTCTCCTTTGAGGTCGTGTGAACGGGCTCAACGCCGCGTCTTGGCAGGCGTTGCGCGTGGGCTCGCCGCCGCCGGCGGCGCGTTCGGTGCCGGCGCGGGCGTGGCAGACGCCGAGGGCGCGACGACCGCGGCGGCGGACATCAATTCGACCGGCAGGCCTACCGTGCCGAGCTGCGGCTGGACCTGCTTGGCATCGCCCACCACCACCCAGACGAACTTGTTCGGGTCGATCGCCGCCTTGGTCGCGGCATTGACCTGCGCGAGCGTCAGCGCGCGGTATTTCTGCGTGATCGTGGCGTAATAATCGTCCGGCCGGCGATAAAGGTCGTTCGCCTGCATCGCGTTCAGCACGTCGTTCGACGTCTCGAAATCGCCCGAGAGCGACCGCGTCGCGCCGTTGATCGCGCGGTCGAACTCCGCCTGCGTCATCGGCTGTGCGCCGACATAGCCTGCGATGTCCTGCCGCATCGCCGCGATCGACGGACCGGTCTGGTTGGCCTGCACCGGCGCCTGCACCGAATAAGGCGCCGCCATCTCATTGCGACGGAAACCGCCGAACGCGCCGTACGACCAATGCTTTGTCTCGCGCAGGTCCATGTTGATCCGCCCGAGGAAGCTGCCGCCGAGCGCGTCGTTGCCGACCTCGACCGGCAGCATCTCGTCGGTGCCCTTCAGCCCCGTCTGCGCACCCGCGGCGATCAGCGACTGCGGGCTGTCGGGCCGGTCGATCAGGACGATGCGCGGCTGGCTCGCCTGGGTTGCTGGCGGAAACACCTTCGTCCCCGCCTGCCCGGTCGGGCGCCAGTCGCCGAAGCGCTGCTCCATCACCTGCCGCACCTCGCCAAGCGGGCGATCGGAGACGACGAAGATCTTCGCCTTGTCGGGGCGCAGCCACGTCTGCTGGAACGCGACCAGATCGGCGCGCGTCAACGCCTGCACCGCGCGCGGATCGCCCGACCCCTGCGCCTTGGCATAAGGCGAATTGGGCGCGATCAGCTTGGGCAGCACGCGGCGGGCAAGCCCGTCGGGGCTGGTCAGCTCTTGCTGGATCTGCGTCAGCTGCTGCGTTTTCACGCGACCCAGCTCGCTTTCCGGGAAGGCGGGCGCGCGCGCCACGTCGGCCCAGATTTGCGACGCCGCGGCCAGGTTCGCGCTTGGCACGCGCAGCGAGAGCGTGGTCCGATCGGCCGAGCTGCCCGTCCCGATCGACGCCCCCAGTCGCTCCTTTGCCTCGGCGAGCGCGACCGAGTTGAGGTTCTGCGTTCCCTCGTCGATCATTGCGAGCGTCAATTGCTGCGTGCCGAGCTTGTCGGCGACGTCGGCCGCCACGCCCGCGTCGAAGCTAAGCACCGCCTGCGTCATCGGCACCGTCGCGCGCTGCGCGTAGACGAGCTCGATCCCGTTCGACAGCCGCGCACGCTCTACCTTGGGGAAGCTCAATCCTGCGACCTGGCCGACCGCGGGAAGCGGGCCACGCGTGCCCTTCGGCGCCTGCTCGGGCGCGGCCTGCACGGCGACCGCGGGCGGCACCTTTGCCTCGGCATAGGCGTCGCGCTTGCCCGGCACGACCGACACCGAATAGCTCGGCCGCGACAGCCACTGGTCCGCCGCCGCCTTCACGCTCGCAGGCGTCTGCGCCGCCAGCTGGGCGAGCTGTTTCTTGTAGTAGCCCGGATCGTTCGAATAGAGCGCGCCTTCGGCGAGCGCGACCGCCTTGCCACCGAACCCGCCGACCGATTCGAGCCCGCCGATCCGTCGCGACACCGTCTGCGTCACGTACCGGTTCACCTCGTCCGCGCTCGGCCCGTTCTTCAAGAACTCGGCCAAAATCTCGTCCATCCGCCGCGACACGACCGCCGGGTCAGCGCCCGGGCGCACCACCGCGGAGATGCTGAACGTGCCGACCTGCGAGAAGCTCTCGTTCTCTGCCGACACCTGCACCGCGAGCTTCTCGCGCTTGACCAGTTCGTTGTCAAAGCGCGAGCTTTCCAGCCCGCCGAGCACGCCCGCCGCCACGTCGAGCGCCGCGGCGGCCTGATCGTTCAACCCCGGCACCACCCAGGTCTTGACGATCAGCGTCGCCGCCACATTGTCCTTGATCACCTCGCTCGAGGGGCCGGGCAAGGCAGTCGGGATCGCCGCCGCGGGCGCGACGCTCTTGGGCCCTGATGGGATCGCGCCGAAATACTTCTCAACCAGCCGCTTCGCGGTCGGAACGTCGACGTCGCCCGCCAGCACGAGCACCGCGTTGTTCGGCCCGTAGTGATCGTGGAACCAGTCCTTGACCGTGGTCAGCGTCGCCGCGTCGAGATCCGCCATCGACCCGATCGTCTCGTGCCCGTACGGGTGCGAGGCGGGGAACAGCCCTTCGTTCAATTTGTAGCGCAGCAGCCCGTAGGGCTGGTTGTCGCCCTGGCGCTTCTCGTTCTGGACGACGCCGCGCTGCTCGTCGAGCACACCCTGCGTGATCGCACCGGTCAGGTATCCCATGCGGTCCGATTCGAGGAACAGCGCGCGGTCGAGCGCGGCGGTCGGCACCGTCTCGAAATAGTTGGTGCGATCGTAATACGTCGTGCCGTTCGAGTCGGTCGCGCCGACCTGCTGCAACGGCTCGAAGAAGTCGCCCGGCGCATTCTCGCTGCCGTTGAACATCAGATGCTCGAACAGGTGTGCGAACCCGGTCTTGCCCTTGGGCTCGTGCTTCGATCCGACGTCGTACCACACGCTCACCGCGACGACGGGCGCCTTGCGGTCGGTGTGGACAACGACGCGCAGCCCGTTCTTGAGCGTGAACTGCTGATACGGAATGTCGATCGCACTGACGAGCGCGGACACGGGTGCGGCGGCCGGCGCCCGCGTCGCGCCCGGCGGGGCGATCTGTGCCCAGGCAGCGGGGGTGAGACCGGCGAGCGCGACGCTCGCCGCGAGGAACGACTTGAAGGTCAAGACTGGCACGCTCCCTGTGGTGTTTTGCCGGAGCATAGCAGCGGCCGGGCGGGCGGCAATGCCCCCGGCATCACTTATCTTCACGGATGTAAGCAAGCGCATTGACTGCCGAAGCAACCGTTGCCATAGCAATGGTCATGAATGCTTACACGCGGGACACGTTTTTTCCTGACACCTCGATCGGTTATCTCGTCCGCGCGATTCATCAGCTCGGTTACGCGCGGCTCGACGCGGCGTGCTCGGACGAAGGGCTGACTGGCATCCAATGGTCGGCGCTGATCGCGATCCATTTCGGGCAGACGACCTGCGCCGCGCTCGCGCGCGACCTCGCGCACGACAAGGGCGCGATGACGCGGATGATCGACGTGCTCGAGGCGAAGGGGCTGGTGCTGCGCGACCGCGACGATGCCGACCGCCGCCTCATCAATCTGTCGCTGACCGACGAAGGGCGCGCGGTCGCGATGCGCTGTCGCGACAAGGTGATCGACGTATGGAACACCGTACTCGCCGACTGGAGCGCGGACGAAACCGCCAGCTTCATCGCGCAGCTCCAGAAACTGCGCCGCACGCTGGAGGACGCCGCCCAATGACCCGCTCGTCCGTCACGCGCGGCCGCGCCGCCGCGTTGCTCGCCGCCTTCGCGTCAATGACGCTGGGACTCGCAGCCTGCACCCCGCCCGACACGCGCCCGAGCTTGACGCCCAAGGCCGCTGCCGATCTGGCGCTCGTCGGGCCGTCGGTGCAGCTCGCGCCCGATTTCTGGACGGTCGTCGGCGACCGCCAGCTCGACCGACTGGTCGCCGACGCGCTGGCGGGCAATCCGTCGCTCGACGTCGCCCTCGCACGGACGCGGCAGGCGCAGGCGGTCCTCGCACGCCAGGGCGCGGAGCGCGGCCCCAACGTCAATTTCGACGCGCAGGTGCAGGGGTCGCGGCTGTCGGGCCGCTATACCATTCCGCCGCCCTATGCCGGGACCATCCGCGCGATCGGCACCGCGCAAGCCGGGCTCGACTGGAATCTCGACCTGTTCGGGCGACAAAAAGCCGCGATCGCACAGGCCGGCGCCACGCTGCAGGCGGCTGAGTACGACATCGCCGCCGCGCGCCTGATGATCGCGGGTTCGGTGATGGGGAGCTACGCCGAGGTCGCGCGCGCCGAGCGTCAGGCCGCGATCGCGACGCGCACCATCGCCGCGCGCGAACAGAGCGTGCGGCTGATCGACGCGCGCGTGCGCAACCGCCTCGCCAGTCGGCTCGACCAGCAGGCCGCCGGCACGCTTCTCGCGCAGGCGCGGCTCGTGCTCGTCCAGGCGCAGGCGGCGCGCATGCTCGCGACCAACGCGCTCGCCGCACTCGCCGGCCGCGGCAGCGATTACGCCGCGCAGATCGGCCCGACCCGCCTGCCCGCCGACGCGGCGCTTCCGATCCCCGCGCAGATCCCCGCCGATCTGCTCGCGCGGCGCGCCGACGTGGCGGCGGCGCGCGCGCGGGTCGAGGCGGCATCGGCCGGCCGGCAGGTCGCGCGCCGCGCCTTCTACCCCAACGTCAACCTGACCGCGCTTGTGGGCCTGCAGGCGATCGGCTTCGGCAATTTCCTCGACCTCGACGCCGGCACCGCGGGGGGCGGTGCGGCGATCCACCTGCCCTTGTTCGACAACGGCCGGCTGCGTGCCGAGCTCGAGGGCGCGACCGCGCTCGTCGATGTTGCAACCGCGCAGTACAATCAATCGGTGATCGACGCGGCGCGCCAAGCGGCCGACGCGATCGCGCAGGTCCGCGCCGCCGACCTCGAACGCACGCGCCAGCAGCAGGTCGTGTCGGGCTTCGCCGAGACCGGGCGCCTGAACGCGATCCGCGTGCGAAGCGGGCTCGATAGCCGGCTCGACCTCGTCGACAACGACGTGCGGCTGCTCGATGCCGAACTCGCCGCCGCCAACCTCTCCATCGACGCGCTGCTCGCGCGCGCGCAACTCGCCATCGCACTCGGTGGCGGCTTCGACCCTGCTCAGGACGTGACCACCCAATGACCGATAGCGCGACCGACACCGCACTCGAAACACCCGCGGGCAAGCCGCGCGCGCGCCGCCGCGCCTTCGCGATCCTGGGCGTCGTCGTCCTCGTCGCGCTGGTCGTCTGGGCGGTGTTCCACTTCCTGCTCGCCCCGCCCGAGGAGGAAACCGACGACGCTTATGTCGCAGGCGACGTGGTCGCGATTACCGCGCGCGATCCGGGCACGGTGCTCGCGCTCCACGCCGACAACACGCAGTCGGTGAAGGCGGGACAGCCGCTGATCGACCTCGATCCGCTCACCGCCGACGTGAACGTCGCCGCCGCCGCCGCCGAGCTGGCGAAGGCGGTGCGCAGCACTCGCGCCGACATCACGCGCGTCGGACAATCGGACGCGACGATCGTTCAGGCGCAGGCCGAACTCGCCCGCGCGCGTGACGATTACGGGCGCCGCCGCGGTGCCGCCGCGGAGGGCGCCGTCTCCGGCGAGGAACTCTCTCACGCTGCCGACGCGGTAAAGGTCGCCACCGCCAACCTGCGCCTCGCGCAGCAGCAGCGCGCGCAGGCACAGAGCACCGTTCAAGGCACCGACGTCAACACCAACCCCGCCGTCCTCGCCGCCATCGCCGCCTATCACCGCGCCGCGATCACGCGCAGCCACATGCACGTCGTCGCACCCGTAGACGGCGTCGTCGCGCAGCGCACGGTGCAGGTCGGACAGCAGATCGCCGCCGGTACGCCGCTGATGGCGGTCGTCCCGCTCACGCGTGTCTGGGTCGACGCCAATTTCCGCGAAACGCAGTTGAAGGACCTGCGCATCGGCCAGCCGGTGCGCGTCACCGCCGACACCTACGGCGACGACCTCGTCTTCCACGGTCGCGTCGCGGGCGTCGGCGCGGGTAGCGGCAATGCCTTCGCGCTGCTGCCGCCGCAGAACGCCAGCGGCAACTGGATCAAGATAGTGCAGCGCGTGCCGGTGCGCATCGCGCTCGACCCGCGCGAACTCGCCGCCAATCCGTTGCGCATCGGTCTGTCGGTGAAGACGGTGGTCGACACCGCCAGCAAGTCGGGCGCACGCCTCGCGGCGGTGGCCGCCGCGCCTTACAAGGGCGAGGTCGCGGGCAGCGACCCACAGGTCGAGGCCAACATCCGCCAGATCATCGCCGCGAACAGGTAAACGCGCGCCATGACCGAGCAGAGCGACGCCAGCAGGCTAGCGGAGGCGGCCCCCGCGCAGGCGCAGGCGAACGCCCCGATCCGCCCCGCCGCCAACCCCGCGCGCGCGGCGGATGCACCCGGCGGACCTCCGGCGATGATCGGCGGGCAGCTCGCGCTGACCTCGTTCGCGCTCGCGCTCGGCACCTTCATGATGGTGCTGGATTCGACGATCGCGAACGTGTCGCTGCCGACGATCGCGGGCAATCTCGGCGTCAGCAGCGACAATTCGACCTGGGTCATCACCGCCTTCGCGGTATCGAACGGCATCGCAGTCCCCTTGACCGGCTGGCTGATGCGGCGCTTCGGCGTGGTGCGCGTGTTTTGCACCGCGGTCGCGTTCTTCACGCTCGCCTCGTTCCTGTGCGGCATCGCCTGGGATCTTCCCTCGCTGATCCTGTTCCGCGTGCTCCAGGGCGCGACCGCGGGGCCGATCATGCCAGGCAGCCAGGCGCTGCTGATCTCGATCTTCCCCCCGCAGAAACGCGCCACCGCGCTCGGCATCTGGTCGATGACGACGCTCGTCGCGCCGATCATGGGGCCGATCCTGGGCGGCTATATCTCCGACAATTACCATTGGTCGTGGATCTTCCTGATCAACGTCCCCTTCGGCATCTTCGTCGCGTTCATCTGCTGGTCGAACCTGAAATCGCGCGAGACGCCGACCGCGAAACTGCCGATCGACGCGATGGGCCTGGGGCTGCTCGTTGTCTGGGTCGGCGCGCTCCAGGTCATGCTCGACCTCGGCAAGAATGCCGACTGGTTCAACGATCCAACCATCGTCGTGCTGACGATCGTCGCCGCGGTCGGCTTCGTCGCCTGGGTGATCTGGGAACTCACCGACGCCAACCCGACCGTCGACCTGTCGCTGTTCGCGCGTCGCAATTTCCTGATCGGCAACCTGGCCTTCTCGCTCGGCTACGCGGTCTTCTTCGCCAACATCCTGATCCTGCCGCTCTGGCTCCAGACGCAGCTCGGCTATACCGCCACCTGGGCGGGGCTGGTCGCCGCACCGAGCGGGCTCGTCGCGGTGGTGCTGACCCCGTTCGTCGCGCGGCTATCGGGCAAGTTCGACGCGCGGCTGCTCGCCAGCGTCGCGTTCATCGGCTTCGCGATCAGCTATTACATGCGCTCGGGCTATACGACGACCGCGTCGTTCACCGATTTCATGCTGCCGCTCCTAGTGCAGGGCGTGTCGATGAGCACGTTCTTCCTGTCGATGCTAACGATCGCGATCGACCGCATCCCGCCCGAACGGCTTCCCTCGGCGACCGGCATCTCCAACTTCACCCGCATCGTCGCAGGGTCGTTCGCGGCCTCGATCATCACCACCGCGTGGGACCGGCGCGAGGCGCTCCACCAGACCCGCCTGACCGAAGCGGTCGGCAACAACATGCCCGTCCAGATGGCGACCGAGCAATTGATGCGACTGGGGCTGACCGCGCAACAGGCCGCGGCGGCGATCACGCGGCAGATGGTGGGGCAGGCCTATCTGCTCGCCTCAACCGATCTGTTCCGCATCAGCTCGTACCTGTGCGCCGGGCTGCTCGTCATCGTCTGGTTCTGCCGCCGCCCGACCCCGCCCGAGGGGCACGTCGTTGCCGCCGATTAGGGTCGCCGCCGATTAGGTGTTCGCGCGTCGCGTCGCTACATCGGCGAACATGACCGATTTCGCCGCGACCGCCGCGCTGTTCCACCTGCCCGAGGGCGTGATCTACCTCGACGGCAATTCGCTCGGCCCCCTGCCGCTCGCGGCGGAGGCGCGCGTGGGGCAAGTGCTGCGCGAGCAATGGGGCGATCAGCTTATCCGCGCGTGGAACGATAGCGACTGGATGACACTGCCCTCGCGCGTCGGCGATCGCATCGCGCGGCTGATCGGTGCGCCTGCGGGCAGCGTCGTCACCGGCGACACCTTGTCGATCAAGGTGTTCCAAGCGCTCGCCGCCGCGCTCGCGCTCGCGCCCGCCGACCGCCGCGTGGTCCTGAGCGACAGCGGCAATTTCCCGAGCGACCTTTACATCGCCGACGGCCTGCTCTCAGCACTTGGCGGGCGCGAGCTGAAGGTCGTCGCACCCGAGGAAGTCGCGGACGCGATCGACGAGACGGTCGCGGTTACGATGCTGACCGAGGTCGACTACCGCACCGGCCGGCTCCACGACATGGCGGCGCTCACCAGACGCGCGCATGATGTTGGCGCGATCGCCGTCTGGGATTTGGCGCACTCCGCCGGTGCGATCCCCGTCCACCTCGAAGGGGCCGACGCCGATTTTGCGGTGGGCTGCACCTACAAATATCTGAACGGCGGTCCCGGCAGCCCCGCCTTCATCTACGTTGCCCCGCGCCACGCCGATGTCGCGCAACCGATCCTGTCGGGCTGGCTCGGTCACGCCGAACCCTTCGCGTTTGAGCGTGCCTACCGCCCCGCGGCCGGTATCGAGCGGATGCGCGTCGGCACCCCGCCGATCGTCGCCTTGTCGATCCTCGATGCCGCACTCGACGCTTGGGAGGGTGTCGACTTGGGGAGCTTGCGCGCTGCCTCGATCCACCTCTCCGACACGTTCATCCGCGAAGTCGAGCGTCGCTGCCCCCAGGAGGATTGTGGCCTGCAACTCGCCTCCCCGCGCGCGCCCCATGCGCGCGGCAGCCAGGTGTCGTTCCGCCACGACCACGCTTACCCGGTGATGCAGGCGTTGATCGCGCGCGGCGTGATCGGCGACGTGCGTGCGCCCGACATCCTGCGCTTCGGCTTCACCCCGCTCTACCTCTCAGAGGCCGAGGTGGTGCAGGCCGCCACGATCCTCGCCGACGTGATCGACACCCGCGCCTATGAGGCCGCCGAATATCAGCAGCGCGCGGCCGTCACGTGAGCGACGACGCGCCTCCACCCCATGCCGGCGCGGAGCTGAACTTCGCCGGCAAGATGGCCTACGCCGATTACCTCGCGCTCGACCGCGTGCTGGACGCGCAGCACCCGCGTTCGACCGCGCACGACGAGCTGCTGTTCATCATCCAGCACCAGACCAGCGAATTGTGGATGAAGCTCGCGGTCCACGAGCTCACCAGCGCGCGCGACGCCATCCTGCGCGACGAACTACCCCACGCGATCAAGATGCTCGCGCGCGTCAGCCGCATCCTCGAACAGTTGAACGGCGCGTGGGACGTGCTGCGTACGATGACGCCCAGCGAATACACCACCTTCCGCGACGCGCTCGGCCAGTCGTCGGGGTTCCAGTCGTGGCAGTATCGCGCGATCGAATTCCTGTGCGGCAACCGCCACCACGCGATGCTCGCCCCCCATCGCCACCGCAGTGACACGCTCGCCGCGCTTGAGAACATCCTCTCGCAGCCAAGCATCTACGACGCCGCGCTGCTGCTGCTCCACCGGCACGACCTGCTCGGCGACCCGACGCGTGACTGGCGCAGCGAGCGTGCGACCGACCCGGCGGTGACCGAAGCCTGGGCGACGATCTACCGCGATCCCGCGGCTCATTGGCCGCTGTACGAACTCGCCGAGAAACTGGTCGACCTCGAGGATTATTTCCGCCGCTGGCGTTTCAACCACGTCACCACCGTCGAGCGGGTGATCGGATTGAAGCGCGGGACCGGCGGCACCAGCGGCGTCGGCTATCTGCGGCGCATGCTAGAGGTCGAGCTGTTCCCCGAACTCTGGCAGGTTCGCACACACCTGTAGCACCCCTCGGTTAAGTCGCTTGATCAACATGGGCCGACAGGCGCAGCTTCTCCGTTCGGAGTTCGTCGACGGGCGGTTCTACGGCCGCGACACCTCCGGGCAAGGAGAGATGTCACATGGCCTATTCCGATCAGGCACCCGGCAGCCGGCGTATCGCGACGATCGCCGGCGTCGCGGCCATCCACGGATTGCTCGGTTTCGCCTTCGTCACCGGCATGGCGACGAACTTCGTCCGCGAGGTGTCGCATACGCTGACGACCACCAACGTCCCCCTCGACGTGCCACCGCCGCCCGACACACCGCCCCCGCCGCAGCAGACCGCCACCGCGCCGTCGAGCGCCACCGTGATCACGACGGTCGTGCCGCGCGTGCCGACGCTGACCGACAATCCGACCGTGACCGTCGACCTCGTGCCCGCGCCGCCGCTGTCCTTCCCGCCCGCGCGGATCGACGTCGCGCCGCCACCCCCTGCCCCGCCGGTCATCAGCAAGGCGAGCGGCGTTCGCGCGCTCGGCAATCGCAGCAGCTGGATCACCACCGAGGATTACCCCGCCGCCGCGCTCCGCGCCGAGGACGAGGGGGTGGTGTCACTGACCGTCCAGGTCGGCAGCGACGGGCGCGTCACCGGCTGCTCGGTCACCGCGTCGAGCGGTTCGGCCACGCTCGATAACGCGACGTGTCGCCTGTACCAGCGCCGCGCGCGCTTCGAACCCGCCCGCAACGATGCGGGCAATGCGATCGCGACCAGCTACGACGACCGCGTCCGCTGGCAATTGCCGCGCTGAACCCACGGTCGCTTCCCCGCCGCGCGTCGGCCGGGAGGCGACCGATCAATCGGCGCGCATCGCCTGCGCGATCCCCTCGCGCTCGTTCGCGCGCGCGGTTTCGCCGACCTCGTGATCGCGCGAGACCGCCGCCGGCGTGTAGACCGGCGCATCCATCCCGCTGACATAGGCTTCGTCGGTCACCTCGACCGTCGCGCCCAATTGGGTGATCTCGAACAGCTTCTTGGCAAAGGCAGTCGGCAGCCGGATGCACCCGTGCGACGCGGGGAAGCCGGGGTTGGCGCCCGCGTGCAGCGCGACCCCGTCCCACGTCAGCCGCTGCATGTACGGCATTGGCGCATTGTCGTAGCGGTTGGAGAAATGCCGCGCGTTCTTTTGCAGGATCGTGAAGCTGCCCGTCGGCGTGTCGTTGCCCGCCTTGCCGGTCGACACGGTGGAGGCCGCGACCAGCGTCTCGCCGCGAAAGACGTAGGCGCGCTGATCGGGGATCGAAATCAGGATGCTGACCGGCCCGGTCGCCTGATCGTCGCTCCACAAATACCGGTTGGGCGCGAGCGAGGCAGCGGCCTCGGTCAACGCCAGACCGTCCATCACGCGCGCCTGCACGGGGTACGAGAAGCATGCGCCGGCAAGCACCGGCGCGGCCAGCAACAGGGCGCGTCGCAGCATGATCGTGGTCCTCAGGTTGTCTGTTCGCCGGTTCCCGGCAGCGTCGTCGTGGTTGATAACTCGTTACCGCGATTTTGGTGCCGCGCCGATGAATCGTGTGGATTCCGCGCCAGAATGTCAGAACACGCGCCTAAGATGCGGAAAAGATTGCAGATCATTAAGCCGAATCATGGTACCAAGCGGACCTACCTGATAAGGATGATCCGACGAAATGCAGTTGACGCGTGAACCGATGCCATCGCGGCGCGCCTTGTTGAAGACGGGCAGCCTGTTTGCGGGGGCGATGATGATCCCCTCGGCGGTGTCGGCCAGCATGCGTCGCGCGCCCGAATCGTTGCTCCCGAACGGCTTGTACGAGGGGCACAGCGCTGGCGGCTTCACTGCCGATTCGTTCCCGGCCGACAGCGCCAACAGCCTCGGCACCGTTCGCCCGACGCTGATGCGCCGCGCGCTCGCCGCGCTCCAGCAGCACGGCAGCAGCGTACAGCGCCACGACCGCATCGCGATCGCCGATTTCGCGACCTCGTCGGGCACGCCGCGCTTCCACCTCGTCAACCTCGAGGACGGCCGTACCTCCTCGAAGCTCGTCGCGCACGGCTCGGGCTCGGATCCCGCGCACACCGGCTATCTGCAGCGTTTCTCGAACGCCAATGGCTCGAACGCGTCGTGCGAGGGCGCCTTCCTGACGAGCGACTATTACGTCGGCAAGCACGGCAAGTCGCAGCGGCTGATCGGACTCGATCACACCAACAGCAACGCGCTCGATCGCGCGATCGTGGTCCACGCCGCGTGGTACGCCAATCGCGAGATGGTGGCGGAGCGCGGGATGCTGGGTCGCAGCCAGGGCTGCTTTGCGGTGGGCGAGAACGAGCTCGCCGAGGTGTTCGAGCGGCTCGGGCCGGGCCGCATGATCTACGCGGCAAAGGTCTGATCGTCCCCGACGCGTTGGCGCAGTGACGGCGGACCGCCGCCGCGCCGCCCGTTACCTACGTACGCGCCCTGCTCAGCCCGCCGCCAGCCACGGGCGCACCTGACCGATCATCCGGCTCCACGCCAGCCGGTCGACGCGTGCCACGCTCGCGACCGGCCCCGCCGCGATCGCGTCGCGCAGCCCGATCGTCGCGTGCCGCAGCCCGGCGCGCAGGACGTTCGCCCACACCCGCCGCGTCTCGCGCGCGATCAGCCGGCGATCGGTCGCGTCGGCGCGCGTCGTCGCCAGATAGCGCAGCCGCGCGTGATCAAGCAGCGCCGCCAGCCGCCCGAGTGTCGCACCGTCGGGCACCGGCGCACCGTGCATCAGGTGCCGCACAAACAACCGCGCCGCATCGGTCGCCATGCCCCCGAACGTCTCGTGCAATGCCCCCGACAGGACGCGCTCCGCACTCGCCAGCATCACGTCCTCGTACCGCTGCGAACAGCCGTCGGCATGGCTGCGATAGGTGACCAGCGGCTCGTCGATGCGCGCCACCGCCCCGTGCTGCGCGACGCGGTGGTAGAGGTCGAAATCCTCGGCATAGAGCATGTCGGGACGCGTGAACGGGTCGAGCGCACGCGCCACTTCGCCGCGAACCATCACCGATGACCAGACCAGCGGGTTGGAGAAGCGCAACTGCCACCCGACCAGCGCCGGCGTCGTCACCTGCGTATGGCGCGCACGCGTGAGCCCCGTCTCGCTCAGCACCTGCGTCGCGGTTCCCAGCAACGCCACCTCGGGTGCCGCGTCGAGGAACGCGACCTGCCGCGCGAAACGGTCGGGATGGCACAGATCGTCCTGGTCGAGCGCGGCGATATACCGGCCGCGCGCGTGGGTAAGTGCTTGATTGCGCGCGCGAACCGGCCCGCCGTTCCGTGGCAGCGCAACCAGCCGCACGCGTGGATCGTGCCACCCGGCCACCACCGCGCGCGTGTCGTCGGTGGAGCAATCGTCGACGACGATCGCTTCCCACGCGCCCATCGTCTGACGCGAGAGACTGGACAGCGTTTCCTCGATCAGCCGCGCGCCGTTGTACGCGGCCATCACGACGCTGACGACCGGCGCGGGCGTCATCCCGCCGCCCGCCGCGCATCCGCGCCTAGCACCTGATCGACGATCATCATGCCGACGTCGTTCTGCCACAGCCACAGGCCGTTCGCCTGCCCACGAAAGCTTCGTTCGCCACCCAGTGTCCCCCACGGAACGAACCCAGCCGCGAGCCCGATCCCGAACAGCCCCGCGATCGGCATGCCCACGGCATCGAGCACGCGGCAGTGACGATCGACCATCGCGCCGCCGGTATCGGCCGACAGCGTCATCGCCTCGCCCCCGGCAGCGAACACCGGCAGCGCGTGCGGGCGGTAACCCAGCGCCGCAATCACCACGTCGGCCTCCGCCACGATCGCTTGCGCCGCGGCGTCCCCCCCGACGGCGATCCGGTGCAGGCGCACGCGCGGGTCGGGCTCGCGCCCGTCGATCCGCAACATCCGCAGCGCCAGTTCGCGCGCCTCGAGCCGGAACCCCGCGAGGCGATAAACGAACCCCGACACCGGGCAGATGTCGTCCGCGCCGAAATCTCGATATCCTTCCGCCTCGGCCGCCGCGATGGAGGGATAAAACGGCCGCAGCGCGCGGCGATGCAGCAGCGTGATCGCCCCCGCCCCCAGCGGCAGACCGGCACGCAGCAGCGCCGCCACCGTCGTCATCGCGCTGGTCGATCCGCCCACCACCGCGATGCGCGGCGCGCGTACCCCCGCGATTAGATCGGCGACCAGTTGCGTGCCCCCGACGCTCAACACCGCATCCGACTGGATCAACCGCCCGCCCGCGAGCGAGGACAGCGACGCGCCCGCGACCTCCTGCACCGCCAGCCGATCGATCGGTTGATGCCCGCCGGTCGCGATCACGACGTTGCGCGAACGATGATGCGTGATCGCGCCGCTCGTCACGTCCTCGACCATGGTGCACCAGCCGCCGCCGTCCTGCCGCGTCGACAGCGCGCGCCGCCCCGTCAGCACCTGACCACCGTGCGCCGCCACGATCTGCCCCAGCCGGTCGCCCAGCGCATCGAGCATCGGGCCGACCTCGACCAGCGGCACGCCAAGCCCGTCGCGCCGCGCCGCCACCCGCGCGGTCGCGGGATGATCGACCAGCGCCGCGATCTCGGGATGCGGATTGTCCGTCAGCGCGGTCAGGAACGTCTCGGCACTCGAATCGCTCGTGATCGCATATTGCCCCAACCGCCCGCTGCCGAGCGTCGGCCCCGCCTCGATCACCGCCAGTCCGCGCGACAAAGCGGGCAGCACGCCCGCTTTCGCGGCGGCGGTCAACATCGCGGTTCCCGCGGGCCCGCCGCCGACGATCAGGGTGTCGTGACAAGACGCCGCGCGCGCGGGCGCGGCCAATCGCACCGCAGGGACGGCGCGCGCCAGTGCCTCGACCACGGTGCGTGCGTCCGCCGGCGTCATCGCATCGGTCACCGGCAACGACAGCACGCGCGCGGACAGATCGTCGCACACCGGGGTCGGCTCGAGAATCGCAACCTCACGCACCCACGGCTGCTCGCCCAGATGCGGGCTGAAATACGCCCCCGCACCGATCCCCTCGTGCGCCAGCGCCGCGATCACGTTCGCGCGGTCGCAGTCGCGCGGCAGCAGCACGGGGAAGAAGCCATGCGCCTGCGCACCGCCCGATTCCGCCTGCCCTGACTCCGCCTGCACGGTGAAACGCGGATCGAGCGCGGCGCGGTACGTCCGCACCACCGCGTCGCGGCTGGCGCAGGTCGCCGAAAATGTCGCCAGCTTCGCGCGCGCCATCGCCGCCAGCACCTCGGGCAGCTTGGCGTTCAATCCCGGCACCGTCGCGGTGCGCGGGTGCGTGAAACCAAAATTGGCCGCCGCGCGGAGCCGCTCGATCGTGCTCGCGTCACCGCAGTGGATCAGCCCGCCCTCCGCCACCGCGAACGGCTTGGTCGCGTGCATCGAGAAGACAACCGGGAACGGCGAACCCGCGCCGAAATTCACGCCATCGGCGTCAATCGTACCCAGCGACGCCGCCGCATCGACTACCACCGCGACGCCGTGGCGCGCCGCGAGCCAACGATAGCGCTCCAGATCGATCGCGCGACCGAACGTCGCGTACGGCACGATCACCGCGATGCCCGCGCCGTGGCGCTGGAGCAGCCGCTCCTCCTCGCGCGCCGATGCCCCCCAGTCGTTGGGATCAACGTCGCATACCAGCGGGACCAGCCCGGCCCACCACGCCGCCTGTGCGGTCGCGGCAAAGGTGAAGCCCGGCATCATCGCCATGCGCCCGCGCCCCGCCGGCCCGACCGCGTCGGTTAGCGCGATCATCAATCCGTTGGTGGCGTTGTTGACCGCCAGCGTCGCGCCGCGCCCGCCGAACAATTGCGCGGTGACGTCACGCTCCAGCGCACGCGCCTCGGGCCCGTGATTGCTGTAGATGCCGCTCGCCTCGATCCGCGCCAGCGCGTCGGCCATCTGCGACAGGCGCGGCGGATTGGGAACGATCAGCGGCAGGTCCATGCTGCCGCCTTGCGCCCGACCGAACTAACGCGGCGTTACGCGGCGCGCGTCAAATTCTTCCAATTCATACGCGATCGATGCCTCGACCAGCGTTTCCCACATCGCCGCGACCGCGTCGGCGGGCAGCCCTGCCGCAGCCGCGGCCGCGCGCGCCTGCGCGATCACCTGCTGCTTGCGCGCCTCGTCGCGCACCGCGCCGCGCTCGGGCTTGATCCTCGCCGCCGCGTCCATGTAATCGAACCGCCGCCGCAGCAGCGCGACGATCTCGCGGTCGAGCGCATCGACGCCCGCGCGGACCTCCGCCATATTGGTGCATTCGGGTCCGGGCTTGATGCTCATCCTCGTGCCTGTGCCGAGCAGCGGGCGCGCTGTCCAGTTCGACCGCAGCGCGTCATACCGCCAGGCGATCGCGCGACGCGACGCCACCCCGGACTTGACCGCACGCCCTCCCCCCGCTAAGCGCGCGCCTTCGCAATTGCCCCTGCACCCCGGTGAAGCGGTGGGCCTGCCCGTGCCTCAAGGCATCGGGCGGCGCGATGACCGGGAAGAACCCTGCAATCCATCATCCACGATGAAGCGCGGGCCACGTCGTTAGCATTTGCCAAGGATTTGATATGTCGAAGCGTCATAGCGCGAAGCACAAGCTCGATCGCCGTTTGGGCGAGAACATCTGGGGCCGCCCCAAGAGCCCGGTCAACAAGCGCGAGTACGGTCCCGGCCAGCACGGTCAGCGCCGCAAGGGCAAGGTGTCGGACTTCGGCATCCAGCTGCGCGCCAAGCAGAAGCTCAAGGGCTATTACGGCGACGTGACCGAGAAGCAGTTCAAGCACTGCTACGAGGAAGCCGCGCGCATGAAGGGCGACACCTCGCAGAACCTGATCGGCCTGCTCGAGCGTCGCCTCGACATGATCGTCTACCGCGCGAAGTTCGCGCCGACGATCTGGGCCGCGCGCCAGCTCGTCAGCCACGGCCACGTCCGCGTCAACGGCGTGAAGTGCAACATCGCGTCGCGCCGCTGCTACGTCAGCGACGAGATCACGCTGGGTTCGAAGGCGCAGGAAATGGCGCTGGTGCTCGAAGCGCAGCAGCTCGCCGAGCGCGAAGTGCCCGATTACGTCGCACCCGACGGCAACGCCAAGGTGACCTTCATCCGCGTACCGACGCTCGACGAGGTGCCCTATCCGGTGAAGATGGAGCCGAATTTGGTGGTCGAGTTCTACTCGCGTTAAGCGAGTAGCGAACACAAAATTCGGCCGGCCGGCCTCGCCCACGCGAGGACCGACGACGCGGGCTTCGCTCGCGGCGCTCCCCGGCCCGGAAACACGAAAAGGGCGGTCCCGCGGGGCCGCCCTTTCTCGTTCGATCGATCTCACCCGCGCAATGGACAGTCCCGCTGCCGCTTGGCACAAGGCGCGCACTCGCTTGTCGGAGTTTCCATGCGCCTCTTTGCCGCCACCCTCGTCGCCACGCTGACCGCCTCGACCGTGCTCGCACAAACGGCTCCCGCGCCCACCCCCGCCATTCCGGTGCAGACGCTGAAGGACGTGACGCGCGAGCTGTCGTCGGATGCGTACGAGGGCCGCGCACCGACCACCGCGGGCGAAACGAAGACGATCGCCTATCTCGTCAAGCGGATGAAGGCCGCTGGGCTCAAACCCGGCAACGCGGGCAAGTGGACGCAGGACGTGCCGATGGTCGCCAGCACCGCCACCAACGTGCGCCCGATGGTCTTCTCGGGCGGCACGACCCCGCTGTCGCTCGCCTACAAGAGCGACATGGTCGTCGGCACCTACCGCGTCGTGCCATCGGTCAGCATCGCCAACTCGCCCGTCGTGTTCGTCGGTTACGGCGTCAACGCGCCGGAGAAGGGGTGGAACGACTATGCCGGGCTGGACGTGCGCGGGAAGACGGTCGTCATCCTCTCCAACGACCCCGACTGGTCGACGCCCGAGACCAAGGGCACGTTCAACGGGCGCGAGATGACCTATTACGGTCGCTGGACCTACAAGTTCGAGGAGGCCGCCCGCCAGGGCGCCACCGCTGCGATCATCGTCCACGACACCGAACCCGCCGCCTACCCCTGGGCGGTTGTCCAATCGTCATGGACCGGTGAGCAGTACGAACTCGACGCCGCGAACAACCACATGGACCAGAGCCAGGCGATCGGCTGGATGCAGCTCGCCCAGGCCAAGGCGCTGTTCGCCAGCGCCGGCAAGGATTTCGCCGCGCTCTCGCGCGCCGCCGCGACCAAGGGGTTCCGCAGCGTTCCGCTGGGCGTCACCATGTCGGTCGGCTTCGACAACCGGATCAAGAAATCGCTGTCGCACAACGTCATCGGGGTGCTGCCGGGCAAGCCCGCCGCGCAGGGCGGCGCGCCGGACGATTACGTGCTCTATTCCGCGCACTGGGATCACCTCGGCCACTGCGAGCCGGTGAACGGCGACGACATCTGCAACGGCGCGGTCGACAATGCCTCGGGCACCGCGGGGCTGATCGCGCTCGCGGAGACGTTCGCCAAGGCGCCGCGCCCGCGCCGCTCGGTCGCGTTCCTCGCGGTCACCGCCGAGGAATCGGGGCTGCTCGGCAGCGCTTATTATGCCGAGCATCCGGTCTTCCCGCTCGCGCGCACGGTGGGCGGCATCAACATGGACGTGCTGAACGTCAACGGCGCGACGCGCGATTTCGAGATCACGGGTGCGGGCAAGAGCGAGCTCGAGGACATGGTCAAACCGCTGCTCGCCGCGCAGGGACGCCGCATCACGCCCGAGGCGACGCCCGAGAAGGGGCATTATTTCCGCTCCGACCATTTCTCCTTCGCGAAACTCGGCGTGCCGATGCTGGCGGGCGGCAGCGGCGAAGATCTCGTCGACGACGGGCTCGCTGCGGGGAAGGCCGCGGCGGAGGATTACACCGCCAACCGCTATCACAAGCCGCAGGACGAATACCGCCCCGACTGGAACTGGGACGGCGCGGTGCAGGATCTGACGATCTATTATCAGCTCGGCCGCGCACTCGCGGACAGCAACGCCTGGCCCAATTGGTATAAGACCGCCGAGTTCCGCAGCATCCGCGACCGCTCGCGCGCAGGAGCAGCACAATGACCGTCGACACGAACACCGGGCGTACCCCGCCCGCCGAATGGGCACCGCACGCCGCGGTCTGGATCGGCTTCCCGAGCCATCCCGAGCTCTGGCAGGAGGATCTCGATCAGGCGCGCGACGAGGTCGTCGCGTTCGCCGCCGCGGTCCACGCCGACGGTGCGGGCGAAACCGTGATCCTGGTCGCCGCCGACGACGAGGCCGCCGCCGCCGCACGCGAACTCGCCCCCTTCGCGCAGGTCGTCGTGGAGCCCTTCGGCGACATCTGGCTGCGCGATACGGGCGCGATCATTACCGGCGACGGGGTCGCGCACGATTTCGCGTTCAACGGCTGGGGCGGCAAATACGATCTGCCCGGCGACGACGATGTCGGACAACGCCTCGCCGCCGCGCGTGGCCTGTCGGCCGAAACGCACGACTGGGTACTCGAAGGCGGCGCGATCGACGGCGACGGTACCGGGACGGTCGTCACCACCGAGCAATGCCTGCTGAACCCAAACCGCAACCCGTCGCTTTCGCGTGCCGAGATCGAACGCCGCCTGCTCGGCGACCTCGGCTATACCCGCGTCGTCTGGCTCGGCGACGGGCTGCTCAACGACCACACCGACGGCCACGTCGACAATCTCGCGCGCTTCGTCGGCGAAGGGCGCCTGGCACTGCCGCAGGCGGCGGAGAACGACCCGAACTGGCGCGTCTATCAGGACGCCGCCGACCGCGCGCGCGCCGCGGGGCTAGAGGTCGTCCACATCCCCTCGCCCGGCCGCGTGCTGCGCGACGAGGAGGTGATCCCGGCGAGCTACATGAATTTCTACATCGGCAATGCAGCGGTGGTGGTGCCGGTCTACGGCACCGAACACGACGTGGCCGGCGTCGCCGGGGTGCAGGCGCTGTTCCCCAACCGCCGCGCGGTGGGCCTGCGCGCCGACGCGATCCTGACGGGTGGCGGAAGCTTCCACTGCATCAGCCAGCAAATCCCGGCATAGCCGCCTCGGCGAAGCGACGGCGGCAATGAGCGGGGGCGCCCGCGCAACGCCGGGATCGGCTGGCGGGTCGCCCGTAAGGCGATCCCGTCCGACGTCAGGCGGCGGCTTCGCCGTCGCCCCCGCGCCGCGCCGTCCAAGACCGAACGGCGCGGCCGCCCCTCACCGCGTCGGCACCGGGGTCTCGCCCGAATAATCGTAGAAGCCGCGCCCGCTCTTGCGCCCGTACCACCCCGCCTCGACGTATTTGATGAGCAGCGGCGCGGGGCGGAACTTCGGATCGCCCGTCCCTTCGAACAACACGCGCGTGATCTCGAGGCAGGTGTCGAGCCCGATGAAATCGGCGAGCGTCAGCGGCCCCATCGGGTGATTGAGCCCCAATTGGCAGGCGAGATCGATGTCGGGGATCGTCGCCACGCCCTCGCCCAGCGCGAAGCACGCTTCGTTCAGCATCGGCATCAGCACGCGGTTGACGATGAACCCCGGCGCGTCGTTAGCGCGCACCACCTGCTTGCCGAGCTGAGCAGCATAGGTCTCGATCGTCGCGACCGTCTCGTCGCTCGTCGCCAGACCGCGAATGATCTCGATCAGCCCCATCACCGGCACCGGATTGAAAAAGTGGACGCCGATGAAGCGCGCCGGATCGGGCGCCGCCTGCGCCAGTCGCGTGATCGGGATCGACGAGGTGTTGGACGCGAGCACCGCATCCTTGCCCAGCACCGCACCGACGCGCTCGAAGATCTGCCGCTTGATCGCCTCGCGCTCGGTCGCCGCCTCGATCACCAGCGCGCACGGCGCCATCGCGGCCACGTCGCCCACGGGCTCGATCCGCCCGAGCAGCGCGTCGCGCGCCTGCCCGTCGATCTTGCCCTTTTCCACATTGCGCGCCAGCCGCTTGGCGATCCCCGCCTTGCCCGCCTCGGCGCGCGCCTGATCGACGTCGCTCAGGATCACGCGGTACCCCGCCGCCGCCGACACCTGCGCGATGCCCGCGCCCATCTGTCCCGCGCCGATCACGCCAATCGTCTGCATCGCTTCGTTCCTCATCCTCATGGTCGCCGCGCGCTCTAGCCCGCTTTGCCGCCGCCGCGCCACCACGCTATCGGTGCCGACATGCACCCGATCGTTGCCGCCACGCTGATTGCCGCCACCCCCGCCGCCACGCCGTCGGCGGCGACGCCCGGCGCGCTCAAGACCTTTGGCGACTGGGCGGTCGGGTGCGACAACGTCCACCGCTGCACGATCGCCTCGCTCGCACTCGAGACCGCGGCGGGCCCGGGCTACACGGCCCGGATCACGCGCGCGGCGGGACCGGCCGGCGGGTTCGAGCTCGCGTTCGACAATAAAGGCGATGGCCCCGCACCCGCGGCGCTTCGCGTCGGTGCGGCGCGCTACGCCCTCGCCGGCGACGCGCTCGTGGGCAGGCGTGCGCAACAGATCGTCGCCGCGCTCGCCATCGCGCGCGTGGCGACGCTCATCGGCCGCGACGGAAAGCCGCTCGGCACGCTCTCGCTCGCGGGGCTGTCGGCGGCGCTGCGCTACGCTGATGCGGTCCAGCACCGCGTCGATACCGTCACCGCCGCGGTCGCGAAGGGCCGTGCGCCCGCGTCCGCGGTCCCCGCCGCGCCGCCCGTCCCGGTCGTCCACGCGCCCGCGCTCACCGGGGCTCCCGCCCGGTTATCGAAGACGCAGATCACCGCGATGAACCGCACCGCGCGCTGCGACGCGCCACCCAGCGCCGATGTCGACTGGAGCCCTGTCGTGTCGCCCGTCGGCGGCGGAACCTCGCTCGCGGTGGTCCCCTGCTCGGCGGGCGCGTACAACGTGATCGGCGCGTTGTTCGTGATCCGCGGCACCCGCGTCGACCCTGCGCAGACCGACGCCCCCGCCGGGTTCGAGGCGAGCGGCGCCGACCACGAAACCCGCGTCCCGAGTGTCGTCAACGGCTCGGTCGAGAAAGGCATCCTCAACAGCTACGCGAAGGGCCGCGGCCTCGGCGACTGCGGGGTGTCGCAACGCTTCGCATGGGACGGCACGCGCCTGCGCCTGATCGCGCAGGCTGAAATGAGCGAGTGCCGCGGCAATCCCAATCTCATCACCACCTGGACTGCGCGCGTCGAACGCCCCTGACGCAATCGGCAACCGCGACTAGGGCGCGGGTCGCTCCGCCTGCGCTTCGGCCAGGATCACCGCGAACTTGCCCTCGTCGTCGGTCCATTCGCGGATCGGCGTCCACCCGCCGCTGCGCAATAGGATGCGCGCATCGCGCGGGCCGTATTTGTGGCTGTTCTCGGTATGGATCGTCTCGCCCGCCGTGATCTCGAACGCGCGCCCCTCGACTGTGAACGACACGTCCTGCGTCGCCTCCAGGTGCATCTCGATCCGCGCGCGGTCGTCGTTCCAGATCGCGCGGTGGCGGAATGCGTCGACTGGGATCGTCCCGTCCAGCTCGCGGTTGATCCGCTCGAGCACGTTGATGTTGAACGCCGCGGTCACGCCCTGCGCATCGTCGTAGGCGGGGACGAGCACGCCCGGGTCCTTGATCCGGTCCATCCCGATCAACAGCATCGCGCCCTCCCCCAGCGACGCGCGCATCGCGCGCAGCAGGTCGACTGCGGCGAGCGGGATCAGATTGCCGATCGTCGACCCCGGAAAGAACCCCAGCTTGGGCGCGTCCTGGATCGTGTGCGGCAGGTTAAGCGGCCGAGTGAAATCGGCCTCGAACGGCAGCACCAGCAGTTCGGGGAACGCCGCCGACAATGTACGCGAACTCTCGCGCAGGAAATCGCCCGAAATGTCGATCGGCACATAGGCGGACGGCTCGACGCATTTCAGCAGCGTCGGGGTCTTGGTCGACGAACCCGATCCGAATTCCACCACCGCGCGGCCCTTGCCGGTCAGCTGGTGCAGTTCGGGGCACAATCCCTCGAGCAGCGCGACCTCGGTCCGGGTCGGATAATATTCGGGCAGGTCGGTGATGTCCTCGAACAATTCCGACCCGCGGTGGTCGTAGAACCAGCGAGCCGGGATCGCGCGCGGGCGCCGCGCGAGCCCCGCCAGCACGTCGGCGCGGAATTGCGGATCGGCGAGGCTCGCCTGACCGTCCTCGATTTCGGGCTTCAGCATGCTTACAGATCCTTGGCGAGCCGCACGCCGGTGAACTGCCAGCGCTGATGGGGATAGAAGAAATTGCGGTAGCACGCGCGCGCGTGGCCGCGCGGGGTCGCGCAACTGCCGCCGCGCAGCACGAACTGCCCGTTCATGAACTTGCCGTTATATTCGCCGACCGCGCCCTCGACCGCGCGGAAACCGGGATAGGGGCGGTAGGCGCTGCCGGTCCATTCCCACACGTCACCGAAGAACGCCGGGCCCTCCGCCGCCGGACGCGGCTCGACCGCGCCGCCCGTATCCATCTGGTTGCCGCCGCTCGCGTCATGCGCTGCCGCCGCGGCTTCCCACTCGAACTCGGTCGGCAGCCGCGCACCCGCCCAGGTGGCATAGGCATCCGCCTCGTAGAAACTGACGTGCGTCACCGGCGCCGCAGGGTCGACCGCGCGCCGCCCGTCCAGGCCGAAGCGCGTCCAGACACCGTCGCGCTCTTCCCAGTAAAGCGGCGCCTCGACATGTTCGCGCTGCACCCAGCCCCATCCGTCGGACAGCCACAGCCGCGGGTCGCGGTAGCCGCCGTCGGCGATGAATCGCTGCCACTCGCCGTTGGTGACCGTCCGGTCCGCGATCGCGTGCGCGGGGATCAGCGTGCGGTGGCGCGGCCCCTCGCAATCGAACGCGAAGCCCTCGCCACCATGACCCACCTCGACCACGCGCTCCGCACTCTCGATCCAGCCGATCGGCCCCGGCATCGCGACCGGCACCTTGCGCGCCGCGGGCCACACCGCAGGCTCAAGCGGGTTCTCGCTCATCAGGTGCAGCACGTCGGTGACGAGCAATTCCTGATGCTGCTCCTCGTGATGGCAGCCGAGCGCCACCAGCTCGCGCGCATCAGCTGGCAGGTGGTCGAGCGCGTCCAGCAACGCCGAATCCACCGCGGCGCGGTACGCCAGCACCTCGTCCAGCGTCGGGCGCGTCACCATGCCGCGCCGTCCGCGCGCGTGTCGGCGGCCTTCCGCCTCGTAATAACTGTTGAACAGGAACGGGAAGCGTTCGTCGTGCAGCCGGTAATCCGCGACGTGATCGCGCAGGACGAACGTTTCGAAGAACCAGGTCGTGTGCGCCAGGTGCCATTTTGCCGGGCTGGCGTCGTCCATCGACTGCGCCGTGGCATCCGCGTCGGACAAGGGGGCGACCAGCGCCTCGCTCAAGCCGCGCACCGCTGCGAACCGCCGCGCGAGCTCGCCGGCCGTGCCGATTGATTGGCGTTGCGGTTCCATCATCCACTCCCCGCCGCCAACAAGCCGTACCGGGAGCCGGACTAGGCTATGTCAACGGTTTGCCCCTGCAACCCATAGAACGTCGCCACCGGCACTTTGGTTCACCGCGCGCGATGCAACGAACAGGAAATCGGACAAGCGATTGATATAAGCGATCGCCTGCGGGTTCGCCGCCGCCCCCATCGCGACCACCGACCGCTCCGCCCGCCGCACGATCGCGCGCGCGAGGTGGAGCGACGCCGCCGCACCGCCGGGCAGGACGAAGCTGGTCAGCGGCGGGACATTGGCATTCAGCACATCGATCTCCGCTTCCACGCGGGCGACCTGCGCGGGCACGATCCGCAGCACCATTTCGCTGGGACTGAAATCGTCCCCCGGCGTTGCCAGATCGGCGCCCAGATCGAACAGGTCGTTCTGGATGCGCGTCAGCGCCGCTCGTACGTCCGCGTCCGCCAGCGTGGCGATCGCGACCCCGATCGCGCTGTTCGCCTCGTCGACGTCGCCCATCGCCTGCAACCGCGCGTCGGCCTTCGACACGCGGCTGCCGTCGACCAGCCCGGTCTCGCCCATGTCCCCCGTGCGCGTGTAGATGCGGTTGAGCTTGACCAAGTCTCAGGTACGCCCGGCCGCGGCGAGCAGCAGCACGCACACCAGGATCGCTGCCGCCTGGAACATGATGCGCTGCTGCATCATCCGGTTCGACTTGAGCTGTCCCGCGGTCGGGCCCTCTCCGCCACCGCGCACTTGCGCCGACTGCTCCTGAAGAAAGGAGATGATGCCGCGGACCAGCGCGACCACCGTGGCGAGCATCGCCGCGACGAGCAGGATGACGAGAAAGGTGTTCATGCGCGCAATCTAGGTACGAAACGCGCCTTTTGGAAGCTGACCGCGCCGCAAATCGTCCGCCAGCGCGGGTCCGTCCACGCCGTCCTCGCGCAGGTTCGCCAGCGTCGGCGCGCCGTGGCGCTTCGCCAGCCGCTCACCATAGGGGCCAAGCAGCAATTCATGGTGATGATAACGCGGCGTCGGCAGGTCGAGCAGCGCCTGCAGCAGCCGGTGGATGTGCGTCGCCTCGAACAGGTCGCGCCCGCGCACCACGTCGGTGACGCCTTGCGCCGCGTCGTCGATCGTCACCGCCAGATGATAGCTTGCGGGCGCGTCCTTACGCGCCAGCACCACGTCGCCCTGCTGCTCGGGCACCGCCCGCACGCGCACGCCAGCGTCGTTCCAGTCGAGCGGCCCCGCGCGCGCTCCAGCCGCCGACACCGCCGCCGCCATGTCGAGCCGCCAGCAATGCGGCTCGTTCATCCGGTCGCGCGCATCCACGCCGCGGCACGTGCCGGGATAGACCGCAGTCGCTCCGTGCGGCGCGCTCATCGCCTCCGCAATCTCCGCGCGCGTACAGAAACACGGGTAGAGCAGACCGTCGGCGCGCAACCGCGCCAGCGCCGCCGCATATACCTCCAGCCGCTCGGACTGGAAGACGACCGGCGCATCCCACGTCAGCCCCAGCCACGCGAGATCCGCGATGATCGTCTCGGCATGCTCGGGCCGGCTGCGCGTGCCGTCGATATCCTCGATCCTCAGCAGGAACGCGCCGCCCCGGTCACGCGCCAGATCGTGCGCGCGGATCGCGGAAAAGGCATGGCCCAGATGCAGCCGCCCGGTCGGCGACGGCGCGAAGCGGGAGGTGATCATCGCGCCACCCATGTGCGCGCGCGCAGCGTCGCTCAACCCCACCGCTCAAGGGATCACGCCTGCGCGAAGAACTTCGTCCCCACCACGCCGACGATGATCAGCGCGATGAACCCCACCTGCACCATGTTGAGCTTCTCCCCGAACAGGATCACGCCGAAAATCGTGACCCCGACCGCGCCCAGCCCGGTCCACACCGCGTACGCCGTCCCCGCCGGCAGTCCGCGCATCGCCATCGCCAGCAGCCCCATGTTGACGAAACTCAGTGTCACCGGCACCGCCGACGCCGCCCAGCTCCCCTGCACCGCCGCCCATTTGAGGCTCAGCGCCCAGATGATCTCGGTCACGACCGCCACGCCCAGAATGACCCACGCCATCGGGTTTTCTCCACTCACGGGCTCGTTGCGAAGGGCACAGCCGCCGGAAACCCGAAAGAGGCGCTGCGCCGATGCCGCGCAGAGCAGCGGCGGACGGCAGTTATGATCTGGGCGCGCGATTGTCCATGATGGCCAAAGGTCGCGGATTGCGGACCATCCGCGTGACTAAACACCGCGTCGCACGTTAGGACGCGCGCATGACCGATCAACCTGACAATCTGACCCCGCCGGTCGCGCCGACGCGCCCGCACGAATTCACCACGCACGGCATCACGATCAGCGATCCCTGGGCGTGGCTCAAGGACCCGAACTACCCGCAAGTGAACGACCCCGACGTGCTCGCCTATCTCGAGGCCGAGAATGCCTATTTCGAGGCGCAGATGGCGCCGCACCAGGCGCTCACCGACCGGCTCTACGAAGAGATGAAGGCGCGCATCAAGGAGGACGACGCCTCGGTCCCGCAGAAGGACGGCGACTATCTCTACTGGGCCGCGTTCGAAACCGGCGGGCAGTATCGCAAATGGTGGCGCCGCCCGGTCGACGCACCCGCCGACGGCTCGGCCGACGAGCTTATCCTCGACGAACCCGCGCTCGCCGAGGGACACGAATATTTCCGGCTCGGCGGCTTCTCGATCTCCAACGATGCGACGAAGCTCGCCTACGCGATCGATGACAACGGTTCCGAACGCTTCACCGTCCGGGTGAAGGACCTCGCCACCGGCGAACTGCTGCCCGACGTGATCGAGGGCATGCTGTCCGACATCGTCTGGATTGCCGACGATACGGGGTTCCTCTACGGCCTCGCCAACAAGGAATGGCGCACCGACAATGCGCGCTTCCACCGGCTGGGCGACGATCCCGCCGACGACGTCGAACTCTTCCACGAGGATGACGAGGGCTACCGCGTCGCGGTCGGCGAGACGAGCGACCGGCGCTGGATCGTGATCGGCACCGGCGACCACGTCACCAGCGAGATCCGCCTGCTCCCCGCCGACGATCCCTTCGCCGAACCGATCCTCGTCGCGCCGCGCCAGACGGGCCGCGAATATGACGTCGACACGCACGGCGACACGTTGTTCATCCACACCAACGACACCGACCCGATGTGGCGGCTCGTCACCGCGCCGATCTCGGCACCCGGCACCTGGACCGAACTGATCGCGCCCTCAGCCCATTTCTACATGACCGGGGTCGAGTGTTTCGCCGACTTCTTCATCGTCGAGGGCCGCGAGGATGGGCTCGACCAGATCGCCATCCATTCCTACGACGGCGCCGAGCCGAAGCGGATCACCTTTCCCGAGGCGAGCTACGCCGCGGGCACCGGCGACAATCCCGAATACGATCAGCGCGTGATCCGGCTCGGTTACGAATCGATGGTCACGCCCGGCACCGTCTACGATTACGACGTCGCGACGGGCGAGCTCACCACCTTGAAGGTGCAGGAAATCCCCTCGCGCTACGACGCCGCGTGCTACGCAACCGAGCGGCTCCACATCACCGCGCGCGACGGGACGCAGGTGCCCGTCTCGATCGTCTACCCGCAAGGCTTCCCACGCGACGGCAGCCGCCCGTTGTTCCTCTACGCCTACGGTGCCTACGGCCACGCGATCCCGCCCGGCTTCTCGACCGGCCGCCTCTCCCTGCTCGACCGCGGTTTCGCCTACGCGATCGCGCACATCCGCGGCGGCGACGATCTCGGCCAGCAATGGTATCACGACGGCAAACTCGAGAAGCGCGAGAACACCTTCAACGATTTCGTCGATGTCGCGCGCGGGCTGATCGCGGGCCGCTGGACAAGCGAAGGACGGATCGCGGTCGCGGGTCGCTCGGCGGGCGGTGAGCTGATGGGCGCGATCGTCAACTCCGACCCCGAACTCTGGGGCGCGGTGATCGCCGACGTGCCGTTCGTCGACGTACTCAACACGATGCTCGACGACACGCTGCCGCTGACGCCGGGCGAATGGCCCGAATGGGGCAACCCGATCGAGGACAAGGCGGCGTTCGAGCTGATCCGCGGCTACAGCCCCTACGACAATGTGCGCGCGCAGGCCTATCCGCCGCTCTTCATCTCGGGTGGCTTGAACGACCCGCGCGTGACCTATTGGGAGCCCGCCAAATGGGCGGCGAAGCTGCGCGCGACCAAGACCGACGACAACGTCCTGCTGCTGAAAACCAACATGGGCGCGGGCCACGGCGGCAAGTCTGGCCGGTTCGAGAGCCTGCGCGAGGCGGCGGAAGAACACGCCTTCGTGCTGTGGCAATTGGGCGCCGAAGCCTAGCCCGATGTCGATCGAGTCGCTGGTCGCACAATACGGGCTCGCCGCCCTGTTCGCCGGTGCCGCGCTGGAGGGCGAGGCGGCGGTGATCGCGGGCGGCCTCCTCGCGCATCAGGGGCTCTTGTCGCTGCCCGGCGCGGCGGCGGCGGCGGCGGCGGGGTCGTTCCTCGCCGACCAGGGCTGGTTCGCGTTCGGGCGCCATTTCCGCGACCAGCGCTGGGTGGTGAAACTGCGCGGCACCGCCGCCTTCGCGCGCGCGCAGGAACAGCTCGAGAAGCATCCCCGCAGCTTCATCTTCGTGTTCCGCTTCCTCTACGGGCTGCGCACCGTCAGCCCGATCGCGGTCGGCACGACCAACATCTCGCAGCGGCAGTTCTTCGCGATCAACCTCATCGCCGCGATCATCTGGGCGATCGTCTTCACCGGGGTCGGCTATTTGTTCGGCGACGCGGTCGAGGAATTCGTCGGCCGCCTGCGCCACGACACGCGCCTGTGGTGGATCGTCGGCGGCGTCGTCGCGGCGGGGTTGATCGTCGCCGCGATCCACTGGTGGCGGGGACGCAGACGATGACCTTCGAACAGCAATATACCGCGCAGCCCGACGACATCGACGAACTTGGCCACGTCAACAATGCGGTCTGGGTCCGCTGGATCCAAGACTTGGCGGTCGCGCACTGGCACGCGGTCGCGCCTGCGGAACACCGCGACGCCTTTGTCTGGGTCGTGACCCGCCACGAGATCGACTATCGCGGCAACGTCGGCGTCGGCGAGCACGTCACCGGCGCTACCTGGGTCCCCGAACCGCCGCGCGGCGCCCGCTTCGACCGCCATTTTCGCTTCACCGGCGGCGATGGCCGCGTCCGGGTCGAGGGCGTGACGACCTGGGCGATGATCGACCGCGCGACCGGCCGGCTCGTCCGCATCCGCGCGGACGTCGCCGCGCCGTTCCTCGATGGGACAAAAGAGCTACCGTTGTAAGCAACGCCGTTGGTGCCGCCCCGGGCCGAAGCGTATGAACCGTTGGTGAAGGGAGGCGCTCACCAATGATCATGATGGCAATCTATATGATGCTATGGGCGCTGCTCGGGGCGTGGGTGCTGCAAGTGACCGTGGCCGCGGGCGCAACGATCTACCTCACGCTGCGCAACCGCCACGCCCGCACCCCGCTCCCCCAGCGCGAGCACAGCTGACCGACACGTCAGCGGGAGACAGCGCGCCCGCCGAGACGATCAAGACCGTCACGCCGCAATGATGAACGCTACGAAGCAAGTCCAATCATCCGGCGATGATCATACGCGAAGTGTTGCCGACCCGACGCGAACACCTCGGCGATCGCCACATGCGGATACAGATCGCGCCTCGCGCTCAAACCGTCGTGCGCGCCCCGGATCGACAGCAGCGTGATCGCTGAGTCGTATAACAAAGCGCGGTCGGCGCGCCCGCGCTCGCTCACGTCCGCCCGCGCCATACGCGCGAGCACGAGCGCGTCCGCGCCGTAGCGCGTGACGTAGCGGGAGGCGAGCGTGCGCGCCTCTCCCCGGATACGGCACGCGATATCGAGCAAATCGAACGACATAGAAGAGTGCCGACCCGTCCGCGCGCGAAGGGTTGCGGCGTTAACCACCATTAACCCTCGCCCGCGAATGCAGCGGCGCGGATCAGGCCGCCTGACGCGCGTGGAACAGCTTGCCCTCTTCCACCACCAGCACGACCCCCAGCACGGCGACGCCGATGCACAGATAGCCGATCGCCAGCGGCAGCGGCAGCGTGGTGCCGTTGTACGATTGCCCGATCAGCGATCCGACGATCACCGCGCCGACGCTGGTGATGAACCCCTGGATCGACGAGGCGGTGCCCGCGATATGCCCGACCGGCTCCATCGCCATCGCGCCGAAATTCGATCCGCACAGCCCGATGCACGTCATGCTCAGCGCCTGGAACAGCACGTACGTCCACAGCGTCTCGACCCCGCCCAGGATCACCGCGATATGCGCCGCCGACAGCGCGATCAGCCCGAGCACCGCCGCCTGCGAGATCAACCGCGTGCCCAATCGCTCGACCAGCCGGCTGTTCGCGAACGACGCCACCCCCATCGCGAACGCGCAGGCCGCGAACAGATAGGTGAAGCGGTCGCCCATGCCGAACTCCTCGACGAAGATCTGCTGCGCCGAGGATACGAACGCGATGATGCCGCCGAACGTCATCGCCGCCGCCACCGCGTAACCCGCCGAAAAACGGTTGGTCAGCGTCTCGCGATACGCGTGCGCGAGCGTCGGGAGCGACAGCGCGCGCCGCCGCTCGACCGCGAGCGACTCGGCCAGCCGCATCAGCGCCCAGGCGAGCACGAATGCGGCGAAACTCGCCAGCGCGTAGAAGATGTAGCGCCACGGCCCCAGCGTCGACAGCAGCAACTGCCCCAGCGTCGGTGCCATGATCGGCACGAGGAAGAAGATCATCTGCGCGACCGACAGCGTGCGCGCCATCTGCCGGCCGTGGAACCGGTCGCGCACGATCGCGACTGCGAGGACACGCGTCGAGGCTGACATCAACCCTTGCAGCACGCGCGCGCCGAGCAACGCGGCGAAGGTCGGCGATCCAGCCGCGAACACGCTCGCCGCGACGAACCCCGCGAGCGTCACGAGCAGCACCGGCTTGCGCCCGAAACGGTCAGCGAGCGGACCGTAGACGAGTTGCCCGACACCGAAGCCCAGCATGTACGCGGTGATGATCCATTGCCGGTGGTTCGCGGTGGCGACGCCCAGTTGCTGCCCGATATCGGCGAGCGCGGGCAGCATCAGGTCGACGCCCAGCGCGTTGACCGCCATCAGCGCCGCGACGAAGGCGACGAATTCGCCCGGGTGCATCGTCGCGCGCGGCGGCTGGCCGGCGCCGGAGGAAGTGGATGGAGAAGCGGAAGCGTCGGGCCGGGTCATCGCCCGCGCGTCTAGGCCGATGCGCCGCGCGATGCCACCGTTGTCAGCAGCACTGCCCCAATCCCCGATATCGGGCGCGAGCCGTCGACCCGGCGTGGCACGCACCGCTCAAATCTTGGTCGAATGTTTCCTTGTATTGCTGCCGGCTTTCGGGAACAGTCGCATCCGACCCGGACGCCCTTTGCTTCGGGTGCTACGGGGGACGCTCCACGTCGGCGCATGACACGTGCACGGACGTGGAGCCGTCTCCCCGCCATCTTTTATCCACCTTCGACGTGTATGGCTGCGAATCGGGGCGCATCCGCGTCCCACGGACAGCAGGTCGCCCCGCTCCGCCCTCGTCGGCGGGGCGGGGCGACTTGGTCGCTTACCTGCGCAGGCGGACCTGCCCGCTCAGCACCGGGCGCAGCACCAACGCGTTCAGGTCGATGAAGACGTGCAGCGCGATCGCCACCCACAAGCTGGCGGTCAGCAGATACGCGTAGGCGAGCAACGCGCCGACCAGCATCGTCGCGACCACCCCCGTCCACCCCTGGTAACGGTGCGCCGCGCCGAACAGCAATGTCGCCGCCGCGAAACCGATCAGCGGCGATCCCGTCACCGCCGTCGCCAGCAGCGGCACGAGCAGGCGGAAGAACAATTCCTCGCTCACCCCCGCGACCAGCGACAGCAGCACCCCCCAGCCCAGTTCACTGCGCGCGCGTGGCAGCACCGCGCCGATCCGCCCGACCTGCAGCCGTCGTCGCAGCAGCCGCGCGCCGATCGCGCCGATCGCCGCCCCGCCCAGCACCGCCGCCGCGAGCAGCATCGCGGTCTCGCCCGCCAGCGGCACCGCGCCCGTCACCTGCCGCAGTGGCGCGAACGCGCGCGGCATCGCGCGCAGCGCGTCGATCCGCCCCGCGACCGCCAGCAACAGGATCGACGTCGCACCGAACAGCACCGCGATCCGCGACGCCGCGCGCGTGAAATAGCGCGCGCGCCCGCTCGGCCAGTGCGGCGGCGGGAAGCCCACCTCGCCCCCGCGCGCGAAATGCACGAACGCGGCGAGCGCGAGTGCGAGCAGCACGGCGGCGAACAACCGCTCGATCATGCCCGCCGGCCGCGGCCGCGATCAGCCATCCGCGCGTTCACGCGACACGCGGCCGACGCATCCGGCGCCGGCCCGCGCGGCACCCGCTCACCGCACGCGCGCGTCGTCAGCGCTCCAGCCGGTGCTCGCCCTTGACCCAGCGCACCGTGCCCGACGAGGCGCGCATCACCACGCTCTCGGTCGTCATCACCTTGCCGCGGCGCTTGACGCCTGCGAGCAAAGACCCGTCGGTCACCCCGGTCGCCGCGAAAATGCAGTCGCCCTTCGCCAGATCGGTCAGGTCGTATTGCCGGTCGAGGTCGGTCACACCCCATTTCGCCGCGCGCGCGCGCTCGTCGTCGTTGCGGAACAACAGCCGCCCCTTGAACTGCCCGCCGACGCAGCGCAGCGCCGCCGCCGCCAGCACACCCTCGGGCGCGCCGCCCGACCCCATGTAGACGTCGATCGTCGTGTCGGGGTCGGTGGTCGCGATCACGCCCGCGACGTCGCCGTCGCCGATCAGCACGATGCCGCAACCGATCCCGCGCAATTCCGCGATCAGCGCCTCGTGGCGCGGACGGTCGAGCACGCATGCGATGATGTCGGCGGGCTTCACGCCCTTCGCCGCCGCGATCGCCTCGATGTTCTCGGTCGGCGTCCGGTCGAGGTCGATGACGCCGTCGGGCAGCCCGGGGCCGACCGCCAGTTTGTCCATGTACACGTCGGGCGCGTTGAGCAGCCCGCCGCCCTCCGCAATCGCCAGCACCGCAAGGCTGTTCGGCCCCGATTTCGCGCAGATCGTCGTCCCCTCCAGCGGGTCGAGCGCGATGTCGATCGCGGGACCGGTACCGCTGCCGACCTTCTCGCCGATGAACAGCATCGGCGCCTCGTCGCGCTCGCCCTCGCCGATCACCACGGTGCCGTCCATGTCGAGTTCGTTCAGCGCCGCGCGCATCGCCTCGACCGCGGCGGCATCGGCCGCCTTCTCGTCCCCGCGCCCGGTCAGCGTCGACGCGGCGATCGCCGCCGCCTCGGTCACGCGCACCATCTCGAGCACGAGCACGCGGTCGAGCACCTTGGAGGCAGCCGTCATGTATATCCCCTTACCTAATCTTTGCGCCGCGATAGGGGGCTTGCGTGACGGTGTCGAGGCACGGTGCCGCACCGATGCGGCGCATCCTTACAGCGCCCCTTACAGCACCAGCGCCGCCTTCAGCCCCAGCACCGCGACGTCGTCGGCCGCGCGGATGCCGCCGGGGTGGTGGATGTACTGGACGTTGGGCTGCAGCTCCAGCCAGTCGAGCGGGTGCAGGCTGTAGTATAGCTCGCTCGCATATTCCGCGTCGCGCACCGGCGTGCCGGGGATCAGTGTGTCGCCCCGCGCCGCGCGCCCGTTGACGTTGGTGCGCGCCACCGCGAACCCCAGCACGTCGCCCGGCAGCGCGGGGAACAGCCCCTTGTAGAATAATCCGGCCGACACCTGGTTGTCGGTCACCGAGGTCTTCCGGTCGGCCTGCGTCACGTTCAGGAACACGTTCAACCCGGCCAGCGACTTGCCATCCTTCGATTGACCGGTGACCTGCTGCTGCACCGCGACATAGACGCCGTACCGGCTCGACCGGCGCAGCGGCGAGACGCCCGTCACCACCGATGCGCCGCGGTTGCGGTCGAGCAGCACGTCGTCACCGTCCGCGGTCGAGAGCCAGCCGCCGACCTTGTACGAACCCACCGACCCGCCATCGCCGCCGCGCACCCAGCCGAGCTCGGCGGGGATCAGCACCCCCGTCGCACCGTGGAGGCGCCACAGGAAGAAATTGTCGTCGAGGTTGCGCGGGTTGACCTCGTACACCGCGCTCGCGACGTACAGGTCGCCCGGCAGATCGACGCGCACGCGTGCCCCCCATTGCCCGACCGGCCAGTTCTGCCAGTAATCGCCGTTCAGATTGCCCGGCTGCGCGCCGCAGAAGCTCAGGTTCTGGAAATGGCACGAGAAGACCGCGAAATCCTCGCCCGGGTTGGTGCGCCCGAGCTTCACCTCCACGCGCTCGCCGATCCGCTGCTCGTACCAGAATTGCGTCAGCCTGACCGTCTGCCCGCGGCCATAGACTTCCTGCACCTGTTGCAGCGTCCCCAGCCCCGCGTCCGCCCCCAGGTCGCGCCCGCGCCGCCACGTCACGGTCGCCTGGAACGCGCCGCCCTGCAATCCCGCCACTTTCTCGAGGTCGAGCAGCACGCCCGCGTCGAGCTGCCCCGTCTCGCGCCACAATTTCCGCTCACCGCCCGCGACATTATACCCGCTTTCCGAGGCGTAGCGCGCCGACAGGCCGATGCCGCCTTCGCCCAGTCGCGAGCGGATCTTCTGCCAGTCGCCGATCAGCCCGGGGGGCGGGCTGCCCTGCGTGTCGCCGATCAGCGCGGACGGCGACGTGTCGCGCACCGGGCCGACGCGGCTGCGCACGCGGTGCTGAGTGTCGGTCACCGATCCGGTCGGCGCCTGCTCGGTCACCGCATCGTCGGCGGCCTTGGGGGCGGGCACCTGCGTATTGTTGGCATCGGGCGCGGGTGCGGGCGCGCCGACGTCGACCTGCTGCGCCGCGGCGATCGCGGGCGTCGCGCACCCCAGCGACACGACCGCCACCGCCCCCACCGTCGACCACCAGTGCGCGCGCCGCTCCACTGCCCCCATCAGCTCACACCTTCGTCGCCGTCATGCGTCAAACCCCGATCAACCGTCATGTCGATCGGATCGCTTCAGTCGCGCAGCAGCTCGTTGATCCCGGTCTTCTCGCGCGTCTGCGCGTCGACGCGCTTGACGATCACCGCGCAATAAAGGTTCGGCCCCTGGCCCGTGGACGACGGTGCCGACCCCGCGACCACGACCGAATAAGGCGGCACTTTGCCGTAAAAGGTCTCGCCGGTCGCGCGGTCGATGATCCGCGTCGACTTGCCCAGATACACCCCCATCGACAGCACCGCGCCCTCGCCGACGCGAACGCCCTCCGCGACCTCGGACCGCGCGCCGATGAACGCGCCGTCGCCGATGATGACCGGATCGGCCTGCAGCGGCTCGAGCACGCCGCCGATCCCGACCCCGCCCGACAGATGGACGTTTTTGCCGATCTGCGCGCAGCTTCCCACGGTCGCCCAGGTGTCGACCATCGTGCCCTCGCCGACATAGGCGCCGATGTTGACGAAGCTCGGCATCAGGATCGCTCCCTTGCCGACATAGGCACCGCGCCTCACCACGCTGCCCGGCACTGCGCGGAAGCCGGCCGTGCGGAACTGCTCCTCGCTCCAGCCCGAGAATTTCGACGGCACCTTGTCGAACCAGTGACCCTGCCCGGGCCCGTTGTCGATCAGCGCATTGTCGTTCAGGCGGAAGCTCAGCAGCACCGCCTTCTTCAACCACTGATTGACGCGCCAGCCGTTACCGTCCGGCTCTGCAACGCGCGCGGTGCCGGCGTCGAGCAGCGCCAGCGCCTCGTTCACCGCCTCGCGCACCGCGCCGGTGGTGGTCAAACCGATCTCGGCGCGGTTGTCCCACGCGGTGTCGATGGTCTGCGCGAGATCGGTCCTCGGGTCGGTCATAGGGTCTCCGTGATCTGGTTGAGCCACTGGGTCACGTCGGTGACGCGGATGTCGACGTAGCTGCGGTCGGCGTCGTGGTCCTGCTCGCTGCCATTGTCGACCCACACCGTCGTCATGCCGATCGCCTTGGCGGGTTTCAGGTTGCGCGCCATGTCCTCGACGAACAGCGCGGTGGTCGGATCGATATCGAGCGCGGCGCAGATGCCGGCATAGGCCGCGGGCGCGGGCTTGGGCACCAGATCCATCGCGTGAATGTCGTGGACCGCCTCGAAACTCTCCCCCAGCCCCAGCCGGTCGAGCACCTTCAGCGCGTAAGGCTTGTCGCCGTTGGTGAAGACGATCTTGCGCCCCGGCAGCTTCGTGAGCGCGGCCGCCATCGGCGCGTTCGCCTCCAGCACGTCCATCTCGATATCGTGGACGTAGGAGAGGAACGCCGCCGGATCGACCTCATGCTCCGCCATCAATCCGGCAAGCGTCGTGCCATGGCCGAGGAAATAGGCCTTCTGCACGCGGTGCGCCTCGACGAGATCGAGCGACAGCAGGTCGGCGATGAACGCGGTCATCCGCCGGTCGATAAGCGCGAACAGATTGGCCGAGGCGGGATAAAGCGTGTTGTCGAGGTCGAACAACCACGTGTCGATATGGACGAGTTCGGGCGGCATCGCCGCGGCTGTAGTCTGGTTGGCCGGCAGGTCAAAGCCTGTCCCAAGCTGGGCTGTGCGCGCACCAAGCTCACCTGCCTGGCGCGACGCCGGCGGCGACCCCATCTCCTTTTCCATGACCCTATATTCGCTTCTCGATCTCGTCCCCGTCGTCGAAGGCGGCACCGTGTCGCAGTCGCTCGCGAACGCCGCCGATCTCGCGCGCCACGCCGAGACGCTCGGCTTCAACCGTTACTGGGTGGCCGAACACCACGGGATGAAGGGGATCGCCTCCGCCGCGACCGCGGTCGTGATCGCGCATGTCGCGGGCGCGACGGAGCACATCCGCGTCGGCGCGGGCGGCATCATGCTGCCCAATTCCGCGCCGCTGCAGATCGCCGAACAGTTCGGCACGCTCGACGCACTCTACCCCGGCCGCATCGATCTGGGGCTCGGGCGCGCGCCCGGCAGCGACCAACGCGTCGCGCATGCGCTGCGCCGCAACCTCGCCAGCGACGCCAATCAGTTTCCCAACGACGTGGTCGAACTTCAAAGCTATTTCGCCGACGACGGCCGCACCGGCATCTCCGCGACGCCCGGCGCGGGTGCTACCCCTGAGATGTGGATCCTCGGCTCCAGCACCTTCGGCGCGCAGCTCGCCGCGATCCTGGGGCTTCCCTACGCCTTCGCCTCGCACTTCGCTCCCGACGCGCTCGATGCCGCACTCGCGATCTACCGCCGCGATTTCCGCCCGTCGGCCCAGCTCGCGCGGCCCTATGCGATGGCCGGGTTCAACGTCTTCGCCGCCGACACCCACGACGAGGCCGAGTACCTCGCCAGTTCGCAGCAGCAGTCGTTCATCGCGCTGCGCACCGGCACGCCCGGGCTGATGAAGCCCCCGGTCGCGAACTACCGCGCCAGCCTGCCGCCCGCCCACGCCGCGATGCTCGACAACGTCCTGTCCTGCTCCGCGATCGGCACCCGCGACGAGGTCGCGCGCGGCATCGCCGCCTTCGTTCAGCGCACGCAAGTCGACGAGGTGATGCTAACCAGCGCGATCCACGATCATGACGCGCGCAAGCATTCGCTCACGCTCACCGCCGACGCGATGGCGGAGTTACGCCAAGCCGCCTGACCGACCGGGAGGGCATTGCCCTCCCGCGCCAGCGCGGTTACGCCCGCCCGCATGACGCAGGTCGGCATCATCATGGGCTCGACGTCCGACTGGGACACGATGCGGCACGCGGCCGAGACGCTCGACGCATTGGGCGTCGCGCACGAGGTCCGCGTCGTCTCCGCGCACCGCACCCCGCAGCGGCTGTACGATTACGCGACCGGCGCCGCCGACTGCGGCCTCAAGGTCGTCATCGCGGGTGCGGGCGGCGCGGCGCACCTGCCCGGCATGGCAGCGTCGATGACGCACCTCCCCGTGCTCGGCGTGCCCGTCGAATCCAAAGCGCTGAAGGGCATGGATAGCCTGATGTCGATCGTGCAGATGCCCGGCGGCATTCCCGTCGGCACACTCGCGATCGGCCGCGCGGGCGCGATCAACGCCGCGCTGCTCGCCGCCGCGATCCTCGCGCTCGCCGACGACGCGCTGTCGCTCCGTCTCCAGGCCTGGCGCGCGGCACAGACCGCGGGCGTCGCCGAGGCTCCCTGACCCTTCCGCAAACGGAACGTATCATGCCGCTCGCCCAGCTCGACCGCCCGCTCGCCCCCGGCGGCACCATCGGCATCCTGGGTGGCGGGCAGTTGGGACGCATGATCGCGGTTGCCGCCGCGCAGCTCGGCTACCGCACCCACGTCCTCGCCCCCGACCGCGAGAGCGTCGCCGCGCAGACCGCCTCCAGCCTGACGCGCGCCGATTATCACAACAAGGTCGTGCTCGCCGACTTCGCCGCGCAATGCGACGTCGTCACCTACGAGTTCGAGAACATCGCGGTCGCCCCCGTCGAGTGGTTGGCCGAGCGGGTCCCCGTCTATCCGCCCCCCAAAAGCCTCGCGGTCGCGCAGGACCGCGTGGCGGAAAAACGCTTCGTCGAGGACGTCGGTGGCCGCCCCGCACACTGGCAGGCGGTCAACTCGCGCGCGGAGCTCGACACCGCACTCGCGGCGATCGGCACGCCCGCGGTGCTCAAGACCACGCGCTTCGGCTATGACGGGAAAGGCCAGACGCGGATCAACGACGCCGCCGATGCCGACGCCGCGTGGGAGTCGATCGGCGGCCCCGCGATCCTCGAGGCGTTCGTTACCTTCACCCACGAGTTTTCGATCCTGCTCGTCCGCGGCATCGACGGCACGATCACCAGCTATCCCCCGCCGTGGAACGAGCATCGCGACGCGATCCTCCACCGCTCGAGCGTCCCCGCGCCGCCCGAGATCGCGCGGCAATGGACCGAGGCGGCGGCGCTGACGGGCCGCATCGCCGACGCGCTGGGTCACGTCGGCGTGCTCACCTGCGAATATTTCGCTGGTTCCGACGGCCCCGTCTTCAACGAGATGGCGCCGCGTGTCCACAATTCGGGCCATTGGACGATCGAAGGTGCGGAAACCTCGCAATTCGCCAACCACGTCCGCGCGATCTGCGGCCTGCCGCTCGGCGACACCGCGCTGACCGCGCCCGCAATCGTGATGGAGAATCTGATCGGCGACGAGTGGCAGCGCTGGAGCGAGCTGGTCGCCGCACCGCGCACCCATCTCCACCTCTACGGCAAGGGCGAGGCAAGGCCGGGGCGCAAGATGGGGCACGTCACCCGGCTGGAACGCTGACGGCGGGCCGGGCCGGCCCCCGGCCGCCACGCCGCTGCCTTGCTGCTGCCAAGCTTCGCCGCCAAACCGGCGCGCCGATGACGCCTGCCCCCCAACCCTGCTTACGCCCCCTGCCCGCGACGCCCGGGATGACGCGCTACGCGTTCTACGACCTCGACCGCACGATCACGCGGGCGCCGACCTGGTCCGCGTTCCTGCTCCACGCGGCGATGCGCCGCGCGCCGTGGCGGCTGGCGCTCGTCCCCGCCGCCGCGCTCGCTGCGGTGGCGCACAAGGCCGGGGTGATGAAGCGCGATCGTCTGAAGGAGGTCATGCACCGCCTGCTGATCGGCGGCGCGATCCCCGCCGATGACCTTTCGCGGATCGCCGATGCCTTTGCCGAACGACAGCTGGGCGGCAACGTCCGCGCCGGTGCGCGCGCACGCATCGCCGCCGATCGCGCCGCGGGTTACCGCGTCGTCCTCGCCACCGCCGCGCACCGCTTCTACGCCGCGCACATCGCGCGCCGGCTCGGCATCGCCGACGTGATCGCGACCGAGGCGGCGTCCGCGCCCGACGGTGCCGTCACCCACCGCCTGTCGGGCGCCAACGTCTACGGCGCGGCCAAGCTTGCCGCGATCACCGACTGGCTTGGGCATCGTAGCGAGCCGCGCGCGCGCCAGCACGTCCGCTTCTACACCGACCACGCCACCGACGCCCCCTGCCTCGCCTTCGCCGACGAAGGCTTCGCGGTCCACCCCGACCGCCGCCTGCGAACGCTGGCACGGGCGAACGGCTGGCCGATCCTTGACTGGACACATTGATGCGCGCGATCATCCTTAGCGCCGGGCGCGGCTCGCGGCTGTTGCCGCTGACCGATCTGATGCCAAAATGCCTCGTGCCCGTCGGCGGGCGCGCGATCCTCGACCATCAGCTGGGCGCTTTGGCCGAAGCGGGGGTGCGCGAGGCGGTTGTCGTCGCGGGCTATCGCCACGATCAGGTTGGCGCGCACCTCGCCACGCATCGCCCGCCGCTCGCCGTCACGTTGCGCTTCAATCCGTTCTGGGCGGTGTCGAGCAGCATCGGCAGCGTCTGGGCGGCACGCGACATGCTGGGCGACGCCTTCTGCCTCCTGAACGGCGACACGACACTGACGGGCACGATCCTCGCGCGCGCGTTGGCGCACGACGGCGAATACGACCGCGCCGGCGTCGGGCTGGTGGTCGAACCGATCGCGCGGGCCGACACCGACGACATGCTCGTCCACGTCGCGGGCGACCGCGTCACCGCGGTGTCGAAGGCGCTGCCGCCCGAGCAGGCGACGCACCGCTCGCTCGGCGTCGTCGTCGCGGGCGCGCAGAGCGGCTACCGCCCCGTGCTCGACCGCGTGATCGCGGGGCCCGAGGGTGCGGGCGACGGGATCAACGCTTATCACCACGACGTCGTCGCCGCGCTCGCACGCCAGGGCGCGGTCCACGCGATCGTCGAGGAAAGCGGCGGCTGGGTCGAGATCGACCGGCCCGAGGATGTCGAGCGCTGGAACGCGCGCGCGCGATGACCGCGGCACCCGTCGCCTTCCTGTTCCTCGGCGAGACGCTGCTGATCCCGCACCTCTTCCCCGTAGTCGAGGCGCTGGCCGACGCGCGCGCCGATCTGCCGCTCGACCTGTGGGTGTCGACCTCGACCCACGAGGATCTGCTCGCCGGCTGGACGGCGGATATGCCGCAAGTCCGCATCCGCCGTGCGCCGGGTTTCCGCCGCCTCGCCGCGACCACGCCCGGCGAGCGCCCGGTGCTGCCCCCCAAGCTGCCGATGCTGTTGCGCCTCGCGCCCCGGCTCGCACGCACCAGCATTGTCGTCTGCGCCGAACAGACCAGCCTGTGGCTGCCGCGCGCTTTCCCGTGGATGCGCACGCGCTTCGTCAAGACCTCGCACGGCGTCGGCTCGATGAGCGCGCGCGACGACCGCCGGCGCATGGCCGCTGCCTACACCCTGGTGCCGAGCGAGCAGGAACGCGCCACCTATCTCGCGCGCGGCATGGCGCCCGACCGGATCGAGGCGACCGGCTACGTCAAGGCCGCGTTCCGCCAGCGCACGCCCGCGCGCGCGCTGTTCACCGACGACCGCCCGGTGCTGCTCTACACCCCGCACTGGCAGGCGCATCGCTCGTCGTGGCCGGCTTGGGGGCCGCAGGTGGTCGAGCACCTCGCCGCGCAACGCGACTGGAACGTCATCCTCGCCCCGCATCAGCGCCTGATCGAGCGTGCGCCCGAGCTGCGCGAGACGCTCGCCCGCGTCGCGGACCTGCCGCACGTCCACGTCGATCTCGACAGTTTCGCGACCGTCGACGGCAGCTACACCGCGGCGGCCGATCTCTACCTCGGCGACACGTCTAGCCAGTTGATCGAGTTCCTCGCGCGGCCGCGCCCCGCCGTCTTTCTCAATGCGCTCGGCCGCGCCTGGGCCGACGATCCCGCTTACGCGATGTGGCGCGCGGGCGAGGTTGTCGACGATCTCGCCGACCTCATCCCCGCGATCGCGCGCGCGCCCGCGCGCCACGCCTGCTTTGCCGCGACCCAGCGCGATATCGCCGGCGCAGCACTCGGCGACGCGAGCGGCGCCGGTGCGCGCCGCGCGGCCGACGCGGTGCTGCGCGTCCTCGCCAACCCCCGACCCCGCCGCTAAAGGCCCGCCGATGCAGCCGACCGAGTCCCTTCAGCCCGCGGTGGTGCCGCTGGGCGACAATCCCGTGCTCCTCTGGGGCATGACCGGGCACGAGCGGTTGCGCCGCATCGCCGCCGCGCGCGCGCTGCCGTTCGGCGAGGGGAGCGCGAGCGACACCGTCATCCTCTCCAACCTCGCCTTTGTGTTCGATCCCGCCTGGATCGCGTGGCTTCAATCGCGCCCGGGCACCGTGCTGACGCGCCGCGGCGAGATCGTGCTCGCGCACGTCGCCGCCGCCGACCGCGCCGCGTGCGAACGCGCGATCACCGGCGATGCCGCGCTCCCGCCGCACCTCGAACAGGTCGCGACCGAGCGCGACGAAGGCATCTTCAACGAGGCATTGCGCAAGCGCGAGCGCCCCTTTGCCGAGGCGCTGGTGCCCGCCGCGGTGCCCGCGATCGAGCGCGCCAGCTACGTCGGCGCGTACAAGGGGGTGACCGACCTCCTGACCAAGTATCTCTGGCCCGAATGGGCGCTCGCGCTGACCAGACTGGCGGCGCGCGTCGGCCTGTCGCCCAACGGCGTCACCGCGATCGGCTCGGTCCTGTGCATCGTCGCCACGATCGCCTTCTGGTACGGCTGGTTCTGGACCGGGCTTCTGACCGGGCTCGTCTTCATGGTGCTCGACACCGTTGACGGAAAACTCGCGCGCTGCACGATCACCTCGTCGAAGCTCGGCAATGCGTGGGATCACGGCGTCGACCTCGTCCATCCGCCGATCTGGTGGTGGGCCTGGGCGGCGGGTTGCGCGCCTTATGGTCGCCCGCTGTCGGACCAGACCTTCTGGGCGGTGATGGCGGCGATGCTGTTCGGCTACGTCGTGCAGCGGTTGATCGAGGGCGCGTTCATCGTCCGCTTCGGGATGCACATCCACGTCTGGGAACGCTTCGACAGCCGTTTCCGATTGGTCACCGCCCGGCGTAACCCCAACATGGTGATCCTGTTCGCGGCACTGCTGGTCGCGCGGCCCGACTGGGGGATCGTCGCGGTCGCGGTGTGGACGATGCTGTCGCTCGTCGTCCACGGCGTCCGGCTGGTGCAAGCGATCTGGCGCGCGCGCGGCGGGGAGCGGCTGGCGAGCTGGCTTGCCTGAACAGCCGGCTTGCGGGGCAGCGTCGCTGACCCATATCGCACCCATGACACGACGTTTCTTCTACATCGCCGCCGCGGCCGCGTTGCTGGGCGGGTCGGCGCTCGCGCCCGAGGCAGCGGCAGCGGCGACGCCATCGTGCGCGGGTACGCCCGGCGCGGGGAAAGTCCGCCTGTCGGTCACCGCGACCGACGTCCGCAACGCGCACGGCGACATGGTCTTCACGCTCTACCCCGACGACTCGCGCCGCTTCCTTGCGAAAGGCGGCAAGCTCGCGCGCGTCCGCACGCCGGCGCAAGCACCCGCCACCGCGGCGTGCTTCTGGGTGACCCCCGGCTCCTACGCGGTCGCGACCTACCACGACGAAAACGGCGACCACGATTTCAACCGCACGTTGTTCACGATCAAGGAAGGCTTCGGCTTCTCCAACGACGCCCCCACCACCATGGGTCTGCCCAGTCTGGCACGGGTGCGCTTTCCGGTGCCGGCGAGCGGCAGCGCTATCCCCGTGCGCACCCGTTATTCGCGTTGATCTGACGGGCGATGCCAAAGCGCTGCCCTCTTGCCGCGCGCAAGGGACACAATTTCGCCGGATCGCTGGTACACGTCGATTGTTACAGTCGCGTGTGGAGCGCCGATCGAGTGAATTCCTGCTTTAAAAATACTGCCCTCGCGTTTGACGAGGCAGCGGTGCTCGCGCCGCCCCTCACCTTGCCGCGGGTCGCGGATGGTCGGGAACCGAGGGTCATTCCCTTTCCGCGGGTCACGTCCGACGGCGCGATCGACGCGTCGCGCATCGGGATCATCAGCAATCCGCGCAGCCGCCGGAACCGGCAGGGCAATCCGGTCCATCGCCGCGCCGGGGCGACGGCGGACATGCTGGTGCTCGAGCCGGGTACCAAGGACGAATTGTCCGCCGCCCTCGCCACATTCAAGGCGCGCGGCGTCGCCTTGATCGTCGTCGATGGCGGCGACGGCACCGTCCGCGACGTGCTGAGCGCCGCGCCGGCGGTCTTCGGCTCCACGCTGCCGCCCATCGCGGTCATTCCCTCGGGCAAGACCAACGCGCTCGCGCTCGACCTCGGCATCCCGTGGGACTGGTCGGCGGTCGCCGCGCAAGCCGCGCTGACTGCCGGCCGCACGACCACGCGTTCCCCGATCGAGCTGACCGGCGCCGACGGTATCACCCACCGCGGCTTCCTGTTCGGCGCCAGCGCCTTCACCCGCGCGACCGATCTTGCACAACGCACCCACGATATCGGCGCATTCGGCGGCGCCGCGGTCGGGCTGTCGGTCGCGGGCGCGCTGCTCCAGACGATGTTTGCGGGCACGAACAACGCCTGGCGCGCGGGAGAGCGTATCGGGATCACCGATCTGGACGACGGCAACACGGCCGAACACGACCTTTACCTGCTGTTCGGATCGACGTTGCGACGCATGCCGATCGGGATGCGGCCACTCGGCACCCCCGGCGATGCACTCAACATCCTGGCGATCGAGGCGCCACCACGTCTGTTGCCGCTCGCCGTTCCCGCAATCCTCGCCGGGCGAGAGGGTGGCTGGCTCGCGCGTGCGGGCTATCACCATCGCCACGACGTCAAGCCGACGCGCCTGACGCTTCCGGGCGGGTTCGTCCTCGATGGCGAACGCTATCCCGGCGGCAGTTACGATGTGCGCGCGGGCGCACCCGTCACCTTCGTCACGCCGTGAGCGCCGCAGCAGGCGCCGATGAACTGTGCGCCTTCGTCACCGCGGAACTGGCGCGCCCGGTTCCCCCCGCGATCGTCGAGGCGGCACGCCGCATCGCCGCATCGCAATCGGGTGAGGCGGTGCTGTTCTACGGCTCGGTCCTGCGCACCGCGGATATGGACGGCGTGCTCGACTTCTACGTCCTGCGCCCGCCCGGAACCGCGTCGGGCGCGAGCCGCCACATCTGGCCCGACGTCAGCTATCATGAAGTGGCGGTCGGCGGGCGTCTGATCCGGGCGAAGGTCGCCACGATGGACCGCGACACCTTCGCGCGCGCCGCGGCCGGCGACACCCGCGATACGACGATCTGGGCACGGTTCGTCCAGCCCGTGGCGCTCATCTGGACCGCGGGCGCAGACGTTCACGACGCGATTGTCCGGGCGATCGCCGACGCCGCGGTGACCGCGGCCCGCTTCGCCGCGCTGCATGGACCGGCAAACGGCCCGCCGGGCGATTACTGGCGCGCGTTGTTCCGCGCGACCTATGCCACTGAATTTCGCGTCGAGGCGGCCGGGCGCGAGGATCAGATCCTCGCATACGACCGCGCGCGCTACGACACGCTGTTGCCGCTGGCGTGGACCGCCGGCGAGATCGGATTTGTCGCGCGGGGCGACGCGCTGCACCCAACGCTCACCCCCGCGCAGCGTCAGGCGCTGTCGCGCAGGTGGGCGCGCGCGCGACGCTGGGGCAAGAAGCTGAACGTGCTGCGGCTGTTCAAGGCAGCCTTCACCTTCGACGGCGCGACCCGTTACGCGCTGTGGAAGATCGAGCGTCATACCGGATTGGCGCTGCCGCTGACCCCGTTTCGCGAGCGGCATCCGGTGCTCGCCGCGCCCGGCGTCCTCTGGCAATTGTGGCAGCATCAGGCGGTGCGATAATGCAAAGCGGTGCCGCCCTCATCCTCGCCGGCTCGCGCGGTGGTGAGGATCCGGTCGCGCGCGATGCGGGCGTGTCGGACAAGGCGCTGATCGCGCTCGGCGAGACGACGATGCTCGCGCGCGTCGTGCACGCCGTGCGCGCTGCCGGCTTCGCGAGGATCGGCGTATCCGCGAACAGTCCCGCCGTGCGCGACGAGACCGAGCGGCTGGGGGCAACGCCGCTCGATGCCGCCGCGGGGCCGAGTGCCAGCGCCGGTGACGCGCTGCGCCTGCTCGGCACCCCGCTGCTGGTCACGACGGGCGATCACGCGCTGCTCGACCCCGCCTGGATCCGCGATTTCGTCGCGCGCGTGCCCGCGGAGGCGGATGTCGCGGTGCTGCTCGCGCGGCGCGATGCGGTCGAAGCCGCGGCACCGGGATCCCGCCGCACCTATCTGCGCTTCGCCGACGGAGAGTGGTCGGGGTGCAACCTGTTCTATCTCGCGACGCCGCGCGCCGAACGCGTGATCGCGCTGTGGCAGCAGGTCGAGCGTGATCGCAAGCGACCGTGGCGAATCGTCCGCCGGCTCGGCCCCGGTTTGCTGCTGCGCTATCTGCTCGGCCGGCTGCCGCTATCGTCGGCGATCGCGCACCTCGGACAACGCGCCGGCGTCAACGCGGTGGTGATCGCCGCGACCGACGGGCTCGCCGCGGTTGACGTCGACAAGCCCGCCGATCTCGATTTCGTGCGCGCGCACCTCGATCAGGCGCGCGCGACCGCGCGGACGTAACGCCACACCAGCAGGACCATCAGCATCGCACTGACCAGTGACGCACCGAACACGCCGATGCTCGCCCCCGCCGCGCCGATCCGCGGCAACAGCACGATCATCAGCGTGAATTGCACCGCGACGCCGATCGCACGCGCGCTCATCGCCGAGGCAGAGCGATCACCGGCGAGGAGCACCGGCTCGAACCCGACGACCGCCAGATCGATCGAACCCGCCGCCGCGAGCCACAGCAGCAGCGGATATGCGTCGGCGTACGCCGCATTGCCGCCGACCGCGACCAGCACCGGCCGTCCGATCAGCGCGACCAGCACGAGGATGACGAGCGCGCCGCCCGCACTCGCCACGAACATTCGGCGCAGCGCCCGCCCCAGCTCGCGCGGTGCCACGTCGCGGATCGTGCGCACCACCTCGGGAAAGGCAGCGCGCGAGATCAGCTGCGACAGCTTGGTGAGTGCCTGCGCGAGTTGCAGCGCCAGCCGGAACGCGCCCGCCGCCGCCGGGCCACCGAACGCCCCCACGAACATCAACGGGATCTGCTTGGTCGCGAGCCCGAGCGATGACACCACGTTGCTGCTGACCAGAAAGCGCAAAAGTCGCGGGTTTTCACGAAACAGCTCACGCCAGTTCGTGCGGGCGCGCCGCGCGAGCGCCAGATCGCCGCTGCGTCCCAGCGTGATCCAGTAGGTCGCAGCCGTGGCGAGTTCGGCCGCGGTCCATGCCCATAGAAATGCGTGCAAGGTCGGCATGAACGCGACCGCGGCGATCGCACCGACGAACCGGATCGCGGGCGTGACGCTGTCGGCCGCCGCCGCGGCGCGAAAGCGATCGGTCAGCCGCAGCACGCCCAAAGCCGCGGAGCGGATCGACAGAAGCTGCGCGGCGGTGAAGATGATCGTGTCGCGCAGCAATGGCGCGGTGATCCCCAGCCGTTCGCGCCAGACGAGGAGGATCAGCGCCGCCAGCCCCAGTCCGACGGCGGCGCTCGCGACGTCGAGCCATATGCAGGCCCGATACAACCGCCCGAGCGCCGCCTCGTCACCCCGCGCCCGGTGATCGATCCCGAAACGGACCACGACCTGCCACGTCTGGAATCCGACCAGCGTCGCGAGCGCCTGCGCCGCGCCCGTGACGAGTGCGAAGCGGCCGAAATCGGCGAGCCCCAGCGTGCGTGTCGCGATCCCCAGATACAGCAGCGACAACACCGCCAGCACGCCCCGGCTGGCGAGCAACCAGCCGAGATTGGCGAGCACCGCGCGAACGCCGCCCGCGCGTGGAGAGGGATGAGACGACCGATCCGTCATCGCGCCCGCCTAGATAGCGGCGTGATCAGCGGCAAGCCCGCGACGGGATGGCGGGTCGGTGCCGCGGCACCCTGATCACCGAATATGTGAAGCGGATCGACAGCCGGCAGGCGCAACCACGGCCCCGCCTCGTGGTCAAATCACCGCGATCGCGTCGGCCGCGCGGTAGGCATCGATCGTGTCAGGATCTGGCTGGGGCGGCAGGATTCGAACCTACGAATGCCGGTACCAAAAACCGGTGCCTTACCGCTTGGCGACGCCCCAGCAGAGCGCGGGCTTATAGCGACTCTTGCGCGCCGCTCAACCGTTGTGATGACTGCGATAAGCACCCCGGCCCGAATGTTCCGGGCGGCGCCTTCTGCAGCGGCGACGTGTCGCCTTTCGGCCTGCGTCGTCTGGCGTTAGGATACCATCGCGGCGTCGAAATCAGGAAGGACCGAGAGCGCCCGGCGCTCCCGGTCCTTGGCAATCATCGGCGGTCGGGTGCACGAAGATTGGTCGGGGCGGCTGCTGCAGCACCCGGCGGCGGCGGCGGGGGTGCGCCGGCACCCGGCGGGGGCGCGGGCAGGTCGGCACCCTGGGCCCGCGATCCCGCAGCAGCGGGCGGCGGCGGGGGCGGAGGAACCGCGCCGCCTGCCGCAGGCGGCGGCGGGGCGCCCGCACCCGGCGGCGGCGGCGGAGGGGCACCGGCGCCCGGCGGCGGGGGCGGCGGGGCACCTGGACCATGAGGCGGCGGGGGCGGGGGCGGCGCACCGACTTCCTGAACGTTACCCGCCGAATTCACGAGATAGCGGGCGCGGAGCTGACCTTGATCATATCGTCCCTGGACCAGGAGGGGGCTGCCGACGGTGACCGCGCCCTGCCCCTCGCGGCCGGCGTCGACCAGCGTGCGGCCGCTGTTGTCCTGCACCACGAAGCGGTTGCCATAGACCTCCGCCACGCGGCCCTTCACGGTCACGACGCCGCTCGATTGCGGCAGCCGCGCGATCGCGGTCGGCACCGTCGGCGCCATCTCGACCGTGGGGCGCGTGAGCGACACCGCGCCCGCTCCACCCGCGACACCGATACCGAGCAACGCGGCCCCGGCGAGCCCGATCTTCTGTCCGCGGCTGATCCGCGGCGTCGTCATACGAGGCATGATTTCCTTCTCCGTTGCAATGAACGAATCACCGTCTAGCCGCGCACGGCGCCACCCCGGCTGAACCTCGCGGTTCAGTTTCGGTTTAAGGAGCGCACCTAGGAGCCCCATGCATGCGTATCCTGCTCGTCGAAGATGACCTCGCTCTCGGTCCCGCGATCGCGCGCGCGCTGCGCGACGAGCATTTCGCGGTCGATATCGCGCACGACGGCATCGACGCGGCGCATCTGGGCACGACCGAGCTGTACGACGCCGCGGTGCTCGACCTCGGCCTGCCCGGCATGGACGGGGTCGCGGTGCTGAACGCGTGGCGCGCCGCGCAGCGGACGCTGCCGGTGCTGATCCTGACCGCGCGCGACGGCTGGTCGGACAAGGTCGCGGGGTTCAAGGCGGGCGCGGACGATTATCTGGTGAAGCCGTTCCGCGTCGAGGAGCTGGTGATGCGGCTGCGCGCGCTCGTCCGGCGCGCGGCGGGGCACGCGCAGCCACGCATCGCCTGCGGGCCGCTCGCGTTCGAGACGCAGACCGGGCAGTTCGAACTCGACGGCCTGCCGCTCAGGCTGACCGCGTTCGAGTGGCGCGTGCTGTCGCAACTGATGCTGCGCCGCAACGCGGTGATCGAGCGGCTGGAGCTGCTCGAACGCGTGTACGAGGGCGACGCCGACGTCGATTCGAACAGCCTGGAGGTAATCGTCGGGCGGCTGCGCAAGAAGATCGGCGCGACCTTGATCGAGACGGTGCGCGGGCGCGGCTACCGCCTCGTCTGCGCGGCATGAACGCCGTGCGGCTGCCCCGATCGCTTCACGCGCGGATGCTCGCGCTGTCGGCGGCGGCGACGCTGATCGCGCTGGCGCTGGCGGGTTGGTTGATCGCGGGCGTGCTCGAACGCTTCGTCGTCGCCGGCATCGACCGGCGGCTCGACAGCGAGGTGGCGCTGCTCGCCGGTGCGGTGTCGGCGCGCGGCGAGATCGACCGCGACCGCGTCCGGCAACAGGCCGGCGTGCTCGAGCGCGAGCGCGGCTGGCGCTGGCAGATCGTGACGCAGCGTGGAACGCTGGGTTCGGGCGACCTGCCACCGCTCGGCGACGCGCCCGCCCCCCCCGCCCCGCCCGGCCTGCACCCGCCGCCCGGCCCCGCCGCGCCGCCGGAGCGGCCAGAGCGACCCTTCTCCGACCTCCAGCCGGTCGAGGGCGTCGACGCGCAGGGAGGCGTCCTACACGCGCGGCGCGTCACGCTGCGCACCGCGGGCGGGCCGGTCACGATCACCGCCGCCGCGCCGCGCGACGTGATCCGGCGTCCGATCCGCGACGCGGTGGAGCCGCTGCTGTTGATCCTCGCCGCGCTCGGCACGCTGCTGGGCGCGGTCGCGCTGGTGCAGTTGCGCGTCGGGCTTCGTCCCGTCCGCCGGCTGCGCGATCAGGTGGCGGCGATCCGCGCCGGGCAACGCGCGCGCGTCGACGAGGATCAGCCGAGCGAGCTTCGTCCGCTCGCGGTCGAACTGAACGCGCTCGCCGGCGACAATGCCGCCGCGCTCGACACCGCGCGGCGTTCGGCCGCCAACATGGCGCATGCGCTCAAGACACCGGTCGCGGCGTTGTCGCTCGCGCTGCGCGGCGATCCGGCGCTGGCGGCGCAGGTCGCCCGGATCGACGAGACGATCCGCCACCATCTCGCCCGCGCCCGCGCGCAGGTGGCGGATACGCGCACGCGCACGCCGATCGCACCCGCGCTCGCCGATCTGGCGCACACGATCGCGACGATCCACCGCGACGCGGGCGTGGTGATCGAGCAGGATCTGCCCTCTGCCCCGCTCGCCGCGGCAATGGACCCGCGCGACCTCGACGAATTGCTCGGCAACCTGCTCGACAATGCCGCGAAGAATGCGGCGCGCCGTGTCGTCGTTCGGGTACGCGCCGACACTGACGCGCGCTTCGTCACGATAACGGTCAGCGACGACGGACCCGGGATCCCCGCCGCCGACCGCGCGCGCGCCGCGCAGGCCGGTACGCGGCTGGACGAGCAACGCGACGGGCACGGCTTCGGCCTCGCGATCGCGGTCGAACTGGCGCAATTGTACGGTGGCACGCTGGCGCTGAACGAGGCGGCGGGCGGCGGGTTGTGCGTGTCGCTGCGGCTGCCCGGCGGCGCGATCGGCTGAACAGCGTCCGCGGCGGCGGAACACAGGCACCGCACCGCGCGTCGGGCGGGGATGAGCGACGCGGACGAACTCGGGCTGCCGCCGACGGCATTCGCGAAACAGGACGAGGGCGGCGATCTCGCCTTTTACGCGCCCGCGCGGTTGGTAACGCATATCGACGAGGGTGCGGTGGCGGCACTGACGCGCTCCTACGCGACGCTGCTCAGACCGGGTGACCGGGTACTCGACCTGATGTCGAGCTGGGTCAGTCACCTGCCCGACGACCTGCCGCTCGACGTCGTCGGGCACGGCATGAACGCGGAGGAGCTTGCCGCCAACCCGCGGCTCGCGCGCTGGTTCGTCCAGGATCTGAACCGCGATTCGGTCCTGCCCGAACCGGATGCGACGTTCGACGCGGTGCTGATCTGCGTCGGGGTGCAGTATCTGCAACAACCGCTGGCGGTGTTCCGCGAGTTGCGCCGCGTGCTCAGGCCCGGTGGGGTGCTGATTGCGAGCTATTCCAACCGCTGTTTCCCGACCAAGGCGGTGGCGGTGTGGCGCGCGCTCGACATGCAGGGTCAGGCGGGGCTGATCGCCCGCTATTGCACGTGCGCGGGCTACGACGCGGTCGAGGCATTGCTGCTCGCTGACGGTGCCGCGGGCGATCCGCTGATCGCGGTGACCGCGCGGGCTTGAGCGCGCGACCGCCGGCCGATCACGCGCGCCGTGACCGCGCGCGCGGGACGAGCCCGTCGAGCGCGTCGGCATTGTCGCGACCCCAGGCATAAAGCAGCTCGACCGGCTCGACGAAGCGCTGGCCGAGGTCGGTCAGCCGGTATTCGACCATCGGCGGGATCGCGCTGTGGACGAGCCGGCTGATCAGCCCGCTCGCCTCCATCTCGCGCAGCGTCTGCGTCAGCATCTTCTTCGAGATACCCGGCAGGCTGCGCAGCAGCACGCCCGCGCGCGCGGCACCGTCGTGGCGGGCGTGGAGCGTGTGGAGCACCATGCTGGTCCATTTGGTCGCGAACAGTTCGAGCACGCGCCGCGGCGCGCAATCCTCGCGCCATTGGTCGTCGGGTGAGCCGGGTTGCATGTGGGTACCTCCGGGTGGCCAGGGCACCAGATGGTGCCGTCTGGCGGCACATGCCAGCCGTTCCTAGCTCGGGCGCGACAACGGAGGTCGGTGATGACGAAGACGGCATTGGTGGTGGGCGCGAGCGGGATCGTCGGCAGCGCGACGGCGGCGTTGCTGGCGGAGGAAGGCTGGACGCTCCACGGGCTCGCGCGCCGCGCGGTCGAGCAGGCGGGGGTGCAACCGGTCGTCGCCGATCTGCAGGACGCGGACGCGACAGCGGCGGCACTCGCCGACCTGAACCCCGACGCGGTGTTCATCACCACGTGGCTGCGGCAAGACAGCGAGGCGGAGAACATCCGGGTCAATGCGGCGATGGTCCGCAACCTGCTGAACGGTTTGCCCAGGCCGACCGCGCCGCGCCACGTCGCGCTGGTGACCGGGTTGAAACACTACCTCGGCCCGTTCGAGGCATACGGCAAGGGCACGCTGCCGCAGACGCCGTTCCGCGAGGAACAGGGGCGGCTGGATGTCGAGAACTTCTACTACGCGCAGGAGGACGAGCTGTTCGCCGCCGCGGCGCGCGACGGCTTCACGTGGAGCGTGCATCGCCCGCACACGGTGATCGGCCTCGCGGTCGGCAACGCGATGAACATGGGGACGACGCTGGCGGTCTATGCGACCCTGTGCCGCGAGACGGGGCGGCCGTTCACCTTTCCGGGCTCGGCGGCGCAATGGTCGGGGCTGACCGACATGACCGATGCGGGGCAGCTCGCGCGGCAATTGCTGTGGGCGGCGGAGACCGAGGCCGCGCACGACGAGGCGTTCAACATCGTCAACGGCGACGTCTTTCGCTGGCAGTGGATGTGGGGCCGGATCGCCGAATGGTTCGGGCTCGAGCCGGTGCCGTTCGACGGCGTGGTGCGCCCGCTCGAGGAGCAGATGGCGGGGGACGCCGGCGTGTGGCGCGAGATCGCGGCGCGCGAGGGTCTGGCCGAGCCCGACCTCGCCCGCCTCGCCTCGCCGTGGCACACCGACGCCGATCTCGGCCGCCCGATCGAGGTGGTGACCGACATGGGCAAGAGCCGGCGGCTGGGGTTCACCGCCTATCAGCCGACCGACGATGCGTTCTTCGCCTTGTTCGAACGGCTGCGCGCCGAGCGGCTGATCCCGTGAGGCGCGGCTTGCCCCGCGTGCGCCTTGCTTCTAGCGAAGGAGCGGAAACAAAAAGGAAATAATCGTGCGCAAGAGGATGATGCTGTTGGCCGCGGCGACGCTGTTGTCGAGCTCCGCGTTCGCGCAGTCGGGCACGGGCGCGGCGCAGGCGGGCGCGCCCGCCGCGGGCTTCGTCGCCGATCCCGCCTCGCCCAAGGGCCGCCTGCCCGACGCGGCGCTGCCCAAGGCGTACCGGCTCGACTTCACCATCATGCCCGAGCAGGACCGCTTCTCCGGCCACGGCGAGATCGACGTCGTGCTGAAACGCGCGACGCAGCGCCTGTACCTCCACGGCCGCGACCTGGCGGTCGCCAAAGTGGTTGCGCGGGTGGGCAAGACGGTCGTGCCCGCGACCTTCACGCAGGTCGACGCGACCGGCACCGCGCGGCTCGACTTCGCGCGCGCGGTGCCCGCGGGGGCGGCGACATTGGTGTTCGATTATTCGGGCAAGTTCGGCAACGACGCGTCGGGGCTCTACCACGTCAAGGTCGCCGACCGCTGGTACAGCTGGACCCAGTTCGAAAGCATCGACGCGCGCGCGGCCTTTCCCTCGTTCGACGAACCCGGCTTCAAGCAGCCGTTCACGATCAGCGTGACGACCGCACCCGGAATGACCGTCGTCAGCAACAGCCCCGCGACCGGCGTCGAAAAGGCCGCGAACGGCATGGAGCTGCACCGCTTCGCGCCGACGAAACCGCTGCCGACCTATCTCGTCGCGATCGACACCGGGCCGTTCGTCCGCCAGGCCGGCACCGTGCCGCCGACGCCCGAGCGCGCGAAAGCCATGCCCTACGGCGTGGTCGCGACGCAGGCGCAGCAGGCCAAGATGGCCTATGCGATGGCGGAAACGCCGCCGATCGTCGCGCTGCTCGAGCGCTATTTCGGCGAAGCCTTCCCCTTCCCCAAGCTCGACCAGATCGGGTCGCCGATCATGCCCGGCGCGATGGAGAATGCGGGCGCGGACACCTACGGCGACGGCATCATCTTCCTTGATCGCAACGCGACCACCCGCGACAAGAAGGAATTTGGCATGGTCGTCAGCCACGAGCTGGCGCACCAATGGTTCGGCGACCTCGTTTCTCCCGAATGGTGGAGCGACATCTGGCTGAACGAGAGCTTCGCCAACTGGATGGGCTATCGCATCGCCAACGAGTGGAAGCCCGAGCTCGGCATCGGCGTCGGCGCGCTCGCCGAAGGGTTCGCCGCGATGAACACCGACGCGCTGGAGGTCGGGCGCCCGATCCACCAGCCGATCACCGAGAACAGCCAGATCGACAGCGCGTTCGACAGCATCACCTACGGCAAGGGTGGTCAGGTCGTCGCGATGATCGCCGCCTATCTGGGCGACGACAAGTTCAAGGAGGGCGTGCGGCTCCACCTGAAACGCCACGCCTACGGCAATGCCTCGTCCGAGCAGTTCTTCCGCTCGATCGCAGACGCTGCGCACGATCCCAAGGTGCTCGCCGCGCTGACGAGCTTCGTCGATCAGCAGGGAGTGCCGGTCGTCGACGTGCGCCGCCAGGGCACCACGCTGACCGCGACGCAGGCGCGCTACGCCTTTATCGGGTCGTCGCCCAAGCCGCAGAACTGGACGATCCCGTTCTGCGTCCGCGTCGACGCGACGAAACAGTGCAGCCTGCTCGACCAGAAAAGCTCGACGATGACCGTGCCCGCGGGGCGCGTGGTGATGCCCAACGTCGGCGGCACGGGTTATTACCGCTTCGATCTCGCGCCCGCCGACTGGCAGGCGCTGATCGCCACATCGGCGACGCTGCCGGGCGGCGAGGCGATCGCGTCGACCGACAGCCTGTGGGCGTCGTTCCGCGCCGGCAAGGCACCGCCCGAGATGCTGATCACGCAGGCGCGCGCGATGGTCGCGAACCCCGATCCGACCGCCAGCGTCGATCCGGGCGAGCGGATCGCGGGGCTGCGCGCGCGCGGGTTGATCGGGGCGAGCGCGCTGCCCGCCTATCGCGCGCTGATGAACGCGATCTACACGCCCCGGCTCAAGCAGCTCGGCTTCGACCCCGCGGTCGGCGCGTATCGCAACGAGGATCCGCGCCAGCAGGAACTGCGTCACCGGCTGGTCGGGCTGGTCGCGGACGACGCGCAGGACGCGGGCACGCGCGCGACGTTGAAGGCGGCGGCGACGCGCTATCTCGCGGGCGACGCCGCTGCGCTCGACCCCGGGTTCCTCTTCAATGGCCTCGCCGTGCTGGCGCAGGACGGCGGGCTGCCGGTCGCGAAGACGCTCGTCGAACGCGCCTTGTCGAGCGAGGACCCGACGCTCCGGTCGAGCGCCTTGTCGGCGGCGGCGTCGAGCGGGCGCAGCGACGTCGCGAAGTATCTGCTCGGGCTCGACGATCCGCGGATGCGCGGGTTCGACCGTGTCAGCCTGATCTTCGGCGTGGTCGGAGCGCCGGAGACGCGCGAGCTCGGCACCGACTGGGTGCTCGCCAACTACGCCCGGCTGATCGCGGGCGCGAACGGCGTGTTCATCACCACGCGCCTGCCCAATGCGTTCGCATCGCAATGCGGTGCCGACCGCGCGGCCGCGATCGATGCCAAGGTCGGCCCCGCGATCCGGCGCGCGAACACCGGGCTGCTCGCTTATGAGCGGACGCTGGAGACGATCCGGCTGTGCGGTAGCTTGCGCGACGCGCGTGGTGCGGCGATCACCGCGGCGGTCGCGGCGGCGGGTACGCCCGCGCGCTGATCGCGACGCGGAGCCGGTCCGGGCGGTAATGCCCGGACCGGCGAGCGCGGGTTAGTCAGCGCGCTCACCGCACGCACGCGGCAGCGCGGTGAGCGATCAGCCCGCGGGCGTCGCTGCCGGGATAGTTGGGGGTAGCGCGTTCTCCGCGGTCCCGGTCCAGCCGCCCGCGGTCGCGACATAGAGCCGCGCGACGTTCAGGAACTGGCGCGTGCGCGCGACCACCAGCCCGTTGCTCGACCGTTGATACAGCCGCTCGGCCTCCAGCACCTGGAGGATGCCCGAATTGCCGACCTCGAAGCTGCGCCGCGACAACCGGCGCGAGCGCGCGGCGACCGAGACCGATTCCTGCTGCGTCGCGACCGAACGCGCGTCGGTGTCGATCGCCGACAACAGGTTGGCGACCTGCCCGAACGCGTCGAGCACGGTCTGCTGATAGGTCGCCTGGCTGGCGCGCGCGCGGTCGATCGCCGCCGCGCGCTGCGCCTTCAGCGTGCCGCCGTGGAAGATCGGCGCGGTGAGCCCGGCGAACAGGTCGTAACCGCGAAACGCATTGCGGAACAGGCTGCCCGTGTTCGGCCCCGCCTGCGTCAGCGTCGCGCCGAGCGTGATGTCGGGGTAGAGCCGCGCGGTCGCGACGCCGACACCCGCCGCGGCGGCGTGCAGATCGGCCTCGGCCTGCAGGATGTCGGGGCGGCGGTGGACGAGTGCGGAAGGCAGCGCGACGGGGATGCTGCGCGGCAGCGTCAGCCGGCTGAGCTCGATGTCGGTCGCCTCCAGATCGGCGGGCGCGACCCCGACCAGCGTCGCGAGCAGGTGGCGCGCTTCCGCGAGTTGCTGTTCGAGCTGCGGCAGGTCGGCGCGGTCGGCGGTGTACTGGCTCTGCGCGTTCAGCACCTCGACCAGCGTTCCCTCGCCGCCGCGCTGGCGCTTCTGCGTCAGATCGACGTTGCGCAGGTCGTCGGCGACGAGCGCGTTGGCGGTCGCGATCTGCGCGCGCAGTGCGGCGACCGTCAGCACCTGGTTCACCACCTGCCCCGCGATTGACAAATGCGCGGCCTCGGTCTGGCGCTGCTGCGCCTCGACCTGCGCCGCGCTCTGCTCGACCTGCCGACGTAGCCCCCCGAACAGGTCGAGGTCGTAGCTGACGCCGCCGCCGACCGTGTAGAGGTGAAATTCCGGGTTGCCCGCGGGCGCGAGCGGGTTGCTGCCGGTAAAGCCGAACGCGGCGAGGTTGACCTGTTGCTGGTCGGCGCGCGCGTTGGCGTCGACCTGGACCGATCGCAGCCCCTCGACCCCGCGCAGCTCGTTGCGCGCCGCGGCAAGCGTCGCATTGCTCGCGGCGAGGCTCTGGTTGTTGGCGAGCGCACGCATCACCAGCGCGTCGAGCTGGGGCGAGCCGAACGCGGTCCACCAGCGCGCGGCGGGACCGTCGCCGAACTGCGCCGCGGGGCTGCCGGCCGCGGGCGGACGCGTGTCGCCGGGGGCGAGATAAGCGGTCGCCGCGGGTGGCTGCGGCGGGACGAAATCGGGGCCGACGGTGCATCCGGCGAGCGCGGCCGCACCCGCAGTCAGGAGGAGGAACTGACGCATTCGATCAATCCATGTGGATCGCGGGGCCATCGCCTGCTCCGGCGCGCGGCGCACGCATCACCAGCAGCAGCGGGATGACCGCGAGCGTGAGGAGGAACAGCAACCAGAACGCATCGACGTAGGATACCATCGATGCCTGTCGGCTGATCTGCGCGTTGATCGCGGCGACCGCGCTCGGCAGGTCGAAGTCGAACCCGTCGCCGAGCGTCGCGCCGAGCGCCGGATTGTCGGGCCTGACGCCCTCGACCAGCCGTGCGTGGACGGTGGCGCCGTTGCGGATCGTCAACGCCTGCAATACCGAGATGCCGACCGCGGAGCCGATGTTGCGCGTCAGCGTGAACATCGCCGCGCCCTCGTTGCGATATTTCGGGTCGAGCGTCGCGAACGCGATCGTGGTGAGCGGCACGAACACGAGCCCGGTGCCGAGCCCCTGGACGAAGCCCGAGACGATCACGCGGTCCTGCCCCATCTCCAGCGAGAAACCCGCCATCATGTGGAGTGACCAGGCGGCGAGGCAGAAACCGACGAAGATCAGCAACCGCGGGTCGACCCGCTTGATCAGCCGCCCGACGACGATCATCGAGATCAAGGTGCCGATGCCGCGCGGCGCGGTGACGAGCCCGGTCAGCACCACGGGATAGCCCATCAACCGCTCGAGCATCGTCGGCAGCAAGGCGAGCACCCCGAACAGCACGGTGCCCAGAAAGAAGCCGAACAGCGATCCGACGAGGAAATTGCGGTCGCGGAACAGTCCGATGTCGATGAACGGCCGCCGCGCGGTCAGCGTGTGAACGACGAACAGATAGCCGAAGAACAACCCCAGCGCGCCCTCGACGCAGATCTCGAGCGAGCTGAACCAGTCCTGCGTCTGGCCGCGGTCGAGCATCACCTGGATTGACCCGATCGCGAGCGCGAGCATCGCGAAGCCGAACACGTCGAGCCGCGGCTTCTCGGCATCCTTCGTCTCGGACAGGAACGCGGACAGCCCGGCAAAGGCGAGCGCGCCGATCGGCAGGTTGATGTAGAACACCCAGCGCCACGACAGATTGTCTGTCAGCCAGCCGCCGAGCGCCGGGCCGATGATCGGCCCCAGGATCGCGCCCATGCCCCACACCGCCATCGCCGGGCCGTGACGCTCGGGCGGGTTGATGTCGAGCAGGATCGCCTGGCTCATCGGCACCAGCGCGGCGCCGAACACGCCCTGGAGCAACCGGAACCCGACCAGTTCACCGATACTGTTCGCGATCCCGCACAGCCCCGATGCGGCGGTGAAGCCGATGATCGACCACAGCATCAACCGCTTGCGCCCGAACCGCCCGGCGAGCCAGCCGGTCAGCGGGGTCATGATCGCCGCCGCAACGATGTACGATGTCAGGACCCAGGTGATCTCCTCACCCGAGGCCGAGACGCTGCCCTGAATGTGCGGCAGCGCGACGTTGGCGATCGTGCTGTCGAGCGAGTTCATCACGGTCGCCGCCATCACCGATGCGGTGATGAAATTGCGGACCGCGGGTTCGGGATACGCACTCATCGCGCGGGCTCGGGACGGGCGCTCATCGCGCGGGCGTCGCACCGCCGAACAGGTGGCGCCGGTGGCCGGTGTCGACGCTCACCTCGACGCTCAGCCCGGCGTGGAGCGGCACCCCCGGCGGCAGCCGATCGATGCTGAGTTCGACCGGCAGGCGCTGGACGACCTTGACCCAGTTGCCCGTCGCATTCTCCGCCGGCAGCAGCGAGAAACTGTTGCCGGTGCCGGGACTGAAACTCGTCAGCCGCCCGGTCAGCTTCAGGTCGGGAAACGCGTCGACCGTGAAGGTCGCGGGCTGCCCGATCCGCATATGGTCGAGCTGGTTTTCCTTGAAGTTCGCCTCCACCCACAGGCGGGTGCCCGCGAGCGTGAAGACGGGCTTCGCCGCCGAGACGTAACTGCCGACCTGTAGCTGATTGACCTTGGTCACCACACCGTCCTGCGCCGCGCGCACCACGGTATAGCCAAGGTTCAGCCGCGCGCGCTCGAGTGCCGCCTGCGCGCGCTGCACCGCGGGCTGGCTGGCGGTCGGCGCGGCGGCGTCGCCGGTCAGGTTAGCGGCGACGCCCGCGTTCTGCTGCACCGATGTCTGGATCGCCTGCCGCGCGGTCTGCGCCTCTAGCACCGCCTGATCATATTGGTTCTGCGACGAGATTCCTTCCGCCAGCAACGACTTCTGCCGCGCCGCCTCGCGCTCGGCATAGGCGAGCCGGTCGCGCGCGGCCTGGAGCGATGCCTCGCCCTCGCGGTAATTGGCCCTAAGGGCCGACACTTGTGTCCGCGCACTGGCGAGCTGCGCCGCCGCCTCGTCGACCGCGGCCTGATAGGGCGCGGGATCGATGCGGAACAGCATGTCGCCCGCCTTCACGCGCTGGTTGTTGCGCACCGCGACCGCGATGACGGGTCCGCTGACGTTCGCGCTGACCGCGGTCAGCCCGGACTGGATATACGCATTGTCGGTATCCTCGAACCGTCCGCCGCTCAGGTAGAAATACAGCGCGGCGACGATCGCGACCACGGGGGCGAGCAGCAGCAACGGCGTGCGCCAGCGCCGCCTCGCGCGCGGTTGATCCGCCGGCGGGCCGACCACCGGCGCGGGATCGTCGACCGGGACCGAATCCTCCAGATGCGGGTAATCGGGCGCGCGGTCGTGGCGATCGGCGTGATCGTCGAGGCTCATGCCCGCCCCGCTCGTCGCATGGTCCGATGGTCGCGCATGGAGGATGGTCGCCCGTTGGTCATTGCACATCGCCATCGGCCGATGCATGATGAAAAGCAACCGCATAATGCGGTACCTTATCTTTTGCTGAAGGGACGGGCGGGTCTGCGTTGCGTGACGATGAGACGAACAGGATGACGGCACAGCGATCCGACACGACGGCCGCGACGCAGCCGCCCGCCAGCCCACGCAGCTTCGCGTCGCAAGTGGCGCTCATCACGCGGCTGCTGCGCAAACGCTTCGACGAGCGCGCGCGCGGCCTGGCGCTGCCGAGCGGCGAGACGCTGACGCGCGCGCAGTGGCGGATGCTGGCGACGATCCACCTGAACGCCGGCTCGACGCAGCGCGAGGTTGCCGAGCGGCTGGAGATCGGCCCCGTCGCCGCGGGGCAGACGATCGATCGCCTCGAGGAGTCGCGCTGGGTCGAGCGACGTCCCGATCGGTCCGACCGCCGGCTGCGCCGCCTCTACGCGACCGACGCGGCGATGCCGGTGCTGGGCGCGCTGGGGCTCCTCGCCGACCGCGAGGACCAGCGCGCGTTGCTGGGGCTGTCGGACGCCGACATGGCGCTGCTCAATGCGCTGCTGGACACGATCATCGCCAATCTGACCAAGGCGACCGACTGACGGGCAACTACGCGCTGGGCGTATTCTCGCGGGGGGCCGGGGACGGCTTGAGCGTCATCAGCCGCTTGATCGACGCAACCAGCTTTCGCCCCGTGAACGGCTTCTCGAGCAGCTGCATCGATTCCTTCAGCGCGATCGGCCGGTGGCTGTACCCGGTCACGAACAGCGTCTTGATGTCGGGATAATGTTTGCGCGCGACCTCGCTCAGCGACACGCCGCCGATCGAGGGCATGATCACGTCGGTGATGAGCAGATCGATCGGCCCCGCGTCGTTGCGGATGAAGTTGCTCGCCTCCAGCCCGTTCGCGAAGGCGTGGACGCGCATGTTCGCGCGCTGCAACGTGCGCGTGATCAGCAGACGGACGTCATCGTCGTCCTCGGCCAGCACGACGACCAGTTCGTCCATGAAGACGGTGCTCGCGGGCGCCGCGGGCTGCACCTCGGTCGAGGGCGTGCTGTCGCTGGCGGGCAGAATAATCTCGACCTGCGTACCGATGCCGGGCTCGCTCTCGAGGTCGATCGTCCCGCCTGCCTGCGTGACGATGCCGAACACCGTCGCGAGGCCCAGACCGCTGCCGTTCTCGCCCTTGGTCGTGAAGAACGGCTCGAACGCGCGCGCGCTCGCTTCGGGCGACATCCCGATCCCCGTGTCGGAGACGCGGATCGACACGCCGTCGCGGCTCCCGCCGCCGACCCGAAGCCGGCTGGGCGCGTTTTCGAGCGCGAGCGAGATCTGTCCCCCGTCGCCCAGCGCGTCGCGCGCGTTGATGACGATGTTGAGAAGCACCTGCTCGAGCTGGCTGCGATCGATCGCGATCGCGTGAAGCCCGTCCGCCATGCGAACGTCGAATTCGGCGCGCTCGTCGATCAGCGTCGTGAACAGCGACCGCATGTTGGCGACGACCTCGGCCGGATCGACCGCCGCCGCGGAGACGCACGAGCGTTTCGCGAAGGTCAGCAACTGGTTCGTGAGCAGTTCGGCCCGGCTGCCCGCCTTGCCGATCAGGTCGAGCCGATCGCGCAACACCGAGCCCACCGGCCAGTCGTCGCGCAATTCCTCGACGTTGCCGTTGATGATCGTCAAGATGTTGTTGAAATCGTGCGCGACGCCGCCGGCCAATCGACCGAGTGCGTCCATCTTGAGCGATTGCCGCAACCGATCTTCCAGATCGCGCCGCTCGGTCACGTCGGCCATCACGCCGATGAATTTCTCGACCTCGCCGTGTTCATCGAGGATCGGACTGATCGACAGCGCATTCCAGAACGTCGATCCGTCGGCGCGGTAGTTCAGGATCTCGACCGAGCACGGCTGCTTGGCGACGATCGCGTCGCGTATCCGGCGGATGTCGTCGGCAGAGGTCCGCGCGCCCTGCAAGAAACGGCAGTTCCGCCCGATCACCTCGTCGGCGCGGTACCCGGTCAGCGCCTCGAACCCACCCGAGACGAGGATAATCGGCTGCGCTGCGTCGCGCGCATCGACCACCAGTATGCCTTGCGACACGGCACGCAGCGCCTCGTCGCGCAGCCGCAGGTCGCTCTCCGACTGACGCTGCTCGGTCAGGTCGCGCGCCACCTCGGCGAAACCGACATGCACGCCCTGCTCGAAGATCGCGCTAATCGCGGCATCGGCCCAGAAATAGCTGCCGTCGCGGCGTCGACGCCATCCCTGATGATAGGCGGTGCCCGCGGCACGCGCCGTCGCGAGCAGCTTGTCGGGCAGGCCGCCCGCGGCATCGTCCTCGGTGAAAAAGATCGACCAAGGCTGTCCGATCACATCGGCCTCGTCATATTGCTTCAGACGCTTCGCCGCCATGCTCCAGGTCGCGACGCGCCCGTCGCGGTCGAGCATGAAAAAGGCGTGGTCGCGCGCGCCGTCGATCAGCAGGCGGAGGCGATTTTCCTGATCGTCGACCGTCTGACGCGCCTGGACCAGATCGGACACGTCCTCGCACGCGACGACCCCGCCCATGATCGCCCCCGCTTCGTCACGCACGGGTGCGGCGGAAAAGGAGAGATTGCGCCACGCGCCGTCGCGCGCGCGCACGTCGATCCGCTTGCCCACGATCCGCGCGCCGTGCCGCATCGCGCCGATCAGCGGCCAGTCGGTGCCCTCGACCGCCTCGCCCGTCTCGGGTGACACGCCCGTCAGCGTAACGGTGCGTGCATCCTCGCACGCATCGTCGAGCGTTTCCCACAGCTCGCGCGCGGCGGCATTGGCGCGCAGGACGCGACCATCGGTGTCGCACGCGGTCACCGCGGTCGGCAACGCATCCATCACCGCCGACAGCAACGCCTCGTCGCGCCGCGCCGAGGCCTCGCTGTCGCGCAGCCGCTGCTGCGTCTCGATGTAGTGCGTCGTGTCGCTGATGCTGACGAAGACCATCGGCTCGCGCGACAGCCCGTCGAACGTCGTCCTGATCGCGCTGACCCGCGCGTGCCGGACCGCCTCCCCTTCGGGAAAATGCGGTATCCGCACGATCAGGTTCGCATCGACGACATCGTCGCCGCGCAGCGCGCGGAAGATCGGCCAGTCGGGCTGCTCGATCCGGTTGCCCGCCAGGTCGTGGACGATCAGCCCGGTGCGGAAGATCGGGTGCTCGCCCAGATCGCGCAGTCCCAGAACGGCGAGCGCGCGGTCGTTCGCGTACAGCGCCTCGCCCGTCGCCGAATAGATCACGACCATGTCGTGGATGCCGGCATAGGCGCGGCGCAGGATCTCGATCGCCTGCGTGCGCGGCAGCGCATCGATGTCGGCCTGTCGGCCGATGTCGCGACGACGCAAGATGCTCAGGCAGTAATCGACGATACGCATTCGACTTATCTACCTTCGGACCGGATGTTATACGCCGGCTATATTTGTCCGAATTGGTTGTGCGCAAATATATCTTCTGCACACTTCTGATCGAGTACCTAAATGAAGCGCGCGATTGCGCCGAATTGGTCGACGACGCCCGCGGGGGTCGCGACCAGCGGCAACCCCGCCCACTGCGACTGGAAACACGGCGTGGCAGCGGGCCGTCCAACCAGATAGCCCTGCACCTTGTCGACGCCCAGCAATGTCACGATCGCCATCTGCGCCTCGGTCTCGACCTGCTCGACGACGATCGGGGTGCCGATCGCGCGACACAATTGCACGACCCCGGCGAGCAGCTGGCGGGCGAGCGCGCTATCGGCGATCGCGTGGACCAGCCCGCCGTCGATCTTGATCACGTCGAAACGGATCTGTTTCAGGTAACCGATCGAGGCGAACCCCGCGCCGAAATCGTCGAGCGCGACCCGCGCACCCATCGCGCGCAACCCTTCGACCACGCGCTGCGCCATCGACAGGTCGCGCAGCAACGCGGACTCGGTGATCTCGATGATCAACCGGCTGGCGGGGAAACCCGCCTCCGCGCACAGCGTCGCGACCAGCGGACACAACCCCTCGTCCACCTCGCCCGCGGTTACATTGAAGGACAACACCGTGTCCCCCTTCCACCCCACCGCCGTCGTCAACGCGCGCCGGAGCAGATGCGCGGTGAAATGCGGCGCGACGTGCGCGCGGTCAGCGACCTCGAACAATTCGTCGGGCGGCACCAGCCCGAGAGTTGGGTGACGCCAGCGTGCCAGTGCTTCGAACCCCATGACATGGTTGGTCGCGACACGGACGATCGGCTGGAAGTACACCTCCAGCGCGTCGAGTGCGGCGGGATCGAGATAGGCAGTTTCGATGATCCGCCGCCGGTCGCTGCGCGCCTGCAGTTCGTCGTGGAAGTAATAAGGCTCGGCGCTACCCGATCGCTTGCTCTCGTACAGTGCAAGATCGGCCTCGCGAATCAGCAGCATCGGCTCATCGGCGCGGACGGCGCCCGACGACACGCCGATCGAGCCGCGGATCGTCAGTTGCGCATCGTCGATCTGGAGCGGTTCGTCGAACAATGCCGCGATCCGGCCCACCGACGCCTCGACCGTAGCCGGCTTGGCGTAGGGAAGCAGGATCGCGAACTCGTCCCCGCCCAGCCGCGCGCACAAGGCGTCCGCAGGCGCAGAGGCGATCATCCGCGCCGCCACCCCGCGCAGCAATGCGTCGCCGACACCGTGGCCGAGCTTGTCGTTGAGCAGCTTGAACCCGTCGAGGTCGATCAGGAGCACCGTCGTGTCGTGCGCCGCGTCCGCGTCGCGCTGACGATCGGTCAGGGCCGACACGAACGCGCGCCGGTTGGCGAGCCCGGTCAGTTGGTCACGAAAGGCGAGGTCGGCGACCTCGCGTTCCTTGTCGAGCGTTTCTGCATGCGCGTGAACGATGCTCCGGAACTGCTGATGCTGGCGACGCATCCACCCGAACAGGAGCACCGCGATCACCGAAAGGTTGATCGCCGCCGCGGTCAGCGAACGATCGCCCGAGGCGAGCATCGCCAGCACCATCGGCACGGTGCCCGACCAGATGACCGCGTAGGCAGCGCGCGGCAGACACGTCATGCACGCAGCGCAGGCGATCGTCGACAAGGCGGCGAAGAATGGAACGAACGGCCCGGCCTCGTGCTTGCTCGACAACAATACCCAGATGCTCCACGCGGACAGGACCATCCCGAACGCGATCGAGGTACGGATCGTCGACCCGAACATCGCGGTGGCGCGCTCGATGCCGGGAAACTGCATCCGCTGCCATTTGAGCACGCGTGAACCGCTCGCGAAGGCGAGCAGGACCGAGGGCAGATAGCTGATGATCGACCCCGCTTTCGACGTGATGAATTCGAGAAAGGTGACGTTGACGAGAAGGATGAGGTGCAGGCTCGGCACTTGGTGACGCAGCGCGCTGAACTGCGCGGCGACGAGCATCTCGTCGAACGCGTCCGCGCCCGGTCCGGCAGCCGAATCTGCCCCGGCATTCGGAACGACGCTTGTACCTTGACCTACATCCATACCGAATCCCGGCTTCGTCTTGGGTGCAGTCTACGCGGCAGGATCTGAACGATCCGTACCGGCGCGCACGGTAGTTTCGCTATCTGGTGCCATCTGGGGGTCGCGATTACACCCCAGGTTGGACGGTCGAGCCGTTATTTCCGCTTGGAAGGATCGTTACGCAACCGAAATAAAAACCGGTCGTTGTGATCGTTCGGAAAGCCGGAGAGGAGTCGCACGCTTGTTCGTTTATATCGTCGACGACGACCGGGATCTGGCGGAGACGATCGCCCTCACGCTCCGCAATGCCGGCCACCAGACGGTTCACTTCTCAAACGGCGAGGCATTCCTGAACGTCTGCGAAGATCTCGCGGCGGGATGCGTGCTGCTCGACCTGCTGCTGCCGCTTCAGAACGGATTGGAGATTCAGGCTGCGCTGGCGCAGAGGGATCATTGTCACGCGGTCGCGCTGCTGACGGGTTACGGCGACGTCCCCGACGCGGTGACCGCGATGCGCGCGGGCGCGCTCGATTTCATCCGCAAGCCGTACAAGCGGGCCGAGCTGTTCGATCTACTCGATCGCGCCGAGGCCTATGTGGTCGAATGCGAGCGTCGCCGAAAGGACGCGGCGCGCTATGAACCGCTGCGGGCACTTTCCACGCGCGAACGCGAGGTGCTCGACATTCTCGGTCAGGGAAATTCGACCAAGCAGGCGGCCAGCCTGATGCAATTGAGCGCGCGCACGATCGACATGCACCGCGCCAACATCCTGCGAAAGCTGGATGTCGCCAACATCACCGCGGCGCTGCTGCTGGCGCGTGACGCGACCGCCGCGGGGTCGCAGACCCGGCGCTAGCGCTGGCCGCCGCTCGCCGCGTGCTGGTCGACGATCTCGGTCAGCCACGCCGGCCCGATCGCGCAGCGCTCCGCCACGTGTCTTGCGTCGTCGACCGGCAGCAGGCGGTTGAACATCACGCCCACGAAGTCGCCGTCGATCCAGCGTACGTAAGCCGCGGTCGGACGTATCCCGGTGAAATGCAGGAACAAGGGATCGTCGATCGCCACCGGCGGCGCGCCCTTCAGCATCGCGCCCCCCGCCGACAGGTTCATCAGCAACAGCTTGTGCTGGCGCGCGCCGATGTGGGCCTCGGCGAGCATCCCGATCTTCGCGCGGCTCGGCCGGGTACGCAGCACCGGGCCGGTCACGGGGGTGATCGCGCTGATCGGGTCACCCGCGATCGGCGCCAGAAAACGTAGCCCCCAGTACGACCCCTCAGCCCAACGCAGGATAGCGGCAATCGGCGGGGCGTTGAGCGGGGTCACCAGCAATTGCTGACCGAAACAGGGCCGTATCGCATTGTGCGAGGAAGGAAATTGGACTCGCGCACCCCCGGTCGCGATATCGACGATCGTGCATTCGAACCGTGCGCCACCGAAATCCAACGTGGCAGGGATGCTCGTCAACGTGCGCGGTGCCGACCGCGCGTTTGCACCCGAAGCCGGCGTGGCTGGCGAGCGCTTAAACAGCCGCAGCATGGGATATCCCTATCGGCAGGCTCGCTTGCGCAAACCCTTCACGAAGGCGACCAGCCGGGAACGGGGCTATTCTCACCGAACAAGAGCTCTAGCAGACGACACCAATCCCCCGCCGCAGTCAGGCTGCGATCTGCACATCGTTCCCGCCGCGGTTTTTCACCCGGTAGAGCGCTGCATCCGCCGCCGGAAGGATAACGGCGGGGTCCCAGTTGTGATCCGCGGCATAAGCGAGACCGATGCTGATCCCGACATGGACGCTGCAGTCACTGCCCGCGATGTCGATCGACGCGCGCACCGCCGCGCGGAGGCGGTTCGAGAGCTGGACCGCGTCGCCGCGGTCGTCGCAAGGGATCGCGACGACGAATTCGTCGCCCGCCCAGCGCGCGCTCAGATCCTGCGCGCGGGTCACCTGTCGCAGACGCTGGCCGATCTCCTGCAGGACGATGTCGCCCGCCTTGTGACCCAGGCGGTCGTTGACCGGCTTGAACGCGTCCAGGTCGCAGAACAGCACCGCGACCTGCCGGCCCGCGTCGCACGTGGTCGCGAGCAGTTCGGGCAGACGCCGCTCGAACCCGAGCCGATTGACGAGGCCGGTCAGCGCATCGGTCTCGGCCAGATCCTTCAACTCGCTGCTCTTGGCGCGCGCCGCACTCGCATCCTGGAAGACTAGCACGCCGCCGGTGATGTCGCCGTGGCGATCGCGAACCGGCGCGGCGGAATCGCTCACCGGCAACAGCACGCCGTCGCTGCGGATCAGCGACGCGTCGCGCTCGAGGAACACCGTCGTGCCCTGCTGCAAGGCGCGCAGCAGCGGATTGGCGAGCGGCATCTGCCCGGCATCGACGACGTTGAAGACGGTATCGACCCCCTGCCCCTCGGCATCGGCGCGCTGCCAACCCGTCAGCCGCTCCGCCGCGGGGTTGATCCACTGTACGCGTCCCGCCGCGTCGGTCAGGATGACGCCGTCACCGATCGAGGCGAGCGTCGCGTTCAGAAGCTCGTGCTGGCGATGGACCTCGTTGAGCGCGTCGGAGAGCTGCCGCCGCTGCGCGTGCATCTCGAGAAAGATCTTCAGCTTCGACAGCAGGATCGTCTCGTCGACGGGTTTCGCGACATAGTCGACCGCGCCCGACCCGTAGCCCCGACGGCGCGCGAGCTCATCGGTATGCGCCGCGGTGACGAAGATGATCGGCGTCAGCGCCGCGCACTCGCTCTCGCGCAGAATCGCGGCGACCTCGAACCCGTCCATCTCGGGCATGTGCGCGTCGAGTAGGATGACCGCGAAGTCGTGATCGAGCGCTAGCCCCAATGCGGCATTGCCCGAATTGGCGAGGTACAGGTCGGCGTCGAGGCGCGACAGCAGCCGGTTCATCGCGAACAGGTTCGCGTCGATATCGTCGACGACCAGGATCTTCGCACGCGCGGGGGCAGAAGGCTGGGCAAGCGTCATCGCGAACTCCGGCAGGCAATGCGCACCGCTGATCGGTGCGCGAGGGGGGCGTCAGGAAAGAGGATCGAGTGGTTGTACGCGCTGCGCACGAACGGCAGATCGTGCCCGCGCGGCGTTTCCTGCGTGCCGACGCACAGCGCGCCGTGCGGTGCGAGCGAGCGCGCGAACAGGTCGTAGACGCGCGCTTGCAGCGGACGATCGAAATAGATCAGCACGTTGCGGCACAGGATGATGTCCGCGGTACAGAACGGTTCGGCGTCCGCGAGGTTCGTGCGCCGGAACTCAACGTTCGCCAGCAGATCACGATCGAACCGGACCCCGTCGTATCCGGCGTGATAATAGAGCGACAGGCTGTGTCGGCCGCCGCTGTCGGCGTAACGGCCGCTCGCCGCCTGCATGTCCTGGATCGGGTAGATCCCGCGCTGCGCCGCGTCGAGCGCGCTCGCCGACAGGTCGCTCGCGACGATGCGGCAGCGTGGATACAGCCCGGCCTCGTGCAGGAGGATGGCGAGCGAGAACACTTCCTCGCCGCGCGCGCATCCCGCGTGCCAGACGGTCACGCGGTCGCGACCCGCCAATGTCGGAAAGACGTGGTCGCGCAGCGCCCGCAACGTCGCAGGCTCGCGGAACAGTTCGGACACCGGCACGAGGATATGATCGACCGCCGCCTGCACCATGTCGGGCCGATCGATCAGCAGCGCGGTCGCGTCGTCGATCGTCTCCAGCCGCAGATGCCGGGTCAGCGAGTGCAGCCGACGGGTGAACGACGCCGGCCGATAGCCGGTGAAATCGATGCCATAGCGGTCGCGCAGCGCGCGCTGGAAACCGCCCACCGACTGGGCGTCGGCCAAGGATGCGGCGGGCGTCATTTCGACAGCCAGACGCGCAGCAGCGACAACAATCGCGGCACATCCACCGGCTTGGTCATGTAATCGTTCGCCCCGGCCTGCAGGCATTTGTCGCGGTCGTCCGCCATCGCCTTCGCGGTCAGCGCGATGATCGGCAGGCGCGCGAGGTCGCCGCCGAGTTCGCGGACCCGCGCGGTCGCTTCATAGCCGTCCATGCCCGGCATCATGATGTCCATCAGCACCACTTCGGCGCGCTTGCCGGGTGCGTGATCCTCCAGCATCGCGATCGCGCGGGCACCGTCCTGCGCGATCTGCACCTCGAGTCCCTTGGCGCGAAGTACCTTGGCAAGCGCGTAGGTGTTGCGCATGTCATCGTCGACGACGAGCACGCGTCGCCCGCGCAGATCGTCGCCCGCGGCATCGGCGCGGCCGGGGCGCATCTTCAACCGGTTGAGGAACAGCCACACTTCATCGAACAGCCGCTCGTGCGATCGCTCGCCCTTCAGCACGACGGCGTCTGCCCCCTCGTCGAGCACGGCCTGTTCCTCCGTACTCAGGTCGCGCGCGGAATAGATCACGATCGGCAGCTGCGCGTTGCGCGCGCGGATCTCGCGCAGCACCTCGAGCCCGGAAATACCCGGCAGCCCCAGATCGAGCACCATGCAGTCGATCTGCGGGTCCGCGATCCGGGCAAGCGCCTCCTCGCCGCTGCCGACCGCGATCGCCTGAACGCCGTTGCGCGCGAGCAATCGGCTAACCGCGAGCCGCGAGCCTTCGTCGTCCTCAACCAGCAGGACGCCCATCGAGCGCGCGTCGTCGCGCGTCACCAGCGACCGCACCGCGAAGGCGAGCGCATCGTCGTCGACGGGCTTGCACAACAACCCCTGCGCACCGGCGGCGACCGCGCGATCAGCCGATTCGTCAGCCGCCGAGATCAGATGCACCGGGATGCCCTTCGTCGCGTCGTGCTGCTTCAGGCGGTCGAGCACGCCCCAGCCATCGGTGCCGGGCAGCATCAGGTCGAGCAGGATGCCCGCGGGACGATGCGCGAGTGCGAGCGCGAAGCCCGCCTCGCCGTCCGCTGCCGCCAGCGCGCGGTAACCGCAGCGCCGGATGATCTTCACCAGCGAGCGCAGGATCGTCGGATCGTCGTCGATCGCGAGCACGAAAGCCGCGGTGCTGCCGTCCGACGTGCGATCGTCGTCGATCGCCGCGGCGGCGGCTGGCGTGGTGGGTACGCGCGTTCCAGCATCCGCCGCAGACGCGCGCGGCGTCGCGTCCGCCTTGACGGGGATCGTCGGCGTGAAGGTGGTACCCCGCCCCTCAACGCTGACCACGTCGATCGTGCCGCCCATCGTCTGCGCCAGTTCGCGCGAGATCGCGAGTCCCAGTCCGGTCCCACCGAACTGCCGCCGCGTGCTGGCATCCGCCTGCTCGAACGCCTGGAACACGGTATCGAGCTTGTCGGCGGCGATACCGATGCCACTGTCGCGCACCGCGATCACCAGTAAGTCGGGACGACCATCGGCGTTACCGAAAGCGACGTCGACCGAACCATGCGGGGTGAATTTCAGTGCATTGCCGACGAGGTTGGTCGCGATCTGCTCCAGCTTGCCCTCGTCGGCAATGACGGCAGTCGGCAGGCGGGGATCGACCTCGAACCGTAGCGTCAGGCCCTTCTGCTGCGCGATGGGCCGGAACACCTGCTCGAGCCGCCGGCGGAATTCGGCGATCAGGAAGCGCTCCTCGCTCACCTCGCTCTTGCCCGCCTCCACCTTGGCGAGGTCGAGGATGTCGTTGATCAGCCGCAGCAGGTTGGTGCCGCTCGAATGGATGACGCCCGCCGCCTCGACTTCGCCGGCATCGAGATGCCCCGCCGTGTTCTCCGCCAGATCCTGCGCGAGGATCAGCATGCTGTTGAGCGGCGTGCGCAATTCGTGCGACATGTTGGCGAGGAACTGCGACTTGTACATGTTCGCCCGCTCGAGCTCCTCCGCCCGCGCCTGCGTCGCGCGTTCGGACACCTCCAGTTCGGCACTGCGCTGCACCAGTTGCTCCGAGCGTTGGTGCAATTGTTCGTTCGCGTGCAGCAGGTCCTCGGTCTGCGCGCGCAGTTCCTCCTCGGATGCGGCGAGCCGCTGCGTCTGCAGTTCGAGCTCCTCGTTGGTCGCGCGCAATTCTTCCTGCTGCGCGCGCAACTCCTCCTCCGCAGCGCGGATATCCTCGAGCTGCTGGCGTTCGGTGTCGAGCATCCGCGCGGCGCCGAGGGTGCGCTGCAGATTGTCGAGTGGCAGGCCGCAGGTCGCTCCGGCTTCCTCGATGATCTGCTGCGACAGTGCGGAGAAAGCGCCGAACCCGGCGAGCTCGATCACGCCGATGGTGCGGTCAAGCACGCGGACCGGCGCGATCATGACGGCGTCGGGACACGCTTCGTCGGTGCCGGAATGAACGCAGACGTAGGTGTCGGGAACGGGCGAGAGGATGATCGGCTTGCCCTCGATCGCGCATTGCCCGACCAGCCCCTCACCGGGCGCGTAGCTCGTCGCGTCATGACGGCGATTGCGATAGCCGTAGCTCCCGACCATCGTCAGCACGCCCGCATCGTCGCGAACGTAGAAGGTCGCCACCCCGGCGTTCACGCGCGGCGCGAGGTGTTGCAGGAACGCCGCGGCAAAAGCGGGCAGCGTCGTTTCGCGCTGCACCGCGATCATCAGGTCGGACAAGGTCGACTTGAGCGTCAGCGCATCGCCGTTGTCATCGGACACCTGCCGGAGGCGTGCGAGCGAGCGACCGAGTTCGCCGATGACGTCCGACCGCTGCGCCTCCGGGAATTCGAGCCCGCGCCCCCCGTCGGCGAGCTTCTTTGCACGGCGTGCCAGCGTCTTCAGGGGACGTGCCACGTACAGATAGGTGCGGGACGCCGACCAGGCGAGGATCACCGCGGCCAGCACAATCGCCAGCACGGCGGCCCAGCCCAGGTTCGCCACTGCCGCATCCTCGCGCGATGCCGCCTCGGCCCGCCGCGCGTCTGCCGCCCGTGCGAGCCTGACCAGCTGATCGATTAACCGATCGCGGCGCGCATCGTCCACCAAACCGGCCCCCGCCGCGGATTTGAAGCGCCCCGCCTCGCGCTCGATCATATCGATACGCCGCGTGATCTCGACGTGTTGCGACGGCAGCAGGCTCAGTTCGTCGACGGCGGTCAGTGAAGGATGCGACGCGTCGCGTGGATCGTGGGCATCATCAATCTGGGCAGTCCCGGTCGCGGAACCGCGCGCCTGAGACGCCAGCGCGGTGATCGCATCGCGACTCTTCTCGTTGATCACGGAGGATTGCCGGTAATCGTCGACGGCCGCCTGCCGATGGGCGTTCGCATATGTCGTCAGACCGGCAAAGCCCAGCAACAGGGCAAAGATCGCCGCCGACGGGGTCACTGTTTTGGCAGACGTCAACGCTGACATGGATGGGATCTCTGGATGGATTGTAGCGTCGATCAGCTACGGGTCGTGACTTCGGCTGTTCGGATTAGCTGCTGCATCCGGCATCGCGATGGCAGCGGCTTTGGGGATATGGGGAACGGTTGCTGTCGAAATTCCTCAATGATATGAGGCATTAATCACATGCGTTGATTAATTATCGGGTAATCCCACAGCCGCACTTTTACCGTATCGATGGCGCGTGGATCGCTTCGGCGTTGGACCACGGTCGCAGCAAGGAAGCCGGGCCCGGAGCGCGATGGATGCCGCGGCAGAGAAGCAGTGCGGCGGTTAAACCCGGGTCAGCCGTTCGGAAAACGACGATATCGACCCCGCCATACTCTCACGACGGGCACGGCGTCGTCGCGGTGGAAGCGCAACGTTTTTCACACCTGCATCCGAACCGCGTCGCGAATATCAGCAACGTGATCGTTGCCATGATCGCATCCGCCCTTCAGCAGATGCGTCGACGTGCGGCTATCCAGCCGGCCGGCACCCCGCTCGGCGGGATCAACCCGCCAAGCGGGCGTATCTCAGCCATCTCCCCGCGCGACCTGGAAGCCCGCGAACGACTGGCTGACCGGCATCAGTTCGAGCCGATTGATGTTCAGGTGCGGCGGCAGCGTCGCGATCCACAGCACGGTGGCGGCGATGTCCTCGGCCGTCATCGGCTCGGCCCCCGCGTAAAGCGTGTCGGACGCGGCCTGGTCGCCCCCGGTGCGCACGAGGGTGAATTCGGTCTCGACCATCCCCGGATCGATCGCGCTGACGCGCACGCCGGTGCCGTGCAGATCGGAGCGGAGATTGAGCGTGAACTGCTGCACGAACGCCTTGGTCCCGCCGTACACGTTGCCGCCGGGATAGGGGTAGGTGCCCGCGACCGAGGCGATGTTGACTATCCCGCCCTTGCGCGCGATCAATCCGGGCAGCAGGTGATGCGTGATCGCGACTAATGCGGTGACATTGGTGTCGATCATCGTACGCCACTGCCCCAGATCGGCCTTCTGCGCGGGCGCGGTGCCGAGCGCCAGTCCGGCATTGTTGACGAGCAGGTCGATCGCGCGGAACCGATCGGGCAAGGAGGCGAGCGCAGACTCAACCGCGGCATCGTCGCGCACGTCGAACACCGCCGGATGGATGACATCACCCAGTTCCTCCACCAGCGCGTCGAGCCGGTCGGCGCGGCGTCCAGTGACGATTACCCGCCACCCCGCCCCAGCGAGCGCCCGTGTGGTCGCGGCACCGATTCCCGAGGTCGCACCGGTGACGATCGCGGTCTTCATGGTCAGTCTCCTATGGATGGCGTCGCGCACGTAATCTCACCGGCGAGACGCGCCGGTTCGGCTACCGACCGACCTGACGCAGTTCGGGCGTTGGCTCAAGGTGCATCGGTCGCAGAAGATAGCCCATTCCTAGCCGCGAGGACGGCACACAGATAGGTTAGGCCTATCAATCTTCGGACAATAGCGACCCCATGGCCAAGCGAGGGATTGCCTAGCGCCTTACTACGGCGATGCATGGTCGGCGTAAGCGCAAACGCTGGCGCCTCGACGGGCTTGATACTCAGCGTGTTCGCCAGACTAACGCAGCGCCGGTGTTCGCGAATGATCAACTCGCGGAGATGGCGGATGTAGGAACGCGTAACGAGGCTCTGGCCTCCATCCCGTTACGCTACCGATGTGAAAGTCCGTTGCAACGCTCGGCTAACGATCACGCCCGCAACCAGCGATTCGCCCCACCCAATTGCTGCGGTAGATCGCCCCAACGTGGTTGCCGCCCTGTCTAACCTGACGCGGCTTGCTAGAAACGACGACGCCGCCCGTGAGGGCGGCGTATCGAGTTCGGTTAGTATTGGTTGCGGGGGCTGGATTTGAACCAGCGACCTTCAGGTTATGAGCCTGACGAGCTACCGGGCTGCTCCACCCCGCGACAGGTAGCCTTGGCTGCACGGTGTTGGTGCGGCGAGGCTTAGACCTCTG
>NZ_JAHXZM010000006.1 GCF_019429535.1 Sphingomonas citricola | reverse complement strand
AACCACCGCGCCATCGTTTCCGATCACACTCGCTAGCCGATGGAGCGTCTAGCGCCCCGCCGCTGCGGTGACACCCATCTAGGGGAGCACACACACACCGTCAAACGGTTTTTGCAGAAAAGTTGCAGATTTTTCTCAAACCCGCGTCACGGAGCGCGTAGATGCCCGGAAACGGCATCCCACACCCCCAAGGTACCCCGTCAGTTGATCCCGCCGCCGAGCGACCGGTAGAGCTCGACCAGATTGCTCGCTCCGGTGAGCCGCGTGGTGACGAGCTGCTGCTGTGCGGCGTACGCGGTCCGCTGTGCATCCAGCGAGACGAGGAACGAATCGACCCCCGCCCGGTAGCGCGCCTCCGACAGTCGCGCCGCGACCTGTGCTGCATTCGCGCGCGCCGACTGGGCTGCCACCTGCTCGCCGATCGTGCCCCGTTGCGCGAGCGCGTCGGCTACTTCGCGGAACGCGGTCTGGATCGCGCGTTCATAGGTCGACACCGCTACCTGCTGCGACGCGCGCGCATAGTCGAGGTTGCCCTTGATCGCGCCACCGTCGAACAGTGGCAGGCCGATCGAGGGCGCGCCGGTATAGGTGAAGCTGCCGCCACCGAAGAGCCCGGACAATGCGGTCGAGATCGTGCCGATCGTCGCGGTCAGCGAGATGCGCGGGAAGAAGGCCGCCCGCGCCGCGCCGATATTGGCGTTCTGCGCGATCAGCTGATGCTCGGCCTGGAGAACGTCGGGACGCCGCAACAGCACGTCGGACGAGACGTCGCCCGGCAGCGCGTCGCGCGTATACGCAGCGCTACCCAGTCCGGCGGGCAATTGTTCGGCCGGCACCGTCGTACCGACCAACAGGTTGAGTGCGTTCTGGTCCTGCGTCACGCGCGTCATCAACGTCGCGATGTCGTTGCGCGCCGACTGGTAATTCGTCTCGGCCTGGCGCGCCTCGAGCTCGGAGGCGACGCCGATACGGAACTGCGCCTGTGTCAGCCGCAGCGTCTGGCCGAAGGTCTGGAGCGTACGGCGCGACAATTGGAGCTGTTCCTGATCGGATGCGAGCGTCAGCCACGCGGTGGCGATCTCCGCGATCAGGCTGATCCGCGTGGAGCGCTGCGCTTCCTCGGTCGCAAAATATTGCTCCAGCGCGGCACGGCTCAAGTTGCGAACGCGGCCGAACAGGTCGAGCTCGAACGCGGAGAAGCCGGCATTGACCGAATAGAATTCGACGTTGGTCGATGAGCCCCCGACGCCCGCGCCGCCCAGGCCGCTGCCGCCCCCGGCGGTACCGCCCGTACCACCGGTGCCGGTCCCGCCCGTCCCGGTGCCAGTACCGGTCCCGGTGCCCGTTCCGGCCCCGGCCGCGCCCCCGGCGGCGGCCCCGGTCGCGCCGAAGATGTTGTTGGTATAGGTCGCCGATCCAGACAGCGTCGTCGTCGGCACGAGGTCCGCGCGCTGGATGCGATATTGTGCGCGCGCCTGCAGCACGTTGCCCGCCGCGATCCGCAGGTCGCGGTTGTTCGCAAGCCCGGTCTCGATCACCTGCCGCAGCCGCGGATCGAGGAAGAAGTCGCGCCAGCCGATCGCCGACACGTCGGGCACGTCGCTCGCCGCGCGCGGGTAGACGCCGCCCTTTGGCAATGCCGCTGGCACCGCGCCGGTCGGGCGTTCGTATTTGGGCGCGAGGTTGCACCCGGCGAGCGCGGTCGACAGCGCGAGCGCGGCGAAGAAGGTCGAGCGGGTCACGGTATCAGGCTCCCTCGGCCGCGAGGCGGCCTTGGTTCGGGTCATGGTCGCGGCGGTGGTCGTCGTCACCACGATCGGGGTCGTTCGGTGCGTCGGGCTCGGCGTGACCGCCCTGACCGAACAGGCGTAGGACGACGACGAAGAACATCGGCACCAGGAAGATCGCGAACACCGTCGCCGTGATCATTCCGCCGACGACCGCGCGGCCGATCGCGTTCTGCCCGCCCGCGCCCGCGCCGGTCGAGATCGCGAGCGGCATGACGCCGAACACGAACGCGAGGCTCGTCATCAGGATCGGACGCAGGCGCAGCTTGGCCGCCTCGACCGCGGCATCGAACGGGCTGAGCCCTTCCGCGATTCGTTCCTCCGCGAACTCGACGATCAGGATCGCGTTCTTCGCCGACACGCCGATCGTGGTGATCAGCCCGACCTGAAGGTAGATGTCGTTGTTGAGCCCGGTGATCCACGCCGCGAACAAGGCGCCGATGATGCCGAGCGGCACGACCAGCAGCACCGAGATCGGCACGGTCCAGCTCTCATACAGCGCGGCGAGGCAGAGGAAGACGATCAGCAGCGACAAGCCGTAGAGCGCTGGGGCCTGCCCGCCCGACAGTTTCTCCTCGTACGACAGGCCGGTCCACTCGAGCGTCGTGCCCGGCGGCAGCTTGTCGTGGATCTCCTGCAACGCTTCCATCGCCGCGCCCGTGCTCTTGCCGGGTCCGGGCGAGCCCTGGATCTGCATCGCGGGCTGGCCATTGTAGCGCGTCAGCTGCACCGGCGCGTTCGACCATTCCTGCGTCGTGAAGGCGTTGAACGGCACCATCTGCCCGGTAGTGCTGCGCACGTAGAGCGCACCGATGTCCTCCGGCTTCAGTCGATACGGTGCGTCGTTCTGCACGTACACGCGCTTGACGCGGCCGCGATCGATGAAGTCGTTGACATAGCCCCCGCCCCACGCGGTCGCGATCGTGCTGTTGACGGTCGCGAGATCGAGGTTGAGCGCGCGCGCCTTGTCCTCGTCGACCACGACCTTCAACTGCGGCGCATCGTCGAGGCTAAGCGGGCGGACCTGCGCCAGCGCCGGGTTCTGCGACGCCATGCCGAGCATCATGTTGCGCGCCTCGAGCAGCTTCGCGTGCCCGATCCCGCCCGTATCCACCAGCTGCGCATCGAAGCCGGTCGCGTTGCCGAGCTCCTGCACCGCGGGCGGGATCAGCGCGAAGATCAACCCATCCTTGTACTGCGAGAACGTGCCCATCGCGCGACCGACGATCGCCTGCGCGCGGTTGTCGCCGCCCGGGCGATCCTCCCACGGCTTCAGATTCACGAACGCGAGGCCTGCATTCTGTCCCTGCCCCGCGAAGCTGAACCCGTTGACCGTGAAGATGCCCGCGACATTCGCGGATTCCGCCTTCAGGAAATGGTCGCGGACGAGATCGAGCCCCTTGTCGGTGCGCGCGGTAGTCGCGCCGGCAGGCCCCTGGACGAGCGCCAGCACCGTCCCCTGATCCTCGTCGGGGAGGAAGCCCGAGGGGAGCGTCGCGAACAGGCCGCCGACGCCGAGCACGATCAGCAGGAAGACGATCATCGACCGCTTCCAGCTCCGAACGGTACGCTTGACCCCGTTCTCGTACTTGTTCTGCCCGCGCTCGAACTTGTCGTTGAACCAGCGAAAGAAGCGCGCGAGCGGGCCGTTGCCTTCCTGCTTCTTCGGGTCGTGCGGTTTGAGGATCGTGGCGCAGAGCGCGGGCGTCAGGATCAGCGCGACCAGCACCGACAGCACCATCGCCGAGACGATCGTGATCGAGAACTGGCGATAGATGACGCCGGTCGACCCGCCGAAGAATGCCATCGGCAGGAACACCGCCGACAGCACCATGCCGATGCCGATCAGCGCGCCCGAAATCTCGTCCATCGATTTGCGCGCGGCATCCTTGGGCGAGAGATGCTCGTCGACGATCAGTCGCTCGACGTTCTCAACCACCACGATCGCGTCGTCGACCAACAGGCCGATCGCGAGCACGGTGCCGAACAGCGTCAGCGTGTTGATCGTATAACCCGCGAGCGCCAGCACACCGAACGTGCCGAGCAGCACGACCGGCACCGCGATCGTCGGGATGATCGTCGCGCGCCAGTTCTGGAGGAACAGGAACATGACGAGGAAGACGAGCACCACCGCCTCGACAAGCGTATGAATCACCTGCTCGACCGACAGGCGCACGAACGGCGTCGTGTCGTAGGGGTAGATGACCTTGACGTCGGCGGGCAGCGTCTTGCCGATCTCTGCAGTACGTTCCTTCACCGCCTGGACGGTATCGAGCGCGTTGGCGCCGGCGGCGAGGCGCACACCGAAGCCCGACGCGGGCTTGCCGTTGTACTTCACGTCGAAGCCGTAATTCTCGGCGCCGAGTTCGACCCGCGCGACATCGCTCAGGCGCACGATCGCGCCGTCCTGATTGGTCTTCAGGCGGATGTTGCCGAATTGCTCGGGGGTCTGGAGCCGCGACTGGACCGAGACGGTCGCGTTGAGCATCTGCTCCTTAGGCGCGGGTTGCGCGCCCAATTGCCCGGCCGACACCTGCGCGTTCTGCGCCTCAACCGCGCTCGTCACGTCGGCGACGGTCAATTGATAGCTGTTGAGCTTGAGCGGATCGAGCCAGATGCGCATCGCATATTGCGCGCCGAAGATCTGTAGCTCACCGACCCCGCTGACGCGGCTGATCGGGTCCTGGATCTTCGAATTGATCATGTCCGCCAGATCGTTCGCGGTGTGCGAACCGTCCTCAGACACCAGACCGACGACGACGAGGAAGCTCGCCGCCGACTTGGTGACCTGGATACCCTGACGCTGGACCTCCTGCGGCAGCAGCGGGGTCGCCGCCTGCAGCTTGTTCTGCACCTGGACCTGCGCGATGTCGGGGTCGGTGCCCTGCTCGAAGGTCAGCGTGATCGTCACCGTCCCCGCCGACGAGGACGAGGACGAGAAATAGCGCAGGTTGTCGATGCCCTTCAGCTGCTGCTCGATGACCTGGGTCGTCGTGCGCTCCAGCGTCTCCGCGTCGGCACCCGGATAAGTCGCCGCAATCGCGACCGCGGGGGGCGCAATCTCGGGAAACTGCGCGACGGGCAGGCTGCGGATCGCGAGCACGCCCGCGAGCATCAGCACGATCGCGATCACCCACGCGAAGATAGGGCGATCGATGAAATAGCGTGACATGAGCGGTTACTTCGCTCCCTGCTGCGGGGATTGGCCGGCGTTGCCGCCACCCTGCGCTGCGCCCTGCGGCCCGCCGGGCTTCGCATTCGGGTTCCAGGCGACCGCCTTCACCGGCATGCCGGGGCGCAGCATCATGCCGCCCTCGACGATCACCTTATCACCCGCCTTCAGACCCGCGGTGACGAGCCAATTGTCGCCGATCGTGCGCGGCGCGGTCAGCTTGCGCATCTGCACCTTGCCATCGCCGCCCACGACCATCACGGTCGGGTTACCCTTCTCGTCACGCTGCACCGCGCGCTGCGGGACCAGCAGCGCGTTGCCCTGGGTGCCTTCGATCAGTTCGGCGCGAACGTACATCCCCGGCAGCAGCAGGCTGCGCGGGTTGGGGAAGCGTGCGCGGATCGTCTGCGTGCCCGTCGCGGGATCGACGCTGACGTCGGCGAACTGGAGCGTACCCTCGACCGGATAGACCGAGCCGTCCTCCAGCCGCAGCCGCACGCGCGCCGCCTGCCCGCCGCGCGACAGGTCGCCCGCCGCGATCTTCTGACGAAGCGCCAGCAGGTCCGCGCTCGACTGCGGAACGTCGACGTAGATCGGGTCGAGCCGCTGGATCGTGGTGAGCGCCGTCGTCTGCCCCGAGGTCACAAGCGCACCGGTGGTCGCGATCGAGCGCCCGATCCGACCCGAGATCGGCGCGCGGATCGTGGTGCGCGACAGGTCGATCTGCGCCGAGCGGAGTGCTGCCTCCTGCGCGGCGACGTCGGCGCGCGCCTGCTGCGCCTGGGTGATCGAATTCTCGTAATCCTGCCGCGCGATCGCGTTGATCTTGACCAGCTCGCCGTAGCGGCGCTGGAGCGCGGAGGTGGAGGCGATCGCGGAACGCGCGCGGGCGAGCGCGGCACGCGCGCTCGCCACCTGCGTGACGTAGGGTTGCGGGTCGATCCGGTAGAGCGGTTGCCCCTTCGTCACCTGATCGCCCTCGGTGAACAGCCGCGCGAGGATCAAACCGTTGACCTGCGGGCGAACCTCGGAGGTTTCGTACGCGACCGTGCGACCGGGCAAGGTCGTCGTGAGCGTCACCGATTCGCTTTTAACCGCGACCACGCCGACCTGCGGGGGCCCGGCGGGCTGCTGCTGCGCCTGCTCCTTGCCACCACCACATGCGGCGAGCGGCACCACCAGCATCGCGGCGACCGCGAAACGATTGATCAGCATGGACTTCCCGGAAAAAATGTGTGAATGAACGATCACTCACGAATGCTGCTACTGCGAGGAAGCGTCAGCGTCAATATGGGAAGGAGATGATGACGACAGCAGAAGCGGCGGACGCGCCGTTGCCACGCAACGAGAAAGCCAACGCGCGCCGTTCGAAGGTGATCCATGCCGCGCGCAAATTGTTCGCGGAGGCGGGCTTTCACAACACGGGCATGGCGCAGATCTCAAAGGAGTCGGGCGTGCTGGTCGGGCAGATCTACCGCGACTTCGCCAACAAGGAGGCGATCGTCGCGGAAATGGTCGAACAGGACCTCGACGAATTCCTGTTCGACGGCGTGCTGTGCAACGCCTGCGCGACGGGTGACCATGGCGCCGTGCGCGCCTGGATCGCCGACTTCGTCGCCTGCGAGGAAGTCGAGGATGCGCGCATCTTCGCCGAAATCACCGCGGAGGCGGCGCGCAACGAACGGATTGCAGCGATCTTCCACATGATCGATCACCGTCTGCGCCAGCAACTGATCCTCGCGCTGCGCATCATCGCCGACGCCGACGTCGCCGACGATCGGCTGGAGACGATCGCCAATCTGATCCTGACCGTCTCCTGGGGCGTGATGCAGCGCCGCGTCCTGTGGCCGAGCCAGGTCGACCGCGCGGTGTTCGCGCCCCTGCTTGCCTGCATCGAATCGCAGATCGACGCGGTGTGCCGCGACGGTGCCACGACGCGGGTCGTGTGCGCGGAGGGCGTCGCATGAAGCCGCCGATCGGACGCGATACGCAATTGTGCATGTCGCTGGCCGCGCGACCGGGCAATTTCGGCTCGCGCTTCCACAACCGACTCTACGAACGGCTCGGGCTCGACTACGTCTACAAGGCGTTCACGACGACCGACCTGGAGGGCGCGGTACGCGGCATCCGCGCGCTCGGCATCCGCGGCTGTGCGGTGTCGATGCCGTTCAAGGAGGCGGTGATCCCGCTGCTCGACGCGCTTGCGGGATCGGCGGCGGCGATCGACAGCGTCAACACGATCGTCAACGACGACGGCCGGCTCACCGGGTACAACACCGACTATAGTGCGGTCCGCGATCTGCTCGACCGTGCAGGCGTCGACCCTGCCCTGCCCTTCGCGTTGCGCGGATCGGGCGGGATGGCGAAGGCGGTGGCGGCCGCGCTGCGCGACCGCGGTCACCGCGACGGCACGATTGTCGCGCGCAACGAAGCCAAGGGCCGCGCGCTCGCCGACAGCTACGGTTTCGACTGGCGGGCGGAGGTGGACGGCGGCACGGCGGTGCTCGTCAACGCGACCCCGATCGGGATGACCGGGGGTGACGAAGACGCGCTCGCCTTCCCGCCCCATGCGATCGCGCGCTGCGCGGTCGCGTTCGAAGTGGTCGCGATCCCGGCGGAAACTCCGTTTCTTCGCGCGGCGCGCGAGCGCGGGAAGATCACGATCGCGGGCGCGGACGTCGCGGTGTTGCAGGCGCTTGAGCAATTCATCCTCTACACCGGCGCCCGACCGAGCGACGCGGACGTGGCCCACGCCGCCGCCTTCGCCCGCGGTGAGATCGACTAGATCCTCGCGTTACCGGTCGGCGGGGTTTCGTCGTCGGCGCGCGTCGCACGTTTGACCCGCGCCTCCGCCAATCGTCCGACGGCGAGCCAGCGCGCGCGCTCTTCCTCCGCGTCGGCGAGCGCGCGGTGCGCGGGCGGCTCGCCGTCGCCGCGCGGCTCGCTCTCCTCGAGCGTCTCCGCCACCGCAGACGCCAGCGCGCTGCCCGAGAGCGCGCGCGAAAGGATCGCGTGCGCGCGCTCCCGATGCGCGTCATCGCTGTCGCGCACGCGCAGGCTGTGGCGCGGCAGCTTGGCGGCGCGCAGCAACGCACTCAACCACTTGCCGTCCCACGACGGCGCACTCGCCAGCAGGTCATGCCCGCTGAGCTGGTCGATCATCCGACGCGCGACCGTCGCGTGATCGGCGCCCGCTGCCTCGAGCTCGGCGCGCGCGATGCCGTGGATCGCCTCCGCCGCCGCGTCCCAATCGTCCCAGTTGGGTGCGGGGTGGATCAGGTGGCTCTCACTGCGGCCATCCTCGAATACCCAGGCGACCTCGATCGGATAGCTGCGCTTGGACAGGGACGAGGCTTCGAAGTCGAGGAATACCAGCATCAGGCCCCAACGCCGGACGGAGAGGATCGGAGCCGTGGGCAAGGCGTTGACCCGGCCGAAAAGTATAAAGGCACGCCGACGATGATTGACCTCAACACAGCCACCGCCGAGGAACTCGACGCCGTGCCGCAACTGGCAGGGCACGGGGCGGAGATCGTCCGTTACCGGGGGGAGCGCGGCAGGTTCGGCGAGCTGCGCCATCTGAACGAAGTGCCGGGCCTCGCGCAGAAGACCGACGGCGTCGAGAAACACCTGCGCGTCGGATGAGGCGCGCTTGCCCCGGCCTGCGCAGCGGCTAAGCTGCTGCGCAAAAGGGGAAGTCCACGTGTCACCATTGTTACGCCTGCTCGCCGCCGGATCGATGATCGCGCTCGCGGCGCCCGCGCTTGCACAAACCGACAAGACCACCACCACGGTCGAGAAGAAGACCGACGACGGCGTGAAGCTGCCGCCGCTCCCGGCCGACCGCTCGATCGCGCAGCGCGTGCGCGTCGGCGGGCGCGTGATCGATTACCGTACCACCGTCGGCACGATCGCGGTGCGCGACGAGACGGGCAAGGAGATCGGGCAGGTCGTCTATACCGCCTACACCGTTCCCGGCCGCGATCCCGCGCGCCCCGTCACCTTCGCATTCAACGGCGGCCCCGGCGCGGCGTCGGTGTACCTCAACATGGGCGCGGTCGGCCCCAAGCGGGTGCAATTCGGCGCGCAGGGCGACGCACCGTCCGACGCGCCGATCGCGACCGACAATCCCAACACCTGGCTCGATTTCACCGACCTCGTCTTCATCGACCCCATCGGCACCGGGTTCAGCCGCAGCCTCGTCGACGCGGACGCGACCAAGAAGGCGTTCTACGCCAACGATCCCGACATCAAGTATCTGTCCAAGGTCGTCTACGACTGGCTGGTCAAGGAAGGCCGGCTGCGTTCGCCCAAATATGTGATGGGTGAAAGCTACGGCGGGTATCGCGCGCCGCGGATCGCCTATGAGCTGCAATCGCAGATCGGCGTCGGGGTCAACGGGCTGATCATGGTATCGCCCTACCTCGACCCCGCGGTCGGCGACGGCGCCACCGCGCTGTCGCCGCTGCCGTGGATGATCGATCTGCCGTCGATGGCGGCGGCCAATCTGGAGCGGCAGCACCGGCTGACTCCGCAGGCGATGGCGGAGGTCGAGGATTATACCCGCGGCGAATTCGCGCGCGACCTGCTGCGCGGGCGCTCCGACCCGCAGGCGACGGGTCGCATCGTCCAGCGCGTCACGCAATTGACCGGACTCGACCCCGCGCTCGTTCAGCGGCTGGGCGGGCGCGTCGACAGCCGCACCTTCCTGCGCGAGGTGCACCGCGCCGATGGGACGATCGGCAGCGTGTACGATTCGAACGTCACCGCCTTCGACCCCTTCCCCTGGTCGCCCCGGCAGGAATCGAACGATCCGATCCTCGACGCGCTGATCGCGCCGACGACGAGCGCGATGGTCGATTTCGTCACGCGCGAGGTCGGCTGGAAGACCGACGCGCGCTACAACGCGCTGTCGTACGCGGTGAACGAGGCGTGGGACCGCGGCAAGCCGAGCGACACCCCCGTAACCGACCTGCGCAAGGCGATCGCGAACGATCCCAAGATGCGCGTGATGATCGTCCACGGCTGGGACGATCTGTCGTGTCCCTTCTTCGCCTCGCGCCTGATCGTCGATCAGATGCCCGCATTCGGTGCCACCGAGCGCGTCGTGCTCAAGGTCTATCCGGGCGGGCACATGTTCTACAGCCGCGGCGACAGCGGCGCGGCATTCAAGAACGACGCGCGCGCCTTGTACCGATAGCTGCGCGCTTCACCGCACGGCGAGCGCGTCGCGCAGCGTCGCGACGCGGATCGTCCGGCGGTGCTGCCGCAGCCACGCCAGAAAGGCGCGGTGCGTCGAAGCGTCGACGCTCAGCTGATCGCCGCCAATGCCGTGGAACAGGAACACCGCCCAGCCACCGCTCGTCTCCGCGGAGCGCGCGAACGCGACGAGCTGGTCGAGCGTCGTCCCCTCGGCGAAGCCGCGTGCGGGCACGTGCATCGCGTCGACGCGTGCGGGACCGGCGCGCACCTGCGCGTCGTCCATGCTCACGCCGCGCGCATAATCGACGATGTGAGCGGCGCGCAGCGGCTCGAGGTAATCCTCCCCGCCGACCAGATGTTCGCCGCACGGCGTCGCGAAGCCGTGACGCGCTTGGCCGTCGAGCGCGCGCAGCAGCGTGTTCTGCTGCGCGATCTCGCGGATCATGCTGGCGGGCGTATAGGCCTCGCTCGTGAAGCGTGGATCGGCGGGGAATTTGGCGGCGGCGCAGGGGTGGAAGATCGTGTGATTGGCAAGTTCGTGCCCGCGCCGCGCCACCGCCTGCCAGCGCGGTACGTCGGCCTCGCGCACCGCCGACAGGAAAAACGTCGCCTTCAACCCCGCGGCGTCGAGCGCGGGGATCGCGTGGTCGAGCTGCGACGGCAGCGCGTCGTCGTAGGTCAGCACCGCGGTGCCGCGCGCCTGTGCGATATCGGGCAGCATGACGAGCGCCGCGGCCACCGCCACGATTGCGCGTATCCGCCCCGTCATCGCGACCTGCCCGCGTTCCAGACATCGCGTCGCGCGTCGATCTGCGCGGCCACTGCGCCTGCGATCCTGGCGTCGTCGGCAAGGTCGGGGTGGCCGTTGCAGCCACCGAAGCCGAGCCCGTCGACCGCGACGAACGCGATGCGGCGCTCGCCCGCATGCATCAGCCGCGCCACCGTCGCCCGCGCCTCCGCGATCACCTCTCCTTGCGCGAGCGGGGTCGCCCAGACGACGATCAGCGCATGCGGGTTCCGACGGCGTAGCTCCGACAGGAAACGCGGGTAGCTGCGCTCGAAATCCTCGTGCAGCGCGGCGCGCGTCTTCCAGCGCTCGCTGGCGTGGAGCGCGGTCGAGAAATCGTTGGTGCCGAGCGCGACCACGATCACCTGCGGATGCCAGCCCGCGTCGGCGGCGCGCCGCACCTTGTCGAACAGCGTGAACGGATAGGCGGCGGGCAGCGTGTCCGACGGGTCGCCGTCGTAATTGCGCACGACGCCCCGGCCCGAGATCGCATTGACCCGATAGTCGGCGTGATAACGTTCGCCCAGCAGGCCGGGGAGCCCGCGCGCGGTGTCGGTCGTATCCCACACCTCCTGCGTGCTGCACGCGGTCTTGGTCGCACGATTGCCGTAGCCGACCGTGTGCGAATCGCCGACGAACTCGATCTGGCGGACAGGTAGGATTGGCGGCAGCGCGCGCGTGCCCGCGGCGGCGCGAAAGCCCCCGAAGACGGTCGGCCCCGCCTGGCTCTCGCTCACCGCCTGCACCCGCAGGACGTGCGCGCCGGGTGCAAGCGGACCGACGCGGTAGAGCCCGGGCGCGGGCCGGACGAGCGCGATCGGTGCGCCCTCGTCGACGGTGACGCGAAGCGAAACCTCCCCGGCCCCGACACGAAACAATACCGCGCGCCCGTCGAAGCGTGTCTCGACGTAGCTGCCCGGCCATTGCCGGCGGATCATCCCCTGCTCCGCCGCCTCGGCGCGGCCGACGAAGCGCATCGGCAGCGCGGTCGTGCCCGCGGGCTCCGCGGCAATCCGCTCGACCCGCGGCGGCGGGCCGGCGGCGATCGCCGACGCGCCCAGCGCCGCGAGCAAGGCCCGCCGCATCAGCGCTGACCGCAGCTCACGGGTCCGGGCGGGGCGCTAGCGACGCGGATGCCCGACACGTCGATCCCCGCCGCGCCGGTCGCGGCGATCACTGCGGGCCGGGTGACATGCGCCATGTCGACGCCCTGGTCGGCGAAGCAGCGTAGCGGCACCGCCAGTTCGGTCCAGTCGCTGCCCGCGGCGCGCAGCGCGCCGGTGATCGGCACACTCGCGCTGCGTGCGCCCGCCGCCGCCATGCCCAGCGTGACGGTGCCCGTGGCCGCGCGCGTCACGCGATAGTCGAGGATCAGGCTCAACTGCCCGTTCGATTCGCGCGACAGGTCGATCGGCTGCGCCTGCTGTACCGCCAGGTCGCCCGTGCCCGCGAAGGCGAGCCGGACGCTGTCTTCCTGCGCCTGGCGGTCGATCCGCGACTGCGTCACCGCGCCGCTCGGGCGGAGCGTCGCGCCCGGGGCGAGGCGCCCGCGCACGAACAGCGCGTTCTGATCGCCGCCCGCGTTCGCCGGACGAGCCTCGTCGAGCGTCGGCACCTGCCCGCCCTTGGCGTAGGACAGGCCGTAACCGAACGCGAACAACGGGTCGTAGTCCGGATCGCGCCGGTTGAGCACATATTGGTCGAGCCGCTTGGGCCACGAAAACGACAGCGTACCGCGGAAGTCGGCCTTGGGTTTGCCGTCGCGACCCGCGACCAGCACGTCGGCGACGCCGCCACCCTCGGTGCCGGGCAACCAGGCGGCGACGAAGGCGTCGGACGCGTTCAACTCCGGGTTGACCCACAAGGGGCGGCCAGAGAGAAACACCGACACCGTCGGCACACCCGCCTTCTTCAATCGGCGCAGCAAGTCGAGGTTCGACTTGTCGTCGGGGCTGTATTCAAGCGTCGGACGGTCACCCGAGAATTCAGCATAGGGCGTCTCGCCGAAGACGACGATCGCGACGTCGGGCTTGGTCGTGAACGTGCCGCTTGCCGACAGCGTCGCGGTGCCTCCGCTCTCGCGCACGGCTTGCGACAACCCGCCCCAGATCGACTGGCCGTTGGGGAAGTTGGCGTTGGTGACCCCCGTCCCCTGCCAGGTGATCGACCAGCCGCCCGCCTGCTGCCCGATATTGTCCGCGCCCGCGCCCGCCACCAGCACGTTCGCGCCCGGCTTGATCGGTAGCACGCCGTTGTTTTTCAACAGCACCAGCGATTCACGCACCGCTTGGCGCGCCAGCGCGCGGTGCTCGGGGCTGCCGAGCAGGTCGAACTTGCCCGCGAACGGCCGCGACGACGGGCGACCGGCATCGAACGTCCCCGCCAGCACCTTGACGCGCAGGATGCGGCGCACCGCGTCGTCCAGCCGCGCCGCCGGGATCGTCCCCGCCTTCGCCTCGCGCAGCGTGTTGGCGTAAAGCTCCTTCCACTTCGGCCCCGAATACATGAACATGTCGAGCCCGGCATTGATCGCCGCGGCGCAATCCTCATTGGTGCAGCCCGGCACCTGCCCGTGCGCGTTCCAGTCGCCGATCGTGAAGCCGTCGAAGCCCCATCGCTCCTTGAGCACCCCCGTCAGCAGCGTCTTGTTGCCGGTCAGCTTGGCGCCGTTCCAGCTCGAAAAGCTCGGCATCACGGTCAGCGCGCCCGCGGGCAGCGCGGTCATGTAGCCCGCGGCATGGACGTCGCGCAGCGTCGCCTCGCTGACGCGCGTGTCGCCCTGGTCGCGCCCGCCGGTGCCACCGTCGCCGAGGAAATGCTTCACAGACGAGATGACGTGCCCCGGTTTCATGAAGTCGGCGCCGACGCGGCCCTGGATCCCCTCGACCATCGCACCGGCGTAGGAGGCGACGACCGCCGGCTCCTCCGAATAGCTCTCGTAGGTGCGGCCCCAGCGGTCGTCCTGCACGACGGCGACGGTCGGCGCGAAGCTCCAGTCGATGCCGGTCGCTGCCGTTTCCGCCGCGGTCGCGACGCCGATGCGGCGGACGAGATCGGGATCGCGCGCGGCGCCGAGCGCGATGTTGTGCGGAAACAGCGTTGCGCCGACGATGTTGTTCGCGCCGTGCACCGCGTCGGTGCCCCAGATGACGGGCACGACCGGCCGGCCGTCGCTGCGCTTGACCGAGGCGTCGTAGAAGGCGTCGAACAGCTTCAGCCACTCGGGCGCGGGCGCGAATTCATCGTTGTTCGGCGCGGAATTGCCGCCGTTCAGGATCGAGCCGAGCTTGTACGTCTCCAGATCCTTCGGCGTGATCGAGGCGATGTCGACCTGGATCAATTGCCCGACCTTGTCCTCGATGCTCATGCGGCGGAGCATCGCGTCGACGCGCGCATCGACCTTCGGATCGCGCGTGCGCTTCATCGCGAGCGCCGGCCATTGATCAGGATGCGCAACCGCCGACGGCGCTGCCGTACCGCTCGACCCCTGCGCCCCGCTCGTCCCTTGCGCCGAGACGATTGCACCACTTGCCAGCAGCGCCGCGACGACGCCGATCCTGATTGCCTTCACCACATCCTCCCGCAGCGGGCGGCTGCGCGCCGGCCGGCTTTACGCGGCGGTGGATCGCAGAGCCGCCGGGCGATGTCGAGGTGGCGGATGGTAGTAGTGCGCTTCTCAGTCCGTCCGGGGCTGCGGCGCCTTGCCCGACAGGGCGGCATGAAGCTGGCCGACATCGAGCCTCCCCTCCCAGCGCGACACGACCACCGTCGCGACGGCGTTGCCGATGAAGTTGGTCAGGCTGCGGCACTCGGACATGAAGCGGTCGACCCCCAGGATCAGCGCCATGCCGGCAACGGGCACCGAGGGCACGATCGACAGTGTGGCGGCGAGCGTGATGAACCCCGCGCCGGTCACCCCCGCCGCCCCCTTGGACGACAGCATCGCGACGCCCAGCAGCAGTAGTTGTTCGCCGAAGCTCAGGTGGACGTTGCACGCCTGCGCGATGAACAGCGAGGCGAGCGTCATGTAGATGTTGGTGCCGTCGAGGTTGAACGAGTAACCCGTCGGCACGACCAGCCCGACGATCGACTTGGGGCAGCCGGCATGCTCCATCTTTTCGATCAGGCTCGGCAGCGCGCTCTCCGACGACGAGGTGCCGAGCACCAGCAGAAGTTCGGCCTTTAGGTAAGCGATCAGGCGCAAAATCGAGAATCCCGCCAGTCGCGCGGCGATGCCGAGCACCACCAGCACGAACAGCAGCGACGTCGCGTAGAAGGTCGCGACGAGCGCGGCGAGATTGGCGAGCGTGCCGACGCCGTACTTGCCGATCGTGAACGCCATCGCACCGAACGCGCCTACGGGCGCCGCACGCATCAGGATCGCGACGACCTTGAACACCGCGAGCGACACGTCCTCGAGCGCACCCAGCAATCGTTCGCCACGGTCGCCGATTAGCGCGAGCCCGATGCCGAACAGGATCGCGACGAACAGCGTCTGCAGGATATTGCCCGCGGTCAGCGCACCCAGGAACGTGTCGGGGATGACGCCGAGCAGGAATCCGGTCAGCGTCGTCTCGTGCGCCTTGCTCGCGTAATCGGCGACCTTGCCCGCGTCGAGCGTCGCGGGATCGATGTTGAGCCCGCTGCCTGGTCGGACGACATTGGCGACCGCCATGCCGACGAACAGCGCCAGCGTGGAGAAGAACAGGAAATACGCGAACGCCTTGCCCGCCACCCGCCCGACCGAGCCCAGGTCGCGCATCCCCGCGATCCCGGTCACGATGGTCAGGAAGATGACCGGCGCGATGATCATCTTGACCAGCTTGATGAAGCCGTCGCCGATCGGCTTCATCGCTTCGCCCGTTTGCGGGTAGAAATGACCCAGCAGTACGCCGAGCAGGATTGCGGCGAGCACCTGTAGATAAAGCTGCGCGTACCACGGCTTGTGCGCGCGATGCGCGGCGTCGTCGGCAGTGGGGATGGACGGTTGCATGATCGACCCTCAACTCTTCCACCCCTCGGGCAGATCGTGCAGGCAGCCTTACGCCGCGTGGCAGCACCCGCGCCACCCCGGTGGAACGCGGCGGGGGAAACCTACTCGGGTAGCTGACAAAAACTTACTTGGATCAGGCAACGAAAAGCACGGATGCGGGTTCAGGCTGCGGGGTAGCGGCGTTTGTCACATGGTCCGACGGCCGTGGCGTCGCGCAGACGAACTACAACATGAAAGAAACGATGCCTAAAACTGATCCGGGCGCGCTGTCGATGTCGCGTCGCGGCGTGCTGGCGGGCGGTGCCGCCACCGCCGCGATGACCAGCGCACCCGCGGCGATCGCGCAGGAGGCGGCGCGTGCCACCGCCCCCGCGCCGAGCCAGCCCGCGCCGACGATGCCGGTGTCGCTCGAGGTGAACGGCAAGCGCCAGAACCTGACGCTCGACACGCGCACCACCCTGCTCGACGCGCTGCGCGAGCACCTCCACCTGACCGGCACCAAGAAGGGCTGCGACCACGGCCAGTGCGGCGCGTGCACCGTGATGGTCAACGGCGTGCGGATCAACTCGTGCCTCAGCCTCGCGGTGCAGCACCAAGGCGACAAGGTGACGACAATCGAGGGGCTCGGCACCCCCGACAAGCTCCACCCGATGCAGGCGGCGTTCGTCAAACACGACGGCTATCAGTGCGGCTATTGCACCCCTGGACAGATCTGCTCGGCGGTCGCGGTGCTCGACGAGATCAAGCGCGGCGTGCCCAGCCACGTCCAGGCCGACGTGTCGGCGCGCCCGCAGGTCACCAACATGGAATTGCGCGAACGCATGAGCGGCAACATCTGCCGCTGCGGCGCTTATTCGAACATCGCCGAGGCGATGGAAGAAGTCGCGGGGGTGCGGGCATGAAGGCGTTCACCTACGAGCGCGCGAAGGACGCGCAGGGTGCGGCGCGTGCCGCGGCGCAGCCGGGAGCGAAATTCCTGGCGGGCGGCACGAACCTGCTCGATCTGATGAAGATCGAGGTGGAGACGCCGGCGCATCTGGTCGACGTGCAGGATCTGGGCTTCGACAAGATCGAGGAAACCCGCGAGGGCGGGCTGCGCATCGGTGCGCTCGTCACCAACACCGATCTCGCCGCGGACGCGCGCGTGCGGCGCGATTATTCGGTGCTGACGCGCGCGATCGTCGCGGGCGCGAGTGGTCAGTTGCGCAACAAGGCGTCGACCGCGGGCAATCTGCTCCAGCGGACGCGCTGCCCCTATTTCTACGACACCAACATGGCGTGCAACAAACGCAAGCCCGGTTCGGGATGCGCCGCGATCGGCGGCTACTCGCGCCAGCTCGGCGTGATCGGCGTGTCGGACAAGTGCATCGCGACCTTCCCCGGCGACATGGCGGTGGCGATGCGCGTCCTCGACGCCTACGTCGAGACGATCGACGCGGGCGGACAGCGCCGCGCGATCCCGATCGCCGACTTCCACCGTTTGTGGGGCGACCATCCCGAACAGGATACGGTGCTGAAACCCGGTGAGCTCATCACCGCGGTGACGCTGCCCAAACCGATCGGCGGCAAGCATTTCTACGAAAAGGTTCGCGACCGTGCGTCCTACGCCTACGCACTCGTCTCGGTCGCCGCGGTGATCCAGCCCGACGGCACCGGCCGCGTCGCGTTCGGCGGCGTGGCGCCGCGTCCATGGCGCGTCGAGGCCGCCGAGGCGTTGCTGCCGCAGGGTGCCGCCGCGGTCACCGCGCGCGCGTTCCAGGGGGCGACCCCGACGAAGGACAACGCCTTCAAGCTGCCGCTCGCCACCCGCGCGCTCGCCTCCGTCATCGCCCAGTCCAAGGCTTAAGTCCCATGAAGTTCGATACACCCGCCGGGCAGAACCCGATCGACCGGATGCAGGTCGTGGGCCGCGCGCACGACCGCCTCGACGGCCCGGTCAAGACGACCGGCACCGCGCCCTACGCCTACGAACATCACGCCGACGTGCCGAACGCGGCCTACGGCTACCTCGTCCCCGCCGCGATCGCGAAGGGGCGGATCGCCAGCATCGACACGCGCGCGGCCAAGGCCGCCCCCGGCGTGATCGCGATCGTCACCGCGGCGGACGCCGGCCCGCTCGGCAAGGGCGACAAGAACACGGTCAAGCTGCTCGCCGGGCCCGAGGTCGACCATTATCATCAGGCGGTAGCGGTCGTCGTCGCCGAGACGTTCGAGCAGGCACGCGCCGCCGCCGGGCTCGTCCGCGTCGACTATGCGCGCGGCGCGGCCCAGTTCGACCTCGACGACGCGCTCAAGACCGCGCCGCTGAAAGGCGGATCTAGCGACGAGGGTAGCGCCGCGCCGCCGGTCGACCGCGTCGGCAAGTTCGAGGAGGCGTTCGCGGCCGCACCGGTCAAGCTCGATGCGCGCTACACGACGCCCGATCACAGCCACGCGATGATGGAGCCGTTCGCCTCGATCGCGTCGTGGAACGGTGATCAGCTGACCTTGTGGACCTCGAACCAGATGGTCAACTGGGGCCACGAGGATCTCGCCAAGACGCTGAACATGCCGAAGGAGAAGATCCGCTTCATGTCTCCCTACGTCGGTGGCGGGTTTGGCGGAAAGCTGTTCCTGCGCACCGATGCGGTCATGGCGGCGCTGGGCGCGAAGGCCGCGGGGCGGCCGGTCAAGCTCGCGCTGTCGCGGCCGGTGATGGCGAACAACGCGACGCATCGTCCCGCGACGCGTCAGCGCATCCGCATCGGCGCGCAGAAGGACGGCACGATCACCGCGATCGCGCACGAGAGCGGATCGGGCGACCAGCCGAACGGCAGCCCGGAAACCGCGGTCAATCAGACCAAGCTGCTGTACGCGGGCGCGAACCGTATGATCTCGATGCGGCTCGCGGTGCTGAACTTGCCCGAGGGCAATGCGATGCGCGCACCGGGCGAAGCGCCCGGTATGATGGCGCTCGAGGTCGCGATGGACGAGATGGCCGAGAAGCTCGGGCTGGATCCGATCGCGTTCCGCATCAAGAACGACACCCAGGTCGATCCCGAGAAGCCCGAACGCCGCTTCTCGCAGCGCCAGCTCGCGCGTTGTCTGACCGAAGGGGCAGAACGGTTCGGCTGGTCGCGCCGCAATGCCAAGCCGGCGCAGGTGCGCGACGGCAAGTGGCTGGTCGGCATGGGCGTTGCCTCCGCTTTTCGCAATCACATGAACATGGCGTCGGCCGCGCGCGTGCGCCTGAGCCAGAACGGCGTCGTGACGGTCGAGACCGACATGACCGACATCGGTACCGGCAGCTACACGATCATCGCGCAGACCGCGGGCGAGATGATGGGCGTGCCGGCCGAGGCGGTCGTCGTGAAGCTCGGCAGTTCGGCCTATCCCGTCTCGGCGGGGTCGGGCGGGCAGTGGGGCGCGGCAAACGCGACCGCGGGCGTATATGCCGCGTGCGTCAAGCTGCGCGAACAGATCGCGCAGCGGCTGGGCTACAATTCGGCCGACGTAACGTTCCAGGGCGGCAAGGTGTCGAGTGGCAACCGCTCGGCCGATCTCGCGAAGGCGGCACAGGGCGGCGAACTCGTCGGCGAGGACAAGATCGAATTCAACAAGCTTGACAAGAGCTATCAGATCTCGACCTTCGGTGCGCATTTCGTCGAGGTTGGGGTCGACGCCTATACCGGCGCGACGCGGCTGAGGCGGATGTTGGCGGTGTGTGCGGCGGGGCGGATCATCAACCCCAAGTCGGCGCGCAGCCAGGTGATCGGCGCAATGACGATGGGCGTCGGTTCGGCGCTGATGGAGGAACTGGCGGTCGACAAGCGCTTCGGCCTGTTCGTCAACCACGACCTCGCCAGCTACGAGGTGCCAGTCCACGCCGACATCCCGCACCAGGACGTCGTGTTCCTCGACGAAGCCGACGACAAGGCCAATCCGATGAAGGCCAAGGGTGTCGGCGAGCTGGGGTTGTGCGGCGTCGGCGCGGCGATCGCCAACGCCATCTACAACGCGACGGGCGTGCGCGTGCGCGATTATCCGATCACGCTCGACAAGCATTTGGAACAGCTGCCCGCGGTGGCGTGATCGACCGGTCGGGGAGATCGTGCGCCTCCCCGACCGATCCACTAAGACCGTGATCTATCCTGCCGCGAGTTCGTCGCGCGCGACGCGTTGCAGTGCACTCGCCTGCTCGCGCGACAGGCCGAGCGTATCGCCCGCCTGTTCATCCGGCCCGAGCGTTGTCGGGTCGATCCCTGTCACGCGACCGAACACCACCAGCGCCTCCAGGTAATAGCCCGCGAGGCTGGCGTGGTAATGGTCGAAGCTCCACAGATCGAGCTGTCCGAACGCGACGCCGTCATATGGGTTCGGATCGGCGAAGCCGGCGGCGATCGCGCGGTTCCACGCCTGCCCGACGGGTGCGATGCCGGTGACGAGCGGATTGACCGCGCGCGCGCGATCGGCGGCGGCGCGCAAGTCGAGCGCCATCGCGTAGATCGATTTACCCGCCCACGGCCCGCGTGCGCGGTAGACCTGATCGGCGCGCGACCACGTCGCGGTCAGTTGCACCTGCACGCGCGGATTGGCGCGTGCGAACAGCCGCGTCAGTCGCGCGACGTCGTTGATGTACGCGCGCGGATCACCCGGCCGATCGGGGTCGAGCGTGCTATATTCCTGCAGCACCACGACGTCCCACGCACGGTCGAACAACCGCCGCCGCTGATCGTAGTGGAAGCCGAGCGTCTTCCCCCCCTGCACCTCAAGGCTGACACGGTAGTCGAGCCCCGCCTGTTGGGTGAACGCCTTGAACAGCGCCGGCACCCCGCCGTAACCCGCGCCGTTCAGATCGGTGACGGTATCGGCCCGCCAGTTGCGAACGGGCGAGTTTGCACCAAAGGTGAAGCTGTTGCCGATAAACAGGATCGTGCGCGCAGACGCACGCGCCGGGGCAGCGAGTGGGGGCGATAGAGCCTGAGCGGGTACCGGGGCGACGGCTGGGGGCGGCGGCATCGCCGTCGTGGTCGACACCGCGGGCGGCGCGGCCGTGGCGCCGGTGATCGCCAGACCCAGCGCCCCGATCACCACCTTGAGCATGTCACCTCCGTCTGTTTCACTGCCCGACCGGGCAAGGCAGCATGAACGGCCGAGCGCTGTAAAGGTGTCGCGGTATCGCTTGGACGTGGGCCGCCCCTCCCCTCAAAAAGCGCGCGCCGTCAACACGGCGGAAGGCGATAGCCCCCAGCGAGCCAACCTGATTCTGCTCCGACGTGCCGTCAGGCCGTGAGCGCGAGCAGCGCGAAGCTCGCGAGCCAGTGCGTCCCCATGTAATCGTCGGCGAGGTGCGGCAGGCTCGCCGCGAGATGGCGTTCGGCGGCATCGCGCATCGACGACGCGAGCGGGTGATCCTCGCCCAGCGCACGCGCCAGCCCGCGCCAGCACCATGCCCGGCTGAGGTTCAGCCCATCGAGGTGCGCGATCTTGCCGTCGCTGCGGTCGGACACGATCGCGGGGGTGAATAGCGTCGCGGGCTCGCCCCGCGCGAGACCAGGGAGGAACGCGCCGAACCAGTCGCGGAAATCGGCGGCACCGAGCACGCGGCTCATCAGCAGCGCCTCGCCGAGCGCGGGCGAGAGGAATTCGTCGCCGCCCGGCTCCCATGCCTGACACGCGCGATCGCGGGCGAACCAGTCGCGCGCACGCTCTCCGATCATGGCAGCCAGCGCCTGATCATGCTCGCGCGCCCAATCGTGCGCGAGGATGAGCGCGAAGGCGGTGTTGAAATGCGTGCCGACGCGCAGCGGATAGGTCAGCTTGGGCAGGAACGCCGCGAAGCGGTCGGCGAATGCGCGCGCGAGCGGCGCGAGCGTCTCCCCCCATGCGGCATCGTGCCGCACCGCCTCGCCGTGCAGCGCCAGCAGCCACGCCCAGCCGTAGGGCCGCTCGAACCCCGCGCTGTACGGGCGATCGAGGAAGGCCAGTTCGCCCGCGACATTGGCGGGGGTGAACATCGCATCGGCGCGGGTGCGGATTTCCGCCGCCGGCGCGATGTCGGGGTGAAGCCGCAGCAACGTCAGGAGCTGCCACCAGCCGTGGACGCAGCTATGCCAGTCGAAGCTGCCGTAAAAGATCGGGTGAAGCACGCGCGGGGGCAGCAGATCGTCGTCGCCCGTCAGCACCTGATCGAGCTTGTGCGGATATTCCTGCCACACATGGCCGAGCGTCAGCTCAGCGAAGGTCGCGGCGCGCGCAGGATCGAGCATCGTCATCGCAGCACCGCGTAGAGCAGCACGATGTTGAATGCGAGCAGCGGCAACGCGGTCGACACCTGCGCGCGGATCACCCCGCCGCGGTCCCGTAGCTCGAGCAGCGCGGCGGGGACGAGATTGAAGTTCGCCGCCATCGGCGTCATCAAGGTACCGCAGAAGCCCGCGAGCATCCCGATCGCCGCGATCGGCGCGGCGTTGCCGCCGAAACCGTGCATCAGGATCGGCACCCCGATCGCCGCCGCCATCACCGGAAAGGCGGCAAAGGCATTGCCCATCACCATCGTGAACAGCGCCATGCCGATCGCGTAGGCCGCCACCGCACCAAATAGGCTGCCGCTCGGAATCGCGTAGGCGGCGAGCCGGCCGACGACCTCCCCCACGCCCGACACCGCGAACACTGCGCCGAGACTCGCCAGCATCTGCGGCAGTACCGCGGCCCAGCCGACGTCGTCCATCAGTCTGCGACCCTCGCGCACGGGGGTGGCGAGGCCGGGACGCAGCCAGACGAGGCAGGTCGCGACAGCGGCGAGCACGCCGATCGTCAGCGCGACCAGCGTCGCCTGTTTGGGGTCGACCAGCGTCGGCAGCGCCTTGAACGCGATCGTGCCAATAAGCGCGGCGGCGGGGATCATCAGCGCGGGCACGAACAGGCCTGCACCGCGCGGCGCGGGCGGGTCGGCCGACGCCTGCCCGCGCGTCATCCGCCCCGACGCGGCAACCGCGACGAGTGCGAGGACGAGCACGCCGTTGCCGACGTCGCCCAGCCGGTCACCCAACCAGAAACTCGACGCGATCAGCGCGTAGAAGGCAGCGTTGGCGAGCCGGCGCGGGCGCTCGATCGCGGCGAGCAGCGCGAACCCTGCGAAGGCGGCACCAGCGACCGCGTAGACGAAACCCAGCCCGATCATCCGCTCCGCGCCAGTCGCCGGTCGAGCAACAGCAGCCGCGCGCCGTGGATCGCGAACGCGGCGACCGCGGTCGGGATCGCCCAGACGGAGAGCTGGAACGGCTCGAGCTCGATACCGTACCCTTGGAGCACGCCTTTCATCAGCAGGATCGACCCGATCGCGAGGAAGATGTCCTCGCCGAAGAACAGCCCGATATTGTCGGTCGCGGCGGCCATCGCCTTTACGCGCTCGGCCTCACCCGCGCTGCCCGCCTGCGCCTCGGCCGCGGCCTCCGCCATCGGCGCGACGAGCGGGCGGACGGTCTGCGGATGCCCCGCGACCGAGGTCAGGCCGAGCGCGGCGAACATCTGCCGGAACAGCAGGTAGCCGACGAGCAACCGCCCCGCGGTCACCCCGCGCATCCGCCCGATCAGCGCGCGGGCGCGTGCCTGCAATCCGTAGCGCTCCAGCACGCCGATCACGGGCAACACGATGTAGATCGCCGACACGTAGCGGCTGTCGTTAAACGCCTTGCCGAAGGTCGCGAGGATACGGATGGGATCGAGCCCGGCGGCGAGCCCGGTCACCAGCGCCGAGACGACCACCACCAGCATCGGGTTGAAGCGCAGCAGGAACCCCAATGCGATCACCGCGATCCCGGCGAGCACCAGCATCAGCGCGAGCCCTCGCCATCGGTCGAGCCATAGCCGCCGCCGCCCGGCGTCAGGGTCACGAAGACGTCGCCCGCGCGCATCTCGACCGCGGCGGTCGATCCGAGTTGTTCGATTTGGCCATCGGCGCGCTCGACGCTGTTCGCGCCCGGCGCACCGTCCGCGCCGCCTGCAAGCCCGAATGGCGCGACGCGGCGGCGGTTGGAGAGTATCGCGGCGCGCATGCCTGTGCGGAACCTGATACGGCGCGTCGCACCGTCGCCGCCTTGTTGCGCGCCCCTCCCACCCGAGCCCGCACGAACCGAAAACTCCTCCAGCAGCACGGGGAAGCGCACTTCCAGCACTTCGGGATCGGTCAGTCGGCTGTTGGTCATGTGGCTCTGTACCACCGCGGTGCCGGGGAAGTCCGCGCCCGCACCGGTGCCGCCCGCGATCGTCTCGTAATATTGATGGCGATCGTCGCCGAAGGTGAAATTGTTCATCGTCCCCTGCGACGCCGCCTGCGCCCCCAGCGCGCCGAGCAACGCGTCGGTGACGACCTGGCTCGTCTCGACATTGCCTGCGACGACCGCGGCGGGGTGCCGGGGGTTGAGCATCGACCCTTCGGGCACTTTGATCGCTACCGAACGCAAAAAACCGTCGTTCAACGGGATCGCCGCGTCGATCAGCGTGCGCATGACGTAGAGCACCGCGGCGCGCACGACTGACACGGGGGCGTTGAAGTTGCTCGGCAGCTGCGCAGATGTGCCCGCGAAGTCGACGCTAGCGGTACGCTTCACGCGATCGACGCGGAACTCCACGCGCACGGTCGCGCCATTGTCCATCTCGTACGCGAAATCGCCGTCCGGCAGCTCGGGCAGCATCGCGCGGACGGCGTCGTCGGCGTGCGCCTGCAGATGCTCCATATACGCCGACACCGTCTGGAGACCGTAGCTGTCGACCATCCGCGCGAGGCCATCCGCACCGCGCGCGCAGGCCGCGACCTGCGCGGCGAGATCGGCCAGATTCTGTTCGACGTTGCGCGACGGCCACGGCCCCGATGACAGCAGCGCGCGCAGCTCGTCGCTGCGCATCGCACCGTCCTCGACCAACAGGACGTTGTCGAGGATCACGCCCTCCTGCTCGATGTTGGTGCTGTCGGGCGGCATCGACCCCGGGCTGGTACCGCCGACGTCGGCATGGTGCCCGCGCGCTGCGACGAAGAAGGCGGGCTCCGCCCCATCGCCTTTATGCTCGCCGGCGAACACCGGCATGATGACGGTGATGTCGGGCAGATGCGTGCCGCCCTGATAGGGGGCGTTGAGCGCATAAACGTCACCGGGCCGCATCCCGCGCCCGTCCGCCGCGGCCGATCGGCGCGCGATCACGGTGCGGATGCTCTCCCCCATCGAGCCCAGATGAACCGGGATGTGGGGCGCGTTGGCGACGAGATTGCCGTGGCAATCGAAGATCGCGCACGAGAAATCGAGCCGTTCGCGGATATTGACCGACGACGCGCTACGCTGGAGCGCCGCGCCCATCTCCTCCGCCAGTCCCATGAACAGCCCGGCGAAAATCTCGAGCCGCAGTGGATCGACCGCCTCGCCCTGCGCGGCGACCACACGCGCGGTGTGGCGGGTGAGGATCAGATTGCCGAGCGCGTCAACTTTTGCCACCCAGCCGGGCTCGACCACGGTGGTCGACACCGCGTCGACGATCAGCGCGGGGCCGGCGATCTCGGGTCCCGCGGCAAGCGTCGCGCGGTCGTACAGCGCAGCGTCGCGCGTCTCGCCGGCGAGGTGGACGGGGACTAGCGCGAGCGCGGGTGCGCTGTCGGCGGGGAGTGACACGACCCGATCGGCACGGGTGCCGCTGTCGGCGATCCCTTCGACGCGGACGAGCTCGGCGATCAACGCACCGTCGCGCGCGTAGCCGAACTGCCGGCGATGCTGCGCCTGGAAATCTCTCGCCATCGCCTCAGACGTACCCAGCGCGACCTCGATACCGTAGTCCGCCCGCGCGTGACGCAGCTCGACGCGCACCTCGGTGCGCAGCGTCGCGGCGTTGAGCCCCTGCCTGACGAGCGCGTCCCGCGCCTCGCCCTCCAACCGCGTGACGGCCGCGTCGAGCGCGGCACGATCGGCGAGCGGGGCGGACAGCGTCGCCTCGCGCAGCACGCGGCGGTCGGCCAATCCCATGCCATAGGCCGAGAGCACGCCGGCGAGCGGGTGGATCATCACGCGTTCCATGCCGAGCGCATCGGCGACGAGGCACGCGTGCTGCCCGCCCGCGCCCCCGAAGCAGGCGAGCACGTAGTCGGCGGGATCGTGCCCGCGTGCGATCGAGATCGCCTTGATCGCCTTCGCCATGTTGGCGACCGCGATACCGACCAGCCCTTCCGCCGCGGCCTCGCGCATCGGGCGCGTGCCGGTCGCGGCCTCGACCTGATCGAGCAGTTCGTCGAGCCGCGCGATCGACGCCGCGGAGTCGAGCGGTTCGTCGCCCGCGGGGCCGAACAAGCTGGGGAAATGATCGGGCTGGATCTTGCCGAGGATCAGATTGCAGTCGGTGACGGTCAACGGCCCGCCGCGGCGGTAGCAGGCCGGGCCCGGCACCGCGCCCGCCGAGTGAGGCCCCACCACCAGCCGGCCGCCGACCAGCGCGCAGATCGAGCCGCCACCCGCCGCGACCGTGTCGATGCGCATCGTCGGCGCGGCGACGCGGACGCCCGCGATGACCGCGTCGTTGCGGCGCTCGTAACGCCCGGCGTAGAGCGACACGTCGGTCGAGGTGCCACCCATGTCGAACCCGATGACGTGGCTGAAGCCCGCGGCCTCGGCGGTGCGCGCCATGCCGACGATCCCGCCTGCGGGACCGGACAAAAGCGCGTCCTTGCCGCTGAACGCCGCGCCGTCGATCAGCCCGCCGCTCGACTGCATGAACAACGGCGCCTGCCCGCCGCCCACCGCGCGGCCGAAGCCGTCCACGTAACCGGCCAGCACCGGCGACAGATAGGCGTCGACGACCGCGGTGTCGCCGCGCGCGACCAGCTTGATCAGCGGCGAGACCCGGTGGCTGAGCGACACCTGCGTGAAACCGATCGCACGCGCGATCTCCGCCAGCGCCTCCTCGTGCGCGGGGTAGCGGTAACCGTGGGCCAGCACGATCGCGATCGCGCGCAGGCCGTCGTCGTACGCGGCCTGAAATGCCTTTGCCGCCGCGTCGCGGTCGAGCGCGCGGACGACCCCGCCATCGGCGTCGACGCGTTCGTCCACCTCGACCACCTGCGCGTAGAGCGGGTCGGCGCGACGGATGTGACGCGCGAAGATGTCGGGGCGGTCCTGATAGCCGATCACCAGCGCGTCGCGGAAACCGCGCGTGATCGCGAGCAGCGTCGGCGCCCCCTTGCGCTCGAGCAATGCATTGGTCGCGACCGTGGTGCCGAGCCGGATGTCGGCGCGCGGAAGGTCGCCCGCACCCTCGCCCAGCCCGGTCAGTTGCCGGATCGCGTGCACCGCGGCATCATCGTAGCGGCCGGGGTCCTCCGACAGCAATTTGGCGGTGGTGAGCTTACCCGCCGGATCGACCGCAACCACGTCGGTGAAGGTGCCGCCGCGGTCGATCCAGAACTGCCACTCGCCCGGCATCGCATCCCCTTTGCTTCGGCTCCCGCCCTAGAGGCGCGGACGCGTCCAAGTCAAAGCGGGGCGTGCCGGCCCTCGCCCCTAGCTGCGCTGATCGGGCACCGGATCGCCGCGGACCTCGATCGCGCGGCAAGGCAGGTTTCCGGCCGGGTCGGCACGGTGTAAGACACTGGAATGATCCGCGTTAACGAACTGAAGCTGCCGCTCCACCACGCCGACGAGGCGCTGCCCGCCGCGATCCTGAAGCGGTTGAAGATCACGCCGCGCGACCTGATCCGCTTCTCGGTCGCACGCCGCGGCCATGACGCGCGCGATCGCAGCAACATCGCGCTCGTCTATACGGTCGACGTGGCGGTGAAGAACGAGGGCACCGTGCTCGCCCGCTTGCGCCGCGACCGCGATGTCGGGCTGACCCCCGACACGCGCTACAAACCCGTCGCGACTGCGCCCGAGGGAGCGATGCGCCCGGTAGTGGTCGGTGCGGGGCCGTGCGGGCTGTTCGCCGCACTGATCCTCGCCGAACAGGGCTTCCGCCCGATCGTGCTCGAACGCGGCAAGGTGGTGCGCGAGCGGACCAAGGACACCTGGGGCCTGTGGCGGCGCAGCGTGCTCAACCCCGAATCGAACGTCCAATACGGCGAGGGCGGCGCGGGCACCTTTTCGGACGGCAAGCTCTACAGCCGGATCAAGGATCCGCGCCACCTCGCGCGCAAGGTGCTGACCGAGTTCGTCCGCGCCGGCGCGCCCGAGGAAATCCTGACCGAGGCACACCCGCACATCGGGACGTTTCGCCTGGTCACGATGGTGGAGAGCATGCGCGCCAAGATCGAGGAACTGGGCGGCGAATACCGTTTCTCGACCCGTGTCGACGGGCTCGACGTCGAGCGCGATGCAGGGGGCGAGCGCCGCGTACGCGGACTCCATCTGGCGGGCGGCGGTTACCTGGAGGCGAGCCATGTCGTGATGGCGATCGGCCACAGCGCGCGCGACACGTTCGCGATGCTCCACGCCGCGGGCGTCCATGCCGAGGCCAAGCCCTTCTCGGTCGGGGTGCGGATCGAGCATCCGCAATCGTGGATCGACCGCGCGCGCTTCGGCCATGACGCGGGCAACCCGATCCTGGGCGCGGCGGAATATCACATCTCGCATCACTGCTCGAACGGGCGCACCGTCTACAGCTTCTGCATGTGCCCCGGCGGCACCGTCGTTGCCGCGACCAGCGAGGAAGGCCGCGTCGCGACCAACGGCATGAGCCAGTATTCGCGCAACGAGCGCAACGCCAATTCGGGCTTCGTCGTCGCGATCGATCCGGCGCGCGACTTTCCGGGCGATCCGCTCGCGGGCATCGCGCTCCAACGGCGGCTGGAGGAACAGGCGTTCGTCGCGGGCGGCAGCAATTATCACGCGCCTGCCCAGCGGGTCGGCGACTTCCTCGCCGGGCGCGCCTCGACCACGCTCGGCTCGGTGGTGCCGTCGTACAAGCCGGGCGTCACCCCGACCGACCTGGCGCAGTGCCTGCCCGATTACGCGGTCGCGGCGATGCGCGAGGCGATCCCGGTGTTCGGCCGCCAGATCAAGGGCTACGATCACCCCGACGTGGTGATGACCGGGGTCGAGACACGTACTTCCTCGCCGGTCCGCTTCGCGCGCGGCAAGGACATGCAGAGCCTCAACACCGCCGGGCTGTTCCCCGCGGGCGAGGGCGCGGGCTATGCCGGCGGCATCCTCTCGGCCGGGGTCGACGGGATCAAGGTCGCCGAGGCGGTCGCGCTCGACATCGTGCGGGCGAAGCCATCCGCGAGCGCCCGGCGGCCAGCGGTGCGCGCCGCCGCGTGACGCTGATCGCGCTCAACAAGCCGTTCGGGGTGCTGAGCCAGTTCACCGACGCGAAATCGCCGACCAGCCGCGAAACGTTGTCCGACTATGTGCAGGTCCCCCGCGTCTATCCGGCCGGGCGGCTCGACCGTGACAGCGAGGGGTTGCTGCTGCTGACCGACGACGGGCGCCTGCAGGCGCGGATCGCCGATCCCGCGTTCAAGCTGCCCAAGACCTATCTGGTCCAGGTCGAGGGGGTGGCGGGCGACGCGGCGCTCGATGCCCTGCGCCGCGGCGTGACGCTGAACGACGGCCCGACACGCCCGGCCGAGGTCGAGGCGATCGACCCGCCCGAACTGTGGCCGCGCAACCCGCCGATCCGTTACCGCGCGAGCGTGCCCGACGCGTGGCTGCGGCTCACCATCCGCGAGGGACGCAACCGCCAGGTGCGACGGATGACCGCGGCGGTGGGGTTGCCGACGCTCAGGCTGGTGCGCTGGCGGATCGGCGACTGGACGCTCGACGGGATTGCACCCGGAACTTGGGTGCGGGTGTGAAGGTCTTCTTCGACGGCGGGCTGCGTCCGTTGCCCGCGGGGATGGAGACCGCGGTGGTGATCGGTGGCCGGGCGTTCGTCGCGCGCTGCCTGGGCGTGGGCACCAGTATGGAGGCCGAATGGCTGGCGCTGATCGACGCCGCGCGCCGCGTCGTCGGCGAGGGACTCGGCGACGTCGTGCTGCTGGGCGACGCCGCCGCGGTCGTCGCACAGGCAAATGCGCGCGTGCGGGTGCCCGCGGCGCACGCGGAGCATCTGGCGGCGTTTCTCGCGCTTAAGGCGATCAAGGGAAGCCTCCGCGTCAGATATATCAAGCGTTCGCAGAACCTTGCCGGGATCGCGCTCGCCGCCGGACACCCGCGTTGACCCTCAACATGGCGCACCGGACGTGCGAAAAGCGGAACACGCGTCCACGCGGGATGTTGACCTGCTCGGCAATCGGTACGACGACATGTCATTACGGCAGCGTTTCTCACGCTTGCCCCGACAGACACGGGTTCACGGCGGCGCGCCTCTGACGGGCGCCGCATGTTCAAAGGGAGTAGATCATGGCACGTTCGGCAGAGAAGCGCGGCAAGGACGAGACGGCAACCGCGGAAAAGAAGGTCAAGGCGACCGGCAAGCCCGCGACCGGCGCGCGCGGCGGCATCACCGCCCCCGTCACCCCCTCGGCCGACCTCGCGGAGATCGTCGGCAAGGACGACCTGCCGCGCAGCGAAGTCGTCAGCAAGGTGTGGGAATATATCAAGAAGCACGACCTGCAGGACGCCAAGGATCGCCGCCAGATCAACGCGGACGACAAGCTGGAGAAGATCTTCGGCAAGAAGTCGGCGAGCATGTTCGAGATGAACAAGTTCCTGAGCGCACACCTGACCGCCAAGAAGGCCTGATCATCCCCCGCGCCTCGCGGCGCGATTGATCCGTACGGCCGGTCGTGGGTCCCCAGTCCGGGGATTGCGGCCGGCCGTTTCGCGTCTGGCGTATATGGCGGCGCGCACCCGTCGTTGATCGCGGTGTCATTACCTGCCCCGCCGACCTGTATCGATGTCCCCACGCCCACTGCGGTAGCGTCGCCGATCCGCCCACGCGGGTAAATGATGCGATTGCACCATGCGGTAGTGCAAAGCGACCAGGATCCTCAGGTCCAATAGAGGATGCGCGCCGCGGGTAGCGCATCGGCGATCGCGCGCTCGAAGAAGCCGCGCAGCGCGCGCATCGTGGCGGCGTCGTACACCTGCTTTTCCGCGCCGAACTTGGTGCGCTTGGTGACGCGGTTGGTCGCGGTCATGTCGATCGCGGAACCGGGATACCAGCTGTCGAGCACCGCCTTCGATCCCGTGTTGAACCGGTGCGTGATCAGTTCGACCGTCAGGTCGAGCGCGGGCAGATCGGCGAGCGTGGCCGCCGCATCCGCTATCAGCACGCCATAGGCCTCCTCCCACCCCGGCGCCGCGATGATCGGCGCGATCGTGAGACCGATCGGGTAGCCGGCGAGTGCCATCTGCCGCAGCGCCGCGAGCCGGTCGTGAACGCGCGCGGTCCCGCCCTCGAACCGCGCGAAGGCGGGCGGGTTGAGCGAGGCGCGCATCCGCGTGCGTCCGCCGTGGTCGAGCCCGAGCAGCGGGGTCACGTCGGCGAACTTGGTCGTGAAACGCAGTTGCGCGTCTGCGTGCCAGCGTCCGAACCACGCGATCGCCGCCGACAATGACCCCGTTAGCGGCTCGAGCGCGAGCGGATCGGTATAGCACGATGCCTCGAACGTCGTTCCCTCGTGCGCACGCGCGTCCGAGCGCGACGTGATCGTGCCCTGCCCCAGATAGTTGGGCAGCACGCCCAAGATCTCGTCGAGATTGGCGTAGACGCGCGTGATCGGCGGACCTTTGAGCGACCCGGCGAGGTAGCAGTAGCTGCAATGCGCCGGGCACCCTTCGGCGAGGTCGACGCGCCAGTCCGCGCTCGGCGCGATCGGCTGCAACCGGCGCTTCGACGGCGGCGCGACCGTGACGGCGAGCGTGTTCTTCGCCTCCGCATAAGCGCGGCGTGGATCGTCGGGCAGCGCGAGGTTTAGCCGGTCGCCGGCGAGTTCGACCACCGCGATCCCCTGCGCCGCCGCACGCGCGGCGATGGCGCGACCATGCGCGAAGCCGAGCGCCGAGCGCGTCACCAGCACGCGGCGCGGTCGCCACGCGCGCGTCGTCCGATCGTTCGAGAGTGCTGCCGTCGCCATCCTTTAAGTGAACGAGCGGCACGCCGGGTGGCTCCGCGGGCAGGCGGCGCGGGATCGAACCGCCCACTCCACGGTTGACTAAGCAAGATTGCGAGCAGGAAACCGCGATGAGCGAGCAGATGGACGATCAGGCATTCCACGAGCAATCCGAAGTGCCGATCAGCTTCGGGCTGTATTATCTCGCGTTCCTGCTGGTCGCGACGCTGACGATGCTGCTGATCGCGGGCGGCGTGATCGGCTGATTGCCCCCGACACCGTTCGCGACACGGTCAGCGCCAGCCGAGCGCGGGCGCGACGTGGGTCAGGATGTTCTCGATCACGTGCGCATTATAGTCGACGCCGAGCTGGTTGGGCACGGTGAGAAGCAACGTGTCGGCTTCCGCGATGGCCTCGTCGCCGCGTAGCTGCTCGATCAACCGCTCGGGCTCCGCAGCGTAGGAGCGCCCGAACACCGCGCGCATGTTGTCGATGACGCCGATCTGGTCGCTGCCCTCGCCGTCGCGCCCGAAATAGGCGCGGTCGCGGTCGTCGGTGATCGCGAAGATCGAGCGCGACACGGACACGCGCGGCTGGCGCTGATGCCCCGCCTCCTTCCACGCGTCGCGGTACAGGCGGATCTGTTTCGCCTGTTGGACGTGGAACGGCTCGCCGCTCTCATCGGCCTTGAGCGTCGAGCTCTGCAGGTTCATCCCCATCTGCGCCGCCCACACCGCGGTCGCGTTCGCGCCCGATCCCCACCAGATTCGCTCGCGCAGGCCGGGCGCGTGTGGTTCCAGTCGCAGCAGCCCCGGCGGGTTGGGGAACATCGGGCGCGGATTGGGCTGCGCGAACCCCTCACCCTTCAACAGCTCGAGAAACACCTCGGCGTGGCGTCGACCCATGTCGGCATCGCTCTGCCCCTCAGGCGGCGCGTAGCCGAAATAGCGCCAGCCATCGATCACCTGCTCGGGCGAACCGCGGCTCAGCCCTAGTTGCAGCCGTCCGCCGCCGATCAGATCGGCCGATCCCGCATCCTCCGCCATGTAAAACGGGTTTTCGTAGCGCATGTCGATCACGCCGGTGCCGATCTCGATCCGCCTGGTGCGCGCGCCGACCGCGGCGAGGAGCGGAAACGGCGAAGCGAGCTGCTGCGCGAAATGGTGGACGCGGAAATAGGCGCCGTCTGCACCCAGCTCCTCCGCTGCGACCGCGAGGTCGATCGATTGGAGCAGGACGTCGCTGGCCGAGCGAGTGGCCGAATGCGGTGTGTTCGACCAATGGCCGAACGACAGGAAACCAATGCTTTTCATATCGGTGAAGCTGGCGTCCCCAGATCCGCGGCACAAGCCGCAGCGCGGAACAGCATCGTTTCGGTCGGCGTGTATCCCGCACTCGTACCTGCTCCGGTCCCCCATACCCGACCAAAGTGTAAGCCTGCGCGGTTGCCGCCTTGTTCCACATGCGGAACATGCGGGGCGTGGCCGATCAACGCACTTTCCTGATGACGACGCTGCAGCGCGTGGCAAACGGCGGCGACATCTTCGCGGCCGAATTGTCCAAGGGCGTGCCCGATCCCGCCGCACTGGACAGCGACGAGCGAGAGGCGCTGACCGAGCTAAAGCTGTGGATCGAGGATCGCGACATTCACCTGCGCGAAACCAACTATACACGGTTCAAGCGCGAGTGGATGCGCGATCGCCTCGCGGTGCTGCGCGATCCGCGCGCGGGGGACGCGCTGCGCTGACGCGCGCATGAGCGATCGGTCACGCCGGCGTCAGCGCGGCGTCACCCCGGCCGCGACATGCACGACGCGCGATGGATGCTGCCCGGACCGACCATGCGCGGCAACGCCGACGCCAGCTCGACGAGCGGATCTGCCGGCTGATCTGCCCGATCGCCTCGGCGATGGTCGGGGTCTGCCTGACCGGGATCGGGCTGCTCCACGTCTCGGTCGTGATCGGGCGGCGCGCGGGCATCGCCGACGATCTGCTCGCGATCGATTCGCTGCTGTTCCTCGTCGCCACGCTCGCGTCCTATTTCTCGCTGCGTAGCCTCGACCATCGCCGGCTCCACGCGATGGAACGCGTGGCTGACGCGACGTTCATCGCCGCGATGCTGCTGCTGACCGCGGCGTGCTTCGTGATCACCTATGCCCTGGGCCTGTAACGATAGGGCGGCCCGTCAGCGCAACCGCCGCCGGACCCTGACCAGCGTGGGTTCGTCGGCGACCGGCTCGGTTGCGAACCCCATCTGCCGCTGGAGCATCAGCGACTCGCTGTTCTCGCGATCCTCGATCGACACGAGTGTCGCGTAACCCGCGTTTACGGCATAGCCGACGAGATAGTCGAGCAGCGTCCAGCCGATGCCGCGCCCCTTCGACGCCGCGCGGATCATGATCGCGACCTCGCATTCCTCCCCCTTGGCATCGCCCCGTAGTGTCGCGGACGCGATCACCGCGCGGCGTTCGTCGAAGGCGAGAAAGCTCGTCACACGCGCTTCCCGATCGGACATCAATTGCGCGAAACGCTGCTCGCTCGTGTCGCGCTCGCCCGTCAGAAAGCGGAACCGCAGATCTTCCGCCGAAACCTGCCGGAACAGCTCCTCGAGCGTCGGCGTGTCGTGGGGCGTGACGGGGCGGAGGAAGAAACGAAAGCCGGTTCGCGTCACCAGCGTCTCGGTATCGTCCCAGTCCATCATCGCTCTCCAGTTGCGCGTATCCGCTCGTTGCACGGCCAACGGGCGAGCGCGCGATCCGCTCCCCCTGCGCGTCGAGGCGCGGGGCAGCGCCGCGTTCGACCATGCGCGTTAGAACTAACGCAGGTCACAAACATTGTACGTGCTCATCCCATCAAGGATTGCACGTGCTCCCATCATCTCCGGTGCCCGCCCCGCACCCGCTCGTCGTGCCGCGGCGTTGAACCTAGTCACCAACTTGTTCGCACGTGCGCGCGCCGCGGTCGCGCCCGGCGCGCGGATCGGTGGCTATCTGCCGCTCGAGCAATATGGCGCGCTGGGCGACGGCCGATCGGTGGCGCTGTCGGGCAGCGACGGGTCGATCGACTGGTGGTGCGTGCCCAACATGGACTCACCACCACTGTTCGACCGGCTGCTCGACGCCGAGAACGGCGGCTGCTTCGTACTGCAACCGAGCGAACCATTCACCGTCGAGCGCGGCTACCGTGCCGAGAGCAACGTGCTTGAGACGGTGTTCACCACCGCGTCGGGCTGCGCGCGGCTGACCGAGTCGATGAACAGCGGCAATGCCGGGCGATTACCCTGGGCCGAACTCGCACGGCGCGTCGAGGGGATCGAGGGATCGGTCCGCTTCGATCTCGTGATGCGCCCCGGGCGACGCGGCGACACGGTCAATCCGTATCACTCGACCATCGGCAGACACACCGTGTTCCACGTCGAGCGCGTGCTGGGGCTGTTCGTCCACGACGACGCGCTCGCCTGCGACTGGGCGGATGAGGGGATCACCGGTACGCTGACGGTCGCTCCGGGCGAGCGTCGCACCGTCGCGATCGTCGCGGGACGCGACGAACCGCTGGTCGCACCCGACATCCGCCAGATCGACGCGCGGATCGACGTGTCCGACAAGGAATGGCGCGACTGGTCGGCGGGCGTGGCTTATGCGGGCGCCGACCGTGACGCGTTCCTGCGCAGCGCGCTCGCCTTGAAGCTGCTGCTCTATTCGCCCTCGGGCGCGATCGCGGCGGCGGCAACGACCTCGGTTCCCGAGGCAATCGGTGGCAAGAAGAACTGGGACTACCGCTACGCCTGGATCCGCGACGCGGGCTACACGATCAAGGCGTTCCTGGCCGCGGGCGCGGAGGCCGAGGCGAAGGCGGCGTTCACCTGGCTGCTCAACCAGTTGCGCGAGACGGGGACGCGCGTCTGCTACACGCTTGGCGGCGGCGCGGTGCCGCCGGTGTCGGAATGGCGCATGCCCGGCTATCGCGGCTCGCAGCCGGTCGTCACCGGCAATCTCGCGACCAATCAGCAGCAGCACGGCGTCTACGGCGACATCTTCGAGACCGCGGCCTGTTTCGTCGCGTGCGGCAATATCCTCGACAGCGCGAGCGCGAAGCTGCTCTCGCATCTGGCCGACAAATGCGCCGATCGCTGGCGCACACCCGACGCGGGGATGTGGGAGCTGGAGGACGAGCAGCATTACACCATGTCCAAGATCAGCTGCTGGCAGGCGCTCGCCCGCGCGGTGGAGCTCGCCGACCAGGGACAGCTACCCACCACCTGCCGCGAACGCTGGTCGCGCGAGCGCGACCGGGTGGCGCAGTGGATCGAGGATGAATGCTGGTCGGACAAGCAGCAGGCGTTCGTGATGTATCCCGGCAGCGACCGGATCGACGCCTCGCTCGCGCTCGCGGTCCGATTCGGCTTCGACGGGCGCGCACGGTTGAAGCTGACGCTCGACGCGATCGACCGCGAACTGGGCGCGGGGCCATTCCACTACCGCTATTCGGGCATGGAGAAGGAGGAAGGCTGTTTCCTCGCCTGCTCGTTCTGGATGGTCGAGGCGCTGGCCGAACTGGGCCACCGCGACGAGGCGCGCGCACGGCTGGAACGGCTGACCGCGGCGCTGTCGCACGGCAACGGCATTCTGTCGGAGATGATCGATCCCGAAACCGGCGCGTTCCTCGGCAATCTGCCGCAGGGGCTCAGCCATCTGGCACACGTGATGGCGCTCGCGGTGCTCGACGAGGCGAACGACTGCGACTGAACGCGCGCTCGCGCGTTCGTGCGTCATCCCCCCAGGAGAAGAACCGATGACCGATCGCCCGACGATGCAGGATCCGCGCGCGCAATATCCCAAGCCCCCCTTCCCGCGCCAGCCGCAGCCCGTGCCCGGCGAAGCGCGCAAGATGGACCCGGTGCCCGACCACGGCGAGACGAGCTACAAGGGCTCGGGCCGGCTCGCCGGGCGCCGTGCGCTGATCACCGGCGGCGACAGCGGGATCGGCCGCGCCGCCGCGATCGCCTTCGCGCGCGAGGGTGCGGACGTCGCGATTTCCTACCTCGCCGCCGAGAAGGCCGACGCCGCTGACGTGATCAAGCTGATCGAGGCGGAAGGGCGCAGGGCGGTCGATCTGCCCGGCGACGTGACCGACGAACAATGGTGCCGAGACCTGGTCGCGCAGGCGGTGGAAAAGCTCGGCGGGCTCGACATCCTCGTCATCAACGCCGGGCACCAGCAGAGCCGCGAGAATTTGTTCGAGGTATCGTCGAAGGATTTCGACGAGACGATGAAGACCAACCTCTATGCCATGCACTGGATCACCCAGGCCGCGGTACCGCATCTGCCCGCCGGTGCGGCGATCATCACCACCGCCTCGGTACAGGCGTATGATCCGTCGGCGACGTTGCTCGATTACGCGACCACCAAGGCCGGCATCGTCGCCTATACCAAGGCGCTCGCCGCGCAATTGCTGGAAAAGGGCATCCGCGCCAACGTCGTCGCGCCGGGGCCGTTCTGGACCCCGCTGCAATCCTCCGGCGGCCAACCGCCCGAGGCGGTGATGCACTTCGGCGAGAAGAGTGCCTACGGCCGCCCCGGCCAGCCGGTCGAGATCGCGCCGGTCTACGTCCTGCTCGCCGGCCAGGAGGCGAGCTACATCAACGGCGAGGTGTACGGCGTGACCGGCGGCGCGGGCATCGCCTGAGTAACCCAGATCGCCCGCGACGACGACGGTCGCGGGCGATCGCGCTCAACGCCGAATCCCAAATCACAGCCGATCCAGTGCCGCGGGGTAGCCTCTGCCGGATCAGGGTAACTCACCGCGTGCCGCGTCACAGCCCCAGCCGCTCCAATGCGTCGGCCACCTCTCCGTCGATCGCCTGATCCTCCGCAGCGTCGCCCCCGCGCGGCCGCAGCCGGTTGAGCACCGTCTGCACGCGTTTCTGCGCCACCTGTAGCGTCTTGTGGCGAACCTCGCGGGTGGCATTGGTGCGCCACGCCGCGCTTTCACCGAGCAGGGCGGCCCATTTCGCCTCCTCCGCCGCCAGCGTCGCGAGTGCGAGGCGAAGGCCATCGCGACGACCGCGCGCATATTCCCCGTCGTCCGCCATTCTCACTCCCGTATCGACCATCTCAACAACGCTCGGACATAATTGGCTGATCCCTCAGCTTATTATCGGCAACCTGGAACTGCCCCCGCGCTCGCAATTTGATGCAGTATAGGATCGGACACGACGTCCGCGGAGACGAATTGTGGCCGACAGGATTTGCGACGTCATTGTCATCGGCGCGGGAACGGCGGGGCTGAAGGCGTACAAGGCCGCGACCGCGCGCGGCGCCGATACGGTCATCATCGAATGCGGCCCGGGCGGATCGACCTGCACCCGCGTTGGATGCATGCCCTCCAAACTGCTGATCGCCGCCGCGCGTGCCGCGCATCAGGCGCGCGGTTCCGATCTGTTCGGCGTCCGCACCGGCCCGGTCGAAATTGACGCCGCCGCGATGTGGGCGCGCGTGCACCGGGAGCGCGATCGCTTCGTCGCCTCCGTCCTCGACGACTATCACGCCATCCCCCCGGCACACGTCGTCCACGGCACCGCGCAGTTCGACGGACCCGACGTGGTGTGCGTCGGTGACGAGCGGATCGTCGCATGCCGCGGTATCGTGATCGCGACCGGCGCGCGCCCGATCGTGCCCGACAGCCTCGATGCGGTGCGCGATCTCGTCCACACGCACGAAACCATCTTCGAACGCGACACGCTGCCCGGCCGGATGGCGGTGCTCGGCGCGGGTCCGCTCGGGCTCGAACTGGCGCAGGCATTCGCGCGACTGGGGGTCCAGGTCTGCCTGTTCGACCCCGGCGAGACGCTCGGCGGTCTGTCCGATCCGGCGGCGAACCAGGCCGCCATCGCCGCGATCGGGGGCGAGATCGATCTCCATCTGGGTGTCGAGGCGAAGGCCGAACGCGCCGGCAACCACGCGAAACTGACGTGGGATGGTGGCGAGTGCGAGGTCGACCTGATCCTCGCGGCGACGGGGCGCAAACCCGCGCTCGAGGCGCTTGAGCTGAAGTGGACGGGGATCGAACTCGACGACAAGGGCGTGCCGTTGTTCGACGAGGCCAGTCGTCGCTGCGGCCACAGCCGCATCTTCATCGCCGGCGACGCGAATGCGTGGCGCCCCGTCCTGCACGAAGCCGCGCGCGGCGGCCAGATCGCGGGCGACGTCGCCGCCGGCGGCTCGCCCAGGCGCCCGCTACCCGCGCTCGCGATCGCCTTCACCGAACCCAGTATCGTACAGGTCGGCACCGACTTCGGCGATCTGCCCGACGACGCGCGGATCGGATGCGCGAAGGTCTGCGACAACGGTCGCGCGACCGCCGACGGGCATGATGCGGGGATGGTCAGGCTGTACGGCAATGCGACCGGCAAGCTGATCGGCGCCAGTATCGTCGCGCCCGAGGGCGAGCATCTCGGCCACCTCGTCGCCCTCGCGATCGATCGCGGACTCGACGCCGCGACGTTCGCCGACGAGGCGTGGTATCATCCGACCCTGGAGGAATTACTGCAAAGCGCCGCGCGCGACCTGGCAGGAATCAAGGAGTAGCATCGGCAGGGTGAGCGGGGGAGGCTTGAGCGTGGGAGATGGAGCGGTGCTCGGCTCACGTGCGATTGGCCCGTCACCTCACCCCGCACCCGACCGATGCAAGCTCGTCAATGCTGCGCGTCTCGGGCATTCGGTCGGGGCGTCATCTATAATCTGCGCCGAGATCGCGAGATCGATCGCGGTCTAAGTTCGCGCGTCGCACCCGAACGCGTCTTACCAGACACGAGCGCGTCGCAATCATCAAATTGAGGTGGAGGGGCTTCTGTTGCCCGGTGCCCTCCGAACCGCTGGTTTCCCCTTCTGTTGCCCGGTGGGGTCCGAACCGCGCTATTTTGGTGTAACGTCAGGCCGTTAGGCCCTCAGTTACGCCGCAATCGCGAGTGCTTCGTTATCGTTGGCACTTGTGTAATGGGCCGTTGCGGTGGTCCCATTCCGAGCGAAAACAGCGCCTTTCAACACACGTCGATCCTAGTTCGGCCCCATCAGCTGAACCGCCCGGCCGGCACGCCTCGCGCGCTGACCATGCGGTACAAGTGGTGGAGCCGCCGGGTACCGCCCCCGGGTCCGCTGCGTCTATTCTACGCCGCACTTTATCGCCATAGTCGGGTCGAACCCGACAGTATCGATATAGGCATGCCGCGACGGATGTAAAAGCCTATCCGCGCAGGCCCCGACGCGCCTCTTTGCAGGTTTGATGCCACGCGCGCGCCACATTGTCCGTGGATATAGTGGGATATGCTGACCCAGCGTTCCCGTTACGCCCTTCGTTCGATGCTGTTTCTCGCGCGTGCCCCGGCGAACACCCCGCCGATCCCGATGACGCGGATCGCGGTCGAGGCGAACGTACCGCGCAAATTCCTCGAACTGATCCTCGCGGACCTGCGCGACGCCCAGTTGCTCCACAGCTATCGCGGCAAGATGGGCGGCTACGTGCTGTCGCGGCCCGCGCATCTGATCTCGCTCGGCGAGATCATCCGCGTGATCGAGGGCCCGCTGGCGCTCGTCCCCTGTGTTAGCCGCACCGCCTATCGCTCGTGCAAGGATTGCCGCAGCGAGGTGGATTGCGAGATCCGCCACGCGATGATGCGCGTCCGCGACGAGACCGCGCGCATCCTCGACGGCACCAGCCTCGCCGACGCGACCGCCGACACGCTCGTCGCCGCATAGCCCTCGTCGCGCGGCTGGACGCTCGCCACCGCGCCCCGTAACCCGGACGGCATGACCGCCCAATCCGCGCTTCCCACGACCGAACCAGATGCCGCCGCCGAACTCGAGCGGCTCGCCGCCGAGATCGCGCGCCACAACGCGCTCTACCATACGAACGACGCCCCCGAGATCAGCGACGCCGATTACGACGCCCTGGTCCGGCGCAACCGTGCGATAGAGGCGGCCTTTCCCACACTGGTCCGAGGCGATTCACCCAGCCGCCAGGTCGGCGCCGCGCCTGCCGGCCACCTCGCCAAGGTCTCGCACGCGCGGCCGATGATGAGTCTCGACAACGCCTTCTCCGACGACGACGTGGCCGAGTTCGTCGCGCGCGTCCGCCGCTTCCTGCGGCTCGCCGACGACGAGGTCGTGGCGCTGACCGCCGAGCCGAAGATCGACGGGCTGTCATGCTCGCTGCGCTACGAGGATCGCCGGCTGATCCAGGCGCTGACCCGCGGCGATGGCGCGGTCGGGGAGGACGTGACCGCCAATGTCGCGACGATCGCCGACATCCCGCAGATGCTGCCCGCCGACGCACCCGACGTGTTCGAGGTTCGCGGCGAGGTTTACATGGAGAAAGCCGCCTTCGCCGCGCTCAACGCCCGCCTCGCCGCCGAGGGAGCGGCCGCGGGCAAGCCGCCGCGCCAGTTCGCCAACCCGCGCAACGCCGCCGCCGGCTCGCTCCGGCAGAAGGACGCCGTGGTCACCGCGAGCCGCCCGCTGCGGTTCCTCGCACACGGCTGGGGTGAGGCAAGCACCGTTCCGGGCACGACGCAGACCGCACTGGTGGAGGCGTTACGGACATGGGGGTTCCCCATCGCGGACGCCTTCGCGCGGACCGAGACGACCGGGGCGGCGCTCGATGTCTACCGCGCGATCGAGGCGGCACGCGCCGACCTGCCGTTCGACATCGACGGCGTCGTCTACAAGCTCGACCGGCTCGACTGGCAGGAGCGCCTCGGCAGCGTCGGCCGCGCGCCGCGCTGGGCGATCGCGCACAAATTTCCCGCCGAGCGCGCGCAGACGACGCTCAACGCGATCGACATTCAGGTCGGGCGCACCGGCAAGCTGACCCCGGTCGCGCGGCTCGAGCCGGTCACGGTCGGCGGTGTCGTCGTCACCAACGCGACGCTCCACAACGCCGACGAGATCGCGCGGCTGGGCGTTCACCCGGGCGACCGCGTGGTGCTGCAACGCGCCGGCGACGTGATCCCGCAGATCGTCGAGAATCTGTCGCACGACGACACGCGCGCACCCTGGGCCTTTCCCACGCACTGCCCGATCTGCGGCAGCGAGGCGGTGGCGGAGGAAGGCGAGGTCGACGTCCGTTGCACCGGTGGCCTCATCTGCCCGGCGCAGCGGCTCGAGCGATTGAAGCATTTCGTCGGCCGCGGCGCGCTCGACATCGACGGACTGGGCGAGAAGACGCTGGTCGAGTTCATCGACCTCGGCTGGATCACCGAACCCGCCGACATCTTCCGCCTGCACGAGCATCGCGACGCGCTGGTCGGGCGCGAGGGCTGGCAAGCAAAGTCGGTCGACGCACTGCTCGCCGCGATCGAGGCGCGGCGCGCGCCCGACGCGGCGCGGCTGCTGTTCGGGCTCGGCATCCGCCACACCGGCATCGTCACCGCACGCGACCTGTTGAAGCATTACGTCACCCTGCCCGCGATCGCCTCGCTCGCCGACGAGGTGATCGCACTTCGCGATGCGACCACCGCCGCGATGGGTGAAACCGAGGCGCGCCATGCCGCGCGCGTCGACAAGGCGATCGCCGCGCTGATCGGGGTCGAGAACGTCGGCGCGGCGGTGGGCCACGCGCTCGCCGACTTCTTCCACGAACCACACAACCGCGCGGTATGGGACGACCTGCTCGCCGAGGTTTCGCCCCCACCCTTCACCGTCGAGACGCGCGCGTCGGAAGTGAGCGGAAAGACCGTGGTCTTCACCGGCACGCTCGAGACGATGTCGCGCGATGAGGCGAAGGCGCAGGCGGAAAAGCTCGGCGCCCGAGTCGCAGGGACGGTTTCGGCGAAAACCGACCTGCTCGTCGCAGGCCCCGGGGCGGGATCCAAGGCAAAGAAGGCCGCCGACCTGAACATCCGCGTCATAGACGAGGCGGGGTGGCAGGCGATCGTCGCCGCCTCTTCCTGAGGCACCACCCGACGACCGATGTTACCTTTTTGCAACGCCAAAACAGGCATCTGCGACTGCCCCGCGAATAGCATGGCCGATGTAACCGAAGCGCAATAAACTTTGGGCAGGGGCGCACCAACGGCGTGGCTCGCCGAAGGTTGCAGAGCCAAAGCTAAAAGGGGAACATTGACGATGCGGAACAACCTGTTGTTGGGCGTGGCTGCGGTCGCGCTCATCGCCCCGATGAGCGCCACGGCGCAGGAAACCACCTCGGCGATCCGCGGCACCGTGACGGCGGGCGGCACGCCGGTGGCGGGTGCGACGGTGACGATCACCAACACCTCGACCAACGCGCGCGTCAACACGACGACCGGCGCGGACGGTTCGTTCAACGCCAACGGCCTACCCGTCGGCGGCCCCTACACGGTCGCGATCACCAGCCCGCAGGGCAGCCGCACCGTCACCGACATCTTCACCGTCGTCCAGCAGCCGTTCACGCTGCCCGTCGATCTCGCACCCGCCGCGACCGGTGATGCGACCGCCGACGCCGGCGCGGGCGAGGACATCGTCGTCACCGCCTCGTCGATCCGCGGTGCAGGCGTGACCTCGGACGGTCCGCAGACGGTGCTGACGCAGGCCGACGTGTCCAAGGTCGCCTCGGTCAACCGCGACATCCGCGACATCCAGCGTCGCGACCCGTTCGCCAACCTCGACCTGTCGAACAGCGGCGACCGCGGCGGCGCGGTCAGCTTCGCGGGCGTCAACCCGCGCTATAACCGCTTTACGATCAACGGCGTGACCGTCGGCGACACCTTCGGCCTCAACCAGGATGCGAGCCCGACCAACCGCGGCCCGGTTCCCTTCGACGCGATCGCGCAGGTCTCGGTTTCGATCGCACCGTACGATTTCCGTCAGTCGGGCTTCCAGGGCGGCGCGATCGACACCGTGCTGCTGTCGGGCACCAACGATTTCCACGGCACCGGTTTCTACTCGCAGAACACCGACGGCCTGACCGGCGACACGATCGGCAGCATCAAGCAGATCACGCCGAAGTACAAGTCGGAGACCTATGGCGCGACGCTGCGTGGTCCGCTGATCGCCGACAAGCTGTTCTTCATGGTTTCCGCCGAGCGTAACACCGATCCGCGTCCGTTCTCGACGCTGCTCGGTTCGTACGCCAACCCGGCGGGCCTGCAGACCTCGATCAACAACGTCGTCGCGATCGCGAACAACCGTGGCCTCGGCAATTTCGTCGGCAACGTCTTGACGCTCAACCCGCGCAAGGACGAGAAGATCACCGGTCGCGTCGACTGGAACATCACCGACGGCCAGCGCCTCTCGGTATCGTACATCAACGCGTATGACGCACTGGTCAGCCAGAACAACACTTCGACCTCGGCGACGCAGCCGAGCTACGGTTTGAGCAGCAACGCCTACGCGCTGACCGAATTGCTGAAGGCCGGCATCGTCCAGCTGAACTCGGACTGGACTGACAAGTTCTCGACCGAAGCGCGTGCGATTTACAAGTACAACAAGCGCGGTCAGGAGCCGCTGCTCGGCCGCGGCATCGGTCAGCTCGGCGTCTGCAGCGAAGCGACGGCGACCGCTGCTAGCACCACGACCGGTTGCGCCAACGGCAACGCCCGCGTCTTCTTCGGCCCCGACAACAACCGCCAGATCAACCAGCTGTTCTTCGACACCTGGGAAGGCTCGCTGCTCGGTCGCTACACCGCCGGTACGCACCAAATCCAGGCGCTGGTCGACGTCACGCAGAACCGCACGTTCAACAACTTCGTGCCGAACGCGCTTGGCAACTATTACTTTGACTCGCTCGCGGACTTCCAGGCGGGCAACGCCAACCAGCTGACCTACGCGGCACCGATCCCCGGCGTCAGCCCGGCGGCTGACTTCCGCTATACGCAGTTCGCATTCGGTCTGCAGGACGAGTGGCAGGTCACCGACACGCTCGCCGTCACCTACGGCGCCCGCTACAGCCTGTACGCACAGAAGGAAGTGCCGGTCCTCAACCCGTTCTTCGCGCAGCGCGTCGGTTACGGCAACACCGAGACGTACAACGGCCTCGACCAGTTCGAGCCGCGTTTCAGCTTCGACTGGAAGCCCGATAACTTCCTCGGCGGTCTGAAGCTGCGCGGCGGTGCCGGCATCTTCGGTGGTGGCTCGCCCGACATCTACATGTCGAACAGCTTCTCGAACACGATCACCACCAGCTCGGTCGTGATCACGCGTTCGGCGGCGGGCGCGAACACCTGCACCGGCGGCGTTCCGAACGACATCTGCGTCGCGGCACTCAACAACGTCACCGGCAACGTGCCGGCGTCGGTTGCCGCCTACGCCGCGAACACGACGAACCCGACGACCCTGCAGCGGACCAACACCGGTGCGCTTGCCCGCGATTTCCATCTGCCGCGCTCGCTCAAGGCGACGCTGTCGGGTGACTATCGCTTCATGGACTTCAACCTCGGCGCCGATTATTACTACTCCAACACGATCGACGGTGTGATCTTCGTCGATGGTCGCTCGGTGCCGATCGGCGTGCTGCCCGATGGCCGTCCGCGCTACGGTTCGCTCACCGCGTTCGCCGACAACAATTACGACATCATCACCACCAACACGAGCAAGGGCCACAGCCACGTCATCGTGGCGCGCGCGAGCAAGGACTTCGACTGGGGTCTGTCGCTCGGTGGCAGCGTGACGCGCTCGTGGATCTACGACGTCGGCAATGCGACCTCGTCGACGATCAACTCGAACTACCGCAACCAGGCGTTCGCCGATCCGAACAACCCTGCCTACGGCATCTCGTCGGATCAGATTAAGTGGCAGATCAAGTACAACGTCGGGTTCGATCACAAGTTCTTCGGCGACAATCGCACGGTGTTCCAGCTGTTCGGTGAAACGCGCGCGGGACGCCCGTTCAGCTACACGATGCTCGACAACGTGACGACGCGCTCCAGCGTGTTCGGCACGGTGCTGACCAGCAGCGGCGCGAACACCAACCTGTTCTACGTGCCGACCGGGCTGAACGATCCGCGCGTCAGCTACGGGCAGGTGACGACCACGGTGAACGGTGTCACCACGGTGACGCAGACCGCAGACGCAGCCGCTCAGGCACTGGACGCGTACATCAGCGGCAGCGTGCTGAATAAGTATCGTGGCCAGATCGCGCCGAAGAACATCGGACGCAATCGTGCCTTCACCCGCATCGATCTCCACGTCGAGCAGGAAATCCCGACGTTTATCGGCAACTCGAAGATCTCGCTGTTCGCCGACATCAACAACCTACCGAACCTGCTCAACAGCAAGTGGGGCGGTCTGCGTCAGCTCGGTTTCCCGTACTCGGCGTCGCTCGTGAACGTTCAGTGTCTCACCACGGCCGGCAACGCGAACAACGCGGGCACCGTCGCGACCAGCACCGCACAGCCCTGCGCGCAATACCGTTACTCATCGTACGCCAACCCCAACCTGTCGTCGGTGACGTTCACCCAGTCGCTCTACCAGATTCGTCTGGGCGCGCGCTTCACCTTCTAAGCCGGCAACCTCGGCCTCTCATTGGGTCGTCGTCCTTACCGGACGGCGACCCTTCTTTTTTGCGCCTCCCGCCCTGCGCGTGTATCTCCGGCGGCATGGCGACCAACACCGCTTCGCTCTCCAGCACGCTGCCCGGTACGACCGCGGCGACCGCGCCCGGCCCCGCCTCGACGCTCGCCGGCAATCGCCCGCTGTCGATCCGCCCCTTCTTCGAGGACAAGGCCGCCGCCTTCTGGAAACTGCAGGCGGCGGGCTGGACCGGGTACCTCGTGCTCCGCTCGGTATCGTCGCTGTCGACCAGCTTCACGCTGCAGCAGATCGTCCCCGTCATCGTCGAATCGATCGTCGGCTATTGCATCACGCTGCTTTTGTCGGTGCTCTACGGCTACTACCGCCGCCTGCCGCGCGTGACGGGTATCCTCCTGTCGATCTTCACGCTCGGCGCAGGTACGTTCCTCTACGCGACGCTCGACGCCTTCTCGTTCAGCTTCATCAAGCTGTCGGCGCCCGGCGTCGATTTGTCGCTGCTGCTCGGTACGCTGTTCCTGAATTTCACCGTGCTCGCGGGCTGGTCGGCGCTCTATTTCGGGATCAATTTCTACCTGCTGGTCGAGGAGCAGATCGACCAGATGGAGCATCTGGAGATCCAGGCGTCGTCGGCGCAGCTCGCGATGCTACGTTACCAGCTCAACCCGCATTTCCTGTTCAACACGCTCAATTCGATCTCGACGCTCGTCCTGCTCAAACAGACCGAGCGCGCGAATGCGATGCTGTCGCGGCTGTCGTCGTTCCTGCGCTACACGCTCGCGAACGAGCCCACCGCGCATGTCACGGTCGCGCAGGAGGTCGAGACGCTGAAGCTCTACCTCGAGATCGAGAAGATGCGGTTCGAGGATCGGCTGCGGCCGAAATTCGACATCGATCCCGCCGTCGACAAGGCGCGGCTGCCCTCGCTGCTGCTCCAACCGCTGGTCGAGAACGCGATCAAATATGCGGTCACCCCGCAGGAGGACGGCGCGGAAATCTGCGTCACCGCGCGGCTCGTCGGGGAACGCGTGCTGCTCGGCGTATCCGACACCGGACCGGGATTGATGCCGAACAAAAACCGGCCGAGCCTTTCAACCGGCGTCGGCATCGCCAATATCAGGGAGCGATTGGCGCAGGCATATCCCGGCGACCACCGCTTCGCGGTTCGGGCGATGCCGGCGGGCGGGTTCGGGGTCGAGATCGAGATCCCCTATCAGCTGGAGGAACCGGGGCGGTGATGCCCGTCCTCCCCCGCCGCCCGACGCGCGTGATGGAGTGTTTAGAGTAGATGACGATCAGGACCATTCTCGTCGATGACGAGCCGCTCGCGATCCAGGGGCTCGAGTTGCGGCTCCAGCCGCACGACGACGTGGAGATCATCGCCAAGTGCCAGAACGGGCGCGAGGCGATCAGCGCGATCAAGACCCACAAGCCCGACCTGGTTTTTCTCGACATCCAGATGCCGGGTTTCGATGGCTTCTCGGTCGTACAGGGGTTGATGGACGTCGAGCCGCCGTTGTTCGTCTTCGTGACCGCTTATTCCGATCACGCGATCCGCGCGTTCGAGGCGCAGGCGACCGACTATTTGATGAAGCCGGTGGAGGAAGCGCGGCTCGCCGAAACGCTCGACCGCGTGCGCCAGCGACTGTCGGAGCGCGGCAGCCGTGAGGAAGCGACCAAGCTGAAGGAAGCGCTCGCCGAGCACGCGCCCGAGGCAGCGGCCGAGATCGCGGCGGAGAGCGACGGGGGCGATCAGGTCGCGGCCAACCGCTACGAGAAGATGATCAACGTGAAGGATCAGGGCCAGATCTTCCGCGTCGACGTCGATACGATCGAGCTGATCGAGGCGGCGGGCGATTACATGGTAATCAAGACCGCGGCCAATACGCTGATCCTGCGCGAAACGATGAAGGACCTGGAAAAACGGCTCGACCCGCGCCGGTTCCAGCGCATCCACCGCTCGACGATCGTCAACCTCGACCTCGTCAAGCAGGTCAAGCCGCATACCAACGGCGAATGTTTCCTGGTGCTCGATTCAGGGTCGAGCGTGAAAGTGTCGCGCTCCTACCGAGACGTGGTGGCGCGGTTCGTCCATTGATCGCGGCGGCGGCCCTGCTCGCGCTAGCGGGGCCATCGGCGGCGGTGTGCAGGGGCGCGCCGCCAGCGCCCGCCGCCAAGTACCTGGCCGATGAGACGGCCCATCGCGCGTTGCGCGCCGAGTTGGGCATTCCCATGCCGACCGATCCCGAACACATTACGATCTATACGGCGGGCGGGCACGTCGGGGTCGCTGTGCAGACCAGCATCGTCGCGACGCGGCGTCCTGATGGAGCATGGGAGGTTAATGCTGTCGAGCGCTATAAACAGGCGGGCAACAGCACAGCGGCAACAGGCTCAGTCCCGCGCTTACGCACGCTTTCCGCAGCCGATGGCAACAACCTTGATTCGCTGCTTGCTATGCGCGCCTTCTGGTACGAGCCACCGGACGGGAGAGCATGGCCCGTCCCGCCGCCCGACCTCCGTCGCTCCGAATTGACGATCGATGTGGTGACGCCGATGTGCTCACGTCGCGCTTCGGTTAGTGAGCGAGGGCCAGCGCCGTTGCTGGCCGAAGTTCTCCAGCTTTTAACCGGAACGTAGCCGCTCCGAAGATCGTGGCCGGCGAAAGGCTTAATCTTCGCTGGTGGACGGCTTAACCCCGTCGGTTGTGGTCTCGTCCGCCTCGCCGCCGCTCTGGAACCACGCCTCGACCGGACCCATCAGCTTGATCGTCAGTGGGCGACCGTGGCGGTCCATCTTCTTGCCGAGCGCGACGCGGATCCAGCCCTCGGAGATGCTGTATTCCTCGACATCGGTCCGCTCGTTGCCCTTGAAGCGGATGCCGACACCGCGCTCCAGCGCGTCGCGGTCGAAATGCGGGCTGCGGGGATCAATCGAGAGATGGTCGGGAGGCGTATCGGTCATCGCGCGCGCCTAACGCGGCTGGACGCGCGGTGCCACAAAAAAGCGGCGCGGCAGGTTTCCCCGCCGCGCCGCCGCTTTCATCACGGGGTTCGCGCTTACCAGCCGTAGCCGTACCCGCGCGGTGCATAATAGCCGCCACCGTAATAGGGATCAGCGTAATAGCCGCGATAGACGACGCGCGGCGGGGGCGGCGGCGCGTAGTAATCGCGGTAATAGCCGCGCGGCACGTAGCGATAGCGCGGTGCGTAGCCACGATCGTAGTAATAGCCACGGTCGTAGTAACGGTCCCGGTTGCTCGACGCGATCGCCGCGCCGACACCCAGGCCGACGACGCCACCCAGGATCGCCGCCGCCGCGGTGTCGCCACCGCGATGCCCGCGATATCCGCCCCAGCGCTGCGCATCGGCGGGTGCCGCCGCGGTGACGGCGGTGGCGGCGAGCGCGATGCCCAGTCCCGCCTTGGTCAGAAAACCACTCATCTCGAACCTCCTTACAGGGTTACGCTCGGTTCGCACGATTGGTTGAACGCAGTTACTGCGAGCGTGTTTCCTCACCTACGCGAGTCGCGCTGAACGATGGCGGAATGCGCCGTTCACATGGCGTTTAACCATGTCCCCGGCGTGCCTCACATCATGTGGACCGTCTTGGTCACCATGTGCGCGGCAACACCCTCGGGCCCGTCCTCCGAGCCGAAGCCGCTGTCCTTCACCCCGCCGAACGGGCTGTCGGGCCAGCTCAGTCGCACGTTGTTGATCGCGACCATCCCCGCCTCGATCTCGTCGCCGAGCAGGTTCTGTCGCCGGCCGTTCTCGGTGAAGCAATAGGCCGCCAGCCCGAACGGCAGCCGGTTCGCCTGCGCGATCGCTTCATCCACCGTCTCGAACGGGGTCAGCAGCGCCAGCGGACCGAACGGCTCCTCGTTCATCGCGCGCGCCTCCAGCGGCACGTCGGCGAGCACGGTGGGCGTGAAGAAGAAGCCGTCGCCCTCCCCGCGCGCGCCACCCGCCAGCACGCGCGCGCCGACGCTGCGCGCATCCTCGACCATCTCGGCGATCGCCGACGGCCGGCGCGCGTTCGCCATCGGTCCCATCTGCGTGTCGGCGTCGAGCCCACTACCGAGCTTGAGCCGCTTGGTCCGCTCGGCGAAGCCCTCGGCGAACCGATCGTAGATGCCCGCCTGGACGTGGAAGCGCGTCGGCGCGACGCACACCTGACCCGCATTCCTGAACTTGTGCGCGACGAGCGTGTCGAGCGTCTTCTCCAGATCGCAGTCGTCGAACACCAGCACCGGGCCGTGCCCGCCCAGCTCCATCGTCGTCTTCATCATCGTCTCGGCGGCGAGCTTCGCCAGATGCTTGCCGACCGGGACCGATCCGGTGAAGCTCAGCTTGCGCGTGACGGGCGAGGCGAGCAGGTGCCGCGACACTTGATCGGGCACGCCGAAGACGCATTGCGCGACATCGCCCGGCAGGCCGGCGTCCTGGAAGCAGCGCAGTACCTCGACCGCCGATCCCGCCGTCTCCTCGCTCGGCTTGATGATGATCGAACAACCCGCCGCGATAGCGGGGCCGAGCTTCCTCACCACGTTCATTACGGGAAAATTCCACGCGCAGAACGCCGCCACCGGGCCAATCGGCTGTTGCAGCACCAGGCTGCGCGTGCCCGCCGGGCGGGGCAGCACGCGACCGTAGATGCGCTGCGCCTCGCCGGCGTGGAATTCGAGCAGCGCGGCGGCGAAGGCGACCTCGCCCTTCGCTTCGATGAGCGGCTTGCCTTGTTCGAGCGTCGCGATCCGCGCGAGATGCTCGGCGCGCTCGCGCAGGATCGCGGCGGTGCGGTTCAGCACCTGCGCACGCTGCGCCGGATCGACCTTGCGCCACGCCTTGAACCCGCGATCGGCGGCGTCGAGCGCGCGGCCGAGATCGTCCGCGTTCGCGAGCGGCAGCGCGGCCTGCGCCTGGCCGGTCGCGGGGTTAAGCACGTCGTGTGCGTCACGCCCGGTGCCGTCCAGCCATTCACCGGCGATATATAGGCCGAGGCGCGGGTCGTAGGCGGTCATGCAGGGCTCCTTGATTTGATCCCGCCCATATAGGCGCTCGCGCCCGGCACTCCACCGCTGGCCATCGCAATCTCGCCGTCAGCCCGGCGATGCGCGGCCGCCGACCGTCGCATCAGGCCGGTGCGACACCCTCGACGCTGACAAGGTCGGACGCGATCAACGTGCCGACGACGCGCACCCGCTTCTCGACCAGATCGACCGGCGTACGCTGAAGCTGCAGCTGGTAGCGCCCGCCCGCGTCACGCCGCAGGACGAACGCGCCACCATCGCGGACAAGCATGCCGGTTTCGTCGACCGGAACGGCGGGGTCGCTCATGCCGCACGCCCGTCTCTCCGGCCTCCACCCCCGGCCGAGGATGCCCCGCCCTCCCCATGCGAGCGTGCCGCACTCGCACCGACCAGCGCGGCGAGCCCGAGCGAGGCGAGCACCGGCACCGCGCGGCGCACGTACAGGCTGTGGTCGGTCGTGCTCGCCAGCGTCGCGGGATCACCCGTGAACAGATGGAGCAGGTGCCGCGCCACCGCGCGCGGGTTCTCGCGCTGCGCGAAATGACCGACGCCCGACAAGACCACGCGTGCGAATGGGCCGGTGAATTTGTTCGCGACGTCGGCGCTCGCCTCTGGCGGATTGACTCCGTCGACCGCCCCCTGGACGTAGATCGCCGGCAGCGACAGCGTACGGGTCGCGCGCACCTTATCCTCCAGCCACTGGCTGCGCGGATCGGGTTTCGCCTCGTCCCAGCGCGCGCGGTAGCTGTGGAGCGTGACCTCGACCCAGTCGGGGTTCTCCCACGCGCGCGCCACGCGGGTGAACGTTTCCTCGTTGTACCAGCCCGGCGGCGACCAATTGTCCCAGTGCGTGCGCGCGAAGCCGCGGCGATCGGCGCGGACCGCATCGGCCCCTCGCGCGGTCGCCATGAACCAGTGGTACCATTGCCGCTGGGCCTGCGCGAACGACGGCGTCTTCATCCCGCCGAGCCGGGGCGGGGTGCACAGCATCGCCATCCGCGCGACCCGCTCGGGCCAGCCGACCGCGAGCGCCTCCGCGGTGTTCGATCCCCAATCGTGCCCCGCGACCATGAAGCGCTCGATGCCGAGCGCATCCATCAGCGCGATCATGTCGAGCGCCAGCACCGCGCTGTTGCCGGTGCGCGCGCCGTCGCCCTTGATCCGCGTGGCGCCGAACCCGCGCAGCGTCGGCACGATCGTGCGCAGCCCGGCGGCATTCAGCCGCGGCACCACCGCGTCCCACGTCGACGCGTCGTCGGGCCAGCCGTGGATCAGCAGAACGGGCGGGCCATCGCGCGGTCCGCGATCGTCATAGGCAATCGTCACGAATTCGGTATCGATCGTCGCCATGTCCCTGCCATCCTTCCGCTACGCGACACGCGAACGCTTCCGCTCGCGCGAGGTGCCACTCCCCCGGCGCGCGATCGGCGCGTCACAGCCGGCCCGCCGCGTGACGATTGGCGGCACCGCGACAGCGCTATGGCGTTGAACGCCTTGATGAACCGGAACAACGCCGCGACCAGCGACACGTCATCGTGGTGGTTGCTCTCGATCATGGTCGCCGCCTGCCTCGCCGCGGTGAACGGACTGGGCTTTCGTGTCGATGCGTGGCGTGCGGTGCCGCCGGCGATCGGGCTCGCGCTGCTCATGGTCGCCGCGTTCGTCGGACGCCATCGCGGTCGGCCACGGCTGGCGGCGGGCGCGACCGCGTTTCTGCAGATGACGCTGTTCACGCTGATCGGCGTCGTGCTCGCCTACGCACTCGCCGCGCGTGCGGGCGCTTTGTGGGACGCGCGGCTCGCCGCCGCCGACCGCGCGCTCGGTTTCGACTGGCCCGCGGTCTTCGCCGCCGCCGATCGTGCACCCGTCGGCCTGTGGATCGGCGGCCTCGCCTATCACAGCCTGACGGTGCAGATGGTGACCTGCATCGTCGCGATGAGCGCGTACGGACAATTCGACCGATTGCGCGTCGCGGTGGCGGCAGCGATCCTGTCAGGGTTCGTGACGATCCTGATCTCCTGGTGGCTACCCGCGATGGGCAACGTCTTCGACCCCGCGCATTTCACGCGGCTGTGGCCGTCGATCGCGTGGCTCGAGCAGGCGATGATCGCGGGCTTGCGCGCGGGCACGTGGCGCGTGCTCGACCTCACCCAATTGATGGGGATCGTCAGCTTCCCAAGCTTTCACGCGACACTGCCGGTCATCCTTGCCTGGGCGCAACGCGATACGCCCGGCTGGCGCTGGGTCGCGCCGGTCTGGGCCGGCGTGACGATCATCGCGACGCCGCTGTTCGGCGGGCATTACGGCGTCGACGTGCTAGGCGGGCTGGCCCTTGCCCCGCTGGCGCTCGCGATCGCGCCGCGCTTGGTCGGCAGCAGCGCGTCGCTGTGCTCCGGGGTTGCGCCCGACGCCGACTTGGCGCAACCCGCACGCGTCGGGACGAACCATGGCATCGGCTAGCACCATCAACCGCGACACACGCGTCAACGCCCTGCTCGCCGGGGTGATCGGCGCTGCGTGGGTCGCGATCCACGTCGGCGGCATCTTTTTCTGGCAGTGGAGCGCCGCGACCGCCCCGCTCGCCGCGCTGCTGATCGCGCTGCAGGCGTGGCTCAGCACCGGCCTGTTCATCGTCGCGCACGATTGCATGCACGGCTCGTTCGCGCCCGGGCACCCGCGCGCCAATCGCGTCGTCGGCACGCTGTGCCTCGCCGCTTATGCCGCGCTGTCGTTCCGTGCGCTTCACCCCAAGCATCACGCGCACCATGCCGCGCCAGGAACCGAGGACGATCCCGATTTCCACACCGGCGCGCCGCGCGATCCGCTTCGCTGGTTCGTCCGCTTCTTCTCGGGCTATTATACCCACGGGCAGATCGTACGCATCACGCTCGCCGCGCTCGTGTACATGGCGCTCGGCGCGTCGCTCCTCAATATCGTCGCGTTCTGGGCGATCCCCGCGCTGCTCGCGCTGGCACAATTGTTCTTCTTCGGCACCTTCCTACCGCATCGGCACAAGGATGCGCCATTCGCCGACGATCACCGCGCGCGCGGCAATGCGCTGTCCCCGCTCGCCTCGGTCGCGACGTGCTTCCACTTCGGCACCTATCATCACGAACACCACCTCAGCCCATCGACCCCGTGGTGGCGTCTGCCGCGCCTGCGCTCCGCGTCAACGCGCGCGGGCGTCAGGACAGCGCCGCGCTGATCCGCGCCGCCGCCGCGGTAACCCCGCCGCTCCGCGCCATCTCCGCCCCGATCCGCGCCGCGGAACGTCGATAGCCCGGATCGTGCATGACCGCGCCGAGCACGGCCGCGAGCGTTCCCGCGCGCAGGCCTTTGGGCGACAGCACCCGCCCCGCGCCCGACCAGGCGATCCGCGCCGCGGTTCCCGGCTGCTCGAACGCGATCGGCAGCGCGACGATCGGCACGCCGGCGGCGAGCGCGTCGAGGACGGTGTTGAACCCGCCGTGCAGCACCGCCGCGGCACAGTGGCGCAGCACCGCCGCCTGCGGCCAGAACGCGTGTACCAGCGGGTCGCCCGGCAACGCCGCCTCCTCCGCCGCGCTCAGCCCGCCGCCATGCCCGATCACCGCGCGCGCGCCGACCGCGGCGCAGGCGGCCGACATGATGTGGAACAGCGCGCGGCGCGACCCCTGCAAGGTGCCGAGCGAGCAGAACACCAGCGGCCGATCGTCGCGCGGCAGATCAATTAATGCCTCGTCCGCCGCACGCCACGCGCCGCCGTAGCTGAAGCACGCGGGCAGCCGCGCGCGCGGATAGTCGAACCCGCGCGGGCACTGCGCCTCCCACACCAGCGGTTCGGGCTCGCCCGCCAGTCCCCAGCCGCGCCGCCGTTCGTCGAGCACGCGGGTGATCGGGCGCAGCAGCAAGTCGGCGACCTGATAACCGCCGTTGTTGCGATTTCGCCCGATCGCGTCGGGACGGTAGCGCCAGCCGAGGAACGGCGGCGGCACGTCCTCCTCGCGCAACAGCGGCAGCCCGGTCACGCTCGCGGCCATCGGCAGCCCTAGCCGTGCGGCAATCAGCGGTCCGGCGGGCTCCGCGGTATCGGCGATCACTGCCTCCGCACCGATCCGCTCAAGCATGGCGGGGGCATGATCGAGCAATCGCGCGGTCATTCCGGCGGTCGCCGCAATCATCCGCGGCAGGCCGCGCGGGCCGGTCGGCCGACCCAGAAGGTCGAGATACGCGTCGAGCGCCGCGCCGCCGTCCGCGCCCAATCGCACCGTCGCGATCCCCGGATCGGTGACGAACCGCTCGATCCCGTCGACGTGGACGATCGAGACCTGGTGGCCCAGCGCGATGAGAGCGCGCGCGAGCACCTGCAACGGATTCAGGTGCCCCGCGGTCGGGGGTGCGAGCACGGCAATATGTCGCCTGGCGGATGTCACGCGAGCGACGGTTCCCTGTGGGTGAATGCCGCGGCTAGATCGTCGCGCGCGCGCTGTCCAGCGGGCCGCGACCGCGACCTGCCGGCTTTCACCTTACCCAGGTTAAGCCGACCGGCAGCTCAGCCCGAAATCGCGTCGGCCTCCGCCCGTGCGGCCGGTGCCGACCGCTGCACGCCCTTCGCATCGAGCGCGTCGCCAACCGCCTGGATCAGCCGCGCAGCGGCGTAGGGCTTGGTCAGCACGACGTCGCCACTCTTCGCCGCCTCGGCCGCACGGTGGCCGTCACCGGTCGCGAACACGATGCCGATCGATCCACGCAGATCGCGCGCGCGTCGCGCCAGTTCCGCGCCCGAATGGCCGGGCAGGTTGAGGTCGGTCACCAGCACGTCGACCGGCGCGGTCTGTAGAGCCGCCATCGCCTCCTCCGCGCTCGCCGCGTCGACGACCACGCACCCCGCCTCCTGCAGCATCTCGGCGGTGTTGGCACGGATGAGCGCGTCGTCCTCGACCAGCAGGACGGTCGCCCCCGTCAATGCGCGCGGCGACGACGCGACTTGCGCGGCAGCCGTGCGCACCTCGGCGGCGCGGGGGGCCGCCGCGACCGCGCGCTGCCCCTGATTGGCGAGCACGTGGCGAAAACGCCGCGCCAGCGCCTCGCGCGTGTAGGGTTTCGACAGCAATTCGACCCCCGCATCCAGCTTGCCGCCGTGGACGATCGAATTCTCGGTATAGCCAGAGGTGAACAGCACCGCGAGGTTGGGCAGCCGCTGCTTGGCCTTGCGCGCCAGTTCGGGGCTCTTGAGCGTGCCCGGCATCACCACGTCGGTGAACAGGATGTCGATCGGCACCCCGCTCTCGATTACGATCAGCGCGGAGGCCGCGTCGGGCGCCTTCAACACGCGATATCCGAGATCGGTCAGCATCTCGACCACGATCGCACGGACCTCCTCGTCGTCCTCGACCACCAGCACCGTCTCGGTCCCGCCGACGATCGGGCCGTTGTCGACGCGCACCTCGACGTCCTCGCTCTCCATCGCGCGCGGCAGATAAAGGCGCACGGTCGTGCCCTCGCCCACCTCGGAATAGATCTTCACGTGCCCGCCCGATTGCTTGACGAACCCGTAGACCATCGACAGTCCCAGCCCCGATCCCTTGCCCTCGCCCTTGGTCGAGAAGAACGGCTCGAACACCTTGGCGAGCACCTCGGGCGACATCCCTGCGCCGGTGTCGCTCACCGCCAGCATGACGTACTGGCCCGGCGTCACCTCGTCGTGGGTGCGCGCATAGTCGTCGTCGAGATGCGCATTGCCGAGCTCGATCGTGAGGCGCCCCTGCCCTTCCATCGCGTCGCGCGCGTTGATCGCGAGGTTGAGCAGCGCATTCTCGATCTGGCCGGGATCGATAAAGGTGTTCCACAACCCGCCGCCGACGATCGTCTCGATCTCGATCGCCTCGCCGATCGCGCGGCGCAGCATGTCGTCCATGCCGCGCACGAAGCGGGTGACGTTGACGACCTTGGGCTCCAGCGCCTGCCGCCGCCCGAACGCGAGCAGTTGCGCGGCGAGCTTCGACCCGCGCGACACCCCCGCCATCGCGTTCGCCACGCGCTGCTCGGCGCGATCGATCCCGGCCACGTCCTTGCTAAGCAGTTGCAGATTGCCCGACACGACTTGGAGCAGATTGTTGAAATCGTGCGCGACGCCGCCGGTCAGCTTGCCGACCGTTTCCATCTTCTGCGCCTGATGAAGCTTGGCCTCGGCCTGCCGCCGCTCGTCGATCTCGGCGATCACGCGCGCTTCCAGTGTCTCGTTCAGTTGCCGTAGCTGGTCCTCGGCACGCTCGCGGTGCCGGACCTGGCGCGACAGTGCCTCGGCCTGTTCGCGCAACGCCGCCTCGGCCGCGCGCTGATGCGAGATATCGGTATGGACCCCGACCCATTCGGTGATCTCACCGGCGGCGTCGAGCACGGGCAGCGCGCGCACCGCAAAGGTACGCCACGTGCCGCAATGCCGCCGCACCCGGTGTTCGTGAACGAACATCGCCTTCGCCGCGACCGCCTCGTTCCACGCCGCGACCGAGCCTTCGCGGTCCTCCGGGTGGACGGCATCGGCCCAGCCGAAGCCGCGATATTCGTCCGGCGTCTGTCCGGTCAGCATCGCCCAGCCGGGCTGGTCACCGACCATTCGGCCATCGGCGCTGTTCGTCCACAGCACGCCGTGGACCGCATCCATCGCCGCGCGGAAGCGCTTGTTGCTCGCGTTCAGCTCCTCCTCGCGCCGCGCACGATCCTCCAGATCGAAGACGAGCACCTGGAACCCGGTCACGCTGCCGTCCTGCGCGCGCCTGGGGAGATAACGGATGTTGGCGCGGTGCGCGGTGCCGTCGCGGTGATGGAGCAAAGCGTCGGAATCGATCGCCTCGCCCGCCAGCGCGCGCTCGATCAGCGGCAATCGCTCCGAATAATTCGTGTCGCCCACCACGTCGCGCATGTGACGGCCAACGACCTCGTCCGGCCTCATGCCGAACCAGTCGACGTAGAAACGGTTGGCGAAGCGGAAGACGTGATCGCGGTCGACAAACGAGATCAGCACCGGCATCGCGTCGGTGATCATCCGCAGCTCGCGCTCGCTGTCGACGTGGCGCTGCTCGGCGGCGACGCGCGCGCTGTTGTCGACGCAGGTGCACAGCACGCCGCCCACGCGCCCGTCCGCCTCGTAGACGGGGGTGTAGAACAGGTCGAACGTGAGCCCGACCGGCGCGCCGTCTCGTACCAGCGTCAGCGTCTGGTCGCGGTACGAGCGTTGCTCGCCGCGGAACCCCGCCGCGAGCATCTCGCGGTTCCAGTCCCAGATCTCGGGCCACACCTGCGCCACGCGGGCGCCGAACGACGCCGGGTGCTTGTCGCCCGCAATCTCGGCATAAGCGTCGTTGTAGATCATGATGTGGTCGGGCCCCCACATCAGCACCTTCGCGACCGGAGAATTGACGACGTTCGCGACCGTCGCGCGCAACTCGAGCGACCAGCCGTCGACCGGCCCCAGCGGACCGTCCGCCCAACGGCTTTCGCGCACCAGCGAACCGCATGCGCCACCACCGACCGGCCAGCCCGCCGCGACCGGCCGCCTGCCGTCGCGCAACGCCGTCAGTCCGGCACGCACCACCTCGCCCGCATCGGCGAAATCGCCCGACGCGACCTCAGCGGCGATGAACGCGCTCCACTCGGGCGGGACGGCGAAGGTGCGCGCAGGCAAGCTGGTCATCGTCGCGTATCAGCACCAAGCCGATCAAGTGTCAACCAATCCGCTTCGGGGCCAACCCACTGATCGGACAGGGCTATTTACCTTTGCTGCCTTGACGGAAAATCGTTTGAACGCCCCGCTTTCACGGCCACCCGACCAACCCGAGCAATCTTCCGACACACATTCACACGTGCGACACAATCGCGTGCGAAGCGCGCGACCAAGCGGGGGGAGCCGCGAATCATCGAATGGATATCCGCACGAGGGCACCTTCGTGCGGGCCGACGGTGCTGCGCGCTCGACACCTGCGATCATGCAAAAGGGAAACAGATCATCGTGACGTCCAAGTCGCTCCTGCTCGCCGGTGCCGCCGGCCTCCTGACGCTCGCCGCGCCCGCGGTCGCGCAGACGGTCCAGTCGCCCACCCCGCCCGCGGTCGAATCTGCGACCGCCACGCCGGGTGAGGAGGGGCTGCAGGAGATCACCGTCACCGCGGAGCGTCGCAGCGAGAATCTGCAGCGCGTGCCCGTCTCGGTCGCTGTGGTCGGCGGTGACGACCTGCGCACCTTCCAGACCGCGGGCGAGGACATCCTGTCGCTCGCGGGTCGCGTGCCCGGCCTTTATGCCGAGACGACGACGGGGCGCATCTTCCCGCGCTTCTACATCCGCGGTCTGGGCAACATCGACTTCTACCTCGGCGCGTCGCAGCCGGTGTCGATTATCCAGGATGACGTCGTGCTCGAACACGTCGTGCTGAAGTCGAACCCCGTGTTCGACGTCAATCAGGTCGAGGTGCTGCGCGGACCGCAAGGGTCGCTGTTCGGACGCAACACCACCGCGGGCATCATCAAGTTCGACACGATCCGCCCCAGTCAGACCTTTGACGGCCGCGTCAGCGCCTCCTACGGCAGCTACAACACCGCGACCGTCGACGCAGGGGTCGGCGGGCCGATCGTCGCCGACAAGATCGCGTTCCGCCTGTCGGGCCTCTACCAGCACCGCGACGACTGGATCGACAACACCTTCACCGGCCCCGGCGTCGACGGCACGCGCGGCGGCAAGAATGCGCTTGGCGGGTTCAACGAGCGCGACGTGCGCCTGCAACTCCTGTTCACGCCGACCGAGGCGCTGTCGATCAACGTGTCGGGTCACGCGCGCGACTATGACGGCACCTCGACCGTGTTCCACCGCGGCGCGCTGGTGCGCGGGTCGAACAGTGTCGCGCGCGAGCCGCGCGGCCGCATCGCGCTCGACGAGGCGGTCAACAACCCGCAGGCGTACAAGACCTATGGCGGGTCGGTGAACGCGGCGTACGATTTCGGACCGGCGACGCTCACCTCGATTACTGCCTACGAGACTACGTCGGGCTACAGCCGCGGCGACACCGACGGCGGCGTGCGCCAGTTGCCACTCACCGCTACCGGCAGTTGTATCGACTGCGGACAGAGCCAGGGCAACATCCGTGATCTCGACCAGTGGACGCAGGAACTGCGCCTCGCCTCCAGCGACGCGGGCGCCGCGTTCAAGTGGCAGTTCGGCGGCTTCTACTTCGATCAGCGCGACACGACCGACTTCTACCAGCGCCGCTTCTTTCTCTCGGCACCGTTCGTTGCCGCGAACGGCAACACCAACAACCCGGGCAACTGGGTCCGCCTGCACGACGCCAACACGTCATGGGCGGCGTTCGGCCAGGCGAGCTACACGATCGATCGCCTGACGCTGACCGCGGGCGGCCGCTACACCGAGGACGACAAGCGCACGATCCTGGTCAAGCCCGCGACCACCGGCGCGACCGTCAACTTCCCCGCCACTGCATCCCGCAACGTCAAACTGACGGGCAAGGAGCCGAGCTGGGACGTGTCGGCGCTGTACGAGGTCGATCCGACCGCCAGCATCTACGCCCGCGTCGCGCGCGGTTTCCGCGGACCGACGATCCAGGGCCGCTCGGCGGTGTTCGGCTCGGCCTTCACCACCGCCGACAGCGAGACGATCACCTCGTACGAGGCGGGCGTGAAGACGCGGCCGTTCGGCAACATGCGCTTCAACGCGACCGGCTTCTACTACCGCGTCAACGACATCCAGTTGAACGGCAACGACGCCAACGGCAACGGCGTACTGTTCAACGCCGACCACGCCGACGCCTACGGGTTCGAGGCGGAGCTGGAATGGCGCCCGATCCGCAACATCACCTTCTCGCTCGGCGGCAGCGCGCTGCACAGCGAGATCAAGGACAAGAACGTCTACGCGCAGGTCTGCGCGCTCGCCGGCCGCGTCACCTGCACCGTGCAGGACCCGACGATCACGCGCACCATCTTCGGCAGCCCCGCCGTGCTGGCGCAGATCGACGGCAACCCGCTGCCCAACGCGCCCGAGTATCAGATCGACGCCGCGGTGCGGTACGACATCCCGCTCAGCAACGACGGCAATTTCTTCGTCGCGACCGACTTCAACCTGCAGGGCTACACGAACTTCGTGCTTTACAAGACGCGCGAATTCTACGCGGACGGCAACTTCGAACTCGGGCTGAAGGCGGGCTATACGACGCCCGACGGCCGCTACGAGATCGCCGCCTTCGCGCGCAACCTCTCGAACGAGAAGAACCTGAAGGGCGTGATCGAGAATTACAACGCCGCGGTGTTCAACGAACCGCGCGTCGTCGGTGTCTCGCTCAGCGGCAAGTTCCGCTGAGCCTCACCTGACGAGGGGCGGCGGCGCGATCCGCCGCCCTTTTTCATTGCGGCCTGGGCTCGGGTGCCATCGCGAACCCGCGCGACAGGCCGTGATACAGTTTCTCGCGGCACACCCACTGGCTTGCCGCGTCCGCGATGAACGCGGTGGCGAACATCGGCAGCATCAGCCCGCGGCTCGCGGTCGTCTCCGACAGGATGATCACCGCGGTCAGCGGCGCGCGCACGACGCCCGCGAAATAACCGACCATGCCCAGGATCACGACCGCCGAGGTGGGACTCGCCGGGAACACTTCACGCAACAGGTTGCCGACCCCTGCCCCGACCGCCAGCGACGGCGCGAAGATGCCGCCCGGCAGCCCCGCGACCGCGGTGGCGAGCGTGGCGACGAACTTGGCTGGCCCGAACCACAAGGGCGCGTCGACCCCGACGATCATTGCGCGCGCGGCGGAATAACCGGTGCCCCAGGTCAGCCCGGTCACGACCCCCAGCGCAGCGACGACGACACCGCACAACCCGGCAAAGAAGATCGGATACGCCTTGCTCCACCGCGTGACCGCCGTGCTACCCGTCGCGAGCATCAGCATCAGCCGCGCGAACACGCCACCCGACATGCCGCCGACGACCCCTGCGACCGGCACCACCAGCAACGCGCTCGACAACGGAATGCTCGCCCCGATCACCCCGAAATAGACGTAATCGCCCTGCACCGACTGCGCGACCATGCCGGCGATGACGATCGCCGACAGCACCAGCAGCGTCACCCGCTGCTCGTACGCGCTCGCCAGTTCCTCGATCGCGAACAGCAGTCCGGCAAGCGGGGTGTTGAACGCCGCTGCGACGCCCGCCGCGCCGCTCGCAATCACGACGGGGGTACGCAGCGGCACGCGCATGATCCGGTGCGTCAGCCCCATCACCGCCGCCGCGAGCTGCACGGTCGGCCCCTCGCGCCCGACCGACGCGCCCGACAACACGGCCGCGATCGTCAGCACGATCTTGGTCGCGGCGGTGCGGACCGAGATCAACGAGGTCGTCGCGCGATTGGGATCCTCGCTCGCGGCGATCACCTGCGGGATGCCCGACCCCTTCGCCAGCGGTGCGATCCTGCGCGTCACCCAGACCAGCGCGACGAAGGCGAGCGGGGTCGTGAGCAGCGGCAGCCAGTGCCAGCGCCTGGCATATCCGTTGAACCAGCCGCCTGCCCAGTCTGCGGCTTGCGCGAACAAAATCGCGACCAGCCCGATCGCGATCGCCCCCGCCAGCACCGACACGCGGGTGCGGAAACGGACCGAGCGCGGACCGCGGGTGCGCAGCAGTGCGCGGTAACGCGACGGGGTCCAGCGGTGGCGGGCGAACGGGGAGCGGCGGTCGGGCATGCGACCGCTATAGCGTGAGTTCGAGCGTGTAGGACACGCAAACGGCGGCGAAGGGAGTGTCCTTCGCCGCCGCTTTTACCGCGTTGCGGCGCGCGCCGCGGCAGAGCCGCGTCGTCGGTCCTCGCTTGTCGCGAGGCCGACCGGGCGGGCCTTGAGGCTCGCCGCAGCGATCGCTGCGGCTTGCCCGGCCCGCTCAGGCGGCCTTCGCGCGGCTCGCGCGCTTGCGCTCGTTCGGATCGAGGAAGCGCTTGCGCAGACGGATCGACTTCGGCGTCACTTCGACCATCTCGTCGTCGTCGATGTACGCGATCGCCTGCTCCAGCGTCATCTTCTTCGGCGGGGTCAGGCGGATCGCGTCGTCCTTGCCGCCGGATGCGCGGAAGTTGGTCAGCTGCTTCGCCTTCATCGGGTTGACCTCGAGGTCATCCGTCTTGGCGTTCTCGCCGATGATCATGCCCTCGTACAGCGCCTCGCCGTGGCCGACGAACAGGATGCCGCGGTCCTCGAGCGGGCCGAGCGCGTAGCCCTGCGCTTCGCCCGCACCGTTCGAGATCAGCACGCCGTTCTTGCGGCCCTCGATATTGCCCTTGTGCGGCCCGTACTTCTCGAACAGCCGGTTCATGATGCCGGTGCCACGCGTGTCCGACAGGAACTCGCCGTGATAGCCGATCATCCCGCGGCTGGGCGCGGAGAAGGTGATGCGCGTCTTGCCACCGCCCGACGGGCGCATGTCGGTCATCTCGGCCTTGCGCAGGTTCATCTTCTCGACGACCGTGCCCGAATATTCCTCGTCCACGTCGATGATGACGGTCTCGTACGGCTCGGTCTTCTTGCCGTCCTCGTCCTCGCCGAACAAAACACGCGGACGGCTGATGCCGAGCTCGAAGCCTTCGCGGCGCATCGTCTCGATCAGCACGCCGAGCTGCAATTCGCCGCGGCCCGCCACTTCGTAGCTGTCGCGGTCGGCCGCCTCGGTCACCTTCACCGCGACGTTCGATTCCGCCTCGCGGAACAGGCGGTCGCGGATCATGCGGCTGGTCACCTTCGACCCCTCGCGACCCGCCATCGGCGAATCGTTCACCGCGAAGCGCATCGACAGCGTCGGCGGGTCGATCGGCTGCGCGTGCAGCGGCTCGGTCACCTGCGGGTCCGCGATCGTGTTCGAGACGGTCGCGACGGTCAGCCCGGCGAGGCTGATGATGTCGCCCGCCTTCGCCTCGTCGACCGGAACGCGGTCGAGGCCGCGGAACGACAGGATCTTCGACGCGCGACCGGTCTCGACAACGTTGCCGTCATTGTCGAGCGCGTGGATCGGCTGGTTTTGCTTGACCGTCCCCGAATTAACGCGGCCGGTCAGGATACGGCCGAGGAAGTTGTCGCGATCGAGCAGCGTCACCAGGAAGGTGAACGGCACGTTCTCGACCTGCAGGTTGGGCGGCGGCACGTGGCGCACGATCGTCTCGAACATCGGGATCAGCGTGCCCTCGCGCGCGTCCATGTCGGTCGAGGCATAGCCGTTGCGGCCCGAGGCGTAGAGCACGGGGAAGTCGAGCTGCTCGTCGTTCGCATCGAGGCTGACGAACAGGTCGAACACCTCGTCGAGCACTTCCTGGATGCGCGCATCGTTGCGGTCGACCTTGTTGACCACCACGATCGGCTTCAGGCCGAGCGCCAGCGCCTTGCCGGTCACGAACTTCGTCTGCGGCATCGCGCCTTCCGACGAATCGACCAAGAGGACGACACCGTCGACCATCGACAGGATGCGCTCCACCTCGCCGCCGAAATCCGCGTGGCCGGGCGTGTCGACGATATTGATGCGGATCGCCTCGCTCTCGCCCGGCGGCGTCCAGTCGACCGAGGTCGGCTTGGCGAGAATGGTGATCCCGCGCTCCTTTTCCAGGTCGTTCGAATCCATCGCGCGCTCTTCGATGCGCTGGTTCTCGCGGAAGGTACCCGACTGGCGGAAGAGCTGGTCGACGAGGGTCGTCTTGCCATGGTCGACGTGCGCGATGATCGCGATATTGCGGAGGTTCATCATGTTTCCTGGATGGCCCGCGCTGGTCGCACAGGCGATTTCGGCCGCGCCCTTAGCCTATTTGTGCGCGCGCGAAAAGATGGGGCGCGCAACCGGCGCCACAGCCGCACGCCGATCGACGCTCCGCCGCGCATCGACGATCCACCACGGCGCACGGGTCGACGGATCGTCAACCATTGGCATGGCATGATCGCCGCGGTGGAGAAACGCGCATGTACAAGATCGTCGTCGATCGCCCACATTCCCTCGTCCGGATCGACATGGAGGGAATGCTGTCCCCCGCCGAGGCGGACCGGCTCGTCGGCGACCTGATCGCGCAGATCGCCGCCGCGCGGATGCCGAGCTACGCGCTCATCATCGACGTGTCGCGCTGCCCGGTGCAGGCACAGGACATGATCGCGACGATGGGCACGCACCTGTCCAAGATGAAGCACGCGCGCGCACTGGCGCTCGTGACCGGCACGATGCTGGTGCGGTTGCAGGTGCGGCGTATCTTCGATCAACCGTTCACCCGCTTCGCCCACAGCTATGACGAGGCCCTCGCCTGGGTGGTGTCGGGGATCGAGCCGGGTGCGTCGGCGAAGCCACCGGCGACGCACGGCTGATCCCCGCTCCGAGCGATCAGAACGTCCCCGAGACCTCGACGCCGTAGAAGCGCGGTTCGCCGCGGATGTAGGTGGGGTCGCCGAAACCGCCGCCGGTGTTGCCCGCGTCGATCAGATACTTCTTATTGGTCAGGTTGCGCGCGAAACCGCCGAGGCGATAACGCCCGCCCGCCAGCTCGACGCCCGCGCGCAGGTTGACGAGCGTGTAGCCCCGCTCGCTGATCGCGTCGCTGTTGGGCAGTTCGAAGAATACCTTCGACTGATACGTGGCGCTCGGCACTGCGTAGAACACCGTCCCCTCGCCCAGCGGCACGCGCAGATTGATCCCGCCCGACGCGGTGGTCTTGGGCTGCAGGCGGAAGCGCGCACCGGCATAAGCGGGGGTCACGTTGTTGCCGCGGTCGATCTTGCCGTCGATATACGCGAAACTGCCGAACACCGACAGATTCGGCGACAGACGATAGGTGCCCTCGAACTCGACGCCGGGGTTCTTTGCGGACCCTGCGCTCTGCGTCAGTGCGGTGCCGTTGGGCTGCGTGACCGAAACCTGGAAACCCTGATAATCCTGATAGAAGACCGAGGCGGTGCCGGTGAACCCGCCGAGCGCGGCCTTCACGCCGCCCTCGTAATTCCACACCGTCTCCTCGGGCACCGATTGCAGGTTGGGGCGAACGCCCGTCCCCGCGGCCGCCGCGGCGAGCTGTACCACCGGCGAGCGGCGACCCTTGCTGATCGTGGCGTAGAGGTTGAGCCCGTCGGCGACGCGAAAGAGCGCATTGAAGCGCGGCAGCACCGCGGCGAAACTGTCCTCTGCGGTATAGCGCACGCCCGCGGTACTCGCGGTGCCGAGCAGGCTGGAGCGGATGCCGAGTCCGGCGAGGATCGTCGAATTGGGCTGGACCGAGCTGTAGCCCGACTTGCGGTGCTCGATCAGGACGCGCGCGCCCGCAGTCAGCTCGAGCGCGGGGGTCGGCAGCCACGTTCCGTCGGCGAAGACCGAATAAGCCTGGTTGGTGCCGTAATTGGTGAACACCGACGCGTACGGAAGCTGCGTCGCGGCGCCGCGCGTCAGCAGCGCAGTCGCGCGGGTCGCGGCGGGGATCGTGCCGTTGGCAGCGACACATCCAGTGCCGGTCGGCACCCCCGCGGCCGCCAGCGCGGCGCGAACGGGCGCGTAGGCGGCAGCGACCGAGCAGGCGAGATAGGTGCCCTCCTCGGTCGAGAAGGGCACACGCTGGAAACCGTCTTCGAGGAACGCGTTCCAGCCGAACGAGGCGCGGTAGGTGTCGCCGGTGAAGGCGAAGCGGCCTTCGTGGTTCCACTGGTCGCCCTTCGCGTCCTCGGCGAATTCGAGGTACCAGGCCGGCCCGCCGTCGGCATCGAACATCTCCAGACTGTCGAAGCGGCGATAGCCGTTGACGGTGGTGAAGGTGACGCCGGGCGCGAGGTCGATCTGCACCGTCAGATTGGCGTCATAGACGTTGCGGTCGAGCCCGAGCTTGCGCTTGCCGAGCACTTCCCTCGAGAAGGGCGAGCCCGAGAGTTCGGCGTAACCGTAATCGCCGGTCTGCCCGCCGGTCGGCGCGAACACGCGGCTCTTGAACGCGGTGCCCGGATTGCGCTGCCCGTCGTAGGTCAGGACGAGGTCGGCGGTGATGTCGTTCGACGGCGTCCAGCGCAGCGAGCCGCGCAGCCCACGCTGGTCCTGCCCGTTCAGATCGTCCTGGTCGACCCGACCCTGGTTCTGGTTCGGCACCTTCGGGTCACCCGCGATGTTCCGGACGTAGCCGTCGCGGTATTTGTACGCGAAGGCGAGCCGCGCGGCGAGCGTATCGTTGCCCGCATTCAGATACCCCGACACCTGCGTACGATTATAATTACCGTACGAGCCGGTCAGGTTCGCCGAGAATCCCTCGCGGGGGCGCGCGGAGATGATCGACACCGCGCCGACCGCGGCGGCGGTGCCGAACAGCGTCGCCTGCGGCCCCTTCACCACCTCGATCCGTTCGAGATCGTAGAGGTCCTGATACGCCCCGCGCGAGCGCGAGATGTCGACACCGTTGTAATAAAGCGTGACGCGCGCGCCCTGCTGCGCCGAACCCGAATCGGACGTGATGCCGCGGATCACGAAACCGGGGTTGTTCGCGCTCTGCTCCTGGATGCGCAGGCCGGGCACGTAGAGCGCGACCTCGCTCAACGAATTGACGCCCAGGTCGCGCATCCGCTCGCCGGTCACCGCGGTGACGGTCAGCGGCACGTCCTCGATCCGCTGCTCGCGTTTCTGCGCGGTGACGACGATGTCGTCGGGGGTGTTCTCCGGCTGCGCCGCGGCCTGCGCCAGTGCCTGCGTCGATACGCAACCGAGCAACCCGGCCAAGAGGCCGAGCGAGAGCTTCGCCGTCATCATCTTTTCCCCTGTCGCCGCGCGGATGTCCCACCGGCCCCGCCGCCGCGCTAGGGCCGCACGGTTGCAGCTTCGCGTCGCGCGGGTTGCACCGCGGTGACGCCGATGTTGCGGTTCGATGGAAAAGCGCGGCCGATTGCGGTCATCCGACCCGCGTATTATAGTAACAACACACTTGATCGCGGGAGCCATCGCGGTCAGGCTCGGTGACGGACGATGCGCGGCCTGCGCGGGTGAGAAGGAACGACACGATGGCGACGACGCCCGACACGGTTGAGAAGGAACTGGTGCTCACCCCGCCCGACCCCGTCCCCACGCTCGCGCCTGCGAAGGCCGCGGGGCTGGTGCCGGTCGACCAGGGTACGCGCACCGAACTCGAAACGCGCGTCGACACCTTCGTCGAACAGTTGATCGCGGAGGACGTCAACTCGCCCGAATTCGGCCGCCGCGTCGATGCGATCACCAGCATGGGGCAGAAGGAGATTCGCGACGCCGCGGGCCAGTCGAACCGCTTCCTTGACCGCCCGGTGCGCGCGATGGACAAGGACGACGGCGTCGGCAAGGACCTGGCGCAACTGCGCCGCGTGGTCGAGGATCTGGATCCCGGCAAAAAGGGCAATCTCACCGCGCCGCAGAAGCTGTTCGGTGTGATCCCGTTCGGCAACAAGATGCGCAATTATTTCGACAGCTACAAATCCAGCCAGACGCACATCAGCTCGATCCTGAAGAGCCTGTCCTCGGGCAAGGACGAGCTGTTGATGGACAATGCCTCGATCGACACCGAGCGCGCGAACCTGTGGACCGCGATGGGGCGGCTCGAACAGATGATCCATTTGTCGCAGACGATGGACGCGCGGCTGGAGGACAAGGCGAACGAGCTCGACGCGACCGACCCGGCGAAGGCCAAGGCGATCCGCGAGACCGCGCTGTTCTACGCCCGCCAGCGCACGCAGGACCTGCTGACGCAGATGGCGGTGACCGTGCAGGGCTATCTCGCGCTCGACCTCGTGAAGAAGAACAACGTCGAGCTGATCAAGGGCGTCGACCGCGCCTCGACCACGACGGTCGCGGCGCTGCGCACCGCGGTCACGGTCGCGCAGGCGCTTACCAACCAGAAACTCGTGCTCGAGCAGATCACGCAACTGAATACGACCACGGCCAACATCATCGATTCAACCGGCAAATTGCTGCGTTCCAACACCGCGCGCATCCACGAACAGGCCGCCGCCTCGACCATCCCGCTGGAAACGCTCCAGCGCGCGTTCCAGAACATCTACGACACGATGGACGCGATCGACGATTTCAAGCTGAAAGCGCTCGACAGCATGAAGACGACGGTCACGACGCTCGGCAACGAAGTGGAGAAGTCGAAGGGCTATATCGCCCGCGCCGAGGGCGCCGCGCAGAACCGCGTGTCGGGGCCGGCCGACCAATTCAAGCTGGAGGCGCTGTGAGCGTACCGACCCGAACCGACGAGGCGATCGCCGACGCGCGCCGCACCGTCGAGCGCGTGCGTGGCGGCGGCGAGGGCGGCGTGATGCAGACCCAGCGTCGCCCGGCGCGCGGCGGGCGCGGCGGGGTGAAGCAGCGACTGGTGCTGATCGCGCTCACTGATGCGGCGATCCTGATCGCGGCGGCGCTGTTCGGCGGGATCGTCATGCCGCTCGGCATGTTCGGCGCGCTCGCCGTCATGCTGCTGATGCTGGCGGTGACGCTCACCATCGCGTTCGCGCCCGCGACCCCGGTGCCGACTCCGGAACGGATCGCGCGCAGCGAGATCAAGGCGCTGCCCGCGGCCACCGCGCGCTGGCTCGACGCGCAGCGCCCCGCGCTGCCGGCACCCGCGGTCCCGATCGTCGACCGGATCGGCGCGCAGCTCGACACGCTCGGCGCGCAGATCGGTGCGCTCGACGACGATGCGCCCGCCGCAGCCGAGGTGCGGCGGCTGGTCGGCGAGCAACTTCCCGAATTCGTCCGCGACTATCAGAAGGTGCCCGCGGGGCTGCGTTCCACGCCGCGTAACGGCAAGACCCCCGATCAGCAGCTCACCGACGGCCTCGGCGTGATCGAGCGCGAGCTAAGCGAGATGAGCGAGCAACTGGCGCAAGGCGACCTCGACGCACTGGCGACGCGCGGGCGCTTTCTGGAGATCAAATACCAGGGCGAGGCGTGACGCGCGGCGGCTGACCGGTCGCGGCCGACGGCGGGATCATCCACGTCTGCCCGACCTCGGTCGCGCGGAAGCGGCGTCGCTCGATGTTTGCGCGTTCCAGCGCGCGGTGGAGTTCGATCCGCGGCTGATCGATCCCCTCCGACGTCAGCTCGAACGTGCCCCAGTGGATGCCGAGCGCGTACGCCGCACCTAGCTGACCGAACGCGGTCACCGCCTGGGCGGGACCGATGTGGTTGCCGGTCACCGGCCCGGTGAAATGATAGGCGCCGATCGGCAGCAGCGCCATGCGGACGGGGCCGTAGCGGCGTGCCTCGATCGCCCAGCGCATGTCGCCCGGACCGGTATCGCCCGCGAAATACAGGTTTCCGCCCGGCAGCGTGACGACGAAGCCGCTCCACAACGCCCGGTCGTGATCGCCCAAGCCATGCCCGCTCCAATGGTGCGCGCGCGTTACCACGACGTCCACGCCGGGGCGCACCCGCACGCGCCCGCCCCAGTCGCGTGCCTCAGCGACGATACCGTACCGCGCGAGCAGCGCGTCGTTGCGCAGGCTAGTGACAATCAGCGGTCGATCGCGGTCGAACAGGCTTCTGAGCGTGCTCGTGTCGAGGTGGTCGTAATGATCGTGGCTGAGCAGCACGACGTCGATCCGCGGCAGATCGGCCAACCTGACACCCGGCGCGCGTACCCGCTTGGGCCCCGCGAACCCGACCGGCGACGATCGCTCGGCCCAGATCGGGTCGGTCAGGATGTTGAGCCCCTGCGTCTGCACCAGCACGGTCGCGTGACCGATCCACGTCACCGCCATCGCCGCACCCGCAACGCGACGCGGCGGGCGCGTCGGCGTAACCGCCACGGAGGGCCAATTGTTCGCGCGCGTGAACAGGCTCTCGATCAACCCGACCGGCCCCTTCTTCGCATCGCCCCCGCTGCCGCGATCCCCGTCGGGATTGAAGAAACGCCGCCCATCGAAATGGTCGCTGCGCGGCAGCTCGCCCGGCGTCACCGCGGGAACCGAGCAGGCCGCGAGCGCCACGGGCAGCAGGGAGGCGAGAAGCGATTTCATCGAGGCATGAGGGTGTGACGTCGATCGATCCGGAACGGGCACAAGTGCTGCGACACGTCCGCGCCGGTGTCAAACCCTCGCACTGCTCATCCGGTCGCCATCCCCCACAACAGATAGCCGTTCAACCCGACGATCACCGCCGCGATCGCCCAGGCGAGCGCCGACAGCCAGCGCGGGGCGACGAAGCTGCCCATGTATCCGCGGTTGGCCGTGAAGGCGACGAGCGGGATCACCGCGAACGGTAGCTGGAGGCTCAGGACCACTTGGCTGAGCACCAGCAACTCGCCCGCGCCGCGGTCGCCCGCCGCGCCGACCACGACGACCGCGGGCAGGATCGCGAGCGCGCGCGTCACCAGCCGCCGCAGCCAGACGGGCAGGCGCAGGTCGAGGAATCCCTCCATCACGATCTGCCCCGCGAGCGTCCCGGTGACGGTCGAGTTCTGACCGCTCGCCAGCAGTGCGATTGCGAACACCGCGCTCGCCCCGCCCACCCCCAGCATGGGTGCCAGCAACTCGTGCGCCTGCTCGATCTCGGCGACTTCGGTGCGCCCCGCGGTGTGGAACGCGGCGGCGGCGAGGATCAGGATCGCGGCGTTGATGAAGAAGGCGAGCCCGAGCGCGACCGTCGAATCGATCGTCGCGAGCATCAGCGCGCGGTGTCGCCCGGCCTCCGCCTCGCCGTACGCGCGCGTCTGGACGATCGAGGAATGGAGGTAGAGATTGTGCGGCATCACGGTCGCGCCCAGGATACCGATCGCGATGTAGAGCGCCGCGGGATTGGTCACGACCTCGGGTCGCGGGATCAGCCCGCCCGCCGCCGCGACCCAGTCGGGTCGCGCCCAGATGAGTTCGAGCCCGAAACAAACCGCGATCACGACCAGCAACGCGGCGATGAATGCCTCCAACTGGCGAAATCCGTGCCGCTGCAGCGCGAGGATCACGAACACGTCGAGCCCGGTCAGCACGACGCCCCAGACGAGCGGAAGCCCGAACAGCAGCTTCAATGCGATCGCGGTGCCGAGCACCTCGGCGAGGTCGCACGCGATGATCGCGATCTCGGCGAGCGCCCACAAGGTGATGCCGACCGGCTTCGACGTGCGCGCCCGGCACGCCTGCGCCAGATCGTGCCCCGCGCCGATGCCGAGTCTGGCGGCGAGCGATTGCAGCACGATCGCCATCAGGTTGGAACACAGCACGACCGAGAGCAGCAGATAGCCGAACGCCGAACCGCCCGCGATGTCGGTCGCCCAATTGCCCGGGTCCATATAGCCGACCGCGACGAGCCAGCCCGGCCCGACGAAGGCGAGCATCGTGCGCCAGAACCCCGCATTCTCCGGCACCCGGATCGAGGCGTAGCTGTCGGCGAGCGATCGCGAGGGTGAATGTTCGGACGGGCGGGCGAGGGGCGACATCGATCACGCCCATGCGGGAGAAGCCCGCCCGGTTCAACGCGGGATGTGAGCGACGGCGCCGCGCGGGTACCGCGACGCTGCTCGCCCACCGTGACGTTGCGTTGCTGCGCCGCGTCGCCCGCATCGGTGCCGCCTCGGCCATTGCGTGTTCATCCGCGCCGCCGCAAGAAGGCGGCATGAGAACGCTTCCCGCTCTAGCCGCCGCGCTTGCCGGCACCGTCGCCCTCGCCGCCCCCGCGCAGGCCGCGCAACCGATCAACGGCCGCTACGTGACCGAAGACGGCGCCGCGCTGGTCGAGGTGGGGCCGTGCGGGGGCAAGACCTGCGGCCGGATCGTGCGCGTGCTGAAACACACCCCCGGGGCCGCCGCGACCGACGTCAACAACAAGGACAAGGCGCTGCGCAGCCGCCCGATCGTCGGTATGCCCGTCCTGTCCGAATTCGCCGACGCGGGTGATGACTGGCGCGGCCGCATCTACGATCCGCGTAACGGCAAGACCTACAAGTCGATCGTCAGCCGCAACCCCGACAACACGCTGAAGGTACAGGGCTGCATCGCCTTCCTGTGCCAGACGCAGGTGTGGCGCCCCGCGCGCTGAGCCAGCGCGGCGTGGCAGTCGGGAATGTCGACCCGGCTGCCGCGCCACATCCCGTCACACCGGCGCCGCATCCGGCCCGGCACCGTAATGGTGCCAGGTGAAGATGGCGGCGGCGCCGCGGTGGGGCCGCCATGCTTCGGCTAGTTCGCGCGTCAGCTTCTCGCTCGGGCGCGCGTCGTGGCCGAGGATGCGGCCGACCTCGATCTGCACCGCCAGGTCGCCCGCGGGCCAGATGTCGGGGCGACCTTCGGCGAACAGCAGGTACACCTCCGCCGACCAGCGCCCGATCCCCTTGACGCGGACGAGCTGCGCGATCGCCTCCTCGTCGTCGGCGGACAGATTGGCGAGGTCGAGCCGGCCGCTCGTCACCTCGTCCGTCAGGCTGCGCGCGTAGCCGGTCTTCTGGCGCGAGAAGCCGCAGGCGCGCAGCGCCTCGTCGCTCGCCGCGGCGATGATCGCGGGATCGTTCGGGTCGCCGACCTGCTCCTCTAGCTTGCGCCACACTGCATCGGCGGCGCGCACGCTCACCTGCTGCCCGACGATGATACGCAGCAGCGTCGCGTAACCGCGCTGCCGGATGCGCGGCGCGGGGTAGCCGACGCGCGCGACCGCGGCGGCGAAGGCGGGCTCGATCTCGCCCAGCGCGTCGAGCCCCGCGCGCAGGTCGCCTTCGCTCAGGCCCATCGCGCGACCCGATGTGCGCACCATTGCCCGGGCGCGCGCGACGCGGCATGGAGGCCGCCACCATTCGGAGAGTTGATCATGCCCAAGCTTATCGTCGTCACCCGCGAGGGGGAAGAACGCGAGATCGACGGCGAGGTCGGCCTGTCGGTGATGGAAGTCATTCGCGATGCCGGCATCGACGAAATCCTGGCGCTGTGCGGCGGTTGCTGCTCATGCGCGACGTGCCACGTCCACGTCGACCCGGCGTTCATCGACCGTCTCCCTGCGATGAGCGAGGACGAGAACGACTTGCTCGACTCCTCCGCCGATCGCGACGCGGGGTCGCGGCTGTCGTGCCAGATCCAGTTCACCTCGGCGCTCGACGGGCTGAAGGTGCGGATCGCCGAGGAGGATTGAGACCGGCGGGGGCGCGGTCGACGGCCGCGCCCCGCCCATCACGTCATCCGCGCGCCGCCACCGCGTAGAGCGCGATCGCCGCGGCGTTGGAGACGTTCAGGCTCTCCACTCTGCCTGAGATCGGCAACCGCGCGAGCTGGTCGCAATGCGCCTCGGTATTCTGCCGCATCCCCTCGCCCTCCGCGCCGAGCACGATCGCGGGGCGCGTCTCGCCCAGTTGTTCCGCCAGCGTCGCTGGTGCGTGGCCGGTCAGCCCGATCCGCCAGAACCCCGCCTCGCCGATCTCGTCGAGCGCGCGCGCGAGGTTCACGACACGCACCCACGGCACGACCTCGAGTGCGCCCGACGCCGAGCGCGCGAGCACGCCCGATTCGGGCGGCGCATGGCGATCCTGCGTCACGATGCCGAGCGCGTCGAACGCCGCGGCCGAACGCATGATCGCGCCGACATTGTGCGGATCGGTGACCTGATCGAGCACGATCAGCGGGCGGCGGTCACCCTCCCCTTGCGCCAAGAGGTCTCCGAGCCAGATCTCTTCCAGCGGGTCGACTTCGGCGACCAGACCCTGGTGCGGCGCGTCGTTGGGCACCAGCCGGCCCAGGTCGGGCGCTTCGGCGAAAACGACCGGCAGCGACGACGGCAGGTCGAGCGATGCCAGCGCCTCGCGCGTGCCCCACATCTTGCGCACCACGCGTTCGGGGTTGGCAAGCGCGGCGGTGACCGCGTGGCGTCCCCAGAAGCGCGGGCGGTTGCCCTGCGTCTGGCTGGGGCGATGGCCGCGGCGCGCCATCAGCGCGGAAACTTCGTGAACGTCATGCGCGCGTGCCTATGCCGCACGCCGTGCGCGCGCAAGCACCGGTCATTTGGAAACAAGCGGCGCGAAGGGGCTTGCGCACCGCCGCGCGCGCCTCTAGGAGCCGCCTTCTTCGTCGCTCCTGCGGCGTCGATCAGCGGCCTGACCAGCCGCCTGCACCGTGCGATCAGCACCGTGCAGCAGGTGCCGGACCAACGTCCGGCGCGACCCGGATGGAAGGGTGGCCGAGTGGTTAAAGGCAGCAGACTGTAAATCTGCCCGCGTGAGCGTACACTGGTTCGAATCCAGTCCCTTCCACCATCCCCTTGTTCCAGCCTGTATCAACCTGTCTCACAAGTGCGGAGAAGCACGGCTTCTGCCCCTTGTCGGGTGTCTCAACCCGTCGCAATGAAGCTCAATGCAGCGCACCGCTTTTGGGGGTATATCGGGGGTACGGCTCCGCATCGTTGGGGGTACGCCATGCTGACGGACAAAGCGTGCCGTCAGGCGAAGCCAACGGACAAGGCATACAAGCTCAGCGACGCGCGTGGGCTGTTTTTACACGTTGCGACCACCGGGCATCGCAGTTGGCGGTGGAAGTTTCGCGTTGCGGGCAAGGAGAAGCTGCTGACGTTCGGCTCGTACCCGGACGTGACCTTAGCGGAAGCCCGCGAGCTGCGGGACGAGGCAGCTCGGGAGCTACGCAGCGGCAAGGATCCAGCGGTGGAGAAGCGAGCGCGCTCGGCCGCGCGGGACGCACGAGCGGGCGCTACGTTCAAGACGGTCGCCGAGGAGTGGCTTACCAGCCAGACACCGACCTGGTCGCCTCGCTACGCCAGCATCGTCAAACGCAGCATGGACCAGGACGTTTATCCGAAGATCGGGCACCTACCAATCGACGCGATTACGACGCCGCTCGTGTTGGAGGTCTTGCGACCGATCGAGCAGCGAGGAGCGATCGAGACGGCGCACCGTGCCCGCCAGCGGATCTCGGAAGTGTTCGTTCGTGCGATTGGCAGCGGCATTGCGCAGGTGGATCCTGCTGCTGTGGCGAATCGCGCGCTCGCCAAACCCAAGAAGGGCAAGTTCCCGGCCGTGCGCACGATCGAAGCGGCACGCACGGTGCTCCGCGAGGTGGAGGCGAAACCGGGGCAGCCGCTGACCAAGCTCGCTTCCCGCTTTCTCGCGCTCACCGCGGTTCGCGCGGGTGTGCTTCGGCTGGCCGAGTGGGACGAGTTCGAGGGCTTGGATGGTGCCGAGCCGATCTGGCGCATTCCCGCCGCCAAGATGAAGCTGGTGCTGGACCGCAAGGAGGACGTTGCCTTCGAGTTCCTGGTGCCCCTGTCACGGCAGGCGGTCGACGTGATCAAGGTTGCGCGGGAATTCTCGGGTCGAGCCGCGCTGATCTTCCGCAGCGTGCGTCACCCGCGCAAGCCGATCAGCGACAGCACGTTGAGCAAGGCCTATCGCGATGCCGGCTACTCGGGGATCCACGTTCCCCACGGCTGGCGGTCGACCTATTCAACGATCATGAACGAGCTGGCCGCGACCGAAAACCGGGTCGGCGACCGCGCGATTATCGATCTCATGCTCGCGCACGTGCCGAGCGGAGTGGAGGCGGCGTACAATCGCGCCGCCTACATGCCGCGCCGACGCGAGCTGGCGCAGGAGTGGGCGGATATGCTGACGCAGGATCTGAGGGAGCCGCGTCAATTGCTCGAGGGGCCGCGGCAGGGCTGACCCGCGCGGGAGTGGTCGCATGAGGGTGCGGTCATTCGGCGAGCTGGTCGGTAGCTTCGCGACCAAGGCGCACCGCACCGGGCAGAAGGTCCATCGTAACAGCCGCAAGGCTGGCACGTGCGAGGGCCAGCTATGGTCCCCGTTCAACAAGGCCGAGCGCATGGCCCGCATGCGTGCGGCCGAACAGTACGACCGCGAGAACAAACAGCCGGGCAAGCGCAACGGTCCGATCGGGCACATCGGCCTCGACATCCTGCGCGAAATGATGCGCATCGTCGACTTCAAGACCGGGCGGCTCGAACCTTCGATCGAGTACCTGGCGGAACGCCTGCGCCGGTCGAAGAGCGCGATCCATGATGCGCTGGTGCGCCTGCGCGAGGAAGGCTTCCTAAATTGGGAGCGGCGCTTCGAGCCGCTGGAGAACCCCGATCCGTTCGGTCCCCAGGTGCGTCAGATCTCGAACGCCTACGCGCTCACCCTGCCGAAGATGGCAGCGGACATGGTGCGCCGCCTGCTCGGCCGTGCGCCTGTGCCGGCGGATGAGGTAACGCGCCGCAAGGAAGAGGAAGAGCGCACTGCCGCGATGCTGGCAACCCTCTCCTCCGAGGATCTGGCGCGCTTCCGCACCGGCGACACGTCGCTCGGCGATGCACTCGCCCGGCTCGGCCGCGCCCTTGATTGTAACGCAATTCGCCCGGGCGGGATGAACCCGGCTCTGCGAGGTTAAATATATAAGGAACGCCTACGGCGTGCGCAGCTTGCTGTTCCACCTAGCCCGATCCGGTGCTAACCAGACCAACGACAGCGAGCTTAGCGACTGTCGGACGGACCCGCTTGCGCGGGACCGGGGCTCCCTAGGAGGGAGCGGCACGCTCCGTGCCATGACCTCGCTAGCGATGCGTTCTGTGAGCCGCTTTTCCGGCTCATATCTAAGTCCTCCAAGTGTGATATCAGACTGGGATCGCAGGTTGTAGGTCGCGTGCAAGGAGGGATGATGCCGCGTACGTGAGGCCAGCAAATAAAATCTCAAGCTTGTCAGTATCCGCGCGCAAGCTCTCCCATGAGGTTGGATTGTCTCGCGTGTCTGCGTGCACGATCCCGTGCCGTCGGCGAAGGATATTGCCGAGAAAGTCTTGCCAAAGAGAGCTTGGAGGCACCTCTCCCTTTTTCCCGTCCCAATCCGTCAGCGTGTAATCGGCTGGAAGCTCTCTGTATGGAAAGTGGAAAAGGGTTGCCCGCATTCGTTTTATCTGCCGGCTAACAAGCACGTTAGATGCAGAGTCTCCATCAAAAACGGCCTCAAAGTTCGATCCGTGAAGGCAGTAGAGTATAGACCGGATGCCATATTTCTGAAAGGCAGTGTCTACCATACTTGAACTAGGGTTTTTGTTCGTATTTTCTTTGTTTGGAAAAGCACCCAAATCAATTTTTACTGAGTTAGTTGCAAAAAACTTAGCAAGCTGACGCGATTTTTTATTGATATCACTTTCTGAAGCGCCGTCGATCTGCGCGATTTTCAGCGTGAACTCTCTTTTCATCCCAGCAGGCATTTGCTCGAAAGAGTCAATATTTGCATTTATGTCTGACTGGATTGCCTCGTTTATATCTTTGATGAAAGCCTCAAGACCAGACACCATTAATACAGCGCCCGCGCGGCAAAGTATGTCATATAGTTCTTGGTCGGTCTCAAACGCAGCTTCAGCGCGGCCAATTATTGCCCGGATCTCCACCAGCCTCGCTGAGAAACTTTCCGCGAGCCCAAAAAGGAACGTACTCATCGGAGCAGATAGTGCTTCATTGCCTCAATGCGGAATTTTACCTTTGCGGCATCATTCACGCTGCCATTCACGGAAGCGAAGAAAGTATCGTCCGCAAATAGTGTTCTATATCCGGCCAATGCGCTTTGCACCCGCTCCGGTGACTTAACCAAGACATCAGGCGAAAACGCTTCAGCGAGACCAACTGCTACCGCGTCAAATACCGCTGCGTTGAACGATGACATTCTTTTCTCAATACCGCCCTCGATTCGCCACTTAGAGAATGCCGCAGGCCCTACATTATCGTAAATAAACGACATGTAATTGAGGAAGACAACCACCTTGCCATCGATTTCAGCCTGATCAAGCTCGTTAAATTCTGCGAGTGAAGAGGTGAGAAAATCCCTAAAACCGCTGCGAAGACCTAAGTATCTTTTATCTTTAAGAGCGAAGAACCGGAGGACCAATTCTACATCTTCCATCTTGCGAACTTTAGGGCTCGAGGATGGGTTTGAGACATCGACCTGTATCAAGCGCCGAAAAGGCTCAAATTCAGCTAGATGCTTGATAGTATCGTTGAATGGACCTCGCACCGTAGCGTTTCTAAGTTCCTGCGATTCAAGCTTCACCGATCCGGTATTTAAGCGTTCAAAAATGTCAAACTTGACTTGCTCGTCAACCGTCGAGTCGATGCGGAGGCACCTAATAGTTCGCTCTTCCAAGCGCCTGATGAGAAACGGTGGAAGGTCACGATAGTAAGACCCATTTAGGTCTTGAAGCGTCTCTAAACCTTCCAATGGGAATTCATTATTCCAAAATTCGAAGATGGCGGTCAGCCGTTGCTGACCATCTATGACGGTGTAGCGTGAGCTATTACCCTCAGTTTCATCGTCAACATCGACGTCCTGAGACAAGAAGACAACAGGGATCGGAATGTTTAAGATTAAGCTCTCGATCAGTCGCGACGACGTTTCCGCAGGCCAACGATGCCTTCGCTGATACTCTGGGTCGAGTTTGATTGTTTTCTTTCGAATACGAGCAACCAATGTCTCAAGATCGTACTCCACGTCCTGAGTCTTTACGGTTCTTTCACGCGCCGTCTTTTGGATGCTCTCCAGATTTTGCTTCAGAGATCGTTGGACGGTCATTCGCCTGTGTTCCGTTCGAAGGTCATCGTACGCCTTACCATGCCGGGTCGGGTGGGACCATCGCCTCCGACTGGGGAGCGGTCTGGCGCCATTTTATGGTAACCAACCGCGCCCTATTATCGGCGCAACTCTGATGACCCTGAGTGCACCCAATCGCACCCGGCTGCTACCCGACCGATCGCTCTATATTCGTGAATTTGCCGCCTGATGTCGCTCGCTTGGCAGTGCACCTTTCGGGACCTGTAAAGCTCGGGGGCGAGGCGGGGGGAATAGCGCGCTTTGAGGGCTAGCAGCCAGTCGCCCCCGCTAATCGGGGCTCATCTGGTTCTGAAGCGATGGCGTTCAAGCTTTTCGACGCCGTATGGCTTTCGCAGCGCTCAGCCTTCGGCCCCCCACTGATCTCACTCACGATTACCCACCTTGCTTCTAATGCTTAGCTTTACCTATGAGAGACCCCAACAGCTCTATCGCTGGGCTTCATCAATTGTAAATATAGGTATCGTCTGTGACCTTACGCTTTGACCGTGATGCCGAGGAACAGTTCATTGACACTAAGGGTATCGCTGCTGTTGCGCGCGCCGCAGTAGACATAACACAGAAGAGGTTTTCTGAGCGATATTATCGAGGCAAGTCGCGAAAACTGCATGTTCTTTGGGTGAATACAAGGGTCTTTAAAGCTGGCGCTTTCATGCGGCCAAATGGCGACCACGAGGTCAGGATCAGCTATGGTGCTGCTATAGAGATATATCGCGATGCTCTCTTATTCCCAGAGGCTTGTCAGCGCGTACTGACACGCACGGAATTTGATCCGATCTTCAATCTCTTGAGCTATGGAAACAAGCGATCTGATGTATTGCCTGCGGAGCTCCGCCCTGAAGATGCTAAGCTGCATATAGTTCAGTACATGACAACTTGGTTGTTTTTGCATGAACAAGCCCATCTTCTCCAACAACATGGGGAGCTGGCTCGCTCGCAAGGCTTTTCAGAACTACTAAGCCACGACGGCGGGCTGAATGACGGAAAAGACGCAGCACAACCAGCGAATACCGGAGAGGCTTCATTAAGGCATGCCTTCGAATTTGCTGCCGACTTCGAAGCTTTGACGCTTCTCCTACTTCGCGAAAGCCGCGAAATTGATGAGCCTCGACTTTGGTGCCTCGCTGCGGGACTTATGTGTATGTTCCATCGCTTCAATGAAATAGCGAGAGGCTCGGTAGAGGATCTGCCGAGCGGCACACACCCTCATCCTGCTTTGAGAATGCGGGTAGCTATGAACCGCATAGAGCAGATCTTTGAAATGCCTGATTTCATCGCCACATCCAATTGGGAAGGTGGAAGCGCGAGAGCGCGCGCAATCATGGATCATGCCGTATATACGGCCGATGCATATTGGCATTTACGCTATATCGACTTGAAGGAGCGCTCCACTTTAATCGATTATGTCACAGAAAACCTCGTGGTTCCCGCATCGTACCAATCTGCTATCTTTCGTACTTGGTCAGCCGTTCAAATGGGGATCATTAGAAACCACTTGGGTGACGGTGACGCTGTCACTTTGTTTCTGCGATCCCCGCAGGCTGTTGGAGGTCGAGTTGATCCTTTGAAGGTTCCGCCTTCGCCTCCTGGTAAATAAGACGACGCGGTTAGGCGCGGCGTTGCCGTTCGCCGTACCTAGCCGCATCGACGGTCAGGCCGCGCGATCGCCCGCGATCGGCCGGTTGCTGATGATCAGCTCGCCCACCTTCTTCGCGGCGCCGGCACCGATCGTGTACGTGACGGGCACGTCGATCATCTCGAAGCGGCCGAACGTCTCGCGCGCGCCGGGCGTGTCGTTGATCGACAGGACAAACGCGCCCTTGATGCTGGCGAGTTGGTCGGCGAGCGCGGCGAAGTCGTCGCGGCCGAACACGTCCTGGCCGTAGTCGGTCTCGCATCCCCAGTAGGGTGGATCGAGATAGAAGAGCGCGCCGTCGCGATCGTAGCGGCGGATGAACTCGGCATAGCCGAGCTGCTCGATCACCACGCCCTGCAGGCGCTCGTGTATGTCAGCGAGCATCGGCTCCAGCTTGCCGACATTGAACCGGGCACCCTGCCCCTTGTCGACGCCGAAGTGCCGACCCTCGACCTTCCCGCCAAACGCCAGCCGCTGAAGATACAGGAACCGAGCCGCGCGCTGCAGGTCGGTCAACCGCTCGCCGGGGATGGCGCGCAGCCGCTCGAACTCGGCGCGCGACGCCACCCGCCAGCGCAGCATGTCGATGAAGTAGGGGTAATGCTCCTGCAGCACGCGAAAGAACGTCGCGATGTCGCCCGACACGTCGTTGATCGCCTCGGCCGCGGGGCGCGCGGTGCGACGCAGGAAGATCCCGCCCATGCCGACGAACGGCTCGGCGTAGCTGGTGTGCGGGATCTGACCGAGCAGCGCGATGACGCGGCGCGCGAGATTGCGCTTGCCGCCGATGTACCCGGCCGCAGGCGCGACGGGGAGAACAGAAATAGAACATGACATGTGTGGAAATCTCACCCAAATGATCCCGCCCGAGGCGACTCGGGTGCGGGACGGCCAATTGGCCGATCGTGTCGTGGCGAGACTTCCCTCGTCGGTTTAGCCAGGTGGCAGCCCGGCTTCCCCCGCTCGGTCACATGGACCGATCGTTGAACTATTCGAGCGCGGCGCGCTCGCGATAACGGATAGCTTCGACGCCCAGCCGATCGTTCAGCTCGAGCAGCGCCGTCTTGATCGGCTCGATCTCCAGCTCGAGGAACATCGCGGTGGCATCTTTCGGACTGCCGAACGCGGATCCCTGCGCCGGCACGATACCGAGCAGCTGGGGCGGCACGCGGTGCGCGGCGAGCACGTCGGCCTGCGTCGCCGACTTGATGCCGAGGAACTCATCCTTCGCGCCGACCTCGGCAATCGGGATCACCTTAATCCCGGCCTCCTTCCCGCCAGGCGCGTGCACGAAGAGGTTGCGGAAGTTGCCCGGCCCCTTGCTGTTCTTCAGCGCCAGCCGCATCGCGTCGGTGTCGCCGTTCTGGAAGTCGCCGGTGGCGTAGAGGATGTATCCGGCGTGGCTGCCGTTCAGGTAATAGCGGCGCCGGAACAACGTCGCCGCCTCGTTCAGCAGCGCCGACTGCAATGCCGACAGGTATCTGCGCCTGCGCCGTGAGGCTGCCGGGCTGTCGATCGCCGCGGTCGCCCGCGCGCTGGCGAAGAAGCCCGGCGACCTCGCCGCGGCGACCGACCTCGTCCACATGCTCGAACAGCCGGGCAACGTCGCCCGCAAGATCAAGACGCTCTACGCGCTGCAGGCGGTCTTCCCCTTCGACCAGGCGGTCTACGGGCAGCTCGCTCGCGAACCAGCCGAGCATCACCCGCAGGTCTGCCGTGGTTGCGGCTGCAGCGAATGGGACAAGGACGACCGGCACGCCATCCGCTTCGCATGGTCGACCGACCATAGCTGCGTCCGCTGCGACGGCACGCCCGCCGCGGAGCGCGACCAGTGATCGGCGGCGTCGACGCCCCGCGCGGCCGCGCGCGCCGCGCGCTCCGCATTGCTGGAAAGCTGGTCGTTGTCCTGCTCGCCATCCTGCTCGCGCCCGTTGTCGTCGCCTGGGCGCTCGCCCAGCTCGTCGGGACGCCTCGGTGATGGCGCCGCGTCTTTCCACCAGCCAGATCCTCGCGCGCTGCGCGAGCGGGCTTCTGGTCGGGCAGGTGCTCGTCGTCGCGCTGGATCGCCTCATCGGCGGTCCCGGCCCGTTCGTGATGTTCGGCCTGTGATGTGGCGCGCGCAGCACCTGCGCAGCCGGTCGCCGGCATCGCTCGCGGTGACCGCTGCCTCTACCTCGGCATCGGTCAGCTCGCCGGCAAGCAGTGCGACGTGCTCTCGGCGCACCGCGCCTTCGCCGTCATCCGCTTCGACACCGGCCTCGCCCTGCTCACCCTCGCGACTGATCTCCACCCCGTCCCGCGCCGCCCGCCGCCCATGTTCTGACCGGCCGCGTCTTGTTGAATGTCATTCAACAAGGTCGCGGTCTGGTCCCGGCGCGCTCGCCCCTTCCACGAAGAGGACCGCCCTATGACCAGCACGTCCCCCACCCCTGTCCGTCCTCGCACGGGCAAGGCTGACGCTCTCGTCTGTGCCGGAAAACCGGCTCAATCGCGTGGCGTCTTCACCGTCGGTCGCATGCAAGGGTTGGAAACAGCCGCGAAGCTGCTCGGCGGTCAGCAGATTCTCGGTGACGCGATCGGCGTCGGCTCGCGCAACATGCGCGCGAAATTCGCCGCCGAACGCGGCATCAGCGATGGCGACATCCGCCTCACTGTCGCTGCTCTAGAGTGGAAGGCCAAACGCCTGCTGGACCACGCAGCCAAGCTGCGCGGTGAAATCATACCCAAAAGCACGAACTCACCTACACCCGAGGGCCAGCAGCTCGACATCGAACAAGCCATCGGGGCGGCGCGATGAAGACTGCCGCAGAGGCAAAGCAAGCGGGCTACGCGGCAAGCGTCGGCCGGTTCATGAGCGTCAACGACGTGATCGCCAGCATCGGCGTCAGCCGCGCCACGATCTATAGGATGATCGCGAAACAGGAATTTCCGACCCAACACCGCCTGACCGCTGGCCGAATCGGCTGGTGGGAAAAAGACGTCGAAACTTGGCTTCAAAGCCGCCCGGTCGGAGGCATCGACAGCAGCTAAGTGGCGCAATCGCGGGGGTACAGCAGGGGGTACTGCTGAAACCACAACGAGAAACTTGATAATGAGAGCAGCGCCTTATGTCCGATCAGCCCGTAGCAGTCCCTTCCACCACTTTTCATATCGCAGTGCGCTCGCGAAAAAATCGCCCCGCCCTCCCATCCGGAAGGCATGACCAACGTCGGGCGCGCAGGTGCGACACCCCGGCACGGAAACATTGTGCAACATTATTTTGCCTGCCCCGGACCGGAGCATAGCTAATCTCCGTTAAGCGACCATCGCCGGCATCGGGCCGGACGCATGGGTGCAGGGGTTGGTCATGGACGGAACGGCGTTCCTCATCGGTTTCACAATCATGTCGCTGGGGTCGCTCGCGATTTACGCGACGGGAAGCAAGCGCCCGCCCACCCGGCACCACACGTTGCTGCACGCCAGCGTCCCCTTCATCGCTGCCACCGCCTATCTCGCGATGGCGTTCGGCATCGGCACGCTGGTGAAGTTCGACGGCACCGCGACCTATCTCGCGCGCTATCTCGACTGGTCGGTGACGACGCCGATCCTGCTCGCGGGGCTGGTGCTGCTCGCCTTTCACGAACGGCGGTCGACCGGCGAGGTCGGCGGTTATCTGACCGCGATCATCGTGCTCGACGTGCTGATGATCGTGACCGGCCTGATCTCCTCGCTCGCCGACGTGCCGGTGATCAAGTGGATGTGGTTCCTTTGGTCGTGCGTCGCGTTCGCGGGCGTGCTCTACCTGTTGTGGATGCCGCTGCGCACGCAGGCGGTCGAGCGGGGGGCCACGCTGGGCGCTGCCTACACCAAGAATATCGCCTTCCTGACGGTCATCTGGTTCCTCTACCCGGTCGTCTTCCTCGCCGGGCCTGAGGGTCTGAAAATCATCAACGATCCGACCTCGGTCTGGGCGATCCTTGTCATGGATGTCGTCGCCAAGGTGGTCTACGCCTTCTATGCTGCCGCCAACGTCGACAAGGCGCTGCGTGACGGCGGTTCCACGCACGATCACGACCACATCGACGCGTGAGCGCGCGCGTGCCGGTCGCGGTCGCGGTAGCGGGTAGTCCCGGCTGGCCAGTGGCCGGCTGGGTCGTCTTGGGCGCGGCCGGGCTCGCAGCCGCCTTCTCGCCGCTGCTGGTGCAGCTCGGCTACGCGATCATCGCGATCGGGGTGATCGGCATGGCGCACGGCGCGAGCGATCTGGCGATCGTTGAGCACGCCCGGCGACCGGCATTTCTGGCGCTGTACGCGTCGGTGTCGCTCGCTTGCCTGTGGTGGTGGACGACCGAGCCGGCGGTGGCGCTGCCGTTGTTCCTGCTCGCGTCCGCAATCCATTTCGCGCTCGAGGACGCGCCGTCGGGGACGCTCGGCGAGCGCGTCGCGCGCGGCGCTAGCCTGATCGCGGCACCGGCGGTGATCCACGCAAACTCGCTCCGCGACCTGCTGATCATCGCGGGCGGCCCCGATGCGCTGGTCCCGGCGCTCGTGACCGGGCTGACGATCACCGGCGCGGTGACTTCCGCCGCACTGTTGATACTCGCGGCACGCCGGCACGATGCGCGATTGGCGGCCGGCATCCTCGCACTGTTGCTGTTCCCGCCGCTGATCGGCTTCTCGCTCGGCTTCCTGATCCTCCACGCCTTGCCGCAAACCGACGTGCGTCGCGCGAAGATGGGATGCGCGACGACCGCCCACTACGTCCGCGCGGTGGCGCCGATCCTGTTGCTCGCCTTCATCCTGGCTGGCCTCGTTGCCGCCGTGCTGCTGCGCGTCGACGCGACCGGGGTGCGTGCGCTCTTCGCCGCGATCGCCGCGCTGGCGGTGCCGCATCTGCTCGTCACGCCCTGGTTCGCTGCTCCGCCGATCACCGCAGGCCTGCGCACCGCGTGACGGCCGCTCTAGCTGCGCGACGCCTTCTTCCCCGACAGCGCCGACAGTACGCCGCGCATCGTGCGGACTTCCTGGCTGCTCCAGCCGGGCTTGGTCAGCATCGTACGGATCGTCCGCTTCGAGGTCGGTACGCGATCGGGCGGGAAGAAGAAGTTCGCCGCCTCCAGCATCGCGTCCAGTTGCCCGATCATCCCCTCCAGCTCGCCGTGCGGCGCGGGCGGGTCGAGTGCGACCTCGGGCGGGCTGGCGAGCGCGACGTGCTTCGACCATTCGTAGGCGACGAGGATCACCGCCTGCGCGAGGTTGAGGCTGCCGAACTCGGCGTTGATCGGCACCGTCACGATCGTACGCGCGAGCGCGACGTCGTCGGTCTCCAGCCCCGAACGCTCGGGACCGAACAGGATCGCGGAACCGCCCGGCTCGGCGTGGATGGCCCGTGCGGCGATCTCGGGGGTCACCACCGGCTTGGTCACGCCGCGCTTCCTCACCGTGGTCGCGTAGACGTGCGCGCGGTCGGCGACCGCCTCGGCCACCGTCTCGAACACGCGCGCGCGTTCCAGCACCACGTCGGCGCCCGACGCGGCGGGTCCGGCGGCAGGGTTGGGCCAGCCGTCGCGCGGCGCGACGAGCCGCAGATCGGTCAGCCCGAAATTCAGCATCGCGCGCGCGGCCTTGCCGATGTTCTCACCCAGTTGCGGGCGCACGAGAACGATCGCGGGCGGCGGCACGGCGCTGCCGCGTTCGTGCGAAACGGGGTCGGTCACGTCGCTCATCCGCGCGCGGCCTCCTCTACCGTCCCGGCGAATTCCTCGAAATCGCGCGCCTCGCTGAAATCGCGGTAGACGCTGGCGAAGCGGATGTACGCGACCGAATCGAGACCCTTCAGCCCGTCCATCACCATCTCGCCGATCCGCTTGGAAGTGACTTCGCTGTCACCCGTTGTTTCGAGTTGCCGCTGGATACCGCTGACGAGCTTCTCGATCGCGAGCGCGTCGATCGGCCGTTTGCGCGCCGCGATCGAGACCGAGCGGAGCAGCTTCTCGCGGTCGAACGGTTCGCGACGGTGCTCGCTCTTCACGACCACTAGATCGCGCAACTGGATTCGCTCGAACGTCGTGAAACGCGCCGCACAGCCCTCGCACTGGCGACGGCGCCGGATCGCGGCGCCGTCGTCGGTGGGGCGGCTGTCCTTTACCTGGCTGGCCTCATGGCCGCAGAACGGACAGCGCATTCAGTCCTTGCGCTTCGCATAAGCGACCGCGGCGCCGGCGATCGCGCCGAGCACGGGGCCGACGACCGGCAGCGGGATCGCGACGATCGCGCCGATCGCGCTGTACTTGGCCATCTTCTTGCCCAGGCCCGGGGTCGCTTTGATCTCGCCCTGGATTTCATCGAACTTCGACACAGTCTATCACCCTTCGTAGATCGGGAACCGTGCGCAGAGGTCACGCACGCGACCACGAACGTCCGCCTCGACCTCAGGGTCCCCGTGCTCGCCCTTCTTCGCCAAACCGTCGAGCACGTCGGAGACCATGTTGCCGATCTCGCGGAACTCGGCCGGGCCGAAGCCGCGGGTCGTGCCGGCGGGCGAGCCGACGCGGATGCCGCTGGTCTTGACCGGGGGCAGCGGATCGTTGGGGATGCCGTTCTTGTTGCAGGTGATGCCCGCACGCTCCAGCGCCTCGTCGGCGTCGCGGCCCGTCACGCCGAGCGGCGTCAGGTCGACGAGCGCCAGATGCGTGTCGGTCCCGCCCGAGACGAGGTCCGCGCCGCGCTCCTTCATCGTCGCAGCGAGCACCTTGGCATTCTCGACCACTGCCGCGGCATAGGCCTTGAAATCGGGGCGCAGCGCCTCGCCGAACGCGACCGCCTTGGCGGCGACGATGTGCATCAGCGGACCGCCCTGGAGACCCGGGAACACTGCCGAGTTGATCTTCTTCGCGATCGCCTCGTCATCGGTCATCACCATGCCACCGCGTGGCCCGCGCAGCGTCTTGTGCGTGGTCGTGGTGACGACGTGCGCGTGACCGAACGGCGTCGGGTGGACGCCGCCCGCGACGAGCCCGGCGAAATGCGCCATGTCGACCATGAAGAACGCGCCGACCCTGTCCGCGATGGCGCGGAAGCGGGCGAAATCGATGTGGCGCGGATAGGCCGAGCCGCCGGTGATCAGGATGCGGGGCTTGTGCTCGATCGCGAGCGCCTCGACCTGATCATAGTCGATCAGATGCGTGTCGGGGGTCACGCCGTATTGCACCGCGTTGAACCACTTGCCGCTCATCGCCGCGCGCGCGCCGTGCGTCAGGTGTCCGCCCGCATCGAGGCTCAATCCCATGATCGTATCGCCGGGCTTGGCGAGTGCCAGCATCACCGCGCCATTCGCCTGCGCGCCCGAGTGCGGCTGGACGTTGGCGTAAGCACAACCGAACAGCTGCTTCGCACGCTCGATCGCCAGCACCTCGACCTCGTCCGACGGCGCGCAGCCCTGGTAATAACGCTTGCCCGGATAGCCCTCGGCATATTTGTTGGTGAAGACACTACCCTGCGCCTCGAGCACCGCACGGCTGACGATGTTCTCGCTCGCGATCAATTCGATCTGCGTCTGCTCGCGCGTCAGTTCATGCTCGATGCCGGCGAACACCGCCGCGTCGGCGTCGGCGAGGCCACGAGTGAAGAAGCCATCTGGCTGAACATCGTTGGCGACGATCGGATTGCTGCTCATGCGGGGTCCTTCAGCTTGTCGACGCGCTCGCAGTGGCGGCCGCCGAGGAAATCGGTGGACAGGAACGCGGACACGCAGGCGCGCGCCATTTCGGGGCCGATCACCCGCGCGCCCATCGCGATCGCGTTGGCGTCGTTGTGGCTGCGCGCGAGGGCAGCCGACAGCGGCTCGGCGACGAGCGCGCAGCGCACCGCGGGGTTTCGATTGGCCGCGATCATGATGCCGATCCCCGACCCGCACAAAGCGATGCCGCGTTCGGCACGCCCGTCCGCCAGCGCCTCGGCCAGCGCGTAGCCGTAATCGGGGTAATCGACGCTCGCGTCGCCGTGGGTGCCGAGGTCGAGCACCTCATGCCCCTGTTCGCCCAGCCACTGGACGAGATCGGCCTTCAGCGAAACGGCCGCGTGATCGGATGCGATGACGATGCGCAACGGGATCGGACGCCTTCACAAAAACGGAGGAGGTTGGATGCGCGGCTCCATAGCCGCGTGCGCGCGGAAACGCCACCCGGAACGCTTCGCGAGCGGCAGGTGTTTGGGAGGATCATGAAACAGATCGCCCCGCTCGCCGCTCTGCTCGCCATGCTCGCCGCGTGTAACGGCGCGCCGCCATCGACCACGGCGAACAGCATGACGAGCGCGGGCGCGACCGAACCCGCCGCCGATAATATCGCCGCGGCTACACCCTCGGCCGCCCCCACCTCGGCCGCATCCCCATTGCCCGGCGCGTCCGCGGGCCAGGGCGACCGCGACTACGCCGGTCGCTGGATCGGGGTCGAGGGGACCTACCTGAACGTGACGCCGACCGGCCCCGGCACCGCCTCGCTCGAGATGCAATACGATCTCGACAACAAGGGCACCTACCCCGCGACGGTCACCCCCGCGGGACTGCGTTTCACGCGCAAGGGCAAGACGTTGGTGCTGCGCCCGAGCGACGGCAACGCCACCGGGCTCAAATGGCTCGCGGGCAAGAAGGATTGCCTGACCGTCACCTCTGGCGAGGGTTACTGCCGCGCCTGAACCGCAGCGTCGAGCGCCAGCGTGCGGCGCGCCTCGTCGAGGTGAAGCCGCTCGACCATCTTGCCCTCGAGCCGGATCGCGCCGCGCGCGGCATGTTCGGGAAGGTCGAACGCCGCGACGACCTGCTGCGCCCACGCGACCTCGTCCGCCGCGGGCGCGAAGACGCGGTTGGCCGCCGCGATCTGTGCGGGGTGGATCAGCGTCTTGCCGTCGAACCCCCATTCGAGTCCCTGCGCGCACTCCGCCGCGATCCGCTCCTCGTCGTCGAGTACGTTGATCACACCGTCGAGCGCGACCAGCCCCGCCATCCGCGCGGCGAGCACCACCTGCGTCAGGATCGGCAGCAGCGGAGCGCGCGTCGCACCGGGGCGGCAGCGTAGTTCCTTGGCAAGATCGTTGGTACCGACCACCAGAGCGGCCAGTCCCACCGCACCGCTCGCATCGACGATGTCGGCGAGGTTGACGACGCCGCGCGCGCTCTCGACCATCGCCCATAGCGGGATGCCGTCACCCAGCTGCCGCCGCGCGGCGCCGAGCGTGTCGACGTCGGATACCTTGGGCAGCAGCACCGCGTCGGCGCCGCTGTCGCGAAGCGCGGCGAGGTCGTCCGCACCCCATTCAGTATCGAGCGCGTTGGCGCGCACCACCAGCTCGCGGTAACCGAACCCGCCCGCGCGCACCGCCGCGACCGCCGCGTCGCGCGCGCTCGCCTTCTGCTCGGGCGCGACCGCGTCCTCCAGGTCGAGGATGACGACGTCGCAGGCGAGGTCGCGCGCCTTCGCGATCGCGCGCGGGTTCGACGCGGGCATGTAGAGCGCGCTGCGGCGCGGGCGGAACGGCGGGGCGGGGGTGGATCGATCGTTCATGCGGTTGCCCCATACGCCAAGTGTGCGCGCACGACGATCACGCCACCGCGCAGCGCCACACCATATCCTCGCCGACCAGCGCGACGTGCCCCGGATGCCCCACCGGCTCGACCGCGCCGTCGGTCAGCCACGCGATCATGTCGTGATCATCGCCCGGCACCTTCGCGAGCGTCCGCTGCCCCGCGGGCGTGCGCGCGACGATCACGCCACCCGTCGCCGCGCCATTGCGCGCGTAGAAGACGGTATAGGTCTCGATCGTCGCGGGCCCGTCATAGTCCTTCACCAGCTCGGGCACGGGACCCCGCGCCGCGTCGGCCGCCGCCTGCACGTCGAAATCGTTCGGCGCACCCGCGCCGGGAAGTGGGCGCGTCGCGAGCACGATCGCGTGATTGTGCGTCGCGTAGCCGCCATTGGCGTAGAGCAGCCCCGTCTCGCCCTCGCCGCCGCGCAGTGCATCGACCATCTCGGCGACCGCGTGGCTCATGTAATTGCCGATCGGCCCGCCGCCGAAGGTCAGCCCGCCGAACACAGTCGCCGCGCGCTCGACCGGCCAGCCGATCACGCGTCGCGCCATCTTGGGCACGCACGGAAAGCACGAATAAAGCTCGACCAGGTCAATCGTGTCGGCGTCGACCGCATTCCATTCGAGCACGTGTCCCAGACACGCGGTCATGCTGGGCGAGGCGTCGTAGCGGTCGCGCGCGAGGAAATCCTCGGGCTCGTGCGCGGCCGCACCGCGCCCGACATAGACGATCCGCGCCGCCGCCACGCCGCGCCGCCGCGCCTCGGCTAGGCTGGTGACGATGAACCCCGCGCCCTGGTTGACCGACGAATTGGCGACGGTCAGTTTGGTATAGGGAAAGGCGATCGGCCGGTTGTCCGCACCCGGCGTCACGATCTCCTCGGACCTTCGCCGGGTGTGGAGCCACGCCGCGGGCGTCTGCGCCGCGATTGCCGAAAAGCGCGACCAGATCTCGCCCGTCTCGCGCTGCGCTTGCTCCAGCGTCTGTCCCCAGGCAGCACGGCCCGCATTCTCGTACAGCGGATAGACGTCGACCGGCGCGCTCAGCCCGTATTGGCGGCGGAAGCCGGGCTTCGCCGCATCGGTCAGCGTGCGCAGCGGGTTCTGCGCCGCGACGTCGGTCTTCGCGGCTGCGGCGGCGCGCTGGCTCGCGGTGCGCAGCGCCTCCGCGCCGACGACCAGCGCGATCCGTCCCTCGCCGCGCGCGATCCTGTTCGCCGCCTCGTTCAGCAGCAGGATCGGGCTGTCGCCGTTGGGCCCGACTGATTCGTACGCGAGCGCCGGGCGCGCGCCGATCGCGGCGGCGAGCCGGTCGGCGAGCGGATTGTGCCGGCGAAAGCTGATCTGCTGCACCACCGCGACCGAATCGGCGTCGCGCAGCCACCCGCCGCCCGCGTCGCGGTCGGCCTCGTCGAGGGCGGCCTGCATCAGCGCGAGCGGCTCCAACCCATCGGCCGGGTCGCGCGGGCGGTCGTTGACCTGCCCGACGCCGACGATCACCGCGACGCGTTCGGGATCGACGCTCACGAGGCGGTCCACACCGGCGCGCGCTTCTCGGCAAAGGCACGCGGGCCCTCGCGCGAATCGGCGCTGGAAAAGACGACGCGGCTTTCCGCGCGGTTCTGCGCCCACGCCGCCTCCTCGCGCGCGACGCGCCCGTCGACGATGCCGAGCGCCATTCGCTTCGACGCCTGGACCGACACCGGCGCGTTGGCGACGATCCGCGCGGCGAGCGCGAGCGCGGAGTCGAGCAGCGCGTCGGCGGGCGCGAGCGCGTTGACGAGCCCGAGCGACAGCGCGCGCTCTGCGGTAATCGGATCACCCGTCAGCATCATCTCCATCGCGATCTTCGGCGGGATCTGCGCGGGCAGCCTGAACACCCCGCCCGCCGCCGCGAACAGCCCGCGCTTGGGCTCGGGCAGGCCGAACACCGCGGTGTCGACCGCGACGACCAGATCGCAGGCGAGCGCGATCTCGAGCCCGCCACCCAGCGCCGAGCCGTTGACCGCGGCGATGACCGGGGTCGAAACCGGGTGGCTGACGATGCCGGCGAAGCCCCACGCCTGCTTGACCGCGTCGTCGGGCGCCAGCCGCTCCCCCCGCGACAAGGCGACCAGATCCGCGCCGGCGCAGAACGCCTTGTCGCCCGCGCCCGTCACGATGACGCAGCGCACCGCCGGGTCGGCGTCGGCCGCCTCCAGCGCGTCGCCCACCCCCTCGTGCACCGCCGCGTTGACCGCGTTGCGCGCCTCGGGGCGATTGATCGTCACGATCATGACGTGGTCGCGTCGCTCGACCAGAACCGCGTCGTTGCCGGATGTCGTCATCTGATTACCCTCGTTCACGCCGCGATCTCGATCGTTCCTGCCTGCGCGAGCCGCGCGATCTCCGCCTTGCTCATGCCCAGCCAGTCGGCGAGCACCTCGGCGCTGTGTTCGCCCAGCCGCGGTGCCGGGCGCTGCGCAGGCGCGGCGAGGCGCGAGCGCGCGGGCGCGGCCTCGACCGTCACGTCCTGCGCGATGAGCGGGTGCGTCGCGGTGCGGAAGGTGCCGAGCGCCTGGAAATGCGGCTGGTCGGGCAACTCGACCACGCGCAGCATCGGCGCGGCGGGCACGCCCGCGGCCTGGAGCTGCGCCGCCGCCTCGTTCGCGGTGCGCGCGCGTGTCCATGCGCTGAGCGCGGCGTCGCGGTCGCTGGTCGGATCGTCGTGTCCGATGACGCGCGCGACCACCTCATCCTCGCCCGCGTCGCGCGCGGTGACGACGACCCATTCGTCGTCGCCCGCCGCCGGATAGATGCCCCACGGCCAGGCGCGCGTCGGCCCGGTCACGTCGTCACCCGCGGCACGCGCGGCGAACAGGGGGGCGAGATGCCCCATCATCACCTCCATCTGGCTGACGCTCGCCCGCCCGCCCGCGCCCGTCCGCATCCGCCGGATCAGCAGCGCGAGCGCGCCCGCCGCCCCGACGCGCGCGGCGACGTGATCGGGATAGACCGTCACGCCGTCGGAGAAGCTCGCAGGATCGTCGGGGTAGACCCACAATTTCGACAGACCCGCAGAACACCGCACCAAGGGACCATAGCCGCCGCGCCTGCTCCACGGCCCCGTCGCGCCGAACGCGGAACTGTCGACGCTGACCAGCCGCGGGTTGAGCGCGCCGAGCCGGTCGGGCGAAAAGCCAAGCGCGTCGAGCGTCCCGGGCTTGAAGTTCGAGAGCAGCACATCGGCCTCGCCCACCAATCGCGCGAACAGCGTCTTGCCCGCGTCGGAGCGCAGGTCGATCGACAGCCCGCGCTTGTTGCGGTGCCCGGCAGCAAAGGTGATCGAGACGGGCGCATTGTCGCGCGACTGGCGCTGGCCGTCGGGAAAGGCGCCGTTCTCCACCTTGATCACGTCCGCGCCCAGGTCGGCGAGCAGCCGCCCCGTCTCCGCACCGACGACGATCACCCCCATGTCGAGCACCTTCAGCCCCGCGAGCGGGCGGTCGGCGACGGGTGGCGGCGTCCACTGCCCGCGCGGTTGATTGAACGAGACCGGGTCGCTCGACAGATCGGGCACCCCGCCGCGCGGGGCCGCGCGCTTCCCGTCGATCTCCAGCGCGCCGTCGGGCATCGGTACCAGCGTGCCCGCCACCGCGACCGGCCTGAACGCGCCGCGCGCGACGATCTGCTCGTTCGCGATCCCCTCGTCGAGGTCGAGCAGCGCCGCGGCCGGGACGCCGTGCGCTGCTGCCTCCGCCTCCACCTCGACGCGCGTCTTCGTCGCGAGCAGCGCGGCGATCGCGGGAATCAGGTCGGGCGAGCGGAACCGCGTCTGCAATTTCTCCCATTCGGGGCCCGCGAAGGCGTCGGGCCGCCCCATCCATTCCCACATCCCGCGCCACTGCCGCGGCGCCATGATGCACAGCCGGACATGACCGTCGGCGCAGGCGATGATCGGGTACCGGTGCCGCTCGTCGAAGCGACCGCGCGACATCTTCCACAGCGGCACGCCCGATTGCGCGCTGCCCGCGATCCCGAAACCAGGGTCGAGCGCGGCCATCCCCGCCTCGATCAGCGAAACGTCGACATGGTCGCCGCGCCCGTCGCGTAGTCGCTGGATGAACGCGGCGAGCGTGATCACCGCCGCCTGCGTCGCCGCGGCGTGGAGGAACAATTCGCCCGGCGGCAGCAGCGGCGCACGCTCGGGCAGCCCCGATCGCGACAATCCGCCCGACAAGGCGTGAAGCACCGGATCGGTCGCGCGCCAGCTACGCCACGGCCCGACCTGCCCAAAGTCGCTCAACGACACGACGACCAGCCCCGCGTGGCGCGCCGCACGCCCGGCGGGATCGAGCGCGAAATGCGCGTCGCTGCCCGGCGCGCTATTCTCGATCAGGATGTCGGCGTCGGCGAGGAGCGCATCGAATCCGGGATCGGTGACCGCCATCGCGACCGCGCGCTTGCCGAGGTTGGCGGCCGCGAACGACAGGCTCTCGCCGTTCAGCATCGGCCCCTCGCACCGGTCCGCGCCGCCGCCCGCGGGCTCGACGCGGATCACCTGCGCACCCAGATCGGCGAGCAACCGCGCGGTGTGCGCCATCGTCCCGGTCACGCATTCCACCACGCGCACCCCCGCGAGCGGCCGGTCGAGCGCCTCCGTGGCTTGCGCCTGCACGTCGCTCATTGCGGCCACACCAGTTCGCGCCGCCCGGTGCTCTCACGATAGAAAGCGAGGATCGCACGGTCCTCCTCGCTTTGCGGTGCGACGCCCACGTGATGCGCGATCAGCGCGCGCGACAGCCTCGCCCATGCCTCGTCGAGCTCCGTCAGCGTCCGGCCCTCGCCCGTCGCGGGGGCTTCATCACCCAGAAGCGCGCGCATCGCGGCGATGTCAGCCAGCCGCCACGCCGCCGCCTTGTCCGCCTCCTGCGCGCCGAGCACCGCGAGCAGCCCCGCGACCGTCATCATCGCGCCGCCGTACGCATCGTGCGTGGCCGCCGCCGCGCCCGCGCCCAGCCCGACCAGCCCCGCGCCGGTCAGCACGTCGCCCAGATCGCTCACCGCCAATCCTCCAGTTGCGCGGCGATGATCGCGTCCTGCCGCCGCGCGGTGTACCAGCCCGAGATGCCGAGCACCGGGTCGGTGCGCCCGTCCGCCACGAACTCGGCGAACGCCGAGGTCCAGATCGCGCGGCCCTTGACCGCGTTGAACAGCGACCACCACCGCATCGCGTCTGGGTCGACCGCGAGCCCGCTCGCCGCCTGCCACGTGTCCAGTGCGCGTGCGCGAGACGTCATGCCGCACACTGAGCCGGGCTCGAAATGGTCCCAGATCGGGTCGAGCGCCCAGCCGAGATCCTCGAGCGGGTCGCCCAGATGCGCCATCTCCCAGTCGAACATCGCGAGCATCCCGCCCGCGCCGTCGTGCATCACGTTGCCCGAGCGATAGTCGCCGTGGACGATCGCGATCTTCTGCGCGGGCGGCGGCGGTTCGCGGCGCAGCAGCCGGATCGCGGCGCGCACCACCGGCATCGGCTGCGCCTCGTCCTCGTCGAGCACGGCTTCCCAGTAATCGAGCGCGACCTCCCACGCCCGGTCGGGCGCGGGCGCGTCCAGATGCGCGGCGAGCGGCGTGCCCGCGGGATCGAGCGCGGCGAGCCGCCCGAGCGCGGTGAAGAATGCGTCACCCAGACGCTCGCCATGCTCGCCGAATGGCGCGCGCGTGAACGGGCTCGCCACCTCGCCGCCCTCGACGCGCTCCATGATGAAGAACGGCCGCTCGAGTTCGGCGCCATCGCGCTCCAGCGCGACCGCACGCGGCACGGGGACGACGCCCGCCGCGCTCTGATAGGCGCGGAACTCGGTCTCGCTCTCGGTATCGATCAGGCTGCCACCCGGATCGCGCCTGAGGATCAGCCGGTGCGTCTCGCCGTCCGCGTGCGCGTCGAAACGATAGGTCTCGCGGCTCGCCCCACCGGGGATGCGCGCCAGCCCCTCGATCGCGACGCTCGTCGACCAGAGCCGCGACAGATAGGCGGTGAGCGCGTCGGCGGAGAGCGGGGTGCCCGTCATGCCGGATCGAACACGCCGGTGAAGCCCGAGGGCGCGTGCGGGCCGACCACGAGCTGTTCGAGCACGCCCTTGCCGCGGCGGACACGGCCGTCGGGCTCGGTCATCGTCACGCCGACCGACGCCTGGACGTGGAGGTGGTGCGGCTGCATCGGCGCCAGTTCGTCGGCGCGGAAGTCCTCGCGCTCCACGGTCAGCGCCTCGCCGTGGCTGATGCCGTGCCCCCAGCGCGGGTGACCGTAGCCGAGCCCGAGCATCATGAACGTCTCGCCGATGTCGAACGCGACCCGCGTCTCGCCGCGCGCGTCGCGCAAGGTGAGCGACGCGGTGCGCGCACGGCGCGTCCCGGGCTGCCACGCGATCTCGAACGCCGCGGCGTCGTAGTGATGCTCGTCACCCTGCGCGCCGCCCTCGGGCTTCAACACTGCGCGGCGGTTCCACGCCGCACCGTGCGCGTCGTCGTTGGTGTGGAAATACAGGTCGCCGCCGTCCATCACGCACGGGCTCCACAGCCAGAAGAATTGCGGAGGCAGCGCGGGGCTGGCGGGCTGCGCGTCGGCAGCGCCGATCGGGCGCACGCCCCATGAGCGATCGCGCGTGCCGACCCAGCCCGACACGTCGTGGCGTTCGCCGTCGACCTCGACCCAGCCGGTGTAGCGGCCGTTCTGCGTCATCCGCGTCACGTCCATCAGCGTGCGCGGGCCGTTGCGGCGCGTGAAGCGCGGCTCCTCGAGCGGAAAGGCGCGGCCGGTGAAGGTGATCTCCGCACGCACGCGCTCGTCCGGCGCCTCCACCGTCACGCGCAGCACGCGCAGCGGCTCGACCACGTGAATCGCGACGGGTCCGACGTGCAGGTCCATCCGCTCCATCGCGAGCCCGCGGCTGGCGTGGAGGTTGACCTGCCGCCCGCCCTTCAACCAGCAGAAGCTCGCGTCGGTGACATTGATGTGCGGGTAGACGCCGAACGCGACCGCGAAGAAGCCGTCGTCGCCGATGCCCGGCGCGTAGCCGTTGAAGTAATAGCGATCGTAAAAATTGCGGTCGGTCCCGGCGAAGGCGACCGGCTCCGCCGTCTGGTGGATCGGGTAATCGTCGCCCTTGGTCAGGACCATCGCCGGCACCTCTCTCAGCGGCGATCTGGCGTCACCGTGGGCGCGAAACTGGACCAGCCGGCGATCGACTGTCAACGCTTGGATAACAAAAGTTACGCGAGGCGGCTGCGCGCCACCTTCACCAGCATCGCGTCGAGCGCGTTCAGAAATCGCGAGCGATCCGCGGCCGCGAACGGTGCGGGCCCGCCCAATTGATCGCCGCCCGCGCGTAGATCCGCCATGATCGCGCGCGTCGCGATCGCGCCACCGATCGAGCCGGTGGTGAATGGCTTGCCCGTCGGCGCCAGCACGCTCGCGCCCTTCTTCAAACAGCGGTCGGCGAGAAGGATGTCGCTCGTCACGACGATGCTTCGCGCGTTCGCTTCGTCCGCGATCCAGTCGTCGGCGGCGTCGAACCCGTCACCCACCACGACGCGGCGGATCTGCGGATGCGCCGGTACGCGCAGCCACTGGTTGCTGACGACCACCACGCCCGCGCCGGTACGATAGGCGACGCGGTAGATCTCCTCCTTGACCGGACACGCGTCGGCATCGACCAGGATTGTGACCGCGGCGGCGGTGCCCGCGCTCATCCTTCCGCTCGCTTCCACATCACGCTATTGCCTCCGATCGCGCCGCGGCTTGCGGCAAGTGTCATATCGTTGTAAGTCACCGGACAAGACATGGACCCATACGACTCAGGCCGCGTCCGGTACAATCATGCGCCGGCCGACGCGCCCCGCGATCCCTGGCGCCCCACCCCGCCCCCCGCGCAACCGCTGCCGTCGTTCGACGCGTGGCAGGACGATCCGTCGCCGGGATATGGCGGGGACGGTGGCAGAGGCGGCGGCGGCGACGGGCCGCCGCGCCGCCGCCGCCGCATCCGCTGGGGCAAGTGGCTGGTGCGCGGCACCGCCGCGGGGATCGTGCTGTTCATCCTCGCGGTGATCTGGCTCGCGGTCACCGCGCCCCTGTCGCAATCGTTGAAGCCGCCGACACCGCCGTCGATCACGCTGACCGACGCCAGCGGCCAGCCGATCGCCCGGCGCGGCGCGATCATCGGCGCGCCGGTCGATGCGTCCACGCTGCCGCCGCACGTGCGCGAGGCGTTCGTCGCGATCGAGGACCGGCGCTTCTTCTCGCACTGGGGCGTCGACCCGCGCGGCATCGCGCGCGCTGCGTGGCACAACATGCGCGGCGGCGGGGTTCGCGAGGGCGGCTCGACCATCACACAGCAGCTCGCGAAGAACGCCTTCCTCGATTCCGACCGCACCGCCGCGCGCAAGATTCGCGAGGTCGCGATCGCTTTCTGGCTCGAGGCGTGGCTGTCGAAGAACGAGATCCTGTCGCGCTATCTCTCGAACGTCTATTTCGGCGACAACGTCTACGGCCTGACCGCCGCCTCGCAGCATTATTTCGGCCGCCGCCCGCAGAACCTGAACGTCGGACAGGCGGCGATGCTCGCCGGGCTGGTGAAGGCGCCCTCCCGCCTCGCCCCCACCGGCAACCTCGAGGGCGCGCGCAAGCGGCAGGCGGTGGTGATCGGCGCGATGGAGGATGCAGGCTTCCTCACCCACCGCGAGGCACAGGCGGTGCAACCGCAGCGCGTGCTCGCGAAATCGGCGCAGAGCGTCCCCACCGGCACGTACTTCGCCGACTGGGTGCTGCCGAGCGCGCGCGACCAGGCCGGCGAGATCCGCGACGAGACCAAGGTCAAGACCACGCTCGACCGCAAGCTGCAGGCGACCGCAGAGCGCGTGATCCGGCAGGCGGGGCTGAAAAAGGCGCAGGCCGCGCTCGTCGCGATGCGCCCGAACGGCGAAGTCGTCGCGATGGTCGGCGGCAAGAGCTACGCCGACTCGCCGTTCAACCGCGCGACCCAGGCCAAGCGCCAGCCGGGCTCGACCTTCAAGCTGTTCGTCTATCTGGCCGCGATCCGCGCCGGCATGACCCCCGCCTCGACCGTCGAGGACGAGCCGGTCGAGATCGCGGGGTGGAAGCCCAAGAACGACGACAACCGCTACCTGGGCGAGATCACGCTCGCGCGCGCGTTCGCGCGGTCGTCGAACGTCGCCGCCGCGCGGCTGACGCAGCAGGTCGGCGTGCGGCAGGTGATCAAGGCGGCGCGCGACCTCGGCATCTCGACCCCGATCGCGAACGAGGCGACCATCGGCCTCGGCACCTCCGAAGTGTCGCTGCTCGAGCTGACCGCGGCCTATGCCGGGATCGCCAACGGTCGTTACCCGGTCGAGGCGCACGGCCTGCGCGAAACCGCGGGCAACAAGGGCTGGTTCGAGTCGCTGACCGGCGGGCAGAAGACGATGCCCGACGAACAGCGCGCGGCGATGCTGTCGCTCCTCTCCTCCTCGATCCGCGGCACCGGGCGGCAGGCGGCATTGTCGGTGCCGGGCTACGGCAAGACCGGCACCTCGCAATCGGGACGCGACGCGTGGTTCATCGGCTTCGCGGGCGATCTGGTGGTCGGCGTGTGGGTCGGCAACGACGACAATTCGCCCAATCCGGGCCTCCACGGCGGCGGGATCCCCGCGCAGATCTGGCGCAATTTCATGCAGTCGGCATTGAACATCCAGCCCGTCGTGAAGCCCGTCGTGGTCGAGGAGAATGCGATCGATCCCGAGGCCGCGATTGGCAACGGCGATCCCGTCGGCGACCTGATCGGCGGCGCGGTCGACCAGACCGCCGACCGCCTGCGCGATCTCGGCGTCGACATCCGCCAGTCGGACGACGGCTCGCTGATCGTCGGCCCGCGCGACCGCGGCCCGCCGCCACCCCCGCGCGAGGATCGCCGCGGCAACGACGACCAGGACGGCGGCGAGGAATAGACAGCGTCAGGACGAACGACGCTTATAGCGTCGACATCGTCAGATCGGCGACGTGCACGAACCTTGATGCAGGCCCGCACGTTACCCGTCCGCCGTAGCGGTCGCGGCCGACGAAGGGGCATCCATGTTCGCGCACGCATCACTCCCGATCCTGCTCCTGATCTTCGCCGCGTCGGCGGGCGTTATCTGGGTCGCGGGGGTCAAACTGGCCGACACGACCGATGTCCTTGCCACGCGGCTGCATCTCGGCAAGGCGCTGGGCGGGATCGTCGTGCTCGCGGTTGCGACCAACCTGCCCGAGATCGCGATCACCGTCAGCGCGGCGGCCAGCGGCAACATCGGGGTCGCGGTCGGCAACATCCTGGGCGGGATCGCGATCCAGACGGTGGTGCTCGTCTTCATGGACATGGCGATGAAGGAGCGCGCCGCGCTCACCTATCGCGCCGCGAGCCTCAGTCTGGTGATCGAGGCAGTGCTGGTCGTCGCGGTGTTAATCGTCGCGATCATGGCGACGCAATTGCCCGGCGACCTGATCGCATTCCGGGTAACCCCCGGCGCGCTCGCGATTGCCGCCTTGTGGCTGGGCGGACTGTGGCTCTCGAGCCGCGCCAGCCGTGGGCTACCGTGGCACGATAGCGCGGGCGACGCGCCCGACACGCAGGAAGAGCCAAAGGGCCACTCGCAGGAAAAGAAGGATGCCGGGGCTGCACACACCGGCCGCGTCTTCTGGGTGTTCGGCGCGGCCGCGCTCGCCACGCTGGTCGCGGGCGTGCTGCTCGAACGCAGCGGCGACGCGATCGCCGACCATATCGGGCTGTCGGGCGTGCTGTTCGGCGCGACGGTGCTCGCTGCCGCGACATCGCTGCCCGAACTCTCGACGGGCATCACGTCGGTCAGGATGAAGGATTACCAGCTCGCGATCAGCGACATCTTCGGCGGCAACGCCTTCCTGCCCGTGCTCTTCCTGCTCGCGGTGGTGGTGTCGGGCAAGGCGGTGCTGCCAAGCGCGCAGGCGAGCGACATCTACCTCGCCGGGCTCGGCATCCTGCTGACCTGCGTCTACGCCGCCGGGCTGATTTTCCGACCGCGCCGGCTGGTGTGGCGAATGGGCGTTGATTCGCTCGCGGTGCTCGTTCTTTATGCACTGGGCGTGGCCGGACTGTTCGCGATCGCGACGCACGGCTGAGGCCGGTTGACCTGCGCGCGTACGCGACCCAAGGCGCTGATCATGCGCTTCTTCTCCGACAACGCCGCCCCCGTTCACCCCGCCGTGATGCGTGCGCTGGCTCAGGTCGACACGCTCGACACCGCGTACGACGGCGACCGCTGGTCGAAACAGCTCGACGCGCGTTTGTCAGAAACGTTTGAGACCGAGGTCCGCGCCTTCTGGGTGCCGAGCGGGACCGCGGCCAATTGCCTCGCGCTCGCCGCGATCTGCCCGCCGCACGGCTCGGTCGTCTGCCACCGCGACGCGCACATCCAGAATGACGAATGCGGCGCACCCGAATTCTACACCCACGGTGCGAAGCTGCTGCTCGCCGACGGCGACGGCGCGAAGGTGACGCCCGAGACGCTGGAGGCCGTGCTGAGCGTCCAGCGCTACGACATCCACCAACAGGTACCGAGCGCGATCTCGATCACCAACCAGACCGAGTACGGCCGCGCCTACACCGCCGCGGAGGTCGCCGCGATCGGCGCGGTGGCGCGCGCGCGGGGCCTGCACTTCCACGTGGACGGCGCGCGTTTCGCCAACGCGGTGGTCGCGACGGGTGCGAGCCCCGCTGATCTCACGTGGCGCGGCGGGGTCGACGTGCTGTCGTTCGGGTTCGTAAAGAACGGCGGGATGAACGCCGAGGCGCTGGTCTTCTTCCGCCCCGAACTTGCCGATGCGACCGTGTTCCGCCGCAAGCGCGCGGGGCTGCTGCTGTCGAAGGGCCGCTATCTCGCCGCGCAGATCCTCGCGATGCTCGACCACGACCTGTGGCTCGACTGCGCGCGCGCGAGCAACGACGGCGCGCGAATGATCGCGCAGGCCGCAGGCGAGCGGTTGATCCACCCGGTCGACGGCAACGAGGTATTCCTGCGCGTTAACGCCGACGAGGCGGCGGGCCTGCGCGCGAAGGGGTTCGATTTCTATGACTGGGGCGTCGGCGAGGCGCGGCTGGTCGTCTCATGGGACCAGCGCGCCGACGACATCCGCCCGCTCGCCGAGGCGATCGCCGCCTTGTGACGCGGCGACGGGGAGGACGGTCGCCCGCCCTCCCCGCACCACGGCGGCAGCACCCGCGTCAGCGCCGGCAGTAACCCGGGTTGTCGGCGCGCTCGACCGCATTGCCCGCCAGTGCACCCGCACCAGCGCCCAGCACGGTACCGAGCGTCCGGTCACCGCGGCGATCGATCACGCGGCCGAGCAATCCGCCCGCGATCGCGCCGACGACCGTCCCGGTGGTGCCGTTCTGGCAGCGGCGATCGGTGTAGCGATAATCGCGCGTGTTGCGGTAATAACGCGGGCGATCGGTCTCGTAATAGCGCGGACCCTGGTTCCAGCCGTCGCGATCGGCGCGCGCATAGGCGCGGTCGTGGTCGCGGTAGCGATCGTCGTTATACGCCCGGCTGTAGCCGCGATCGTCGTAGCCGCGATAATAACCCTGCGCCTGCGCCGCCATCGGCGCGAACGACGTGATACCCATCGCCAGCGTTCCGGCGGCGATCGAAAGCGTCTTCAGCATCTGCTGCTCCACTCATTGACGCGGCGCGGCGGTATTGCTGCGTCGGTGATGAGCTTGTCGCCGATTCGCCTTGAGTGATCGCTGAACGCGCCCGTTATCGATCGTTCAGCATGGCGCGGCGCGCGTGATCTGATACGGCGCGCGGATCATGTCCACCGCCCCCCCACTGCAGTCGACACGCGCGAGCGTGCTGATCCCGTTCACGATCGTGCTGCTGATCTGGGGATCGACGTGGATCGTGATCCGCGACCAACTGGCGGGCGCGGTCGTGCCGCCGAGCTGGTCGGTCGCGTACCGTTTCGCGGTGGCGGGCATCGCGCTGGCGGTGGTGGCGAAGACGCGCGGCGAGCGGCTGGCGTTCGATCGCACCGGGTGGATGTTCGCCGCCGTCCTCGGGCTCGCGCAATTCGTGTGCAATTTCAACTTCGTCTACCGTGCGGAACAGCACATCACCTCGGGCCTCGTCTCGGTCGTGTTCGCGCTACTGCTGGTGCCGAACGCGGTGTTCGCGCGCCTCTTTCTGGGGCAGCGGATGGGGCGGCAATTGCTCGCGGGCTCCGCGGTCGCGATGGCGGGGGTCGCGCTGCTGTTCGTTCAGGAGGCGCGCAGCGACCCGAATGGGCCGGGCGAGGCGTTGATCGGCATCGCGCTGACCGGCTGCGCGATCCTGTCGGCCTCGGTCGCGAACGTCATGCAGGCGACGAAGACCGCGGCGCGCTACCCGATGATTCCGATGCTCGCGGTGGCGATGCTGCTCGGCGCCGCGCTGGACGCCGCCTTCGCGCTCGCGACCGTCGGCGCGCCGGTGTTCGATCCCCGGCCGAGCTATGTCGCGGGCGTGCTCTACCTCGGGCTCGCCGCCTCCGCGCTCGCCTTCACGCTCTATTTCCGCATCATCCGAACGATCGGCCCGGCGAAGGCGGCGTATAACAGCGTCATCGTGCCGGTGATCGCGATGCTCTTGTCGACCGTGTTCGAGGGTTACCGCTGGTCGCTGCTGGCGGCGGCGGGGGGCGTGCTGGCGGGCGCGGGGCTGGTCATCGCGCTGACCGCGCGCAGGCCCAACCGGTAATCGGGAAAGCGCGGCCGCCAGCCGAGCACGCGCTTCGCCTTGCCGTTCGCGACGCGCCGGTTCTCGGCGTAGAAGCCGCGCGCCATCGGCGATAACTGATCGAGCGAAACGAGCGGCGGCGGCGCGACGCCGAGCAGGCGCGCGGCATATTCGACCACCGCGTCTTGACTCGCGGGCTCGTCGTCGGACAGGTTATACGCCCCCGCGGGTGCGCCGAACGCGGCGACGACGCCCGACGCGATATCGTCGACGTGGACGCGACTGAACACCTGGGTCACGAGGCCGGTGCGATGCGCCTCGCCCGCCGCGACGCGCTCCAGCGCCGACCGGCCGGGGCCGTAGATGCCAGGTAGGCGGAACACATGGGCGCCACGCGCCAGCCACGCCGCGTCGGCGGCGTTGCGCCTGGGCCGCCGTCCACGGTCGGCGGGCGCGCTCTCGTCGACCCACGCGCCGCCGACGTCGCCGTAGACGCCGGTCGAGGACAGGTAGCCGACCCATTTATCCGCCAGCAGATCCGCGTAATCGCGCAGCACCGGGTCGCCGTCCGCGTCGGGCGGGATCGAGACGAGCACCCGGTCGCTCGCCGCCAGCCCCGCGCGCACCGCCGCCGCATCGTCGTAGCAGATCGTGCCCCCGCGCCCGTCGCGCGTGGTGCCGATCGCGACGCCGCCTGCCGCCGCGACGACGGCACGCGCGGCATAACCGAGCCCAAAGACGAACAGCGTCATTCCGTCCTCACCACACCATCACCGCACCGTCACCGGGCCATCGGCCCCTTGAACGCGGTGCCGAAATAATCGCCCTTGTTCCATACCGGACTGGTCGGCGCGTCGGCGATCTCGCGCGCCATCGCGTAATTGATGTCGACGAAGCGCACCGCCTGATCCCACATGATGCCTGCGTCCACCTCGTCGCCCTCCTGGTGGTAGCGGTTCTTCATGAAGTCCTCGAACGCGGCGCGCGCGCCCTCGCCCTTCAGCCCCGGCCACAGGAACACCGACGGCACGCCGGCTTCGACGAAGCGGAAATGGTCCGACCGCGTGAAGATCGTCTGCTCGGGGATCGGATCGGGCGAGGTGACGACGCCCGCGCCTCGCGCCGCGCGCGCGATCACGGGGCCTAACGTCGAGCGATCGCCGCCGAACGCCACGACGTCGCTGAACGCGTAGGTCAGCACCGGCATGTCGAGGTTCACGTCAGCGACGATATTCTCCAGACCCCGGGGCCGGTGCCGCACGAAATAATCGCTGCCGACCAGCCCCTTCTCCTCGGCGGTGACCGCGAGGAACACGATCGTCCGCTTCCCCGCACCGCGCTGCTGGAACCGCCGCGCTTCCTCGATCAGGCTCGCGATCCCGATCGCGTCGTCGAGCGCGCCGTTGTTGATCCGGTCGCCCCTGGCGTCGGGGGTCTTGCTGACCCCGATATGGTCGAGGTGCGCCGACAGCACGACGACCTCGCCGCGCCGCGCCGGATCGGTGCCGGGCAGCACGCCGACGACGTTGGACGAAGCGACCGGCGTGAACGCGGTCGCGCTCTCGATCTTGAGCGTGGTGGCGAGTGCGGCGGGCGGGAATGATTGCTTCCCGTTCACCTCGGCGCGCGCCTGATCCCAGGTCATGCCGGCGCCCGCGAACAATTTGCGCGCGCCGGCATCGGTCAGCGTGCCGAGCAGCGGAACGCCGGGCGCAAACGCGGTGCCCTCGGGCGTCGCCCAGCCGTACTGCACCCCGCCCGCGCGGATCGGCCGCGCCTTTTTCGCGCCCCCTGCCAGCAGCACCGCGCCGACCGCGCCGTGCGCGGCGGCAGCCTGCAGCTTGGTGCGCATGCTCGCGAAATAGGCATGCTCCTCGCTCTGCATGTCGGCGGGGGCGCCACCGACCAGCGCGACGATCGCGCCGCGCACGTCGACGGCGGCGTAATCGTCGTGGCCGCGGCTGGGTGCGGACACGCCCTGCCCGACGAACACCACGCGTGCACCCACGTCGGTGCGCGCCGATTGCGGGTTCGCCGCCGCCACGAAATCCTCGCCCGGTTTGAGCGCCGCGCCGTTGATCGCCGCGCGCGCCTCGCCCGCGACCTGATATTTCATCAACGGCACGCGTTGCAGGAACGCGCCGTCCGCACCGGGCTTCAGCCCCGCCGCGGCGAATTGCTGCGCAACATAAGTGGCAGCGGTGTCGAACCCCGCACTCCCCGCCTCGCGTCCCTGAAGCGCGTCGGAGGCGAGATAGGCGACGTGCGCGCGGATCGCGGCCTCCTGCGCATTGCGCGGCGCGACCGCGCGCAGCGCGGGCGTCGGGTTCTCGCGCGGCGCGGACAATGCGGGCGACGGCGGTGTCGGGGCTGCGACCGGCGTCTGCGGCGCCTGCGCCGCCCCCAGCCACAGGACGAGCGACGCCGCCGGCAGATATTTCACGATTGTTCCTCTCCTCATTGCCCCCTCGCGTAGCAGCGCACCCCGCGCGCGCAACCCCGCGGTACGTCGCGGCCTCCATCGGGGCTCCCGATTGCTCGGACGCGCTTGGCTATGGAACCTTGGCGCTCGCCGATGATAGGGTCGGGCATGCTCGATGCCATGAACGCCGCCCTCACCCCCGCCGCGCCGACCGTGATCCGCCGCGAGGATTATACCGCGCCCGCGTGGACCGTGCCCGAAACCGCGCTCGACTTCGCGCTCGATCCCGCCACCACCCGCGTCCGTGCGCGGCTAACGGTCGAGCGGTCGGGCGGCCACGACCTGCCGCTCGTGCTCGACGGCGCGGGGCAGAAGCTGCTGTCGGTCACGGTCGACGGCGTCGCGGTCAACGATTGGCGGATCGAGGGCGAGCAACTGGTCCTGCCGCTCCCCGGCGACGCGCACGTGGTCGAGACCGAGGTCGAGATCGCACCCGAGCGCAACACGCAGCTGATGGGGCTCTACGCGTCGGGCGGCAATCTGTGCACGCAGTGCGAGGCGGAGGGCTTTCGCCGCATCACCTATTTCCCCGACCGCCCCGACGTGCTGTCGACCTACACCGTCCGGATGAGCGCGGACAAGGCGCGCTTCCCCGTCCTGCTCGCCAACGGCGACCCGGTGGCTGCGGGCGACGGTGACGACGGCACCCACTGGGCCGAGTGGCACGATCCTTATCCCAAGCCATCCTACCTGTTCGCGCTCGTCGCGGGTGATCTGGCGGTCAATCGCGGCACGTTCACCACGCGCTCGGGCCGCGCGGTCGAACTCGGCATCTGGGTGCGCGAGGCCGATCTCGCCAAGACCGACCACGCGCTCCACGCGCTCAAGCTGTCGATGGCGTGGGACGAGCGCGTCTACGGCCGCGAATACGACCTCGACGTGTTCAACATCGTCGCGGTCGACGATTTCAACTTCGGCGCGATGGAGAACAAGGGGCTGAACATCTTCAACAGCCGCTACATCCTCGCCGATCCCGATACCGCGACCGATTACGATTACGACGCGATCGCCGCGGTCGTCGCGCACGAATATTTCCACAATTGGTCGGGCAACCGCATCACCTGCCGCGACTGGTTCCAGTTGAGCCTCAAGGAAGGTTTCACCGTCTACCGCGACCAGGGATTCTCCGCCGATCAGGGTTCGGCCGCGGTCAAGCGGATCGAGGATGTGCGGGGCTTACGCGCCGGGCAATTCCCCGAGGACGCGAGCCCGCTCGCGCACCCGGTCCGGCCCGAGCGTTATCTCGAAATCTCGAATTTCTACACCGCGACGATCTACAACAAGGGCGCGGAGCTGATCCGCATGATGGCGACGATGCTGGGCGAGCAGCGCTTCCGCGCCGCGACCGACCTGTATTTCGACCGCTACGACGGGACCGCCGCCACCTGCGAGGATTTCGTCACCTGCATGGAGGAAGCGGGCGAGATCGACCTGTCGCAATTCCGTTTGTGGTATTCGCAGGCGGGCACCCCGCGCGTGTCGGTGTCGCTCGAACACGAGGCGGGCTCGGGCCGCGCGACGATCAACCTCGCGCAAAAGGTGCCCGACACGCCGGGCCAGTCGAACAAGCAGCCGCAGGTGCTCCCGCTCAAGATCCGCCTGTTCGGTGCCGAGACGGGCGATGCGCTCACCGAGGAACAGCTCGTCATCCTGTCGGACGCGAGCGCCAGCGTGACGTTCGAGACGATTGCCGAGCGCCCGATCGTCTCGCTCAACCGCGGCTTCTCCGCCCCCGTCGTGATCGAGAGCGACCGCACCGCCGCGGACCTCGCCTTCCTCGCGCGCCATGACGACGACCCCTTCGCGCGCTACGAGGCGATGCAGCAGTTGATGCTCGACACGCTCGTCGCCGCGACGATCGAGGGGCGGGCCGATCACGCCGCGGTGATCGCCGCGGTCGCCGACACGCTCGACAACCCCGAACTCGACCCCGCCTTCGTCGCCGAGGCGGTGCTGCTGCCATCGGAAGGGTTCATCGGCGACCAGCTCTCCACGGTCGATCCCGATGCGGTCCACGCCGCGCGCGAGGCGCTGCGCGCCGATCTCGGCCGCGAACTGGAGGCGCAGTGGCGCACCGCCTATGCGGCGGGCAGCGGCCGTGCCTATGCCTATACGCCCGAGGACAAAGGCCTGCGCCGCCTGCGCAACGTCGCGCTCGGCTACCTCGCCGCGTCCGGCGCCGACGATGCGGCGCGGCTCGCCTACGCGCAATTCGCGGAGGCGGACAACATGACCGACCGCCAGGGCGCGCTCACCACGCTCGTCAGCGGCCATTCGGAAGAGCGCGACGCCGCGCTCGACATCTTCTACCAGCGTTATCAGGGCAATTCGCTGGTGCTCGACAAATGGTTCCAGACGCAGGCGCTGTCGTCGCGCGACGACACCCCCGCGCTCGTCGCCGAACTCGCGCGCCACCCCGATTTCTCGCTCGCCAACCCCAATCGCGCGCGCTCGCTGATCGGCGCGTTCGGGGTCAACCAGCGCGCTTTCCATGCGAAGGGCGGCGCGGGCTACCGCTGGCTCGCCGACCAGCTGATCGCGCTCGACGCGCTCAACCCGCAGACCGCGGCGAAGCTGCTGCCCCCCTTGGGCCGCTGGCGCCGCTTCGACCCGACGCGCGCCCCCCTGATGCGCGCCGAACTCGAACGCATCGTCGCGCATCCGGGGCTGTCGAAGGACCTGTTCGAGCAGGCATCAAAGAGCCTCGAGGGCTGAGGCGCAGACGCGCGGGGGCTGTCCTACACGCCCCCGCGCATGCCACCGCAGCGGCGCTCTTTGACCCCGCCGGATACAGACGCGCGCGCCCGCGCATGCGTAGGGGTGTGACGTTTGTGACTTTTGACGCGGCTGGGCCTCAGCGCGCCAAGGGACCAACAACGTTCCCCGTAGCTGAGATTCTCTTTCTACATCACAATTCGAATCGTGAAGAACGTTGGGCGTCCCTCGATATCGCGACCGGAAGTAGTTGGATGGTGAAGATTGCAGCGCTGACGCTCGGCGCCTATTGCCTGATGGCTATCATCTGGTGTGGTGACCTTCTGTCGCCTGTCGTCGACTTGTTGCTTTGGCCAGACAGGCTCGGCATCGCGTGGCGATCGTGGCTCCTGACCATCGCGGTGGCGTCGACGGCGATTTTCTTGATGCCCTGCTCCTTACGGATCACGGCTCCGCTATATGTGCTGATCGTGATGACCCTGTCGGTCGTGTCGATCGCGATCTACGTCGATCATCTCCGCGCATCGCGTCTGGCCCAGTTCGCACCGGACGCGCTCATCGATCATTCGTTCTTTCGGTCGATCCGCATTGCGCCGCGTGAGGAGCAATTCGATCTTCATGCCGCGGCGCTGAAACGATGCACGCCCTACGGGTGGAGCTATCGGGTGATGGACCTCTACAAAATTCCGCCCAATGCCGCCGTCAACGTGCTCCCAATCGAGTGGACGGAGCGGTGCGGTATTCATCGCAGCTGACCGACCATTACACGCTGAAGAGGAAACGATCGCTGCTGTCGCTAGGGAAGGTGAGCAGTTCCCCCTCCCGCATAGGGCGCCCGCCCTCACCCCGAATTGCGCAGCGCGGTCGCGATCGCGTTGATCGACAGCAGGATGCCCTCGCGCACCCGCGCATCGTCCTCGCCCGCGCGGTTGCGCTTGATCAGCTCGATCTGGAGCAGGTTGAGCGGCTCGATATAGGGCAGCCGCAGCCGGATCGACGCGTCGAGCGCGGGGTGCTTCTCCAGCAGCCGCGTCTGGCTCGTCACCTCGAGCAACTGGTCGCGGGTCAAATGCCAGTCGTCGCGGATGCGCCCGAACACGCGGTCGCGCAAGGCGGCGTCCTCGACCAGAGCGGCGTAGCGCTGGGCGATCCCCATGTCCGATTTCGCCAGCACCATTTCCATGTTGGCGAGCGTCGCGCCGAACAGGGGCCACGCCTCCGCCATCTCCTTGAGCAGCGCACGGTCCTCGAAGCCCGCCAGCGCCTGTCCGACGCCGTACCAGCCCGGCAGCATGACGCGCGCCTGCGCCCAGCTGAACACCCAGGGGATCGCGCGCAGATCCTCGATCGCGTCCGACTGCTTGCGGCTCGCCGGGCGGCTGCCGATCTTCAATCCCGCGATCTCCGCGATCGGGGTCATCTGGCGGAAGAAGGTGCGGAAGCCGCCCCCTCCTCCGAAATCATTCTCGTACACCAGCCCGCGATAGGCGCGGAACGCCGCGTCGGAGATGCGATCCATCGCGGCCCCGAACGCCTCGTTCTCGCTGTTCGACAGCGGCGCGGGCTCTAGACTGGTCAGCAGTGTCGCCGACGCCATCGCCTCCAGATTGGTCATCGCGCTCTCGCGCGTGCCGTATTTGCCCGCGATCACCTCGCCCTGTTCGGTGATGCGGATGCGGCCCTGCACGGTGCCCGGCGGCTGCGCGCGGATTGCGGCGAACGACGATCCGCCGCCGCGCCCGACCGCGCCGCCGCGGCCGTGGAACAGTTGCATCCCCACCCCCGCGGCCTCGAACACGGGCTTCAATGCGGTCGACGCCTTCGACAATTGCCACGTCGAGGTCAGGTATCCGCCGTCCTTGTTGCTGTCGGAATAACCGATCATCACTTCCTGATGGCCGCGCGCCGACGCGATCGCAGCGACCTGTGGAATCGCGAACCAGTCGGTCATCACCCCCGGTGCGGCTTCCAGATCCTCGATCGTCTCGAACAGCGGCACCGCCATCACGTCGGCCTGCGCCGGCGCACCCGGCCGGTAGAGTCCGACCTCCTTGAGCAGCAGATGCACCTCGAGCAGGTCGCTGACCGACTTGCACATCGACACGATATACTGGCGGATAGAGGCCGGGCCGTAGGCACGGTGCGCGTCGGCCGCCGCCTGGACGATCGCCAGCTCGCCCGCGGTTTCCTCCGAATAAGCGGCGAAGCGCGAGGTGAGCGGGCGCGGGCTGGCGAGTTCGCGCTTGAGCAGATCGACCCGCGCCGCCTCGTCGAGCGCGGCGTAATCGTCGCACACCCCCGCGACGCGCAGCATTTCCGCCACGACGCGCTCGTGCACCGCGCTGTTCTGCCTCAGATCGAGCGTCGCGAGATGGAAGCCGAACACGTCGACCGCGCGGATCAGCCGCCCGATTGCGCCACCGCTGCCGAGCAACCCGTCGCCCCCCTGCGACAACGGCTTGGCGATCGCGACCAGATCGGCGCGCAATGCCGCCGGATCGGCGTACGGCTCGCCCTTCAGCGCCCCCGGCCGCGGCGCGGGCTTGCCAACCAGTTTCGCGAACGTCGCCGCGGTGCGCGCGTAGATGCCCGACAAGGCGCGGCGGTACGGCTCGTCGCTGCGGCTCTCCGCCACGTCGCCGCTCGCCCCGGCCAGCGCCAGCACCGCGTCGTCGACCGCAGCGTGGTTGGTCGAGATCGACAATTCCTGCCCCATCGCGTGGAGCTGGTCGAGGTAGAAGCCCAGCACCGCCTCCGACGCGCGCGCCAGCGCGGTGCGAAGCGAATCGGCGGTGACGAACGGATTACCGTCGCGGTCCCCGCCGATCCAGCTTCCCGGACGCAGGAACGACGGCACGCGAACCCCGAGCGCGCGGTCCCAGCGCTGATAGAGCGCGGGGATGACGGGCAGGAACACGTCGCGCAAATAGCTGAGCGCGGTCTCGACCTCGTCGACGACGTACAACCGTTCGCGCCGGAGCACGCGCGTCTGCCACAGCAAGGCGACCTGCCGCACGATCGCCTCGTCGACCAGATCGCCCTCGGGCGTCGCCTCGACTCCGCGGTCGCGCATCGCCATCAATTGCGCGATCCGGTTGCGGTGGTCGATCATGCTCTTGCGCCGCACCTCGGTCGGGTGCGCGGTCAGCACCGGCGCGACGAGCGCATGGTCGAGCAGCGCGATCACCGCCGCGCGGTCGATCCCCTCGCCCGCCAGCCGCTCGAGCGCGGCGGCGATGTCGGCACCCTTCTCGGCTGCAAACCCCTGCCGGTCCTCGGCGAGGTTCGCGAGCATCGAGAACAGCATGAAGCCGCGCACAAAATCGAGCGTCTCGTCGAGGTCGAGCGCCCCCAGTTCTGCGTCGGGCGACCCCTCGCCGCCGCGATGCCGCTCGACCGAGGCGGAACGGATCGCCTCGGTCCGCTCGTACAGCTTCTCCCCGCCATAAGCGCGGATGACGTCGCCCAGCACGCGGCCGAGGTAGCGGACATCGGGATTGTTGGTGATCGGGGGAAGGCTCATGACGCCATGCTGCGTCGCACCACGGGCGCGGTCAACCGTCGATCCGCGCCTGTGGTACGGAAGTCAGCGTGCGGCGGCCCTGCCCGCGGCGGCCGTCGCGTTCGCGGGCTCGTCCGCTGGCGTCGGCAGGTCGCTGTCGTTCATCTCTCGCGCGCGCTCGCGTTCGTCGCTGGTCACGGTGCCGTCGTGGTTGAGGTCCTGCGCATCGAAGCGCGCGAGCATGCCGCGGCCCCATTCCTCGACGCTGACGAACCCGTCCTTGTTGGTGTCGTAGCTCATCACGCGCTCGCGGTTCTTCGGCGCGATCTCGCTCGGCTCGAGCTTGTCGTCGTTGTTGGTGTCGAGCCGGCGGAACCGCCGCTCGATCACCCCGCCGAAATCGAGCCGCGACATGACGAAGGGCGGCGTATAATTCGCGAGCTCGGCATTCTGCATCGCCTTCTCGTCGGCCGATTTGCCCGAACAGGCCACCAGTGCGAGCGCGCACCCGCCAACCAGCAATATCCGCATCATGCTCCCTTTGATCGACGCCGGCCCGACGCATCCCTACCTCAGGCTTCGAGCTCAACGTCCCAGTAGAGCCAATCGCGCCACGTCGCGTGGAGATAATTGGGCGGGAAGCGGCGCCCGTGTTCCTGCAACTGCCAGCTCGTCGGGCGGATCGGCTCGAGGAACAGCGGCATGTGCGCCTGTTTGGGCGTGCGCCCGCCCTTCTTCAGGTTGCATGGGCTACAGGCAGTGACGACATTCTCCCACGTCGTGCGGCCGCCCTGCGCGCGCGGAATGACGTGGTCGAAGGTCAGGTCGCGGCCGTGCCCGCAATATTGGCATTCGAACTTGTCGCGCAGGAAAAGGTTGAACCGGGTGAAGGCGGGGAATTGCGACGGCCGCACGAACTGCTTGAGCGCGATCACCGACGGCAGCTTGATCGTGTGGTTGGGGCTGTGCACCTCGCGTTCGTAATGCGCGACGATGTCGACGCGGTCGAGGAACACCGCCTTGATCGCGGTCTGCCACGGCCAGATGCTCAACGGATAATAGGACAACGGCGTATAATCGGCGTTCAGCACCAGCGTCGGGCAGGAGTCCGGATGGCGCATCAGATCGGGATGGAACACGTCAGATCCCCCTAGTCATCGCTCGTGCCCGCTGTGCCGAGCGGGGATGACCGCATGATGACAGAGCCGCTTTCGCGCGGTCAACCCTCGACGGGCGCGGCGAATAATGACCGGCGGCGTGGCGCAACGGGGCTCCGTCTGGCACATGGCGCTTCATCAACCCGCAGCTTCCGGACAATATCCATGTCGATCCACTCCGCCCGCCTGACCGCCCTGCGCGAACAGCTCGGCCGACAGGGCCTAGACGGCTTCGTCGTGCCGCTGACTGACGAGCATATGAGCGAATATGTCGGTGCCTACGCGCAGCGGCTCGGCTGGCTGACCGGGTTCGGCGGATCGGCGGGCACCGCGGCGGTGCTGGCCGACGCTGCCGCGATCTTCACCGACGGCCGCTACACGATCCAGGTGCGCGAGCAGGTGTCGGGCGACGAGTGGCAATATGTCGCGGTGCCCGAGAACAGCGTCGCCAGCTGGCTCGTGGGCCACGTCGGCGAGGGCGCCCGCGTCGGTTACGACCCGTGGCTCCACACGCGCGCTTGGGTCGAGGACACGCGCGGCGCGCTCGCCGCTAGGGGCGCGACGCTCGTCGCGGTCGAGGCAAACCCGGTCGACGCGGTGTGGCACGACCGCCCCGCCCCCTCGCCCGCACCGCTCAGCGTTCACCGTGACGATCATGCGGGCGAAACCTCGGCGGCGAAGCGCGCGCGCGTCGCCGACTGGCTCGGCGAGGTCGGGGCCGACGCGGTCGTCATCCCCGCGCTCGATTCAACCGCGTGGCTGCTCAACGTGCGCGGGGCGGACGTGTCGCGCACCCCGGTCGCGCTCGCCTACACGATCGTCGACGCCGACGGCACCGCTGACCTCTTCGTCGCCCCCGAAAAGATGACCGACGCGGTGCACCACCATCTGGGCAATGCGGTGCGCGTCCACGACCGCGCCGATTTCGCGCCCGCGCTCGGCCGGTTCGCGGGCAAGCGCGTCGCGATCGACCCCGCGCTCGCGGTCGCCGCGATCTTCGACGCGGTCGAGGCGGGCGGCGGCATTGCGCTGCCGGTGCGCGATCCGACGATCATTCCCAAGGCGACCAAGAACGACGCCGAAGTGTCCGGCCATCGCGCCGCCAGCATCCGTGACGGCGCCGCACTGACGCGTTTCCTGCGCTGGATCGCGGCGGAGGCGCCCAGGGGCGGGCAGACCGAGTTGTCTGCTGCCGCGAGGCTCCACCAATTCCGCGAGGAAACGGACGAATTGCGCGACCTGTCGTTCGACGCCATCTCCGCGACCGGCCCGCACGGCGCGATCCCGCACTACCACGTCACCGAGGAATCGAACCTCGCGATCGAGCCCGGCCAGCTCTACCTGATCGATTCGGGCGGCCAGTATCTCGACGGCACCACCGACGTGACCCGCGTCGTGCCCGTCGGCACGCCCACCGCGGAGATGCGCGACCGCTACACCCGCGTGCTGAAGGGGCATATCGCGCTTGCCACCGCGACCTTCCCGCCCGGCACCAGCGGACAGCAGCTCGACGCGCTCGCGCGGCTGCCGCTGTGGGCCGCGGGGCTCGATTTCGCGCACGGCACCGGGCACGGCGTCGGCAGCTTCCTCGCGGTGCACGAGGGGCCGGCGCGCATCGCCAAGCCGACCTACCCCGGCGGCGGCCCGCAGGAGCCGCTTCGCGCCGGCATGATCCTGTCCAACGAGCCCGGCTATTACAAGGCGGGCGAATACGGCATCCGGATCGAGAACCTGCTGCTCGTGGTCGAGCGCGACCTGCCCGGCGGCGAGGCGACGATGCTGGCGTTCGAGACGCTGACGCTCGCTCCGATCGAGCGCGACCTGATCGACGCGGCGCTGCTGTCGAACGAGGAGCGGGCGTGGCTCGACGCCTATCACGCGACTGTCACCGCGACGCTCGGCCCCGTCCTCCCCGACGACGATCGTGCGTGGCTCGCGGAGAAATGCGCCCCGATCGCCGGGTGACCAAACACCCCGCGTCGCCGTCAGTCGGGCGTGCGGCGCGGTTCGTCTGGATTGGGCGCGGCGGTTTCCTCGCGCCCGGCGCGGGCCTGCGCCTTGCGACGACGCAGATTGGCCCGCAATTGCTCGGCCAGCCGTGCGGCGCGATCATCGGGTTTATTCATGCCGGTGCGCTACCGCGACGATAGCGCCTTGACAATCACGCGCCGAACCGCTCTTAGGCGCCCTCCCGTCGCCGACGCGACGCGAGTGCTGCCGTAGCTCAGTGGTAGAGCGCATCCTTGGTAAGGCTGAGGTCGTGAGTTCAATCCTCACCGGCAGCACCATTTTTCCCCTGATCACCCTCCGTTGTCCGACGGTGTCTGGGAACGGTCTCCACAAGACGACCGAGAAAAGCGGCTCGTCCGATCACGCGGGCTATAGGTAGATCGACGATCAGCCGGCACGTTGAACGCCAGCTCCCCCAGTGATCGGCAGGATCGCCCGCTCTCGACATTCCCACCGAACGCTCCGGCCAAGACGTCGGCGGCCCACCGTGCGAACCATCGTCCGCACCGACGATCCCGCGATTGCGCGCGGTTGCTATCGGTCGGCGGGCATGTAGACAGCACAGACGATGTCGCCGACCTCCTGTCGCCGCGTCGACACAGGAGTTCGTGTGGCTGCCACGCCGGCGCATCGATCAGCACCACCGCTGCGCCGCCGCATGGCCCCGCTCGCGGCTCGGGCGCGAACGCTCGCCGCGATCGTTGCGCTGTCGCTGCTGGGCGGGTGCGCGGCGCTCGACCACGGCATTTTGAACGCTCAAGGCCCGGTCGCCGCGCACGAGCGGCACTTTTTCATCATCGTCTGCGGCATCCTGCTGTTCGTCTGGGTGCCGATCGTGGTGCTCGCCCCCGTCATCGCCTGGCATTACCGGCTGTCGAACACGCACCATGCCTATCGCCCCAAATGGGCATTCTCCTGGCCGCTCGAAGGGTTCATCTGGATCCCGCCGATTGGCATCGTCGTGCTGCTCGCGTTCCTGTTGTGGCCGGCGACGCAGAAGGACGATCCCTATACCCGCCAGGCCGGGCGGGGCACGCCCGTCCGCGTGCAGGCGATCGCGCTCGATTGGAAATGGGTGTTCATCTACCCCGACGAAGGCGTTGCGACGGTCAACCAGCTGGCGGTCCCCGCCGGCCGCCCGGTGCATTTGTCGCTGACCAGCGGCACGGTGATGCAGTCGCTGCTGCTGCCGCAACTCGCCGGACAGGTCTACGCGATGGCGGGGATGCGGACGCGGATGAATTTCGCCGCCGATCGCCCCGGCACCTATCACGGCGAGAATACGCAGTTCAGCGGCAAGGATTTCGCGCGCCAGCAATTCCCCGTCGTCAGTATGACCCCCGCCGCTTACGCCGGCTGGCTGGCGCGCGCGCACCTCGCGTATCGACCGCTCGACCAGGCTGCCTGGGCGGCGCTGTCGCGCCTGGGGACCAGCGCGCCGCAGACATATTCCACCGTGCCGCCGCGCCTGTTCGACCGGATCGTCGCCGCGACCGGCGGCGCGGCGCACCCGCATGACCATTCCGTGACGCGAAAGGCGCCCTGAGCCCGTGCAGACTGCGCACCCCCCGATCTGGCCCGACGTGCTCGGCCGTTTCGCCTGGCATGATCTGCCGTTCGTGCGCGCGTGGCAGAACCCGACGATCAACGAACTGATCGGCGCGGGCGCCGGCGCGCTGGTGATCGTCGGCGCGGTCGTGACGATCGCGCTGCTCACCCGCTACCGCTTGTGGGGTCGTTTGTGGTCCGACTGGCTCACCAGCCTCGACCACAAGAAGATCGGCATCATGTACGTCGTCATCGCGCTGGTGATGCTGTCGCGCGCGGTGGTCGAGGCGGTGCTGATGCGGATGCAGCAGGCCACCGCGGTCGGCGATCCCGGTTTCCTGTCGTCCGACCATTTCGCGCAGTTATTCTCGACCCACGGTTCGATCATGGTGTTCTTCATGGCGATGCCGTTCCTGACCGGCGTCATCAACTATGTCGTCCCGCTCCAGATCGGCGCGCGCGACATGGCGTTTCCCTGGGCGAATGCGATCGCGTTGTCGCTGACGGGCGGGGGCGCGGCGCTGATGATGACGAGCCTCGTCGTCGGGCAGTTCTCGACCGGCGGATGGAGCGGCTACCCGCCCTATACCGGGCTCGCCTTCAGTCCCGACGTCGGCCCCGATTACTGGATCTGGGCGGTGACGATGGGCTCGATCGGCTCGACGCTGGGCGGGATCAACATCGCCTGCACGATCTTCAAGCTGCGCGCGCCCGGCATGACGTACATGCGGATGCCGATGTTCTGCTGGACGAGCCTGTGCACCAGCATCCTGATGATCTTCGCGATGCCGCCGCTGACGGTCGCGACCGCGCTTCTGGCACTCGACCGCTATCTGGGGTTCCACTTCTTCACCAACGACCTCGGCGGCAACATGATGAACTATGCCAACCTGTTCTGGCTGTTCGGTCATCCCGAGGTGTACATCCTGATCCTGCCCGCGTTCGGCATCTATTCGGAGGTCGTCTCGACCTTCTCGTCGAAGGAATTGTACGGCTACGCCTCGCTCGTCTGGGCGACGATGGCGATCGCGGTGCTGAGCTTCACCGTCTGGGTCCACCATTTCTTCACGATGGGGCAGTCGGCCAACATCAACGCGGTGTTCGGCATCGCGACGATGACGATCGGGGTGCCGACCGGCGTCAAGATCTACGACTGGATCTGGACCATGTTCCGCGGCGAGGTCCGCTTCAGCGTGCCAATGCTCTACGCGCTCGCGTTTATGGTCACCTTCGTGATCGGCGGGTTCACCGGCATCATCCTCGCGATCCCGCCGCTCGATTATGTGTTCCACAACACGCTGTTCCTCGTCGCGCATTTCCACAACATGCTGATCCCGGGGCTGCTCTACGGCCTGCTCGCAGGCTATACCTACTGGTTCCCCAAGGCGTTCGGCTTCCGGTTGAACGAGCGCTGGGGCCGGATCGCGTTCACCTGCTGGGTCGCGGGCTTCTATCTCGCCTTCATGCCGCTCTACGTCCTGGGGGCGAGCGGGATGGCGCGCCGGACGAACGAGATCTTCGAACCCGATTTCCGCCCGTGGCTGTACGTCGCCTGTGTCGGCGCGCTGGTGGTGCTCGGCGCGCTCGTGTCGTTGATCGTGCAACTGGTCGTCAGCATCCGCGAGCGCGACGAAACCCGCGTCTTCGCGGGCGATCCGTGGGACGGGCGCAGCCTCGAATGGTCGACCGCCTCACCCCCGCCCGAGTATAACTTCGCGGTTATCCCCCGTATCGACGCGCGCGACGCCTTCTACGACGGCAAGCGCGACGACGGCTATTATCGCCGGGACGCCCGCTACGACGATATCAGCGTGCCGAAGAACAGCGTGACCGCCATCGCGATCGGTGCGGCCGCAACCGCGGCGTCGTTCGGGCTGGTCTGGCACATGTGGTGGCTCGCGGTCGCAGCCGGCCTCGGCATCGTCGCCGTAATCATCCTGCGCAGCTTCGTCCGCGGCGCGCACCGCGTGATCCCGTCCGCCGAGGTCACGCGGATCGAACACCGCTGGCACGATGCGCTGGCGGCGGCGACGCCGATCCCGCGCCACTGCGAGCTGACCGCCAGCAATCAGGGTCTGGCGGAGATACCGGCATGAGCGAGCCCGTCCTGCGCCACGCCGGCGTCAACCTGGGCGGCACCCAGGATCATCCCCGCGCCAATGCCGAAAGCGGCATCTTCGGCTTCTGGGTGTTTCTGATGAGCGACGCGGTGATCTTCGCGCTGCTGTTCGCACTCTACGGCACGGTCGTCGCCGCGACCGCGGGCGGCCCCAGGCCCGCCGACGTATTCGAGCTCGGCAGCGCGCTCGCCGAAACGCTGCTGCTGCTGACCAGCAGCCTGACGATCGGGCTCGCGGTGCTCGCGATGAAATATGACGGAACGAGACGCCCCGTTCTCGCGTGGATGGGGGTGACGCTCGCACTCGGCGTCGCGTTCCTCGCGCTCGAGCTGCATGATTTCGCGACCATGTTCGCGCAGGGCGCCTATCCGACACGCAGCGGGTTCCTGTCGGCCTTCTTCGCGCTGGTGCCGCTCCACGGGTTGCACGTGCTCGCGGGAAGCGTCTGGATGCTCGTCATGGCGGCGCAGATCCTCGCCTACGGCTTCGACGCGCGGGTGCGCATCAACGTGCTCCGCCTCAGCCTGTTCTGGCATTTCCTCGACGTGATCTGGATCGCGATCCTGAGCGTCGTCTATCTGCAGGGGCATCTGCCGTGAACGACCGCCGCCGCGAAACGCTGACCTATGTGACGGGCTTCGCGATCGCGCTCGCGCTGACGTTCGCGGCCTTTGCCGCGGTGCGCTGGCCAGTCGCGCCCGCCGGCACCACCTTCGCGATCATCCTCGCGCTCGCGTTGGTGCAGGTGGTGGTGCAGTTCCGCTGCTTCCTCCACGTCAGCTTCGCCAGATCGTCGCGCGAGGATCTGCTGCTCGTGCTGTTCTCCGCGCTGATCATCGCGCTGATGGTGTCGGGCACGCTCGTCATCCTGTTCAACCTGCGCACGCGGATGATGTGATGCGCGAGCGTGGCCGCGCCGCGACGCGAATGGCGCGCGGCACGGCGACGTCAGCTCAGAACGGCAGCCACTTCGACGTTTCGGTGAACTTCATCCACCCGACGTTGACGCCCGCGCGCCAGCCGACCCCCAGCCGCACCGGGATTAGCACCACGTTGCCGCGCCGCAGATACGTCGCGGCGAACCCACCGACGAAATACAACCGCCCCTCGGCCCCCGGGAACCGCTTGAACAGGTCCTGCGTGTCGTAGAGGTTGTAGACCAGGACGAAGACCTTGTTGGCATCGCCGCCGACGTCGAAGCCGACCGACGGCCCGGTCCAATAGACCGGGCGCTGCCCCTCGACCTTGTGCGTCATGATGCCCGAACCATAGCGCAGGCCCAGGATAAACGCCCCCGACGCCTCGCGCCCCGCGATATAGGCGTTGGGCTCGCCCTGCTCCTTCAGGATCTTCTCGATCAGCGAGCCGAAGCCTTCCGCGCCCTTGCCGAACACGTCCTCACCCGCGCCGATCAGGTCGTCACGCTTGAACGTGTCCGCCGCCGCGGTCGTGCGCGATGGGTCGACCGGCGCACCGCTGCGCGCGGTGTCACCCGCGACGGTCGCACTCGGCGAAGTGGCGGGCGGCGTGGTGGGCGCGGCATCGGGATAACGCGGCGAGGCGTCGCGCGGCGCCTCCTGCGGTCCGCGCACATCGGCGTCGATCGCGGCATTGGGGTCGATCGATCGCACCTGCGCCAGCGCCGGCCCCACCTGCAGCCCTGCCACCGCCAGAACGGCGACCGCATTGCCGATCGTACGCATCACCTTGCCCATCACACCATCGCCCCATCACCCGATGGCGCAATCTATCCGCGCCGCGGCTGTCCCGGCAATGAACGTTCGACGGCGCGGCGCGATTTCACGCCCGTTCGATGCGCAAAGTCCGGTTGATCATGCCGAGACGCCTCGTTATAGCCCGCCCCTACGCCGCATCCGGAGACGTGGGTGAGTGGCTGAAACCAACGCTTTGCTAAAGCGTCGTACGGGAAACCGTACCGAGGGTTCGAATCCCTCCGTCTCCGCCATTGCTGTGCCCGACTCTTCCGCCTCTCTATTTCACCGTTGCGTGGCTAAGTTTGAGCTGTTGCGCGCCGATCATGGGCGAAGTCGGTTCGCACGACGGAAAGACCGGCGCCGCCCGTAGAGACGGTGCCGCGAACACCCTCAGACCTGCCGCATGCCGCCATCGACGCACAGTTCGGCGCCAGTGATAAAGCTCGCGTCGTCGCCGAGCAGAAACACCGCCGCCGACGCCACTTCGTCCACCCGCGCCATGCGGCCGAGCGGGATGGGAGCGATCAGCGTCTGCCGCATCTCGTCCGATACCGCCGCCATCATGTCGGTGTCGGTCGGCCCCGGCGCGACGACGTTGACGCGGATAGCGCGCGGCGCGAGCTCGGCGGCCCAGCTGCGTGCGTAGGAGCGCAGCGCCGCCTTCGTCGCGCCGTAGGTGCTGAACGGCGTCACGCCCATCACGTCCGCGATCGATCCGACCAGCACCACGGACGCGCCGTCGCGCAGCACGGGCAGCGCCGCCTGGATGCCGAACAGCGCACCGCGCACGTTGACCGCGAAATGCCGGTCGAAATGCTCGCCCGTCTCCTCCGCGATCGTCGCCGGCTCAGACAGCCCCGCGTTCAGCACCAGCGCGTCGATCCGGCCATGAAGCCGCCCGGCCTCTGCGACAACCCGCTCGAGATCGGCCTGGCTCGCCGCATCGGCCTGGATGCCCCGTGCCGAGGAACCGATCGCCGCCGCCGCAGCGGCGACCTCGTCCGCGCGGCGCCCGGTCAGGATCACCGTCGCGCCCTCCTGCGCGAGACGACGGGCGATCGCGAGACCGATCCCCTTCGCCCCGCCGACCACCACCGCGACCTTGTCGTTCATGCTTGCCATCGTCCGTCCTTCCATTCGAGACGGCGAAGCAGATATACGGCGCATATCTGCTAACAAGAACGCACCTGGAGGGGCCTAGATATGCCCGACGAAACCGACCTTCGCGCGCTGTCGGATCAGGCGCTGCTCGACGTTCCGCGCATCCGCCCAGTGCTGGACAAGATCGCCGACAAATGGACGATCATGATCCTGACGGTGCTGTGCCCGCAGCCGGCCCGCTTCAACGCGATCAAGCGGCGGCTGGGCGGCATCACGCACAAATCGCTCGCGGATGCGCTCAAACGCCTCGAACGGCACGGACTCGTCACCCGCACCGTCATCCCCACCACGCCGATCGGCGTCGTCTACGCGATCACTCCCCTCGGCCGCTCGCTGCGCGAACCCTTCGAGACGCTATGCGCCTGGGCGCTGGCGAATGAGCAGGCGATGACGCAGGCCGTGATCGCGCACGACACGGCGCGGGCGTAGCGCCGTTCAGATGCGCAGCAGCCCCGTCAGCGGCCGCTCGGTCGTCGCCTGCGAGAACAGCCGCCGCCCGACCATCTGGGGATCGAGCGCGAGGCTCTCGGCGACCGCGCCGGCGATCAACGCGTCCAGGGCGCTCGTCGGCCGCAGATCCCGCTGTTCGTAGAGGCTCGCCGCCGACAGGCCGGGCCAGTCGGAAATGACCCGCCCGCCCTTCAATGCGCCCCCCATCAGCATCGCGACCGAGCCGGTGCCGTGATCGGTCCCCGCGGTGCCGTTGATCGCGGCGGTGCGGCCGAATTCGGTCGCGACCAGCACCGTGGTCGTCGCCCAGGCGTCCCCCATCCCTTGGCGCAACGCCGCGACGAGCGCGTCGAGGTTTCTCAACTGCGCGCCCAGCCGCTCCTTCTGACCGACATGGGTGTCCCAGCCGAGCGTTTCGAGCATCGCGACGCGCGGCCCGTCGGGCTTGGTGAGGAACCCCGCGGTCAACCGGCCGAGGCTGGCCGGATCCTGCCGCACGCCCAGATCGGCGGCGAACCCGCTGGTCTCCAGCGCCGCGCTCCACGGCGCGTGCAGTTGCGGGTCGGCGTCGTACAGGGCGGTGACGCGCGTTATCAGGTCGTCGGCGGCGTGCGGCAGCGGCGACGGCGCGTAGGATGCGACCTGAACGGGCCCGCGCAGCGCAGCCGGCACGGTCGGGGCGATCGCGATCGCTTCCTCGCTCGCGCGCGGCAGCATCGCGACGAGCCGGTTCATCCAGCCGTCGCGCACCGCATAAGGCTGCGTGCCCCCGGTCTCGAGGACGTTCTGGCCATCAAAATGCGATCGATCGCGATACGGGGACGCGACCGCGTGGACGAACAGCGCCTGCCCCGACTGGTACATCCGCGCCGTCTCGACTAGCGCGGGGTGCAGCGTGAACATGCCGTCGAGCTTGGTCCCCGGCGCATCGTCGCCGATCAACCGCCCGCGCAGGCCATCGAACGCCGGATCGCCGACCGGGCGAAGCACGTCGAGCCCGTCCGCGGCCCCGCGCTGGATGATGAACACGAAACGGCGCTCGGTCGGCACCGTGGCGAGCGCGAGGCCGGGCGCGACGAACAGCGCCCCGGCGCCGAGCGCAGCGGTCGACAGGAATTGGCGGCGAGCGATCATCGGATCATCTCCTCAGGAAATCGGGTGACACGAGCATCAGCGCGACCGCGCCCGCAGGGCTCTCCGCGCGCGCGATCTGCTCGGCGGTGACGGGGGCGAGCGAGGCCGGCATGATGCGGGGTGCGATCACGCGCGCGTCGACCCCCTGCCCGAGCGGGGCGGCGATACGCTGCGCGAGCTCGACGCGGCGCAGCAGCGCATCGGACGCGAGCCAGCTGGCGGCGATATCGTCCCAGCCCGCGGGCGTGCCGGGTTTCCACACCCGCTGGCCGAGCTGCGTCTGCAACGCCGCGATCTGCATCGCGCCGACATCGCGCTTCCCCGTCCCGCGCAGCGCGGAGATCGTCCATTCCCACGGCGTCTTGAACTTGTTCGGCGTCGGAGCCCACGCCTCGGGTGAGGCGATCAGCGCGCGGTACAATGTCGGCAGGTCGCCGCCGCTCGCGGTGAAGCTCTTTGCCAGGCGTGCCACCATCGCGGGCGGCGGATCGTCGCCCGCGACATGACGCGCGAGCTTGGTCGCGACGTGCCGCGCCGTCGCGGGGCTATGCGCGAAATCGATCAGCGCCGCGCGTGCCTGCCCCTCGCCACCATCGGCATAGACTTTGCCCAGGATACTGCGGCTTCCGGGTTCGTGCTGAGCAGCGCGAAAGGTGAAGCGGTTCGGATCCCCCTCGCCGCCGCCGCCCATGCCGTCGACCGACCACCCCGTCAGCGCGCGCGCGAATTCGGTCACGTCGGCCTGGGTGTAGCCCGAGCGGACGCCCAGCGTGTGCAATTCCATGATCTCGCGCGCGAGATTCTCGTTCAGCCCGCGCCTGCGCTGCGGGTTGCGGCTCGCGTCGCGCAGCGCCGCCGGACTGTCGGGTCCGATCGACTGCACCTGATTGAGGTATAGCAGCATCGCGGGATGCTGCTCGACCGCGAGGAGCATGTCGGTAAAGGTACCCAGCACGTGCGGCCTGATCGCGTCGCGCTCGAACGCGGCGGCAAAGGCCGTGACCGGCGCGCTGTCGGCGGACACGCAGAAATGGTTCGACCAGAAATGGACCATCCGCTCGACGAACGGCGCCTCGGTCGCGAGCGCCGCATCCGCGCGGGCGCGAACGCCCTCGTTGTACAGTGCCTGCACGTCGTCGCGAAAATCCTGACGCGTCGCACGCAACGCCGCTGCGGGATCGGCCGCTTTGAGATCGGTCGTCGTGGGAGCGGTCGCCCCGGAAGCGGTCGCCGGCGCTGCGGCCGGGCCTGGTGGCATGGTCGTCGGCGCATTCGTGCCGCCGCTCGCCGCCATCCGGTTCGCCTGCTGCTGCGCGCGGTAGTGGCGGACGACTTGACCCGCGTCGGCTAAAGCAGCGTAGCCCGCGGGCCGGGGATCGAACCGGTCGAATTGCCGCAGCAGCGAACGTTTGGGGTCGGCCGGCGGCGCGTCATCGGGTCTCGCACCCAGCCCGAATCGGTTAAGCGCGATGGCGGCCGGAGAAAGCCTTGCAGCCGGTGCGGGCATGATCGCTCTTTCGCTGTCCATGATGGCAGTTGAACGGATCAACCGCGTCTTTCCGTCGCGTTTTACCGTGCGCGCCCGCTGCCTTTCGTGGAACGGCTGGTCATCGCATCGGCCAGCTTCGCTCGCTCGGGCGCAGGCAGCCCCGCGGCAAAGGCGACCGCACGCCGCTCGACCGCCGCGCGTACCGCGGTATCGGCGTCGCGCGCGCGGTCCAGCGCGGCGGCGACCGCCACTTGATCCACCGGTTCGTGCCGCAGCAGGTCGGCCGCCTGCGCCTTGGCCGCGCGCGATGCCTCGATCGTCGGACGCATGGCTTGCCGCGTCTGCCGCAGCGCCTGGCGAAAGCGCCGCCGCTCGACCGGGTCCAGTTCGGCACCCGCGACGCGCAGCGAGCCCGCGTTGATGATACCCTTCCCCGCGCGCAACGACGCGTAGCCCGCGACCAGAGCGCCCGCGAGAAACAGGTTGAGCATGACCGAGACGATCAGCACGATACGGATACGCGTCATCGCTTAATTGTCCATGCCGGCGACATCGCCGAACGACGTGGTGCCGGCCACCATGTCGACCGGGGGCGTGGCTGCGACCACCGCGGCCCCCGCGACCGCCCCCGCGAACGTCGCGGCGAGGCCGATGCCCGACCACCACCAGCGCCGCCCTGGGCGCGACGCGCGGGCACCGACACCGGCACCCGCCCGGGCGGTGACGCGGTCGGCGAGCGCGCGCGACGGCGCGGCGACCGCCCAATCGTCGAGCCGCTCGTCCAGGAACATCGCGGCGTCGAGGATCGCGCTCCCTTCGGGTGTCGCTGCCAGACGCTGCGCCGCGGCGTGATCCGCGATCGGCCACCGCGCCATGACCCCGCCGTAAGCGTCGGCGAGGTCGCGGAAACGATCGAGCGTGAGCGGATCAGTCATCTGTTGTGGTTCCCTGCGGCGATACCAATCGTGTTCGCAACGTGCGTCTTCCCCTGGCCAGAAGCGATTCGAGCGCCTCGATGCTCACGTCCAGCGCGCGGGCGGCCTCCGCGCCCGACAGGTCCTGATAATGGACCAGCAGGATCGCCTCGCGCTGACGGTCGGGCAATTGCGCGATGGCCGCGGCAACCTGCGATCCGCGCTCGGCCTCGAGCATCAGGCATTCCGCATCGGGTGCCGGATCGACGACCTCTGGCAGCGTGTCGCTCGTCTGCTCGCGGCGACGACGCAGCCGGTCGCGGCACAGGTTGAGCACGACCGTATGCAGCCAGGTGTCGAACCGCGCGCGGTCGCTCTGCCACGTCGCGGCGCTCCGCCACACCCGCGCGAACGCCTCCTGCGCGACATCCTCGGCCGCCGCGCGGTCGTGCAGCATCCGCGTGGCGAGCCCGAGGATCCGCGGCAGCTTCGCGGCCACCAGCAACCGCGTCGCGGCAGGGTCGCCGCGCCCGATCCGCCTGACCAGTTCCGCGTCGGGATCGGGTGCGCTCAAGCCCGCGCCTGTCGCTCGCCACCGCGGATCGTCACGTTACGCCTCCGGCGCCGCCCGCTTCGCAGCCATCCGCGCGGCCGACCGCTCGGCCGCTGACAAGCTACCATCGCCATCGGTATCCAGCCGCGCGAACCGATGCGCCAGCATCGCCGCGATCTCGAGGCGATCGATCATCCCGTCTCCGTTGCGGTCGAGCTTGGCGAAGCGGCGCGCGGGATCACCCCTGCCCTTCCCCTGCGCCGCCGCGGCCAAGAACTCCGTCTTGCTCACCCGGCCATCGCCGTCAGTGTCGGCCGCGAGCATCCGCCGTTCGCGCCGCGCGATGAACTCCTGTGCCGTCATCCCGCCGCGCGGCGCGGCAGCCGGGCGCTCGTCCCCCGCCGCCCGCGGCGCCTGCGCGCTTGCGACCGTCGGCAGCAGGAGCAGCGCCCCCGCCAGCGTTATCTGATATGGTGTCTTCACGGTCACCACGATGCTCGTCCCCATCATTGTCGCATCATCGATCCGAAGTGGCGGGCGGCACGAACGCCGCCCGCCGGCGACGATCACCGATACCGCCACCCTCCATGCCAGCGATAGCGATGGACCCAGAACCGGTTGCCATACCAATAGCCCCGCCCGGGATAGTAACGGTGGACGACGTAGCCGCGCCGCGCGTAAGCGGGCCAGCGATTGGCCACACATCGACCGTAATAACCGCGGTGGAACCCCGGGCCACACCCCTGACGCGCCTCTGCCGGCGCGCTCGCCATCAATGTGCCACCCAAGGCGGCCGCGACCAGGACAAGGGTCTTCATCAACGATACTCCTCCAACCCTCGCCGCCTCACGGCGACGATAACCGTTGAACGACGATCGCCCGTCTATCCGTCGCTGATCCGCGAGAGAAAATTGGCGCCTGCGGCTCGCCTTCAGCTTTGAGACCACCGTCATCGACCCCGTTCGGCGCTGCCCCCCCCCCTTCCAGCGCATCCCGAGCCTAGAAGATCTTGCGCACCCCCAGCCGGACCGATCGCCCCTCGGGGTCGATGTACGCGCTTTGGAAACGGTCGGGTGTTCGGCCGTCGCGGTCGCGCACGTCGATGCGGTCGTTGAGCAGGTTCTCGACCGTGAACTGTAACGACATCTGCTTCGCCCACGGTCGCCCGACGATCTTGTCGACGTCGAGGTTGAGATAGGGGACGAGCCAGACCCGCCCGGAAAAGCGCAGGTCGGACGCGGCGATGTCGCTGCGGATGCGGGTCGCGCCCTGCAAACGGCCGTAGAGGCCGACGCTCGTCGCGCCGTAGCTGCCGCGAAGGTCGATGTCGCTCTGCCAGCGCGGGCGCCCGCCCGTCCCCGTCAGCGTCGCGCCGTCGAGCAGGTCGAGCGCGGGCAAACCCGTGCGGAGCGTCAGCACGTCCTCGATCCGGTAGGTCGTGCCGAGCGTCGCGCTGATCGTGGGCCGCGGCTTCGGCGGCTTGGGCGGCGGACCTTCTTTTGCGGGAGCGGGCGCGGGCAGCGGCTTCGGCCCGAGCGGCAGCGACAGGTTCAACGTCGCGCGCACGCGCCGCTCGCGCTCGAACGCGACATTGGTCGCGCGCAGGTCGACCAGCGCCAGCCGCCCGGCGGGATCGCGCTGGAACGCGCCCGGAAACGCCGCCTGGAAATCGGGCGTCACGCTGCCGAGCGTCGTCGTCTGGTCGCTGATCCGCGTGTCCACATATTCGAGGTTGAGCCGCACCTCCTTGTCCCTGACCGGCTGTACCGACACGGCCACGGTCGTCCTGCGCCGACGTTCGGGCGCGAGATCGGGGTTACCCCCCGACCGCACCGTGACCAGTTCGCTGCGACCGGTCGTGAAATCGAAGAACGGCGTATTGGGCGCGGTCGTGATCGGGCCGGTCAGCAGCGCGATGTCGGGCGCGGTGCGCGCGTCGTCGCGCGATGCGGTCACTTGCACGCGCCTGACCGGGGTCCAGTTGATCCCGAGCGTCGAACTCGCCAGCCGTCCGAAGCGTGACACGTCGGAGATACCGACCGAGCCGTTCGCCGACAGCCGCCCGGCGAACGCCAGCACGTCGCGGTCGGGCGCGGTGATTGGCAGATCAACGCTGACGCGCGCCGACGTCGTCGTGCGCCTCAGGTCGAGCGCCGCATCCTGAGCGCCGGGCTGGCGTCCCGTCGCGCTCGAGCGTGCATGGTCGAGGCTCGCGGTCAGTTGCGCCTCGCCCGCGGGCAGCGTCGCGAGCGGCCCGTTCAGCACCACGGCGCCGACCAGCGTGTTCGTCACCGTCTTGCTGCGCGCGACCAGCCGCCGCGTTCGCGCCGGGTCGACGGGCGCCAGCGGATCACCGCCCGCGTCGATCTCCGCCTGCAGCGCGGTCAGGTCGTAACCCTGCTCGAACGCGGCGCGGCTGCGCAGCCGGTCGTAGCCACCCGTCACGTTCCAGCTCCACCGCCCGATGCCGCCCTGCAGCGTCGTGCCCGCGTGCAAATTCAGGCTGTCGCTGCGCTGCCCCAGCACCGCGCCCGGCAGATAGCGGTAGAGCTGGACCGCATTCGCGAACGGCAGGCTGCCGCTATCCGCCGGCACGTCGAGCAGCGCGGGTGCCAGGCCGTTCAGCCCCGTCGAGCGCTGCGCCTCCATCGACAGGTTGATCGAGCCATCGGCGCCGGCGATCGGTCCGGCGAGCGTGCCGTCGACGTTGATCCGGTCGCTGCGGTCCCTGATCGTGCGGAAACGGCCGATGTCGGTGACCGCAAGCCGGTTCGCGCCCGCCAGATAGCCCGAGAGCAGGCGGCGCGCGGCCGCGTCGGCAGGGACCGCCGCGGCGGTGACCGCGCGACCTGCCAGCGCGTCGAGCGCGGGATCGAGGCTCGCGCCGTCCAGTCCGACGACGTTGCCGCCGAGTGCGTAGCGCGCGTTCGCGTCGGGCGCGATGTCGCGTTCCGCCTGCAGGATCGGGTTGAGGCGCAGGTGAGAGACGCTGAGCGAGGTTCGACGCGCGCCCTCGATATTGGCGAGCGTCGCCTCGGCGAAGTTCGTCTCCCCGCCGCCCTCGGTCGTCGTGCCGACGAGCTGTCTCGCGGTCGTCGCGCGGTAGCTCTTCTTCGTGACGAGGTTCAGTACCTTGACGGTCGGCGGAAAACCGAAGCGCGCGGCCTCCTGCTCGGGCAGGATCTCGGTCCGCTCGAACGCCTCGGGCGGCAGGCTGCGCAATTCGCTGAAGCCCGATATGCGGCGGCCGTTGAGCAGGATCACCGGGTCCCCGCCGCTCGCCGACTCGGTCAACGGTTTCAACCGGTCGAGCACCGTCTTGAGATCGGTCGCGCCAAGCGAGCGGAGCGCGTTGGCGTCGAGCACCGCGACCGGCGCCGCATCGCGTATCGCCGAACCCGCGATCCGCCGCCCGGTGACGACGACGTCCTCGCCCGCGTGGCCCTCCGCGTCGTCCTGCGGTTCGGCCGTCTGGGTCTGGGATGCAGGCGCAGCCGCGGCGGTGGGCGATGCGGTACCGAGCGTCGCGGACGCGAGCATTCCGAACCGGGGGCCGAACCGGGGCCAGAACCGGCGCCGGTGCACATGCTGCCGTGGCACGCCGGGGCCGTCTCGCCGGGCTGCGTCCTGATCGACCACCTACGCACTCCCCGACACTTCGGGTGGGATATGATCAGCCGATCGTGGTCGAATTGCGGCTCTTGTGCCGGGAAATCCTTCCTATTCGTCGAGCGCACGCGTCGGCGGCGCGCGCCCCGGCGACCAAAGCCGAGAGCTCAAATGGCAAAAGCGTGTTCGGAGTCGAAGGTGGTGGGCGCTGACGGGTTCGAACCGCCGACCTACTCGGTGTAAACGAGCCGCTCTACCAGCTGAGCTAAGCGCCCGTCGCGCGGGCGACGTGGGGGGAGCGTCTAGGCGCGTGCGCGGCGCGGCGCAATCCCTTCGGAACGACGCCGATCGCGTCGTCGTTGGTGTGCAAGCACACGAGGAGCGATCCGATGGACGACGATTCGATCAAGCCGACGACCGAGACCGCGCGACCCAATCTGTCGACCGAGCACCAGCGCGACGGCGACGCGCGCCGACCGAGCGACACGCTCGACAAGGGACAGCCCGCGGAGGAAACGATCCCGCGCAAATCGTCGCTGCTCGGCGACTGACCTCCTTAAATGGGGCGGTGACCTGCGAGGCACCCGGTCCTAACGTTGACGTAAGGCTTTCGCGCTAGCACTGGCTTCGAGGAGAAGTCGGTGCGATTATCGATTGCGGCGCGCGTGCTGATCGCCTGCACCACGTTGATGGTGCTGGGGCTGATGCTGCTCGTCGCCGGTTTCGCGGTCAACGAGAACGTGCACACCGCCGACCAGCGAATCGTGCTGCTGAGCGAGGCGCTCCACGCGCAGGACCGGCAGGACCGCGCGCAGGATCAGCTGCGGCTCGACGTCGGCGATACCACCCGCAGTGCCGAACGCGGCGCCACCATCCCCGATCGGCGCTGGGCGACGCTGGTCGCTCGCGCGCGCGCTTTCGCCGCCTTGCCGGTTGCTTTTCCGGCGGTGCAGCACCGGCGCGAGATCGCGGCGATCATGCAGACGCGCCGCGCATCGCGCGATTTCGTCGCGAACACCGTCCACGTGGTGACGATCGCGCGGACGCGGCCCGACCTGATCGCCAAGACGATGCCGCGCTTCGTCGCGTCGCTCAGGCGGCTCGAGGCGAGCCGCGCGCGCACCCGCGAGGCTCTGACGCTCGCGGTCATGGAGGCGGCCGATCGCAATTCGCGCGAGAGCCGGCGCCGGACCGTGGAGGTATTGTTCGGCGGCCTCGTCATCCTCGCGATCATCGCCGCGATGTCGGCGTGGCTGCGGCACCGGCTGGTGAAACCAATTACCGTGATCGCGCAGCGGCTGCGCGCGTTCGGCGCCGGGCGCGACGATGGCGCCGTGCCCGGCGTCGCGCGGCGCGACGAACTGGGCGATCTGGCGCGCGGCCTCGCCGAATATCGCGACGCGGTCGAAAGCCGTCGCGCCGCCGAACGGCGCGTCGACTTTCTCGCGCATCACGACATGCTCACCGGGCTCGCCAACCGCCTGCTGTTCGAAAGCCGCCTGTCGCACGAACTGATGCGCAGCGCGCGTACCGGCGACACGGTCGCGGTCGTCGTCGTCGACTTGGATAGGTTCAAAGCCATCAACGACCGTTTCGGCCACGCCGCCGGCGACCGCGCATTGAAGCGCGCCGCCGACCTGTTGTCGCGGTGCGTGCGCAGCGACGATCTGGTCGCGCGGATGGGCGGCGACGAATTCGCGATCATCCAGGTCGCGCGGTCGCAACCTGCCGCGGCGGAAGCACTGCTCGCGCGCATCTACCGCGCGGTCGACGCGTGTGACGCCGATGATAATGCAACCGAGCCCGCGATCCGGCTGAGCGCGGGCGTCGCCTTTTCCGAACCGGGGCAGCCCGGCGACGAACTGTACGAACTCGCCGACACCGCGCTCTACCGTGCGAAGGCCGATGGCCGGCACACCGCGCGCTTCTTCAACAAGGACCTGAGGGAGCAGGAAAGCCTGCGGCTGCGGCTGGCGCGCGATCTCGAGCACGCGATCGCCTCCGATCAACTTTATCTGGTGTTCCAGCCGATCGCCAACGCGGGCACGCTGGCGATCACCGGTTACGAGGCACTGCTGCGCTGGCGCCACCCGACGCTGGGCGAGATCGCGCCCGACACGTTCGTGCCGATCGCCGAATCGACCGGGCTGATCGCGCCGATCGGCGCGTGGGTGATCGCCCACGCCATCGCGGCCGCGGCGCAATGGCCAGAGGCGCTGTCGCTCGCGATCAACCTGTCGCCGCTGCAATTCCGCGCCGACGGCCTCGCGGACGAATTGCGCCGCGCCGCCGCCGCGCACGGCGTCGCGCTGTCACGCCTCGAATTGGAGGTGACCGAGAGTGCGACGTTGCTCGGTTATCAGCGCGACGAGGTGCTCGCGACATTGCAGGCGATGCAGGCCGACGGCGCGCGCGTGGTGATGGACGATTTCGGCACCGGACATTCGTCGCTCGGCAATCTGAAGGATTTCGCGTTCAACAAGATCAAGATCGATCGCAGCTTCGTCGCCGCAATGGGTGACCATCCGCCCTCCGCCTCGATCGTCCGCGCGATCATCGGGCTGGGCAAGAGCCTGAAGCTAACGATCGTCGCCGAAGGGGTCGAAACCGACGCGCAGCTCGCGCGCCTGCGCCGCTGGGGATGCGACCAGGTGCAGGGCTATCTGATCGGACGCCCTTCCTGCGACATCCAGGCGACGACGATGCGCGCGCGGGTCGGCGTCTAACCGCCGCGCGCGGGCGATCAGGGGCCCTCGTCGCTCGCGTGGGTTTCGACGCGCAGTGCGCGCCCCGCCTTGAACCCCAGCGCCTCCCCGACCCGGTCGTCCCAGCCATAGGGATCGTTGCGCACGATCGGCTCGCCCGCGTCGTCGAACAGCACCGTCTGGTAGAGCATCCGCACCAGAATCTGCCGGGGCAGCCTAACGAACGTCTCCTTGCCGGTGCCGCGCGCCTGATGCCACTGATCGGTCACGCCCTCGTCGCGCGCGAGCATCTCCGCGAAACCGAGCGCGTCGTCGACGCGGACGCAGCCATGGCTGCGCTGGCGCTGGATCATCGCGAACAATTGCTTGGCGGGCGTGTCGTGCAGGTAGATCGCGTGATCGTTCTGCATGTCGAACTTGACGAGGCCGAGCGAATTCTTCGGGCCCGGTTGCTGCACCAGCCAGCCGTCCTTGCGCGCGATGTTGTTGGCCTTGAGATAGGCTGCACCTTTCTTCGCCGTCTCGCCCTCGATCGAACGCGGGATCGTCCAGGTCGGGTTGGCGACCAGCCGGAAGATCGGCGAGCCGAGCTGGGGCGTCTCGCGATCGGGTTCGCCGACCACGACCTTGCGGCTGTCGGCGATCTTGCCGTCGCGCCAGTAGGTCAGCCGCGCCGCCGCCAGATTGACGTCGATCCGCGTCGCGGGCGGCGTGCGTTCGAGCCAGCGCAGCCGCTCCATCGCGATCGCCACCGCGCGCGCGCGGTCGACATCGGACATGTTGAGGATCGCAAGCGCCTCGTTCCCGATGACGCCGTCGAGCTTCATGCCGTAATCGGCCTGCATCCCCTGCACCGCCTTGACCATCGCGGGCGTATATTGCTGGCCCTGCGCCGCGCCCTGATCGAGATAGTCGAGGATGACGAGCTGGCGCGCGATCGTCGGGATGCGCGCGTCGGTCGCACCCGGCTTGATCGCCTCGCCCGTCACCGGAATGCCCGCAACCGGCGTAGGCGGCGCCTTGCGCAGCGCGATATAGGCTTTCGACAGGCGCTGATAATTGTCGTCCGCGGGAGCGAGGCTGGCGAGCCACCCCTTCACGTCGTTGGCGCGCAGCGCGTTGGCAAGCCCGGCGCGCAGGTCGGGATTGGGGCGCGGCACCGTATAGACGTCGTACAATTTGGTAGGGTCGGTCGCGCCGTGCGCCAGCGCGGCGGCATAGGCGAGCGCCTGCTTGGTGAACCCAGCCTCGTCGCTAGCGTCGCTCGCGAACGGCATCTGGTCGAGCCCGTGAACCGCGCGGGCGTTGATCGCGTCGCGCAATTGCGCGCGCGTGTCGTTGCTCCACTGCGCGGGCCCGGCGGGCTCGCTGGCGTTCGCGCCCGCCGACTGATTGTCGGGCGCCACATCGACGCTGCACCCCGCCAGCAGCAACGCCACCGCCGACACATGTCCCCAGCCTGTCCGCACGCGACACTCCCCTCGTTACGCCAGCAGAACGCATCCACGCGCACTCGGCTCCGCGACGCGGATGTAAATCGTCACCTACGACTGGCAGCGGCTTGAGCGGCGGCGGCGGTTATGGTGTGTGCGGGCAAGATCACGGCCGTGCAGCGATCGCGCGGTTCAAAAAAGGGGCAAGAGGATGAAAGTGTTGCAGGCCGCGCTGATCGGCGCATCATTGCTGGCGATGGCGGGGACCGGCAACGCGGTTGCGCAGCGCACGACCAACCGTTCGGGCACCCGCCCCGCGTCGATGCCCGCACCGCACGTCGACGGTGCCGCGGCGCGCGCGCAGGCGATCGTCGCGCGGATGACGGTGGACGAGAAGATCGCGCTCGCGCACGGGCTGTTCCCGCCGATGGCGGCGGGCAAGTCGCCCAACGAACTGATCCCCTCCGCCGGCCATATCGACGGCATCGCCCGCCTGGGCGTGCCGCTGGTGCGCGAGAGTGACGCGTCGCTCGGCGTCGCCAATCAGGTCGAGCAGCGTCGTGGCGACGTCGCGACCGCGCTTCCCTCCGGCCTCGCCACCGCGTCGAGCTTCGACCCCGAAATCGCGCGCGCGGGCGGCGCGATGATCGGTAGCGAGGCGCGTGCCAAGCGGTTCAACGTGCTGCTCGCGGGCGGCGTCAACCTGACGCGCGATCCGTGGAACGGCCGCAATTTCGAATATCTGGGCGAGGATCCGCTGCTCGCGGGCGAACTAGCGGGCGCGCATATCGCGGGCGTGCAGTCGAACCGCATCGCGTCGACAATCAAGCATTTCGCGCTCAATTCGCAGGAAACCGGCCGCACCGTCGCCGACGCGCGGATCGGTGAGCAGGCGCTGCGCGAAAGCGACCTGCTCGCGTTCGAACTCGCGATAGAGCGCGGCAACCCCGCTTCGGTCATGTGCGCCTACAACAAGGTCAACGGCGACTGGGCGTGCGAGAACGATTTCCTGCTCAATCGCGTGCTGAAGCGCGACTGGGGCTATCGCGGCTGGGTGATGAGCGACTGGGGTGCGGTGCACTCGACCGTCAAGGCGGCGAACGCCGGGCTCGACCAGGAATCCGGACAGGAACTCGACAAGCAGATCTTCTTCGATGCGCCGCTGCGTCAGGCGGTGCAGGCGGGCCAGGTCTCGACGCAGCGGCTCGACGACATGGTGGTGCGCTACCTGACCGGCCTGATCGAGAGCGGCGCGTACGATACACCCGTCGCCTCCGCCGCGCAGACCCCGCCCTACGCCGCCAATGCCGAGGTCGCGCAGCGCGCCGCCGAGGCAGGCATCGTGCTGTTGAAGAACGACGGCAACCTGCTGCCGCTCGCGCGCACCGCCAGGCGGATCGTGCTGATCGGCGGATCGGCGGATGTCGGCGTCTTGTCGGGCGGCGGGTCGAGCCAGGTCCGCTCGGTCGGCGGCGCGCCGGTCGAGATCCCGCTGTCGAGCGGCGGCGCCTCGTCGTTCGCGCGCATCACCTATCACGCCTCCTCGCCGCTCAATGCGCTGCGCAAGGCACTGCCCGGCACGCAGATCAGCTACGTCGACGGGCGCAACCTGAACGCGACGCTGGAGGCGGCGAAGAAGGCCGACATGGCGATCTTCTTCGCGACGCAGTGGACGACCGAGGCGCAGGACGTCGCCGACCTACGGCTGCCCGACAATCAGGACGCGCTGATCGCGATGGTCGCCAAGGTGCAGCCGAAAACCGTCGCCGTGATGGAGACGGGCGGCCCGGTGCTGATGCCGTGGCTCGATCAGGTGCCCGCGGTGGTACAGGCGTGGTATCCGGGGCAGCGCGGTGGCGAGGCGATCGCGGGCGTGCTGACCGGTCGCGTCAACCCGTCGGGCCGCCTGCCGATCACCTTCCCCGCCTCCGCCGCACAGCCCGTCCGCCCCGCCCCGGTCGGGCTTGACCGGCTGAGCTCGCTTGAGGCGCAGGCCGCGGCCGACCCCGCGCGCGCCGCCAACCTCGTCCTGCCGAGCTTCCCGGTCGAGTATGTCGAGGGATCCGACGTCGGCTATCGCTGGTACGAGAAGAAGGCGATGAAGCCGCTGTTCCCGTTCGGCCACGGGCTCAGCTACACCAGCTTCGCGTATCGCAACCCGGTGGTGAGCGGCGGCAAGCGATTGTCGGTCACGTTCGACGTCGTCAACACCGGGCGCACCGAAGGGGCCGACGTGCCGCAGATGTATGTGTCGCGTGATGGCGCGAACCAGCCGATGCGATTGGCGGGCTTCACCCGCGTGATGCTCAAGCCCGGCGAGACGCGGCGCGTGACGCTGACCGCGGAGCCGCGCGTCATCGCCGACTATGACACCAAACTGCCGGGCTGGCGTGTGCGCGCGGGTACCTACCGCGTCGCGCTCGCGCGCGACGCGACCGACCGCACAATGGTGTCGAGCGCGACGCTCGATGCCGCGACGATGAAGCCGTGACGCACGCGCGGGCGACGTTCGCGTCGCCCGCATCGCCGCCGGACGAGACGGTGGCGCGCCGGGGCGGGTGGTTCGCTTACTTCCCCGCCTGAGCGAACCAGTCGCCGCGCCGCACGTTGGGGCTGCTCCAACAGTGCATCGGATTTCGGCATGGCGCGGCAGACCAGCGACTTCTTCGTCGAGCGGCTAAAGGCGTGGGGCGTCACGCGCATCTACGGCTACTCGGGCGACGGCATCAACGGCGTGCTCGGCGCGCTGCAACGCGACGAAGGCAGCGCCGACGCGATCGAGTTCGTCCAGGTCCGCCACGAGGAGATGGCCGCGTTCATGGCGAGCGCACACGCGAAGTTCACCGGCGAGCTGGGCGTGTGCCTGTCGACCGGCGGACCGGGCGCGACGCATCTGATCACCGGGCTGTACGACGCGAAAAGCGACCACGTCCCCGTTCTCGCGATCGCGGGACAGGCCGAGGTGACGGTGCGCGGTGCCAGCTATCAGCAGGAGCTGAACCTCGACCGCATGTTCGCCGACGTGGCGGATTACGTGCAGGAGGTCGGCGCCCCCGCGCAGGCCCGCCACGTCACCGACCGCGCGATCCGCGTCGCGACCGCCAGGCGCGGCATCGGCGTGGTGATCCTGCCCAAGGACGTGCAGGACATGCCCTACGAGGAGCCGAAGCAGGCACACGGCTTCACCCGCTCAGGCATCGGCTACTCGGCGCCGCGCGTCGTGCCGCATGACGCCGACCTCGCGCGCGCGGCAGCGATCCTCAACGAGGGGAAAAAGATCGCGATCCTGATCGGCGCAGGCGCGCGCGGGGCCGCGGCCGAGGTCGAGCTGGCGGCCGAGAAGCTGGGCGCAGGCGTCGCCAAGGCCTTGCTCGGAAAAGACGTGCTGCCCGACGATCTGCGTTTCGTCACCGGCGCGGTCGGCCTGCTCGGTACGCAGCCGTCGTCCGACATGATACAGGGCTGCGACACGCTGCTGATGATCGGCACCGGCTTTCCCTGGGCCGAGTTCCTGCCGCCCGACGGCAAGGCGCGCGCGGTGCAGATCGACCTCGCGCCCGAGATGCTCGGGTTGCGCTACCCGGTCGACGTCAACCTCCACGGCGACGCCGCCGACACGCTCAAGGCGCTGCTGCCGCTGATCGAGCACAAGGCCGATCGCGCGTGGCAGCACGGCATCGTCTCGAACATCGAGCGCTGGCGCGACACGCTCACGGGCCGCGCGATGGCGGATGCGAAGCCGGTCAACCCGCAGCGCGTCGTGTACGAGATGTCACCGCGACTGCCCGACGACGCGATCGTCACCTCCGATTCCGGTTCGTGCTGCAACTGGTACGCGCGCGACTGGCAGGTGAAGCGCGGGCAGCGCGGCTCACTATCGGGCGGGCTCGCCTCGATGGGCGCCGCCGTCCCCTACGCGATCGCGGCGAAGTTCGCGCATGCGACCCGCCCGGTCGTCGCCCTGGTCGGCGACGGCGCGATGCAGATGAACAACATGGCCGAGCTGATCACGATCCAGAAATACTGGCATCGCTGGGCCGACCCGCGGCTGATCGTCTGCGTGTTCAACAATGAGGATCTGAACGAGGTCACCTGGGAACAGCGGATCAACGAGGGTAATCCGCGCTTCGACGCGTCGCAGTCGCTCCCCAACGTCCCCTACGCGCGCTTTGCCGAACTGCTCGGGCTGACCGGCATCTACGTCGACACGCCCGAGCAGCTCGGCGACGCATGGGACCGCGCACTCGCCGCCGATCGCCCGGTGGTGCTTGAAGTCAAGACCGACCCCGATGTCGCGCCGCTGCCGCCGCACGTCACGCTCCAGCAGGCGAAGGGTTTCCTGTCCTCGCTCGCGGGGGGCGACCGCGGCGGTGTGGGCGTGATGCTGGAAACCGCGCGCCAGATCATCGGCGGCGTGCGCGAGCGGCTGTAGAACCTCCCTTCGATCAAGCGAGAACCACCATGGATTACATCAAGCTCGGCACCACCGGCCTCGACGTGTCGCGTTTGTGCCTGGGGTGCATGACCTTCGGCATATCCGACCGCGGCAATCACGCCTGGACATTGGACGAGGACGCGAGCCGGCCGATCCTGCGCCGCGCGGTCGAGGCAGGGATCAACTTCTTCGACACCGCCAACGTCTATTCCGACGGCACTTCGGAAGAGATCGTCGGGCGCGCTCTCAAGGAATTCACGCGGCGCGAGGAAGTGGTGATCGCAACCAAGGTGCACGGCCGGATGCGCCCCGGCCCCAACGGCGCGGGGCTCAGCCGCAAGGCGATCATGACCGAGATCGACGCCAGCCTCACCCGCCTCGGCACCGACTACGTCGACCTCTATCAGATCCACCGTTTCGACTACGATGTGCCGATCGAGGAGACGCTCGAGGCGCTGCACGACGTCGTGAAGGCGGGGAAGGCGCGCTACATCGGCGCGTCGTCGATGTACGCGTGGCAGTTCGCGACCATGCTCCACGTCGCGGAGGCGAACGGCTGGACGCGCTTTTCGACGATGCAGAACTACCTCAACCTCCTCTACCGTGAGGAGGAGCGCGAGATGCTGCCCCTGTGCGAGGCGGAAGGCGTGGGCGTGATCCCGTGGAGCCCGCTCGCGCGCGGGCGGCTGACGCGCGACTGGGACGACACCACCGAACGGTCGCAGACCGACGAATTCGGCAAGACGCTCTACGCGCACACCGCCGCCGCCGACCGCCGTGTCGTCGAGGAAGTGGCGAAGATCGCGGCCGAACGCGGGGTGCCGCGCGCGCAGGTCGCGCTCGCCTGGGTGCTCGCCAAGCCCGAGGTATCCGCCCCTATCGTCGGCGCATCGAAGATCGCGCATCTCGACGACGCCATCGCGGCGCTGGAGTTGGGACTGACCGAGGGCGAGATCGCGCGGCTGGAGGCGCCCTACGTGCCGCACGCCGTCGTCGGCTTCTCGTGATCGCTGCCACCGACGCGCTCGTGATCGTCGATCCGCAGCGCGACTTCTGCCCCGGCGGCAGTCTTTCGGTCGCTGACGGCGATGCGGTGATGGCGCCGATCGTCGCGCTGGCCGACCGCTTCGCGCACGTCGTCGTCACGCAGGACTGGCACCCCGCGGTTCATTCGTCGTTCGCGAGCAGCCATCCGGGGACGCAGCCGTTTGAGACGATCGTGATGCCCTACGGCGAGCAGGTATTGTGGCCCGACCATTGCGTCCAGGGGACACCGGGCGCGGACTTCCACCCCGCGATCCTGCCCGCGGTCGCGCGCGCCGACCTGATCGTGCGCAAGGGCAGCAATCCCGCCGTCGACAGCTATTCCGCCTTCTTCGAGAACGATCGCGCCACGCGCACCGGGCTCGCAGGCGCGCTGCGCGACCGCGGCGTGACGCGCTGCGTGTTCGTCGGGCTCGCCTACGATTTCTGCGTCGCCTGGTCCGCGCTCGACGCGCGCGCGGAATGGTTCGCCGCGGTGGTGCTAAGAGACTACGCCCGCGCGATCGCGATGCCGTTGGTGCACGGCACCACCGTCGACGCGGCGGAAAAACAATTCGCCCGGGCCGGCGTCGGGCTGACGCTGTAGACCGCGAGCCATCACCGCCACTTCAATCACGGAAACACCGCACCTGCCGCCCCGACCCGTACGCCTGTCCTGCCTGCTCCTCGCCGCCGCGTCCGCCACGCTCGGCGCGTGCACCCGCCTGCCCCCGATGCGGCTCGCCCCACCCGGCGCGGCGGCGGCGCAGCCAACCGTCGCGTCCGCGCCCGGCCACACGGTCGGGGAGGCGACGCTCGACGTGCTGACGTTCAATATCGAGGGGCTTGGCTGGCCCGCACGGCACGGGCGCGCGGCGCAACTGGCGCAAATCGGCGAAACCCTGGCCGCGCTGAACGCGCAAGGTCGCGCACCCGACGTCGTCCTCGTGCAGGAAATGTTCAGCCCCGCCGCGGTGCGCGCGATCGGCGCGGCGGGCTATCCCTACCGTGCCTGGGGGCCCTCGCGCACGCAGCGGCGGCGATTGCCGTCGACGGCGCGGATGCCCGGCCCGGTCCGCTGGAAAAAGGGCGAGATCGGCATCCATCTCGTCGGGTCGGGGCTGGCGGTGCTGAGCCGCTACCCGATCGTCGCCGCACAGTCCGCGCCGTTCGGCAGCCGCCACTGCGCCGGGCTCGACTGCCTGAGCAACAAGGGGCTTCAATATGTCGCGGTGCGCGTCCCGGGCGTGCCCGAACCGATCGGAATCGTGAACGCGCACCTCAACTCGCGCTCGGCGGCGCGCGTCCCCACATCACGCAGCGCGCGCGCCCACGCAATGCAGGTCGACGACGCGGCGCAGTTCCTCGCGGGGGTGAGGCACGCCGGCCCGATGATCCTGGGCGGCGATTTCAACATGCGCGGCGACGCCAGCCGGATGGCGAGCTTCGACGCCGCGCTCGGCCATCTGACGCTGGTGCAGCGCTACTGCGTCGTGCCCGCGAACGGGTGCGACGTGCGCGTATCGTGGGACGGCGATGCACCGTGGATGGATACCGAGGATCTGCAATTGTTCGCACCCGGCCACGCGGTGTCGATCACGTCGATCCGCGTCGAGGCGATGTTCGACGGCGCGGCGGGATCGCCGCAATTGTCGGATCACGACGGCTTTCGCGTCACCTATCGCCTTCGCTGGCCGACCGATCCGGCGCGGCCGCGCTGACCGCGCGCGATTGCGTGGTCCGGCGGGCACGGTAAAGCGGGCGGGTGGCGTGTTCCCCTTCCCGCATCCGGCTCCTGTCCCTCGTCGCCGCGACCGGCGTGCTGCTGGGCGGCGCGGCGTCGCTCGCGGCGCAGGGCAATGCGTTCGACCTGACCGGTCCGGCGTTGCAGGTCGCGGTGACCCACACCGGCGCGGACGGCACGACCACCCTGCCCTTGTCGCAGGTACCCAATCTGAGCGCGGGCGATCACCTGCGGATCGCCGCCGTCCTGCCCAGCAATCAGGGCGCGCATTACCGCATGGTGCTCGCCTTCCTGCGCGGCGCGACCAACCCGCCGTCCGACGACTGGCTGAGCGAGGCGCGCACCTGGAAGCCCAAGGACGCGGTGATCGACGTCGCGGTGCCGGCGGGCGCGCAGCAGGCGCTCGTCTTTCTCGTCCCCGATACCGGCGGCGCGTTCGCGGCGGTCCGCTCGGCGGTACGGCAACGACCCGGGGCGTTCGTGCGCGCGTCGCAGGATCTCAATCAGGCGATGCTCGACCGCACCCGGCTGGAAGCGTTCGTCGCGCGGCTGCGCGGGCGGACGGCGGACGAGGTCGCGCAGGTATCGCCGGTGCTCGCCAAAAGCCTGGCGGTGAAGCTCGACCCCGCCTGCCTCCAACCGGGCGAGGACCCGCGCGCCGCCTGCCTGACCCCGGGTCAGAGCGCGGCGGTGCTGGCGGACGGGCAGACCAGCTCGATCGCGCAGACGCTCGCCGGCGCGCCCGCCAACATCGCGCTGCAACTCGCCGCCACGCCGCAGGCGGGCTACGGCTATTACAGCGCCTATATCGGCGTGTTCCGCGATCTCGCGCGGATGCTCGGCGCGTTCCAGTCGGCGCAATTGCAGTTCATTCCTGCGCTCAACGTCCAGCACGGCGCGCGTACCGACCTGCTGCTCAATACCGTGCCGTCGTTCCGCAAGCCGCAATCGGTGCTCGTCGCCGCGCTCCCCACGGTCGCCCCACCCGCGCGTCCGCCGCTCGAATCGAGCGCACCCGGCGCCTTGTGCCTCGCGCAGCCGGGGCTGGTGCTGCCGGTCGGCGGCGCACCGCTCGTCTTCTCGACCGATTACGCGCGCGACATGCGGCTGCGCGTGCCGACGCGCGCGGGCTCGGTCGAGCTGCCGGTCACCGCCGATGCGTCGCGCGGCGGTTTCGTGGTGGGGGAACGCCCCGCCGGGATGATCGTCGACGGCAACGTGACCGGCCGGTTGCACGGCGCCTGGGGCTTCGCCGCGTTCGATGGTCCGGAATTCCGGCTGGTGACCCCGGGGGCGGGCGCGTGGAGCGCGGGCGACGCGACGCTGGTCGTCGGGCGCGACGCGCCGTTGACGCTCGCGGGCGGCGCGGCGGCGTGCGTCGCCGACGTCCGCGTGACGCGCGACGGGCTAAAGCGTGCGGTGCCGTTCGAGGTCGCGGCCGACACGCTCCGGCTCAAGGTCCCTTTGGGCGACGTGAAGCCCGGCACGCTGACGCTTTGGATCCGCAGCCACGGTCTTGCCGAACCGCAGCAACTCCGGCTGCGCGCTTATGCCGAGGCGAGCCGGATCGACGGCTTCGTCCTCCACGCCGGCGACCGTGAGGGCGTGCTGACGGGCGCACGGCTCGATCAGGTGGCGGGGCTCGACGTCGGGGGCACGCAGTTCCGCCCCGCCGCGCTGACCCGTGCGGGCACGACCGACCGGCTGGTGCTTACCACGGAAACCGCCGTCGCCTTTGCCGCCGGACAGGCGCCCGCCGCGCGCGTCACGCTCGCCGACGGGCGCAGCGTGGCGGTCACGGTAAAGATCGCGCCGCCGCGCCCGACGGCGTCGCTGCTCGGCCGGTCAAGCGTACCCGCCGCGCCGCGCGCGGTCGGGATCCGCCTGCGCGGCGACGACCTGATCGCGCAGGATGCCCGCGTCACCTTCTCGCTGCGCGCCGACGCGCGCACGACGTTCAACGCCGACGACACCGTCGAGGTGGCGGCCCCCGGCGAGAGCGTCCGCCTGCCCGTACGCTTGCAGGACAACCATGTCGCGGTCGCGACGCTCGATCCCGCAGCGCTCGGCGCTTCGGCGCACGGTGCGCTGCGCTTTCGCCTGGTCCAGGGCGACGTGGTCGGCGACTGGCGCGCACTCGGCACTCTCGTACGCCTGCCCCGCTTGACCGCGGCGACGTGCGCGCGCGCCACCTGCACGATCACCGGCAGCGACCTGTTCCTCCTCCGCAGCATCGCGGGTGTCGAGATCGCCGACGGCTTCACCGGTGAGACGCTAAGCGTGCCGCGCGGCGCGACCGCGGCGGCGGTGCTGCGCGACGGGCCCGACGCCGCGGCGACCGTCACGCTGCCCGATGCGCGCTGATCCGCGGGCGGGCTGAGATGCCGCAGCCGCTGCTGCCCGCGCGCGCGCTGCTCCGCTACGCACTGGCGGCGACCGGCGGGATCATCGGCTACACGCCGCTCCTCTCACTGCTGCTGCCGATCAAGCTGCAGGCCTTCGCGCCCGACGAACGCTATCGCCTGCTCGTCGCGTGCAGCGTCGCGGGTGCGCTCGCCGCGGGGGTCGCCAACATCGTCTTCGGCTGGCTCGGCGACCGCGCCGTCGCGCGCGGTGGCGGGCGGCGCGGCTGGATGGTCGCGGGGCTGATCGCGACCGCCGCCTCGTTCGCCGCGATCGCGGCCGCGACCCACGGAGCCACGATCGTCGCGGCGATCGTCGCGTTCCAGATCGCGGTCAACGCGCTCCTCGCACAGGTGTCCGCGCTCACCGCCGAGGAGGTACCCGCGGCACAGAAAAACACCGCCGCGGGGCTGCTGACGCTCGGGCCACCGCTCGCCGCCGCGGCGACCACGCTGGTCGTGACGCTCGCCACGCGCGAGGGGGTGCGCCTCGCCTATGTCGCCGCTTTGATGGTCGTGTGCGTCATCCCGCTGCTCGCCACGCCGCCCCGCGCGCGTGTGGCAGAAGCATCCCCCCCGGCGGAGCCGCAGCACGCGACGCGCGCTCTCGCGATCGCCTGGACCACGCGGTTGCTGGTGCAGGTCGCCAACAGCGGCGTCGGCCTGTGCCTGTTCTTCTTCTTCGCGCGCGCGGTCGGCGGCGCGGGCGATGCACCCGCGATCGTCGCGCAACTGCTCCTCGTCGCGACCATCGTCCCCGTCCCGCTCGCGCTTCTGCTCGGGCGGCGGTCGGACCGGACGGGGCAGCGCGAACGCTTTCTCGCGGGCGCGGCTCTCGTCGCTAGTGCGGGGCTAATCGCCATGGTAATGCTGCGCGACTGGCACTGGGCGGCGGTCGGCTATGTCGCCTTCGCGAGCGCGGTGTCGGTCTTTCAGGCGCTCAACATCGGCCACGCGATGCTGCTGTTGCCGCGCGGAGTCGGGCCGGGGCGCAACCTAGGGCTCCTCAACCTCGCCAATACGCTGCCGCAGGTCGTCGCGCCGCTGCTCGCCTTGTTCGCGAACGCGGACGACTTCTCGGCGGTGCTGCTGCTGTTCGCGACACTGACGCTCGCCGCCGCGCTGCTGCCCGTCGCGTTCAGGACACCGCGCACGGTCCCGAACTACCGCGGATGACGAGTTCATAGGGAAGGATGCGGCACGGATCGCCCGTCGTGTTCGTGCCGTGCTGGTGGATCACCAGGTCGACCGCCTCCCAGCCAAGTGCATAATTGGGCTGGCGGATCGTGGTCAGCTGCGGCCACGCCATCCGCGCAATCTCCGCGTCGTCGAACCCGACGATCGATACCGCGCGCGGCACCGCGATCTGCCGGCTCATCGCCGCGATCATGACGCCGAGCGCCATCTCGTCGTTGCTCGCGAACACCGCGGTCGGGCGCGGGTGGCGGTCGAACAACGCCTCGCCCGCGTCGAACCCCGAACGGAACCGGAAATCGCCCTGCATCACGCGCTCGGGCGGCGGCGACAGGCCCGCTGCGGTCATTGCGTCGTGGAAACCCAGCCAGCGCCGCTCGGACGCGCTGTGCGTCGGATTGCCGCGCACGAACGCGATGTCGCGGTGGCCGAGCGCGAGCAGATGCTCGGCCATGTCGCGCGCGGCGTCGCGGTCGTCCATCCGCACCTGCGGCGTCCGCTCCAGTTCGGCACCGGGCGCGATACGCACAACAGGCACGTCGTGCCGATCGAAGATGTCGAGCAATTCGGCACGGTCGCAGATCGGCGAGGTCAGTATCGCACCCCCCAGCCTAAGCGCGTGCAGACTGTCGACCAGCCGCTCACGCCAGTCGGAGCGCTGGAACGTGATCGGCTCGATCACGATGTGCCGCCCCATCGCGCGAGCCTGCTCGAGCGCGCCGCGCTGGATCGTCGCGGCATAGCCCGACACCGGATCGTCGAAGAACAGCCCGACCAGGAACGAGCGCGAGCTCGACAGCCCGCGCGCGAAGGCATTGGGGCGGTAGTTCATGTCCGCAACGACGCGCGCGACGCTTTCGCGGATCTCGGGCCGGACGTGCGCCTCGCCGTTAATCACGCGCGACACCGTCTTGGGTGACACCCCCGCGCGCTCGGCCACATCCTTGATCGTGATCGGCTTCATCGTCCACCGCTCGTTGACGCCACAGGGCCGAGCCCGCCGCGCGGAACCCGGCGGCCGACACGCCATCCAGTTTCTTGACATCGATGTCGGGGAAATCGACGAGCAGGTCAAGCAGCGGAGGCGACCGCTCCTGCGCCAAACGGCGGTACAGATTGTAAAAAGTTCAGCCTGTCATGCATCTCGGCCACACCTAGCGACAAAGCAAGTGCGCCATTGGTCGTATGTTGACATCGATGTCGGCTTCGATACGACGCGCAACAGTACGTAACGAAGATTGCGCCCGGGACGGCCGAAGGGACGGCCGCCGGGTTCAAAGGGGAAGGATGATGAAAGCGATGAAGCTGTCGTGCGCACTTGTGCGCTCAACCTCGATGATCGGCCTCGCCGCCGGGCTGATGATGGCCGGCGTGGCGAACGCGCAGGCGACCACCGATCCGCAGGCCGCACCCGCCGCCCCCGCCGACCCGCAGCAGGGCACGCCGCAGGCCGACACGACCAGCCAGGCCGCGACCCCGGCTGAGCCGAGCCCGACCAACCCGGTGCCCGACACCGCGGCCGAGGGCGGCGACATCGTCGTCACCGGCATCCGCGCCTCGCTCGAGCGGTCGATCGCGATCAAGCGCGATTCGAACGGCGTCGTCGACGCGATCAGCGCCGAGGACATCGGCAAGTTCGCGAACACCAACCTCGCCGAATCGCTCCAGCGCATCACCGGCGTGTCGATCGACCGCCGCAACGGCGAAGGCTCGACCGTCACCGTCCGCGGCTTCGGCGCACAGTACAACCTCGTGACGCTGAACGGCCGCCAGCTCGCGACCTCTAACATTGTCGCGGTCGGCGGTGACCAGGGCGGCGACGGCGCGGCAGGCACCGGGCGCTCGTTCGACTTCTCCAACCTCGCCTCCGAAGGCGTGAAGACGCTGGAGGTCTACAAGACCGGCCGCGCCGCGATCCCCTCGGGCGGCATCGGCGCGACGATCAACGTCGTCAGCCGCCGCCCGCTCGACGCGCAGGACGCGGGCTTCCTCGGCTCGATCGGTGCGAAGGGCAGCTACGACAATAGCTCGTCCGACTGCCTCGACTGCGGCGCGCGCGTAACCCCCGAAGTGTCAGGCACCGCGGCGTGGTCCGATCCCAATCAGCGCTTCGGCGTGTCGCTGTTCGGCAGCTACCAGAAGCGTAATTTCAGCTTCGCGAGCGTCGCGCCCGACAACTGGAACATCCGTTCGCTGACCGATTTCCTCAATCCCGCGAACGGCTTCGTCAACAACGCCACCAAGATCAACAACCGCCCGACCGGCAATCCGCTCGTGTCGGTGCCCAACGACTCGCGCTACCACTTCTCCGAGGCGAGCCGCGAGCGCATCAATGGCCAGGCGATCCTGCAATTCCGCCCGACCGACACGCTGACCTTCACCGCCGACGGCCTGTACGCGCAGCTGAAGCAGTCGGAGCGCCGCTCGACCCAGTCGAACTGGTTCAACCGTCCGTTCAGCGAGGTGACCTTCGACGACGCGAGCAACGGCGTCGCGACCACCACCTTCCTCGCCGAGACGATCAACGGCGTGAAGGACGCCGCGTTCGAGCAGGCGTATCGCGCGCAGAAGAACAAGCTCTACGATTTCGGCGGCAACATCGAGTGGAAGCCGACCGACCGCTTCTCGTTCGCGATCGACGGTCACATCGGCAAGGCGGACAGCCTGCCCGACAACCCCAACGGCCAGACCTCGACCACCGTCGCGTTCAACGCGCCGGTCGTCGCGGCGCAGTCGCTGACGCTCAACAGTAAGGGTTTTCCAACCCAGTCGATCACGGTCAATGATCGTACGCCGAGCGTGACGCCGCCCTCGACGGCCTTCCCCCAAGGACAGACCTTCATCAAGGGCAATGCAAACGGCGTGATCGACACGGGCGACCTGTCGAGCGCGGTGCAGCGCCAGTTTGCCTCGACGCAGACGCAGCGGATCAAGGAACTCCGCGCCGACGCCGGGTGGGAATTGAACGACCAGTTCCGCTTCGACGCCGGTGGCGACTATCGCCAGACCAAGACGCGCCAGACGCAGTTCAACACGCGTCAGGTGCTGGGTGACTGGGGCAACTCGCTGCCGCCCGACGTCGCGCGTCTCGCCCCAGGTCAGGTGTTCCAGTTCTGCGGCGTGTGCAAGTTCGAGAACAACAACCCGAACGTGACGGGCAGCTCGCTGACCGCGTTCCGCACGGAAGATGCGACCAAACTCTATAACGCGCTGTTCAACTATTACAGCAGCCTGCCGCTTGACCCCAATCAGCAACCGGCCCCGCTCGGATTTCAGTATAAGTCGATCGACGGGATCGACCATCGGAATAACATTGACGCGAACAACGACAACCGCGTCCGCGAAAGCATCTGGGCAGCTTATGTTCAGGGTTCATGGACGGGTCAGGTGTTCGGGCGCAACGCGAACGTAGTCGCCGGCGTCCGTTACGAGAACACCAAGGTCAACGCGGTGTCGCTCCAGACGGTGCCGCAGGCGATCGTGTGGACGTCGGACAACGACTTCGCGATCACCTACTCGAACGATCAGCAGCCTGTTACCAGCCGCGGCCGCTACAGCAACTGGCTACCTGCGGTCGACGCCAAGATCGAGGTGATCGACAACCTGTTCGCGCGCGCCTCGTACAGCAAGACGATCTCGCGTCCAGCCTACGGCAACCTGTTCGCCTCGACCGGCGTCGGCCAGCCCGCACGGCCGACCGCGATCGGCGGCATCGCGACCGGCAGCACCAACAACACCGACCTGAATCCGCTGTCGTCGGACAACATCGACGTCTCGCTCGAATGGTATCCGCGCAAGGACATCTTCCTGTCGGCGGGCTTCTTCGACAAGCGCGTCCATGACTTCATCGGCAACACGGTGGTCAACCGCAACCTGTTCGGCCTGCGCGACCCGACCTCGGGCGCGGCGGGTACGCGCTCGGGCACCGCGCGCGATCAGTTGACCAACACGTTCCGCGCCGACATCACCGACGTCAACCTGTTCACCTACACCGCACTGCTACAGGCCAATAGCGGTGACATCGCAGCCACCAACGCGCAGTTCGCGGCGAACTACAACGCCAACAGCCGCTCGCTTGATCAAGGTTTCGTCGACAAGGTGCTGGGTCAATATGACATCACCGCCAACGCTCAGGACCCGTTGTTCAACTTTGCGGTCAACACGCCGATCAACAACCGCGACGCGCACATCTACGGTGGCGAATTCGCCGGCCAGTACTTCCTGGGCGATACCGGTTTCGGCATCGCGGCGAGCTATACGCTGGTGCGCGGCAACGTCGGAATCGACGTGGCGGCACCGCCGACGGTGAACACCTTCGCGCTCGTCGGCCTGTCCGACACCGCGAACGCGACGCTGATCTACGACAAGAACGGGACCTCGATCCGCGTGTCGTACAACTGGCGCGACAAGTTCCTCGCCGACATCAACCGCGGCGGCGCCGATCGCAACCCGGTGTTCGTGGCACCCTACGGCCAGCTCGACCTGTCGATGAACTTCGACCTGACGCCGCGCTTCTCGCTCGGCTTCGAGGCGATCAACCTGACCGAAGAGGGCGTTCGCAGCTACGGCCGCGACGAGAGCAACGTCTGGTATCTCGCGGAAGGCTCAGCGCGTTACCTCGTCGGCGCCCGCTACCGCTTCTGACGACCGAACGGACGGGGCCGCCGGCGACGGCGGCCTTGTTCACCCAAATCGCGTTCGGATAAGTAAGCGTCATGGCTGCCGTTCTGCTCAACAACGTCGACCACCGCGACCTTCGCGTCGCGGTCGGTCATCACGCGCGCTACGGCGATGCGATCAACCAGACCCGCGTGTTCCCCGCCGAGTTCGAGGAACTGCAACGCGATTACGCGATCCTGCTCCGCCGCGACGACCAGGGGCAATTCCTCGCCACCGTCCTGCTCGGGCTCGATCCCGATGAGAACCTGTTTCTCTCAGGCGAGCAATGGGACGCCCGCTACGTCCCCGCGACGCGCGCGCGCGGTCCCTTCTCGATCGGCGTCGACGACCACGGCGAGCCGATGATCCACGTCGAACCTGACCATCCGCGCGTCCAGCCCGCGGGCGAGCCGGTGTTCCGCGAACACGGCGGGAACTCGGCGCTGCTCGATCACGTCTCCGCGATGCTCCAGCGCATCTACACCGGGCTCGAGCGCGAGCAGGCGCTCTACGCCGCGCTCGACGACACCGGGCTGCTGACTCCGGCGACGCTCCAGCTCGAACTCGGCGAGGGTCGACGTTACAATCTGCCCGACCACTGGACGATCGACGCGGATCGCCTCGCCGCTCTCGACGGCGACGCGCTCGCGCGCCTCCACCGCGACGATCATCTCCGCCCCGCGATCTGGATCGCCTCCTCGCTCGGCAACATCCGCCACCTGCTCGACCGAAAGCTGCGGGGCGAACTCGGTGGCTGACGCGGCGCGCGTCGGACGCAGCGTCCGCGCGATCGACGCGCCGGGCGCCCCCGATCTCGACGCGCTGATCGCCGAGGACGAGCCCGTCATCCTGCGCGGGCTCGCCGCCGACTGGCCGCTGGTGGCCGCAGGGCGCACCTCGCCCGGCGCGGCCGCGGACTATCTGCGCGGCTTCGATGCGGGGCAGACGGTCACGGGCTACGTCGGCGCGCCCGAGATACGCGGGCGCTTTCACTATGACGCTAGCGCGACCGCGATGAATTTCGCCGCCGAGCGGATGGCGCTCGGCGCCTTCCTCGACCGCGTGCTCGCGCATCTGGACGACCCGAACGCGCCGTCGCTCTACCTCGGCTCGACCGACCTCGACACCTATCTCCCCGGCTTCCGCGCCGCAAACGAACTGCATCCGGCAGGCGACACCTTCGCGCAGTCCCCCCCGCTCGCCAGCATCTGGATCGGCAACCGCACGATCGCCTCGGCGCATTACGACCAGTCGAACAATGCGGCGGTCTGCGCGGTCGGGCGGCGGCGCTTCACGTTATTTCCGCCCGAGCAGGTTACGAACCTCTACCCCGGCCCGCTCGCGCCGACGCCTGGCGGGCAGGTCGTCAGCATGGTCGATTTCGCCGAGCCCGATCTCGCGCGTTTTCCCCGCTTCGCCGACGCGCTCGCCGCGGGACAGGTGGCGGAGCTCGAGCCGGGCGACGTGCTCGTCTACCCGGCATTGTGGTGGCACCATGTCGAGGCGCTCGACGCGTTCAACGTGTTGGTAAATTATTGGTGGAACGCCGCACCCGCGTTCATGGACACGCCGATGGACACGATGCTCCACGCCTTTCTGTCGCTGCGCGACCGGCCCGCGCAGGAAAAGGCGGCGTGGCGCGCGATGTTCGACCATTACGTCTTCGGTGACGCGGAGGCGGTCGCGGCCCACCTGCCCGCCGCGGCGCGCGGGCCGCTCGCCCCGATCGACGGATCCACCGCGCGGCAGTTGCGCGCCTACCTGCTCGGGCGATTGAACCGATGACCGACTCCAGCACCGCCCGGCCCACCCGCGTCGTGATCGCGGGCGGCGGCACCGCGGGGTGGATCGCCGCCGCCGCGCTGACGCGCCAGCTCGGGTCGCTGGTCGAGGTGACGCTGGTCGAATCGGACGAGATCGGCACCGTCGGCGTCGGTGAATCGACCATCCCGACCGCGCGCAGCTTCCACGCCTTCATCGGCGTCGACGAGGCCGCATTCATGCGCGCGACGCAGGCGACCTTCAAGCTCGGCATCTCATTCGAGAACTGGCGCGCGATCGGCGACCGCTATTTCCACCCCTTCGGCCAGGTCGGACGCTCGGTCGCGATCGCCGATTTCCAGCATTTCTGGCTGCAGGCACGCGCACACGGCGTCGCGGGCGATTACGGCGATTATTCGCTCGAACAGCAAGCCGCCGCTGCCGGGCGGTTCGGGCACGACGCGCAAGGGTCGCTCGCCTACGCCTATCACCTCGACGCGACCGCCTACGCGCGCTTCCTGCGCGGCGTCGCCGAGGGTGCGGGCGCGCGCCGCGTCGAGGGGCGGATCGACCGGGTCAACCTCTTGGAGAACGGCGACATCGCCGCGCTCGTCCTCGCATCGGGCGCGCGGGTCGAGGGCGACCTGTTCATCGACTGCACCGGCTTCCGCGCGCTCTTGATCGAGGGCGCGCTCCGCACCGGTTACGACGACTGGAGCGAGTGGCTCGCGACCGACCGCGCGCTTGCGGTGCAGACCGAAACGGTGCGCGCCCCCGTCCCCTACACCCGCGCGATCGCGCATGGTGCTGGCTGGCGCTGGCAGATCCCGCTGCAATCGCGCGTCGGCAACGGGCTGGTCTATTCGAGCGCGCATATGAGCGACGACGAAGCCCGTGCGACGTTGCTCGCCGGACTGGACGGCGACCCGCTGTTCGAGCCGCGGCCGCTGCGCTTCGTCGCAGGGATGCGGCGGCGAAGCTGGAACCGCAATTGCGTCGCGATGGGGCTCGCCGGCGGGTTCATCGAGCCGCTCGAATCGACCAGCATCCACCTGATCATGAACGCCGCGATCCGGCTAATCCAGTTGTTCCCGTTCCGCGGCGACGACGCGAACGCGCTCGCCGCGCGCTTCAACGCGCAGTCGCGCCACGAATGGGAGCACGTGCGCGACTTCATCATCCTGCACTATGTCGTGACCGCGCGCGACGACACACCGTTCTGGCGCGAGCGGCGCGCGATGACGATCCCCGATACGCTGGCCGAACGGATCGCGCTGTTCACCGACAGCGCGGGCGCGTGGCAGGGGCAGGACGATCTATTCCGCATCGATTCCTGGGTCGCGGTCATGCTCGGACAGGGCATCGTACCGCGCGCGCACCACCGCATCGCCAGCCTGCTCGGCGCACCCGTGTTGCAGCAATCGCTCGGCGAGCTGACCCGCGGAATCGCGGCCACGGTGCAGGCGATCCCGCCGCACCAGCAGTTCCTGCGGCAATACTGCCCCGCCTGACCGACACGGATCGTTACACGCCAGGAACGTCCCCGACACATGGGCGTTTGGCGACCAACAAGGATCAAGCTCGCCCTCGCCTGACCGCGACACGGCTTGCTGGCTGATGATCAGGGGGCGTGCTTGAGCGGGGAAGATCACGACGCGGCCAACGGCGGCGCGACGAACGAGGGCAAGGACCCGCCGCGGCACGACGCCGCCGGCCGCGACACACGCGACGACGCGGCCACCGGCAAGGACGCCGGAGACGACGCGCGCGACAGCGACGACCGAAAGCGCGACGTCAAGAAGGACGACGATCGCCAGAAAAGCCGGAACTCGGACAAGAAGAAATCCGACAAGGACGACGACGAGGGGTCTGATGACGAGGACGAGGACGACGGCAAGCCACCGCTCTACAAGCGACCGATCTTCTGGATCGTCGTCGGGATCGTCGCCGCGGTCCTGATCATCGGCGGCGTGCTCTACTGGCTCCACGCGCGCCGGTTCCAGTCGACCGACGACGCCTTCATCGACGCGCACATCGTTCGCATCGCCGCGCAGGAAAGCGGCCAGCTCACACAGGTCACCCCGGCCGACAACCGCCACGTCCAGGCCGGACAATTGCTCGCGGTGATCGAACCCGGCACCGCGCAGGCGTCACGCGCGGAGGCGGTCGCGGGGATCGCGGAAGCCGACGCGCAGATCCGCCAGGCCGAGGCGGGCGTGCTCGCCGCGCTGGCGAGCGTCCGGCAGGCGCGCGCGCAGGCGGCGGTGCCGCTCGCCGAGGCGCGCCGCGCGGCGGGCGATTACCAGCGCTACGTCGACCTGCGCCGGCTCGATCCGCTCGCGGCCGCGCCGACGCAGATCGATCAGGCGCGCGCGCAGGCGCAGAGCGCGCTCGCGCAGGTCGGCGCCGCGCGCCAGCAGATCGGCTCGGCCGAGGCCGACGTGTTGACCGCGCGCAAGCGGGTCGAGGCCGCACGCGCGCAGCGCCGCGCCGCCGAGGCGCGCGTCGCGCAGAGCGACGTCACCGTCCGCCACCTCGTCATCCGCGCGCCCATCAGCGGGCAGGTCGTAAACCGCTCGGTCAACCTCGGCAGCTATGTCGCGCCCGGGCAGCAGTTGATGGCGATCGTCCCCGACGATCTGTGGGTCACCGCCAACTTCAAGGAAACGCAGCTCACCTTGATGCGCGCAGGTCTGCCGGTGCGGATCGAGATCGACGCCTATCCCGGCCGCGAATTCGCGGGCCACGTCGAATCGATCCAGCGCGGCGCGGGTCAGGCGTTCGCGCTCCTTCCGCCGCAGAACGCGACGGGCAATTACGTAAAGGTCGTGCAGCGCGTGCCGGTGCGCATCCGCTTCAACAACAACGACTGGCAGCATTACGCGATCGGGCCGGGCATGTCGGTCGTACCGCGCGTCACCGTGCGCCCGTGATCGCACCTCGGCCAAGCGGCACGGGCGCGGCATGAGCGGGTGGAGCAACGAACGCTCGGCGGCGGGCGATCGCAATCCGTGGCTGATCGTCGGCGTCATCAGCCTTGCGACCTTCATGGAGGTGCTCGACACCTCGATCGCGAACGTCAGCCTCGACCATATCGCGGGCGGGCTCGCCGCCAGCCGCGACGAGGCGACCTGGGTACTGACGAGCTATCTCGTCTCCAACGCGATCGTGATCCCGATCTCGGGCTGGCTGTCCGACGTGATCGGACGCAAGCGTTATTACATGATCTCGGTGGCGCTGTTCACGCTGTCGTCGCTGATGTGCGGGTTCGCGCCCAACCTCACCTTCCTGATCATCGCGCGCGTCCTCCAGGGGATCGGCGGCGGCGGCCTCGCGCCGTCAGAACAGAGCTTCCTCGCCGACAGTTTCCCGCCAGAAAAGCGTGGCGCCGCCTTCGCCGCCTACGGTGTGGTCGTCGTCGTCGGCCCCGTCCTCGGACCGACCCTCGGCGGAATCATCACCGACAACATCTCGTGGCACTGGATCTTCCTGATCAACGTGCCGATCGGCATCCTGTCGCTGCTGCTCGTCAACACGCTCGTGGTCGAGCCCGAGATCCTGCAAAAGGAACGCCGCCAGCGGCTGAAACGCGGGCTGCGCGTCGATTATATCGGCTTCGCGCTCGTCGTGCTCGGGCTCGGCGGGCTCGAACTTATCCTCGACCGCGGTGAGCGCGAGATGTGGCTGGAGAGCACCTTCATTCTCGGGCTCGCGGTAACGGTGGTCGTCTCGCTCGGCTTCCTCGTCTGGTGGGAGCTCGCTCGCAAAGACCCGATCGTCAACCTGAAGCTCCTCGCCAACCGCAATTTCGCGATCACCCTGCTGTTCATGACGACGACGGGCGCGGTCCTGTTCGGCACGACCACGCTCATCCCGCAGATGCTGCAGGAGGTGTTCAACTACGACGCCACCACCGCCGGGCTCGCGCTCACGGTCGGCGGGATCGCGACGCTGGTGGCGATGCCCGTCGTCGGCGCGCTGACCGGCAAGGTCGACACGCGCTTCCTGCTGATGCCCGCGCTGCTCCTCCAGGCGGCGTCGCTCTGGTATATGTCGGGGTGGAACAGCGAGCTGACGTTCCACCAGGCATCGACCGCGCGGCTGATCTCCGCGGTCGGGCTGCCGTTCCTGTTCGTGCCGATCAACACCGCCGCCTATGTCGGGTTGAAACCCGACCAGACGAGCGATGCCTCCGCGCTCCTGAACGTCGCGCGCAACCTGGGCGGCAGCGTCGGTATCGGCGTCGCGCAGGCGTTGCTGATCGCGCGCGGGCAATATCACCAGGACCGGATCGTCGAGGGACTGAACCCGCTCAATCCGTCCTACGTCGAGGGGGTCAACCAATTGTCGCGCTCGATGCCGGGCACCGGGGAAAGCACCGCGACGCTGTCCGCGCTGATGCAGCAGGTGCGCGAACAGGCGCAGGTATTGTCGTACATCGACGTATTCCACGGCTTCATGATCTTCGTGCTGCTGGTGACCCCGCTCGCGATCTTCCTGCGGCAGGGCAAGGCGAAAGGAGCGGCGGCATGACGCGCGCATGGGCAATCGCGGCGCTGGCCGCGCTGGCGGGGTGCACCGTCGGGCCGAACTACCGCCCGCCCGAGGCGAGCGCGCCTGCGCGCTTCGGCGAGGCGGTGACCGACACGCAGCCCGCGCCCCAGTTCACCGGCTGGTGGCACCAGTACCGCGACCCCGAGCTCGACCGGCTGGTCGCGACCGCGCTTCGGCAGAGCCCCGACATCGCGGTCGCAGTGGCGCGCATCCAGCAGGCGCGCGCGCAGGAACGCATCGCGCGCGCGGCCTATCTGCCACAGGTCAACGCGACCGCGGGCACGACGTACCAGCGCTTCAGCAAAAACGCGGGTCTCGCCTCGCTCGCCAGCCTGTTCGGTGGCGGGGCGGGCGGCGGCGGCGCCAGCGGCGGCGGCGCGGGTGGCAGCGGTGGGGCTAGCGGCGGCTCGGGCGGCGGGATTTCCTCGCCCGGCAGCTCGATCCAGACCTATTCCGCCGGCTTCGACGCGAGCTGGGAACTTGACCTGTTCGGCGGCGTCACGCGCCAGGTCGAGGGTTCGCGCGCGCGGACCGAGGCAGCGGTTTGGAGCGCGCGCGACGCGCAACTCTCGCTCGTCGCCGAAACCGCCGACGCCTACCTGCAACTGCGCAGCCTGCAGGAGCGCGAAGCGATCGCACGTAGCGAGGTATCGCGCCAGCAAACCAATCTGAAGATCGCCGCCGACACCAGCCGCGCGGGGCTGATCGCCGAAGGCGACTTCGTGCGCCAGCGGGCCGAACTCGCCAATGCGCAGGCCGCGATCGGACCGATCGTCGCCGAGGGCAAGGCGCAGATGCACGCGCTCGCGGTGTTGACCGGGCGGACCCCCGACGCGCTAATCGTCGAATTATCGCGCCCGCGCCCCGCGCTCGCGGTGCCCGCATCGGTCCCGCCGGGGCTGCCAAGCGAGCTTCTGCGCCGCCGCCCCGATGTGCGCGCGGCCGAGCGCAATCTGGCGGCGGCGACCGCCGACATCGGCGTCGCGGTGGCCGATCTCTACCCGCGCTTCAGCCTGACCGGCATGGCGCAGTTGATCTCCACCGCCTTGTCCAATCTGTTCACCGGCGACAGCCTGCAATTGACGGGGGCGGCGAACGCCACCTTCCCTGTGCTCGATTTCGGGCGCCGCAAGGGCCAGGTCGCGGTTCGCCGGGCAGCGGCGGACGAGGCCTATGCGCAATATCGCCGCACCGTGCTGATGGCGCTGCGCGACGTCGAGGACGCGTTGATCCGCATCCGTACCGAGCAGGACCGGGCAACCGTGCTCGCCGCCGGGCTTACCGACGCACGCCGCGCGGTCGGCTCGGTCGAGGCGCGCTGGCGCAGCGGGCTGACCGATTTCGGCGACGTGCTCGCCGCGCGCCAGTCGGTGCTCTCCGCGGAGGATCAGGTGGCCGAAAGCAACGGCAACCTGCGCCGCAACCTGCTGTCGCTCTACAAGGCGCTCGGCGGCGGCTGGGAAGACCTGCCGCTCACGGTCCCCGCACCGGGTAACGCTGCGCAGGCCTATACGCAGCCGAAAGCCGACCGGAAATAAGCGGCGGGGTCTGGTCACCGCTGCCGCGCCACCGGCCCCACGCTGCGCGTGGCGTCAGCCGGGCCGGATACGCGGACACGACGCTCCTCTTCCTTTACTAAGCGATCAGATAGGCGAGACGTGATCCCGGCGGGACGGCCGCTGCTGGCGAGGGCACGGCTGCCGCGTCATCGTGCGAGGGTAAATTGTCCGGTGGGGACGATCGCCACCGCGCCACATGTTGCCCGATACTAATTGGGTGACAGACGACTGTCGAAGCCCGTCGGCGTCAGTGGGTCGATGAAACGTTGCCTGGGCGACGAACACCTTGCCCAGCGAGGCCCATCGGTGAACGCGACGCCCGGCAGCGATGCGGTCGCCGCGTCCCTGCCGGCCCGGCCGCTTCAGCGCGGGCCGTTGCCCTGCTGGCGTATCCCCGTCGCATCGTAGCTCGTCTGCGACGAGGTCGAATCCGTGCCGCCCCCTTGCCGGGGCATCGTCGAACCCATGCTGCCGCCAGCCATGCCGCCTTGCATCGAATTGCCGCTCGTCATGCCACCGGTCATCGTGTCTGACCCCCGGCCACCGCTACTGCCCGACTGCTGGCTGCTGCCCGCCGCGCTGCTGCTACGCGTCAGCGTCATCGCATTGGTGGACGTATTCATTCCCCCAGACGCGCTCGACGACGCCATCGCCGCACCGCGCGAACTGCCCATCGCGCGGCGCATCGCCGAATTCATCGGCGGTTGCGACACGCGCCCGCTCGGTGCTGCGGCGCCGCCGCGTGCCCCCGCCGACGAGGCCATGCCTCCGCTCGCCCCTGCCCCGGCACCCGCACCCGCACCCGCTTGCAGCAATAATCCGATGACGATCGCGCTAATCATGCCCGTGTCTCCGCTGTCGATCGCATCATGGTCGCGACCGCTTTTCGTTGGTGTGCGGGTCAAAAGCCACGCTGCCCCCGCCGGTTCCCGCATCGCGACGGTGCGGCCGCACCCGGTCAACTCCGCCGCAGCAGCGCACGCGACAGGCGGCGATCCTCGAGCGAGTAATAGAGCCAGATCGCGCCGCCATCGACCACCACCGACGCGGCAAAGGCGATGTCGGTCGCGCTGCGATCGTCGACCGGCGGCGGGGTGACGAGCGGCTCGATCCCGCGCGCGACGACGCGGGTCAGCGCAGCGTCGAACGCGACCCAGCCGATCCGCCAGCGCGCGTCGCGCGTCGCGCCGTTGTAGAACATGACCGGCGTCGCGGGATCGTCGAGCAGCAGCGGCCCGGTCGACAGATGCCAGTCGTCCCAACTGTTCTCGCGCGGCATGAACGGCGTCGGCTGCTCGCACCACGGCCCCGACGGCCCCGCCCCGATCGCCAGCCCAATCCGCGACGCATCGTCGGCGGCATATTCGTAGAACAGGCGCCACGCCCCGTCGGCGGAGCGGCTGACGGTCGCTTCCTTGGTGTTGCCTTCCGACTTCGATGACGCGAGCGCGACGCCGCTTTTCGTCAATCGGTCGAGCGACGGGCCGGTCGCGTACGACAACTCACCGTGCGCGTGGTCGGCGAGCACGCCCGAATAATAAACGAGATAACCCTCCTCCAGCCGCACCACCGTCGGGTCCTCGACCCCGCCCGCGTCGTGCGCGTCAGGGCCGGGCACGATCGAGGGCTGGTCGAGCATCGTGAACCGCACGCCGTCGCTGCTCCACCCGCTCCAGATCTGGCCGGTGTCGGTCATCACCTCGCCCGGGCGGCAGACCGCGCGCACCATCATGCCCCAGCGGCCGTCGGCCTCGCGCCAGACGTACGGGCTCATCAGGTCGCGCTGCATCAGCGCGGGCGGCCCCTCGATCGTGACCGTCTCGATCGCCTTGACGTTGAAATCGAGCGCGGTGTCGGCGGCGGCGACACTGTCCTTGCGATGCGGGTCGGCGATCGCGTTGTCGGGGGCGTCGCTCATGCGCCCAGCGCCTGCATCAGCGACAGCCCCCCGTCGATCACGATCCGCGCGCCCGTGATATAGCGTGCGTGGTCGGAGGCGAGGAAGACCGCGAGGTCGGCGACCTCGGACGGGTCGCCCGCGCGACCCATCGGGATGTTCTGCTCCAGGCTTTGGCGATAGGCGGGGTCGCTCTGCGCGCGCGCATTCATCGGGGTCAGGATCATGCCCGGCTCGATCGCGTTGACGCGGATGCCACGCGGCGCTTCCTCGATCGCCATCGTCTCGACGAGGTTGGTGAGCCCGCCTTTCGCCGCACAATAATCCGCCCCGCCCGCGCGTACTGCGTAGGCGTGGATCGACGAGATGTGGATGATCGACGCGTCGGCCGGCGCCTCGCCGCGCCCTTTCAGGAACCGCCGCGATGTCAGGAACGCGCCGGTCAGGTCGGTGGTGATCAGCCGCTGCCACTGCTCCAGCGCCATCGTGCGCACGCTCACGCCGCTCATGTTGAGCCCGGCCGAATTGATCAGCACGTCGGCCGCACCCCAGGTCCGCTCCACTGCGGTGAACGCTGCGTCGACGCCATATTCGTCGCCCACGTCCGCCTGCACCGACATGGCCTCGCCACCACGCGCCTGAACCGCGGCCACGCTGCGCTGCGCTGCTTCGGCGTCGGCATGATAGATGACGCATACGCGGTCGCCCGCGGCGCCGAAGGCTTCCGCGCACGCAGCGCCGATACCCGATTCCGCACCTGTCACGACAATCGTCCGCGCCATTTCGTCCTCCGCTTCTCGGGAGGCCTAACTCACAGCGCCGGCGATCGTTCTCGCGCGGGCGGCGACGACGGACATGTCAGTGTTGGGAGGATGGAGCGGGTAACGGGAATCGAACCCGTGTATTCAGCTTGGAAGGCTGCTGCACTACCATTGTGCTATACCCGCCCGGCACCGCGCGATCGCGGTCGAGACGCCAGCCGCGTTAATCGAGATCGCGCGCCCGTGCAAGCGAGGCGTTCGCCGACGATCGGTCGGCAACCGGACGCCAGATCGCACGAGCATCCTGATGATAAACGGCGCGGAACAAACGATTTAACCGTGGTCGGGCGTGGCCGATCACGCTAGTCGCCGCGGCGTACCGTTGCACACCGGCGATGCATCCAACGCGCGCGTCGTGTATTTCGCAGGTGTTCATCGTGGCGCATGATGCTCATTCGTATGAGCCGAAGCGCCGACGTGATGTGAGGGTGAGTGGCGAGATGAAGACGTTGAACGCGCAGGGTGACGCGGTGACTGGCAACCGGTGGGGGACGGCGCGCAGCGCGGTGCTGCGTCGCGTGATCGGCGGCGCGGGCACGACCGCGATGGCATTGCTCGCCACGGTCAGCAACGCGCAGATCATCCCCGCCCCCGCCCCCGCCCCCGCCCCGGCCCCCGCGACGCCGCCGCCCGTCACGACAACGGTCACGACGACCAGCGCGATCGCGCAGCCGCTGCCGCAATTGTCGGAGAAGCAGGCGCGTGAACTCGCCCGCCTGATTGCGCAGGATGAGATCAAGCAGGGCCTGCGGCAGGGCAGCCCGCGCGATCTCAGCGGAAAGACCGGCGACGCACTGGTCCGCACGGCACTCGATCACGCGCGCGCGGTGCATGCCGGACGTCTCGACGCGAGCGATTTCGAACGCGACTGGGGTATCCGGCCGCAGGCGTACGATCCCCTGCCCGGTTTTGCCGAGGCGGTCGAGCGCGACCGGCTCGCCGCCTGGGTCGCGTCGCTGCCGCCGCCTTACGCCGGTTATGACGCGTTGGTCGCCGGGCTCACCCGCTACCGCCAGATTGCGGCGGATGGCGGCTGGGGCAGCGTGCCCGCCGCACCCGAGCTCAAATATGGTCGCTCGGGTCCTGCGGTCACGGCCTTGCGCAAGCGGCTGGCGGCGGAGGATCCGCAGGTGTCGGCCAGCGGCACTGCGTTCGACGCCGATCTGCTCGCCGCCGTCCGCCGCGCGCAGCGTCGCTACGGCCTCAACCCCGCGGGGGACGTCGGCGCACAGACGCTCGCGGCGCTCAACGTGCCCGTCGCGACGCGGATGCGGCAGATCGCGGCGAACATGGAGCGTTGGCGCTGGCTTCCGGCACAATTGGAGGAGAAGCGCGTCCAGGTGAACGTCGCGGCCGCGGTGCTGACGGTGTTCGACGGCGATGCGCCCGTCATGTCGATGAAGGCGGTGACGGGACGTCCGGGCAACGAGACGCCGATGCTCGTCTCCTCGATCCACTCGGTCGTGCTCAACCCGCCGTGGAACGTGCCCAGCTCGATCGCGGACAAGGAATTGTGGCCCAAGGAGCGCGCCAATCCGGGTTATCTGAAGCGCAACGGCTTTCGCGTGATCGACACCGGAAACGGGGGCAAGCGGTTGCAGCAATCATCCGAGAAGAGCGCGCTCGGCCGGTTCAAGTTCGATTTCCCGAACGACTTCGCGGTCTATCTGCACGACACACCCGCGCAGTCGGGCTTCTCGCGGTTCGACCGGCTCGCCAGCCACGGCTGCGTCCGGCTCGAGAAGCCCGAGGCGCTCGCGAAGCTGCTGATGAAGACGACCCCGCAATGGCAGCCGGAAGCGATCGATCAGACGGTGGCCGCGGGCAAGACGGTGCGCGCGCAGATGGCGGAGCCGGTGGCGGTGTATCTGCTGTACTGGACCGCCTTCGCTAGCCCGTCGGGTCAGGTCGGGTTCCGCGATGACCCCTATGGCTGGGACGGCGAACTGGCTAGCAAGGTGGAAGCACGCTCGGCCCGCCAGGCGCTGGCGGCGTTGTGACAATGGACAAAGGGACAGGGACGATGAAGAAAAAGACCGGTGCCGCACTCGCCGCCCTGCTCGCGCTGACGCTGGCGGGCTGTTCACGCTCGTCGGACGAGCAGACGCCGCTGCCCGACAACGAAATCTCGGACAATTACGCGGCCGAGTCACTGCCCGAGCCGACACCCGAGCAGAGTCCGACGCCCGAGGCACTGCCCGCGACCGACCTGAACGCGACCGCCGAGGCGCTGCCGCCCGCCGCCGAGCGGACGGTGGACGAGCAGATGAACGACGACGCGTTCGCCACTGGCATGACCGCGCGCAGCACGCGCGGTCAGACGCGGGACGATGCCGGCGATCGGTCGCGTGACCAATCGAGTGCGGACGAGCCCGCGACCGACGGCAATTTCACCGGCGAATAAGCGGAGAAGCACCGGCCCCGCCCAACCGGGCCGGGTCGGTACGGCGCGGCGTCAGCGGCCGCGTTGCCCCGCGACATAACCATCGTAGGGCGCGCAATCGCCGCGCTTCTTGCGGCAGTCGCGCTCGTAGTCGCGGCGCTCGCGCTGTTCGCGTTCGGCCTGCTTGCGCTGTTGGCGGACGTATTTCTCGTCGCGCTCACGCGGGCTGGTGGTGGCGAGATCAACGCCTTTCCCGACTGCGCGAACCGGCATGGTGGCGACGTTCCACGCCGTCTTCACGCACCCACCGGTCGCGAGCAGCGGCACCGCCGCGATAGTCAGCACGAATTTGCGCATCACTTCTTCTCCCCCGCGACGAAGGCGTCGCGCGTCTCGACCCCGATTGCAGGAAAGTCGGTGAAGAAACCGTCGACGCCTTGCGCCAACGCAGCCGCGATCTCTCCGGCCAGATCACCGTGATCCCCCGCGCGTTCGCCGCGACGAAAGCGCGGACGGACGAACGCGTTCTCGGCACGATACGTCCACGGATGCACACGCAACCCTGCGGCGTGGGCATCGGCGACCAGCGTCGTCGGCGCGTCACCCTTCCCGCCGTCGTGCCACAACATCGCCTTGTCGGGACCGATCCCCCAGGCGTAGCCGGCCACCGCGCGCAGCCCCGCGGGCGTCATCATCGCGGCATAGCTGGGTGCGGCACCATCGGCGGGCGCGCCGCTCGCCGCGACGAGCTGGATCAGCCGGATGCGCGTCATCGTCTTTAGCCGCTTCAGATTGTCGACTTCGAACGATTGGATGAACACCGGCGCGTCCGCGCTGTCCCATCCCGCTGCCTTCAGCTGGTCGACGAGCAGACGGTCGGTCGGGTGGCCGATGCGGGCGAAATAGGTCGGATGCTTGGTTTCGGGATAGATTGCGACCCCGTGCGCCTTTGCCAGCGCGATGATGTCGACGAGCGTCGGGATCGTCTCGCGCCCGTTCCACGCCGTATTGGCGGGTCGGAGCTGCGGTAACCGCTCCTTGGCGCGCAGCGTCTTCAACTCCGCCAGCGTGAAATCCTCGGTGAACCAGCCCGTCAGCGTCTGTCCGTCGATCGTCTTGGTCGTGCGCCGCGCGGCGAATTCGGGGTGTTCCGCGACGTCGGTCGTTTCGGAAATCTCGTTCTCGTGCCGCGCGACCAGGACGTCGTCCTTGGTCGGCACCAGATCGGGCTCGATCACGTCGGCCCCCGCCTCGATCGCGCGCGAATAGCTCGCCAGCGTATGCTCGGGTCGTTCCCCGCTGGCGCCTCGATGCGCGATGACGATCGGCGGGGACGACAGGCGCGCACTGGCGGGATTGGTGCTCATGGCACCACCCTGCCCGCTCGCCAGCGCGGGCGCCAGCAATGCCGCCGCGGTGAGAGTCGTTCGCAGGGATATGAAGCGGATAACGCACGTTGTGAAGCTAGCAGCGAAAAGGCGGATCATGCGCTTCACCATCAATCAGAAAACCTACGAAGCGGATGTAGACGTCCGCACCTCGCTTCTCGACCTGTGTCGTGAGCATCTCGGGCTGACCGGCAGCAAGAAAGGCTGCGACCATGGTCAGTGCGGTGCCTGCACGATGCTGGTCAACGGACGGCGCATCAACTCCTGCCTCTCGCTCGCCGTGATGCATCAGGATGACGAGATCGTGACGATCGAGGGTCTGGGAACGGTCGAGGACCTGCACCCGATGCAGGCGGCGTTCGTGTCGCATGACGGTTATCAGTGCGGTTACTGCACACCGGGCCAGATCTGTTCCGCGGTCGGGATGCTCGATGAGGTCAAAAAGGGCTGGCCAAGCCACGTCACCGGCGACCTGAACGAGGTTTCGCTCAACGACGCGGAGATCAGCGAGCGCATGAGCGGCAACATCTGCCGCTGCGCCGCCTACCCCAACATCGTCGACGCGATCCGCGAAGTAGCGGGTCAGTTGGGTGATCAGGCGATCAAGCCCGCCCCGCGCACCGCGAACGAGCAACCCGCGCAAGAGAAGGTGTCGGCATGAAGACCTTCGATTATCGCCGCGCCGACACGATCGAGGCCGCGACGCACGCGAACGGCCGCTTCATCGCGGGCGGCACGAACCTGCTCGACCTCATGAAGCTACAGGTCGAGACGCCCGAACGTCTGGTCGACATCAGCCGGCTCGATCTCGACACGATCGAGGAGCGCGATGACGGCGGGCTTACGATCGGGGCACTGGTGCCGAACAGCGATCTGGCGGCCGATCCGCGCGTGGTCGCGAAATACGAGGTTCTCAGCCGCGCGCTGCTGGCGGGTGCATCGGGGCAGCTTCGCAACAAGGCGTCGACCGGCGGCAATCTGCTTCAGCGGACGCGCTGCTATTATTTCTACGACACCGCGACGCGCTGCAACAAGCGTGAGCCGGGGTCAGGCTGCGACGCGATCGGCGGATTCAACCGCATCCTCGCGGTGCTGGGCACCAGCGACCATTGCATTGCGACGCATCCGAGCGACATGGCGGTCGCGATGCGCGCGCTAGACGCGGTCATCGTGACGCAGAAGCCCGACGGTGACAAGCGTCGCATCTCGATCCATGACTTCTATCGCCTGCCCGGCGACACCCCACAGATCGAGACGGTATTGGAGTCGGGCGAACTCATCACTCATGTCGAGCTGCCGGCCCCGCCCACGGGCAAGCAGGTTTACCGCAAGGTCCGCGATCGTGCGTCCTACGCCTTCGCGCTCGTCTCGGTGGCCGGTGTCGTCGAGGTGAAGGACGGCGTGATCGCCTCGGCCGCGCTCGCCTTCGGCGGGCTCGGGCCGATGCCGTGGCGCAATCCCGCCGTCGAAGCCGCGATCGTCGGTAAGGCTCCCTCGACGCAGGCATTCGAAGCCGCCGCCGACGCGTTGCTCGCAGACGCGCGCGGCTACGGCTCGAACGACTTCAAGATACCGCTCGCACGGCGCACGCTGATCGCGACCCTACGGGATTTGACCGCATGAGCATCCTTGGCAAATTGTTCGGCTCCGACGACGCCGAAACCAACGCGCTGGTCATGGACGAGCCGCGCCCGCACAGCTTCCTCGATCACGGCGCGCAGGACGTCATCGGAAAGCCGATCAATCGTGTCGAAGGACCGTTGAAGGTTACCGGACGTGCGCCCTACGCCGCGGAATATCCCGCGGAGCGGCTCGCCTACGGCGTGCTCGTCCGCGCGACCTTCGGGTCGGGCAAGATTACGAAGATCGACGATAGCGCGGCGCGCGCGCTGCCCGGCGTCATCGACGTCGTCGCGGACTATGACACGTTCATCCGCAGCCCGGGTCAGGGCGGCGCGACCGAGGCACCGCCCCAGGGGGTGCAGGAGGTGCATTATTTCGGCGAGCCCGTCGCGGTCGTCGTGGGCGAGACGTTCGAGGCTGCGCGCGACGGCGCCGCGGCGGTGCGGCTCGAATATGACGAAGCGGACGCGAGCTATGCGTTTGCCGCGCACAAGGACCAGGGCAAGGAGCCCAAGGAAGACCAGATCCCTGGCCACAGCAAGCAAGGCGACTTCGCCGGCGCCTTCGACAAGGCCGCGGTGAAGATCGACGTCACCTATACCACGCCGAGCCAGAATTCGACCGCGATGGAGCCTCATGCGTCGATTGCCGAATGGCGTGATGACACCCTGATCCTCCACGGCGCCTATCAGATGGTCGCGAGCGATCAGCAGCAGCTCGCCAAGGCGCTGGGCGTATCGGCCGACAAGGTGCGGATCATCGCACGTTTCGTCGGCGGCGGGTTCGGGTCGAAGCTCGGCATCGCGCCCGAAAGCGTCGCTGCTGCGGTCGCCGCAAAGAAGCTCGGTCGCCCCGTCAAGATCGTGCTCGCGCGCCAGCAGGTGTATGAGGCAACCGTGCGTCGCTCGAATACCGAGCAGCGCATCCGTCTGGGCACCGATGCCAACGGCAAGATCGACGCGCTCAGCCACAATTCGCTCGTCACCAATACGCCGTATGAGCAATATTGGGAGCCGGTCGCGATCGGAACTCACTTCCTCTACGGCGGCGAAAATCGCGAGATGAACCACGATCTGATCGCGTTGAACCTCAACGCGGCGGGATCGATGCGCGCGCCGGGCGAGGCGGTGGGCATGATGGGGCTCGAATGCGCGATGGACGAGCTGGCGGAGCAGCTCGGGATCGACCCGATCGAGCTTCGCCGCCGCAACGAGCCCGCGCAGGAACCCGAGAAGGGGATTCCTTTCTCCAGCCGCAACCTAATCCCGGCGCTGGAGAAGGGGGCGCAGCTGTTCGGCTGGTCGCAGCGCAAGAAGGCGGGAACCGATCGTCGCGGCGAATGGCTCCACGGCATGGGCGTGTCGTCCGCGGTACGGACGAACATGCTGATGAAATCGGCCGCGAAGGTCACGCTGACCACCGACGGTCGCGCGATCATCGATACCGACATGACCGACATCGGCACGGGCAGCTATACCATCCTCGCGCAGATCGCCGCCGAAACGCTCGGCCTGCCGGTCGAGAAGGTCGTCGTCCACCTCGGTGACGGTAAAGCACCGCCCTCGTCGGGCTCGGGCGGTTCGTGGGGCGCCGGCTCGGCTGGCTCGTCGGTCTATCTCGCGTGCGAGAAAATCCGCGAGAAACTGGCCAAGTCGATGGGCGTCGCGGTCGAGGAGATGACGCTGAAGGACGGCCGTGCGATCGCCGACAACCGCGTCGTGCCGATCACCGAGCTGATCGACGAGAATCTGGGTGTCATCGGGCAGATTGAGCCGGGCAAGCAGGAGAAGAAATTCCATCAGGCCGGCTACGGCGCGCATTTCTGCGCGGTGAAGGTCAATGTCGTCACGGGCGAGGTCAGGGTCGAGCGAATGCTCGGCGTGTTCGCCGCCGGACGGATCCTCAACGAAAAGACCGCGCGGTCGCAGTGCCTGGGTGGCATGACCTTCGGTATCGGCGCGGCGATGACCGAGGAGATGATCCACGACGATCGCAACGGCAAGGTCGTCAACCGCGACATGGCGGAATATCACGTCCCCTCGCACGCCGATGTGCCCCACCTCGAGGTTCATTTCCTCGAGGAGCGCGACATCCACGTCAACCCGATCCATGCCAAGGGGATCGGCGAGCTCGGCATCTCGGGCGCGGGGGCGGCGGTTGCCAACGCGATCTTCAACGCGACGGGGGTGCGTGTGCGCGATTTCCCCATCACGTGTGACAAGATCATCGAGCAGCTTCCCTTCGACGCCTGACGCCGACGCACTGCGCCAGTCGAGGTGGTGGCATGTTGCCGCCCCCCGGCTGGCGCAAATGCGTACGGTTCCCTAGATTACAGCCGTTCAAGCGGGGAGCGTCGCGATGACCGAACAGGCGATCGATACGGCCGAGCGGCCAGGCGGACTGAAACGAGCGGTTCAAGGACAACTTGGCGCCCCCCTGCCCCGCATCGAAGGGCCTCTGAAGGTCACCGGTACTGCCAACTACGCATTCGAGGACGCGCCGGCGAACGTTGCCTATCTCGTGGTCGTCGGTGCGCCGGTCGGTGCGGGCACGATCATAGCTATCGATGCGACCGCTGCGGAAGGCGTGCCGGGCGTGTTGACGGTGATCCACGACGACCCGCGCATGATGGCCGGCGAGGGCAACTCGCGTGCGATGCCGAGTCAGGGATCCCGGCAGATCTTTCACGTCGGTCAACCGGTCGCGGCCATCGTCGCCGATAGTCTGGCAGTAGCACGTGAGGCCGCAGCATTGGTTCGCGTCGATGTCGACGCGCGTGCCGGACGCTACGACTTCGCCGACGCGCCGGTCGATGAAACCCCTGCGATCGGGTTTCTGCCATCCGTGACAAAGGGGGATCTCGATCTCGCGATGCGCGACGCCGCGGTAACGTTCGACGCGACCTACTCGACACCCGCGCACTTCCCCGCCGCGCTCGAGCCGCACGCGACGCTTGCGTGGTGGGACGGCGACGAACTGACGGTGCGGACGAGCAATCAGGTCATTGGCGCAGCCCGGGGAACGATCGCGACCGCGCTTGGAATCGATGCTGCCAAGGTGCGTGTGCTCGCCCCCTTCGTCGGCGGCGGGTTCGGCGGCAAGACCGGGGTCGGCGCCGAGGTGGTGCTCGCGGCGATCGCGGCGCAGCGGCTCGGTCGACCCGTAAAGGTCGCATTACCACGGCGCGATACCGCCTATCTCGTCCATCACCGCAGCGAGACGCGCCAGCGCATCCGCATCGCGTGCGATCACGACGGACATATCAGCGCGATCGCGCACGAGGGTGTCGCCTATCAGAACGACGACAGCGGCTTCCTGGAGCCGATCCCGTTCGGCTCGATCCCGCTTTACAGCGGCGACACGCGGGTCTTCCGTACCGCGCTCGCGCGCGTCGACCTGCCGCCGACCGGTGCGGTACGTGCGCCGGGCGAGGCGATCGGTACCTTCGCCATTGAATGCGCGATGGACGAACTCGCCGAGCAGCTCGGGATCGATACAATCGAGCTGCGGCGCCGCAACGAGCCGGCCTGTGACCCGACCTCGTCCAAGCCCTTCTCCACGCGGCGTCTGCTCGACTGCTACGCGGAGGGCGCGCGTCGTTTCGGCTGGCCCGATCGCGTCCCCGATCCCGGCACGACGCGCGATGGCGAATGGCTGATCGGCATCGGGATGGCAGCCGCGCTGCGCGGCAATTTCACCGTCGAGGCAGCCGCGAACGTGCGACTTGAGCCGAGCGGGCGCGTGACGGTCGAGACCGACATGACCGACATCGGCACCGGCACCTACACGATCCTGGCGCAGACCGCGGGCGAGGTGCTGGGCGTTACCGCCGACCAGGTCGACGTCAGGATCGGCGATACCAATTATCCCAAGAGCGCGGGGTCGGGCGGATCGTTCGGCGCTGGCAGCGCGTGCGCGGCGGTGCTGCTCGCGTGCGAGGACGTGCTCGCCGAGCTGGCGCTTAGGATGAATGCCGCCCCCGAAGAACTGGTCCTCCGGGACGGTTGCGTCACCGCGGGCGGGCGCGAGGTGCCGCTCGCCGAGCTCGCCCGTGGGGAACCGATCGAGGGGCGCGGCAAATCGTCGCCGGGGCAACAGGCCAAGCGCACCAGTCAGGCTAGCCACGGCGCGCATTTCTGCGAAGTCGCGGTCAACGGAGTGACGGGCGAGGTACGCGTACGGCGGATGCTAGGCGTGTTCGACGTCGGCCGCGTGCTCAATCAGAAAACGGCGGCCAATCAGATCATCGGCGGGATGGTATGGGGCATCAGCTACGCGCTGGGCGAAGCTGCAGTCGTTGACACCCGCAATGGCCGTTTCGTCAATCCGGACTTCGGCGAATATCACGTCGCGGTGAACGCTGACGTGCCGCAGATCGACGTTCACTTCATCGAAGAGATCGACGATGCTGCCAATCAGGTCGGCGCGAAGGGGGTCGGCGAGCTCGGCATCTCGGGCGCGGGCGCGGCGGTCATCAACGCGATCCACAACGCCACCGGCGTACGCGTGCGCGACGTGCCCGCGACGCTCGATACCCTGCTCGCCGGCCTGCCGCCGGTCTGAGCGTACTTACGAGAACCTACATGGCCGACAACGATTCCGTCCTCGCCGCCGCTTCCGCTTGGAAGGGCGAGCCGCTCGCGCTCGCTACCGTAGTTTCCACCTGGGGTTCCGCACCGCGGCCAAAGGGCAGTCACATGCTGGTTCACGCCGATGGCCGGTTCGAAGGATCGGTGTCGGGCGGCTGCGTCGAGGGCGACATCCTCGATACCGCAGCGCAGGTGATCGCGGGTGCACCGTTCCAGATGAAGACTTACGGCGTAGCCGACGACAGCGCGTGGGAGGTCGGGCTGCCGTGCGGTGGGCAGATCAGCGTGATGGTACAACCCGTCTCGGCGGAGGGTTTCGATCCCGAATTGTTCGATCGCATCGCCGAGGCTCGCGAGCGTGGCCAGGGCGTCACCGTCGCGACCGATCTGTCGACCGGGCACAGCGACCTGCGCCCGGTCGAGACGGGCGAAGTATTTGCCAATCGCTACGCGCCCCCGCGCCGGCTGCTGATCGTGGGCGCGGTCCAGATCGCGCAGAGCCTCGCCGCGCTGGCCGCGACGCTGGGGATCGAGGTCATTGTCGTCGATCCGCGCGGGCGGTTCTTGACCGAGGAACGCTTCCCGAACGTCACGCTCGACGATCGCTGGCCCGACGAGGCGGTCGAGGCGTACCGACCGGGGCCGTCGACCGCGGTGGTGACGCTGAGCCACGATACCAAGATCGACGACCCGGCCTTGATCGCGGCGCTCAAGACCAATGCCGCCTATGTCGGCGCGCTCGGCAGTCGCAAGAGCCACGCGGCGCGGCGCGAGCGCCTTGCCGCAGCAGGGTTGAGCGACGTGCAGATCGATCGGATTGATGGTCCGGTCGGGGTCGACATTGGCGCGATCGGTCCGGCCGAGATCGCGCTTTCGATCGCGGCGGCGATGATACGAGCGTTTCACCTGCCAGCATCCGACACGGCGACCGACCGCGCCGCGGAGGCGGTGCTCGCGTGATCGCGGCGGAGGACACAGTTCTTGTCCTCCTCGCCGCGGGCAAGTCGGCGCGGTTCGGCGATGTCGGCAGCAAGCTGAACGAGCCGTTCCTTAGCCGACCGCTCGGCCTGCACGTCGCGGTTGCGCTCGAGGCGATCCCGTTCAAACGGCGCGTCGTCGTCACATCACCGCGATGCGCGATCAATTACGCGCCGCACGGGTTTCGCGTCGTGACCAACGACGATGCGGTCGGCGACATGGCGTCGTCGGTCCGATTGGGTGTGGCCTGCGCGGCGGCAGAAGGTGCAGCGGCGGTGCTGCTGGCGCTCGCCGATATGCCGCGCGTCACGGCGTCGCACGTCTATCGGTTGCTCGACGCAGCGGACTCGGCCGACGCGGTAGTGGCGTCGAGCGATGGTCAGAGCCCGAAGCCCCCGGCCGTCTTCGCCCGCCCTCACTTCGATACGTTGCAAACTCTTTCAGGTGATCAGGGCGCGCGTGATCTGATCCGCGCGGGTCGCCACGTGGTTACCAACGCTGCCGAACTGATCGACGTCGATACTCCCCAAGAGCTGGAGCAGCTGCGCGAACTCGTCCACGCGCCCGAGGCTCTGACTTTGCCGGGTACGCGGCGCTACGACCGGTTGTCCTGACGTGCGTCATTCGTGGCGTAGCGCGTCGATCGGGTTGAGCGCAGCCGCACGCCGGGCCGGGAAATAACCGAACACCACCCCGATCACCGCGGAGATGCCGAACGCGATGGCGTTGATCTCCGGCACGAACAGGTACGGCAACCCACCGAGCGCCGACAGCGCGCCGATCGCGACCTGCGCAAGCAATAGCCCGATCACGCCGCCCAGCATCGACAGCACGACCGCCTCGACCAAAAATTGCAGCAGCACCTCACTCGCCACCGCCCCGATCGCGAGACGGATGCCGATCTCACGTGTCCGTTCGGTTACCGACACCAACATGATGTTCATGATGCCGATCCCGCCAACGACGAGGCTGATCCCCGCGACCGCGGTGACGATGCGGGTGAGCAATGTCGTCGTGCTCGAAAGCGTGTCGCTGATCTGCTTGGTGTCGAAGATGTTGAAATCGTCGTCCTTGCCCGCGGTGATGGTGCGCCGCTCGCGCAACAGGTCGGTAATCCCCGCCTGCACGGTCGCGGTCGAATAGGCCTGATCGACGCCGACCAGCATCAGGCGGACGTCGCGGGTGCCGGTGAAGCGGCGTTGCACCGTTTTGATCGGCATGATGACGACATCGTCCTGATCGCCGCCGAAACCGGCCTGACCACGTGTCGACAGCACGCCGATGACGTCGCAGCTGACCGCACCGACGCGGAACCGCTGCCCGACCGCGCGGCCGGTGCGGAATAGATTCTGCCTGACGGTATTGCCGATGATGCAGACCGCCTTGCCGGCAGATTCCTCCTGCGACGTCCACAACCGGCCGGCGGCGAGCGGCCACGGCTGCACCTGGAAATAGGCCGCCGTGGTGCCGTTAATCGTGGTCGACCAGTTCGCCCCCTCGTAGATCGCCGTCGCGGTCGACTGCGCCTGCGGGGCGACCGCGGACACGCCGGCAATCTGGTTGGCAATCGCCTCGACATCCTCGGGTTTGAAGTCGGGAGGGCGTGGCCCCCCGCCGCCCCGGCCGAAACCCTGTCCCGGGCGGACCTGGAGGATGTTGGTGCCGAGCGACGAAATGTTCTGCTGCACCTGCGCGGTCGTCGCCTTGCCGAGCGTGACCATCGTCACGACCGCCGCGACGCCGATGATGATGCCGAGCGTCGTCAGGAACGACCGCAACAGGTGCCGCCGGATCGAGCGCAGTGCGAGGACGAAGGTCGTGCCGAGCATCAGGCGCCCCCCTCGACCGGTTGGCCCTGATGATGGTTGCGCTCGATCCGCTCGACCAGCCCATCCTTGAAGTGGATCACCGTTCGCGCGAACGCCGCCATGTCGGGCTCGTGCGTTACCATCAACACGGTGATGCCGCCGCGGTTGAGGTCGGTGAGCAATTCCATGATCTCGACCGAGCGCTCCGAATCGAGGTTGCCGGTCGGCTCGTCGGCGAGCAGCACGTCGGGCTGAGTCACGATTGCGCGCGCGATTGCGACACGCTGCTGCTGTCCGCCGGACAGCTCGGCCGGGGTATGGTCCCACCAGCGGTCGAGCCCGACCTTTTCCAGCGCCGCCATCGAAAGCTCGCGTCGTGCCTTCTTCTCGTCACCGCGGTAGAGGAGCGGCAGCTCGACATTCTCGAGCGCGGTCGTGCGGCTCAGCAGGTTGAACCCCTGGAATACGAAGCCGAGGTACCGCCGCCTCAGCAGCGCGCGCTGGTCGCGGTTCAATGTCTCGACCTGGTAACCGCGGAACAGGAAGGTGCCGCCTGACGGCACGTCGAGGCAGCCGAGGATGTTCATCGTCGTCGACTTGCCCGACCCCGACGGGCCCATCACCGCGACGAAATCACCCGCCAAGATGTCGAGATCGACCCCTTTCAGCGCCTGGAACGCGGTGCCGCCCTCGCCGTAGCTCTTGGTGACGCCGCGCAGCGCGATCAGCGCGTCGGCACCGTCGGGCGATGCGGCCGCGGCGGCGTTACTGGCCACCGCCGCCGCCCCCGCGCCGACCACCACTGCCGCCGCTACCGCCACCACGGCGCCCGCCGCCGCTGCGCGCATCGTCACCGCCGGCGAGTTGCCCGGTGATTACCTGCATCCCCGGCTTGAGCGGGCCCGACAGCACTTCGGTCATCGTGCCGTTGGTGTCACCGGTCGTGACCTGGATCGCGCGCGGCTTGCCATCCGCACCCTTGACGTACAGCGTCTGCGTGCCGCCGCGCCCGACGGTCGCAGTACGCTCGGGCCGGCCGCCGCGACGCGGACGGAAGGTGAGCGAGCCCGCGATCCCGCCGCCATTGTCGTCGCCGCCCGCCACCTGCGGCTTGAACCGGAACGCGGCATTGGGGACGAGCAGTGCGTTGCTTTTATCCGAGGTGACAATGTCGGCGGTCGCGGTCATGCCGGGGCGCAATTGCAGCGTCGGGTTCTCGACCGTCAGATCGGCGGCGTAGGAGACGACCTGCCCCGTCGTGCTGGTGGTCGACGTGCTCGACGACGACGAGGCGGTCGCGTTGCTGACGGTCAGGTTGGAGCCGAGATCGACGCGCGTGATCGTCGCGGGAAAGGTCTTGCCCGGAAAGGCATCAACCGTGAAGCTCGCGCGCTGCCCGACCTGGACCGATCCGACGTCGGCTTCGTCGATTGCGACCTCGAGCTTCATCTTGCTCAGGTCCTCCGCGATCACGAACAGCGTCGGCGTGTTGAACGAGGCGGCGACCGTTTGACCCGGATCGACCTGCCGCGCGAGCACCACGCCGTTGACGGGCGAGCGGATGATCGCGCGCGCGCGCTGCGTCTGGCTCTGCGCCAGCGTCGCCTGCGATGCGACGACGTTCGCCTGTGCGACCTTCAGCGCCGCAACCGCGCGCTGATAATCGGCGCGACCGGTCTGAAGTTCGGTCGCCGAGGGCACGCGGCCATTCGACAGTTTGTACACCTGCTCCAGTCGCGCGCGCTGCGCCTGACTCTCGGCGACGGTCGCCTGCGCCTGGCGGACCTGCGCTTGGTTCGCCGCAATCTGCGCCTGTTGCTGGCGGATCTGGTCCTCGATCTGCTCGGGATCGATCAGTGCGAGCGATTGCCCGGCGGTCACGCGGTCGTTGACGTCGACCACCACCTTGGTGACGAGACCCGAGAGTTGCGAGCCGACCGTCACCTGATTGGTCGGCGCGAGCTTGCCCGTTGCCGACACGCTGACGGTGAGGTTCCCGCGTTCGACCGGCGCGGTCGCGTAGTCGGTCGCCTTCGCGCTGCCGAACACCAGCCGCTGGACGAGCAGCGCGAGCAGTACGACGCCCAGTGCGACCAGCCCCCATTTGAGCCACGTGCGCCATTTCGGCTGCGGCTTCTGGCCCAGGAAGTCGTCGAGGTTCTGGTCGGCCATCAGCGGGTCTCTCGGGCAGCGGGCTGTTCAGGTGCGGAATTAAGCGCTGTCGGGGTCACGTCGGGGTCCCACCCGCCGCCGAGCGCACCGAACAACTGGATCAGCGCGGTCGCCTGATCGGCGCGCGCCTGCGCCTCGCTGTTGCGCGCGGAGAACAGGTTCGCCTCCTGCTGCGACAGCGTGGTGAAATCGGTCAGCCCGCTGCGATATTGCAGCCGCGACAGCAGCGCGGCGTTGTTCGCGGCGTCCAATTGCACCGCGAACTCTCGCCCACGCCGACGCGCGGTATCGAGCGCGACGACGGCATTCTCGACGTCCTCGAGCGCGAGCAGGACATTCCCCTTGTACGCGGCGAATGCGGCGTCTGCGGCAGCCTCGTTGCTGCGGACTTGCGCCGACAGCCGTCCGCCATTGAAGATCGCCTGCGTCAGCCCGGCGAACAGCCCGCCGGTGATCGTGCCGAGCAGCCCTCCGACATTTCCTGCATTGGTGTTGATGTTGCCGCTGATCGCGAGCGCCGGGTAGAGCGCCGCTTTGGCGACACCGATCTGCGCGGTCGCGGCGGCAAGGGTCCGCTCGGCCGCGCGCACGTCGGGACGCTGACGCAGCACGTCGGCGGGGATGCCGGCACCGACGACGCGCGGTCCGGTCGGGATCGGACGGGTCGAGCTGAGCAACGGCTTGAGCGCCCCCGGCGCCTGCGCGGTCAGCACGCCGAGCCGCGACACCGCAGCATTATATTGCTGCTCGAACGCGGGGATCGTCGCCGCGGTCGCCGCACGCTGGCTGCGCGCCTGTTCCTGATCGAGGCTGGAGACGAGCCCCGCCTGCACGCGGAAGCCTGCGATCTCTAGATTGTCGTCCTGGAGCGCGAGGCTGGCGCGCGCGTTGGCGAGCTGCGCCTGATAGAGCCTGGCAAGTACATAATTTCGCGCGACCTCCTGCTGCACCGACAGCAATGTCGTCGCGTAGTCGAACCCGGACGCTTCGTATTGTGCGCGGCTTGCCTCGACAGTACGCCGCACCTCGCCGAACAGCCCGAGCTGGTATTGCGCATCGAGCCCGAGCGAGAAGTTCGAGCCCCCGCCACCGCCGACGTTCTGCACTGTTCCGTCGGGCAGCGTTACCGACTGCCCACCGCCGCGGAACGTCTCCGACCGGCTGTATCCGCCCGAGCCGTTGATCGTGGGAAGGAGGCTGGCGCGGTTCTGCACCAATGACTCGCGTGCCTGTCGCAGCCGCGCGAGCCCCTGCGCGACATCGGTGTTGGCGGCACTCGCCTGCTCGACCAATTGGCCCAGCACCGGATCGTCGAAGCGCGTCCACCAGTGCGTCAAATCCTCGCGTGTAGGCGCGGCGGTGACCGAATAAGCATCGGGCACGCCCAACTCGGCGGCCGAGCGCGGCTTGTAATCGGGGCCGACCGTACACCCGGCAAGCAGGGCCGCGGAGATGAGCGAGAGGCGCAGGCGCGTCATGGTGATGGAGATGGCCAACACACCACGCGGCGTCCAGCGCTTTTATGTCGCAGAATGTACCAACCGGTGCGAGCGCGCCGCGCCGGCGCGCGATGCGAAGCACGCATCGGCCCGGCCGGCAGCGCGCGAGCGCTGACGACGCCGCGGGATCCACTCCCGCGGCGCGCGCGGCTGAACGGCGTGCTCGCGTCTACGCCGGGAAAATTCCCGACCCGGTACCCGCCGCAATCCGCCTCGCTTCCGCCGCGATGCTATCGTGCCGCAAGCGGCGCAACCTTACTCCAACTCGAGGATCACCTGATCGACCTGCAGGCTCTCGCCCGCCGCGGCATTGACCGTCTTCACCACGGCGGACTTTTCGGCGCGCAGGATGTTCTCCATCTTCATCGCCTCGACGACCGCGAGCGGCTGTCCCGCCTCGACGCGGTCACCTTCCTTGACGTCCAGTCGCACCAGGAGCCCCGGCATCGGCGCGATCAGAAACTTAGACAGGTCGGGCGGCACCTTCTCGATCAGGTGTTGCGCATAAGATGCAACGTGCGCAGGCAGCACGCGCACCTTGTGCGTGGCACCACGCGCATTGAGCGTAAAACCGGTGCGGGTGCGGCGCAGCTTGACCGATAGCGGCGCGTCACCGCCAACCGTCACCACACGAGCCCCGGCATCGTAGCCGACGTCGCCTGCGATCGGCGTGCCATCGACACGGACGTCATCGTCGCCGACCTGCACGCGGTGATCGGTGTTGCCGACGCGTACCACCCAGTTGGTCGGCGCATCGAGCTGGTTGCCGAGCTGACCATCGATCTGCCGCGCGCGGTCGGCCTCTGCGGTCGCGGCGAACCCCGCCGCTGCGGCGAGTGCACGCACCACCTCGTCGCCTGCCGGCGCGCCATGAAAGCCGTCGGGATATTCCTCCGCGATAAACCCGGTCGTGATCTCGCCCGATCGGAAGCGCGGGTGCTGCATCAGCGCGGACAGGAAATCGAGATTGGTGCCCGGCCCCTCGATCTCGAACGCATCGAGCGCGGCGATCTGCTTGTCGATCGCCTCCTCGCGCGTCGGCGCCCAGGTGACGAGCTTCGCGATCATGGGGTCATAGAACATGCTGACCTCGCCGCCCTCGCGCACGCCGTCGTCGACGCGCACGCCCGGCGCACCCTCATCGTCTCCGAAGGGGGCCTGACGCTGGTTCGCCGCCGGCGTGCGATAGCGCACCAGCCGGCCGATCGAGGGCAGGAAGCCGCGATACGGATCCTCGGCATAAACGCGGTTCTCGACCGCCCAGCCGTTGATCTTGACGTCCGCCTGCGCGAATGACAGCTGCTCGCCCGCCGCGACGCGGATCATCTGCTCGACCAGGTCGAGCCCGGTGATCTCCTCGGTGACCGGATGCTCGACCTGGAGCCGGGTGTTCATCTCGAGGAAGTAGAACCCCTGCCCCGTCGTGTCCGCGCCCGAGACGATCAGTTCGACCGTGCCCGCGCTGTAGTAGCCGACCGCCTTGGCGAGCGCGACCGCCTGCTCGCCCATCGCGCGGCGCATGTCGGGCGAGACGAACGGAGACGGCGCTTCCTCGACCACCTTCTGGTGGCGGCGCTGCACCGAACATTCGCGCTCATTCAGGTACACGACGTTGCCGTGCTGGTCGCCCAGTACCTGAATCTCGATGTGGCGTGGGCTCTCGATGAATTTTTCGATGAACACGCGGTCGTCGCCGAAGCTCGCCAGCCCCTCGCGCTTGGTCGCCTCGAAACCTTCGCGCACGTCCTGCTCGGACCATGCGAGCCGCATCCCCTTACCGCCGCCGCCCGCCGACGCCTTCATCATCACCGGATAACCGATCTCACCCGCGATGCGGACCGCGTCGTCGGTGTCGGCGATCTCGCCCAGGAAGCCCGGCACCACGTTGACGCCGGCTTCCTTCGCCAGCTTCTTGGACTCGATCTTGTCACCCATCGCCGCAATCGCGTTCGGCGGCGGTCCGACGAAAGCGATACCCGCCTCGGCGCAGGCGCGCGCGAAGCTCTCACGCTCGGACAGGAAACCGTATCCCGGATGGATGCAGTCCGAGCCCGTCTCCTTGGCCGCGAGCAGGATCAGGTCGGCCTTCAGATAGCTCTCCGCGGCGGGTGCCGGCCCGAGCCGCACCGCCTCGTCCGCCATCAGCACGTGCGGGCTGAGCGCATCGGCATCCGAATAGACCGCGACGGTCGCGATCCCCATCTTCTTCGCGGTGCGGAACACCCGGCACGCAATCTCGCCACGGTTGGCGACCAGTATCTTCTTGAACACTATTCCGGCTTCCTCGTCCCCAAGAGTTCCACTTCAGGCAACGTCACCGCCGCCTCGTTTCCAGCGGAATCCCGCAATCCGACGATCGTCATACCGCCGGGCACAATTTCGGCTTGCACGAGCACCCGCGCGTGGCGCCGACCCGCGCCGTCGCGCCACCACACATATTGCGGCACCTTCAGGTCGCTCGCGCTGCTGGCACCATCAGTGGAAAAGATCGCAGCGCCGCTCGCGACATCCGCCTGCGTGGCAGTCCGCCCCGCTACGAACGCGGTGGTCGGCAGGTCGGGCCAGTCTTCTCGCACATCAGTCATTGCAGACACACTCCAGCCGATTGCCGCAACCAGTGCATAACGAGCAACGGAGCGGATCATTCCGCCGCTTCCATCGCTCGGCACTCCGCCGCCATCGCGCGCAGTCCGAGCTTGTCGAACAGCGCCGCGTCGCGGTCGTCACCTGCGTTGGCGGCGGTGAGCAGCTTGTCGCCGGTGAAGATCGAGTTCGCGCCCGCCATAAAGCACAGCGCCTGCGTCACCTCGCTCATGCTCTCTCGCCCTGCGGACAGGCGCACCATGCTCTTCGGCATCGTGATGCGCGCGACCGCGACGGAGCGGACGAATTCAATGTCGTCGATTTTGGCGAGCGGCGTGTCGGCGAGCATGTCCCCCAGCACCGTGCCCTTGACCGGCACCAACGCGTTGATCGGCACGCTGCCGGGATGTTCGGGCAGGGTGGCGAGCGCGTGGACGAAGCCGACCCGGTCGTCGCGCGTCTCCCCCATGCCAACGATCCCACCGCAGCACACGTTGATGCCGGCGTCGCGCACGTGCGCCAGCGTGTCGAGCCGCTCGTCGAAACTGCGCGTCGTGATGACCTCGCCGTAACGCTCGGGCGAGGTGTCGATGTTGTGATTGTAGTAATCGAGCCCGGCCTCTCCCAGCATCTCCGCCTGTGCCGGCGTCAGCATGCCGAGTGTCATGCACGTCTCCAGCCCCATCGCGCGCACGCCGCGCACCATCTCGAGCACCGCGGGCATGTCGCGATCCTTGGGGTTACGCCACGCCGCGCCCATGCAGAAGCGCGTGCTTCCTGCATCCTTCGCCTGTGCCGCGGACTGCAGCACCTGGCGCACGTCCATCAGCTTGGTCGCCTTGACCCCGCTGTCGGCGACAACCGATTGCGAGCAATAGCCGCAATCTTCCGGGCAACCACCGGTCTTGATCGACAACAGCGTCGACAATTGCACCGCGCCCGCATCGTGGTGCGTGCGGTGCACCTCGGCGGCGCGGAACACGAGCTCGGTGAAGGGCAGGTCGAAGAGCGCGGCAATTTCGTCGCGCGTCCAGTCGGTACGGGTCGTCATCGGGGTCTCGGTCATTTGGGGGCGAACACCGATTGCAGCAGCCGCAACTCGGCGGTGCGCGCGCGGGTAACGCGGATCAGGCAGATGCGGTTGGACAGCCCTTGCGCCGATCCGCCACGATATTCGTACGAGAACACGTGGCAATTGGCATCGCGATAGGCGATCCACGCGCGCTGGCTGTTGAGCAGCGCCTGGCTATAGCTGGGGCCAGCGCGTTCGGCCGGCGGCAGGTCCGCAGGCTTCGTGCCGCGGTCGAGCTGCTTCATTCGGGTCATCGCGGTGCGATACGCCGCATTCAACTGCGCGTCGGCGGCCTGGTAGTTGCCGTCGGACTCCGCCATCGCCGGCGCAGCAAGCAGCGCCCCCGCGATCAACATCATCATCATCTTCATTCCGCAGCCTCGCTCATCGGCGGCATGTTGTGGCCGAGCAGGCGGAGCACTTCCTGCGCCGCCGCGATCAGATTGGTGCCGGGGCCGAAGATCGCCTGGACGCCCGCGTCGCGTAGCGCCTGATAGTCCTGGGCCGGGATGACACCGCCCGCAATCACCTTGATGTCGGCACGCCCCGCGTCGCGCAGGTGGCCGATCAGTTCGGGGATCAGCGTCTTGTGCCCCGCCGCGAGGCTGGACGCGCCGACGACGTCGACGTCCTTCGACAAGGCCAGATCGCTCGCCTCCTTTGGCGTCTGGAACAGCGGGCCGGGCACGATCTCGAACCCCAGATCGCCGAACATCGACGAGACGAGGTTCGCACCGCGATCATGGCCGTCCTGCCCCATCTTGGCGACGAGCATCCGGGGCTTGCGGCCAAGCCGCCGCTCGGTTGCGGCGACCCCCTCTTCCAGCCGCGCCCAGGCGGCATCGCCGTCATATGCGCCGCCGTAGATACCCTTGACCGGCGTCGGCTGGGTGCCGAAACGGCCGAACACGTCCTCCATCGCCGATGAAATCTCGCCCAGCGTCGCTCGCGCCCGCGCGCACTCGACGGCGAGCTCGAGCAGATTGCCCTGCCCGCGCGCGCCCTCGCGCAATGCGTCGAGCGCCGCCCGGCACGCCGCCTCGTCGCGCTTCGCCTTCATCTCGTTGATGCGGCGAACCTGCGCCTCGCGCACCGCGTGATTGTCGACGTCGAGGATCTCGATCGGGTCCTCGTTCTCCTTGCGGTATTTGTTGACGCCTACGATCACGTCCTCACCGCGATCGACCCGCGCGGCGCGCGCGGCGGATGCTTCCTCGATCATCGCCTTGGGCCAGCCAGCCGCGACCGCCTTCGCCATTCCGCCCTCGCGCTCGACGCGCTCGATGATCGCCCAGGCGCGGTCGACCAGATCCTTGGTCAGCGCCTCGACGTAATAACTGCCGCCCAGCGGATCGACGACATTCGTCATCCCGGTTTCTTCCTGGATCACCAACTGCGTATTGCGCGCGATCCGGGCGGAAAAGTCGGTCGGCAGCGCGATCGCCTCGTCGAGCGCGTTGGTGTGGAGCGACTGCGTGCCGCCAAGCATCGCCGCCATCGCCTCGATCGTCGTGCGCATGACGTTATTGTACGGATCCTGCTCGGTCAGCGACACGCCGCTGGTCTGGCAGTGGGTACGCAGCATCTTCGACCGCTCGTCGCGTGCACCTAGGTTGGTCATCACGCGGTGCCACAGCACGCGCGCGGCGCGCAGTTTGGCGATCTCCATGAAGAAATTCATGCCGATCGCGAAGAAGAAGCTGAGGCGGCCCGCAAACTTGTCGATGTCGAGTCCGCTCGCGACGCCGTATTTCACATATTCCATGCCGTCGGCGATGGTGAAGGCGAGCTCCTGCACCTGCGTCGCGCCGGCTTCCTGCATGTGATAGCCGGAGATCGAGATCGAGTTGAACTTCGGCATCTCGCGGCTGGTGTAGCCGAAGATATCGGAGATGATCCGCATCGAAGGCTCAGGCGGATATATGTAGGTGTTGCGAACCATGAACTCCTTGAGGATGTCGTTCTGGATCGTCCCGTCGAGCAGCTTGCGATCGACGCCCTGCTCCTCCCCCGCGACGATGAAGAAGGCGAGGATCGGAATCACCGCGCCGTTCATCGTCATGCTGACGCTCATCTGGTCGAGCGGAATGCCGTCGAACAGGATCTTCATGTCCTCGACCGAGTCGATCGCGACGCCCGCCTTGCCGACGTCGCCCGTCACGCGCGGGTGGTCGCTGTCGTAGCCGCGGTGCGTTGCGAGATCGAACGCGACCGAGAGGCCCTTCTGCCCCGCTTTCAGGTTGCGGTGATAAAAAGCGTTGGACGCTTCGGCAGTCGAGAAGCCGGCGTACTGCCGGATCGTCCACGGCCGCCCGGCGTACATCGACGCGCGCACCCCGCGCGTGAACGGTGCGAAACCGGGCAGGCCCGGCTCCCACCCTTCCACGTCCTGCGCGGTGTAGAGCGGCTTGACCGCGATCCCCTCGGGCGTGTCCCACGTCAGGTCGCGGCCCTTGACCTCCTTCGCCGCGGCCTTCGCCCAAATGTCGAGCGTCGGTGTCGCGGGAGGTGCCGCGACCTCGGTCGGCATCGCCGCGGGCTTGGGCGGGCTGCCCGCGTCCTCGCCGGTGTTATGCTCGATCACGGGTTCGCTCTGGGGGTCGGTCATGTCACTCTACTCGGATGATCGGTGTCACGCGCCGGTGAAGGCGGGCTTGCGCTTCTCGATGAAGCTCTTCGCGCCCTCGCGCGCATCCTGCGAATTGCCAGCAGTACGCTGCCCCTCGGCCTCGGCGCGCAGCGTCTGGTCGAACGAGCCATCGAGCGCGGTCATGATGTTGCGGCGCATCGCGGCGAGCGCGACGGTCGGCCCGGCCGCTAATCGGGTCGCGAGCGAAAGCGCCTCGTCCATCAATTGCGCATCCTCGACCGCGCGGTAGATCAAGCCCCAGTCGGCGGCCTGGTCCGCGCCGATCCGCTCACCCAGCATCATCATCTGCGTTGCGCGCGCCTTGCCGATCGTGCGCGCGAGCAGCCAGGTCGAGCCGCCGTCGGGTACTAGCCCGATGTTGACGAACGCTTGCAGGAAATAGGCGCTCTTGCCCGCGAGGACGAAGTCGCCCGCGAGCGCCATCGAGCAACCGACCCCCGCCGCGGGGCCGTTGACCGCGGTCACGACCGGCACCGGCAGATGGAGCAGTTGGCTCATCAGCGGATTGTAGAAGTTCATCAGCGCGCGGTGACTGACGTTGCCGCCCTTGACCGCGCTGTCGCCGCCGCGCGCCTGCAGGTCCGCGCCCGAGCAGAACGCCCGCCCCGCCCCCGTCAGCAGCACCGTGCGCGCGTCCTGAAGGTCGTACAGCGCCTCGGTCAGTTCCTGCGCGAGGTCGATCGAGGCCGCGTTCAACCGCTCGGGCCGGTTGAGCGTGAGTACGAGGACGTCACCCTTCTTCTCGGCGATGATCGTCTGGTAATCGGTCATGGCACCTCTCCCGCTCTTTGTTGTCAGTGATCGCCCGCGTGCTCGTCTTGGGGCGTTTCCATCAACTCGACCAGCAATCCGCCAAAATCCTTCGGGTGGACGAACACGATCGGCGTGCCGTGCGCGCCGATCCGCGGCTCGCCCAGTACGGTTGCGCCCTCCGATTTGAGGTGCGCGACTGCTGCATGGATATCGGGCACCTCGAAACACACGTGGTGCTGACCGCCAGCCGGGTTCTTGCGCAGGAACCCCGCGATCGGCGACGTATCGTCGAACGGCTCGATGAGCTCGATCTGCGTATTGGGCGCGTCGACGAAGCACACGCGCACGCCCTGCGCGGGCAGGTCGAACGGCTCGCCGATCGCTTCGGCGCCCAGCAGCGTGCGATAGGTTTCGACCGAGCGCTTAATCGACGGCGTCGCGACCCCGACATGGTTGAGGCGGCCCAATTTCATTCCTCGATCCTTCGCTGCCGCGCTGCCATCGCCGCGCCCTCGATGATGCCTTCCAGCCGGCTGACGCGATCGCGTAGCTCGCCATGCGCCTCGGCCAGACGCGAGACCCGTGTGTTCATCGCGACGATATCGCGTCCCAGCCCGTCGACCTGCTCCTTCAAGGTGAAGATCGTCTTGATCGCGTTCAACGCGCGCTCGCCCGCACTCATGCCTGATCCCCGCCGAGGATCGCGTCGACCTTGGCGCAGGTGCGCGCGATGTCGGCACGCATCGCGGCGATCGCGGCCGTCATCTCCTGCACCGCGTCCTCTACCATCGGGACGATCGCGTCGAGTTCATCCGCTTCCTCGTCGTTCGCCTGCGGCAATGGCGCGATATACCGGCTCGTCGCCTCACGCACGACGTGGCCGACCGACTTGCCGTTGGATGCCGCATAGGCATCGAGCGCGGCCTTATGCTCCGGCGTCGTCAGGAAAGTCACGCGTTCGGTCTGCACATCATGCCTCCCTTATAATGGACATGATAATGTGCACGCCGACGCATCACAACGGAATGTTGTCATGCTTCTTCCACGGGTTCTCCAGTGCCTTGCCGGCGAGCTTGCGGAGGCCCAGCGCAATGCGGCGGCGGGTGGAGTGGGGCATGATCACCTCGTCGATGAATCCCTTGGAAGCAGCCACGAACGGGTTGGCGAAGCGGGCCTCATACTCGGCGGTGCGCTGCGCGATCTCCTCCGGCGTGCGGCCGCGGAAGATGATCTCGACCGCGCCCTTCGCGCCCATCACGGCGATCTCCGCGGTCGGCCAGGCGTAGTTTAAGTCGCCGCGCAGATGCTTCGACGCCATCACGTCATAGGCACCGCCATAGGCCTTGCGCGTGATGACGGTGATCTTGGGCACGGTCGCCTCGGCATAAGCGAACAGCAGCTTCGCACCGTGCTTGATGATGCCGTTATGCTCTTGGGCGGTGCCGGGAAGAAAACCTGGCACGTCGACGAAGGTGATGATCGGGATATCGAACGCGTCGCAGAAGCGGACGAAGCGCGCTGCCTTCTTCGACGAGTTGATGTCGAGCACGCCCGCGAGCACCATCGGCTGGTTCGCGACGACGCCGATCGTGCGCCCCTCGATCCGACCGAAGCCGCAGATGATGTTGGCGGCGTGCCCCGGCTGGATCTCGAAAAAGTCGCCCTCGTCCACCGTCTTTCGGATCAGCTCATGCATGTCGTACGGCTGATTTGCCGACGCGGGGATCAGCGTGTCGAGGCTAAGCTCCACGCGGTCCCACGGATCGTCGGTCGGCCGCTCGGGCACTGGCTGGCGGTTCGACCCGGGCAGGAAATCGACGAAGTCGCGCGTTGCTAACAGCAATTCGATATCATCGCCGAATGCATTGTCGGCGACGCTGGTTTTCGTCGTGTGAGTGATCGCCCCGCCGAGTGCTTCCTGCGTGACGATCTCGTTGGTGACGGTTTTCACGACGTCGGGGCCGGTCACGAACATGTAGCTCGAATCCTCCACCATGAAGATGAAGTCGGTCATCGCGGGCGAATAGACCGCGCCGCCTGCGCACGGCCCCATGATGAGGCTGATCTGCGGCACGACGCCCGAGGCGAGCACGTTGCGCTGGAACACCTCGGCATAGCCGCCGAGGCTGGCGACACCCTCCTGGATGCGCGCGCCGCCCGAATCGTTCAAACCGATGACGGGCGCGCCGACCTTCATCGCCATGTCCATGATCTTGCAGATCTTCTGCGCGTGCCGTTCGGACAGCGAGCCGCCGAACACGGTAAAGTCCTGCGAGAAGACGAACACCAGCCGGCCGTTGATCGTGCCCGATCCGGTCACCACGCCGTCGCCGGGGACCACCTGTTCGGACATGCCGAAATCGACGCAATTATGCTCGACGTACATGTCGAGTTCCTCGAACGAGCCCTCGTCGAGCAAAACGTCGAGCCGCTCGCGCGCGGTCAGCTTACCCTTGGCATGCTGCGCGTCGATGCGCTTCTGCCCGCCGCCCAGCTTCGCCGCGGCGCGCTTCTTCTCGAGTTCGGCGAGCGTCGATGACATCCTGATCTCCTGTGTCCGTCCTCCTGCGCCCTCGTCGCTACCCGCGCAAATGTGAAGTTGCGAAGTTGCGAACGGCCGATTTGCGAATTAGGCTGCGGATCATGCCCCGCTCGCGCCTCTACGCCGGTGACCGGCTGCGTGACCTGCGCCGCACCGCCGGTCTCAACCAGCGTGCGATGGCGACGAGGCTGGGGCTATCGGTCAGCTACCTGTCTCAGCTGGAGGGTGGTGAGCGCCCGCTGACCGCCGCCGTCACCGCGGCGCTCGCGCGTCATTTCCCGTCGGCGCTCGCCGGGATCGAGGGCGAGGCACCCGCGCGCCGCCTGTCCGCGCTCACCGCCGCACTCGCCGATCCCGCGGTCACCCCGCTCGACGCGGAGGCGATCGCACAGCTCGCGCAGGAACAGCCCGACCTCGCCGACCGCTTCGTCGCGCTGCACGCCGCCAAGCGCGCCGCCGAGGAACGCGCCGCACTCGCCGAGGAAGCGATGATCACCAGTGCGGGGCTGACGGGCACCGGCGCACGGCTGCCATGGGAGGCGGTGCGCGACTGGTTTCACGACGCGGGCAATTACGTTGACGCGCTCGACCGTGCGGCGGAAGGACTCGCGAACCGCGGCGCGCTCGAGCAGCAGCTCGCCGATCACAACGTCGCACTGGCGTTCGATCCCGACGACGGCGCGCCGCTCGCACGCTTCGACGGCCGGGTGCTGACGCTCGCCGCCGCGATCCCTGCCGAGACGCGGCATTTCCTCGTCGCGCATCGCCTCGCCGCGATCGCCTTCGCCGCGCCGATCGCGGACATCGTCGCGGCCGCCCCGCTCGCGCACGACGAGGCAAGACGCCTGCTGAGCATCGGGCTTGCGAACTACGCCGCCGGTGCGCTCGTCATGCCATACGCCGCGTTCCGTGCCGAAGCGAAAGCGGTGCGCCACGACATCGACCGGCTGTCACGCCGCTTCGGCGTCAGTTTCGAGCAGGCGTGTCACCGGCTGTCGACGCTGCAGCGCCCGGGGGTGGAGGGCATCCCCTTCTATTTCTGTCGCGTCGACATGGCGGGCAACATCACCAAGCGACATTCGGCGACGCGGCTGCAATTCGCGCGCTTCGGCGGTGCCTGCCCGCTGTGGCATGTCCACGAGGCGGCGGCGATCCCCGACCGCATCCTGGTCCAGCACGCCGAGACACCCGACGGCGTCCGCTACGTGTCGATGGCGAAGGGGCTGGTGAAGCCATCGGGGCGGTTCACGCGCGCACCGCGCCGCTACGCCGTGGTGCTGGGGTGCGAGGCAGTGCACGCGGCCGACTTCGTCTACGCCGATGCGCTCGGGATATGGCAGGGAGGCATGTCGCACGGCTTGGCCGGCACGCCGACCCCGATCGGTATTTCCTGTCGGCTGTGTCCGCGCAGCGACTGCGACCAACGCGCCTTTCCGCCGACCGACCGCGCGATCCGCGTCGATCCGGCGACGCGGCGCGTTGTGCCCTACAGCGTGGTCTGACGGCGGAAACGTTCGTTCGCGGCGGCCATCCAGCCCGAGGTCGGCGGCGGCGGGCCGGCGTTTCCCGGCCGACGCTGCCGCGCCGCCTCCAGATCGATCGGCTCGTCGAAACGCAGCCCGGCGCGGTCGTTACGGACCCATTTGACGCGGGCCGCAACGTGATCGACGCGTCCCAGCGACACCATCACCGGCATGTCCGCGACCAGCCCGACCGGCTTGGCGATACACACCCCCGATTTCGATACGTTGAGCACGCGGTGCTGCGTCGGCTGCGACCCTTCGCTGCGCACGACATCGGCGCTCAGCATCACGCTGGTGCGTGGATCGCGAGCGGCGGCGGCGTCGGCAGCGAGAGGCGAAATCGGTGACATGGCGCTTCGCGCCTACCGCGAAAAAGGTTACCGCTCTACTAACAAATGGAAAGCGTGTGCGGCCGGACGGGCACGATGCTTGCCCTCGCCGCCTGCGCGGGCGCATGGACGCTCTGCGACAAAAAAGGAAGTCTGGCGTGGCCGATACCGACCTGTTTCCCGTCCCCGACCATTGGGCACATGCGGCCCGCGTCGATGCCGCCGGCTACCGCGCGATGTACGACGCGAGCGTGGCGGACCCGGACGCGTTCTGGCTAGAACAGGCAGGTCGGCTCGACTGGATCACCCCGCCCGAAACCGCCGGCGACTGGTCGTTCGACGCCGACGACTTCCACATCCGCTGGTTCGCCGACGGATCGCTCAACGCCAGCGTCAATTGCATCGACCGGCACCTCGCCGAACGCGGCGACCAGACCGCGATCATCTGGGAACCCGACGTCCCGACCGAGGAGCCACGCCGCTTCACCTACGCCGAGCTCCACCGCGAGGTATGCCGCTTCGCCAACGTGCTGCGTGCGCAGGGCGTCGGGAAGGGCGACCGCGTCACGATCTACCTGCCGATGATCCCCCAGGCGGCGTTCGCGCTACTCGCCTGCGCGCGGATCGGCGCGATCCATTCGGTTGTGTTCGGCGGCTTCTCGCCCGACGCGCTCGCCGGCCGGATCGAGGATTGCGGGTCGAAGATCGTCGTCACCGCCGACGAAGGCCGGCGCGGCGGCAGGACGGTCCCGTTGAAGGCCAATGTCGACGCCGCGGCGGCAAGCGCGCCGACGCTCGAACGCGTGCTCGTCGTCCACGCGACCGGCGGCGCGGTGACGATGGGCGCGCGCGATGTCTGGTACCACGAGGCGGCCGCCGACGTGTCCGACGATTGCGCGCCCGAACCGATGGCGGCGGAGGACCCGCTCTTCATCCTCTACACCTCGGGCTCGACCGGGAAGCCGAAGGGCGTGCTCCACTCGACCGGCGGCTATCTGCTGTGGGCAGCCTATACGCACGAACTGGCGTTCGATTACCGCGCGCCCGACGTTTACTGGTGCGCCGCCGACATCGGCTGGGTCACCGGGCACACCTATATCGTCTACGGCCCGCTCGCGAACGGCGCGACGACGCTGATGTACGAAGGGCTGCCGACCTGGCCCGACGCCAGCCGCATCTGGCAGGTGGTCGACCGGCACAAGGTCCACACGCTCTTCACCGCGCCGACCGCGCTGCGCGCGCTGATGAAGGAAGGCGATGCGGCCGTAAAGGCGACCAGCCGTGCCTCGCTGCGTCTGCTGGGTACGGTCGGCGAGCCGATCAATCCCGAGGCATGGCGCTGGTACCACGACGTCGTCGGCGAGGGGCGCAGTCCGATCATCGATACCTGGTGGCAGACCGAGACCGGCGGCGCGATGATCGCCCCCCTGCCCGGCGCGACCGACCTCAAGCCCGGCTCCGCGACGAAACCGCTGCCGGGCGTCCAGCCGCAACTGGTGGACGAGGCGGGCAAGGTGTTGAAGGGCGCCACCAGCGGCAATTTGTGCATCACCGCGTCGTGGCCGGGGCAGATGCGCACCGTGTGGGGCGATCACGACCGATTCTTCCAGACCTATTTCACGACCTATCCCGGCAATTATTTCACCGGCGACGGATGCCGCCGCGACGAGGACGGCTATTACTGGATCACCGGGCGCGTCGACGACGTCATCAACGTCTCCGGCCACCGCATGGGCACCGCCGAGGTCGAGAGCGCGCTCGTCCTCAACCCGGCGGTCGCCGAGGCCGCGGTCGTCGGCATGCCGCACGACGTCAAGGGTCAGGGCATCTACGCCTATGTCACGCTGAAGGCCGGGGTAGACGCGTCCGACACGCTCGCCACCGAACTGAAGGCGTGGGTCAGGAAAGAGATCGGCCCGATCGCCACCCCCGATGCGCTGCAATTCGCCCCCGGCCTGCCCAAGACGCGATCGGGTAAGATCATGCGCCGCATCCTGCGCAAGATCGCGGAAGGCGACACAGGCTCGCTCGGCGACACCTCGACGCTCGCCGACCCCGCGGTGGTCGACGACCTCGTCGCCAACCGGGTGTCGTGACGCAACGAATGGTTGCAACGGTTACGTCACTGCCTTAAATCACTGACACACCAAAGTAGGGGAAGGGGATCAATGCAACTCACTGTATTATCGCGCCTATCGCTGGGCGTCGCCGCGCTCGCGATTGCAGCGCCCGCGCTCGCGCAGACTGCTGTGCCCGCGCCCGCCGCCGCGGCGAAGACCGGGCCGCGTTACGGCGCGTTCGGCGTCGATCTCTCGGCCGAGGACACCTCGGTCAAGCCGGGCGACGATTTCTGGACCTACGCCAACGGCAACTGGGACAAGCGCACGCAGATCGCGGCCGACCGCACCTCGGCCGGATACATGGTGACGCTCGCCGACGAGGCCGAGGGGCAGGTCCGCGACATCCTTACCGACGCGTCGCGTGATCCCGCCTCGGTCGGCGCCGGCGGCAAGCAGATCGGCGACCTCTACGGCAGCTTCATGGACGAAGCCGCGATCGAGCGCGCCGGCACGACGCCGCTCAAGCCCTATTTCGCGAAGATCGACGCCGCGAACGACAAGACCAAGCTACAGACGCTGTTCGCCAGCGTCGGCTACGCCTCGCCGGTCGAGGTCGGCCAGATGCCCAACCCGGGCGATCCGACGCAATATATCGCGATCGCGAGCCAGGGCTCGCTCGGCATGCCGCAGGATTACTACCTGTTGCCGGGCGCGAAGTACGATACGTATCGCGCCGCCTATCGCAAATATGTCGAGCAGGTGCTGACGCTGTCGGGGATCGCCGACGCATCGGCCAGGGCCGACCGGATTGTCGCGCTAGAGACCGCGATGGCAAAGGTGCAGTGGACCCCGGTCCAGCAGCGCGATCTGCAGGCGATGATCAAGCCGATGGACGCCGCGCAGCGCAAGGCACTAGCCCCCGAGTTCGACTGGCCGCTGATGCTTCGGACCGCGGGCTACGACCGCTTCCCCGTCGTCATCATGGGCACTTCGACCGCGCTCACCGCGCTCGGCAAGATCTACGCCGCGACGCCCGTCGCGACGTGGCAGGACTGGATGAAGTTCCGCTTCGCCAGCGCGAACGCCGCCGTGCTGCCCACGGCGTTCGATACCGCCAGCTTCGACTTCTACGGCCGCACGCTGTCGGGCCAGCAGGAACAGCGCGCACGCTGGAAGCGCGGCATCGCGCTCGTCAACGGCGCGATGGGCGAGGCAGTCGGCCAGGTCTATGTCGCGCGCCATTATCCGCCTGAGTCCGAGGCGAAGATGGGCGAGCTGATCAGCAACCTGCGCGCGGGCTATCAGGAGCGCATCTCGGCCAACACCTGGATGGACGCGAAGACCAAGCAGGCCGCGCTCGCCAAGCTGGCGGCGTTCGACCCGCGCGTCGGCCACCCGGTCAAATACATCGACTATTCGACGTTCAAGGTCGTGCGGGGCGATCCGCTGGGCAACAACATGCGCGCGGGTGAATTCCAGCACCAGCTCGACCTGTCGTATCTTGGCAAGCCGGTCGACCGCACCTTGTGGGGCATGACGCCGCAGACGGTGAACGCGTATTACAACCCGCTGTCGAACCAGATCACCTTCCCCGCCGCGATCCTCCAGCCGCCGTATTTCGACCCCAAGGCCGATGCCGCGGTCAATTACGGTGCGATTGGTGCGGTGATCGGCCATGAAATGGGTCACGGCTTCGACGATCAGGGCAGCCAGTTCGGCCCGACCGGCAAGTTCGAGAATTGGTGGACGCCCGAGACCCGCGCGGCATTCTCCAAGCGGACCGGGGTGCTGGTCAGCCAGTATGACGCCTACGAGCCGATCCCCGGCACGCACGTGAAGGGCGCGTTGACGCTCGGCGAGAACATCGGCGATCTGGGTGGCGTCGAGGCGGCGTATACCGCGTATCAGAAGTACCAGCAGACGCACGGCAAGGCGCCGGTGATCGGCGGGCTGACCGGCGATCAGCGCTTCTTCCTCGCTTACGCCCAGGCGTGGCAGTCGAAGGTCCGCGAGGATGCGCTGCGCAGCCGCCTGCTGACCGACCCGCATTCGCCGCCGTACAACCGCGTCAACGGCGTCGTCCGCAACGTCGACGCCTGGTACACCGCTTTCAACGTGAAGCCCGGCGACAAGATGTACCTCGCGCCTGAGCAGCGCGTGAAGATCTGGTAAGACCGATACCCGGCGCGTGGCGATGCTACGCGCCGGTTCGCATGAGCGAACACGCTGGTCTGACGGCGCGGGATTGACGTCCGCGCCGCAGCCTTGCCGAGCCGGACGAGCGGCGTAGCTACCGCGCGACGGAAGCGAGATGTTCGACGTCGCCGCTCTGGCGTGTGCTGACGCACACGACATGGCGATATCGAGGATCGCCTGTTGCCCCCTCTCCGCCTAGCGAGGGATCAGCGCCCGCACACCATGGCTAGATCGCGGGTCGCAATCACACGCACGCGCCCGACCGCGTATCGGGGCGCGAACTTATCGCCCCTGTTCAGCGGTGACGGCGCGCGTTCGCTTCCCCGACCGCGTGGCTACCCCTCCCTTACGCCGCGGTCGCGACCGTCGGTCGTTGTTGCCGTAGCGAGGTGAGGAAGCGCGACGCCCACCAGGTCACGTCCTCCTTCTGCACACCCTCCATCAGCGCCTGCCAGCGCGCGACGCGTTCCTCGCGCGGCATTCGCAATGCCTGGTGGATCGCGTCCGACATTTCTTCCGCGCTGTACGGGTTGATCAGCAGCGCATCCTTCATCTGTTCGGCGGCGCCGGCGAATTTCGACAGGATCAGAACGCCCGGATCTTCGGGGTTCTGCGCGGCGACATATTCCTTCGCGACGAGGTTCATGCCGTCGCGAAGCGGCGTCACCAGCCCAATCTTCGCAGCGCGGTAGATGCCCGCCAGTACGTCGCGCGGATAGCCCTGGTTGACGTAGCGGATCGGCACCCAGTCGACGTCGGCATATTCGCCGTTGATCCGCCCAGACAGCCCTTCGAGCGAATTGCGGATACGCCGGTACGTCTCGACCGAAACCCGGCTCGGCGGCGCGATCTGGAGGAGGAAGACCTCCTTCCGCTCCTCAGGATGTTCGATCAGGAAGCGTTCGTAGCCCGAGAAGCGCTCCTCCAGCCCCTTGGAATAATCGAGGCGGTCGACGCCGACGATCATGTCGCGCCCGTCGGCGGAATCGCGCATCCGCCGGAACGCGAGCCGCGCCTGCACCCCGGCGGACGCTTCGGCGAATTCCTTCGCATCGATCCCGATTGGATCGGCGAGCAGCCGCACGCAGCGGTCCCCCAGCCTTGCGACGTCGCCCTCGATCGTCGCGCCCATGTCGTGGATCGCGAAGTCGCAGAATGAATCGAGCCATTCCTGCGTGTGGAAACCGAGGAGATCATAGTCGAACATCGCCTCCACCAGCGCCTTCGCACCCGGCAGCGTGCCAAGCAGCCGTCGCGGCGGCCAGGGGATGTGGAGGAAGAAACCGATCCGGTTTTGGCACCCGAGCTTGCGCAGTTCCGCGCCTAGCGGGAACATGTGATAGTCCTGGATCCAGATCAGGTCGTCGGGCTCGATCAGCGGACGCACCGTGTTGGCGAAGCGTTCGTTGGTGCGCTGGTAACCGCCCGCGAAATCGCGCTCATATTCGGCCAGGTCGATGCGGTAGTGGAACAGCGGCCACAGCGTCCGGTTCGCATAGCCCTCGTAATATTCCTCGACGTCCTGTTCCTCGAGGTCGACGACCGCGGTGGTCACGCCCTGATTGCGCTGGAAGTCGATCTGTCCGGTATAATGATCGGTCACCTCACCCGACCAGCCGAACCAGATACCGCCATTCTCGCGCAGCGCGGCGGCGAGCGCGACCGCGAGCCCGCCCTGCGCACCCGAGGTTGATCCCTTGGGCGCGCTGACGCGGTTCGAAATGACGATCAGTCGGCCATCGCTCGTTCGGCTCATCGGATCGCACTCCACGGCTTGCTGAGCATGCCAGCGCAATTGATCATGCCGACGAGCGAGTAGGTCTGGGGGTAATTCCCCCAGAGTTCGCCGCTGGTGGGATCGATGTCCTCCGACAATAGTCCCGCGGCGGTGCAGCGCGACAGCATCTCCTCGAATAGCGTTCGCGCCTCGTCGTGGCGGCCGGTCAGGTACAGTGCCTCGATCAGCCAGAAAGTGCAGACGTTGAAGGCGGTTTCGGGCAGGCCGAAATCATCCTCGGTATCGTATCGCAGCATCGTCGAGCCGCGCCGCAGACCCTTCTCGATCGCTTTCAGCGTATCGATGAAGCGCGGATCGTCGGCTTCGAAGAAGCGCAGGTCGAGCAACTGCAGCACGCTCGCGTCGAGATCGTCGCCGGCGAAGGTCGCCGACATTCGCCGCGTATCCTCACGCCACGCCGATCGCTCGATCACCGCGCGGATCGTGTCCGCGCGCCCGGCCCACAACGACCGTCGGTCGCTCAACCCCAGCCGCTCGGCCGCGTTCGCCAGCCGATCGCACGCCGCCCAGCACATGGCGGAGGAATAGGTGTGGACGCTCTGCCGCGTGCGAAGCTCCCACAGCCCCGCGTCGGGTTGATCGTAATATTTCCACGCACGCTCACCGACGTGTTCGAGCCGTTCGAAGTCGGCGGCGTCGGCAGGACGGAACAGGCGGTGGTCGAAGAAGGCGTGGACGCTGCACAACACGATTTGGCCGTAGGCGTCGTGCTGGATCTGCTCGGCGGCTTGGTTGCCGACCCGCACCGGACCCATCCCGCGATATCCCGGCAGCAGCGGCGCGACGCGTTCGGGCAGCTGCGGCTCGCCGAGCACGCCGTAGAGCGGCTGGATGTGCCCGTCGTCGTCGCCGTCACCCGCCGCGTCGACGATGTTGCGTAGGTAGCCGAGATAGCCCTCAAGCACGTCAAGCGCGCCGAGGCGATTGAGCGCCTGCACCGTGTAATAAGCGTCGCGGATCCAACAGTAGCGATAGTCCCAGTTGCGCTCCGACCCCGCATGTTCGGGCACCGAGGTGGTCAGCGCCGCGACGATCGCGCCCGTTTCCTCGTGCTGGCACAGTTTCAGCGTGATCGCGCAGCGGATCACCACCTCCTGCCATTCCAGTGGCACGGCGAGGCCGCGGACCCATTGCTGCCATTCCGCGACTGTGTCGTGGAGCATCAGGTCAAGCGTGCTCGCGAAATCTCCCGCGAAACTCTCGTCGGGTCCGAGGAAGAAATGCAGCGGTCGCTCGACGCGGAACGACCGTTCCTGCTGCACCATCCCGATCGGCGCGTCGGTGGTCAGCCGCATCGCCAGCGCATCGAGCAGGAAACGAACGTGGTTCGACCCGCCCACCTGCTCGCGGCAGGTGCCGCCCCAGCCGCAGGTCGGGCGCAGCCGCATCCTGAGCCGGGGGCTGCCCGAGATCGGCTTGACGATCCGCGCGAACGCGACCGGGCGATAGGTGCGCCCGTTGCGGATGAAGCGCGGGCAGAAATCGGTAACCTCGATCACGCCGCCGTGTCGATCGGTGTGGCGCGACACCAGCACGGGGGTGTTGCGGATGAAATGCTGCTCGACCGAGACCGAATCCTCGACCCCGATCTCCCAGAACCCGCCCTCGGGCGCGTCGCCGCCGAGCAACCCGGAGAACAAGGGGTCACCGTCGACCCGCGGCACGCACGCCCAGACGAACCGGCCGGCGCGATCGACCAGTGCGCTGACCTGACAATTGCCGATCGGCCAGAGATCAAGATTGCTCATGCCAATACCTCGGCACCGGCGCGCAGCCAGTCGAGCGCGGCCGAAACATCGTCGAGCCGGAAGCGGGCAGCAGTGTCCCGCGCCGGGCCGATCAGGATACCGGCTCCACCAAGGTCGCATGCGGCGGCGAACGCCGCCTCGTCGGTTACGTCATCCCCCATGAAGACAGGACGCGTGGACGCACGTGCGGGTTCCGCCATCATCGCGTTCAACGCGCTGCCTTTGTCCGCGCCCGGCAGGCGGAGCTCGGCGACCATCTTGCCGAGCTGCAGGTGCAGGTCGTGTTCGTCGGCGAGCCGCCCCGCCAGCGCGCGTGCCTCGTCCTCCGCGGCGGGCGCCTGACGATAGTGCAGCCCGACCCCGAACGGCTTGTCCTCCACCAGCACGCCCGGGCGATCCGCGGCGAAATCGCGCAGGGCGGATAGCGCCGCGTCGACCCCCGCGGTTCGCGTCGGGACGATCGGTGGCGCACCCGCCGCGGCGATCTCCAGCCCGTGACTGCCGGCGATCGGCAGGCGGACGGGGTCGATCAGTGCCGCGATCTCGGAAACCGAGCGTCCGCTGACGATCGCGACGCGGCCCGCCAGCCGCGCATCGAGGTCGCGCAGCAACTGGCGCAGCGCATCCGACACTCGAACCGCGTCGGGCGTTGCCGCGATCTCGACCAGGGTGCCATCGAAGTCGAGGAACAGGCTCGCGCCGATCAGAAGGTCGGCGGGGGGCGGCGGCAGCGTGTCGGACATGCCCCGCCCCGTGGCGGCTTCGCCGCCAGGGTGCAAGCGCGCGATGCCCCGCCGCCGTGCGCGGGCGGCGTCAGCTCACGCAGGCTCGGCGAAGCAGAGGATCGACACGCCGATCGGCATCGGCACGCGCCCGACCAAATGCCGCTCGACCCGGAAGATCCGCTCGAACAGCGCGTTGACGGGGGCGGCGGGGGGCGAATCGTCGCTGTCGTCGCGCCCGGTCAGCCGCCCGGCGATCCGCGCCGCCGCCGCGAGCGGGAACAGGATCGAGTTGAAATAGCCGAGCTTGCGCGGACGCAGCCCTGCCGCACGGATCGCCGCGGTCAGCGTCTTCTTCGAATAACGCCGCTCGTGGTGGTTCACGACGTCGTGCGCGCTCCACATCCACTGGTGCGCGGGCACCGCGATCAGGATCTTGCCGCCGGGCGCCAGACATTCGCGCATCGCCTTCAGCGCGCCGACGTCGTCGGCGATATGCTCCACCACGTCGAGGACGGCGACCATGTCGTAGCTGCCACGCTCGACGCCGGGCAGCACCGGCAGCGGCGCGTCGCCGACCGGGCGGCCGAGCCGCGCGCTCGCGATGTCGCGCGCCGCGGGATCGATCTCGATCGCATCGACGCGGCCGAACGTGCTGAGCATCGGCAGGTTGTGCCCGGTGCCGCAGCCGATCTCGAGGATGCGCGCGTTCGCGGGCAGATGCCCGTCGCGCGTGACGAAATCGGACAGGATATCGCGGCGCGCGCGGTACCACCAATGGGTGGAATCGTGCTCGGCCATGCGATCGTAGACGCGGCGATCCATTATGCGAAAACCCAGTTGCGTTGCAGGCCAAAGGTGATCAGCGGCACGACGGTCACCGCCGGCACCAATGGCCACCACGTCGGTCCATGAAAGAAGGGTCCGGTGACCAAAACCCAGGTGAACAATTGCTGCAGCGCGAACCCGAACAGCTGCACCACGAAGAAGCGGCGCGCAGTGCGGGCCGAGCGCGTGCCGTGCCCCTTGAAGCTGACCGCGCCATGCGCGAACCGCCCGACCGCGGTTGCCGCCAGGAATGCGATCACCACCGCCAGATTGGGGTTCATCACATAGGTGGCGAGCGGCCAATAGACCGCGGCGTAGAACACCGTCACCAGCCCGCCGGTGATGCCGAAGCGGACGAGCTGCCAGAACATCTCGCGATGATCCGACCGGCGATACGTCCCGCCTGCCTCGTTGCTGCCTGCCGCCACCATCTTGCCCTTTGTGCATCCCCGCGTCAGGAGCGCGGCGGCGGCCGTACTAGCTCGCGCGCCATGAAGGAAGCGTTTTGACCATCCTGCCCCGTGCCGTGCCCCCGCGCCTGGCAAGCGTGCTCGACCGCCGCTGGATCAATCTGACGCTGATCGCCTGGATCATGATCGCGGCATGGTATGTCGGGCAGCGCTGGAACGCGATCCAGTGGCTGAGCCTGGGCGATACCGACGACAACATGCGGTTGATGCAGGTTCGCGCGCTGCTCGCCGGACAGGGCTGGTTCGATCTCACCAATTATCGCCTGAACCCACCGACGGGCTTCAACGTCCACTGGAGCCGGCTGGTCGACCTGCCGATCGCCGCGCTGATCCTGCTGTTTCGCCCCTTCACCGGCGTGGCCGAGGCGGAACGGCTGGCGTGCGGCATCGCGCCGCTGCTGCCCTTGTCGCTCGCGCTGCTGGGGCTCGGCGCGACCGTGCGGCGGCTGGTGTCGCCGCTCGCCTGGCCGATCGCGATCGCGGTGGTGCTCGTCACCAACGTCGCGCTGGGCATGTACATGCCCGACCGGATCGACCACCACGGCTGGCAGCTCGCGATGCTGTGCCTGACGGTGGCCGGACTATGCGATCCGCAGGCGTCGCGCGGGGGCGTGATCGTCGGGCTCGCCAGCGCCTACTCGCTGTCGATCGGGCTCGAACTGCTCCCCTATGCCGCGATGGCGGGGGCGATCATCGCGCTTCGCTGGGTATGGGACCGGGCCGAGCATGCGCGGCTCGCCGCCTACGCCCTGTCGCTCGGCGGCGGGACGGCGGCGGGGTTCGCGGGATTCGCCTCCTACGCCAACCGCGTCATGCGGTGCGACGCGCTGACCCCGGTCTATCTGTCGACCGTCGTGGTCGCTGCAGCGTTGCTGCTTACGCTCGCTTTCTGGTCGCCGCGCAGTCGCGGGGTACGGATTGCCGCCGCGCTCGTCGCGGGCGGGGTCGTCGCTGCCTTCTTCGCGCTTGCCTTCCCCCAATGCCTCGGCCGCCCCGAGCAGGTATCACCCGAACTTTATTCAAGCTGGCTCGCCAATGTCCGCGAGGCGAAGCCGATCTACCGGCACCCGTTGCGCAGCGCCGCCCCGATCGTCGCGCTACCGATCATCGGGCTGGTCGGTGCGCTGTTCGCCACGTGGCGCGCGCGTCGGACCCCCGCGCTGCTCGGGTGGACCTGCGTCGCGCTGTTCACCGCCTTCTCGTGCGTCATGCTGTTGTGGCAGGCGCGCGCAGGACCCGCCGCGCAGTTGATGGCGGTGCCCGGCGCGGTCGCACTCGCCGTCGCGATGCTGCCGTGGGTCGCCTCCCCGCGCTGGTGGCCGGCGAAGCTCGCCGCGGCGGCGATGGCCTATGTCCTCGTCTCGGGCTGGTTCATGACGCTGGCGGTGCGCTATCTGCCGATCGACCGGCCCAACGCTTATGTCACCCGCGTCAACCGCGCGACGGGGCGCTGCCTGACGATCCCGGCGATGGCGCCGTTGAACGCGATCCCCGCGCAGACGGTGTTCACCTTCGTCGACCTTGGCCCGCGGCTGATCACGCTGACGCATCACGACGCGATCGCGGGGCCGTACCACCGCAACGGCGACGCGATCCTCGACGTTCAGCACGCCTTTAGCCGTTCGCCCGCCGAGGCACGCGCGATCATGCGCCGCCACGGCGCGACGCTGCTGCTCGTCTGCCCCAACATGGCGGAATCGACCAATTACCGCGCCAAGGCGAAGGGCGGGTTCTACGACCAGTTGGCGCACGGCAAGGCATTCGACTGGCTCGAGCCGGTGCCGCTGCCCGCGCGGTCGCCGTTCCGCGCGTTTCGCATCAACTAGGCGGGCGGGAATGGCCTATCGCGATCGATCGTCGATCGACTGGGGCGTGATGGCCGCGGTCGTGCTTGCGTTGCCGGCGCTCGGCCTCTGGACGCTGATTACCCTCGTCGGCGGAGCGCTGTCTTGCGCGGGGGTGGATGGCCCCTGCGGCGGCGGCGCGGTCATGTTTCTGACCGGCGTTGCCGTGATCGGCGCGGGCGCGTCCGGCGTCGGGGGCTGATCGAACGCCTGATCGCCCTCGCCGGTCGCCTGCGCCGTCGTTAGCGCAACTGTTCCATCACGCCGTCGATCACGAACTGAACCGCGAGTGCGGCGAGCAGCACACCGAGGATACGCGTCACCACCGCCTCGATCTTCGCGCCCACCACGCGCATCAGCGGCCCCGCCGCCAGCAGCGCGACGAGCATCAGCACGAGGTTGGCGAGCAGCGCGCCGAAGACGACCAGCGAGCGCTCGAATCCGTTGTTGCGCGCCATCAGCAGCATCACGGTCGCGATCGAGCCCGGCCCCGCGATCATCGGCATCGCCATCGGGAAGATCGACACGTCCTCGACCTCGGAGGTCGCCTGGACCTTTGCCGCGCGATCCTCGCGCCGCTGGGTGCGCTTCTCGAACACCATCTCCAGCGCGATCAGGAACAGCATGATCCCGCCCGCGATGCGGAAGCTCGCGAGTTCGATCCCGAGGCCGTGGAGCAGCGGCTCACCAACCAGCGCGAAGACGAGCAGGATGATCGCCGAGACGATCACGGCGCGCACCGCCATTGCGCGGCGATGCGCCGCGGTCGCCCCCGCGGTCAGCCCGGCGAAGATCGGCGCGCAGCCGGGCGGGTCGATCACCACGAAAAAGGTGACGAACGAGGAGACGAACAGCTCGAGCATCAGCCGCGCCGTCGGTGCGAGGGGATCACAGCGCGTCGTCCAGCGTCACGCCCTCGCGCCGCGCCGCCGAGACGAGCGTGTTGCGCATCAACACCGCGATCGTCATCGGGCCGACGCCGCCGGGCACCGGGGTGATCGCGCCCGCGACCTGCGCCGCGGCGGGATCGACGTCGCCGACGAGGCCCGCGTCGGTGCGGTTGATGCCGACGTCGATCACGCTCGCACCGGGCTTGATCCAGTCGGCCTTTACGAAGCCCGGGATGCCGACCGCGGCGACCACGATGTCGGCGCGGCGAACGTGCGCCGCGAGGTCGCGCGTGCGGCTGTGCGTCATCGTGACGGTGCAGCTTTCCGCCAGTAGCAATTGCCCCATCGGCTTGCCGACGATGTTCGAGCGCCCGATCACCACCGCGTCGAGCCCGGCGAGCGTCGGATGCACGTCCTTCAGCAGCATCAGGCAGCCGAGCGGGGTGCAGGGCACGAACCCCTCGAGCCCGGTCGCGAGCCGCCCGGCATTGACCGGGTGGAAGCCGTCGACGTCCTTGTCGGGATCGATCCGCGTGATGACGCGCCGTTCGTCGATGTGGCGCGGCAGCGGCAACTGGACGAGGATGCCGTCGACCGCGGGATCGGCGTTCAACCGGTCGACCAGCGCGATCAGTTCGTCCTCGCCGACGTCGGCGGGTAGCCGATGCTCGAAGCTTTCCATCCCGGCGGCGAGCGTCGCCTTGCCCTTGCTGCGGACGTAGACCGACGAGGCGGGATCCTCGCCAACGAGCACCACCGCCAGCCCCGGCTTGCGCCCCGATGCGGCGACGACGCGCCCTACTTCGGCCGCGACCCGCGCGCGCAGGCCGGCCGCGAAATCCTTGCCGTCGATGATCCGTGCAGTCATGCCCGCCTCCTTAGGGTGCGGCGGCGGCCTTCGCCAGCGCCGCGGCGCCGGTTAGGCAAATTGCGAGCGGTGCGTATCGCGATCAGATCGCGTTGCCGCTCGCCATCACGCTCGCGCCGACGTTGTTGAGGATGATGTTCGCGATCGCCATCAGCACGAGCACGATCATGGGCGCGAAATCGATCCCGCCGGTGTTGGGCAAGCGCCGCCGGATCGGGCGGTAGAGCGGATCGGTCAGCCGATCGAGCCCGTCGTGGAGCGAGCGGACGAACGGGCTCGACGTGTTGATGACGTTGAAGACGATCAGCAGCGACAGCACGAACTGGATGATGATCACCCACCACACGACGTTGAGCAGGACCTGGAGGATCTGAATGATGGTCAGCGTCAACACGGGGGCTTCATCTCCGAACGGGTGCGATCGGTTCTAGCCGATGCGGACGTGGAACGGAACGCCCTACGCGAGACGCGGGACGGTGGTTCCGGGGGCGATGGCGGGAGTGGGGTCGGGAATGCCGTGTTTTGATGCATCGCCGACATTCGCGGGATGGCATGGCTGAGGTCCGCTTACGCCAAAAGCGGACCCGTGCCGGGCCGATCAGGCGGGGAAATGAATTCCGCATAGTTTGTTGCCGTCGGGGTCACGAAAATAAGCCAATTCGATCGTGCCCATCGAAGCGGTTTCGCGCGGTCCGGGCGGAGCTTCGATCGAGGTTCCGCCAGCGGCAACGGCGGTATCGTGAAGCAGCTTCACCTGCTCGGGCGAGTCGCAGGAAAAGGCGACGGTGCTGCCGTTGGCGACGCTTGCTGGTTCGTCGTTGATCGGCTGGCTGACGATGAAGTTGGTGTCGCTGCCGTTATTGTAGATCAAACGCGTATGGCCGCTGTCGGCGATGTTTCGCGTCCCTTCCCCTGCACCCAAGGTGCCGAGCACCGTGTCGTAGAAACGCTTGGAGCGTTCGATGTCGTTCGATCCGACCATGGTGTGAAAAAGCACGCATTCTCTCCCAAAGGCTGATCGCATTCGATCGCCGCTAGCGGTCTCACCTAACCCGCCCACCACTCACGGTCACCCCCGGCCATCGGAATGTTGGACATTGGGCGAGGGCGGTGATGGTGCGGGTGCCGTCCTCTGGAGGTACCAAACGTGTCCTTCATGCCCGCGCCCCGGCATTGCGGAAGGTCACAAAGGTCACACCCCTACGCATGTGCGTGCGCGCGCGTCTGTGTGTTGCGGTGTCAAGGAGCAATGCAGGGACTGGCAGGGTGGCCGCGTGTAGGACAGCCCCGGCGTCGGCGTGGCCGCGCGTCAGTTCCCAGCCGCTTCGCCGCGGCGGATCAGCGTGCCCGCGCCGCGACGCGTGAAGATTTCGAGCAGCATCGCGTGGCGGATGCGGCCGTCGAGCACGACCGCGGCGTCGACCCCGGCTTCGACCGCGGCGACGCAGGTTTCGAGCTTGGGGATCATGCCGCCGCTGATCGTGCCGTCGTCGCGCAGCGCCTTGACCTCAGCGGGGTCGAGATCGGTCAGCAGTTCGCCCTGCTTGTCGAGCACGCCCGCGACGTCGGTCAGCAGGAAGAAGCGCGATGCGCCGAGCGCGGCGGCGATCGCGCCCGCCATCGTGTCGGCGTTGATGTTGTAGGTGTGGCCGTCCGCGCCGATGCCGATCGGCGCGATCACCGGGATAATCCCGTCGGCCGACAGCGTGTCGATGATGCGGCGATCGACCGCGACCGGCTCGCCGACGAACCCCAGGTCGACGTGACGCTCGATCCCCTGGAGCGGATCGGCCTCGCGGCTGGTGCCAACCTTTTCCGCCTGGACGAGCCCGGCGTCCTTGCCCGAGATGCCGACCGCGCGCCCGCCCGCGCGGCCGATCCAGCTGACGATCTCCTTGTTGATCGAGCCGGCGAGGACCATTTCGGCGATCCGCGCGGTTTCCGCGTCGGTCACGCGCAACCCGTCGACGAAGCGCGATTCGACCCCCAGCCGCTTCAGCATCGAGCCGATCTGCGGCCCGCCGCCATGGACCACGACCGGGTTGATTCCGACCGCCTTCAACAGCACGACGTCCTCGGCGAAATCGCGTTGCGCCTGATGGTCGCCCATCGCGTGGCCGCCGTATTTCACGACAAAGGTCTTGCCCGCGTAGCGTTGCAGGTACGGCAGCGCCTCGACCAGAGTCTCGGCCTTGAGCGCGGGCGACAGGGTGTGATCGGTCATGGCTGCGCGCGATAGCGGCCGCGGCGCGATTGCGAAAGCGCGCTACGCATTCACCTGCGCTACCCCTGCGCGCTTCGCCCGCTGCCGCGCGGCGAGGTCCGCCTTCCATCCGCGCGCACGCCACCACATGATGACCCCCGTCACGCCGAGCAGCGCGGGGATCACGCCGCCCGCGAAGATGATCGCCTGCCACAGCCAGCCCATGTCGGTGCCGTCGTGGATGCGCCGCATCCAGCGCGCGACGCCCACCCCGCCGCGGCTGCGCTCCAGCGCGGCGACGCCGCTGTCGTCGGCGACGGTGACGACGCGCATCGGCTGCGTGTCGTAGGAGACGGTCCAGTCGGCCTTGAGGTCGGTCGGCCACACGATCGTGCGCAATCGCGCCTCGCTCGCCAGCGGCTTGGCGAGCGCGACGACGCGCGCGAGCGGCAGCGCGGGGCGGTCGAGCGGACGCGCGCGCATCGCCGCGGCGCGAACGCCGGCGGGGCCACCCGGTCCGCGCGCGCCCTCGCCCACCAATGCGCCAAAGAACGCGGGGAAGCTGATCCACGCCCCGGTAAGCGACAGGACGAACAGCGGCAGCGCGACCCAGAAACCGGTCAGGTAATGCAGATTGGTGTCGGTGTTGCGGTGCCGCCGCCAGCGCAGGCCCCGCGCCCAGCGCCCGACCGACGGCCACCACAGCCACAGCCCGGTGAAGCTCGACAGCATCATCGCGACGCCGATCCAGCCGACGATGCTGCGCCCCACCCCCGGCACCATCAGGCTGCCGTGGATCACGTGCATCGTCCGCACCAGTCCGGTGCGACTGTCGGCGACGTCGAGCACGCGCGCGCTCGGCGGATCGAGGTAGATCATCGTGCGCGGCGGCGGCCCACCGCGCGGCTTCGCGCCCGGTGTGGTTGCGGATGGGGATGCGGGCGCGACCGTCACGGTGACGGGGCCGTCGCCATCCTCGGGCAGCACCAGATTGGCGATACGGTCACCGCCCGCGATCCGGGTGCGTGCGGCGGCGACGTAGCGGTCGAGCGGCAGCAGCGTCTGGCCGCTGATCGCATAGCGCGACGGATTGACCGCGCGGTCGAGCGCGTCGTGCCAGACGAGCGCGGCCCCCGTCAGCGAGATCGGGATGATCAGGACCGCGAGCAGCAGCCCGATCCATTTGTGGACCTGGAACCACGCCTTGCGCCATTTGAGCTTGTTCATGCTTTCGTCCCCCGACCACCGCGCGGGCTCGCACGCAGGTTGATGCGCGTCAATCGCAGCGTCATGCGTCCGCCCAGCGCCGCAGCAGATTGTGGTACACCCCGGTCAACCGGATCGCGGTCGCGTCGCCGTGCCCCTTGTCGGCGGCGATCGCCTGCACGCTCTGGTCGAGCTCGAACAGGATGCGCCGCGCGGCATCGTCGCGCACCATCGACTGGATCCAGAAGAAGGATGCGATGCGCGTGCCCCGCGTCACCGGCTCGACGCGGTGGAGGCTGGAGGCGGGATAGAGCACCATGTGCCCGGCGGGCAACTTGACGCGCTGTTCGCCGAACTGATCCTCGATCACCAGTTCGCCACCGTCGTAGCTGTCGGGGTCGGCGAGGAACAGCGTCGCCGACAGATCGGCGCGCAACCGGAAATCGCTGCCGCGGCGCAGCCGGATCGCATTGTCGACGTGCATCCCGAACGCCTGCCCGCCGGCGTAGCGGTTGAACAGCGGCGGAAAGACCTTGAGCGGCAGCGCGGCGGCGACGAACAGCGGCGAGCGACCGAGCGCGTCGAGGACGTGCCCCCCGCCCTCGCGCGCGGCGGCATCGTCCTCGGGCAATTGCTCGTTGCGCTTGGCGAGTGCCGACTGCGGCCCGCTGGTCGCATTGCCGTCGGCCCAGGCGCCCGCATCGATCACCCCGCGCAGTCGCGCGACGCCGGCGGGGTCGAGCACGTCGGGGATCGCGATCAGCATGACGGTAGTCCCTGCATCAGAAACTGTAGAACAGGCTCAGCACCGCCTGGCGACGATCGCCGGGCGCCGCCCAGCCGCCGGTCACGACACCGCTGGTCGCGTTGACGTTGTTGCGCACGCTGGTGAAATAACGCTCGTCGGTCAGGTTCTGCACGTTCAATTGCAGCGTCACGCCCTCGCGGACGGTGTAGGCGAGATAGGCGCGGTGGATCAGGTAATCGTCGACCTTGTACTGCGGCGTCACCTGCCCGTCGGCGGCGACGACCGGCGCGTTGGCGTAGAACGATCCCTGATAGGTCAGCCCGTAGCCGAGCTCCAACCCGAACGGCAGGCGATAGGTGGTGAACAGGCTGCCCGAATGTTCGGGGGTCTGGATCAGCCGGCTGCCCGCCTGCGGATCGGGGATCGCCACTGAGTTGGTGCACCCGTTGCCGCCGACGTTCGCCGCCGACCCGCGCGGATTGGCGCGGCAATAGTCCGACACCGACTGGCGTACCCGCCCGTCGAGATAGGTGTAATTGGCGAAGATCGTCCAGTTGCGCGTGACGTTGCCGCTGGCGCCGAGCGCGATTCCGTCGACGCGGCTGCGGCCGTCGAGCACCTGGAGCGAGGCAGGCAGCGCGGGGTCGTTCGACGGCACGCGGAAATTCGATCGCTCGTTGCGGAACACGGCGGCGGTCAGCTCCAGGCGGCGGTTGAACAGCCCCGCCTTGACGCCGACCTCGTAATTGCGCGCGGTCTCGGGCGCGACCGCGCACGGGTCCGCCGCGGTGGCAGTCGCGAGCGTGCCGCATCCCAGCCGCACCGTCGCCGACGAAGGCGTGCGCGCGTTGCCGTAGCCGGCGTAGACGCTCACGTCGCGCACCGGGTGGAACACGCCGCCGATGCGGTAGGAGAACAGTCGCTCGCGGCTGACCTGCGGCAATTGCGCGAGCGCGGTGACCTGCGTCGACCCCGGCGGCACGAACGCGAGCGGGTGTGCGCGGAAGGTGGCGCGGTTGCTTTCCCACCGGACGCCGCCGTTCACCTCGAAGTAGCGCCCCAGCTCCAGCGTGTCGAAAGCATAGACCGCGAGATTGCGCGAGGTGGCGGAGGAGATCGCCGTGACGGTTCGGTTGACCTGGCCGGTATAGGTCGTGTCCGGCGCGACGATGCTGAGCGGGGGCAAGGTGACCGCGGCCCCCGCCGCCGTGCGCGTCAGGGAAGCCTGCACGAGGTCGTAATCCTCGATCGTGCCCGCGACGCCGATGTTGGCGACGTTGCGCACGCCGCCCTTCTCGCCATGCTCCAGCCGCAGGTCGGTTTGGTTGAACAGCAGCTGGTTTTCCTGCTCGCGCAGCAGTCCGCGCGGACCTGATGGCAGCCAGAAGCCGGGCTGCAATCCGGTCGGGCACGCGGCGCCCACGGTACCGTTGATCGCCGCCGTCACCGGCTGACGGTTCGTGCCCGCGAGGCAGAAGGTGCCCTGCGGCGCGCTCGTCACGCTGTTCTGCCCGACACGCTGCCACCGTGTCAGGTTGCGGACCGCGATCTGGTCATTGACCGCGTGGCGGAAGGTCGCGGTCAGCCGGTCGACCGTCACGTCCTGCCGGTCGAGATTGACGATGCCGTAATAATCGGAGCGGCTGGTGCCGGGCAACGGGCCGTCGTTCACCGGCGTGACGAAATAGGGGATGCCGTAGAGCGGCGTGTTGCGGTCTTCCTGATGGACATAGGCGAGCGTCAGGCTGGTCGGCGCGCCGACGCCGATCGTCACCGCGGGCGCGACGCCCCAGCGCTTCATCCGCTCGACATCGCGCCCGGGCACGTCGTTGCGATGATAGACGCCGTTAAGCCGCACCGCGACCAGATCGCCGACGCGCTGGTTGGCGTCGACCGCGGCGCGGTAATAATCGTCGGTCCCGATCGCGGCCTGCGCGATCGTCAGATCCTCGGGACGCGGTTCCTTGCTGACGAGGTTGATCGTCCCGCCGACGCTGCCCGAGCCGTTGAAAACCGAATTGGCGCCGTTGTAGACCTCGATCTGCTGGAGGTTGAACGGATCGGTGCGGCTGTATTGCGCGCTGTCGCGGACGCCGTCGATCGTGATGTCGTTGTTGGCGGAAAAACCGCGCAGGTTGATCGTGTCGCCGTAGCCGCCGCCGCCCTCGCCTGCGCCGAAGGTGATGCCGGGGATCGTCTGCAACGCGTCGCGCAGCGTCAGCAGGTTCTGCTTCCTGAGCGTCTGGTCGGAGATGACGGTGATCGTCTGCGGCGTATCGATCAGCGCCGAGGTCGCCTTCGGACTCTCGACCGCGGGTGGCCTCGCCTGCGCGGCGGCGGTGACGATGACGTCGTCGCGGTCGATCTGCGCGCGACCGTCCTGCGCGCGCGCCTCGACGCCGGATACGGGCACCGGCACCGGCGCTTCGGCCATGGCGGGCGCGCTGGCGATGAAGCCGACGCACGACAGCGCGAGGAACGGCGACGCGCAGGATGACATGAAACAAACCCCTTTGTTGTCGGGGCTCAGCTATTGCGAGTCACTCGCACTGTCAACGCTAATGCGATCCAGTCGCATCTTTGTCGCGAGATTGTGCCAGGATCCACGTGCGCAGCGCGCTGGCAAGGTTGGGGGCGTCGCGCGCGGTGATCCTGACCGCGTCGACCTGCGCGACGAGCGCCGACAGGGGCAGCGCGCGCGCCACCGCGGCCTGCTCCAGCGCGCGCCAGAACAAGGGTTCGAGGCTGATCGAGGTCTGGTGCCCCGCGATCGTGATCGAGCGTTTGACCGGACCAACGAACCCGCCGGGCGGCGCGACGATCGTCATCGAAAAACGACCAAAGGCTTGCGGGATTTCGCTTCCCGGCGAAAGCCGCTGACTTGTCGGCGACACAAACCGCTGCCAGCGTGGCGAGACGGGAATGTGGAGAGGGATCGATGATGGTTGATCGAGCGATATCGGCATCGCTGAGCATCGTCGCCGCGATGTTCGTCATCGGCGCCGACGTACCATCGTCTTACCGACTGTCGCCGCAGCAGGCGGTGATGAACGCCGCCGAGTCTCCAAGCGGCGTGTCGGGGGTGTTCGAATTCGCAGTGCGCTCCGGCGGCGAGGATTATCACGGCTTCTACCTGAACTCGGAGCACGACTATCGCGACCCGCGCAATCTGACGGTCGCCTTGACGCCTGCCGTCAACCAAGCATTGCTGAGAAGATTTGGCAGCGCTCCGACCACGTACCTGTTAGGCCACACCATTGCGGTGCGCGGCACTGCGCGTAAGACCCGGATCGATTTCATCGCTGACGGTTGCCCAACCGGCAAATACTATTACCAGACACACCTACGACTGACCCGCCCTGACGACCTGACCGTTGATGGAGAGCGTCCACACGCCTGACCGCCTCACTCGGCGTCGAACAGCGCGGCGAGCTGTTCGATGATCGTGCCGCCCAATTGCTCGGCGTCCATGATCGTGACCGCGCGGCTGTAGTAGCGCGTCACGTCGTGGCCGATGCCGATCGCGACCAGCTCGACCGGCGAGCGCTTCTCGATCCAGTCGATCACCTGCCGCAGATGGCGTTCGAGGTAGCTGCCCGAGTTCACGCTGAGCGTCGAATCGTCGACCGGTGCGCCGTCGGAGATGACCATCAGGATACGGCGTTCCTCGGGCCGCGCCATCATCCGCGCGTGCGCCCACAGCAGCGCCTCGCCGTCGATATTCTCTTTGAGCAGCCCCTCGCGCATCATCAGTCCGAGCGAGGTGCGCGCGCGCCGCCACGGCTCGTCGGCCTTCTTGTAGACGATGTGGCGCACGTCGTTGAGCCGCCCGGGCTGCGGCGGGCGACCAGCGGACAGCCACGTCTCCCGCGACTGCCCGCCCTTCCACGCACGCGTGGTGAAGCCGAGGATTTCGGTCTTGACGCCGCAGCGTTCGAGCGTGCGCGCGAGGATGTCCGCACTGATCGCCGCGATCGAGATCGGACGCCCGCGCATCGACCCCGAATTATCGATCAGCAGCGTGACCACGGTGTCGCGGAAATCGGTCTCGCGCTCGATCTTGTAGCTGAGCGACTGCCCCGGCGCGGTCACCACGCGCGCGAGCCGCGCGGCGTCGAGCAGCCCTTCCTCCTGGTCGAAATCCCACGAGCGCGACTGCTGCGCCATCAACCGCCGCTGGAGCCGGTTGGCGAGTTTCGAGACGGTCGATTGCAGGTGAACGAGCTGCTGGTCGAGATAACCGCGCAGCCGCACGAGTTCGTCGGCGTCGCACAGGTCGGTCGCCGCCACGACCTCGTCGAACTGCGTCGACCAGACCTTGTAGTCGAACTGAGGCATATGGTCGGCGGGCGGGCGATTGGGGCGGACGGGTTGCATCCCCTCCTCGCCCTCGTCGCCGGGTTCGCCGTCGACGTCGTCCATGTCATCGCCGTCGGTTTCCTGCCCCTCGCCGTCCTGCTCGTCCGACTGGCGTTCCTCGCCGCGTGCCTCGGTCTGCGCCTCGCCCTCGCTGCCCTCGGCCTCGCCCTCGTCGGCCTCGTCGCTGTCCTCGCCCTCGCCGCCGGCCTCGTCCTCGCCGCCTTCCTCGTCGCTCTCCTCGGGTACCTGCTCGCCCTCGACGAGTTCGAGGTCCTCGAGCAGCTTGCGCGTCAGGCCCTGGAACGCGCGCTGATCGTCGAGCACGAGCGCGAGCTCGTCCAGATCGACGCGTTCTCCGACCCAGTCGCGCACCAGCGCGAGACCCGGCTCGCTCGCGACCGGCGACGGCAGCCCGGTCAGCGCCTCGCGCACCATCAGGCCAAGCGCGGTCGACAGCGGCACTTCGCTCTGCTGGCGCGCGCGCGTGATCGGGTCGGAGCGCAGCCGCACGTCGAGCGCGGTGGCGAGATTGTCGGTGATGCCCGCGTAGCCGCGGCTGCCTAGCGCCTCGACCCGCGCCGTCTCGACCGCGTCGTACACCGCGCGCGCCACCGCCTCATTCGGCGCGCCGCGCGCGTGAAGCGCGGTGTCGTGGTGTTTCAGCCGCAGCGCGAACGCGTCGGCGAACCCGCGCGCTTCCGCCACCTGATCCGCGGGTAGCGAGCGCGCGGGCATCGGCACGCGAATATGCTTGCCCGACGCCGAGGGCGCGTCGGCGGTGAAGGCGAGCTCCACCTCCGCCTCGTCCGACAACGCGCGTGCGGTGCCGCCGAGGACTGCCTTGAACCGGTCGAGGGGCGTGTCGGTCGCCATTTACGCCTTCGTGGCCACGCTCTCGGGCAGGTCTTTCCCGAACACGCGCTGGTAATATTCGGCCACCAACGGACGCTCGGCGTCGTCGCACTTGTTGAGGAACGACAGGCGGAAGGCGAAGCCCATGTCCTTGAAGATCAGCGTATTCTGCGCCCAGGTGATCACGGTGCGCGGGCTCATGACGGTCGAGATGTCGCCGTTGATGAAGCCCTTGCGCGTCAGGTCGGCGACGCGGACCATGTTCTCGACCGTCTTCTTGCCCTCGGGCTTGTCATACTCGCCCGATTTCGCGAGCACGATGTTCGCCTCGGTCTGCGCCGGCAGGTAGTTCAGGGTGACGACGATGTTCCAGCGGTCCATCTGACCCTGGTTGATCTGCTGCGTGCCGTGGTAGAGGCCGCTGGTATCGCCCAGCCCGACCGTATTGGCGGTCGCGAACAGGCGGAACCACGGGTTCGGGCGCAGCACGCGATTCTGGTCGAGCAGGGTCAGCTTGCCCTCGGTTTCGAGCACGCGCTGGATCACGAACATCACGTCGGGGCGGCCCGCGTCATATTCGTCGAAGACGAGCGCGGTCGGCGTCTGCAGCGCCCAGGGGAGCAGGCCTTCGCGAAACTCGGTCACCTGCTGCCCCTCGCGCAGCACGATCGCGTCGCGCCCGATCAGGTCGATGCGGCTGATGTGCGCGTCGAGGTTGATGCGGATGCACGGCCATTTGAGCCGCGCCGCGACCTGCTCGATATGGCTCGACTTGCCGGTGCCGTGATAGCCCTGCACCATCACGCGGCGGTTGTGCGCGAAGCCCGCCAAGATCGCGAGCGTCGTGTCGGGGTCGAACACATAGGCGGGGTCGAGATCGGGGACGCGCTCGTCGGCTTCGGAGAAGGCGGGCACCTCCATGTCGCTGTCGATCCCGAACAGCTCGCGCACGCCGACCATCTTGTCGGGCGCGTCCATGATCGTGCTGTCCCGGCTGTCGGGCTGGGTGTTGGAGAGATCGTTCATCGAGCTTGAGCCGCTTGTTATGAGTTGCCGCAATCAGTGCGAAGGGATCGCGTTCGCGTCAACCCGGCGTGGGCGTCGGCCCGGCCTGCGCCGGCAGATGGAACGGGTGGGATAACGCCCCGGGACGCGGCGGGTTGCCGCCGCCGCGCAAGCGCTCCGCGGTTGCATTCGCGTGCTGGTGGCGCATCCTGATCGCGTGCGCGACTCGCGTGCGGGGGACATCCACATGACGCGGACGATCTTCGTGAACCTGCCCGTCGCCGACGTGGCGCGCGCCGCAGCGTTTTACGCGGCGCTGGGGTTCGAGCGGAATGCTGAATTCTCGACCGCGCGAGGTGCCGCGATGCAATGGGCGGCAGGGATCACCGTCATGCTGCTCGACCACGAACTGTTCGCGACGCTCACGCCCAAGCGGATCATCGACCCATTCACCGAGACGGGCGCGCTCCTCGCGCTCGGTCTCGGCCACCGCGACGAGGTCGACGCGATCACGCAGGCCGCGCTCGCCGCGGGCGGGCGCGAGCTGCACGAGCCCGAGGACCTGGGCTTCATGTACAGCCGCGCGTTCGAGGATCGGGACGGGCACGGCTGGGGGCCGTTCGCGACCATGCCGGACAACGGAGCCGACGCGTAGCGCGGTCAGGCGAAGGCGGGCGCCTGGCGGAGTTGCTGATAGGCGGCGATCACCTTGGTCAGCCGATCCTCGTGGCTGCGATCGCCGCCGTTGCGGTCGGGGTGGTATTTGCGGACCAGCTCGGAATAGCGTTTGCGCAACGAGGGGCGATCCGCGTCGGGCGCGAGGCCGAGCACGTCGAGGCTGCGGCGGTCCTCCCCCGACAACGGCTTGCCGTCGGCGCGTTCGGGCGCGACCGTGCGGCGGAAACGCGCGCCGATCGCGTCGAGCGGGTCGGCGAAATCGGCCCAGCGCGGCGGGTGATCGCCCTGCCCCGCGCGCGCAAACGCACGCGTCTCGCGCTCCCACCCCGCGGTCGGGCTTTGCGCGCGGTGAATCTCGTCGGCGGTCATGCCCTCGAAATAATTGTATCCGGCGTTGAACGCGCGGACATGGTCGAGGCAGAACCAGCGGAAGCGCGGCGGCCCGTCGCCGCTGCCGGGACCTTCGAGCGGGGGCGCGCGGAACTCACCCGCCTCGGCGCAACCGGGATGATCGCAGCCGCGCTCGCTGTTTTCGATGCGGCCGTGGAACCGCGTGTTTGATCTGTCCTTCTTGACGGTCACGATGATCGAGCCTGGCGCCTTTCCCGCGAAAACCGCCTATATGGGGCGCATGACCGACCCTGCCACCGCCCCGAACGCGGACCCGAATACCGCCCCCGACGCCGGCCCCGTCGAGCGCGCGATGATCGAACGGCTGACCGACGCGCTGGCGCCGACGCAGCTGCGCGTTATCAACGAGAGCGCGCAGCACCGCGGCCACATGGGCGACGACGGATCGGGCGAGAGCCATTTCCGCGTCGTGATCGAGAGCGCGGCGTTCGCGGGCCAGTCGCGCGTCGCGCAGCAGCGGCTGGTCAATCGCGCGCTGGCCGATCTGCTCGCCGATCATATCCACGCACTCGCGATCGAGGCCCGCGCGCCGCGCAACGAAGAAGCCGGCAACGTGGAAGCGGACGCCGGGCGATGAAACCGCGGCTGTGGTACTGGCCCCATATCCAGGGCCGCGGCGAGTTCGTCCGGCTGGCGCTGGAGGCCGCGGGGATCGACTACGAGGATTGTGCGCGGACGAAGGGCACCGACGCGCTGATCGACGATCTGGACGCGCGCGCCGGGCGTGCGCCGTTCGCGCCGCCCTATCTCGAGATCGACGGGCTGGTCATCGCGCAGGTGGCGAACATCCTGCTCTACCTCGGTGATCGCCGCGATCTGGCGCCGTCGGCGATCGCCGACCGCTACTGGGTTCACCAGCTCCAGCTGACCATCGCGGACATGGTGGCGGAAGCGCACAACGTTCACCATCCGGTCGCGGTGATGGACTATTACGACGACCAGAAGGCGGAGGCCGCGCGCGCCGCGCAGCAGTTCCGCGACGAGCGGATGGTCAAATACCTCGACCATTTCGAGGAAGCGGCCGAGTGCAACGACGGGCCGTGGATGATCGACCATCGCTGGACCTACGCCGACACCTCGATCTTCCAGCTGATCGAGGGGCTGCGCTACATGTTCCCGCGGCAGATGGCGACGCTTGGCCCCCGCTATCCCGCGCTGGCGCGCGTCCACGATCTGGTCGCCAAGCTGCCGGGCGTTCACGCCTATCTGGGCAGCGCGCGTCGCATCGCGTTCAATGAAGAGGGTATCTTTCGCCATTATCCCGAACTCGATGGCGAGTAAGGGGGTGAGCGCTGCGATCACGCGCGTGCCGCGGCCGGCGGCGCGCATCCTGCTGGTCGATGCGCGCCGCCGCGTGCTGCTGTTCCGCTTCACCCCGCCCGACCGCGCGCCCTTGTGGTGCACGCCGGGCGGCGCGGTCGATCCGGGCGAGAGCTACGAGGCGGCGGCACGGCGCGAATTATGGGAGGAAACGGGGCTGGACCGCGACTGCGGCCCACAGGTCGCGCGGCGCGTTGTCGATTTCCTGACCTTCGACCGGGTCGAGGTGACCGCGGACGAACGCTGGTTCCGCGTCGACGTCGACGCGCACGACGTGTCGGGTGCCGCGCTGACCGAGCAGGAACGCGAACTGATGGCGGAGGCGCGCTGGTTCGCGCGCGACGAACTCGCGGATTGGCCCGAAGTGATCTATCCCGCTGATCTGTTGACGATGCTGGAGGAAACCGATGTCCACGCCCCCTAACGACGGCGACGCGCTGATCCTCCAGACGCTCGCGCCCGCGACGCACGATCTGGGCGGGTTCAAGGTCTATCGCACGCTGCCGCACAAGGATCGGACGATGGTCGGCCCGTTCCTGTTCTTCGACCAGATGGGCCCCGCGCACCTGCCGCCGGGCGACGGCGTCGACGTGCGCCCGCACCCGCATATCGGGCTGTCGACGGTCACCTACCTGTTCGAGGGCGCGTTCCAGCACCGCGATTCGCTCGGCAGCGACGTGCGGATCACGCCGGGCGCGGTCAATCTGATGACCGCGGGATCGGGCATCGTCCATTCCGAGCGATCGCCGCAGGACGTGCGCGCGGACGGCCCCGCACTCGCGGGCATCCAGACCTGGCTCGCGCTGCCCGACCATCTGGAAGAGCACGACCCCGCGTTCGAGCATGTCGCGGCCGAGGCATTGCCAGAGATCGGTTACGCCGGCGCACGCGCGCGCGTCATCATGGGGTCGCTTTGGGGCGAGCGTGCGCCGACGACGACCTGGGCCGACACGATCTACGCCGACATCACGCTCGACGCGGGCGGCAGCGTGCCGGTCGATCATTCGACCGACGAGCGCGCGGTGTATCTGGCACACGGGCAGGCGACGCTCGACGGCATGACGCTCGAGCCGCAGCGGCTCTACGTGCTCCGCCCCGGCACCGCGGCGACGCTCAGGTCGGACAGCGGCGGGCGGGTGATGCTGGCGGGCGGCGCGGCCTTCTCGACCCCGCGCCACGTATGGTGGAATTTCGTCTCCTCGTCGCGCGACCGTATCCGCGAGGCGCGCCGCGCGTGGAAGGCGGGCGAATTCGCCGCAGTGCCCGGCGACGACCAGGAATGGATCCCGATCCCCGAAGTACCGAAAACGGTCAGCTATCCGTGATCGGTCAGCGTGACGGGCTTGATCCGGATCAGGATCGGGCCCACAGTTTTTTACAGGGGAGGGTCGTTCGCGCGTGCCCCACGCATTAGAGGTGGCATGAGAGCGGAGGACCTGCGCGGCGGCACCAATCGCCCCGGCGTACCAGAGACAGCATTCCGGATGCCGCCCGGCCTCGCGCTGCGCTACGATCTGCCCGCCGCCGATCTGCACGAACTGGTCAGCGGTTACGCGACCTATGCCGCGACCGCGCGCGACGAGATGGTCAACTGGTTCCTGCCCGCGCCGCCGATGATCTGCGTGCTGCTGGATGCCGGGCCGGTCGGGATCGCGATCCGCAACCACCGATTCACCCCCGCGCCGGTCAGCCTGTACGGCGCCACCAGCAATGCGTTCCGGGCAACGACCACCGGCGGCGTCCAGGTCGGGATCGGTCTGACCGCGCTCGGCTGGGTGCGGATGTTCGCGCGGCCCGCGGGGACGTTCCACAATCGCGTGGTGCCGCTCGATCAGGTGCTACACCCCGACGTCGCGCAACAGATGCTGTCCGCGCTGGAGGCTGTTGGCGACGAACGCGCGATCGCACCGACGCTCGACGCGATCCTCGCGCCGATGTTCATGCACCGTCACCCGCACGAGGAGGCGATCCGCGGCTTCACCGAGCTGATGTTGGTCGACGGCGTGATCGAGATCGGCGACGCGGCGGAACGGCTGGGGTTGCCGACGACGACGCTGCGCCGGCTGGCGATCTACGCGTTCGGGATGCCGCCCAAGATCCTGCTGCGCCGCGCGCGCTTCCTGCGCTCGTTCGTCAGCCTGCTGCGCGCGGGCGAGCCGATGGCGTACCACCTGATCGACAGCAGCTATTACGACGCGTCGCATTTCCTGCGCGACGCCAACACGTTTCTCGGCACCACGCCGCGGCGGTTCATAGCGCAGGGCACGACCTTCATGGCGGCGAGCATGGTCGCGCGCGCCGCCGCGATCGGCCCCGCGACGCAGGCGCTCCACGCGCACCCGCGCTAGCCGGTCGCATAGGCCGCGCGGCGCATGACATAGTCGCGCGTCTCGTACGGCGGGGCGAGCCCCTCGACCCAGGCGCCGTGCGCGTGCGTGAGCGCGACGAGTTCCATTGGCGAACCGCCGGGCCAGCATTGCACCCGGACCTCGTGCCGATGGAGGTCGCGGTTGGGCTCCATCATCACCCAGGCGAGCGGACGCTCGCGCGTGGCACGCGCGCCCGCGGCCGCCATCGCCGCGCCGATGCGCGCGCGGCCGGCGGGCGACAGATATTGCCACACCACCGAATGCATCAGCACACGGGTCACGCCCGCCGGCTGCGGCTCGGCGAGCCGCGCCTCGACCCAGTCGGCGGCGTCGCCCTGTTCGAGCTCGACCCCGTGTTCGCGCACCATCGCGATCGCGGTGTCGAGCCGAGCCTGCCGCTGGACCGCGTCGACCCAGACGTAAGCCTGCAACCGCTCGGCCGCTCGCGCGCTGTCGAGGTCGACCGGCGCGATGTCGACACCGCGCGCGCACGTGACCGCGACCCGGGCGGCGGGCGGCGTCGCCCCGCGCCACACCGGCGTGATTCGAAGTGGCGACCCAGCGGGGCCGACCGCGACGCCGCCCAGATCGAAATGCATCCGTCCAATCAGCAGGTTGAGCCCGGCGCTCGAACCGATCTCCAGCAATTCGATGCTCGGACCAAAACGCTGTGTGACGTGGAGCAGCCCGGTCATCAGGCCGGCGGAGCGGGCAACCTCGTTCGTTTGCGGCGGCCCGTCGAGCCACGGGAGTAATGCGGTATCGTGATGCGCGACGGCATTCACCAGTGCCGCGTCGACGTCGGGATCGTCGGTAATTGTGCCGGCGAACACTTGCGACAACGGCGCGTCAAGGCCGCGTCGATGGATCGCGTGGATCCCGCCGATCAGCCGCAACACCAGCGCATCGGCGACGGGTTCGCCCGTCCAGTCGAGCACCCGTCGCCCGACCAACGTCTCCCGCGTCAGTGCGCGGCCGAGGGCGCGTGCCACACGCGCGGTGACCGGCGCGTCCATCGCATCGCAATAGCCCGCCTGGATCTCGAACGCCGCCCGGTTTTCCGCCTCGCTCGCCATCGCGCGTCTCCTGTCTCGTTGCGCGACATTGCGCCCCCTCCCCGGCGCTCGTAAAGCCCACGCATCATGCCAGCCGACCAGCAAGACGTGACCGTCATCGCGGTGCCCAAGGGCCGAATCCTCGCCGAGGCGCTGCCGCTGCTCGCGCGCGCGGGCGTCGTGCCCGAGGCCGCCTTCTCCGACGAGAACAGCCGCGCGCTCCGCTTCGCGACGCAGGACCCGCGCATCGCGCTGATCCGGGTGCGTGCGTTCGACGTCGCGACCTTCGTCGCGCACGGGGCGGCGCAGCTCGGCATCGTCGGGTCGGACGTGCTGGCCGAGTTCGACTATCCCGAACTCTATGCGCCGGTTGACCTAGGCATCGGCCATTGCCGGTTGTCGGTCGCCGAGCCCGCGGATCTCGCCGCGAACGACGATCCGCGCGGATGGAGCCACGTGCGCGTTGCGACCAAATATCCGCACCTGACCGCGCAGCATTTCGCGCGCCGCGGCGTCCAGGCGGAGTGCATCAAGCTCAATGGCGCGATGGAGCTCGCCCCGCTGCTCGGGCTCGCGCCGCGGATCGTCGACCTTGTGTCGTCGGGGCGGACGCTGAAGGAGAACGGGCTGGTCGAGGTGGAGCCGATCCTCGACGTGTCGGCGCGGCTCGTCGTCAACCGTGCCGCGATGAAGACGCGCGCGCACGTATTTCCGCTGGTGGAGGCGTTCCGCCGCGCCGCGGCTGCAGCGGAGGTCGCGGCATGATCCGTCTGGACGCCGGCGACGCGGGATTCGAGGCCGCCTTCGCACGCCTGGTCGACGATCGCCGCGAAACCTCGACCGACGTCGCGCGCGACGTGTCGACGATCATCCGCGCGGTGCGCGACGACGGCGACGCCGCGCTCCACGCCTTCACGCAGAAGCTCGACCGCCACGATCTGAACGAGACCGGCTGGCGCGTCGACGCTGGCGACTGCGCTGCGGCGTTCGAGGCGCTCGAGCCCGAGCTGCGGATCGCGCTCGAACTCGCCGCGACGCGCATCCGCGCCTATCACGAGCGCCAGCGCCCGACCGACACCGATTTCACGGATGCGGCGGGCGTGCGGCTGGGCGCGCGGTGGCGCGCGGTCGACGCGGCGGGCATCTACGTGCCGGGGGGACGCGCGGCCTACCCCTCGACGCTGCTGATGAACGCGATCCCTGCGCGCGTCGCGGGCGTCGAGCGGCTGGTGGTCGTCACCCCCACCCCCGATGGCGAGGTCAACCCGCTCGTCCTCGCCGCCGCGCATCTGGTCGGTGCGGACGAGGTGTGGCGCGTCGGCGGCGCGCAGGCGGTGGCCGCGCTCGCGTATGGCACGCCCCGCATCGCGCGCGTCGACGTCGTCACCGGCCCCGGCAACGCCTGGGTCGCGGAGGCGAAGCGGCAGGTCTACGGCGTGGTCGGGATCGACATGGTCGCGGGTCCGAGCGAGATCGTCGTCGTCGCCGATGCGCGGAACGATCCCGAATGGATCGCCGCCGACCTGCTCAGCCAGGCCGAGCACGACGTCACGACGCAGTCGATCCTGCTGACCGACGATGCCGATTTCGCTGCTGCCGTCGAGGCGGCGGTCGAGCGCCAGCTCGCCGAGCTGCCGACCGCGGCGACGGCGCGCGTCGCGTGGGCTGACAATGGCGCGGTGATCGTCGTGCCGAGCCTCGCCGACGCGATCCCGCTGGTCGACCGGCTCGCCCCCGAACACGTCGAGTTCGCGTGCGATGATCCGCGCGCACTGTTCGACCGCCTGCGTCACGCGGGCAGCGCGTTTCTGGGGCGACACACGCCCGAGGCGATCGGCGATTACGTCGCGGGTCCGAACCACGTCCTGCCGACCGGCCGGCGCGCGCGGTTCGCGAGTGGACTGGGCGTCACCGATTTCATGAAGCGGACGAGCTTCCTGCAACTCGACGAGAGCGCGCTCAACGAATTGGGACCCGCGACGGTCGCACTCGCGAATGCCGAAGGATTGCCCGCGCACGCCAAATCGGTGGCGCTCAGGATCAGGACGAATCGCTGAACCTGCGTCACCCCGGCCGCCGGCCGGGGTAACCGCCACCGCGGCGAATTACCCCGCGGACGCCATCTCGGCCTTCCGGTTCGCGCTGCCCGTCGCCATCGCGGTCAGCTTGTCGTCGGTGGCATATTCCTCCGCCAACGTTTCCTTCAGGATCGACGCGATCTCGCCGCGGCCCATCTGTTCGGCCCAGGCGATCAGCGTGCCGTAGCGCGCGATCTCGTAATGCTCGACCGCCTGTGCCGCGGCGATCAGGGCCGCGTCGAGCACCGCCTTGTCGGCGATTTCGCCCGCGACTTCGGTCGCTTCCTTGATGATGCCGTCGATCGCCGGGCAGGTGACGCCCTTCACCGCCTCACCCATCAAGCCGAAGATGCGGTCGAGCCGGTCGATCTGAACGCGCGTCTCGCTCAGATGCTGCTCGAACCCCGCCTTCAATCCCGCGTCGCTCGCTTTCGCGATCATGGTGGGCAACGCCTTGGTGATCTGCTTCTCGGCGTAATAGACGTCCTGCAACTGGTGCAGGAACAGGTCGTCGAACGTTTTGATGTCCTTGGAAAACAGGCCCATGGTCGTCGCTCCTCGTGAATGGTGCGGTATCAACGAGCAGGGCGCGGCCACGTTGCGGTGCGTTGGAGGGGTGACGAAACGCGCGTGCGCGGCTACAGGCGGCCGCTTATGTCCCGCACCGCTGCCCGTTCGCGCGCCCGCGCCGCCGCTCGCCTCGCCGCCGTCCAGGCGCTGTACCAGCACGAGATGGAGGGGACGAACATCCCCCAGTTGCTGACCGAATTCCACCATCACCGGCTGGGCGCGACGATCGAGGACGTCGAATATGCCGACGCCGACACCGCGTTCTTCGACGATCTGGTGAAGGGGACGCAGGCGCGGTTGGACGAGATCGACCGACTGATCGCGGCGCGGCTGTCGTCGGGGTGGAGTTTCGATCGGCTCGACAAGCCGATGAAGGCGATCCTGCGCGTCGGCACCTACGAACTGCTCGCGCGCAGCGACGTGCCCGTGGGCGCGTCGATCAGCGAATATATCGACGTCGCCGACGCGTTCTACGAACGCCGCGAGAAGGGTTTCGTCAACGGCATCCTCGACGCGGTAGCGAAGGACGTGCGCGGTGCGGCCGCGCCCGCGACGCCCGCGAAAGCCGACTGAGGCGTGGGCGAGGTCGTCAGCCTTCGCCGCGCGCGCAAGGCGAAGGCGCGCGCCGACGCGCAGGCGACCGCCGCCACCAACCGCGCCGTGTTCGGCCGCACCAAGGCGGAGAAGCAGCGCGACGCGGCCGAGCACGACCGGATGACGCGAACGCTCGACGGCGCACGGCGCGAGGATTGACGCGGGCGCGTCGCCTCGGGCGCGGCAGTGAGTGACATCGCGGCGCGAGCCGTTACCGTCGCACCGTGACCTTTTTCGAAAGCCTTCTGACGCTGATGCTCGCCGCGGTGGCGATGCTTCAGGTCGCGCGGCGCCTGTCGCTCCCCTACCCGACCGTGATGGCGGCGGCGGGCGTCGCGGTGGCGGCGATCCCGGGTGCGCCGGTGCTGTCGATCGACCCCGAGACCGCGCTCGCGCTGTTCATCGCGCCGATCCTGGTCGATGCGGCGTTCGATTTTCCGGCAGGCGCGGCGCGGCGGCTGATGCTGCCGTTGATCGTTTACGCGGTGCTGGCGGTGCTCGCGACCGCGGTCTTCGTCGCGTGGATCGGCTGGTTCACGATGGGGCTGCCCGTCGCCGCCGCGCTGACGCTGGGCGCGATCGTCGCCCCGCCCGACGCCGCTGCCGCGACCGCGGTGCTGACCAACCTGCCGGTCGCGAAGCGCGTCGCGGGCGTGCTGAAGGGCGAGAGCCTGTTCAACGACGCGACCGCGCTGCTGCTGTTCAACGCCGCACTCGCCGCGCAGATGAGCGGCACGTTCGACTGGGGCACGGGCGCGCGCTTCGCGCTCGCGGCCCCCGGCGGCATCGCGTTCGGGATCGCCTACGGCCTGCTCGTGCGCCGGGTGCAGCCGCTGGTCGAGAACACCGTCGGCGGCACGCTGCTGCAATTCCTCCACGCCTTCGTCGCGTGGATCGTCGCCGAGCATCTCGGGCTGTCGGCGGTGCTGGCGACGGTTGCGAGCGCGATGACGATCGCGACGAGCGCGGGCGATCGTACCTCGCCGCGGATGCGGGTCCATTCCTACGCGGTATGGACCACGGTCGTGTTCCTGCTGAACGTGTTCGCGTTCCTGCTGATGGGCGAGCAGGCGCGCAACATCGTGACCGCGATGTCGGGGCAGGAATTGATCAACGCCGGCTGGCTCGCCTTGTGGGTCGTGCTGGGCGTCGTCGCGACGCGGTTGCTGATCGCGTTCGGGTATCGCGGCGTCGTGCTGTGGCGGGTCAACCGCGGGCACCGGATGAAGCCGATCAGTCTGGCCGAGACGTTCCTGATCGGCTGGTCGGGGATGCGCGGGCTGGTGACGCTCGCGACCGCGTTCGCGCTGCCCGCCGCGTTCCCGCAGCGCGACACGGTGGTGCTCGCCGCGTTCGCGGTGGTGCTGGCGACCGTGGTGATCCAGGGCGCGACGCTGACCCCGCTGATCCGCGCGCTCGGGATCGGACGCGAGCAAGAGGCGCGCGAGGAGATCGACCGGGCCCGCCTCGATCTCGCCGAGGCGGCGCTCCATCGGCTGGAGGGCGAGCAGGGCGATGCCGCCGACCAGTTGCGACGCGAATATCAGGACATCCGCGACGGCATGTCGGGCAAGGACCCCGACACGCTCAACCGCCGCCACGGCCTCGCGATCGCGGCGGTGCTGGCGCAGCGCGAGCGGTTGGAGACGTTGCGCGGCGACCAGGCGATCAGCAGCGACACCTATCTGCTGCTCCAGGAGGCGCTCGACTGGCGCCAGCTGACCGTCTCGGGCGACGAGGATCGCCGCATCGAGGAGAATTGAGCGTGGACGAACGCGCGTTCCTCGATCGCCTGCGGGCGCTGCCGCTCCACCCGGGCGCCAGGGGCCTGCGCGACGATACCGCCCTGCTCTCCGGGCTGGTCGTCACCACCGACACGATGGTGGAGGGCGTCCACTTCCTGTCGAGCGATCCGGCCGGCGACGTCGCGTGGCGGCTGGTCGCGACCAACCTGTCCGATATCGCCGCCAAGGGCGCGCGGGTCGAGGGCGTGCTGCTCAACTATCCGCTGTCGGACCCGGCGTGGGACGACGCGTTCCTGCGCGGCTTCGACGCGGTGCTCGCGCAATACGACGCGCGGCTGCTCGGCGGCGACACGGTGACGCGGCCAGCGGGCACGCCGCGCGTACTGACGCTGACCGCGTTCGGCGCAGACGCGCCCGCGCCGCCGCGTTCGGGTGCGCGCGCGGGTGATGCCCTGTGGGTGACCGGCACGATCGGCGACGCCAGGCCGGGTCTCGCGATCGCGCGGAGCGGCGATGCGCGCGGTGACGACGAGGCGTATCTGCTCGCGCGCTATCGCCGGCCGACCCCACGTCTCATCGAAGGTCGCATGCTCGCGCCGCACGTCCACGCGATGATGGACGTGTCCGACGGCCTGCTGATCGACGCGGCGCGCATGGCGGAGGCGAGCGGATTGTCGGTGACGGTCGCGCTCGACGCGGTGCCGCTGTCGCCCGCGGCCCGCGCCTGCGGACTGGACGCACTCGCCGCCGCGACCGCGGGGGACGATTACGAACTGCTGTTCGCCGCGCCAGCCGACTGGACGCCGCCTGTGCCCGCCACGTTGGTCGGACGCTTCGCGGCCGGAGCCGGTCTGTCGCTGACCGATCTCGGCGTGGCCGTTCGCCTGCCCGATCATCTGGGTTATCAGCACGGCGCTTGACTTAACGCGTTGTTGGGTGCCCCTTCGGCGACGGGCGAGCGCGAGCGAACAAACGCGCCGTTCGTGAAAATAGGAGGGAAGAACGGGCATGACGAGCGTCTATGTCGCCATTCTCTGCGGTCTGCTGGCCGTGGCCTATGGCATCCTCACGAGCGGCCAAGTGCTGCGACAACCCGCCGGCAACGACAAGATGCAGGACATCGCCGCCGCGATCCAGGAAGGCGCGAAGGCGTATCTCGGGCGGCAGTACACCACCATCGCGATCGTCGGCGTGGTCGTCGCGGTCGTGCTGTTCGCGACGCTGGGCCTGCTGTCGACCACCGGCTTCGTCATCGGAGCGCTGCTGTCGGGGGTCGCGGGTTATGTCGGGATGAACATCTCGGTTCGCGCCAACGTGCGCACCGCGGAGGCCGCGCGTGGGAGCTTGCAGGGCGGGCTGACCACCGCGTTCCGCTCGGGCGCGGTGACGGGGATGCTCGTCGCGGGGCTGGGCCTGCTCGCGATCGCGGGGTTCTTCTGGTACCTCGTCGGGCCGGGCGGGCGCGCGCCCAACGACCGCGCGATCGTGGAGGCGTTGACCGCGCTGGCGTTCGGTGCCTCGCTGATCTCGATCTTCGCGCGTCTGGGTGGCGGCATCTTCACCAAGGCCGCCGACGTTGGCGCGGACCTCGTCGGCAAGGTCGAGGCGGGCATTCCCGAGGACGATCCGCGCAACCCCGCGGTGATCGCGGACAATGTCGGGGACAATGTCGGCGATTGCGCGGGCATGGCCGCCGACCTGTTCGAGACCTATGTCGTCACGCTTGGCGTCACGATGATCTCGATCGCGCTGCTTATCCGCGCGGACGCGGCCGAACTGCTGCGGTTGATGAGCCTGCCGCTGATCGTCGGCGGGGTCTGCATCGTGACCTCGATCCTGGGCACCTACATGGTGCGGCTGGGGCGCGGCGGGTCGATCATGGGCGCGCTGTACAAGGGGTTCTGGACCTCGGCGCTGCTCTCCATCCCCGCAATCTACGCGGTGACGCGCTGGACGCTCGGTGACATGAACGCGGTGATCGGCGGCGCGGGCTTCCTCGATCCGGCGGGCGACGACCTGACGACGGGCGCGGAGGGTGCGGTGCAGGCGGGCGGCACGCTCGCGTCGTTCACGGGCAACGACCTGTTCTGGTGCATGCTGATCGGCCTCGCGGTCACCGGGCTGATCGTGTGGATCACCGAATATTACACCGGCACCAACTATCGCCCGGTCAAGTCGATCGCCAAGGCATCGGAGACGGGCCACGGCACCAACGTGATCCAAGGCCTCGCGATCAGCCTGGAGGCGACCGCGCTGCCCACGTTGGTCATCGTCGTCGCGGTCATCGCCGCCTACAAGCTCGCCGGGATCATCGGCATCGCGTTCGGTGCGACCGCGATGCTCGCACTCGCGGGGATGGTTGTCGCGCTCGACGCTTACGGGCCCGTCACCGACAACGCCGGCGGCATCGCAGAGATGGCGGGGCTGGAGGACGAAGTGCGCGCGCGCACCGACGCGCTCGACGCGGTTGGCAACACGACCAAGGCGGTGACCAAGGGTTACGCGATCGGCTCCGCCGGGCTCGCCGCGCTGGTCCTGTTCGGCGCGTACACGACCGACCTCGCGACCTATTTCCCCGATCTGACCGTCGATTTCAGCCTGTCGAACCCATACGTCATCGTGGGACTGCTGCTCGGCGCGCTGCTGCCCTATCTGTTCGGCGCCTTCGGGATGACCGCGGTCGGCCGCGCGGCGGGCGCGGTGGTCGAGGAGGTGCGCGAACAGTTCCGCGACAATCCCGGCATCATGCAGGGCACCAACCGGCCCAATTACGGCCGCACCGTCGACCTCGTCACCCGCGCCGCGATCCGCGAGATGATCGTGCCGTCGCTGTTGCCCGTCCTCTCGCCGATCGCGCTCTACTTCATCGTCCGCGCGGTCGACGGGCAGGCGAGCGCATTCGCCGCGGTCGGCGCGATGCTCTTGGGCGTGATCGTCTCCGGGCTGTTCGTCGCGCTGTCGATGACCTCCGGGGGCGGCGCGTGGGACAATGCGAAGAAGTACATCGAGGACGGCAACCACGGCGGCAAGGGATCTGACGCGCACAAGGCCGCGGTGACGGGTGACACCGTCGGCGATCCGTACAAGGACACCGCGGGCCCCGCGGTCAATCCGATGATCAAGATCACCAACATCGTCGCCCTCCTGCTGCTCGCCGCGCTGGCGGGCGGTGCCGGCTGAGCAAACGTCCGGTGGGGGCGGTGCACGCCCCCGCCGGTTGCGGCATCGCGGCCACAGTGCCGCCGCTTTGCTGGACGCGAATTTTTAGACCCTTGCCCCGGCCGCAATTCCACTGAATGTTGCGCCTGCGTGACCACAATGCGCCGAATGTTACGGCGATCGCACGCACGGGGGGTTCATGAGACAAACGATCACGCGCCTGAAAACCGGTATCGCGGCCGCCGCGCTGCTTGCCGGCATCCACGCCGCACCCGCTGTGGCGCAGCAGTCGGGCGTCGTCGCCGCGCAAGAAGCGCAGGCGGAGACGCCGGGCGACGACATCGTCGTCACGGGGTCGCGCATCCGGCGCGATCCGCTCGATCAACCCTCGCCGATCACGACCGTCGACGAAGCATCGATCGCGCGCACCGGCCTGTCCTCGATCGCGGACGTGCTGCAGCGGATCCCGGCGTCGTCGGGCGGGCTCAACAGCAAATTCAACAATTCGGGCAATCTCGGCAATCCGCCCGACGGCGGCGGCGTCGGCGCAGGCTCGGCCGCGATCGACCTGCGATATCTCGGCGCCAAGCGCACGCTCGTGCTGGTCGACGGCCTGCGCTACGTCAACGGCGCGTCGGCGAGCGGCATTCCCGGCACGGTCGACCTCAATTCGATCCCCGACGTCATGATCGAGCGGGTCGAAGTGCTGCAATCCGCCGCCTCGTCACTCTACGGTTCCGACGCGATCGGCGGCGTCGTCAACATCATCACCAAGGAAAAGCAGGTCGGGCTGAAGGCGAGCGCGCAATACGGCCAGTTCCTCGATACGCACGACGGGCAGACGCAGAACTACCAGCTGAGCTACGGCGTCGGCGACGACCGCGTCCATGTCGTCGGCGGCGGCTTCTACACCAAGCAGCAGGACGTCAGCGCGCGCGACCGCGCGATCTCGCAATTTCCCAATCCCGGCCAGACGTCGTGCAGCGACCCGATCGGCGGCTGTTCGAGCTTCACCCCGCTCGGTCGATTCCTGATCAACGGGCAGAATTTCACGCTGCGCCAGCCGGTGCTGACCGGACGGCCGGTCTATGATCCGACGCTGACCGGTGGCAGTTTCAAGCCGTTCACCGCGGCTGACCGGTTCAACTTCGCACCGTACAATTATTTCCTGACCCCCAACGAACGCTACGGCGGGTTCGTGTCGGCGCGCGCGTCATTCTCCGACGCGCTCAACCTGCGCGTGAAGGCGGTGTACAACCGCCGCAATTCGCAGAATCAGGCCGCGTTCTTGCCGCTCGGCATCGGTCCCGACGTCGGCAACGGCAATCTGCTCGATACGCTGTCGGTCGACGCGACCAACCCGTACAATCCGTTCGGCGTCACGCTGGTGCCCGGGCAGAATTACACCGCGATCTTCCGTCGGCTGGTCGAGGCGGGGCAGCGCACCTACACGCAGCGCGTCGACACGATGAGCCTGACCGGCACGCTCGACGGCAAGTTCCAGATGTTCGGGCACAATTGGTACTGGGACGCGAACGCCGTCATCGGGTTCAACGATGCCAAGCAGGTCTTCACCGGCAACATCAACGCGCTCAGGCTCCAACAGGCGCTCGGCCCGGTCAGCCAGTGCACCGGCGACTGCGTGCCGTTCAATTTCTTCGGCGGCGTCGGCTCGATCACCCCGGCGATGCTCGGCTTCGTCGGCTTCGACGAGAAATCGCGCTCGCGCCAGGAATTGCAGGATTATACCGCCAATCTGTCGGGTGAGTTGTTCGACCTGCCCGGAGGGCCGGTCGGCATCGCGATCGGCTACGAACACCGCAACCAGTTCGGCAGCTTCACCCCCGATCCGGTCACGCAGGCGGGCTACAGCGCCGACATTCCCGCGCAGGCGGCCGCGGGCCGGTTCAACACCGACGAGGTCTACGGCGAGCTTCGCCTGCCGCTGCTGCGCGACGTGCCCTTCTTCTCCTCGCTCGAGCTGAACGGCGCGGTGCGCTATTCGGATTATTCGACCTTCGGCGGCAACACCACGCTGACCGGCGGCGCATTGTGGAAACCCGTCGCCGACCTGCTGCTGCGCGGGTCCTACGCCGAGAGCTTGCGAGCGCCGTCGATCGGCGAATTGTTCGGCGCGCAGTCGCGTTTCGATCAGCCGATCAGCGATCCGTGCAGCAACATCGCCGGGTCCGCGTATCGCGCATCGGCGACGGTGCGGACGAACTGCACCGCGAACGGCGTTCCCGCCAACGGCAGCTATGCCGAGCCCGACGGGCAGCTTCCCGTGCTGACCGGGGGCAATGCCGCGCTCCAGCCCGAAACCGCGCGCACGCTGCTGTTCGGCGGTGTCTACAGCCCCGCCTGGGCGCGCCGCGGATTCGCCAGCGCATTGAGCCTCGAAGTCAATTACTACGACATCAAGGTCGATGGGGCGATCGCCGCGATCCCCGCCGACGTACTGCTCGGGCGCTGCGCGCAGACCGCGGACGCGCTCAGCTGCGCCGCGATCCGCCGCGCGCCGAGCGGCATCGTCACCGCGATCAACGGCGTTCTGCTCAACACCGGCGGCATCCGCACCCGCGGGATCGACGGCACCTTCACCTTCCGCTCGCGCGAGACCGGCGTCGGCACGTTCGGGCTGTCGGTGCTGGGCAATTACCTGCTCCGCTACGAGGAGGTCGTGCCGGCCACCGACGGCACCACGACGACGCGCTACACCGGGACCGAGCGCGGCAGCCCCGACCAGGCGTATCCCCACTTCAAGGGGCAGGCGATCCTCGACTGGAGCGGCGGTCCGATCGGCGCGACGCTGACCGGGCGCTACATCGACAATGTGATCGAGAGCCAGAACGGCAACCGGCTCGACGCGCGCTTCTACACCGACGTGCAGCTGCAATTCCGCCCCAGCTGGCTCGACAACCGGCTCGCGCTGACGATCGGCGTCAACAACGTCCTCGATCGCGATCCGCCGGCCTGCTTCAGCTGCAGCCTGAATAATTACGACCCGACGACCTACGACGTGCCGGGACAGTTCGGTTATCTGCGCCTGTCCTTCGGGCTCTGAGATAATTGCGGCGCCGGCCATCCTGCCGGCGCCGCCGCTTTCCCGGCCCAAGAACCACTCCCCTATCGTGACGGCGCGCGCCTTGCCCCCGCCCCGTCCGCTTCCCATCTAATTAAAGCTGGCGGCCGGTCGCTGCACGGCTGCCCGGTCCGACGAACTTTCCGCGTGCTTCCTTCCCTTTTCCGCACTTGTCGGCTAAGGGCGCGCACGTCCAATCCCGAAAGAGACACCGTTTGGCGAAAGAAGAACTCCTCGAGATGCGCGGCCAGGTGGTCGAGTTGCTGCCCAACGCGATGTTCCGCGTCCGGCTCGAGAACGATCACGAAATCCTCGGTCACACCGCGGGCAAGATGCGCAAGAACCGCATCCGCGTGCTCGTCGGTGACGAGGTGCTGGTCGAGCTGACCCCATACGACCTGACCAAGGGGCGCATCACCTACCGCTTCATGCCCGGCCGCGGCGGCCCCGGCCCGCAATAACGCACCGGGCGCAACCCGCCCGCGTCTCCGATGCCGCTCGTCCTCGCCTCCTCCTCGCCGCGCCGGCGCGATCTGCTCGCGCGCCTGGGCGCCGCGCCCGATCGCGTCGCCGCGCCCGAGATCGACGAAACCCCGCTGAAGGGCGAAATGCCGCGCGCCTATGCGCTGCGCCTCGCGGTGGAGAAAGCGCGCGCCGTTTCCCGCGCCGACGGTGAAGTCGTGCTCGCCGGTGATACCACCATCGCGCTCGGCCGCCGCATCCTGCCGCCCGCCACGTCCGAACAGGTCCAGCGCGAATTGCTCGCGGCCTTGTCGGGCCGCCGCCACCACGCGCTCTCCGCGATCTGCGTGATCGACGCGCACGGCACCGAACGCACGCGGCTCGCCGACACGATCGTCGCGTTCAAACCGCTTACCCCGCACGAGATCGACGCCTATGTCGCGTGCGGTGAGGGTCTGGGCAAGGCGGGCGGCTACGCGATCCAGGGCCGCGCCGAGGGCTGGGTCCGGTTCCTGTCGGGCAGCCACTCGGGCGTGATCGGCCTGCCCCTGTTCGAGACGCGCGCGCTGCTCGTCACCGCCGGCATCCTTGGCTGACCGCCCTACCCACGCGCACTGGCTTTACGAGGACGGCATCGGCGAGGCGCGCGCCGCGCTCGTCCACGACGACCACATCCTCGCCGCACGGATCGAACTCCCCGGACGGTTGCGGGTGGGCACCGTCGCGCGCGCGCGGCTGACCGAGTTCCAGCTCGCGACGATCGACGGCGGCGAGCAGGTGATGCTCGACCGCCGCCCGCCCGGCGTGACGCTCGGCGCCGCGATCACGGTCGAGCTGGTACGCGAGACGATCCCCGAGCCCGGGCGCGCCAAGCGCGCACGCGCGCGGGTGACCGACGCCGCGCCGGTCGCGGGGCCCGACTTGCTCGCGCGCATCTCGGCCACCGGACACCCCGTCCACCACCTGCGCCCCCACGAGGCCGATCGGCTGGAACAGGCCGGCTGGAGCGAGGTGCTCGACGAGGCCTCGTCGGGCGAGATCGCATTCGCCGGCGGCGCGCTGCGGATGTCGCCGACGCCCGCGATGACGCTGTTCGACGTCGACGGCGATGGCCCGCTCGACCAACTCGCCGAACGCGCCGCGGCCGCGGTGGCGCGCGCGATCCGGCGCCACGCGATCGGCGGCTCGATCGGCATCGACTTTCCAACGATCACGGGCAAGGCGCAGCGTCTCGCGGTCGCCGCCGCGATCGACGCGCATCTGGCTCTGCCGTTCGAGCGTACCGCGGTGAACGGCTTCGGCTTCCTCCAGATCGTGCGCCCGCGCCCGCGCGCCTCGCTGCCCGAATTGCTGCGCGACGATCCCGTCGCCGCCGCCACGCGCGCCGCGCTGCGCCAGATCGAGCGCACGCCGCCGACCGCGCCGAACCACCACCGGCTGCCTCCGCCCGTCGCCGCGCGCCTCGCCGCCGAGCCCGACTGGTATTCTGCGCTGGTGCGCCGCACCGGTCGCGCGCCTATATTGGACGCATGACCAGCCGCTGCCCGATCTGCGCCGCCCCCGCGACGCGCGACCACGCCCCCTTCTGCAGCCGCGGCTGCAAGGACCGCGACCTGCTGCAATGGCTCGGCGAAGGATATCGCATCCCGGGGCCGTCAACCGACGAAGAAGCGCTGGACAGCCCCGCCAACCACGACTAAGGACGCCGCTCACCGCCGTTCGGCGGCTTGGCCCAGGTAGCTCAGTTGGTAGAGCATGCGATTGAAAATCGCAGTGTCGGCGGTTCGATCCCGTCCCTGGGCACCACGTTTATGATCAGGTACGCTGGCCATCAAACCGTGGTCCAGTGACCACCTTATTTCGAATTCATCTCATACGGTCGAGCAGCCCGCGTCGGGCTGCGCAAAGCTCGACAGCTATTAGCTAGCGTCCGTGATAATGAAAAGTAGCGACGGAGCCTGCGATTGCGGTCAATACCTCACGTCCGATTCGTGAGGCGCCCGGTTCCGCCTGCTCCAATCTCTCGTTGCAGAAAAACTACTGACGCTTTCGCCCGCTGTACGCACATAGAATGTTGCACCGGCTGTTGGACAGCGGATAGGTTTAATTGTGCGTCAAACCGCGCAGCGAATCTGCCGGCTTTTACGAGTGCGTCGAGCAATCGCAGCGATCCACGAACATGTAACCGTTCTCACTTATCGAGGCGCTCGCCAAGATTGTAATGATGCGCTCTGGTTTCCTTCAACCGCCACTGTCGGGGGTCAACGGCGATGGGCCAACTTCGAATCAGAGAAGTCTGCGGCTTTGGGAAACGCGTCGGTTGATCACTCAGGTTTTGAAGTTCGGCCTCAGACTACGCAGTTTTCTGCGAGAGCACGTCTTTGTTTAGCCGTAGATACTCGCGGATCTTTGGCCCTTCACCTCTGCGAGACACAATACCTTGGTCGACGGGAGCTTGCCGGGCAAAAAAATCTTGGCAGCCTAGACCCACAATCGGTCATTCCCGCCACCTCGCGGGCATCGCTGCTTTCGCCATTCGTTATCTGAAACAAAGGCGGCTTGAGCATCGCCTAGGCGATCGTCGGGATGATACCGCCCTCGACCCGTACCGCCGCCCCGTTGGTGATCGCTCCGAGCGGACTCGCGAGCAGTGCAACCTGCGCGGCAATCTCCTCGGCTTCGATCAACCGGCGGATGAGCGATAGCGGCCGGAGCTTGGCAAAAAACTCTGCTTCGCGCTCAGCCTCGGGCGCGTCCTTGTTGTCGACGACCGAGCGAATGAAGTCGACGATCCCCTCAGAGCGGGTCGGCCCTGGCAGAACGGAATTGACGGTCACCCCGGTGCCGCGCGTCTGCTCGGCCAATCCGCGTGCGATCGTGAGCTGTGCGGTCTTGGTCATCCCGTAGTGAATCATCTCGCCCGGCACGACGAGCGCGCTCTCGCTCGCGATGAAGAGCATCCGCCCCCAGTCGCGCGCCAGCATGCGGGGAAAATAGTGGCGAGCCAGCCGGGCTCCGCTGACGACATTCACTTCGAATAGACGATGCCAATCCTCGTCGCTGATCTCCGTGAACGGCTTCGCCTCGTAGATCCCGAGATTGTTCACGAGAATGTCGGTGTCGGGCACTGCCTCGATCAGCGCCTCAGCCCCGGCTGACGTCGCCGGGTCGGCCAGCACCGCAGCAACGCTTCCTGCCTTGCTCAACCGCTGCGCGGCCGCATCCAGTTTCGCGCGATCCCGTCCGCAGATCGTGACGGCCACCCCTTCGAGGGCGAGCCGCTCGGCAATCGCCAGGCCAATCCCGGCGGTCGATCCGGTAACGAGCGCGGTCTTGCCAGCGAGTTGCAGGTCCATGTGTCATCTCCTCGTGAACGCCGTCATCTATACACTCACGTGACTGGTGATTAGATCGGATGCCAGCATGGCAGAATTGCACGGGAATCATCAATCGAGATGGATAATCGGCTTGGCGAGATGATGATCTTCCTGGCTGTGGCGGAGCACGGCAGCTTCGTCGCGGCTGCACGCTCGCTGCGGCTCACGCCCTCGGCCGTGAGCCGCGCGATGGCACGACTGGAGAACCGGTTGGGCGTGCAGCTGGCATCCCGAACGACCCGCGCGCTCGCACTAACCGCAGAGGGCCGAGCCTATCGTGAACGCGTCGAAGGGCTGATCGCCGAGATAGACTCGGTTGAGCGCAGCTTCGAGCGAGATCAGACGCCGCGGGGCCTTTTGCGGGTCAACGCGTCGGTCCCGCTCGGCACGCATTGCCTGCTTCCCATTCTCCCCGCATATTTTCGCGAGTGTCCGGCGGTGACGGTCGACCTGACGATGACCGATGCACTCGTCGGTTTGGTCGACGAACAGGCCGACGTGGCGATCCGGGTCGGCCCGTTGCGTGATGCCGACCTAAGGGCGCGCAAGCTCGGCCGGAGCACGATGGCGGTCGTGGCTAGCCCCGCCTACCTCCACGAGCGCGGCGAGCCGATGCATCCGCATGATCTGGAGCATCACGACTGCCTGCGTTTCAACTTCCGCCGGTCAATCGACAGCTGGCCGTTCCGCATCCACGGACGAACAGTCCAGCGAACTCCGACAGGTCACTTCCTCGGCTCTTCTGGTGAGGCGGTGCGGCTGATGGCGCTCGCCGGCGGCGGTCTCGCCCGCCTTGGCCGCTTCCACATCGCGGAGGACCTCGCGTCGGGTCGCCTGGTGGAAGTACTGACCGCGTTCAATGCCGGCGACGGTGAGGACATCCATGCCCTTTTCGTCCCGCACGAGCGGCTGGCGGTTCGGGTGCGCTCGTTCGTCGACTTCCTGGCGCGCAATCTTCGGCTGGGCTAGCCTGACCTGGTCGGGCGTAGTCACCCCTGCTGAGGGCGCAATCGCAACGTGGGAAACCTCGTTGCTGGCTCCAGAGACTGCGTCGAGCGCCGCCTCTGGACCCGACTGACGCGTACCAGGCGGCTGATAACGTCTCGGGTTGCGTCATATCCGCGAGTTCGTGCGTCGTCCGGGCCCGCCCTCACCGGCTATATGGTCTGATCCTCAAACGGCCGCTGCCAAGCGCCAGCGATGGTGCTAGCGCGCAGTTATGCTCAAGTTCAAAGCGAAGCGCATCGCGGCGCACACCGACCGCGCGCTCGATCGCCTTCATGCCATCGAGGCCGCAATCATCGCGCTCGACAACGACGATCTCCTCGATTTCGCGGACATCTTCGCGGGTGGCGAAGCTTCGCCGCTGCGCAATATCGCGACGGCGGAGATGGAGCGTCGGAGCATCAGTCTGTGAAGCCCTCACCCTCCCGCTTCCGACGCCTCGACGGCGCCCTCGCAGCCCTGCCCGTCGAGGAGCCGTTGCTGCTCACCGAACTCGACGGCTTTCTTACCGGCCTGCTGATCTTCCCTGAGGAGATTCCGACCGACGAGTGGATGTCGGTGATCTGGGGCGCGGAGACGGACGGCGTGCCGCCCTTCGATGATCCGATCGACGTGCAATGGTTCGTCGATGCCGTGACCGCCAGGCGGCGCGAAATCGCGCGCGACCTCGATCACGGCAGGCTGCGACCGATCATCGACGTCGACGAGCGCAATGGCGAAGCCTTGTGGGAATATTGGGTCGACGGCCTGAGCGATGCGATATCGCTGCGACCCGAGGTGTGGGACGCGCTCGCGAGGCTCGAACCATGGGAAGCGCCGCTCGGGCGCCTCGCATTGCTGCTGGCGGTCGCGCGGGGAGAGAGCGACCTCGACAGCATGCAGATCAACGCCTTCGAAGAAAACGCCGTCGTCGAACTGACGGCCGTGGTTCAGTTGCTCTACGCAGCTTCCGTGCATGCCGGCGGACCGACCCCGACGCCGACCGGGTCCACGAAGACGGTGAAGGTCGGCCGCAACGACCCCTGCCCGTGCGGCTCGGGAAGGAAGCACAAACACTGCTGTGGGTGAACGGATTTAAGCGGAAGACGGCCCTTCAACCGATCTGCTTTTCAGTGGTCGCGCAAACGCCCTCCTCCGAACATTGCGGAGGCGGAGTTTCGGAGGCCTCGAGACGGGCCGCGATTGCTGGAACGCGTCCTTAACATGCGGTCGGCGAGCCCGATTGTCCCGCCGCAACGTGCGGTATTCGGACAATCTCGCGCGGACATAATTCGCTCAGCGCCGGCGACACGACTGCACACGCTCAAGTCCAGCGCCTGCATACCGACGACGCGGACTTTGACGCCGTTCCGGCACCAGAGCTGCCCGTCACCCTCGTGCACCTTCACGACCTTACGGAGGAAGGGCGGCGGCACGTCGATCATTCATCGCATCTTGCACGCAGTGACCCGCTGTATTGCTAGATGATGGAATGAGACATGAAGCTCTTGCTCGCAGCCCGTATCTTATCCATTTTGATCACCGCGCCAGCACACGTCGCTGTCTGCCGAAACAACACGGAAGTTCATCAAATTCTCTCAGAAAGCGCGCACCAAGGTCGTGCGTTGCAAGGACCGCTAGGGCAAGTTCGCGAGGTGCGGTACGACGGGGGCCATACCGTCAAAGTGAGCGACCGTGATGGCGGTTTGCAGCATGAAGGATGACGAACCGTCATCCGGCCTCAGGGGGGG
>NZ_JAHXZM010000005.1 GCF_019429535.1 Sphingomonas citricola | reverse complement strand
CTCCTTGGGGACGGGGGGCGTTGTCCTGCCGGGCGGGGGCCCGCGCACCGCGACGAGATAGATCGCCAGATACGGCCCCAGCCCGTCGCGCACGTCGGCGAGGAAGAAGTTGAGCGCGTCGAGCGTCCTGCCCGGGCTAGAGCGCTGCGGTGTCGAACCGCCCGCGGTGATCGATGCCGTCGTCGTCGCCATGATCGTGTCCGTTCATTCGAGGGCGTTCAGAATTTCGAGATCAGCGTCACGCCGCCGACCATCAGCGCCGCGCCGAGGAAGCGCATCGGGTTCATCGAATGCTGCTCCATCCGCAGCAGCCCGAAATGATCGATCGCGAGGCTGGCGAGGATGTTGGCGGTGATCGTCACGCCGTTGACCGGGCCCGCGCCCAGTTTCTGGATAAAGGTGAAACCCGCGAACACCGCGACCGCGCCGACGATCCCGCCGAGCGGGGCCCACCACGGCATCGCCGCCAAATCGCCGACGCTCGGCAGCGGACGCGGCATGCACGCGAACAGCGCAGCGGTGACGAACAGCACCAGCATGAACGACACCGAGGTTGCGAGCCACGGGTTGCCGAGCGACTTGTTGAGTTCGCCCCCCATCGCCGCGCCCGCTGCCTGCAACATGCCGGCGACGAAGATGAAGGGAAAGGCCCAGGCAGCGTTCATCGTGATCGTCCTCAACCGAGCAGCAGCCGCGCCCCGAGCGCAGCGAGAAGCGCGAGCGGCATCGCCACCGCGCCGATCTTCAGGAATGCGGTGAAGCTCACGTCCTCGCCCTCACGCCGGATCACCTGGAGCCACAGGATCGTCGCGAGCGAGCCGGTGACCGACAGATTGGGGCCGAGATCGACACCGATCAGCAGCGCGTCGGTGACGATCTGCGGCGGGTGCGCCTGCTGAATCGCGGTCGCGGCAACGAGCCCGGCGGGCAGGTTGTTCATCAGGTTGCTGACAAAGGCGAGGATCGTGCCCGATGCGGCGGCGGCGCGAACCGGGTCGGCGGACGCGGCGCGCAGCCACGCGGCCACCTGCGCGATCACCCCGGTGCGGTCGAGCGCCTCGACCAGCACGAACAATCCCGCGACCAGCGGCAGCACGCCCCACGACACCTGCCGCGCGAGGCGCAGCGGCGACGCCTTGGCGGCGGCGGACACGACGAGCGCGGTCGCGATCCCCGCGATCGCGGTCGGCATACCGAGCTCGCGGTCGAGTGCGGACACGACGAGCAGCAGCGCCGCCGTCACGACGATGCCGAGGATCGCGAGCTTGCCCGGCATCGTCAGCGCGTCGCGCGCGACGTCGCGCGCGCACCCGCCCTCGATCCGCTGCCGCTCGAGCCAGCGCAGCACGACGAACGTCACCGCGATCGAGGCGATCGAGGGAAGCGCGAACGAGCGCAGCCACGCGCCCAGGGGCGGCATCTGCCCGCCGTAGAGAACGAGATTGGCGGGGTTGGAGATCGGTAGCACGAAGCTCGCCGCATTGGCGATCAGCGCGCAGGCGAACAGCAGCGGCAGCGGATCGGCCTTAGCCTTCTTTGCCGCGGCGAAGACCGCGGGGGTCAGCACCACCGCGGTCGCGTCGTTCGACATGAAGGTCGTAACGACCACGCCCGTCGCGTAGACGAGCAGAAACAATTTCGGGCGCGATCCGTGCGCCGCGTTGACCGCGGTGGCGGCGATCCAGTCGAACGCGCCGTGTTCGCGTGCGGTCTCGCTCAGCAGCATCATCCCGGTCAGGAACAGGTAGACGTCGAGCCCCTTTTCGACCGCGCCGCCGGCCTCGCCCAGCGGCATCAGCCCGAGGACGACGAGCAGCGCCGCGCCCGCGACCGCCCAGATCCATTCGGGCCAGCGCAGCGGGCGCGTGATCACCGCCGCGGTCGACGCCGCCGCAATCGCCCAACTCGCGCCCGTCGCGACGCTCACCATTTCTGGCCGTTCCGGTTGGGGCCCAGTTGCGCGCCGTCGATACACGCAGCCGGCCACGCGCCGATGGCGTGGCACGCCTGACCGGGCGCGACCGGCAGCCCGCGCTTCGGGATCGAGTCAGCGCCGCGCACCAGAATGTCGATCGTATCGCGCGACTGGGCACAGGTGACCGTCACCGCGTGCAGCCCCGCCGCCAGCGACAGATCGCCGCGCCACCAGCCGTCGTGGTCCCGCGTCATCGCGCAGCTGTTGCCCGCGTGGTCGAGCGTGACGCACGCGTCGGCGTCGGCGCCGTCGACGCGCGCAACGATCGTGACCCGGCCGGGACGCGGCACCTGCGCGGGGTCGGCGGGGCGCGTGACGAGGCGGCGGTCGCACGGCGCGACGATCTGAACACGCGGCCACGGCGCGTCGAGCCGGCGGAAGCGCCAGCTCGGCACGCCGTCGTACACCGAGACGATCGCGAACCCGACGCGCCCGTCGTCCTCCTCGATCTGTCCGGTCGAACGCGTCGCGCCGTAGACGACGCGGCCGTCGTTAAGCAGTTCGTTGTAATGCGTGTGCCCGGTGTCGACGAAGGCGACTCCCCCGTCTATGAACGCCCGCGCCACCGCGTCGCCGTCGGCGGCGAGGTCGCCGGGATAGGCGTGCATGAAGACGAGCGGGGTCTGCGCCTCCGCCGCCGCGCACGCGAGTTCCTCCGCGATGCGGTTGCGGTCGTGCATCGTCAGGCGGAAATCGGGTCCGCCCGCCCCAGCCGAGACGATATCGAGGAAGATGCAGCGGTGTCCGGCGACGACCACGCACTCGGGGCGGTGCTCGGGCGCGATCGCGGCGTCGTAGGCGGACAGATCGCCGGGTTCGAAATCATGGTCGCCCGGAACGGCGAACCACGGCATCGACAATGGGGCGAGCGCCCGCGTCATCGCATCATACTGGTCCGGGGTGCCGTGATTGGCATTGTCGCCGGGCAGGAAGAGGAAATCGATCGCACCGGCCAGTCGCTGCTCGATCTGGTCGACGATCGCGCACAGGTCGTCGCGGCTGCGCCAGCCGTCCGCATCCTCGAGATGGAGGTCACCGACATGGACCCAGGAAATCGCGCGCGGTGCTCGGTCACCCGGCGGCGGCGTCGGTGGCGTTGTCGGTGTCTGGGCAGGTCGTTCTCGATCGCGCATCACCGTCGCCTCGCGTGCAGGTGGCGGTCAAACTCGGCAATGTTCAGAAATGTCCGCGGCGGGCGGATTAAAGTGGATCAGTCCCGTGCGCTGAACGAGACTCTGCACCGCTTGATGGAAATCGGCCCCGCGTCATACGTTCGGCGACCATGACCGTCAGCCCATTGGAGGCGCGCCTCGCGCATCATCTTGATTTGACCTTTGCCGAGCGCGAGGCGCTGCGCTGGCTCGAACGGCGCGAGAAATCCTATGCCGCGGGCGATGTCGTCGTGCGCGAAGGCGCGCCGGTCGAGTGCCTGTACATCGTCGGCAGCGGGTGGCTGCACAGTTCGGTGACGTTGCGCGACGGCGACCGGCAGATCTTGCGGTTCTACTTCATCGGCGACATCACGACGACGCTGTCGATCGCGTGGCACCACAGCGCCGCGACGCTGCAGGCGGTGAGCGACACGACGCTGTTCGAGATCCCCAAGGAAATGTTCGGCGACCTGTTTCGCCGGCACCCACGGCTGGGTGCGCTGATGTTCGCGATCTCGGCGTCGGAGCAGGTGTCGCTCGGCGACCGGCTGACCTCCGTCAGCAAGAACGACGGGTTCACGCGCATCGCCACGCTGCTGCTCGACGTCAGGTCGCGGCTGCGCGTGGTCGACGATCTGAGGGGAAGCTCGTTCGAGCTGCCGCTGACGCAGAAGGACATCGGCGACGCGGTCGGGTTGACCAAGACGCACGTCAACCGATCGCTGAAGGCGCTGGAGGCAACAGGGCTGGTCGAGCGCGACGGCCGCGTCATCCGCATCACCGACATCGACCGTCTGGCAGAGCTGGTGGACTTCCGCGATCGCCACGGCGCGATCGCGACCGACTGGCTGCCCGCGGTCGGCGCGCCTGCCCCCGTCAATGCGTGAACGGTGACATAGGTCACCCCGCCGCGGTGTCGGCGGTGATGTAGCGCAGCGCGCGGGAACTTTTTCGCACGTGCGTGAGCGCGGCGGCGGAACGCGCCCGCCGCTGCGCCTTTCACCCTTCAAAACAAGGGTGGGGTTTTGGACATGGCAGAACGGTTGGGCGTCGCGATCGTCGGCGTCGGTGGAGCGGTCGCGACGACCGCGATTGCGGGGATCGAGATGATCAAGGCGGGGTCGAACAGCCTCGACGGACTGCCGCTCGCCGATCGCGACGTGAGCGGCATGGTCGCGTACCGCGATCTGGAATTTGGCGGTTGGGATCTGGCGGACGAGACGCTGGGCGCGTGCGCGCTGCGCCACGGCGTGATCGGCGAGAAGGAACTGGCCGACGGCGCCGCGGTGCTCAATCAGATGCGGCCGTGGAAGGCGGCAGGCTCGACCGGTTATTGCGCCAATATCGATGGCACCAACAAGCTCGGCGGCGGTCACCGCGCCGCGATCCGGCAGATCCAGGCCGATCTGGCGCGGTTCAAGGACGAGAAGAAGCTCGACCGCGTCGTCGTCGTCAATCTCGCCTCGACCGAGCGCAAGCCGGGCGACGACAGCGCGCTCCAGTCGCGCGACGCATTCGAGCAGGGACTGGACAGCGACGACGCCGCGATCAGTCCGGCGATGCTCTACGCTTATGCCGCGATCGATTCGGGCACGCCGTACGCGAACTTTACGCCGTCGGTCGCCGCCGACGTCGCGCCGCTCGCCGCGTTCGCTGCCGAGCGCAACGTGCCGGTCGCTGGCAAGGACGGCAAAACGGGTCAGACCTTCATGAAGACGGTGATCGCGCCCGCGCTGCGCGACCGCGCGCTCCACGTCGACGGCTGGTTCTCGACCAACATCCTCGGCAATTCGGATGGCTTGGCACTCGACGATCCGAAATCGCTGCAGTCGAAGCTCGGCACGAAGAAGAGCGTGCTCAACCAGATCCTCGGTTACCCGGTCGAGGATCACATCATCATGATCCATTATTACAAGCCGCGCGGCGACGACAAGGAGGCGTGGGACAACATCGACCTGACCGGCTTCATGGGTCAGAAGATGCAGCTGAAGCTCAATTTCCTGTGCAAGGATTCGATCCTGGCCGCGCCGCTCGCGATCGAGATCGCGCGTTGCCTCGACCTCGCGAAACAGCGCGGGGAGGGCGGCGTGCAGGAGCAGATGGGGCTGTTCTTCAAGCTGCCGCAGACGCGCGGCGACTATGATCCGGCCCACGGCGTGCCTGAGCAACAGTTGATCCTCGACAATTGGCTGGACGGCAAGGGCGCGTGACCGACGCGCCAGTGCTGGAGATGATTGCGGCGGGGGCGCCGGGGCTGACCCCGGCTGCCCTGCCCTTCCTGCGCGAACTGGGTGACCTGAAGCGTGTCCGCTCGGCCGCGGCGCCGGGTTCGATCGCGGAACGGTTGTTCGTCGCCGGATGGGCCGCGCTGGTGCGCGGTGACGATCCCGCCGAGGTTACGATGCGCGTGACCGCGTCGGCGCTCGTCTCCGCACGATTGGGCGACCTTGACCTCACGGCGATGCACGCGCTGGGTATCGGTGAGCAGGCGGTCGCGGTGCTGGAGCGCGCGTTCGACGAGATCGCCGACCAGGTCGCGCCGTCGCTCCACGCACGGTTGCGTGCCGCACTGCCGCTGGGGCGACCTGAGACGGGCGATACCCCCGCGTTCGTTGGCAAGCTCGCACGCCAGCCGCGTGCCGGGGTTACCTGTCCGGGCCAGCCGCGGATCATGCTGCAACCGCCCGAGAACCACGCCGAGCATTGCCTGATGGTCGCGGTCTACGGCGTGCTGGCGAGCGCATGGCACGGTGCCGATCCGGTGCCGGTCTTTCTCGCGGGTATGGCGCATCATTTCCACAACGCCGACATGCCCGACAGCGGTTATTCGGGCGAGATGCTACTGGGCGACGCGCTCGACACGGCGATTGCGCACGCGCGCGCGGCGAGCATGGCGGAACTCGCCCCGGACCTCGCGAACGTCATCGGCGAGGCGCTCGCCCCGATCGGCGGCGACGAGACGCCCGAGGCACGCGCGTTCCACGTCGCCGACGTGCTCGACCGCGTGCTGGAGATCGAGCAGCACACCCGCGCCGCCAAACTGACGATGCAGGTCGTGCTGGGCGACTACGGCTTGGTCCACGACGGGCCGGTGAAAGCGTTCCACGACCGCATCCTGCTCAATGCGGGGTTGATGTGAGCGGTGCTGGCGTGGCGGGGGAGGCGAGCCGCTGGCGCTCGCCGCTGACGGGGCGCGTGCTCGTCCACGACACGCCGCACTCGCTCGCCGCGATCGGCGAGCGCTGGCCGGTGGTCGATGGCATCCCCTATCTGCGCATCGAGAGCGAGGGGCTGGTCGCGGTCGCGCTCGACCATCTCGACGCGGGCTGCCCCGACGACGCGCTGGTCGCGCTGCTGACCGATCAGGACGCGTGGTGGACGGGGCCCGCGACCGACCTGATCGAGCTAAAGCGGCTGGTGCGCGAACGCGACACGCTCAGTTTGCGCGAGGCGATGGCGTTGCTGCGGATGGGGCCGGTCGCCGACTATTTCGCCTATCGCTGGAGCGATCCGACCTATCTCGCAGGGCTCGCGCTGATCGAGGCGCATTGGTCCGCGCCCGCCAGCGCGTTCGAGCTCGCCTGCGGGATCGGGCATTACCTGCGCGAGCTGACTCGGATGGGGGTGGCGTGCCTCGGCGCGGACGTCGTCTTCTCCAAATGCTGGCTGGCGAAACACTGGGTCGCCCCCGACGCCGATTACGTCGTGTTCGACGCCGCCGGCGAATGGCCGGTGGCGGATCAGCGCTTCGACCTCGTTATGTGCCACGACGCTTTTTACTTCCTGCCCGACCAGCCGCGCGTCGCCGAGCGTTTGCGCGACGTGACCGCACCGAGGGGCGTGCTCGCGGTAAGCCACCTGCATAACGCTGGCGTGGCGGGCGGTGCGAAGGGGCCGGCGCGGGTCGGCGCTGCGTGGCGCGACCTGTTTCCGACCGCGCGGGTCCACGACGAGCGCGCCTTACTCTGCGCGCTGATAAAACAGGCCGCGCCGCCGCTGACCGACTGGCGCGACGATCCGGTGATCGAGGCATGGTCGCTGGTCGAGGGCGAAGGCGAACCGCGCGCAGTCGCTGGCGGGGTGGCGATGCCGCCGAAGGGCGCGACGCTGCGCCGCAATCCGCTGCTCGGCGACGACGGTGAGGCCGCTTGGCCATCACCGCGTTACCGCGACGAGTACGCCGCTGGCTGCTTCTGGGCGCTGCCCGATGAGGCGTTGCCGTTCGAGGCCGATGACGCGCGGTTGCGGCGCGTCGTAGACCTGCCGGAGCGGTGGTGATGGCCGACGCGCCGCGCTGGGGGATCGTCGGCTACGGCTGGGTCGCGCGCGATTACATGGCGCCCGGCATCGCCGCGGCGGGCGGGGTGGTGACCGCCGTTGCCGATCCGTCGCCTGCGTCGCGTGCGCGCGCCGAGGCCAACGGGCTCGCGGCATTCGCGAGCGTCGAGGAGATGCTCGCGGCACGAGCGTGCGACCTCGTCTACGTCGCCACCCCGAACGACGCGCATGCCGCGCCCGTTGCCGCCTGCGCCGCCGCGGGCGTCCCGGTACTGTGCGAGAAGCCGATCGCGGCGACCGTCCAGCAGGCAGAGGCGATGGCCGCGTCGCTCGGCGACACGCTGTACGGCACCGCGTTCGACCAGCGTCACCATCCCGCGCACGTGGCGGTGGCGGAAGCGATCGCGGCCGGTGCGATCGGGCGACCCGTCGCGGTGCGGATCGTCTATGCCTGCTGGGTCGATCCGGCCTGGACGCCCGATGGCGGCGAACACGACAATTGGCGCGCCGACCCCGTTCGTGCGGGCGGCGGCGCGGTGATTGACCTCGCGCTCCACGGGCTCGACCTGACCGAGCGGTTGCTCGGTGAGCCGCTCGCCGACCTGTCGATCCAGCTTCAGCGCCGCATCCACGATTACCCGGTCGACGACGGCGGGATGCTGAGCGGGCGCACCGCGTCGGGCGTGCTCTTCCAGAGCCATGTCGCGTACAATTGCGCCGAGGTGCTGCCGCGCCGCCGGCTCGAGGTGCTGGGGGAGCGCGGGCTGCTCGTCGCCACCGACACGATGGGGCAGACCGCGGGCGGCACGCTGGTGCGCCGCTGCGGCAGCACCGGCGAGGAAACGCCGGTCGCGTTCGATACCGCGACCTCGCCCTTCGCCGCGCAGGCCGCCGCGTTCATGCGCGCCGCGCGGGGCGAGCCGCACGACTTTTCGATGCGGCGCGATCTCGAACTGATGCGGTTGTTCGACCGCGCCTATACGGAGGCCCGCCAATGGCTCTGAGCTGGTTCGCGTGCGCCAATTGCGGGTTCTGGCAGAAGCATTTCGCGCCGCCCGACTGCCCCGTGTGCACCGACGTGCGCAACGACCTGCCCGAGGACGGCTGGCACTTCCTGCCCGAGGCGGAGGTCGCGGCCACCCACGACGGCGCGGCGCGCGAGGTGGCGCCGGGGCTGTGGGCGTTCACCACCAGTCCTGCGCTCGGCCTCGCGGGCACCGGCTGGCTGATCGTGCGTGACGGCGGCAACATCGCGTTCGAGGCCGCGCCCTTCTACACCGAGGCGATGCTCGACCGGATGGAGGCGCTCGGCGGCATCGCCTATCTGTCGGCGAGCCATGCGCACGGTTACGGCGCGCTGTTCCAGCTCCAGCGCCGCTTCGATCCCGCGATCGTCGCGATCCAGCGCGACGACTTGAGGATGACCAAGGCGTTCCGCGTCACCGCGCCGTTCGACGACACGCTCGAACTCGCGCCCGGCTACACGCTGCATCACGTCGGCGGGCATTACGAGGGGCAGGCCGCGCTTCACGACGCGCCCGGCCGCCGGCTGTTCTGCGGCGACATGTTCAAGATCGACCAGGATGCCGATGGCCGCTCCCACGCGATCTCCAGCCACAAGGCCTTCCACAAGGATATTCCGCTGACCCATGCCGAGCTTCGTCGCTACCGCGACGTCATCGCCCCGCTCGACTTCGACGCGGTGCTGACCCCGTTCGAATATGCGCCCGAGGTGAACCGCACGGTCGCGCTCGCAGCGCTGGACGACGGCCTGGCGCGTGCACCCGGTGTGCGGCGGATTTCCTTGTGAACAGCGGTCTTCCCACCGGGCTCGGCGACGCCGCGCGCCGCTACCTCGACGCGTTCCCGAAGGGCGACGTGGTGGCCTTTCCGATCCACCCGCTCGATCGGCTCGGGCTGCCCGTCTGGGTCGTGGCCTTGTTCCCTGAGGACGCGGCGCTGTCGGGGATCATGCCCTACGGCGTCGGCTACGGCGCGACTGACGAGGCGGCGGTGCTCGGCGGACTCGGCGAGATCGCGGAGATGGTGTGGCCGACGCTGACGCTCGGGCAACGCGCGAAGACGCGTGGCAGCTACGCCGATCTTGTCCGTTCGCTGGGCGGCCGTGCGGTTGCCGATCCGTTCACGCTCTGCCTGCCCGCAGGCTCGCCGGTGGATCACGATACGGTGCTCGAATGGGTCGAGGCGAAGCGTTGGCGCGACGGCTCGAGCGTGCTCGTGCCGATCGATCTCGCTGCCTATTCGTCGAAGGAGCTGACGCCGGGCTACAAGCCGTTCACGACGATCATCTCGAACGGGATGGGGGCGGGGCCCGACCTCGACTGGGCGATCGGGCATGGGTTGTGCGAGATCCTCCAGCGCGACGGTAACGGGCTGCTGTTCCGCGCGCTCGACCGCGGCGTGATGCTGGAGCTCGACGGCGATCTGCCCGCGTCGACGCGTGCGATCCTCGACCGGTTCGATGCCGCGGGCATCCGCGCGATCCCGAAGTTCGCGACCGATCAGTACGGGCTGCCGAACCTGTACTGCGCCGGGGTCGACGAGCGCGGCGAGCCTGCCGCGCCGATCATGGTGACCGCGTGCGGCGAGGCGTGCCACGCCGACCGCACCGCCGCGCTCGAGAAATGCCTGACCGAATTCGCCGCCAGCCGCGCGCGCAAGGCGTTCGCGCACGGCCCGGCGGACCTCGTCGCGCAGGTCGCGCCCGAGGGCTATGTCGCGCGCTTCATGGCGCAGGCGGGTGGTGCTGCGAAATCGAGCGACCGCCGCGCCTTCGACGCGATGCGCGACTGGACCGGGCGCGGCGCGGGCGAGCTGCGCGGCTGGCTCGCGGACAATGTCCTCGCCGAGCGGTCGTCGCACCGGTTCTCCGATCTGCCGACGCAGCCTGCGCCCGACGGCCACGCACGCGCCGCGACCGCGCGTGCGGCGGTCGAGGCGGCGGGGTTCGACGTGCTCTACGTCGACATGTCCCCCGCCGACCGCTCGGTCACGGTGGTCAAAGTGATCGTGCCGGGAATGGAGGTCGAGACGATGAGCTATTATCGCATCGGCACGCGCAACACCGAGAAACTGCTGGCGATGGGCTCGCCGTTGATTCAGTTCGGCGAGGAAGGCGCAGCGTTGCAGCGCATCCGGCTGCCCGAGGCCGATGCCGAGCGGCTGGGCCATCCGCTGTTCGATACCGAGGCGGCGGACCGGTTGGTCGGTCCGCTCTATCCGCTCTACCGCGAGCCCGAGGCGCATCACGTTGCGTGGACGGGTCAGGCATGACGCTGCGCTACGCCTACAACACCAACGGCGCGGCCAATCACCGACTGGATGACGCGCTGCGGTTGATCGCCGATGCGGGCTACGCGGGCGTTGCGCTGACGCTCGATCACCATCACCTCGACCCGTTCGCCCACGCGTGGGAGCAGGAATGCGACCGAGTCGCGCGGCTGCTCGGCGATCTCGGCCTCGGCAGCGTGATCGAGACGGGCGCGCGCTACCTGCTCGATCCGCGGCAGAAGCACGAGCCGACGCTCGTCACGCCCAACGCCGAGGGTCGCGCGCACCGCGTCGCTTTTCTCAACCGCGCGCTCGATGTGGCGAGCCGGCTCGGCAGCGAGACGGTGTCGTTCTGGGCCGGCGTGCCGAAGGCAGGCGTCGACCATGCGCAGGCGCGCGCTTGGCTGAGCGAGGGGCTCGAACAGGTGCTCGACCATGCCGAGGCGGTCGGCGTCGACGCGAGTTTCGAGCCCGAACCCGGCATGCTGATCGAGACGGTCGCCGATTACGACGTACTCGCTGCGCGCCACCCGCGGCTGCGGCTCGCGCTCGACACCGGGCATTGTCTGGTGACGCAGGACATCGAGCCCGCCGACGCGATCCGCCGCTACGCGAGCCGGCTCGGCACCGTGGCGATCGAGGACATGCGCCGGGGCGACCATACTCATCTGCCGTTCGGGCAGGGTGACATGGACATGCCCGCGGTGCTGAACGCGCTGGACGCGATCGGCTTCACCCGCCTCGTCTGTGTCGAATTGTCGCGCGAGAGCCCGCGCGCACACGCGGCGATACCCGAATCGATCGACTATCTGCGGGCGCTCGCGCGGTGAGGGTGTGTTTCGTCTCGCGCCGCTTCTTTCCGGCGATCTCGGGCATGTCGATCTACGCGATCAACCTGCTGCGGCAATTGGTCGCGGCCGGGCACGACGTGACGATGGTGAGCCAATATTACGGCGACCCCGAGCGCGCGCGCGTCTACGGCGGTGGCCCGCCTCCGGCAGTCGAGGGCGTCCGCGTCATCGGACTGGAAGCGCTGGGCGAGCAGGCGGGCGGCAATTTCGAGCGCGACGTCGACGCGATGATCGAGACGATCGCGGCCGAGCACGCGCGCGCGCCGTTCGACGTGCTCCACGCGCAATATGGCTATCCGACCGGCTGGGCGACCCTGCTCGCGGCCGAGCGACTGGGGGTGCCGTGCGTCGTCTCGATCCAGGGCGGCGACGGGCATTGGGTCGGATCGTGCTGCGAGACGCACCGTGTCGCGATGGAGCGCGTGCTAATTTATGCCGGCGCGCTGCTGATCGGTGGGAAGAGCTTCGCGCAGGAGGTGCACGACCGGCTCGGCACGCCGATGGAGCGGTTCACGATCGTGCCCGGCGCGGTCGATACCGAGCGTTTCACGCCGGGCATGCGGCGCGACGACGGCGTCGTGCGCTTCTTCTACCATGGCCGCGTCGATCGTCGCAAAGGCGTGCTCGACCTCCTCCGCGCACTGCCGGGTGTCACGGGCGCGTGGCGCTGCACGATCTCGGGGATCGGCCCCGACGTCGAGGCGGCGCACGCGCTCGCCGCCGAACTTAACCTGAGCGACCGCGTGACGTTTACCGGCTACGCCGAGTACGACAGCGTGCCCGAGCGCTACCGCGACCACGACGTGTTCGTCTCGCCGACCTATGCCGAGGGTTTCTCGAACACGATCCTGGAAGCGATGGCGAGCGGGCAGGCGGTGCTGTCGTGCCGCGCGGTGGGGGTGACCGACTGTATCCGCAACGGCGAGAACGGGTTGCTGGTCGAACCGGGCGACGTGCCCGCGCTCACCGCCGCTCTGTCGCGGCTCGTCGGCGACCGTGCGCTGCGAACGCGCCTCGCCGACGCAGGGCTGGCCGAATGTCGGCGCGTGTATAGCTGGCACGCGGTCGGCCGACAGATCGCAGGGATCTACGAGCAGCTTCGCGGGACCGAGCCCGCGACCGGCATCGACCCGCACATCCGGGTCGCGCCTTGCCGGTTCCGCGCCGAACCACACCTTCTGTGACGAACGCTGCATGACACATGTCGTCGCGATCTCGCCGCATCTGGACGATGCAGCCTTCTCGGTCGGCGGGCTGCTCGCCGCGCGTGCGCGCGCAGGGGATCGCGTCACGGTCGTCACCTGCTTCACGGGCAATGTCGCGCACCCGACCGGGTTCGCGCTCGCCTGTCAGCTAGACAAGGGACTGGACGCGCACGTCGACTATATGGCGCTGCGCCGCGCCGAGGATCGGGCGGCGTGCGCGGTGATCGGCGCGGAGGCAGTGCACCTGCCGCTGCTCGAGGCGCCGCACCGCTGCTACGCCAGCGCACCCGAGCTGTTCGCCGAGCGACGCGACGACGACGGAATGCTCGCGCCGCTGACCGCCGCTCTCGCAGAGCAGATCGACCTGCTCGCCCCCGACCTGCTGCTCGGGCCGCTCGCGGTCGGCGATCACGTCGACCATTGGCTGGTGCGCGACGCGCTCGCCGCGATCGGCGCGCCGGTGCTGTTGTGGGAGGATTGGCCCTATCTGACGCGCGCGGCCGAGCGCCCGCGCGAACCGGTGCACGAGCGCCACGTGCTGACCGACGATGACCGCGCGGCGCGCACGGCGATGTGTGCGGCCTACACGACCCAGCTCGGGTTCCAATTCGGCTCGGTCGAGCGGATGCGCGCCGCGATCGCGCGAATCGACGAGGAATGGCTCTACGTGCCCGGCGGCGGGTGAGCGGGTGCCCGCGCGCCGCGCCCCGCGTTTGGTATTATGTGCATCGATTTCGATTCGTATCGGAACCCGCCGGCCGCTGGACCTTTGATCCTTCCCGGCCGCCCTTCCGCCGCCGCTTGCGAAAAGAGCGAATGATGATGCTCGTGCCTGCCGCTGCGGCGTTTCTTCTCGCGCTGGTTCAGGGCGCACCCGCGGCGCAGGCGCCGGTCACGCGGCCCGTCACCGGCCCGGTCGCGGCACCCGCGATCCCGACCGCCGGCACGGTGACGATCGGCGCCATCACGGGCGAAGCGCTGACCGAGCCGGCGCGGGTCGTGTTCCGCGACGCGGTCGAGCGCGCGCTCGCCGCGCGCGGTTTCACGCTGCTGGGCGATCCCGGGCACGGCCGCTACATCGCCGACGTGACGGTCGACCGGCAGGCGCGCGGCGCGGTTTCCGCTGGGCGTGCGCGCGGTGGCCCGCCCGCGGTCAGCCTGAACGGCGGGGTCAGCATCGGGCTTCCCGCGGGCGGCAATCGCCTCAACGATCTCGTCGTGACCGAATTGACGATCACGTTGTCGGAGCGGCGTGTCGCGCGCGTCGTCTGGTCGGGAAGCGCGGTCACCGCGCGTGTGTCCGGTACGCCGCAGGGCGGCGCGGCACTAGTCGGGCAGACGCTCGCCGACGCGGCCATGGCGCAGTTCCCGGCGCGCACCGCGGGCCCGATCTCGGTTCCCTGAACGCGGCACCCGATATCGCTTCGGATTGGCGACACACATCGGTATCCCCGCGAGATCGGACGCGAAGGGGGACGGCGATGACGATGTTGGACGGCCGGATCGCGCTCGTCTCGGGCGCGAGCGGGGGCATCGGCGCTGCGATCGCGGCGGAACTCGCGCGTGCGGGTGCGCACGTGCTGATCCAGGGGCGCGACGCTGCGCGACTGCGCGACCTGCACCATGCCATCGCGGCGGCAGGGGGTGCGTCGACGATCTGCCGGGTCGATCTGAGCGACGAGGACACGGTGGCGGGACTGCTCGCCATGCATCCGCGGATCGACATTCTGGTCAACAATGCCGGCACGCGCGATCGCCGCGCCGCGCACGAACTCGACCGCGCGGCGGTGCGACAGCTGCTCGAGGTCAACCTCGTCGCCGCGTTCGATCTGGCGCGGCGGATCGGTGCGCGGATGCGGCCGGGCGGGCGCATCGTCAACATATCCTCGATCGCGGGGCAGATCGCGCGCGGGGGTGACGCGGCCTACACGATGAGCAAGGGCGGGCTCGACGCGATGACCCGCGCGCTCGCCGCCGAGTTCGGGTCAGGCGGCGTCACCGTCAACGCGGTCGCCCCCGGCTTCATCGCGACCGAGGCGAACGCGGCGATGCTGGATGATCCCGCCGTCACCGAGCATCTGTCGCGCCGCACGTCGCTTGGCCGTTGGGGCCGGGCCGACGAAGTCGCCGCCGCCGTGCTGTTCCTGGCGGGGCCCGCGGCGTCATACGTGACGGGGCAGGTGCTGGCGGTGGACGGCGGGTATCTGGCGCATTTTTGATGGGTGGGGGTGGGGACTGGTTCCTGCGCGTGCGGGTGCTTTTTGACACCCTCCCTGTTTTCTCATCCAAGTTAAGTGAGATTGTTCCGGCCGTTTGACGCCCGCGGGCAAGAAGCAGGGACATGAAGAAGTTGAGCTTCACCGAGGAGCAAATTGCGTTCGCGCTGAAGCAGGCGGAGACCGGCATGGCGGTGGCGAAGGTGATCCATCGCAGGGCGATCTCGGAGCAGACGTTCTGCCCCTAAAAGAAGGTGTATGGTGGGCTGGGCGTTGGCGAGCTGCGGCGCCCGAAGCTGCTTGAGGAGGAAAACCGCAAGCTAAAGCAGCTGGTCGCGGACGCGAGCCTGGACAAGCATATTCTGCAGGGCGTCCTGGCAAAAAGCCCTGACGCCTGGACGACCTCGCGAGCGTGCCACGCACTTTCAGGCGTCCCACGGTGTCAGCGAGCGACGCAGTTGCTCGGCGCTGGGCGTTGACCGTTCGTCGGTACGGTACGTGTCGCATCGCCCGGACCAGGCGCCGTTGATGCTGCGCATCCGTGATCTGGCGGTGACACGGACGCGGTACGGCTATTTCAGGATGTACATCCTGCTGCGCAGGGAAGGATGGTTCGTGAACCGCAGGCGGGTCCACCGGCTCTACCGGGATGATGGACTGAGCCTTCGGCTCAAGAAGCCGCGCCGCAACGTCAGTGCTGCCAGCCGCGACCAGCAACCTGCGGGTCTGGCGGCCAACGCGATGTGGTCAACGGACTTCGACTCGGACGCTCTGTTCGGCAGCCGGCCATTGCGGGCACTGATCGTGGTCGATGCGTTCGCGCGCGAGGCGCTAGCGATCGACGTCGACCAGGGCATCAAGGATGCAGGTGGTCGAGGTGATGCCGCGGATCTCGTCGATCCGCGGTGCGCTCAGGACCATGCTGTTCGGCTGATCGTCGGATCGGTGAGATAACGCTCGCAAACCTCAGCGAACGTCAAGCTGCACGACGGAGGTGAAGTTCGGTATACCGGGCTGGACGTTATCGATGATTTCGCAACGACGATCCATTCCTGGTCCGCAGCCACGCCACCTACTTGCCGAAGAATCTCAAACTGCCTCTCGATTTCGTAAGCAGTCGGCCTGACCGATCGTCTGGCCGTAGCGAGAGAGGTTGTCTTCAGCGATCGATTTTTCCGGGGCTTGCCGAAGCTGGCGATCAGGTCAGCCGGAACCCGCGTTCGATATTGACAGACCGCGCCTCGACGCCACAAGCCGCACGGCAATCCGTTGAACGACACCTCTGGGCTACAGCTTGCCTCACCACTTTTTTCGCAACCAGAGTGACTTAGCCCAGGATCGAGAAAGGTCTTGGGCGACACTCGTGGGTTACAGTCAGGGCGAGACTGTGGCCTAAGCGATTGGTCTTCCGATAACTTTTGAGGAGTGGTGCCCCACAAAGTCCGAAGATGGGCACTCAAATCGTTGGGAAATTTCCGTTCGGCTCGTTTGAATTGGCACTCACGAAGTCGGGCCAGGCTGATAACAGCCTTTCTGGTGGAGAGCCGCCGGTCCGCTGTGGGGCGCGCAGACAATGTAAGCGGACGCTTGTTCATAAAGCTCGCGACGGCAGCTACGCGCCTCAATTCCGGCCATTCCTAGCGGTCGGCGCTAGCACGAAAAGCTGTCATACGCCCCATCCTTGGACAGTATGGCCCATGGCGGCATTTGACTTCGCTTGTCTGAATTGCGTCAGCGATTTGCTCGCTAGGAAGCGCTGAACTCGATGTCGCGCAGAGCGACGGTCCGGTCGGCCCGGCGCCGCTCCATCGCCAGCTGGTTGTCCGCCGACCTGATGAAGCGCGCGGCGAAGTCGCGCACGGCCTGGTTCTCGTCGCCATCCCACTCGGCGACGAGCGCCTTACGCGCCTCCTGCGCCTCGACGGAGCCGTATTCGCCGACGAGCACGCCGCTCGACTCGATGACGATGTCGACGGTGTTCAGCAGCTCGTCGTCCGCAGGCAGGAACCCGACGATCGCGCGCAACAGCGGATGCAGGAACTTCTCGCCCTCGTAGGCCCTCAGCACCGAGAGCACGAAGTCGATGCCCTCGCGTCCCTGTTCGAGCTGGGCGTAGAGCAGCGGATAGAGCGGATGTTCCAGGTTGGGGAAGAGCTCGGCGATGAGCCGGCCGCCGTGGAACTGCGAGAACGCTGGATTGGCGTCGAACCACGCCCGCGCCGCCGCCACGATCTCGCCCGGGGCGGCGGCGAGCGGCGCGCGCAGGTAGTGGAGGCCGTGCGGCAGGTCTTCGTAGCGGATGTCCCCGTCCTCGCTGTCGTGCTGGAAGCGCCGGCCGATCAGGTCGATGACGGCCTGGACGTGCTCTGCCGCGATGACGGCGAGCATCGCCTCGCCGTCGCTCCCGAGCCGCGGCATGTCGGTCATCAGCGCGAGCAGCGGTTCGACCTGCTCGGCGGAGAGTCCCTTGAGCAGCGCGACCTGGTCCCAGTTGAACATGCCGCCGGTCCAGCTGAACACGCCGCGCGACGCCAGCGACCGGACGGCCGGCAGGTAGATCTCGTCGAACAGGCCCTGCGGATGCTTCGCCGACTGCCGGGCGGCGGCGATGGCGGCGTTGTGCAGGATCGCGTCGTCCGCCGCGGCCAGGCCCTTGCCGGTGATGGTCGCCAGCAGGTCTAATCGGAACGCCTCCGCGAACTGCAGGTAGTAGGCGATCGAGGACAGGTGCCGGTCCTCGCCGATCCAGCCCTCGAGCAGGCGGTCTATGTCCGGGCCGCGCCCGGCTTCCCAGAGTCCGTGGAGCATGCCGGGCAGCCATGCCGCGAGGCGGTCGCTGAGGCGGGGCAACCACGACAGCAGGATGTCGGGCTGCGTCGTCGCGAGCCGCTTGATGAAATCCTGGAGTCCAATGAACGTCGCCCCATCGCTGCTGCGCGTCTCGACGAAGCGCTCGAGCCGCGCGAGCCACTCGTCCGACGTGTCGGCCGTGACTTCCGCGATCAGCGCTTCGATGCCGGCGGATTGCTCTTCCTTGCTCGCCTCGTAGTCGAAGCCCGGCTTCGCCCACATGCTCGCGGTCACGCTGTCGTAGCCGACGAGCAGCCGGTAGCGGGCCAGTTCGGGATCGGCGTCGAGCGCGGCGCGGACGGCGGCGAACGCCTCAAGCAGCCGCCCCTGCGCCGCCGCCAGCGCGGCGTTGCCGGCCATGGCGGGCGGCAGCGCGTGGTAGGCGTAGTATCGCTGATGAACGGCGACCTCGAGATGCCGCCTCGCCTCGAGCCCGAGGCCGGGGATCACCCCAGCGAAGAACCCCATCACACGTGCGAGGTCGTCCATGATGACTTCGCCGAGCTGATCGGTGTAGCCTGCGTTGTTCGGCGTGCTGCCCGCGGCGAGCATGGCGTGCCGCACGTTCCCCTTCGCCCCGTCGTCGGCGAGGAGCGCGTGCAGGCGCTCGAGCTGTCCCAGCGCGTCGTGGCGGATCTGCTTCAGCTCGTCGGTGACGACGACCGATCCGTTGTGGAGTAGCGTAGCGTCGGCCTTCCAGCTGGTGCCGGTCACCGTGCTCGAAAGGGTCTCCTTCAGCATGATCGTGGCGGTCGCGGCGGCGTCGAGCAGCGAGGTATCCTCCATCCCCGCGAACCTGTCGACGATCAGTCGCTGGATTCCTGGCCCGACCTTCTTCCAGGCATGGAGGTCATACTGGGCGAACCGCCTGGCGAGATCGTCGATCGGCTTGCGCTCATCGTCCGTGACGGCGGCGCGGCGCATGGCGATCACGGCGTCGAACATCCGCTCTGGCGCCGCGTAGAGCAGGTAACCGCTTTCCAGGATCCGGCAGATCTTGACGATGACCGCGTGGGACCTGGTGCCGGGATACTCGCGGTTGAAGTACCTGAGCGGCACCTCGGGCATCCCGGGCGCGCGCATCGCCGCGTCGGACATCGCGTCGATGATGTCGGGCGCGGCGGCGACGTAGTCGTCGAAGTGGGGCAGCACGAAGTTCGAGTAGCGCTCGACCGTCTCCTCGAGGCTGTTGCGGTCGTCGCAGCCGCGGATCGCCGCGAGGGCGTCGCCGTCGAACATCTCCTTGCCGTCGCGCAGGTGGGCGTAGTCGCTGGCGATCTTGTCGAAGGCGTAGCCCGCCGGCTGGAGGTGTTCCTGCATCACCTTGCGCAGCCGCTTGCGCATCGCCTCGATCTTTGCGGCGCCGAACCCGACGTCGGTCATCGGCTTGTATATGGTGTCGTGCGCCATCTCGGCCCAGGCGTGGTCGAGGATCGTCTGGATCTGGATCTCGCAGCGCAGGCCGGTGAACCGGCGGTATTCGGGGAGCGCGCAGCGCGCCTCGCTGAGCGTCACCACCCAGTTCTCCGAAATGAAGAACTCGGCGCCCTCCTCCTTGCTCTCGGGATAGTGCATCTTGGAGCGATCGTAATCGACGTCGAAGTTGTCGCGCAGGATGCCGCTGTTCCGGAACCGCTCGACGTCGCCGTTGGTGTAGAGGATCACGCGGCAGCCCGCGACGTCCTTGGCGACGTCGCCGATCGGCGTGTCGGCCTTCGCCCCGGCCTTGGCGAGCTTCGCCTCGAGCGACGCCGGCTCCTTCGCGCGGCACTGGATGTTCTGCAGGCGAAGGTCGCGTTGCTCGGCGATCGCGGCATCGATGATGTCCGCCACCGCCTCGGCGAAGTCGGCGTAGAGCGCCATCCCGCCCGTCTGATATTCGTCGAAGGTCATTCCGCGCTCCCGGCTCGCATCCAGATCGGCCCGTCCGGGGCATATTCCAAGACGATCCGCGGAGCCATCTATAATGTCGGATAATCCGACATTATAGAGGTTCGATGTAGGCTAATCACGCGAGGCTTTTATGGCGACGATCGCACCACCGGCACCGGCCCAGCAGGGCTTCCCCGTCAACGACGTGACCAAGGCGCTCGTCGACGAGCTGCTGCTGATCGCGAAGGACGAGGCGCAGGTCAGGGGCATCGCCCTGCCGGCCGACCGTCCCGGCATGATGGCGGCCGCGGTCCCGATGGACTCGCTGTCGGTCGTCGCTACGCTCGTCGCCGTCGAGAAGCACCTCGGCTTCGAGCTGAAGGAGAGCATCGTCCGGACCGGCGGCTACGATTCGGTCCAGGCGGCGATCGATCACCTGGTTCCCCGCATCCAGGTCGCGTGGAGCATGCACCAGGTGAAGAAGCCGTGACCGGCATCCCGACGCGCGAGGACGACGAGAACGCCCGCCGGCGCCTGGGCGAGCGGCTGCGCGAGGCTCGCAAGTATCTGGGCCTGAAGCAGGAGGAGGTCGCGGCCTACCTCAAGATCGGGCGGACGGCGTTGACCGACATCGAGAGCGGGCAGCGTCGCGTTGAGGCGATCGAGCTGACCCGTCTGGCGCAGCTCTACCGGCAGTCGGTCGGTTACTTGACCGGTGAGGACGAGGCGTCGGCCGGGCTGCCGATCGACGTCGCCCACCTCGCGCGCCGCGTCGCCGACCTGTCCGTCGAGGACCGCGAGGAGCTCGGCCGGTTCGCGGAATACCTGCGGTCCCGCTCGGGCGGTGGGGCCTGATCGGTGGCTGGCGACTACGATTACGCGGTTCGGGCCGGCACGCTGGCCGCAGCCCGCGCCCATGCCGACCTCGGCATCAGGGAGCGGGTCGAGCGCCAAGGCGGCGGTGTCGACGTGTTCGGCGCGATCAGCGGGCTGGACCTGCCGCTGATGCTGCGGCCGCTCAAGGGACTGCTGGGCGCCTATCTGAACGATCCGGTGCCCGGGATCATCGTCACGACCGAGCGGCAGATGAGCATCCAGCGGTTCACCGCGGCGCATGAACTGGGCCATCTGCGGATGCAGCACCAGCCGAGCCTCGACGACGAGGGCATCCTGCGCCGGATGCCGACCTCGCCCGAGCCTACTGGGCTTTTCCAGGAGACGGAGGCCGACGCCTTCGCCGTCGCCTTCATGATGCCGAAGTGGCTGATCCTCGGCCACGCCGCCCGCCAGGGCTGGCTGGTGGACGACCTGCGCCGGCCCGAAATCGCCTACCAGATGTCGCTGCGCCTCGGCGCCAGCTACGAGGCGACATGCAGGACGCTGGCGCGCTACCGGCTGATCGACACGCCCGCGATTAACGTGCTGCTGGCGAGCAAGCCGCGCGCGCAGAAGGTCGCGCTCCTCGCCGACCACATACCCGGCGACTACCGCGGCGACGTCTGGCTGCTGACCGAGTGGGACGCGGGCACGCGCATCGACGGTAGCCATAACGACATCTTCGTCATGCAGCTCACCGAGCATAGCGGCGGCGGCTACGTGTGGGACTTCGACCAGCTGGCGGCCAGCGGCTTCGCCGTGGTCGCCGACGATCGCCATTCCGTCGATCCGGACGGCGTCGGCGGCCCCGTGATCCGCCGCGTGACCGCGGCCGTCGACGCCGCCGACCGCGGGCGCCTCTCGATGGACGAGCGTCGTCCATGGCAGCCGATCCCCCCGGCCGCGACCTTCATCCTGGACTACGACATGACCGGCCCCGAGCCGACCGGGATGTCGCGCGCGGACCGCCGGCGACGGCTGGAGGCCGCATGACGGTCACGGTCGAGGTCGACGTCGATCTGCGGGGAGAGTTCGGGCCGATCCGCGACCAAGGTCGCCGGCCGACGTGCCTCGCGTTCGCCGCGAGCGATTCGCACGCGGGCGTGCGGGCGGGATGGGAGCCGCTGTCCTGCGAGTTCGCCTTCTATCAAGCCCAGCGCCGCGCCGGTCGTTCGCCGGCCCAAGGCGCCGAGCTCGGCGCGATGCTCGAGGCGCTGTGGGTGGATGGCCAGCCCGTCGAGGCGGGATGGCGCTACCTAGACGCAATGCCGCCCGACCCTGCAGCCTGGGTGCCGCCGGCCTCGGTCGGCGAGCGCTTCGCCCGCGACGGCGTCGCCGGCGATGGCGATCTCGGCGGTGTCCGCTCGAGGCTCGCGGCCGGTTGCCCGGTAGTCGTCCTGACGATGCTGTCGCGCTCGTTCTTCATGCCGGTGGATGGTGTGGTCGACGCCGCGCCGGGCGAGCTTCCCGAACCCAGCCAGCGTCACGCGCTCGTCGCGGTCGGGTCGCCCCGCGGCGGCCACTGCATGAGCTTCGCCAGCCTGAAGCTGACGGGGCCGCGAGGGGACCGCCGGCTGTCCATGACGGTGATGTATCGCAACCACTTCTACGTCGAGAAGCTGCTCGGCAACCTGATCGGCCTGGGCCGGCTGCTCGAATTCATCGCGCGCGAGGGCAAGGTCGCGATGGGTTCGCTCACGATCGTATCGACCCATGCGGAGATCGACATGGACAACTGGAACCGCGACGAGCTCAAGGCGATGCTCGCCGCGTGCGATCAGGCGAGCGCGCAGCTCGCCGCGGCCGCGTAGCCGTCGAGGAGCGGCACAGGGCACGCAGCGCCGCATCGATGCGGCCCTTCAGTTGGTCAGCCGCCTGGGCGACCTTTCCGCCGAGCGCAGCCATGTGCGAATAGGCTTCGACGCCGATGCGGCCTGCTTCCACCTCGGCGTTATAACGCCCGACCGCCTTGTCATAGTCCTCGGCGAGCCGCCTGCGCGATCAGCCCGAGGAGCGCGGTGTCGCTGACGCCGTCGAGCCCCACCATGACGAGGACGGAGCCGAGCGCATATTTGCGGGCGTCGGCCGAGCCCGGCCCGCCACGTCGCTTGTCGGCGGCGCGGTACTGACGCCGAAGCTCGGCGGCGGTTTCCACGACGATGGCGAGCCTGTCGGTGATCCTCTGTTCGGTCGCCGCGAAGTCCTCGGCGATCCTTTGCAGCCGATCAAAAGGCGGGGTGGTGACAGTGTCCATGCCCCCGGGCGTTGCCGGCCCGGCGAGCGGCGCGCTTCAACCTACCCAGGGTAAAACGACAAAGCCGCCATCCGACTTTTACCCCGGGTCGGTGGAGGCACCCCTTGGCAGTACAGTGCCAGAAGGTGGGAGGTAGACGCCGCCTATCGTGCGGGCGCGACCGGCCGCGGCGTCAAGATTGCGATCATCGACACCGGCATCACCCCAGGTCTGACCGAGTTCAGCAGCCGGATCGATCCTGCCAGCGCCGACATGGCCGGGACGCGCGGTTTGACCGATCCCAGTGGTCACGGCACGCTGATGGCGTCCGTAGCGCTTGCGGCACGCGACAGTCGCGGCATGCACGGCGTCGCCCCCGAAGCGACGCTTGTGTCCTTAAACGCATCAAACCCGGCGACCTGTCGTTCCGCCGACGATTGCCCGGCTTCGGCCGAGTTGCTCATCCGCGCGATCGATGCTGCCATCGACGCGAAAGTCCGGGTCATCAACATCTCGGCGACGACGGACGTCACGCACGAGACCCTCATTGCAGCCGTCCGCCGTGCCGCGGCCGCTGGCATCGTCACGGTGATCAGCGCTGGTAACAACAACGGCGACGCACGTCAGCCGCTGCTCCTCTCGCGTTCCTTCGCCGAAGCGGCTCCCGGGTGGGTGATCATCGCAGGCGGGCACGACACGTCCGGAGCCTTCGACTATCAGCTCGCAAATCGGGCGGGGGGCAGTCCGGCGGCCGCCTGGTATTTGACGGCCTTGTCGCGGGACGTCGTGATGACCGATCGCAACGGTAGCCTCGTCCGCTACAGCGGCACCTCGCCGGCCGCCGCTGCGATCAGTGGTGCAGTGGCGCTGGTCGCGCAGGCGCGGCCCAACCTGACGGGCGCGCAGATTGTCACGTTGCTGCTCGCTAACACCACGGACGCCGGGACGCCGGGTCCCGATAACGTATTCGGCAAAGGCATTCTCAACATTGCCGCTATCTTCACCGCCCTACCACCGGCTGGGTGAAAATCCTGGCGGCGCACATAATCAAGCCAATCGACGTTTAACCGTACTAGCAGCCCGCCTGATACTGAGCGTGCCCCGATCAGGATTCTCGCTCATCGCAGCGTCGAGATCAGCAAACGCTTCGCCAGCCCTGAGATCTGCCTCGTGAGCCATCCCGGCTCCGTGGCGACGCTCGCGCTTTTCTGCAAGCGCGCTCTCTCTGGCCCAAGCCGCTGCGCTTACTAAGGCTAGGTTTCGGACGTTTGGTAGAGTGGCTGAGTCCGCTCTCTTCATTTGCACAGTTTCTTGGGCGCGGCAAAAAGCCGATGATGGAGGCATGAAGTTCCCTTTCGAAAGAGGCTCACGATTAGGTATCTCGTGAACGAAGCATCTAACCTTCGTGGCTAGTCGATGGGATGAGAAGAGGCGCGGTCAATGCCCGCCTTAAACCAGGCGTTCACCCCTAGGGCGACTTTCTCCGCATCACCGCGTACGAACAACGCTGCGCCAGAAGTGGTATAGATCGCCGTTGCGTCCAGTCCACTGCTGCGAATGTGCCAAATTGCTCGCGGATTTACGAACAGCTTTGATCCGTCTTGTGCGATTAGCTCAAGCATCAGCGAGCCCCTAATAAAGAAGCATCAGCCGTCGGGTGCGACCTTGTTTCTGGTGGCGCTGCGTCGCGGAGAGTGGAGCTAATTCGGTCCTGCTCCTGTCTAAGAAAGCGGCTACGTGTTTGAAACGCTTTCGGGCTGACTCTGCCATCCGCAAATTCCGCAGCTAAGCGTTGCTCAGCACGGTCCAGGCTCCTGGCATCTCGTTCAAACGCCATTGCGGTGCGTGCCAGAGTAGTGCCTGCGCTCAGCGTATCTTCAGCTATCAAAACATGATCGTCGTGCTGATAGTGCACGTGCTGTGAGATGGGTTGCCGATGCGGAAACACGCTATCTGCGAGAAGTCGTTCGTATGCCTTGGCTAAACCGCGATGCGAAGCGCGCGCACTAACGTGAACTGCCAGCTCGGCGTTATTAAGCGACGTCTGCTCGCGACCGAGGATAGACTTTATGTCCATGTACCGGACTCCCTGAAGCGGGAGCGCGATGTCTCTCAGCCGCGCAGTGCTCGAGGAGGAAACACGGTACTCACAATGTAGAGCTGCACCCCCGCTTAACAAGGCAGGACAGTCATTAGAGCTTGAAAATAGCATCAGAGTCGCGTGACCGTTCCCTCGGTCACGTGCCTCTGCATGCTTTAATCAAAATGCCGCTCCTATAGGGCTATAAATCTTCTTCGCGTGGGAATGTGCGAAAGACGATCAGTTCTGATTGCCCACTAATCCTGCAAGCTCGCGATATACGTCGGCGCGAAGCGGCAAGTTTTGATCGATCATACTGGTGATCATCATCTGCGCAACAACGCTAGAGTCAGAGCCAAACCGCGCGACCCAGCCGCCTTTCAAACCTCGCGCTTCGCGTAACGCGGCACTCTCGCCTATGGCGCTCGAATTACTCATACTGACCGCCTAGCTAAGTGATTGACAATTCATCCAATCAATGGCGGCTTGGAAAGGTCCGAGCCGAGCTTTTTATAGTCACGGGGCGCGCCGGCATGATCACCATATTCTCGGATACGAGATGCGGCTGATGGCCGAACGCTACGTCAGCGACGGCATGATCCCGCAGGCGGGCGATGTACAGCGCTTGATCGCCCTGCTCGGTCGCCCGCTGCACGCCTACCGTGAAACCGCGGCCTCGCTCACACTGGCGTGATCAGCCGCGTTCCCGATCAAGGAGCCACGATCAGGCTTCGCGATCAGGATGGTGGAACAAAAAAGTTATCTGCTTCAGCTGGACAGCGGTCGTTCGATGAACGTCGGGATCAGGTTAATCTGGTATCTCTTCCATCATGTCGACGAGCCAGGCGCAAAGCACTTACGGCCAACCGTGCCTCATCGGAAAAGAGCCGCCATGCTGATGCATCGCCTTTCTCGGCCACGGCGAGGGCGCGTGCAACAACCTCAATTTGCCGCATTGCCGCTCTCGCCAGCAGATCTCAGCTGTTCGACCAGGGCTGTCCACTTGGCCGCTGCGTCTAGGTGCGCTCGTCGGCTGTTCTCGTCGTCAATTGTCGCGTCGGCCAACTTGCGCTGTTGTTCGGCGTAAAAGGCGTATGCGGCTGCTTGGTCGCCTTTCATCGGCTGCCACCATCGTCGGCCCATCTATCCTCGTTCTCGCTCGGGGCTGCGCGGAACGACAATGAGACATTGGTGCGGTGAGGAAAGCTGCTTGCCGCAAGCAACTTACCATAGGCACTTGCGAGCTGCTCATGTGCTATTCGCGCTGGCGCGGATTGAGCATGCGCGGCGTTGTAAAGCGATGTCTGTTCGCGCCCGAGTATATAATTAACGTCCATGACGCCTACTCCTATATAAGAGCAATCATCCAGCCTTCATGCTGGCAGATGACATTTAGTCAGACGAACGTAATCCCAAACCTTGGGCTATCTATCATCCTGCGCTGTGATCCGCAGTCGCATCATCATGTGATGCACGTCTTCAGCTGATCGTCCTAGCAGCATTGCAAGTTCGGTCAGCGGAGCGCCCGAGCCTGCTCGCTCACGTAGATTGGTAATGTCGGTCTGCGTCCAGCGAGCGTGTGCAGACGCCGCTCGCAGTCGGTCAGCCATTCCGCACCCAGCGGCTTCTTACGATATCACCCTTGATGAGTGACTTTGATAATACCTCCCTCATGCGTTCGGCATCGGGCATGTTCATAAATACGACCCGGGTGCCACCGGACAGGATCGTCTCGATCGCGCTGATCGGTGCGTTATGGCGCTCAGCCTGTGAAAGAACGACCTGCTGATCGAGCGTCACGTTCATGGAGCGGTTCAATTGAACACCCCTCCGCAAAAGCCACAGAGGCATGCGGGCGGTAGCGATATGAATATTGTAGGAAAACGACGCATAGCGACCTCCACTTCGAGCGGGAGCGCCAGGTCTCTCAGCCGCGCGACGCCCAGAAAGTGTGCGCGGTTTTACCTATGTCGGGCGCGTCCAACCCCTTTACAAGGTGTGGGTGAGCGGGGAGCTGATCGGTGATGTTGTAAGGCGTGGATCCTCGATCAACAGCGTAACGAAGCACGCAGCGGCTGCGTCATCTAGACATCAGTCATTTTCTCCGCCGGCTCCAAGACCCACCAGCCGGTGCTTCAACCCGCGCCGTGGAAGTCTTATCAGCATGAGTTGGCGACGTGCGCTTTTTGCTAGAGTGGCCGGCGTGCCGGCCGCATCCGTCTCGTTCGGGATGGTGAACCTACGCGGGACGATGCTCGTGAGCCGCTAAGGGCAACACCTGTGCCTATATAAGAGGCTTGATATCGATGCCGGCTACCAACTCCGACATCCCCACCGTTCAGTCGATCCGACCGCCAAGTGGGCCCATGCTCTGGCTCGGCGGCTCGACGCTGCTCTGGCTGCTCTACGCCCTCGTTTTCACGCAGGCCACCGGCGAGGGGGCCGGCCAGGCCCTCATCGATGCGGGCGCGAACGTCCTGCCCCTCACGCTGCTCGCGGCCGTGACCCACATCATGGTGAAGGGACAGGTGATGCCACGGTCGGTGCCCGTCCAGGCGGCAGCACATGCCGCGCTGGCAATCGTGTTCGCCACCACGTGGTACGCGCTGGTGCTGGTCCTGCTGGCGTTTGTCGGTGGGCTGGCCGGGCATGGTTGGCGAGTGTCCGGCTTCTCCGGCCCCGCCTTCACTTGGCAGGTGTTCCAGGGCCTCGTTCTATATGCGACCGTTGCCGCCACCACCTACGCCATTCGCGGCGGACGCGAGGCCGCTACCGTCACGATTGTCTCGGCTGCACCGATGGAGCGCTACTTGACGCGGTCCGGCGACGAGATGGTGCCGATCAGTGTGCGCGATATCGTCTCGATCACTGGCGCGCAGGACTATGCCGAGGTCGTGACGCTCACCGGGCGGCATTTGGTTCGCATGAGCCTAGCCGAGTTTGAGAGGCGGCTCGACCCCGCGCGTTTCCTGCGTGTCCATCGCTCGACCATCATCGCCTTCGATCACCTCGCCCGTGCCGAGCCGGCAGGTGGTGGACGGATGCTCGCGCACATGTCGAACGGAGATCAGGTTCCCGTAAGCCGCTCGGGCGCGCAGGTGCTGCGGTCGTTGGTCGTCTGATACGACCATTCGCCGATCAGCACGCCCGTTTGGGCCGCGATCGTGCGCGTTTACGGCTTTTTCGTCGATGCCCTCCGCGACGTGGGTAGGCAGTTTCGGTTGCCACCGGAGGTTCCATGCCCGCTCACCTGTCTCGCTTCATCCTGTTCGCGCTTCCGATACTTTTGCCGGCTGCTGTTCACGCGGCACCGGTGAGGCTGACCGTGCCGCCCGATCTTTCGGCACCACGACCCGCCCCGATCAGGGTCACAGGCCTACCACCCTCCGCGACCGTCACGCTGACGACGGTCCAGCAGCGTGACCGCGACGGACGCTTCGAAGCTGCCGTAACCTTCCGCGCGACCAAGGCCGGTACTGTCGACACCGCGCGACAGGCGCCGATCACGGGCAGCTACTCCGGCGTCGAGCCACTGGGGGCCTTCTGGTCGGCTATGGAAGTGAAAAACCCGTCAGGGGCCGTGCAAGACATCGCGATCGGCTATGCCCGCGTCACCGTCAGGGTAAACGGCCGCGAGATTGCGACCGGGACCGTCCGCATCAGGCCCGACACCGCCGGTATCCGCCTCTCGACCGCGACGCCGTTCCCCGGCGCCGTGTGGGCGGTGCCCACGGACCACCGCCGTCATCCGGTCGTCATCGTGCTGGGCGGCTCGGAAGGAGGCAGCTCGACCGCGCGCGCGATGGCGCCGCTGTTCGCCGCCCGCGGCTACGCGGCGCTGGGTCTTCCCTACTATGACCCGGGCTATGACCCGTCCGATCGGATGGAAGGGTTGCCGCACAGCTTCACCGCCATCCCGGTCGACCGGCTGTCGGCGGTGCGTGAATGGCTGAAGGCGCGGCCGGACGCGGACGCGAGCCGCATCGGTCTCTGGGGTGCGTCCAAGGGGGCGGAGTTCGCGCTGATCGCGGCGAGCCGTTATTCCTGGATCAAGGCGGTCGTGGCGGTGGTGCCAAGCGATTTGGTCTGGGAGGGCTGGGGCGGATCAGGGCCGGCGACCGCCTCCTTTGCATTCGACGGCAGGCCGCTCGCATTCGAGCCATATGCCGGCATGGATGCCGAACTGGCCAAGGCGGCGAGGGGCGAGCCGATGGATCTGCGCCGGGTGCATGTGGAGGGACGCGCCGCCCACCCCGATCGTGTTGATGCCGCCCGCATCCAGATAGAGCGGTTTCACGGCAAGCTGTTGCTGATCGCCGGGGGGCGTGACCAGGTGTGGCCATCCGCCGAAATGGCGACAAACATCGTTGCCGTGCGAAAGCGCGCGCGTGAAAAGACCCGGATCGTCGCGGCATCGTTCGCCAATCATTTCTTGGGGGGACCCGGTACTACGCCGGTCGCGCCGCTCGCCACTCCAGGCAGCGATGCGGTCGCGATCGCGCACGCGAGAGCGGACGGGTGGGCGGCAACATTCGATACGTTTGGTGCAGCGCTGTGATTGAACTAGGGTCAGGACCCATTGATGTGAGCGTCGCGATCTGATTCAGCCTCCGCAAGGAGACCGGGATGAGGGACCTGTTTTGGCTGACGGATGAGCAGATCGAGCGGCTGCGGCCATTCTTTCCAAAGAGCCACGGCAAGCCGAGGGTGGACGACCGGCGGGTGCTGAGCGGCATCGTCTTCGTAAACCGCAATGGGCTGCGCTGGCGAGATGCACCCAGCGACTACGGCCCGCACAAGACGCTGTATAATCGATGGAAACGTTGGGGCGAGGCCGGTGTGTTCACGCGAATGATGGAAGGTCTGGCTGCAGCTGGCGCCGAGCCGCAGACGGTCATGATCGACGCAACCTACCTGAAGGCGCACCGCACGGCATCAAGCCTGCGGGTTAAAAAGGGGATCTCGGCCGCCTGATCGGCCGCACCAAAGGCGGTATGAACACCAAGCTGCATGCCGTCGCCGATGCAAACGGGCGCCCCTTGAGCTTCTTCATGACCGCGGGCCCGGTCAGCGACTACACCGGCGCGGCAGCGCTGCTCGATGACATGCCGAAGGCGCAGTGGCTGCTCGGCGACCGCGGCTACGACGCCGACTGGTTCAGGGACGCCCTTCAGGCCAAAGGCATCCAGCCCTGCATCCCAGGCCGCAGGTCGCGTAACGAGCCGGTCCGGTACGACAAGCGCCGCTATCGGCGCCGCAGCCGCATCGAGATCATGTTCGGCCGCCTGAAGGACTGGCGCCGCGTCGCCACCCGCTACGACCGCTGCCCCATCGCCTTCTTCTCTGCCGTCGCCCTCGCTGCCACCGTCATCTTCTGGCTGTGATAACGAGTCCTGACCCTAGGCAACGAGCGCTATACCGGCGTCTATCACGATCGGACCGCCGACGATGAAGGCATCACGCCGGACGCCGAGGATGCGATCGCCGTGTCCTGCCCGGCGATCATCACGCAAGATCAGTTCGAGCGGGTCGCAGCGACCCGGGCGACACGCAATCCGAGACGGACAGCGCCTCACGTCGCAGCCGGCACCACGCTTCTGACGGGAGTCGCGCGTTGCGGGATGCCCGATTGTGCCAGCGGCATGACAATCCGCACCGGCAAGGGCGGTCGCTATGCCTACTACACCTGCAACAACAAGGTGAACCAGGGCGGCAAATGCGCGTGCCCGAACATCCGACGCGAAATACTCGACGGCGTCGTGCTCGACGCGATCGAAGAACGACTGCTCGAGCGCAACAGGCTGCGCAAGCTGCTGGCGGGTGTGCTCGACGTGTCACAGGCGCGGACGGAGGAACGCGAGGTAGAACTGGCTCGCGCCCGTGCCGAGCGAACCCGGCTCGAAAGCGCCACCAAAAATCTGCTGATCCTTATTGAGCAGGGCACCATGAGTCCGCGCGATCCGGCGTTCGCTGAGCGGATGGCAATAAACCGGACGGCATTGGCGGGTGTGATCAGCCGCATCGACATTCTTGAGGCCCAGTTAGCCAGGGGTAAGCGGAAGATCGACGAACGAACCGTCGACCGCTTCGGCGATATGCTGCGAGATAAGCTTCGCGGCGAGGACAACAGCTTACGCTCGGCCTATCTGCGGATGTTCGTTGCAGAGGTTAGGGTTGGACCGAGCGAGATCATCATCTCAGGTCCATTGTCGGCGCTGGAAAATGGGCTTGCAGTTGGACTTTCCGTCAAAGAGGGCACGGTGCCCATCTTTGACCGGGAGTGGTGCCGCTTACAGGACTCGAACCTGTGACCCCCGCATTACGAAGGCCTGTGTAGCGTTTGAAAAAGTGCAACGAATGCAACGCTTTGGCCTTAATCAGCGGATGGATTTCTTACTTCACCCACTGATCACCCAGAACGTGCCGTGCTGCCCGATCAGCCGTTTCCTAGTGAAAGCGCTTTGGCGTGGGAAACGCGTGAAAAGCGACCTGCGCCATATCTGCGGAGAGCCCATCTATCTATGGTCAGGGGATCGCCCGGTTCGTGGCACCGATCTCCTTTTCGGCGCAAACCAAACTCAGGTCACTCAGCAGTACATATTCGGATCAGGTTGCCCTGCTCGCTCCTCTCGTACGTTGACGGGTCAGGCGCAGAGTTCGAACGGCCACCCGCTTGAAATGGTCGACGTCGAGAATGGCGAGCGGGTCTGATCGGTCCTAACGGCGACACCATTCGCTCTCGCTGTCTTCCGCTGTGAGAAAGCCACGACGGGACAGGCAGCCGATTAGCTGGTCTGTGACCAGGACTTGGCGCAATTCCGGCGCATCGACGAACAGACGGGCAAAACCGGCTAGCATTTCGATCTGCGCGACGGCCACTTGATATATGATACGCGGCGTTGGTGCTGTATGTGCATGTATACGCTAATTTCGTCCAACCTCAGTCGAGATCATAAACCGAGCTGTCATGCGTATACCGTTTCTCAGAACTTTCATGTGCGTGACGGTGAGTCTCCTTCCAGCCCAGGCGATGGCCAGCTCGTCGGACCTTCGCGCGCTGGAGAACGAGCTCCGAAATCTAGTTAGTGGCCGATCGGGGGAATACGGCGTCGCCGCGCTAGACCTTCGCGACGGGGCCAGTGTTGCGGTGAACGGTGACATGCCGTTTGCGATGGCGAGTACCGTAAAGCTCGCGATCGCCGCCGCTTTTCTAGCGGATGTCGATGCGGGGCGCCGCAGTCTCGACGACGTGGTCGGCGGAAGACGGGCGAGCGACGCGATGGAGTTGATGATCGTGCGCAGCGACAATCACGCTGCCGATCAACTTCTCGCCGCCGTTGGCGGACCAGCGGTGATTCAAGGGTGGCTGAACGCGCATGGCTTTGCCGGTATTCGCGTCGACCGTACCATCGCCCAGTTACTCCGCGAACGCGGCCATCTCGCCGACGTAAAGGATGTTGCCACACCGACCGCAATGGTTGCCCTTCTGAGCAGGTTGGAAGACGCCACGGTACTGACGGCGCGCAGTAGCGGGTATTTGTTCGGTCTGATGCGCCGCTGCATGACTGGTACTCGTCGCATTCGAGCACTGCTGCCGCCAGGCACCACGGTGGAGGACAAGACCGGCACGCTCGATGGCGTGACCAACGACGTCGGATTTATAACCATGCCCGATGGCCACCGCGTCGCCATTGCGATCTTCGCACGGGGCGGGCGTGATCGTCAGCCGGGAATCGCCGCCATTGCACGCCTTGTGTACGACCGCTTCGCCGACAGCACGCGCAACGCACTCGCCGTTTTCATGCAACTGCGTTGATGGGCGACGTGCCGATCGAAAGGCGAACCGTGCTAAAGTAGGCAATGAAGATTACCACAAGTCATAACAACCGTGATCGAGGTGAGCTCGACAGCGCCCGGGCTAGCGCTTTAGGGCCAATATACGGCAGCGATGGTCGCGGTGAACGAGATCAGCCTGACCTTGGCATACGCGCTACCAGGCGCAGCAGTCAGCGCGTTCGTTGTCAGGGCTTATTTTCGAAAGTAGTCTTGCACCAAGTCACGCGTCATTCGTCGATTTCCTTGATTCTGCTGCCTGCATCGTGCATCGCCTCGGCGTTGAGACGTGCACCCAATAATAGTGCCCAAGCCGACACCATCAGCCACAACATCAACACCACAACCGCCGCGAGCGAGCCGTAGGTGTCGTCGAAACGCGCGACGTGTGCGACATAGGACCGGAATAGAATCGTCGCAGCGAGCCACATTGTCACGCCCGCGACCGTGCCCGGCAGAACGTCGCGCCATCCGATCGGATGTTCTGACGCGGGGGCGTAGCGGTAGATCAGGATCAGGCCTGCGCTTGCGCCGAGTGTCAACGATCCGAACAACGTGATGACGGAGACGAGGCGCCCCCCCGGCAAGCCGTCAGGAACATAGCTCTGCAGAAAGGCCAGCACCGACAGTGACACGAGCGCGGTCAGTACGAGTGCCGCACAACCGAGGACCAGCGTAATTGAGACAAGTAGCCGCCGAAGGCCGCGGCGCTCCCGCTCGATCCGGTAGGCGAGGTTGATGCCGTGGAGCAGTGAGCGCCCGGCACGACGTGCGCTGAACAGCGCGATGCCCACCGACACGAGCAGCGTCGTGACGGAGGCGCGATCGTTCACCAGTGCGTTGTGCAAGCCCCTAGAAACGATCTCCCTTGCGTCCGCCGGCATGATCATCGTCAGCGTCCGCAGGTTTTGTGCGACCGTCGTCGCGGGCACGAAGAAGCCATAGGCGGCTGTAATCAGACCAACGAGCGGGACGATCGCGAGAAAGGCGGCGAAGGCGATCGAGCTTGCTGCAATACCGAAATCGTCGCGGACGCCACTGCGCACCGTTCGCCACAAACGCCCAATCCAGCGTGTAATGGCCTCCGGCTGATGCTCGTCGATAAAATCACCCATCGCCGGCGACATGTCCTGAATCTATGGATGGAGAGGGCGCCTGTTCGGCGGGCGAAATACGACGGTGCCAATCGGATCACATCCGCCTTCGAAAACACCACTTATCACGAACCGCCGTTTGAACAGCGCGGTTGCTAAGGAAGACCGAGGGCATACTCACGATCAATCTTGTGGGATGAGGAACCTCATTTGAGGCATCAACCCTCCGCTGGGGCGCCGACGAACACCGCAACGAGGCAGATTAAGCCGATCACGACAAAACCAACTCGGTGCCCCACCGTCCCCGACCCATGTTTGATCGACACAAGGAAGGCGAGGGCGCATTGCATCGCGTAGAACAGCGCGAAGGCCCGCGATGACAGTGCGACGACCTCGAACGGATCCGTCAGCCATACGACCAGGACGGCGAGCGCCCCGGCAAGCGTGAAGGCGACGGGTACGCCGATTTTCCGTCGCGACACCTCGTTGACCAGGCCACCCGACCCAATCGAATCCGCCACCGCTGCGCTCAGCTGGCTCGACACTGCCCCTGCCAGCACAAACATGCCGAGCGCCGGGGCGATCAATTCCATGATGTCAAGGATGCCGGCCACCCCTTCGGTGGCCGCAGCGCGCGACAGGAACGGCGTGAGCAGCGCGATGAACGCCAGATAGATCGCCGAGGCGATCCATTGCGCGTGCCGCATCGTCTTGATGCGAAGATCAGCAGCATAATCGTGCCCAAGGTAGCGCGACGTCTCGAAGCCTTGCACTGTGATGATGAGCCCGAGCAACATCGGGATGCTCGCCCACGACAGCCGTGCAGGTGGCAGCGGATCGGCCATGCCGTTCGTGGCCCAGGCGATCGCAAGCGCGACGAGCAGCCCCGCGATGATCCCGATCTTGATCGACACGGTGCCGTGCGCGAGATGCTCGACCTTACGCAGGCTGCCCCCGAGCGCGAGCAGCGTCATCAGACCGATGATGACGGTCACCATGACGTTCGCTGCCACGGGCTGCCATGCCGGATCGAGCGCGACTGGTTTGAGCGAGAATTCGGCGAGCAGCTTCAGATAATAAGCAACCGACACGGCATAGGCGAGTGCGAGGACACCTTGCGTGATCCGCGCGGTCCACGCGATCGGATCGTTGAAGGAGGCGTGGGCCAGGTGGTTCTCGACATGGACGATGTTGAACCGGATCACCCAGCCAGCGGCATAGGCGATGGCAAGCAGCGCCGCCATCGCGAGCAAGGCGGCACTCCCGAATTCGCGCGCGAGCAGCGGCCCACAGATCAGAAAGCCCGATCCGATGATCGAGGCGAGCGGCGTCATCGTGGCACGCCACCCATTGCTGCGTGCGAAACGGCCGAACGTCAGCAACAGCGTCACGATCAGCGCGACAAGAAGGGCGATGGCGACGATCATGCGGTTTCTCCCAAACAGGCCTGCCGATCGCGCAGCAGGCGTTTGTGGTCGGATGCGGCGAGTGCGTGCAGCATCTCGTCGGCGTGGCGCAGCACGACGTCGTGATTTACGCCCGTCAGCGCCTCGTCGGCTAGGTCGCGGAATTGTCGGGTCAGGCTTGCCAGCTTTTCCAGCCGATCGGGCGCATCGCAGCCGAGCGCGACGTCCCCCACGACCGCGAGAAAGCGCTGACCCGCGATCATGTCCGCGGACGCATATTGCGCGAGTGCTCCGAACGCCCGGTCGACGAAGCCCGCGAACGTGACGGGATGCGTGATGACGCGGGGCTTCCCACCGTTATCGACGCGCAGTCGCTCGGGCAGGTCGCGCCCGCCGAGATCGGCCAAAGCGGCACCCAGCCAGTCGAGACACGAATTTGCGGTAAATGGATCATTGACCCCCGGCGACAAGGCGCGGGCGGCGATCTCGACCAGTTCGTCGATAAGGAAGCGCAAGTCCTGCAACGCGGTGCGGCGCGATCCCGCCGCGAAGGTATCCCGCAAAGCCTCGATGGTGTCATCATCCACTCGTTCGGCGGGCCAGGCCTCGATCAATGTGCTGCCGCGATGGACGAAGTCGCCCGGCTGATATTGCAGGCGGATGATCAAGTCGCGCTCGCTGGTAATCTCCAGCAGCGCGTCCGCGTCGATCAGTTGGACATAACCGGTTTCGCTGGCAGGAATACACTTGCGCTGGTGAAGCATGGTCGGCGTTGCAGCGCTGGTAAACGCAGCCGGGATGCCAGGGCGCTCCTTCGCTTGTCGGGAAGGGTGTCCGATCGAGTCGGGAAAGCGGTGTTCGATCTCGCGTAGCAAGCGGTTGCCGATTCGCTCGATCACGCTGTTGATGTGGATGCGGCTCGGCACGTGATGGATAAAATAGATCAGCACTGCAATCGAGCAGAGCACGAGCAGCAGTCCGACCAGCACCGCCAATTGCGGCACGAACGCCGCTTCGCCCGCCGCGTCGTCCGGGGAGCGGATCGTGCGCAGGACGACGAGTGAGTAGAGGAAAGTCGCGATAAAGGTGCCGAGCGTCACCTGATTGCCGCGATCCGACATGAAATTGCTCAGGAGCCGGGGGCCATACTGACCCGAGGCGTAGACGACTGCGGCAATCGTTACCGAGAAAGTCGTACCCGCCACCCCGATCATCGATCCGCCAATCGACGACAGCAGGCTGCGTGCCCCGGATGGCCGCGCAGCATAAAGCCACGGCAGCCGGTCCATCCATGTCGCCATATGATGGCTGTCGAGCCACACCATTGCCCCAGCCAGCAGCAGCGCGGCGATCGCCATAACCGTCGGCACGAACCAATAACTCTCGCCGAGTTCGTTCGCGAACCTGACTAGCCGTGCCCTCATCGATCGATCTGCCCGACTGAGACGGCTGCGCCATTCAAACCACTGGCGGGAGCAAGCCCAAAACGCTGACCGGCGGGGGGCGTAGCCACAGCCCGGATGCCTTGAGTTTGCAACGCGGCCGCGATCGCTAGTGCGCGACGTTGCGCGAGATTGGGGCGGGCAGGCGGAGCGCCGGTCGGAAGGCCGGGCACGCCGAGCGCCGGCATGTTCCAGCGCTTCGCCGCCCAGATCGATGTCGCGACGGCGGTGCGGGCGGCCGCATCCAGGGTGTCGACATTGTCAGCGAATGCAATCTGCGGCAGCGGCGACTGCGGCGGCACGACCATTATCGACCAGCCCGTATCCTCCGCGGCCGCCCGCGCTTCCAGCACCCGGTAAGTGCCCAGGCTGGCGCCGGGCAAAGCGTTCGCCGACGCGATGATGCGGTGATGATCGCGATCGACCGTCACGTCATCCGCCGCCACCCCGGTAATGAGCGAGACCATTCGGGCGAGCGATGCGCTTCGCTCGGCCTCCTGCTTCGCGAAATCGCCTGCCTGTCGTAGTTCCTCGCGTTGCGCCTCCAGCGCGCCGGCGCCCGGCTCGAGCAGAATCTGGTCGAGGTCGAGTCTGATCGGACGGCCGAGCCGGTCCGCCAGCGCCTCTTGCAGGGCTAGCGTCTTCTGCATGGCGCCGCGCGGCGCGATGACCACCGCACGCACGATCAGCGGCTTTACAGCGAAATCGAGGTCGAGTTGCGTCACGCGCGCTTCTGTGCCGAACCGTTCGCTCAGCAGGGTTCGCGTCTGCGACACCGCTACTGCCTCGCGCCCGATCCGGTTCAACGAGATTGCCAGCGGGACAGCCATGACGACGAAGACGAGGGTGAGCAGTATCGTCTGTGTCCAGCTCTGCCGACGTGAGAGATGGTGGCCGAAACCGTAGAAGCGCGCCATCAGCGTGGCCGACAGCGCGATCGTGATGAAATTGGTGACGAACAACGCGAACGCGCCCGCGCCTACCGGCATGTTTCGTGTCGCGATGCCGTAGCCGACGACGGCGAGCGGCGGCATCAACGCGGTGGCGATGGCGACGCCGACGATCGTCTCGCCCCGCCCGCGAATGATCGCGAAGCTGCCGGCAAGCGCGGCGAACAATGCGACGGCGAGGTCGAATAGATTGGGTCGTGTCCGCGCGACGATCTCCGCGGTCGGCGCCTGCAGCGGGGAGACGAGCACGATCAACGCGGTGAAGGCGACAGCGGCAGTCGATCCGATCGCCAGTGCCTTCAACGACCGGCGCAATTCGCGAAAGTCGAACAGCGCCAAACTGAAGCCAAAGCCGAGGATCGGGTTCATCAGCGGGGAAATCAGCATAGCTCCGATGACCACGGCTGGTGACGAGAGGAGCAGACCCAGTACCGCGATACCGGCCGACATCATCGTCATGAAGGCGAAGCGGGGCGACCAGCCGCTTTCCTCGACGATGCGTGAAACGACGGCCTCATGATCGACCCGTCCGACGATCGTGCGACGCCACCAGCGATACAATGCCAGACGAGCGAGCCGTCCGTTCAGGTCGAAGCGGGTAACCGCTGCCTCGTTCATGTCACTCCCTGTTCCGTGACGATATTGTCTCTCAAGGGTGGCGCGTGACGCCTCCCTCCGAGGTACAACACTTAGGAACCGCAAAGTGCCGAAAGGACAGAGCCGGCCAGAACGCGGAACTTCACTTCGCGCTCCAGTGTGATGTCGATGAAGGCGAGGCCGCCGATGAACAGGATCATGGTGAATCCAATGCCGCTGAGCAGCGTCGTGCCGTAGACATGCATCCATGACGTCCCGCGGGGCTTACTCACCCACCCGTCGATTTATGGTTGAGGCTATCGCCTGGCTCGTGTCGCTGGTGACGCTGGGGTAGCCGAAGCCTTCGCACGTTGCGTGCGAGGGCCAACGTAAACGCTCCTTCTGACGCTCCCTACCGAACGCCGTCCCCGCCAGGACCCACGTGAGTTCCCAAGCCAACGCCCGCTAGCCTCGGCCGCCGCCGCTTCTCTCGTGAAAGCACATAAAGAAGGATGGTGCCGCTTACAGGACTCGAACCTGTGACCCCCGCATTACGAAGGCCTGTCTAGCGCCTGAAAAAATGCTGCGATAGCAAGGAGATAAACATCAATTGCTGGTGACCTTCCTGCATCACCCACTGATCACCCAGAGTGGGCCGAACCCCTCTATCAGCCGTTTCCTAGTGAAAGCGCTTTGGCGTGGGAAACGCGCGAAAAGCAACCTGCGCCATACCTGCGGGCGACGATTTTGAGTTTTGATTGGTCCAGCTGCCTCTGACCAATTTCGAGTAGTCCTTCTTATGGTTGCAGCTTCTTCGGCGCTAGGTGAGGTAGGAGCTCAATCGGTACCACGGAATAGCGCTGGCAGTGCGCAAAGGCTGCACTGCCAACTTTTCGATTCCACAGGTGTGTTGAGAAACGATCAAGCCTGTAGGTGCATCTCGCCCACACCGTGACGCGTTCCATCGAGACATTGCCCTTCAAGAGGGCATATGACAGCCGTTTCTCTCATTTTTCCTCGACGATCGCTCGTTCGCCCGAGAACCAGTCAACACACGCATTGACAAGCCAAACGGTTTCCGGCAGCCCTGATCGTGCGACCGCTTCACATGAAAGCGGCGCATTCTAGGTGATGGATGGAGGACGGCATGAGCGTAGCGGCACGGCGGATGCTACTTGCAACCGGGATCTCGATTGCGGCGCTCTCAAGTGCGCCAGTCGCTCTAGCGCAAACCACAGCAGGGCAGGCTACGAACGAAGATCAAGTGCAAGTGCCTGATCAGCCAGACGCGGATCGCGCGCCTCAAGGCGCCGCCGCCGGCGACATCGTGGTCACGGCACGACGGCGAAGTGAATCCCTGAACAGGGTTCCTGTGGTTGTGTCGGTGATTGGCGTCGAGCAGATCGCGAACAACAACGCCAATGACCTGAGCAAAATCGGTGAATTGACTCCCACCGTTATCGTCGGGGCATATAAATCGGCGGGCGGTGGATCAATCGCGATCCGCGGCGTCAGCTCACCAGCTAACCAAGCAGGTTTCGAACAGGCGGTGTCCGTCGCCATCGATGGGGTGCAGACAAGCGACGGCCGCATCGCTCAGCTTGGGATCTTTGATGTCGCTCAGGTTGAGGTCCTTAAGGGACCGCAAGCGCTTCTATTCGGCAAGAATAATACGGCTGGTGTGATCTCGATAGCCACGGCGGATCCGACCGACCGTCTGGAAATCACGGGGCGAGCCGCGTACGAGTTTGTCGGCGATGAGGTGACAACCGAGGCTGCAATCTCTGGTCCTCTGTCGGATACATTTGGCGCCCGATTGGCGGTACGCTATCGTAATCTTGACGGCTGGCTGCGAAACACGGCGAAACCGATTGCAAATCCCTTCTACCGTGCGGCAACGGGTGCTCCCGCTGGTGCTGCACAATTGCCCGGCGCCTCCGACGAGCGGCCTGGCGACCAAGAAGTTCTTGCGCGCCTAACGCTGAAAGGTGAGCCGTCAGACAACTTCTCATTTCGCGCCAAGTCCTTTTACGCTTACAACAGGGACGATGGCCCTGGTGCAGCTACGCAGAACATCGGTCCATGTACCGGGCCGAACCCGCGTATGTATGGGATTGCCGACCCTAACGCCGACTGCGTTCCTGATCGCCGCACGACGATAGGCGATCTGCCCTTGGCCATTGCAGCGACGATACGCGGCGGTGGCGACGGCACGCCCTATGGGAAGCTGACAGTCGCCACGCAGGCTATCGACCTTGGTTGGTCACTTGGCGCGATCCGCCTCGATTCCACGACCGGATACAATTACACGAGCTACCAATTTCTTTCCGGTTTCGATCAAACCACCTATTCACAGCTTGCGTTCTACAACGAGCAAAAAGCAGAGCAGTTTTCGCAGGAATTCCGGGTTACCAGTGAATTAGACGGCGCGTTTAACTTCATGGCCGGAGGCTTTTACCAGACCGCACGCCTTCGCGACGCCAATGACACCAAGTTGAACGATGGAAGCTATAATGCCGCCGCCAATCGCTTTTCCACCTACCAAGATCGCAGCGTGCAGACTGGCAACACGCTGTCGGCCTTCGCACAAGCGCTGATCAAGCCGGTCGATACACTCGAAATTGCGGGGGGTGCACGGTATACGCGCGAGCGGAAGCGTTTTCGTAAGCAGAACGTCTATGGTGTTGGCACCTTCAACACCCTGAACACCGTATATCCTGGATCAGATACAGTGGGGTTTCTGCAGGGCAGCTTTGACGATGACAACGTCTCGCCCGAGGCAACGGTTACCTGGCGGCCGGACACGACCAAAACGTTGTTCGTCGCATACCGAACGGGTTTTAAATCTGGCGGCTTTGGGCTGACAAGTCCATTGCAGACGGGAACGCGCATCGGCGATGCCGACTTCGAATCGGAAAAGGCACGGGGGTTCGAGGCGGGAGCGAAAGGCTTGTTCCTCAACGGCCGACTCCGCGTCAACGTCGCAGCGTTCGCGTACAAGTTCACCAACCTTCAGGTGAATACCTATGATCCGGCGCGGGTCGCGTACACGATCAACAATGCCGGGCAGGTAAGGCAGCGTGGTGGGGAGTTGGAGGTAAACTACTCTCCCACAAGCAACTTCAATCTACATGGCGCTATCGCATACACCCATAACCGTTTCCGCAATTTCGTCGGCCAATGTTACGGCTATGCCTTTCCTACCGGCACGACGCGCGCTACGGCAGTCCCGCCGCCCAATTGTTCGTTTGTCAATGCAACAGCGCTGACGTTGCAGCAAGATTTCGGGGGACGTGCGCCTGCGCGCTCACCCGATTGGGCTGGTAACGGGGGTGCTGAGGTTACGATCCCGCTCGGTGCGACCAAGATCGCGTTTACGGGCGACGCTTTCTACAGCGGTAGTTACATGGCAGCCGAAACGATGGCCCCGTCAACGCGTCAGGACGCGTTCTGGCGCTTCAACGCCAGCGCACGGCTCGCAGAAGTGGACGATCGCTGGGCGGTTTCCGTGATCGGACGGAACCTGTCGAACAAATACTACTTGCTCTACGCTGCCGACCGGACCGGCGGCGCCAGCGTACCCGGGGCAATCGGTGAACAGCGGGGCGTGGTGGCGCGGGGACGTGAGATCGCCCTGCAAGTCTCGGGTCGCTTCTGATTACCGAAATCATCACAAAAGGGATGTTTCATGGACGAAGCTGATACGCGATCGTTGCGGGTGACGCGCGACACACCACTTGGCTTTGAATTGCAGCCGGTCAAGAAGAAGGCAGCCATCCAGTTGATGGGTTCAAGACTGTGGGGGCGCTTCAACCCTAATCATTGGGACCCCGTCTACGCCGCAGAAACCGGGCTGAAGGCGCCGATCCAAACTGGTGAGATGTCTTCAGCATATATTGCTGAGATGTGTGTAAACCACTTCGGCGCCGCCATGTTCGCCGGTGCTCGCGTCGTGTGCAAATATATTGCTTCCACCTACGCCAACGAGATCATCACGACGCATGGTATCGTACGTGAGAAGATTGCAAAGGGCGACGGGTACCGTTTCATTGTCGATGTCTGGGCAGACAATGACGCGGGTGAAAAGAAGACGGTTGGCTTCGTGGAGGTGGATGTCGATGTTTGAGCATGATGCTGTTGCAGTAACCGACGCGTTACGTCCAATGTCAGCCGTACAGATCGAGCAAACGCGATCATTCATCGCCGGCCTAGAAGCAGGGTCGCAGACGTATTGGGACATGGTCGAGATCGGTGAAGAGCGTTCGCGTGAGCTCACGCTGACGGCTGAACTCGTGATCCTCTATGCCGATGGCGTTGAAGACTATAACGAATGGTACGAAGGCTGGCGGATGAACAGCTGGCGGATTGAGGGACGATCGCCGTTCGGTGGTGCAATCGTACCGCCACTACTCGTGTCGCACTTCGTGCTATCGGTACAGTTCGACCACACCCGCCCATTTGCGATCGGGTCGATCCACACCAACCATGATTCCGAGATACTTGCTCCGATCCCGGTTGGCGCAACAGTGCGCATCACTACGTGTGCTACCGACAAATACGAGAAGCGCGGACGCCGCTACGTACGGCATGCCGTCAAGGTCGAGGATGTGGCGGATGGCACGTTATACTTCCGCGAAACCCGTGACATCCTGTCGTTGTGAGAACGGCGATGTTGGATGATGTCATCATACCCGTTGCAGATGGGTTGTTCGAGGTCGGCGCCGAGGGTGTGCAACTGATCGGTACCCACTGCACGGCGTGCCAAAGTGTGTATTTTCCGCGATCGTTGAGCTGCCGGAATCCCGATTGCCGCGCAAAGACGGTCGAGACGACGTTGCTGCCGCGCGAAGGCACATTGGTGAGCTACACCGTTCAGCGCTACCGTCCCCCGCCGCTGTTCCGGGTCGATGATTGGGAGCCGTATGCGATCGGGCTCGTCCGGCTCGATTATGAGCAAACGCTGGAGGTGATGGGCATCCTGTCGGGTGTCCCGCTCGACGCGATCCGGATCGGCACACGCGTGCGGGTCGTGGCCCATCCGCTCTATGACGACGAGCGTAACACAGTGATGACGTACGCCTTCACGGCGAATGAGGTGTCGGCATGAGCCAAACGGTTTACGTGCTGGGAGCTGGCGCACACCCATGGGGAAAGTGGCCAAACAAGACGCAGCTGGAACTGGCACTGCATGCGTTGTCAGGTGCACTCGGCGAGGCTGACGTAAGCTGGAACGACGTCGAGGCGGTGGTTGCAGCAAGTTCGCGCTTCGAAGGCGGCATGGGCTGGGGCCTGCACGCCAATGAAATCGTCCAGGCTGTGGCTGAAAAAGGCATGTCGTGCGTCAACGTGGGCGGTGCGTGTGCCGCAGGCGCAATCGCGTTTCACACCGCGCACGCCATGATTGCGAGTGGCGAGCACGAAGTCGTGTGCGTGGTGGGCGCAGAACGGATGCCAAAAGGCTTCATTCCCCGGCCACCGGGCAGCCAGGATGACGTGACCGACGAAGATTACCTCCGCTGGGTGGCGATGGGCGCGACGAACCCGGCTTACTGGGCGATCGAAGCACACCGCCGCATGCATGAACTCGGCACGAGCGAGGAGACGCTCGCCCGGGCTGCTGTGCTGATGCGTCGCAATGCGGTCGGTAATTCGCTCGCGCGATTTCGAACGGCGACACAGATCGATGAGGTGCTAGCCTCTGCGATGGTCGCTGATCCACTTCACCTGCTGCAGATTTGCCCGGTGAGCGATGGCGCCGCTGCGCTCGTACTGGGTAGCGAGGCGTGGATGAAGCGCAATGGAGGAACAGGGGTCAAAGTCGCAGGCTGTGCAATTGCCACCGGCAGCTTTGGCGATCCGGCGCGGCGCATCCCCACGATTGCGTCCCCGGTGCGGGATGGTGTCGTGCACACGAGCGAGGTGGCTAATGCCGTTGCAGGCGCATTCGCGATGGCTGGCATGGAGCCGAAAGATATCGATCTGCTAGAGATGGCCGACAACACCGCGTGGCATATTCTGGCCTGGCCTGAGCAATTCGGCTTTTTCGCCCCCGGTGAGAGCGATGTCATGCTCGAGCGCGGCGAGCTGGACATTGGCGGAAGACTGCCGATCAATCCCAGCGGGGGCTTTCTATCCTTTGGTGAGGCAACAACGGCGCAGGCTGTGCTGCAAATCTGCGAAGTATCCTGGCAGTTGCGCGGTCGTGCCGAAGGGCATCAGGTTCCCGATGCGCGCGTCGGATTGACCGCAGTCTTGGGATTGGGGGCGAACGGCGGGTCGGTCCTGCTCAGTCGGTGATCGTGCTCAGCGGTGCAGCGCTTTCGCCAGCGAGCGCCCGACGAAGTCGATTGCCTTTGCCGCAGCGGCAGGTGGCTGCGGCAAGCCTGCAAAGCCGTGAATCATTCCCTCGAAACGTTGAAATGAGACCGACTGTCCAGCATCTCGCGCACGGACGGCGAACGCCTCGCCCTCGTCGCGCAGCGGATCGAGTGCCGCAGTGACGATCGTCAACGGCGGCAGGTTCTCCAGCGCGGCACGGGTGAGATCGAGCAGCGGTTCGTCGAACTCACCGGTGGGCATATAGGCATGCCATGCCCAATCGAGGAATGATCCCGTGAGCATGTAACCCTCGCCAAAGTCACGCTGTGACGCCGATGCTCGTGTCGGATCGATCAACGGGTAGAACAGGCCGAGATGCCGTATTGCAACGTCGGGCGATCGCAGCGCGGTAGCGATGCACAATTGCCCGCCGGCACTATCACCAGCCAGTGCCACCCGCGCAGCATCTACGTTCAGATCAAGCGCATGATCGAGTGACCATCGAAGAGCCTGCTCGACGTCGTTTAGCGCCGCTGGAAAAGGGTTTTCGGGGGCGAGGCGGTAATCAACTGCAATCACGCACGCGTCAGCCGCGATTGCAATGTGTCGACACAGCGCGTCATGTGTGTCGAGGTTTCCAAAGACGAACCCCCCACCATGAACGAACAGGACGAGCGGCAATGCCGCATCTTCTCGTGGCGCATACAAGCGAAGTGCAAGCGCATGGGTATCAATCGTCGCTTCTAGGTCGCGCACGATCGCGATCGCAGGCCGCGGTGCACGCGAGAGGAACTTGTTGGCGGCCGCGCGGTATCGATCAAGCGACACATCCGGAACGGGTGCTCTCAATGCAACGCGCGGATCCGATAGAAGCGCGGCCAGTTCCTGGTCCGGCACGGCACTGGCGTCATGCGGCGGCATGAGCATCCGCCCGGCTGAATGTCAGACCGCGATAGCCCTCCGCTGCGGTACGCTCCAGAATGCGACGATACCCCCGAACGCCTCCGGAGTACGGCATGAACACACGTGGCTTGCCCGGCATCTCTGCGCCCAGATAGTAAGATGGGGTCTTGAGATACAGTGTCTCCTCCGCGCGTTTGTTGACGTGCGCAACCCAGTCGCGTTCTGCATCCAACGATGCCTCGATCACGCGGACGCCGTTCGCATCGGTGTGCGTGAACAGCGCGGCCAGCCAATCCACCTGTTCCTCGGTCGACAACAGCACGTTACTAAGCAGCGACGGGCTTCCCGGGCCGACCAGTACAAACATGTTAGGGAATCCGTTTACGGCGATTCCCAGAAAGCTGACAGGTCCGGCCGACCACTTATCCCGAAGCGTGACGCTATTGCGGCCGAAGATCTCTGGCTTCAGCAACGATCCCGTGAAAGCGTCGAAGCCGGTCGCGTAGATCACAATGTCGAAGGAATGTTCGCCGGCCGTCGTCTCAATGCCGTTGGGAGTGAAGCGAGTGATCGGCGTTTCGCTAATGTCGACCAGCGTGACGTTTTCGCGCTTGAAAGCTGCAAAATAGCCACTGTCGACGGACGGCCGTCGCGTACCGAACGGGAAGTCGCCAGGGGTCAGCTTTGCGCGCAGAACAGGATCGTCGAGTTGTTCGGCGATCTTGCGACGCACGAACGTCGAGGCGAGATCGTTGGACGCCTGATCGAGCAGGATGTCCTTGAACGTGAGCGCAAACCCGAAGCCCAACTTGTTCCATGCCGTCTCAAACGCCGCCTCACGTTCGGCTTCGGGCACATCGTTTGCAGAGCGCGGGTCCGGTACGAAGCCCAGGCCGCTTGGTGAGTTGCGCGCGGCTTCCCGGCGCTCCCGATAGCGCGCCTTGACCGCCGCATCCTCCTCGTCGGAGACCGGAGCGTTGGCGGCGGGGATCGAGTAATTGGCCGTCCGCTGAAACACGGTGAGCTGTTTGGCGGTCTGTGCGATGACGGGCGTCATCTGCACGCCAGACGAGCCCGTCCCGATGATCGCGACCCGCTTGTCGGTGAAGTTGACCGGCTGCTTGGGCCAACGGGCACTGCTAATGATCTGGCCCGCAAATTCATCCTGACCGGGGTAGCGCGTGTCTTTGGGCGTCGACAGTTGGCCGACGGCAAGCACGAGCCGTGGTGCCGACCAGCAGCCCCCGCTCGCTTCTACCATCCAGCAGGCGTCGTCCTCCTGCCACGCTGCCCTTAAAACACGCGTGTTCAACACGACGTCACGCCGCAGGTCGAAGCGATCGGCTACATGGTTAATGTAGCGCAGAATCTCCGGCTGCGTCGCATAGCGTTCGCTCCATCGCCATTCCTGTTCGAGCTCGTGCGAAAAGCGGTAGGAATAGTCAAAGCTCTCAACGTCGCACCGAGCACCGGGATATTGGTTGTGGTACCACACTCCACCAATGTCGTCCGCGGCTTCTAGTACGGCGACGCGCAGTCCAAGACCGCGAAAGGTGTGCAGGGCACGCAGGCCGGCGAAGCCCGCGCCGATCACGACGACGTCAACGTCCCTTATCATACACTCTCCTATGAGCTTCATTTTGCGCCGGGTGGGGAAAAAGTCAACACCTATGTGGAAAGATGTCGAGCTTCTGGAATGCTCTTACCGGTACAATGGACTTACGCTGTCAACGTAGGCATTGACGGGGCTAGTCTTTTGGACCTAGGTTTCGGTGCAATGGGCCCTCGGGCGACAGGCACACAGCGGAACGGCGTGCATCGTTCCGCATGGGCGAGGATGACAGAGCAACCATGATGTCCATCGATGAACGACAGCGTGCCATTGCCACGCGTTTCCCGACTTGGACTCCCAAGACCTTGCATGGTGCGTTTGACGACGCAGTCACGACTTGGCCCAATCGCGATTTCCTCGTGACCGACGCCAGGACATGGACCTATGCCGAAATGGCGGATTGGTCCCGGCGCATCGCCGCAGGGCTTGTCGCACTCGGTGTTAGACCGGGCGAAAACGTCGCGATGATCCTGGCCAATCATCCGGAGTTCGTCGCGTTGAAACTGGCGATCGCGAGGGTGGGGGCCGTCGCCGTGCCGATCAATATTCTGAACCGTCGCGACGAATTGTTCTACCTGCTGGAGCAGTCTGACGCCGTGCTGCTCGTCACGATGGATCGCTTCCGGGACAATGATTATTTGCGCGCGCTCGACGACATCGCGCCGGGGTGGGAACGGCAAGGCGGCGGCGGTACGTTGCCGAAACTTCGCAGCATCGTGGTGTTCGGAACGGTCAGCCAGGCTTCGCACGCAACTGCGATCAACTTCGACGAACTGGACCGAGACGATGCGGACGGGGCTGACTGCAAGTTGCCCGTCGTTGAGGCCGAAGCCACCTGCGACATAGTCTATACGTCTGGTACGACGGGTTCGCCCAAAGGTGTTCTCCTGACACATGACATGCTTACCCGGACGGCGTTCGGGAGTGCTTGGGCACGTGCGTTTGAGGATGGACGAAGGATCGTGTTTTCGCTGCCGATGTACCACGTGTTCGGCTACGTTGAAGGATTGCTTGCCGTTCCCTTTGTGGGAGGCGCAATCATCCCGCGACTTCGCTTCGACGCTATTGATACCCTTCGATCGATTGAGCGGCACCGTGCCAGCGATGCATTGCTAATCCCCACGATGACCCTGGCCGTCCTGGATGCGGCACGCGAGGATGCTTACGACCTGTCATCATGGCACAGTGCTCTCGCTTCCGGCGGCCGCGCCCCGGAGCGGTTGTGGTCTAGCCTCCGCGATGAGCTCGGCGTGGAAGAGATCACCACTGGCTACGGCATGACGGAGACGACCGCTTCTACGACCGTGACCCGGCCCGACGATCACTTCGAGCGGTTGCTGACGACGAACGGTCGGCAGCGTGACGTCGGGGTCGCAGGTGACCCGGCGAGTAGACAACGCCTAGTCACCTATCGTGTAATCGATCCTTCCACCGGCGCGGTCCTGCCCTGTGGCGAAGCGGGCGAACTCGTTGCGCAGGGCATGGGCGTCACCCGTGGCTACTACAAGAAGCCGAGGGAAACCGCCGCCGCCTTTACCCAGGACGGCTGGTTGCGAACGGGTGATTTGGGGCGGATCGACTCCGATGGCTACATAACCCTGCTGGGGCGCACGAAGGAGAGTTACCGCTGCGGCGGCGAACTGGTGCTTCCATCCGAGATCGAGGACCTGTTGACGAGCAACGCCGAAGTCGAGCAGGCGCATGTCGTGCCGATCCCCGACGAGCGCATGGGAGAAGTCGGCGCGGCGTTCATCGTCGTGCGGCAGGACGCCGTTGTGGATGCGCAGGCTTTGCAGCGGTTCGTCATGGAGCGGCTCGCCCGCTTCAAGGTGCCGCGTCATTTTTGGATCGTCGACGCAGCCACCATCCCGGTCACGGCATCAGGGCGTGCAAGGAAGTTCCTCTTGGTGGAACAGGCTCGTTCCCTGCTGGAGGAAGCGCGATGATCATTGAACAATCAGCGTCCCGTGTAGCGATCGTGACGGGTGCAGCGCGTGGCATTGGAGCCGCGGTCGCTGGACGGTTGGCAGCAGACGGCCACGATGTTGCGCTCTTCGACCTCGATGCAGCGAACTGTTCGGATACGGTGGCGATGGTCGAGGCGCATGGGCGACGTGCGGTCGCGGTCGCTTGCGACGTTGCCGATGAAGCTGCGGTCGCGCGGGGCGTTGACGAGGTCACACATCAGCTCGGTGCACCAGCCATTCTGGTCAACAATGCCGGGATCGTGCGCGATCGTACTCTCGCGCGGATGAGCCTGGAAGACTGGGAAGTCGTCCTTTCGGTGAACCTTCGCTCGGTCTTCTTGATGAGTCGGGCGGTGCAGCCGCATATGCGTGCCATGGGTTATGGTCGGATCGTCAATCTATCGAGTATCGCCGCGTTAGGGGTCTTCGGCGAGGCCAACTACTCTGCCGCGAAGGCGGGCGTACAGGGCATCACGCGCACGCTCGCGATCGAACTCGGGCCACACGGGATCACCGTCAACGCCGTGGCACCAGGCTTTATCGTCACCGACATGACCCGCGCGATTGCCGAGCGCATCAAGATGCCATTCGACGACATGGTCGCGACGATGATGCGCGACATCCATGTGGGAAGGCCCGGCGTTCCGGACGATATTTCGCACGCCGTCGCATTCTTCGCGGACGAGCGATCGGCCTTCGTGACCGGGCAGGTGCTTTATGTGGCCGGTGCCCCACGGGGCTAGTCAAGGCAGGAGGGTCGCGATAGCCCGACAACTGAACGTTCGGGAGTGTGGCCGTGGCTAAGCAATCTTCGCTGATCGGAAAGCGTAGAGTAGCGGCAGGCACCGACGCGCGGGAGTCCTACGTCGCGCGCCGCCAGGAGATTTCGGAGGCGGCAGTCCGGGTCTTTCACCGACTTGGCTTCAGTGCGGCCAGCGTCAGCGCGGTGGCGGCCGAACTGGGCATCGATCGTGCGACGTTGTATTACTACTTCTCGTCAAAGGAGCAGATGTTCGACGAGATCGTGCGATCGGTGCTGGAGCGAAACGACACATTGGCGCGCACGATCGCCGACAGCGTCATGAGTCCGCAGCGGAAAATGCGCGAACTTGTGATAGCGTTGATGCAGTCCTACTCCGAAAACTATCCGTTATTGTACATTTATATTCGCGAAGACTTGGCGCACGTCAGTGACAAAAGGTCAGCGTGGTCGAGTGATATGCGTGCACTTAACAGAAGCATCGAGCAGTCAGTGATCGACATACTCGAGCAGGGATTTGCTGCGGGCTCGTTCCGGAAAGTAGGTTCGAGTCGAACCATGGCCTATGGTATATTGGGAATGATAAATTGGTCTCACAGATGGTTCAAGCCCGATAAATCAGAACCCGCTGAGGAAGTAGGGAAAGTGTTTGCCGAGATGATCATTAACGGGATCGAAGCGGGTTATCTCGTTAAGGGTGATGTGCGATGACGCGTTCGACCGCCATAAGATCGTTGTAAAAGACGCAAGCAGGCTATCGTTCGAAACTCGAAGAGTTGGGAGCTGAGCGCAGTGAATCGCTCCGCCCCGAGCTAAAAAAAATAGAGAAAGGCCCCGCCCCGCGGACCAGCCTTGAGGGGCCAGCGCGCGGGGCGGGGGAGGGGTCAGGCGGCCGCCTGCTTCTTCGCACCCGCCTCGACGGCGGCGAGCAGCGTGTCGTTGGCGAGGTGGCTGTAGCGCGCCGTGCTCGCGACGTTGGCGTGACCGAGCACCTTGCCTACCGCGAACAGGTCGACTCCGCTGTTGACCATGAACGACGCCGCCGAGTGGCGCAGGTCGTGGATGCGCAGGTCGGGCAGGCCGGCGGCGTCACGGACGGTGTGCCAGCCGTGCTTGATCGTTGTCAGGTGCTTCGAGGGGTCGCGGGGGTTGGGGAACAGGAACTCTCCCCGCTTCAGGCCAGCGATCACGTCCACCGCGGCCTGCGCGAGCGGCACGTGGCGCGACCGCCCCGTCTTCGAGATCGGCACGAACAGCGTGCGGCGGTCGAGGTCGACGTTCGCCCAGCGGGCGGACAGCAGCTCCGACACCCGCATGCCGGTGAGCAGCAGCAGGTTGACGATCGCCGACAGCTGCTTGTTGCGCGACGCCGCCGCCGCCGCGACCAGCCGCGCCGCCTCCTCGGCGGTGACGTAGCGCTCGCGAGCGTTGTTCACCGCCTTGGTCTCGACGGCGCGCACCGGGTTCCGCTCGCAGCCGGCCACGCCCCACTTGCTGCCGAGCTCGAAGGAGCGTGCGAAGATCATCTTCATCTTGAGCACGGTCGCGGGTGACAGGCCGTCGTTCCGCTTGGAGGCGAGCCACTGCGCCACCGCCCGGCTGTCGATGTCGGTGAGCCGGGTCCTGCCCCAGCGCGGCACGATGTGGTTGCGGACGTACCCTTCCGTGGTGCTGTACGATCGCTGGTGCAGCTTGGCGTCGGCCATGTGCATCGCGGCGAGCTCGGCGTAGAGCGGCACGGCCCGGGCCTCCGCCTTGGCCGCCAGCGGGTCGCCGCCCATCACCACCTCGGACCGGTACCGCTGCGCCGCCTTCTTGGCCTGCGCGAAGGTGATGTCGCCGAAGCCGCCGATCTTGTGCTGGCGTTGGCCGCCGCCCTGGTCTTGGTAACGGAGATAGTAGGTCTTGCCGCCCGTCGAACGGCATTCCAGCACGAAGCCGGTGACGGTCTCGTCGTAATAGTCGGTCTTCTTCTTGCCGGGCGCGCACTGAGCGGTGAGGCAGAAGGCGTGGTCGAGTTTCGCTTTTGGCATGGAAATGCCCTCCTGTGGGTTGGGTGTTCGGGGGTTTGAGCCGCCGGGCAGCGCGGGCGGCGGCGGGTAGGCGGGTGACCGGCGGGCCGGGATCGCTGCCCAGCGGGGCTGTGGCGGGCCGCTCGGGGCACCCGCGCCGCCGCCGGGCTGGGCAGCGGGCGCGGGGTGGCGGGGCAGCGCCGCAGGTTTTCAGTTCTGCAGTTTTGCAGTTCCGCAGCGCCGCGCCGGGGGCGGGCACCCGCAACGCTGAAAAACTGAAAAGCTGCGAACCTGCGACGCTGCCCGACCGGTGACGCCGGGCTGGCTCAGGCGGCGAGCGGCAGCAGCTCGAAGCGGTGGATGCCGTGACCGCCGACGCTGAAGCTCCAGCGGTGCTGGGCGGGGTCGGTGCCGGTGTAGCGCTCCACCAGCAGGTAGGCCTGTCGCACGCTCACGCCGGCACGCTTCGCGGCTTCTTTGCCGAGCAGTATCTTGGAGTTGTGCCCCTCGGCGATGCACTTGCGCACGATCTCGATCACCTCGGCGTCGGCTCGCTGCGCTTCGACACGCTTGAACTGGTCGAGTGCCTCAAGGTCGACGCGGCGCACCGACGCGAACCGGTCGAGGTAGGACGTGTCCGGCGCTGCATCGTAGGCGTAGGCCGCTGTCTCGGCGTTGGGGCCGCGCTGCTTGAAGCACTTGAACTCGACCACGCGCTCGCCCGCCTCGCCGCCGCTGTCGACCTTGGCAATGGTGTAGGCCGCATCGGCATCTTCGAGGAGGTCGGTGGTGCCCGAGTAGCGCGGCGTGCCGTCCGCGTTCGGGTTCTTGGTCGTGTGCGCGAGGTTGAGCACCGCGCCGCCGTTCATCGCCACCTGCCGACACGCGGTGCCGAAGGCGGTCGCCTCGCGCTTGTCCATCAGCGACGCGAACTTCTTCGTCGTGTCGATGATGACGAACACGCCCCTGGACTGCTCACGTACACCCATCTTGGTGAGCTTGCCCGCGAGCTCAATCGGGTTGAACTCACGGAAGCCCGGCACCAGCGTGTGCACTTCCAAAGGATCCAGGATCTCCATCTTGGTGGCGATGCCGTCGCTGCCGTCGTCTGCATTGATGTAGTAGACGTTGCCACCGGTCACGCGGCCCTCCCTGACCGCGTCGACGAGCAGGTTGAGCGTGATCAGCGTCTTGCCGGTGTTGGGGGCCGCGTACCACGTCGTGACCTGCCCGCTGAAGCACAGGTCGGCGAGGAGTGGCTTCGCCTCCACTGCGCGCGCACGGAACTCGGCGGACAGGCCGCGCAGGCTCATGGCCGTGAGTGGTGTCCGCTCGATCAGCGGCTGCGCGGTCGGCAGGTCGGCCTTGGCAATGCGGCTGACCTCCACCGCCGTGATCGCCGACAGGTCGGCGGCGGTGGCGGGGAAGCTGGTTGGCGTCGCCCATGCGGCTGTGTCGGGCAGCTGGATGGTGTCGCCGCCGGTGCGGACGTAGACACCCGCCGGCACGCTGCGCTTCAGCGTCGCGGCGAGCTCGGGATCGGCGAGCCGGAAGAAGGTCTGCTCGGCTGCACCGATCTTGACGTTGAGGCGCGGTGGCTCCCCCATGTGCATCAGCGTCTGCACGATGGCGGGCCGGGCGGCGGCGTCGCTGATCTCGAAGACGATCAGGTCGGCTGGTGTCAGGTAACCGCCGCCGTCCGCGGGCGTGAAGCCGAGGGCTGACCAGCGATCGGCAGCCGCCGGGTTGTCGTTGTCGCCAGCCACGAGCGGGCTGTCGGTAGGTGTCGGTGCTTGGACAGTGTGTTCAATGTCGTTCATGTTTGTTTCTCGGTGACGAGACGCGGCTGTCCAGCGGCCCGCGAGCACGGCGCTCGCGAACCCTTGGGTGACCGGGTCTGTGTTGGGTTGAGCCGACGGCGGGATGCAGTGCGGCTGGGTAACGCGTCTGGGCTAGTGCTGTCAGACCGGACGCGGGTGGTGGATCAGTCCATCAGGCTGATGTTGGGAGCGTAGCGCCAGTTGGGATCGACCGCGCTGCACAGGTCGGTGCAGACCTTGTACTGTCCGCTGGGCTGGAGGTGCCACATGTCCATGTCCCAGTTGTTGCCCTCGTACATGGCCAGCACCTTCCGCAGGAGAGGTGCGTCGGCGGCGAACTCGCTGTCGATGACCTGGTCGATCTTGGTCGCCGACAGGCCGCTGCGCATCATGGAGGCGAGAATGCCGATGGCGGTGGCTGGCGAGGTCCGCTTGCGGAAGCCCGGTACATCGGTCTGGGCGTTCATCGCGTGCTCGAAGGCGCCGATGCCCTTGAGTAGCTCGTCGTTGGTGTAGGGTCGCATGGTGGTTTCCTGTTCTCCAAGAAGGTAGATGCCGCCGCCGCCCGGGTGGTCCGAAACGGCGGCAGCGGTGTTCTCCAGGCGCACGAATGCAGCGACGCGCAGGGACTGCTCGCGCATCGGCTTGGCTTCGGCGATGGAGGTTTAAGGGCGTTCCCGCAGGGGGCTTAGGGCACGCTCTACTAAGTGAACGGGTTAGCTGCCTTCTGGGAGGTCGTTCGGAAGGGAAGGCTGCCCGTCATCGTGGTGGATACCCGACCTAGAAAGGAGTGCTATCCCCATGGCGGTGATCGCGCTCCCGGTTCAGTAAGGCTTGAGTGTTCTTCTCAAAGAGTGGATAATGCTTGTTTAGCTTCCGGTGAGTAAACTGGACGTCCGCAATATCCGGGCCTTGTGACCACAAACCACGTCCACCAAGGTCGTCAAACATGTGGAAAACCCGCTCCATGTCACGAGCTAGGCCAACGCCCACACGCTTGTGCATGACTTTGAACATATCATGAGTTGGCTCGCGCATGTTGACGTATGCCGCTACGAGGCCAACGATATCTGCCAATTCAAAGTCCTCGGGTGTTTCATCACCGCTGAAAGCGCACTCAATGATGGCTTCTCCGCGGATGAGGCCGGCCTTATCCAAAAGTCGCATCTTTGTTTCTCCAAATTATATTTGAGCGTTGCGGCGCCGATTGCGCCGAAACTATCCTTTTGCGCCGCCGCTGTTTGGGTGGCGCAACGGCTAACTAGCAAACGAGCAGCGAACTAAAAACTGCTCAGAATTGCACGATACGCCTAGGTAGATTCGGCAGAGAGACAGGGTGCATTTATCAGAATACCGGAGGCGTATTATCTGGCCGGTGCGTGCGTACCGGCTGAACGCGGTGCTGGTGCGATCAGCACGGGGGAGGGCTGCTGAGGCTGCGTCTCGATAGCCATCGTCATCAATGCGTGGTTGAGCCGTTCATCGTCATTCGCACGGTCGAATCGATTAGTGCGCACGGTCTCCAACGACCGTTCTTGCGGTCGAAGCGCGACCACACAATGGGTCGTCGCAGAAGCGCGGCGGTCTAAAGCTTTGGAGTGGCCGCGATCTTTGCCAGCTATCTAGTGGCTACAGGCATGGATCAGTGGCACCTACCGTCCGCCGACGTGACATGGTTAGTGGAATTGGGGGGAAGGGTGACTATCGAGGAGCTTGTCAAAAAGGCGCCTGAGCTAAGGCTGCAATGGCTGCATACTCTCAGTTCATTTGTACATTATAGGTCGCAAGTGAAGGCGGCGGAGGAGCTTGGGATTGATGCTAAAACGGTGAGGTCCCAGCTTAGATCACTTGAGAAAGAGTTTGACACAATCCTGGTTGATATGAGTGATGGGCCATGGTTTTTTGAAGACTGCAATACATTGCTTATTGAAGCGTTACCTCTTCTCGAAAAGGTGCGAACCATCGCGCAAGATAGCGCTGAAGTGCAAAATGACGAATTTGTGAGGCGGGCATATAATCTCACATTTAGAGACATGTACCTCTTCACGCGCCTTCTTGAGACAAACAGTAGAAAGAAGGTTGATGTTCATCTTCCTAAAAGTCAGGCAACGATCAGCAGGAACATACGTCGCGTAAAACACGCTATGGGGGGTGGCAAGTTGCTAGGGCCGGGACCTTCTGTGCAAGCCACGGAGTATGGCAAGACCGTATACGATGTCTTCAAGGAAGTGCTTCAGCGATTCGCAGATGTTGACCTGATCGGTGGTGAGATCGAAGAAATACTAAATGAGTCTCGAAGTGTACCGGAAAAGCTGGGTTCCAGACTAAGGGCGCTCAGTGACTACGATGTCAATGACACGGTTACTAAACTAAGAATTCATCATGTTTACGTGATACGTAAAATCAGGCGCGAGATTGATTGTGTACAGAGTTCAAGTGTCAAAAACGTGCCATATCTAGAGGAGCTTCGCAAGCAGGCTGCAAGGGTAGAAGGGCTGGAGTCGTTGTTGCGCAATCTGGCAATTGATCATTCTCCTCCCCAAAGCAAGGCAAACGCGGCTGAGCGAAAGGCAATCGAGGTAGGTGTCGACGCTCTATGGAAAAGCTATCAAAGATCACCACTTAAGCTTCTTCGTCCTGGAACCGGACTGTAAATTCAAGTCTAAAGTTGCGGAGTGTGTCACATGGCGTGTTTGGTCTAATTTATACCATTAAATCCTTTATAGCGTTGCCGAGGGCACTTGTTCTTGCAATCATCGTGACAACCGCGGCGTCAGAACCGAAGCTGAAGCTCAGCTCTAGCCACTCGCCTTGATCGGCTAGCCAGTCCCATCCGGGCTGGAAGCCGCGCTCGTCGATGCGGTAGCCATCGATCGGGTCGACCAGCGGCGAAAAGCCGACGGCCGCGACGATGTCGGCCTCGGTGTCGCCTTCCTCGACGATGAGGAACTCGGTGCAATCGGTCAGGTCGTAGTCGTCGGTGACGAGGGCGGCGGCGCGCGTGGCCAGCAGGTCGCGCAAGGCAGGGTCGATGTCGGAGGCGAGCGCGGCGGTGATCGCGGCACGGTCGGTCAGGTGGAGCATGGGTCTTGTCCTTCTGGCATGAGAAAAGCGCCCGTGGCGGGTCTGCCGGGGCGCTGCGGGTGCGGGGTGCTTGAGACGGTGAGGTTTTCCGCCGTTTCCGCTTCGAGAGCGTGGCGGCGGGGACAGCTAAGGGGCTGGAAGAGCACCCTCGGCTTGGTCGACGTGGTCGCGAAGGAGCGACCTCAGCACGGGATCGGTGTCCTCGCGATCGGGCACGAGCAGCACGTGCGCGTGGCCGTCGTCGGTGAGGACGTAGACGATCTCGTACACTCCGCCCGAGTGCCGTTCCGCGCTCTCCCAGGAGGGCACGAAGTCCGGGTCGGGGTAGCTGGTGCCCTCGACCATGTCGGTGGCGATGGGAAAGCCTAGAGCCGCTTCCGCGTCGGCGAGCGTGTCGCCTGCCTCCACGAGGTGGAAGGCGGCGGTGCCCTCGATGCTGCCGAGCTGATGGCGCCTGAGCGCCAGCAGGCGGTGGACGGCGGCGCCGAGTGGCTGGTCGAGCGCGCGGGCGAGCCGGGCGTCGGTGTCGATGGTGAGCATGGGTCTTGTCTCCTGAAACGAGAAAAGCCCCCGGCGGTGAGGCCGAGGGCTTTGGTGGGTTGATGGGTCGATCAGAGGATGGTGGTCAGTCGGACGGCTTGTCCGGTAGATTGTCGCCGTCCTTGCTGGCGAGCGCGCGCTTGATCGTCACGAAGGCGACCAGCGCGATCAGGGCGATGCCGGCGACCGGGTAGCGGCCGAGCAGCGCCCACGCGCCCAGCATCACCAGGATGCTGACCGTCGTTCTGGTGCGGAAGATCAGCCCGACCAGGATGATGAGCAGGACCGCGACCTTCACCGCGTAGATGGCGGCGGCGATCGCGAGCAGCGCGAGGATGATCTGTACCACCCGGCTACTCCAGGTTCTTCAGGCGGTCGTCGAGCACCTGTTGCGGATCGCGCGTCTCATCGGCGTGTGTCTTTCGACACTCGTCCGCTGTCTCCTCAGTTTCGCCGATGTACTCCCAGCCGCTGCCGTTCTTGACGAGCTGGACCTGCTTGTCGCCGGTGTACCCACCCATCGAGTTCTTCGCGTTGGTCTCAAGGCAAGCTTTGCCGGTCTTGCTGTTGAAGTAGAACTCGCCAAAGCGCGCTGACTCAGGGGCCTTCAGGGCTTCTTTGACGGCTGCTTCGGCGCCTGAGCGATCGCGTCCGCAGCCGGCGAGCGTCAGCAAAGTGGCGAGGATGCACCCCGCCCGTGATCGTAGCATCATATCTATTCTCCTGTTGAGCCCGATGTCGGGCGGTTGAGCGGGATCGTTCCCGCTTTGGATTGCGGCCGCAAGCGAAAATGACACGTCTAGTGGACAGACGTGGGCATGCGTCTGCGGCCAAGTCGAGACATGGACGTGGTGCAGCTGCTTGGCGCGAACGTGCGCCGCTATCGGAAGCTAGCGGGCATGTCGCAGGAGGAGCTGTCGCTCGAGGCTGGAATGAAGCGCAGCTATCTCAGCGACCTTGAACGTGGTACGAGAAACCCGTCCGTGCGAGCGCTTGGTAGGCTTGCCGACGCGCTCAAGGTTCAGCCACACGAGCTCCTAAGTAGGTAAGTATTGCTTACCTACATATAAGATGGCTGAGACTGCTCGTTTGTAAAGCGCGTCGTAGGTGACCCTTGCGGACCCATCTTGAACGTGGCCGCCAATATCGCAGACCTTTCATCTGAGCTTCTGTGGTGGATTTCGGCCGGTCCGCTTTCGGGTACCGACCGCGGTGAGCAGCCCTTCGTTCACTTGGAGAAATATCCGGGGTGCAGTTCTAGCCATTAACGGGAGGTGGCGAGGGTACGCGTTCCGCCCTCGTAGCTGGCATACCTCGTTGGAAGACCCACGATGAACTGCATGGCGCCGGTCGTCCTGTTCGGCTTGCCCCAAATTTGGGAGGAAATTGCAGCCGAAATAGATTGAATCCCAAATCCAATTGCGACGTCTGCTGACTGGCGCAGCCGCGGCGTTTATGGTTCGTTAGCCCGAGAGAGGGAAACCCGTACTGGTTCGGGGTCGCAGCGGGCGGGGGGAGAAGGTTTGAAGAGGTTGCCGAGCGGCCCGAGAGGCAGGGGCGCGTACGTGCGATGGTGGTCCGCATGACGGTGCAGCGCACCACGTTCCAGACTCGCGCCCGCACCATCGACCACCTTGGGCGCGGTCAGATAGCCGACTGCCCTACCGCGGTCAGCGAGCTCTGGAAGAACGCCTACGATGCCTACGCCGACAGCGTGTCCCTGCACGTGTTTGACGGCAGCCCCGCCGTAGGCGCGATCTATGACGACGGCCTCGGCATGTCGCGGGCCGACTTCCTAGAGCGCTGGCTCGTGGTCGGCACCGATTCGAAGATCAGGGTCAGGGATGACCAGGCCGATGTTCCCAAGGGGCGGGCGCCGCGGCCCCGTCAGGGCGAGAAAGGCATCGGGCGTCTCTCGGCGGCGTTCCTGGCGCCCGTCACCCTGATCCTCTCAAAGAGGGCGGACAGCGATTTCGCCGCAGTGATGGTCGACTGGCGGTTGTTCGAGAACCCGTATTTGGCTCTCGAGGACATCGCAGTGGCGGTCGAGAGCTTCACCTCGACGTGTGAAATCCTCGGCCTTCTGGACTCGATGCGTGCGACCCTCATAGCAAACGTCAGACCGGACGAGGACGATCCGAGGCATGACCGGCTGACGGCGGCGTGGTCGCGGTTTGACGAATACGAGCGCGCGTTAGGCCTCTCGGAGACCACGTCCGAGCGAATCCGAGCCGGAGCACGCGTGCAGCTCGAGGAGCGGCACCTGCGTGATTGGCCGGCCTTCGCGGGCACGCGAGAGACCGGAACCGCCATCCTCCTCTTAGATGTGCATCGTGAGCTGTCCGTCCAAGTCGACACTTCGGCGGCGGATGACGACGCCGAGGTCGAAGTGGTCAGGCTGGATCTGGTTAAGACGCTGACCGGCTTCACCGACCCCTTCGAGGAGGACCGCGAACCGTTCGACTACGAGGTAGTCCTGCACCAAGGTGAACAACGTCGCGCCATTGTGAAGGCTGCGGATGTGTTCGGGATCGACGAGTTCCGAACGCTTGAGCACTCGATCGACGGCGGCTTCGACGAGCTCGGCGTCTTTCGTGGGAAGCTACGCGTGCTCGGCAAGGATCGCGGGGAGATCACCCATGTTCCGACCCGGCCGCCGCCTCGCGGCTCTCGCGAACGCCTAGGGCCGGTGAAGTTCTGCATCGGAACCTTCGAGCAGGATGCGGATGCGAGTACGCACCCGAAGGCTGTCCATGCCGCCCTGTCGGCGAAGACGGATCAGTACGGGGGCGTCTACGTCTATCGCGATAATCTTCGGATCATGCCTTACGGCAATCCGGAATCCGACCTTTATGCCATTGAGGAGCGCAGGTCCCGCCACGCGGGACGATACTTCTGGGCCCATCGAAGGAGCTTTGGCCGGACGGCGTTCACCCGCGAGCAAAATCCCAATCTGCGTGACAAGGCGGGACGCGAGGGACTGGTCGACAACCGGGCGTTTCGCGAGCTCAGGATCCTCGTGGAGGACCTCCTGGTCTCGGTTGGAAAGCGGTACTTCGGCACCGACTCCGATATCCGGAAGGGGGAACTGGAGGATATTAAGGCCCGCAACAAGTCTGCTGCGGAGGCGGCGCAGAAGGCCACACGGGCGCGGGCCTCGACCTTTCGCAAATTCCTGAAGTCGAATGCCGAGCCCGTCCGCCAGGCAGTGGAGGCGGCGGGCGCGCTGAGGCAGCGCCTTGCGGAGGCACTAGCCGAGCAGGATCCGGGAGAGGTCGCGCTCGTATCCGAGGAACTCGACGCTCTGCGCGACGAGCGAGATCGACTCCGCGTCCCGCAGGTACCTTCCAAGCTGGGCGACCAGGAGGTAGCGTACAGGCGGTATCGCGACGACTACCGGGCGCTCGGGGCGGCCATCGATGCTGCCGGTAACGAAATGTCCGCTGCAATCGAGGTGATGAGGGTGGAGCCTCCGGATGCCGTCGCGACGCGGCGGCTTCAAAGCAATCAGTCGAGGCTGAGCGCAAGGGTCGACCGGTTCCGCAAAATCATCGACGCCCAGATCTCCGAACTGCGGGAGAAGTGGCGGGCGCAGGCCGAGTCCGACTTTAAGCAGTACTATCTGCTGGCAAGCCCGCAGCTGCAGGACCTCGAGCGCGGAATCCGGCTCGGCACGGTGCTAAACGGGCTGGACGCGACGGCGGCCCAGCTCGAGGAGGACTTCGTCGGCCGCTACGAGCCGTTCCTACGGGCGCTCGAGCAGCTGCGCAACGACATCGACCTGGAGGGCGCGCTGGCCGTCACGGAGGACGAGCGGGCACAGCTCGATCGCCGCGTGAACGATTTCAACGTGCTAGCGCAGATGGGCATCGCGATCGAGATCATCGGTCACGAGCTGGACACGATGGACGCCGAGGTCCGGCGCAACCTGCACCGGCTTCCCGCCGACGTTCAGAAAAGCGATGCTTATCGGCTCGCCTTCGAAGCTCACAGCGCGATCACAGATCGGCTGCGCTTCCTGGCGCCGCTCCGCCTGGCGGGCTACAGGTCACGGGAGACGATCACCGGGGAATCAATAGCCGACTTCGTCCAGGACTTCTTCCGCCGCCGGCTTAAGGACGAGCGGGTTGAGTTTACCGCTACGCCCGCGTTCCGGTCCATCCGGGTCATCGATCTCAGGTCCCGTCTGCTGCCAGTGTTCATCAACCTGGTGAACAACGCCCTATACTGGGTGCGGTTCGTCGATGACCGCAGGATAACGCTGGACCTGGTCGGCGAACTGGTCGTCGTGGCAGATTCGGGGCCCGGCGTTGACCCGGACGACATTCCCAATCTGTTCGACCTGTTTTTCACGCGCCGGACCAACGGCAGGGGCGTCGGCCTGCATCTCTGCAAGTTGAACTTGGCGGTCTCGCACCACGATATCCGCTACGCGGGTCCGGAGGATCCCAAGGTCCTGCCGGGCGCAAACTTCATCATCGAGTTTCGAGGCATGACCCATGGCTGAGCCGGCGACCTATGACGAGGCAGTCGTCGAGACGCTGCGGAAGCGGGCCGTCCAGTCCGCGATCCTCATCGACGACAGCTTCCCAAGCTACAACGACCTGCTGGCGGCGAACGACGCGGCCGCCGTTCGTGCCGATTTCCCCGACGTCGACGAGGCGCGGCGCCTTTACGAGTTGATGCACAGGCACCGAATCGTGTGCGACGTCGAGAACACGGTCGGCCACGTGGATGGCGAGTTCATCGAGAAGATCCGCAAGAGCGACCTCGTTGTGCTCGACTGGAACCTGAGGCGGGCCGAGCCCCAGGACAGCGAGGACGCGGTCCGCGTGCTCTCGGGCCTGTCGCATAGCCCGCACTTCAATCTTGTGATCATCTACACGCGGGACAACCTTTTGAAGGTCTGGACCCGAGCCGCCGTCAGGCTGCATAGAGGTTGGCGCGAAAAGGAGCATTTCCTCGACGGCCTTGACCTCGGCCAGGGCAGGGATGCGGACGAGCTGGTCGGCGACATTGACCCGGAAGGGACCTTGGAACTCGTTCCCGATGAAGTCCTGCGCGATTACGTCCTGCACGGGATGAGGCACATCTGCTCTCAGTACCAGCAACTGCTCAAGGACCTCCGAGAGCTGCACAGGGTGCCGGGTGCCCAGACGAAGGCCGTCCTCGAGGCATTGATCCACCGCGCCGCGATCCAACGTCATGGCGCCGAGGCGGACGCGGCCGAACCTCACCCTCTCGAGGGCGCTCCGGCTGGGGCTCCACCCTATCTGAACGCGGGAAGCGTTTTCGTCTGCCTGATGAAGAAGCCCGAGCAGAGCGAGGACGGGCGGCCGACGCAGCATGAGGAGCCGGGCATCTTCGACTGCCTCGACGCGGCGTTGAAGACGTGGAAGCCGAGCGTCCTTCAGCTACTCGTCTCCGAGCTGCAGAACGAGCTTGAACACCGGTCTTATGCCTTCGACAGCTCGCTAATGCCATCCAGCCTGCTTAAGGCAGGCTGGATGTTCCACATGCTGCGCGAGCACGGTGCCGGTGGCGAAGACATGGCCGTTGACGGCCTAGTGGCTTCCCTGAACGCCCGGCTGGCCGAGTCCATCGAACAGTCCATCCAGGTTCAACTGGCCGACCCGGAATCCGAGTTGATGCGGTTTGGTAAGGTTGCGGCCCGCCTCTCCGTGGAGGCGATGGGTGACTTGACCGGCAAGCCGGAGGTGGAGGTGGTGGCGGCCGCGGCGAAGGAGGCGGGTGTAGCCTGGCGGGACAAGGCGAACATGGAGTTCGAGGTTCTGCACGCCTTAAACGAGTACCTGTCGTCGGACCGTTTTCGGGGCGGTCACCTGACCACCGGAACGGTGCTCTGTTCGGCTGATACCGACGAGTGGTGGATTTGCGTGACGCCGGCCTGCGACATGGTGCCGCGCAAGTCCTCGGACGCATTCAGTTGGCACGCGGACATGTTCCCGTTCCGCCCGGTGCACCTGCTCAAGCTGGAGAAGAGCAAGGCGAAGCAGGCCTTGCCTGAGGCAGAGCGCGGGACGCAGGTCTTCGTCAGCGTGGACGGTAAGCAACACTTCCTGCGCGCAGTCCATACGCAGATGCGGCAGCCTCGGCCGCTGACGTGGATGCTGGAGCCGACCGGCTTCTCGGGCGATTTGGGGTGGCAGAGGCACGGCTTCCTCTTCAAGGAGCTGAGGAAAGTGGGGGATGCGCTCGACATCGGGGAGCGCAAGGCCTTCGCCGTGAGCCAGCTTAGGCCCCAGTACGCGGCCAGGTTCCTACATCTCCTGGGCAATCACCAGTCCCGCATCGGGGTGGATTATGCGAAGTTCGGCGAGTTGGCGGGAGAGAATGAGGGGAGCGGCAAGTCCGGCCTCGCGGCCTGACCCGGTCGTGGAGGGAAGTCCGGATGAGGCGATCGCTAATCTGATCGCCACCATGATTGCGGCTGATGGCGTGGTCGCCGATGAGGAGCCCCCAGTGGCGTACGACGCTGCGACCCTGCGTGCCGCCTTCTCGTCGTGATCGGCAATGATCATTGCCTAGGCCGCTTTGGACGCCGAAGCTGAATGGATCGGGTGAGCCCAGAGACTCGATCCCGAAACATGTCACGGGTGAGGAATCGGAATACCGGTCCAGAGATGGTGGTCAGGCGCGCGCTCCACGCTCGTGGCTTCCGCTACCGCTTACACGCGAAAGAACTGCCGGGCAGGCCCGACGTGATCCTGCCGAGGTACCGCGTTGCGGTGCTGGTGCACGGCTGCTTCTGGCATGGTCACGACTGCGCTCGCGGCAGACGGCCAGCGTCCAACCGGGAGTTCTGGACCGCCAAGCTGGACGGGAACCTCGAGCGTGACCGTCTTACCAAGGCGGGCCTGCGGGAGCTCGGCTGGAACGTGTGGGTGATCTGGGAATGCGCCCTCGAGTGCGGTGTTGCCGCCCTCCTTGCCGAATTAGAGGCGCGTCGGGATCAGGTCTCGACGGACTCGACTAGATAGGTCGCGAAGAACTGGGCGAGGCGCGGGGGCACGGCGTTCCCGATCATCCGGGCAACCGGCTCGATCATTTCCACCGGGTGAAAGACGTACCCGTCCGGGAAGGATTGGAGCGCCGCCGCCTCGCGCAGGGATATTCCGCGGTTCTGGGTCGTGTCATAGTGACCGAACCTACCGTTCGAAATGCTGTGGCAGCGGGTTGTTATTGTGGGCGAGGGGCCGTCCGGCCGCATCCGGGTGTAGACGTCGTTGAAGCCGCGCGTCTTCAGCTTGGCGTTAACGCGGCGGTGGCAGTCGAGGCTGAGGTCGCCATGCTCGGTCGCGTCCAGATAGCGGTTCGTCTCGCCGGGCTTCGCCGAGCTGATGCGCTTGATGTTGATTTCGGTGAGCGAGCGTGTCCGGTGATTTGCCACCGAGGGATCGTTGTCTCCAGCCTCCAGGCGTGGAAGGTGTTCGATAGCCTCCTGCACGGTTAGCGGCTCGGCGTTCTCGTCCTTCTTGGGCACAATCAGTTCGCTGGCGACCAAGTCCTCGGTGAGCCGATCCTTGCGGACCCGATCACGGTCAGCCGCGAGAAGGATCGAACGCTTGCGGCGCTGCGCCACGCCGAACTTTGACACGCAGACCGTCTCAGATCCGGTGACGAACCCGAGTTGGTTCAGTCGCTCGCGGAAGTCGCCCCAGATGCCGCCGAAACGCTCATCCTGAATGCCGGCGACGTTCTCCGAAAGGACGAAGTCGGGCCTGTGCTTCTCGACGAAGGTAAGTGCGGCACGAAGGAGGTTGCTGTCGCGGCCGCGCTTCTCGATCCTGTCGCCGCTCATCTTCTTGCGCGACGACAGTGTGGTAAAGGGCTGACAAGGTGCGCAGATGGCAAAGAGGAGGGGTGCGCCGGGAAACTGTTCCTGCGCCTTTTGGATAAGATCGCTCAGCTCGCGCGCGAGTTCCTCCTGCTCGCCTTCCGGGTACGCCTCGCACTTGAGGAAGATGTCTCGTTGGAGGAACTCGGGAGCCTTCCTGTCGCCGCGCAGGTTAGTGTTGTTCTCGACGTAGGTGCGCTTGCAGCGCGCCTCCTTATCGACCCCGGCCAACACGTATCCCCCTGCGTCAATGAGGCCGCGGGTAGTGCCCCCGGCGCCGCAAAAGAAGTCGACGGCGATGAATCGGGGCGGCGCCGGCGGTTCACCGTCGGCTGGTTCAGGCGTGATCGTCATGCTACGCGCTGACGGTCGGACGAGCCGGAACCGGTGCCGTCGGGAGTGTCGCTCCTCGATACGGTCCGCTATCCTGTGTCGTCTCATATTCCGCGCGCATGTTCCCCCCAAGGTCGGAATTACACCATCACATGGCTCGCCCGTCAACCGTGCATTACCCGGCACCGCCCGAAACGCTGCCGAGCTGGATTAGTTTTCGTCGTTTCCGCTGATGGCTCAGCAGCTGCTTTGGGGTAGCTCCTCGACCGAGAGGGGAGCGGGATGCCGTATCCGGAAATGGGTGAGTGGCCCGGCCCATGAGGGAACGTGGCCGAGGCGAAGGCGGCCCACAAGGGAGCACGGGCTGAGAAAGGTGCCCTACCCCGCGGTGGGGGCTATCAGCTGACAGGGGATCAGACGCATCCGGTATGTCGGGTCGCATCAAGTCGGGAGAACCGCAACTTACGGCTTGAAAATGCCGTGATGCAAAACTGACTAATGCGTATGTTCACTGATAACAAAAATTGGGGTCTCCACCATGAACAAGCTGATCCCGGAGCTCGATGCAGCGCTCATCCGGCTCGACGATGCGATCGTCCTTGACCGCAAGGACACGACGAAGCACCGTCGTTGGAGTCATTTCGTCCGGTCGAGAGATCGGTTCCGCTGCCTCATTTGCACGAGCAGCGAGAAGCTCGACGCCCATCATATCATCCGCAAAACGCTGATGCCGAGCGCTCGCTGCCAGCCCGGCAATGGCATCACTCTGTGCAAGAAGTGCCACCAGGAAGCACACCTTGGCTTCAATGGGCGCCCAGATTTGCAGCAGCCGATTGACGCCGAGGATGGAGAAAAGCTGAATATAGCCGGCGAGCTCTTCGGTGTCTTGGCACGGGCTTCCCGCGCCTATCCTAGCCGACCGATCTACTATCATTGGGATCCCCGGATCTTGGCTAACTTCGCAGAAATTCAGGGCTTCCCTCAAGGCGCGCAGATCCCCGGTACGCCGATCGAGCAAGCGCACTTCATTTGGGATCGAGCCCCTTTGCAAGTGACGGATGCCGTAATCGGCGCCATGTTCCCGGGGCAGAGGTATTCGGATCGCTTCGCGCCCATCGCGTAAGCGGTGCGCCGCCCCGACCGCCGACCCGCCGTAAATCGACCGGTAATCCTCGACGGAAGGGCGACGATAACCGCCGCGCCTACAAACGCGCGAGACCCCACCTATATCAGGTGCGACGCGTCGCGACAGGGTGCCGACGGGCAGCCAGCCGGAAAGTCGCAGCAAGATGGAGGAGCGAAGACGGGGAGCGGCGACACCGAACGACGTCGACCGCGTCAAAAGACCCATAGTCTCGTGGGGCTTCCGCGTGACCTACGCCCCAGGTAGCCGGCGGGGGATCGTGCGGACGACGCCCGACCTTACCATCCACTTCCTCGACATCTGCGCGCTCGACGTGACCAAGCGGACTAAGGCCCAGATCGCGGCCGAGCCGCGCAAGGCCGCTATGGCCGGAAGGCTGGAAGCGCTCGACATCCCAACGAACCGCATCTCCTGTTTGCTCGCCTTGATGGAAAAGACCAGCGACACGCGGAGCACCCGGACCGACGAGAATCTCAAGGCGCAGATCATCGGCGACATCCAGCACGCGCGGTCCTTCTTCGACCACGCGGAAGTGGTTGAGCGCGACGAGTATGTGGAAGACTACATTACTCAGCTGAGGCGAATTGCCGTCGAGCTTGGGCGTCCCGCCTACCTCGCGTTTCTGCGCGCCGTCAACGGTGGCGACTTCGACATCCATCAGCCGATCCCAAAGCCGAGGCGCTTCGAAGTCGCGTCGACGCTGGTCGAGATGGCCGACGATCTGGAGATCAGCCGGCAGCACCCCGTGCTGGCCGTCACGCTCGCGTGCCTCTACGGCAACGCGTCGGCCAGGCGCGTCCTGAAGTTCAGGCGGGACCCCGCCGCCTTCGACGCCGAGAATGCGCTGGCGGACGTCATGGCGATCCGCCGGCTCATGGACCGGAAGCTGGAGTTCGAGAGGGACTACCATCTCGGCCTGACATCCATCCGGCACACCACCTACGTCACCGACGACGGTGGGCTGGCGCAGGTCATGTCCTGCTTCCACGGCACGGCCCTGAGCACGCGTGATGCCGGTGACCATCAGGAGGTGGTCGTGAGAGGCAAGGTCGACTTCGCCGACCTGCTGACCGAGATCAGCCACGAGCCGGGTCCGCTTACTGACCTCTCGGATCCGGCGTCCGCGAGACCGAGCGAATACGACCGCCTTTGCGCCCTGATATTCGGGCAGCAGCCCGGCGGCGGAGATCCGGCCAGCGCAACGGCCTGAAGAAGGCGCGAACGTCCCCGGCGAGCAGCCGAGGCTGCTACAGCGCCGGGGAAACCCGCCAGCCGGCATTTCGGTCCAGTTGTGGGCTGCGGGCGATTGGGGCAGGGAACATCGCCCCGCCATCGCTCGCAACTGCCACCGTATTCGGGTGGCGTTCGCGCTGGCACGGTGGTCTGCCCGGCGGCAGCCAGCGCTGTCTTGATGCTCCTGCCCTCCTGCAGGTGTGAGGTGCACCGACGCTACCTATCGGCCATCCCTGCCCAGGCTGAACCGCGGTATAGCTGGTGAACAAGCGTCCGCTTTCCGGACTGGCTTGCGGTCTCCTGAACTTCTGCATTTGGGTCTTGTTGAGCAGAATAACTGGTCGCCGACGCTCAGTTTAGCCAGCGCCTTCGCATGTTGGATGCGAGGGCTGCAGCGAACGCGCCCTTGTCGCGTTCCCTATAAGAAGCCGCCCCAGCTGGAACCCACGGGGTTCCCGAGCCAACACCTTCTAGCTTGGGCCGCCGCCGCTTTCCTCGTGGAAGCACATAAAGAAGGATGGTGCCGCTTACAGGACTCGAACCTGTGACCCCCGCATTACGAATGCGATGCTCTACCAGCTGAGCTAAAGCGGCCTGGTGCGCCCTTTGATCGGGCGAGGCGCGGCGCTTAGCAGGTGGGGCGGGGGGTGGCAAGCGGGATCGTCGTGAGGCTCGGACGCGCACGGTCCCGCGCCATTCGAACGATCGGGCGACCACCGGGTTTACGCCGCATTTACGCGTCGGGGTGCATGCCGGCGCGCAAACGGGTCGCATCGCTGGCTGGCGACGCCGTCGGGAAAGAACGGGTAATGGACAGTGCGCGCGGCAATGATGGCGCCGGTGAGACCGGCATCAGGCAGGACAACGAGCCGGTGCAAGGGGGCGTGGGTGAGCCCGAGATCAAGATCGGCAGCGACGAGCGCCGCATGCACGTGCGCGCCTACAATCACTGGGTGTCGCTGCTCGCCGATCGGCCGTTTCCGACGATCGCCGACCTGAACCCGGCGCAGATCGCCGATTTCGGGCCGCACAGCGTGCTGCTCGATTTTAGCGACGGGCTGGAGAACCCCGCGATCCAGTTTCTGGGCACCGCGCTGCGGGTGGAATGCGGCGTCGACCATTCGATCACCAGCATCGCGCAAGTGCCGCCGCGCTCGCTGCTGTCGCGCCTGACCGATCATTATCTGCAGATCATCGCCAATCGCGCGCCGGTCGGCTTCGAGGCCGAGTTCGTCGGCATCCGCGGGCACAATACCTTCTACCGCGGTATCCTGATGCCGTTCTCGTCCGACGGCGCGGCGATCGATTACATCTACGGCGTCATCAACTGGAAGGAGATGGTGAGCAGCGACGCGCAGGCGCAGCTCGATGCCGAGCTTGCCGCGGCGGTGCGCACCGCGCCGCGCGCGAGCGACCTGTCGCCGGTATGGGCCGACGGACCGAGTGCCGCACCCGCGCTCCATGTCAGCGCCGACGCCGACCTGTCCGAACGGCTCGAGCTGGCGCGCGAGAGCGCCGCGGCCGCACGCACTGCGCGGTCGCGTAGTCATGCAGCGCATCATCGCGCGCTCGGCCGCGCGCACGATTTCGCCCGCGCGGCTGAGCGCGCGCCACTCGCTTACGCCGATCTGCTCGCGGCGACGGGGCTCGCCGAGCATCCACGCGATCCGCTCGGCACGGTGGCGCGACTGGTGTTTGGCGCCGCCCCCGACGACCAATCTTCGGCGCGGCGCGGCGCGGCGGTCGCGCAAGCGAGCGCGGTGCTGTCCTACGCGCGTCGCCGCGACGTGCCCGAGGGCGGGCTTGCACGATTGATCGAGGCGCTGCCGGGCGGCGTGCGCGGCATGGTGGCGGAAGAGCGCGCCGCACGCCGGCGCGCGCGCTTGCGGCGCGAACCGGCGCTGCTCGCCGAGCGCGACGTGCTTGCCCGGATCGGCGCTGCGGATAAGCTGGGGCTCGCGGCGGGCGAGGGCGAGCCGGTCGTGATGCTCGGCCGCGTCGCGTCGGACGGTTCGATCGAGGTCGTGGGCGCCAGCGCGGAGCCGCTGCTGGCGCGGCGCGTCCTCGCACGGTTACGGTGATCTGACCGCGTGCGGGGGACGCGGGCGGCACGCGCTCGCGCTGTCTCGCGCGGGGTTGAGCTATGATCGCGACGAGCGCATAGCCGCGGTCATGGCGAGGAAGTTACAGATGATACTGTCTGACACGTTGGCGGCGCGTCTTACCCACGGTGCATTGCCCGACGAGTTGCTAGATTTTTCGGCGGCCGAGCAGGCGAGTGCGGCCGAATTCCTGATCGAAACCGGCGCGACCCGCACACCCGGCACCCCCGCAATCGCGCTCGAGCCGCTGCCGGGTGACGGTGGCCCGCGCCAGATGCGCGTCGCGATCGTCAACGACGACATGCCGTTCCTCGTTGATTCGATCGCGGGTGCGATCGGCGCGCGCGACATCGCGATCGAGCGGATCATCCATCCCGTTGTCCAGGTCACGCGCAACGCCGACGGCACGCTGACCGCGATCGACGCGGCCGGTGGTGCGCGCGAATCGATGATCTACATCGAGATGGACCGCGCCGACGCGCGCGACCGGCGCGAGCTGGTCGAGGAGCTCGCCTCGGTCCTCGCCGACGTGCGCGCCGCGACGCGCGACTGGCGCGCGATGCAGGCAGCGCTCGCGCACGATGCGGGCACGCTCGACGACACCGGCGGCGACGCGGAGGGTGCAAGCCTGCTGCGCTGGTTCCTCGACCGCCACTTCACGCTTCTGGGGCATCAGCGCTGGAGCGTCAGCGACGGCGACGATCTCGCCGGTGCGCTCGGCATCATGCGCAACGAGCATGGCGTGCCGTTCCTCGCCGACCGCTCGCGCCACCTCGCGATCGAGTGGTTCCAGGCAGGCAACAAGGCGCCGCTGCTGCTGAAGTCGAGCCTCATTTCGCCGGTCCACCGCCGCGTGCCGCTTGACCTGCTGGTCGTCCCCGTCATGCAGGCCGGACGCGTCATCGGGCTGTCGATCACCGCCGGATTGTGGACCTCGGCCGCGCTCAACGCGCCCCCGCGCAGCGTGCCGGTGCTGCGGCAGCGGTTGGCGGAGTTCGAGGGCAAGTTCGGTTTCGATCCCGCCGGTCACACCGGCAAGGCGCTGATGCACGCGCTCGCATCGCTGCCGCACGACCTGCTCACCGCGGTCGAACCCGCGGCAGTGGAGCAGCTCGCGCTGACCGCGATGAGTCTTGCCGACCGCCCGCGCCCCAAGCTGGTGCTGGTGCGTTCGCCGCTCGCGCGTCACCTCTTCGCGTTCGTGTGGCTGCCGCGCGACGACGTGACCACCGCGCGCCGCGTCGCGATCGGCGACATGCTGGCCGAGGCCGCGGGCGGGCGCGTCATCAACTGGTCGATCAGCCTCGAGGATCAGGTGATCGCGTTGCTGCGCTTCACGCTCGACCTGCGCGAGGGCGGGCGCGTGCCCGACGCCGACCCGCTCGACCAGCGGCTCGCGCGGATGGTGCGCGGCTGGGTGCCCGATGTCGAGGCGGCGCTGGCCGAGCGGATGCCCCCGCCGCGCGCCGCGCGGCTCGCGCTGCGCTGGGCCGCGGCCTTCCCGCCCAATTACCGCAACGTGCAGAGCGCGGACGAGGCCGCGCAGGACATCGTGCGCTTGTCGCAACTGGACGGCGAGGGCGACCGGCAGGTTCATCTGTATCCGACCGTCGCGGGTGAGGATCACCGGCTCAAGATCTACAAGCTGAACGGCGCGTTGGCGCTGTCGGACGCGGTGCCGGTGCTGGAAAATTTCGGCTTCCGCGTGATCGGCGAACTGCCAACGCGGCTGCGCGAGGCGGAGAACGCCTTCGTCCACGACTTCGTCGTCGAGGCGCCCGACGCGGCGTTCGATCATGAACCCCGCGTGCTCGAGGCAGCGATCGCGGCCGCGCTGCGCGGTACCGCCGAGAATGACGCATTCAACAGCCTCGTCGTCGCGGCCGGGCTGTCGCCGAGTGCGACCGTGCTGTTCCGCGCCTGGTACCGCTACCTCCGCCAGGCGGGGCTGACCTACACGATGTCGACCGTGGTCGAGACGCTGGCGCGCAACGCCGGGCTCGCGCGCATGCTGATCGCGCGCTTCCACGCGCTTCACGATCCGTCGTTCACCGGCGACGCGGGTGAGAGCGACGGCGAGATCACCGCGGCGCTCGACGCGGTGACGGGGATCGACGACGATCGCATCCTGCGCGCCTTCCGCGCGGTGATCGACGCGACGCTGCGCACCAACGCCTTCACGCCCGCAGCCGAGGAGGCGCTCGCCTTCAAGCTCGACAGCGCCCTTGTGCCGGGGCTGCCGAAGCCGCTGCCGTGGCGCGAGGTGTGGGTCTATTCCCCGCGCGTCGAGGGCATCCACCTGCGCGCCGGACCCGTTGCGCGCGGTGGCCTGCGCTGGTCCGACCGCCGCGACGACTTCCGCACCGAGATCCTCGGGCTGATGAAGGCGCAGCGCGTCAAGAACGCGGTGATCGTGCCGACCGGCGCGAAGGGCGGCTTCTACGCCAAGCAGCTGCCGTCGCCTGCGAACCGAGACGCGTGGCTGGCGGAAGGCACCGAGGCGTATCGCATCTTCATCCGCACATTGTTGTCGATCACCGATAATATCGTCGGCACCGGCGTGGTGCATCCGCAGGGCGTGGTGATCCGCGACGGCGAGGATCCGTATTTCGTCGTCGCAGCTGACAAGGGCACCGCGACGTTCAGCGACGTTGCCAATGCGCTGGCGCTGGAGCGTGACTTCTGGCTGGGCGATGCCTTCGCCAGCGGCGGCAGCGTCGGTTACGATCACAAGGCGATGGGCATCACCGCCAAGGGCGCGTGGGTTTCGGTCCAGCGCCACTTCGCCGAACGCGGGGTCGACGTGCAGTCGCAACCGATCCGCGTCGTCGGCTGCGGCGACATGTCGGGTGACGTGTTCGGCAACGGCATGCTCTTGTCCAAGGCGATCAAGCTGGTCGCCGCGTTCGACCATCGCCACATCTTCCTCGACCCCAACCCCGATCCCGAGACGAGCTGGAACGAACGCGCGCGGATGTTCGCGCTGCCCCGGTCGAGCTGGGCGGATTATTCCGCCCCCGTGTCGGCGGGCGGCGGCGTCCACAGCCGCGCGGCCAAGTCGATCACGATCACTCCGCAAGTTGCCGCCGCGCTCGATATCCCCGCGGGCGAGATGGAGCCGTCGCTGTTGATCGCCGCGATCCTGAAGTCGCCGGTCGACCTGATCTGGTTCGGCGGCATCGGCACCTACGTGAAGGCCGCGGCGGAGAATAACGCGACGGTCGGTGATCCTGCCAACGATCGCCAGCGCGTCGATGCGGAGGAATTGCGCGCGATCGCGATCGGCGAGGGTGCGAACCTGGGCGTGACGCAGGCCGCACGCATCGCCTTCGCCGCACGCGGGGGCCGCATCAACACCGACTTCATCGACAATTCGGCCGGCGTCGATTGCTCGGACAACGAGGTCAACATCAAGATCGCGTTGAATCGTGAGATGACCGAGGGGCGGCTCGGCTACGAGGACCGCAACGCGCTGCTCGCCAGCATGACCGACGACGTCGCGCATCTGGTGCTGGAGGACAACCGCCTCCAGACGCTGGCGCTGTCGATCGCCGAAGGATCGGGCAACGACGCCGCGCAAGCGGTGCCGAGCTACGTCCGCGTGATGGAAGTGTTCGAGGAGGCCGGACGGCTCGATCGCAAGGTCGAGGGGCTCGCCTCCAACGTCGACTTCCTGCGTCGCGGCGTCGACGGGCGGGGCTTGACGCGCCCCGAACTCGCGGTGCTGCTCGCGACCGCCAAGCTCGCGTTGCAGGACGCGATCGAGGGCAGCGCGCTCGGCAACGATCCCGCGCTGCTGCCCGACCTCCACGCCGCTTTCCCGCACGCGATGCAGGAACGGTTCGCGGACGCGATCGATCAGCATCGGCTCCGCGGTGAGATCGTCGCGACCAAGCTCGCCAACCGAATTGTCAACCGGATCGGCATCCTCCATCCGTTCGAACTCGCGGAGGAAGAAGGCGCGACCCTCGCCGACATTGCGGCGATGTTCGTCGTCGCCGAGCGACAGTTCGGCCTCGCCGAATTGTGGCGCGAGATCGAGCAGACCGCGATGCCCGAGGCGGCGCGTTACGCGCTGTTCGACGAGGTCGCGGTCGCGACGCGCTCGCACGTCGCAGACCTGCTCCGCGTCGAGGCTCCGGGCACGATGCCCTCGGCGGTGCTCGAGCGGTTGGGGCAGGGGATCGCACACCTCGACGCCGCTGCACGCGATCTGCTGCTCGACGAGGCGCAGGCGCAGAGCCGCCGCATCGCCGCGACGCTCGAAGGAACGGGCGCGCCCGCCGATCTGGTCACGCGCGTCGTCCGCTTGTTCGAACTGGATGGCGTCGTCGGGCTCGCCGATCTGGGCGGGCGCTCGCAGGTCGACGAGACGCGGCTGGCGCGCGCGTTCACGCATCTGGGTCAGGCGCTCGGGCTCGACTGGGCGCAGTCGACCGCGGCGCGGATCACGTCGAGCGATCCGTGGGAGCGGTTGCTGATCGCGGGGCTCGCGCGCGACTTCCAGCAGCTGCGGCTCGATTTCCTCGGCCGCACCGCGAACGGCGCGCCCGAGGAGGCAGTCGCGCGCTGGCTCGCCGACAATGCCGCGCGCGTGGGACAGTTCAAGGCCGTGGTCGACCGCGCCCGCCACGCCCCCGCGCCGAACGCGGCGATGCTCGCGCAGATCGCGGGGCAGGCACGCGTCCTGCTGGGGCGGTAAAGGAATTGGATCGGTCGGGCGATGCGCGACCGATCTATTCGCGACGCCGACCAGATTTCTGCCGCAAAGGCTGTTGCACCGCGCGATCAACGCCGCTAGTGGCAGCGCTCGGTCCATCGTGGCCGGGCCGGGCGGGGCTGTAGCTCAGATGGGAGAGCGCTGCAATCGCACTGCAGAGGTCAGGGGTTCGATTCCCCTCAGCTCCACCACCCCGCCATCATTCTTACATCACCAACCCGCATCGGGCCGGTTGAGATACGCCTGTTCCTCGGGCGACGACGCGCGCCCGAGCGCCGCATTGCGCGACGGGAATCGCCCGTAGCGCGCCTGGACGTCGCGGTGGTCGCGCGCGTAATCGAGCGCTTCCACGTCGCCCAGTTCCTCGAATTTCTCGACCGACAGCGCCTGTAGCGCGGCGTCTTCGGCATGCATCAGCGGCAGGTAGAGGAATTTGCGTTGCTCGGGCGTGTATCGCGTCTCCCATCCGCGCTCGATCGCCGCGAGCGTCAGTTCGCGTGCGAGCGGGTCGGCGGCGAACGCCTCGGCCTGTCCGCGGTGGATGTTGCGCGTGAACTGGTCGAGCAGGATGATCGCGGCAAGCAACGCCTCGGGCGTGTCGCGCCACCCTTGCGCACGGCTCGCCAGCACTGCGTCGCGCGCTGCGCCGAACCGCTCGGCGATCGTGCGGTCGAGCGCGTCGTCCTTCGCGAAACGCTGCTCGGGCGTCACCTCGTCGAACCAGAAGTCGAGCACATCCCTCGGCTGGACCTTCACCGCAGCGCCGCCGCGACCGCGTCGAACAGCGTCACGCCGGCGAGCGGGCCGAAGATCAGCATCACCAGGTTGAAGACGACGATGTTGCGCATCACGCGTGCCTGTCCGGGGTTCAGCAGGCGAACCGGACGGTTCGGCTGCCACGGCGGCGGCGGGGGCCAGTCGCGATTGTCGACGAACATCGTTTCCGTCTCCTCATGTCCGCAGCGGCGGCGCGCAACGCTACCGCCGCCCAACCCGCGCTATCAACCCCGCGAGCAGATCATTGTCGCGGGCACGCGTGCGCGTCAGCATATATCGCCCACGAGGCGCCGCTGTTCCGGTGCCGATGACAGAGGACGACGAATGGCGCCCGACCAGCGCACGCTGACCCATCTCGATCGGCTTGAGGCCGAGGCGATCCATATCATGCGCGAGGTGGTGGCGGAGTGCGAGAGCCCTGTGATGCTCTACTCGGTCGGCAAGGATTCGGCGGTCATGCTGCATCTGGCACGCAAGGCGTTCTTCCCGTCGCCGCCGCCGTTCCCGCTGCTCCACGTCGATACGACGTGGAAGTTCCGCGACATGTACGCGATGCGCGACCGCATGGCGCGCCAGAGCGGGATGGAATTGCTCGTCCACCGCAACCCCGACGCCGAGGCGCGCGGGATCAACCCGTTCGACCACGGCGCACTCCACACCGATCTGTGGAAGACCGAAGGGCTCAAGCAGGCGCTAGACCTCCACGGCTTCGATGCCGCGTTCGGTGGCGCACGCCGCGACGAGGAGAAAAGCCGGGCCAAGGAACGCGTCTTCTCGTTCCGCTCGGCCAATCACCGCTGGGACCCGAAGAACCAGCGGCCCGAATTGTGGAACCTCTACAATGCGCGGAAGGCGAAAGGCGAGAGCATCCGCGTCTTCCCGATCTCGAACTGGACCGAGCTCGACATCTGGCAGTATATCGCCGCCGAGGACATTCCGATCGTCCCGCTCTATTTCGCCGCGCCGCGGCCCACGGTGGAGCGCAACGGCACGCTCCTGATGGTCGACGACGATCGCTTCCGCTTCCTGCCCGGCGAGACACCCGTCACGCGCTCGATCCGTTTCCGCACACTCGGTTGCTATCCCCTGACCGGCGCGGTCGAGAGCGAGGCGGCGACCTTGCCCGACGTGATCCGCGAGATGCTGCTCACCACCACCTCCGAGCGACAGGGCCGCGCGATCGACCGCGATGCGGGCGATGCCAGCATGGAGAAGAAGAAGCAGGAGGGCTATTTCTGATGCCGCCCGAGACCATGACCGAAGCCGGGGCTGGCGCAGGGGCCGGCGCTACCTACACCCCCGACGCGCTGATCGCCGACGACATCCACGCCTATCTCGACCGGCACCAGAACAAGACGCTGCTGCGTTTCATCACCTGCGGGTCGGTGGACGACGGCAAGTCGACGCTGATCGGACGATTGCTCTACGATTCCCGGACGATCTTCGAGGACCAGCTCGCGAGCCTCGAGGCAGATTCGCGCCGCGTCGGCACGCAAGGGCAGGAGATCGACTTCGCGCTGCTGGTCGACGGGCTTGCGGCGGAGCGTGAGCAGGGGATCACGATCGACGTCGCCTACCGCTTCTTCTCGACGCACGCGCGCAAGTACATCGTCGCCGACACGCCGGGGCACGAGCAATATACGCGCAACATGGTGACTGGCGCGTCGACCGCCGACCTCGCGGTGATCCTAGTCGACGCACGCAAAGGCGTGCTGACCCAGACGCGCCGGCATTCCTATCTCGCGCATCTCGTCGGCATCCGGCAGGTCGTGCTCGCGATCAACAAGATGGATCTCGTCGGCTACGACGAGGCGCGCTTCGACGCGATTGTCGCCGACTACTGCGCCTTCGCGATCTCGATCGGGATCAAGGACTTCACCGCCATCCCGATCTCGGGCTTCCGCGGCGACAATGTGACCGCCGCGTCGGCGAACACGCCCTGGTATGCGGGGCCGACGCTGATCGATCACCTCGACAGCGTCGAGGTCGACCAGCACGCCGACGCGATGCGCGCGTTTCGCATGCCGGTGCAGTGGGTCAACCGCCCCAATCTCGACTTCCGCGGCTTTTCCGGGCTGATCGCCGCCGGCAGCGTCCGCCCCGGCGACGCGGTGCGCGTGCTCCCCTCGGGCCGTACCAGCACGATCGCACGGATCGTCACACAGGGCGGTGATCTGCCCGAGGCCGTTGCGGGTCAGTCGGTCACGCTGACGCTCGCGGACGAGATCGACTGCTCACGCGGCGACGTGATCGCCGCCGCGGACGATCCGCCCGAGGCCGCCGACCAGTTCGAGGCGACAATCGTGTGGATGGCGGACGAGGCGCTGCTGCCCGGCCGCGGCTACTGGCTGAAACTCGCCACGCAGACCGTCACCGCGAGCGTCCAGCCCCCCAAATATCAGGTCAACGTCAACACGATGGAGCGGCTCGCCGCCAAGACGCTGGAGCTGAACGCGATCGGTATTGCCAATCTCTCGACCGACCGGCCCTTGGTGTTCGAGCCGTACGCGGGCGAGGACGGCACCACCAACAAGACGCTTGGCGGGTTCATGCTGATTGACAAGTTCACCAACGCGACGGTCGCCGCCGGCATGATTCACTTCGCGCTGCGGCGCGCCCAGAACGTCCACTGGCAGGCGACCGACACCTCGCGTGAACATCACGCCGCGCTCAAGAACCAGCAGCCCGCCGTTTTGTGGTTCACCGGGCTGTCGGGCGCGGGCAAGTCGACGATCGCCAATCTGGTCGAGAAGAAGCTCGCGCGGATGAACCGCCACACCTTCCTGCTCGACGGCGACAACGTGCGCCACGGATTGAACCGCGACCTCGGCTTCACCGACGCCGACCGGGTTGAGAACATCCGTCGCGTCGGCGAGGTGGCGAAGCTGATGACCGATGCCGGGCTGATCGTCATCACCGCGTTCATCTCGCCCTTCCGCTCCGAACGTGACATGGTGCGTGGGCTTATGAAACCGGGCGAGTTCATCGAGGTGCACATCGACACGCCGCTCGCCGACGCGGAGGCGCGTGACGTGAAGGGGCTCTATGCCAAGGCGCGATCGGGCCAGCTCAAGAACTTCACCGGGATCGACAGTCCGTACGAGCCGCCCGAAAGCCCTGAGATCCGCATCGACACGCGTGCGATGACGCCCGACGAGGCCGCCGACGCGATCGTGGCGCGATTGATCCCGTGATGGTGACGCAATCATGATCGACACACAGCCGCTCGCGCTCGCCGCGATCGCGCCACCGCCGGGGCTGGAGGACGAGGCCGCGCTTGCACGCCACATCGCCGAGCACGCCGGCGCGATCCTTGTCGCCGCGCGCGCGTCGAGCCTTTTCACCGGCGCCGCACTTGGCCGTGCGGGTGACCGGGTCGCCAATACCTTCATCATGGAGGCGTTGCGCCACAATCGCCCCGACGACGCGATCCTGTCGGAGGAGGAACGCGACAGCGACGCGCGGCTGTCGGCGCGGCGCGTGTGGATCGTCGACCCGCTCGACGGCACGCGCGAATATGGCGAGGGGCGCGACGACTGGGCGGTGCACGTCGCGCTCGCGATCGATGGCGAACCGCAGGTCGGCGCGGTGGCACTTCCCGCGGTATCGCTGACGCTGTGTTCGGCGCGGCCGCGCGCGCTGTGCGACGCGCCCGCGCGATTGCGGATGCTGGTCAGCCGCTCGCGCCCCGCGGCCGAGGCGGTGGCGGTCGCCAAGGCGCTCGACGCCGAGCTGATCCCGATGGGGTCGGCCGGCGCGAAGGCGATGGCGGTGGTGCGCGGGGAGGCCGACATCTACCTCCACACCGGCGGGCAGTATGAGTGGGACAATTGCGCCCCTGCCGCGGTGGCGCGCGCCGCCGGGCTCCACGTCAGCCGCGCCGACGGCGCGCCGCTCGTCTACAACCGTGCGAACACCTATCTGCCCGACCTGCTGATCTGCCGTCCGGAACTCGCCGTACCGGTGCTGGAGGCGTACGCGCGCTTCACTGCCGACGCGGCGCGCGGCTGACCGGCTCAGCCCTCGGCCGGCCGCCGCTTCATCATCGCCGCGCGGCGGCAGATCGCGACCAGCTCGCCGCGCTGGTTCTTCATCCGGTGCTCGAACTCGACGATGCCGACCGCTGGGTTCGACTTGCTCTCGCGGATCGACACCACTTCGCTCGCCGCCTGCAGCGTGTCGCCGTGGAACACGGGCTTGGGAAAGCGCGTGTCGCTCATGCCCAGGTTGCCGACAGTCGTGCCCAATGTCGTGTCCTGCACCGACATGCCGATCATCAGCCCCAGCGTGAACAGGCTGTTGACCAACGGCTTCCCCCACTCGCTCTTTTCCGCGAAGTCGAAATCGATGTGGAGCGGCTGCGGGTTCATCGTCAGCAGGCTGAAGCTCATGTTGTCATATTCGGTCACCGTCCGGCGCAGCGGGTGGATGAAGGTCTGCCCGACCGCGAATTCCTCGAACCACAAACCCATTCATTCTCTCCTCTGCGGACCGCTTTGCCGTGCCGGCGCGCGCTTCGCCAGCCTGTCGCGACGTGCGAGGCGACCGCCGCGTAGGAAGGGTTCGTCGCTGGCACTCTTCCCGCGACGAAGCTAAGCACCCACCAACATCGTGCCGCGCGATCACGGCGGCGCTTGCGTCCAACGGGGGTATCATCACCATCATGCGCGTCACCATGATCGGCTCGGGCTATGTCGGCCTCGTCTCGGGTGCCTGCTTCGCCGATTTCGGCCACGACGTGATCTGCGTCGACAAGGACCAGGGCAAGATCGACAAACTGCTCGCGGGCGTGATGCCGATCTTCGAGCCAGGCCTCGATGAACTGGTCGCGCGCAACGTCGAGGCGGGGCGGCTGCGCTTCACCACCGATCTGCGCGAGGGCGTGCATGATGCGGACGCGGTGTTCATCGCGGTTGGCACCCCGTCGCGGCGCGGCGACGGCCATGCCGACCTGAGCTACGTCTATGCCGCAGCCGAAGAGATCGCCGCGGCGCTGACCGGTTTCACCGTCATCGTCGACAAATCCACCGTGCCCGTCGGCACCGGCGACGAGGTCGAGCGGATCATCCGCGCGGCGAACCCGCACGCCGAATTCGCGGTGGCGAGCAACCCCGAATTCCTGCGCGAAGGCGCTGCGATCGACGATTTCAAGCGTCCCGACCGCATCGTCATCGGCTCCGACGACGAACGCGCGCTCGAGGTGCTGCGCAACGTCTATCGCCCGCTCTACCTCAACAAGTCGCCGATCGTGGAGATGAGCCGTCGCGCGGCCGAGCTGACCAAATACGCGGGCAATGCCTTCCTCGCGACCAAAATCACCTTCATCAACGAGATCGCCGATCTGTGCGAGAAGGTCGGCGCGAACGTGCAGGACGTCGCACGCGGCATCGGGCTCGACGGGCGGATCGGCGACAAGTTCCTCCACGCCGGCCCCGGCTACGGCGGGTCGTGCTTCCCCAAGGACACGCTGGCGCTTCTGAAGACCGCGCAGGATTACGAGGCGCCGCAGCGGATCGTCGAGGCAGTCGTCGCGGTCAACGACAACCGCAAACGCGCGATGGGGCGCAAGGTGATCGCGGCGATGGGCGGCGACGTGCGCGGCAAGACGGTCGCGATCCTCGGCCTGACGTTCAAGCCCAACACCGACGACATGCGCGACTCGCCTGCGATCGCGGTGATCCAGGCGTTGCAGGACGCGGGCGCGACCGTCCGCGCCTACGATCCCGAAGGGCACGAGCAGGCGAAGAAGGTGCTCGAAAACGTCCATTACTGCGACGGCGCGTATCAGACGATGGAGGGCGCCGACGCGCTCGTCATCCTAACCGAGTGGAACGCGTTCCGCGCACTCGACCTTCGCCGCGTCAAGTCGCTGCTGAACGCACCGGTGCTCGTCGATCTGCGCAACATCTACAACCGCGACCAGGTCGAGGCCGCGGGTTTCGACTATACCGCAGTCGGGCGGTGATTGGGCAGGGGAGCGGCGGTCCGCTCCCCCTAGGCCCGCGTCAGGCGTCTAGGCGCCGTCCGATCGACACCGCGAGATAGATCAGCGGCGGGACCAGCACCGCCGACAACACGACCTTCGAAATCATCTGCCCCGCGAGCAGTTCGGCGATCGGGAACACCCCGCCGAACGCGATCGTGACGAACAGCAGCGTGTCGACGACCTGCGACAGCATGCTGGCGAGGCCGGCGCGCAGCCACAGCAGGCTCGACCCTTCGCGCCCCTTCAGCCACGAGAAGATCGTGATGTTGAGCGACTGCGACACGCCGTAGGCAACGATGCCGCCGAGCCAGATCCGCCAGGTGGAGCCGAGGACGAGCTGGATCGCGTCGCGGTTGGCAGGCTGCATCTCGGGCGAGGCGGGCAGTGCGTGGACGATGCCCGACAGGAGGATCGAGACGAGCAGCGGGACGAAGCCGAACACGACCAGTCGCCCCGCGACCACGCGTCCGTGCAGTTCCGCCACCGCGCTGGAGGTGACGACCAGCAGAAGAAAGGCGAAGATGCCCGCTTCGACCGCCAGGGGCCCGAGCGCCACCTGCTTGTTCCCGAGCACGCCCGCGATGCACGTCATCCCGCCGTAGAAAATCGAGAACACGAACAGCGACCGCGAGATCGGCGGCGCGGGTGGATGGGCGACGGGTGTTGGCGGGATCGGCATGGCCGACTGCTAGCGCGAAACGCCGCCGGGTCAATCGTGCGGAACCAATCCGCGTGTCCGCCTGCGAGATCGTGGGGTTGGGGCTCGTGTTGCAAGTCAGTAACGTCGTGCGGCGCGCTCGGTCGTCGAGCCCCGGCAAGCATGTGTGGCGTGCGCGTGCGTCATGTGTATGATGCGCGGCCGCGCGGGGGGCCGCGTTGTCGTTTCCATTTCTCACGCGGAAGTTTCATGCAGCGTATCCTCATCGGCCTCGCGGGCGTCGCGGTGATCCTCGGGATCGCGCTGTTGCTTTCCACCGATCGCCGCGCGATCCGGCTGCGCGTGGTCGGCTCGGCCTTCGCGCTTCAGGCGGCGATCGCGGTGATCGTGCTTTACTGGTCGCCCGGCCGAGCGGCGCTCGCCGGCGCGTCGGGCGGGGTCGCGGCGCTGCTGGGGTACGCGCACGCGGGCGTCGAGTTCCTGTTCGGCCCGCTGGCGAAACCCGAGATTGGCGGCACCAGCTTCGCGATCGCGGCGCTGCCCGTCATCATCTTCTTCGCAGCGCTCGTCTCGATCCTCTATCATCTCGGCATCATGCAATTGGTGGTGCGTTGGCTCGGCGGCGCGATCGAACGCGTGATCGGCGTCAGCAAGGTCGAGAGCCTGTGCGCCGCCGCCAACATCTTCGTCGGGCAGAGCGAATCGCCGCTCGTCATCCGCCCCTATCTCGCCGGGCTCACCCCGCCGCAGGTGTTCACCGTCATGACGAGCGGGATGGCGGGGGTCGCGGGCACGATCCTCGCTGCCTATGCGTCGATGGGAATCAGCATCGACTACCTGCTGGCGGCGAGCTTCATGGCGGCGCCGGGCGGCATCCTGATGGCGAAGATCATCATGCCCGACCGGCTGCAGCCGCGCCCCGGCGAACTGCCGCTCGACGATCCCAACGATCCGCTGAGCATCGAGGGGCGGCAGATCGCGATCGCCGAAGGGCGGCTCGACGCGCGCGGCCCCGCGGTGCTGCCGTCGGAAACGCCGGGTGAGCCGCTTCCGCAAGCGACGCACGACGAGGAAAAGCCTGCCAACCTCATCATGGCCGCCGCGCAGGGGGCGCAGACAGGCGTCAAGCTGGCGGTCGCGGTCGGCGCGATGGTGCTCGCGTTCGTCGCGCTGGTCGCGCTTGCTAACGGGATCCTCGGCGGGCTGGGCAATCTGGTCGGGCTGCCGGGGCTGAGCTTCCAGGGGCTGCTCGGCCGTGTGTTCCAGCCGGTGATGTTCCTCTTGAACGTGCCGTGGAACGAGGCGGGGATCGCGGGTGGCCTGTTCGGCGAGAAGATCGTGCTGAACGAATTCGTCGCCTATATCGACCTCGGCAAGCAGGCGGCGAACCTGTCGCCGCGCACGGTCGCTGTCATCACGTTCGCGCTGTGCGGATTTGCCAATTTCTCCTCGATCGCGATCCAGATGGCGGTGACGGGCGGGCTTGCCCCCAATCAGCGCCCGACGATCGCCAAGCTGGGCCTGCGCGCACTGCTCGCGGGGAGCCTCGCCAACCTGATGAGCGCCGCGCTCGCGGGATTGTTGATCGGTTAACCACGTCATGCGCGAATAAGGGACAGATCGGCCACCGCGCGGCGATCGGCTTGGTTGCTTGAGCGGCACGCGGTCATAGGGTCGCGGGTGCGATGAAGCCCGACCGTGTTCTCGGCGCCGCGCTGGCGGCGATGCTGCTGCTGCTGGCGGCCTACGGCGTCGGCAGCGCACCCGCACTCGCCGCGCGCTGGGGTGCGGGTGCGGGCGGATGGGTGCTGTTCGCCGCCTGGTTCGTCGTCGCCGCGTGGGTATTGACGCATCTGCCGCGCGCGACGGGCAGGGGAGGCTGGGTCGCCGTCGCCACCGTCGCGATCGCGCTCCGCGTCGCAGCCGCGTTCTTGAGCGACGGGCGCGTCTCGCCGGGCGATCCGCACTGGTATCTCGTCCTCGCGCGCGGGTTTCTGGCGGGTCACGGGCTCGGCGTGGTCGAGCCGTATATGGGCACGCGCGCGGTGGCGCTGTTCCCGCCCGCCTACCCGCTGTTGCTCGCGGGCTGGGGCGCGATCGCCGGGCTGTCGACCGCGTCGCTGCTGTTGCTCTCCAGTTTGCTCGACGTCGCCTCGGCCGGTGTGATCATGCTCATCGCGCGGCAATTGGGCGCGGCGCGCGCAGGGGTGGCGGCGGCCGGGCTGTTCCTGATCTGGCCCGCAGTTCTGCTAGACGCGCCGCTCGCGCAGAAGGAGAGCCTCGTCACGCTGTTCGCGCTGCTGCTCGCCTATGGCTGGAGCGTGACGAGCGGGCGTGTACGCGAGGTCGCGCTGCTCGGGCTCGCCTCGGCCGTGCTCGCGCTGACGCAGCCGGGCGACTCGCTGCTCGGCGGATTGTTCGCGCTGCTGCAATGGCGGCGGCTGGGGACGGTTCGGCTGGCGCGGGCCGGCGCGATGGCCGCTGGCGTCGCGGCGCTCGCGATGCTGCCGTGGTGGTGGCGCAACTACGACCTGCTCGGCGCCTTCGTGCCGCTGACCAGCGCGAGCGGCTACAGCCTGTGGATCGGCAACAACCCGGCGGCGACGGGCACGTGGATGCCGCCGCCCGCCGCGCTCTACGGCCTGCCCGAACTCGCCTTCTCGCATGCCGCGGGACGGATCGCGATCGAGTGGATCGCGACCCACCCGGCCGAGGCGGCGCGGCTGACGGTCGCGAAGTTCGTGCGCGCGATGGGCCTCGCCGACGCGGGGCTGGTCCGGCTCGCCGCGATGCGCCCCGTAGTCACCGCGCCGATCACCGCATTGCTGCTGCCGCTGGTGCAAGGCGCGCACGTACTGCTGCTGGCTCTGTCGTCGGTGGCGACCTTCCGGTTGCGCGGGAAGCGCGTGACGCGGCTGCTCGCGGCGTGCTTCGCGCAATTGCTGCTGCTGGGCGTCTGGTTCGAGTTCGACGAGCGCCACCGCGCGTTCGTGACGCCGTTCCTGCTGCTCGGCATCGCGATCGCTTTCGAGCGAGTTCGCACGCAAGGTGGCGTGCGGATGCCGCGATCGCCTTTGCGCAACCCTGCGCGAGCGCCTATCTGACGCCGCATGACCGAGATCACCGTTGCCGCGCTTCAGCTCGCCTTCTCCGCCGATATCGACGCCAACATCGCCAAGGTGTCCGACGCCGTGCGCGAGGCGCATGGCCGCGGTGCGCAGGTGATCCTGCCGCCCGAATTGTTCGAAGGCGAATATTTCTGCCGCGTCGAGGACGAGGGGCTTTTCGCGAACGCGGCGCCGGTGGGCGAACACAAGGCGGTGCTGGCGATGCAGGCACTGGCCGAGGCGTTGGGCGTCTGGATCCCGACCAGCTTCTTCGAGGCGGACGGCCCGCACCATTACAACAGCCTGGCGATGATCGGCCCCGACGGCGAGGTGCAGGGCGTATACCGCAAGAGCCACATCCCCGACGGTCCGGGCTACGAGGAGAAGTTCTATTTCCGCCCCGGCAACACCGGGTTCAAGGTGTGGCCGGGCCCCAACCGCACCACGCTCGGCGTCGGCGTCTGCTGGGATCAATGGTATCCCGAGACCGCGCGCGCGATGATGCTGATGGGCGCGGAGCTGTTGTTCTACCCGACCGCGATCGGCAGCGAGCCGCACGACACCAGCCTCGACACCGCGCGATTGTGGCGGCGCGCGATGGTCGGCCACGCGGTGTCGAACGTCGTTCCCGTCATCGCCGCGAACCGCGTCGGCACGGAGCACGGTCAGACCTTTTACGGCACGTCGTTCATCACCGACGAGCGCGGCGACATCTTGGCCGAGCTCGACCGCGAGGAGGAGGGCGTCATCACCGCGACGCTCGACCTCGCGCGGGTCAAGCGCCACCGCGCCGCCTTCGGCTTCTTCCGCGATCGTCGCCCCGAACTCTATGGCCGGCTCGTCGCCGACATCTGAGCGGCCGGCACCGCGGCTTCAGCGCTTCCGCGCGCCGATGTCCTCGCGCACCTTCACCGGGCGCGAGCAGCCGTTCTCGCTGCGCAGCACGGTCAGCACCGCGTCGGCGTTGGGTTCCTGACCGAGCGGGTGGATGCCGCTCTTGCGCTTCGCCGCGATCAGCCGGGTCTGCGTGTCCTGGCACAACGGCTTGGCGTCGGGCGCCCTGGTGGGCGCGGCGCTGGCCAGCGCGACGAGCAGAAGAAGCGACATGGTCGAAGTCTCCGGTCAGTGACGGCGCGACCCTATCATGGTGCGGACCGCCCGCGTAGTTCCAGCGCGCGCGCGAACACCGCCTCGAACATCTCCGTCGTTAGCCGCCCGGTGTTCTGGTTGTAGCGCGAGCAATGATAGCTATCGAGCAGGATGCGCCCGTCCGGCATCTCGTGCTCGGCCAGATGGCCGAACTTCGCCTTGGGCAGCCGCCCGCCGAGCATCTTGACCGCCGACTGGTGCGCGATCTGACCCAGCGCCACGAACACGCGGACGTTGGGCAGCACCGCTGCCTGCCCCTCGAGGAAGGTGCGGCAGGTGCGGATCTCCTCGGGCGTCGGCTTGTTTTCGGGCGGCAGGCATTTCACCGCGTTGATGATGATCGCGCCGTCGAGCGCCAGCGTATCGTCCGCCCGCGCCTCGAACGTGCCGTGTGCGAGGCCGTATTTGCCCAACGTGCTGAACAGCAGCTCGCCCGCGTAATCGCCGGTGAAGGGGCGGCCGGTGCGGTTCGCGCCGTGCTTGCCGGGGGCGAGGCCGATGATCGCGAGCCACGCGTCCGGATCACCAAACGCGTTGACGGGCGCATTCCACCAGTCGGGATATTCGACGCGCAAGGCTTCGCGGAACGCGACCAGCCGCGGGCAGCGCGGGCAGTCGCGCGGCGGTTCGGTCGCGGGAATGGGGGAGGGTGCGAAATACATGGCCATGCGATAGGCGCATCACCATGCGTCGCTCAACCTACCTCGTCGCGCTCGGGTCGAACCGCGCCGGGCGTCACGGTCGCCCGAAGGATGAGGTCGCCGCCGCATTGCGGCTGCTGGCTGGGCGCGCCTCGCCGATCGTCGCCAGTGCGCCGCTTGGGCCCTCGACGCGCACCTTCGCCAACGCCGCGGCCGTGATCGAGAGCGACGAGTCGCCCGCCGAGCTGCTCGCGCGGTTGAAGCGGATCGAGCGGGCGTTCGGTCGCCGGACCGGGCGCCGCTGGGGCGCGCGGGTGATCGACCTCGATATCATCCTGTGGTCGGGCGGGCGCATCGCTACGCCGACGCTCACCGTGCCGCACCGCGCCTTTCGCGCGCGAGGCTTCGTGCTGGCACCCGCGCTCGCGATCGCACCGGCGTGGCGCGATCCCGTGACGGGTCTCAGCGTCCGGCAGCTCTACACCCGGTTGACCGCGCGCCGCCCCGCCCCTAGTTCGCGCGGACGCTGTTGGGGTCCGTAGCTCAGTCGGTAGAGCAAGCGACTTTTAATCGAGAGGTCCCGGGTTCGAGCCCCGGCGGACCCACCAGCCTCCTATACGCGCCCCGGCATGATGAGATGCGCTTGCCCCGAAGTATCGAGGCGTTCCCTCGCACCTCCGTACAAATACGGTAGCAGTGTTTTAACACATTATTTTCCCCGCGGAGCGATCAGGAGCGCGTCCTATCGTTGGGGTTCGAACATGATCACATGGTTCATTCGCAACGCTCCCGTTCGCACCAAGTTCAATGTGATAGCCGGGTTGATCGGAAGCCTCTCCTTTGCTGTCTCGCTCGCGCAGACCACCTACTCGACCGATCACGTCGACTGGTCGACCGCGCTGTTGCTGGCATCGGCGAGCGCGATTGCCGCTGCGGCACTGATCCTCGTGGCCAAGAAATTGATCTGCGATCCGTACGTGACGACGGTGGTGCGGATGGAAGCACTCGCCAAGGGCGACCTCGACAGCGAGGTCCAATACCTGGACTATCGCGATTGCGTGGGGCGCATGACCAAGGCGATGGCAACCTTTGCCGAGAACGCCCGCGTCGCGAACGCCGCTGCGGCGACGAGGCTGGAGGCGAATACGGTCAAGACCGTCGTGACGTCGCTGGAGAAGGGCCTGGCCGCGCTCGCGCAGGGCGACCTGACGTTCCGCATCGATCATGCATTTCCCGCGGAATACGACAAGCTGCGCAGCGACTTCAACGACGCGCTGGCGACGATGAGCGGGATGATCCGCTCGGCCGACGAGGTGTCGGCGAGCGTGCTGACGGGTGCCGAGGAGATCCGCAAGGCGTCCGACGACCTGTCGTCGCGGACCGAGCGCCAAGCGGCGAGCCTCGAGCAGACGGCCGCCGCGCTCGAGCAGGTGACGCAGACGATTCGGCAGGCCGCGGAGGGCGCGTCGGAGGCCAACCAGTCCGCCGCCGCGGCGCGGAACGAGGCGCTCGCGAGCGAGGAAACCGTGCGACAGGCGGTGGAGGCGATGGCGGGGATCGAGCGCACCTCGGAAGAAATCGGCGAGATCGTCGCGCTCATCGACGGAATCGCGTTCCAGACCAACCTGCTCGCGCTCAACGCAGGCGTCGAAGCCGCGCGGGCGGGTGAGGCCGGAAAGGGCTTCGCGGTCGTCGCGACCGAGGTCCGAAGCCTCGCCCAGCGGTCGGCCGAGGCGGCGATGGACGTCAAGCAGCGGATCAGCGCGAGTGCCAAGGAAGTCACCGCGGGCGTCAAGCTCGTCGATGCGACGGGACAGGCGTTGCAGCGGATCTTGGGGCAAATCGGGCAGGTGAGCGCGATGATCGAGGCGATCGCGAACGCGAGCGCCGCGCAGGTGCAGAGCGTCTCGCAGGTCAACGTCTCCGTTCGCGACATGGAAACCACGACGCAGCAAAATGCCGCGATGGTCGAGCAGTCGACTGCCGCAGCGCGAAGCCTCGCCGACGAGGCGGCGACGCTGTCGCGCGAGATGGGTCGATTCCAGACCGATGCCGCCACGCGCATGCCCGCGCCCGCGGTCCCGACCGAGCTTCGCCCCGTGACCAAGGCCGTCCCGAAGATCTCGCGGGTGCACGGGAATCTGGCGTTGAACGACGACTGGAGCGAGTTCTGACCGGACCCGGGCTGTTCCGCACCTAACATCGCGTGCCCGCGGCGCCGGCGTGACCGGCGTCGCGGGCTTGCATTCGTGTCGGGCGCGGCGCGGGCGATCACCCGTCCATCCCGCCGATGGCGCGCGTCCAGCCCGCCTCCGTAATAACACGCTAATTAACCGATCGCTTACTGCCCAAGCCGATCTTTCCCTAACCCGTGGGGAGAAGTGTAATGGATAGAGAATCCGAGAACGCGACCAGGATCAGTTTCTTCGGTATCGATCAGAGTGATTATGCGAGTTTCCCGCGGATCCTGAAGGTCGTCGACAAGCACGCCGACAAGGCGCTCGGCGATTTCTACACCAAGATCGCTTCCACCCCCGAGGTCGCACGCTTCTTTCCTACGCGCCAGGTCATGGATCACGCGCGCGACAAGCAGCTGAACCACTGGAACAACCTGTTCTCGCGCGAGATCAACGACCAGTATTTCGCGAAGGCCGAGCAGATCGGCAACGTCCACGCGCGCATCGGGCTCGCACCGACATGGTACATCGGCGGGTACGCGATGGTGCTGGAGCAGATGATCCAGAAGATCGTCGCGGACTCCCCGGTCGCGCGGTTCGCCGACAAGCAGCTCGGTCACGTGATCGGGACACTCGTCAAATGCGCGCTGCTCGACATGGACATCGCGCTGTCGAGCTATTTCCGGGTCGAGGAGGGGCAGCGCCTCGCCGTCATCGCGCGCGTCGGCGAGGCACTCGATTCGCTCGCGAAGGGCGAGTTCACGGTGACGCTCGACGGGCTGCCCGACGCGTTCCGCAAGATCGGCGATGATTTCACCTTCATGCGCGAGCGGATCAGCGAGACGCTGTTGCAGGTGTCGGAGACCGCGGAAAGCATCAACACCGGCTCGGCGGAGATCAGCCAGGCATCCGACGACCTGTCGAACCGGACCGAACAGCAGGCAGCGTCGCTCGAACAGACCGCGGCGGCGATGGACCAATTGACCGGCGGAGTGCGCGAAACCGCGGCGGGCGCGGCGCGCGTCAACCAGTCGGTCGGCGAGGCGCACGCGGATGCGACGCAGGGCGGCGCGGTCGTCAAGGAAGCCGTCGGCGCGATGGACGACATCCAGCGTTCGGCGCAGGAGATCGCGCAGATCATCAACGTCATCGACGGGATCGCCTTCCAGACCAACCTGCTCGCGCTGAACGCGGGGGTCGAGGCGGCGCGCGCCGGCGATGCCGGCAAGGGCTTCGCGGTCGTCGCCAACGAGGTGCGCGCGCTCGCGCAGCGCTCGGCCGAGGCGGCGAAGCACATCAAGGAATTAATCGGCGAGAGCTCAAAACAGGTCGAACGCGGCGTCGCGCTGGTCGGTCAGTCGGGCGAGGCGCTCGACCGCATCGTCGGCAAGGTGGCCGAGATCTCGAAACTCGCCGCCACGATCTCGCAGCTCGCCGCCAGCCAGTCGAACAGCCTTCAGCAGGTCAATGTCGCGGTCAGCGAGATGGACAAGATGACGCAGCAGAACGCCGCCATGGTCGAGCAATCGACCGCCGCCGCGCGCAGCCTGGCGGGCGAGGCGGATCAGCTGACCGGGCTCGTCTCGCGCTTCACGCTCTCGACCGAGCGCAAGCCGTCCGCACCCGCGCGCGACAAGGCGCGCAAGCCCGAGCAGGCGAGCCGCCCGCCCGCCGCGCGCGCCGCACCGCGCCCGATGACGCGCGGCAATCTGGCGGTCGCGCTGTCGCCGGCCGCCAGCGAAGACTGGTCGGAATTCTGATCGGGCCAACAAGGCGAGCGGGCTGACAATCGATGACCCACCTCACTCTTCTACCGGTGCTCGACCGCGACGGCGTTCGCGTCACCGCGGGCGAATTGCGCGCGCTGTCCGATGCAGGGACGAGCTTCGCGCTCGACGGCAGCCGCGTCGAGCGGATCGGCCTTGCCGGACTGCAATTGCTGATCAGCGTCCTTCGTGCCGGGGCGCCCGGCGATCCGGAAGTGCAGTTGGTCAAGGCATCGACCGCGCTGCGCGACGCCGCGCGTCTCGCCGGGGTGTCGGCGTTGCTCGGTATCGAGGCGGAGGTCGATCATGGCGCCTGAAGACATCCAGCAGATTTTCCTGCAGGAATGCGAGGAAGGACTGGCCAGCGCCGAGGAAGCGCTGCTGACGATCAAGGCCGGCGCGCACGATCAGGAAACGATCAACACGATCTTCCGCGCGGTTCACTCGATCAAGGGCGGCGCGGGCGCGTTCGGCTTTCTCGCGCTGCAATCCTTCACCCATCATTTCGAAACGGTGCTCGACAAGGCACGCGACGGCGAGCTGCTGCTCGATGCCGCACTGACCGAATTGCTGATCAGCGCGTTCGATGTGCTCGCCGACCATGTCGCCGCGATCCGCGGTGCCGGTGACGCGCCCGACGACGCGGCCATGATCGACGCGCTGCGCACCGCGCTGACCATCAAGCCCGCCGCCGGGGCGGCCGCGCCGGGCCCGCAAGCACCCGCATTGTCGTTCGATCTCGGCACGATGATGGCGGCGCTGTCGCAGGAACCCGACCCCGACCCGTCCGGCATCGCCCCGTCCGACGCCACAGCCTCCGACGGCGACGACACGTCCGACGGACAGGCCGAGTGGGAGATCATGTTCGCGCCGACCGGCGGCGATCTGATCAACGGCGCCGAACCGCTGCTGGTGATCCGCGAACTGATCGAGCTCGGCGGCAGGATCGTGTCGGTCAATGCCGACCGCGTGCCGCCGGTCGACGCGTTCGACCCGGCCGCAGCGTATGTCACGTGGCGATTGCGCCTGCCCGGCACGCTCGACGAGGCGCGCGTCCGCGAGCCGTTCGACTTCGTGTCCGACCCCGCGTCGGTAGCGATCGCGCGCGCGCCGGGATCGCCAGTTGCCGATCATGTCGCACCCCGACCGCAGACCGACCCGGCGGCCGGCGGCAGGCCCGTCCCCGCCGCTGAACCGCTGCCCGATAATGTCGTCCGGCTTGAGCGCGCCGAGCCGGTGTCGCGCCCCGCGCCGCCGGCCGCGGCCGCGGTGGCGGATGCGAAGGCCAAGGCCGCGAACGGCGCGACGATCCGCGTTGACCTGGAGAAGCTCGACCGTCTGGTCGACCTCGTCGGCGAACTGGTCATCACCCAATCGATGCTGTCGCAGCGGCTGCTGTCGAGCGGCATGACCCGGCTGGAGGAACTGACCGACCTCGATCAACTCACGCGCGAATTGCAGGACAGCGCGATGGCAATCCGCGCGCAGCCGGTCCGATCGGTGTTCGGCCGCGTCCCGAGGATCGTGCGCGAACTGGAGGCATCGACCGGCAAACGCGTCAACCTGGAGGTCGAGGGCGAGGCGACCGAGCTCGACAAGACGGTGATCGAGCGGATCGGCGAGCCGCTGACGCATCTGGTGCGCAATTGCGTCGATCACGGGATCGAGACGCCCGCGGAACGGATCGCGTGCGGAAAGCCGCCCGAGGGGCGGCTGCGGCTATCCGCCGAGCACAAGGGCAGCCGGATCGTCATCTCGGTCAGCGACGACGGCCGCGGGATCGACCGCGCGCGGGTGCTGGAGATCGCGGTGAAGCGCGGGATCGTGCCCGTCGACGCGAAACTGAGCGACGAGGAGATCGACCAGCTGATCTTCGCACCCGGCTTTTCGACCGCGCAGCAGGTGTCGAGCATCTCGGGGCGCGGCGTCGGCATGGACGTGGTGCGGCAGAACGTCCAGGCGCTGGGCGGCCGCGTCACGATCCAGTCGACGCTGGGGGCGGGATCGACCTTTGCGCTCGCGCTGCCGCTCACGCTCGCGATTGTCGACGGCATGATCGTCTCGGTCGCGGACCAGACCTACATCATCCCGCTGACGCACGTGGTCGAGAGTCTCCGGCCCGAACGCGGTGCAGTGCAATCGACCGGGTTCGGCAACCGGATGCTGAACGTGCGCGGGTCGTACCTGCCGGTGCTCGGCGTCGGCGACAAACTGGGCGTCGCGGGGGCGATTTCCGAACCGGCGGAGGCGGTGCTGATCGTCGTGGAAACCGAAGGCCTCGGCACCGCGATCCTGATGGTCGACGAGATCATCGATCAGCGTCAGGTCGTCATCAAGAGCCTGGAGACGCATTATCAGCAGGTCGAGGGCGTCGCGGGGGCGACGATCCTCGGCGACGGGCGCGTCGCGCTGATCCTCGACGTCGAGGGGATTGTCGCACTGCGCGACGGCACGATGCCGCGGCTGCTCGCATCATGAACACCGCGTTCGTTCCCGCCGAGGGCACCGACCCGCGCGACCTGTCGGTCGCCGATTTCACGGTCATCGCGCGTATCGCGCACGCGCACGCCGGGCTCGTCCTCCATCCCGGCAAGCGCGTGCTGGTAGGCTCCCGGCTCGCCAAGCAGATGCGCGCGAACGGGTGCAGCGACATGCACGCGCTTGTCACCAAGATCGTCCACGATCCCGTCGTGCGGCGTGCCGCGATCGAGGCGCTGACGACCAACCACACGCGGTTCTTCCGCGAAAGCCACCATTTCACCCACGTTGCGACGACGCTGCGCCCGCGCATCCTCGACGCGGTGCGTGCGCGCAAACGGGTGCGCTTGTGGTCGGCCGGGTCGTCGACCGGCGAGGAAGTCTATTCGCTCGCGATGACGCTGCTGGGCGAGGAGGCGGCGGAGGCGCGTGCGCTGCTGGCCGGCGACGTCGCGCTGCTCGCGACCGATCTGAACGCGCAGGTGGTCGAGGCGGGGGCGCACGCCGTCTATCCGGCGGAAGCACTCGCGGATATTCCACCCGCACTGGCGGAAAGCTGGACCGAACAGGAGGGCGCCGGCTTCCGGATCGGCGCGCAGGCGCGCGGGCTTGTCCGTTTTCGCCGGCTCAACCTGCTCGACGAATGGCCGATCGCGAGCCCGTTCGACGCCATCTTCTGCCGCAACACGATGATCTATTTCGACGCCGCGACGACCGAACGCCTGCAATGCCGGCTGGCGCAGAAGCTCGTTCCCGGCGGCTATCTCTACATCGGGCATTCGGAGCGCCTGCTCGGCGCCGCGGCGGAACTGTTCACGTCGGTCGGCCAGACGATCTATCGAAAGGTGGAGGCATGAGCGTGCGCGCGCTGGTGGTCGACGACTCGCCGACGATGCGCGGGCTGGTGACCGCGATGCTGCGTCGCGATCCCGAGATCGAGGTGGTCGGCACCGCGTCCGAGCCGCTCAAGGCGCGCGCGCTAATGCGCGAGCTCGATCCCGATGTCGTGACGCTCGATGTCGAGATGCCGGGGATGGACGGGCTCGACTTCCTTGACCGGATCATGCGGCTGCGCCCGACCCCCGTCGTGATGGTGTCGTCGTTCACGACGAGTGGCGCGGCGGCGACGGTCCGCGCGCTCGAATTGGGCGCGGTCGATTGTTTCGCGAAGCCGAGCGGCGGGTTGCGCACCTTGCTCGAAACCTGCGCAGACGAACTGATCGCGAAGGTGAAGGGGGCCGCGGGCTGCCGCGGCCGGCTCGCGCGCGTCACGCCCGCGGCGGCACCGCCCGTCGGGTTCGAGTGGAACGGGCGCATGATCGCGATCGGCGCGTCGACCGGCGGCGTCGAGGCGTTGACCGCGCTTTTGTCGACCTTTCCCGTCAATTGCCCGCCGACGCTCGTCGTCCAGCACATGCCCGCGAACTTCACGCGCATGTTCGCGACGCGGTTGAGCATGCGCGTCCGCCCGAAGGTCGTCGAGGCGGAGGACGGCATGCCGATCCGCCAGGGAACGGTCTATATCGCGCCGGGCGGGGTCGGCCATCTGACCGTCAGCGGGCGTCAGCAGCCGGTGTGCCGGATCGCGGACGACGCGCCGCTATCGGGTCATCGCCCCTCGGTCGACATGCTGTTCCATTCGCTGGCCAGGCACGACCCGGCGCGCGTCGCGGGGATCATCCTGACCGGGATGGGTCAGGACGGTGCGGCGGGGCTCGTGGCGATGCGGCGCGCGGGCATGCCCACGATCGGGCAGGACGAGGCGACCTCGCTCATCTACGGCATGCCGCGCGCGGCACTCGAATGCGGGGCGCTCGGCACAGTACTGCCGCTCGATGCGATCGCGTCGCACGTACTGGAGCTCTGCCGATGCTGAGCGCGCTTGCTACCGAACCGCGCACGCGGCGCCACACCATCATGCAGGGCGAGAGCGAGGTATCGAGCGACCAGCGGATGGTGCTCAGCACCGTGCTCGGAAGCTGCATCGCCTGCTGCCTGTTCGATCCCACGCTCGCGCTTGGCGGGATGAACCATTTCCTGCTGCCGACGCCGCCCGAGGGGCGCGGCGAGGATCGCGGCGAGGCCGAGCGCTACGGGATCTACGCGATGGAGGTGCTGGTCAACGCGATGCTGACCCGCGGCGCCAGCCGCGCGACGATGCGCGCGCATCTCTACGGCGGCGCGAACCTGCACGAGGGGATGCGCGCGATCGGGTCGAAGAACGCGCAATTCGCGCGCGACTTCCTCGCCGCCGATCGCATCCAGTTGGTGCGTGAGGATACCGGCGGCGTCCTGGCGCGCAGGCTCGAGCTGCAACCCGCGTCGGGCCGGGTCCGCTGTCGTCACGTGGCCGAGCACGTGCCCGATGGGCGGCCGGCCGCGCCGCCGCCGTCGTCGGGCCATGTCGAGCTGTTCTGAGATCGAGGAGAAAACGGGGATGAAACAGATACTTGCCGTCGACGACAGCATGAGCATGCGGATGCTGTTGCGCGCCTCGCTGACCGCCGCGGGGTTCAAGGTCGAGGAAGCCGAGGACGGCCGCGCCGCGCTCGAGTGGCTCGACAACAACTCGCCCACGCTCGTCATCACCGACATCAACATGCCGCGGCTCGACGGGTTCGGCCTGATCGCGGAGCTGCGCGCCCGCGACCGTTTCCGCGACATTCCCGTGCTGGTCCTGACCACCGAGAGCTCGCCCGAGAAGAAGGCGCGTGCGCGCGAAGCCGGCGCGACGGGCTGGATCGTCAAGCCATTCGACCCCGAGAAACTCGCCGCGGCGGTGCGGCGGGTCACGCACTGAGGAGGCGCATCGTGACACGGCAACTGATCACCTTCGGCATCGACAACAAGCTTCTGGGCGTCGACATCATGGCGATCCGCGAGATCCGCGCCTGGACGCCGACCACCGCGATCCCGCACGCCCCGCCGTTCGTCCGCGGCGTCGTCAACCTGCGCGGCACGGTGCTGCCCGTGATGGATCTGAGCCAGCGGCTCGGCTGGGGCGCGATCGAGCCGACGCAGCGGCACGTCATCATCGTGCTGCAGATCGACCGGCAGCTCCACGGCCTGATCGTCGATTCGGTCAACGACATCGTCACCATCGAGGAAAGCGAGATGCAGACGCCGCCCGACCTCGGCCAGCCCGACGCCGAGCGCTACGTCGAGGGGCTGATCGCGGTCGAGGACCGGATGGCGATGGTGCTCGACCTGAAATGCATGGCGATCGCGGCCGCGCCCATGCCGCTCGCCACCGCTGCGTGACACCAACCGCCCCGCCGTTTGCAGGATAATGCCATGCCCCCCGTCCGTGTTCTGATCGTCGACGATTCCATCACGATGCGCGCGCTCTTCTCCGGTGTTCTGGAGGAAGCCCCCGGCATCCAGGTCATCAACCATGCCGCCAATGCGGCCGAGGCGCGCACGCTGATCGCGACCACCCACCCCGATGTCGTCACGCTCGACGTTGAGATGCCGGGTACCAGCGGCATCGAGCTGCTGCGTGAGATCATGCGCGACAAGCCCCGCCCCGTCATCATGCTCTCGTCGCTGACCCAGAAAGGCTCGGCGACGACGCTCGAGGCGCTCGAGCTCGGTGCGTACGATTGCTTCCCCAAGCCCAAGGCGGCGACGATGGAGGAGTTCCGCAAGATCGGGCCGAAACTCGCGAAGATCGTGAAGGCAGCGGCGGCGGGCACCGCGACCAAGACGCATCACGCGACCGGCGGCGCGCTCGTCGGGGCCGATTACCAGACGCCCGACAGCGTGATGGTCCTTGTCGGCAACACCGGCAGCGTCGACATGGTGACCAACATCGTCAACCGCCTGCCCGCGAACTGCCCGCCGGTCATCCTGCACATGGGCGACAGCCTGGGGTTCGCCGACGCGCTGGTCGACCGGCTGCAGAAATCCGCGCGCCCAACCGCGCGCGCCGCGTTCGACGGGCAAATGCTCGAAAGCGGCAACGTGTACCTCATCCGCGACAATCACCGCCACGCGGTGGTCGATCGCGGCGCGCAGCCGGTGATCCGCCTAGTCGACGGCGATCCGATCGCGGGGCACCGGCCGTCCGCGAACCTTTTGCTCCAGTCGCTCGTCACCACGATGGGTGGCCGGGTCGCGGCGGGGTTCCTGAGCGGGGTCGGCGACGACGGGGTCGTCGCCGCGGCCGCGGTCCGCGCGGCGGGCGGCTGCGTCGCCAGCGTCGTCGCGTCCGAGGCGAAGGCGGGCGAGCTCGCGCACGCGGCGCAAACGCTCGCCGGGGCGACCGCGCTCGACCTGACCGAGCTGGGCCGCACCTTGCTGTGCCACCGCGCGCCCGTTCCGGTTGCCGCATGACCGCCCCCGACCCGGACCCGCTTCCACCCGTGCTGCGGATGCAGATCGCGGACGAGCTCGTCCGCGCGCGCGGCGAGATCGAGGTGATCGGCGAGGCGCTGTGCGCCGATCCCGAGGTCACGATCCGGCACATGACCGCGTTGCAGGCGTTCGACCGCATCGGTCAGCACCTGCTCGCGATCGCGGGGCTGCTCCAGGCGGACGATGCCGCGGCCGCGATCGTCGACGTCCCACTGGAACACCTGCGCCAGCGGCTCCACCGCGCGATGTCTTAGCGCGATGTCAACGATGACGTGTCATGCCGGCCCCATGCGGCGCGTGCTGATCATCGAGGACGACTGCGAGCTGCGCGAGGAACTGGTAGAGCTCGCGACGACACTCGGCGCGCGCGTGGTCGGTGCGCGCAATGGTGCGGAGGCAATGGCGGCGTGCACCGGTGAGATCGACGTCATCCTGTGTGATTACAAGCTCGGGATTGAGAATGGCCTGGATGTCTTGCGAGCGCTTCGCGAGGCGCAATGTTTCGATCCCGCGCGCGCCGCCATTTACCTGATGACGGGGCACCTCGATCTCACCTTTGCCGCGCGGCAGGAAATCGAGTCGGCGACGCGGGGATTATTTATGAAGCCATTGCGCCCCGCGGTCGTTCGCGGCATCATTCTCGACGGGCACATCACATCGGACCGTGATTGATGGTGGGAGAGGTCATCGACGCCGATCATCCGGCGCGTCGCCGCTGGCTGACGCTCGCCGCGGCGTTCGTGGTCGCGCTCGCCTTTTCCTCACTGCGCTTCGTCGCCGCGCCGGGGTTCGAATTCTACGCCGGTCCGGTCTTCTACATGCTGGCGTGGCGGTGGTTCGGATTGAAGCCCGCGCTCGTCGTCGCGGCGGCGGTGATGACGCCGACGTTCTTCTGGTGGGGGCATCCCGTCTCGATCGCGCTCGCGATCGGGCACGTGTTCGTCATCGATCGCTGGGCACGCGGTCGCCACAGCTTCTCCACGATCACGCTATTCTACCAGGGGCTGTTCGGCTCAGCGATCGGCGTGGTGTTCCTGTCGCTCACCTATGCCAGCCCGATCGAGGTGTCGGCGATCGTCATCGCGCGTAAGGTGCTGTGCGAGCTCGTGCTCGCGGGCGCGGCCGACGCGATCGTGCTCTTCTTCCGCTACGATCCGCGCCGCGTCCGCATCGTCCGCAACGAGCATCTGTCGCTCCAGTTCAGCATCGACGCGTTGGTGTCGAACGTCGTCGCGTGCGCCGCGGCCCTGTTCCTGCTCGGGCAGCTGAACGGCGTGACCGCGGCCGTCCAGTCGATCAACGAGCGCGTGTCGCACGATCTGGCCGACTGGCCGGGGCGGACGGACGCACCCGCGGGTCGATCCTATCCGCTGCGGATCAACGACGAGGGGCGGGTGACCCGTGTCTTCGTGGCGTCAGCCGCCACGTGGCGCACCGATGCGGGGCGGCTGGGGTGCGAACGGTTCGACACGGGCAGGCGGTCGAACACCAGCGACCGCAACACCTTCACCTATTGGCTGCACCTGTGCGTGACCGCGCCATTGCCGAGTGCGAGAGTCGCGATCGTCCCGATGCGGCCGATGGCGACGGCGATGTTCGGCGATATCGGCCGCCGCACCGCACCGCTGCTGCTGTTCCTGTTCGTCGCGCAGGTCGCCTTGATGGTGTTTCGCCGCGCGATCCAGCGATCGCTCGACGACTGGGTGGTCGCGATCGGCAAGTTCCGCGCGCGCGAGACGATCGACGTGCGGCCGACCCGCTTCGCCGAGACCGCGGAGCTCCAGGCGCTGTTCGCCACCGCGAGCAACGATTACCTCGAGGCGGAACACGAGCGTGCGCGGCTCGCGCGCGCGGTGACCGAGCTGCGCGCGACGATGGACCTGAAACTGTTCAGCGACGTCGTCTTCGATCCGGACGAATGCGCGTTGCGGTTCGTGAAGCTCGACCCGACGCTCGGCCGGCGCGACATCGTCATGCGCGTGACCAGTGCCGACCGCGCGGCGTTCCAGTCGGTCGGCGGGCAGAACGACATCATGGTCGAATTCCGCATGGCGAACAGCGACGGCGACGACTGGTACCTCCTGCTCGCGCACGATCATGACGCGCAGCTTGACGGGTGGCGCTACGGCTGCGTCATCCGGCTGCGCACCGCCAAGGCGTTCCAGACGCAGATGCGGCACAACGCGCGGCTGATGGAACTGGGCGGGATGGCCTCCGCGCTCAGCCACGAATTGCGCCAGCCGTTGTTCACGATCGCGCTGGCGGCGGAGAATGGCGGCACGCTGCTCGACCGCATGGGCGATGCCGTCCTGCCCGCCCGTCGCAAGTTCGACCGCATCGTCGAGCAGGTCGAGCGCGCGACCGCGATCATCCAGCGCACCTCGACCTACGCGCGGATCGAGCGCGACGAGCGCGAGCCGACCGACCTGCTCCAGACCGTCCAGAACGCCGCCCGCTTCATGCGCGCAGTGGTGCAGGAGCGCGACATCCATCTGTCGATTGTCACGCCCGAGGCGCTGCCGACGCTGATGCTGCCGCGCGTCGGGGTCGAGCAGATCCTCGTCAACGCGCTCCAGAACGCGGCCGACTCGATCGAGGCGGCGCGCGCGCTGCGGGTGTCGCCGGCGCCGCCCGACCGGATCACCGTCCGGGTCGAGGTCGGCGCCGACGCGATCGGCATCGCGATCGAGGATACCGGGGCGGGGCTCCACGCCGACATCGCGGACAGCGCGTTTCAGGCGTTCTCGACCACCAAACCTGCCGGAAAGGGGACGGGGCTGGGCCTGTTCGTCTGCCGCCAGATCATCGACGAGGTCGGCGGCACGATTACGCTCGCCGACAATGTCGCGAAACCGGGGGCCACGTTGCGGATGCAGTTTCCCAAACCATCGGCCGCGCTGGCGGCGGCGGCATGACCGAGCGCGGCGCGGTCTACATCGTCGACGACGACGCCAACCTCCGCTCCGAGCTGGCCGATGCGCTCGCCGCGCGCGGCTTCGCGGTGCGCGAATTCGCCGACGGGGCGGCGCTCATCGCCGACCACGCGACCTATCCGCCGGGCTGCATCGTCCTCGACCTCAACATGCCTGGCGTCGACGGGATGGAGGTGCAGCGCACGCTCGCGCGCGAGGGGAGCGTGCACAAGATCGTGATGCTGACAGGGGCGGGAACGATCTCCGCCGCGGTCGCCGCGCTGCACGGCGGGGCGGTCGACTTTCTCGAAAAGCCGCTGCGCGTCGACGATCTGGTCGCGGTGGTCGACCGCGCGTTGCAGCGGCAGCGCCACGAGCAGCACGAACGCGCGGGCCGCGCCGCCGCGATCGCGCGGCTCGATCGCCTGTCGGAGCGTGAGCACGACGTCTTCTCGGGCATCACGCTCGGGCTTCCCAATAAGATCATCGCCTACCGGCTCGGGCTCTCGGTCCGCACGGTCGAAACCTACCGCGCGAACGTCATGGACAAGCTCGGTGTGCGCAGCCTGTCCGACGCGGTCAAGCTCGGGCTCGAAGCCGGGCACGAGCCCAAGGGCGACATCGTCCGCATCAGATAACGTCGTGGTCATGCCGCGAGTGCGGCGGCATTGCCGTAGGCGAACCGCGCCGCGTCGTCCGCGCCGACCCCGGGCGAGATCAGGAAACCCTGGATCCGGTCGCACGACAGGGTGAGCAGCAGGTCGGCCTGCTCGCGTTCCTCGACGCCCTCGGCCACCACGTTGATGTTGAGCTGGTGCGCGAGGTCGATGACGCTTTTCACGATCACGCGGTCCTTGTGGTCGGCGCAGATCGCCTCGATGAAGCTCTTGTCGATCTTGACGCGCGAGATCGGCAGCTGGCGTAGGTGGGTCAATGATGCAAAGCCGGTGCCGAAATCGTCGAATGCGATCTGGATGCCGCGGCTGTGCAACCGGTCGATCGACTGCCGGACCGCGCGCGCGCCGCGATCGAGCAGCATGCCCTCCGTGATCTCGACGCACAGCTGGTCGCTGCGCAGGCGGCCGGCGTCGACCTCGGCGACGATCCGGTCGACGAAGGACGAGGCGCGGAAATCGCCCAGCGTCGCGTTGATCGCGATTGACTGGAACGGCACGCCCGCGTCGTTCCACCGCTTGATCTGGGAAAGGACCTTGCCGAGCACGAACGAACCGATCTCGGCCGCGGTGCGATCGTCGTCGAACACGTCGCCGAAACTCGCCGGGGTCTGCACCAGCTCGTCCGACCGCCGCCAGCGCAGCAGCGCCTCGAACGCGATCGGCTGGTGCGTGCCGATCGTGGTGATCGGCTGATAGACGACGAACATCTCCTGCGCGGTCAGCGCGCGCTGGATCGCGGCACGGGTGTTGGCGCGGCGTTCGGCCTCCTCGCCCATCTGCGGCGCGAACAACCGCGCGCAGCCGCGCCCGCCCCGCTTGGCGGCATACAAGGCCATGTCCGCCCGCTTGAGCAATTCCCCCGCGTCCGCTGCGTCGCTGGGGAACCGTGCCGCGCCGATGCTCGCCTGGATCGCGCTGCCGAATCCCTGCAGCGCCGGATCGGTCGCGATCGCGGCGTTGAGCGCCTCGAGCCGGCAGCGCGCGCGGTTGGGGTCGGTGTCGGCGCGCAGGATCACCGCGAACTCGTCCCCGCCGAGCCGGCCGAGCACGTCGCCCGGCTCCATCGCGTGCGAGACGCACGCCGCGACCGATTGTAGCAGCCGGTCGCCGATGTCGTGCCCGGCGCTGTCGTTCACCTCCTTGAAGTGATCGACGTCGAGGATGCCGAGCACGAAGGATTGATCCTCGGCGATCGCCTGGCCCAGCAGTTCGATGACGCGGCGGCGGTTCGGCAAGCCCGTCAGCGGATCGACGTTGGCGAGCCGCCACAGATGCTGCTCCGCCTCTTTCTGCGGCGTCACGTCGAAACGGATCGCGGTATAGCCCGACCCGTCGTTGTGCGGAACGATGGTCGTGTCGACCCAGTAGAGGTGCCCGCCCTTCGCGCGGTTGCAGATCACGCCGTGCCAGACCGCGCCGGCCGAGATCGTGCGGTACAGATCCTGAAAGAACGCACGGTCGTGCTGGCCGGATCGCACGATGCGGTGCGTCGCGCCGACGAGCTCGTGTTCGTCGTAGCCGCTGATCTCGCAGAAGCGCGCGTTGACCGAGGTGATGACGCCGCGCCGGTCGGTGACCGCGACGATGGCCGCGGCATCGAGCGCCTCGCGCTGGAAACGGGTAAGCTGCAACAGCTCGCGCAGACGATCGTCGTGCGCCGTCCGCGGCAGTGATTTATCAAGGCAAGACGTCTGATCAATCATCGCGCTCACTCGTCTGTTCGCGTTCCTTCCTCCTACCGTCTGGCTAACGAAACGTTGATGAGCGTAGAACTACGTGATCGTACATCTACGCTATCTCAGCACCGCGACGCTTTTGCTAAGTATCTATGATGATTGCGGAACGAGCGTCATCATGAAACCCCGTCAACCCCGTGTCGCGACCTTGATCGCGGCGCGGCTCAACAGCGACAACGGCTGGTCCGACGTGATCATCAAGAACATGTCGGCAAACGGCGCGATGCTCCAGTCCGCGTCGCCGCCCAGGCGCGGGACCTATGTCGAGCTGCGCAAGGGGGCCTCGGTCATCGTCGGCCGGACGATCTGGAGCGACGCGCAGCATTGCGGCATCCAGACGCAGGACCGGGTCCAGCTCGAGCAATGGCTGTCCTTGCCCGCGGGCGGCGCGGCGGCGGCATGGCCGAGCGGGAGCGTCGCCGGATCAGGCGGCAGACACCGGCGGCTGCGGCGATCGACGCGCGCGCGTTCGGCATCCTGTTCGAAAGTTTCGCCGTTTCGATCGCGATCATGTTCGTGTCGGCGCTGGGGATCGCGGCGGCGTATCATCGCATCCTGCCGGCGCTGACGCTGCTCCGCGTCAACCTGTGACGCGGGCGCACCCATAACGGCTTGTTCGATCCGCCGCGCGAACCCGATCGCACATCGGCCGTCGAGGAGGACCGTAGGCCCGCCAAGCTGGCCCCCCCAATCACCCGCTTAGCGGGCGAACGCGGTCGCCTCGAAGCGGATTGGCTTGCCCTGCGCACGCTCGCCGAGCTGATCCTCCCACATCGCCACCTGGCCGCGAACGATCGTGCCGATCGGCTTGCCGGTCAGTTCCATGCCGGTGAACGGCGACCAGCCGCTGCGCGAGGCGAGCCACTTGTCCTCGATCGTCCAGCGCTTCTTCAGGTCCACCACCGTGAAATCGGCGTCGTACCCTGCGACGATCCGCCCCTTGCCGACGATGCCGAAGATCCGCTGCGCCCCCGCACTCGTCAGCTCGATCACGCGCTGGAGCGTCAGGCGACCATTGGCGGCGTGGTCGAGCAGCAGCGGCAGAAGCGTCTGCACGCCGGGCATCCCGCTGGGCGACGCGGGGTAGGGCTTCGATTTCTCTTCCAGCGTGTGCGGTGCATGGTCGGAGCCGATCACGTCGGGCACGCCCTGATTGAGCCATTGCCACAACCCGTCGCGGTGCTTCCCCGATCGGATCGGCGGGTTCATCTGCGCGAGCGTGCCGAGCCGCGGATAGGCTTCCTCGCCCGCCAACGTCAGATGCTGCGGCGTTACCTCGCAGGTAGCGATGTCCTTGTTCTGCCCCAGCAGCTCGAGTTCCGCCGGCGTCGTGACGTGCAGCACGTGGATGCGCCGCCCCGCCGCGCGCGCCAGCCCCAGGATACGGCGGGTCGCGAGGATCGCGCTCTCGTCGTCGCGCCATACCGGGTGCGACGAGGCGTCGCCGGTCACGCGCTCGCCTTCGCGCGCGTTCATCCGGTCCTCGTCCTCGGCGTGGATCGCGACGCGGCGCGTGCCGTGGGCCAGCACCTGCGACAAGGTGGCGTCGTCGCTGACCAAAAGGTCGCCGGTCGACGCGCCCATGAAGATCTTGACCCCCGCAGTGCCCGGCATCCGCTCCAGCTCGGCGAGCGCAGCCGGGTTATGGTGCGTCGCCCCGACGTAGAAGGCGTGATCGCACCACATCCGGTCCTTCGCCCGCGCCAGCTTGTCGGCGATCGCCTCCGCGCTGTCGGTGTTGGGTTTCGTGTTGGGCATCTCGAACACGCCCGTCACGCCGCCCATCACCGCGGCGACGCTGCCGCTCTCCAGGTCCTCCTTGTAGACGAGGCCGGGTTCGCGGAAGTGGACCTGCGTGTCGATCACCCCCGGAAGGATGTCGAGCCCGGTGCAGTCGATCGTCCGTCCCGCGTCGCCGATGCTGCCGCCCGCGCTGCCGATCGCGACGATGCGCCCGCCGCTCACCGCGACGTCCGCCTGTACGGGGCCGCCGGGCGTATGGACGGTGCCGCCCGTCAGTTTCAGGTCACAGGTCGCCATCGCCAGCCCTTTCGTCGCGTGATGCGCCTCCCTAGCTTGGGGGCATGAGCGATGCCACCCCGAGCGACCCGCGACCGGGCACGACCCTGACCGATCGCGCCGTGCTGCGCGTGTCGGGGGAGGATGTGGCGGCGTTCCTCCAGGGGCTCGTCACCAACGACACGGCCCGGCTGCCCGCCTATGCCGCGCTGCTGACGCCGCAGGGCAAGGCGTTGTTCGACTTCATCATGTGGCCGGACGGCGACGACGTTCTGCTCGACGTCGAGGCGAGCGAGGCCGACGCGCTTGCCAGGCGTCTGTCGATCTATCGCCTGCGCCGCGCGATCACGATCGCGCGCGACGAGCGCGTGGCGGTGCATTGGTCGCTCGACGCCGTGGCGGGTGCCTTCCTCGACCCGCGACTCCCCGCGCTCGGCTATCGCTGGATCGCGCCGCCTGATGCCGCGGCCAAGGGTTATCACGCGCATCGCCTGTCGCTCGGCGTGACCGAGGGTGTCGCCGAACTCGGCTCGGGCGAGACGCTGTGGCTGGAGGCGAACGCGCGCGAACTGAACGGGGTCAGCTTCACCAAGGGCTGCTACGTCGGGCAGGAAAACACCGCGCGAATGCACCACCGCAGCAAGGTCAACCGCCGGCTGGCGGTCGCACCCGACGACGCGACCGACCCGAAGCGGCGCGTGGCCTACCCCGACCTGGGCGTGATGGTGACCGTCCGCCGTGCCGAGGAACTGGGTGACGCGGTCGTGCCGACGGGTGATCCGATCGGCTAGCCCCACCCGGCGGACGAATACTCGCCCGAGCGGAGGCGGTTTACTCCGCCGCTTCCAGCATCGCCCCACCTCCGCCATCGCCCTCGTCGACGTCGGGCGTGTCCTCAGCGTCGACGCCGCCTTCGAGCTCGGCCTCGTCCGCCGCCAGCGCATCGGCATCCTCGGGGTAGATGCCGAACCGCGCCGCCACGTCGGGGGCGAAGCGCAGCAGGTCCGGGCGCAGCTTCAGCAGACTGACGTCCTTCGACTTGCCCTCCATCATCACGTCGAACACGAGCCCTTCCGCCATCCGCATGAAGGTCGCGAACTCGAACGGGTTGGTGAAATCGGCGTGACCCGTCCAGATCGGCGGGCGCAGCACCGTCTTCACGCGCGCGTTCGCCTTGACCGGCGCCTTGGTCAGTTCGCCCTTCTTCGTCGTCTTGCCGCTCGCGCGCTGTTTGGCGGTGATCTTCTGTTTGATCTCGCGCATCTCGGTGCGCGGCGAGGAGAAATGCATCTTCGGACGCACCCCCTCGGGCCAGGTCGCCAGGAACTTCTCGAACGTCGCGCGCATGTCCAGCCGCTCGGGGTTCAGGCACCAGAAATGCTGGTAGTCGAACACGAGGCGCACCCCCGTCCGCTCGTGGATCCACAACGCGTCGGCGGCGGAGAAGCGGATGTCGTCATTCTCGAGCACCAGCCTGCGCCGGACGTGCTCGGGGCATTTCTCCCACCCCTCGATCCAGCGCGCACGGCTGGCGTCATGGTCGTCGTACACGCCGCCGACGTGCGTGATCATCACCGCCTCGTCGTCCAGCCCCATGCGGTCGAGCATCTCGGCCTGGCTCGACAGGTCCCAGATGCTCTTGGCCGTCAGTGCCGGATCGGGGCTGTTGAGCAGGACATATTGCGACGGGTGGAACGACAGCCGGATGTCGAGTTCGCGCGCTTTCTTGCCGAATGCGGCAAGCTCGGCGTCGCTCTCCGCCACCATGTTGTGGAACTGCGGCATGTCGGGGTGCGTTGCATATGGCGCGAGATCTGACGACAGCCGGTACATGTCGAGCTTTTCCTTCGCCAGATAGTCGAGGATCTTCGACACTTCCTCCAGCGAGCATTTGAGGTGCGGGTCCTTTTGCCACCGCCGCGTGTCGTTGCTCTTGAAGCCGGGCTTGCCCATCACCTTGACGGGAAAGCCGAGGCGCATCGGGCGGGCAGGGTCGGTCATCGTCGGAAATACTCGTGCTGATCGAACCGCCTAACGCGCCGACCGCGGCCCGCGTTGCGCGGATAAGCGGTACCCGTCCGACCCCACGGCATCTTTCCCCGACCCGCCGCACCGGGCACAAGGTGCATCATGACGCTTGCCCGCCGCTGCCTGTCCGCCATCCTCGCGCTCTCGCTGACGATGCCGTTCGCCACCCCTGTCGCGGCACAGCGCGAGGCCGATCCGCTCGCCGCGGTTGACCCGTTCATCGGGACGGGCGGGCAGGGGCACACCTTTCCCGGCGCGGTCGCCCCGTTCGGGATGGTGCAGCTTTCGCCCGACACCGACACGAGCTGCGTGGTGCGCGACTGCTACGCCCATGCCGCGGGCTATGTGTACGACGATCCGACGATCCAGGGTTTCTCGCACACGCATTTCTCGGGCGCGGGGCACAGCGATCTTGGCGACTTCCTGCTGATGCCCGCGACCGGCACCGAGGTTAAGCTGGAACCGGGCGACCCGAAGCAGCCCGGTTCGGGCTATCGCTCGCGTTTCAGCCACCGCAGCGAGCAGGCGACGCCGGGCTATTATTCGGTCCAACTCGACGATGCGCGCGTCCGCGCCGAACTCACCGCGGGCACCCGCGTCGGCGTCCACCGCTACACCTTCCGTTCGGGCGACGAGGCGCATCTGATCCTCGACCTGCGCTCCGGGCTCTACAATTACCCCGGCAAGACATTGTGGTCGTCGCTACGGCTCCGCCCAGACGGCACGATCACCGGCAGCCGCCAGACGCGCGGCTGGGCGCCCGACCGGCAGTTGTTCTTCGCGATGCGCTTCTCGCGTGCGATCACCAACCACGCCTTCGTCAGCACCGAGGCGGACGTGACCTACAAGGGGTTCCAGGGCCCGGGACGCGGCAGCGACCGCGTGATGGAACGCGCCGGGCGCGCGCTCGTCGGGCGGTTCGACTTCGGCAAGCTCGACAAGCCGCTGGAGGTCACCGTCGCGATCTCGAGCGTCGACGAGGACGGCGCGATTGCCAATTTACAGGCGGAGGGCGGCGGTTTCGACGCGGTGCGCAAGGCGACCACCGCGGCGTGGAAACAGGCGCTCGGCGTGCTCGACGTCGACGGGGACGCGTCGATGCGCAAGAACGTGATGACCGCGCTCTACCACAGCCTCCTCGCGCCGTCGGTGACGAGCGACGTTGACGGGCGCTGGCGCGGTCCCGACAATCAGGTCCACCGCGCGGAAGGATATACCCAGCGCTCGACCTTCTCGCTGTGGGATACGTTTCGCGCCGAACACCCGCTGCTGACGCTCGTCCAGCCCGCCGAGGTGAACGGGCAGATCATCCGCTCGCTGCTCGCGAGCCAGCAATATTCGCCCGACGGCATCCTCCCCGTGTGGCAGTTCCAGGGGCGCGAGACGTGGACGATGATCGGCTATCACGCCGTCCCGGTCATCGCCGACGCGTATCTGAAGGGTATCCGCGGGTTCGACGCGACGCAGGCGCTCGCCGCGATGATCAAGAGCGCGACCTACGCGCCCTATGGCGGGCTCGCCGACCTGCCGGTGCTCCATTACATCGCGATCGACCGCGAGCCCGAGGCGGCGTCGAAGACGGTCGAATATGCCTATGACGACTGGACGATCGCGCAGATGGCGCGCGCGATGAAGCGCGACGACGTCGCCACTTGGTTCGACGCGCGGTCGGGATACTGGCGCAACACCTTCGACCCGAAAACCGGCTTCGTCCGCGCGCGCAAGGCCGACGGCAGTTTCCGCGAACCGTTCGATCCCACCGCGATCAACTACGGCTCGGACTATACCGAAGGGAATGCGTGGCAATATTCCTGGTTCGTCCCGCAGGACCAGGCCGCGCTGTTCGAGGCGATGGGCGGCGATCAGGCCGCGGTGACCAAGCTCGACCAGATGTTCGATTTCGACAATTCGAAGCTCGATTACTCGCATGCCGAGGACATCGCCGGGCTGATCGGCCAGTACATCCACGGCAACGAGCCGAGCCACCACGTCGCCTATCTCTACGACCACGCCGGGGCGCCGTGGCGGACGCAGTACCGCCTGACCCAGATCGTCAATTCGCAGTACAAGCCGACCCCCGACGGGCTCGCGGGCAACGACGACCTGGGTCAGATGTCGGCCTGGCTCGTCTTTACCGCGCTCGGCTTCTATCCGGTGACGCCGGGCAGCCTCGAATATGCGATCGGTCGGCCGTTCCTGCGCCGCGCCGCGCTCGATCTTCCCAATGGCAAGCGCTTCACGGTGGTAGCCGACAATCTCGGCGTCTCGCGACCCTATGTCGGCGCGGTGATGCTGAACGGAAAGCCGCTCGAGCGCAGCTACCTGACGCATGACGAGATCATGGCGGGCGGCGAACTGCGCTTCGCGATGTCGGCCGAGCCGAACTATAAATGGGCGACCGATCGTCACGCACGACCCTTCTCCGCATCGGTGAAACGCTGAGTCGGCACCGTCCGGCGCGTCCTCGCGCGGCCGTAGCGGAACATTGAACCGCGCCGCCCTTTTACGCGGGCAATGAGCAGGAGCGTGTTCGCATGAAGATGGTGATGATCGGGCTGGGTCGCATGGGCGGCAACATGGCGCGGCGGCTGATGGACAAGGGGCACGAGATCGTCGCTTTCGACCGCGATCAGGATGCCGTCGCCAAACTGGTCGAGGCCGGCGCCGAAGCCGCGACGTCGGTCGACGACGCGCGCGCCAAGGCGGGATCGCCGGTCATCTGGTGGGTGATGGTCCCAGCGGGCGAGATCACTGAGGGCGTGATCGACAGCATCTGCGAGAATGCGGCCGAGGGCGAGATCGTCATCGACGGCGGCAATTCCTTCTACAAGGACGACATCCGCCGTGCCAAGGCGCTGGCGGAGAAGGGCGTGCACTACGTCGACGTCGGCACCTCGGGCGGCGTCTGGGGCCGCGAGCGCGGTTATTGCATGATGATCGGCGGCCCCGACGACATCGTGCGGCAGCTCGACCCGATCTTCTCGACGCTGGCGCCCGGCATCGGCACGATCGACCGGACGGCGGGGCGTGACGAGGGGAATTCCGACGCGCGCGCCGAGAACGGCTACATCCACGCCGGCCCCGCGGGCGCGGGGCATTTCGTCAAAATGGTCCACAACGGGATCGAGTACGGGCTGATGCAGGCCTATGCCGAAGGGTTCGACATCCTGAAGGGCAAGGCATCGGACAAGCTGCCCGAGGACCAGCGCTATGACCTCAACCTGACCGACATCGCCGAAGTGTGGCGGCGCGGCAGCGTAATTTCGTCGTGGCTGCTCGATCTGACCGCGATCGCGCTCGCGAAGGACGGGCAGCTGAGCGATTTCTCGGGCCATGTTGCCGATTCGGGCGAGGGGCGTTGGACGATCGACGCCGCGATGGAGGAAGCGGTCCCCGCCAACGTGCTGACCACCGCGTTGTTTGCGCGCTACCGCAGCCGCGTCGAGCATACGTTCGGCGACAAGGTGCTGTCGGCGATGCGATTCGGCTTCGGCGGCCACGTCGAGATGCCGCAATAATGCCGATCCGCCTTATGGTGTCCGACGTCGACGGCACGCTCGTCGACAAGGACAAGAAGCTGACCGACGCGACGATCGCCGCGGTAAAGCGCCTGCGCGACGCGGGCGTTGCATTCACGGTCATCAGCGCGCGGCCGATGTCGGGCATCCAGCCGCTGCTCGAACCCCTCGGGCTCGACGAGGATGTCGGCGCGTTCAACGGCGGGATCGTCTTTCGCCGCGACGGTACGATCGTCAGCCATCACACGATCGACGCGAACGTCGCGCGCGGCGTGATCGACATGGCGGCGGGCGAGGGGGTCGACACCTGGGTCTTCGCCGACGATCAGTGGTTCGCGACCGACGGTGACGGGCCGCACACCGCGAGCGAGCGGGTGAGTTCGAACCAGGAACCCGCCATCCGCGACGATTTCGCCGATTTGCTGGACCACGCCGACAAGATCACCTTCGTCAGCGACGACGCCGATCGTCTCCACGCGCTCTACGAACGCGCGCACGCGCAATACGGCGAGCAGGCGACGATCGCGCAGTCGCAAACCTACTACCTCGACGTCACCGCACTCGCCGCCAATAAGGGCGACGGCGTCGTCGCGCTCGCGCGGTCGAACGGCGTCGATCTCGCCGACACCGCGGTGATCGGCGACCAGCACAACGATCTGCCGATGCTCCGCCGTGCCGGGCTGCCGATCGCGATGGGCAACGCGCCCGACGACGTGAAGGCGGCTGCACGTAAAGTCACTCGCGCCAACGACGAGGATGGCGTAGCGCACGCCATCGAAACGATCATCCTGCCTACCCTGGAGACACCCAAGTGAAAGAACTCGTCGCCTTCGACCTCGACGGAACGCTCGCCGAGAGCAAGCAGGCGATCAAGGAAGACATGGGCGAGGCGCTGGCCGATCTGCTCCAGGTCGCGCACGTCGCCGTCATCTCGGGCGGCGACTGGCCGCAGTTCGACAAGCAGGTGGCGAGCCGTCTGCCCGCGCGCGCCGACCTGTCAAAGCTGTGGCTGATGCCGACGACGGGCACCAAGCTCTACACCCACCAGTCGGGTGAGTGGAAAGCGGTCTACGCCGAATTGTTCGACGACGAGACGAAGAAGAACATCATCGATTCGTTTAACAAGAGTCTCGAGGATACCGGGTTCAAGCCCGAAGAGACCTGGGGTGAGCGGATCGAGGATCGCGGCTCGCAGATTACCTTCTCCGCGCTCGGCCAGCAGGCGCCGGTCGAGGCGAAGGAGAAGTGGGATCCTGATTTCGCCAAGCGCAAGGTGATCCAGGCCGACCTCAAGAAGCGCCTGCCCGACCTGTCGATCAACATGGGTGGCGCGACCTCGATCGACATCACGCAGAAGGGCGTCGACAAGGCGTACGGCCTGAAGCGCCTGCGCGACGAGAGCGGGATCGCGCTCGACAAGATGATGTTCATCGGCGACGCGATCTTCCCCGGCGGTAACGATTATCCGGCCAAGGAGCTTGGCCTCGACACCGTTCGCGTCCGCGATCCGCACGACACGCTGTCGGTGATCGCGACGATCGTCGCCTGCCAGAAGTAAGGGCTGCTCGTCGTGGATGTCGCGGGGCTGTGGGCCCAGTTCATTGCGTGGATCGGCGACGGCACCGGCCTTCCCGACACGATTCTGCACATCCACGCGGGCATGGCGGTGCTGCTCGTCGCGCGGCTCGTCACCGGCCGTTCGCTCGGCACGCTGATCCCGCTCTCCGTCGTCGTCGCGGCGGAGGCGGGGAACGAGATCCTCGATCGGATGCACTACGGGTCGTGGCGCTGGTCGGATACGCTCGGCGACATCGGTAACACCCTGTTCTGGCCCGCGGTCATCTGTCTCGCGGTGCGGCTGCGCCCGATGGTCGCAAGCGACGTGGCGCGGCACAGCAGTGCACGCGCGTCGCTGGCTGATGCCAACGACGTACCGGTCGCGGCCGACTAATATTGAGGCTTGGCGGCGTCACGTTCCTCGTACGTGGCGACTTGGAACCCAGGCTCAACACATCATCTACGCCGAACCTAGCGGATCACCGCCCTCGCGCGGCCGGCGAGCCGCTCGACCGCGGCGGCGTGGATGCCGCGCGTGCTCGTCAACACGCCGAACGCCTGCGGCTGAGGCTTGTTGAATGACAAGGCGGCTCCGAGCGCATCAGTGACGCTCGCCCCCGATTCCTGCGCGATCAGTGCGGCGGCGGCGATGTCCCATTCGTTGCCCCAACGCATCGTCGCGACCAGATCGGCGCGGTCGTCGGCCACCATCGCCATGCGCAGCGCGATCGAATTCGGTTTCTCCACCGCGGTCAGATCACGGTCGACCTTGGGCAATGCATCGGCCGGTACGCGCGCGCCGATGATCTCGTCGCGGTTTCCGGCGTGTGCGGGAGCCCCGTTCAGCGTCGCGCCGCGCCCCGCGATCGCGCGCCATACCTCGCCGCGCGCCGGCGCATCCAGCACCGCGATCACCACGCGTCCGGCCTCCACCAGCGCGACCGATACGCACCAGCCGGCGCGGCCACGGACATAGTCGCGCGTCCCGTCAATCGGATCGACCACCCACACCTGCCTCGCCGACAGCCGCTCGGCGCTATCCGCGGTTTCTTCCGACAGCCAGCCCGCTTCAGGTATAAGCGCGCCGAGCCGCGCATGGAGCATCCGGTCGACGTCGAGATCGACCTCGCACACCGGACTGCCGTCGCTCTTTTCGGTGCGCGCAAAATCGGTGCGCCAGCGCGCCATCGCCATCGCCGCCGCCTCGCGCGTGGCAGCGGTCACCGCCTCGGCGAGCGCGGTCAGCTCGGCAGCGGCGTCGGTGTCAGCCACCCGCGACCGTCATTCCGTCGATCCGGATGGTGGGCACGTTGACGCCGTAGCGGAATGCGAGGTCGTTCGCGGGGACCAAGGCGCGGAACATGTCCTTTAGATTGCCCGCGATGGTGAACTCGGCGACCGGGCGCGTGATCTCGCCGTTCTCGATCAGGAACCCCGCCGCGCCGCGGCTATAGTCACCCGTCACCGGGTTGACGCCCTGACCGATCAGCTCGATGACGTAGACGCCGAGTGCGATGTCCTCAATCAGCGTCGCGACGGGTACGTGCCCCGCCTGCATAAACAGGTTGCTCGTCGTGACCCCCGGCGCGCCGTTGACGCCGCGCGCGGCGTGACCCGTCGGCTCGAGCCCCAGTTGCCGCGCCGACGCGCTGTCGAGCAGCCAGGTCTCGAGCATCCCGTTCTCGATGATCGAGCTCGGCGACACCGGCAGCCCCTCACCGTCGAACGGGCGCGAGCGCAGTCCGTGCGGGCGGTGCGGATCGTCGCAAATCGTCACGCCCGGCGCGAACACCTCGGTACCCATCGCGCCCTGCAGGAAGCTCGTCTTGCGCGTGATCGCCTGACCCGAGATCGCGCCGCTCAGATGGCCGAGCAGGCTCGATCCGACGCGCGGATCGAACACGACCGGCATCGCGCCGCTCGCCACCCGACCGGAATCGAGTCGCGCGACCGCGCGCTCGCCCGCCTGCCGCCCGATCTCGTGCGGGGGGTCGAGCCGGGCGCGGTGACGCGCGGAGTGGAACGCGTAGTCGCGCTGCATCGCGCCGCCGTCGCCCGCGATCACGCTCGCCGAGACGCTGTATCCGGTTGTCGCGTAGGCGCCGGCGAAGCCGTGGCTGGTAGCGAGCGCCCATACGCTCGACGACGCGCCCGCGCCACCGCCCTCGCTGTTCGTCACGCCGGGGACCGCGCGCGCGGCTTCCTCGGCCTGCAACGCCAGTTCGCGCAACTCGGCGGGCGTCACCGCGCCGTCGTCGGCGAGATCGAGCAGCGGCGCGGTGCCGTGCATCAACCGCTCGGCCGGCGCGAGCCCGGCCCACTGGTCCTCGGGCGCCTCGCGTGCCATCGCGACCGCGCGTTCGACCAAGGCGTCCATCGCTGCCGACGACAGGTCGGAGGTCGATACGCTCGCCGATCGTTGCCCGACGAAGACGCGCAGGCCCAGTTCCTCCGCCTCGGACCGGCCGACATCCTCCAGCTTGCCGAGCCGCACCGACACCTCGCTCGATGCATCGGCGGCGAATACCGCGTCGGCGGCGTCGGCACCCGCGGCGGTCGCGCGGCGAACGATATCCTGGGCGCGCTCCTGCGCCTGATCGGGGGTAAGCATAGGGGCGACTTAGGAGGCGTACGCGCGCGATACTAGGTGCGGCTTCATGGGTCGGGCGTCACTGGGGCCGGCGTCGCATCCCGGCCGGTGCTACAGCGGCGTTCCCACGACCACACAGGCGAGGAACATCAGCAGCCCCGCGAATCGGTTCGACCGGAACCGCGCGAGCGCTCCCGTCCCATCGTCGGGCCTGAGCGTAACTACCTGCCACGCCAGATGCCCCGCCACCGGCAGCAATGCCGCGAGCGCGAGCGGATCGGCGCGGACCTGCCACAAGGCCGCTGCCCATAGGACGATCGCCAGCGCGTAGCAGACGCCCACGCCGCCGCGCACGTGCCGCCCCATGCGCAGCGCCGAGGATCGGATGCCGACCAGCGCGTCGTCCTCGCGGTCCTGGATCGCGTAGACCGTGTCGTAGCCGACCACCCAGAAGATGCTGCCGGCGTAGAGCAGCGCGCCACCGGCGGCAAGCGATCCCCATGCCTCGGTCCACCCGACCAGCGCCGCCCAGGAGAAGACCAGCCCCAGCCACACCTGCGGCCACCAGGTGATGCGTTTCATGAACGGATAGGCCGCGACCGGCAAGATCGCCGCGACCGAGACGATCGCGGCGGGCAGGCGCAATTGCACCAGCACGATCAGCCCGACGAGGCAGAGCAGCAGCAGCCACACCCACGCCGCGCGTAGAGAGACCGCACCCGACGCGAGCGGCCGGTTGCGCGTCCGCGCGACGCTCGCATCGAGGTCGCGGTCGACGATGTCGTTGTAGACGCAGCCCGCGCCGCGCATCGCGATCGCGCCGACGAGCAGCCACAGGATCAAATCCCACCGCGCGACCGCGCCGCCCGCCAGCGCCACCGCCCAGGCGCCGGGCCAGAACAGCAGCCACCAGCCGATCGGCCGATCGAACCGCGCGAGCAATGCGAAACCGCGAAGGCCGCGCGGCAGCATCGCGACGAGCCCGCGATGCTCGCTGTCGGGCGTGGTCTCAGCGGCATTGGGTCCGCCAGCAAGGGACGGGTCGGCGTTCGGGGTGGGGGCGGCGTTCACCGGACCGTCCTATCGCCATTCGCGCCACACCGCCAACGGCTGACGCTGTAGGCGACGGCATGATGGTATATCTGGTCTGAAATCACTGCCTTAAATCGGGCCGATCGTATTACTATCTCGGCCCAATGAAGCGTCTGATCCTCGCCGCCCTCGCGGTCGCCGCGGCCTCGCCCGCGATCGCTGCCCCCGCCGCCAGCCCCGCCGGCACGTGGCGCAACGCACGTGACAGCGTCCGCATCCGCGTCGCCCCCTGCGGTGCGGGCTTGTGCGGCACCGTCGTCGCCGCCGACCAGCGCGCACGCGACGATGCCGCGGCCGGGGGCACCGATCGGCTGATCGGGACGCAATTGTTCCGCGATTTCCGTCGCGGCCCCGGCGGCGTGTGGCAGGGCACCGTCTTCGTCCCCGATCTGGGGCAGGAGTTCGACGGGACATTGTCGCTCGAGAACGCGAACACGCTCGTCGGCACCGGTTGCGTGCTGCCGGGATTGTGCAAGTCGCAGACCTGGACTCGCGTCGCTGCCAAGTGACGGGGCCGCGCGCGTCGTGCGCCGGTGACCATGATGGCGGATTACGCTATGCGGCACTCCGAATGCCGCACCGCTTCGCCCTTCCGTCGCCGCGGCGCTGCGTGACGCACCGGATCGCCCGGTAGATGGTCCATATCTCCGTCGCGATCGGTCGCTTCTTCGAGGCGCTGTTCTTCGCGATCGTGCGCGTTGCCGGGGTCGTGACGGGCGTGGTGCTGGGGGTTGCGCTCGCCGGCGCGATCCTGTTTCTCGGCGCGCGCTGGCTGATCGTGCGCGGACGGAGGAAATGATGGGAGCGACCCCTGCCTGGCCGCCGCGCTCGACCCCGCGGCTGTTCGTCGACGCGCCGCTCGCGGCGGGTCCGCTGACGCTGTCGGGACCGCAGGCGCATTATCTCGTCTCGGTCATGCGGATGAAGGCGGGCGACCCAGTCAAGCTGTTCGACGGCGTGAACGGCGAGTGGCTGGCGGTTGCCTCGCACGTGGCGCGCCGCGACGTGACGCTCGACGTGCAGCAGCAACTCGCCCCGCTCGAACACGTCCCCGACCTGTGGCTATGTGCCGCGCCACTCAAGAAGGGCCGCGTCGACTGGATGGCGGAGAAGGCGTGCGAGTTGGGCGTCGCGCGGCTCGTCCCCGTCCTCACGCGTCGAACCGTGGTCGACAAGCCCAATACCGAGCGGCTCGCCGCGCACATGGTCGAGGCGGCCGAGCAATGCGGCCGCACTGCGGTGCCCGCGGTCGTCGAACCGGTGAAGCTCAGCGCGCTGCTGCGCGACTGGCCCGCCGACCGCCACCTGTTCTTCGCCGACGAGCTGGGCGGCGCCCCCGCCGCCGAGGCGATGCGCAGCCGCCCGGGTTCGGCCGCGATCCTGATCGGCCCCGAAGGCGGCTTCGACGACGACGAACGCGCCGCGATCCGCGCGCTCGCGCAGGCGATCCCGATTGCACTCGGTCCCCGCATCCTGCGCGCCGACACCGCGGCGGCGGCGGCGATCGCGCTGTGGATGGCGTCGGCGGGTGACTGGCGGTAGCACAGCCGCCGTGACCGACTCGCACTATGAACACCAATATCTCGACCTCCTGCGCCGCGTCTGGGAGGAGGGCGACGAGCGTCGCGACCGTACTGGCGTCGGCACCCGCGCGATCTTCGGCCCGCAACTGCGCTTCTCGCTCGAAGGCGGCGCGGTGCCGCTCCTCACCACCAAGCGCGTCGCGTGGAAAACCGCCGCGCGCGAGATGCTGTGGTTCCTGACCGGCGACACCAACATCCGCGCCCTGGTCGAACAGAAGGTTCACATCTGGACTGACTGGCCGCTCGATCGTTACCGCCGCGCGACCGGCGATGAGGTGACCCGCGACGCGTTCGAGGCGCGCATCCTGTCCGACGACGATTTCGCGCGGGAGTGGGGTGATCTTGGCCCCGTCTACGGCAAGCAATGGGTCGACTGGCCGACCTACGAACCCGCTGGCGACGACCTCTACCGCCGCGGCGCAGGGGTCAACCAGATCGCCGAGCTGGTCGACGCGATCCGCACCAACCCGACCTCGCGGCGTTTGTTGTTTACCGGCTGGAACGTCGCCGAGTTGGGCGGAATGGCGCTGCCACCCTGCCACATGACGTACCAGTTCTTCGTCGCCAACGGCCGGCTGTCGGGGCTGTTGTGGCAGCGCTCATGCGATCTCGGGCTCGGCTTCGCGTTCAACGCCTTCTCTGCCGCGATGCTCGTCCACATGCTGGCGCAGCAATGCGACCTGCTGCCCGGCGAATTGGTGTGGAGCGGCGGCGACGCACACGTTTACCTGAACCACGAACATTTGGTGCGCGAACAACTGGCGCGCGCGCCCCGCGGGCATCCGCGGCTCGAACTGCTGCGCCGTCCGGGCTCGATCTTCGACTACCAGATCGATGATCTCCGCGTCGTCGATTACGATCCGCACCCGCACATCGCTGCGCCGGTCGCGGTGTAGGGGGAGGAAGCGATGCCATTCGACCTGAGCGGGCGCGTCGCGCTCATCACCGGCGCGTCCTCGGGGCTGGGTGCGCATTTCGCCGAGCTGTTCGTCGCGCGCGGCGCGCGTGTCGCGATCGGCGCGCGCCGCGTCGACCGGGTTCGGGCGCTCGCCGACCGGCTCGGCGATGCCGCGCTGCCGCTCGGCCTCGACGTGACCGACGAGGCGTCGATCGCCGCCGCTTATGACGCCGTCGAGGCGCATTTCGGCACCGTCGACACGATCGTCGCCAACGCGGGCCAGGCCAATCCCGGCCGCTCGACCGACTTGTCCGCCGACCTCATCCGGTCGACCGTCGACACCAACTTCACCGGGGTGTTCCTGACCGTCCGCGAGGGCGCGCGCCGCCTGATCGCGGCGGGTGCACGCGAGCGCGGGCACGGCCGCGTCGTGCTGATCGGGTCGATCACGTCGCATCAGACCGCGACCGGCGACGCCGCTTATGCCGCGTCGAAGGCCGCGGTCGCGCATCTGGGGCGCAATTTCGCGCGCGAGTGGGTGCGCGCGGGCATCAACGTCAACACGATCCAGCCCGGCTATATCCAGACCGAGATCAACGGCGACTGGTTCTCGACCGACGGCGGCCGCGCGCAGATCGCGGCGTGGCACCGTCGCCGGTTGCTCCCGATCGACGCGCTCGACGACATGCTGACGTTCTTCGCTTCCGACTCATCGGCGCACGTCACTGGCAGCGTGATCGACGTCGACGACGGGCAATCGCTGTGAGCGTCACTTTCGTCCTTGCCCGCGCGACGAACGGCGTGATCGGCGCGGGCGGCAAGCTGCCGTGGCACCTGCCCGCCGACCTGCGCCATTTCAAGGCGCTGACCACCGGGCGCGCGATGGTGATGGGGCGCAAGACGTTCGAGAGCTTTCCCGCCCCGCTTCCCGGTCGCCGCCACATCGTGCTGACGCGCGACCGTGGCTGGACGGCTGCGGGCGCGGAGGTGGTGCACGATCCCGCCGCCGCTTTGCGCATCGCGGGCGCACACGTCGCGGTGATCGGCGGCGCCGAGATCTTCGCGCTCTATTTGTCACGCGCCGACGCGATCGAGCTGACCGAGATCCACGTGGCGCCCGAGGGCGACGCGGTCGTGCCCGCGTTCACCGGCTGGCGCGAGGTGTCGCGTGAGGATCATTCGGCCGAGGGGACGCGCCCCGCCTACAGCTTCGTCCGGCTGGAGCGATGAGCGCCCGCGGACTTGCCGCCCGCCACCGCGCCCCCTAGAGCCCGCGTCATGGAGCGCCTCGACGGCAGCGCCCCGGTGCCGCCGCATCTCGCCGGCGGCGTCGTCGCGCTCGGCAATTTCGACGGATTTCACCTCGGCCACCAGGCGGTCGTCGCGCGCGCGGTCGAGCGTGCGCGTGCCGCGGGCCGCCCCGCGCTCGTCGCCACCTTCGATCCACACCCGGTTCGCTTCTTCCGCCCCGACACCGCGCCGTTCCGCCTCTCCACGCTCGACCAGCGCGAGCGGTTGTTCGCCGCCGCGGGTGCCGACGCGACCGTCGTATTCTCGTTCGACGCCGCCTTTGCCGCACTGACGGCCGAGCAATTCGTGGACGAGCGGCTGGTCGATCGCCTCCGGGTTGCGGGCGTCGTCACCGGCGGGGATTTCACTTTCGGCAAGGGCAAGGTCGGCGACGTGGCGGCTCTCGCCGCGTACGGCGACGCGCTCGGCTTCACTGCCGAGACGGTTGGTGCGGTCGCGCTCGGTGGTGAGACGGTGTCGTCGACCCGCATCCGCGCGTTGCTGCGCGCGGGCGATCCCGCGGGCGCGGCACGGCTGCTCACGCGCCCGTTCGCGATTGAGGGGGTGGTGCAGCACGGCGACAAGGTCGGCCGCACGATCGGCTATCCCACCGCCAACCTAGACATGGGCAAGTATTTGCGCCCCGCCTACGGCATCTACGCGGTACGCGGGCGTCTCGCCGACGGGCGCGTGCTGAACGGCGCGGCCAACCTCGGCATCCGCCCGCAGTTCGAGCCGCCGAAGGAATTGCTCGAACCCTATTTCTTCGATTTCTCCGGCGACCTCTATGGCGAGTGTATCGAGGTCGAACTGATCGAATTCCTGCGACCCGAGGCGAAATTCGACAGCCTCGACGCCCTGATGGCGCAGATGGACGCCGACTGCGCGCGCGCCCGCGAGATCCTGGAGCGCTGACCCACGACATGCGTTAGCGCGGGCATGACCACCCTCGTCCCCGTTCTCGGCGATCAATTAACCCCGACGCTCTCTTCGCTCGCCGCCGCGGACAAGGCCGACACGGTCGTGCTGATGATGGAGGTCGCCGACGAGACGACCTACGTCCGCCATCACCAGCAGAAGATCGCGTTCATCCTCTCCGCGATGCGCCATCATGCCGCGGCACTGCGCGAGGCGGGGTGGCAAGTCGATTACGTCCGCCTAGACGACCCCGACAACACCGGCAGCTTCACCAGCGAGGTGGCGCGCGCGGTCGAGCGTCACGCCCCCGATCGTATCGTCGTGACCGAGGCGGGCGAGTGGCGCGTGCGGGCGATGCTCGACGCGTGGGAGACGATGTTCGGCGTGCCCGTCGCCATCCTGACCGACGACCGCTTCATCGCGACGCATGCCGATTTCGAGGCCTGGGCCGCGTCGCGCAAGGTGCTGACGATGGAGTATTTCTATCGCGCGATGCGTCAACGCACCGGCGTGCTGATGGACGGCAAGGACCCAGTTGGTGGACAGTGGAACTTCGACAAGGAGAATCGCAAGCCGGCGAACAAGGATCTGTTCATGCCGCAACCGCTGGCGTTCAAGCCCGACGCAGTGACACGGGAGGTTTTAGACCTCGTCGCTGCGCGCTTCGCCGATCATCCCGGCACGCTCGACGGGTTCGACTATGCCGTCACCGCCGAGGACGCCGGGCGCCAGGCTGATACCTTCTTCGCGCACGCGCTGGAGAGATTCGGCGATTACGAGGACGCGATGCTGACCGGCGAGCGCCATTTGTGGCACTCGATCCTCTCGCCCTATCTGAACGCCGGGCTCCTCGATCCGCTCGACCTGTGCCGCCGTGCCGAGGCGGCGTATCGCGCGGGCAAGGCGCCGATCAACTCGGTCGAGGGATACGTCCGCCAAATCCTCGGTTGGCGAGAGTATATGCGCGGCGTCTACTGGCGCGAGGGGCCGGATTACGTCGAGCGCAATTACTTCGGGAACACGCGCCCGTTGCCCGACTGGTACTGGACCGGCGACACCGACATGCATTGCTTGCGCGAAGCGCTCGGCCAGACGCTCGCCACCGCGCACGCGCATCATATCCAGCGGTTGATGGTCACGGGCAATTTCGCGCTGCTGATCGGCGCCGACCCGAAGGCGGTCCACCTCTGGTATCTCGAAGTCTATATCGACGCGTACGAGTGGGTCGAGCTGCCCAACACGCTCGGCATGAGCCAGTTCGGCGACGGCGGGCTGCTCGGCTCGAAGCCCTACGCGGCGTCGGGTGCGTACATCAACCGCATGTCCGATTACTGCGCGCACTGCCGCTACGACGTGAAAAAGCGCGTCGGCGAGGATGCCTGCCCGTTCAACGCGCTCTACTGGGACTTTCTCGCGCGCAACGCGGACAAATTGCGCCCCAATCCCCGCATGGCGATGCCCTACCGCACGTGGGACAAGTTGAAGCCGGAGGCGCAGGAGGAGACGCGCGCGCAGGCGGCGGCGTTTCTCGACCGGCTCGACGCGAGTGGCCCGCCCTATTGAGCGTGATCGCCGGAAAAAGGAGTCGGGTCGCGCGCGCAACCCACCACTGGCGTCACCCCCGCGCCCCGCTATGCTGGCGCGCATGGACCCGCTCGTTTCCACCCAGTGGCTCGCCGAACATCTGGGCGACCGCGACCTGCGCGTCGCCGACGCAACCTATCACGTCAACCTTCCGGGTGAGCCCGATCGCGACGCGGCGGCCGAGTTCGAGAGCGGCCACGTGCCCGGCGCGGTGTTCATGGACCTCGCCGGTTTCTCCGACCCCGACAGTTCGCTCCCCTCGACGATGCCGAGCGCGGCGCGTTTCGCCAGCCGGATGGCGCGGGCAGGGCTCGGCGACGGGTTGCGGATCGTCCTCTACGACGATGCCTCGCACCACACCGCGGCGCGCGCCTGGGTGATGCTGCGTGCGTTCGGGTTCACCGACGTCGCGATCCTCGACGGTGGCCTCGCGAAATGGCGCGCCGAGGCGCGACCGCTCGAAACCGGTGAACACGTCGTCCGCCCACGCCACGCGACCCCGCGCGAGCAGGGCCACGGCATCGCCGACATGCAAAAGGTCTGCGCCGCGCTCGACACCGATACGCAGATCGTCGACGCGCGCGGGCAGGCGCGCTTCACCGGCGCGGAGGCCGATCCCCGGCCGGGCGTCGCCCCCGGCCACATCCCCGGCGCGCGCAACCTGCCGTACAAGGGCGTGTTCAACCCCGACGGCACGTGGAAGCGCGGTGATGCGCTGCGCGATGCCTTCGCCGCCGCGGGCGTCGATCCGACACGCCCGATGGTGATGACGTGCGGATCGGGCATCACCGCCAGCGTGCTCGCGTTCGCCGCGCACCTGCTGGGGCAGGAGGCGGCGGTGTACGACGGCAGCTGGACCGAATGGGGCGCCGATCCGTCCACCCCCAAGGCGACGGGTGACGCATGAGCGGCGGCACCCACGATCTCGGCCTCGGCACCCGCGTCGTCACCGCCGGTCGCCGCCCCGAATGGACCGCGGGCGTCGTCAACACGCCGGTCTGGCGCGCGTCGACGATCCTTTACGACGATGTCGCGCACCTGCGCGCGAGCGGGGCGACCGACACGCACCACCGCCTGTTCTACGGCCGCCGCGGGACGCCGACGCAGTGGAGCCTCGCCGACGCGCTGACTGCGCTCGAGCCCGGCGCGGAGGGGACGTTCCTCTACCCGTCCGGCGTCGCCGCGATCGCCGCGTGCCTGATGGCGGTGCTGTCACCGGGCGACGAGCTGCTCGTCCCCGACAGCGCGTATGATCCGACGCGGTCGATGGCGACCGGGCTGCTGCGCCGTTTCGGCATCACCGCGCGCTTCTACGATCCGCTCGTCGGTGCGGGTATCGCCGAGCTGATCGGTCCCGCAACACGCGCGATCTTCATAGAATCGCCCGGCAGCCTGACCTTCGAGGTGCAGGACGTGCCCGCGATCGTCGCAGTCGCGCAGGCGCGCGGGCTGGCGACGATCGTCGACAACACCTGGGCGACGCCGCTGTTCTTCCCCGCGATCGCCAAGGGCGTCGATTATTCGATCCTCGCTTGCACGAAGTACGTCGTCGGCCATTCCGACGTCATGCTCGGTTCGGTCACCGCCGCCCCCGGCCGCTTTGCAGCCTTGCGCGACACGAGCTTCCAGCTCGGGCAGGTCACCGGCCCCGACGACGCCTGGCTCGGCAGCAGGGGCCTGCGCACCATGTCGGTGCGGCTCCGCCAGCATCAGGCGAGCGCGCTCGAGATCGCGCGCTGGCTCGACGCGCGCCCCGAGGTATCGCGCGTCCTCCACCCCGCGCTTTCGTCATGCCCCGGACACGAGACATTCGCGCGCGACTTCCTCGGCTCGTCGGGGCTGTTCTCGTTCGCGCTCGAGGGTGGCGACGAGCGCGCGCGCGCCGCGCTGATCGACACGCTCGACCATTTCGGCATCGGCTATAGCTGGGGCGGGTATGAGAGCCTTGCGCTGCCGGTCGACCCCGCGCGCTATCGCACCGCAACCAGACCCGATTTTGCCGGGCCGCTGGTGCGGCTGCAGATCGGGCTGGAGGATGCGGGCGACCTCATCGCCGATCTCGACCGCGGCCTCGCGGCGTTCCGCATCGCGCGAGGGTGAGGCAGGAGCTGAGGCGCTTCCGGCATGGCTAAGCGGGACGGGACGCTCGCGGCGCTCTTCCCGTCCAGCGAGGTTTCGTAACGTGATCCGGTGGCGGCGACGATGCGCCGCGCCGTTTACGGCTGCGGCGTCGGGGTCGCGGCGGGCGAGGGGGCGGTCGCCTGCGTCGCGCCGGCCTGTGCACCGCCCGCGACCGCGCGCGCGCCCTGACCGTCGCCCTGCGGCGCGGCGATGATGTCGCGCGTTGTCTGGCCCTTGTCGATCACGTTGGTCTGCGGATCGCCGACCGCGCTGCGGATACCGGGCTGCGCGACGTCGCCACCTGCCTGATCGACTACGCCCGCCTCGGCCTGGCTGCGCGGTGCGGGGGTGCCGAACAGTGCCTCCAGCGTCTGGCCCTGCGTGTTCGTCCCCTGCGTGCGTGCGGCACCCGGCTGCGGCGGCACCAGCGAGAAATCGGGCGGGATCACCAGCGGCGCCTGGCGCGCGACCGCGAATTCGTCGGGCCGTGCGCGGTCGTACCCGCGCTTGCCGCACGCCGACAGCGACGCCACCGCGGCGAGTGCCGCGCCCACGACCACCAACTTACGCATGTACGTTCTCCGAGGAATTCTTCGCAATCTCGTCCGGCTTGTCGCGGATCACGAGCGCGCGCACCAGCAGAATCAGCACGCCGATCGTAATCGCCGCGTCGGCGATGTTGAAGACGAGGAACGGTCGCCACTCGCCAAAGTGCAAGTCGGCGAAATCGACCACGTAGCCCAGCCGGACGCGATCGAGGATGTTGCCGATCGCGCCGCCCAGCACCAGCCCGAGCGCGAGCTGGTCGCCGCGCTTGGGTTCGCGCCACATCCACACCGCCACCGCGATCGCGATCGCGGCGGTGAACGCGACCAGCACCCAGCGCGTCGTCGCCGTCTCCGCACGCAGAAGCCCAAGCGACACGCCGTTGTTCTGCACGAAGCGCAGGTCGAAGATCGGCAGGATCGTGCGCGACGCGCCGAGGAAGTTCAGCCCGAGCGGCCCGGTGACGAGCCACTTCACCAGTTGATCGACCACCAGCACGATGGCGGCGAGCACCAGTCCCGCGCGCGGCGTCACCCGCGTCATGCCGCCACCTCGGCCACGACCTGCTCACAACGCGCACACAGGTCGCCGTCCTCGTCCACCTCGGGCAGGTGCCGCCAGCAGCGCCCGCACTTGTGGTAATCGGTCCGCGCGACGTCGACCGTGCCCGCCTCGCTCACCTTCGCGACGATGAACACCTCGGCGAGCGCGTCGGCGGGCAGCGGAGCCTCGGGCACCGTTACCTCTGCCTCCAGGCTCGATCGCACCGTCTTCTCGCGCCTGAGCGGCTCGATCGCCTCGGTCACGCGCTCACGAAGCTTGCGCACCTCGTGCCAGCGCTGCGCGATATCCTCCGCCGCCTGCTCGGGCAGTTCGGGCCATTCGAGCAGGTGGACCGACGTTTCAGCGTCGGGGAAGCGTGCCTGCCACACCTCCTCGGCGGTGAACACCAGCACCGGGGCCGCGTAGCGGACAAGCGCGTGGAACAAGGTGTCGAGCACGGTCCGGTACGCGCGCCGCTTCACGTCGCTGGCTGCGTCGCAGTAGAGCGAGTCCTTGCGTACGTCGAAGAAGAACGCCGACAGATCCTCGTTGCAGAAATCGGTCAGCGCGCGGGTGTAGCGGTTGAACTCGAACGCGTCCACTGCGCTACGCAGCTCCAAGTCGAGCTTATGGAGCAGGTGGAGCACGTAGCGCTCGAGCTCGGGCATGTCCGCCACCGCGACGCGCTCGTCGTCGGTGAAGCCGTCGAGTGCGCCGAGCAGGTAGCGGAACGTGTTGCGCAGCTTGCGATACGCGTCCGACGCGGTCGCCAGCACTTCCTTGCCGATCCGGATGTCGTCGAAATAATCGGTCGACACCGCCCACAGCCGCAGGATGTCCGCGCCGCTCTCGCCGATGATCTTGAGCGGATCGACGACGTTGCCGAGCGATTTGGACATCTTGCGCCCCTTGCCGTCGAGCGCGAAGCCGTGCGTCAGCACCGCGTCGTACGGCGCACGCCCGCGCGTGCCGCAGCTTTCCAGCAGCGACGACTGGAACCAGCCGCGATGCTGGTCCGACCCTTCGACGTACAGGTTGGCGCGCGTGCCCTCTCCGTAGCGCGCCTCGACGACGAAGGCGTGGGTCGAGCCTGAGTCGAACCACACGTCGAGGATGTCGTTGACCGGCTCGTATTCGGCCAGGTCATATTGATCACCAAGCAACTGCTGGTGGTCGGCGGTGAACCACGCGTCCGCGCCGCCTGCCTTGAACGCATCGAGGATGCGCGCGTTGACCGCAGCGTCGGCGAGATACTGACCCGTAGCACGGTGGACGTAGAGCGCGATCGGCACGCCCCAGGCACGCTGGCGCGAGATCACCCAGTCGGGGCGTCCCTCGACCATCGCGGTGATGCGGTTCTCGGCGCGCGCCGGCACCCAGCGCGTCCGCGCGATCGCGTCGAGCGCGAGGTTGCGCAGGGTGGGGGCATTGTCGCCGCCAATGCCCTCTCCCCGCTGGGGAGAGGGTTGGGAGAGGGGCTGCGCGCCACGGTCCGCCTGATCCTGCTCCCCCGCGATCCCCGCCGCACGCGCCTGACCCGCCGGCACGTCCATCGGGATGAACCATTGCGGCGTCGCGCGCTGGATCACCTTCGCCTTCGAGCGCCACGAATGCGGGTAGGAGTGCTTGAAATCGTCCGACGCCGCCAGCAGCGCCCCCGCCGCGCGCAGGTCGGCGCAGATCGGGCCCTCGGCCGACACGAACTTCTTGTTGATGACGCTACCCTGGCCGCCCAGCCACGCCCAGTCCGCGCGGTAGAAGCCCGCGCCGTCGACCGCGAATACCGGCTCGATCCCGTACTGCTTGCACAGCAGGAAGTCGTCCTCGCCGTGGTCGGGCGCCATGTGGACGAGCCCGGTGCCGGCGTCGGTGGTCACGAAGTCGCCCGGCAGCAACGGTCGCGGCTTGGCGAAGAATCCGCCGAGGTGATGCATCGGGTGACGGGCGAGCGCGCCGGCGAGTTGCGAGCCTGAGACCTGTCGATCAGCGATCTTCCGCAGATCGGAGACATCATCGTCGATCGAGTCTGGAACTGTCGTTAGACTTAGCCCTGAGCGCTGCTCGAACTGCTCCTTTAAATCAAAAGCTAGCAGGAAGCGCCGTCCGTTTTCATCTTGGAAGACGTGGTAATGTACATCCTCCCCGTACGCCAACGCCTGGTTGACCGGGATCGTCCACGGCGTCGTCGTCCAGATGACCGCGTGCGCGCCGACCAGCTCGGGCGCGTTGGGCGCCTCCGTGATCTCGAACGCCACGTCGATCTGCGTCGACACTACGTCCTCATATTCAACCTCGGCCTCGGCGAGCGCGGTCTTCTCGACCGGGCTCCACATCACCGGCTTCGCGCCGCGATAGAGCTGGCCACTCTCTGCAAACTTCAACAGCTCGCCCGCGATCGTCGCCTCGGCCTCGTACTTCATCGTCAGATACGGGTCCGCCCAGTCGCCCATCACGCCCAGACGCTGGAACTCGTCCGCCTGCACCGCGACCCATTTGTTGGCGTAGGCGCGGCATTCGGCGCGGAACTGGTCGACCGGCACCTGGTCCTTGTCGAGCTTCTTCGCGCGATAGGCTTCCTCGACCTTCCACTCGATCGGCAGGCCGTGGCAATCCCAGCCGGGCACGTAGGGCGCGTCGTATCCCATCAGCGAACGGCTGCGGACGATCACATCCTTCAGCACCTTGTTCATCGCGTGGCCCATGTGGATGTCGCCGTTGGCGTAGGGCGGGCCGTCGTGCAGGATCCAGCGCTCGCGCCCGGCACGCTCGTGGCGCAGCCGGTCGTACAGCCCCATCTGCTGCCACCGCGCGAGGATCGCGGGCTCCTTCTGCGCGAGCCCTGCCTTCATCGGGAAATCAGTCTTCGGCAGGAAGACGGTGTCGCGCCAGTCGCGCTTGGTGTCGGGTTGGTCGGCCATGATCGGCGAGCGCCTTAGCGCGAGCCGTGCCGCGAAACAAACGGGCAGGTGACGCGGGCGGCAGCGGTTCCTATCTGGCGCGCATGACGCTCGCTCCCACCCATCTCGGTCAGCCGGTCCCGCTCCCCACCTCGCCGGAGGAGGCGGTGCTCGACTACGTCCCCAACCCGCGCCCGCAGCAGACCTATCTGATCCGCTTCACCCAGCCCGAGTTCACCTCGCTGTGCCCGGTGACGAGCCAGCCCGATTTCGCGCACCTCGTGATCGACTACGTACCCGACGAGACGATCGTCGAGTCGAAGTCGCTCAAGCTCTTCCTCGGCTCCTTCCGCAACCACAATGCGTTTCACGAGGATTGCACCGTCGGCATCGGTGAGCGGCTGTTCCGCGAGATGCGGCCGCGCTGGCTGCGCATCGGCGGTTACTGGTACCCGCGCGGCGGCATGCCGATCGACGTGTTCTGGCAATCGGGCACGCCGCCCGAGGGGCTGTGGCTGCCCGATCAGGGCGTTCCGGGCTACCGCGGGCGCGGCTAACGTTCTGCCATCTGGTAGAAATGTCTTGTTGCGCTGCAATAAATGCCAGTGCAACCAAACTGCCATCTGCCCGTTGATGAAGCCAAGCGGTGGTCCGTCATGACGGCTGCGGGTTCAGCAAAGGTAGAAGGATGAAGCAGTCGGTCGAGCCGGGCGCGGTCAAGCACATCGCCCTGATCGGGAATTTCCTGCCGCGTAAGTGCGGCATCGCCACGTTCACGACCGACACGTACGAGGCCCTGCGAAAGCGTTATCCCGACCTGCGCGTCGACGTCTACGCGATGGACGACCATCCCGGCCGCTACGATTATCCCGAGGCGGTGACCGCCGCGATCCCGCAACACGACCGCGCCGCCTATATCGCGACCGCGCGCGCAATCGAGGCGAGCGGCGCGCAGGCGCTGTGGATTCAGCACGAATACGGCATCTACGGTGGCGACGCGGGCGCGCACATCCTCGAACTGATCGACCGCACCACCGTGCCCTTGATCGTGACGCTCCACACCGTGCTCGAAAAACCCGGCACGCAGGAGCGCGCGGTGCTCGAGGGGCTGCTGCGCCGCGCCGCCAAGGTGATCGTCATGGCCGAGCGCGGTCGCGACATCCTGCAGCGCGTTTACGGCGCCAACCCGTCGTCGATCTCGGTCATCCCGCACGGCGTTCCCGACCGCACTTTCGTCTCGCCCGACACGTTCAAGGCGCGCTTCGGCTGGCAGGGCAAGCGCATCATCCTGACCTTCGGACTGCTCAGCCCCGGCAAGGGGATCGAGACGGTGATCGAGGCGATGCCCGCGGTCGTCGCGAAACACCCCGACGCGGCCTATGTCGTGCTCGGCGCGACGCACCCCAGCCTCGTCGCGCACGAGGGCGAGGCGTATCGCGACCGGTTGAAGGCGCTGGCGGCCGACCTGGGCGTCGATCACAACGTCGCGTTCATCGACGCCTTCGTCGATCACGACGACCTGATCGATTATCTCCAGGCCGCCGACATCTACGCGACGCCGTATCTCAACCCCGCGCAGATTACGAGCGGCACGCTCTCCTACGCGGTCGGCGTCGGCAAGGCGGTGGTATCCACGCCCTACGTTCACGCGACCGAGATCCTGGCCGACGGCCACGGCGTTCTCGTCGATTTCAAGGATGTCGCCGCGTTCGCGCGCGAGATCAACGACCTGCTCGGCAGCGAGCGCAACCTGGGCAGACTCTCGCAGCGCGCCTATGCACGGGGGCGTACGATGATCTGGCCCGCCGTCGCGGAGAAGGCCATGACCGAAGTCGCACGCAGCATCAACGCGCAGCCCAAACGCCTGTCGGCGGGTGCGGCCGCGGACCCAAAGGTGCTGGCCCCCGATCTCGCCGCGGTTGAGCGGATGAGCGACTCGACAGGGATGCTCCAGCATTCGATCTTCTCGATCCCCGACCGCCGCCACGGCTATTGCATCGACGACAACGCCCGCGCGCTCATCCTGATGAGCCAGATGGCCGACGTCGACCCGATCGTGCGCGACAAGTGGGTCACGATCTACGCCTCGTTCGTGCAATATGCCTGGAACCCCGATCGCCGGCGCTTCCGCAACTTCATGAACTTCGACCGGACCTGGTGCGAGGACGTGGGATCGGAGGATTCGAACGGCCGCACGCTCTGGGCGCTCGGCGTCACCGCGCGCGATGCGGCAGAGCCCAAGCACCGCGACTGGGCGACGATGATGTTTGACATGACCGCGAGCCTCGCGTTCGAACTCGGCAGCCCGCGCGCGCAGTCGTTCGCGATGCTGGGCGCAGCCGCCATGCTGCAGGCATCGCCCAACCACCCGCTCGCGACCGAGATACTGGAGCGGTTCCCCGACCAGCATCTGGCGCTGCTCGACGCGGCGCGCCGGCCCGAATGGGGCTGGTTCGAGATCGTGCTGGCATACGATAACGCGCGCCTGCCCGAGGGATTGATCCGCGCGGGCAAGGCGCTCGGGCGGCAGGATTTGATCGATTGCGGGATCGAGACGCTGACCTGGATCATGACCAAGCAGACCTCGCCCGAGGGGCATTTCCGCGCGGTCGGCTCGGAAAGCTTCGGCCGTGTCTACGCCGAACCCTTGCCCTACGACCAGCAGCCGCTCGAGGCGCAGGCGACTGTCGAGGCATGCGCCGCGGCGTTCGACGCGACCGGTGACCGTCGCTGGCTCGCCGAGGCGACGCGCGCATACAACTGGTTCTTGGGCGCCAACGACCTCGATCTGCCGCTCGCGACCGCGAAGGACGGCGGCTGCTTCGACGGGTTGATGCCTGCCGGGCTCAACCGCAACCAGGGCGCGGAGAGCATTCTCGCGCTCCAATTGGCGAGTTGCGCGATTTCGGGGCTTTCAAAGCGGGCGGCAGGCGTGGCAGGGAAGGCGCGCGTCGCCGCATGATCCATGATGCGGTGCGCATCGCACAGACGAGTTAATCGCGAGGCGTATTCCCGTTGAACCTGTTTAATCACCGGCTGCGTCTGCACGCCGACCCTTCGCGCGTCGTGGTGCGGCCGTTCCATATCGGCTGGCTCGCCAATGGCAGTGGTATCAGCCGGTCGCAGCGGCTGATCAACGAAGTGCTCGAGATGGACGCGCAGCAGACGCGCGACCAGCTCGACCTCGTGCTCAAGGATTTCGAGGCACGCCATTGGCAGACGCGACGCGTCTTCATGACGCGCTACGACGAGATCGCCTCGGCGCACGGGCTCGACGGCAGCCGGATCGACGACGAGAAGCGTCAGCTGATCGGCGCCTATTTCTGTCACGAATACAGCTACGCCGCTGCCGCGCTGATGAACCCCAGCGCGGTGCCGCACCCCGATCAGTCGGGCATGTCACCGGGATCGCAGCGTATTCTGATCAGCCTGCGCTCGGTCGGGGAGGGGCATATTTCCTCCGTCGCGTTCCGCGAGGGCATCATCGGCGAGGACAACGAACTGAAGCTCGCGCCCGAGCCACCGTTCGCAACCTCGGCTGACGCGGTCGGCAACGACGAGGAGGAGCCGCCCGTCGGCCCCGTCACTGTCTATCGCCACCGCGACAGCACGCTGTCGGGCACCGTCATCTTCCCGATCACCGACGCGCAGTCGAAGGGGCTGGAGGACCTCCGCCTCGTCCACTTCACGCACGACGACGGCGAGGTCGAGTGGCTCGGCACCTATACCGCGTACAACGGCGCGACGATCCAGTCGGAACTGCTGCGCACGCGCGATTTCCGCGCCTTCGATCTCGTGCCGATGACGGGCACTGCCGCGCGCAACAAGGGCATCGCGCTCTTCCCGCGCAAGGTCGGCGGACGCTATCTGTCGATCGGGCGGCAGGACGGCGAAAATCTCTACCTGCTCTCGACCGACGACCTGACGCACTGGGACGACGGGCAATTGATTTTGAAGCCCGAATATCCGTGGGAGTTCGTCCAGATCGGCAATTGCGGCCCGCCGATCGAGATCGACGAGGGCTGGCTGCTGCTGACGCACGGCGTCGGCGCGATGCGCAAATATTCGATCGGCGCGGCACTGCTCGACAAGGACGATCCGTCAAAGGTGATCGGCCGCACGCAGCAGCCGATCCTCGCCGCCGCCGATCAGGATCGCGAGGGTTATGTCCCGAACGTCGTCTACACCTGCGGCGCGATGCGGCACGGCGACAAATTGTTCATGCCCTACGGCATCGCGGACAGCTCGGTCGGCTTCGCCTTCGTCGAGATCGCGGAGCTGTTGAAGGCGATGTGATCGGTCCGGCCTCGCCCCCGTCGGGGCGGGGCCGCCACGTCAGAAGACGGTATATCCCCCGTCGATGACGAGCGAATCGCCGGTGTGAAAGCGCGACGCGTCGCTCACCAGATAGACCGCGACGCCGCCGAAATCCGCGGGCTCGCCCCAGCGGCGCACGGGCACGCGGGCGATGACGCGTTCGTTGAACTTCTCGTTTTCCTGCAGACTGCCGGTCATGTCGGAGCGGACCCAGCCCGGCAGCACCGCATTCGCGCGCACGCCGAAGCGGGCATATTCCACCGCGATCCCGCGGATCATCGACAGCACCGCGCCCTTGCTGGCGGCATAGGCCTGGTTGCGCGGCGCGCCGTGGATCGCACTGGTCGACGAGGTGACGATCAGCGACCCGCCCGGATCACCCGCCTCGGCGCGCGTGCGCATGTGACGCGCAGCCGCGCGCAGCGTCCAGAACACCCCGTCCAGATTGACCGCGAGGACGCGTCGCCACGTCTCGGTCGGGAACTGGTCGAACGCGGGGGCGCTTTTCCCCGTACCCGCATTTGCCGCGACGAAGTCGAGCCGCCCCATGCGCGCCACCACGTCGGCAATCCCCGCCTCGACCGCCTGCTCATCGGTGACGTCGACCGCCACTGCCGCCACGCGACGCCCGTGCGCGGCGAGCTGCGCCTCGGCGGCGGCGTTCTTCGCCGGGTTGTTGCCCCAGATCACGACGTCCGCGCCGGCCTGCGCCAGCGCGTCCGCCATGCCGAGCCCGATCCCGCCGTTACCGCCGGTGATCAGCGCGACCCTGCCCGTCAGATCGAAGGGGGCGTACGCCATCGATGCTCTCCCACTCTTTCGTTGAGCGCGAGCCTAGCCGATCATTCGGCGAGCGCAATTCGCCTAGCCGCGGATCGTATAATCGGCGAGCGCGCTCCAGTCGCGCATCTCCATTCCGGCGTCGATCGCGCGCTCCATCTGCCCGCGCACCGCGTCGAGCATCGGCAGCGCGCGGCCCGATGCCTCCCCCGCCGCGGTCGCGAGGCGCAGGTCCTTCAACCCCAGCTTCATGACGAAGCCCGGCTCGAAATCACCGTCCACGATCTTGCCGCCGTAGGTGTGGAACGCGGGGCAGCCGAACAACGTGCCCGTTGCGATCTCGAGGAAATCGGCGCGCGACAGCCCGTGCGCCTCGGTCAGCGTCATCGCCTCGCCCAGCGCCTCGATCGTCATCGCGATCAGCATGTTGCCCGCGACCTTGGCGGCGTTCGCTTGGCTCGGTTCCTCGCCGAGCACGAAGGTGCGCTGCCCGATCGCGTCGAGCAGCGGACGAACGCGCGCCACCGCGTCGTGCTTGCCCGCCGCGACGACGTTGAGCTTCGCCGCCGCTGCCGCGTCGGGCCGCCCGAACACTGGCGCGGACACGTAACCGAGCCCCGCTGCCTCATGCGCCGCGGCGAGTTCGCGCGCGAACTCGACCGCGATCGTCGCGCTGACGACATGGACCAGCCCCGGTCGCGCCCGCGCGAGCAGTCCGGCGTCGAGGATGACCTGCCGGATCGCGGCATCGTCGGCGAGCATGGTGAACACGACCTCGGCATCGAACGCGTCCGCGGCGTCGCCCACCACCTCGATCTCCGGCAACTCGTCCGCGTCGACCGCGGAGCGGTTCCACGCGCGGACGCGGTGTCCCGCCGCCGCCAGGTTGCGCGCCATGCCGATGCCCATCCGGCCCAAGCCGACAAAACCGATGTCCATGTTCGTCTTCCCACGTGTCCGATCTGATCCTGCGGGCGCGAACGCTTCAGGGAGCCGCGCGGTTCTACGGCCCGCCCGGTCCCGTGGCCGGCACGTCGCCGGGACGCGCGCCTGCGTCGCGCCGCGACAGTAGGTGCCACGCGACCAGCACCGGCTCGAGCACCGCGAGCCCGACCGCGATCCCCGCGAGCCGCGCGAGCGCGGGCGCGACCGCCGCCTGCTCGATCCGGTCGGGCACCAGCGTCACCAGCACCGCGAGCACGAACTGCGTGCCGACATAGCTTTGCGCGCGCCAGCCGTTCTCCGCCAGCCGCCCGGCCGCGACCCCCGCTGCCACCGCGAGCATCAGCACCCCCGTCGAGACGTGGAGCAGCAGCACCACGCCGGCATAGCCAGCGCCCGCGACGCAGCCGAGCACGCGCTGCCCCAGCCGCGCTGATACCGGTCGCAATCCGCCCGCGCGCAAACCCGTCAACGGCACCATCATCACCGCGAGGATCGTGACCGCGCCCTGCGCGATCTCGGGCACGTCGACCGCTTGCGCGATCCACGGCAGCAGCGCGACCGCGACGCTGCCCTGCGCCGCGTGCCGCCACGCATCGGGGTGCCACGGCTGGCGCACCGCCCGCGCGGCCGCGGCGGCGGGCCACCAGCGCCGGAGCGTCAGCGTCGAGGCGAGACTGACGAGCACGCAGGCGAGCGTGCCGACCGCGACCTCGAGCACGCGCGTCGCGACCAGCGCGCGCAGCGCGGCACCGGAGTGTTCGGCGGCGTCCAGCACGATCATCGCGAAGGTCGCCGCGACGAACAGCCACGCATAGGCGCGCTTGGCGGTCAGCGCGGCGTAGAGCGTCGGCAGCGTCACCGCCGCCAGCGCCAGCGACATCGTGGCCGGTCCGCGCGTCGCCCACGGCACCAGCGCGAGCGCGAGCGCGGCGCCGACGCTCGTCCCGACGATCCGCAACAGCCCGCGCAGCATCGTCTCCGACACGTGCCCGCGCATCACCATATAGCCCGAGAACGCCGCCCAGCTGACGTTTCGCGCGCCCGTCCAGTGCGCCAGCGTGATCGCGAGCAGGACCGAGACGACGCACTCGATCGCGTCGACCCGCCGCGCGTCGAGCGGCACGCGGGCGAGGCGCGCGTTCACGCGCGATCGAGGGGCAGGCGGGAGACCATGACCGACACAATCACCCGTGCCGGGACTCGATCCGCAGCGCGGGGTCGGCCCATCGCTCTCTTGCCAAGACGACGGGGCAACGCGGACCCTATGCCCCAGCCCGTCGCAAGCAAGGCGGGCAACGCATCATCGCGTTGCGCCGCCGCACGTCCCTCTCCTTTAAAAAGAAGGGCGCGGCCCCCGCCGTTGCCTCAAACGTCGAGGTTCGCCACCGACAGCGCATTGTCCTGGATGAACTCGCGTCGCGGCTCGACGACGTCGCCCATCAGGCGCGTGAAGATGTCGTCCGCCGCGTCCGCCGCCGCAATCTCGACGCGCAGCATCGAGCGGTTCGACGGGTCGAGCGTCGTTTCCCACAGCTGCTCGGCATTCATCTCGCCCAGCCCCTTGTAGCGCTGGATCGACAACCCGCGCCGCCCAGCGAGCAGGATCGCGTCGAGCAGTTGCGACGGCCGCGCGACAAGGGTTTCCCCCTTGCCGAGTGTTACCGTCTCCTCGCCATTCTCGTCGGTCTGCTCGGCATCGACCGGCGTCTCGACCGCCTCGGCCGCACCGCGCGACGATCGCACCAGCTTCGCCGCCTGCGCGTAGGCGTCGGCCTGCTCGGTGGCGAGCGTGTGCATCTTGCGCGCCTCTGCCGAGGCGATGAACGCCGCCTCGACGATATGATGGTCGGTGACGCCGCGCCACAGCCGCTGAAAGTGGATGCCGCCTTCTTCGGTGACCTGCGCGCTCCACGTTGCCTGCGTGTCGCCCTGGTCGAGCCGGCGCGTCACCTCGGCGACCGCCGCCACGCGCGCCTCGCGCGACGCCTCGGGGTCGAGCGCGCCGCCGAGCGCCAGCGTCTCGATGATCGCGGGGTCGTACCGGCGCGGCACGTAGCGCATCAGCGTCCGCATCCGCCGTGCGTGATCAACCAGCACGCGCAGGTCGGCATCGAAACGCGTGCCGCCCGCCGTCTCCAGCATCGTCGCCGCGACGCCCGCCTCGACCAGATATTCGTCGAGCGCGGCATCGTCCTTCAGATACACTTCGCTCCTCGCCTTGGTCGCTTTGTAGAGCGGCGGCTGCGCGATGTAGAGGTGCCCCGCCTCGATGATCTCGGGCATCTGGCGGTAGAAAAACGTCAGCAGCAGCGTGCGGATGTGCGCGCCGTCGACGTCGGCGTCGGTCATGATGACGATCTTGTGATAACGCAGCTTGGCGAGGTTGAAGTCGTCGCGCCCGATGCCCGTGCCCATCGCCTGGATCAGCGTGCCGATCTCGCGGCTGGCGAGCATCCGGTCGAAGCGCGCGCGCTCGACGTTTAGGATCTTGCCCCGAAGCGGCAGGATCGCCTGGAAATGCCGATCGCGGCCCTGCTTGGCCGAACCGCCCGCGGAATCGCCCTCGACGAGGAACAGCTCGGACTTGGCCGGATCGCGCTCCTGACAGTCGGCGAGCTTGCCGGGCAGGCTGGCGATGTCCATCACGCCCTTGCGCCGGGTCAACTCGCGCGCCTTCTTCGCCGCCTCGCGCGCGGCGGCGGCGTCGATCACCTTGCCGATGATCGCGCGGCCGTGTGCCGGATTCTCCTCCAGCCATTCGGCGAGCTTGTCCGCCATCAGGCTTTCCAGCGGCTGGCGCACCTCGGAGCTGACGAGCTTGTCCTTGGTCTGCGACGAGAATTTGGGGTCGGGAAGCTTGACCGAGACGATCGCGGTCAGTCCCTCGCGCATGTCGTCGCCGGTCAGCGTGACCTTCTCCTTCTTGAGAAGCCCCGTCTTGTCGGCGTAATTGTTGAGCGTGCGCGTCAGCGCCGCGCGGAACGCCGCGATATGCGTGCCGCCGTCGCGCTGGGGGATGTTGTTGGTGAAAGCCAGCACGTTCTCGTAATAACTGTCGTTCCACTCGAGCGCGACGTCGATGCCGACATCGTCGCGGCTGCCGTTGATCGCGATCGGCTCGGGCATCAGCGCGGTCTTGTTGCGGTCGAGATACTTCACGAACGCCGCGATCCCGCCTTCGTAGAACAGCTCCACCGACTTGGGCTCCTCGTGCCGCGCGTCGGTGAGGAACAGCCGCACGCCCGAATTGAGGAAGGCGAGTTCGCGGTAGCGGTGCTCAAGCTTCTCGAAATCGAATTCGGTGATCTTGAACGTCGAGGGCGAGGGTAGAAACGTGACGCGCGTACCCTTCTGCCCCTCGGCCGCGGGGCCTACGACCTTCAAGGGCGCGACCGCGTCGCCGTGCGCGAACCGCATGTAATGTTCCTGGCCCTCGCGCCAGATCGTGAGATCGAGAAACTCCGACAGCGCGTTCACCACCGACACGCCGACGCCGTGCAGGCCGCCCGACACCTTGTAGGCGTTGGTGTCGCTGGTGTTCTCGAACTTACCCCCGGCGTGGAGCTGAGTCATGATGACCTCGGCCGCCGATACGCCTTCCTCGGGGTGGATCCCGGTCGGGATGCCGCGGCCGTTGTCGGTCACGCTGACCGATCCGTCGGCGTTCAGCTGGATGTCGATCCGATCGCAATGCCCCGCCAGCGCCTCGTCGATCGCGTTGTCGGACACCTCGAACACCATGTGGTGCAGACCCGACCCGTCGTCGGTATCACCGATGTACATGCCCGGACGCTTGCGCACCGCGTCGAGGCCTTTCAGCACCTTGATCGAGGAGGCGCCATATTCGTTGGAATTGCTGTTCTGCGGATCGCTTGCCATATCAAGCATGTAGGGATTTCGCGCCCGAAACGGAAGCGAAATGGCGCGTTTCCGTGCCCGTCGGGCAGGCCGCTCCCACCCCTGGCGCGGGGCGGGAGCGCCGTATCGATCAGTAGCGCGCGAACTCGCTCGCGCGGCGACCCAGCAGCGTCACCTCGACGCGGCGGTTCTGCCGCATCCCCGCCGCGGTTGCGTTGCTCGCGACCGGATCGCGCTCGCCGTGCCCGACGACCGAGAAACGCGCGCGCGTCACGCCCATCTGGTCGAACGCCGCTCGGACGCTCGCCGCCCGCCGTTCCGACAGGTCCTGGTTGTGCGCATCGGTGCCGCGCGAATCGGTGAAGCCGTCGATCGCGACGCGCACCCCCGGATTGTCGCGCAGATAGCCCGCCAGCGGGCGCAGCTTCTCGATCGCGCCGGGACGCAGCCGGTCGCTGTCGGTCGCGAACAGCACATCCTCCTGCAGCGTCAGCGTCGCGCCGCGCGGGGTCTGGCGGAAGCCGTAATCGTGCATCGCGCGGCGATCCCACCGGCCCGGGCCGCCCGGCACCACGCGCGTTTCCTCGATCACGGTCACGCGGTCGGCGGCGGGCCAGGCGTAGCGTGCGCGGTTCGGGCCGGCGACGCGCAGGAACGCCTCGTTCGCGGCCTCCGCCTCGCGCGGCTGGACGCGGCCGTCGCGATTGAAGTCGAAGTTGCGCATCACGAACGCCTGCCCGCGCGGGGAGCGGCGCAGTTCGGGCACCAGCAGCCCGACGCCGGCTCCGACCAGGCGATAGTCACCGGGCCGATAATCCCAGCGCCCCTGCGCCGACGCGGGCGCGGTGGCGAGGGTGGCGGCAAGCGTCGCGGATGCGGCGACGAGAAGCGACAGATGTTTCACGCGTTCAACTCCTGAATAACCCCCGGGCTCGCGAACGCGTATCGACCGATTCGGTTTAACCTGGGTTGGCCGGAATCGTCAGGCGTCGTTCAGGCGCTCGGACGAGGTCACAGGCGGCAGCGCGCGATCGCGCAGCGACAGGAAGCATCCCCCGGCACCCAGCAGCGCCACCGCACCGACGATCAGCGCAGCATCGTAATTGCCCGTCAGGTCGTGCAGCCGCCCGAACCCGATGATGCCGATCGCGGTACCGATCAGCGTCAGCGGGATCGCGCTGCCGTAGATCTCGCCGAACGCGCGCAATCCGAACAGTCGCGCGGCAAGGAACGGCAGCAGGTCGTTCTCCGCGCCGTTCATCAATCCGGCGAGGAACACGAGCACGAATGCGATCGCGAGGTTCGACGATCCCCAGGCGAGCGCGACGAACGCGAGCGCGGAGACGATCGCGAAGACCGCGGCGGCGGGCTGCGGGCGGACCCGGTCGATCAACGCGCCGATCAGCAATCGCCCCGCGATCGCACTGGCGCCGAAACTGGTCAGGAGGACCGCTGCCTCGCCGCTGCTCAGCCCCATCTCGAGCCCCAGCGGGACGATCTGCGTGACGAGCCCGGTGGTCGCTAGATTGACCAGCATCGCGCCGCCGACGACGCACCAGAACCGCGGATCGCGCCGCGCCTCCCCCGCAGACATGCCCTCGACCACCAACGGCGGCTGCCCGTGGTCGACGATCGTCGGCTTGGCGAGCACCGAGGTCGGGCGGATCACCAGCAGGATCAACGGCAGCGCGAGCGCGCTCGCGATCGATAGCGCGACGAACCCGCGTCGCCAGCCCCAGACGTCGATCACGCGTCCGAGTGCAGGTGCGGCTACGATCGTCATCACCGCGAGGCCAGAGGTCGCGATCGCGAGCGCGGTGCCGCGATGCTGCTCGAACCGCAGCGCGATCATCTTGCCGTAGACGAGGCTGCTCGTGCCCGGCACCGCGAGCACCAGCAGCACGACGCACGCCTGATAATGCCAGATCGCGCCGCCGACGCTCGCCAGCAGCAGATATGCGACTACCAGAACCGCGGAGGACGCGACGATCACCGGGCGCACGCCGACGCGGTCGGCGACGCGTCCGACGAACGGCGCGATCAGCGCTCCGATCAGCGCGAGCCCGGCCGCAGTGGAGATGTCGCCGCGCGACCAGCCGAACTCACGCTCCAGCCCCGGCGTGAACAGGCTCGACAGATTCTGGTACAGCCCCGGTCCGAACCCCGCGCCCAGCAGCGCCGCGAGCACGACGCGCCAGCCCCGGCGCCATTCGGACCGCGTGTGCGCGTCGGCACCGGGCGATGGCGAAGCGGGAAGGGGGTGATCAGCGCGGATGACGCGTCACCGCAGATGGTGGCGGGCCACGGCGGCAGGGCGAAACCTCGGTCATGCGCGCTCACCCCCGTTCACCCTGTCGCACCGCGTCGGTCGCGATGGTCTGATCGATAGGTCAACCGGCGCCGGCCGCGATCCGTTCCGCCTGGCACGTTTCCCCGCGTCGCTCGATCGACCCGCACGGCTCATAACGTCACGTGCATCGCGTCGCCTGCGGCGTCGAACAGCGCGCGTTCGGTGCCCGTCATCCAAACCTGTCCCCGCCCGGCCAGCCGCGCGAACAGCGCGGCGCGCCGAGCGGGATCGAGGTGCGCGGCCACTTCGTCGAGCAGCAGCACCGGCGGGCTACCGCGACGTTCCGCCACGAGTTCGGCATGCGCGAGGACCATGCAGAGCAGCAGCGCCTTCTGCTCGCCCGTCGAGGCAAGCGCCGCGGGCGCCGCCTTGTCGACGTGCGTCACCGACAGGTCGACGCGGTGCGGCCCGACGAGCGCGCGGCCCGCCGCCGCGTCGCGCGCGCGGCCGTGGCGCAGCGCCGCGGCGAATGCGTCGGCGTCGTCGCCCCAGCCCTCGAGCGTGATCGACGCGCGCGGGAAATCGAGCGCGGGCGCATCCTGCAACCGTTCCCCCAGCGCCGCTACCGTGGTCTGCCGCGCCGCGTCGAGCGCGACGCCGTGGCGCACCATCTGCGCCTCCAGCGCGTCGAGCCAGGCGGGTTCGGGGTTTTCATCAGCCAGCAGCCGGTTGCGGTCGCGCATCGCGCGCTCGTAGCGCTGCGTCTCGCTCGCGTGGCCCGGCAGCAGCGCCAGCGTCAGCCGATCTAGAAAGCGCCGCCGCTCGCTCGCGGGCTCGACGAACAGCCGGTCCATCGCCGGGGTCAGCCACAGCACCGACAGCCGCTCGGCAAGCGCGGCCGCACTCGCGTTCGCGCCGCTGACGCGCACCACCCGCCGCTCGGGCGCGCTCGCCAGCGTACCGGTCGCGATCTCGACACCGTCGGCGAGCGTCGCGGCGACCCCGAACCCGCCCGGACCGTCGCTGCGCGCCATCTGCGACAGCCCGGCGCGGCGCAGGCCCCGTCCCGGCGCCAGCAGCGATACCGCCTCGAGCACGTTGGTCTTGCCGGCGCCGTTGTGTCCCGTCAGCACGACGAACCCGCCCGCCGGCTGCAATGCCAAGTCCGCATGGTTGCGAAAGTCAGTGAGCACCAGCCGCGACAGCATCGCGTCGGTCCGTAGCGCGCTTTCATCGCCGCCGACACAGACAAACGCCGGCGCGGCGACCGGGGTGGTTCACCCGAACGCGCGACGAACGTCCACGCGCTCGCGCGGGCAGGTTCCGCGCAACCAACCACACCGACCGTCGATCGATGCGGAGGCCCTGAAATGCTCAGGCCGCCAGCCGTTCGGGCTCCGCTGCGGTGTTGCGTGCCTTTTGCGCGCTCAAGTACGATGCCATCGCCGGGCCGAGCTCGCGCTGCGCGCGGCGATACGCCACCGGCTCCTTGATGTTCAGCCGCCGCCGCGCCTCGTCGATCGGCTCGTGAAGCAATTCGAGGTAATCCTCGCCCGAAATCCATTTCGCCGCGCGACCGTGACGATAACCCTCGATCACCGCCTTGGAGAACAACGTTCCCTTGGTGACGTTCAGGCTCTTGAGCGAGGCTGCCGCGGCGATGAACGCCCAGCCGAGCCCGCCGACCTGCGCGTAGCTGAACGCGACCAGCGCCGCCTCGCCCAGGCTCTCGTCCGCCTGATAGCCCGTCAGCACGTGCCAGATGTCGTGCGTGTCGCGGATGCGCCGGCCCATCCAGGCGTAGGGGTGGACCATGTCGTCCTCGTCGGGGGCAAGCTTGCTCACCGCCACCAGCCCGTCGGCGGAATACCCCGTGCTCTCGAGGAAGTGCCGGTATGCCGCGCCGACCGTGCCGGGCGCGAAGCTTGCGACAAAGGCGGGGTCGGTGAAGCGCTCGGCCAGCTCGACGTGGTCCTGCGCGATGCGGCCGCCCTTCTCGGTCGCGATCAGTTTCGCGTAATTCTCGGGCGCATTGCCGACGTTCAGCGCGCGCATGATGCGGAACACCTGCTGCGTGTCGTCGCCGTTGTTCATCAGTTTCTTGATCGCGTCGATCGCGGTGCGCCAGTCGCGCCTGCCGTCGGTGCCGGGAAAGGGGGGAAGGGTAGCCATGGGTCGACTCCTTACTGACAAAGGTGTCAATAAGTCGTTTCCAAACCCCGGTCAACGCCTCGTCGGCGCGCGCTAGGCGGGCAGTTCGACCAGCGCGTCGTCCTCCACCGCGGGCTCGGCGCCGCGCCCGAGCAGCGCGGTGGTCGCGATGTCCATCGTCACGTTGCCGACGGTGCGGATGATGTCGGGTATCGTCTCGACGGCCACCAGCAGCCCGAGCGGGGCGACCGGTGCGCCGAGCGTCGCTGCCACCGGCGCGATTGCGCTGACGTAGCTGACCGTGCCGGGCAGGCTGACCGATCCCAATGACGTCAGCGTTGCGACGACGGTCGCGGTCGCGATCGTCCCGAACGTCAGCTCCACCCCGAACCAGCGCGCGACGTAGATCGCGACCGCCAGGTTCATCGCCGGTCCCGTCGCGCGGAACACCGCGACCGCGAGCGGCAGCGTCACCCCGCCGACGCGCACGGGCACGCCCGCCGCGCGTGTGCCTTCCAGCATCGCGGGCAGCGAGGCGAGCGAGGATTGCGTGCTGATCGCGACCACCTGCGCGGGCAGCGCCGCGCGCACGAACCGGCCGAGCGGCAGCCGCGCGCCGATCAGCGCGAGCGGATAGGCGAACAGCGAGACGACGACGCCGACCGCGACCACGGTCAGGATGTAATGCACCAGCGCGCCGAACGCGCCGGTACCCGCGCGCGCGCCGACCACCAGCGCGAGCGCGAACACGCCGATCGGTGCGATCCACAGCACCCAGTCGATCACGACCAGCATCGTGTCGCGCAGCGCGGTGAAGAACTTGGTCAGCAGGACGCGAAGCTCGGGCTCGATCCGCCCGAGCGCGAACGCGAACACGAGCGTGAAGATGATCAGCGACAGGAACGCATTGTCGCCCGCTGCCTTGACGACGTTCGAGGGCACGACGCCGGCCAGGAACTCACCCAGCGGCGGTACCTCGGGGATCGCCTGCGCCCCCGTCAGCGCGCCGCGAAGCGCGGCGGCCGATGCGGCGGGCAGCGGCACTAGCTCAAGAAAGAGCGGCGTCAGCACCGCGGCGGCGGCGGCCGAGCAGAAAAGCAATCCGACGTAGAGCGCGATTGCGCGTGCGGCGAGCCGCCCCGCCTTGGCGGCCTCCGCGGTGGCGGCGACCCCCGTCACCAGCAGCGATACGACCAGCGGCACGATCGTCATCTGCAGCCCGTGGAGCCACGCCGACCCGATCGGCTCCGCCACGCCCGCGACGCCCGGCACCCAGCCGGGGGCAAAGGCGGCGAGCGCGATACCGCCCGACAGTCCGACGACGAGCGAGAGTAAAATTCGGGTCGCCTGCGACATTATCGCCCTTTTCACCGCCAAACGTTATGGAGCCCGTTAGCGCGAAGCGGATGGAAGGCGTGATGGCAAGAAAGTATTTCGGCACTGACGGCATACGTGGGCTTACCAATGCGGGTGCGATGACCGCCGAAATGGCGATGCGCGTCGGCATGGCGGCGGGCCGCCACTTCCTGCGCGGGCAGCACCGCCACCGCGTCGTGATCGGCAAGGACACGCGCCTGTCGGGCTATATGCTCGAAAGCGCGCTGCAGGCGGGCTTCACTTCGGTCGGCATGGACGTGACGCTCGTCGGCCCGATCCCGACGCCCGCGGTCGCGATGCTGACCGCGTCGATGCGCGCCGACATGGGCGTGATGATCTCGGCCAGTCACAATCCGTTCGGCGACAACGGGATCAAGCTGTTCGGCCCCGACGGCTACAAGCTGTCCGACGAGGACGAGGAAGCGATCGAGGCGCTGATCGACGCGAGCGACGTGACGCTCGCACCCCCCGCCGAGATCGGCCGCGCGAAGCGGATCGACGACGCGCGCGGCCGCTACATCCACTTTGCGAAAACGACGTTCCCCGCCGACCTGCGCCTCGACGGGCTGCGCGTCGTCGTCGATTGCGCCAACGGTGCGGCGTACAACGTCGCGCCCGAGGCATTGTGGGAACTGGGCGCGGAGGTGATCTCGATCGGCGTCCAGCCCAACGGGCTCAACATCAACGACAAGATCGGCTCGACCCACCCCGCCGCGCTGTCGGCCAAGGTGCTGGAAACGCGCGCCGACATCGGCATCGCGCTCGACGGCGACGCCGACCGCCTGATCGTCGTCGACGAACGCGGTCGCGTGGTCGACGGCGACCAGTTGATGGCGACGATCGCCGAAGGCTGGGCGCGCACCGGGCGGTTGAAGGGCGATGGCCTGGTCGCGACCGTCATGTCCAACCTCGGGCTCGAACGCCATCTGGCGGCACGCGGGCTCGGTCTCGTGCGTACCAAGGTCGGCGACCGCCACGTGCTCGAACATATGCGCAGCAGCGGCTATAATGTCGGTGGCGAGCAGTCGGGGCACATCATCCTGTCCGATTACGCGACCACGGGCGACGGCCTCGTCGCCGCGCTTCAGGTGCTCGCCGAGGTCAAGCGCGCCGACCAGCCGGCGAGCGAGGTGCTCCACCGCTTCGAGCCCGTCCCGCAATTGCTCAAGAACGTCCGCTTCGCGGGCGGCAAGCCGCTCGAGCACGAGGCGGTAAAGGCCGAGATCGCGCGCGCCGAGGCCGAGCTCGCGGGCACCGGCCGGCTCGTCATCCGCCCCTCGGGCACCGAACCCGTGATCCGCGTCATGGCCGAGGGCGACGACCGCGCGCAGGTCGAACAGATCGTCGACGCGATCTGCGACGCGGTCCGCCGCGCGGCGTGAGCGTCGCATCCCGGCCGCTTCGTGCGGCCGGGACCTTCACTCGTTCCTGAGCCACCGGAAGATGCGCGCGGCCAGGAACCCCGACACGATGCCGGGCGCTGCGAGCAGGCACGGCAGCATGAACGCGATGAAGATAATGCCGAAGAATGCTGGTCCGTCGCCGCCATCGGGGACGTTCGGCGGCCGCGTTTTCACCGCCACGATGAACCACGCGAACAGGCCCAGGCCGCCGATCAGCGGAATGGCCGGCAGGATCGTCGCCGCGACCGCGAAGACCCAGACCGGATGCTCGAACCGCAGCACTTTGGCGACCAACAAGCTGAACGCGACGGGCGCGAGAATGATCGCGAACGCCCAGATCAGCAGCGTGGTCACGCCCCCGCGCCGCCGTACAGGAACGGCAGCGTCGCGTAGCGCCGCCCCCGGGTCATCCGCGTGACCTCGTGCAGCAGCGAGCAGGAAAAGACGATCGCGCCGCAGCGGGGCGCCCGGTAGGTGCGCGTGCCGAACTCGGGAAAGCGCAGGTCGCCGCCGTCGTAATCGTCGTTCAAGTTGATCGTGACCGCGAAGCGGCGATGTGCGGTCGCGGGGGTCGTGTTGTCGCGGTGCGGCGCGAAATGCGCGCCGTCGCCGCTGTCGTAGCACGAGACGAGATAGCGCTCGATCTCGGTCGGGCGATATTGGAAGCAGCGCTCGATCATCGGCACCAGCCGCCGCATCACCGCCTGGCGCAGGTAGAGCTGCAGGTCCGCGTCCTCGATCAGATAATCGCGCCGGCGCTTCACCGCGTGGTTCTGCACCTCGACCGTTCGGTCGCCGACCTGGCGCATCACGCCCGACTCGCGCCCGCCGTCGCCCGCGTGGCGCGCGATCAGTTCGGCGGCGTAGGCCGGGTCGACGATGTTGGGCAGGACCAGCGCGGGGGCGTCGGCCGCGACCGGCTCGGCGTCGCGCTGTTGCCGCAACGCCGCGATCGCCGCCGCAGCGGCGCTAAGTGGGAACAGCGCGGTGACGCGCAGCGACGGGTCGAGCAGCAGCCAATAGGGCTGGAGCGTCACACCGGTCGCACCGTCCGCGACGACGCCGTAGGCGCGGCTGACGCGCTGGTCGGCATCGACGAAGATGTGCATCCCGGCGCGCTGCAACGCGACCACCTGCGGGTTCGTCGCGTCGCGCCCGTCGATCGTGACGCCCAGCACCGCGAGACGCGCGTCGGCGAAGATCGACGGGTCGGCCTGCAACACCCCCAGCGCCGCCGCACAGGCGGGATGCGCCGCGGTGCCGAACAGCAGCAACAGCACGTGCCGCCCGCCCGCCTTGTCGAAATCGGCGCCGGTCGCCTGACCCAGCATCGGCGCGGTGAACCACGGCGCGGGCTCGCCGATGGTGAGCGTGGGGGGCGAGATCGTGGACATGGGTCGGGTCGGGCCTGCGAACAACGCCTCGACTTGTAGTCGGCGCCCGCGCCAAGTCCATCCGCGGCCAAGGTCGCGGTGCCCGCACCTTTCTCCGTCTCCCCGGTCCCACTTTCCCGGACGCGCGCGCGTCGCTATCTCGCCCCCATGCTCGAAATGCGCCCCGACTGCGAACGCTGCGGCGTCGATCTGCCCGCCGACGAGGGCGGCGCCTTCATCTGCTCGCTGGAGAATACCTTCTGCGCCGATTGTGCCGACGCGCTCGACGAACGCTGCCCCGATTGTGGCGGCGAATTGCTCGACCGGCCCGCGCGCGTCGGGACGCTGCTGAAGCGGCATCCCGCCTCCACCACGCGCCACGCCCGCGCGCATTGACGCCCGCCCGGCCGACGCGACGCGCATGACGATCCCGCGCATCCTGATCGTCGCCGGCTCGGATTCGGGCGGCGGCGCGGGTATCCAGGCCGACATCAAGACGGTGACGATGCTGGGCGGCCACGCGATGACCGCGGTGACCGCGCTCACCGCGCAGAACACGCTCGGGGTCGAGCACGTCCACCCGGTCCCGCCCGCCTTCGTCGTCCAGCAGATGGCCTGTGTCGCCCGGGATATCGGCGTCGACGCGGTCAAGATCGGGATGCTGGGCGGCGCGGCGATCGCCCACGTGGTAGCCGACGAACTCGCCTCCGGCCTGTACGGCGACCTGATCGTGTTCGACCCCGTGATGGTCGCGACCAGCGGCGCCGCGCTCGCCGACGAGGCGACGATCGCCGCAATGCGGCGGCTCGCCGCGCTCGCGACGCTGGTCACGCCCAATCTGCCCGAGTTCCGCGTGCTGTGCGGGCGCCCCGACCTGCCCGACGATGCGGTGGAGGACGAAGCACGCGCCTATGCCGACGAAGTCGGCGCTCATGTGCTGGTCAAGGGCGGGCACGCCGCGGGCGACACCGTGGTCGATCGCCTGATCGCGCCCGACGGGACGGTGACGCGCTGGTCCGCGCCGCGGATCGACACGATCCATACCCACGGCACCGGTTGCACGCTGGCGAGCGCGATCGCCGAGGGGCTGGGGCGTGGCCTGTCGCTGGTCGACGCGGTCGCGCGTGCGCGCCTGTTCGTGCGGCTCGCGCTGCTCGAGGCGCCCGGACTGGGTGCGGGGCACGGGCCGATGGGGCACGCGCTGGTGCGCGACGTGCCGGGCGCGCGTGCGTCGCTCAATCAGGTCACACTGCCCGCCACCGACCACGCGGCGAGCGTCGCCTTCTACGAGGCGCTCGGCCTGACACGCATCGTCGACAGCGGCGATCGCTACGCGCGTTTCGAAACCGGCGGCGGCACGACGCTCTCGGTCGAGGCCGCGGACGAGGTGGCCAACGCCGCGATTGTCTATCTCGAGATCGCCGACCTCGACGGCGCGGTCGCCGCCGCGCGCGCCGCGGGGATCGCGGTCACCGATCCGGTCGACCAACCGTGGGGCTGGCGTGAGGCATCCCTCATCGATCCCGCCGGCAACGCGCTGCGGCTCTATACCGCGGGCGAATATCGCCGCTTTCCGCCGTGGCGCGTCTGATGCCCCGCCCCAGGCCCCATTCCAAACCCGATATCAAACCAGGTCTGCGCCACGAAAAGCTCTGCCTGCCCCCGGTCGCGGGGGTCGACGAGGCGGGCAGGGGCCCGCTCGCCGGACCCGTCGTCGCCGCGGCGGTCGTGCTGCCCGCCAGGGGTGTCCCGCGCGGTATCGACGACTCGAAAAAGCTGCCCGCCGGCGAGCGTGCGCGGCTGCACGATCGCCTGATGGCGTGCGCGATCGTCGGCATCGGCGTGGTCGAGGCGGACGAGATCGACCGGTTGAACATCTACTGCGCGACGATGAAGGCGATGACGCTCGCGGTCGACCGGCTCGCCGCCGTACTCGGTCACGCGCCCGGTCACGTTCTGGTCGACGGCAACCGCCTGCCGCGTTGGAGCTACGCCGCGACGCCGATCGTGGGTGGCGACGCGGTCAGCCGCTCGATCGCCGCTGCCTCGATCATCGCCAAGCACACGCGCGACCGGATCATGATCGCGCATGCCGAAACCTGGCCGCATTACGGCTGGCATTCGAACAAGGGCTACGGGTGCGCCGCGCACCTGAAGGCGCTGCGCGAGCATGGCCCCGCGCCGATTCACCGCCGCAGCTTCGCGCCGGTGGCGCAGGCCGAACTGCCGTTCGCGTTTGTCGCCCCGGGTGAGTCTTCCGCGCCACACCACAACGGCTTGAGTCCGCCGCCCGCGGTTTGACTCAACATCTGCCCGCGGTCCGGCTTCGTTCCGCCGCCGCGCGGACTCGGTTCGCGGCGTCGTCAACGAACGACGCTTGACGGATTCGCGCTTTCCCGCACGATAGGGGCCGTTCAAGGGGTTCCGGTTATGGGTGTGTTAACGAAGGTCGCGCGGGCCAGGCGCGCGGCTGGCGACGAGGAGTCGGTCCTCCCGCTCGACCAGATCGTGATGGGCGATTGCGTTGCCGCGATGCGCGCACTGCCCGCGAAGTCGGTCGACATGATCTTCGCCGACCCGCCCTATAATCTCCAGCTCGGCGGCGATCTCGCGCGGCCCGACGGCAGCCACGTCGACGCGGTCACCGACGAGTGGGACAAGTTCGACAGCTTCGCCTCCTACGATGCGTTCACCCGCGCGTGGCTTGCAGAGGCGCGCCGCATCCTGAAGGACGATGGCACGCTCTGGGTGATCGGCAGCTACCACAACATCTTTCGCGTCGGCGCGGCGGTGCAGGATCTGGGCTATTGGATCCTCAACGACATCGTCTGGCGCAAGGCCAATCCGATGCCCAATTTCCGCGGCACGCGCTTCACCAACGCGCACGAGACGCTGATCTGGGCGTCGAAGGCGGAAAAGGCGAAATATACCTTCAACTACCGCAGCATGAAGACCCTGAACGACGAGCTGCAGATGCGCTCCGACTGGGAATTCCCGATCTGCGGCGGGCAGGAGCGGTTGAAGAAGGGCGGGGTGAAGGTCCACCCGACGCAGAAGCCCGAGGCGCTGCTCTATCGCATCCTGCTCGCCAGCACGAAGCCCGGCGACGTCGTGCTCGATCCCTTCTTCGGCACCGGCACGACGGGCGCCGTCGCCAAGCGGCTCGGCCGACGCTGGATCGGGATCGAGCGCGAGCTCGGATACGTCGACGCCGCGATGGAGCGGATCGCCGCCGCGCTGCCGCTCGACGAATCGGCGCTCGCGACGATGCAGAGCCCGCGCAGCGCGCCCAAGGTCGCGTTCGGCGTGCTGGTGGAGAACGGCCTCCTCACCCCCGGCACCGTCCTCACCGACGCGAAGCGCCGCTTCGCCGCGACCGTCCGCGCCGACGGCAGCCTGCTGTCCACCTGCGGGGCTTCGGGCTCGATCCACAAGCTCGGCTCCGCGTTGCAGAATGCGCCGGCGTGCAACGGCTGGACCTTCTGGCATCGCGAGATAGCGGGCACGCTCGAGCCGATCGACGCGGTGCGCCAGACCTACCTGCTCGCGACGCAGCCCTAGGCCTCCGCGATGCACCTGCGCCCGGTCCAGTTCGTCGACACCCCCGCGGCGCACGCAGACGGCGCGGTCGCGCGGCTCGCGGGCGGGATGCAATGGTTCGCGGCCTATGAGGTGCGCGACGGCGGAGGGCGCCACATCGTGCCCGTTGCCGCGATCGCGGGGCTGGGGGAGCGTGCCGCGATGCTCCACGCGCGCGTCACCGCAGCCCGGCCGGCGTGGCAGCTCGGCGCTCGCACGCTCCGCTTCGATCAGCCGCAGGTGGCAGGCATCCTGAACGTCACCCCCGACAGCTTCTCCGACGGGGGCGCCAACATGGACGATCCCGCCGCCGCCGCGGCCGCCGGGGTGGCGATGGCCGCGGCGGGGGCGGCGCTGATCGACGTCGGCGGCGAATCGACCCGCCCCGGCGCGCCGTTGGTGTGGGAAGAGGACGAGGCCCGCCGCGTCGCGCCCGTGATCGAACGGCTGGCGGGCGCGGGCGTGCTCGTCTCGATCGATACGCGCAAGGCCGCGGTGATGGATGCCGCGCTCGCCGCGGGGGCGGGGATCGTCAACGACGTCGCCGCCTTGTTGTGGGACGATCGCGCGCCCGCGATCGTCGCGCGCAGCGGCGCGCCCGTCATCCTGATGCATTCGCCCGACCCGAAAACGGGTCCGCACGGCGGCAGCGGTTACGCCGATGTCGTGACCGAGGTATTCGACTGGCTGGAGGCGCGCATCGACGCGGTGGTAGCAGCGGGCGTCGACCGCACGCGGATCGCGGTCGATCCCGGCATCGGGTTCGGCAAGTCGCTGTCGGACAATCTGGCGCTGCTCAACAACCTGTCGATCTTTCACGCGCTCGGCTGCCCCATCATGCTCGGTGCCAGCCGCAAACGGTTGATCGGTGCGCTGTCGAACGAGGCGCCGGTGGCCGAACGGCTCGGCGGATCGGTCGCGCTCGCGCTCAAGGGGGCCGAGGCGGGGGTTCAACTGCTCCGCGTCCACGACGTTGCGGAAACGGTACAGGCACTGCGCGTCTGGCGGGGCCTGCGCGATCGCGCGCTCGTCGGCTGACCGTGACCGCCACGTTTCGGTTTCGTTGACCGCGCCCGATCGGGCCGTTTCAATACGTTTCTCGGCGATCCATCTTGCACTAATCATGCATCCGTTTCGGGCGATGCTGGTTACAGGCGCGTCATGATCGTCACTTCCGTACCACGCGCCAAGCAGATCGCCCTCGAGGTCTGGAAACCGCTCACCGTCCTGTTCGTCTGGGACGTGATCGTCACCATCATCTACATGCAGTTCCCGTTCCGCGCGCCGTCACTGCCGCTGACGCTGTTCGGATCGGTGCTCGCGCTGTTCCTCGGCTTCCGCGTCAATTCCGCCTATGATCGCTGGTGGGAGGCGCGCACCTTGTGGGGCGCGATGATCAACGCGTCGCGCAGCATCGCACGCGCCGCGCGCAATTTCCTGCCCGACCCGGAAGCGCGCGACATGAAGCGGACGATCGTCCTGCGCCAGATCGCCTACGTCAACGCGCTGCGCTGCCAGTTGCGCAAGCAGGCCGTCGACGAGGTCGTCCTCAAGTATCTGTCGGAAGACGAGGCGCATCCCTCGCTCGAGCGGACGAACGTCGCTAACGGTCTGCTCGACGGCACCGGCCGCCGCATCGACATCGCGCGCCGCAACGGCTGGATCGACACGATCCAGCAGACGCAGATGGAGGCGGTGCTGGTCGACATCGCCAACGCGCAGGGCGGGATGGAGCGGATCAAGAACACGCCGCTGCCCAACCAGTATCGTTTCCTGCCGACGCTGTTCACCCACGTCTTCGCGATCCTGCTGCCGATCGGTTTGGTCGAGACGCTGGGCTACGCCACCCCGCTCGGCTCGACCGTCGCGAGCCTGATGTTCCTCGCGGTGCTCGCAATCGGCGAGGATCTGGTCGATCCGTTCGCCAACACCGTTCACGACGTGCCGCTGACGGGGATGTGCCGCACGATCGAGATCGATCTGCTTCAGGCGATCGGTGACGAGGCGCCCAAGCCGCTGCAACCCGAAAAGGGCGTGCTGTGGTAAGCTACAGCGTATAGCCGCCGTCGCAGACAAGCGTCGCGCCGGTGATCAGCGCCGCGGCGTCCGACAGCAGGAACGCGACCTGTGCCGCGATCTCCGCAGGTTTGGCATAGCGGCCGAGCGGGGTTGCCATTGCCGCCAGTTCCGCGAACGCCGCGTCGCGCCCGATCTGTGCGGCGCGATCGGCGAACATCGGCACCGCGTCCCACACCGGCGTCTCGACCCCGGCGGGGGCGACCGCATTGACGCGAATGCGGTCAGGCGCGCCTTCCTTCGCGGCGACCTTGACCAGATGAAGCAGCGCCGCCTTCGACGCGCCATAGGCCGAGACGCCCGGCTCGGGCTTGATCCCGGCGGCCGAACCCGTCGCGACGATCGCGCCGCCCGTGTCCTTCATCGCGCGCATCGCGGCACGAAGCGTCAGGAACGCGCCATCGAGATTGACCGAGACGATCCGCTGCCACTCGGCGAACGACAGCTCGGCGATCGCCCCCGCCCCCGCGACGCCCGCGTTGATGACCGCAGCGTCGATCCCGGCGAGCAGCGGGGCGGCGTCGTCCCACATCGCCTCGTCGCGCACGTCGCCGATCAGCCGGTCGATGCTGACGGGCAATTCGATCCGCGCCAGCGCGTCGGCGTCGCGGTCGACCAGCACCACCCGCTGCGCGCCATGCGCCGCCAGATGTTGCGCGCAGGCGAGCCCGATGCCCGATGCAGCGCCGGTGATGGAGGATGTGCGTCGCCATGCGGCCAGCCTAGCATGCGCGTGCCGCGCCTCAAGCCGCGCTGTCGATCCCTAATTCGCTCAGCTTGCGATACAGCGTCGATCGCCCGATCCCCAGCCGCCGCGCGACCTCGGTCATGCGACCGCGATAGTGACCGATCGCCAGCCGGATCACGTCGGCCTCGATCTGCTCGAGCGGGCGCAGATTGCCGTCGGCGAGGAACAGCGTCACGCCGCCCGACTGCGCCATCGGCGCGGGGCCACCGCGCGCCGGTCGTCCGCCGACGGCGGCGATCTGCGGGAAATCGGCGCGGGTCAGCGCGTCGCCCTCGCACAGCACCGCGGCGCGGAACAACGCGTCCTGCAACTGGCGGACGTTGCCGGGCCAGTGATAGTCGACCAGCAGCGCCAGCGCGTCGTCGGTGATCCCCAGTTCGCGCAACCCCGGCTGCCCTGCGATCCGCGCGAGCAGGTGGCGTGACAGCGCCGGGATGTCGCCCGCGCGCGCGCGAAGCGGGGGGATCGTCACCTGTACCGCGTTCAACCGGTAGAACAGATCCTCGCGCATCCGCTCGGCCTCGACCTCCTCGGCCAGATTCTTGTCGCTCGCCGCGAGGACGCGCACGTCGACGTCGCGCGGGTGGCGCGCGCCGATCGGGTGAACCTCGCCCAATTGCAGCAGCCGCAGCAGCTTCGCCTGCGCCTCCAGCGGGATCGCGTCGACGTGGTCGAGGAACACGGTTCCGCCGTCCGCCTCGACGAGACGCCCGACCTTGCGCTCGAACGCGCCGGTGAATGCGCCCTTCTCGTGCCCGAACAACTCGCTCTCGATCAGATTGGCGGGCAGCGCGCCGCAGTCGATCGTCACCATCTGCGTGCGGCTGCGCGGGGACGCATTGTGGATCGCCTCCGCCACCACTTCCTTGCCGACCCCCGGCTCGCCCTCGATCAGGACGCAGACGCGCGCGCGTGCCGCCTTGGCCGCGATCGCGAGCGCGGCGCGGAATTCGGGTGCCGAGCCGACGATCTCGTCGAACCCGAGCATCGCGGGGATTTTCTCGGTCAGGGGGCGCAGCTCACCCGCGGCACTTCCCGCGACCGCGGCGTCGAGCGCCTGTAGAAGGCGTTCGGGCGCGAGCGGCTTGACCAGGAAATCGGTCGCGCCCGCCCGCATCGCCGATACCGCGTGCGCGACCGATCCGTTGGCGGTCAGCATCAGGATCGGAAGCGAGGGGCGGTTGGCGCGCAGTTCGGCGATCAGCGCGGCGGCGGCCGCATCGTCCGACCAGTGATCGAGCACGATCGCGTCGAGCTGCATCCCCTCGTGCGTGCCGAGCGTCGCCAGCGCCATCTCGCCGTCGTTCGCGAACAACGTGCGCCAGCCGCCGCGCGCGGCCAGCGCCGCGACCAGCCGTCGCTGCGCCGGCTCCTCGTCGATCAGCATCAATAAGCGCTGCCCGTTGCGCGTCATTCCCATGTTCCCGACAGGTTATCGGGCATGTAAATAGCGTAATGGAGTAAAGCCGAGCTTAAACCGTCCCATGATTAGACATGCGATGCGTCTCACATCGGCCGTTGCCAGCGCGCGCGGGCGTGCATAGGGTCGGGCACGAAACGACCACGTCTCGAGAGGACCATATGGCTGCCCAACCGTCGCAGTTGAAGGCGCACGTCTCCACCTACGATCGCGTGATCGCGATGATGAAATGGGGCGCACTCGCGGTCGCGATCATCGCCTTCTTCGTCATCTGGCTGATCGCCTGACCATGGTGAAGATCGCTGTCCTGGCCGAGGGGGCGGACGGCGAGCGCCGCGTCGCGGCGACACCGGAAACGGTGAAGAAATTCGTCGGCCTGGGGGCCGATGTCGCGGTGGAGGCGGGCGCGGGCGTCCGCGCTTCCTACGCCGACGCCGATTACGCCGCGGCGGGGGCGAGCGTGGGTGACCGCGCGGCGACCGTGGCGGGCGCGGACATCCTGCTCGGCGTGCAGGGCCCCAACGTCGCCACGATCGCGGGGGCCGCGACGGGGGCGTGGATCGTCGCCGGGCTCAATCCCTTCGGTGAACGTGCGCGGGTCGAGAGCTACGCCGATGCAGGGTTCGAGGCGCTGGCGATGGAGTTCATGCCGCGCATCACGCGCGCGCAGTCGATGGATATCCTGTCGTCGCAGTCGAACCTGGCGGGATACAAGGCGGTGCTCGACGCCGCGGCCGAATATGGTCGCGCCTTCCCGATGATGATGACCGCGGCGGGCACGGTCAGCGCCGCCAAGGTGTTCGTGATGGGGGTCGGCGTCGCCGGCTTGCAGGCGATCGCGACCGCGCGGCGGCTGGGCGCGCAGGTATCCGCGACCGACGTCCGGTCCGCCACGCGCGAGCAGATCCAGTCACTCGGCGCGAAACCCATCTTCGTCGAGAACGTGAAGGGCATCGAGGGCGAGGGCGCGGGCGGCTATGCCGGCGAGATGTCGCCCGAGTATCAGGCCGCGCAGGCCGAACTCGTGTCCGCGCATATCGCGAAACAGGACATCGTCATCACCACCGCGCTGATCCCCGGCCGCCCCGCGCCGCGGCTGGTCAGCGACGCGCAGCTCGCGACGATGCGCGCCGGCTCGGTCATCGTCGACCTCGCGGTCGAACAGGGTGGCAACGTCGAGGGCGCGGTCGCGGGCGAGGTCGTCGAACGCCACGGCGTCAGGATCATCGGCCACCGCAACGTCGCCAGCCGGCTCGCGACCGATGCCTCGGCGCTGTTTGCGCGCAACCTCTACAATTTCCTGTCGACCTTCTGGGACAAGGATCAGGGGCGCCCGGTGCTCGACGCCGAGATCGGCGACGCGGTCCGGCTGACCCGCGACGGGCAGATCGTCAACGCGAGGCTGTCCGCGTGACCATCAATCCTCCCCATGCCCCGCATGGGGAGGGGGACCGTGCGCAGCACGGTGGAGGGGCTTCACCTGTTCGGCATGCGCGCTCGTTACGCCGTGCCATGACGCTTCCGGAGGTCCTGCTGTGGCAGCGCCTGCGCCGCCGTAGCTCCGGTGTGAAATTTCGCCGCCAGCACCCGCTCGCCGGATACGTGCTCGACTTTTATTGTCCCGCGTCTCGACTGGCGGTCGAGGTGGATGGCGAGGCGCATGATCGTGGCGACCGCCCTTTTCGCGATGCACGTCGCGACGCCGTCTTGCGGGCGAACGGGCTAAACATCCTGCGCATCGCCGCATCGGACATCTTGCGCGATGCGGATGCGGTCGCAGACGCCGTTAAGCGTGCCGCATCGCCCCTCCACCGCCCTTCGGGCGGTCCCCCTCCCCATGCCGGGCATGGGGAGGATCTAGCCGGAGCTGCTTGAATGGACTTCGTCGCGATCCTGTCGATCTTCGTGCTGGCATGTTTCGTCGGCTATTACGTCGTCTGGTCGGTGACGCCGGCGCTTCATACGCCGTTGATGGCGGTCACCAACGCGATCTCGTCGGTTATCATCGTCGGCGCGCTGATCGCGAGCGCGGCGGCGGGCAGCACGGGGTCGAAATGGCTCGGGCTGCTCGGCGTCGTACTCGCCAGCATCAACATCTTCGGCGGCTTCGCGGTCACCAGCCGGATGCTCGCGATGTACAAGAAGAAGGAGCGGCCCGCGGTCGCCAAACACTGACGCGCGCCGTCCGCGGGTACGCGGAGGGACGACGACGTAATCGGGGGAGCAAGGTCAAGTGGAACAGGTCGCGGTCAATCCCTGGGTGGCGCTCGCCTACCTCGTCTCGGGCGTGTGCTTCATCCTCGCGCTGCGTGGTCTCTCCAGCCCGACGACCAGCCAGCGGGGCAACCGCTACGGCATGATCGGGATGGCCATCGCGGTCGTGACCACGTTGGTCACGCACGTGCCGACCGTCTCGCTGATCGTCGAAGGCGAGGATTACGCCGCAATCCTCTCGCGTGTCGACAAGTCCGCGGTGTTCGAAATCCTCGCCGCGATCGGTGTCGGCGCCGCGATCGGCATCACCACCGCGCGGCGGATCGCGATGACCGCGATGCCGCAGCTCGTCGCCGCCTTCCACAGCCTCGTGGGGCTCGCGGCGGTGCTGGTCGCGGTCGCGGCCTATCTCAATCCCGTCGCCTTCGGGATCGCTGATGTCGTCACCCCACTGATCGGGCAACCGTTCGCGGTCATCCACCAGGTCAGCCGGATCGAGATGATCCTCGGCGTCGCGATCGGCGCGATCACCTTTTCGGGCTCGGTCATCGCCTTCCTGAAGCTCAACGGCAACATGGGCGGCGCGCCGATCCTACTGCCCGCGCGCCACCCGATCAATCTGGGGCTGGGCCTCGCGATCGCGTGGTTTGCCTTCTCCTTCTGGGCGACGCAATCGCCGTGGGACTTCTGGATCGTCGTGCTACTGTCCTTCGCGATCGGTTTCCTCTTGATCGTGCCGATCGGCGGCGCGGACATGCCGGTCGTCGTGTCGATGCTCAACAGCTACTCGGGCTGGGCGGCGGCGGCGATGGGGTTCACGCTCCACAATACCGCGATGATCATCACCGGCGCGCTGGTGGGCAGCTCGGGTGCGATCCTGTCCTACATCATGTGCCGCGCGATGAACCGCAGCTTCATCAGCGTGATCGCGGGCGGTTTCGGTCAGACCGCAGAAGCGGGCGGTGCGGGCGGCGCCAAGGTCGATCGCCCGTGGAAGCGCGGTTCGGCGGAGGACGCCGCCTTCCTGATGAGTCAGGCCGAGCAGGTCATCATCGTTCCCGGCTACGGCATGGCGGTGGCCCAAGCCCAGCACGTGCTGCGCGAGATGGCGGACAAGCTCAAGGAACACGGCGTCCGCGTCAAATACGCGATCCACCCGGTCGCGGGGCGCATGCCCGGCCATATGAACGTCCTGCTCGCCGAGGCGAACGTGCCCTACGACGAGGTATTCGAGCTCGAGGACATCAATTCCGAATTCGCGCAGACCGACGTCGCCTTCGTCATCGGCGCGAACGACGTGACCAACCCCGCGGCGAAAACCGACAAGACCTCGCCGATCTACGGGATGCCCGTGCTCGACGTCGAAAAGGCCAAGACCGTGTTGTTCGTCAAGCGCAGCATGGGCGGGGTGGGTTACGCCGGGGTCGACAACGACGTCTTCTATATGGACAACACGATGATGCTGCTCGCCGATGCGAAGAAGATGGTTGAGGAGATCGTGAAGTCGCTCGACTGACTATTGTCTCCATTTCGGTGGTAACTTCCGTCAAATCGGCGTTGGCGGGTTAAGCCGGGGATCGATCAGAAAAAGAGGTGGGGCAGGGCATGAGCATGCACGCGGACCGGACCGATGCAGCGCGCGCATGGCCGCTGGCCACGACCTCACCCCCGCCCGCGCGCTTCGTCGCGCTGGTGATCGGTCTCGACGCGCGCGACGCAGACGCGCGGACGGCCGCACTCGACGCGCTCGGCGGCATCGTCGGTGCCGAATGGGCGATCGACGCCGATCTGTCCGACCTCTCCGATCATTCGGGCCGGCCCGTCCTTCTCCTCGATCTGACCGGGGAGCACGATGTCTCACCCGACCTGCTCGCGCGCATCGATCACACCGCCGCGATGCGGGACTGGCCGCTCGTCATTGCCTTTCCGCTCGCGCTGCTCGATCTCGTCGCTGCCACCTGCACCGCGTCCGCCCCGCAATTGCTGTGCGATCCCGAGGTGGCCGAGTGGATCGCGGCGCTCGCGATCGCGGCGGAATATAACGCCCCCGAGCCCTTGTCCGAACGCGTCAACGAGAGCGAGGCGGCGCGGCTCCAGCGTCTGAACGCCGAGGTCGCGCGGATCGCCGAGGTGGTCGCGCGGCTCAGCCGGCAGAGCGAGGCGACGCGGCAACGGCAGCACGAACAGCGCCGGCAGCCGCTCACGCCGCCGCCCGCGTTCGACATCGGCGCGGCGCAAATCCGCGAGGTGATCCGCGCGCGACGGCTGCGCGATCGGTTCTTCGAGGGCGGGCTGTTCGAGGATCCCGCCTGGGACATGTTGCTCGACCTGCTCGCCGCGCAACTCGAACGCGGTCAGGTTTCGGTGTCGAGCCTGTGCATCGCGGCCGCGGTGCCCCCGACCACCGCCTTGCGCTGGATCACCAAGCTGACCGACGCCGGGCTGCTCGAGCGTGAGGCCGATCCGTTCGACAAGCGTCGCGCGTTCCTGAAGCTGACGCCCAGGGCCGAACACGCGATGCAACGATATGTCGCGGCGGTACGCGAGGCCAAGCTGCCCTTCGTGTGAGGGCGGGTAACAATCAATCGACGCTGTCCTACACGTCGCTCAGCCGGCACAGCGTGGATCGCTCTTGCACAACCGAATCGAATCCTGCGCGCGCGCACATGCGTAGGGGTGTGACCTTTGTGACCTTTGGTCTATTCGGGCCCCGCCCCGCGAACGGTCGCGGGGCGTCGAGATAAGCGGCGGCAACCCATGGTGGAGCAGGGCGGCGGACAGCGTACGCGCCCGCCCCCGCACTCACCGCAGCATCATGGGTCGATCGACATGCCCAGGCTCGCGTTGACGATGCCGCCGTCGACCGCGATCGTTTCCCCGATCACGTAATCGCCCGCGCGGCTGGCGAGATAGATCGCTGTTCCCGCCATGTCCTCGTCGACGCCGATCCGCTTGGCCGGGATGTTCTGCGCCACTGCATCGCCGTGGTCGCGCGCGGCGCGGTTCATCTCGCTGGCAAAAGCGCCCGGCGCGATCGAGGTGACGTTGATCGCGTCCCTGACCAGCCGCGCCGCCATCCGCTTGGTCAGATAGATCAGCGCCGACTTTGACGCGTGATAGCTGTACGTGTCCCAGGGGTTGAGCCGCAGGCCGTCGATCGAGGTGATGTTGATCACCTTGGCCGGCTGCTCGCGCCGCGCCGCGGCCTTGAGCATCGGGTGCAGCGCCTGCGTCAGGAAGAACGGCGACTTGACGTTCAGGTCCATGACCTTGTCCCAGCCGGTCTCGGGAAACTCCTCGAACGGCGCACCCCAGGCAGCACCCGCATTGTTGACGAGGATGTCGAGCCGTTCCTCACGCTCGGCGAACGTCGCCGCCAGCGCGCGGCAACCCTCGACAGTCGATACGTCGGCGGGCAGGCTGATGCAGCGCTCACCCAGTTCCGCCGCGGTCTCGTCGCACGCCGGCGCCTTGCGGCTCGACACGTAGACGGTCGCGCCCTGCGCGATGAAGCCCGCCGCGATCATCTTGCCTATGCCGCGGCTACCCCCCGTCACCAGCGCGACGCGCCCGTCCAGCCGGAACAGCTTGCTCGTATCCATAACCTCTCCCTCTCCCCATCGGGGAGCGGGCCGGGGTGAGGGCAGGCCCCACGCACCGCCCTCTCCCCCGCGATGTCGTTCAGCCGCCGCGCTTCATCGTCTCGCGCGCGATGATGATCTGCTGGATCTGGCTCGTGCCCTCATAGATTCGGAACAGCCGCACGTCGCGGTACAGCCGCTCGATCCCGTAATCGGCGATATAGCCCGCCCCGCCGTAGATCTGCACCGCGCGGTCGGCGACGCGGCCGACCATCTCGGAGGCGAAATATTTCGCCGCGGCGCTTTCCATCACCACGTCGGTGCCGGCGTCTTTTGCGGCGGCGGTCTGGAGCACCAAAGCGCGGGCGGCGAGCGCCTCGGTCTTGCTGTCGGCGATCATCGCCTGGATCAACTGGTGATCGGCGAGCGGCTTGCCGAACTGCTTGCGTTCGGCGGCATAAGCGACGCAGTCGGCGATCAACCGCTCCGCGACACCGACGCATACCGCGCTGATGTGCAGCCGCCCGCGGTCGAGCACGCGCATCGCGATCTTGAAGCCTTCGCCTTCCGCGCCGAGCCGGTTGGCGACGGGCACCGCGACGTCGTCGAAATTGACGTCGGCGACCTTGGCGCCCTTCTGCCCCATCTTCTTTTCAGGCTCGCCGATCGTCACCCCGGCGAGTGCCTTGGGCACCAGGAACGCCGACACGCCGCGTGCGCCGGGCTCGTCGCCGGTCCGCGCCATCACGGTGAACAGATCGGCCTTGTCGGCATTGGTGATGTAACGCTTGGTCCCCGACAGGCGGTAGACGTCGCCGTCGCGCACCGCGCGCGTCTTGACGCTGCCTGAATCCGATCCGACGTCGGGCTCGGTCAGCGCGAAGCTGGTCACGATCTCGCCGCTCGCGATTCTCGGCAGCCATTCCGCCTTCTGTTCGGGGGTGCCCGACATGACGAGCCCCTGGCTGCCGATCCCGACGTTGGTGCCGAAGGTCGACCGGAACGCGGGCGTTGTCCGCCCCATCTCGATCGCGACCTTGGCTTCCTCGAGCATGGTGAGCCCGAGCCCGCCGTATTCCTCGGCGATCGACAGCCCGAACAGTCCCATCTCGCGCATTTCCTGCACGATCGCGTCGGGGATCGCGTCGTTCGCCTCGACCTCGCCCTCCAGCGGGCGCAGCCGGTCGGCGACGAAGCGGCGCAGGTGGTCGATCAGCGCGTCGAAGGTTTCGGTGTCGAGAGCCATGGTCCGCCCATACGATTCAAGTCGTCGTGCGTCCTATCGCGCGGCACGCGGCGAGACAAGGCCGCCAAACCGGACATTCGAACCGCGATGGATTGACACGGCAATACCCCATACTATGATGCTGAAAACACCGGCTCATGATCGACGGGACCGGGGAAAAGGAGAGCGGATGCGGCTTGCTGGTAAGCGCGCGGTCGTGACGGGTGGTGCATCGGGCATCGGCCGCGCGACCGCCATTCGACTGGTTGAGGAAGGCGCCGAGGTCTGGATCGGCGACATCGATACGGCCGCGGGGGAGGAGATCGCGGCGACCTCCAACGGGCGTATCCATTTCCGCCACACCGACGTCACGAATGCGGAGGCGATCGCTGCGCTGCTCCAGGCCGCCGACGATGCCGGCGGGGTCAATATCCTGTTCAACAACGCAGGCGCGGGCGGCGCGCGCGAGAAGATCGACGAGATCGCGCCTGATGACTGGGACCGGACGCAGACGCTGCTGCTCCGCTCGGTCGCGCTTGGCATCCGTTACGCCGCGCCCTTGATGGCGAAACGCGGCGGCGGCGCGATCGTCAATACGTCGAGCGTATCCGCCCTCGGTTCGGGCTACGCACCGATCGCCTATTCGACCGCTAAGGCGGGCGTGCTCCACCTGACGAAACTCGCCGCCGCCGACCTCGCCGCGCACGACATCCGCGTCAACGCGGTGATCCCGGGCTTCATCACCACCAACATCTTCACGCGTCACCTCGACGTGCCCGAGGAAAAGCGCGCGCAGGCCAATCAGGCGATCGCGGGGATCGCGGCGCATGCGCAGCCGGTGAAGCGCGCCGGGCGGCCCGAAGACATCGCCGCCGCGGTCGCCTATCTCGCCAGCGACGACGCCGCCTTCGTCACCGGTACGTCGATCGTCGTCGACGGCGGGCTGACGATCGGCACGCGCGCGAGCTGGGATGCGACCCAGCCGTCGCTGTTCTCCGCGCTGGAAGCGTTTCAGTGAGCGTTGCGGCGGGTGTCGACGCGGGCGCACCTGCCGGCAACGCACCGAAACTGCGTCGCCTCTCGCCCGCGACGATGGCGAGCTACGGGGTCGGCGCCGCCGCCTACGGAGTGAAGGATTCGGGCTTCGGGACGTTCCTCCTCCTGTTCTACAATCAGGTGATCGGCGTGCCGGCCGCGACCGTCGGGCTGGTCATCATGTGCGCCCTGATCATCGACGCGTTCGTCGATCCGACGGTCGGTTTCTTCTCCGACCGGACGCGCAGTCGCTGGGGCCGGCGCCACCCGTGGATGTACGGCGCCGCGCTGCCGATTATGCTCGGCTGGCTGATGCTGTGGAACCCGCCGCAGGCGTCGGAAAAGGTGATCCTCGGCTGGCTCTTCGCGGTCGCGGTGCTCGTCCGCTCCGCCGTCAGCGCCTATGAGGTGCCGAGCCAGGCACTCGCCGCCGAACTATCGGGCGATTACGACGAGCGCACACGCATCATGGCGTACCGGTACCTGTTCGGTTGGGCCGGCGGGCTGGTGATGCTGGTCAGCGCCTATCTGTATTTCTTGGCGCCCGCGCCGGGTTTCCCCAACGGTCTGCTTAACCGTGATGGGTACAAGGGTTTCGCGCTCGCCGGCGCGCTGTTCATGGGCGTCACGATCCTTATCTCGGCGACCGGCACGCACAAGGAGATCCCGAACCTGCCCAAGCCGCCCGCAGTGCGCCAGTCGCTCGGCGACAATTTCCGCGAGATGCTGCAGACCGTGCAGAACCGCGCGTTCGTCACGCTGATGCTCGCGGGGCTGTTCGCCTACACCGCACAGGGGATTATCTACGCGATCTCCAATTACCTCTACACCTATATCTGGGGCTTTCGCGGGCTGACGTTCGTGCTGCTCAGCCTGTCGCTGTTCGCGGGCGTCGCGTGCGCGTTCGTCGCGGCACCGCGAATCGGGATGGCGACCAGCAAGCCGCGCGCCGCCGCGACCGCGGCGCTGCTCGGCATGGCGTTCGGGACGATGCCCTATTGGCTGAAACTCGCGGGGCTTTTTCCGGCGGTGGGCAGTCCGGTCATGCTGCCGCTGCTGTTCGCGCTCGTCGCGGCGGGTACGGGTTGCGGCGTCACGGCCTATATCCTCGGCGCCTCGATGATGGCCGACGTGGTGGAGGATTCGGAGGTCAAGACCGGGCGGCGATCGGAGGGCGTGTTCTTCGCCGGCGGGTTCTTCATTCAGAAATGCACCAGCGGGGTCGGCATCTTCGTGTGCAGCCTGATCCTGACCGCGGCGGGTTTCCCGGCAAAGGCGGTGCCGGGGCAGGTGCCCGTCGAGGTGCTCGACCGGCTGATGCTGATCTACGCGGGCTGCTACGCCGTGCTCGCCTGTCTCGCGGCGTTCTTCTACACGCGCTTCCCCTTCGGGCGCACCGAGCACACGTTGCGCATGGAGCGGTTGACCGGAGCGCCAGTGATCGATTCCGCACCGCGCGAACCGTTCGCCTGATCCCGGTGATCGCGGAAAAAAGGACAGTGTTTCTACACCGATAAGCGGTCAAAACCCGGTTCGTCGCCGCGGTTACTCAATTCATCGGAAAAGGTTCCGGCGGCGTTTGTTGTTTTGAACACCCCAGGCTAGCAGCAGCTCAACACTGTCATCTGGCCGGGGGGCTCCCGTGAACTTGAAGTCGTTGGCAGCGCGTTTCGCGCTGGTGGTTTCCTGCACCCTGATGACGGCGGTCCCCGCCTCGGCGAAGTATCTGCAGTGCGTGCCGTTCGCGCGCGAAGTGTCGGGCATCGATCTTCGCGGCAATGCGAACACCTGGTGGGGCCAGGCCGCGGGCCGTTACGACCGCGGCAACACGCCAGCCGTCGGCGCGGTCATGGCGTTCAAGGCGACGTCGCGGATGCGCGTCGGTCACGTTGCGATGGTCAGCCGCATCGTCAGCAACCGCGAGGTTCTGCTAACCCACGCCAATTGGTCGACGCGCGGCGGGATCGAGCGCGACGTGCGCGCGGTGGACGTGTCGCCCGCCGGGGACTGGAGCCAGGTTCGCGTGTGGTACGCCGCCAACCACGATCTCGGTACCTCGGTGAACCCGGTTCAGGGTTTCATCTACGCGCACGGATCGCCCGCAGCCGAGCCGGCCACCGCCGAGCCGACCCTGCCGGCGATGACGATCGCAACCAACGCCCCGATCCACGTCGTGACCGGCGTCGCGCTCGCATCGGCCCGCTGACCGCGCGACCACGCGATTAGGCGGGGCGGAAGGTCATCGCCGCCCCGTTCATGCAATAACGCAGCCCGGTCGGCTTGGGGCCATCGTCGAATACGTGGCCAAGATGCCCGCCGCACCGCGGGCAATGAACCTCGGTCCGAACCATGCCGAGCGTCGAATCCCGCCGCGTCGCCACCGCACCCTTGAGCGGTGCCCAGAAGCTCGGCCAGCCGGTGCCGCTCTCGAACTTCGTCTTGCTAGAGAACAGCGGCCGCGCGCAGCCCTTGCACGCGAAGACGCCTGCGCGGTGTTCGCTGTTGAGCGGGCTCGAATACGGTCGTTCGGTGCCCTCCTCGCGTAGAACCTGATAGGCCGCGGGGCCGAGCTGGGCGCGCCATTGCGCGTCGCTTTTGGTGAGTGGAAAATGCTCCGCCGCGGCGGCCGAACGCGCGCCGCACGCCATCAGGCTGGTGGCGGCAGCGCCCATGCCGGCAACGGCGAGAAAGCGGCGGCGATCGACAGAATGCTCAGTCATGCAACCTATGTAAGTAGCAGCCGCCCGCCCGCCAGTGGCGCCGCCCGCCGTGCGTCGCGGAAGATTTCGTGCTAGCGCCCCCGGCAATGCTCGACCCCGACGCTTCCACCGCGCTGATCGCACGCATGGGAGAGGGCGCGCGTCGTGCCGGCGCAATGCTTGCCTGCGCCTCCGATGCCCGTCGCGCCGCGGCATTGTCGCACGCCGCCGAGGCACTGTGCGCCGCGGCGGGCGCGATCCTTGCCGCCAACGCGATCGACGTCGCGCGCGCCCGGGACGCCGGGCTTTCCGACGCGATGCTCGACCGGCTGCGGCTCGACCCCGCGCGGGTGGAGGCGATCGCGGGCGGCGTGGCGGCGGTGGCCGCGCTTGCCGATCCGCTGGGGCAGGTGATCGATACGGCGACGCGCCCGAACGGCCTCGTCCTCTCGCGCGTCCGCGTCCCGATCGGGGTGATCGGCATCATCTACGAGAGCCGGCCCAACGTCACCGCCGACGCCGCCGCTTTATGCGTCCGCGCCGGCAATGCGGTGGTCCTGCGCGGCGGATCGGAGGCGATCGAGAGCAACCGCGCGATCCACGCCGCCTTCGTTACGGGGCTCGCCGCGGCGGGATTGCCGACGGAGGCGGTGCAATTGGTTCCGACGACCGATCGCGCCGCGGTCGGCGCGATGCTCGCCGCGGACGGATTGATCGACCTGATCATTCCGCGCGGCGGCAAGAACCTGGTCGCGCGTGTCCAGGCCGAGGCACGCGTGCCGGTCCTCGCGCATCTTGACGGGATCAATCACGTCTACGTCCACGCTTCGGCCGACCCCGACATGGCGCGCGCGATCGTGCTCGATGCGAAAATGCGCCGCACCGGTATCTGCGGCGCGATGGAGACGCTGCTGATCGACCGCGACTTCGCCGATCCGGCCATGCTGGTCGGGGCGTTGCGGCACGCCGGTTGCGAGGTGCGCGGCGACGATGCGATCGGTGCGCTCGTGCCGGGCGTGGTTTCGGCCAGCGCCGCCGATTGGGATACCGAGTATCTCGACGCGATTTCCTCGGTCGCGCTGGTGGACGGTGTGGACGCGGCACTCGCGCACGTCGCGCGTCACGGCTCGGGCCACACCGACGCGATCGTCGCGGGCGACGCGCAGGCGGCGGAGCGGTTCCTCGCGCGCTGCGACAGCGCGATCGTGCTGTGGAACGCTTCCACCCAGTTCGCCGACGGCGGCGAATTCGGGCTCGGCGCGGAGATCGGCATCGCGACGGGTCGGCTCCATGCGCGCGGCCCCGTCGCGCTCGAGGGGCTGACGACCTACAAATGGGTCGGCCGCGGCACCGGGCAGGTTCGCGGGTGATGACGGGAAGCACGCGGCCGTGACGCGCCGCATCGGCCTTCTGGGCGGGTCGTTCAATCCCGCGCACTCGGGTCACCGCCGCATCTCGCTCGCCGCGATCGACGCGCTGGCGCTCGACGAACTTTGGTGGCTGGTATCGCCGGGCAATCCGCTGAAGCCCGCCGCCGGGATGGCACCGTTCGCCGCGCGGCTCGCCTCGGCCCGGCTGATGGCACGCCGCAGCCGGATCCGCGCGAGCGACGTCGAAACGCGGTTGGGCACGCGCTACACCGTCGATACGCTTCGGATGATCACGCGGCGCTACCCGCGCGATCGCTTCGTCTGGATCATGGGCGCGGACAATCTGGTACAGTTCTCCGCCTGGCGTCGCTGGCGCGAGATCGCGCGCACGATGCCGATTGCGGTTGTTGCACGCCCCGGATATGATGCGCGCGCCGCCGCGGCCCCCGCGATGGCGTGGCTGCGGCGCTTCGGACATCTGTCACGTCGAGCCACGGACTGGACGCAATGGAGTGTGCCGGCACTGGTGCTGCTGCGTTTCCGCCCGGACCGAACCTCCGCGACGCTCAAGCGCGCCGCCGATCCATCATGGCATGAACGCTTCATGCCCCACAAAGACATGGCACCAACGGTTCGTGCCCCCATATCCTTACCTGAACCGGCAAATTGAGGAGCAAACTTGCCCGCCACCCCCGTTCTCGCGTCCGATGCCGCAAACCGATCGCCCGACTCCGAACAGATCGAGATGTTGCATCGGCTCGTTCTGCAGTCACTAGACGACGATCAGGCCGTCGATACGATCTCGATCCCGCTCGCGGGCAAGTCGTCGATCGCGGATTATATGGTGATCGCGTCGGGTCGCTCGACGCGCCAGGTCGCGTCGATGGCGGCCAAGCTCGCGGAGAAGGTTAAGCGCGAGACCGGGCGTTCCGCGCGGATCGAGGGGCTGCCGACCGCCGACTGGGTCCTGATCGACGCCGGCGACGTGATCGTCCACCTGTTCCGCCCCGAAGTGCGCACCTTCTACAATCTGGAACGCATGTGGTCGTTCGGCGATGCACCCGCTGCGCCGGCGCAGGACGCGGCCATCGCGGCCCCCGCGGGGAACGCCTGACCTGCTGCTCCACATCGTGGCCAGGGGGCGGATCGGCCGCTCCCCCGAAGCGGAGCTGGTCGAGCGCTATCTGAAGCGGATCAGCTGGCCGACCCGCGTGACCGAATTGCCCGACCAGGGCGGACGAGAGCCCGACCGCGTCGCGCACAGCCGTCGTGTCCTACTCGACGAAAAGGGTGAGGTGCTCGGGTCAACGGCCTTCGCGAACACGCTCGGCCGCTGGCGCGACGACGGCGTGCGGGAGGCGCGGTTTCTCCTGGGTGCAGCGGACGGGTTCGGCGACGCCGACCGGGCGGAGGCCGACCTGCTCGTCTCCTTCGGTCGCGCGACTTGGCCGCACCTGCTGGCGCGCGCGATGCTGGCGGAGCAGTTGTTCCGCGCGATTAGCATCCTCGCCAATCATCCCTATCACCGCGAAGGTTAGGCGATGCGGCGCCTGATCAGCGCGTTGGCCGCGGTATCGCTCAGCACCGCGTTGCTCGGCATCGTCGCGCAGGCGACCGCCGCGCCGGAGCAGGCATCCTCTGCCTCGCTTCGTGCCGCGCAGGCGAACCGCGTCGCGGCGCAGCGCCGCGCGACGCAGGCCGACCGCGCTGCCGCCGCGACGGGCAACCCCACGCGCCGCGCCCGCCTGCGCGAGGCGGCGCTGGAGGCGCGGGTCGAGGTCGCCGAAGCCGAGATCGCGATCGCGGGACTGCGTACGCGACTCATGGACTCCGCGCTCGTCGATCAGCGGCGGCAGCTCGCGGCACAACAGGCACCCATCGCGCGGCTGCTGACGGGGCTCACCGCGCTCGCGCGTCGCCCCGCGGCGGTCGCGATCGTCCAGCCCGGCAGCCTCGACGATCTCGTCCACGTGCGCGCCGTGCTGGGATCCGCGCTTCCCCTCGTGCGGCAGCGTACCGGCGCGATCCGCGGCGAGCTGGCGGAGACGCGCGCGCTTCATGCCAGCGCGGCGGCGGCGCAGGCGGAGCTGGGGTCGGGCCGCACGCAACTGCTCGGCGCGCGCCGCGCGCTGGCGAGCCTGCGCGACGAGCCGCTCGACGCGGGTACCGCTTCCGATCGTGCGCTGGCATTGGGCGAGCGCGCGCGCGACATCGTCGATCGATTGCGCGGGGTCGGCGATGCGCAGGGCACGCTTGCCAGCCTGGTCGCATTGCCCGGTCCGCCGATCGCAGCGGTTCGCGCACCAGACGTCGCGCCGTATCGGTTGCCCGTCGCGGGCCGGCTCGTCACCGGCTTCGGTGAACTGTCGGACAATGGTGTGCGCGCGCGCGGATTGACCTTCGCGGTCGCACCCGCCGCGCGCGTCGTCGCACCGGCGGCGGGACGGATCGTCTTCGCGCGGCCCTTTCGCGGGTTCGGCACAGTGGTCATCATCGACCACGGGCAGGGCTGGGTCACGCTGCTCGCCGGTCTCGGTAGGTTGTCGGTCACCCGCGAACAACCCGTCGCGGCGGGCGCGCTGATCGGTACTGCGGGGGCGGGCGAGCCCCCTCAGGTCACGGTCGAACTTCGCCGCCGCGGCCGCCCCGTTGACCTGACGATGCTGATCTGACGACCCGCGATGCGCGGTCCCGCTCAGCCGCGGTTCAGCCGCGTGCCGCTTTGATACGGCTCGGTTTTCCGCTACACGGCGAGCCCATCGCCCTCGAGGATCAAGCGCCCACCGCATGAAGTCGAAACTGCTCCAGGCCACTGCCCTCGTCGCGACGGTCGCGCTCGTGCCCGTCGCCACCGGCGCGATGGCCGCCGCCGACACCAGCACCTACCGCGAACTCGACAAGTTCCTCGACGTCTACAATCGCGTGAAGGCCGACTACGTCGACAAGGTCACCGACGAACAATTAGTGAAGGGCGCGATCGACGGCATGCTCGCCGCGCTCGACCCGCATTCCAGCTACGTCGACGCGTCCGACTTCGACAATCTGCGGATCATGACGGAGGGCAATTACGGCGGGCTGGGCCTGACCGTCTCAATGGAGGACGGCGCGGTCAAGGTCGTCGCGCCGCAGGAGGATACGCCCGCGGGCCGCGCAGGCATCAAGTCGGGCGATTACATCACGCACATCGACGGCAAGCTGATCTACGGCGGCACGCTCGACGAGGCGACGTCGCAGATGCGCGGGAAGCCCGGATCGAAGGTCATGCTGACGCTGATCCGTCCGGGTCGCGACAAGCCGATCGACGTGACGCTCGTCCGCGAAGTGATCGTCCAGCGCCCGGTCAAATGGGAGGTGAAGGGCGACGTCGGCTACATCAACATCAACACCTTCTCCGAGAATACCGGCGCCGATACGCGCGCCGCGATCATGGCGATCGACAAGTCGCTCGGGCACAAGCCGCTGGGTTACGTCGTCGACCTGCGCGAGAACGGCGGCGGCCTGCTGACGCAGGCGATCGCGGTCAGCGACGCGTTCCTCGATCACGGCGAGATCGTCTCGCAGCGGGGACGCGACAAGGCCGATATCGAGCGCTACTTCGCCAAGCCGGGCGACGATGCCAAAGGGCTGCCGATCGTCGTGCTGACCGATTCGGGTACCGCGTCGGCGAGCGAGATCGTCGCGGGCGCGCTGCAGGATCATCACCGCGCGCTGATCATGGGCGAGAAGACGTTCGGCAAGGGATCGGTGCAGACGCTGCTACCGCTCGGGCCCCGCACGGCACTGCGCCTCACCACCGCGCGTTACTTCACGCCGTCGGGCCGCAGCGTGCAGGAGGGCGGGATTGAGCCCGACATCCGTGTGCCGCAATTGTCCGACCCCGACTACAAGACGCGCCCCGTCTTCCGCGAGGCCGATCTGCGCCGCCACCTGATCAACGAGATCAAGTCGCCTGACAATGCGGTGCTGGAGGAGGACATCAAGCAGGATCCCCGCTTCACTGCGACGCCGGCGGTGCTGGAGAAGCAGGGGATCAAGGACTTCCAGCTCTGGTACGCGTTGAAGACGGTCGCGCGGCTCGGTGGTGCCTCGCAGGTCGCGGCGGTGACGGCGTCGATGACGAAGCCCGACGCCGCGCCGACACGTGCGCCGGGAACACCGCGCAAGTGACGCCGGTTCTGAACGCCTCGCAACGCCGCGCCCGCGCGCTCGCGTTCCTGGTGCCGGCCGCATTGCTGGCGGGTGCGTGGGCGTTCCAGCTGATCGGTCACCTGTATCCGTGCGAGATGTGCCATTGGCAGCGCTGGCCGCATTACGGCGCGCTGGCGCTCGCCGCGCTGTCGTTCGTCGCGGGCGGCGCGCGCACGAAGGCGACGCTGGTCGCGGGGGCGGCGGCGCTGATCGCGGTATCGGGCCTGATCGGCATCTTCCACGCCGGCGTCGAATATCACTGGTGGCAGGGCATCACCGCCTGCACCATGACGATCAGCGGCGCGGGCCGTTCGACGGACGCGATGTTGAAGGATCTGCTCGCCGCCCCCATCGTACGCTGTGACGCCGCGCAGTGGTCGCTGTTCGGCGTCTCGCTGGCGGGATGGAACGCCGCGGCGTCGCTCATTGGAGCGGCGTTGATCGGATGGCTGCTGAGGAGGCGTGCATGACGTGGAAACCGGGTGACCGTCCGGCGAAGAGCGGATCGATGATCCGCGTCGATCAGGCGGGCGAGTTCGGTGCGACGCGCATCTACGCGGGTCAATTGGCGGTGATGGGCCATCGCAGTCCGATCGCGCGCGAGATCGCGGGCATGGCGTTGCAGGAAGAGAAGCACCGTGCGTTCTTTGATCGCATGATTGCCGAGCGCGGGGTGCGTCCGACTTTGCTCGCGCCGTTCTGGGACGTGGCCGGGTTCGCGCTCGGTGCGGTGACCGCGGCGATCGGTCCCAATGCCGCGATGGCGTGCACTGCCGCGGTCGAGACCGAGATCGACAAGCATTACGAGGATCAGCTGACCGAACTCGGCGACAGCGATCCCGAACTGTCCGATGCGATCCGCGAGTTTCAGGCCGAGGAGCTCGAACACCGCGACACCGCGCTCGCGCACGGGGCGGAGCAGGCGTTCGGTTACCCGATCATGTCGGCGGCGATCCGGCTCGGCTGCCGCGTCGCGATCGCCGCGGCCAAGCGTATCTGAGGAAGGCACATGCGTTCGTTGATTGGTCTGCTCGCGGTGGCGCTGCCCACGATGGCCTCGGCGCAGGGGCTCGGTCCGCCGTCGCCGTCACAGCCGCGCGTCGCCAAGGTAACCGCGGCGGAGGGCGTGTCGAAGAGCGCGCCCGTCAACGGCGTGCTCGTCCTCTACGGTAACGAGCGCTGCCCGACGAACAGCAACAACGAGGAAGTCGTCGTCTGCGTCCGCCGCCCCGCCGCGGAGCAGTTCCGTATTCCGAAGGAGCTCCGCAACTTCGAGGTGACGCCCGAGAACGCGAGCTGGGCCGTCAAGGAGCAGGCGAACCGTAATGTCGGCAATTCCGGCGTCGGCACCTGCTCGGCGGTCGGCGCGGCGGGTGCCACTGGGTGCAACGTGCAGGACCTGTCGGCGTGGAAGCGTGAACGGCAGGCGGCGAAGAAGGCGGAAACGCCCGACCTGCCCTGACGCGGTCGGGCGCGCGCGTCCGCTCAGCCGTGTTTCCGGACCCCGCGGACGCGGTGCCAGATGTAGAAACCGAGTGCGGCGACCAGCACGACACCAATCACTGCATCGGCGCGGTGAAAGAATGCCTTCAATCGCGGATCGCTGTTCCACTGGTCACCCAGCTTCATGCCGATCCACGCGAGCAGCAGGCAGAACGGCCATGACCCGACGAACGTGAAGACGTGGAACGGGATCAGCTTCATTCGCGCGACGCCCGCGGGAAAGGCGATAAAGGTGCGGATGACGGGCAGCATCCGCCCGATCAGGATCGCCCAGCCGCCCCATTTGTTGAAGAAACGATCGGCCATGTCGAGCTCGCCGGGCCCGATCAGCACGTAGCGGCCGAACTTCTCGGCGAGCGGACGCCCGCCACGCCGGCCGATCTCATACGCCACGATCGACCCCAGATTGCATCCGATCGCCCCCGCGGTCGCCGCAGCGAACAACTCGAAGCGTCCGGTCGACACCAGGTAACCCGCGAACGGCATGATGATCTCGGACGGCAGCGGGATGCACGCGCTCTCGATCGCCATCAGCAGCGCGATCCCCCAATATCCCATGCCGGAGATGACGGAGATGGCGAATGCCGCGAGCGTAGCCAGGATCTTCTCGACCATGTCCGCGCGCTTGCGCGAAAGCGCGCGTGAAAGGAAGCCGCTTTCAACGAACCCGTCGGAACCGCGTCGGTGAGCGACGGTTCGTCACCCCATGACCAGTCTGACCCTCAACGACGCCCGCATGATACCCCAACTGGGCCTAGGCACCTATCAAATCCCCGACGCGCAGGTCGCGGCGATCGTCCGCGGCGGCCTCGACGCGGGCTTCCGCCTGATCGACACCGCCGCGATCTATCACAACGAGCGCGGCGTGGGGGAGGGGCTGGTCCACGACGACGTGTTCCTGACCACCAAGCTGTGGAACGACCGCCACGCCGACGCCGCGGCTGCATTGGACGAGAGCCTGGCGCTGCTCGGCCGCGACGAGGTCGACCTCTACCTGATCCACTGGCCGCGCCCCGAAGCCGACGATTACGTCGATGCGTGGCGCGCGCTGGTGGACTTGCGCGAAGCTGGCAAGACGCGATCGATCGGCGTGTCGAACTTCCTGCCCGAGCATCTCGACCGTATCATCGCCGAAACCGGCGTCACGCCCGCGGTCAATCAGATCGAGCTTCACCCGACCTTCCAGCAGCGCGATTGCGTGGCCTATCACGCCGACCACGGCATCGTAACGCAGAGCTGGAGCCCGCTCGGCCAGGGCGAGACGCTCAAGGACGACCGTATCGTTGCGATCGCCGATCGTCTGGGCGCGACCCCCGCGCAGGTCATCATCGCGTGGCATCTCGCGAAAGGCTTCTCGGTCATTCCCAAGACCGCGAATGTCGACCGTCTGCCAAGCAACTTCGCCGCGCAGGAGGTGAAGCTGGCGGACGACGACATCGCCGCGATCGACGCAATGAATGATCGCGACGGTCGGATGGGGCCGCATCCCAACGAACTCTGATCGTTTGCCGGGACGCCGTGCCGCGGGGCGTATCTGACCCGGCGGTTCGTGCCGGCTGATATCGCCCACGATCGGACGATTGACGCGCAAGGCCGCGCTATCCAACCAGCGCGTGCGCCGCTTTCAGGTCCTCGACGAACTTCGCATATTCCGCCGCCTTCGCCGCCTCGTCGGGCAGGCGCAGCAGATAGCTCGGGTGCACCGTGATCCACGCGGTCCCGCCACCCTCGCCGGGCAAGGTCAGCGCGCGGCCGCGCTCGCGCCCGATCGTCATCGCCTTGCCGAACAGGCTGCGTGCCGCGGTTGCGCCGAGCGCGACCGTCACCTTGGGGCGCAGCAGCATCTGTTCCTGTTCGATCCACCAGCGGCACGCGGTGATCTCGCCCGCGTCGGGCTTGGCATGGATGCGACGCTTGCCGCGCGGCTCGAACTTGAAATGCTTGACCGCATTGGTGACGTAGGTTTCCGCGCGGGTGATCCCGGCTTCCGCCAGCGCGCGATTGAACACCTGACCCGCGGGACCGACGAAGGGATGACCGGCCAGATCCTCCTGGTCACCCGGCTGCTCGCCGACGAACATCATCGACGCGCCGACCGGTCCCTCGCCGAACACCGTCTGCGTCGCGTGCTTGTAGAGGTGGCAGCGCGTGCAACTCATTGCCTCTTCACGCAGCGCTTCCCACGCTGCCTGCGCGTTGCCCCCGATGCTGGTACGTGCCTGCTCGATCATTCCGCTCTCCCGTGCCTGCGCGGTCGCCAGCAATTCGGGGACCAGCGCGGTTTCCGGCATGTTCTTCCAATATTTGCGCGGCATCTCCTTCAGCATCGCGCCGACCTTGACGCGTGCGGGGTTGAAGATGCTGGCGTAATAGGTCTTCCACACGTCCTCGATCGGGTCGCCCTCGGGGGCGTCGCCGCGCGCGGCCCCGGGCCCTTGCGACAGTGCGGCACCGTCCCAGAAAAGCGAAATCTCGGGTGTCAGGATCGACCAACGCATGCTGGCGAAGCGGTTGACGAAGAAGGCGGCGTTGGCGCGCACGATATGATGGTCGGGCTCCCACCACGCGACGAAGCGCGGTGTGCCCCCATCGTCCACCTCGCGAAAGCGCAGAAACGCGCGCATCTTGTGAATGTCACGCCGCACGTGCTTGGCTAGCCCGTCCAGCCGTCGCACCAGCGGGTCGGCCTGATCCTCGACGAGCTTGGGCTCGCGCCGAAGGCGATAAAGCGCAGTGTAGAGCAGCGCGAACCGTTCGGGATCGCTGTGCAGCACGACGCTGCGCGCGAGGTCGATGAAGGCGCGTGATACCTTCAACGCGGGCGTGGTCGGATCATGCCGCGGCGCGGATGCATCGCCCCCCGCGGCCGCGAACAGGTCGCCCGGAACGTCGCCGACCTGCCAGACCACCTCGTCGGGCGGCACACCGTCGGTCACAAGCCCCCGCGCCGCGTCGCGCCAGGCGTCGAAATCGTCGGACAGGGGCAGGGTGACGACACGCATCGATGCGAACAACCGGCGAACACCCACTACGGTTGCGTCGCGCCGGTCGCCGCGCCGGCCCTCCCGTAGCGCGCTAGAAAGACCGCCGGTATATTGACGCGGATGACGGCCGCACCGTTTTCGATCCGCGATTATCGCGCCGGGGACGCGACCGCGATGGCGCGCGTCTTCTTCCTCGCCGTGCGAACTCTCGGTCCGCGGCACTACTCGGCAGCGCAGGTCGCCGCCTGGGCACCCGTCCGGCCTGATCCCGCCCGGTTTGCCGCGCGCGCCGCGGATGGTCGACGCACCTTGGTCGCGGTCGACGCGCATGACATCGTCGTGGCGTTCGGCGATATCGAGGCCGACGGCCACGTCGACCTGCTATACTGCCATCCCGACGCAGCCGGCACCGGGATCGCATCTCGGTTGCTGACCGCGCTGCTCGATCACGCCTGCGCGGCCGGTATCCCGAGCGTGTACGTCGAAGCGAGCGAGCTGGCGCGCGGGTTGTTCGCGCGCCACGGGTTCACGCTGGACCGGCGTCGCGACTTCGACCTCGCAGGTGTTCCGATCCACCATTACCTGATGACGCGATCGCTCGACTGACGGTCAGGCGGCGAACAATTCCAACTGCTGTTTCTTCGGCGCGACCAGCGGTTTCAGCTCCGCCCGGTCGGTCAGCGACACCGGACGCCAATCGTCCGTGACGATGAACGGACGTATCTTCGCAATCGACACGGTCAGCCGTGCCACGTCGTCCAGCCGCAACCGCCGCCAGCGGCGTGACGCCAGAATGTTCTTGACCGCCTTCACGCCCAGGCCGGGCACGCGCAGCAAAGTCTCGCGCGGGGCGCGGTTGACGTCGACGGGAAAATGTTCGCGAAACTTCAATGCCCAGGCGAGCTTGGGGTCGATGTCGAGCGGCAGCATCCCCGTGGCGGCATCGGTGGCGGCGACGACCTCGTGCGGCTTAAATTCGTAGAAGCGCATCAGCCAGTCGGATTGGTACAGTCGGTGCTCACGCATCAACGGCGGGCGCTGCAGCGGCAGCACCGCGCTCGCGTCAGGGATCGGGCTGAACGCCGAATAATAGACCCGGCGCAGATTGAAGCGATCGTAGAGTTGCGATGCCTTACCGACGATGTCGCCGTCGGTCGCCGCATCCGCGCCGACGATCATCTGCGTCGACTGTCCCGCGGGCGCGAAGCGGGGCGCCGACTTGTATTTCGCCTTCGCGTCGCTGAGGTCCGCGATCGAAGCCGTTACTCCGCGCATCGCGCCCTCGATCCGCGCTTCGTCCTTCTCGGGCGCGAGCCGCTTCAACCCGCTCGAGGTCGGCAGTTCGACGTTGATCGAGACGCGGTCGGCATAGAGCCCGGCCTGATGCACCAGTTCGGGATCGGCGTCGGGGATCGTCTTGAGGTGGATATAGCCGCGAAAGTGATGATCTTCGCGCAGGCTCCGCGCAACCTCGACAATCTGCTCCATCGTGTAATCGGGCGAGGAGATGATCCCCGAAGAGAGGAACAGCCCCTCGATGTAATTGCGCCGATAGAAGGAGAGCGTGAGGTTCACGACTTCGGCCGCGGTAAAGCGCGCGCGCTGCACGTTCGAGCTCTTACGATTGATGCAATAATGGCAGTCGAAGATGCAGCTGTTGGTCAGCAGGATCTTGAGCAGCGAGATACAGCGACCATCGGGCGCATAGGCGTGGCAGATGCCCATCCCCTCGGTCGAACCCAGCCCCTTGCCGTCGCGGCTGTCGCGCTTCGACGTGCCCGACGAGGCGCATGACGCGTCGTATTTCGCCGCGTCAGCGAGGATCGCCAGCTTCTGTTTGACATCGAGCTGCGCCATGCGTTCGATATATGTTCGCAGGCGCTGAATGTCGAGGTGCGCACGCTCGCTTGCCGCCCCGCACGCGCTCCGCCAAGACGTTGCGCGATGCGCGACACGATCGATCGATGGACCGAACGGCTGGGCGACGAAGCGCCGTACTGGGCGCTCGCGTTCACCTGTCTCGCCGGGCTCGCGTTCAAGCTTCACTGCGGTGCCTACTGGATCGGCGGCGAGCAATATACGACCGGCTGCTACAGCGATGCGGTGCCGTTCTGGGGACTGCGCGGGGTCGCGGCAGGGCAGGTGCCGTATTTCCAGGCGCGGATGGAATATCCCGTCCTCACCGGCGCGCTGATCTGGGGCGAGGGGCCGGTCGCACGCGTCCTCGGGCTCGGTCGCCCCGACGCGGCCGATTTCCTGACCGCGGTGTGGCTGGGCAACACCGCTTTTGCCTATCTGATCCTCCACCTCATGCGTCGCGCGGGTGTCGGCCGGTTGCGCCAATATGCGTGGGCGCTGGCGCCGCCGCTCGTGCTCTACCTTGCACATAACTGGGATCTGCTCGCCGCGAGCCTCGCGGTCGCTGCCGTGCTCGCGGCGCGGCGCGGGGAGGACGTGCGCGCCACCGCGCTCGCGGCACTCGGCGGCGCGGCCAAGCTGTTCCCGCTGCTGCTGTTGCCGCTTCTGGGGCTCCGCGCGCTGTTCCGGCGCGGCGCCGGGGCCGGCAGCAACGTCATGCGCGCCGTGTTGCTCGTCGTCGTCGCGATCGCTGCCTGGGGCGCGGTCAACCTGCCCGTCGCCGCCACCGCCTTCACCAACTGGAGCGAATTCTACGCCTTCTCGCAGCAGCGCAGCGGTACCGCGGCGAGTGTTTGGGAGCTCGCGAACACGTTCGGCTGGTACCCAACCGACATTCCGGCGCGGAACCGGCTCGCACTGATCGCCTTCGCGCTCGGGGCGGCCGCGATCCTGCTCGCTGGCTGGCGCCGGCATGGCCGGCAGCCGTGGGTGCTGTTCACCCCCGTGCTCGCGTGGTTCCTGCTCACCAACAAGGTGTGGTCGCCACAATTCGACCTGTGGCTGTGGCCGCTGCTGGTGCTGACCGCGACGCGGGCGCGGCCGCTCGCGTTGTTCCTGCTCGGTGATGTGCTCGCCTATTTCGCGGAGTTCTGGCTGTTCGCGGGCATGGAGGGCGCGTGGCCGTCGGCGACGCAGGTCGACGTCGCCACCGCCGCCGCCGTCCGCGGCATCGCGGTGTTGTGGATCATCTGGGCGGCGGTGCGCGATCCCGCACCCGCGTGGATCACGCGCCTCACCCCGCCGCGATCAGCCGTTCCGCCCGCCCCAGATCGACCGATACCAGCCGGCTGACCCCGCGCTCGACCATCGTCACCCCGAATAGGCGGTGCATCCGGCTCATCGTCACCGCATTGTGGGTGACGACCAGGTAACGCGTCCGCGTCTCGCGCGTCATGCGATCGAGCAGCGCGCAGAAACGATCGATGTTGGCATCGTCCAGCGGCGCGTCGACCTCGTCGAGCACGCAGATCGGCGCTGGATTGGTCAGGAACAGCCCGAAGATCAGCGCCACCGCGGTCAACGCCTGCTCGCCCCCCGACAGAAGCGTCAGCGATTGCAGCCGCTTGCCCGGCGGCTGCGCCATGATTTCCAGCCCCGCCTCGAGCGGGTCATCCGAGTCGATCAGTTCGAGATGCGCCTGCCCGCCATCGAACAAGGTCGTGAACAACTGCCGGAAATGCCCGTCCACCGCCTCGAACGCCGCGAGCAGCCGCTGGCGTCCCTCGCGGTTGAGCGTCCCGATCGATCCGCGCAGGCGGTTGACCGCCTGACCTAGCTCGGCGCGCTCGGCGGCGTTGCCCGCGCTCGCCGACTCCAGCTCGGCCAGCTCCTGCGCGGCGACGAGGTTGACCGGCCCCATCCGCTCGCGCTCGCGCGTCTGCCGCTCGAACGCGGCGGCTTCGGCGTCGGGCGTGCCGACATCGGTGGCCGCGAAACCGAGCCGCTCGGGCAGCACCGGGGCCGGGCATTCGAACCGCTCGCCGGCGTGGCGGCCGAGATCGACGCGTCGCGCCTCGTGATGGTCGGCGCGCGCCGCAGCCCCCGCGCGCGCCTCGCGTGCCGCCGCCAGAAGCTCGCCCGCGCGCCTTGCCTCCGCTTCCCGCTCGCGCAGCGCGCGGTCGCCGGCCTGTTCGTCGCGCGCGAGGCGGTCGGCATCGGCGCGTGCCGCTCCGTGTGCCTCCTCGGCAACGGTCACCGCATGCGCCAATCGCGGGATCGTGGGCGATAGCAATTCCAGTTCGCGCGCGACTTCGGCGTCGCGTTTCACCATGTCGGCGATCCGCCGCGCGGCATCGCCCGCGCGTGCGCGCCAGCTCTTGGCATCGCCCTGCGCACCCGCCAGCCGCTCGCGCAGCACCGCTGCCTGCCGTTCGCCCGCCTGCCGCGCCGCTCGCGCGATATCGACTGCCTGCCGCCGCGCCGCATCCTCGTGCCGCAGGCCCGCAACGCCGCGCGCGGTCGCGCCGGTGTCGGGAAGCGCCGCCACCGCGGCCGCGGCGATCGCGACGTCGCTCGCGGCCTCGTCGCACTCGCGCGCCGCGCGCGCCTCGCGCTCCGCTGCATCGGCGCGCTGGCCCGCGATCCGTTCCAGCATGACGTCGGCACGCGATTGGCGCGCCTGCGTCTCGCGGATCGTCGCGTCCGCCTGCGCGATTGCCGCGCGCGCCTGCCCTGCATCGCGCTGCGCCGCCGCGATCGCCTCGGTTACCGCGGCGAGCGCCACTGCCGTCCGCTCCGCCGCCGCGCGCGCGTCAGGCAGCGCCGCCTCGATCGCCGCCAACCGGTTCTGCCGCTCGAGCCGCTCCGCCGCCGCGATCCCGCCCCCGGTCGCGATCAGCCCGTCCCAGCGTCGCATCGCCCCGCCACGCGTCACCACGCGCTGCCCGACCGCGAGGTTGCGCCCGTCGTCGGCGTCGACCACGAACACCTGCGCCAGCCGCCGTGCCATCGCATCGGGCGCCGAGACATAGCGCGACAGCGGCTCGACACCGGCCGGCGCGGCGGGATCGTCGTCCAGCATCGCCGCGCCCTGCCAGCGGGCCGCGGCACCCGCGTCGAGCCCGACGTCCAGATCGTCGCCCAATGCCGCCGCCAGTGCGCGCTCATAACCGGATGTGACGGTGACGAGATCGAGCATGCGGTGACGCGTGCCGCCGCGGTGGAGCGCGCGCGACAAGGTGGCCGCCTCGGCTTCGAGCGCGACCCGCTCGGCCTGCGCGGCGGCGCGTTCCCGTTCGGCGACGTCCCTGCGTTCGGTTGCCGCGCGTACCGTCTCCTCCGCCGCGCTCAGCGCGGCGAGCGCACGTTCCCGCACGTCGCGCGCGCGCGCTTCCGCCGCCACTGCCGCCTCGTGCTCGGCCACGATCGGTTCGCCGTGTGCGACCGCCGCGATCGCTGCCGCCGCGCTGGTCCGCTCGCGCTCGGCACGCGTCAGCCGCGCCTGCGCCTGTTGCAGCGCCGCGTGCGAGACCCGCGCATCGGCCTGCTCGCTCGCCTGCGTCGCCAGCGCCTGCGCCAACGCCACTTCCGCGTCGCGCCCCGCGCGCTCCGCCGCGCTCAACGCCGCCTCCAGCACCGGTAACGCGCGCTCGGCGTCGGCGAGCGCGCGCTCCAGCCCTTTAGTGTCCGCCGCCAACGCCGTCAGCGCCGCCGCGGCGTCGTTCGCCAGCGCACCCTCGCGCGCGCGGTCCTCGGCGATCCGCGCGCGGGCCTGATCCAGTTCGCTGAGGCGTCGCCCGGCCGCGGCGGCATCGTCACGCGCTGCCGCGAGCGTCGCAGCGGCGTCGCTGGCCCGGTCGCGTGCGGCGAGCGCGTCGGCACGCAGGACCGCGGCGGCCTTGATCGCTGCCTCTTGCGCCGCCGCGGCGGCATCGTGTGCTACTTGCGCGGTTGCCGCGCCCGCCTCCGCCGCGCGTGCGTCGTCGCGTGCCGCGACCGCTACGCGATCCGCCTCGCGCCAGCGCGCGAAGATCGTTCGCGCCTCCGCCACGCGGATCGCGTCGGACAGCGCGCGGTACCGCTCCGCCGCGCGCGCCTGTCTCCGAAGCGTCCCCGCACGCGCGTCGGTGTCGGCGATCACCGCGTCGAGCCGTTCGAGGTTAGCCTCGGTCGCGCGCAGCCGCGCCTCGGCATCGCGGCGGCGGACGTGGAGCCCCGCGATTCCTGCTGCCTCTTCCAGCATCGCGCGCCGGTCGGCGGGCTTGGCCGCGATCACCGCGCCGATTCGGTTCTGGCTGACGAGCGCGGGGCTGTGCGCGCCGGTCGCTGCATCCGCGAACAGCAATTGCACGTCCTTCGCGCGCACGTCGCGCCCGTCGATCCGGTAGGCCGAGCCCGCGCCGCGCTCGATCCGGCGGACGACCTCCGCTTCCTCGCCCGCGTCGGTATCGAGCAGGATCGACACCTCGGCGAAATCGCGCGGGGGCCGCGTCGCGGTGCCCGCGAAAATCACGTCCTCCATGCCTGCGCCGCGCAGCGAACGGGCGGAATTCTCCCCCATCGTCCAGCGCAGTGCTTCGAGCAGGTTGGACTTGCCACAGCCGTTCGGCCCGACCACGCCGGTCAGCCCGGGCTCGATCACGAGGTCGGCGGGGTCGACGAAGCTCTTGAACCCCGTCAACCGCAGCCGCTTGATCTGCACGCGCGCTTCCCCCGGCGCGCTACCGGGCGGTTACGCGCCCGCGGTCTTGAGCGCGCCCTCGACCCCGTCCCACGTCACGACATTGTCGAGCTTCTTGCCGTTCAGGAAGAACGTCGGCGTTCCCTGCACGCCCTTCTCGGTGCCGGCGTCCATGTACTTGGTCAGCGCTTCGATCTGCTTCTCGTCGGTCAGGCACGCGCGTGCTTGCGCCTCGGGAATGCCGCGCTGCTTGACGAAATCGATGAAGCCGAGCTTTTCCGCCCATGCGGTGAACATCACGGCCGGCGGCTTGCCCTGCTGCGCCTGCTGGAACGCGCCCGCGTCCTCCATCTTGGGCAGGATCGTCGGCTGCGCGGCGAACATCTCCTCCAGCAGCGGGAAGAACGGCTGCGTACCGCCGCAGCGGCCCAGCAGCGCGGGCGGGAAGTCGGGTGCGCCGTGGACCAGGAATTCGCGGAATTCGTACGAGACCTTCCCGGTCTTGACGTAATTGTCCATCAGCGGACGCATGCCGGTGTTGGCGAACGCGCCGCACGTCGGGCACAGCCGCGAGCCATATTCGACCAGCTTCAGGGTCGCGTTGGGATTGCCCGCGACGAACCCGCCCTCGGGCGTCTGCGACACCGTCTGCGTCCAGTCCTGCCCGGCGGGAGCAGCGGCGGCCTTGACCGAACCGGCGGGCGCGCTCGGCGCGTCGTTGCTGCCGCCGCAGCCGGTCATCAGCGCCAGCGCGCCGGCGAGAAGTGCGATACGCTTCATGGTCAACTCCACTTGCTTGTTCGGGCTTGCTTATCGGGCGCCGGCGGCGCGCAGCATCGGCTGCAACTGGGCCCAGGTCACCGTCTGGATCATCTTGCCGTTCACGATGAACGCGGGCGTTCCCGCCGCCGCCTCGGTCGATTGCGAGACCTTGAGCGTCGCGTTCATCGCATTCTCGTTCGCGAAGCACGCCTCGATCGCAGCGGGCGTCACGCCCGCCTCGCGCGCGATCGCGGTCAGCCCGGCGCCGTCGGCCAGCGCGCGTAGCTGCGCGGCCTGGGGATAGGTCGCGACGCGTGCGCCATTCGCCTGATCCCATTCGATCGCGCGGTCGATCCACTCGCGCTGGCGGGCGAGGAATGCCGCATGTACCGCCGGGAACGCCGCTGGCCCCGCACAGCGCGCGAGCGTCGCGGCCGCGAGGTCGATCTTGTCGTGCAACTGGTTGCGCAACTCGATTGCCAGCGTGCCCGACCGTACCATCGCCTTGATGCTCGCGTCCGATTTGGCGGCGAAATGCGCGCAGTGCGGGCAAGTGTAGCTCAGGATCTCGACCAGCCGCACCCGCGCCTTGGGATTGCCGATCAGATAACTGCCGGTTGCCACCGGTGCGGCGACCGAAGTCCACGCGCGCGGGGCGGCGGCCGTGGGGGAGGCGGCGAACAACGCCGCGGCGATGAGGGGCAGGATCGTCTTCATTTCACCTGGGGCAGCGCGGGACGGTTGGCGACACCCGAGGCAAGCGCCTCCAGCACCGCTTTCAACTCGGGATCGGCGATCGCTTTCAGGCTCGCGCCCAGTTCGACCGGGGCAGGCGCGAGTTCGGGCAAGGTCCGGCGGGGTGCGCGCTTGGTGATCTCGCCCTGACGGATCGTGACCCGCGCGACCGCGTGATAACCGAAGAAGCGGTTCACCCGCTCGGTGATCTCGGGGATCACGTGCTGCATCATCACCGCGTGCGCACCGCGGCAGGTCAGCGTCAGCGTGCCGTCCTGCTTCTTGCCCATCGGAAAGCGGATCGATTCGGGCGAACTCACCGCCGCCAGCCGCTCGCCGACAATCTCGGGCCAGCGCGAGACCACCGCCGACTGGACGAAGCCGAAGCGCCGGAACGCCGCGCCGCCGATCGCGGGCAGCAGCTCGGACACGGCGCGCGACCGGTTCTGGCGCTCGGGCGGGGAAAGGGGGGCGCGCGGGCGCTTGCTCATCCGCCCGCCCATGCCATAGCGAACGCGTGGACGCCAAGGATTCGATCGCACCCCCCGCCGATGGTCCTGCCGATCCCCGCGCGGTCGCGCCCGCGCTGCTCGACTGGTACGATCGCCACCGTCGCGACCTGCCGTGGCGCGCCCGACCCGGCGAGATGCCCGATCCGTACCGCGTCTGGCTGTCGGAGGTGATGCTCCAGCAGACCACCGTCGCGACCGTCCGTCCCCGTTTCACCGCATGGGTCCAGCGGTGGCCGACCTTCGCCGATCTCGCCGCCGCCGACGAGGCCGACGTGATGGCGGCCTGGGCCGGCCTCGGCTACTATGCCCGCGCGCGCAACCTGCTCGCCGCTGCGCGCGTCATCGCCGCCAACCATAACGGTCGACTGCCCGAAACCGAAGTAGTGCTGCGCCGCCTGCCGGGCTTCGGCGCCTACACCGCCGCCGCGGTCGCCGCGATCGCGTTCGGGGAGCGCGCGGTGGTGGTCGACGCCAACGTCGAGCGCGTGGTCACCCGCCTGTTCGCGATTTCGACCCCGCTGCCGAACGCCCGCCCTGCGATCCGCGCCGCGACCAACACGATCACCCCCAACGCCCGCGCTGGCGATTTCGCGCAAGCGATGATGGACCTGGGCCAGGCGGTCTGCACTGTTCGCCGCCCCCAATGCCTGCTCTGCCCGCTGGTCGCGCATTGCGCCGCGCACGCGCGGGGGGAGCCCGAGCGCTACCCGGCCAAGAAACCAAAGCCCGACCGCCCGCACCGCCACGGCACGATCTTCTGGCTGACCCGCGAGGGCGCGAACGGCAGCGAGGTGCTGCTCGTCCGCCGCCCCGATCGCGGCCTGCTCGGCGGGATGCGCGCTCTGCCGACCGGCCCGTGGGAGCAGGATCCTCCCGGCCTCGCCGGCGCGCCCGCCGACACGTGTTGGCGCGCACTCAACACGCAGGTCAGCCACGGCTTCACCCACTTCACGCTCGATCTTGCGCTGGTGACGGGCGAAGCGCATGGCACGGTACAAATCGGCGAATGGTGGCCGGTCGCGTCGCTCGGCGAAGCCGGTCTGCCGACCGTCTTTGCCAAGGCGGCGCGTGCGGTGATGGGCGGGGTGGAGGCAGGATGACGCTGGTTCGTTGGATGCGTGGACGCGCCGGGGTGGCGGCGGGAAGCGCGATGCTCGCGCTCGTGGCCGGGCTGACGGTGGCGCGCGAGGCGTCGTCGCAGGCGAACCCGCGCGCCGACGCTGCCACGCGTCAGCCCGCGATTCCACGCCCGCGGATGCCGGTCCCGACCGGCGGGACGCTCGGCCGGATATTCCTGCCCGAGACGCAGGCTCTGTTCGACCGTCTCGTCGCGACGAACCGCGCGCCAGGCGTCGCGGGCGCGTTCGGTCACGGCGACGGGCCGACGCTGTATCTCTCCGCCGGGCGTATCGCGACCGATGCGACCGCCCCGGCCGCCGGTCCCGACACGCTGTGGCGCGTTTATTCGATGACCAAGCCGATCACGGGGATGGCCGCGATGCTGCTGGTGCAGGACCGCCGCATCGCGCTCGACGACCCCGTCTCGAAGTACATCCCGGCGTTCGCGTCGATGCGCGTCCTAACCCACCCCGATACCTCGCTCGAGACGGTGCCGGCAACGCGCCCGATCACGATCCGCATGCTGCTGACGCATTCGGCGGGGCTGAGCTACAACATCCTGGCTAAGGGCCCGCTGCTGAAGGAAACCGAGCGGCTCGGCGTCGTCCCCGCGCAGGTCAACGCCGAGGTCGAGCGCGAGGCGCGCCGCACGCGACCGACTAGCCTGCTCGCCTTCGCCGATCGCGCCGCGCAACTGCCGCTGATCGCGCAGCCGGGCACGAAGTGGAGCTATTCGATCGGGCTCGACGTGATGGGCGCGGTGATCGAACGCGCGAGCGGCATGTCGTTCGAACGGTTCGTCCAGACGCGTATCCTCACGCCGCTTCGCATGACGTCGACCGGCTGGCAGGTACCCGCCGGCGAGCAGCGGCGGTTCGCCACGCTCTACGTCGCCGCCGCCGGTCGTTTGATGCCGTTCGATCCCGCCGCGACGTCGCCGTACCTCGACCCGCCGAGCTTCGCGTATGGCGGCGCGGGGCTGGTATCGACGGCGCGTGATTACGACCGCTTCCTCCACATGATCCAGAACGGCGGAACGCTCGACGGCGTCGAGGTGATGAAGCCCGAGACGGTGCGGCTCGCGACCTCCAACCTGCTGCCCGCGGGCGTCACCTTCACCGGTTATACGCCGGGGACGCAGAAGGGCGCGGGCTTCGGCGCGGGCGGGTTCGTGCAGATCGAAGACGTGCCCGGCGGCGCGGCGCGCGGCACCTATAGCTGGAGCGGGGCGGCCAATACGATCGCGTTCGTCAACACGATCGACAAGACCCGCGGTACCGCGATGACCAACATCTTCCCGCCCGGCAGCCTCAACCTCGCCGAACAGGTCGGGGTGACATTGCGCCGCGATGCCGCCACCCGCGCCGCGCAGCAGCGCCGCCCGTGAGTGCGGTGCTGACCCCCGGCTTCACCGGCGGCACGCTCGATCGAGCCGACGCGTTGCGCCATGACGAAGCGGCGATCGCCGCCGCGATCGGCAACTGGCAGGCGCGCCTGCTGGTGCTCCACGATTGGGAGCCCGAGGTGACCGACGACGGCCGCCTCGGTTGGACGATGCTGACCGAGGCGCCCGACGACGCCGAATTCGTGCTGCTCGGGCTCGATCAGGGGCGTCCGCGATTCGCCGCGATTGTGCCGGGGCAGGGCGTGCCGCCACCGTTCCGCTCGCCGACCCTGTTCAACGCGCTCGAACAGCTTCGCCCGGGCGAGGCGGCGACGTTCGCTACCGCGCGCGCGCTGCTCGACTGGCACGCGCGCCACGGCTTCTGCGCTAATTGCGGTACTGCCACCGCAATCTTCCGCGCCGGCTGGGGGCGCAAATGCCCGAACTGCCGCGCCGAGCATTTCCCGCGGACCGATCCCGTCGTCATCATGATCGCCGAACACGACGGTCGCGCGCTGATCGGCCGCCAGCCGAGCTGGCCCGCCGGCCGCTATTCCGCGCTCGCCGGCTTTCTCGAACCGGGTGAGGCGATCGAAGAGGCGGTCCGGCGCGAGATCGGCGAAGAGGCGGGCGTCGAGGTGGGGGCGGTCCGCTACGTCGCGAGCCAGCCGTGGCCGTTCCCGTCGCAATTGATGATCGCGTGCATCGGGCAGGCGCTGACCGATCAGATCACGCTCGACGAAAACGAGTTGCAGGATGCCAAATGGGTTTCCCGCGATGACGTGCTCGCGGTGCTCGCAGGGACCGGCGACGCCTTTCTCGCGCCGCCGCCCTACGCAATCGCGCACACCCTGCTTCATGCCTGGGCGCACGAGCTGGCGTGAAACGGCGGCTGCCCCGCGTTTGACGAGGGCAGGATAAGGACGGCAGATCGGCGCTCGCACCGGGTTCGGGAGGGGCGGCCCGGGTCTAGCGAACCGTAACCGAGATGCTCGCTTGATCGAGCCGGTCCAGGATCACGCCACACCCGCACCGCTCCGCGGTTCCGCCCGCTACGCGCTTACGCCGCCGCCATCGCGGCCTCTGTCTCCGCAATCCATCCGCCGCCCAGCACGCGGTCGCCGTCGTAGAGCACCGCCGCCTGTCCCGGTGCGACGCCGTATTCGGGCGCGTCGAAGACCAAGCGGTCGCCCAGCATCCGCGCCGGCACCGGCTTTGCCATCGATCGCACCTTCGCGGTCAACGCGCCCGTCATCGGACCGAGCACGTTCATGCCATCGAGCCGCGCCGCCGCCACCGCGAGGGCGCGGCGCGGGCCGACGACGACGCGCTGCGCCTCGGGCTCGACGCGCACGACGTACAGCGGCTCGGGACTGCCGCCGATCTCGAGCCCGCGGCGCTGTCCGACGGTATAGTGGATGATGCCGCGATGCTCGCCGAGCTTGCGCCCGGCCAGGTCGACGATCTCGCCGCCCTGCGCGGCCTCGGGTCGCAGTTTCTTCACCAGCCCGGCATAGTCGCCGTCGGGCACGAAGCAGATGTCCTGGCTGTCGGGCTTCGCCGCGACCAGCAGCCCCATCTCGCCCGCGATCTCGCGCACGCGTGCCTTGGGCATATTGCCGAGCGGGAAGCGCAGAAAGTCGAGCTGCGCGGCCGTGGTCGCGAACAGGAAATAGCTCTGGTCGCGCGCCGGGTCGGCGCCGCGGTGCAGCTCCGCGCCATCCGCCCCCTCGACGCGGCGGACGTAATGCCCGGTCGCCAGCGCGTCGGCGCCCAGATCGCGCGCGAGCGCGAACAGGTCGGTGAACTTCGGCCCCATGTTGCACTGGACGCACGGGATTGGCGTGCGTCCGGCGAGATATTCGTCGGCGAAGCGGTCGACCACCTGTTCGCGAAAGCTCGTCTCGTGATCGAACACGTAATGCGCGATCCCCAGCCGGTCGCACACCGCGCGCGCGTCGCGGATGTCGCGCCCGGCGCAGCACGCGCCCGCGCGCTTGGTCGCCTCGCCGTGGTCGTAGAGTTGCAGCGTCACGCCGATCGTCTCGACCCCCGTCCGCGCGGCAAGGGCGGCGACGACCGAGCTGTCGACTCCGCCCGACATCGCGACGACGATGCGCCGCGCGCCCGGCGGCAATTGGAATTCGGCGAGTTCGTGCATGCCGCTCTTTATAAGCGGTTCGTCGCGCGATCGCCACTCGGCGCCGCAAAGCGGGGCCCGGGCTTTACCGCTCCTTCAATATCTCGTGGCTAATCGGACCTGTAACGATCGACCATCATGAGACGCCATGCGTGACGACCCAGCCATACAGTGCCGCCACCACCCCGTTCCGCGCCGCCGCCTCGCGCACCGCGCGCTCGCCGACCGCGGCACGCGCGCACGCGATCGACGCGACGCGGGTGGAGGCGACGCGGTTGTCCCCGCTGACGGGCAGCTTCGATCTGCCGACCGCTGCCGCGGTATCGTCGTGGCGCCAGCCGTGAAGACCCTGTTTACCGCGCCGCTTTAAGTACCGTTCAAGGCCATCACCCTAAAAGGGTCGCACGATGGAACGGGGGCGAAGGCCCCCAGTCGAGGTTTAGGAATGATCGAGAACCAAAAGATTCGTCCCGCAAAGGTCATCGGTCCGCTCGGCGAGCCGCTGACGCTGGACACGCTTCCCCCGGCGGACACGACGCGCTGGGTGGTGCGTCGCAAGGCGGAGGTGGTCGCCGCGGTGAACGGCGGTTTGCTGTCGGTCGATGACGTCTGCCAGCGCTACGGCCTGACGGTCGAGGAATTCGCGGGATGGCAGCGCGCGATCGACCGGTCGGGGATGCCGGGGTTGCGGGTCACGCGTATTCAGCACTACAAGTCGCTGTACGAACGCCAGCAGAAATTCTGAGCTTAGGTTTCGGCAGCGGAACAATGTTTTGGCGTCGCGCGTCTCTCCCCCAGTGCCTGCTTTGGGCGATCAACGAAGGGGAGTGTTTGCGATGAACCTCATCATTTGGCTTATTGTCGGCGGTGTGATCGGTTGGCTCGCCAGCATCATCATGCGCACCGATGCGCAGCAGGGTATCTTCCTGAACATCATCGTCGGCATCGTCGGCGCGTTCCTCGGTGGCCTGATCTTCACCGGCGGCTCGATCAACAATGCCCCGCTGACGCTGTACACCTTCCTCGTGTCGCTGCTGGGCGCGGTCGTCCTGCTTGCGATCGTCAACCTGTTCCGTCGCGGCCGCGTGCGTTAATCGCACCGCCCAACGGTAACAGCGGAACGGCCGCCCGAGCGATCGGGCGGCCGTTTCTCGTTATTTCAGGACGAAGCGGACGTTGATCGTCGCGGTGACGTCGGTTTCGCCCGGCAGCACCTGCGTCGCAGCCGCACTGTCCGCTGCCATCGTGCGGACGCGGAACATGACCGGCGGTTGCGGTTGTCCGCCGTCATTCTCGCCCGCTTCGGTGATCGACAGGATGCGATCGACCCGCAGCCCCGCCGCCTGCGCGTAGAGTGACGCGCGCGCCTGCGCCCGCTTCACCGCATCCGCGCGCGCCGCATCCAGCGCGGCGTCCGGCTGCGACAGCGACAATGCCGGCCCGTCGATCTGATTGGCGCCCGCCTTCACCAGCGCATCGAGCACCGCGCCGCTTCGTGCAACGTCGCGGAACTTGACCGACACGCTGTTGCTCGCCTGATAGCCGGTGACGACCGGCGGCTGGTTATCGGCGTAGCGATATTGCGGTTGCAGCGAGACATTGCTGGTCGACAGGTCGCGCGACTGGATGCCTGCCGATTTCAGGCTGGCGATCACCTGCGCCATGCGCGTCGCATTTTCCTGCGTCGCGGCTGCCGCCGTCGTGCTCTGCGTCACCACGCCCGCGCGGATCACCGCCTGATCGGGCGCTCGCGTGACGCGACCGGTCGCATTCACCTCCAGCACCGTGCCGTCGACCGGCGTCGCCGGTACCTGCGGCGCCTGCGCCACCGCGAGGGCCGGCATCACGGCCGCCATGCCGATGAACCCCGCGCACAACCCTGAACCAATCCGCATGTCTCAACATCTCCCGTTCGTTAACCCGTCCTCGTCTAGGGCGGTTCGCACAACATAAGCTGAATGACGCGCGGGCTTGCGCGTGGTGACGTAGCTGGATAATACAGCAGCGGGTTGAGGGATAAATAGCGCGCATGACGTACGAGCCGGGCACTTTGGAGGGCGAGCGGCTGCTCTTGGCGGATGAGCGGCCACGGCGGCGTCGGCGCTGGATCATCGCGGTGCTGGTAGTGCTCGCGCTCGTCGGCGGCTGGTTCGTCTTCAAGCACGAAAAGGCGCCCGCGGCCGCCGCCGGATCGTCGGACTCGGGCGCGCCCAACGTCACGGTGATCGTCCCCGGTAGCCAGGTCGTCGACCGCACCGTCAGCGCGACGGGCACGCTCGCGGCCCGGCGCGAGATGCCCGTCGGCGTCGCGGGCGAGGGCGGCATGGTGTCGCGCGTGCTGGTCGAGCCGGGTCAGTGGGTCAAGGCGGGGCAGGTGCTGGCAACCGTCGACCGGTCGGTCCAGGCGCAGACCGCCGCGAGCCTCGCCGCGCAGATCGGTGTCGCGCAATCCGACCTGACGCTCGCCCAGGCCGAGCTAGAGCGCGCGCAGAGCCTCGTCGATCGCGGCTTCATCTCGAAGGCGGACGTGCAGCGCCGGATCGCGACGCGCGATGCCGCCGCCGCGCGCCTGCAGGTGTCGCGCGCGGCGTTGTCTGAACAGCGGGCGCGGAACGCACGGCTCGATATCCGCGCGCCGGCCGAGGGGCTGGTGCTGACGCGCGGAGTCGAACCCGGCCAGATCGTCAGTTCGGGCTCGGGCGTCCTGTTCCGCATGGCGAAGGGCGGCGAGATGGAGATGCGCGCGCAATTGTCGGAGGGCGATCTCCAGGCGATCCGCGCCGGTTCGCGCGCGATCGTGACCCCGGTTGGCGACACGCGCCAGTTCAGCGGGCAGGTGTGGCAGGTCGCCCCCGTCATCGATCCGCAGACGCGGCAGGGGATCGCGCGGATCGCGCTGTCGTACAATCCGGCGCTTCGTCCCGGCGGGTTCGCCTCCGCGTCGATCACGGCCAATGCGGGCAGCGCGCCCGAGTTGCCGCAATCTGCGCTCCAGAGCGACGAGCAGGGCAATTACGTCTACGTCATCGACCAGCAGAACAAGGCGCAGCGCCGCAACGTGACGCTGGGGCCGGTCGACAACAATCGGGTCGCGATCGCGACCGGGCTGTCGGGTAACGAGCGCGTGGTGCTGTCCGCGGGCGCATTCCTCAATCCCGGGCAAAAGGTGACGCCGATCCTGCGCCGCCAGGGGAGCTGACGAACCATGGGTTTCCGCAACATCTCGGCCTGGTCGATCCGCAACCCGGTGCCGTCGATCGTCCTGTTCCTGATCCTGACCGTGATGGGCGTGGTCAGCTTCGTCCGCATGGACATCAACCAGCAACCCGACATCGACTTCCCCGGCGTGATCATCTCGATCAACCAGCCGGGCGCGGCGCCGAGCGAGCTGGAAACCCAGGTGACGCAGCGCGTCGAGGCGGCGGTACGCAGCCTGGAGGGGATCGACGAGATCAACTCCTACGTCAGTGAAGGCGATTCGACCACGGTGGTGCAGCTCGCGATCGGCACGCCGGTCGACCGCGCGGTCAACGAGGCGCGCGACGCGATCACGCAGATCCGCGCCGATCTGCCCGACGGCATCACCGAGCCGCAGGTCAGCCGCATCAAGGCGAACGACTTCAATCTCGGCAGCTACACCGCGACCGGCACCGACATGTCGATCGAGGATCTGAGCTGGTACATCGACAATACGGTGGCGAAGGAGCTGCTGTCGGTGTCGGGCATGGGCAGCGTGACGCGCAACGGCGGCGTCGACCGCGAGATTCGCGTGATCCTCGATCCCGCCAAGCTCGCCGCGCAAGGGCTGACCGCCAGCCAGATCAACCAGCAGCTTCGCCAAGTGAACCTGAATGCGCCGGGCGGGCGCGCGGAGATCGCGGGTGCCGAACAATCGGTGCGTGTCATCGGCAACGCCGACACCGCGTATCAACTCAGCCAGACGCAGATCAACGTCGGCGGCGGGCGCACCATCCGCTTGGCCGATATCGCGACGGTGCGCGATCTCTACGGCGAACGTCGCAGCGCGGCGGCGGTCGACGGGCGCTCGGTCATCTCGTTCGATTTCAAGCGCGCGAAGGGTGCCTCGGACGTCACCGTGTTCCGCGAGGCGAAGGCAAAGCTCGAGGCACTCGAGAAGCGCAATCCCAAGGTGCAGTTCCGCCTGCGCGTCGACGGTTCCGAATACGCGCTGGTCCAATACAAGGCCGCGATCCACTCGATGATCGAGGGCGCGCTGCTCGCGGTCCTCGTCGTGTTCCTGTTCCTGCGCGACTGGCGCGCGACCTTCATCGCCGCGCTCGCGATTCCCCTGTCGGCGATCCCCGCCTTCTGGTTCATGGACATGCTGGGCTTCACGCTCAACAACATGACGATGCTCGCGCTCAGCCTGGTGGCGGGCGTGCTGGTCGACGACGCGATCGTCGAGATCGAGAACATCGTGCGCCACATGCGGATGGGCAAATCCGCGTTCCAGGCCTCGATCGACGCGGCCGACGAGATCGGGCTCGCGGTGCTCGCGACCACGATGGCGATCGTCGCGGTGTTCTTCCCCGTGGGCCTGATGCCCGGCATCTCGGGGCAGTTTTTCAAGAATTTCGGCCTGACCGTCGTCGTCGCGGTGTTGATGAGCCTCGCGGTCGCGCGTCTGATCACGCCGATGATCGCGGCCTATTTCCTCAAATCCTCGGGCCATGCGGAACACGGCGGCGGGCGCTGGCTCGACATCTATCAACGCGTGCTGGTGTGGACGCTGGGCGAGGGCAAGGCTCCTGCCGCGCGCGCGCAGGGTCGCATGCGCCGCGGCTTGCGCTATCTGCGCGATCACCGCGTCTGGACGGTCGGGATCGGCGCGCTCGCCTTCGCGCTGACGCTGTTCCTATTCACGCAGATCCCGATGACGTTCCAGCCGGCGCAGGACCGCGACCGCAGCGTCGTCACCGTGACGATGCCCCCGGGCGCGACGCTCGAGACGACGCAGGCGGTGGTCGAGCAGGTCGACGAACTGATGCACCGCCAGCCGCTGGTGGAAAGCGTCTACGCGACGACCAGCGTTGGTTCGGGCCGCCTCGTGCTGCAATTGAAGAAACCGCGCGACAAGACCTCGACCGAGTTCGAGCGCGAGCTGACGCCGCAGCTCGCCAAGGTCGCCGACGCGCGCGTGAATTTCGAATCGCAGTTCGGTTGGGGCGACAACAATCGCGATCTGTCGGTGACGCTGGCGGGCGATGATCCCGAACAATTGCGCCAGACCGCGGACACGCTGGTCAAGCAGATGGCAGGGGTCCGCGGCGTCGTCGCGCCGCGGATCGCGGGCGACCTCAAGCGACCCGAGATACAGATCCGTCCGCGGCTCGACCTCGCTGCCAATCTGGGGGTGACGACCGCCGCGCTTTCCAACGCGATCCGCATCGCCACGCTCGGTGACCTCGACCAGAACAGCGCGCGCTTCTCCTTGTCCGATCGCCAGATCCCGATCCGCGTCGCGCTCGCGCCGTCGTCGCGCTCGAAGCTCGACACGATCCAGAATCTTCCGGTGGCGACCGCCAGCGGTGGTTCGGTGCCGCTCGGCCTCGTCGCGGAGATCGGGTTCGGCTCGGGCCCGACGCGCATCACCCGGCTCAACCAGCAGCGGCAGTTGACCGTCGGCGCCGATCTCGCGCCGGGCCTGGTCGCGAGCGAGGTGATGGCGAGGATCAAGGCGCTACCCGTCATGCGCAATCTGCCGATCGGCGTGCAGGAACTGCAGGTCGGTCAGGCGAAATGGCAGATGGAGATGCTGGTCAACTTCGTCTTCGCGGTCCTCGCGGGGGTGTTCCTCGTCTTCGCGGTGCTGATCCTGCTCTACCGCCGCCTGCTGCCGCCGGTGGTCAACATGGGGTCGCTGCTGCTCGCGCCGCTGGGTGGCCTCATCGCGCTGATCATCGCGGGGCAGCCGCTCTCGCTGCCGGTGTTCATCGGGTTGCTGATGCTGCTCGGCATCGTCGCCAAGAATTCGATCCTGCTGATCGATTTTGCGCTGGAGGAGATGCAGGCGGGCGTACCGCTTCGCGCCGCGATCATCGACGCGGGGCACAAGCGCGCACAGCCAATCCTGATGACGACGATCGCGATGGTCGCGGGCATGGTGCCGACCGCTCTGTCGCTGTCGGGCGACAATTCGTTCCGCGCGCCGATGGGCGTGGTGGTGATCGGCGGGCTGTCACTCTCGACATTGCTGACGCTCCTGATCGTGCCCGCGGCGTTCAGCCTCGCGATCGGGGCAGAGCGGCGCATCGGGCCGTGGATCGGTCGCCGTCTGCTCACGTACCGGCCGGGTGACGACGGCCGTCCGGTGATCGAGCACGACGCCCCCGCGGGTGCGTTGCCCGGTACCGCGGGTCGGATCGGCTATGGCGGAGAGGGCACGCATCCGGCGGAATGAGCAGCGCCGCTGTCGAGGGGCGGCGGCGAGGGCATGAACCTTCGCCCGGCTCGAGCTTTCCCCTCGCGATGACCGTTCCCGTCCGCCGCCCCCTCCCGCGCCAGCCCGTTCCTCCCGGCTTGCGGCGCATGCAGTTGATCGCGACCGGATTGCTCGTCGCGATGGCGGTGACCTTCGTCGTCACGCGTTCACTTCAGTCGCTCCACCCCGCCTGGGGGTTCGTGCGCGCGTTCAGCGAGGCGGCGATGGTCGGCGGGCTCGCCGACTGGTTCGCGGTCACCGCGCTGTTCCGTCATCCGCTGGCGCTGCCGATACCGCACACAGCGATCATTCCGCGCAACAAGGACCGGATCGGCGACCAGCTCGCGACCTTCCTGCGCGACTATTTCCTCATCCCCTCGGTCGTCGCGCGGCGGATGGCGCGGATCGACGTCGCGGGGGCGGCGGGGCGCTGGCTCGCCAATCCGCAGGGGTCTGGCGGACGCCTAGCGCGCGGTACGTCGCGCTTAGCGGTCGAGATCCTGCAGGAGCTCGACCAGGAACGCCTGGGCGGCATGGTTCGCGCGATGATGGTGGCGCGCGTCCGCGAGACCGAGGTATCGCCGATGCTCGGCCGCGCGCTCTCCGCCGCGGTGGCGGAGGATCGCCACCTGCCCGTGCTCGACAGCCTGATCGTGTGGGGGCGCGACGCGCTCCGCAGCAACGAAGCGCTCATCCGCGCGATGGTGCACGACCGCGCGGGCTCGATCCTGCGCTGGACCGGATTGGACGAGACGCTCGCCAACAAGCTCATCGACGGGCTCGACAAGCTGATCGGCGATGTCGCCGAGAACCGCGACCACCCCTTGCGCGTCCGGGCCGAGGAGGGGCTGGCCCGCCTCGCGCACGATCTGCAGCACGCGCCCGAGATGCGCGACAAGGTCGAGCGGTTGAAGATCGAACTGCTCGAGAACCCGGCGATGCAGGACTGGATCAACGGTCTGTGGGAACAGGCGCGCGCCGCGATGCTGCGGATGGCGCGCGATCCGCAGGCGCTGCTGTCGGGCAAGTTCGGCGAGGCATTGCGGCAACTCGGCGATACGCTCGCGCGCGATCCCAGGCTCGGACGCACGATCAACCGCTTCGTCCGCCGCGCGGTCGTCGGCGCGGCGGCCGATTACGGCGACACGATCGTCCGGCTGGTGTCGGAGACGGTGCGCGGCTGGGACACGCGCACCATCACCGAGCGGCTCGAGAATGCGGTCGGCAAGGATCTCCAGTTCATCCGCGTCAACGGAACGCTGGTCGGCGGGCTGGTCGGCGTGTTGATCCACGCCGTCGATGTGCTGATGTAGGTCAGAATGATTCCAGTTGCGGAACGATCGTTCACTTGAATCGCTTGTGACGTGATGAGCTTTGCCGCATGGATCGACGCATGAGCGCGGCTGCTGATTTTAACGACGATGCGGGCGTGCTGCGCTTCTCCGGCGATCTGTCGCTCGCGCAACTCGGCAACCTGCCCGATCGCCTTTCTGCACACGACGGCGCGGTTCGCGCGATCGACCTGTCGCAGGTCGAACGGATGGACACGATCGGCGCCTGGGTCATCCACCGCTTCGCGCGTGAGAAGGACACCCAGGTCGAAGGGCTGACCGGCGACAGCCGCACCTTGTTCGAACACGTCGAGGCGGCCGACCAGCCGGTGCAGATGCGCCCGACGCGCGTCACCCCGTTCCGCCGCGTCATGGGCGAGATCGGCGACGCGGTGGTGCTCGCGGGGCAGACCGCGGTCGGGCTGCTCGGCTTCATGGGCGCGACGGTCGTCTCGCTCGGCACCGTGATCCGTCATCCCAGCCGCTTCCGCTTCAACGCGGTGGTGCAGCGTTTCGAGGTCGTCGGCGTCTCTGCGCTCGGCATCATCGGGTTGATGAGCTTCCTGATCGGCATCGTCATTGCGCAGCAGGGCGCGGTGCAGCTCAGGCAGTTCGGCGCGGAAGCATTCACGATCAACCTCGTCGGCCGCATCACGCTTCGCGAACTGGGCGTGCTGATGACCGCGATCATGGTCGCCGGGCGGTCGGGCTCGGCCTTCGCCGCGCAGCTCGGCACGATGAAGCTGACCGAGGAGGTGGACGCGCTGCGCGTGATCGGCGTGTCCCCGATGGAGGCGCTGGTGCTGCCGCGCACGATCGCGTCGATCGTGTTGATGCCGCTCCTCGGCTTCTATTCCTCGGTCATCTCGATCATCGGCGGCGGCGTTCTGTGCTGGCTGTCGCTCGATATCCCTCCCGCAGCCTATGTGTCGCGCATCCGCGAGGTCGTTCCGATCACCGACCTGTTCGTCGGATTGATCAAGGCACCCGTATTCGGCGCGATCATCGCGGTCGCGGGCTGCTACCAGGGGATGCAGGTAAAGGGCGATGCCGAACAGGTCGGGCTGCGCACCACGTCGGCGGTGGTGCAGGCGATCTTCATGGTGATCGTGCTCGACGCATTCTTCGCCGTCTTCTTCGAACAGATTGGGTGGTTGTGATGGCGGACGCCGACGATCACATCATCCGCATCAAGGGGCTGCGCAACCGCTTCGGCGAACAGACCGTCCACGACGGCCTCGACTTAGAGGTCCGGCGCGGCGAGATCCTGGGCGTCGTCGGCGGATCGGGCACCGGCAAATCGGTGCTGATGCGCTCGATCATCGGGTTGCAGACCCCCGAGGCTGGCGAGGTCGAAGTGTTCGGCGAACCAACGCTCGGCCGCGACGAGACCGAGACGCTCGACATCCGCAAACGCTGGGGCGTGCTGTTTCAGGGGGGGGCACTGTTCTCGACGCTGACCGTCGCCGAGAACGTGCAGGTTCCTCTACGCGAGTTCTACCCAGATCTCGACCTCGCGCTGCTCGACGAGATCGCGTCGTACAAGGTCGTGATGACCGGCCTGCCCGCCGATGCCGGGCCAAAATACCCGGCGGAGCTGTCGGGCGGCATGCGGAAGCGCGCCGGGCTGGCACGCGCGCTCGCGCTCGATCCCGAACTGCTGTTCCTCGACGAGCCGACTGCCGGGCTCGATCCGATCGGCGCGGCGGCGTTCGATCAGTTGACGCAAGGGTTGCAGCGCACACTCGGCCTCACCGTCTTCCTGATCACGCACGATCTCGACACGCTTTACGCCATCTGCGACCGCGTCGCGGTGCTCGCCGACAAGAAGGTGATCGCGGTCGGCACGATCCCCGAACTGCTCGCGACCGACCACCCGTGGATCCAGGAATATTTCAACGGCCCGCGCGGTCGCAACGCGGTGGCGGCGCAGGAACAGGCGGGGGCAGGTCATGTGGGGCCGGGGCAGCCACGAACGGCCGATGCCGATGCCGCCGCACGTCCGACTGACGTCGCGCGGCTCGCCGACGGACAGCGCACGCAAGGCTCGTTCGCCGACAATGCGGCGCGTGGCGCGCCCGTGAGTGATGCGACGCGCACGCTCGGCCGTACCGACGCCGCGCGCACAACAGGGACCAAGTGATGGAAACGCGATCGAACCACGTCCTCGTCGGTGCCGTCGTGCTGATCCTGCTCGCGATGCTGGCGATCTTTACCGTCTGGATCGCGCGCTTCGGCGGCACGGAGGAGCGCGAGTACGACATCTTCTTCCGCCAGGCAGTCGATGGCCTCGCCAAGGGATCGTCGGTGACTTTCTCGGGCGTACCCTCGGGACAGGTGAAGTCGATCTCGCTGTGGCAGCCCGATCCACAATATGTCCGCGTCCGCGTCAGCCTGAACCAGGACACGCCGGTCTTGCGCGGCACCACCGCGACGATCCAGGGCAGCTTCACCGGCACCAGCACTGTCAGCCTCGACGGTGCGGTGAAGGGGCAGCCGCCGATCACCTGCCCCGATCCCGATCCAAACAAGGTCTGCCCGCTCGGCAAACCGGTGATCCCGACCAAAACCGGCGGGCTCGGTGCGATCCTCAATTCCGCGCCGCAGTTGCTCGAACGGCTGTCGACGCTGACCGAGCGGCTGACGGGCATGCTTTCCGATCGCAATCAGGCGTCGATCGCGGGCATCCTCGACAACACCAACCGCCTGTCCGCCGCGCTCGCCGACCGTGGGCCGGAGATTGCAGCGACGCTGGCGCAGACCCGCGTCGCGATCGCGCAGGCGGGCGTCGCTGCGGAGCAGATCGGCAATCTCGCGCAGACGACCAACGGCGTGCTCGCCAACGACATCCAGCCGACGATCCAGAACCTGAACGGCGCGATCAAATCGGCGCAGGCGAGCGCCGACACGCTCAACAGCGCGATCGGCGACGCGCGCCCGGGGCTGACCACCTTCTCGAAACAGACGATCCCGCAGATTAATCAGCTGGTCCGCGACCTGCGCGTCACTTCCGCGTCGCTGTCGGCGATCTCCGAACGCGTCGAGCAGGGCGGGGCGAGTTCGCTGATCGGCCAGCAGAAGCTGCCGGATTACAAGGGGAAATAAGCGTGCGGCACTCTCTCCTCCCTCTCTCCGCTGTCGCGGCCACGCTTGCTTTGTCGGGCTGCATCAGCTTCGGTGCGAAGCCGCCGCCCTCGCTGTTGACGCTCAACGCGACCGCGCAGCCGCAACCCGGTCAGACGCAATCCTCCGCCAATGCGCGCTCAATCGTGGTGCAGACCCCGGCTGTGCCGACCGCGCTCGCCACCGCGCGCGTGCCGGTACAGGCGAGCGTCGACACAATCGCCTACGTCAAGGACGCGCAATGGACCGAACCGCCGGCGCGGCTGTTCGCGCGGCTGCTGTCCGACACGCTGACCGCGCAGGCCAACATCGTCGTGCTCTCGCCGGCGCAATCGGTCAGCGACCCGAGCGGCAATCTCGCCGGCGAGTTGCGCCAGTTCGGGCTCGACGCGACGACGCAGCAGGCCGTCGTCGTCTACGACGCCGCGCTGACGCGCGTGAACGCGACCGCGGTCGAGAAGCGCCGCTTCGAGGCGCGCGTGCCCGTATCCGCGATCGACGCGGCGTCCGCGGCGACATCGCTCAATCAGGCAGCGAATCAGGTCGCGGGCGAAGTCGCCACCTGGGTCGGCGGACGCTGACCCGCGCACGCCTGCGTCGCACCCTCGTAGGGGCAGGTTCGGGCGGTAGGCCGGTCCGCAAACTCAGGCGGCGGGTGACATATGCCTCGCGGAGGTTCGGGATCGGTAATCAACTAACGACACCGGACGGTTGCCGTCGTCCGCGGTTAGCTGAACGCGCCTAAGCCGAGAGCGAACCGCAATCGATCCCGCCGGCCGCCATGCCGATGTCCGCCGGCCGTTACCGGTCGGTCGGCTCGGCCCTGGTCGGCACGGGAATGTTGCAGACATCGGCGGCGTCGGCGGGCTGTTCGAAGAACGGCGGCTCGCGATTACGCCGCGCCGCGATGTAGCGCGGCCATGTCGTGCCACTGGTCGAAAGATAGCTGTATCGCAGGCGCTCGTTCGCGGGCAGTTCGCTTGCCATCCGCACGTTGATGATCGCGGTCCGCTCGCCGGGCTTCTCATAGAAGCCGAGGTCTCCCGTGCCGCGCGGCAGGCTTGAGAGATATTCCATGCGAGCGATGACGCGGCCGACCACCGCGATGTTGCGATCGAGGTGGCGCGGTGCATGGCCGATCACGGCGTAAAGCTCGGCACCCGTCCCCGCATCGGGCGCCAGGTTCCGTCCGACGCCGACGCTGCCGTAGCAGTGGATCGGCCACGCGCGCCGTTCGTCGGAAACCGGCTTCGCGTCGGTCGCCATCGGAAAACCGCGATACCAGAAGATGCCACGGGCGTAGACGTCTGCGGCACGGCCATCTGTCCCCAACTCGGTCACTGGACCAGACGACGCAGGCAGCGCGCGCCAGCGCAGCGTATAGTCTGCCGCCGAGGTCGCGCCGAGCCCGGGCGGCAACGGCTTCTTCTCGCTCGCGTCACCCCATTGCGCGACATAATTGTCCTGCACGCGGTTGATGCTCGTCGCGTCCCACCAATGCGCCGCGGCGAGGCGACGGATGTTCGCCACCCACGCGCTCGACACCGGAGAAGGCATCAACTGGATCATCACCCGCCGCATCGTGCCGGACGGACCCGCGAGCGTCATCACCAGCAGATCGTCGTCGGCGATCAGGGTCCACTCCCCGGCGGGCGCCGACTGCGCGACCTGTCCCGGGCTGGGTCGCGCGGGGGTCGTGGGTGTCGCGGCGGCGGCGGCAAGCAAGGCGGCGATCGGGACGTGCAGCATGCCGCGCATCCTGCATCTCGGCCACGCATCAAGCAACGGCTTGCACAAGCGCGCGCCGCCCGGTAGGCGACACCACCCAGCGATATGCGGAGCGGTGGCCGAGTGGTCGAAGGCGCTCGCCTGGAAAGTGAGTATACGGCAAAACCGTATCGAGGGTTCGAATCCCTCCCGCTCCGCCAAAACCTAGTGCATAGGCGTCCATAGCCGTCCACACCCCCCTTGATAACGCAGGAAAACCGCCCTCTAACAGGGTTGTGTTGTCCATATTCGTCCACTCGCGTCCACACGGTACCATGGCACCGCACATGGTATCCGCAAGGAACGCCATGGTATGGAGCGCCGAACCATGGCGTTGAACGACGCGAAGGTGAAAGCCGCGAAGCCGAAGGCCAAGGCCTACAAGCTGAGCGACACCGGCCAGCTATTCCTCCACGTCACCACCGCCGGCGGAAAACACTGGCGGATGAATTACACGTTCGGGAAGAACGCGGCCGGGAAGCCAGCGCAGAAGACGCTGACGATCGGCCCCTATCCGGTGGTGTCGCTCGGCGAGGCGCGCGAGGCGCGCGACGCGGCGAAGAAGCTGCTGCTCGACGGCCGCGACCCCGCGGTGGTCAAGCAGCTGACCCGGCAGGATCGATCGGCGGCGGCCGACGCCACGTTCCAGAAGATTGCCGAGAAGTGGTTCCAGCTGCGCAGCGGATGGTCGCTCACGAAGCTGGACGCCTGGAAGGCGGAACACGGCGCGGCGCGCGTGCGCGATGCGGCGAACTGGAGCGACCCGAAGGTGCGCGGCTGGTCGGCGGTTCATTCCGACGACGTGCTGAAGTCGCTCCGCAAGGATGCCTTCCCGGCGCTCGGCGCGCTGCCGATCACCGACATCGACACGCCGAAGATCCTCGAGGTGCTGCACGCGATGGAGCAGCGCGGCGCGATCGAGAGCGCGCACCGCCTGCGCCAGCGCCTGTCCGACATCTTCACCTACGCGATCGCAGCGAGCATCGCGCGTGTCGACCCCGCGCCGGCCTCGCTGACTAAGGTGCTTCAGGCGAAGCCGAAGGCGCGCAAGCAGCCGTCGATCGTTGACGGCACGCAGGACAACGACGAGCGTATCGCCCGCGTCCGCCAGCTGCTCGCCGACATCGAGGCAGAGCGCACGCGCGCCGGCACGAAGTTCGCCATGCGCCTGCTCGCCCTCACGGCCGTGCGACCGGGCGAGGTCGCCGGTGCCGAGTGGACCGAGTTCGAGGGGCTGGACGGTCCCGCGCCGCTCTGGCGCATCCCGGCCGCGCGCATGAAGGGCGACAGGGATCGCAAGGAAGAGGCCGGCGGCGACCACCTGGTGCCGCTGTCGCGCCAGGCCGTCGAGGTGCTGGTCGCGCTGCACCAGCTGAGCGGCCGGTACCCGCTGCTATTCCCCGGCGAGCGATTCTCGCATCGGCCGATCTCGGAGAACACGTTGAACGCGCTGCTGAAGCGCGCCAAGTACGAGAACCGTCACGTGCCGCACGGCTTTCGCGCGGCCTTCTCCACGATCATGAACGAGCGGCCCAATCGCGCCGACGACGACCGGGCGGTGATCGACCTGATGCTGGCGCACGTGCCGGGCAACAAGGTGGAGGCGGCGTACAACCGCGCCGCCTACATGCCGCGGCGGCGCGAGCTGGCGCAGGAATATGCCGACCTGATTATCGTCGGCCTTGAGCCGCCGGAGGCTCAGTTGGGTCGGCCGATCCGGTAAGCCGCGACGGGTCCGAGGGCGGAATAAGCCCGAGTCTGAGGGCGAAGCGTGATGCATAATCGCATCAGGCCTAAACCTTTTGCTCGGCCGTCCGTTACATTATCTGTGTGGGACGGGTCACACTTGTATTCGTGATTCATACCGCGCATTACCGCGAAACCACGCCGGGCTGGGGGTCAGTACCGGGGTGTACAGGAGAAACGTTCATGGACTGGGATGTCATCGCGTCCACCCGGATCAGCGATTTGACCAAGCCCACGTCGAGCGGCCGTCCGACTAACGGCCACGTCGTGCAAGGGCGACAGATCGCAAAGCCCGACTACGCGCGTATGCGCGATATCGTTCATCAGCGCGGCCGAGAACTCGACTACGCACCTGCAGCTTGAGGCGTGAATGGGCGACGGCCACTTTCCACGTACGAGTGACCTGCCGCCCCAATCACCCATGTATTGGGTGGGCCAGAAGGATCGATACCTTCGGCAGCAGATGATCCGAGATATCGAGGCGCTGACCGGTCGGCGCCTCATTGTTTATTTCGCGAACCGCTTCCGCGACGGTTCGGGCATCGACGCGGCGGATCCTGCATACCTGACCGAACTGCTCAGCGACGTTGGCGACGAACCGGTCGACCTGCTCATCGAGACGAACGGCGGCGCCACGGACGCGACCGAAGCGCTGATTTCGATCCTTCAGCTCCGCGTCGCAGATCTGCGCGTCGTCATCGCGAACGCGGCCAAAAGCAACGGTACGCTGATCTGCCTTGCTGCCAGTACGATCGTGATGGGGCCATCGAGTGAACTTGGTCCAATCGATCCCCATTTGAACGGCATACCCTGCACGGTGCTAGTGCAACCGCAGGTTGCGCTGACGAACTTCCCACTGCAACAGCTCGCCGAGTTAGCACTGAAACAGACGCGAAAGCTTGCCACTCGCCTTCTTGACCAAGGCATGATGAACGGCCGGAGTGGTGCTGAAATCGACACCGTCGTCAACGCGCTCGCTACTCGCGAAACCTACTTCTCACATGGGTCGACAATCGACCATATCGAGGCCGCGAGCCTCGGTTTGAAGATCGACGCATGCGCGCACGACGACCCTATCTGGAGCCGCATATGGCTCCTGTACTGCATGTACGACTACGATACCCGCCGCGATAACCTGATCAAGGTGTTCGAGGGTCGTGCGCGAAGTACATCAGTAGCGGCTCCCGCGCCGGCGGCACCGTAGCCACGACTAGGCGGCGGCACGCGCCGCCAGCTGCTCGTTAATCCACGCCTGCACTTCACGTTCGCTCCAGCGGGTTGAGCCCCCGCCAGCCTTGCAGGCCTTGGGGAAGGTGCCCGCGCGCATCTTCCGGTAGATCATCGACTTCCCGAGCCCTGCCACGGTCTTGACCTCGTCCAAGCCTAGCAGCCGATCGGCCGCCTCGATCCTGCCCATAACGCTCACTTCCCTTGCCTCCAGATAATCGGCTGCTGGTCGCGCGGTATGCGCCAGCGCCCTCGTGCCATCGGGTGCTTCGGTGCGCCCGACTGCGTCGTGCCAAGGCAAACTAGGTCGACGCCTACCGTGTCGGCTGCGTAATCGGCGAAGCGGGTCGCCTCGCCCTCGAAGTCGCCGTCGTTGCCCCAAGCGACGAGCAAGCGGTTCCCGCCCATCACGGCCGCGACCAGCATCGCGTCACGGCGGCGCTGATGATTGACCTCGTCCGCGCGGCCGGCGGCGCGCTTCATCTCGTCGGGGTGCGGCGAGCGCCAGCCGTACAGGTTGACGATCGTCAGTCCGCCGTAGCCCCACAGCCGCGCGAAGTGGATCAGCGCGAGCAGCGTCTGATCCTCGCGCTCAGCGTCCGCCGTCGACGGGTTGAGCATGCAGACAACGAGGACCGGCAGCGCCTTGTCCCACTCGCGTTCCAGCCAGTGCCGATAGAGGCCGCAGTCGCTGATCTCGGCGGCGCGGCGCATGAACAGGTCGCTCATGACTGCACCCCGCGCTGCTCTCGAGGCAGGTGTTCGGCCGTGGCGCGGCCGAGGGCGTGATCCGTTCCGTCCGTCGACCAGTAGTGCTCGTTGAGCATCTGCCGATCCATCCGCTCAGCTTCGCCCCGATACCGTTCCGCGCGCGCCGCGGTCACCAGCCCACCGTAGAACACGTCGGCGGGATCGAAGGGGCGACCGGCGATAGCCGCGATGAGCTCGGTTAATTCGCGCTGCCAGCGCAGGTGCCGGATATGCACGAAACGGGTATAGCGGCCAGCGGTGTCGGCGCGCAGCCAGCAGAACCATCGGCCATCGCGATTAGGGGCGACCTCGATGCCGACGTCTTCGATGTCTGGGCCATCGTCCATCGCCCAGCCAAGCCATAGGGTCCAATGCTTGTCGGGCTGGCGATCGAACTGGCTCCACCGGAAGCCAGCATCGCGCAGCCACTCTTCGGTGATTGCGGTCACTGGCCCGCTCCCGTCGGCGCGTAGAAGGGCGCGAGCGGGTCGGGGCGATCTGCCTCGAATGAATGCCAGCCGTTCATATTCCTGCGATGCGAGTGGCCGACGACCACCATGCTCTGGCTATCGATGTCCCATTCGAGATACTCGACCTCGCCGGCGCCGAACCGGCGCAAGAAATCATGAGCCGCACGCATCGCAGCCGATCGCGTATAGAAACGGCTCTCCTCCTGCATCGTGTAGGCCCGATCGGCAGCGACGCAGACACCTTGCTCCTCCAGCGCCTCCGGCCAGTCCATGTAGTCGCCGTGCTGCCGATGGATCACGCGGACAGCGCATGGCTCCTCAGCCGCGTCGATCGGAATGAGCCACCGTTGGTCGCGCACCTCGCAGTGATCCTTCACAAGCTGAAGGCGGCGTTCCCACGCGGAGGGTAGGGGCGAGTGCTTCGGCTTCGCGGCCTGCTTCGCGCGGATCGCCTCGACCTTCGTCCAGATGCGTGCGAGCTCCGCCTCGGCGGCAGCGTGCATGTCGAGGTGGTTCGCGAGGCAGAGCGCCGCCAGCGTGACCATGACGCCACCGACCTCCTGCACCGGCTCGCCGACCGGGCGCGCGAACACGTAATCGACCAGCTGGTGAGCCTCGCTCGCGGTGCAGCCTGTCGACTGAACGAGTTCCAACGCCTCTTCGAGGAAGCGGTGATTACGCTCCTCGCGGTCACCGGCGATCATCTCGCCGAAGCACGCCAGCAGCCAAGGTTGGACGCGCTCCTGGAAGGTGACAGCATCGGAGTTCGTGCTTTCGGGTAGGATATTGGTCATGCCGCCTTCCTCAGATTGTCGCGGAGCACGATCGCGCGCTCGAAGTTCTCGGCCGACACCGCCGAGCGTAGCTCGTGTTGCAGGCGGTCGATCCCGCGTTTGGCGGGCACCTCGCGCCGGCGGGCGGCGGCGGGGCTACACTGGAACAGCTCGAAACGCGCTTTGCTGGTGAAGTCGCGAGAGCCGGGACCGTAGATCACGGTCCACATGCCGTTGATGCCACCGTAGCAGCGCCCACGCGCCAGCCGGCCGCCACGGTCGCGGAAGTACCAGACGGACCCTTGCTCGATCCGTGGCTCGTCCGACGCGCCACGCCAGGATGCGAGCTCCTTTTCGGTCGGCCAGCCATCGTCGCCACGTTTGAACCGATGAATGCCGCTGCGCTGCTCGAAGTCGCCGTCCCACATCTGATTGAAATAGGCGAGCGGATCAGCGATCGGGCTGGTGAGCTTCCGTCTCTCGCTGAAGCCACGGCCAACGAGGTGAGCGCGTGCGGCGCGCACCGCGGCCTCGAACGCTTTGCCAATCAGGTACGGCATCTTCTGGCGCTTATCGAAGTCGTATCGTCCGCCGTTGCAGTTCACCGTCACGACGTCCTGATAGAACTCTACCTTGCACCCGATCGGAGACGCTTCGGCGTGGAAGCTGAGCACGCCGTGCGGCGTCGGGTGCGACCCGACGCGGTGATACTTGCCCTGCGAGGGGTGGCGTTCCTCGATCCCTACGTCGCGTTCCACGGTGAAGCCGTGCCCCTGCAGCGCATCGAGCAGCCGATAGAAGGTCTCGTAATCGGGCGCATTCCAAGACATCACGTGGCGGCCGTGTCGCTCGCGTTCGCTGCCGGGCGCAGAGACGATGAGCATAGTGTCGTAGAGGCGGAAGCTGCGGTTGGTCACATCAAGCACTCCCCATCGCTGAAAACTGAGAACCGGCACCCGGGAGCAAGCTCGACGCGAGTGATGTCGTAGCCGCCGTAGGTGTCGCGGCTGTCGAAGAAGGCGAGGCGGGGAGTGTCCGCCCACACGCCGGCGCGACCGTGGCGGCGGCTCCAGCGCGCCTCGGCGTCATCGCCCCAGCGGCGGCCGAGCAGGATCGCGATCGTGCACACCAGCGCGCGCCAGACCGTCCACTCTTCCTCGCGGTTGCGCTCATAGCCGTCGTAGATCGTCCAGCCCTTGCGGCTGTCACGCGGGCGATGCCTGATCGCTGGACCCCATAGCGCGATGATCGCACGGAGTTCCTGCCGACGATCGTACCCCCACTGGTCGGCCCAGGCCTCGGCCTCGATCCGTTCGAGCTCAGCGTCGGTCATGCCGGCACCCCGTCGTGCTGCACGCCATGAAGGCGGCGGCCGGCGGCCTTCTTCCCGATCCGCCGAAACTCGATCCCGCTATGCGTCACCTTGTCGACGTGAACCGGCAGATGCTCGCCCCACTGTTTAAACAGGAACGGCGTGCCGGCGGCCTCGCACTGATCGCGCAGGCCGATTAGCCAATCCGGGTGCATCGGCCGTGCGCCGGGTCCACTCTCGCCGCCGACGATTACCCAGTCGACTTCGTTGACCATCCTCAGCGTCGACGTGCCGCCGCCCTCAATGCCGCGGAGCGCGTCGACGTAACCGTCACGTACCTGCGTCAGGTCGACCGGGCCAAGAAGCGGCTCCATCGACAGGAAGCGAATACGCGGCCCGCCCGTCGCGAGCAGCTTCGGAATGTCGCGGTCGGCCTCGTCCTGATTGACGATCGTCGCGCCCAGCCAGAGGTTCGCTGGAACGTCGCGGCCGAACATATCGCGCAGCATGCCGGCGGCATTGCCGATCCGCTTGGTTAGCAGCAGCCAGTCGAGGTCAGGCGTTGCCAGGATCAGGCTCGCGAGGTCCACGCGCCATGCGCCGTTGACGGCGTTGTCGAAGACGTCGGCCAAGCTGGCGCAGAACACGCGCTGCCTGCGACCGTGCTCCGCATGGAAGGCGGCGGCATCGGCCTGCCACTGGAGCGGCTTGCGCCAGTTCGCGTGCGAGGTCCGGCGCCGAGGTGCGCCCGGCCCCCAGTTCGGCGCGGTACCGCCCCCGAAACGCGCGTTCCGCGTCTCGGCATAGCAGTGGTCGCACCCGGGGCCGACCTTCTGGCATCCCTCCCACGGATTGAAGGTGTGGTCGGTCCATTCGATCGCGCTGTTCTCAGCCATCGACCTTCTCCCGCGTCTGTGCGGGCGCGCGATCCTCGCGTCTCTTTTCCTCGAACGTCGGCACGACCTTGCGGAAGGCTCGCACATAATAGCCGCACTCGTTGAAGCCGCAGAGCAGCAGACCGAAGGCGCTAAATGACCCATCGATACTGTCGCCGTACATGACGCCGCGCACGATGTACCTGCCGCCGAGTTTCGGATCGGCCGCGGTCGACATCCGGTCGCACGCGATGCACTCTGCCACGTCACCAGCCTGCCAGGTGATTGCCTCTGGTCCGATGTGTTGCGGCTTTGCCGGACGCTGCCGGCGGCGAAATGGCCAGATCATGCGCGCTTGCTCCGGTTGGTTGTAATCGGTGCAGGATCGGTGCCCGCGCGCTTCTCCAGCGCGGCGTTCTCAGCGAAGGCCATCAGTTCGGCTTCCGTCCGTCGAGATCGTTCGCCGCGCGGATCAGGCCGGCGGCGGTGGCGCGCGCGGAATCGGCATCCAGCATGTGGATCATGCCGAGGCCGTACGGCTCGTCATCCAGGGCAGGACTGTAGAGGACGATGCCGACGCAGTTTTCGCCTTCGTCCTTCGCCAGCAGCCGGACGTTGAGCAGCCCGGGTGCCTTGATCAGCTCGCATCGACCGCGCGGCGTGTCGATGAACGTCGGCGCGATATGCGCCCCGATGTCGCTGCGCACCTCCTCGAAGTCAGCCGCGCGCTCCGGCTGGAGGATGCGAGGTGAGGGGTCGGTTGTTGTGCGCGCGCGGCGCGCGTCTTTCGTGAACGGCCACATCAGCAGATCTCCCTAACGCCGATGGCGAACTCGATTACGAGCCGGCCCCAGCTGAAGTTGATCACCCGACCCTCTGCGTCGGATACGGACAGGGAATCGGAGGCGCCGCACCAGCGCATCACCGACAGGCGGGGGAGCAGCGCGCGCATCATGCGGCCATCATCCCCAGCTCGAGCAGACCCGGGTAGCATCGGGGCGAACGGTCGATCACAACCGATGCCGCCCGATCAACGTTGATCTCGCGCCCGATCGCGCGCGCCATCAGCTCCGCCGTTTGACGAGGCCGCAGCAGCAGGCAGTCAAACGGGATCACCTGCGCCGGCGACGCCCCCACGCGCCAGAGCGCGCCGACGGCCTTGTCGGTGTCTGCCTTCAGCGCATGTTCCATCCGCTTACGCGATGCGCGGTCCTGCGATGCTCCGATGAACTTAAGCGCGCTTCGCGCCTGGTCGCGCCAGTCGCGGAACAGCCACAATGTGCGATAACGCGGCCCGAGCGGCGGCGGCGAGCGATGCGGATCGAGCAGCTTCACGGCCTTGCCCGCGCTGCACGCCGCCCATGCCTGCGGGTCCGTCCTGCGGAAACCGTCGATCGTCGCATCCTCGTAGGACGGTGTCGTACCAACGCAGGCGATCCCGCCCGCGTGAAGCATCTGTAGCGCGAGGCTAGTGCCGCAGCGTCCCAGCCCGGCAACGAGGATGATCTCGGCGCTCATGACGCGACCTGCTCGTCGGCGGCGTTCCCGCGGCCGGTGATCCGCACAGTCCAGCCTTTACCGAAGCCGCCGCAGACGACACCCCGCACTGGACGCCCCGCGGCAGTCCGCGCGCTCCACTTGCGTTCGAAGGTGTCATCCTTGCTGCACCCCCACCATGCGACGCCCTGGATCTCGACGTCGGTGAAGCCGAAGTCCTCGACAGCCGCGCGCATCTCGCCGGTCGGCGGCGTGCAGGCGGTGAGTGCCAGCGCCGGCAGAACCGCCGCAACGGTCATGCGCGAGCGCGCGGTGCGACGTGGGCGGGATGGCTGGTCAAACAGGTGAGGGCGGCCAGCAAGCGCATCAGCTATGCGGCGGCCATGCGTCACGATCGTGTCGTGGAACACGTAAACCGCTGCCCCACCGGCGCCGGAAAATGCCAGCGCCGACAGCACAATCGAAGCACTAGAGTACATCGTAGGGTTCCCCCTGTTCGAGGAAGGCGGGGTAGCGGAAGGCGACCTTGCGCTCTTGCCGCGCCTTGGTGCGCCCGTAGCCGAGCACCCACGCCGGCTTCAGTTTGGTCGAGCTCAGTCGGCCGATGTCGGGCAAGCTGATCGACTTCCCGGCCACCAGCGCCGCGCGCATGGCGGCGGCGACGTGATCGAAGGCAGCGTGCGCCTCCTCCTCGGTCAAGCCGCGGGCGGTCAGCTGCGCGAGCATGGCGCGCTCAGCGGGCATCACGGCGCGCCTCCTGAGCGGCGAGCCACGCGCGACCATCGGGTGAGGCGTGCCAGCGATTGACGCGGGGCAGGGCGCGTGAGCCGCGATATTCCACCAGCCCGCGCCGTTTGAGCGCCTGCAGCGTCGGGCCGCGTCCCGTCATCTCACGGCCATTCGCGCCCGCTGCCGCGACGAAGGCGAGCACGAGCCGCATGGGGTCAGAGAGCTGCACCTGCGTCACGCCCGCGCGCTCCCGCGCACCGCCCAGCCCGCACAGTATCCGGCACATGCCCGATCGGCGGCGATGCGGCGATCGATGGCGGCAGGCACCATCTTCTGCAGCCGATCGATCTCGCGATGCAGGCGGGCCTCGTCCGCGTAAGCGCTGGTGTTCTCGTCGGTGATTGCCCGCAGGTGGTCGCCGTGCGGCTGGTGATCGTTGCCGACACGCTTGCGTTTCAGCTCGGCGTTGATGAGCGCGAACAGCTGATCGAGCGTCAGGCCCACCATATCGGCGCGCGCCTGCATGCCGCCGACGAGGTCATCGATATGCGCCTGCAGCACGGAACGCTTGGTGGTGCCTTCGCCCGTGGTGAACAGCTCGGCAGACAGTCGGCGGATGTCGATCACGGCTCCGCGGAAATCAGCCACGGCGGCGGCGATGCGTGGATCTTCTTCGGGCTGGCTTAGCCAGTCGGCTTGTAGCGCAGTGGCCATTGTGGGCTCCCAGCGCCGCGACGCGACAGTGCGGCGGCGATGGAGCTAAGCTAGTGTGACTATTCCCACTCCGTCGATAGCAAATGTGACTTATCACATCGTTCTTGTATTGTTCTTTTCGTTCTGCATGCTTGGGGCGAGGAGGCGCGAGTCGCGATGCACGACGAGTTGGAGTATCTGCGGGTTGTCGGCGTGTCCTTCTATCAGGAAGCAGTCGCTCGCTGCTCCGTTGGCGAAGCAGTTCGGTTCGTGCACGAGCCCGACAATCCTCATGACGCGATGGCCCTTCGTGTCGTCTCACTCCTCGGCGAAACGATCGGCTATGCGCCTAAGCGGAGCTGGGTGCATCGCGTGATCCATCAACAGGGCCGAGGCGTTTCGGCAGTGGTGCACAGCGTCGGATACAGTCGCTCGTGCATCTTGGGTGTGATGCTCAGTATGGCAGTTTGCGACGACGATGTGCAGCGCGCTTCCTACTATCCAGGACAGGCCTGCCCCGAGCCACCGCCTGGCGGCTTCCGCTACTGGATCAGTAACCCAGCCGCCGCCGGGCCGATTTCGTCAGAACAAAGATAACAGGTTGTGCCCACTCGACTTCGACGTCCACGATGTCTTCGGCGTTAAGAGAGCGGAGCACCCAAAAGCCCGGGCGTGAGCCATAGGCAAGCTGTTTGATATAAGTCTCGCCGGTGGTCAGTCGAACGGCGCAGAAGTCGCCGATGTCGTCAGCCTGCACACCGCGCTGCCCCTTCTCGACATAGACGATATCACCTGATGAATATCGCGGGAGCATGGACGAACCCTCGACCTCGAGCGCTTCTAGCTCGCCGGAAATGCCCGGCGGACGAGGGACTGCTCCGCCGTCGGCTTCCTCATATATGATAGACCCACCTGCGCCGATCCGGCCGGCGACCCGGAGAGAATTGCCGCCGATGATGTCGGAGAGCGACACGTCCAGCGCGCTGGCAAGCCGGTGTAGGTTGCCAACCTTCACATCATCGCCGTCCAGCATGTCGCGCACGAACGTCTCGCCCTTGCCTGCCAGCTTGGACAGGGGCTTCGCCTTGATTCCCTTCTGCTCCATCAAGAGGCGCAGCCGATCCTTAACGCGCTCGACTTCGTCTCGCTCATTCATGTGTGAACTATCACACATATTTGTACCAAGCGGGTAGATGGGTCTTTTCACACCTTGACGGGGTGAGAAGTCACACATACTGTTTTGCTCATGGCACAAATCCTGAGCGACGTTGAAGCCTTCCTCAAGGCTACCGGCATGGCGGCGACCCGCTTCGGCGACAAAGCGATGGGCGACCGTCATTTGGTGCGACAGCTAAGGGGAGGGCGGCGGCTCTGGCCCGAGACCGAGAAGAAGGTCCGCGACTTCATGGCCGACCATTCCGCGTCAGCGAATGAGCAGGCCGCCGCGTGATGCCGTCGTCAGCCCTCTCTGCCCACCGGCGCCGGCTCGATAACGGCCCCTGCGCATCGATCCCAAACGCGAAGGGTGTAGTCGGCCATCGACTCCCCGTCGCTCGGAGCTCCGCCGTATTCCGCGGCCATGATGTGATCGAACAGCTTCTGTGCAGCGGCCATTTCCGTCTGCGTGAGGGCACGATGCGGCACTCACTTACCCCTTCGTCGGTGTGTGATGACGCGACGATGGCGGAAGGGGCTGCGCTGTCAAGGCGCGGCCCCGGAAGCGCGGCATGATGCCCGGTGCTCACCTCCGTACCAGCGCGCCACCTCCCGGCGCTGGCACCTCCATCGGCGGGGTATCCCCCCGCTCCGCCGGTGGCTCCGTACAACGGCAGGGTGCTGCGATCGGTCATCATGCCGATGTGGATACCCTGCTACGCATCGCCGCCGCATCGGGAAACGATCGCGGCGCTTCCTCCCGCCCGGAACGGTTGCAGAACAATGGCCGATAAGCTCCCCGTCAACGAGCAGCGGCTCGCCCAGGCAACGAAGCGCGCCGTGCAGGCCGCCGGCGGCCTCGCCGATTGCGAGAGCGAAACCGGCCTGTCCGACAGCCAGATTTCACGCTGTTGCTCGCCCCACCAGCGCGACAGCATCACGATCCGCGATGCCGTGCGCATCGACGCCATCGGGCACGGCGAGCAGGGGCACCCGCATATCCTGAACGCCATGGCGGGGATCCTCGGCGCGGTGGTCATCATGCTGCCCGAGCCGGTCACCGACGATCGCTGCCTGCAAATGGGCGTGATCGAGATGAGCAGCGAGATGGGCGACGTGTCCCGCGCGATCGCCGACGCGCTGTCGAGCGGCAGTGCCGGCGGCACCGAGGTCACGAAGGTCGAGGCCGCAGCCGCGCTCGAACACGTCGCCGACATGGAGAGAGCCACAGCGCGGATGCGCCACAGCCTGGAACGTATCGCGCGGGGTGACACCCCCGCCACCTGAGGACCGAACCGCGGGCGCGACCCGCTGAGGAGTAGTATGATGGAAGACGGCATGACCGCGGGAGCGCCTGCTCCCGCGACAGGAAACCTGCGTCCGCGTCGCCTGATCCCGGCTTTCGAGATCGGGCGGGTCAGCGGTCAGCTGTTCACGAGCGGCCAGCCGGACGACGGCTGGTATTTCGCGATCGGCTGGCTCGGCCGTACGGTCATCATCGAAACACTGCGCGGCGACCGTGGCTGACAAGCCGCGCCTCGCGAAGCCCGACCGGCTGGCCGAGCAGATGGCGGACGGTTGCCCGTCGCTGGTCGAGGCAGCGCACCGCTTGCGGCTGAGCGTCACCGACGCCGAGCGCATGTGGAAGGGCATCGTGCGCAAGCTCGGAGCGCAGGCGCGATGACGGATCGCACGTCATCATCGCCGCGCACTTCCGAAACTTCGGAAGATGGCAACCGGGCGCTGTCTGCTCCGCGGATGGTTGGTCTGGAAACCGCTTGCGAGGTGCTCGGCGACAAGGGCGGCATCAAGCACGTGGCCGAGCTGATCGGCTGCAGCGAGCGCGCACTCTACGCCAAACGCAACGGCGACACAACGATCACGAACTTCGAGGTGCGGATGATCGCGCGCGAACTCGCCCGTGTCTCGGAACGCTGCGCCCGCGTGTCCGCCAACCTCTTAAAGGAAATCGGCGAGGCCGCCGACCACAATAGCAAAGGGCCGAACGCATGACCGACACCATAGCAGGCACCGACCCGACCAGCGTCACGATGCTGGCGCTCCCGAGCATCAAGCCGGGTGCGAACCCGCGCCGCTACTTCGACAAGCAGAAGCACGCCGAACTGGTAGAATCGCTCCGGCTGCGCGGCATGCTCCAGCCGATCATCGTGCGCCCCGATCCGGCGGCGGCCGACAGCTATCTGATCGTCGCCGGCGGCCGTCGCCACCGCGCCGCGATCGACGCCTTCGGCGACGACGGCACGGTGCCGGTGCGCATCATGGCGATGTCGGACAGCGAGGCGCTGGAAGCCGCCATCGACGAAAACGACGTGCGCGACGATGCCTCGGAAACCGAGCAGGCCGACGCCGCAGTGCGCATCCTGTCCGCCTGCCAAGGCGATCGCGCGGAGGCGGTGCGGCGGCTGGGATGGTCTGCGTCGAAGCTTGATCGTCGCCTTGCCCTCGCGAACCTCGCCGACGCCGTGAAGGCCGCGCTGGACGAACGGCGGATCAAGGTCGGGCACGCCGAGCTGCTGGCGGTTGTACCCGCCGACAAGCAGGAGAAGGCGCTCGACACGATCGTGACCGCCAACCTCGACGTCGCGAAGACGCGCGACCTGCTGATGCGCGTGACGCAGAGCCTTGCCGCTGCGACCTTCGACAAGGCCGAGTGCCTCACGTGCCCGTTCAACTCGGGCGCGCAGCGCGTCATGTTCGAGACGCACGTCGATGACGGGCACTGCACCAATCCGGGCTGCTACCAGCTGAAGACGGAAGCCGCGCAGGACGGTGCCGCGCTCCACGTCCGCGGCGATCAGGTCGCGGAAACGTCAATGCCGGTCACGACGCCGCCGCCGGCGATCGTCACCACTACGCCGGCGCCCGCCACCGCCGCGTCTGCGCCCACGCCGGCGGCAGCGCCGACGAAGCCCACCAAGCCCGCACCCGCGGCCGTCACTGCGCAGTCGATCATCGACCGCACCACCACGATCCGCGAGGGCGCCTGGCGCGCGGCGCTGGTGAAGATGGTGGAGGGCGATCCCGAGTTTGGCCGCGCGTTCGAAGCCACCCTGCGCGACACGTGGCAGGTCGACGCCGCGTTCCTCAGCCGGTTCGGCAAAGACGAGCTGAAGTTCATCGCTAAGGAGTGTGGCCTCGTCGCGCACATGGGCGAGAAGGCGTTCGCCAAGCTGCTCGAAGGCAAGGTCGCGGACCTGATCACCGGCATGCTGCACGCCACCGGCTTCACCTGGGCCGGTCGCCTGCCAAGCGCGCTTACCATCGACGGCACCTACGGCGCGCAGCCGGCCGCACCCCTCCCGTACAAGGATTGATCCGATGCTGATCACCAGCCTGTTGCCGCTGTTGTCCCGCTACTCGCTCGGCTGCGACCTCGTCGCCGGCTCCGACGCGGTCACCGTCACGATCATTCCGCGCAAGGCGACGGGGTCGAAGCACGACCTCGATGCCGGCGAGGTCCGCCCGATCTCCATCACCGGCACTGCGGCCGAGATCGACGCCGAGCTGGCGAAGGGCGCCGACGGCGCACTCGGGCAGCTGATCGCCGCGCGCAAGTCGCTCGCCGACCAGATCGCCGAGCAGCGCGACGCGGCCGAGAAGGCGAAGACCACTTCGGCGGCGAAGACGAAGGGCGCGTCGAGGACCACCGCCAAGCCGGCCGAGAAACCGGCCGCCGAGAAGCCCGCGGTGCCGGCCGATCTCGTCACCCCGCCGCCGGCGGCACCGACCACCAGCGCGCCGGGCGAACCCGCCTCGCTCTGGTGAGCGCGGCCGACCCATCCACCCCCAGCCATCCCGAGGCACCCATGCAAATTAACCAGCTCACCCGCGTGTATCGCTACGACGGCATCGACCTCCCGATCCCGCCGCACCTCGCCGACGATCCGCAGGGCCTGCGCGCCTACCATGCGACGCTCTACCCGGCGATCCTGAACGCCGAGACGGTCGACGCCGGCGTGATCGGTACCACGCACGTGACCGAATACCGGCGCGCGGTCGGCACCAAGGGCTGACCGTGGCGGCGGCACCGCGCGCGGCGATCCCGCCAGCACCCCGCAAGACACTTCTCGAATGGATCGACCATGATGATGGCGACACGACCGACACCACCGCACCCGCCTGCAGCGCCGACCTCCAGGCCCTCCACGCGCAGCTATTCGTCGCGATCGGCCACGAGGGGCGCGGCCAGCCCGAAGCGCTTCAACCGCCTCCCGGCCTTCGTCTCGCGCCCCTCGGGTGATCTGGCGGGGCGGGCGGTCGCGCTGTCGGCCGACGTGCCGGCGGTGTTCGACGCCACCCTCGCGCCGCATCACAAGCTGATCGGCCGCTGGGTCGCCGAACGCGAAACCGAGCCGCGGCGCTATACCCGGCAGGGCGCGCGCGAGCGGATCGAGAAGGTGTTCGGCGCCGCGGTGCTCGACATCATGGCGCCTGTCGACGTGGTCGATCTGAACGTGATCGCGCTGGTCGGCGGCGATGATCTGCCACCCGCTCTCGCGGTGGTCTGTAACACCATCGGCGAGATTGATCTCGGCTGGATCGTGAAGGCCAACGTGCTGGCGAACACCCTAGCCGGGCACGTCGCGCCAGTCGGCTGGCGCGCGGCGGCATATAAGGCGATCGGCGAGACGCTGAACGCCGCGCTGCCGGTGTTCGGCTTCGCCGACCTCATGGAAGAGGTGTCAGCCTACAACTGGGATGGTGCGACCACCGACGAGGAAGCGCGCGCCACCCTGATCGACTACCACGGCGAGGACGCGTTCGAAGAGAACGACTTCACCTTGCCCTCGCAGATGTACGCTCGCCGTCCTGACTGGATGACGGCCAAGCCTGCTCCGCTCAAGGACATGCCTGCCGACCTGCGCAAGGCGCTGAGACGGCTTCGCGACACGCATGCGGCGCTGAAAGCGATGGACCGCACCAGCAATGCCTGGGCCGCCGAGTCCGAGCACGTGTTCGATTACATTCCCGGCATGGCGGATTGCGGCACGCTGCCGCCCCTCACGATCGTGCCGTTCGACCACTTCGCGCGCGAGATCGATGACGTCGCACGCTTCGGCATGGAGCAGGGCTTCTACGATGTCGCGGGATTGTGCCCGCTGGTCGACGCCGCCTCGATCGACACCTGGTTCGCCTCTCTGAAGGTCGGCGTCGAGTTCCTGCTCGCCGCGCAGCACCTGATCAGCCTCGATCCTGCCAACCCGAGGAACCCACAATGACGATCGCGACGGGGTTTGAACCCACCGGCGGCGGCATGGCGCTGACCAACGCCATCCTCCTATATCAGAGCGAGGGCGTATCCCTCTCCGACCCGTACCGCGTGCGTCGTGCCGACGGACTGACGTTCGCGAGCATCCATGCCGTCGAACAGGTCGACGGGTGCCCGGTGATCGTCGCCGGCGCACCGCTATCGCGCGCGCACCTGCGGCAGTGGACCGAGGCGCTCGGCCGCAACAAGGCGCCGGAGATCCTGCCCGAGAACGTGCTCGTCTCGCACGCCGACGTCCTCGCGTGGTGGGTGCCGGCGCAGGTGCGCACCTCCTATTTCGCGCTGTCGCACCCGCCCGAAGGATTGCGGGCGCTCGCCGACCGCATTGTGCTGCCGCTGCCGTATCCGGCGCACCTGTTCGTCGCGACACGTAACGAGCTCGGCGTCTATGCCCTCGCGGCAAGCGAGCGGCCGGTGGCCGACACGCCGGTGCTGCACTCGCCGGTGCTGAACGTCTTCATCAACGGACAGCTCTGCTGGGGCAACATCGCACGGCCGAAGGCGATCACGGCGGCATCGATCCCCGAGTTCGAGCGCGCCGTGTTCGCATCCTGGTCGACGCACCCGAACCCCGGTCAGGAGGCAACCGTGACTGGCCGCGGCGGGCTGGTGAAGCTGTGGGATGACCTCGCCGTGCGCAAGGCGACACGCTTCCCGGCTGGCCGACTGAAGCCATTCGGTTCAGTCGGGCGCGGCAAGGTCGACCAGCCGGTGACTTTGGGCGCGCTGATCAAGCGGAGCGTCCGCGCATGACGCTCGCCGACGATCCGACGGCCGCCGCGGTGCTGGCCGCCGCCCCCTGCTATCCGGTGCCGCCTAGTGGGCGCTCGCCCGCAATCGACGCGCTGCGCGACGCGCGCGCGGGGCAGGGTCTCGCGATCGGCTGCGATGGCGTAATGCTGATCCTGCGACGGCCGTGGCTCGCCGTCGACGTGCCGGTCACGCCGCCGATCAAGGCGTATCTGCCCTATGGCAGCGTCGGCGAGCCGCGCGCGGTGCTGCGGTGCGGGCTGATCCCCGGTGACATGCTGGCCGGGATCCTCGACCACCTGTGCGCGGCGCTGCCGAACGAGGCGGCCGCCTTCGTGATCTGGAACGAGGCGACCGGCACGTTCGCGGTCGAGTTCCCGGCGATCGACGCCGCGACGCCGTCGCGCCTCGTCTATCGCACGCCGACCGCCGCGGCCGGTCAGCATTTAGTCTGCGACATTCACAGCCACGGCGCGGCGCCGGCGTTCTTCAGCACGACCGACGACGCCGACGACGTGCACACCACCAAGGTCGCGCTGGTCTTCGGCAACCTCGACAATCCCGACGGCCCGACCGTGGCGTCACGTCTCTGCGCCGGCGGCATGTTCCTGCCGATGCCGCGCAGCCCCTTCGCAGGAGATCACCATGCCGCATGATGCTGCTCGCCGGCACTACCTGCCCGACGCCTACGGCAATCGTGTCGTGAACGTCCTGCTCGTCGGGTGCGGCGGCAACGGCGCACAGATGCTGATGGGACTCGCCTCCCTCGACGCGGCGATGCGCGCGATCTCGTCACGGTCGCTGCACGTCACCGTGGTCGACGACGACACGGTCAGCGAGGCGAACCTCGGCCGCCAGCCGTTTTACCGCTGCGACATCGGTACGTCGAAGGCGCGGACGCTCACCGAGCGGATCAACATCGCGCATGGCCTCAACTGGCGCGCGGTGCATGGGCGCGCACCGGTCGACATCGGCCTGGATGCGATCGACCTGCTGATCACGTGCGTCGACACCGCGGCGGCTAGGCGAGCGATCGGCGGCGCGATGGTCGCAGGCCGATCATGCCCGCGCTATTGGCTGGACCTCGGCAATCGTGCGACCGACGGTCAGTTCCTGATCGGATGCCCGAACCCGTCGGCCGGCGGCACGCCGGGTCGGCTCCCGACCGTTCTCGAGTATTTCCCGGAGCTGGCCGACGAGAGCATCGCCGAGGATGATGCCCCGTCGTGCTCGGTCGCCGAAGCGCTCGAGCGACAGTCGCTGTTCGTCAACCGGGTGGTCGCAAGCCACGCTCTCGCGCTGTTGTTCGATCTGCTCGGCCGCGGGTCGATCGGCCACGCCGGCGCCTTCATCAATCTCGCCAGCGGGCAGGTGCTGCCGATCCCGTTGCCGCCTTCATCGATTCCAGGAGGTCCTGAAGCATGAAGGGCTCAGGTCCGCAGGTCCTATTCGCCCTCGTTCACCGCGACACGTTCGAGTTCGTCGCCGGACAGCCGCGCGCCGTTTTCGAGCTCGACGTAAAAGTCGGTTCGCTGGTCCGCGTAATGCTCCCGCATCATGACGGCGCACTCGCGAACCGTTCCATCATGCACCGGAGGGCGCGCTGGCCCCTCGTAGTCACCCGGCATGATACGGTGAAGTTTCGCCGCTTCGTTCAACAGCCCAGGCATGGATTGTCTCTCCCGTCGCAATCGGAGACGCGTGCTCGCCAACCGAGATCGCCTCATCTGATCTTGAAACGGCAGCAAGCTGGGAAGGATGCGGCATGATGCAGGTGACGCTGCCCTGGCCCTCCCCCAAGCTAAACCCGAACCGATCGCGCGGGCAGCATTGGGGCAAGCGCGCCAAGCTGTCGAAGCGCTACAAGATCGATTGCGGCTGGGCGTGCAAGGCCGCCGGCCTCCGTCCGCTGGCAGCGGCACGGGCGGCGGTGAGCATCACGTTTCACCCGCCCGATGCGAACCGCCGCGACCTCGACAACATGCTCGCGGCGATCAAGTCGGGCTTGGATGCCGTCAGCGTCGCGGTGGCCGTCGATGACGGACTGTCCGAGCTGACTCTAGCCCGCGGCGCGCCAGTCAGCGGCGGCGCGGTCGTCGTCACCATCGCCGCCGCCGCGTCGGCCGACCAACCTCAGCCTAGCCCTCCAATCGTGAGAACGGCCGCATGACCGCGCCCCTAACACCACCTGATGCCGACCTTCAGGACTTCCCCTTCATGCCGCTGCACGTCGCACGGCTGCGCGACAGCGACCTTGCCGCCGAGGGCGATCCCGAAGGCTGTTGGTACGCGGTGCTGCTATGGGCGGCGGCGTGGCACCAGCTGCCCGCGGGGTCGTTGCCCGATAACGATACGGTGCTGATGAAGCTATGCGGCCTGGGTCGTGACGCGCGCACCTTCCGCAAGCATCGCGCGGACGCGCTGCGCGGGTTCGTTGCGTGCGACGATGGCCGGCTTTACCATCCGGTGATCGCCGAGCAGGTGACGTCGGCATGGGGGAGCAAGCTCCGCCAGCGTCATCGCAGCGAGTGCGCCACGCTGAAGAAGCGCGACGACCGGGCAGGCATTGCGCCAAAAGACCGCGAGGCCCGTCCGACATTCGGCGAGTGGTTGTCCCTGCATCATCCCGCGTCCGTCCCGTTCGTGTCCCTAGGGACGGACGATGCCGTCCCTAGGGACAACGCCTCCAAGAGACAGGGAGAGGGACAGAGACAGGGACAGGGACAGGGAGACCTTAGTTCCGAAGCTGACGCTTCGGCCGCCGCTGCCGCGACGCCGCCGGTCGAGGTCCTTCCGCCTGCCGATCCCGAGAAGGTCATGTTCGACGAAGGCATACGGCTGCTCGGAGCGGCGGGCATCCCGGTCGCACGAGCCCGGCCGATGCTTGGCAAATGGAAGCGCGATCACGGTGCGCCTGCCGTGATCGTCGCGCTCGGCAAGGCGCAGCGCGAAGGCGCAATCGATCCGACATCATTCATCGAGGGGGTTCTCCGCAATGGCAAACGACGTGACGCAGATGGCGGCGGCTGGGCAGCACGACCTGGCATGGAGGGCATTGAGCCTGCATCCCTCGATGACGACGACAATCGCCGAGCAGTTGGGCGCTGACGCCCCGGCTTGCATCGAGGCCGCCATCGCCAAATGCACCCATGAGCTGCGCCCTGTACCGTCGGACGAGAAAGGGCGAGGCGAGTGGCGAGCCGCGATCGATGAGCGCCTGCGCCGCCTTGCGGTAAAGGTGCTGCCGACCGCGCGCGCGGCCGACACGATGGAATGGCGCGAAGCTCTCGCAGATGCGCTGTCGGACCTGCCTGCCATGATCTCGCTGACCGCCGCCAAACGGGCAATCCATCGGCCCTTTCGCTTCATTGGTGAGATCGAGGTAACGGTGCGCGAGATCGCGGCCCAGCTGATCACCGAGCGGGAGGAACGCCTCGTTGCCATGCGTCGGCACCGCGACGCGATTGACCGCGCGTTGAACCCGCCCGCGCCGTTGCTCGGTGCACCCGCCCCGAGCCCTGCGCCGCCGCGTCCCGAAAAGGTGGCGTTCGTGAACGACTGGATGCGTCGGCACGGCCTCGAGACGCGCTTCGCTGAAGATGGCAGCACCTATCAAGAGCCGCCGGTCGGCGAGGCCGCGTGATCGAACCGAACAGCATCCCTGTTCCCTTCACCACGAGCGCCACTGACCGTGTGCTGAGCGCGGTCAGGGCGTATCGTCGCGAGCATGGGCGATCACCGACGCTGGGCGAGATCGCGCGGCGCGCGCTTGTACGGCGGCAGCACGTCGCACGCTATCTCAAGCGGCTGCAGGAGGCCGGCTACTTGGTCTATGACCGCCGCGCGGCCGAACCAATCACGCTGGTCGACCTCGCCGCCAACCTAAGCGACCTCGACCTCGAGAACGGCTGCCACGGTCGCGGCTGGACCGTGATCAAGTCGGCGGTACCCAATCTCACCACGTCGTTTCCGGTCGATCCGGTGGTGCCAAATTGGGAACTGCCGCTCGTGGATAAGCTGCAGCACATAGAGTGAGCGCTGCCGCCCCGGCTGCGCCGGGAGCAATGAATGACGGGAGAAAGCCATGAAGGGTCGCTGAGGTCATCGCGCTGGTGCGTGCTACGCATGGCCGCACCGCGCACCCTGAAGGTGGTGACCTCGTTGCGTGATGCCGGCATAGAGATCTGGACGCCGGTGGTGGAGCGCCAGCGCCGCGCGCCGCGATCGAAGAAGAAGGCCGAGGGCACCGTTCCGCACCCGATCGCGCCCACGTTTGCCTTCGCGCGCGCCGTTCATATCGAGGAGCTGCGCGCGATCCGTCGAGATCCGCTGTCGCCGCATCCGGACTTCTCCCTGCTGCAGCATCGCGGCGAGGTGGTGCAGATCAGGGATAGCGATCTGGCGGGCCTGCGTGTGTCGCAGGAGGTCGAGCAGCGGAAGGCGGGTAGCATCCGCAAGGATCGCGCGCAGCCGCTCGACGTCGGTGCGGAGGTGAAGATGACGGATGGCCCGTTCACCAGCATGTCGGGCGTTGTCGTGAGCAGCGACGGCCGCCGCACCTTCCTCAACTTCGGCGGCATGTTGGGCCGCGTAGAGATCGCCACTTCCAATCTTTCCGAGATTGGTCTAGAGGCTCCGGTTCTAACGCCTGCTCGCAAGCAGGCACCCGCTGCCTTAGCAGCCTAGCGAGCGTGACCGGCTGATCCTTCGGGATCTTACTGCCCTCGCACCACAACGTACCCGCGCATGTCGCGGGGCGAAGTCCAACGGTATTCCCGAACACAGCGAGGGCCACATGGCCAATAACGCACAAGCCAAGGGCACGCGCCTGCGTGACCTCGCCGATGAAGCGCATCAGGTCGCGTCGGACTTGGTCGAGCTGGCCGGGCAGGCGGATCAGCCATCACGCACGATCGAGCGCGCCGACCGCCTGATCGCCGCCGGTGAGGCCGCCGCATCGCACCTCAATGACATCGCTGGTTCGGTACGTCGGGCGTTCCGCGGCTGATGCGCTACCATGTCGCCAGCTGCATCGGCTTCGGTGCCGTGGTCGCAGCCGCGGTCGGGCTGCTGCTCGACACCGCCGCGCGCTGGTGCATGGGGGCCTAGGCCCCCCGTTGGGTCCCCCCTGATGCCGGGCGCGAATGTGGGGGGCTAGGGCGCGACGCGTGTGCGTTTCCCGTTTTCGCGGGGGACTACGCCTTATTATTCGTGTTTTGGATTATTCGGCCGAGCCGCTGATCGGCGGGAGGACGCATGGCTCAACCCGCGACCGGCCGCCGCGCGCCGAAAAAGGCCGCCAAGGGTCCGCTGATCGTCAGCCTCGACGAGTTCGCGTCGATCTGCAGCGTCACGCCGGAAACGATGCGCAAGCATCTCGTCGACGCACCCGCCGATGCCGACTGGATGATCGAGCGCGGGCGTCGCGGCGTCGGTTACAAGATCGCTGCTCCGGGTGCGGTCGCATGGTGGAAGAGCAGGTCGAGCGTCGGCGACGCCGAGGACGATGCCCGCCGGTCTCAGCTGGCCGAATGGCGTCTCATGGCAATGGGCGACGGCGGCGACGACGAAGGCTTCCGAATGACGGGAGCCGAGCGGTCCGCGGAGTTCCAGGCCGGCATGGTCGAGCTTCGGTACCGCGAGCTGATCGGTGAATTAGCGCGCGTCGCGACGATCCAGGATGAGATCGCGAACGCGGTGATCGAGCTTCGCCGCCAGCTGCTGCGTGTGGCGCCGGAGCTGCGCCGCGAGCACGGCTTCGAGAAGGAGTTGGAACTGGCGATCGAGGCGAAGATCGCTGAACGGCTGGCGGCGTTCGTCGCCAAGCTGGACGTCGATGTCGCCCTCGCCGACGCCTGACGTCGAGCAACCGTCGGCTCCGCGCCTTGGTGCGCTCGCCCGCCTCATGGAGGCGCGGCGCGAGCCGCCGCGCTTCGCCGACGCGGGCACCGCGATCGTGAAAGCATTCGCCGAGGTCGCCTTCCCCGAGAAGGTGACGCCGATGGAGGCGGCGAACCGGCATCGCTTCCTGCGCAACCCGGGTGCCTACAGCGGGCCGTGGCGCGACAGCCCCGAGCCGATGCAGCACTTGGTGCAGCCGACCAACAACCTCGCGATGACATGCTCGTACAGCGTCCTCGCAATCATGGGCCCGTCTCAGATGGGCAAGTCGGAGATCGGCAACAACTGGCAGGTCCACTCGGTCATGTACGACCCGGCGGACATTGGCTTCTGGCTCTGTGACAAGAATCTGATCCACAGCTACGTCACGACGCAGATCGACAAGCTGCTCGACGAGTGCCCGGACGTGAAGGCGCGCCAGCTTACCGGTTCGTCTGCTGATAACATTCACCTCAAGCAGTTTCGCGGCTGCGATTGGCACTTCCTGTGGCCCACCGGCTCGAACTTCCGCGCACGACCGTTCTCCCGCGGGCGTATCGACGATCTCGACGACTTCGACGACGACATCGGCGGGCAGGGCGACGCGGTTTCGCTGTTCGAAGGCCGCACCACGAGCTTCCAAGGGTACGGCTGGAAACTGTACGTCAACTCCAGCCCGAAGAAGGGACCCAAGCGGGGCATCGAGGCCTTGGTCGCGTCCGGCACCGGCAATCGCTGGTACGTCGACTGCCTCATGTGCGCCGAGCCGTTCGAGATGGCATGGGAGCGCCTCAGCTTCCGCCAGGACGGCACGCCGGTCGAGGCTGCCGAGAGCGTCGTCATGGTGTGTCCGCACGAAGGTTGCGGCGGGGCGCACGTCCAGGCCGACAAGCCGGCGCTGATGGCGACCGGCCGCTGGGTCGGCAAGGGCGAGACGGCGGTGTCGTGGTCGACCGGGACGAACTCGGGCAAGGTCGGCAAGATCGAGGTCAACACCGTCGACTCCTACTACTGGGACGGCGTGTTCGGGCTCGCGCCTTGGTCATCGCTCGCGCGGCAATATCGCTCGGCCGAACTCCGGTTCGAGGAGCACCAGGATGAGGGGCCGATCAAGTCGTTCTGGCAGACAAAGGTCGGCCGCAACGATCCCGGTCGCGGACGCGGCGACGCGCCGGTGACCGAAGACGCGCTGATGGAGCGCGCGCGGGCATCGACCTACCGGATGGGGACCGTGCCTGACGGCGTCATCGCCATCACGCACACGGTCGACCTCGGCGCTGATCGTTTCTCTGTCATGGCGGTCGGCCACGGCCTGAACAATCGCGCTTGGATCATTGATCGCTTCGACATCACGACGCTCGATGACGGCATCACGAAGGTGGAGCCGTTCCGCAAGCGCGAGCACTGGAAGGTCCTGCACAAGAAGGTGCTCGCGAAGCGCTATCCGCTGGCGCGCGATCCGTCGCTCAGCATGCGGGTGCTCTGTACCGGGGTCGATACGGGCGGCGCCGAGGACGCCACCGACAATGCCTATGCGTGGTGGCACGATATGGTCACCGGCAGCTTGGCCGAACGCCGCCCAGCGCTGCCGGCGAGCGCGATCATGCTGCTCAAGGGCGGCAATCGCCCGAACGGCGTCCTGCTGCCGCGGCCGACGGTCGATGCCAAGCGGCAGATGGAAGGGGCGCCCGAGTGCGAGCTCGTCGTGCCGAACGTCAACCGTTTCAAATCGATTGCCGATTACCGCATCCGCCGCGCGGCGGCCGGACCGGCGTTCATCGACCTGCCGCGCGAGTTCGCGGACTTGCCGCTTGGTCGACTGGTCAACCCGTATGTTGCCGAGCTTCGCGCAGAGGAAGAGATCGAAGGCCGTTGGGAGAAGCCGGAAGGCGTCCGCAACGAGACCTGGGACCTTCTCGTCTACGCATTGGTCGTGATCATGAAGATGGTGGGGCGCGACCCCAACCTCTCCGCCGTGCCCAGCTGGGCGCGTCCGCCCCGGGTCGCAGCGCCAACGATCGCGCTGCCGCCGCCCACCGATGACGATCCTGCTCCGCCCCCGCCGCGCCCAGCTGGGCCGAAGGTGAGCCGGCAGGGCACACCCGCCCGACCTGCCCCAAACGGGTCGCGCCGGGGGGTCCGTATCGTCCGATCCCGCTGAGGAGCCCTTATGGCAGGCATCACGCTCGAGGTCGCCGACGCGCGGTTTCAGGAGTACATGGCGGCCGAGAAGGCCGTGCTCGCCAGCCAGGCGTACAAGATCGACGGGCGCGAGATGACGCGCGCCGACCTCGAAGCCATTCGTTCGGGCATCGAATACTGGTCCGGCTGGGTCGACAAGCTCAATCCGGTGCAGCGCATCCTGCCGACGCCGCGCGCCGTCGGGCGGGTCCGCGGCGGCCGGTACCGGATGCGCTGACGTGAAGATCGAGGTCCGGCCGACCCTGCTCGATCGCGCGATCGGCTATTTTGCGCCGAAGGTTGGAGCCGATCGGCTCGCCGATCGCACGCGTATGAGCGCCAGCACCAGCTTGTTCGGCGGCAGCGGCGGGTACCGCGGCGGGCGCGGCGAACGCGGCAAGCGGCGCGGCTGGTTTGCGCGGGCGCGCTCCGCGAACGCGGACATGCTGCCCGGATCGGAGCGCCTGCGCGCCGAGCAGCGCGATGCCGTGATGAACGCGCCGATCGCGACGGCCGCTATCAACCGGATGGTGACCGCAGTCGTCGGCTCCGGGTTGATGGCGCTACCGGCGATTGATGGCGAGGCGCTCGGCCTGACCCCGGCGCAGGTCGAAGAGTGGCACCGTCGGATCGCGGCCGACTATGACGGCTACATGGCGTCGAAGGATGCCGACGCCGAACGCAAGTCTACAGGCTATGGGCTTCAGGCGGTGTCCTACCGTGGCGCGATCACGTCGGGTGACATCCTCGCCATGCGGGTCATGCCCGATGATCAGCCCGGGCGCGTCACCGCGACGGCGTGGAAGCTGATCGAAGCCGACCGGCTGCGTAATCCGCCGACCGTCGCCGACGGTGCGATCGATCCGGCGACCGGACATATGATCGCGGGCGGTGTCGAGGTCGACGCTTTCGGCGCACCCGTCGCCTACCACGTGCTCAAACAGCACCCGGGCGACCTCGTGCTGCGCCCCGGCGCGATGCTGGTGCCCGAGCGGATCGAGGCATGGGATCGGGTGCTGCAGTTGCCGCGCGTCGTTCACGTCTTCAAGCGTGAGCGTCCCGAACAGGTGCGCGGCGTCGGGATGCTCGCCACGGTTATCGAGCCGCTCAAGATGGTCTCGGACGCGAGTGACGCCGAGCTCTACGCCACGGTGATGTCAGCGATGATCGCCGTCGTCTACAAGTCGAAGGGCGCGTCGCCCATGCCGATGCCCGACTTCGGCGACGAAGACGCGGTCGAAGGCGGGGGCGAGGGCGGTGGTGGCATGATGCCGCCCGAGGCTCCCAACGAGTACCGGTTCGAGGCGGGCTCGGTCATGGAGATCGACAGCGACGCCGAGGTCGACATCAAGTCGCCCGGACGGCCGAACTCCGCCTTCGATCCGTTCTTTCAGGCGATCGTCCGCCAGATCGGCGCCGCGATCGGCGTGCCCGCCGGCGTGCTCATGCTGATGTTCAACTCCAGCTACACCGCGTCGAAGGCGGAACTGGAAGTGTTCTACCTGCAGGTGCGCGCCGAACGCGCGTGGCTCGAGGGCGATATCGCGGTGTGGCAGTATGTCTGCTGGCTCGCCGAGAAGATCGCGCGCGGCGATTACGACATGCCGGGGTTCTTTTCCGACCTGCGCCGCCGGGCGGCCTGGGCAGGCGTCGGCTGGCGCGGTGACGGCAAGATCACGCTGAACGCGCTTCAGGAAGCCAAGGGCTACGAAGTTCAGGAGGCGCACGGCTGGCGCACCGGCGAGGAGATCACCGCCGAGCTGACCGGCGGCAGCTTCCGCGAGAACATCCGAAAGCGTGGTGCCGAGCACCGCGCCTTCGTCGCTGAAGGACTGCCCCTGCCGGCCCAGGCCGGCGCCGCCAAGGCCGCCGCTCCCGCCGACGCCGCGGCTGACGATGCCCCCGATGGTGACGAGAAGAAGGACGAAAAGGCATGAGCTTTCGCTCGTTCAGCCGCGCCGGGATCACCCGACGCATGTTCAACACGCCGCTCGCCGTGCTGCCGTCGACCGCCGCAATCGTGCTCGGTGTCGTCGGTCCGCGCTTCGACGTCAGCCAGCTGCTGATGCACGCCGGCGGCGAGCAGCTCGACATCGGCGAGCTGGAAGCGCGAGCGGCGGCAACGCGCGCCGGGATCGATGCACGGCGCGGCGCCGACGAACGCCATGCCAATCTTAATGCCACCGATGTGCTCGATGTTCATGACGGTGTCGCACACATCAACGTGCGCGGCGAACTCGTCGCCGAGAATGGCGGCGGCGTCAGCCCCAGCTCGGGCTTCACCGGCTATGACGCCGTGGCGGCCGCCTGGGGCTTCGCCCAGCGCGACCCCGCTGTCCGCGGGATCGTCGCCGACATCGACTCTCCCGGCGGCGAGGTCACCGACCTCATGGAGCTGTGCGCCCGCATGATGGCCGACCGCGGCAACAAGCCGAGCCGGGCGATCATCCGCGGTGTCGGCGCGTCGGCCGCCTACGCAATTGCCAGCTGCTGCGACGAAATTACCGTCCAGGACCTCGGCTACGCCGGCTCGATCGGCGTCATCACGATGCACGCGGACTTTTCGGGCCAGCTTGAGCAGGCCGGCGTGAAGGTGACGTTGATCCATGCCGGCGCGCACAAGGCGGACGGGAACCCGTTCGAAGCGCTGCCAGATGCTGTTCGCGCATCGATCCAGACGGACATTGACCACGCCTACGGTCGCTTCGTCGATCACGTTGCGACCGCGCGCGGCATGTCCGCCGACGCCGTCCGCGCGACCGAGGCTCGCGTCTACCGTGGTCAGGAAGCCGTGAACGCCGGCCTCGCGGACAAGGTCATGGGCTGGGCGGACAGCCTGAACGAGTTCGTCGCGACCGTGAACGGCCGGGCCGCCCCGGCATCTACCCCGCGCAAGGCCAAGACCGCCGCGCGCGCCTCCCAGGAGAACCCTAGCATGACCATCCTCGCGGGCATCTCGGCCCTCACCATCGTCGGCTCGACAGCGCATGCCGCCGAGATCCAGACTGCCCTCGTCGCCGCGGGCGCGGCGGACGGCTTGGTCGTCACCGCCGTGGACGCCGCCCCGGTGGCGGACGCCTCAGCCGAAGACGAACGCGGTCGTATCATGGCGCTGGTCGACCTCTGCCCTGAAACGACGGTGTCCGCCTCGCTGACCACCGCGATCGAGAGCGGGCAGGCCGCCGGCGACTTCGCGATCGGCCTCGCGCAGGCGGCCAAGGGTCGCGGCGGAAGCATGGAGCAGTTGCGCGCCGGCTCCGTCCAGCCCGATCAGTTGCCCGCTGGCGGCAAGCCTGACGCCAAGAGCGGCGTGAAAGCACCCACCGGACAGGCGCGCGGCGCTGCGATCGTCGCTCGCGCCGCGGCGCTGGGTCACAAGGCCGTCGCCCACCTCGCGCCCGCCAAGGGCTGACGCCCACTCGCCCCGAAACCGGCGCGGCCGTCCGACCGTGCCACCCTCCTGAACAAGGGACTGATCCATGTACGAACGCGCCTCGCGCTCGGTGAGCACCTTCACCGCCCCCAAGACCTTCATCCGATCCTCCGCCACGCTGCGCACCCGCAAGGTGGTGCTGTCCGGCGCGCTGTTCGTCGCCGCATCGGTGCTCGGCATCGTGACGCTCGGCACCGCGGCGGCCGCCGCAAAGCCCGGCAACGTCGGCAACGGCACTTTCGCACTGAACGAGTCCGCGCCGCTCGGCCCGCGCACGAAGCCGGGCATCTACACGCTGCGTTGCATCGCCGCGGCCGCGAACGGCGGCACCTTCCGACTGGAAGACCCCGACGGCATCGTCCTCGGCGACGTCGCGATCGCAGGCGGCGCCGGCGGCACCGCCGTCGTTGGCGAACACATTCGCGGCACCATCACCGATGGCGCTACCGATTTCGCCGTCGGTGATGGCTTCGACGTGACGGTTGGCCTTGCCCCGAAGGTGGCAGGCCTCGATCGCGCGAAACTTGCCGCGGCGGCCTCGGTCGATGGTAGCCAGGAGCCGAGCCTGGTGCTCGCCTATGACGTCGACGCCAGTGCCGGCGATGTCGAGGCGATCGCCTACGAAAGCGGCGATTTCGTGCGCGAGCAGCTCGTGTTCGGCGCGGGGATCACCGCCGACACCGCCCGCGAGAGCCTGCGCCGACGCAACATCACGCTCGGCTGATCCACCCCGCCTGACCCGGGCAGCGACGCCGGGCCAGCTCCGTCCCGAGGGCGGTCCGATCGAGCGATCGGGCCGCCCTTGTCGCACCTCATCACCCGGAGAGCCCCATGGCCGACTTCACCCTCTACGACACGACCGAGCTGTACGGCATCATCCAGCCGCTCAGCGTCCGCGGCAACTTCCTGCGGTCCCTGTTCTTCTCCGCCGCGCCGATCCTTTTCGACACGCCCGACATCAAGTGGGATCGTGTCTTCGAAGACCGCCGCCTGTCGCCGTTCGTCAGCCCGTACTCGCCGGGCAAGCCGAGCCAGGATCGCGGCTACCAGACCGAAAGCTTCGTGCCCGGCTACCAGAAGCCGACCGACCGCGTGGACCCGTCCAAGCTTCAGAAGCGGCGGCCCGGCGAGGCGCTCGGCGGCGAGTTGAGCATGTCCGACCGCCGCGATCTGCTCATGCTTGAGTACATGCTCGCGCATAAGGAGAAGATCGAGCGGCGCGACGAAGTCATGGCCGCCGAGACCATCCGCACCGGCCGCGTCACGATGACCGGTGACGACTATCCGACGTCGGTGGTCGACTTCGACCGGCCCGCCAACCTCACCAAGGCGCTGACGCTGACCGCGCGTTGGGGTGAGGACGGCGTGTCTCCCGTCGGCAACGTCGAAGCATGGCTCGATGAGGGATCGGCGGAGGTCGGCGCGGCTTACAGCCACGTCATCTTCGAAAAGGGCGCCTGGGCGCTGTTCGCGAAGGATCCCGACTTCAAGTCGAAGATCGACACCACCCTCGGCCAGACGCGTAGCGCGGTGGAGCTGGGCTTCACGCCCGGCGCGCCCGGATCGCCGATCTTCAAGGGTCGGATCGGCACCGTCGAGCTCTACGTCTACAATGACTTCTACGAGGATGCCGACGGCTCGAAGAAGTGGCTGCTGCCGGCCTACACCGTCATCCTCGGCGCGCCCGCGGCCTACGAGGGCACGCCGACCTACGGTGCGATCCTCGATCCGCGCGCGGGCTATGTCGCGATCGAGTGGTTCCCGAAGAATTGGATCGACGAGAACCCGGCGGCCGAGTGGGTTCAGACGCAGACGTCGCGCCTGCTGATCCCGAAGCGGGCCGCGGCGACCATGTGCGTCACCGTCCGCTGATCGCGACGATCCGCACCTGATGAGACTGGGCCGGCAGCATCGCCGGCCCGGTTCCTCGAAGCCGCGCAGGTCCTGACCCACGGTTTCGATGAACCCAGGAGACCGACATGACCCAAACCACCCCGACCAGCCGCCGCTCGTCCAAGAAGGCGAGCCTCGCCGCGACCGCCGCGGCGGTGACCAAGAACATCCTCGGCGCCACCTTGGCGAAGCCAACCACGACCGAGATGCCGCAGGCGATCTCCGAGATTCACGTCTCGCCCGAGGACGTCATCCCGGCCGGTACCGTCATCACGCGCGAGATCGCGGAGCAGGCCGGGCTCGACGAAGATGATGTGTTCGACCTGATCGACGGTGGCCACGTCAAGATTGTCGAGGTCTACGCCATGGCGGCGACCGACGACGCGATGTCCGCGCCGCAGGCCTGACCAGTGGCACTCGATTTCGCCGCCGACATGCACGTCTTCTTCGCCGCCGACGAGTTCGGCGAGGCGTTGAAGGTCGATGGTGTCGTCGGCGAGATCGTCGGTATCTGGCACCGCCCGAGCGACGAGGTTGATCTCGGGGCAGGGAAGGCGGTCGTCGAAACCAATCTGCTGTCGATCCCGGTCGCGTCGCTTCCTGATCCGGTCGGTGCAGCCCTGACGATCGTGCGAAGCGGCGAGCGCTTCGTCGTTGTTGGCGTGCCGCGGTTGAGCTCCGATGGGGCGATCTGGTCGTGCGAGCTGGACCCCGCCTGACATGCTTCGTCCGCGGCTGAGCCGCGCGCGCGCCGACGAGATCGGAGCCGGGCTCGAGAGCGAGGTCGCCGGGTATCTGACCGCGGCGATGCGCGACACCACCGACGAGGTGAAGGACGCATTTCGCGCGCAGGTGCGCAAAGCTGGCCTCGGCGAGCGCCTGCCGAACGCCATCCGCGGCATTACCTATCCGCTCAGCCGCAACGCGCTCGAACCTGCCGGCTGGGTCTATGCGCAGCCATCGAAAGACGGTCGCGGCGCGGCTGCCATCATCGAAAGCTACGCCGCCGGCGCTATGATCGTGCCGCGGGCGGGCAAGCGCTGGCTGGCGGTGCCGACCGACGACTGCCCGCGCAAGCGGCAGGGCGATGCGCTGACCCCCGACGAGGTCGAGCGCAAATTCGGCCGTCGGCTGCAATTCATCAGCCCGAACGACAAGGGCTTCCGCACGCCAAGCGCGCGCCACCGCGGCGTCGCCTATCTGGTGCTGAAGGGTCTCGTGATCCGCAAGGCGACGGGGCGCTGGCGCAACGCCACCGAGCGGGAGCGCGCCGGCCGCACGCGCAATCCGCGCCCGGTGCAGGCGGTCATCATGTTCACGCTCGTGCCGCACGTGCGCAAGCCGAAGTCGATCGACCTCGCCGAGCCCGCCGCGCTCGCGGAGGCGCGCTTCCCCGCCAACCTGGACGCCCGCTGGAGATAGCCATGTCGAAGCACCAGGAAGTCGCTGCCGCGGTGAAGGCGCTGGTCAAGCGCGCGCTGCCGGTCGCGAAGGTGATCGGCATGGACCTTGGCGAGGCGAAGCCGACCAGCATCGGCGAACTCGGGCAGGCGATCGTCCGATCGGGCGACGCGGGCGAACCGGAGGTCGATCTGTCGCCGCCGACCTATTGGTGGGAGCGGACGTTCCCGGTCGAGCTTGCCGCCCGCGATGAGCCAAACCGCTCCGCGCAAGAGGTGCTCGCCGAGATGGCGATGAAGGTCGGCATCGAGATCTCGGCCGACCCCTACCTCGGCGGCCTGTGCGTCTGGCTCGACGCGACGGCGCCCACCGACGGCGAAGTCGACGAGCGTGGCGCGGCGCCGATCGCGTGGTGCGATTTCGGCATCGTCGCTTCCTACTCGACCACCAGCCCGCTGGGCTGACCTTTCACCCTCAGGAGCACCATTATGGCTCGTCCGCTTGGTATCAACGCCGTCATGGCCGCCGCGGTGGAAACCACCTACGGCCAGACGCCCGCCGCCGGCTTCTTCAAGCTGCCCTTCGTCAGCCATGGCCTCGGCGAAGAGCAGCCCCTGCTCGAAGACGACCAGCTGGGTTTCGGCCGCGAAGGGCTGGACCCGACCTACGACGTCATCACTAACGACGGCGACATCACCGTGCCGGTCGACCTGCGCGCAATCGGCTTCTGGCTGCGCCAGACCTTCGGCGCGCCGGTCACCGCCGGGCCGGTCGCGGGCAAGTACACGCACACCTTCTCGTCGGGCGCTCCGCTGGTACCGTCGACCAGCATCGAGTTCGGCAACCCCGACATGCCGATCTATTCGGCGCACTACGGCGCGGTGGTGAACCAGCTGAAGATCGCGATGGCGCGGTCGGGCATGCTGAACGCCGCGCTCTCGATGATCGCGCAGGGCGAGACGAACCCGGCCGCGGTGTCGGCCGCCGGCGTGCTGACCGCGTTGCAGGGGCCGCGCTTCGCGCAGGCGACCGGCTCGATCGAGATCGACGACGTGGTCGCGGCCAGCATCGTGTCGGCCGACATCGGCTACTCGAACAATCTCGACAAGGTCGAGGTGATCCGCGCGGACGGCCGCATCGGCGGCGTCGATCCCGGCGTCGCCCGCGCGAGCGGCACCATCAACACGCGGTTCACCGATCGGGCGCTGTACGACAAGGCGCGCGGCAAGGTGCCGGTAAAGTTGAAGTTCGGGTGGGCAATGGACGGTGGCTACAGCCTGATCTTCACGCTGCCGCGCGTCTTCCTGCCGAAGCCGAAGCGGACGATCACCGGGCCGAAGGGCATCATGGCCGCCTTCAACTGGCAGGCCTCGGGTGCGGTCGCCGCGCAGCTCACCGTCGCGCTGACGAACGACGTCGCCAGCTACGTCTGATCCCGGAGCAATCGACATGGTCAAGAAAGCCGCCGCGATGCTGATCGCGCCGCCCACGTTCGCCGAGATCGGCGTCACCGACATGGCCGTCTGTGCCAACGTCCGCGTCATCGACGCGAAGTCCGGAGAAACGATCGAGCGCGTGCGCCGCTACGATGTCGACGCCGGGCAGGTGAGCCGCTTCGAGGTCAAGGATGGCAACCTCGTCCGCGAGGGCGACAGCTACAAGCTGATCGACGAGGCACGCGAGATCCGCGTGGAGTGGATCGACCCGCCCGCCGATGAGCCGGCGTCCGACGAGGAGCAGGGCTGATGTTCGCGCTCTGTAACGCGAAGCCGGTCGAGCACGAGCTGATCCCGGCGATCGGCGACAATCCGCCGGTGAAGGTCACATTCCCCGCGCAGCCGTCGCTCCTGTCGCTGCGTGCGGCGCGGCGCGCGACAGTCGAGGCGCTGCGCGGCGGCGGCGCGGAGGCTGAGGAACGCGCGGCCGATGCGTTCACGACCACGCTGATCCGTCACAACATCGTGTCGTGGTCGGGCATTGGTGACGCCGACGGCAAGCCGGTCGAGCCGACGCAGGATGTCGAGCACCGGGACGTCGACGGCAATGTGACCAGCGTGGAGCCGGGCACGATCTCCATGTTCCTCGCCGAGCCGCGCCTCGTCGAGGCGGCCGACCAGCTGTGGGTGCTGCCCTGGGCGATGGCGGACGCGGAAAAAAACGGCTTGTCGCTCTCGCCGAATGGCACTTCGGCGGGGGCGACGCAGGAGGCCGATACTGCCAGCTCGTCTGCGACGCCGGAAAGCTCGGCCGATGCCGAGACGACGCCGGCCGACCAGCCTGCCCCTACGAGCGACACGAAGCGCGCACGGAAGCGGGCGAAGTAGCCTGGAGCCTGATCGCGGGGATCGGATCGCAGGTCCGGCTCGCCACCGTTCCCGGGCCTGACGGGCCGGTCACCCGCCCGATCGGGCTCGATAACACCGCCGTGATGATGACGGGCCAGGCGCTCGGCGTCGATCTCGCACTGATCGCCGCCATCCTGCCGCGGATCGAAGCGGCGATCATCAACCCGCCCGAGGGCGCCGAGGAGGAGGACCGCGATGGCGACACGTAGCGTCGGTTTCCGCCTCGGCACCGAGGGCAAGGCGAACGTCGTGAACGACTTCGCCGAGGTCCGCATGGCGGGCCGCTCGGCGATGAACGAGATCGCCGATGCCGCGGAGGATACCGCGCGCCGTGCGACCGCGGCGAACGACGAATATACCAAGCGGCAGCTCGAAAGCTGGAAGCGGCAGGCGGACGCGGCGAAGCTGAACGCCGCGCGCGCCGACGTGCGCGGCAGCATCGACGCGGCGCTCGGTCAGAGCGGCAACGGCGCGCAGTTCGCGACCGTCAACCTCGACCGTAGCACTGGCGCGGCGAAGGAATCGGCGGATGTGTTCCGGGCGGTGCTCGATGCGGAGGAGAAGCTCGAGGCCCGCACCCGCGCGCTGATCGCGGTGATCGATCCCGCGTCGGTCGCGCAGCAGCGCTACAACGTCGCGATCGCCGAGGCGCGCGAGCTGTACGATCTCGGCCGCATCAGCACCGACCAGTTCGCCGCCGCGCAGACGCGCGCGCAGGCCGCGCTCGACGTCGGCACCGGCGCGACCAAGCGTGCGGAAGTGGCCGCAGCCGCGCTCGCGAGCATGCAGGCGCGCGTGAACGCCGCCGGCGACAACGGGTTCGGCGGATGGGAGGGCTCGGCCGAGCGCTCCGCTGTCGCGTTTCGGGCGCTGATCGCGGAGCAGGAAGAACTCGAGCGCCGCTCGCGCGCGCTGCGCGCCGCGATCGATCCGGCCGCGGCTGCACAGCAGCGGTTCGACAGCGAGATGGCGGAGGCGCGCTCGCTGATCAGCCAGAACGCGATCTCGCTCGACGAATATGCCGCCAAGCTGCGGATCGAGCAGGGGGCGCTCGACGAGGCGACCGACGCCAAGAAGCGGAACGCGAGCGCCAGCGCGCAGGCGCGCCAATCGGGCATCATGCTCGGTCAGCAGGTGCAGGACTTCACCGTCCAGGTCAGTTCCGGGCAGAGCATCACGACCGCGTTCACGCAGCAGATCGGGCAGGCGGCGTTCGCGCTGCAGGGCATGGAGGGGCGGCTCGCCGGTGTCGCGGCCTTCCTGACCAGCTGGCAGGGCATCGTGCTGACCGTGCTGCTGACCGCGGCGGGGCCGCTGGTGGCGAAGCTGCTGGAAGGCAACGACGCGCTTGCCGACGGCGTCGACAAGCTGCGCGAGGATGCGCAGGCCGCCGAGATCTCGCGCCAGGCGAAGGTGCGGTTCGCGGCATCGGCAGACGGCGTGGCGGCGGCGATCCGCGACGGTACCGAGGCCACGAAGAAGTCGATCGACGCGACCAAGACGTCGGCCGAGCAGGACAATATCGCGGCCAAGCAGGCGCTCCAGCGCGAGATCAACATCCGCAAGGTCACGCTGGCCTTGCTCGATCAGGCGAAGGCGGAAGCGCGGCAGGCGGACGCGACCAATTTCGGCGCGGCGGGCGGTGCGGGCGCGGCGGCCGCGCAGACGATCTATCGCAACCGCGTCGCCGACGTCGAGAAGATGGCCCAGGAGCAGGCCGACCTGATCGCGCAGGCCGAAGCGCGCGTGCAGCAGACCCGTATCGCGCTGGCGAGCGAATCGGCGGCGCGCGCGACCGATCCGATGGCACGGATCAAGAAGGTGTACGACGACCAGGTCACCGCCGCGCAGGCGAAGGCACGCGCGGAAGGTACGGTCACCACCGAGCTGACGCGCCAGCTAACGCAGATCGAGCGCAACCGGCAGGCGGCGATCAAGGCCGAGCAGGACAAGCAATCCGCCGCCAATCGCAAGCCGACCGTCACCAACCAGATCGGGCGCAACGTCACGCTGGCCGAAGCCCGTGAGATCGCGGAGGGTATCGGCGGGCACATCAACAGCGACCACCGCACGCGCGAGGAGCAGGAGCGGCTTTACGCCAAATATGTGGCGTACAAGTCGGGCAAGGGACCGTGGGCGGCGCTGGCGGCGAAGCCCGGCACCAGCAACCACGAGCTCGATCAGGCAATCGACGTCGCGAAGGGCAATGGCGTGACGCTCGCCAAGCTGATCGCCGCGTATCGGCAGGCCGGCGTGAAGCTGACCGAGGCACTGGACGAGGGAAGCCACTTCCACGTCGCATGGAAGAAGACCGGCGGCGCGGCGCGCGAGGCAGCGGCCGAGCGGACGGAAGCCGCGAAGAAGGTTCGCGAGGCGGCCGCGGCGGAGCGCGAGCTGGAGCAGGACCTCACGACCACCGTGCGCGCGTTCGATCCCGCGCGCGCCGCGGCGGACGATTATGCCGACAGCCTGAAGCGCATCGCCGCGCTGGTGAGCGCGGGCAAGCTATCGCTCGCCGACAGTATCGATTACGCCCGCACCGCGCGCGTCCAGTATCTGACCGGGCAGAACGAGCGCTTCGCCGCCGATTTCAAGAAGCTGTTCGGCGAGAGCGACCCCATGGCGGGGATGATGGACGCCGCCGATCGCGAGATCCGCACGAGCGTCGACGAGAGCGCCGACGCGATGGACCGCAAGGCGAAGATCACGGCCGCTGGCGTTGACGAGGTGCGCGCGGCCGGCGTGCAGCTGGTCGACGTGTTCGATCCGTCGCAGTGGGACAGCTGGGGCAGCGCCGGGAAGAGCGTGCTCAACATGCTCAAGGGCGAGTTCATCGCGCTCGCGCTGCTGAACCCGCTGAAGAACCTCATCAACGGCAACAAGAACCTGCCGACGCTCAACAGCGCGATCAGCAGTATCAGCGGCCTGTTCAGCAAGACGCCCGCGCCTGGTCGCAACGCCACCGGCACCGAGCATTGGTCGGGCGGCATGACCTACGTCAACGAGAACGGCGGCGAGATCATGGACCTGCCGACCGGCACCCGCATTTACCCCGCGGCCGAGACGCGCCGGATGATGGCGGCGAACGACACCGCATCGTCACGCCAGCGCATCGACCTCCACCTCAACACCGACCTGTTCACCGCGACCGTGTCGGACGTCGCCGACCAGCGTGTCGGCGTTCACGCACCCGGGATCGCCGCTGGCGGTGCCGAGCTCGGCCGCGATCAGATGCGCAAGGCGCAGCGGCGGAAGATGGGGCGGCGCTGATGACGATCTATCTTCCGCCGTCGCCGCTGCCGCGCTCTGCCTCGCCGTCACCGATCGTGTTCGGCGGGTGGCAGACCCCGCCCACTGGCGGCATCGAGACGTGGCTCGGCTTCATGGGGTCGCGCCTGTCGATGGCGATCGAGACGCCGAACCTCATGCCCGAGCCCGACGGCCGGCTGTGGACCGCGGCGCTACTCGACGCGTGGCTGACCGGTGAGACGGTGGCGTGTCGCTTCCCGCAGCCAGGCTTTCACGTCGGCGCGCCCGGCAAGGTCGTCGTCGACGGCGCGGGGCAGGCGGGCATGGTGCTGAACATCCGCGGCGCGACCCCGCGCTACAGCTTCCGCCGGCGCCAGTTCTTCTCACTGCTCCACGGTGGCCGCCGGTATCTGCACTATGTGCGCGAGCCGGTGATGGTGGGGGCGAACGGCCGCGCGAGCGTACCGATCGGCCCTATGCTGCGCGTCGAGCCCGCGGACGGCGACAAGTGCGAGGTCAGCGTGCCGATGATCGAGGGCAAGCTGAGCGGCGACGCGAGCGGGTGGAAGATGATCCCCGCGCGCGTGCAGGGGCTGAGCTTCACGATCAGCGAGATCGCCTGAATGTCGCTGCTCGACCCCGCGCTCGAAGCGGCACTCTCCGCCGACCGCGCGACGATCTTCGGCGCGATCCGCATGGCGCTGCCCGGCCGCACCGTGCGGCTGCTCGTCGGCAGCGGCTTCGTCGACTTCCTCGTCGACGGTGCGCTCGAGCGTTTCACCGGCGAAGACGAGGTGGTCGGCACCTTCACCGCGATCGACACGCTGACGGACGGCTTCGGCGACGAGGCCCCGCAGCTGTCGCTCACCTTCACTCCGCGCGATGGCGTCGCCGCCGCACAGCTCTCCTCGGTGGCGATGCAGGGCGCACCGGTGCTGCTCTGGCTGGGCGCGATCGATCAGCAGACCGGTCGCGTGATCGGGCAGCCGCTGCTCCTGTTCAACGGCCTGCTCGATACCGCCAAGCTGTCGCTCACCTCGACCAGCCGCAAGGTCGAATACGAGGTGACGTCGATCTTCGAAGACTTCTTCCTGTCCGACGATGGCGCGAGGCTGTCGGACAGCTTTCACCAATATCTGTGGCCGGGTGAGCTCGGCTGCGCGTTCGTCACCTACGTCGCGCAGCAGATCTACTGGGGCACGTCCAGCCCGGATGGAGTGCGGCGATGAGCCAGCCCGAGATGGTGCGCCGCGTCGCGGCCGCGACCGCCACCCGCGACCAATTCATCGGGCGGCCGTTCCGCTGGGGGCGGAGCGACTGCGCGCGCCTCGCGGCGGCGCATCTACGTCGCATGGGGTACCAGGTGCAGCTTCCACCGTCGGGCAGCTACGGCGGCGCGAAGTCGGCGCTGAAGGCGCTGCGCGCGCGCGGGCACGAGACGTTGGCCGCCGCGCTCGACGCGATCGAGCTCGAGCGCATCCCGTGGTCGACCGCGGTCACCGGCGATATCGTCATGGGCGCATCCGGCGACGTGTTCGGTGCGCTCGGGATCAAGCTCAGCAACGGGCGACTTCTCGGTTTTCACGAGCACGCGGTCGGTGCGGCGATCCTTCAAGAGGTCGGGCTCGACACCGCGTGGCGGGTCACCCCGCTTTAGGCGCGCACTCCGCGACCTGTTTGGCCGGCATCCACGAGCGCACGTGCGTGCCGGTCGCGGTGCGATGAAGGTCCACGCGACCCCGGCCTGCGCCGGCGAACTCGCCCCATTTGAGCCAGATCAACGTCACGTCATCCGGGCGGTCGGGTTGCCGGTAGACGAGAGGTGGCCCGAAGTCGCCGACATCGATCAGGCACCGTTCCGCGTCGCCCATCGTGGCGCTGCTGTCGTATTCAGCCTGAACTGCTTTTCCGGCCAGCCCGGTCAGCAGGCCCGATGCCGCAAGCGTGATCGCAAATAGCGCCGTCATGTGAGCCACCTCCAGGTGGCGGAGAGGTAGGCCGATGAGCCGCTTTCTTGCAACCGCTGCGATGGTCGTCGGCGGTATCGCCCTAGCTGCTACAGGCGTCGGCGCTGTGGCGAGTGCGGGCTTGCTCGGGTCAGCCGCTTCGACGGCAGGTACGGCGACGTTCGCCTTTGTTCAGACCGCGGCCACCGTCGCGAAGGTTGCCGGCTTCGCCGCCGCGGCGCTGATGGCGACCAGCGCGCTGACCGCCCCGAAGGCATCGAGCGGAGGCTCGCCCGAACAGTGGAAAGCCGAACCGAACGCCGGCATCGATGTCGTATTCGGCGACGCCTACAACGGCGGGCACATCGTCTACCGTCAAGCATACGGCTCGACTAACAAGTACCAGTCCATCGTCACCGAGTGGTCGCTCGGCCCGGTTCAGTCGCTCGACACGCTCTACATCGACCAGATCGCGCGCGGTGTCGTCGGGCAGATCGTAGACGTGCCGAACCGCGGCTTCGTGTTGGAGGCGCGGCAGCTGGGGCAATGCCCGGAGCCGGCCGCGCTGAGCCTCGCGGGCACGTCGCCCTACGGCTGGAGCGGCGCGCACCGCCTGTCGGGCAAGGCCGCGACCATGATGCGCTTCGAATACGACACGAAGGGCAAGAACACGCAGACGTCCATGCCGACCTGCGGTTGGCGCGGGAAGGGCGTGCTCTGCTACGATCCGCGTAAGGACAGCACCTATCCCGGCGGCGACGGGCCGCAGCGCGCCGCCGATCAGTCGACCTGGGCGTGGAGCGATAACCCCTACGTCGTCGCGCTGACCTGGTGCCTCGGCTGGCGGCAGAACGGCAAGCTGGCCGCCGGCGTTGGCCTCCCGATCAGCGGCATCATCGTCGACAACTTCGTCGAGGGCGCGAACGTCGCGACCATCAACGGCTGGCGCGTCGGCGGCGTCAAATCGACGCTCGACGACAAGTGGGACGTGCTGACCGACATCCTGCAGGCGGGCGCGGGCGAGCCGCTCCGTCTCGGCGCCATGCTGGGGTGCATCGTGTCGACGCCGCGCGTCAGCCTCGCGACGATCGACCGTGACGCGCTCGCGCAGGGCGAGGTCAGCATCGTCGCTATGCAGGCGCGCCGCGACCGCATCAACGCGCTGGTGCCGCGCTACTGGTCGGAGCAGATCAGTACCGATCCGCAGAGCGGTGTCACGACCACCACGTGGGCGGAGGTGCCCGCCGAGCCGATCATCGTCGCCGAGCACGTCGCGGCCGACGGGCGGCAGGTCCGCAAGGAGGCGTCGTTCCCGCTGGTGCAGTGCTTCGCCGGCGAGGAGCCGAAGCAGGTCGCAACGCTCGCGCGCTACGCGATCGAGAACGCGCGCGAGTTCGGCCCGATCAACCTGCCGCTCAAGATCCGCTGGATCGGCTACAAGCCCGGCGACGTCGTGACGATCGACTATCCGGAGGGCGGGCTGATCGATCAGGACGTGATGCTGCTGACGCGGTCGCTCGACGCCGGCAGCGGCATCGTGACCGTCACCGCGCGATCGGAGACGGCGGCGAAGCACGCATATGCGCTCGCGCAGACGGCGGTGCCGCCGGTGTCGCCGGGCTTGCCGGCGAACGCGTGGGCCTTCGAAGCACCGGGCGCGCCCGCCTATGCCGTCACCGCCGGCAGCGCGGACACGGCCACGTCGGCCGAGGAAGCGGCGACCGCCGAAAAGCTGGGCGGCACTTACGCCGCCGACGACATCGCAGCCCTCATCGAGCGGGTGCGCAAGCTCGAGAACCCGCCGGCGTAACCGTCGGCGGAACCGCCCGAACAGCTGGAGCCGCGAAAGCGTAGCTCCGCGCCGACACGGAGCCGGCGCCCTCCATCTGCTCCGCCCCCACGGAGCATTGCTAATGTTCACCGCTGCTCGCCTGGCGATCTCCGCCTGGCGCAACGAGGACCTTTCGTACCTGCTGCGCGTCCGTGGTCCCGACCTCAGCGGGGGCACGGCGCTACGGCTACAGGTGCGCCTCGCACCCGGCACGCCCGGCGATCCGCTGATCAGCCTCGATCGCGTCACTGACGATACGCCCGGGCTGAAGGTGATCGATACGCGCGTCGTCGACGGCGTGATCGAGACGGTGATCCGGTTCCTCGTGCCTGCCGCACGTCTGCAGGCGCTGCCATTCGAAGGTGAGCTCGGTCAGCCCCTCCCGCTGGCGTTCGCCTTTCAGATTGCGGGCAAGACGCGTCTCCACGGTGAGCTGATCCTGCTCGATTCGGCGATCGACAGCGACGGCAACTCTGACGACCGCGAGCCGGCATACGGCGCGATGGCGGCGCGCTTCATGACTGCGCCTCAGCAGGGCGCGACCCTGACGATCGGCGCTGACGACGTCGCCGAACTGACGATCGACGGCGCCGACCTGCTCGGCCCGCTCGCGACGCGCGCGGTCGACGCGATCGACACGGTCGAGGGCATCGCCACCACCAGCTACCGCGCGGTCGCGACCTACGGCGAACGCGAGGCGATCCCGCTCGATAAGCGTGCACCGGGTATGCTCGTGCGCGTGCTGGAGGGCAGCACCGACGGCGGTCGCGTCTTCATCTGGAACCCGTCGTTCGCGATGCCGGGGGCGTGGACCGGTCTCCTCACGGAAGAGGAGAAGATGCGCCTCGACTTGATGCATGGCGGGCTCGGGCAGGACAAAGTCTACGGCCTCGAAGGGTCGCTCGATGCGATGCGCGACGCCACCGCGGCGGTCGCGCGGGTGAAGGTCGGCAACCTACGCGCCGAGCTGCTCGCCGGCGGCGCGGCGACGATCGCGTGGACGCGCGACGGCGCGCGGCCCGATGCGCAGGAAGTCGCGTGGGGCGACTGGAGCGTGCCGCTTAGCGGCGATGTCGAGCGCTTCGACCTGCACGACTGGTCGAAAATCGATCGGCTGTTCGTCGCCGGAAACTCGCTGTCGGACACGACGGGCGGAAATGGCCAGTGGTCGCAGCTGTTCGCGCAGCAGCTGGGCATCCCGTATGTGTCCGTCGCGCGCGGCTCTTCGGACGCTCGGCAGGTCTACAAGACGGGTGCACGACCGCTGCTACTCACTCTCGGCGGTCAGCTGCCGGCGCAAGGCTCGGTCGCGGTGACGCTGATCAACGGTGTCGCCCCGTCGCTCGACAGCTACGTCAGCCCGGCGAGCTTCTTGAACAGCTACGGCGGCGACGCGACGCCGGCGTCGATGACCGGCTACGTGACCGACGGCACCACCTCGCGCCGCGTCACCGTGTCGATCGCGCGCAGCGACAGCACCGATTACCGGATCACGCAGGCGGCGGGCGGCAGCGCGGTCACCTTCGCGGGGCCGGTCCTCTTCACGCCCGACACGGTGATCGAGCCCGCACGGTCGCTGAATGCGCTCTGGCTGGGAAACAACTACTTCTATTCGGGTGTGCCCGGCGCATACGGCGACAACACCAACGCGCAGCTGTGGACCGACATGGCGGCGATCGTGCGCCAGTGGAACGGCGCGCGCGGGTTCATCCTGCCGATCCTGCCGTCGAGCGACTGGATCGCGCGCGGGCCGGGCACGCCCTACGACGCCTATATTGCGGCGAACGCGCGCACCCGCGCGCTGTACCCGCGTTATTGGCTCACCGATGCGCAGGGCCGCGACCTCGTCGCCTACATCCTGCAGCTCGGGTCGGACGGTTCGGACAGCGACAAGGCCGACATTGCGAAGGGCTTCACTCCGGGATCGTGCCGCTATGACGGCTTGCACCTGAACGCCAAAGGCGTCGGGCTCGTCGTCGCGTTCCTGCTCGCCGCCTTGCCGCGCCAGGCTATGCCGCCAGTGCTCATCGAGGGCATGACGGTGCGGCTGAATGCGAGCGGCGCCGGCACTGCCGACAGCGCCCTCACGCAGGTTGTGCGCCCGGCGTCGGCCGCACTGATTGACGGCGTAGTCAGCCAGTCGGCATATCGCCCGACGCTCGCGGCCGCGGTCACTGACTTCGAGGTCGGCACCTTCTTCACGTCGCGCGACATGGATGGCGTGTCGGCGTACCCGGGTGAGAAGCGCCAATACGAGATTATCGCGAAAGCGCCCTACTGGGCCGACCGCGGTCCCTTCGTCGGCAAGGCGGACGTTGGCCTCGATCAGGCCGACAACACCGCAGATGCCGACAAGCCGGTCAGTGTCGCGCAGGCACGGGCGCTCAATCGCCGCCTGCTGATCGATGCACCGCAGGAGCTCGGTGATGAATCGCAGCTGCAGGCACGCGCCAACATCGGGCTCGACCTGGTCGAGAATATCGCGCCTGGACAGATGCCGGTGTCGCAGGATCAGGCAGCGGCGCTCGCGGTGAAGTCGGACGCTGCCGTGTCGGTCGCAGCGCTGGCCGCGCGTCCGCAGACCAGCGCGTCGGTGCTGCTGACCGAGGTGGGGCGTGCCGGCGCGTTCCGCTGGGAGCCGGGCGATCACCGCGCGGCGGTGTCGATCGATCCCCGGCAGGCGGTGACGATCGCCCCGGCGAGCGACCCGACCGGCGCGAGCGGCGCATGGGTGCGCGCGTACAGCGGCGACGTGAATGTCCAGTGGTTCGGCGCGAAGTCCGATCCGACCGGGGTCAATGTCGCCGCCAACAGCGCTGCCTTCCAAGCCGCGCTTGATTACGCCAAGGCGCAGTACCCGACCGCCTTCCAGGGCGCACTGCGCATCTACGTGCCCGCGGGCTGGTACTGCCTCAGCAATGTTGTGCAGTCGGGTGGCTCGATCACGTGGACGGGTGACGGCGAACAGATCAGCGTCATCTTCAACCTGCATCCGTCCGCGCGGTGCGTGCGCTTCCAGCCAGGAGCGGGGCAGCAGGTTGCAACGCACGTCAATTTGGAGGGGCTGACCTTCGCCAATTGCGTCAACCGCGACCCCGGCGCAGTGCCTGTGTTCTCGCTCTATCAGATCACCCGCTATTCGCTGAAGAACGTGCTTTTCCAAAGCGAGGACTATGCGTTCGCAGGGCCATACGCCGGCGACGTGCTTGAGGTGACGTACCTGTGCGAGGCGGCGTTCCAGAGCGTCCGCTTTCGTGCTGGTGGCGGTGCCGGCGGTGGTAAGGATGTCTGCGCTGGCGTCGCCATGACGGTCGTCGATGCCGGTCAGGCTGATTCGCTCGATCTCGACGGCCTGACGATGCAGGGCTACGCGCTCGACATCGCCTTTGGCGTAAAGAGCGGGACCGAGGCCGAGCAGGCGGGCACGAACAGCACCGCCATCCGCAGCGGCAAGTTCCTCGGCTACCAGGGCGGCAGCTTCCTGAGCGGCAAGCGCGATGCCTATGCGCAAGGGATTGTTACCAGCGCGGTGGCAAACGCCGCGGTCGTGCCGGTGTCGACCACCGCGGGGATGAAGGTCGGCCGTGCTTTCGTCGCCGGGCAGAACACCCGCAACGGTGCAAAGGGCGGCAGCGCGGGCGCGCCGCAATACGGCATCATCACCGCGATCGACACCGGCAACAGCCGTGTCACGCTAGATCGCGCGGTTACAATCTCGAACGGCGATCTGTTTCTGTCCGGCAGCATGGCTGTTCTGCTCGGGAACGTCAGCCTGATCGCGTTCGAAGCGATCCAGTTCGAGGGCAAGGATGTCGGCGTTATCTCCACCGGGGGGCTCGGCATCAGCCTGCGCGATTGCACGCTCGGCGCGATCAAGTCGGTCGTCAGCCACGGCAACTTCTGGAACGCGAGCATCGAGGGATGTCGCTACACGCTGGGGGGCAACCCGGATGGTGGTGCGACCAAGAAGCTGGTGACGATCCGCGGCACGGCGAACGCAAGCAACAAGATCCGCCTCGCCGGCAATTCGTTCGTGCCCGGCGCAGGCCTGACTGGCGCTGACATCACGGCGTGGATCGATAACCAGACGATCGCCGAAATTGCGGGCGGGATCGATGACTGGCGCTACGGCGTCGCGCAGGGCACCTGGGGCATCGGCTCCGTCTGGAAGGCGGCAAGCGGCGCACCCGTTCCGATCGGCAATAGCATCATCGACAATGGCGCGATGCGACTGTGGCAGCGCGGGACCGGGCCTTTCGCGGTGCTGGCGAGCGCGGTGTACAGCGCGGACCGATGGTTCACGACCACCGATGTCGCTGGCACCCGCACGGTGTCCCGCGCGGCCGTCTCAGCGGCGGAGGCGGAGGCGGGGGTGCAATCGCAATACGCGATCGACATCGAGCAGCAGGTGGGCGGCGGGACGTACTTCATCCTCGCGCAGGCCGAGGACGAGGAGCTGTTCCGCGCCGTCAACGGGAAGACCGTCGCCTTCGATGCCAAGATCAAGCTGGTCTCCGGCGCGATTGGTAATGTGCGCGCCTACATCCAGCAGCGCTTCGGTGGCGGTGGCAGCCCGTCGAAGACCTTCTTTGGGACACCCGCGGTGCTGACGGCCGGCGCCTATGCCGCGTACAGCGGGCAGATCGCGGTCGGTCAGGCGTCCGCCTTTAACATCGGCTCGGCACCGAGCATCCTGGTGGGGATCGACCTCCCTCCCGCCGATGTGCCGTGGAGGATCGCGGTTACCGATCTCGCGCTGACGATCGGAGCGCAGCGCTACCTCTTCTCCCCGCGCCCGCTCGTGACCGACGTGGCGGCTGCGCAGCGCTACTATCGGACGATGGCCGTCCAGGCGATCAACGGCTCGCTGTGGGTGCCATTCGGGGTGCCGATGGCTCGCGCGCCCAACGTGACGACGACGGCTGGCACGGTCTCTGGCGTCACCCGCGACGGCTTCCTGCTCACCCACACCGCCAGCGCGGCGGTGACGGTCACCGCCGTGTGCGCCGAGCCATGAGCTGCTGCTGACCATCGTCTTTGACGCGCATCACTGAGCGAAAGCGCTCGATCTCGAAGGGCTACCACATGACCGACGCCACGCCGGCGACGACGCAAACCGTCGTCGTTGCTCCACAAGCGCGCTCGACGTGGAAGGACTGGCTTCCCGTCATCTCCCTCCTCGTCATCGTCGGCGGTGTCTTGCTCACGGCCGGCGGTGTGCTGCGCCAGGTGAACGACAACACCTTGCGGATCGACAAGCTCGAGATCCGCGCCGACCAGCGTGACGTCCAGCTTGGCGACCTGCGCATGCAGATGGCGGGCGCAAACGCGAAGCTCGACCTTCTGGTCAACCGCACCGGCGGAGCGGGCAAGTGAGCGGCATGATCATCATGATGATCGGCGGCGCGCTGTCGATCGTCACGCCCGCCTCGCGCGCGATCGATAACCGCCGCGCGCGCCGCGCGGCCGAGCATGGCGATGGCCTACGCAACCTCTACCCCGTCGCCGGCGATGCGCCGGCCGACCTGAAGGCGCTGCTCGGCCGCCTCGACTGATCGCCGGCGGCCGATTGCCGTCACCCCCAGGAGAACACCGACATGAAGCTGATCCCCAGCTGGAGGCGCGCTGCGCGCCTCTGGTCCGTGCGCGTGCCCGCGATCGGCGCGACCATCTTCGGCGCGCTGCTCGCCGCGCCCGACCAGGCGCTCGCGATCTGGACCGCGTTGCCGCCCGAGGTGCAGGCGCTGGTGCCCGGCACGCGCGGCCTCGGCCTCGCGCTGTCGGCCGCCGCGATCGTTGCGCGCCTCCTCAAGCAGAAGGGCGTCGAGGATGGCGAGTAAGGCAGCGAAGGGCGGCCTAGCCGCGACGATCGTCGCCATGATCGCCAGCACGATCGCGCTCGAGGGCGGATACGTGAACGACAAGCGCGATCCCGGCGGCGAGACGATGCGCGGCATCACCAAGAAGGTGGCCGTCGCGCACGGCTACACCGGCCCAATGCGCAAGCTGCCCGACGAGGTGACGCACAGCATCTACTACGAGGGCTACGTCGTCGCGCCCGGGTACGAGCCGCTTGTCGCGATCGATGCCGCGGTGACGCAGGAGCTGTTCGACACGACCGTCAACATGGGCGCCGCGCGCCCGGGCCGCTTCTTCCAGCAGTCGATCAATGAGCTGTGCGGCGCCCGCCTCGCGATCGACGGCCGCGTCGGCCCCGCGACGATCGCCGCCTATGCCGCATGTCAGCGCCGCGTCGGTGCGGCGCCGCTGTGCGTGTCGATGCTCGACAGCCTCGATGCCAAGCAGCGAGACGAATACGATCGGCTCGTGCGCGTGAACCCGGTGCTGGTCCGCTTCCACAAGGGATGGGTCGCGCATCGGATCGGCAATGTCGATCGCGCGAAGTGCCGCGTCTCGACGCCGGCTGCCGCGCCTGTCATATCGGCTGCGCCCTCCCGAGCGTAGCCGCAGAGGAAGGCCCGCGCGCGCGGTTGACCACGAGCTCCGGTTCGCCGGGTGGCCCGTGAAATAGAAGACCCTTCGGGGAAATACGCGGGGCGCAGTTCCCGTGGTCCTGCGCGGCTAACCACCCGGTACGGGTCGGTTGCCGCGCAGCGATCCTCCACCAGTTTCGCGGCGATTGCCGCACCATCGATCCCGCGGCCGACCGGCCCGGGCTTCGTCGGCCGGATCGGCCGGCGACCACCTGAGCGCGCGTAGCCGACGTGTTCGTATCAGGACGCCTCCACCACCATGACACCTGTTGCACCCGTCACCCCTCCCGCGGCTTACCTCGGGGGAAAGCGTAACCTTGCGCGCCGTCTTTGCGCGCTGATCTCCACCATACCGCATCGCGCCTACATCGAGCCGTTCGTCGGCATGGGCGGGATCTTCCTGCGCCGCGCCGCGCGGCCCACCGTCGAGGTGATCAACGACCTGGCGGGCGACGTCGCCAACTTGTTCCGGGTTGCCCGTCGCCACTACGAGCCACTGGTCGAGGAGATGGCCTGGCTGCTCGCCGGCCGAGATGAATTCGAGCGGTACCGGCGCGTCGATCCCACAACGCTTACCGACATCGAGCGCGCGTGCCGCTTCCTCTATCTCCAGCGCCTCGCGTTCGGCGGCCGCGTGTCCGGCCGAACCTTTGGCGTCCGACGTGATCAGTCGTCGCGGTTCAATCACGCGCATCTGCGTGGCGAGCTGCGCCGGCTGCGCGATCGGCTCCAGCCAGTCACGATTGAGCAGCTGCCTTGGTCCGACGTCGTGCGGCGGTACGACGGCACGGACGCGCTGTTCTACCTGGACCCACCCTATGACGAGACGGAAGGCTATGGTGTCGAGTTCGGCCGTGCCGACTATGTCGCTATGGCCGAGCAGCTGGCGCAGATCCGCGGCCGCTTCGTGCTGTCGATCAACGCCACGCCGTTCGTGCGCGAGACTTTCGCCCGCTTCGACATCGCCGAGGTCGACACGACCTGGACGTTAGCGACGGCGACCGCGGGGGCGCAACGCGTCAAGGAACTGATCATCCGCAACTGACTAGGAACAGCCGCCGGCGATCGTTGCCGGCGGCGTGCCGGTTCAGAAGTCGAGGTTGCGCCGCTGCATTTCGGCGGCGAGCGCGTCGGCGACCTCGTCGCCTTCTTCCCAGCTGCTCGCCTGCCATTCCGCCAACAGGGCGTCGTCGCTGAGCGCCTTCACGCGTTCAGCGGTGCGGCCGTAGCGGCGGTTCATCTCCTCCATGGTGATGTGCTCGATCATGACGTTCTTACGCGTCAGGTGTAGCCGACGCAGGATCATGACCAAGTCGGTTTCGGTCAGGCCCGACGCCTCATCGATCACCGCACCTGCAGGGATCGGCAGCACATAAGCGGCAAGCCGGTTGCACGCGGCACCAAGCTCGGGATCAGCGGAGTCGTCAAAGTCTGCCATGCGCTGATGCTATTTCGATCGAGCGGTGCCGTCGAGCATGGTATGGGTGCGGAGCGCGCGATCAGCGATCGAGACGCAGCTACCATGCAGATTTTCTGTCCATGGTATGCTACATGGACAACGACGGGGGAATTTTAGGATTGCCCCGGAAAAACGTCACTTTTTGGCTTTGGTGTGGCTGCCTCCCGCTCCGCCATCAAGTCTCAGACGTAGCCGCTACCGCGCGGCCCATAGCGCGAAAAGGCGCTTTTCTGCGCCTCTCAGCCTTGCTTATCGTACGCCAGAGAAGCTGAGGCACTCACAAAGCCGCCAATTGCCGGCACTTTTCTCTGACTGTCCTTGGCGCAGTACCAAACATTGTGATCGATCTTAACGCCGCACACTGGAGAGGCATCGACTGCGTACAGATGCGGCTTTTTCAATAACCGGGAAATTTACCGGCAAGATTACTCAGGTTACTGCCCGAAGAGGGTCAGTTTAGCGCCTAAGTCACTGTTAAAACCAGTGCAAAGGTGTGCGTCGCGCTGCGGCAGAACCGGGAAATCGATGTCGGGAAGCGGGAATGCTTGCACGGCTACATCTTCTTCGGCAGAAGGGTGCCGCCAAGGAGGGCTCGTGTTCGATGGAACAGAGCCCCGGCGCTTTCCTTCGAACATGAGTTGGCCTGGTTAACCACCGGGGGGTGATCATGCGTGAGGAAAAACAGAGAAGAACTGATACGCTGTTCGGGTCAGGGCAACGGAACGCAAACCGAAAGGGACGCGGACCGGCCAAGGATCGATCGATGGCTGAGATTGGCGAAATGCCGATCCGTCACGTCGTCAATGGAAAGCTGAAGACGACGTCCTTTGACGAGCGAAGTATGATGCGGATGTTCGTCGATGCGGCGAAGGGAGATCCTAAAGCGGCGGCTGAAATCATGGCGCTGCGCAATCAGGAAGAAGAGGCGGCAATCAGGCGAGGCCCACGCGTCACGCGTTCGGCTAAGGAGAAGGCAGACTTTGAAGCTGCCGCGCGTACGCTGATGAATACGTATTTTGCAAATGAAGTTAGCGGGTTAGCAAAGATGGTCGGCGCGGATGCTGTCCACAAAATCAATGGAAAGTGGTATCTACGATCGTGGGCAGTTGCCGTAGGGCAGGAGAGTATGAAGAAACGCTTGCGTCAGCGCTGATTTAAATGGGGCACGGCTATACCGTGCCCCAGTCCTTCAGTGCTTCGAGGAAACCTTCAGCGAACGCATAGCCGCCTTCCACTTCTACCAAAATGCCTACATCTCGCGCACGCTTCACCACGCCAAAGTGCCTGTTGCGTTGTGCTTCCAGCCATTTGTAACCTTCCAATTGCGCGGGAGCCTTCAGTTTTTCGCCGGCTTCGGCGCGCTTGATCTCAAGTTCAAGCCGCAGGTCAGCGAGTCGCTGCTCTGCGCGGATTTGATCATCACGAATCTTGCGAAAGCGATGATCCCCTTCCGCCGCTCTGGTATGAATGACCCACTTGAGGAACTCGGCGCGGCTGACCTGCTCGGGCTTGCCGGTGCCCAGGTCTTGCTCGCTCCTTTTGCTCAGGAACTTAGACACATGACCGGTATTCGGCGAGCCTTTCGGGCGACCGGTCGGGTTCTTGCTCGGTGCGCCCGGCTGCTGCTGACCGTGCTTTGGCGGGTTGCCGTATCCGACGGGGCGCGACGGATCGGCGCCAACAGGCTTGGGTTCGCTAGCCGGCGCTACCGGCTCGGCGTCGACGGTGATGATGCGCACCGGCGGGTGCGCTGGCTCAGGCCCCGGTTCGTTCAGGCCGAACGGGTCATCTAATTCACCTCCCGGCGGATAAGCCGACGATGCTTGTGCGGAGTCTGGCGGCAGCGTCTCTAGGGGGATCCAAACGCAGTCATTGCGCAGATCGGCGTAATCATCATCGTCAGCCGCGTGCATGGGGCGTCTCCTCGACGATCGCGCGCTGATCAGCGACATCCGCGTAGCTGTACTCGGTGCCCGAGAGCAGCGGCATCTTGCCCGTCAGCGTCATCCAGCGTCGGATGATGGTGTCGCAGTAGAGCGGGTCCTTCTCGATCAAGCGGGCTTTGCGCCCCGTCTCCTCGCACGCCATCAGCGTCGAGCCCGAACCACCGAACGGGTCGACGACGATGTCCTCGCGGTCGGTCACGTCGAGGATGGCGTCGACGAGCATGTCGACCGGCTTGGGGGTCGGATGATCCTTCAGCACGCTGCGCGCGGCGGTACCGGACGTGCCGGCTCCGGCGTAGTGCCAAACGTTGGTGCGGTCGCGTCCGTGCTTGCCGAGCTGCACGTTGTTCTTGTGCTTGCCCGTTTTCTTCAGAACGATGACGAACTCGCTTTGCGAGCGGTAGAACGAGCCCATGCCACCCTGGTTCTTGACCCAGGTGACGAGGTTGATGTGCTCGTAGCCGAGCTGCTTGCCGATCCTGATCAGGTCGTCGACGTGGACCCAGTTCATGTAGCTGAACAGCATGCCGCCGGGCATGAGGGCGCAGTGCGCCTGATAGAAGCTGGCCTCGATCATGGCCCCGAACTCGCTGTGCGTCATGTCGCCACCACCTTCGACAAAGTCCCGGTGCTTCGTGGAGACAACCTTGCTGACAGCGACTCCGTAGGGCGGATCGGTGAGCACGAGCTGCGCGGCCTCTCCGTCCATCAACAGCTGCCAGTCGGCCTGCTCCTTCGCATCGCCGCACAGCAGCACGTGGTCGCCCAGCAACCAGCGATCACCAGCCTGGCAGATCGATTGCAGCTCCGCTGCCTCGTCCACGTCGACTTGCGGCTTCGCGTCGGTCAGCGGCCGCAACATGATCTGGTCAAGTTCCTGATCGGTGTAGCCCAGGCCACGGATCTGCAGGCCTTGCTGTTCGAGTTCCGCTAGCTCGTCGTGCAGTGCATCGATGTCGGTCTCGCGCTTGTGCCCCATACGCCCGAGCACCAGCCGGAGCGCACGCTCCTCCTCGAGCGTGAGGTGGTCGACCTGCACGCAGGCAAGGGTACGCAGCCCTAATTTCTTCGCTGCGGCAACGACGACGGCCCCGTCGATGAGCTTGTTGTCGCGACCAACGATGATCGGTGCCGACTGACCAAAGCGCTCGATCGATTGCGCAACTTCGGCGATGTCATCGGGGCCGACCTTGCGCACCTGTCGGGCTGGCAGCTTGATCTCATCAAGCGCAATGTTCCGCATCTTAAGTTCAGGGCGCAGATCATTGCGATGCGAGGCTGTCGGCGGCAGATCTTGCACCAACGATGCGCGGCGCTGTCGACTGCGACGGTCAGCGCTCCGCGCTTGTAACTCAACTTTCATGGGATCAGCCTCGAGCGGCTGGCGACCAACTGTGACGGGCATGTGCTTCACTCCTAATTGACGCCGGCAAGGCACCAATCGAGAAGCAAGCAGCCCGGCAACAGCAAGGCTGCTCGGTTTCCCGAGCGGTACCTTGCCCTCCTTGGCGTCAGATCACCGTGAACTCGCCGCTTATGGTGTCAAGTCTGTTTCGACTTAGTCGCGCTGCGTTGCTCCCGCCAGCTGTCAGCAGCGCATACCCTTGATGGTCCGTCGTTATCTTTGCTGCCTTAGTTGAGTACACAGCATTGCTGATCGGGCGACACATAGAGCCAGCCGACCCCTGCCTCCGCCGCTCGTGCCGCACAGGTTGCAATCTCGTGCTCACGCATGCGGCCCTTGGCCTCAGCAGCCACGTCGACCACCATCATGACCGTGGTGACCTTGCCTCCGAGGTGCTCGACCTCTTCTCGGTGCGCGATCAGTTTGGCGACATCATCCATGATTTCCTTGACCGACAAGCGCTTCTTGTCGCGCTCGGATGCCTTCATTTCGATCACCATGAGCATGTTGGCGAGCGTCACGGCGGTGTTACGGCGCTGCCAGTTGCCGTTCACCTCGGGCTTGAAGAGCACGATGTCGGGAATGGGCTCGAAGCCACCATTGTAGGCAGGGTGTTTCTTGCTGATCGACTTTAACTTGAACAACTCGGTGACTGGTTGCTCAATCCACTGCTTGACGTTCATGCCCAGCTGCCGGGCGGGCACACCGGCCTGGCGTAGGCAGTGGTAGGCTACTGCCTGATAGTGCAGCTCGCCTCCCAGTTGCTGGCGGCTCTCGTCCACGATCATCGGCCAGGCCTTCTCCACCAGCATCTTCGCGTCGTCACTATTCACGTCACTCTCCCTTGTAGACGATGAGTCTCAAGGAGCGACACACGCTCTGTGTCGACGAACAGTCAACTCGAATGTCACTGATCGTCTGTAGATTGATCAGCTGCATGGCAGTCTGTGGGTGGTCGTGGAGATACGCACCCGCCTCGCCCAGAACGTCCGCCGCCTTCGCGAGGCGAGAGGCTGGAGCCAGGAAGATTATGCCGACCGCGCCGGCATTCACCGCACCTACGTCAGCGACATCGAACGGGCTCGGCGTAACCCCACCATCACCGTGGTCGAGAAGCTCGCGCAGCCGCTCGAAGTGACCGCGAGCGAGCTGATCGCGTAAGCGACGCGAAAGCTGCAGCTAGACTTCCAGGCCGGCTTGCAGTGTCCGTCACAACATGGACACCGATGATGTTGAGCTAGCCGAACAGCTGATGACGCGGGCAGGAGCACTGCTCGAAGATGCAAGTGCCATAGCGTTACTCACGAGTGAGCAAACCCTGCCCGAGCGCATCGTGCGAGTGCGCCGCGCGGTCAGCGTAGCAGCGGCCCTCACCAACGCTGCGGCATCGCTCGCAGGCGATGGAGAAGATCGTTCTGCTGCGTGTCAGCGCCGCACGTAGAAGAGGTGGGTATCCACCTTGGCAACCTTGGTCATTGTATCGCGCCAGTACGGCACCATCCAGTCGGCATGATAGTGCGTGGCACGCCCCACGGCGGCAAAGACATGGCCCGCGAGCGCCCGCCTCGCCGCACGTCGAGCTGCGGTCCAACCGAAATGTTTGGTTCGCCGCTGGATTGAGCCGTCGCAGGTAAACGAGAACTGACAGCCTGTGGTCCGCTCGAAGCCTTGGTAGACGACGCCGCAAATTGTGTGCGGGAAGCCAGGTGCACGGGCACGATTGAGGATGACCTGGATAACCGCGCGCTGCCCGCGCGGATCGTCGCCGATCTCGTAGAGCGCTGCGGTCGCGAGGCAATCAATGGCCTGGGCACGCTCGGCGGGTCCGCCTCCGAAGTGGAACGGTGCTGCGCGCGCTCGCTTGCTCACAACAATTGGAACTGCGGCGTTCGAGGCTCGTGCTTGTGCCATGGTCAGTGGCTTTGCGCGTTCGGTGTGTTTCGCACCTTGCTCGGAACCTGGCAGGCTCGACACAATGATGACCGCGAGGACCACGAAAATCAGCAACAGCCAACGCTCGGCAGCGGCGTCACGCTGTGCCGCACGGCGTTTCGTGCGAGAAGACGGGCGTCCAGATCTCATATCACCGCTACTAGTGGAGCTAGTCTATTCTGACACCAGCGGCTAACACTCCTGCCCACGATCGGCTGCTGAATAGACGAAGAAACAGTAAGCAGCGAAGCCTGAATGACAGCCGGCCCGAGAAAGGGCGAGTAGCGCTGCGGCTATGCCGACGCATCGTGGGGCCGTCGCCGCAAGCGCGGTAGGGTGTGGTCGCTGCCGCAAATGAACTAACGGCGTGGCCAGCCATTCAGCTTTGATCTCGATCAAGGATGTATCGCATGTGCCACGTTCTCGTGATCGAAGACGAACCGCTCGTGGCCGAGATCATCTGCGACTTCCTCACCTGCGAAGGTGCAAGCTCGTTCGACGTGGCGGAAAGTGAGGCTGAAGCGGTGCGCATGGCGGATGCCCGCCTGCCGACGCTCATTACGTCAGACGTCCGGATCAAGAACGGGCGTGGGCCGCATGCCGTAGAAGCTATAAGAGCAACACATGGCGAGCTGCCGACGATCTTTATTACTGCGCTCGCAGATGAGTGCGTGCCGTGCGATCACGCAGTCGCCATTCTCACAAAGCCATTTTCCTACGCTGATCTGGCGACAGCCTTCTCACGCGCGTGGGCGGTATCACCAAACCCATAAGGTAGTACCAGTCCCTCAGTACGGCCTAAGTTTTGGCGAGGTGATCAAGTCGCGGTGCCTCAGACGCTGAAAACCAGGTTCTGCCGGCTAAGACCAGAACCGTTGACCTACATCGCGTGGGTGCTTGCTGGCTGGTGCGGGGTCCTCGGCTGGATCGGCTTGCACACGCGCGTGACAAGCAACGATGCGGCCGGCAACGGCATGGCGACCGGCTTCGTGCACGGGTTTGCCGAGGCAGGATTGCAGTGCACGGTGGCCTTGATGGGCCTTTACCTGCTCATCCGCTGGCGGCCGGCGCGTTACGCCTTCGTCGCTCTTCTGCTACTAATCAGCTGCGCGTTGCTGATCCTCGTACAATAGCGCGGCGCATGCCGCATCCGACCGCTCACGTGCCAGGTGCCTGCTCTTTTGCTCGTGCTCCCAACGGATTGGTGGCGGCCGCATCTTCAGCAGACCATATAAAACGTAATGGTCCGCCGGCTACGCCGGCACCTGCCTCGCCGCCTCTGTCGTCGACCCCTTCCGCTACCGCGAGCCGCTGCTCACGTGTTCCGCCATTGACCAGCAAAGCTCGCTTGTCGCGCCGCGAGCTCCACGCCGCAACCTGCAAGGCGTCATCGCTGATTACGCCAGCCGCGATCGGCAATGACGGTAGCACTGCGTCACGGGGTGGGATGATGCGCACCGTCCAACCCGGCGCGCCACGCGACGCCCGCTGCTCCAGCAGACGATAGAGTGCGATCGGCAAGCCGGGCAGTGCCGAAGCGATTGTGCTGAGCACGCGCTTGTCGGTGTCGACGGTCACGGCGTCAGGCTGAACACCCGCGATCAGTGCAACACTTGCCACCGCACGCTGCTGACGATCAGCATCCGCAGCTTGGCTTGCGCTGTTCGCGCGCGCGATCTGAGCGGCTTCGACCCCATCCCCCTCGGGATCGACATGCAGCTGGTCGACATGGACGTCGATCGGTCGCTGCAACCGCGCACGCAGGTCGGCCGCCAGCACGCGATCTGCACTTGGGTCGAGCTGAGGCGTTAGCACCACAGCGCGGATGCGGATCGGCGTGGCAGCATAGTCGATGTCGAGCTGCCCGAGCCGCGAAGCGTCGGGAAAGCGATCGCTGATCGTGTCGCGAACCTGCCGCTGCGCCACCGCTTCAAACGCGATCTGCCTGAGCGCAGCGCCGAGCGGCACCGATAGCAGGCCGAGCGCGACGAAGAACAGGACGAGCTGCCATCCGGTATGCTGCGGTGACAGATGCGCGCCGAAGCCGTACAGGCGTGCGACGAGCGCCGCGGTCAGCGCAATCGTGATCGCGTTGGTAAGGAACAGCAGCAGCGAGCCCGCGAACACGGTCCAGTTCAGTGTCGCGATACCAAACCCCACAACGACGAGCGGCGGCATGAGCGCGATCGCAATTGCGACGCCGACCACCGTGCCGCCACGACCGCGAATTAGTGCGTAAGCACCTGCGACTGCTGACAACAGGGCGACGAGAAGATCAAACAGCGTCGGCCGCGTACGCCCGGCAATCTCGCTGGTAATCGTCTGGATCGGCGACAGCGTCACGCACACCACCGACAAGGCAATTGCGAGCACCGCACCAACCAGCAGTGCGGTTGCCGAGCGCCGGATCTCGCGCGGGTCTACCGTCGCAATCCCAAAGCCGAGACCGATGATCGGCATCATGAGCGGCGACAGCAGCATGGCACCGATCAGTACCGCAACTGACGGCATCAGGAGGCCGAGGAGCGAGATCATCGCCGAGATGACGACCAGGAACGCGTAGCGTCCAGACCAGCCGGAATCCTCACTGATCTGCTTCAAGATCGCGTCATGGTCGACGCCGCCGACCACCCACATCGACCACCAACGCCGCAGGCGGCCTCGTCCTTGTGTCAGTTGCGTCATCGCTCAGACGCCCAGACGCGTGAGACGCGCATCTGCCAGGTCGAGTTCTCGGCCGAGCTGTTCGGCAAGCGTGATGCTGATCTCGCGCTCGCGCGCCAGACCGAAGATCGCTTCACGTTCAGCGCGGATGCCCGCAAGTCGCAGCTTGCGCTCGAGCCGTGTCTCCTGCGCCTGTCGGGAGCGGTCATCCTCGTCTCCAGCAATGCTGTCGATCCGTTCGCGGTACTGGTCCATGATGCGCGCAGCGACTTCGGTCGAGCGATCCGCGTCGCCCTGTTCCTCGGCCATCTGGTGCTGCGCACGCTCAATCTCGGCGATCGCGGCCTTGGCCCCCTTGATCCGCGCGCGATCGCGCTCGTCGGCCGCGCCCTCGTCGTGGGGCAGGTGGAGGCCGCGCAGCAGTAACGGCAGCCCCAGCGACGCGATCGCGAGCGAGGAGAGGATCACGCCCGAGGCGAGCAGGATCACTAAGTCGCGTGTCGGGAACGGTGAGCCGTCCGTCAGCGCCATCGGCAGCGTCAGCGCACCCGCCAGCGTGATCGCGCCGCGAGCCCCCGCCACCGACATCGCACCGACGATCCGGCGCGGCGGGCTTCCAGCATCCGCGCCGCGTCGCCGCGCGCGCAGCAGCGTGAAGCGCAGCGATACCCAGACCCAGGTGTAGCGCAGCGCGCCCAGTGCCGCGGTGATTGCCGCGACATAGAGCAGCAACCACCACATGCTGCTGTGCCCAGTCGTCTGGATGGTCGCGCGTGCACGGTTGAGAAGATCGGGGAATTGCTCACCTAAGAGCACGAAGATCACGCCATTCAACGTGAACTGGAGCATGTCCCACACTGCGCGGCGCCTGATGCGGGTGGCCGCACCCAGTGACACGCCACCGCTAGCAAACGTCATGGCAATGCCTGATGCGGCGGCCGCCAGCACGCCCGACGCGTGGACATGCTCCGCCACCAGATATGCGCCAAACGGGATGAGCAGGCTGACGAGGATGTTGGAGCCGCTGTCGTCGCCGAAGCGCTCGGCGAACGCTGCCTTGCCGCGTACGATCGCCCAGGTCACGCCGACGCCGATCGCCACACCAGCGAGCGCCATCCACGCAAAGGTCGAGATCGCACTGCTGATCGAGAAGGTGCCGCTCAACGCCGCGGCGATCGCGAAGCGCAGGCAGACGAGCCCGGACGCGTCGTTGAGCAGCGATTCGCCTTCGAGAATGTGCATCATGCGCTTGGGGATCGACACCTTCTGCGCGACCGCGCCGACTGCGATCGGGTCGGTCGGTGACACGATGGCGGCGAGCGCGAACGCCACTGCCATCGGCATGGCCGGGATCAGCCAGTGGATAAACAAGCCGACGCCGAGCACCGTCAAAAACACCAAACCGAGTGCCAGACCCAGGATCGCGCGGCTGTCGCGGAACAGCTCGTCCTTCGGGATGCGCCAGCCATCGAGGAACAGCAGCGGCGGTACGAGCAGCAGGAAGAACAGCTCGGGGTCGAGCTCGACACGGACCCCGGCAAACAGGCCGATCAGCGCGCCGAGGCCGATCTGGACGAGCGGGCGCGGCAGGGCGGATGGCAGGATGCGCGACACGATGCTGCTCGCGACGACTGCCAGCAGCAGAAAGAGGCACAAGGTTACGACGTTCAATACATGCTCCGGATGGCTCTGCTGTGCCTTGTACCGACTTTGAGCCGAGGGTCACCCCGTCATCGGCCACCGACAAATGGCAGGGCACGCCACTATCCGGTGAGCGCCGTGATGCTTCGGGCGTTCGCTACGCCTTGCGCGACACTGGCACGAGGCTTGCTAATGGTAGATCAGCAACAAGGGGTAGATAAGATGAAGAGCCATGTCGTGCGGTTAGCAAGCATTGCCGCAGGCCTGTGTGCGCTGGCGGGCAGTGCGTCGGCGCAGAGCGCGAAGGCGCCCTTCGCGACCAGGCTGGAACAGGCGCGCACGACACTGCAGGTCAGCGCTGACGGCACGCTTGAAGGCGAGGGCGCGAAGGTCATCGCCGATGCGGTAACGAAGGCGCGCTACGTGCTGCTCGGCGAAGACCACCTCTCGCGCGAGATCCCGCAGTTCGCGACGGGCATCTGCCGGATCATGGCGCCGGGTGGTCTGCACGCCTTCGCGGTCGAGACCGGACCCGAGGTCACCAGGGTCGTCAACGCCAATCTGCGCCGCCCCGACCGGCTTGCACGCATTGCCGCGTTCGCGCGGACGTACCCTGACGTGATGGCGTTCCAGAACGGGCGCGACGAGAGCGACATGGCGGCGGCGTGCGCGCAGGCAGCAGGTCCAGGCTTTCGCATGTGGGGGCTGGATCAGGAGTTCTTCGGCGCAACTAGCTACCTGCTCGAGCAGATGCTGGCGGCACGCCCCGGCCCCATCGCGCGCGCTGCTATCGCGCAACTAGCAACCCTCGACCGCGGCTTCACGGCAGCGGCCGTCCGCTCGGGATCGGTGGGCGACTTCTTCATCTACAAGATTAGTGACACACAGATGCACGCAGCGCACGCTGCCATCGCCAGGGACGGCGGCGCGCACGCGAACGAATTGTTCGCCGCACTCGCCGAGACACGCGAGATTTACCTCGGACAACAGACCAACGGCTATGCTTCCAACGGGCAGCGCGCGCGGCTGATGAAGCGAACGCTGGTCAACTATCTCGCCACTGCGCCCGCCGCGTCGCGCGTGCTGTTCAAATTTGGCGACGTGCACATGGCGAAGGGCATCAACAACCTGCGCCAGCGCGATGTCGGCAATTTCGTTGCCGAGCGCGCCGAGGGTGCGGGCACCTCGTCGCTCCACATCGCGGTCTACGGTGCGAAGGGGCAGCGTGCCACGTACGGCGGTGTCGGGCGACCGCTCGGACAAACGCCCTTCGTCATGACCGAGGACGAGGACTATGTTTGGCTGAAGGATGCGCTCGCCTTGCACGAGCGGAGTGCAGGCAAGCGCGACTGGATGCTCGTCGACCTGCGACCGTTGCGCACCAACACGCCCGCCGACATGCCTGCGGCATGGCGCAAGCTGTTGCTGCAGTACGACATGGTCGTGGTGGCACCCGAACTCACGCCCTCGTCGCTGCTTGGTACCCGTTAATGGCAGGCGGCAAAACTTCGGGTCTTGAGAGGAGGGAGATGATAATGAATCTCGACGCAGGGCGTGCGCTGACGATCTACGCGGGTGCGTTGACCGCCGCAGCTATCTGGATGGGACTGACGGCGGCGGCACCGGCGAGCAGGTCGGCGAAATTTGACACGATCGATGTCGGGCGGATCAACGTGCGCGAGCCGGACGGCACGCTGCGCATGACTATCGCCAGCGCAGCACAGGCGCCCGGCTTCATTGGTGGCGGCAAGGAATACCCGCGCCCGGACCGCCGCATGGCCGGTATGCTCTTCTTCAACGACGAAGGCACAGAGAATGGCGGCCTGATCTTCGCGGGCAAGGATCAAAACGGCAAGGCGGCCAGCGGTGGCAGTCTCACATTTGATCGCTACAATCAGGATCAGGTCGTGCAGCTGTTCGGCTTTGAGGAAGGGCAGGAGCGCTCGGCCGGGATCAAGGTCAACGACCAGCCCGAGGGCCGGCTCGATTTCGCCGCCGTCGACCGGGTGCGCACCCTGCCCGAGCGCGAACAGGATGCGGCTTACCGTGCCGCGAACGTCGGTAGCACGCAGCGGCTGTTCGCGGGCCGAGCGACCGACAAGTCGTCGCAGCTGGTGCTCCGCGATGGGGCAGGGCGCAAACGGCTGGTGCTGCGCGTCGCTGAAGATGGTGCTGCATCGATCGACTTCCTGGGCGCGGACGGCGAGGTTCAGCGGACCGTTCGTCCGGCGGACTGACCCCCGCCGACGCCCGCGAGCGATGCTCAGCCGCTATCAAACCCTTGGTCGCATGGCTCGCCTGTGATCTCGGCGCTTATGCGCAGACCGGTCGGCCTTCATCGGCAAAGGCGGCGGCGATCGCGGCGACGCTGGCAAGGACGCCATCGACCCGGCGATGCCCGAGCAGGTCGGCCATCAGCAACGACGCGCTTTCGCGATCGTGCTCGACCCGCGCGATGATTGTCAGCAGCGCTTGCTCCGACGCGGTCACGCGCGGGCAGCAGCACGGCGCAATCGAGATCGACATGGTCGATGTCGCGGCAATGTCTGACATCATCGCGCGTGCCAAGGTCAAAGGACGGCGAAAGCCTTTGCCAAACGCGATGAAGAACGCGTGCGCGACCCTGGCGTCGGACAAGCCATGTGCGCCCAGCCGGCGTATCGCGAACAATGCGATGCGCGCATTCTCGCAAGGAGGTGCGGTGTGGGGCAGTGCAGACAGGGTGGCGGTGATGGTCATCGCGAACGACTCCTTCGTGCCCGCACATCGTCACTAGTTCGCTATTGCAAGTCAATCGCAATCACGATGAGTCTGTTTGGCATGCCGCTGTCGGTGCGCGATGCCGTTGATAGCCGGGCGAACGTCTTGTTTTGTTGGAAACCGGAATGGCCGCTTTGGGTGAGACGCACCAGTAAGCTGCCCTTTGTTCATGCTCAGCGAGCAGGCAGCTTCGCGCTTTACAATCGGTCGTTGAAGCACTCCCACCGATCGCCTGAAAGCGGACGTTTAACGAGCTTCTTCGAATTACCAAAATGTTGGACAGTCCGGAATAGCTCCTTTCAGGAGCGCAATTGAGCTTTGGCTCACCGCGCGGTGTCGCCCGAAGGTAACGTGGAGGCGACGCAAGGAACTTAGCTTAACTGACAAGCACCGGATCGGTACCAATCGCAGCTGTGCTCAATCGACTTGGGCGTAGCCTAGCGCGATGTGCATCGAGCAGACATGCGCGATTTCGTGATTGTCGAGCGTCGCGGCAGCGACAGCGGGGCGGCTCGTGCTTGCCCGCAGCATCGGGCGCCAGCGGCGCCTCGGGATCGGGCTACGTGTCGGCTGTGGGCCGCTTGATGCAGGGGGTGTAGCGGAAACGGGGCGATCATCGTCCTTGGCGGCTGCGTCGATGATATCGAGCCAAAGCTGTGGCGGCACCGGCATGCGATGCAACCGGCAGGCTGTTAGGACGATAGGCCAATGGCCAAGCTCGACCGCCGAGAGCCGATTATAATCGGTTATGGCTTCGCATTCCCGCCGCGCCATGAACAGCGTGCGTGTCTCGCCCTTCTTGGGAGTGACATCGCACAACACCGAGCCGTGACGATCGTCGCCAAGATAGAGCTGCGCCTCGCTGTCCTGGTCGAGTAGGAACATCTGGAAATTGCAGTGCGGGAGGTCCTCGGCCTTGAAGTCGACGAGCCGGTCGAGCACGTCCTCGCGTTTGAGCGCCTCGGCCCAGAAGGCGAGCATCGGATAAAGCACGCTCCCCTCGGTAGACTCCTGGCGATATTCGTCGCTACTGCTCGCCGGGTGCGAGACCAGATACCAGTAGCTCGCGTGCCGGGTCGGGTAGGCCCCGTGCGTGCGATAGGCGAACCATGCCTTGTCCGAGAGGCTGTCGGCCCATTCGCCGATCGCGTCGTGGAACGGCTTGCGGCAGGCGAGAAAGGTGATTGCTAGCCCGATGTCGATCGCCTGCCAGTCAGCGATCGGCGTCAACAGTGCCGGGTTGTTGCGGATCAGCGCCACTAGCTGGAGCGCGAGTTCATCTATCGCTTCCGCCTGATCGCCGTCGGGCACGAGCTGCGGCGCCTTCGCGAAATCACTGGCCAGCCAAACCAGCCAAAGCCCCCGCAGCGCGATCCGGCCGACCATTTCGAAGAGCTTGAGGTTCACATCGACCGCACTCATCGAGCGGATCGCCGACGAGATGCCATGCTGGGTATTGGCGTGCGGCAGGATCGCCTTGGCGTAGAGTTCGTCCCAGATGGCATGGTGCAGTTCGACCAGCGCGTTGAACGCGAGACCAGCGGCTTCACCCGCCTGGGTGGTTTTGCCGAGATCCTGTTTCAACAACTGCCACGCGTGCAACAGCGCCATCTCGCTCGCGCGATAGGGCGCTTCGACATTTTCGGCCTCGCGCGCCCAGCCGAACATGATCCACAGCGAGAGGGTCATCTGCCGCACGCGGCGCAGCCGATCCGCGCTCTTCGGCTTGGCTTCGTCGGTCAGCACCCGGATCAGCTGCCCGAAATGACTCATCGCCACTTCCGGTTCCTCGACCATCGCCACCGCCTTGCGCAGATGACCGCGCAAATCGCCCGACATCAGACCCTCGCGTAAGGGGCCTTCGTCGATAAGCGCGGCAAGATGATCGCCGTCCCATTGCCTGAAGCTGATCCGGTCGTTCGAGTTGAAGTTTATATAGCCTTCGACGTCCGAACGGACACTCTCGTCGATCCCGCCGCCGAACGTGAGGCAGACGACGACGGGAAGCTGAGTATGCTCGATTGGAAGCCGTGCGCGCAGATAGACGTGGAGAATTTCATCGAGCGACGGCTTCAACGCCTGCTGCCCGACATTCCAGTCTTGACGGCTGAGGCTTCCGGCCTTGACCGAGAAAAGGAAGACCTTGTCCTGCCCGTCGATATCGCGCCCGACCGCACCGATATCGACGCCATGCTGGCGCGTGCCCACGCTCGGACGCGAGAAAACCCTGTAGCCCATCTCCGTCAGGAGATCGGGCAGGATCGCGTCCAGCTCGCCGCGCTCGCGCAGCGAAGCCAGATATTCGCGGATCATCAGCCTCATGTCGGCAAGCGCTCGACACGGAAATGCCGCAGCATGAGGTCGATCCCGTGCGGATCGACCACGATCATGCGCGCATACTCGTGGGAATGATGATGGCTCTGCATCTCGGTGACCATGCGTCGTTCGGAGCCGGGCTCATCGCCGAACGGTGCAACATAGGTGATCGAGCGGTTGCCGTAGAGCAGCACGACCTTGGTCGCGAGCTGCGAGAAAATCGATTCCTTCTCGCCGGCCTTCATCGCCTCTTCCATCTCCTGTTGCCGGCGGCGCCATTCGATCATCCGCTCACGCTCGGATGGGTCTAGCGCCTTCACCCGACCCACCGCGCGCAGGCCCTCGAGATAGCTTTCCAGCTGCTGAAGCGCCGCCTCGACGTGCGGGGCCGCCGGATCGTCAGTGTCCTTGGCGGCCTCGCGCAGATGCTCACCAAGCTCGCCTGAATAGTTGACGAGCAGCGGATCGAACAGCAGTTCGGTCGAGCCCTTGACCGCGTCGCCGACGCCAGTGCGCATGATCGCCATCAGCAGCGAGGCGGCCGTGACCGGGGTGGAAAAGAGGTAGCCGACCGCCTTGCGCGCGAGGAAGATCAGTTCCGCCGGACCATAGCCGAACGGGGCGAGGTCAGGACGGAGCAGCATCGGCGCGCCATGCACCTTGGCGACTAGCGCCATGACCGCTTCGCCAAGCGCGCGGTCGCCGGTCACGAACCATTCGACCGCGAGCGTCTCGAACCGTGCGCGATGTTGGGTCAGCAGCTGATGCTCGAACCCGTCAAAACTGTGGACGGTGAGTGTGCCGCGATTGGCGGACAGGAGCGTGCGGACAATGGCAATGGCGTGCTCGACATGCTCGCCCGAGATCATCTGGTATAGCGCATGATCAAGATGATCGACTGCCACGGCGTCGCTACCATCGATGGTCTCGGCGATCTGAATGAGGTGGTCGAGGATCGCCGGCGAGGCCGACTTCCACTGAAACCAGAGCGCCTGCATCGCCCGGCGGCGCATCTCGCTGCCGCCGCGCTTAGCGGCCAGAGTGACGATCGCGCCCGTATCGGCCGCGTTGGCCTGTTCGCCGCGGCCGTGGAGCTCGATCGCCGCATAGAGACCAATGCCGAGGCTTTGGTCGTCGGCTTCCTGTTCGAGATGCTGGCGCAGCGCGGCGATCGCGCGGGCCGCGAGCGCTGGGGTTGGACCAAGCGAGCCAAGCGCCTCGAGCGCGGCGGCGCGTGGCGGTCCAGGCTGTCCCGTTATCAGGGCGAGCGCCCAGTCGAGCGCGCCGTCTGGATCGCTCGTTGACCAGCCTTCAAGCGCCAGGCGCAGATACCAGCCATCGCGCGGCGCTTTGAAATCGAGCAATGTGGCGATGGCGGTGGCGCGTCCGGCGCCCTTGCACCAATCACGGAAGGGAAGCGCGATGAAGCCGCCGTCGCGATTGCGTCCACCTTCCTCGACCAGGCGGCGGACCGCCTTCAGCATCGCGGCGGGTTCGGCGTCAAGCTGCGGCAGCGCGTCCGAATAGAATTGCTGGATCTCGTAGAAGCGGAATGTATCACCGTCATCTCTGAACTCGTCGATCGCGGCCAGCAGATCGAAACGGCCTGTGTTGTGAAGGCCAATCGCGAGCGCGCGCATCGAAGGCTCATCGGCGTCTTCGCGCAGATTATAGCGACTGACGAATTCGAGCCACCGGCCCGCTTCGAGCGCCTGAATGATCTCTTGTTCGAGCGTCATGAGCCCCCTTTGCCCCGACGGAGGAAGATGGGGTCGCCGGTGCGATCCGGCAATGATCTTTTCTCTTTTTGTTCTTCCATTCCACATGTTGCTATGCGGCTGGGCTCTACTACGCGCGCCGCCGAGCGCTTGTCCGACGGGAACTGGACAATCGTAGCCGATCCTCCCGACCGGGTCGCGGCCCAAGGAGCACGTCCGTTACGCGGTCGAGGCGATACGCGACCGGGACGCGTTGATTGAAAAGAGCAGCAATGATTAAGTTAATATCATGGCGGACGTGAAGCCCAGTATCGAGATTGACCGGAGGCTTGAGCGCGAAGACCCGACCTCGCGCGTGCCGGTGATCATTAATCAGGCGGCGATCCTTGATCTTGATGGTCCAGTCGTCATCCTTGGCGATCCGGGCCTAGGCAAAAGCGTGCTGGCGCAGGCGATCGGGCGGCAGGCCGGCTTCGTTTACGTTCGCGCGGCAAGTTTCGTGCGGAATGCTCAGCCTGAACGCCTGATCCCCAATGGCGAATGTCTGGTCATCGACGGGCTGGACGAGATCGCGTCGGCGACGGTTGGCGGCGGCGTCGATGCCATTCTCGGTCAACTGTCGAAGCTCGGCTATCCCCGCTTCATCCTGTCGAGCCGCGAAGTCGATTGGCGCGGGGCGGCCGATCGAATCAAGATCGAGGATGATTATGTGCAACCCGCCATTCTCCTCCACTTGCTGGCGTTCGACCGAGATGATGCGACGCTCTTCCTTCGCCGTAATTTCCCTTCCGTCGATGTTGAGGGCGTGCTCACCCATCTTGCCGATCGTGGGCTTGAGGAAATCTACAAGAATCCACTGACGCTGCGGTTGATCGGCGAAGTCGCGGCGAGCGACGAGGCATTACCGAACAGCCGCGCGCAGTTGCTCGATCGCGCGTGTCAGCTTCTCGTGCAGGAAGAAAATCCGCGCCATCACGACGCCGCGCACGCGCATGCCGAGGCCGAGAAACTACTTCTTGCCGCCGGTGCCTACGCCGCCACCCAATTGCTATGCGACCTTGCGGGTCTGTTCAACGGCCCGGCGGGCAAGATACCCGATGGCTACGTCCTTGTGGGGAGCATCGCCGCGCTTCCGCACGCTGAGGCCATCGACGCCGCGCTCCACACGCGGCTGTTCGAGGCGGAAGGTGGTCAGCGCTTTCATCTCCTGCACCGGGTCGTCGCCGAATATCTCGGCGCGAAGTGGCTCGCGCGCTGTTTCCAGTCCGGTGTGTCGGCGCGGCGGCTCTTTTCGCTGTTCGGCCAGGGCCACGGCGTACCGACATCGTTACGTGGGCTGCACGCCTGGCTGGCCCATTTCGATAATACGCTGGCGGAGGTCTGTGTCGCCGCCGATCCCTATGCGGTGCTGCGCTATGGCGATGCCGAGACGATGCCTGTCCATGTCGCGCGCGGCTTACTGCGCGCCCTAGCGGCGCTGTCCGATCGCGACCCGTTCTTTCGAGCGGAGGATTGGGGCCGGCATCCGGCAAGCGGTCTCATGCGCGTCGAACTCAAGGACGACATACTTTCCCTGATCGGGACGCCCGACCAGCACACGCACCTCACGCTGTTGCTGGTCGAGGCGATGGCGGGAAGCGAGCTGACCGCGGCGCTGGAACCAGAGTTGCGCGCGATGATGTTCGACACGGCGCGCTACTATGGCGAGCGCAACCGGGCCGCGGACGCACTTCGTGAACTTGGCCGGATCGGTGATCCCGCCGCCACCATCGAACGCCTGCTGGCGCAGGGTGGCGAGGATGATCGGCGACTGGCGTGGGAAGTGTTGCACGATCTAGGGCTTGGCGCCGTACCTATGGAACTGGCCGTGCGCACCCTCTACGCGCACATCGGTATAACGGTCAGCGACCTCGACCAGAATGACGACCGGCTTGACCTTGCGCACCTCAGCGACAGCTCAATAGAAGCGCTGGCAATCGATCAGCTGACCGCGCTGCTCGATGCGGCTCGGGGGTATGGCGAGCCATTGGTCGAGAACAGCAATCACTCGGCGAAGGCTCAGGTTGCCGATCTAGTGCGGCTGGCCGGGCTTCGCGCGCTGACGCTCGACCCCGAGATGGAGCCGGCCGATATTTGGCGGCGGCTGCTCTGGGTTGATCATCATCAAGGCTACAAGCGGGAAACGACCAATGCGCTGATCGAATGGTTCGGCGCACGTCCAGCCGTTCGGCGCGCGATCCAGACGCATGTCGTATTTGATGGCGGATACGAGCATGTGCGCGATGCAACCTTCGCGTTTTACGAGTGCGGACTCGGCCTCTACCCAAATGAGGACGACGTCATTGCGCTTATCGAGGAATTCGATCGGCGTCGCGGCGACGGCGACACCAATCTTGAAATGTTGGAGGAGCTTGTCCTCCTCGCGCCGCGCCGAGATGGCATCGCCGCGACTGTGCGGGAGGCCGCGGCCAAGATCGGTGCTGAATCACCTGAGTTCATAGCGAAGCTCGAAGAGCTGTCGAAGCCGCTCGTCTTTGACTGGGAACGCAAGCAAGCTGCTGCTGAAAAGGAAGCCGATGCGCGGCGGGCTGGTGTTCATCAGACCTTCCGCGAGAGCATCGCCAAGGATTTTCTGGCGGTCGATGCCGGCGCGCCCAACCTGTTGTACGATCCGGCTAAAGCCTATCTCGGTCGCTTCAGGGACTTCGAAAAGGAAGCGCCACCTGAAACACGGGTCACGGCATTTCTCGGCGATGACCTCGGCGAGCGGGTGCTGAACGGCTTCATGGCAAGCTTCGATCGCAACGACCGGCCATCCGCTAAGGACATCGTCGAGACCCATCTCAGCGACAAGATTTACTTCGCGGAACTCAGCCTCGTATGCGGGGTGGCTGAACGGCTGCGGCGCAATCTCAGTGTAGATGATTTGACGGTCGAAGCGCGTGAGTCTGCGTTCATGGCGTGGCGCCGCACGACGGAGTCGCAGATTTCCGGCGGCACCGACTTAAAGCCGCTCGAGGATGCCGTGCTGTGCGACGACGCTGCCATCGAACGGTTCTTCCGCACGTCGATCGAGCCGCAGCTCGAGCGCAAGACCGGTCACGTCTATGACCTCTATTTTCTAGGCAATGATCCCCGCTGGCGGCCATTGGCCGGGCGGCTGGCGGTTGAGTGGCTACGCCGCTTCCCCTCGCTTCCGGCGTCGGTCGAGGCTGAAGTTCTCGGCTACGCGACCCGCCACGCCGAGCTGGCCGAATTGCAGGCGCTGGCGCGAGACACACGCAGCCGCCAGCATCGTGACTATGAAACTATGCTGGCGTGGCTCGCGCTCGATTTTCTTGTCGATTTCGATGCGACATTCGACGACCTCGTCGCCGTGGCGGCGGACGATCGCGAGTTTCTCTGGTTCATACGCGACCGCGTTTCCGGCGAGCGCGACGATCCCGAGCGACGGCTGTCGGTCGCGCAGCGCCAGTTCATCGTCGAACGGTTCAGCCATGCTTGGCCGCGAACCTCGCGCCCGCAGGGCAGTTCGAGCGGCAATACCAATCCCTGGGATGCGACATCGACGATCGAGAACAGCGGCTATGCGATAGGCGGTGACCCGTCGCGCGACGCGACCGCGGCGCTCGAACATCTGATCGCCGTTGCAGATCCGAGCTATGTCGATCCGCTGCGGCATGCCCTGGCGCTTCAGATGCGCGCCCGCCGCGATTCGGAGTTCACGTCAGTGTCGGTTGCGGGTCTCACCGCCGTCGTCGGCGGCGGACTGCCATCGACGATCGACGATATGCGGGCGTTTTTCGGCGACCGCATCAACACACTCATCGGTCGGATGCACGCGACCAGCACCGACATGTGGGAAGCCTATTGGGACGGCACCAAACCACGCGGCGAGAATTTCTGCCGCAACCGTCTGGTCGAGCATATCTCCGGTCAGTTGCCCGACGCGATCCGCTTCGCGCCGGAAATGCACATGCCGCAGCAGAAGCGCGCGGACATAGCCGCGATCTTGGGCAGCATCGGTCTGCCGGTCGAGATCAAGGCGCAATGGCATCCCGAGGTTTGGACCGCGCCGGTCGAGCAGCTTGCCGCAAGCTATCTGCACGATTGGCACGCTGAGGGCCGGGGCGTCTACATCGTCCTGTGGTTCGGCGATGTGCCGGGAAAGAATCTGCCCGCCCATCCCGACGGTTTGTCGCGACCGAAAACCCCGGATGACCTTCGGACGATGCTCATCGGCCGGCTGCCCGAGAATCTCCGGGACCTGATCGATGTCTACGTCGTCGATGTATCGCGACCCACCGAAAAAGCGGCTCCGGACACATGATCAAGCCCGCCTTTCTCAAAGCACAGGTGGCGAAGGCCAAGACACGTCGCAGGACACCGCCATTCCTGCGGCGGCTTGTCGCAAAGGCGGTCGATGCGACCGCACGGGAGCATTATGGCGAGGCCTATTCGACGAAATGCCTGCAAGCCGCAAAAGCGCTTCAGGCCGCGCTCGACCGCTTCGGTATCGGCGGTCGCCTGTGGATGGGCGCATTCTGTTCGGTGGAGGTCTATGCCGCCGCCGGCCATGACACTTGGGGCGGCTTCTGGGGCGCCGAACACCATGTCTGGTTCGTCACCAGTTTCAATGAGCTGGTCGATCTCAGCATCGCCCAGCTTCCACGGCATCCCAGGCAGAAGCGCGCCGATGGCATCGCGATGCCGGCGATCTGGTGGAACGACATGGGAGCGCCGCTCACGGTTTTCCGGTATCTTCCGGACGCGATCGTCAGGACGATCCGGTTCCCCGATCAGGCCGATATGGACGATCTGGCCGCCTTTGAAGCGGCGGTGCTGGACAGGCTCGACACCATGCTATCGACGATGGACGTGGCAGAGGTTACGTTCGGTCCGTTGCTCGAAAGTAGCGATCATGCCCAGCAGCTTCATGAGCAAGGCCATCCCTGGCTCAATCGCGCGATCCGATTTCAGGATCTGAAGATCCCGTTCCCGCCGTGGATCACTCTGCGCATCCGGGAAATTCGCGAAGCGCACGAAGCTGGCCGCCCGCTGCCGAGCCGCCTATCATCCGATCCCACGCTGGTCGCCAGAGACGAATGAAGCCTGATCTCTTATCACTAGGATGTGATGCCGCTCTCGCCGCTCGCTGCACTCAAGCGCGATGACTGGAAGCGGATGGTCGACGTCAACATCCATGGCGTCCTCAATGGCATCGCTGCGGTCCTGCCGCGGTTCGTAGCTCAGCGAAGCGGCCATGTGGTGAACGTCGCCTCGGTTGCGGCGCACATGGTAATGCCGACCGCCGCGGTTTATTGCGCCACCAAACATGCTGTGCGCGCGATTACCGAGGGGCTGCGGCAGGAGCATGACGAGGTCCGTTCGACGTTGATCTCGCCGGGTGTGGTCGCCACTGAGTTGGGTCATGACATCACCGATCCTGACGTTGCGGCGGCACTGACCGGATGGCGGAAGAAGTCGCTGACGCCGGACGCGATCGCGCGAGCCGTTCGCTATGCCATTGAGCAGCCGGAGGGTGTCGACATCAATGAGGTAATCGTACGTCCGACCGCAGCGGACATGTGAGTGCTTGGGCATGCCGGTGCCGTAGCGGGCACGCCCCAAACGACGGGTTCGCCGATACGATCAGCTCGTCGGACCGCGATGAACGTATGTCCGGTCACGGGAAGCTAACAAATGGACCTGAGTGGCCGATTTTGGGTCAAAGAAGGCCGGTGGCGCAGATCGCGCCACCGGCTTTTGTATCTTGGGCGCAGCTCAGTGGTGCGCGTCGACGCTGCCGCTCGCGGTGCCGGAGCCGCTGCCGGTAAGCGACGCATCACCACCCGATACCGCGCCAGCGAGCGCACCGGTCGCCTGACCAGCGCCGCTCGCGGCGGCGCTGCGCGCGCTACTGGCCGCATTGCTCGCGCGGTCGCGAGCGGTGTTCGCCGCGCCCATCGCGCGGGTGCGCGCCGTATCGGCGGCGCCCATCGCGGTGTTGCGGGTGGATGCCACTGCGTTCCCGACCTGGTCGGTGCCGATGAGTTGCGCGCTGCCGCTCGCACTCTTGTCGACGCTCGAGCTGCTGTTGTTGCTGGTGCTCCCCGCAAGCCCGTTCCCGTTGGCATCATTGGCGCCGATCGCCGCATCGGTGCTCCGCGTCACCGTGCCCGCGAGGCCGGCGTCTGCCGAGACCTTGCCCGAGCGGCTGTCGACCGACTTGTTGGCGCGCGCGCTTCCCGATGTGTCGATGCCGTTCGACATGCTGCCGGTCGCGGAGCCCAACGTGCTGCCGATCGATCCCGTGCTGCCGAGCGTCTGCGACACCGCACCGCCGAGCGAGCCACCCAGATTGCCGCCCGCGCCACCCAGCAGTTGCGCGTTCGCGGGCATGGCGGCGCCGATCAGCAGCAGGGCTGCGGCGGTGGAAAAAGCCTTGGTCATCGTCTGCCTCCTTGTTGGTGACCGCGTGTGTCGCGGCCTCAGAAGGGAAACGATGGCGCTCCCGCACTTCATCCCGGCGCGTGCCTTTTTTCTCACCTGATCCCGACGGCACGCGGCGGCGTGCGGCAGTCCCCGCACACGATGCCGCGACCGACCCGACCGGCGCCCGGACGCGCTTCTCCGCCGAGCGCCTCGACGCTGCCGCGCAAGGCGAGGCGCGCGGCGACGAGGGGTGCGGCGAACGACGTGCCGCGCAGCGCCTCCCACCCGCCGCCCGGCACCGCGCCGGCCATCTCCGCACCGGGCGCGGCGAAGTCGAGGTGCGTCGGCTTCCCTGCTTCGATGAGCGCGCGGCTACGCGCGTCCACGCCGGTGACCGCGACAACGCCGGGATAGGAGGCGGGATATTGCGGTGGCGCCGCCGGCCCGTCGTTCCCCACCGCAGCAACGACGGCGACGCCGCGCGCCGATAGCGCCTTCACTCCCGCTTCCAGGAGCGCATTCGGTGGTCCAACGAGGCTCACGTTGATGACGCGCACATTGCGTTGCGCCAGCCATGCCATCGCACGGACGATCGCCGCCGCCGAGCCGTTCGCGGCGGATCCGCCGTAGACGTCGGCTACCAGCAGCGAGGCCCGCGGCGCGGCGCCGCGAAACGCGCCCGCGGCGCCGACGAGCAGCGACGCAACCGCCGTCCCGTGCCCGCTCGGACGCGGCGCGCCGGCGAAGCCGCGCTGCTCCAGACGTGCGTTCTTGAATGCGGGATGCGCACCCACCCCGCCGTCGATCAGGCCGATAACGGGTTCCCCCGCCGACCCGTGCTCGATCGCCTCGGCGGGTGCGAGCGCCAACGCCCCGCCGGCGGGCTGATAGACGTGGTCGAGCGTGTAGCTGCCGGTCGGGTTCACGGCGCGCAGCCGCGAGAGCGCCTTGCGCGCCGACGTGCCCTTCGGTGCTGCTAACGTCGTCGTGCGAAAACCAAGCGACTCAAGCGCGACACTATCGATGACGCGGAACCCCGCATCACGCGCGGCAGCGAGCGCGGTGTCGGATAGATCGATGCCGACGATCACGTCACGGCGCACGGGATTGCCATCGTCGTCGGTGTCGAGCACGTCGCGGTTCGTGCGAACCAACTGGCGCAGCCGGTCGCGCCGGAGCGACAGGAGGCTGGCGGGCGGCGCGTCCGGGATCGCGGTGCGCACCATGTCGAGCGGCGCCGTCACGGCCGCACGGGTGGCGGTGTCGTTGCCGAGCAGCGGGCCGGTCAAGCCACCAAGCGGTCGACCCACAGGCAAGCCGCCGAGCAGCTGGCCCGCCGCGGGGGCAGCCACCAGCGCCAGCGCGCCTGCAACCGTCGACAAGAAGGTGATTCGCCGCATCCGCTTTCCTTTTTCCACGTCTCAACGGATGAAACGAGGAGCGGGTGTCGTTTCATCCGCATGGACGAGGGCACAACGATTGACCGCATTCGAGCACGAGCTGGCAAGCGTGATGCCGCGGCTGCGTCGCTTTGCGCACGGGCTCTCGCGTGATGCAACGGATGCCGACGATCTCCTTCAGGCAACGGCGGAGCGGATGCTGCGCGCGCGTGCGCAGTGGGAACCTGGCACGAACTTCGTGGCGTGGTCCTATCGCATCATGCGTAATCTATGGGTCGATACCGCGCGGGCGCGACAGCGGCACACGAGCGTGCTGGCACCCGAGGAGGAGGGGCTCGCGATCGGCATGTCCGGTGCGGCCGAGGCCTCGGTGGAGCTCGGCTATCTCATGCGCGCAATGGAACGCCTGCCCGACGAACAGCGCGAAGCGGTGGCGCTCGTGATGATCGAAGGGCTTGGCTATGCGGAGGCGGCGGGCGTGCTCGACATCCCGGCCGGTACGCTGACCAGCCGGCTCGTGCGCGGTCGACAGGCGCTGCGCGCCATGCTGGAGAACGCATCATGATCAACACGATCGACGAGGCCTCGATCATCGCGTGGATCGATGGCGAACTCGCGTCCGCGGAGGCGGATCGGGTGGCGCGTGCGGTGGCAGGCGATCCGGCGCTGGCCGAGCTGGCGGAGGCGCATCGCGACATGCGCGCGCGCTTCGACGCAGCATTCGCAACGCTGGCGATGCCGGCAGCGGCGGAGGTGGTGTCGCTGGCCGATGTTCGTGCGCAGCGGGCGGAGCGCGCGCGTCGGCCGCGGCGCTGGATACCTGCGGCGCTCGCCGCATCGCTGGTGGGTGGCGTGCTGCTGGGGCAGCTTGTGCCGCGGTCGGGTGGGATCAGCGATAATGCGGATGCCCTCGCTCTCTCGCCGGCGCTCGGCCGGGCGCTCGATCAACAGCTCTCGGGCGACGGCGCGACGGTGCGGGTTGCGTTGTCGTTCCGCGACCGCGCGGGTCGCTATTGCCGCAGCTTCACGGCAAGCCGCTTGTCCGGAGTCGCCTGCAAGGACGATGGCCTTTGGCACCTCCGCTATGGCGAAGGTGCAGCGGGCGCGCGCACCGACTATCGCATGGCTGGAAGCGAACCGGTCGCTATGGCGGCGGTGACAGCGATGATCGCGGGTGAACCGTTCGACCGCGATCAGGAGCAAGCGGCGCGTGCACGTGGGTGGCGGTAGCGTCGCGCCTAACTTAGCCATCTATCATGAATGAGCGTCCGCTCTGCGAGCGGTCGAGTTCGCTCTCGTATGACCGGTTGTGGGTCAATTCGAGCGCGTCGCCATTCTCGGTGCAGTCGTGATAGTCCACGCTTTAGGATCTGGTAGGGGCAGCGAGCACACTGCTTCGACCGTGCGTCCGTCTTGGAAGCGATAGCGGATCGGTGCGGCACGCGCACATCGTGCCTGGACGGCACGGAACATGGCTTCAGCGTCGGCCATCGGATCATGGTCTTCGATCCGAGCCACCACGGGATCACCCGACAGCACACCACATCTAACGCCCGTGTCGAGCTTCACTCCTTCCGGCACGGTGTAGAAGCCGGTAGCTCCGGTACAACTCTGGGCGGTCAGGTGCAGAAGTGCAGCGCGTCGGTAATCGCCCCGTCCCGGCGCATTCGCGAGGGAGACACCCAATCTCGATAGCCGTGCTTCGAGCGATGCCCAGCGGTCGGCTCCCCGTCCATCCAGAAGTATCTTCACGGCGCTATTCTGTGTCAGCGCAGCACGAAAGTCAGCGACACCGTAACCGGCACCGCTGCGCCCTCTAGCCAGCATGGCGTTCCACAGATTGAAGATGTCATGCCGGCCATGGGTAGCTTTGCGCATCTCAAGATCTGCGATCCATTGGACCACCACGCCGCAATCGTAGACCGCAGAGCCGGATCGCAGTTTCTGCGGGTCGTAATCGCGGTCGCCTAGCGCCGACCGACATCCATTAAGACGTCTGGCCACAGAAGATTTTGCCTGATCTTCGTTGGTCGCACCCGACGTGGAAGCGGCAACCAACGCGCCGTACTCGGCGGCGCCCTCATGCAGCCAAGGCGCAGTTTCACCATCCTTCAGCAAGATGCCGTGACCGTTCCACAGGTGGAAGGTCTCGTGCCACACAAAGGTAGACAACTGATCCATTACATCCGGCGCTGGCTCGGCCCACGACGTGCCGAAGAAGCGCGTGGCGATCACCCCGGTATTGGTGACGTCGCCACGAAACACAGTCGGTCCGGGGCTATCGGTGGTGACAACCAAAGTCGGCTCATAGGGCAGGGCCCGCCCTAGTCTCGCACCGTAGAAAGCCTGAGCTTTGAAGAATCCGTCGCTCATCAACTGCGATAGGGAGGCAGGAACCGAGGCGCCGGCGACCACAGCGCCGCCTGCCTTGTGCGTGACCGCTGTTTCGGGGCCGAGGTACGCGTAGCCTTCAATCGCGCGTTCACCAGGCAAGACCACCTCGCCAGCTCCGGGGCGCAACGTCAGGGTCGTTTCAACGTCCTTCAGCGCTACGCCCGGCCCATATAGGATTACGCCGGTGCCGACTTTGGTCAAACCCATGTAGACTCGGTCGACCTCGGCCGCGTCTGGCGCGATAAGAATCTGGAAGGTATCGAAGGGACGCTTCGAGCGGACGATGCCCTTCTCGATCGCCAGACCTGGCGTCGCGATGGTCCAGCGATCGCGAATGATGTCCGCTTCGTGAAACGTAACTTCCGTGACTGGCCTAGCAAGATGCCAGGTGACCGCCACTCCATCCGTCGCAGTACGAGCTTCAACCGTGGCAGTCTGCTGAACCTGAGCCGCTGCATCACCGCTAGCCAAGATTGCAACAGCAATGACAGCGATCAGATCTAACTTCATCAAGGTTCTCATCCTATGAGGATGTTGAAGACGAATAGGGGTGAGGCATTAAGCTGCGTTAAGCTAGATGCAAAAGTAACCTGGCCAAGCCTTAGGGTTGCGAAATCAACCACCATTTATTTGTCGGTCGCAAGTGAATATGACCAGCATCCGACTCGAGGCAGCAATCGTTATAGTTGATGCCTTATCAGTACCGGGCGTGCGTTAAGGTGAGGTGCTGCATCTGGCCAAAGCCTGCGCCCATTGCAGTGTCTCGGGCTTGAGCGCGGGCATCGCGTCGCTCTTGCCGTAGCCTTTCAGGCTCGCATAGCGCTCCACGAATATCGCACCCGGTGCGCCGGCAAGCTCAGCGATCGCGCCGTTGCCTTGCTCCTGCGCGATCGCACGGGCCATGACATAGCCAAGCGCATAGAGCACCTCATCGCCGTAAAAGCCGAGACCATATACTTCCTCGGGCGTCACAGCGGCACCAGAGGTGAGGCCATGTATAGACAATTCGAGCTGGACGATGCTGCGGTCCACCATGTCAATGTTGCGTACGACCCGCGCTCGCTCCTTGCTTGTCGCAGCATCGGTGCCATGCTCAGGTAACGAGAGGACATCGCCGACATAGCTTGCGGTGCCCTCGGCCGACAGCGAGGCGAAAAAAGCTGCGATGTCTGTCCCGTGCGGAGCAGCGGCAATGCATCGTTCTTGGCCTAGCCTCTCCTGATACGCCTCCCGTGCCAGCGCCTGCACTGCATGGTAGAGTTCATGCTTCATGATCGTGGAAGCCAGCACGGCTGACGGAAAGCGATCGAGGTTGAGGAAGAACTGCGGCTCGCCAAACGCGAAACCGCCCGACGTGCCACCAACGATCAGATAGCCCGTGACGCGACCTTTTAGCGTAGGGGATGTGAATGCGGCAATGCGCGCCTTTACCGCGTCTAGAAGGTGAAGCCTTGGATCATTCAGCTTCGTCAGCGCATCTTCAGTTGCTGCGGCGTGGTCGCGGACATCGTCAAACCGGAACTTACTGACGTCAACGAACGACGTGTCATGATGAGCCGCGGCTACCAGGGCTTGCGCGAAGAGTTGATCACTTGCCGTCCTGCCATAGGACTTTGCTTTTCGGATCAGCCCCTGATTGCCCGGCAGTTTCGCCACCTGCATGGCTTCGTCAATCGACAGGGTCGGGTTGCGAACCGCGGTGAGGACGGCCGTCGCCGCCGTCGCGTCGACCGATACCGTGACGTTCTCAGCTGCTGCCGCTTGCGCACCAACGAACAGCGCCATCCATGCGAATTGCCACCACCGCCGCATTTCCACTCTCCCACCCACGTCCGAGCATAGAATGACTACAGGTGTAGTCAATACATAGGGTATCTCATGCCTTGTGAAAGATGCTGCATCTCACAGGCATGGTTGCTGGACATAATCAATCCTACGGTGACGCTCGATCACCTGCACTTACGGCTATACAGACGTCCGATTGCGACCGATCCTGCTTTACAAGGTTCCGCGTCGCCAGCGCGATCGACGTGGAAGGGCGGCGCGCCTAAGGCGCTCCATCGACTGTTCGAGCTGCGAGATAACGTGATCAAGGCCGCCACGACGCTATCCGAGACCATGTCGGCACCATCCTTGGTACCGACGTTCATTTGGCTAGGCGTCACCGTCATGCTGGTGATCGTCAATGCTTTTGACGTCGCTGCGGCATTTGGCTCCTTGAATGCGCTAGCTTTCTGGGGGGCGTTGGTCGGCGCAAACATGCTTGGCTGGTCTGCTTGGCGGCGGTTCAGCCCGAGTGCTCGCGAAAGCGCGGATCGAACAGTGCTCAGCGCTATCATCCTGAACGTGTTGCTCGCGATCGAAGTGCCGCTGCTTCACCGGTTGATGGGGCGAACTGATGCGACGCTTGAATGGAAGCCTTTCGCTTACGGTCTGCTAGCGACGGGCTTCGTCATGTTCTTACTCCGCGCAGCACGGGCGCGACACACGGCCATCAAGCATGGGAGCGATGGGATTGCCCCCGCGCCGACGCCACTATCGATGACGCCGACTATCGTACCCAACGTTCTCTCGCGCGCGGGGATCGTCGCTACCGACCTCTTGTCCGTGCGTGCCGAGGATCATTATTGCCGTCTGACCGTGCGAGGGGGCACGTCGTTGCTGTTACACTATCGCTTTCGGGATGCGGTGAGCGACTTGGTAGAGGTGCCGGGTGCGCAGGTTCATCGCGGTGCGTGGGTCGCTGACCAAGCCGTCAAAGGATGGGATCGCATTGGCCGGCGCTGGTCGTTAAACCTCGTCGACGGCTCTCGTATACCGGTAAGCGAAACAAGCGTGGGGCTTTGCCGCGCGCGTGGTTGGCTTGATCGCAGCGGACCGGCGTAACGCCAATCCCGTCTCGCGAAATTCCTGCTTTTCTGACGCAATCCTAGCTTTCCTCCCTTTGCTCCATCGACCAGCACCGCACTTCTGAGAGACGGGGGCAAGGTGATGGGTTCAATATCGGCGATTGGAACGGCGCACGTTGTGATGGGGAGCGTAGCGCTGGTCAGCGGGGCCTTTGTGTTGATATCGCCTAAGGGCACCCCGCAGCATCGACGCCTTGGCGGCATCTATGGTGCCGCGATCCTAGCGATCAATGGCACCGCGTTGTCGATGTACGACCTGACCGGGCGGCCTAACGTCTTCCACATCATCGCCCTATTGAACCTCGCCACGCTAACGCTGGGGATGCTCGCAATGCGGCGCTGGCGGCGGACCCGTGAGGTCACCGATCTGCTCACGCACCAGCGGCGAATGACAATGAATTATGTTGGCCTGTGGATGGCCTTCGTAACCGTATTATTGGTCAACCCGATGATGGGTGTCAGCAGGATCGCTGATCCGCGCAGTCACTGGCCGCTCATGATCGTGCTTAACGTTTCGCTGTTCGTCGCTGGCGCCTGGCTGGTGCGCACGCGGACGAGCCAGCCGCTGGTGCGGGCATGACGTCACGTTCAACTGCGGAGCAGTGCCTGCCGGTCACCGACGTCGTCGCGCTGGCGGCGCTGGCGTGGGTTGCGGCGGCTACGTTGCATGAGGGACTGGGGCATGGCCTGGCCTGTACCGCGATGGGGGGCGATCCGACACGTTGGAGCACCTTCCACTTCAGCTGCGATCGCTTGTTGATGTCTCTTTGGGACCAGCGGATCGTGGCCGGGGCTGGGACTGCGGTCAACGCCGCCCTGGCGGCGGTGGGATGGTACGGTTGGACGAAGGATGGTGCGACACGGCGGCGCTTGGCCGGATGGATCGTTTTCACGCTCAACGGGCTGACCGCATTCGGTTACCTCGTTTTCTCTGCCATTTTTCAGATTGGCGACTGGAACGCCCAAGGAGTGATGGCAGATGTCGCTCATCCTACTGTAGCCCGCGGTACGCTCGCGATCATCGGGGTGGCTGGATACTATGGCATCATCCGCGCCGCCGCACGGATGTTGTCGCAAACGCTCGACGGCAGGAACCTCGAGGTGAAATCGCGTCGACTGGCCGTCATCGTGTGGATCACGACAGGTGTTATCTCGTTGGGCGCCGCGCTGGCGGCAGGAAGCGATTGGCGATCAACAATTGGTGCATCGGTCGGGGTAGCGCTTGGTGGCAACGCCGGATTGTTTAGTCTTGCCCGCTTCGTGAAGCCGACGACGATAGAGCTAGAACGGTTGCGCCCGAACTGGGCATTGCTAGGCGCTGCAATCGTCGCGACGGTGACATTCGTAGCAATTCTCGGACCAGGCATAGCCTTGTAGCGCTATTAGGAACGGCGTTCGTACTCCGGCTTGTGTCGAGCGGATCGGCACGTGCCTCGAAGATTAACAAGCGGCCGGAACTAAGCGGTCGTAGATCGGCGGCGAATGTCCGCTTGTGGGTCTCAACGGGCACGATCGCGGGAGGTCGTTGCTAGGCTACCTTCACACCCTTCCAGAACGCGATGCGACCTCGGATCTCCTCTGCCGCTGACTTGGGCTCGGGATAGAACCAAGCAGCGTCGGTGTTCTCGACACCAGCCACGTGCAGGCTGTGATAATGGGCCGTTCCCTTCCACGGGCAGATCGTCGTCTTGTCGCTGGGCTTTAGAAATGCAGCGTCGACGCTGTCGACTGGGAAATAGTGGTTGCCTTCGACCACCACGGTATCGTCGCTCCTGGCGATCACCGCGCCGTTCCACCGTGCCTCGACCATCGTGCGTCTCCTTTGCAGGGGCAAGGTCGGGCCGCGTGGGCGCATGGTCAAGCCGGCGCGGCGCCTCCGACGCGGCATGCCCCAGCGCATCTACCAGAATGTTCACAATGTGTTCCGCTTAGCGTACAAGGTGGCATGATGGTACGCAAGATCATCCACGTCGACATGGACGCCTTCTTTGCGTCGGTTGAGCAGCGCGACGATCCGGCGTTGCGCGGCAAGCCGGTCGCAGTCGGCCATGCCGCCGCGCGCGGCGTCGTCGCCGCAGCGAGCTACGAGGCGAGGGCGTTCGGCGTGCGCTCCGCGCTGCCGTCGGTCACCGCGCTGCGCCGCTGCCCCGACCTCGTCTTCGTGCCGCCGCGCTTCGAGGTGTATCGCGACGTGTCGCGCCAGATCCATGAGGTTTTCGCACGCTACACGGACCTGATCCAGCCGCTGTCGCTCGATGAGGCGTATCTCGACGTCACCGCGAACAAGTGCGGGCTGGACACCGCCTGGCTGACCGCCAAGGCGATCCGCGCCGACATCCTGGCCGCGACCGGGCTGACCGCGTCGGCTGGGGTCTCGTACAACAAGTTCCTCGCCAAGCTAGCCTCCGATCATCGCAAACCCAATGGCCAGTTCGCGGTGACGCCGGAGATGGGCGCGGCTTGGGTCGAGACGCTGCCGGTCAGCCGTTTTCACGGCGTCGGCCCGGTGACGGCGGGGAAGATGAAGCGGCTGGGAATCGAGACGGGCGCCGACCTCAAGGCCAAGTCGCTGGCATTCCTCCAGCAGCATTTCGGCAGCTCCGCCGAATGGTATCACGCGATTGCGCGTGGTGAGGACGATCGCTTGGTCAATCCAAACCGCGTACGCAAGTCTTCCGGATCGGAGACGACCTTCGACCGCGACCTGACGGAGGCGGCGGAGATTGAGGCGGGCGTGCTCAGGATGGCGGACGATGTCTGGCATTGGTGCGAGAGCCGGCAGGCGTTCGGCCGAACGGTGACGGTGAAGGTGAAATATGCCGATTTCCATCAGCTCACGCGGCGTCGCAGCCAGCCCGTGCCGGTGACCAGCCGCGATGCGTTGTACGGCGCTGCGCTGGCGCTGATCCGGTCGGTGCTGCCGGCGGAGAAGGGCATACGGCTGGTCGGCGTGACCGTCTCCAACTTCGCGGCGGTGACAGCCGAGACCACCGACGAACTGCCGATCTTCGTCGAGGCGGCGGCATGATGCTCGACCTTTTCGACGCGCCGCTGCTGCCGGGTCTCGCGCAACGAGCGTCGCTGATCAGCGTGGATGAGGAGCGTCTGCTGATCGACCGGATCGATGCCACCGATCTTGCGCCGTTCCGGTTCCAGGGCTGGACGGGTAAGCGGCTGACGACCTCGTTCGGCTGGAGCTACGATTTCGAGGAGGGCCGACCCAAGGACGCCCCACCGATGCCGGATTGGCTGTTCCCCATCGGCGACCACGCGGCCGGGTTCGCCGGCCTGGCACCGGCAGCGCTGATCCAGGCGCTGCTGATCCGCTACGATTCGGGCGCGGGGATCGGCTGGCATCGCGACCGGCCGATCTACGGCGATGTCGTCGGCCTGTCGCTCGGCGAGCCCGCCACCATGCGCTTCCGGCGGCGGCGCACCGCCGGGTTAGAGCGCGCGTCGGTGCCGCTCGAACCGCGCGGCGGCTATCACATGACCGGGCCGGCGCGACACGAATGGGAGCACAGCATCGAACCGATGGCACGACCGCGATGGTCGATCACCTTCCGCAGCTTGGCGGACATGCGATGACCGGAACGACAGGAGCGCCCGTGGCGGGGCAGGTCGGTCGCATCGACGCACCCGAGTTCGTCGTTGTCGACGTGGAGACGTCGTGCTCGCAGGTCAGCAGCATCTGCCAGATCGGGATCGTTGGGTTCAGGGACGGTCGCGAGACCTTCGCCTATGAGACGTTGCTCGATCCGTGCGAGCGTTTCTCGTCGTTCAACACGCGCATCCACGGCATCACCGCAGATCATGTGACGGGCGCGCCGACGTTCGCCGACGCTCATGCGATCATCGCGGGTCATCTGTCCGGCCGGATCACCGTCGCGCATTCGCTGTTCGACAAAGGCGCGCTGGCCGCCGCCTGTATGCTCCATCGGTGCGATCCGATCGCGACGACCTGGCTCGACAGCGTGCGCGTGGCGAAACGGGCGTGGCCCGATCTGCCGAGCCACAGGCTCAACGTGCTGACGCGGTTTTTGGGACTGCCGCACAAGCATCACGACGCGCTGAGTGACGCGCGGGCGGCGGGCATGGTGATCGTGCGCGCCATGGAGCATACCGGCATGGACCTCGCCGGCTGGCTCGCGCCGAGCAGTCTATCCCGCGTCAAGGCGCCGCCACCCGCGCCAGACGGCCCACTCAAGGGAGAACGCATCGTCATCCTCGGCGAGCCTCGCAACGGCCCTATCGCACGCCGTCTGGCTGGCGAGGGGGCACGCATCATGGCCGCAGTCGGTGTCAGCACGACGCGGCTGGTGATCAGCGACAGGCAGCCTTTCGGACGCTTCGTCACTGCCCATGCTCAGTATCGCCAGGCGAATGCGTTACGAGAGACGGGGGCGGCCATTTCGATCTGCACGGAGACTGAGCTGGGCGACCAACTCGGTGACCGTTGCTAGTCAGCTCCCCGTGGTCTGAACGAATGTCCGAAGATGGTGATCATCTCTGATGCGCCGAACGACCGAAAATGGGTCCTGGCGGCCGCAAGTCTGCCGGGCAGGTCGCGCTGCAGCCTCTCCTCGTTAAGTTCGTCCCCAGCCGCCTCCACGCGGACTGTTCAGCGGGAAACCGGTTGTGCGCGAGCCGCGACCAAGAAAGCGAGGTCTCAAACGATCACACCACCCGCAGCGCAATGCTCTTCCTTAAGAGCATCACCGCGTCGCGTCGAGAATGACGGCGACGGTTTCCTCCGGCATGTCCCACATCGGATAGTGGCCGCTGCCATCAAACCAGTGGAGCTCGGCGCCGGGAAAGGCTGCCTGCGCGCGCGCAGCCTGTCTGGGGAGGCAAAGCCGGTCGTGCCTGCCCCACCCGATGACGACCCGGCCAGTGCCGGCAGCGGCGGGACCGGACTGCTCAGGTCCCGTGGCAAGGCTCTGCACCAGCGCATCGAACGTTGGCGTTGTACTGAGACCTCCCAGCTCGGTCGCGACGGTCTCCCCGTCAAGCGCCCAAGGATGCGCGGAGAGCTGAGCGAGCAGCGCCGTGCGCGACGCTGCATTCCGGCTCAACGCCGGCAGGCCTGGTCGGATGGCCCGCAGCAAGCGACCGGAGGCGCCGATGGTGGTCCTGAAGAAGGTGCGCTCCCAGCCTCGCCAGAAACCGCCTGGATCCAGCGCGACGACGTTGCCGACGAGTCCGCGCCGCGCGAGCTCAAGCACGATCCGCGCGCCCATCGAACTGCCGACGACATCGACGCCGGACAAGCCAGCCTCCGCGATGTGACGCTCGACGCTGCCGACCAGACCATTGAACGTCCCGCTGTCGGATTCAGCAAGGGTAGCCCCATGGCCGGGAAGGTCGACCGCGATGACCTTCCGCGCGGCGCTGAGTGGCCCCAAGACGGTGCTCCACGATCGCCAACTCCCGCCCAGGCCGTGGATCAGAAGCAGCGTGCGACCAGTGCCGCGCTCGATCGTGTTCATGCCGTCTCCGCCTCGTCGTTGTAAGACGCTCAACGAGCCAGGTTGCTTCGCGGGCCCGGCCTTTATCGGCCGACGGGCGCTGGAGATCGGCTTATAGGCCCGCGCCGGCAGGCGGTGAGGCCGGGAAAGGCTGCCTGTTTAGAAAAGGGTCATTGAACATGAACAAGCGACCGCCTGCGAGTTAGCACTACGCTTGCACTGAATGGCCGATTTTGAATCATCGCTGGCTGCCTTCTTAAGCAGCCAGCGATGTAGATGTTAGGCAAGCGTCCGGACGCTCGGCTCGCGATCCCAGTAGCGCTTCTTCGCGGCTTCGACGAAGTCGGCGAGATCGGTCACGCCGGCGTCGGGCTCCACGCCTGCTTTGCCGAGCAGCGGCTTAGCTTCGTCGTTGGCGCCGATTGCCTTCAGGTGACCGAAGGCATCCATCACCCACTGGACGGCAGCGCCTTCCTTCGTGAGCTTGGCGGTCGCCTCGCCCGACAGGATGACCGCGCAAGCGTCGACCGTCACCGACGGCTGGCCGAATAGTTGCGCATCTGCCTTCACCGTCGAGCCGTCGGAGAGCGGGACGGCGCCAACCTTGGGGGAGATCGTCATCGCGCGACCGCCAGCTTTCTTAACCGCATCCTTCAGCGTCTTGAGAGCATCGGCGTCGGTGCCGTCAGCGATAAGGATGCCGACGGTGCGTCCCTCCAGCGTGTGCTTTTCCCGCGGACCGCGAATGATCCGCAGCGCAGGCGACGGATCCATGTCGAGCACTGGCGCGGCCGTCTTCGATGCCTTGGGAAGATCCATCGCCAGCCCGTCGGCGACCCGCCGCGCAAGCGTTTCATCGACGTTGCGCAGGTTGGCCATCATTGCGGTGCGGATGTGCTCGAGCGACACCTTGCTCAGCTCGAACACTAGAGCAGAGGCGATATGTGCCTGCTCGGCCGGGTCCATCGACCGGAAGAACAGCCGTGCCTGGCTGTAATGGTCGGCAAAGCTCTCAGGGCGGACGCGCAGCTTCTGACCCTGCTCCTCCGAAGGGAAGGTCTTGTAGCCGCCGTGCGAATCCTCGCGCGCTCCGCCGGGTTCGCCAACATTCGCCAGGCTGTTCGGCTCATAATTGGCGCGACCCTTCGACACCGCCATTTGCATGTGCCCGTCGCGCTGCTGGTTCATGAACGGGCAACCCGCCGCCTCGGCGCGGCCCTTGGCGGAGTTGATCGGCAGCTGATGGAAGTTGACCGAGCCGAGCCGCGACAGCTGCGTGTCGGTGTAGCTGAACAATCGCCCTTGCAGCAGCGGATCGTTCGAGAAGCCGATGCCCGGCACGACATGGCTCGGCACGAACGCGGCCTGTTCGGTTTCGGCGAAATAGTTATCGGGGTAGCGGTCGAGCACCATCTTGCCGACGATGCGGACCGGCAGCACCTCCTCGGGGATGATCTTGGTCGCGTCGAGTACGTCGTATGGCTGACTGTTCGCGAACTCTTCGTCGAACAATTGCACGCCTAGCTCCCACTCGGGATAGTCGCCGCGCTCGATCCGCTCGAACAGGTCGCGACGCTGGAAGTCGGGATCCGCGCCCGCGATCTTGACCGTCTCGTCCCAGATCGTCGACGCGAGGCCCGCCTTCGGCTTCCAGTGGAACTTGACGAAGGTGCTCTTCCCTTCCTTGTTGATTAAGCGGAAGGTGTGGACCCCGAACCCCTCCATGTTGGCGAAGGTGCGCGGCAGCGTGCGGTCCGACATCGCCCACATGATCATGTGGGTGGACTCGGGCATCAGCGAGATGAAGTCCCAGAAGGTGTCGTGCGCGGTCGCCGCCTGCGGGTAACCGCGGTCGGCCTCCATCTTGGCGGCATGGATCAGGTCGGGAAACTTGATCGCGTCCTGGATGAAGAACACGGGGATGTTGTTGCCGACGAGGTCCCAATTGCCCTCGCGCGTATAGAACTTGACCGCGAAGCCGCGCACGTCGCGCGGCGTGTCGATCGAACCCGCGCCGCCCGCAACCGTCGAGAAGCGGGTGAACACCTCGGTGCGCTGACCCTTCTTCTGGAACAGGTCGGCGACGGTGATGTCGGCTAGGCTATCGGTGCACTCGAAATAGCCGTGCGCGGCCGATCCGCGCGCGTGGACGATGCGCTCGGGAATACGCTCGTGATCAAAATGATTGATCTTCTCTCGGTAGACCTCGTCCTCCAGCAGCACCGGACCGCGGGCACCCGCCTTCAGCTGGTTCTGGTTGTCGCTGATTGGCGTGCCGTGATTGGTGGTGAGCACCGGGTGATCGTCATCCGCAACCTGATGGGTCTCCCCGCCATTACCAGTGCGCAGTTGCTCGGGGGCGTGATCGGTCATGAAGATTTCCTTAGGGCGGTCGCGTAAGCGGACGTCAGCATCCCAACGCGGCGCGGACCGATAAGCCCCCTTGGCACCAGTGATTTACTGCCTTGATTCAAATCATGATTTGCACGCGGGTCGTAAAAGCGCGTGGCTTAAACCACGGTCCGAATGCGTTCGCGAGGAAACCTGCGAACGGCAGTTGCTGCATCTGATTAGCCTATCGCGCTACTTCGAGGCAGGCGTTTTCGGTTTGACGTAACGGTCGAGCCAATCGGTCATCTGCCAGAGTGTTTCCTCGGTCGACTCCAGCGCGCGATAGCCGTGGGGTTCGTTGGGAAGGACGACGTAGCGGACGGTCGCGCCGTTGCCCTTCAGCGCGGCGTACATCCGCTCCGACTGGATCGGGAAGGTACCGCTGTTGTCGTCGGCGCCACCGTGGATGAGGAGGATCGGCTCCTTGATCCGGTCGGCGTAGGTGAAGGGCGACATTTCGGTATAGGTCGACGTCGCCTGCCAATAGGTGCGCTGCTCGGCCTGGAAGCCGAAGGGGGTCAGCGTGCGATTGTACGCGCCCGAGCGCGCGATGCCGGCACGGAAGAGGTCGGTGTGGGCAAGCAGGTTGGCCGTCATGAACGCGCCGTAGCTGTGGCCGCCGACCGCCATCCGGTTGCGATCGCCGACGCCGAGCTTTGCGACCGCGTCAACCGCGGCCTCGGCATCCTCGCGGAGTTGCTTGACGTAGGTGTCGTTCGCTTCCGCACCACCCTCGCCGATGATCGGCATCGCAGGGTTGTCAAGGATCGCGTAGCCTTGAGTGAGGAGAAACAGGTGGCTGATCCCGCGCGGGCGGACGAAACGGTTGCCCTGGTCGACCGTCTGTCCGGCGACCTTCGCGTCGGTATACTCGGCCGGATAGGCCCAGAGCAGCGTCGGCAGCGGCCCGTCGCGCTTCGCGTCATAGCCCGCGGGGAGGTAGAGCGTCCCCGACAGCGGCACGCCGTCGGCGCGCGCGTAGGTGATCGTGCGCTGACTGACGCCCGCGAATACCGGGGCAGGATCGGGGAAGGCGGTGACCAGCTTGGCGCCGCCGCCTTTGACGGTGCGGATGACGTAATTGGGCGGGGCTTTGGCGCTTTCGCGGCGGGTCAGGATGCGCTTGCCCGTGTCGTCGAGCATCGCGACGACCGGCTCGTAATAGGGCGCCTTCGCCGTCCACAGCCGCGTCTGCTCGCCGCCCGCCAGCGGCATGGTAGCGAGGAAGGGGAAGGCACCGGCTTTGGTCGCGCCCGCGCCAGTGACGTAGACGGCGTCGTGGCGCGGGGTGAAGCGCATGACCGGCTTGCCCGCCGCGTTCTCCTCGACGATCGGGTCGCCGGGATCGCCGTATTGGTCCTGGTAGTTGCGCGTCAGCAGCATCCTGGCCTGCCCCGGCCGCGAGGGGGCGACCGCCTGGCGATGCTCGGTACGCGTCCGCCACTCGCGGTCGACGACGATCGCAAAGCCGTCGTCGCCCCACATCGTCGTCGCGTAACGGGCGGGGGTCTGCGCGAGCTCGACTGCCGCGGCGTCGAAAGGCGCGGCCTGCATCATCACCTTGTCGTGGAAGGCGACCTTGGCGCGCGGGTTGCCTCCGTCGAGCGCCTCCGCCCAGACGAGCGTCGCGGGCGCATCGGAGCGCCACGTCGCCTCGCGCGGGCCCTTCACCGTCGCATCGAAGTCGACCGGCAGATCGTCGGCGAGCGGGCGGTCGGCGAGCGTCTTCACCGGGCGGCCATCGATGGTCGATACCGCGATCTCGGTCGGGAAGAAGGTGGCGGGAAGCAGGTAGGAATAGGGACGCTTCAGTCGCTCGGTCAGCAGGTAGCGGCCGTCGGGCGAGACGCTGAAGTCGGCAAAAAGCCCCGGTGCGCCGATCGGCGACACATTGCCGTCAAGCGCGACGCGCACGAGTTGGCCGGTGAAATAATGGTCGAACAAGGCCTCGTCGTGCGCATCGCCGAGCAGATCCTCGTAGGTGCGCGCGGCCGAGGTGCGGCCGGCGCTCTCCTGCACGATCGGGCCGGTCGGGGTCGTGGCGGCGGCGGGCGCCGCGCCGCGGCCGGCAGGGATGGTGTTGACGATGAGTGCTCGGCTGTCGGGCGCCCAGACGAACGGCGTTGCAAAGGTGCCGTTCAACCCCTTCGCGATGGTTCGGGCGGTGCCGTCGCGCTCGGCGACCCACAGTGACAGACCGTCCACCCCTTGCGCGTAGAAGGCAAGAAGAGCGCCGTCGGGCGACCAGTCGGGCGAGGCGAAGCGCGTTCCAGCCGGCAACGCCACCCGGACTGTTCGTCCGGTGCCTATATCCTTGAAGCTGAGACCGTTCAGCCATTGAACGCGGACTTCGGCTTGGCCGTTGGTCGCGGGATCGATGCGGTAGCCGCCGAGGCGCAGGATGGGCTTCGAGAGGTTGGCGATCGTCGGCAGGTTCTCGCGCTCGAGGATCGCCAGGGTCCGGTGATCGGGGCTGACCGCGACTGCCGGCGTTGGCGGCGTCTCGAGCGTTTTGGCGATGGCGTCGGGCGCGCGGTGGTAGCCTGTGCCGGTCACCTGCGCGGCGGCGGCAGTGGTGGTGAGGAGGAGAGCGATCAGGCAAACACCGACGCGCATTGATAACCCCTTGTTATGCGAGCTGAGTTCGTGTGCCACGCGGCGGGAACGCTCACCAGCGAATACCGCGACATGCGTGTAGCAACAACCTGAACGAGTGGCCGAAAGTCGGGTGCCCGCGCTAGCAGTGGAATGACCGCAAGTGGGTCTCTTCAACGCGCGAGGGCTGTGCCCCTAAGAGCGGCAAGCGTGGCCACTGCACCGCGATCGATCATCGCTAAAAAGATCGCCTTCACTGCCTGCGAATCGCTTGTTCTTCGCAGCGCCGCGTGCGCCTGCAGGAAGGCGGTGCTCCACGTTGCGGTGACAAGCGCCGCGGCAAGATAGGCGATTGATCCATCCCCCTCGTCGCCTACTTCGCCCGCGAACAGAGCCGCGAGGTCGCGTGTGAAGTCGTCCCGCATCTGACGCGCCCGCGCCTTCAACGTCTCGCTCGCCTGAGCCGTCTCGACGAAAGCGCGCGTCTCTTCAAAAGGGGGAAAGATCTCGGATGGCTGCTCAACCATCGTATGGGCGAGCATCAACAACGCTTGGACCGGCGACGTGCCGGGCGAGCGCGAGCGGACGGCGTCGAACGCCAGTTCCCGGATCTCGTCCTCGCGGTCGAAGAACATGTCCTCCTTACGGGGAAAGTGGTTGAACACGGTCATCCGACCGACATCGGCGGCGTTCGCGATCTCGTCGATGGTCACGCCATCGAAGCCTCGTTCCATGAACAGGCGCGTCGCGACATCCGATATCTTCTGACGCGTGACCAGTCGCTTGCGGGTCCGTCGATCCAATTCCGCGTGCCTTTCTGGCTTGCGCACCTATATGTACTCGGTACATGTATGTAGTGTGTTCATCTTGAAGGGGTAGTCATGCTTTCGTCAACCCATGTGCCCGAGGTCGTCGGGAACGACCGAGACGCTGCCCTCGTAAGCGGTGCCGGCTTCGCCGGCTTGGCGACCGCCTTCTGGCTAAACCGCCTGGGGTATGACGTCACCGTCGTCGAAGCGGCGCCAGCGCTGCGGCGCGGTGGAACGCCGGTCGACATCGAGGGCGAGACGATCGACATCCTGGCGCGGATGGGTCTGGTAGATCGTGTCCGGGCCAAGGCGCTGCCGTCGCGCCGTTTCGCGTTCAAGGACGCTGAGGATGTGACGCTCGGTTCGATCGGCGCTAGCGGCGATCACGCCTCGCAGGAGCGCTACGAGATCCACCGCGACGACCTGCTCGACATCCTGTCCGACGCGGTGACCGGCTTGGTGGAACTGACGTTCGCCAGGTCCATCGCGACGCTCGAAGAACACGCCGGCGGCCTATCGGTGACGTTCAGTGACGGAGAGCAGCGCGACTTCGCCGTAGTGGTCGGCTGCGACGGCAACCGTTCCAACACGCGGAGGCTGGCGTTCGGCGGCGGCGACCGGTTTACCCACTTCATGGGCGGCTACTTCTTTCTCAAAGTGGTGCCGCGGACCGACCTGCTGGATCCTAACACGACGGAGGTCTTCCGCACGCCCGGGCGGATGGCGATGCTCAACGGGTATGACGATCGCACCGACATCGGCTTCGGCTTCCGGACCGACAGCGAGATCGCCTACGACCATCGTGACCGAGGGCAGCAACGTCGCATGATCCACGACCTCTTCGACGATCTGAACTGGAAGGTGCCGGCCATGCTCGCGGCCTCGGCCGGTGACGATGACTTCTACTTCGATCGGATCAACCAGATCAGGATGCCGTGCTGGTCGCGCGGGCGGGTCGTGCTGGTGGGCGACGCGGGCTATTGCGTCTCGCCGCTCGCGGGTCTCGGCGGCTCGATGGCGATCATCGGTGCCGGCCATCTGGCGGCCGCGCTTGAGCGACATCCCGACGATCTGCCGCTGGCGTTCCGACACTATGAAGAGGGCTTTCGGCCGTTCGTCGAGGAGATCCAGGAACGCGCCGCGACCGAGGGCATGTCGACCATGTGTCCAGTCGACGAGGCTGAACTGTCGGAGCGCAATCGGGAGATCGCGGCAGGCGACATGGGCTGGTAGCCCGCCGATCCGATCATCATGCGGCGGTTCCCGTCAGGCGCTCCCAGTTCGCGTGCGCGAAGCCGGCGCGGCTCGTCTCGTCGAGCGGTATCTTCTCCAGAAAGCGGCGTGGCTCGCCGCCTTCTCTGTATTGGTAAGGGAAGTCAGTCGAGAACAGCAGCCGTTCGGGCCCGACGATCGCGAGGCAGCGCCGTAGATAGTCTCCGCTCCACATGCCGCTGCCCGTCACGTAGAGGTTCTGCCGCGCGTAGTCGAACAGCGAGCGTTCGAGAGCGAGGGCGCGGCCGAGCACCGTGGACGTACGCTCGAGGTAAAAGAGGACGACCTCACCCCAGTGGCCGAGGATAATTTGCAGCGTAGGAAGTTCATCGAACACACCCGCCGCGGCGAGCCGGACCCACTCCAAACCCGCTTCGTAATGCCAGCCCAGCCCGAACGCCGCGAGCGCGATGTCGGCGGTCTCGTCGATCCCGCCGTAGCTTGCCTCGCGCACGGCGGGCGGCGGCGTCTGCGGATGGATAAAGAGCGGCACGCCGAGCTCGGCAGCCTTGGCCAGCATCGGTCGTAAGGCCGGATGGTCCAGGTGGCGCTCGCGCGTCCGCCCGCAAAGCAGCGCGCCCCTCAGTCCGAGTTCGCGCACGGCGCGTTCGAGTTCGCGTGGGGCGGCGTCCGGGTCGGAGGTGGGCAACGCGGCAAGTCCCTGAAACCGCCGGGGATGACGCGCGCACGCTTCGGCGATCAGGTCGTTGACGCGTCGCGCCGTGTCGCCTGCCGTTTCGGCCGGAAGGTTGTGGAGCCCCGGCGTGGTCAGCGACAGCACCTGCACGTCGACGCCTTGCTCGTCCATGAGCGCGATTCGACCGTCGCCGAGATCGGCGAGGCGGCGACCGTTCTCACCGCCATCGGCGAAGGCCGAGACGGGGTCATGCGGCGGCGGCGCGGCCTTCCACGCGTCGCGCACGAAGTCCGGCAGGACGTGCTCTTCAATCGCGATCAGGCGCATGGGTTTTATCTCTCGACGGGTGACCTTGCCCGAACATACCGCGCTCGAGTTCGTTTCCACGATATCAGCGGCGACCGAGTCCACCGATCATGCGGAGGATCTCGCAATCTGCTGCTCCTTGCCCCTCCACTCCGCGGTTCTGAGCGCGACATACTCTCGTAGAAGCTGCACCCGGCGTGGTCGGAAGCTGCGGCCGCCCCGGTCCAACGCCTCGATCCGGGGCACCTCGAAAGTCCGATGCGCGTCGCGTAGCAGGCACCAGGCCACCAGCATCAAGGTCTTGGGACTGTACGACATGCCCAGCGGCAGGATTTCGCGCTCGGTTCGCCGCTCGCTCGCATCGCGGTAGACGATGCGGACGCTGAACTCGTCCCAGCACGCTTCGCGCAGGAGGCCGAGGTCGATGGTGACGGCGGCGCGCGTCTCGGGCGGGCGCCAAGACCGCATCGTCGCGTGCGCCGCCTGTCGTGCCTGGCGATCGGGCAGGGTGGCGACGATCCGCGCAAGCGCGTTGCGTCCCGCCGTGGTCAGCGGATCGTCCCCGAAGTGGCCCAGGCTCGCGACACCCAGCATCAGCGCTTCGATCTCCAGGCGCGAGAAGCTCTGCGGTGGCAGAGCCGGGTCCTCAGTCAGCGTGTAGCCATAGCCGGCGGTCCCGTCGACGAGCACGCCGCCCGCCCGGAGTGTCGCAATGTCGCGGTACAGCTGCCGCGTCGAGACCTCGGTCTCCGCGGCGAGGCGCGTCGCCGTCACCGGCCGGGGCAGTCGCCGTAGCGCATCCAGCAGTCGCATCAGTCGATCCGATCGTGCCATCCCTGCTGCCCGAAATTGTCAGGAGCACCTTGGTAAAAGGATGATCTCACCACAAGCAAGGAGCAACCCGATGCGCACCCTCTTCTTCTCGCCGAACTCCCGCTCCGACACCGTCGTGGCGCTTATTCGCATGCTGGGCGCCAACATAGCGATGCGCGAGGTCACCATCGCGCGGCAGGACGGATCGGGCGACCGCGATCCCGCCAACCCGCATCCGGAGGGCAAGGTGCCCTACCTGACCGACGGCGACGATGCCGTGCGCGAGCGGGGCGCCATCATGCTCTATCTCACCGACGCCTACCCCGCCGCCCGTCTTGGTCCGCTGCCGGGCGAGGCGGAGCGCGGTGCCTATCTGTCCTGGCTGTTCTACTATCAGGGCGTGATAGAACCGCTGCTGATCCTGAAGTGGGCGGATGTCGGCCATCCCGCGATCACCGCAGGCCTACGCGACTTCGACACGATGATCGAGCGGTTGGCCGAGCCGCTCCGGCGCGGTCCGTGGCTTCTTGGCGAGCGCTTCTCAGCAGCCGACATGCTGTGTAGCTCGCCGTTCTTCTGGTTCGCCGACATGATGCCCGCGGATCCGGCGATCCGTGACTGGGTGGCGCGTTGTGGCGAACGGATGAATGCTGCCGCACAATAGCGCAGGTCTAAAGCCTTTCGGTGGCATTGTTCGGCACCAGATCCATGCACGCGAGCAATGCGCGGGATAAGGAGCTGGGGGCTGGACTCTGAAACCGGGCTTTTGCGACATTCTACCCGAAAGCACGAACTCCGACGCTCATACACCTAACAGTATGGCCTGCTGCTCGCCCCACCTGACCGGCAGTACGCCTTCCAGCGTCAGCGTTTTGACGGTGACACCGCATCGCTGCCGTCCCTTGAGGATGGCGTCGGTGACGGCGGGTGCGAGGAAGGCGAGCCGCACGATGCGCGTCAAATAACTCGGCGTGACACCCTCGCGTGCCGCAAGCTGAGCGGCGCTGATCTCACCGCGGCGCAGCTCTGCCCACCAGCCACGCGCCTGTACGAGCACGCGCACCAGTGCACGATCGGGTGCCTGATGCGTGCTGCTGTCATGCACCAGCCGCAGCACACGGCCAGAGCGCGTGATGCTCGCGGGCACGCTGAGCGTGATGGTGTCAGGTGCATCCGCATGTAGGCTGGCGTGCATGGAAGCAGCGATGGCGCTGGTGTCGAGGCTGATCTCGATGCCTGCGTCGGTGATGCTGATCTTGTTGGCGAGGTCAGTCACGGCAAGGGCATGTCGCCGCTGCAGCTCGGCATACATCACCCGGGCATGTTCCTCGATGGTAGCGAGCGAGCCTGCGCTCAGGTCGAGCCACGCAGTGGCGGCAAGCTCGATCGGATCAGCGAAGAGCTGTGCGACATGGTGCGTGACAAGCTGCTCGATCTCGCGTGCGGGGATGCGCAGGCCGGTGGTTGCATCACCGTGGTGGAGCGCCCGGCTGACGTAGTAGCGGTAGCGCCGGTTGTTGGTAGTCGCGTGGCTGGCAATCAGCGGCTCGCCACCCGCGTCGCGGAGCTTGCCGGCAAGCAGGCTGGTGTCGCGCATGTTGGTCCTGGCACGACGCTGGTGTGCTCGGACCGAGAGCAGCGCCTGTACCGCGTCGAAGGTAGTGGACGCGATGATGGCAACGTGCTGGCCAGGGTAGATCTTGCCGTGGTGGCCGATCTGCCCGGTGTAGGTGACACAGCGCAGCATAAGGTAGAGCTGCCCGCGCGAGAAGGCGCGTCCACCAACCTGCTTGCCCGAGGTAAGGGTGCGCAGCGGTGCGTATCTCCGCTCACGTGCAAGCTCCTCGGCAAGTGCACGCACGTTGCCAAGTGCCAGATAGCGCTCGAAGACGTGCCGGGTGAGCGTTGCATGCTCCTCGACAATCCGGAGACTGCGCCCGTCAGGTGCGTAACCGAGCGGTGGCACACCGCCCATCCACATGCCACGTGCTTTCGAAGCTGCGATCTTGTCGCGGATGCGTTCGGCGGTTACCTCGCGCTCGAACTGCGCGAACGACAGCAGCATGTTGAGGGTGAGACGGCCCATGCTGCTGGTGGTGTTGAACGACTGCGTCACCGAGACGAAGCTGGTGCCCGCGGCATCGAACGCCTCGACCAGCTTGGCAAAGTCGAGCAGCGAGCGCGTCAGCCGGTCGACCTTGTAGACGACGATGATGTCGATGCGTCCGCTCGCCACATCGGCGAGCAGCCGCTGGAGTGCCGGGCGCTCGAGCGTACCACCCGAGAGGCCACCATCGTCGTAGGTGTCGGCGATCTCGACCCAGCCCTCGCTTGCCTGGCTGAGGATGTAAGCGCCACATGCCTCGCGTTGCGCGTCCAGGCTGTTGAAGCTCTGCTCCAGCCCTTCCTCGCTCGACTTGCGGGTGTAGATCGCACAGCGCACGCGGGTACTCATGCAGCCACCCGCTTCTTCAGCCCGAAGAAGGTAGGACCCGACCAGCGCGTGCCGGTGATCGCGCGTGCGACCTCGGACAGCGAACCGTAGGTTCGCTCCTCCCAGCGGATCACCTGGTCCTCGCCGATGGTGACGATATGCATCCGGCCCTGCCACTCACGCACCAGCCGCATGCCGGCGGACTGCGGCTGTGTTCTGGTCACGCCGCGTGCGAGCTGGTCGAGCGTGCGCGTGGTCTCACGCGACAGCCCGCCATGCGCACGCGCCTGCAGCTCCC
>NZ_JAHXZM010000004.1 GCF_019429535.1 Sphingomonas citricola | reverse complement strand
CGCTAGCCGATGGAGCGTCTAGCGCCCCGCCGCTGCGGTGACACCCATCTAGGGGAGCACACACACACCGTCAAACGGTTTTTGCAGAAAAGTTGCAAAGACGAGCAAAAAACACACCAGCACCACCGCAACACGCCCACGCCACCACCCGTTTACCCGAAGGTAGCCCCGCTCGTGGCAGACGTATGGGATGTCGCTCGCCTCGCCTGCCCCAACACATAGCCGAACGCCGCTGGTGCGGCAGATTCGCAACGCGATCGTATGGCGCTCAGGCAGTCAGATCCTGTCGCAGCTGGTGCAATGGACCGCGACGTTCCTCGTCATCCGCATCCTGTCGCCGAGCGACTACGGCCTGTTCGCGATGAGCGCGGTGGTGCTCGCCTTCACCAACATGCTCGACGGCTATGGTCTGGCGAGTGCGCTGATTCGCCAGCCCGAGGTGACACGGCGCGATATCCGGCAATTGTTCGGGCTGCTGCTGCTGCTCAACGGGACGCTGGCGGTAGTCCAGGTGATCGTCGCACCGCTGCTCGCCGCCTATTACCGTCAGCCGATCGTCGCCGACATGCTGCGCGTGCAGTCATTGCTGTACCTGACCACGCCGTTCATCGCGCTTCCCTCCGCCTTACTCAGCCGGCAGCTCGATTTCAGCCGGCAGGCAAAGGTTAATATCGTCGCCTCGCTGATGTCGGCGTCGACCGCGCTGATCGGCGCGCTATCGGGCTGGGGGGTGTGGACGCTGGTCGCGGCACCGGGTGCGCTCTATTTGACGCGCGCGGTCGGCCTGACCTGGGCGGCGCGCGCATTGGTGTGGCCATTGTTCCGGTTCGATGGCGCGGACCAGTTGATGCGCTTCGGTGGGTTGATGGCGCTCGGCCAGCTCTTCTGGTTCCTGCAAAGCCAGAGCGACGTATTCATCGCGGGGCGCACGCTGTCGCCGCACCTGCTCGGCATCTACACCACCAGCCTGTTTCTCGCGCAGATCTTCGTGTCGAAGTTCGTGCCGCCACTCAACGAGGTCGCGTTCAGCGCCTATGCCCGGATCCAGCACGATCGCGACGCGCGCGCGACCGCGTTTCTGAAGGCGGCGCAACTGGTGATGCTCGCCGCGCTCCCCTTCTACGTCGGGCTCGCGACCACGGCGGAACCGCTGGTCCACGCCGTGCTGGGGGAGAAATGGGGCGAGGTCGTGCCCGTCGTCCGCCTGCTCGCGTTCGCGATGCCGGTGATGACGCTGCAGGTGCTCTACTCGCCCGCGTGCGACGCGGTCGGGCGCCCCGATGTCGGCGTCGTCAATGGCGCGATCGGCGCGGGCTTGCTGACGCTCGCCTTCCTGATCGGCGTCCGCGGCGGCGTCACGGGGCTTGCGACCGCGTGGATCGTCGCCTACCCGCTCTACCTCGCGATCGGCAGCCGCCGCGCGCTGCCGGTCATCGGCGTGACATGGGACGCGGTCGCGCGCGCGATCGCGCCCGCCGCGCTGTGCGCCGGCGCGATGGCACTGGCGGTGCTCGGCCTCGATCACCTCTTGCCGCCGCTCTGCGCGGTGCCGCGGCTCGTGTTTCTCGTCGCGGCAGGCGCGGTCAGCTATCTCGGGCTATTGCTCGGTCTGGCGCGCGGCACCGTGCGCGAGGTGGTGGCGCTGGTCCGCACCTGAACGCCGTCACGCGTCGTGCCCGTCACGCCTGCTGGATATAGTCGCGCATCGCACGCGCTTCGGCCTCGATCCGGTCGATGCGGTATTTGACCAGATCGCCGATCGACACGATCCCGACCACCGCCCCCGCCTCGACCACGGGGAGGTGCCGGATGCGCCGCCTGGTCATCAGGGAAAGCGCGCCGAGGACCGAATCGTCGCGCGCGACGGTGACCGCGGGTGCGGTCATCACCGCGGATACCGGATGGTCGAGCGCCGCCGCACCGTGTTCGCGCAGGCAGCGGATGACGTCGCGTTCGGAAAACACGCCCGCGACCATGCCATTGTCGTCGAGCGCCGGCACCGCGCCGATCCGTCGCTCGGCGAGCAGCGCGACCGCGTCGGCCACCGTTCGATCGGGGGAGATGGATACAAGGTCGGCGCCCTTGTCGCCGAGGATCGCTGCGATGGTCATCGCCTTCTCTCCTGTATGTTCGCGCGCCTATAGGCTGGCGGCAGGCATCATTTCACGTTCGCGCGCCGGTTGCAAAGCGTTGCCGCGCCGCGCGTGACCCGAGGGGAGAAGGCATCGTGCACGGCTTGGACGATCCCGCGCAGGCGCAGTTCGCGTGGCGGCGCTTTCGACGCATCCTGGGCGTGATGACCGTGATCGGCGTGCTGGCCGCGTTCGTCGCGATATGGCTGGTCGGGCGCGCCTATGGCGAGCTCGGCTGGATCGCGACGCTGGCGACGTTCGGGGGCGTGGTCGGATCGGTCGCGATGGCGGGGGCGCTGATGGGGCTCGCGTTCATGAGCTCGGGCACCGGCCACGACGAGGCCGCCGACGCGGCGGGGCTGGATACGAGAACGGGCCGAGCGCCCCGCAAGGACGTCGGCCCGTGATCGTTAGCGCGTTGGCGGCGCGGGACGGCCGCGCGCGACGCTTGGGTCGAATTACTCGGCCGGCGTCGCCTCGCCGCTGGCGGCGCGCGCGACGCGACGGCGGCGCGGCTTGGGCGCCTCGGCCGCACTATCGTCGGACGTCGGCGCATCCGCGTCATCCTGACGCACGAGCCCGAGCGCGGGCGGCAGCCGGTCGGCGCCGAGCGCCTCGACCTGCGCACCGGTATCCGCCGCCTCCTCGCGCGGCTTGCGCGTCCGGGTGCGGCGGCGCGGCGCTTCCTCGGCCTGCGCATCGTTCACCGGCGCGAGGTCCTGCGGTGCCACGGCATTCGCCGCGGGCAGATCGGCCGGCGGGGTATCGACGTCGTTCGCGACCGGGGCCTGCGTCGGGCGCTGGAAGCGACGCTCGTCGTCGCGCGCCTCGACCGGGCGGCGGTCGCGGTCGAAGCGGGGGCGATCCTCGCGCGGCTGGCGCTGCTGGCGATCCTCGCGGCCGTCGCGCTGACGCTCGTCGCGGTCGTAGCGGGGGCGCTCGTCGCGGTTGTCGCGCGGGCGGTCGTCGCGCGGGGATCGTTCGCCCTGCTGGCGATCACCGTACTGGCGGTCGCCATATTGACGATCGTTCTGGGCCCGGTCGTTCTGCTGGCGATCGTTCTGCTGGCGGTCGGACTGCTGACGCTCGCCCCCCTGCCGATCGCCTTCCTGCGCGCGCTGCATCTCGTCGGCGCGGACGGGTTCGCCCTCGTCGCCGAAATCGTCGAACGGGTCGAACTGGTCGAAATCGTCGCGCTGCTGGCGGCGCTGCTGCCCCTGCTCCTCGTTGCGGCCGCGCTGGTCGGCGAGCACGCGGAAGTAATGGTCGGCGAACTGCAGGTAATATTCGGTGTTGACCCGGTCGCCCGACATCTGCGCGTCGCGCGCCATGTTCTTGTACTTTTCGAGCAATTGCGCGGCATTGCCCCGCGCGCGGCTGTCGATCCGGTTGCCGCTGTCACGCTGCCCCTGGCCACCGCCACCGGGACGCTGCGGTCCATTGCCACGACCGCGACGGCGGCCTTGCTGACGATTGTTGATCAAAAGTGTGTCCTCGTCCTCGAACCTAAAACGGCACTGCTCCCGAACGGCACCGACGTGGTGCACGGGCGATCATTCCCAAGGACGGCTGCGCGCGGGCGAACCGGACCTGCCACGGCCACCGGACTGCAGCGGCTGATGACGAAGGGAGGGCTCAACGCCCCATAACAACGACGCGGTAAACAGCGCTGTCTGTGCGGGCCCCTACGGGCGCTCTAGCGGTTCGCTGCTCGTTCTCAAAGAGAAATATGTGGATAGCGCCCCTTACCGTCAAGGCGTGACCACGAGGCAACGGTCGCGCCCGGCAAGATCGCGCCGCAAGGCGACGCCCAGCCCCGCCGCGCGGAACAACGCCGCCGCACGCTCGCCCTGCTCATACCCGATCTCGATACACGCGACGCCGCCGGGGGCGAGCTGTCCCGGCAGCAAGGGCGCGAGCCGGCGATAGTCGTCGAGCCCGTCCGCGCCCGCGAACAGCGCCGACGCGGGCTCCCAGTCGCGCACCTCCGGGGGCAGGCTGGCGTCCACCTCGATATAGGGCGGGTTGCACAGCACGAGGTCGAACGCCTCGCCGGTGCCTTGCCAGTCGCCCGCGACCATGCGCGCGCGGTCCGCCATGCCGAGCCGTTCGGCATTGCCCTGCGCGATCGCGAGCGCCGCCGCCGAGGCATCGACGCCGACGCCGCTCGCCCGCGGCCATTCGTCGAGCGCGGCGAGCAGCAGCGCGCCCGAGCCGGTGCCGAGATCGAGGATGCGGCGCGGTCCAGGCGAGCCCGCGAAATGCGCGACCGCCGCCTCGATCAGCGTCTCGCTGTCGGCGCGCGGCACCAGCACACCGGGCGCGACGTGGAGGTCGATCGTCCAGAACGCGCGCGTGCCGGTCAGGTACGCGACGGGTTCGTGCGCGGCGCGGCGCTCGACGAGCATGTCGAACGCCGCCGGCACCGACCAATCGTCGAGCGTCAGCAGCAGCCGCTCGCGCGTGATGCCGAGCGCGTGCGCGAGCAGCAGCTCGGCGTCGAGCCGCGGGGTGGCGGAAAAGGCGAAGCGCTGCGCAGCGGCGATCAGCGCGGCGCGGGGGGCCGAGGGGGGCATCACGATGCGGACCGGGTCACGCCGCGGCGAAGCCTCGCCGTCGAACAGGAGCGGCGCTCCTGCCGGCCGTGCTTGGTCGAGTCCTGCTGCGGCACGCAGCAGGCCGACCTACGCATCCAGGGTCGCCAACCGCTCCGCCTCGTCCTCCGCGATCAGCGCGCCGACCAGCTCGCCGAGTTCTCCTTGAAGGATCTCGGGCAGGCGGTGAAGCGTCAGGTTGATGCGGTGGTCGGTCACTCGGCCCTGCGGGAAATTATAGGTGCGGATGCGCTCCGAGCGATCGCCCGATCCGACCATCGCCCGCCTGGTGCCCGATCGCTCCGCCGCCAGCCGCTCGCGCTCGGCCTCGTACAGCCGCGTGCGCAGCACTTTCAGCGCCTTGGCCTTGTTCTTGTGCTGCGACTTTTCGTCCTGCTGGATCACGACCAGCCCGGTCGGCAGATGCGTGATGCGCACCGCGGAATCGGTCGTGTTGACCGACTGCCCGCCCGGCCCCGAAGATCGATAGACGTCGATCCGCAAGTCTTTCGCCTCGTCGATCTGAACGTCGACCTCCTCCGCCTCGGGCAGCACCGCGACGGTCGCTGCGGACGTGTGGATGCGCCCGCCGCTCTCGGTCACGGGCACGCGCTGGACGCGGTGGACGCCGCTCTCGAACTTCAGTTTCGCGAACACCCCTGATCCGGTGATCGACGCGACGACCTCCTTGAACCCGCCCGCGTCGCTGTCCGACGCCGAGATCAGCTCGACGCGCCACCCCTGTTCCTCGGCGAAGCGCTGGTACATGCGGAACAGGTCGCCCGCGAAAAGCGCCGCCTCGTCGCCGCCGGTCCCGGCGCGCACCTCGAGCATCGCCGAGCGCTGATCGGCGGCATCGCGCGGCAAAAGCGCGAGCGCGAGGCGACGATCGGCATCGGCGAGTGCGGCCTTGTTCTCGCGCAATTCCTCCTCGGCCATCGCGCGCAATTCGGCGTCGGCATCGTCGGTCATGTACTGGAGGCTCTCCGCCTCGGCACGCAGCCGACGCACCTCGCCCGCGGCCGCTGCTACGGGTTCGAGCTCGGCATATTCCTTTGACACCGCGACGAAGCGATCGCCGTCGAGATTGCCCGTCGCCATCAACGCGGACAGCTCGTCACGCCGCGCTTCGATCTGGCGGATACGGTCGGGGGAAATGGTGGTCATGCGCGTACGCCGTTCAACCGAGCACCGCCTGCGCTTTTCCGCCGCCGCGCAAAACACGAATAGTCGGACCGTCGGCGCGGAACGTCACCGTTTCGGCAGGGTCGAGCTTCATCGCCTTGTCATAGCGTTTGCGCGGCGAGCCGGTCGCTACAAACTCGGCCGAAATACCAGCGCGGCGCAGCGTCGCGAGCGCAGCAGTTGCAGCGACTGTCGCGGCATCGTCCTCGACCACTACCACCACGTTGGGCCCGCTGACCGCCGGCTCCTCCAGCAACATCGCCAGCCGCTCGATCCCCGCGGCCCAGCCGACCCCCGCGGTCGCCGGCCCGCCCAGACTCTCGACCAGCCCGTCGTAGCGCCCGCCCGCGAGCACAGTGCCCTGCGCGCCCAACCGGTCGGTGACGAACTCGAACGCGGTGTGGCGGTAGTAGTCGAGCCCGCGCACCAGCCGCGCGTTGCGCGTCCACGCGACCCCGGCGGCGTCGAGCCCGGCGGTGACCGCGTCGAAAAACGCGCGCGCCTCCGACGTCAGGTACGCGTCGATATCGGGGGCGCTGTCCGCCGCAGGGCGATCACACGGATCCTTGGAATCGAGGATACGCAGCGGGTTCTTGTCGAGCCGCTTCAGGCTGTCCTCAGACAGCTCGGCGCGGTGCGCCTCGAAATGCGCAACCAGCGCGGCACGCCACGCGTCGCGCGTCTCCGCGTCACCCAGCGTGTTCAACTGCAGCGTCACGCCATCGGCGATGCCGAGTTCGTGGAGCAATTGGTCGGCCAGGCACAACAATTCGACGTCCGCCGCAGGCTCGGGTGCGCCCAGGATCTCGGCGTCGATCTGGTGGAACTGGCGATAGCGCCCCTTCTGCGGGCGCTCGTAGCGGAACACCGCGCCGCTGGTGACGAGTTTCAGCGGCGCATATTGCTGCCACCCCCCGGTGATATAGGCGCGCGCGATGCCCGCGGTGAACTCGGGGCGCAGCGTCAGGCTGTCGTTGCCGCGATCGGGGAAGGTGTACATCTCCTTCGACACGACGTCGGTCGTCTCGCCGATCGAGCGCGCGAACACCTGCGTGTCCTCGAACACCGGCACCTCGACGCGCTCGAAACAATAGAGCCGGCGGACGCGGTCGAAGGTCGATTGCACGTGCGCGAAGCGGCGTTCGTCGTCGCGGAAGATGTCCTGCGTGCCGCGCACGCGATTGGGGGTCTGAATACGGGCCATAAACGCGCGCGTATCTAGGCGAGCCGCCGCGTGCGCGCTAGCGCTTGCTGGATGAACGATACAGCGGGCGGGTGGGCCGGGATCAAGCGGATGCTCGGGCAGCGCGTGGCGCCGCCGCGCTTCGTTCTGTTCGTGCTCGTATGTCTCGCCGGCGCCGCCCTGTTGTGGCCGCTCGCGGGCAAGGGTCGCGCGGTGATGGGCGGGTTCGATCTCGGTGCGCTCGCGTTCCTCGTGTCGCTCGCGCCTTTGTTCCGGCAATCGTCGGCGGCGGGGATGCGGCGCTCGACGCGCGTCAACGACGCCAATCGCGCGCTGCTGCTGGCGATCACCGCGGGGACGACCTTCGTCATCCTGGTCGCGGTCCACGGCGAGTTGAAGGGCAAGAACGACGCCTTCGCGATCGCGCTGGTCATCGTGACGCTCGCGCTCGCGTGGCTGTTCTCCAACATGGTCTACGCGCTCCATTACGCGCACCTGTTCTACGGCGCGGACGACGGCGGCGCGGGCGACGCGGGCGGGCTCGACTTCCCGGGCACGAAGGAGCCCGATTACTGGGACTTCCTGTATTTCAGCTACACGCTCGGCATGACGTTCCAGACCTCGGACGTGACGCTGTCGAGCGCGCGGATGCGGCGCGTCGCGATCGGCCAGTGTCTGGCGGCGTTCGTCTTCAATCTCGGCATCCTCGCCTTCACCATCAACACGATTGGCGGCGCGGGAGGCTAGACGCGGGCGGCATGCGAACGGTAAGCCCCTCTGACATAGACCAGAAATCAATTAGGGGACCGCGCCGCGCATGATCCGTTCTTTCCTGACCGCCACGCTGCTCGCCACCAGCGCGCTCGCCGCTGCCGTGCCATCGCTCGCACAGGTGCCCGCCGGCAATTCCGCTCCGCAGCCGGTACCATTCAACGACACCATCCCCGAGGCGAAGGACGCGCGCTTCCCCGGCACGCTCCAGGTCAACGTCGACGCGACCGACACGACGCGCGGCATCTTCCGCGTGACCGAGACGATCCCGGTTCCCGCCGCCGGTCACATGGTGCTGTTGTTCCCGAAATGGTTGCCGGGCGCGCACAGCCCGCGCGGTGAGATCGAGAAGCTCGCCGGGCTCGTCTTCAAGGCGAACGGACAGGTAATCCCGTGGACGCGCGATCCCGTCGACGTGTTCGCATTCCACATTCAGGTCCCCGCAAGTGCGACGAGCGTCGAGGCGTCGTTCCAGTTCATCTCCGCGACGAAGGGCGATCAGGGCCGGATCGTCGCAACGCCGACGATGATCAGCATGGAGTCCAACTCGGTCAGCCTATACCCGGCGGGTTATTTCACGCGGCAGATCCCGGTGCAGATGACGGTGAAATATCCCGACGGCTGGACCGCGGCGGGCGCGCTCAAGGCGCAGGTATCGGGCTCGACCTACGCGTACGAACTGACCAATTACGAAATCCTCGTCGATTCGCCGATGCTCGCGGGCAAGTACGGCCGCGTCGTGCCGCTGTCGTCGCGTGTTAACCTGAACCTCTTCGCCGACGATCCCGCCGAGCTCGCCGCGACGCCTGCGCAGATCGACGCGCACAAGCGGCTGGTCGAGCAGGCGGCAAAGACCTTCGGCGCGCAGCACTACGACCATTACGAATTCCTGCTGTCGATCACCGACCAGCTGGGCGGGATCGGGCTGGAGCATCATCGCTCGAGCGAAAATGGCGTGACGCCCGGTTATTTCACCAAGTGGGATGACGGTCCCGGCCGCCGCAATCTGCTTCCGCACGAATTCACGCACTCGTGGGACGGCAAGTTCCGCCGCGGCGCGGACCTGTGGACGCCCGATTTCCGCGTTCCGATGCGTGATTCGCTGCTGTGGGTGTACGAAGGGCAGACCCAATTCTGGGGCTATATCCTTCAGGCGCGCTCGGGCCTGGTCACCAAGCAGGACACGCTCGACCAATTGGCAGCGATCGCGGCCAGCTATGATTCGCAGCGCGCGCGCGACTGGCGCGACCTGCTCGACACAACCAACGACCCGATTATCTCGGCACGCCGGCCGAAGGGCTGGACGAGCTGGCAGCGGTCGGAAGATTATTACAACGAGGGCCTCCTCGTCTGGATGGAGGTCGATTCGCGGCTGCGCGAGCTGTCGGGCGGCAAGAAGTCGATCGACGATTTCGCGCGCGCTTTCTTCGGCGTGCGCGACGGCGACTGGGGCGAGCTGACCTACACGTTCGAGGATGTGGCAGCGACGCTCAACAAGATTCAGCCATACGACTGGGCGACATTGCTGCGTCAGCGGTTGACCGAACATGCGCCGGGTGCGCCGATTTCTGGGTTCGAGCGCAACGGCTATCGCCTGATCTATACCGACACCCCGCCGCCGTCGTTCAAGAGCGGTGAATCGTCGCGCAAGATCACCGACCTGACCTATTCGGGCGGGCTGATCGTCAGCGAAGGCGAGAGCAAGGGCGCGATCAGCGGCGTCAGCTGGGGGTCGCCCGCGTTCAACGCCGGATTGACGATCGGCAGTACCATCGTGTCGGTCAATGGCCAGCCTTACTCGGCCGACGCGATCAAGCGCGCGATCAAGGCCGCGCAGACCCAGGGCGGTCAGGCGGGCGGCACGCCGATCCAGTTGATCGTCCGACAACAGGATGCGTACCGCACGGTGACCCTCGACTGGCACGGGGGCTTGCGCTACCCGCGCCTCGAAAAAATCGGCAAGGGTGATTCCGGGCTCGACCGCCTGCTCGCACCGCGCTGAGCCCAGGGGTGTGATCTCAACAAGGGAATTCAATGCGTATTGATCTTATCCCGGTCGGCAAGAGCCCGCCCGACGACCTGAACGTCATCATCGAAGTGCCGACCGGCGGCGAGCCGGTGAAGTACGAGTTCGACAAGGCGTCGGGCGCGCTGTTCGTCGACCGCATCCTGCACACGCCGATGCGCTATCCGGCGAATTACGGCTTCGTGCCGCACACGCTGTCGCCCGATGGCGATCCGCTCGACGCACTGGTCGTCGCGCGGTCACCGTTCATTCCGGGCTGCGTGGTGCGCGCGCGCCCGATCGCGGTGCTCAATCTGGAAGACGAGGCCGGCGGCGACGAGAAGCTCGTCTGCGTGCCGGTCGACTCGACCTTCCCGTACTATACCAAGGTCGACGGACGCGAGGATCTGCCCGAGATCGTGTTCGAGCAGATCGAGCACTTTTTCACTCACTACAAGGACCTGGAAAAGAAGAAGTGGGTACGGATCGGCACCTGGGGTGACCGCGACGAAGCACGTCGGATCACGCTGGAGGCGATCGACCGTTACAATGCCGCCAAGGCGGAAGGCGAAGAGCCGCACGACCACGACGTTCCGGGTCGCGACTGATTGATCACCGGCGCGGGTGCCCTCCTAGGGTCCGCGCTGATCGATGCCGACGCCGGGGTGCGTGCTTTAGGCGCGTTCCCCGGCGTTCTCATATGCTGAGCGTACCGCGGATCGCATAGCCCCGCTGCTCAGGCACCCGCGCCGGCGGTCAGCTTCAATCCGGCGATACACGCCACGACCCCCAGGATCAGCAGCAGGCGCGGCAGGCTCGCGGGCTCCCCGAACCAGACGATGCCGACGATCACGGTGCCGAGCGCGCCGATCCCGCCCCACACCGCATAAGCAGTCCCCATCGCGATACTGCGCGACGCGATCTCCAGCAGCGTCATCGACGCGCCGACGCTGGCGAGGAAGCCGAGCGTCCAGGGCACGTTGCGGAAATTATCGACGTGGCGCAGGCAAGTGGTGAAGCCGATCTCGAACAATCCACCGACGATCAGCAACACCCACGCCATCAGCCGCGCCCCGCCAGCGCGAGGAGCGCGTCGCCGGTGACGCGCTGGATCGTCCATTCTTCCATCGCGACCGCGCCGATCTTGCGGTAGAATTCAATCGCCGGGGCGTTCCAGTCGAGCACCGACCATTCGAACCGTCCGCACCCACGATCGAGCGCCAGTTGAGCCAGATGCCTGAGCAGCACACGCCCCGCCCCCTGCCCCCGCGCGTCGGGCGTGACGTACAGGTCCTCGAGGTAGAGCCCGCGACGGCCGGTCCAGGTCGAGAAATTGTGAAAGAACAACGCAAAGCCAACCGCTTCGCCCCCCGCTTCGGCGATCACCGCTTCCGCGGCTGGATGTTCGCCGAACAGCGCGAGCGCGAGGCTCGCCTCGGTCGCCTCGACCGCGTCGGGTTCGCGCTCATAGGCGGCGAGTTCGCAAATAAAGCGTAGGATCGTCGCCACGTCGGCGTGGGTGGCGGCTCGTACCGTCGTTTGTTCAGGGGTCATGCCGCCTGCTCTATCGCAGATTGCGCGATATCGCGACGGCGTGCGGCGTAGAAGCATGCGCCGACGATGATCGCGGCGCCGGCGAGCGTCGTCGGCTGCACATGCTCGCCGAACACGAGCCAGCCGAGTGCGGCGGCGTAGACGAACGAGGTATATTCGGTGGTGGCGAGATAGCCCGTCTCGCCATGCGCATAAGCCCAGGCAAGCAGGAATAGCGACGACGTGCCGAGTGCGGCGGCGACCGCAATCTTCCACCATTCACCCGATGGCGGCAGCACCGCCAGCCACGGCGCGGCGCAGGCGAGGATCGCGGTGACGATCGCGGATTGCAGAAACGCGATCTCGGCTGGCCGCGCGGCTTGAGCCTGCACGCGCGCGACGACGAGGTTGACGGCGTAGAGCACGGCGGAGGCAAGAATCGCGACCGCGCCCTCGAACGCGCCCGGCGGAAGCGCGGCGCTTCGCTGTCCCGCCAGGATCACCCCCACGCCCGCGATCGCGACGAGCGAGGCGGTAACGACGCGGCGCCCGACCCGCTCGTGCAGGAACAGCGCCCCGAGCAGGAGCGCGAGCAGCGGGGCGATGTAAGCGAGCGAAATCGCCTGCGCCATCGGCACGCGCGCGAGGCCCCAGAAGAACAGGAGCGCCATCGCCGCGGTGATGCCGCCGCGCAAGCCGTGGAGGCGTAACGCACTGGGGCTAGGGCGGGGGCGACCGCTGGCGATCCACGCGGCACCGCCGAACAGCGTCGACAGGCCGGTTCGCCAGACGAGCGCGTTGTAGACGCCCAAGCCCAGCACCAGCGACTTCATGAACGCATCCATGATCGAGAACAGCCCGATCCCCGCCGCGGCGACCGCGAAGGCGAGTGCGGGCGAGAGGTGGCGCGGGCTCACGATCGCCCCGCTGCGACCGGGGACGGGGAGGCGAAGTTGAGGAAGTTGAGACGCACGCGCACGTAGCGCGGGGATCTCAACTTTGCGGAGGGTAGCGACTGGGCGGCGGGGATCGGCACCCCCGCGCTATGAACGAACGGCGCGCGATAGGACAGGATCAGTGCGGCGCCAGCCCCATCTCCACCCCGGTCTTGTCATGGAGCGCGAACCGGTCGACGAGATCGGCGCTGGCGCGGTTGTAGCCGACGACCTCGACCCTGGCCCCCTCGCGGCGCAGGCGCGCGACGATCTTGTCGAGCGCGCCGACCCCGGAGATGTCCCAGAAATGGGCGGCCGTCACGTCGACCACGACGCTTGCCGCACGCTCGGCCTGGAAGGCGCGGGTGAAGCGGTCGACCGAGGCAAAGAAGATTTCACCCGAGACGCGGTAGGTCGCGGTCGCGCCATCGGCTGAGGCGTCGCGGTCGACCGCGAACATCCGCTGCACCTTGCCCGCGAAGAAGATGCCCGAGAGCAGCACCCCCGCGAGCACGCCGAGCGACAGGTCGCGCGTCGCGACCACCACCGCGACGGTCGCGAGCATTACCGCCGACGACGTCGGGGGATGGCGGCGCAGATTGGCAATTGAGTTCCAGCTGAACGTGCCGATCGACACCATGATCATGACCGCGACGAGCGCGGGCATCGGGACGCGCCCGACCCAGGGGCCCAGCACCGCGAGCAGGAAGAGCAGGAACGCGCCCGCGACGAAGGTCGACAGGCGGCTGCGGCCGCCCGAGGTGACGTTGATCACCGATTGCCCGATCATCGCGCACCCGCCCATGCCGCCGAACAGCGCCGCGACGATGTTGGCACCGCCCTGCCCGCCGCATTCCTGCCGCTTGTCGCTGTCGGTATCGGTCATGTCGTCGACGATCTGCGCGGTCAGCAGCGATTCGAGCAGACCGACCGCGGCCATGGTAAGCGAGTAGGGAAGGATGATCCGCAACGTGTCGAGCGTCATCGGGACGCGCGGAAGCGCGAACGTCGGCAATCCCTCGGGCAAGCGTCCCATGTCGCCGACGGTGTTGACCGGCAGCGCGAAGGCGATGCTGATTGCGCTCAGCACCAGGATCGCGACGAGCGGCGACGGGATCGCCCGCGTGAGGCGCGGCACGCCGTAGATGATCGCGAGCCCGCCCGCGACCATCGCGTAGGTGATCCAAGTGACGCCAATCAACTGCGGCAGCTGCGCCATGAAGATCAGGATCGCGAGCGCGTTGACGAAGCCGGTGATGACCGAGCGCGAGACGAACTGCATGACGAGATCGAGCCGCAGCGCACCCGCGGCGATCTGGATGATGCCCATCAGGATCGTTGCGGCAAAGAGATAGTCGACACCGTGATCGCGCACCAAGGGGCCGATCAGCACCGCGACCGCGGCGGTCGCGGCCGAGATCATGCCGGGGCGGCCGCCGATCAACGCGATCGTGATCGCGATGGCGACCGAGGCATAAAGGCCGACACGCGGATCGACCCCGGCGATGATCGAGAAACCGATCGCCTCGGGGATGAGCGCGAGCGCGACGACGATGCCGGCGAGCACGTCGCGACGCGAGGCGGAGGCGTCAGTGAACCACTGGCGCCGGTAGGCGGAAAGATTGAACGTCATTGGAAATCCACAACAGGGCACGGCACGCGCGGATCGCGCGTGCTAGGATAGATCGGTGCGTGTTGTTGTCCGGCGGATCGGCGGCCGGAATAGCCACCCGGAATTTCACCGGGTCCTTGCGAATGCCGGGCTTATAAGCCCTGTCGGGTCGGATTGACAAATTTCGGTTCGGGGAAGGCCCGCAGGAGAACCCACGGAGCGATCGCAATCACCCGATCGCCGTCATTGCCGACCCGCGGCACACGCGGCATCCAATATCTCGGGCCTCAGCGCCGCCAGCGTCCTGTTGAACTGTGCGGCATAGCGCGTCGCTGCGGCACCGCAGGATTGCTGAACATTCAAACCGGACACGGGACCAGAATAGGCTTCCGGCAGAGCGCGGTAGAAGCGCTTCCGGTCCTGCTCCGCTAGCGGTAACGGGCATCCATCCAATCCGGGCACAAAAGAATACACGACGACTCCGTCAGAGATGCCGGTGTAGAACCTTGAATCCGGTAGCGTGGCGGCGGTTCTGGCCTCGCCGCCGCCATCCCGTTTGGCAAAGGTCGCGACGCATGTTTCGGCGCGTCGTAAATTGACGAGCAGGACTTTCTGTCTCGCGCGTGTCTGTCGATCGAACCAGGCCATCTCGTGAGGGGCGATGAGCCGGGCGCGTTCCGATCTGACTTCTCTAGTCGCCCCGGAGGAGGCGAGCGTAATCAACGCGAGCCCCAGCGTCGTTGGACCAATCCGAAACATCGGAAACCTCACTCGTTTCATCCCCACCGCAAGCAACAGAGCCGACTTCTGACAACGACCATACGCGATGTCAGTGGTGACCGCGTCCGGCGCGTTGCGGGATCAGTAGAATGAGGAGTACGATCGCGAGCGACAGCGTCGCGGTCGCGAGCGGGCGGCTGAAGTCGAGGCCTCCCTTCGCGACCGGCTTGTCGAGAAAATCGCCGACCGTCGCGCCGAGCGGACGGGTGAGGATGAATGCTGACCAGAAGAGAAAGACGCGGGAGACGCGCGTGCCGAGGTACAGCAGCGCCAGGATGCCGAGTGCCGCGCCGAACAGCAGCGCCGCGCCGGTGTAGCCGAGCGGTCCATCCGCGACCCAATCCCCCAATGCGGTGCCCAGCGTCTGCGAACAGGTGATCGTGATCCAGTAGAACGTCTCTGCGCGGGGGTTGTCGACCGCATTGACGTCGATGGTGCCGAGCGAGCGGTGCCAGGTCACCAGCGACAGCAGCACCAGGCCGAGCAGCAGGATCGATCCGCCGGGATATCCCAGACCGATCGAGCGGGTGGCGAAGTCCGCCAGCGTCGTACCCGCGGTGGTCGACGCGATGATCGTCGCCCAGTAGAGCCAGAGGTTGAAGCGGCGCGCCCTGACCTGGAACGTCGCCAGCCCGACCAGCAACACGCCGAAGATTGTGGTACCGACGAGATACCCGTTCACGCCGCCGCTACCCGCCTCCGGCGTGGTCTCGCCGAGCCAGCTCATGCTCACCGCATCGCCGCCGGTTTCGCCGAGGGTGGTGGCGAGGATCTTGATGACCCAGAAGGTCAGCGTGACTGCGGGAACCTTTCCGACCAACCGCTTCGTTTCGACCACGTTCGCGCGCCTCGCAATGCCCACCGGGGCAGCATATCCGCGCGGTATGGGTGATCGCAATCGGGTGAGCGTGTAGGCTGCGTGGATCGCGGTGACGCGTCAGCTGAGCGCTCAATGGACGCGGGAGCCTTTCCTGTTTCCTGGCGATCAACCGCTTTTCAAGTGACCGGCGCTGACCATCGTGGTGGTGTCATCGCGGATCGACGGGCCAAAACAGTCCCCCCGTCCGCTATTCTAAACTGTTTTTCATCAAGTTACAGATCGGTGACACGCCACCGCCGATCAGCTAGCGCCGCGGGTATGAGAGCTTGGCATTCGCTTCCCCGCAGCGCCAAAGTCAAGGTGATCGGCTATGCCATATCGACGTTGAGCGTCGTCCTGCTGGCGATCGTGTCGTGGCGCAGCGCGAGTCAGGACCTCGTCCTCGCCGTCTGCCTGCTGGCGGGCGCGATCGCGTCGATCGTCGGAATGATGATGCGGATGTATTCGTACGAGGTGCAGAAGGAAGAGGAGGCCGGTTAGCGGGCGGCGATGGCAGGCCGGGCGGTCGCCGTCGTCATCCGCACGCGCGCGTCGCTATGGCTCGCGCGTCAGCGGGAGGTGGCGTTTCCCGATCGCCACCGCCCGCGCCGCTTACTCCGCCGCGAGCTTGGCCGCGGCGTCGTGCGCCTCGATCTCGGCGGCCTTGGCCTCGACGAGCTTGACGATGTGATCGATCATGTCGGCGTCCTGGACATGGTGGTCGGTGACGCCCGAGAGATAGACCATGTGCCTGCCGTTGCCGCCGCCGGTGATGCCGATGTCGGTTTCGCGCGCCTCGCCGGGACCGTTGACGACGCAGCCCAGCACCGACAGCGACATCGGGGTGCGGATGTGCTGCAACCGCTCCTCCAGCGCCTGTACGGTGCGGATGACGTCGAAGCCCTGGCGCGCGCAGCTGGGGCACGAGACGACGCGGACGCCGCGGTTGCGGATGCCCAACGCCTTCAGGATCTCGAACCCGACGCGGACCTCGTCCTCGGGCTCCGCCGACAAGGATACGCGGATCGTGTCACCGATGCCGAACCAGAGCAGCGAGCCGATGCCGATCGAGGATTTGACGGTGCCGCCGACGAAACCGCCCGCCTCGGTAATGCCGAGGTGCAGCGGGCAGTCGACCACGCTGGCGAGCTGTTGATAGGCGGCGACCGCGAGGAAGAAATCCGACGCCTTCACCGCGACCTTGTATTCGTGGAAGTCGTGGTCCTGGAGCAGCTTGATATGGTCCATCGCCGATTCGACCAGCGCGTCGGGGCACGGCTCGCCGTATTTCTCGAGCAGGTGCTTCTCGAGGCTGCCACCGTTGACGCCGATGCGAATCGCGCAACCGTTCGCCTTTGCGGCGCGGACGACCTCGGCGACACGGGACGCCGAGCCGATGTTGCCGGGGTTGATGCGCAGGCAGGCGGCGCCGGCGTCGGCGGCCTCAAGTGCGCGTTTGTAGTGAAAGTGGATGTCGGCGATGATCGGCACGTTCGACGCGCGCACGATCTGCGGCAGCGCGGCGGTCGACTCGACGTCGGGGCACGAGACGCGGATGAGGTCGACGCCCACGTCCTCGCAGCGGCGGATCTGATCGATCGTCGCACCGACATTATCGGTCGGCGTGTTGGTCATCGTCTGTACGGTGACGGGGGCGCCGCCGCCGACGGGGACGTTGCCGACCATGATCTGGCGACTCTCTCGGCGGACGATGTCGCGCCACGGACGAATGGACATGTTCGCTCATATACGCGTGCGCGGGCCCGGCCGAAAGCCCAGCGCGCGCGCCCTCGCCTCGGTCGGCATCGGCGTGGCAGCAACGTTTCGTTGAGAAGACGCAAGCTATGAGCGGGGTCATGCGCGCCCACCCCCCTGCCCGGCATCTGTCCGGTCGGCATTACGGCCTCGACTGGCTCCGGATCGGGGCGTTCGCGCTGCTGATCCTCTACCATGCGACGCTGGTGTTCGCGCCCGGCCACTGGGTGATCAAATGGCCGCAGAGCAACGCCGCCCTGGTCGTGCCGCTCGCGTTCCTGACGCCGTGGCGGCTGCCGCTGCTGTTCGCGGTATCGGGCTTCGCGACGCGGCGGCTCTTGATGCGGTCGGCGTCGCTCGACGCGTTCGTGCGCGGGCGCAGCAAGCGGTTGCTGATCCCGCTGGCGTTCGGGTTGCTGGTACTGCTGGTCCCGGAATTGTGGGTGCGCGCGCGGCTGGCGGGCGATCCGATGACACTGGGGCAATATTGGTTGCACGAATATTGGTCGCCCGCGCCGCGCTACGGGCTGGGGTTCCCGGCGTGGGAGCATCTGTGGTTCGTGCTGTATCTGTGGACCTACACGATGCTGCTGGCGCTGCTCGTTCGCGTGCGCGGGCTGGCGTGGGTGCAGGCGCGCGTCGAGGCGTTGACCGCGAACGGCCGGATCCTGTGGGCACCGGTCGCGCTGCTGGCGGCGGCGCGGCTGTCGCTGATGTTCGTCGTGCCCGAGCAGCACGGCCTGTTCGTCGACTGGAGCGGGCACGTGCAATACGGCTCGTTCCTGCTGTTCGGCTTCGCATTGGGCGGGTCGCCGCTGCTGTGGCAGCGGATCGCGGCGCACTGGCGCCCGGCGGTGCCGGTGGCGCTGGTGTGCGGATGCGTGTCGGCGTTTGTCGAGCATCGCTATCCCGGCAGTGCAGTGCCGCCGCACCTCGTCGCCGCAGCCGAGCGTGCCGCGCAGGCGGCGATGGCATGGGCGATGCTGCTGATCCTGCTCCACGTCGCCGACCGCTGGCTCGATCACGATGCCGCGTGGCGCGCGCGATTGGCCGAGGGCGTATTCCCGGCCTATCTCATCCACCATCCGGTGATCGTGGTCACCACCTGGGCGATCCTGCCGCTCGGGCTGTCGGCGCTGGTGGGGTTCGCGGTCGTGCTGACGGTGACGGCGGCGGCGTGCGTCGGCTTCTATCTGATCGCGCGCGCGGTGCCGCTGCTCAGGCCGGTCGCGGGGCTGGGCGCCCTGCCCGCGACGCCATCGCGTGCGGGCATGGTCGCGGCGGAGTGATTGGCGCGGCCTGTGCGAACCTGCTAGGCGCGCGGCCATGCAACGCCATTACGGGCTCGACTGGCTCCGCATCGGCGCCTTCGCGCTCCTGATCCTCTACCATGTCGGCATGGTGTTCGTGCCGTGGGATTATCACGTGAAGCTTGCCGGCCCCGCCTGGGCGACGGTGCCGATGATGGCGACCAACCCGTGGCGATTGTCGCTGCTGTTCATCGTGTCGGGCTATGCCAGCCGCGCGCTGCTCAAGCGGCAGTCGAGCCGCTGGCGGTTCGCGCGCAACCGCACCGCGCGGCTGCTGGTACCGCTCATCTTCGGGATGGTGGTGATCGTACCGCCGCAGGCGTGGGTCGAGCTGGTCGCGAAACGCGGCTACCCGCACGGTTACGCGTGGTTCTGGTGGCACGATTACTTCCGCTTCGACGCGGCGATGGGGGTACCGCTACCGACGTGGAACCACCTGTGGTTCGTCGCCTATCTGTGGCTCTACACGCTGGCGATCACGCTGGCGGTGGCGGTGACGCCGAAGGCCGCGCGCGCGCGGGCGCAGCAGGGCTTCGCCTGGCTGTTCCGCGGGCCGGTACTGTTGTTGCTGCCGCTCGTCTGGATGGTGCTGGTCAATCTTGTGCTGTTCCCCGGCGGACGCGAGACGCACGCGGTGCTGGGCGACTGGGTGGCGCACGCGACCTATTTCCCCGCATTCCTGTTCGGCTTCGCGCTGGCGCGCGCGGACGCAACGCTGGCGAGTTTCGTCCGCTGGTGGAAGCTCGCGGCAGGCGTGGCGCTCGCGTCCTACGCGCTCGTCGCCGGGATCGAGCTGACGTGGCCGGGCGTCGCGGGCGCGCCGGCGGGGACGGGCGAACTGTTCTCGATCGCGCGCGCGGTCGAGGGCTGGTTCGCGATCGCAGCGCTGATCGGGCTCGCGGACAGCCACTGGAACCACGACCATCGCTGGCGCCCAATGCTGACCGAGGCGGTGTTCCCGTTCTACATCATTCACCAGACCGTGATCGTGGTCGTGGGTTGGTGGCTGACCCGTGCGGGATTGCCGGTGCTGGCCGATTTCCTGATCCTGGTCGCGGCGACCGTGGCGGGATGCTGGGCCTTCTACCTCGCCGGGCGTGCGGTACCGCTGGTCAGGCCGCTGATCGGGCTGAGGCGCCACGCGTCGAAGCGCACCCACGTCGATCCGCGTCCTGCGATCGCCTGACCATCACATGGAGTTATCGATGACGACCGAGCATCCGCCGCGCTGGACGCTAGTGATCCACGGCGGCGCGGGGATCATCACACGCGGCGTGCTGACGCCCGAGCAGGACGCGGGCGCGCGCGCCGGCCTCACCCGTGCGCTCGAGGCCGGTGGGGCAGTGCTGGCAGGCGGGGGCGCAGCTATCGACGCGGTCGAGGCGGCGGTGCGCGTGCTGGAGGATGACGCGCACTTCAACTCCGCGCGCGGCGCGGTGCTGACGTTCGAGGGCAAGGTCGAACTCGACGCCGCGATCATGGACGGGCGCGACCGGTCGGCAGGCGCGGTCGCGGGGGTGAGTGCGGCACGCAATCCGGTCACGCTCGCGCGTGCGGTCAAGGACTGCAGCCCGCACGTTCTGCTGACCGGCGCGGGGGCGGACACGTTCGCGCGCGAGCAGGGTGTCGAGCAGGCGGGCGAGGACTGGTTCGTGATCCCCGAGCGCCGCGCGCAATTGGCCGCGATGAAGGAAAGCGAGGACTGGTTCGACGTCGACATGAAATACGGCACCGTCGGCGCGGTGGCGTGCGACATGAACGGCCACGTCGCGGCCGCGACCTCGACCGGCGGAGTGACGGGCAAGCGTTGGGGCCGCGTCGGCGATTCGCCGCTGATCGGCGCGGGCACCTACGCTGACGATCGCGCCTGCGCGGTGTCGGCGACCGGATCGGGCGAATTCTTCATCCGCGAGAGCGTCGGGCACGAGATCGGCGCGCGCGTGCGGATGCTGGGCGAGCCGCTGCAGGTCGCCGCCGACGCGGTGATGGCGGGGGTCGCGGCGCTGGGCGGCAGCGGCGGCGTGATCGTGACCGGCAGCGCGGGTGAGGCGGTGTGGAGCTTCACGACCAAGGGCATGTACCGCGGACAGGTGTCGGCGGACGGCGAGGCGAAGATCGCGATCTACGCCGACGAGGGATGAAGGTGGGCGGGTGAATGCGCAGTCGCGCCCATTGAGCGGACGCGCGGCGCAAGCTACGGCGGACCGCATGGCTGTTTATTTCCACGAGGAAGACCTTCCCGGCGACGTGTTCGCGCCCGGTGCCGCGATCGCGGTCGATACCGAGACGATGGGGCTGATCACCCCGCGCGACCGGTTGTGCGTGGTGCAATTGTCCGACGGGCTGGGCGACGAGCATCTCGTGCGCTTCAACCCCGGCAGCGATTACGCCGCGCCCAACCTGAAGCGCGTGCTCGCCGATCCGGCGCGGTTGAAGCTCTATCATTTCGGTCGCTTCGACATCGCCGCGCTGCGTTTCTACCTGGGCGTGGTGGCGGCGCCGGTTTATTGCACCAAGATCGCGTCGCGACTGGTGCGCACCTACACCGATCGTCACGGGTTGAAGGAGCTGGCGAAGGAACTGCTCGGCCAGGACATTTCCAAGCAGCAGCAATCGTCCGACTGGGGCGGGCCCGAACTGTCGGACGCGCAGCGCGATTACGCCGCCTCCGATGTCCGCTACCTCCACCGCATGAAGGAGGAGCTCGACCGGCGGCTGGTGCGCGAGGGGCGCATGGAACTGGCGCAGGCGTGTTTCGATTTCCTGCCCGCGCGCGCCGAACTCGACATTGCGGGCTGGCCCGAGGTCGACATCTTCGCGCACGCCTGAGGCATCGGAGGAGCAGATGAGCGAGCTTGCCCGCCGGACCTTGTCGGATCGCCAGCAATGGGCGCGTCCGGGCGGGCGGCACGACCGTCTGGTCCGCACCTCGAACTGGGTCATCCCCGCCTCGATCGGCGTGCTGACCGCGTTCCTGGTGATGGCGCCGCTGACGATGGCGGGCGACGTGTCGTTCGTGCTCGACAAGAACAAGGTCGATGTCGCGAAGGAGCGGCTGAAGCTGCAATCGGCGACCTATCGCGGCACCGACAGCAAGGGGCAGCCGTTCCAGCTCGACGCGGGCTCCGCAGTGCAGAAGAGCTCGGCCGAGGCGGTCGTGCGGATCCAGCAGATGGCGGCGGCGATCCAGTTGCAGGACGGCCCCGCCCGGATGACCGCGCCGCGCGCGCGCTACGACATGGATACCGAGAAGGTCCGCGTCGACGGCGGAATCGCGGTGCGCGCGCCCAACAATTACACGCTCGACACCTCGAACGCCGACGTCGATCTGAAGACCCGGCAGCTCACCTCGACCGCACCGGTGACGGGCACGGTCAGGCAGGGCAATTTCAGTGCGAACAGCATGTCGGCCGACCTCGAATCGCGCACCGTGCGGTTGAACGGCAACGCGCGCTTGCGCATCGTGCCGAGACAAACGAAATGAGCGCCATGCGTCGCTCGCTCCCCCTCCTGTCGCTGTTGCTCGTCGCCACCTCCGTGGCCGCGCAGAGCAAGCACAACACCAACGCCCCGATCGATTTCGGTGCGGACCAGATCGAGCTGCAGGACAAGGCGAATCGCGCGGTGCTGACCGGCAATGTCGCGGTGCGCCAGGCGGAGATGACGCTGAACGCCGAACGGATGAACGTCGCCTACACCGGGCAGGTGATCGACGGGAACCCGCAGGTGTCGAGGCTCGACGCGTCAGGTGGCGTGACGGTGCGTCGCCCCGACCAGACTGCGCGCGGGCAATATGCGATCTACGACCTCAACCGCCGCGTCATCACGATGCTGGGCGCGGTCAGACTGACGCAGGGACCGAACACGGTCAACGGCGCGCGGCTGACGATCAACCTCGATACCGGACGCGCGGTGATCGACGGATCGGCCGTGCGCGGCGGCAGCGGTGCGACGGGCAACGTGCAGCAGGCGCCGACCGGGCGCGTGACGGGCACCTTCTCGGTCCCCAAGCGCAAGTAGGCGCGGTCGCCGTTCTTCCTGACCGGGGGCGAAGAGGTCGCCGGTAACGGCCGCGTCAGTGGGCCGGAGTGGACAGTAACTGCGCCAGCTTTGTCTTCAATCCCCGCAACGTGTCGCCCGATACGGTCTGTACACTCGACAAGGAGATCGAGCGCGGGTTCACGGGCACGCCGTTCCTCCACACTTCCCAGTGCAGGTGCGGGCCGGTCGACATGCCGGTCGAGCCGACGTAGCCGATCACCTGCCCGCGCGCGACATGGCTGCCCGGCGACACCGCGATCCGGCTCATGTGGCCGTAGCCCGAGGCGTAGCCGCCGGAATGCGCCAGCTTGACGAAATTGCCGTACCCGCCGCTGCGCCCGGCAAAGGCGACGACGCCGTCGATCGCGGCGTAGATCGGGCTGCCATAGGGCGCGCCGATGTCGAGCCCCTTGTGCATCCGCATGAAGCCGAGCAGCGGGTGCATGCGATAGCCGAAGGTCGAGGTGACGCGCCCCGCGACCGGCATCCCCATGAAGCCGCGCCGTTCGACCTGGCCCGCCGGGTCCATGAAGCTGCCGCCGCTGCCGTCGCGGTCGCCCCAGCGGACGAGCTGCAGCCGGCGCCTGCCCGCGGCGTCGACCAGCCCGGCATATTGCAGTTGACCGACCTCGACCTCGCCGGTTGCGGCGCGCGCCTGATCCGCGACGATGTCGAACATGTCGGCGGCACCGACTTCACCGATCGGCATGCGCGCGGCGACCGCCTTGATGTAGGATTCGACGATGCGCGCCGGCACGCCCGCGGCGCGCATCGAGCGATAAAGGCTGTCGCCCACCAGCCCGCGGACGCGCAGCGGCGCGCGGTCGATGCGGATCGGCTGGCGATCGAGCAGCAGGTCTTCGCCCGCACGGTTGACCGCCAGGTTCAGGTCGAACCCGGCGCGGAACGACAGCTTCTCGATCGGCCGGGGTTGCAGCCGCGACGGGCGGCGCCCCATCGTCAGCGACAGGATCGTGCCGGGTTTCAATTGATCGAGCGATACCGCACCCGCGACCAGCGTCGCGACGCGCGCGGCCTCGTTCATGCCGACGCCCGCGCGTTGCAGCGCGTGGCCGAGCGTATCGCCGTCGCCCAACGTCACGGTCAGGTCGATCTGCGGCCGCTCGGGCGTTTCGGCCAGGTGGCGGACGAGCCCGGAGGCCGCCATGCGGCGCCCGGTCGTGGCCCCGAGGCCCAGCGGCGCGATCGCCTGTGTGCGGGTTTCCTCAAGCGCCGCGCCGGTGACGACGGCGGGGGCGTAGCCGAGCACGGGCGGGATGCCGGGGCGCGTCATCCACGCCGCGGTGATCAGCGCGGCGCAGGTGGCGGCACCGCGCCACCAGGTGCGGCTGCCGATGTTCTGGCCGAGATCGGGGACCCAGTCGGTGCGATAAGCGGCGTCGCGCAGCCGGTCGAGCAGCGGTGGCGGCGGCGGCACGTGGAGGGGCGCTGCAGGGACAAGCGCGCGCCTGCGCGCCGATCCCGCGGCACCTGCCAGTTCCAGCCCTTGCTGTTCACGCAGAAACAAAACGGCGTCCCCGCCCCGATTGAACAAAGCTGCGCCGTATCCCCCCGGCACCTGGGTCGCCGCGTTGTGGACGCGAGACCCTAAAGTCAAATTAACCGCCGCGCCGGCGGACCTCGTTCACGACCGGGCGTTCGCGCCGCGCGACGAAGCCGTTCGGCCGAAAGGAAATGATTGCATCGCCCCGCGCGCGACCCGATGTAAGGGCGGTAATGAGTGCGCGTGACAACGCCCGGGTGACGGCAGTGTTGGGCCCGACCAACACCGGCAAGACCCATCTCGCGATCGAGCGGATGTGCGCGCATTCGAGCGGCTGCATCGGCTTCCCGCTCCGGCTGCTGGCACGCGAAGTCTACGACCGCGTCGTCGCGATCAAGGGCAAGGACCGTGTCGCGCTGGTGACGGGCGAGGAGCGGATCGTCCCCAAGGATGCGCGCTGGTTCCTGTGCACGGTTGAGAGCATGCCGATGCAGCGCGATTTCGCGTTCGTCGCGATCGACGAGGCGCAGCTCGGGGCCGACCAGGAGCGCGGGCACGTCTTCACCGACCGGCTGCTGCGCGCGCGCGGGCGCGAGGAGACGATGATCCTGGGGTCGGAGGCGCTGCGCCCGGTGCTGCGCAACCTGATCCCCGGCATCGAGATCGTCGAGCGGCCGCGCTTCTCGACGCTGTCCTACGCCGGCGCCAAGAAGCTGTCGCGTCTGCCGCGGCGCTCCGCGATCGTCGCCTTCTCCACCGAAGAAGTATACGCGACCGCCGAGATGCTCAGGCGCCTGCGCGGTGGCGCGGCGGTGGTGATGGGCGCGCTGTCACCGCGGACGCGCAACGCGCAGGTCCAGATGTTCCAGGCGGGCGAGGTCGATTACCTGGTCGCGACCGACGCGATCGGCATGGGGTTGAACCTCGACGTCGGGCATGTCGCGTTCGCGGGCCTGCACAAGTTCGACGGGCGCAGGCGGCGGCGGCTGACGGTCGCCGAAATGGCGCAGATCGCGGGGCGTGCGGGGCGGCACCAGCGTGACGGCACGTTCGGCGCGCTGACCGAAGAAGGCGACGACGCGTTTCTCCCTGAGGAAGTGCAGGCGATCGAGGGACATCGCTTCCCCCGGCTCGACTGGCTCTATTGGCGCGAGGGCGAGCCCGATCTGCGCAGCATCGATGCGCTGATCGCCAGCCTGTCGAAGAAGCCCGAGATGCCCGGCGGCACCGTCACCGCGCTGCGGGCCGCACCCGAGGCGCTGGACCTGAAGGTGCTGAAGCGGCTGGCCGACGATCCAGCGGTGCGTGCCGCGGTCGAGGCGCGCGGCCGCGGCAGCGTCCAGCGGTTGTGGGCGGCGTGCGGTATTCCCGATTTCGCCAAGCTGGGCCTCGACCCGCACGCGCGCTTCGTCGGACGCGTGTTCGGCTATCTCGCGCAAGGGCACATCCCGCACCAATGGTTCGCTGACGAGGTCGCGCGGCTCGACCGCACCGACGGCGATGTCGAGACGATCGCGGGGCGGATCGCGAGCATCCGCAGCTGGGCCTATATCGCGCAGCGCCCCGACTGGCTTGCCGATCCCGAAACCTGGGCACAGCGCACACTCGAGGTCGAGGAGCGATTGTCCGACGCGCTCCACGCGAGCCTGACGCAACGCTTCGTCGACAAGCGCACCACCGCGCTGATGCGCAAGATCGGCAGCGGTGCGGGGGAATTGCCGGTCGAGATCGGCGCGCAGGGCGAGGTGACGATCGACGCGCACACGATCGGGCGGCTCGACGGTTTCCGCTTCACGGTCGCACCCGAAGCACGCGCCGCCGACAAGCGGCTGCTGCTCGCCACGGCGGAAAAAAGGCTGGGGAGCGAGCGGCGGCGACGCGCCGAGGCGCTGATCGCGGGCGGCGACGACGCCTTCACGCTCGCCGAGGACGGCGCGATTACTGCGGACGCGGTCGAGCTGGCGCGGCTGGCGCGTGGTGCGTCGCTCGCGCGGCCGGCGGTGGTGCTCGACCCCGCGCTCGCCTGCCTCGATACGCCACTGCGCGAGCGGGTCGCGGCTAGGGTACGCGACTGGGTGGCGGCGAGTGTCGCGCGGCGATTGCCGGCGCTCGCCAGATTAAGCGAGGCGACGCGCGCGGCGGAGGCGGGCCCCGCCCTGCGCAGCATCGCGGGCGCGCTGGAGGCGGGGGCCGGGGTCGCCGCGCGCGCACCGCTCGCGATCTCGCTCGACGCGCTCGACGGCGGCGCGCGCCATTGGCTGAGGCGCGCTGGCATTACGATTGGCGCGCTCGACCTGTTCGACCCGCGGCTACTCAAACCCAGTGTGCGCGTTTGGCGGCAGGCATTGATCGCGGCGGCGCACGGTTCGGCGCCTCCTGCCCCGCCGGCGGGCGCTACCGTGCTGCCGCGCGCGACGCCCGGTGCGATGCTCGGGATGGGATACCGCCCGCTCGGCGCGCAGGCGGTGCGGATCGACCTGGTCGAACGGATCGCGCGCGCGGCCCACGAGGCACGCGCGGCGAGCGAGGGCGGCGCGCGCGCGGCGTTCGCGCCCGACCCGGCGCTCGCGACCTCAATGGGGGTCGAGCCCGAAACGCTGGCGCGATTGATGGCGGAACTGGGATTTCGCACTGCCGGTCAGCGCGGCACCGCGGGTGACGAAGGACCGCCGCGTTACATCTGGCGCGGACGACCGCGGCCCAAGGTTGCGCCGAGCGTGGTGCCCGCGCGGCCGGGCAATGCCTTCGCCGACCTCCACGACCTGATGCGCGCGCATTGATGCCGGGTGCGGTCGCTCCGGGCAATGCGACGATGCGGCTGGACCGGTTCCTGTGGTTCACCCGCCTGACCAAGACGCGCAGCGTCGCGGCGGCGCTTGCCTCGGCGGGGCGGCTGCGGATCGACGGGCGGTTGATCGACCGCGCGCACGCCTTGGTGCGCGTCGGCAATGTGCTGACCTTCGCGCATCATGACCGGGTGCTGGTGGTACGGATCGAGGCGCTGCCGCATCGGCGCGGCCCCGCGCCCGAGGCACGCAGCTGTTATCAGGAATTGACGGCGGGCGGGTCGGTCGATCTCGATTGCGCGGACGGTGCGAACGGCTCGCAGGAAAGCTTGGATGATTGACGCTCGGTTGCGCCCGGCATAGCAGCGGCCCAAATCGCGAACACCGACACGATACACGGCCGAGTCACCGAGGAACGCTTACATGACCTACGTCGTCACCGACGCCTGCATCCGCTGCAAGTACATGGACTGCGTCGAGGTTTGCCCGGTGGATTGTTTCTACGAGGGCGAGAACATGCTCGTCATCAACCCCAGCGAGTGCATCGACTGCGGCGTGTGCGAGCCCGAATGCCCGGCCGAGGCGATCCTGCCCGATACCGAGAACGGGCTGGAGCAGTGGCTGGAGCTCAACACCACCTTCTCCGCACAATGGCCCAACGTCACGCGCAAGCTCGACCAGACCCCGCCCGACGCCGACGAGCACAAGGGCGAGGATGGCAAGTACGACAAGTATTTCTCGGCCGAGCCCGGCAAGGGCGACTGAGCGAACGATTTGGGCCTTATCGCGAGGCCTTAGGCGGTGGTCGCTACCGCCGGATGGAGCGGGAGCCCGGCGTCAATACACGGGGCTGGACTGCGGGATCACGCGCTGTTTCCCTGACGGGCGTCGCCGAAAGACCAGAGAATCGACCGGTCCGCGGCGTCGCGGCCGCGGCGGACGCCGCACGTCAGCAGCGCTGACGTAAGCAGGCTGGAAACAAACAAATAATCGTGCTATATACTGCCGGGACGGGCGCTTTCCTGCCGCGCCCGACGGAGATCAACCTACCCCCGCCCCATGTTCATCGACCGACGCAGGTGTTTCCGCACCGGACCGGCGAGGCGTGGGTAGCAGGCGGGGCATAGATTTGGAAAGATCGTCAATGGCTGCCAAGGCTCTGCACTTCGATGTCGGCGATTACGTCGTTTACCCCAAGCACGGCGTGGGTCGCGTGATCGAGCTGCAGAAATCGGAGATCGCGGGCATCGCGCTCGAACTCTACGTGCTGCGGTTCGAGAAGGAGCGCATGACGCTGCGCGTTCCGACCAACAAGGCCGAGAGCGTCGGCATGCGCAAGCTGTCGTCGGACAAGACGATGCGCGAGGCGATGGAGACGCTGAAGGGCAAGCCCAAGGTCAAGCGCACGATGTGGTCGCGTCGCGCGCAGGAATATGAGGCGAAGATCAATTCGGGCGACCTCGCCTCGATCGCCGAGGTGGTACGCGACCTGTTCCGCGCCGACGACCAGCCCGAGCAGAGCTATTCCGAGCGGCAGATTTTCGAGGGCGCGTGCAGCCGCCTCGCGCGCGAGCTCGCCGCGATGGAGCAGATCGACGAGCCGGCGGCGCAGGAGAAGATCCTCGACATCCTGCGCAAGGCCGCGGCGATCTATAACAAGGACAAGCAGCCCGCGTGAACAGGTAGACCACATCTGTAAACAATATCTGTTTACAGGCGTAATCATAAGGGCGTATCGCTGGCTCCGGTTCAACGGAGTTACCCGCGATGCGCTCTTTGTCGTTTCTGACCCTGCCCGTCCTCGCCTCTGTGATCACGACGCTTCCGGCGGAGCGTGCCGGGGCGGCCGCGGGTAGCTTCGCGGTCGACTACACGATCCGCGATTTCACCCGTGTCGCGCTCGGGACCGCGGCGCAGATGCAGGTGCGCGTCGGCCCGAACTGGTCGGTCCACGCCGACGGCCCCGCCGCGATCCTCGCCACGATGCGCATCGAACGCGACGGCGACACGCTGAAGGTCGTCCGTCGCGATCCCAAGGCAAGGGGTGATGCGGCGCAAGAACGGCAGGTCCGCGTCACCGTGACGATGCCGCGCCTGTCGGCCGCGGCGCTGGGGGGCAGCGGTACGATCGCGATCGACCGCGTATCGGGGCCGCATTTCGACGCCTCGGTCGGCGGGCAGGGTGCAATGACGATCGCTGCGCTCACCACCGACGCGGCCGAGGTATCGATCGGCGGCACCGGCAGCGTCGTTGCCAGCGGTCGCGTCCGCGACCTGAAGGTCTCGATCGGCGGCGCGGGGTCGCTGCGCGCGCCGGCGCTGCATGCCGCGCACGCCGACGTGTCGGTGGCGGGTTCGGGCACCGTCCTTGCCAGCGTCGAGGGCAACGCCAGCGTGTCGAGCGTCGGTCGCGGCACGATCGACCTCGGACCCCGCGCGCGATGCGACGTGTCAAAAATGGGTGGCGCGCGCATCCGTTGCGGCGCTTGATCATCGCTCCGACGTGTATTAACGTGGCAATACGGTTGGAGGATGTGACATGCGCTATCTCGCTCTTGCCTTGCTGATCACGGTTGCCGCCTGCGGGATGACTGCCACCTACGCGTCGGGCAATCAGGAGGGCATCGCGCCCGACGGGGCGGGGGCGAGCCGCGGTTACGCCGCGCGCGACTTCACGCGCGTCGCACTCGCCGGGCCTGACAACGTCGAGGTGCGCACCGGGCCCTATTCGGTGCGCGCGGAGGGCGATCCGGCGCTGCTCGATCGGCTGGTGATCCAGCGCGAGGGCAACAGCCTGCGCGTCGGGCGGCGGAACGGCATGACCTGGAGCAAGGGCGGGGTCCGCGTGATCGTCACCATGCCCGCGATCGAGGACGGCGCGATCGCGGGATCGGGCAATTTGCGCATCGCGCGCGTCGAGGGGCCGCGCTTTCGCGGCGCGATCAGCGGGTCGGGCGATCTGATCGTCGACGCCATGCGCGCGGGCGAGGTGGAATTCGGTATCTCGGGCTCCGGCGACGTGACCGCCGCCGGGCAGGCACAGGCACTGACGATCCGCATCGCCGGATCGGGCGATGTGCAGGCGCGCGGGCTGACGGCGGCGCGCGCGACCGTCTCGGTCGCGGGATCGGGCGACGTCGCCGCGGCGGTGCGTGGCCCGGCCGACGTGCGGCTGGCGGGATCGGGCGATATCGACCTCGGCCCCGATGCGCGCTGCACCGTCCGCAAGAGCGGGACGGGCACGGTGCGCTGCCACGCCTGAGACGGCTTGCCCCGGCAGTGGCGCGGTGCGACGCTGACGCGATGATCCGCCATCGCGCCCTGCTCGCCCCCCTGCTCCTGCTCGCGACCGCCGTTCCGGCGAATGCCGCCGAACGGGTGTGGAACATCGGCAGCTTCGACCGGGTGCGCGTCGACGGACCGTTCGAGGTACGGATCGCAACGGGCGCCAGTCCGCGCGCGACCGCGAGCGCGCCCGAGCCCGCGCTGCTCGAGCGATTGCGGCTGAGCAACGAGGGCGGCACGCTGTCGCTCCGGCTCGATCGTGGCACCGGCGATCGCGCGGGACGCGGTGCCGCGGCAGTGCCGGTGTTCACGCTGTCGACGACGCAGTTGCGCAGCGTCGCATTGCTATCCGGCGCGAAAGTGTCGGTCACGCGCGTGAAGGGCGAGCGCGTCGACCTGAGCGTGACGGGCACGGGCACGCTGTCGGTCGACGAGGTCGCGGCGGACCAGATCGTCGCGTCGGTGATCGGCAGTGGCGCGATCCGGCTCGCCGGACGCGCGGGCAAGGCGCGGCTGCTGACCAACGGCCCGGGATCGATCGACGCGAGCGGATTGTCGGCGGGCGACCTGTTCGTCTCGCTCGACGGCGCGGGCGAGACGCGTGCCGCGGCGCGTTATTCGGCGGAGATCAATTCGACCGGCATGGGACGGGTCAGCGTCGGCGGGAATCCCAAATGCGTGGTGCGCGCCGCGGCGGGTGGCCCGGTGACGTGCGGCGCCGCGCCCGCGCGCTGAGGCTCAATCCTCGCCCGGCCCCAGTTCGGGATCGAGATCGCGCGGACGGATGAAACGGGTGAGCGTGCCGGTCCCCTCCGCGACCTGCGCCCAGGCATCGAACGCGAAGGTCAGTTCGGCGAGCGTCGCGGTCGGGTATTTTTCCTCCACATCGTCGCGCAAGGTACCGGGTTCGTCGGGGGAGAGCATGAGGACGAGATCCTCGAGCCCCGGATTATGCCCGATCAGCAGCAGCCGCGCATAATCGTCGCTCGTCTCGCGCACCACGTCGAGCAGCGAGCCCGCCGAGGCCAGATAGATGCGGCGGTCGTAGGCGGGCGAGAGTGCGCGCGCGTAGCCCGATTCGATGCCGTCGATCGTCTGTTCGACGCGCACCGCGGGCGAGGCGACGACGTGATCGAAGCCGAGGCCCAAACGGCGAAGCTCGCGCCCGACGGTCTGCGCGGCGCGGCGTCCCTTGGGATTGAGCGGACGGTCGAAATCGCGCGCGACCGGATCGTCCCAGCCCGACTTGGCGTGGCGCAGCAGCGTCAGCGTCTTCACCGGGACCGATCTCCATCAAGTGGGCAGGGGTGCTCCATGCCCGATTGCGCCGCGCGTGGATAGTCGCTCGGCGACGCGCGCGGCGGCTTCATCGAGCGTCACGCGGCGGATCGGCACGCCGGGTGGGAAGGCGTCGAGCAGCCGCGAGGGCATGGCGGCGGAGAGGAGAACGAATGCGCCCGCGTCGTCCTGCCGCCGGATCAGCCGTCCGAACGCCTGCGCGAGCCGCGCACGTACGATGCGGTCGTCGTACGCGCTGCCGCCGCCCGCGAGACGACGCGCGGCGTGAAGCACGGTCGGTTTTGGCCAGGGAACGCCCTCCATCACCACCAGGCGGAGCGAGTCGCCGGGCACGTCGACGCCGTCGCGCAGCGCATCGGTACCGAGCAGGCTCGCGTGCGGATCGTCGCGGAAGATGTCGACCAGCGTGCCCGTATCGATCGGGTCGACGTGCTGCGCGTGGAGCGGCAATCCTTCGCGCGCGAGGCGATCGGCGACGCGCGCGTGGACCGCGCGCAGGCGGCGGATTGCGGTGAACAGCCCGAGCGTGCCGCCGCCCGCCGCCTCGATCAGCCGCGCATAGGCGCCCGCGAGTTGCGCCACGTCGCCGCGCTTCACGTCGGTGACGATCAGCACCTCGGCATGGTTCGCGTAATCGAACGGGCTCGCGACCTCGAACCGGTCGGCAGGGCGTAGCAGGTGCGCCGCGCCGACGCGCGCCTCTGCGGTCGCCCAGTCGCCGCCCGCCGTCAGCGTCGCGGAGGTGACGAGCGCGCCGTGCGCGGGCTTGAGCACCGTTTCGGCGAACGGCTTGGTCGGGTCGAGCCAGCGGCGGTGGAGCCCGATATCGTACTCGCGCCCCTCCGCACGGTCGACCGCGAGCCAGTCGACGAAGGCGGGGTCGGCCGGGCCGCCGATGCGCGACAGCAAGGCAAGCCACGCCGCGACCGTCTCCGCGCGCCAGCCAAGCGAGGCGATCGCGCCCTCGATCCGCGCACGCGCCGGCGCGTCCATCCAGTCGGGCGCGTCGGCGAGCACCGTCTCCAGCCGCTTGCCGAGTGCGACCATCGGGCGGACGAGCGCGTCGAGCGCGGCGGCGGCGGGCGCGGCGGCCTCGATCAGCTCCGGCGTCGGCTCGGCGAGTTCGGTTTCGAGTGCGTAGCCCGCGTCGCCGGGTTGTTCGGCGCGTGCGTAGGTGAGGCCGCGCACCGCGGCGAGCAGCTTCTCGACCGGACCGAACGGCGCCCCCTCCCCCAACCGCCCGAGCCAGCCGTCCGCCGCGAGCGCACCCGCCGCCGCGACGATATCCGCAACCGCCGCACCACCCTGCTCGTCGTAGCTGGCGAGATCGGACAGGCGCGCCTGCAATCCGCGGCGGCGGCCGCGGCTGGTACCCTCGGGGCCGATGATCCAGCGGCGCAGCTCGATCGTCTCCGCGCCCGTCAGCGCGACGCCGAACATCGCGTCGGCGGCGTCGAACAGGTGGTGGCCCTCGTCGAAGACGTAGCGCGTCGGGCGCGTCGCGGTCTCACGCCCGCGCGCGGCATTGACCATGACGAGCGCGTGGTTGGCGATCACCAGATCAGCCTCGGCCGAAGCACGCGCGGCGCGCTCGATGAAGCATTTCCGGTAGTGCGGGCAGCCCGCGTAGACGCACTCGCCGCGGCGGTCGGTCAGTGCGGTCGAACCGTTGCGGCGGAACAGCGTCGGCAACCAGCCGGGCAGATCGCCGCCGACCATGTCGCCGTCAACGCTGTACGCCGCCCAGCGTGCGACGAGCTGTGCCAATACCGCCGCACGCCCGGCAAACCCGCCTTGCAGCGCGTCCTCCAGGTTCAGGAGACAGAGGTAATTCTCACGGCCCTTGCGCGTCACGACGCGCGTCCGCCTGACGCTCTCGTCGGTATAGACGCGACGCGTCTCCGCGCCGAGTTGTCGCTGGAGTGCCTTGGTATAGGTAGAGATCCACACCGCGCCGCCCGCCGCCTCGGCCCACAGACTCGCGGGCGCGAGATAGCCGAGCGTCTTGCCGATCCCGGTGCCCGCCTCCGCCAGCATGAGATTGGGCGAGTCGCGCATCGTACGAGGCGTGAACGCGGTGCTGGCGGCGGCGGCGAAGCGCTGCTGGCCGGCGCGTGGCTCCGCGCCCTCGCCGGTCAGCTCCTCCAGTCGATCGAGCACCGCACCCTCGGGCATCGTCACGGTGCGCGGGGCGGGGCGCGGCGGTGCCTCGCCCCACTCGGGCAGGCGGGTGAACAGCCAGCGCTCCTGCGACGACGGCTTGGCGATGCGGGGGGCGAGCGGCGGCGCCCAGGCCCAGCGCAGCCGCGTGAGCGACTGGAGTGCGGTCCACGCGCCGTCGCGCTCGCGCCAGTCGCTCGTGGGAACGTCGAGCAGTCGCTCGGCCGCGGCGAGCAGGAACGGCGCGACCTCCGCATCGTCCGCGGGCACATCGAGCGCGGTCACTGCGGCGAGCCCCTTGGGCGTCGGCACCATGAACCGGGCCGGATGAAGGAACGCGAACAATTCGAGCAGGTCGAGCCCCGACAGGTCGGCGTAACCCAGCCGTTGACCGAGGAGCGCGGCGTTCAACAGGATTACGGGCGTGTCGGCGGCGAGCCGGATCGCCTCACCACGTGAGACCGCGCGCGTGACGCCGTCATGCGACACCCAGATGCCCGAATGGCTGGCGTGCAAAGCGGGGTAATGAAGCGCGCTCACGATGGTGCAGGTGCGCATCGGCGAACAGAATGGCAACCCACGAGTAGAGCCGTGCCGTCGATAAGCACATGATCTGCCCATTTGTTTTATTTGCAAACGTTTCGCAGTCGCATCAGCCGTGAAGAATGGGTGCTGCGGGGTGGATTCCTCGCGCCCGCTGTGCTTAGGACACCCCAAAGCGTTTCCACCCGCCACCATCTGGAGAGGCGTCCCCATGAACATCCACGAATACCAGGCCAAGGAACTGCTCGCGAAGTACGGCGTCGCCGTGCCGCAGGGCTTCGCCGCGATGAGCGTGGAGGAGGCCGTCGAAGCATCGAAGAAGCTGCCCGGGCCGCTCTATGTCGTGAAGGCGCAGATCCACGCCGGCGGCCGCGGCAAGGGCAAGTTCAAGGAGCTCGGCCCCGATGCAAAGGGCGGCGTCCGTCTCGCCAAGACCGAGGACGAAGTGCGTCACGCCGCGACCGAGATGCTCGGCAACACGCTGGTGACAATCCAGACGGGTGACGCGGGCAAGCAGGTCAACCGCCTGTACGTGACCGACGGCGTCGACATCGCGAAGGAATTCTACCTCGCGCTGCTCGTCGACCGTGCGACGGGCCGCGTCGCGTTCGTCGTCTCGACCGAGGGCGGCATGGACATCGAAACCGTGGCGCACGACACGCCGGAGAAGATCCACACCTTCTCGGTCGATCCCGCCACCGGGTTCCAGCCGCACCACGGCCGCGCGGTCGCCAACGCGCTGGGCCTGACCGGCGACCTCGCCAAGCAGGCGCAGGTTCTCGCGAGCAAGGTGTACGACGCCTTCCTCGCCACCGACGCGTCGCAGATCGAGATCAACCCGCTCGCCGTCACCGACGACAACAAGCTGATGGTGCTCGACGCCAAGGTCGGCTTCGATTCGAACGCGATGTTCCGCCACAAGGATCTGGCCGAGCTGCGCGACGAGACCGAGGAAGACCCGGCCGAGATCGAAGCGTCGAAGTACGACCTCGCCTACATCAAGCTCGACGGCGATATCGGCTGCATGGTGAACGGCGCTGGCCTCGCGATGGCGACGATGGACATCATCAAGCTGAACGGCATGTTCCCGGCCAACTTCCTCGACGTCGGCGGCGGCGCGAACAAGGAAAAGGTGACCGCGGCGTTCAAGATCATCCTCGCCGACCCCGCGGTGAAGGGCATCCTGGTCAACATCTTCGGCGGCATCATGAAGTGCGACATCATCGCCGAGGGCATCGTCGCCGCCGCCAAGGAAGTGAACCTGTCGGTTCCGCTGGTCGTCCGCCTGGAAGGCACCAACGTCGACAAGGGCAAGGAAATCCTCAGCCAGTCGGGCCTCGCCATCGTGCCCGCCAACGATCTGGGCGATGCCGCGAAGAAGATCGTCGCCGAGGTGCAGAAGGCGGCGTGATCCCGCGTCATCACTGATCGAGTCGGAAGGGGTCGGGCGGAAACGTCCGGCCCCTTCTTCGTTGATGCGCCGGATGCCGCTACGGCACGGCGCGATTGCGGGCTGGCCACCATACCGCACTTGCGAAAACGACCGAAAATCGCCAATTGGATCGCCGACACAGGCGCGCAAAGTATGGAAGAGGAGCTCCGATGAAGGTGCTGGTGCCGGTCAAGCGCGTGCTTGACTACAACGTGAAGCCCCGCGTGAAGGCGGACGGGTCGGGCGTCGATCTGGCGAACGTCAAGATGAGCATGAACCCGTTCGACGAGATCGCGGTCGAGGAAGCGATCCGCCTGAAGGAAAAGGGCGTCGTGACCGAGATCGTCGCGGTGTCGATCGGCGAGCAGAAGGCGCAGGAAACGCTGCGCACTGCGCTCGCCATGGGTGCTGACCGCGCGGTGCTGGTCGTCGCCGAGGGCAAGGTCGAGCCTCTGGGCGTCGCCAAGCTGCTGGCGAAGATCGTCGAGGAAGAGCAGCCGAGCCTCGTCATCCTGGGCAAGCAGGCGATCGACGACGACAATAACCAGACGGGCCAGATGCTCGCGGGGCTCCTCGGCTGGGGTCAGGCGACCGCGGCGTCGAAGATCGAACTGTCCGCGGACAGCGCCAAGGTCGTCCGCGAGGTCGACGGTGGACTCGAGACCGACACCTACAAGCTGCCCGCGATCGTGACGACCGACCTGCGGTTGAACGAACCGCGCTACGCGAGCCTGCCCAACATCATGAAGGCGAAGTCGAAGCCGATGGCGCAGAAGACGCCGGCCGATTACGGCGTCGACGTGAGCCCGCGCCTCACCACGTTGAAGGTGGTCGAACCCGCGAAGCGTCAGGCCGGCATCAAGGTCGCCGACGTCGACGAGCTCGTCGGCAAGCTCAAGTCGATGGGCATCGCCAACTAACTCCTGAGAGGATCTGAAGCCATGAAGACTCTGGTTTGGGTCGAGCACGACGGGCAGACCGTCAAGGATGCGACGCTGTCGGCGGTGACCGCGGCGTCCAAATTGGGCGAGGTTCACCTCCTCGTCGCCGGCGAAGGCGTCGACGGTGCGGCACAGGCGGCAGCGAAGATCGCGGGCGTCGGCAAGGTCCACGTCGCCGACGACGCGGCGTTCGCACACGCGCTCGCCGAGAATGTCGCGCCGCTCGTCGTCGAGCTGATGGGCCATCACGACGCATTCGTCGCCCCCGCAACCTCGAGCGGCAAGGCGATCGCGCCGCGCGTCGCAGCGCTGCTCGACGTGATGCAGATCAGCGACATCCTGTCGGTCGAGGGCGAGGACACCTTCACGCGGCCGATCTACGCCGGCAACGCGATCGCGACCGTGCAGACCAAGGACGCGAAGAAGGTCATCACCGTGCGCGGCACGGCGTTCGACAAGGCCGCGACCGAGGGTGGCTCGGGCGAGATCGAGGCGGTTGCCTCGACCGGCGACAAGGGCCTGGCGACGTTCGAGACGCAGGAACTCGCCAAGTCCGAGCGGCCCGAACTGACCAGCGCCAAGATCATCGTCTCGGGCGGGCGCGCACTTGGCTCGGGCGAGAAATTCCACGAGCTGATCGAGCCGCTCGCCGACAAGCTGCACGCCGGCGTCGGCGCGAGCCGCGCGGCGGTGGATGCGGGGTTCGTACCCAACGACTATCAGGTCGGGCAGACGGGCAAGATCGTCGCGCCCGAAGTCTATGTCGCGGTCGGCATCTCGGGCGCGATCCAGCATCTGGCCGGCATGAAGGACTCGAAGACGATCATCGCGATCAACAAGGACGAGGACGCGCCGATCTTCCAGGTCGCGGACATCGGCCTGGTCGGCGACCTGTTCAAGGTCGTGCCGGAACTGACCGAGAAGCTGTAAAGGATGGAAGGCGGGGTCCCGACCCCGCCGGTGCCGCCGCGCCGAACGCAGGCGGCATCCATCCGCCCGGCCGGCGCGGCCACAGCCGCGACCGACGACGCGGGACTTGCTCCCGCGTCGCTGCGATTACGCGGGCCGCGGGTGGCCAGTCTGCCTGCCTCGCAATCTGCCAGCGAAACTGCCGCTCAAGCGCAGACGCTTTTTATGTTGCGGCGGGGAAGGGCTGCGTCCGAGCATCGGATTTGGCGTCAGAAGCGATGCGAACGCAGTCAATCGCTTGATACGTCACGCGCAGCGCGTCACGTTGTTTCGCTGATGGCATCCCCCTCTCCCACGATGACAATCGACGGCTTCGCCCTGCACGCTGGCGCGGCATTGCCGTTGCTCTCCGAACTACACGCGCTTGCCGACGACGTGCCGCCACATCGCGGCGGCACGCGTCTGCACGGTCAGCCGGCGCTGACTGATTTGGTTCACCACGGCGCGATCGCCGCGGTTGCCGCCCGCTATCTCCGCGACGGCGCCCGACCCGTCCGGGCGATCATGTTCGACAAGACACCGCAGGCCAATTGGTCGCTCGGCTGGCATCAGGATCGCACGATTGCCGTACGCGAACGGCACGAGACGTGCGGCTTTGGCCCGTGGACGATCAAGCAGGGCATCCTCCACGTCCAGCCGCCGTTCGCGGTGATCCAGAGGATGGTGACGTTGCGGGTCCATCTCGACGACGTGCCGGCGGACAACGCGCCGCTGTTAGTCGCGCCGGGATCGCATCGGCTCGGTCTCGTCGCCGAGCCTGACATCGCCGCTGCCGTGGCACGGTGCGGGACGCGGACATGCCTGGCCGACGCGGGGGACATTTGGGCCTACGCGACCCCGATCCTCCATGCCTCGGCCGCGAGTATCGGGCAGCGACACAGGCGCGTGCTGCAACTCGACTATGCGGCGCAGGCTTTGCCGGGCGGGCTCGACTGGCTCGGCGTGTGAGCAAAGCCGCCGGGTGACGGCCGGCACCTGCCCCTTACCCGTCAGCGTCCAGCGACTCGCGCAGATAGTCGCGGATCAGGCGGATCGCGTCGAGCGTGTCGGGCAGGACGGTCGCGATCGGCGCGGCGGGTGGCGGTGCACCGGCTGACGTCGAGGTCGGCGCGGATGCGGTCGGTGTGCGCTCGCCCGACAGCAATTGCTGGACGCCGCGGACCGTATAGCCTTCGTGGTTGAGCAGGCGATCGATCCGCTGCACCAGCGCAACGTCGCCGGGGCGATAATAGCGACGGTTGCCCGCGCGGGTGATGGGCCTGAGCTGGGGAAAGCGCCCTTCCCAGTACCGCAGGATATGCGCGGCGACCCCGGTCAGCTGCGTGACCTCGCCGATGGTGCGGAACGCAGTATCGGCCTTCGCCGGGGCAGCGCCGCTGCCGCTATTCCCCCTGCGTTCGCCCGCGGTGGTCACCGGCGCATGATCCGTTTGCCGGATCAGTCCGCCGACATGATGCGCTCACGCATCATCTGGCTGGCACGGAAGGTAAGCACGCGGCGCGGCGCGATCGGCACCTCGACGCCGGTCTTGGGATTGCGGCCGATCCGCTCCCCCTTGTCGCGCAACACGAAGGTGCCGAAGCCCGAGATCTTGACGTTCTCGCCGTGCGACAGCGCTTCGCACATCTTGGCGAGGATCTGCTCGACCACGCGGGCGGAATCGGCGCGCGAGAGGCCGATCTGCTTGTGCAGCGCCTCGGCCAGATCGGCCCGTGTCAGCGTGCCCGCGTCCGTCATGCTCGTCGGTCCCCCAATTAAACCTTCGTTTCCGGTGGTATAAAGCCCAAACGGCTTTGTCGACTAGGCAGACATACCCATAACGGCACGAACCGTCAGTAGCGCAGGACCGCCGCACCCCAGGTGAAGCCGCCGCCCATCGCCTCCAGCACGACGAGGTGACCGGGCTGGATGCGCCCATCGCGCACCGCGGTGTCGAGCGCGAGCGGCACCGACGCGGCCGAGGTATTGGCGTGTTGATCGACCGTCACAACGACCCGCTCGGCGGGCAGTGACAGCTTGCGCGCGGTCGCATCGAGGATGCGCGCGTTCGCCTGGTGCGGAACGACCCAGTCGATGTCGTCGGGCGTCAGGTCGATGTCCTTGAGCGCCTCCGCCATCACCGCCGCCAGATTGGTGACGGCGTGGCGGAACACCTCGCGGCCCTTCATGCGCAGCTTGCCGACCGTGCCGGTCGTGGACGGGCCACCGTCGACGTAGAGCAGTTCGTTGTGGCGCCCGTCGGCGTGGAGCTTCGCTGCGAGGATGCCGCGCGCATCGGGGCTGGTCACGTCGTCGGCGCTGTCCTGCGCCTCGAGCACGATCGCGCCCGCGCCGTCACCGAACAGCACGCAGGTGGTGCGATCCTCCCAGTCGAGGATGCGGCTGAACGTCTCGGCGCCGATCACCAGCGCACGGCGGTGTGCCCCGGCGCGGATCATGCTGTCCGCGACCTGCACCGCGTAAAGGAAGCCCGAGCAGACCGCGGCGACGTCGAATGCGACGCAATCGTCGATGCCGAGCAACGCCTGCACCTTGGTCGCGGTGGCGGGAAAAGTCTGATCGGGCGTCGCAGTCGCGAGGACGATCAGGTCGATGTCCTGCGCGGCCAGCCCCGCGGCGGCGAGCGCGGCCTTCGACGCATCGTACGCAAGCGTCGCGGTCGTCTCGTTGGGGCCGGCCAGGTGACGGAAACGGATGCCGGTACGCTCGACGATCCACTCGTCGCTGGTGTCGACCTGTTGGGCGAGTTCGGCGTTCGACACGCGCCGTGCGGGAAGCGCCGAGCCGGTACCGAGGAGAACCGAGCGGATCATGCGGCAGCCTTCGCGTCGATGTTGCTCAGATCCTCGGCGATGCGGCGAGCGAGGTCGGACTTCACCATCTTGGCGGCGTTTCCGATCGCGGTCGCGACCCCGATCTCGTTCGCGCTGCCGTGGCTTTTCAGCACCAGGCCGTTCAACCCGAGGAAGACCGCGCCATTGTGATTGTTCGGATCGAGATGGTTGCGCAGCAGATCGGTCGCCGGGCGCGAGATCAGGAAGCCGATCTTCGAGCGCGCGGAACTGGAAAAGGCGCGGCGCAGCAGGTCGGCGACGAAGCGCGCGGTGCCTTCCGCGGTCTTGAGCGCGATGTTGCCCGAGAAACCGTCAGTGACGATCACGTCATGCTCGCCGCGCGAGAGGCGGTCGCCCTCGACGAAACCGGTGAAGTCCATCGGCAGGTGAGTGGCGGCGCGCAGCATCTGCGCTGCGTCCTTTATCTCGCCGGTGCCCTTCTGATCCTCGCTGCCGATGTTGAGCAATGCGACGCGCGGGCGGTCGAGTTCGAGCACGATGCGGGCATAGGCCGCGCCCATCACCGCGAATTGCGTCAGATTGCGCGCGTCACACTCGGTATTCGCGCCGAGATCGAGCATCACGACATCATTGTCGCCGAGTGTTGGCAGCAGTGCGGCGAGCGCGGGACGATCGATACCGGGCATCGTGCGCAGCGACAGCTTCGCCATCGCCATCAGCGCGCCGGTGTTGCCCGACGACACCGCGGCACCGGCGCGACCCTGCTTCACGCAGTTGATCGCGACGCCCATCGACGAGGTCTTCGCGCGGCGCAGCGCCTGGCTCGGCTTCTCCTCGCCCGCGATCACGTCGGCGGCGTGGATGACCTCGGAGGCCTGCGACAGGTTCGGGTGACGCGTGAGACCGGCGCGGATCGACGCTTCGTCGCCGACGAGCAGGAAGCGCAGGCCATCGTGGAGGCGACGCGCACGCGCGACGCCCGCCAGCATGACCTCCAGCCCCTTGTCACCGCCCATCGCATCGATGGCGATCACGGAACTGTCGGACATGGGACGGGTCACTCCAATCAAACGCGCCAATAAACGCGGGCGCGGACAACAAGGGTCCGCGCGGGGCGGTTCAGCCCTCGACCGAGACGATCTCGCGACCGTTGTAGTGACCGCACGCCGTGCACAGGTTGTGCGGACGCTTCAGTTCGCCGCAGTTCGGGCATTCCTGAAACGCCGAGATCGACAGCGCGTCGTGCGAGCGGCGCATGCCACGGCGTGAGGGGGAAGTCTTTCGCTTAGGGACGGCCATTTCGGCACCTTGATCCAAGTGTTACGTGTTTGAACGAGTCGTGCCGTGCAGGTCGCCCGAACGACCGGCACGAGGGCGGCCGCGGCAGGCAGCCGCATATCGGCACGCATCGCGAAGTGACGCGCCTATAGCCAATTCTGCCCGCGTTGCAACCCGATGAGGGGAATGTCACGCTGTTCAACGACCAAGAAGGGGAGAATCGATGCTGTTGCCGATGACGCTGACGATCGCCGCGGCCTGCGCCGTGATCAACATCTGGCTCGCGCTGCGCGTGTCGCAGCGGCGCATCAAGGGAAAGGTGATGATCGGTGACGGCGGGAATGCACCGCTGCTGGCGGCGGTACGCGCGCATGCCAATTTCGTCGAATATGCGCCGTTCGTGCTGATCCTGCTCGCCGCGATCGAACTGGCGGGCGGATCGACGACGTGGTTGTGGGTCGCAGGCGCGGTGTTCGTCGTCGCGCGGGTCGCGCACGGGCTCGGAATGGACCGCCCCGCCCCCAACCCGCTGCGCGCGGGCGGGATCGGCGGGACGTGGACCGTGATGGCGGCGCTGGCCGTGTGGGCGCTGGTGCTGGTCTACGGCAATTATCACGCGACGACCGGTGCGATCACCACGGTCCCGATCGACGCCTCGCGCGGGTGAACGCGACTCGCCGCCGCGAGTCGCGTTTGCAGGTCAGGCTGCGAGCGCCGCGTCGCTGACGAACATGTTGTGGCGCCGTTCGTGCGCGAACGTGCTGGGTTTGCCGTGACCCGGGATGAAGTGCGTATCGCCCAGCGGCCACAATTTGGTGACGATCGATTCGATCAGCTGCTTGTGATTGCCCTGCGGCAGGTCGGTACGCCCGACCGAGCCCTGGAAAAGCACGTCGCCCACCTGCGCGAAACGTGACGGCGCGTGATGGAAGATGACGTGGCCCGCGGTGTGGCCGGGGGTGTGATAGACGTCGAGCGTCAGGTCGCCGACGGTCACGGTGTCGCCATCGACGAGCCAGTGGTCCGATTCGGTATTGACCCCGCGGATGCCCCATTGCCGCCCGTCGTCCTCCAGCCGCGCGAGCCAGAAACGATCGTCCTCGTGCGGCCCCTCGATCTTCACCCCCATTTCGTCGGCGAGCGGGCGCGCCTCACCCGCGTGATCGATGTGGCCGTGGGTGAGCAGCACCTTCTCGACCGTGACGCCCGCCTGCTCGATCGCGGCCTTGATCCGCGGCAGGTCGCCGCCCGGGTCGATAACCGCGGCGCGCATCGTCCTGGTGCACCAGATCAGCGTGCAATTCTGCTCGATCGCGGTCACGGGGATGATTGCGGCGCGTAAGGGGGGCGTGTCGGTGGTCATGGTCGGGTCTCGCATCGGTTGAGCGACGGTGTGGCAGCGACGGGCGCTGCCGAACACGCGCACAATCGGGGTTAACGCGTCAGGTCGGCGCCGAAAAGCCGCGCGTGCGCGCTTGCCGCCACCCGGTCGCGCGGGCATCACGCAGGAGAGATGCGGATTTCGCCACCCTTTGTCCTGTTGGACGACGCGCGCGAGGGCGGCGCGACGGCGCGATTGTATCGCAATCCCCGAACCGTGGTGGCGGCGCACAGTGTGGCGGAGGTCGCCCCCGTCCTGGCGGCGGTGCGCGCGCACGACGGCGACGCGGCGGGGTTCGTGTCGTACGAGGCAGGCGGCGCGTTCGAACCGCGCGCGGCCGCGACGCGGCATGGCGACGCACCGCTCGCGTGGTTCGGTCTGTTCGACCGATATGAGACGGTCGACGTGGCGGCGCTGCTGCCCGACCCCGCCGGCGCGTGGATCGGCGCGCTCGAGCCGCGGGTGACGCGCGCCGACTATGACGCGATGTTCGCCGCCGTGCAGGCGTTGATCGCGGCGGGCGATCTGTATCAGGCGAACCTGACCTTCCGCGCCGACGTGCCAGTGATGGGCGACCCCTTCGCGCTCTACGCGCGGCTGCGCGCGGCGACGCGAGGCGGATGGAGCGCGATCGTCGACACGGGCGAGGCGACGTTCCTGTCGTTCTCGCCCGAACTGTTCTTCGCGCTGGAGGGAGACCGCCTCACCTGTCGCCCGATGAAGGGCACCGCGCCGCGCCTCGCCGAGCCGCGCGCCGACGATGCCGCTGCCGCCGCATTGGCGCAGGACCCGAAACAGCGGGCCGAGAATCTGATGATCGTCGACCTGATGCGCAACGACCTGTCGCGCGTCGCCGTGGCGGGCAGCGTCGCGGTGCCAGAGCTGTTCGCGCTGGAACGCTACCCGACCGTCCACCAGATGACCTCCACCGTCACCGCGACGCGGCATCCCGGCACCGATGCGGTCGACGTGCTCGGCGCGCTGTTTCCGTGCGGATCAATCACCGGCGCGCCCAAGCTGCGCGCCATCGAGGCGCTGGGGCAGATCGAGGGGGATGCGCGCGGGCTCTACACCGGCGCGATCGGGCGGATCGACGCGAACGGCGACGCGATGTTCAACGTCGCGATCCGCACCCTCGCGCTTCACGCCGACAATACCGGCGCGAGGATCGGGCTCGGCGGTGGGATCGTTGCCGATTCGACCGCCGACGCCGAATGGGACGAAGCGCTGGCGAAGGGCGCGTTCCTCGCGCGCGGCGCGCGCACGTTCGACCTGATCGAGACGATGGCGTTCGACCCGATGGAGGGGATCGCGCTGATCGAGCGGCACCTCGAACGGATGAAGACGAGCGCCGCCGCGCTCGGTTTCGCATTCGATCGCCACGACGCACGCAACGAATTGCAAGCCGCGACCTTCCGGCTGCGCAAGGCCGCGCGCGTGCGGATGACGCTCGCGAAAAGCGGCGCGGTATCGATCCAGGTGTCACCGCTGCCGCCGCCGCGTGCCGCGCCGTTGACGGTCGCGTTGGTGCCGCTGCCGGTCAGCCCCGCGGACTGGCGGCTGCGCCATAAAAGCAGCGACCGCGCCTTCTACGACGACGCGCGACGCGACAGCGGGTGCGACGAGGTGGTGTTCGCAGCGTCCGACGGTACCCTGACCGAGGGCAGCTACACCTCGCTGTTCGTCGAGCGTGACGGCATGCTGCTGACACCGCCGGCGGGACCGCTGCTGCCGGGCGTGTTACGCGCCGAATTGCGGGACACCGGCCGCGCTCGCGAGGCGGTGCTGCGCCCCCAGGACCTCACGAACGGATTCCTGCTCGGCAATGCGTTGCGCGGATTGATGCCCGCGACGCTCACGCGCGACCATCTCGCGGTTGCGAAATAAGCGTGCGCGTTCCATAGGCCCACGCGCATTTTCCGTACGGAAAGGGTTTGCCCGTGAAGACCTCCGCCGCGCTCGACCGCATCTCGCCCTCCCCCACGCTCGCGATCACGAGCCGGGTGATGGAGCTGAAGCGCGCCGGCGTCGATGTGATCGGGCTGGGCGCGGGCGAGCCCGATTTCGACACGCCCGAATTCGTGAAAGAGGCCGCGATCCAGGCGATCCGCGACGGCCGTACGAAATACACCAACGTCGACGGCACGCCCGAGCTGAAGGACGCGATCGTCGCCAAGTTCGCGCGTGACAACAACCTGACCTACACGCCCCAGCAGATCAGCGTGAACGTCGGCGGCAAGCACACGCTGTTCAACGCGCTGGTCGCGACGGTCGAGGCGGGCGACGAGGTGATCGTCCCCGCGCCTTATTGGGTCAGCTATCCCGATGTCGTCCAGTTCGCGGGTGGCACCCCGGTGATCGTCCCCGCGGGCGCGGAATATGGCTACAAGCTGACGCCCGAGATGCTGGAGCGCGCAATCACGCCGCGGACCAAGTGGGTGATCCTCAACTCGCCGTCGAACCCGACGGGCGCGGCCTATACGGTCGACGAGTTGAAGGCGCTGGGCGCGGTGCTCGAACGGTACCCGCACGTCTGGGTCTTCGCCGACGATATGTACGAACACATCGTCTACGACGATTTTCGTTTCGCGACGATCGCCGAGGTCTGCCCGTCGCTGTACGAGCGGACGCTGACGGTGAACGGCTGTTCCAAGGCCTATGCGATGACCGGCTGGCGGATCGGCTTCGCGGGCGGCGCGCCGTGGCTGATCAAGGCGATGGCGAAGCTCCAGTCGCAGTCGACGAGCAATCCTTGCTCGATCGCGCAGGCTGCCGCGGTCGCCGCGCTGAGCGGTGATCAGTCGTTCCTCGCCGAGCGGGCGCGCGCGTTCCAGGTGCGACGCGACCTGGTGGTCGACATGCTCAATCAGGCCGAGGGTATCACCTGCCCGACGCCCGAAGGCGCGTTCTACGTCTATCCGAGCGTCGCGGGCGTGATCGGCAAGACGACGCCCAAGGGGCTTCGGATCGAGAGCGACAGCGACTTCGTCAGCTATCTGCTCGACGATGCGCGCGTCGCGGCGGTGCAGGGCGTGGCGTTCGGCCTCTCGCCCGCGATGCGGATCAGCTACGCCACGTCGGAAGACCTGCTGCGCGAGGCGTGCACGCGCATCCAGCAGGCGTGCGCGGCGCTTCGCTGAGATAACCGCATATATCAGCGCGGAAACGATCTTTTTCGATCGTTGAAATATGCCGGTGCGCTGGTGCGCCGTATATCGCTGGCAGATGAACGGGTGAACCAGCGTCGGTTCATCCTCGCCCGCTTATTCGATCATCACGGAAACCAGTTCCGCATCGCGCGTTCGGTCAGAGCGGGTGGGCGGATCGCAGCAGGACACACGACCAATGCTTCGCCTGTTCAAGACCAGCTTCTTCTGGCAATTCGCCGGCGGTTTCGCGATCGGGGCGGTGGGTCTGTTCGCGCTGCAGCCCGCGGCGCAGGCCGGCCCGACGCATCCCGCAGCGGTGTACGCGCAGCGCTGACCCCCTGGAAGCGCGCAAGTCACTGACCTATATCGATTTCATGACCGCTCGCCCCCTTCTCGCCGCCGCGCTGACGCTGAGCGCCTGTGGAACCGCCCAGGCCGAACGCGCCGTGCCGATCCCGGCCGCAGCGGTCGACGTTGCCGCGGGGAACGGCCAGCCGCAGGTCGCGGTGCTCGCCGGTGGGTGCTTCTGGGGCATGGAAGCGGTATTCGAGCACGTACGCGGGGTGAAGTCGGTGACCGCGGGCTATGCCGGGGGGACGCGCGCGACCGCGAATTACGCCGCCGTCAGCAGCGAGACGACGCGTCATGCGGAGGCGATTCGCATCAGCTACGATCCACGCCAGGTCAGCTACGCGACGCTGCTGCGCGTTTATTTCTCGATCGCGCACGATCCGACGCAGGTAAACCGTCAGGGACCCGACAGCGGCACGAGCTACCGGTCGGCAATCTTCCCGCAGTCACCCGATCAGGCCCGCGTTGCCGCGGCGTACATTCGCCAGCTCGGGAACGCCCACGCCTTTCCGCGCGCGATCGCGACGAAGATCGAGCGTGGTGCGTTCTTCCCCGCGGAGGCGTATCATCAGAATTTCTTCGACCGGAACCCGACGCATCCGTATATCGTGACGTGGGATAAGCCCAAGGTCGCGGCATTCCGCGCCGGCTTCCCGAAGCTCGCCGTCTGAGCTAAGCGGCCGCCGGACCCGGCGCGGCGGGTCACAGCGACCGCGCCTCCTCGACCAGCATGACCGGCACGCCGTCGCGGATCGGATAGGCAAGACCGGCGGCGTCCGACACCAGCTCCTGCGCCTGCCCGTCATAGCGCAGCGGGGTCCGCGTCATCGGGCAGACGAGTCGCTCCAGCAGCCACGGGTCGAGCGGTGCCGGATCGCTCACGGGCGGCGTGGTCATTGCAGCGTCACTCGTTCGTCGCCGTCGTGGCGGCCGAAGAACTGCATCAACTGGACAAGCAATTCGCACCGTGCCGAGATGCCCTTGCTCTCGAGCAGCGCCTGTTTCGCCGCGACGTCGAACGGCGCGATCTGCGCGACGCCGTTGACCAATGCGGCATCGTCGAGCCGCCCGACCGAATCCCAGTCGACCGCGTAGCCGAGCGCCTCGGCGAAGCGTTTCGATTCGAGTTCGAGCGAGGAGCGTTCGCCGAGCGCGAGTGTCTGATCGGTCTCGACCGGCAGCAGTTCGGCCTCGACCTGGCGAAACGCGGTCGAGACGTCGAGCTCGTTCACGACGCGGAACAGTGACACGCCCTCGAGGATCAGATTGTATCGTCCGTCCTCCATCGCCTCGAACTCGGCGATGCGGCCGACGCAGCCGATCTCGAACAGCTCGGGATCATGGGGGTCGCCGTCGGGACGCGGCTGGATCATGCCGATGCGGCGGTCGCGCGCCATCGCGTCCGACACCATCGCGCGGTAGCGCGGCTCGAAGATGTGGAGCGGCAGGTGCATGCCGGGAAACAGCAGCGCACCCGGCAGCGGGAAGATCGAGAGCCGCGTGCGTGTCATCCGAACAGGATCGCCGACAAGCGGCGGCGCTGCGCCGACACCCATGGATCCTCGAGCCCGACGACCTCGAACAGCTTGAGCAATTGCTGTCGGGCGGCACCCTCGTTCCACGCGCGATCGGCGGCGGTGATGTGGAGGAAGCCGTCGGCGGCGGCGTCGCGGTTGCCCGCCGCCATCTGCGCATTGGCGAGGTCGAAGCGCGCCTGGTGATCGTCGGGGTTGGCGGCAACCGCGGCCTCAAGCGGGGCGAGATCGTCGACCGCGGGGGCGGAGCGCGCAAGCGCGAGCGCGGCGCGCACGCGTTCGATATCGGGCAGCTTGGCAAGATCGTCGGGCAGCGCCGCGATCATCGCCTCGGCCTCGTCGGTCGCGCCGAGTGCCACGAGCGCGCGGACCCGGCCCGAGACGACGGCGTGATGCTCGGGTGCCATCTCGGCCAATTGATCGAAGATCGACAGCGCGCGCTCGGCATCGCCCGATGCAAGCACCTCCTCGCCCATCTGCACGAGCGGTTCGAGCTCGGCTTCCTGCGATTGCGCCTCGCCCTGGATCGGCAATTGGCGCAGCAGCTGGTCGAGCATCGTGCGCAATTGCGACTCGGTCCGCGCGGGGGTCAGGTCGGCGACAAGTTGTCCCTGAAACATCGCGTAGACCGTCGGGATCGACTTGATCTGGAATTGCGCGGCGATGAACTGGTTCTTGTCGGTGTCGACCTTGGCGAGCACCACGCCCTTGTCGGCGTAGGCGTCGGCGACCTTTTCGAGCACCGGCGTCAGCGCCTTGCACGGCCCGCACCATTCCGCCCAGAAATCGATGATGACCAGCTTGGTCATCGACGGCTCGACGACCTCCGACCGAAACGTCTGAATGGCCTCTTTCTCGGCCGGTGACATGCCTAACGTCGCCAAGGGCTGCTCCTGTTCGCGTGCGGCCCTTATGTGGGATCGGGGACGGGGATACAAACCCCCCGCCCCCGTCGATCCTGTTCACGCCGCGCGGCGCGCGCCACCCAACGCTTGCCCCACGCGTCAGAACGCGGCGGTGAGCGAGAACAGCGCGGTCGACCCCGCGATCGAGCTGCCGTTCTTGGTGCTGGCGAAATTGGGCTTGAGATAGGCCGATTCGCGCGCACCGATGTCGGTATCGATATAGGCCGCGCTGAGCGTCAGCGGCGTACCTTTGATCGCCAGATCAGCGCCGAGCAGCCAGTCGACATATTCGCCCGTCGGTGCGGGGCTCGTCCCGTTGGGTCCCAGCCCTGGATTGCCCTTCGAATAGCCCAGATGCGCCTTGAGCGTGACCGGCGTCGTCGGGATCGCGGCGGCGGCGTCGCCCCACAGATAGAGGTTGTCGTTTTTCTTCCCCGGGCGATTGGGGATGCCGGTCGCGTAGTCAGCGGCGGAATTGTACCATTTGCCGATCGCTTCCTGCTTGGGTGCGTAGGCGACGCCGACCAGCAGCGAGGCGGGTCCGACCGTGCCCGACAATTTGGCGAAGGGTTCGGCGAAGTCGGTCTTCGAGGCACCGCCGGGGTACATGTACCACGTCAATCCGACGTCGAGCGCCGCGCCGCCACCGATCGGCATCTTGTACCCGCCGATCAGGTCGAGTTCCATGTTGGAGCCGCCGAACGTGCCCCATCCGGCGAGATTCGACGCCCAGGCGCCGCCGTACAGCCCGCTCTGGTGCGTGATCGTGATCCCGCCCTGGATCGCGCCTTCCTTGTCGGTCTGCGACACGCCGCGCAGGCGATAATCGGTCAGCAACGCGACGCTGCCCGACACGGTGATCGGCTTGGGCGGGGCGGTTTCCTGCGCGACGGCAGGCGTGGCGACGGCTGCGAGGGCGAGCGCGGATAACAGAACGTACTTCATGGGAACCTCCTTGTTGTAGAGGCTCCTCCTGCTTCGCGGGTACGCACCGCTCTCACCGTCGGGCTTTCACCGTGGCGGCGGGTGGTGCTGCACCTGCGAAGGAAAAGCTATCCGCGCTTGTTCAACACATCAAGCGGCTTCGTGCATCAATGCGCCGCGGCCGCGGTTAGCGTGGCAATGCGGCCACGCGCGCCCGTCACGTCGACGCTGCCGCCTGCCTGACGCCGGCGCTGGAGCCAGTCGCGCAGCATCTCCGCGCTGGTGTGGTCGGCGGCGTGAAGCCCCGACACGTCGAGCGCGACGGGCGTGCCCGCGGGGGCACGGTCGAGCGTGTCGGACAATTTGGGCAGCGTCAGGAAGGTCGCGGTGCCGTTCAGCGCGATCGCGTGCCGTTCCGTATCGCCGCCCTCCACCACGCGCAGCCGCAGCCGGCTGAGATGCGGGACGAGTTCGAGCGTGGTGAGCGCGATGCCGACCAGCACCCCCGTCAGCAGATCGGTGGTGACGACGGTGACGAGCGTCGCCGCCCAGATCAGCACCGGCAACAGTCCGTGGTCGCGCGCGAGATGCCGCGCATGGTCGAGGCTGACGAGGCGGAAACCGGTGACGACAAGGATAGCGCCCAGTGCCGCCATCGGGATCTCGCGCAGCAGCCACGGCAGCAGCGCGACGAAGCCGAGGATCCACGCACCGTGCATGATCGCCGAGGTGCGGGTGACCGCCCCCGCCTGCACGTTGGCGGACGACCGCACGATCACCCCGGTCATCGGCAGCGATCCCGCGAGCCCGCACAGCATGTTGCCGACGCCCTGCGCGCGCAGTTCCTTGTTGTAATCGGTGCGCACGCCGTCGTGCATCTTGTCGACCGCGGCGGCCGACAACAGCGTCTCGGCCGAGGCGATGAATGCGATCGCGAGTGCGGCGGTCAGGATCGACGGGTTCAGCCACTGCGCCCAGAACCCGGCTGCGATTGGCGCGATCGCCGCGGTGATCGAGGCGGGTACCTGCACGCGCGCGACGTCGAGACCGAGTGCGACCGCGAGCAACGTGCCCGTCAGCACGCCGACCAGCGCGCCCGGCAGCAGCCTGAGCGAGGCGGGACGGAACTTCTCCCACGCGAGCATCGCCGCGATGGTGGCGAGCCCGATCCCGAACGCGATCTCGGTCGCCTGCAGGTTGAACGGCGACAGGCCGAACAGGCGCGCGGGCGCGGCCGACAGATTCTGCAGCCCGCTCGGCAGCGGTTTCGCATCGAACAGGACGTGGAACTGCCCCGCGACGATCAGCACGCCGATCCCCGCGAGCATGCCGTGCACCACCGCGGGCGAGATCGCGCGGAACCAGCCGCCGAGGCGGAAGATCCCCGCCGCCAGCTGGATCGCGCCGGCGAGCAGCAGGATCGGGCCGAGCGCGCTCAACCCCTGATCGCGCACCAGTTCGTAGACGATGACGGCGAGGCCCGCGGCGGGGCCGCTGACCTGGAGCGGCGATCCCGCGAGCATGCCGACGACGATGCCGCCGATGATGCCGGTGATCAGCCCCTTCTCGGGCGACACGCCCGAGGCGACCGCGATCCCCATGCACAGCGGCATCGCGACCAGGAAGACGACGATCGACGCGGTCAGATCGCGCGCGAAGAACTGGCGGGAGGGCACCGATACGCCGGGGCGGGCGATCACCTCGTGTTTCATCGCGCCGTGCTCCGGCGAACACCATCCGCGATGCGAACAAGATCACAGGCCACGAGCGACTCTCCCATCCAACCGAATGTGAACGAGTATCAACCGGGCGTTGCGCGCGATCGGCGCGCGTGTGTTATTGTGTGTCGCTGTGTTTTTGTGTGTCCGGCAGCGAAATGCACGCCTCCAGCCCGCCGCCGGGCCGATTGGACAGCGTCAGCGTGCCGCCCTCGTCCGCCACCGCCTTGGCGACGATCGACAGGCCGAGCCCGAACCCCACCGTGTCACGCCCGCGCGCGGGGTCGAGCCGGACGAAGGGTTCGAGCACCTCGCGCAATTTGTCCTCGGGGATGCCGGGGCCATCGTCGCAGACGCGGATCAGGACGCCGCTGCCTGCATCGCGCGCAAGCGTCAGCGTGACGCTGCTGCCGTAATGCAGCGCATTCTCGACCAGATTGGTCATGGCGCGCTTGATCGACAGCCGCCGCACGCGCAGCTCGAGGTGGTCGGGACCCTCGTAGCGCGCATCGGCACCGCGATCGGCGGCATCGTCGATCACCGTCTCGCACAATACCGCGAGATCGACCATCGACGGCGCCTCGGGATCGGCACCGCCCAGGAACGCGAGCAGCGACGTGATCATCGCCTCCATCTCGGCGACGTCGTGGAGGATCGCCTCGCGCGTCTCGTCGCGCGGCAGGCTCTCGGTGCGCAGATGCAGCCGCGCGAGCGGGGTGCGCAGGTCGTGGCCGACCGCAGCGAGCGCCTGTGTCCGCCCCGCGATCAGGGCGCGGATCCGCTCCTGCATGTCGTTGAACGCGCTGATCACGCGGCGCACCTCGCCGGGCCCGTCGACCTCGACCGGCTCGACCGCGCCGTGCCCGACACGATCGGCAGCGGCAGCGAGCATGCGGAGCGGGCGGAAACTGCGCCGCAGCGCGACGCCCGCCAGCACCATCAGCGCGATCGCGGGGATCAGCGCCAGCGCGATCCGCTCGGCGGCGAAGCTGATCCCCGACAAGGGCGCGAGCGTGCGGAAATAGACCCAGCTGCCGTCCGCCAGCTGCATTCCGCCGGTCACGACCGATCGTCGCCCGGGCGACACCAGCCGCAATTGCAGGTGCGCGTCCCTGAGGCTCGGCTCCCATTCGAGCACTTGGCGCTGCATCTCGTCGAGCGCGGGCGCGATCCGGGGCGTCGGGTGCGGGGTCGGCGACCAGGTGAGCGCGTAGCGGTCGGTGGTCAGCTCGGCCGCCATCGTGGTGCGCCCCTGCGCCGGGCGCTCGGCGAGCAACCGGCGGCTGATCACCAGATGCTCGGCCAGGCGATTGGCCTCGTCGTCGCGCACCGCGAAGCCGCTCGCGCGCTCATAGAGGATCGTGCTCGCGCCGAACTCGATCAGCAGCGTGATGAGCAGGATCGCGACGACCTGCCCGAGCAGCCCGAAGGCCGGGCGCCGGAGCAGCCGCAAGCGCTTACTGGCGCTCGACCGCGACGTTCAGCATGTAGCCGACGCCGCGCACGGTGACGATCGGCGCGGGCGTGCCGGCGCTGCCGAGCTTGCGGCGCAAGCGGCTGACCAGCACGTCGATCGAGCGGTCCGAACTGTCGCCCAGCCGCGTGCGCGACAATTCGATCAGGCGTTCGCGCGCGATCACGCGCTGCGCGTGGTCGGCGAGCACGACGAGCAGGTCGAACTCCGCACCGGTCAGGTCGACGATCGCGCCCGTCGGGCTGGTCAGCTCGCGCCGCGGCAGATTGATCGTCCAGCCGTCGAACGTCAGCACGCCCTGCTCGGCATTGCCCGCCAGCCGGTCCATCGGCGGGCGGCGCAGCACCGCGCGGACGCGCGCGACGAGCTCGCGCGTGCCGAACGGCTTGGCGATGTAATCGTCCGCGCCGAGCTCCAATCCGACGACGCGGTCGGTCTCGCTCGCGCGCGCCGACATGAAGATGATCGGCACGTCGCTCTTCTGTCGCAGCGTGCGGCACAGATCGATGCCGCTGGTGCCCGGCAGCATGATGTCGAGCAGCACGAGGTCGACGGGGCCGTTTTCCAGCGCGAGCCACATCTCGGGCGCGGCGGAGGCGGGGCGGACGAGGAAGCCGTTCTCCTGCAACGCACGCGCGGTCAGCATGCGAAGCGACGGATCGTCCTCGACGAGCAGGATGGTCGGGGCGGTCATGGCTACAGGCGGGTATCGGTCAGCTTGATCGCGGTCAATCGACGGGGACGGGGGATTTGCCCGTCGCGGCCCCTTTCGCGCGCAAAAAGTTGTCGGCGCGCGAAATTGGCTATTGCCGACCCCCGGGGGCGATGCTAGTGGCGCCGCTCCCCGATCGGAACGGCTTCTCGCCACTCCGATCCGAAGACGCCAGAGCGGGCGTAGCTCAGGGGTAGAGCACAACCTTGCCAAGGTTGGGGTCGAGGGTTCGAATCCCTTCGCCCGCTCCAGCGTGCTGCCGCGAAACAGCGGCACGCTATTTAGCAAGAGCAACACGCCCGGCCAGCGACGCAAAGCGTCGACTGACGACGCGGCTTCGCCGCGGCGTTATCTTCCAGAGCTATGCCACATCGGATCACTTATTCTGTCGCGCTCCGTCCTCTCGGCAAGCTGTAGCCTGTGCAAATGCTTACTTGACGGAACTTGGCCTTAGAGCAGGAATATCACCGAAGCAGCACCTACAATGTGCCCGAACGTATTGGAGGGTACGGGAGTAGAATCCGCTTGGCGGTATCTGCAATATCGGTATGCTTGTTGAGCACACGACGAATCGCTCCCCCGCATCCGCGGCGGATCGCCCCGTATTCGAGGGCTCTAATAAACGTGTGCAAGCGACTCCCCCGCCTCGTGGGGCTAATCGACGATATGAGCAGCAATGTTCATGGCGGAGATCGAAAAAGGGGCCGCCGTCCTACCGACGGCCCCGAACGAGGAAGGCACCGCCCACCTCGCGCTCGTTGCAAGCGCGCGTGATCTAGTGGACTGAAACTTGATGGTCAACCGAGCCTCGTGGTGCCGGGGGCGAGATCGATCTTGAGGAGAACCGTACCATGAACATGCGCAAACCAATCGGCACGACTGCTCGGACTGGTGAGAGCTGCCCGGAGTCAGGCGTCTGGCAAGCATAAAGTACGCCGTCGACCACGGCGCCGATCGCGAAAGGCAACCGCATGCCGCCGTACAATGGCGCGGCAGTGATCTGGAAACTGATCCGCTACGCGTAATGGGATAAGGCAGCGGCCCCGCGTACCTGCGCGGGGCCGCTCGCCGCTCAATCCGCCGGCAGGTAAACCTCCCCGCCCTTCTCGCGGAAGCGTTCGCTCATCTCGGCCATGCCGGCCTCGGCGTTATCCGCCGCGACGAACGTTTCGACCGGCGCGTTCTGCTTGGCCGCAAAGTCCGCGCCGCCCGGCACCGCCGGGCGGGGTTCTGCGAGGCCTTCTGTCCCCGGCAGAAGGCTATTCGCTGCCCGGCCGGCAGCGAACTCTCGGACCTCCTGCGTGATCTTCATCGAGCAGAATTTCGGCCCGCACATCGAGCAGAAGTGCGCGGTCTTGGCGCCTTCGGCGGGCAGCGTCTGGTCGTGGTAGGATTCGGCCGTGTCGGGATCGAGGCTGAGGTTGAACTGGTCGCGCCAGCGAAATTCGAAGCGCGCGCGTGACAGCGCGTCGTCGCGCATCTTGGCGGCCGGATGCCCCTTGGCCAGATCGGCGGCGTGCGCGGCGAGCTTGTAGGTGACGACGCCCGTCTTCACGTCGTCGCGGTCGGGGAGGCCCAGATGCTCCTTGGGCGTGACGTAGCAGAGCATCGCGGTGCCGTACCAACCGATCATCGCCGCCCCGATACCGCTGGTGATATGGTCGTAACCCGGCGCGATGTCGGTGGTGAGCGGCCCGAGAGTATAGAAGGGTGCCTCGCCGCACGCCTCGAGCTGCTTCTCCATATTCTGCTTGATCTTGTGCATCGGCACGTGGCCGGGGCCCTCGATCATCACCTGCACGTCCTGCGCCCAGGCGCGCTTGGTCAGTTCGCCGAGCGTGTAGAGTTCGGCGAACTGCGCCTCGTCGTTGGCGTCGGCGATCGAGCCAGGGCGCAGGCCGTCGCCGAGCGAATAGGCGATGTCATACGCCTTCATGATCTCGGTGATCTCGTCGAAGCGTTCGTAGAGGAAGCTCTCCTTGTGATGGCTGAGGCACCATTTCGCCATGATCGAGCCACCGCGGCTGACGATGCCGGTCACGCGCTTCGCGGTGAGCGGTACGTAGGGCAGACGAACGCCCGCGTGGATCGTGAAGTAATCGACGCCCTGCTCGGCCTGTTCGATCAGCGTGTCGCGGAAGATTTCCCACGTCAGTTCCTCGGCGATGCCGCCGACCTTCTCCAGCGCCTGATAGATCGGCACGGTGCCGATCGGCACGGGCGAGTTGCGGATGATCCACTCGCGCGTGTCGTGGATGTTGCGGCCCGTCGACAGGTCCATGACGGTGTCCGCACCCCAGCGGATCGCCCAGACGAGCTTGTCGACCTCGCTCGCGACGTTCGAGGCGACGGCGCTGTTGCCGATGTTGGCGTTGATCTTCACCAGGAAGTTGCGGCCGATCGCCATCGGTTCGGTTTCAGGGTGGTTGATGTTGCTGGGGATGATCGCGCGGCCGCGTGCGACCTCGTCGCGGACGAATTCGGGCGTGACGTAGTCGGGGATCGAGGCGCCGAAATCCTCGCCGTCGCGGTGATACTCACGCAGCATCTCGCGGCCGAGATTCTCGCGGCAAGCGACATATTCCATCTCGGGCGTGATGATGCCGCGGCGCGCATAGTGCATCTGGCTGACGTTCGCGCCGGCGCGCGCGCGTAGCGGGCGGCGGTTGACGTTCGGAAAAGGCTGCACCCCGCCCGAACGATCGGGGCCGAGCTGGCCGTTGTCCTCGGGGCGCACCGCGCGCGCGTCATATTCCTCGACGTCGCCGCGCGCGATGATCCAGTCGCGGCGCAGGCTGGGCAGGCCGGCCATGATGTCGATGTGCGCGTTCGGGTCGGTGTAGGGGCCGGAGGTGTCGTAGACGTTGAGCGGCGGCTCTCCGCACGAGGGATCGAGGTCGATCGCACGCATCGCCACGCGCACCGTCGGGTTTCCTGGGGTGCCGACGTGGATCTTGCGGGAACCGCGGATCGCGCCGGTGGTGACGCCGATCTCGCTGCGGGCCTGGATGTCTGCCATGCGCTTCACTCTCCTAGGGCGGGAGAGGACGGTGGCCTGGGTTGGTCGCCGCTCCACTCCCTACGCCGGTATCAACCGGATCAGGTTCAGCGGGTCGGAGGCTTAGGCGCCCCCCTCTCAACCGCCTCAGCGGTCCCCCGGGGATGTGGAGCAGTATAAGCGCGCCGATGGCGCGAGGAAAAGAGCGATTCGGTGGGCGCGTCGGGCGGCGACGCGATCCGCGGGCGGATCGACCACCGCCCGCGCGCGCGGCGCCTCAGTTGCTTTTGGCGCTGGTCGTCAGATTGCCGTTGACGCCCGAGGGGAAGAAGCCGCCGACCTTCACCGCGTCGTTGTTGAGGAACGCGATGTTGAGCACCTGGCCGACGGTGCGGCTGAACGCGATGCCGTTGGCGTCCGCGGGAACGACATTCGAGACGAGCTGGCCCGACGCGTTGGTCGCGGGCGAGATGCCCTGGTCGAGATCGCGGCTGTCGACGCCGCTCGGCAGGCCCGTTTCGGTCGCGGTCGGCGTGGGAGTGGGCGTCGGCGTCGCGGTCGAGGTCGCCTGCACGCCGTCGAGCACGTCGCGCGCGTTGGAGATCGCGTCGGCGCCCGAGCGCAGCGACGGGGTCGCCAGCCCCTTCTGGTAGAGCGTCGTGCGGATCAGCCCGGCGTGATAGGCCTCGGCCGCGAGCAGTCCGGCGGTCACTTCCTGATAGCCCGCGGTATAGATCAGCGTCGCCGACGCGCCCTTGTACGCGGTGACGCCGACATCCTCGAAGATGAACGCGCCGAGCAGGAAATTCTCGTCATTAGCATAAGGATCGAACGATCCGCCCGCGGCGATCAGCCCGGCGGCGCGCGCCGCGGTGCTGAACGCGCCGGTCGCGCTGCCGTCGATGTTGATCGCGGGCATCGCCACCGCCGCACTGCCGAGCACCGAGCGCAGGAAGGTGACGTGCGCGACCTCGTCCGCCGCGATCTCGCGCGCGTAGGCAGCGACGATCGGATCGGTGAAGGCGACGCGCCGCCCCCCGGTGACCGCGCCCTGCGTGCCCGTACCGGTCAGCAGGTTGGCGGGCAGGCCCGCGCCGGTCGCGGCGTAAGCGTAGAATTGCGCTTCGAGATATTCGAGCTGGAGCGCGAAATTGAGCACATCGACCTCGGCCGCGATGCTGCTGGCCGACGGCGTCGGGGTGGGCGTCGGCGTGGGGGACGGCGCCGGGTTGCTGTCCCCGCCCCCGCACGCGGCGAGCAGCGACAGGCCGCCCGCGACCGCGACGCCGCCGCTCGCCAGCTTGATGAAGCGGCGGCGCTCGGCACGGCGATCGGCCGCGGCGGACAGGATCGTCTGGGCGAGTTCGGGATCGGTCATGAGGTCGGTCATGGGATCAGGGCACTTTATGCGAGAAGGATCGGGCAGGGTCGAGCCGCGCGTCGCGGCGCGCGCGTCAAGTCGCGGCGGCGCTGGTCTTGATCGCGCCGTTGACGCCCGCGGGGAAGAACCCGCCCGACGTCACCGCTGCCCGGTTGAGGTACAGGATGTTGAGCACGCGGTCGCTCGTCCGGCTGTAGGCGAGTCCGTTGCTGTTGAGCGGCACGATGTTGGAGACCGTCTCGCCCGCCGCGTTGGTCGTCGGCGTGATCCCCTGATCGTCGTCGGGCGCGTAGCCGAGCGTCAGGTTCTCGGTCACCGTGCCGTCGAGCAGATCGCGCGCGTCCGACAGCTTCTGCGCCGCCTCGATCAGCCCGAGCGACGGCGTCTGGATGCCCTTGCGGTACAAGGTCGTGCGGATCATCGCCGCGTGATACGCCTCCACCGCCAGGATGCCCTGCGCCGCCTCGCGCAGCGTCGAGGTGAGGAGCGCGGTGGTCGATTTGTAGGCGGTGACGCCGACGTCCTCGAACAGGAACGAGGCGAGCAGGAAATTCTCGTCGCTGGCGTAGGGATCGAAGGTCGCGGTCGAACCCACCAGCCCGGCGGCGCGCGCCGCGGCGGTGAAGGCACCCGCGGGGCTCAGGTCGATCGCGGGCTGCGCCACGGTGAGCGACCCGATGCTGGAGCGGAGGAAGGTGACGTGCGCGAGTTCGTCCGCCGCGATCTCGCGCGCAAATTGCGCGACGACGGGATCGGTGAAGTTGACCGCGCGCCCGCCGGTCGCCGCACCCTGCGCGCCCGCGGTGGTGATCCCGCCCGCGAGCGTCGAGGCAATCGCCGCGCCGGTGGTCGCGAACGCGTAGAAGTTCGCCTCGAGATATTCGAGGTTGAGCGCGAAGTTGAGATAATCGGAGGTGCCGAACGCGGTCGTCGCGGTGGCGGTGGGCGACGGCGTGGGGGTCGGCGTCGCGGATTGCGCGGCGGCCCGGCCGGTGGTCATCATCGCGCCGCCCAGCGCCGCGGCGCCGAGCGCCTGGCCGAAGAACGCGCGCCGCTCCTCGCGCCGCTTCACCCGTGCGTCGAGCGCCTCGATCAGTTCGCCTTCGCCCATCGCCTGCATCCTTCCACTCGACCCTACACGTCTCTGCCGCAGCGAAGCTTTCGCGCAGATGACTCGCGTGCAGCGATAGGCGCAGGTGAAGGCGGGTGCAAACGCGGCGTGGCCGGGCAATACGATTCGGTGGTTACCGGCCCGCCCGGTGAACCGGCCCGCGCGTCGAGCCGGCTCGATGAGCGTCAGAAGGTGTAGCCGATGCCGACCGCGCCGAGCCACTGGTTGCGCGAGCCCGCGATGCTGACGATCGGGGTGTCGCCGAAGTCGTTGAGCATCCGCTTGTAAGTGCCGCCCGCGATCACCTTGAAGCCGTGGAGCAGGTCGCCGGTCAGCGCATAGGTGCCCGCGAACCCGACGACGTAGTTCTTCCACCCGCCGCGCGTGCGGAACGCGGGGAGGCCACTTGTCGCGACATCCTGCGGCCGGACGTCGAAATAGGTGCGGCCGTAAGCGCGCTCGACTTTCTCCGCCGAGGCAAAGATGCCGACCGCCGACTTGAGGCTGAGCGGGGTGTAATAGCTGACCGAGGGCTGGAGCACGCCGCTGTCGTGGACGCCGGTCACGTCGTAGCGGTAGCTGACCGCGACCGACAGCTTGTCATAGTCGCTGGTGATGATGCCGCTCTTGCCAATGCCGAGATAGCCGCCGAGCTCGAGTGCCGTCGACGTGGTCGGCAGCGCCTTGACGCGGGGATCGTCGATGCCCTTGCGGCTGGTGCGGTTGAAATTGACGAGCCCGACCGGCCCGGCCTGGAAATCCCAGCGCGAGGTCGGCGCGTCGGCGATCAGATCGACCGAGGCGCGGTTGCCGAGCACCTGGAACGAGATGCCGCCGAGCGTGCCGATCGCCGCGGGTCCGGGGGTCAGCGAATAATCGTTCGACCCTTCGTAATCGGGCAGCCACGCGCCCGCGACCGCGACGGTCACGGTGTCGCCGGTGACGAGCGGCGTCGGCGGGCCGTTCGGATCGACCGGGTTGGTCTGCGCAAGTGTGGGCACGGCGGCGAGCGACGAGGCCGCGGCGATCGTCAGCGCGATGCGGCGGACCGGGTTGGCGGACGAAGGACGGGCGGCAGGACGGGCAGCGAACACAGAAATTTCCCCTTTGATCTGCCCGCGTGAACGAGCGTTTACGGCTTTGTGTCCGCCGCATTGCACTACAGCATGTAGCGCATGCCGATCTGTTGCCGTTGTGCATCACCCGTCACCGCGAAGCGCGCGGCGGAAAAGCGCGGCGCGCCGAACCGGATCGGCGGGTTGCGCGAGAAACCGAAGCCTTCGCGCGGGATCCCTGCGAACGTATCGAGCTTCGCGTTGCCGTTTTCGTCGTGGATCACCGCCACCGCGTAATTGCCGTACGGCAGCCCGGTGAAGCGCAGCCCGTGCGTGCTGGCGGACACGTTGCGCGTCACCGCATCCTTGTCATCGACGCACGAGGGGAAGTTTTCCGGGTCCGCGGTCAGGCAGACGCGCAGCAGCCCCTTGGCCGAGCGGACGTGATCGATCCCGACGTCAAGCGACGCGACCGGCGCCGCCCCGATCAGCAGCAACGTGGCCCCCGCCAGTGCCGCGACGCGTGCGTTCCTGCGCCTTGGCATGCGCGCGGGTGAAGTCGCCGACACCGCCGTCGGTGCCGCACACCCGGTCCCAGAACCGGAAATAAAGCCCATAATTGCACCCATAACGCTCGTGGTGACGCTGATGATGGCTGGCCGTGATCAGCCAGCGCCCCACTACCCCCCGCCACATGAACCGGGGGAATATCTCCCACCCCATATGGTTGGTCACACCCATAACGGTCATGATCGTCAGCACCAAGCCGAGGCCCGCGACGTGGATCGGAATCAACAGCACCAGTAGCGGAATTACCACAGCGCCGGTCAGCGCCTCGATCGGGTGAAACGCCATCGCCGCCCAGGCGGTTGGCGGGCGGCTGGCATGGTGGACCGCGTGCGCGAGCTTGAACGGCTCGGGCCGGTGCATCCAGCGGTGCGTCCAGTAGAACCAGGTGTCGTGGAGGAACAGGTACGCGAACACCGACACGGGCAGGTACCACAACGGAAAATCGTGCACGTCGCGGTAGACGCGGGTCCAGCCGTGCCGCTCCCACCCCCAGGCGAGAACGCCCGCGGGGATGCCGTAGATCGCGGCGGAGACAAGGCTCCACCAGATCTCGCGCCTGATCTGCGGATCGAGCCCGGTGTAGAGGCCGGGGTGCTTGAACCTGGTCGCGAGCGCGAAGCCTGCCGAGGTGACGAGATAGCGCACGCCGACGATCAGCGTCATCGCGACGGCGGAAAGCGTGACGGCGGCGATGATCGACAGCGCGGACATGGCGAAGCGTGTAGCCGATCGCGGATCATCCGCCCATCCCGCTCGTTCACCGCGTGAAAACAAGGAGATGGCGATGACCGACCCGAAGGTAGCACGCGACGATATCGGCCAAGACGCACGCGACGACGCGACCGCGGCTAACGTGCTGCGCGACACCGGCGGTATCGCCGGCAGCGACGCGGGCGGCGGCGGCGGCATGGGCGGGCAGGACGCCGCCGATGCCGCGGCAGCTTCTGCGGCGACGAGCACGGGCGGCACCAATGCGGCCAATCCGATCGACACCGGGCTCGACACCGGCGCGGCCGATGCGGCGACCGAAGCGCGCGCGCAGGCGGTGGAGGATGACACGTCCACCGCGCGATGACGGGCGCGTTGTGCCGCTATCACTGGGGCTCGTCGCCGCGGACGCGATCCGGCGCGTCTGGAGACCAGCGAAGGCACCGTCATCCCCGATCTACTCCGGGATGACGAGCGAGGTCAGCTCTGACGCATATCGCCGAAGCGACCGGCACAACGAAAAAGGCGCCGGTGGATCGCTCCACCGACGCCTTCAATCGTTCAACGGCAAGTGCCCGATCAGGCGGCCTGCTGCTGCTCCGGCAATGCCGCCTTCGCCTGCGCGATGATCGCGGAGAAGGCCTCGCCCTCGTGCATCGCGATGTCGGCCAGGACCTTCCGGTCGAGTTCGACGCCCGCCAGCTTCAGCCCGTGCATGAACTGGCTGTAGGTCAGACCCTCGGCGCGGACGCCGGCGTTGATGCGCTGGATCCACAGGCCGCGGAAGGTGCGCTTCTTCACCTTGCGGTCGCGATACGCGTACTGGCCGGCCTTCTCGACCGCCTGCCGCGCGACGCGGATCGTGTTCTTGCGACGGCCGCGGTAACCCTTGGCCTGTTCCAGAATGTTCTTGTGCTTGGCGCGAGTGGTTACGCCCCGCTTGACGCGTGCCATATGCTAGTCCTTCTCGCTCAGTTCAGGCCGTAGGGAGCCCAGGCCTTCACGGTCGCCGTGTCGGCCTTCGACAGCACGGTGGTGCCGCGGTTCTGACGGATGTACTTCGCGTTGTGGCTGATCAGGCGGTGGCGCTTGCCAGCGACGCCGTGCTTGATCTTGCCAGTCGCGGTGAGCTTGAAGCGCTTTTTGACGCCGCTCTTGGTCTTGAGCTTGGGCATTTTGGTCCTTTCGGTTGGAACGTGACCAGACAGCCGCGGCAGCCCCAGTTGGCCGGGCCGTCCATAGCGTCACGTTCTCGTGAAGCCGCGCGCCTTAGCGGTGTCGTCGCCCGAATGCAACGCCCCCGCCGTGCGCGCCCGTTCATGCAACCAAGCATCAGACCGGGCGGTTGCGTTCCCGTTATGACGGACACGCGACCCGCGGGCGAGGAACAGACGACCGACGAAACCGGCACGGCGACGCCCCCGCGGCGTCGGCGACGCGTGGTGCGTCGCGTGCTGGGCGGGATCGTCGTCGCGATCGTCGCGGTGTGGCTGGTGCTGTTCATCACCAAAGGCCGCTTCCTCAAACACCCGTTCGAGCGGATCGTCGGTGGCATGGTCCACCGCCCGGTGAGCGTCGGCGGCGACTTTCAGCTCTATTTCGCGCCGTTCCAGATCAAATTCTATGCCGAGAAGCTGCGCATCGCCAATCCCGACTGGGCGACCAAGGCGGACCTGTTCGCCGCCGACCGGATCGACACCCGCATCGCGCCACTGTCGCTGATCTTCGGGCGGCGGCGGCTCTACTGGCTCGACCTGACGAACGGCGCGGTCGACCTCGAATGGAATGCGGCGCACGACCGCAATACCTGGACGTTCAGCGAGAAGAAGGGCGGCAAGCCGTTCGAACTGCCTCGGATCGACCGCGCCACCGTCAAGGGCACAGTGGTGCGCTACCGCGATCCGCGGATGCGGCTGCTCGCCGATCTCGACGTCGATACGATCCGCTCGGTCGAGGCGCGGATCGGGCAGGCGGTGGGGGTGCGCGGCGGCGGCACGATTCGCTCGACCCCGTTCACGGTCACCGCGCGGCTGCTGTCGCCCGACGCCACGGTCAACCGCGGCCGCAACGAGTTGATCGCGACGATGCGCGCGGCGGGCAACACGGTCGACGTGTCGGGCACGCTGCCCAGCCTCGCCGATATCGAGAACGTGCCGCTGTCGGTCAGCGCGCGCGGTCGCGACCTGTCGACGCTGCTCGCGGTCATCGACGTCGCGATCCCGCATACGCGCACCTACCGCCTGCGGGCCGGGCTGGTGAAATCGGGCAACGAATACCGCTTCACGCGAATAACGGGCGTCGCGGGCGCGACCGACCTCGCCGGGCGGCTGACAATCACCAACGGCGCCCGGCTCCATCTCGATTCGCAGCTGACGACGCGCAGCCTCGACATCGTCGACGCCGCCCCCTTCATCGGCTTCAATCCCGATACGGTGGCGGAGAAAGGCGTCACCGCCGCCGCGGCCGAGACGGGGGCGGCACCCGCACGGCTGCTGCCCGACGCGGCGCTGCCGGTCGAGACGATGCGCCGCTTCGACGCCGACCTGAAATGGAGACTCGCGGGCGTCAGATCGCGCCGGGTGCCGATCAGCGACGTCGACGTGACGCTCGACCTGACGAACGGCAAGCTGACGCTGTCGCCGCTGACCTTCGCGATGGCGCGCGGCAACGTCGCCGCCGACGCGGTGTTCGACACGCGCGCGCGCCCGAGCGACGTCCGCTACGACATCCGGCTCGCCCCCACCCCGCTCGGCCGCCTGCTCGCGGGCTGGGGCGTCGCGGAAGCGGGGACGAGCGGCACGGTGCGCGGGCGCATCCAGCTCGCCGGGCGCGGCGACACGATCCACGATTCGCTCAGCACCGCGCGCGGGCGGATCGCGTTCGTGCTGCCCGCGGGCACGCTGTGGACGCGCAACGCCGAATTGGCCGAGCTCGACATCGGCACCTTTGTGCAGAAGATGTTCTCGGGCGCGCTGAAGGAACCGGTCAGGATCAATTGTGGGCTGATCGGCTTCACCGTGCGCGGCGGCGTCGCGGCGGCCGATCCCGTCCTGATCGACACGACCAAGAACGTCGTGCTCGGCCAGGGCGGCTTCAGTTTCCGCAGCGAGGCGATCGACCTCGCGTTTCGCGCCGATTCGAAACGGTTCAGCCTGTTCTCGGGCCAGTCGCCGGTCGGCATCAGGGGCACGTTCGCCGCGCCCGGCCTGCAGGTGATCACGCCGCAACTGGTCACGCGCGCGGGCGCCGGGCTGGGCCTGGCGGTGCTGGCGACCCCGGTCGCAGGGCTGCTCGCCTTCATCGATCCGGGTGACGCCAAGGCAGCGGCGTGCGGCCCGGTCCTCGCGGGCAAGACCGCCGCGGCGCAACGCACGACGAAGGGCGACCCGCGCGACGATGTCGGTAGCGGCCAGGCGACGCCCAAACGCAAGAAGTTCCTCGGCATCTTCTGACGATACGGGGCGTGACATGGTGAAGGAGCGTGTGGATGCGTGAGATGATCGTGGCGGGGCTCGCCCTGCTGGCGGCGGGATGCGGTCAACCGGCGGATACGGGCTTGGCGAACGCGCGCGATGCGGCGGCCGCGCGGGTGACGCCCGACAGTGCCGCGCTTGTGGAAACCGCGAGCACCGATCGCACACCCGCTGCCGTGCCGACGAGCCGGACGGACGACTCCGGCGTGCCCGCGGACAAAGGCACGGCACCCGCACCTGCGCCCGGGGATGCGGCGCCCAAGCCATCGCCGACCGCTACCGCGCGGGCCGATCGCGATGGCCCCGCACCGACGCGGTCGGCGATGCGCGACTGCTATCTGAAGGTCGACGGCGTCGTGCAGGTATCGGGGCGGTGCCGCGTCTTTCCGATGGGCAAGGACCAGTACACGCTCAACACGTGGGACGGCGGCAAGCCCGCGCAGCCGCACTTCGCGGTCGTGACCAAGAACAGCGACGCCGACACGACCGCGACCGCGACGTGGAACGCCGACCCGGCCGACGACCACGCGATGGACCCGCTCGGCATCGTCGCGCGCGATGGCGACTGCTGGGTGAACAAGCGCGCGCTGATCTGCGTGCGCTGACCCTCAGACGCCCAGGTCGTGCGCGATCACATGGTCGGCGATCGCGCCCGCGGTCGTCCACCAGATGCGCGGATCGTCGGCGTCGCGCAGCCGCTCGAGCACGCGCGCGAGTGGCGGGACACGGTGCGCCTGCCCCATCAGATACGGATGCAGCGCGATGCCGAGGACGAGCGGGCGACGATCGCATTCGGACAGCAGCTGCGTCACCGCATCCTCGATCATCTGCGCGAACCCCGCCGCCTCGCCGTTGCGCGCGACGATCGCGGGGATGTCGTTGATCTCCTGTGCGTAGGGGATCGACAGGATGCGCCCGCTCTCGGTCGACAGCCACGTCGGCTGATCGTCGTGCGCCCAGTCGAGCAGGTAGCGGTAGCCCGCCTGGTGGAGCAGGTCGGGCGTGTCGTGACTTTCCGAAATCCATGGACCGAGCCACCCGGTCGGGCGCGTGCCGAGCGCGGCGAGCGTGTCGGTCGTGCGCGCGATCACCGCGGCTTCCTCCTCGCGCGACAATTCCCCTTGCGCCGCGGCGTTGCTCTCGCCGTGCGCCGCGATTTCATACCCGCGCGCGACGCACGCCTCGGCGAGCCCGGGGCAGGTGTGGACCACATCGGCGTTGACGAGCGCGGTCGCGGGCAGCTTCAACCGGTCAAACAGGTCGAATAGCCGCCACGCGCCGACGCGGTTGCCATAATCGCGCCACGCGTAGTTCATCACGTCGGGCTGGTTCTTCGCCGGGGCGAGTTCGGCACCCATCCCGCCGCCGAACTCGAACACCTCGTAATTGATGCCGAACCAGATCGCGAGCCGCTTGCCCCCCGGCCAGTTGTAATCGGGGCGGTCGGTGATTGCGCGGTAAGCGTAGCGGGGCGGGGTCGAGACGGTCATGCGCGCAACAACGCCGCGCGCGCGGTTACGCCTCACCCGATTGTCACGTCACGCGCTCAATGGTCATGCGCGTGATCATGGTCGTGCGCGGCATGGTGGAGCGCCTCGAGCACGTCGTCGGTGCGCGCGGGGTCGCCGATCGCGAGCACGTGGCCCGCGCTTCCCGCGGTCAGCGGATCGCCGTTCCAGTCACACATCCGCCCGCCCGCGCCCTCGACCACCGGGACCAGCGCGGCGAAATCATAGAGCTGGAGCCCCGATTCGCACACCAGGTCGAGGTGACCCGAGGCGAGCAGCCCGTAATTGTAGCAATCGCCGCCGTAGACCGGGCCCTGCCTGGGCGAGCCGCCGCTCACCGCCGCGACGAGCGACAGGTAATGCGGCACGTCGCCGTCGGCGAACAGGTGTGGGCTGGTCGTCGCGATCGTCGCGCCTTCGAGCGCGGCGCACGCGCGCGTCCGCGCAGGTGCGCCGTTCAGCTCGGTCGCGCGGCCCGCGACCCCGACCCAGCGTTCGCGCTGCACCGGCTGGTCGATGATGCCGAGCACCGGCCAGCCGTCCTCGACGAGCGCAATCAGCGTGCCGAAGATCGCGCGCCCGGCGGTGAAGCTGCGCGTGCCGTCGATCGGGTCGAGCACCCACTGCCGCCCGGTCACCCCCGGCTTCTCGCCATATTCCTCCCCGACGATCCCGTCGCCCGAGCGCTCGGCGTCGAGGATGCGGCGCATCGCTGCCTCAGCCTCGGTGTCGGCGAGCGTGACGGGCGAGCGGTCGTCCTTCAGCCGGACACCCGCGGGGGTGCGGAAATAGGGGCGGATCACCGCGCCCGCGGCGTCGGCGAGGCGGTGGGCGAGCTGAATGTCGGCGGGGCGTACGGGCATGCGCTGGTGCCTATCGCGGCGCGCGGCACAGCGCTAGGATGCGGCGCAACAGGAGAAACGATCGATGCGCATCCTCGCCACCATGCTCGCCGCCGCCGCCGCCATCACCGCGCTTCCCGCCGCCGCCACGCTCGCGACGGGGGCGAAGGCGCCTGCCTTCACCACGCGCGGTGCGATGGCGGGCAAGGTGATCGCGATCGATCTGGCAAAGGAGCTGCGCCGCGGCCCCGTCGTGCTGTATTTCTTCCCCGCGGCGTTCACCGGCGGCTGCAACGCCGAAGCGCGCGCCTTTGCCGAGGCGGTACCGCAGTTCGAGGCGGCGGGCGCGCACGTGATCGGCATGTCGGCCGACGACGTGCCGACGCTGCAAAAATTCTCGTCGAGCGAGTGCGCAGGCAAGTTCGCGGTGGCGAGCGCGGGGCCGCGCGTGATCGCAGGCTACGACGTGGCGCTCGGTCAGGCGGTCAAGGGCCGCAACGTCACCAGCCGTACCAGCTACGTGATCGATCGCAACGGCCGGATCGCGTTCGTCCATTCGGACATGAACCCGGCCGAACACGTCCAGATGACGCTCGCCGCGGTCAAGCGGCTGGGGACGCGTTAAGATCGCCGCAGCGCGTTCTCGCGACAGATTCATAAGGAAAGACGCGCCGGCAGACACCGGATGTTAGCGCTTCTGTCCTAAATCGCCGCTCGGGATGAAACGCGGCTGGGGGGTGGCGTGGCGACAAGGTGCAGGAACGTGCGTGCGGCGGGGGAGCCGAGAGGCTTGTTCGCCGCCATCGGCGCGTTCCTGGCCGATCACGGGCTCAGCCCCGACCCCGCCAATTACGCCTTCGCCCATGACGTGATCTGCAACCCGCAGGGCGCTCGCGCGATCGAGGTTCGCGCGCTTACCAGCGACGGCGTGCGGCTGTCGGGGGCCGACGTGGCGCGACTGGGCGGCGTGACGGAGGGCGGGCCGCTGGCGGACGAGCCCGGCGCACCTACCTCCGCACCCTCGCCCGCGGCCGCGCCGGCCGCGGGGGAGCCCGGCCGCGACGACGCACTGGTCACGCGCACGATCGCGCAGATCGAGGGGTTCAGCGACACGCTGCAATCGATCCACAGCGAGACCAACCATTTCGGGCGCGATCTGGCGGAGACGGCCGAAGCGATCCGCACCGGTGGCGCGCACGCCGGGGTGGAGCGCATCTCGCACCTGACCGCGGCGATGATCGAGCGCGTCCACCGCGCGGAGACGCGGCTTGAGCAGGCGAAGAGCGAGACCGCCGAACTACGCGCCGCGCTGGAGGAAGCGCGCACCACCGCGCAGACCGATTCGCTGACCGAGCTCATCAACCGCCGCGCCTTCGACGAGCATTTCGCGGCGCTCGCGCCCGACACGCCGGTCGCGCTGGCGATCTGCGACATCGACCATTTCAAGCGCGTCAACGACGGTTTCGGCCACGCGGTCGGCGACCGCGTGCTCAAGCTCGTCGCGCAATTGCTCGAGCGCGAGGTCGCCTGCACCGTCGCGCGCTACGGCGGCGAGGAATTCGCGCTGCTGTTCGAGCGCGACGACGAGGCCGCGGTGCTCGCGCGGATCGAGGCGGCGCGCGACGCGATCACCGCGCGCCGGCTGCGCGACCGCGACAGCGACCGCTCGATCGGCACGATCAACTTCTCCGCGGGCGTGGCGCACGGGTTTGCCGGCGACACGCTGACCCAGCTGATGGAACGCGCCGACCGCGCGCTCTACGCGGCGAAACAGGCCGGCCGCGGACAGACGATCGTTGCGCCATAATCTGGCGCATTCCACGCCGCGGCGGCGGCGCGATCCGCCAACCCCCACCGCCGCTTTTCGCTAAGTCATTGCAGATACGCCATTCAGGCATTTGGCACGCGCGATGCAATGCTGCTGGCATCGATCGGATCGGCCGATCGACCAGCAGGAGTTACCACCATGATCCGCTCGTTCGACGCTCTCGGTCGCCAGGCATTCGCGCTGTTCGCCGCCTTCTCGGTCGCTGCACTGATGATCGGTGCCGCGGTCCCCGTCTCGCCGATCGCGTGAGGCGCGCGATGTTCGGTTTGTCCCGATCGGCCACCCACCCGATCGCGCTCGCCCTCGCCGGGTTCGCGACCACCGCGCTGCTGTTGTGGATCGACGCGGGTGTCGCGATCGCCTGATCGCGGCACCGCGCGGGCGAGCGCGGCGTTGATCGCCGCATGCCCCACTCGCTCGACCGCTTCATCGCCGCCCAGGCGGACAGCTACGACACCGCACTCGCCGAGCTGATCGCCGGCACGAAGCGCAGCCACTGGATGTGGTACATTTTCCCGCAGATCGCCGGCCTCGGCCAAAGTCCCACCGCCGTCTTCTACGCGATCGGCGATCTCGACGAGGCGCGCGCCTATCTCGCGCACCCGCTGCTCGGGTGCCGCTATCTCGCCTGCACTGCCGCACTGGAGCGGCACGCGGGGCGCAGCGCCGCGTCGATCATGGGCGACGTCGACGCGCTCAAGCTGCGGTCGTCGCTGACGCTCTTCGCCGCGGCGGGCGCGCCCGATCCGGTCGCGCGAGCGCTCACAACCTTCTTCGCCACGCCCGACCCCGCGACGCTGCGGCTGATCGGGTGCTGACCGCGTCAGCGCGCGGTCGTGACCGGGGTGACCAGCGCGACGTCGTTGCCGCGCAGGACGACCGTGTAGCGCTGGCGCTTGTCGCAGGTGACGAGCCACGCGGGCTTGTTGTCGAGCGACTGGGTCGCGGTCGCCTCGGTGATCTCCTGGCACGCCTCGTCGCCGTCGCGGATCGCGCGGAACAGCACCGCCTTGCGCTGCCCCTCGCTCAGCGACGCGATCGCGTCCGCGGTGTTGGTGGCGCTGTCACCGTTGTTGGCGACCACGGGGTCGGCCGCGTTGACGGTGGTCGATGCCGGCTGGTTGCAGGCGGCGAGGAGCGAGGCGGCCACGAAGGCGAATCGGCGGATCGTCATGCGTGTGAGCATAAGCCGATCGCCCGCGCGCGACGAGTCGGGGCACGCCCGACCGCTTGATCCATGTGAGCCCGGCCGGCCCAACTTTCGGTAATGACGGCATCTTTTCGACACGCTACACCAAGCGGATAAAGCGAGAGGTGGAGCGTGGCGATGCGGTGCGGGCGTATTTCCGGGTTGCTGGCGGGTGCGGCGATGCTGGCGTCATGCGGCGGCGGTGATGGTAGCGGATCGGGCACCACCGGCAACACGGGGGCAAGCCCGACGCCGACCCCGACGACCGCGGCGGCGGGCTGTTCGCTGCGCGAGCGGCAGAACTGGGCGTTCGCGCAGCTGAACGAATGGTATCTGTTCCCGGAAACGCTGCCCGCCTCGCTCGACCCGTCGGGCTATTCGACCGTCGACGATTACATCGACGCGCTGACCGCGACCGCGCGGGCGCAGCGCAAGGACCGCTATTTCACCTACCTGACCTCGATCGCGTCGGAGAATGCCTATTACAATTCGGGCACGACGAGCGGCGGGTTTGGTATCCGGCTGGGCTATGACACGACCAACCGCCGCGTCGGGATCATCGAGGCGTTCGAGGGCGCACCCGCGCTCGCGGCGGGGCTGGACCGCGGCACCGAGATCGTCGCGATCGGGACGAGCGCCAGCAATCTGCGCGCCACCAGCGACATCATCGCAAGCTCGGGCACGCAGGGCGTGGTCGACGCGCTCGGCCCCGACACCGCGGGCACAACCCGCGTGCTGCGCGTCAACGACGCGGGCGGCACGCGCAACGTCACGCTGACCAAGGCGGATTATACGCTGACCCCGGTATCGTCGCGCTATGGTGCCAAGATCATCACCGACAACGGCGTCCGCGTCGGTTACGTCAACCTGCGCACCTTCATCAACACCGCCGATCCCGGGCTGCGCAGTGCGTTCCAGCAGTTCCGTGACGCGGGCATCACCAACGTGATCGTCGACCTGCGCTACAACGGCGGCGGGCTGATCTCGATCGCCGAACTGTTCACCAACCTGCTCGGCGGCGGACGCTCGACCAGCGACGTGCAGAGCTACACCACGTTCCGCGCGTCGAAATCGTCGAACAACGAGACGACGTTCTTCGCGCAGCAACCGCAGACGATCACCCCGACCAAGATCGCGTTCATCGGCACCGGCGGCACCGCGTCGGCGAGCGAATATGTCATCAACGCGATGATCCCCTACCTCCACGCCAACGTCGCGCTGGTCGGCAGCAACACCTACGGCAAGCCGGTCGGGCAGATCGCGCTCGACAAGTCGCAGTGCGACGACCGGCTGCGCGTGATCGCGTTCGCGTTGCAGAATGCGGCGCGGCAGGGCGATTATTACGATGGCCTTGCAACCAAGGTGGAGGCGTCGTGCCAGGCGGTCGACGATTCGACCTATCCGCTCGGCGATGCGCGCGAGGCGTCGACGCGCGCCGCGCTCGACTTCATCGAAGGGCGCGGCTGCACGCGGATCGGCGCGACCGCGTCGCTCGAGCGGACCACCACGCCGTTCGCGCAGAGCCGCGAATTGTTGACGCCGACGCGCCCCTCCACCGCGCAGCGCGAGACGCCCGGCCTGTTCTGACGCGCACATCGCCGGGCGCACTGTTCGGCGCCGCGCGGCTGGGCTAGTCGCGGGTCGGTCGGTGCGGACTAAGGAGGCGAGCGATGGCATTCTGTACCCAGTGCGGCGCGCGCCTGCCCGACGACGCGCGTTTCTGCGCGCGTTGCGGCGCCCCCGTCGTCCTGCCCGACGCGCCGGCCGACGCCGTTCGCCCATCCGACGACCGGATGAGGGCGAGCGATCCGCCCGCCCCTCGCGTACCCGCGCCCGTACCCGCGCCCGATCAAGACTTCCCGCCCGACGGGCTGCACTTCGGGCCCGATCCCCGGCCCGCATCCCAGACCGCATTCAAGCCCGCAGCCCGCCCCGCGGCCGACGATCGCCACCGCGACGACCGCCGCGCCCCGGTCGCCGACGCCGATGACGACGAGGAGGAGGAGCGCGGCGGCACGGGCACGCGGTTGCTGGTCATTCTCGCGCTGGTCGCGGTGGCAGTGCTCGCGATCGTCTTCTGGCAGCAGCGCGACGGCACGCGCCCGGTCGCCGAGACCGCGGCGAATACCGAGGCACCCGCCGAGGCGCCCAGCGCCGAGCCGACCGAGGTCGCCGCGGCCCCGACGCCAGAGCCGATTCCGACGCCGTCCGATACCCCCACCCCCGAACTGGCGCAGACCGGGGACGAGATCGGCTCGCCCGCGTCGCTCGACCCGAACGGCGAGGCTGCGATCCCCGCCGCCGCGATCGACGCCGCGTTCGCCGACGATCCCGAGCGCGCCTTCGCCGAATTCCCCGGTCCGGTGACCGTACGCGGCAGCGTGATCGGGCTCCTGTCCGATTCGCCCCCCGCGCTTAGCCTGGAAGGGTATCAGCGCGGCGGGATCGTCGTCGCCGATCTGGTCCGCGGGCAAGGCGATGCGATCGATCTGCTGGGGCGCGGATCGGTGGTGCGGCTGCGCTGCGCGGCGGTGCGGCGTCAGGCCGCGACCACGATCCTGGTCGGCTGCCGCATCTGACGCGGTTGAGCGCGTGGCTGCGCTCGCCTAGGGCGGCGCGATGACCGCTTCCGCTCCCGTCGTCACCCGTTTCGCGCCCTCGCCGACCGGCCGGCTCCACGTCGGCAACGTGCGCGCGGCGCTGCACAATTGGATGTGGGCGAAGAAGAACGGCGGACGCTTCATCCTGCGCATCGACGACACCGATGCCGCGCGCAGCGAGGAGCGGTTCGTCGACGCGATCCGTGCCGACCTCGCCTGGCTCGGGCTCCATCCCGACCGCGAGGAGCGTCAATCGGCGCGCTTCGACCGTTACGAGGCGGTGTTCGCGGCGCTGCGCAGCGCCGGGCGCATCTATCCGGCGTACGAGAGCGCGCAGGAACTGGACCTCAAGCGCAAGATCGCGCGCGGGCGCGGATTGCCCCCGGTGTACGACCGCGCCGCACTGTCGCTGACCGAGGCGGATCACGCGCGGCTCAAAGCCGAGGGTATCCGCCCTCACTGGCGCTTCCGGCTCGATCACGCCGCGGCGATCACCTGGGACGACCTGATCCGCGGGCCCCAGTCGTTCGACCCCGCGCAGTTGAGCGATCCCGTGATCCGCCGCGCCGACGGGTCGTGGCTCTACCTGCTGCCGAGCGCGATCGACGACATGGATATGGGCGTGACGCACGTCGTGCGCGGCGAGGATCACGTGTCGAACACGGCGCTGCAGTTGCAGATGTTCGACGCGATGAAGGCGGCGCACCCGCGTTTCGCGCACGAGGCGTTGCTGACCGGCGCAGAGGGCAAATTGTCCAAGCGGCTGGGCGCGCTCGGCATCGACGAGCTGCGCGAGAGCGGGATCGAGCCCGCCGCGATTCTCTCGCTGCTCGCGCGGCTCGGCACGAGCGATCCCGTCGAGCCGGTGGTCGACCCCGCCCCGCTCGTCGCCGCGTTCGATTTCGCGCATTTCGGGCGCGCGCCGGCGCGCTTCGACGAGGCGGAGCTGGCGCAGGTCAACGCGCGCGTCGTCCACCAGCTCGACTATGACGCGGTCGCGGCTCGCCTGCCCGCGGGCATGGACAAGGACGGCTGGCAGGCGGTCCGCCCCAACCTCCACACCGTCGCCGAGGCGGCCGACTGGTGGCACGTCGTCGAGGGGCCGATCGATCCCGCGCCCGCTGGTGAGGACGCCGATTATCTGAAACAGGCCGCCGCCGCAGCGCGCGCGATCGACTGGGCGGGCGACCCGTGGCACGCGCTGACCAACGCGTTGAAGGCGCAGACCGGGCGCAAGGGCAAGGCGCTATTCCTGCCGCTACGCCGCGCGCTGACGGGCCGCGACCACGGCCCCGACATGGCGGCGCTGCTGCCGCTGATCGGGCAGGCGCGCGGCATCGCGCGGCTGGAGGCGGCGGCGCGCTGATCGGGGGCGGGACTCGCACGCGACACACGCGCGCCCTATATCGGCTCGATGCAATTCTTCAGCCGCATGTCCCCGGTGCGCGCCTACCGCGACCTCCGCTTCTTTCTCGCACAGCGGCAGCCGTACGAATTGTGGTTCCTGGTGCTCGCGGTGACGATCACCAGCACGTTGGTGTGGGCGTTCGCGCACGATTCGTACTTCGAGAAGCAGTACCGGCCGAACATCATCTACGTGCAGCAATACCGCCTCGACCGCACCGACGCGCAGATCATCGCGCAACAGAAGATCGACCAGCCGGCCATCGATGCCGCCAAGGCCAAACAGGCCGCGCGCGAAGAAAAGTTGCGGCAATCGTTCAAGAAGATGGACGACGCGATGAACCGCCTCGGCATCTGACCGACACGTGACCCGCCCGTCCGCCGACGACGCGCGCTGGATGGGCGCCGCGCTCACGCTCGCCGAGCGGACGCGGGGCGCGACCGCGCCTAATCCGAACGTCGGCTGCGTGATCGTCGCACGCGGCACGGTGGTCGGGCGCGGCTGGACGCAGACGGGCGGGCGTCCGCACGCCGAGGCGATGGCGCTCGAACAGGCGGGCGCGCGTGCCGCGGGCGCGACCGCTTATGTAACGCTCGAGCCGTGCGCGCATGTCTCGCCGCGCGGACCCGCGTGCAGCGACCTGTTGATCGCCGCGGGCGTCGCGCGCGTCGTCGTCGCGCACCGCGACCCCGATCCGCGCACCGATGGTCAGGGGATCGCGCGGCTGCGCGGCGCCGGGATCGCGGCCGAGGTCGGCGTGCGCGAGCGCGAGGCGGCGCGTGTCATGGCCGGCTTTCTCACCCGTCGCGCGCATTCGCGCCCGTTCGTGACGCTCAAGCTCGCGCTGTCGCTCGACGGTGCCGCCGCAATGGCGGACGGGCGCAGCCAGTGGATCACCGGCGCCGAAGCGCGCGCGCACGCGCATCTCGAACGCGCGCGGCACGAGGCGATCCTGGTCGGGCGCGGCACATGGGAGGCGGACCGCCCGCGGCTCGACGTGCGCCTCCCCGGCCTCGAACGCCGCGCGCCCGAGCGGGTCGTGCTGTCGTCGCAGCCGGTCGACGGCGTGCGGACGATCGCGCGTCCGGCCGAGATCGCTGGCCTTCCGGGCGATCACCTGCTGGTCGAGGGCGGGGCGCGAACCGCCGCCGCCTTCCTCGCGGATGATCTGGTCGACCGGCTGCTCATCTACCGCGCGCCCGTGATCGTCGGCGGCGGGCGCACGCTGCCCGACATCGGCCTCGCCGACCTGTCTCGGGCGCATGGACGCTGGCGGCTCGCCGACGCGCGCGCGCTTGGCAGCGACCGCGTCGAGGTCTACGAGCGCGGCTGAGAGGGCATATGTTCACCGGGATCATCTCCGACATCGGCACGGTCGAGCGCGTGGAGCGCGGCGGCGACACGCGCCTCGTCATCGCGACCGCCTACGACACCGATACCGTCGACCTGGGCGCGTCGATCGCCTGTTCGGGCGTGTGCCTGACCGTGGTCGACAAGGGGCAGCAGGACGCCCGCCACTGGTTCGCGGTCGACGTGTCGGGTGAGACGATCAGCCGCACCGCCGAAGGGCAGTGGCAGGAAGGCGCCGCGCTCAACCTCGAACGCGCGATGAAGCTCGGCGACGAACTGGGCGGGCATATCGTCACCGGCCACGTCGACGGCGTCGCGCAGGTGACCGAGGTGACGCCCGACGGCGATTCGCGCCGCATCGCGATCCGCGTGCCCGCCGACCTCGCCCCCTTCCTCGCGCCCAAGGGGTCGGTGACGGTCGACGGCGTGTCGCTGACCGTCAACACGGTCGAGGACGCCGCCGACGGCTCCACCTTCACGATCAACCTGATCCCGCACACGCAGGCAGTGACGACGCTCGGCCGGTTACAGCCCGGGCAGTCGGTCAATATCGAGATCGACGTCCTCGCCCGCTATCTCCAACGCATGGAGCATTACCGTGGCCGCTAACCCCGAACTCGCCCGCTTGCGGCACGGTTATCTGTCCAGTCCCGAAGAGATCATCGACGAGGCGCGCAACGGGCGCATGTTCATCCTGGTCGACGACGAGGACCGCGAGAACGAGGGCGACCTCGTCATCCCCGCGCAGATGGCGACGCCCGAGAAGATCAACTTCATGGCGCGGCACGGTCGCGGGCTGATCTGCCTCGCAATGACCAAGGCGCGGGTCGAGACGCTCGGGCTCGAACTGATGAGCCGCAACAACGGCACGCGGCACGAAACCGCCTTCACCGTCTCGATCGAGGCGCGCGAGGGGGTGACGACGGGCATCTCGGCCGCCGACCGCGCGTGCACGATCGCGGTCGCGATCGACGCGACCAAGGACAAGACCGACATCGTGACGCCCGGCCACGTCTTTCCGCTCGTCGCGCGCGACGGCGGCGTGCTGGTGCGCGCAGGCCATACCGAGGCCGCGGTCGACGTGTCGCGGCTCGCCGGCCTCAACCCCTCGGGCGTGATCTGCGAGATCATGAACGAGGACGGGACGATGGCGCGGATGGACGACCTCGTGTCGTTCGCGCAGCTCCACAACCTCAAGATCGGCACGATCCGCGACCTGATCGCCTATCGCCGCCGCAACGATCACCTGGTCGAATTGGCGAGCGAGGCCCCATTCAAGAGCCGCTGGGGCGGCGACTGGACCGTCCGCGCGTATCGCAACAAGGCGACGGGGACCGAGCAGATTGCGCTGGTCAAGGGCCGCGTCGACCCCGCCAAGCCGACGCTGGTGCGGATGCACGCATTGTCCCCCTTCGCCGACATGTTCGGCGAGGACAGCGACCGCTCGCGGCTGTTGTCGCGCTCGATGGAGCTGATCGCCGCCGAGGGTGCGGGCGTCATCATCGTCATCAACCGCCACCGCGCCGACGCCTTCACCACCGCGGTCAAGATGAAGGTCGGCGAGCCGGTCGAGGTCGAGATGGAGGAATTGCGCGACTATGGCGTCGGCGCGATGATCCTCGCCGAACTGGGCGTCCACGACATGGTGCTCCTCACCAACACCCACCACACGCTGGTCGGCTTGGACGGCTACGGCCTGTCGATCGTCGGCGAGCGCAAGATCGACTGACATTCGGAGCAACAGATGGCGCATTTCCTCATCGTCGAGGCGCGGTTCTACGATCACCTGAACGACATGCTGGTCGCGGGCGCCGAGGCCGCGCTGAAACAGGCCGGTCACTCCTGCGAGGTCGCGACCGTGCCCGGCGCGCTCGAAGTGCCCGGCGCGATCGCGCTGGCGGCGGAGACGGGGCGCTACGACGGGTTCGTCGCGCTCGGTGTCGTCATCCGCGGCGAAACCTATCATTTCGAGATTGTCTCGAACGAGAGCGCGCGCGGGATCATGGCGCTGACGATGGACGGTATTCCGATCGGCAACGGCATTCTGACCACCGAGAGCGAGCAGCAGGCGATCGTCCGCGCCGACCCGGCGCAGCTCGACAAGGGCGGTGCTGCCGCCAAGGCTGCGCTCGCGATGTTCGACCTCAAGTCGCGGCTCGGCTGACCGCCACATGGACATGCCGCCCACCCGCTTCCGCGTCGTGGAGCGTGGGCGGCGGCTGGAGGTGATCGACAGCGCGACGGGGCGGGTGGTCGGCGAACGATCGAGGTCCGATCGCGCGGGGTCGTCGGTGGCCGCAACCCGCGCGAACAAGCCGCTGATGCTCGATCGGGTCATCGGCCGCGCCTCCGCTCCGCGTGGCACACCGGCGCCGAAGGCGGGTGCGTTGCCGCGCGCGACCCGTTTCGATGGGACGGTCAGCTTCACGACCCGCGCCTTCTATGACGACCGTGCGCCGCGCACGGTGACGCTCGACCCGGCCCGCGCGAAGATGCTTCGTGGGGCCGCGTTCGCCGCGCTGTTGCTGCTGATCATCACGCCCGCACTGCTGCTGATGCTTGCCTGGTCGAGCTTCCCGCTGCTGTTCGGGCTCGCCGCGGTCGCGTTCAACCCCAAGGTACGCCAGCGGCTGCGCGCCGCGGTCACCGCGCTGATCGATCGCTACGCCGATCCGGCGTGACACGCCCCGCCGCGCGTCGGCGGCGGGGCGGCATGGTTCACGCGTCCGCGCGCTCCAATGCGGGATAGTCGACGTATCCTTCGGGTCCGGGCGTATAGAACGTCTTCGGGTTGGGCTTGTTGAAGCCGGCTCCGCTGCGGAAACGCTCGACCAGATCGGGGTTGGCGATCCACAACCGACCCCAGGCGATCGCGTCGGCGACACCCGAATCGAGATCGGCCTGCCCGGCCTCCTGCGTGTAATCCTGGTTGAGCACCAGCGGGCCGGTGAAGACCTCGCGGATCTTGGGGCTGAGTTTCGGCACGTCGGTGGTACCGAACGTCCCCTCGGCGCCGACCTCGCGCAGTTCGAGGAAGCCGATGCCCAGGTCGTTGAGCGCCTTGGCCGCGGGCACGAACACCGCTTGCGGGTTGCTGTCGTCTGCGCCCTGCGTCTCGCCGTTGGGCGACAGGCGGATCGAGGTGCGGCCCGCGCCCACCTCGGCGATGACGCGCTCGGTCACTTCGCGCATCAGGCGGATGCGGTTCTCCGGTGCGCCGCCATATTCGTCGGTACGGTCGTTGGTGTTGTCGCGCAGGAATTGGTCGATCAGATAGCCGTTCGCGCCGTGGATCTGCACGCCGTCGAACCCGGCGCGGACCGCGTTGCGCGCCGCCGCCGCGTAATCGTCGAGCGTGGTGCGGATCTCATCCACCGACAGCGCGCGCGGCGTGTCGTACGGGTTCTTCGCCGGATCGGGATCGTGATACGGCGCGCGCTTGGTCGAGGACGACACCGACTGCAGCCCGGTCACGTCGGGACGCGCGAGCCGGCCCATGTGCCACAATTGCGCGACGATGCGCCCGCCCGCCTCGTGCACCGCCTCGGTCACCGGCTTCCACGCCTCGACCTGTTCGTCGCTCCACAGCCCCGGCGTGCTCGGCCAGCCGAGCCCCTGCCGGCTGATCCCCGTCGCTTCCGAGATGATCAGGCCGGCGGACGCGCGCTGGCGGTAATATTCGATCATCAGATCGGTCGGCGTATGGTCCTTGGTCGCGCGCGAGCGGGTCAGCGGCGCCATGAGGATGCGGTTGGGCGCGTCGATCGCGCCGAGTTTGATGGGGTCGAACAGGCTGGGCATTCGATGGCCTTTCCGTTTCATTCAGCTACCTGACGCCGCACACATAGGGCGCTAAGGGGCGCCATGCACCACAGCGCGCACCCAAGAAATGCTTCGCCGCCGCCAAGCGCGCTTGCCCGGAACGAGGTTCCCGGCGGCATCGCGGACGCGACGGTTGCGCCGGTTACCGCGCCGGGCGCGAGCGTCGGCGAGGCGTCGTCGCTGCTGCCGCTGCTCGCGGTCGTCGTGGCGAACGTCGCGCTCGCGTTCGGGCCGTGGTTCGTCCGCCTCGCCGATACCGGCCCGGTCGCCGCCGCATTCTGGCGCATGGCGCTCGCGCTGCCGTTGATCGCATTGCTGGCACTGGCGAGCGGGACGCGCGTCGCGGCGTTTCGGCTGTCGGGCCGGATGTGGCTGCTTCTCGCGCTCGCCGGCGTCGCCTTCGCGTTCGATCTGGGAAGCTGGCACGTCGGCATCCTCCAGACGACGCTCGCCAACGCGACGCTGTTCGGCAATTCGGCGACCTTCATCTTTCCGATCTACGGCTTCGTCGTCGCGCGCAACTGGCCGACGCGGACGCAAGGATTGGCGCTGCTGCTCGCCGCGCTCGGCGCGGGATTGCTGATGGGGCGGTCGTACCAGCTCGATCCGCGTCACCTGGTGGGCGACCTGCTGTGCGTGCTCGCGGGCGTGCTCTACGCGGTTTATTTCGTGCTGATGTCGGGGGTGCGCCGCACGATGGCGCCGTGGCCCGCGCTCGCGCTCTCCTCGCTCGCAGCACTCGTGCCGCTGCTCGTCATCGCGCTCGCGATGGGGGAGCGCGTGGTGCCGGGCGACTGGTGGCCGCTGATCGGGCTCGCGCTCGTCAGCCAGGTGGTGGGGCAGGGCTGCATGATATACGCGCTCGGGAAGCTCAGCCCGATCGTCATCGGGCTCGCGCTGCTGCTCCAGCCGGTGGTCGCGGCGACGATCGGCTGGGTCGTCTATGGCGAAGCGCTCGGGGTGCCTGACCTGTTCGGTGCCGCGATGGTCGCGGTGGCGCTGGTGCTGGTGCGTCGCAGTCCCCAAGTGGTAAAGACCGCGGCCGGGCCGCGAGCGGCAGACGAGGTGCGGGTATGACGGACACGATCGCGAACACGACCGGCAGCACGGCGACGGCGCACGACCCCACCGACCTGACGCTCGACGAGATCCGCCGGCAACTCGCCCCCGCGATCGCGAGCAACGCCGCGTTCGACGGCTGGGGCGACGAGGCGCGCGACTATGCCGCGGAAGGCGCGGGCATCGACCGCGACGTCGCCAGACTGGCGTTCGAGGGCGGCGCCCCCGCGATGATCGACGCCTGGTTCGATCACGTCGACGCCGAGATGGCGGCGCGCCTCCCCGCCGAGCGACTCGCGGGCATGAAGATTCGCCAGCGGATCACCGCGCTGATCGAGACCCGGCTGGAGATCCTGTCGCCCGACCGCGAGTCGCTGCGCCGCGCGATCGCGATCCTGGCGCTTCCCACCAACGCGCTGCGCGCCGCGCGGCTCGGCTGGCGCAGCGCCGACCGGATGTGGCGGCTCGCCGGCGACACCGCGACCGACTATAATCACTACACCAAGCGCGCGATGCTGCTCGCCACCTACGGCGCGACGATCACCGTCTTCCTCGACGACGACAGCGAGGGCCACGCCGAGACGCGCGCGTTCCTCGCGCGGCGGATCGACAACATCATGGCGATCGAGAAAGCGAAGGCCAATGCGACCGCGCGGACGCGCTATCGCCCCAGCCTGTCGCGCTTCGTCGGACGGCTGCGCTATCCGGTCGCATGATCCGCGACGCGAGTTATTGATAATCAATCGCAGACCGCTTATAACCTGAGTGTGACCGCGAACCTCAACCTCGAAACCCTCCCGCGCCACCAGGCCGCGACCGTCGATTCGATCGAGTGGACGCGGCTCGCGACGCCCGAGGCACGGCGATTGCGCGAGCTGGGGTTCGATGCCGGCGTGTCGATCGAGGTGCTCCACCGCGCGCGTTTCGGCGGCGGGCCGATCGCCTGCCGGATCGGGCGGATGACGGTGGCGCTGCGCCGCGCGGTCGCGGGTGCGGTGCGCGTCTCGCTCGATCCGCTGCCCGCCGAGTGACCGCGCGCGTTTCGAGAAACGCCGGCTGACATGCATGCGTCGCCGCTGGTCGCGATGGTCGGCAATCCCAATGCCGGCAAGAGCGCGCTGTTCAACGCGCTGACCGGCGCGCGGCAGAAGGTCGGCAATTATCCCGGAGTCACGGTCGAGCGCCATTCGGGCCGCCTCTCGCTCGACGACGGACGCCCGGTCGAGCTGGTCGACCTGCCCGGCACGTACAGCCTCGACCCCGTCTCCGCCGACGAGCGCGTGACGGTCGACGTGGTGACGGGGCGCGGCGGGTTCGAGCGGCGGCCCGACGCGATGATCGTCGTCGTCGATGCCTCCAACCTCGACAATCACCTCCGCTTCGCGCTTCAGCTGATCGCGTTGAAGCTGCCCGTCGTCGTCGCGCTCAACATGGTCGATCTGGCCGAGCGCGACGGGCTGACGCTCGACCCGGACGTGCTCGCGCGCGAACTGGGCGTGCCCGTCGTGCCGACCGTCGCGGTGCGCCGCCGCGGGATCGATGTGCTCAAGGCGCAACTCGGCATTTTGCTCGGCCAGCGTGTGCCGACACGCGACGCGGTCGACGCCGTCCCTGAAGAAATCGGCGTGCTGCAACGCCGCGCCCGCCAGATCGCCGATGCCGCGACCGTCAGCGAGACACCGACGAGGCGCTGGAACCACGCGCTCGACGCGGTCGCGCTCCACCCGGTCGTCGGCCCCGTCCTGCTCGTCTCCCTGCTGTTCGTGATGTTCCAGGCGGTGTTCACCTGGTCGGAAGCGCCGATCGCGGTGATCGAGGGCGGGTTCACCGCGCTCGACTCGGCGATCAAGAGCGTGATGCCCGACGGTTTCCTGCGCTCGCTCCTCACCGACGGCGTGATCGCGGGCGTCGGCGCGGTGGTCGTGTTCCTGCCGCAGATCCTGATCCTGTTCGCCTTCATCCTCGTGCTCGAGGCGTCGGGATATATGGTGCGCGCCGCCTTCCTGATGGACCGGATGATGAGCCGCGTCGGCCTGTCGGGGCGCGCCTTCATTCCGCTGCTGTCGTCGTTCGCGTGCGCGGTGCCCGGAATCATGGCGACGCGCACGATCAACGATGAAAAGGACCGGCTGACCACCATCCTGATCGCGCCGCTGATGACCTGTTCGGCGCGGCTGCCGGTCTACACGATCATCATCGGCGCATTCATTCCCAACACGCGTGTCGCGGGGTTCGTGGGATTGCAGGGACTGGTGCTGCTGGTCCTCTACCTGCTCGGCATCCTGGGCGCGTTCATCGCCGCGCTGGTGCTGCGCCGCACGGTCACGCAGGGCGCCTCGTCGGGCTTCATGATGGAGATGCCCAAATATCAGATGCCGCGTTTCCGCGACGTCGCGATCGGGCTGTGGCAGCGCGCCTATATCTTCCTGAAACGCGCAGGGACCACCATCGCGCTCACCACGGTGATCCTGTGGGCGCTGTTGTCCTTCCCCAAGGCGCCCGAGGGGCAGAGCCAGGTCAATTATTCGGTCGCAGGGCGGATCGCCAACGGGATCGAGGTCGCGGTGCGCCCGATCGGGTTCAACCGCGACATTGCGCTGGCGCTGATCCCCGCAATGGCGGCGCGCGAGGTCGCGGTGGCGGCGATCGGCACCGTTTACGCGGTCGACGATCCCGAGGACGCGAAGGGCGAGCGGACGATCGTCGACAATCTGCGCCACCGCTGGACCCTCCCCACCGCGCTCGCGTTCCTGATGTGGTTCGTGTTCGCGCCGCAGTGCATCTCGACCATCGCGGTGACGCGGCGCGAGACGAACGGGTGGAAATGGCCGCTGTTCATGATTGGCTATCTGTTCGCCGCGGCCTACATCATGGCCGGATTAACCTACTGGCTGGCGGTCGCCGTCGGCCTTTGAAGAGGCAGGAATGGCAGGCAGCGTCAACAAGGTCATCATCGTCGGCAATCTCGGGCGCGACCCCGAATCGCGCTCGTTCCAGAACGGCGGCAAGGTGGTGAACCTGCGCATCGCCACGTCCGAATCGTGGAAGGACCGCAACTCGGGCGAGAAGAAGGAACGCACCGAGTGGCACTCGGTCGCGATCTTCTCCGAAGGCCTCGCGGGCGTCGCCGAGCGGTATCTGCGCAAGGGATCGAAGGTCTATATCGAGGGCCAGCTCCAGACGCGCAAATGGCAGGACCAGCAGGGTCAGGACCGCTACTCGACCGAGATCGTGCTCCAGGGCCCGGGCGCGGTCATGACCATGCTCGACGGACCGGGCGGCAACAGCGGCGGCGGTGGCGGCGGTCGTGACGATTTCGGCGGCGGTGACGACTTCGGCGGCGGCAGCCGCGGCGGATCGCGCGGCGGTGGCGGCTTCGGCGGCGGCAGCCGTGGCGGATCGTCGGGCGGCGGCAGCTCGGGTGGTTCGGGCAATTTCGGCGGCGGCTACGCGGACGACCTCGACGACGACGTGCCGTTCTAAGTGAGCGACACCGGCGCAATCGACGGGCGCACGACGCCCGAACCGCCGCGGCTGCCCGTGGCGTCGGGCTGGCACGTCGATGAGGCGCAGCGGACTGCGGCGCTCGAGGCATACGAACTCGACCTGCTGCGCAACTCGCCCGCGCTGAAGCAGATCACCGATTTTGCCGCGCGACTGTGCGACGCGCCGATCGCGCTCGTCAGTCTGGTCGAGGAAACGCGCCAGTCCTTCCTGTCGGCGACGGGAACCGACCTGACCGAGACGCCGCGCAGCCAGTCGTTCTGCGCGCACGCGATGTGGAACGACGGCGTGATGGTCGTCCCCGACCTGACGCTCGACCCGCGGTTCGCGCGCAATCCGCTCCTCTCCGATCCGGGCGCGCGCTTCTACGCCGGTGCGCCGCTCGTCAGCGACGACGGCATCCCGCTCGGCGCGCTGTGCGTGCTCGATCGCGTGGCGCGACCCGGCGGACTGACCCCGCTCCAGCACGAGGGGCTGGTCGTGCTCGCCGCCAACGTGCTCGCGCGGCTGCGCGACTCGCGCGACGGCGCGGCATGGCGCGCGGCGGAGAACGATGCGCGCCGCGCTGCGCTCGACAGCGATACGCGCTTCCGTACGCTCGCCGACACGATGCCACAGATGGTCTGGTCGACGCTGCCCGACGGTTATCATGATTATTATAATGCACGCTGGTACGAGTTCACCGGCATGCCCGAGGGATCGACCGACGGCGCGGAATGGAACGGCATGTTCCACCCCGACGACCAGGATCGCGCCTGGGAGATCTGGCGCCATTCGCTGACGACGGGTGAGCCGTATCAGATCGAATACCGCCTGCGTCACGTCGATGGCAGCTACCGCTGGGTGCTCGGCCGCGCGCTGCCGATCCGTGACGCGAACGGTCAGATCACGCGCTGGTTCGGCACCTGTACCGACATCCACGAGCAGAAGCTCGCGCTCGAGCAGCGCGAGATCATCAGCCAGGAATTGTCGCACCGGATCAAGAACATCTTCTCGGTCATCGCCGGGCTGATCCAGTTTGCCGCGCGCAGCCACCCCGGCTTCGCACCGGTCGCGACCGACCTGCGCCAGCGGATCACCGCGCTCGGCCGCGCACACGACTTCGTTCGCCCGCACAGCCCGCAATCGCGCCCGACCGCGGCACAGGACAGCCTCCACGGACTGCTCGACCAATTGTTCGCGCCGTATCAGTCGCAGGTCGGCGACCGCGCGCGGATCACCGTGACCGGCGCCGATCTGGTCGTCGACGATCGCGCCGCGACCCCGCTCGCGTTGCTGTTCCACGAATTGGCCACCAACGCGACCAAATATGGCGCGCTGTCGCTCGCCGCCGGAACGGTATCGCTCGACATCTCGGCGACCGACGACGACGTGACGATGGTGTGGCGCGAACGCGGCGGCCCGGTGCTGGCGGGCGCGAGCGAGCATGTCGGCTTCGGCACGCAGTTGATCGAAATGTCGGCGGTGCGTCAGCTCGGCGGCACGATCGAGCGCGACTGGCGGCTCGATGGGCTGACGGTCACGCTACACGCGCGACGTTCGGCGTTCAGTCGCGCTGATCGAGCCTGACGAAATCGGCGTCGGCAACCGAGGCGTCGTTACCGGCTGCGGCGATCGCGGCCGCCGCCAGGATCGCCTGATCACTGAACGGCTTGCGCACATAGCCGAGGGCGTCGGGCACCGCGCCGATCTGTCCCGGATTGGCGGTGACGAACACCACCTTCACCCCATAATCGCGTGAAATGCGCTCCGCGACGATCGGCCCCGTCGGCCCGTCGCGCAGATTGACGTCGACGAAGGCGAACGAACATGCCGGTGCAGCGGCGAGCGCCTGCGCGCTGTCGGCCGCGATCGCACCCACCGTATAGCCCGCATCGACCAGGATACGCTCCAGGTCGAGGGCGACGAAGATCTCGTCTTCAACGATGAGCGCGGTTTTGGGCATGGATCTCGGAAAGATTGCTATCAGTCTCAGCTAACCTTGAGCAATCTCATTGGTTCCGGGCAAGTAGAAATACGGCGTGTTCGGCCATAAAATTGGCCGCTGCGCCGCCAATCTCCTGATCGCCCGACAAGAACCAGGCGCGCTCCACGACGATGCCGCGGGCGCGCAGAAAGGCGCGGAAATCGTCGATTGTGACGTGGTGGATGTTGGGGGTGTCGTACCATTGCTCGGGCAGCAACCGCGTCACCGGCATCCGCCCACCCCACAGCAGCGACAACCGCACCCGCCAGTGCGCGAAATTGGGGAAGCTGACGAATGCGCGCCGCCCGATCCTGAGCAGATGGTCGAGCACGACGTGCGGCGCGCGCGCGGTCTGCAGCGTCTGGCTGAGGATTGCATAGTCGAAGCTCGCGTCGGGGTAGCCCGCCAGATCGACGTCGGCGTCGCCCTGGATAACGCTCAACCCGCGCGCGACCGCGTCGGCGACCTTGACCGCGTCGATCTCCAGCCCGCGCGCGTCGACCCCCGCCCGGTCGCGCAGCGCCGCCATCAGGTCACCGGTCCCGCACCCGATATCGAGCGCGCGGCTGCCCCGCGCCACGTGGGCGGCAATGATCGCGAGGTCGGGACGAAGCGTCACGCGCCCAGGAACCCCGCGACGATGCGGTCGAGTTCGGGCGATTCGAGCAGAAACGCGTCGTGCCCGTAGGGGCTCGACAATTCGACGAAGCTCACCGGCGCACCCGCGGCATTCAGCGCCTGGACGATCGCACGCGACTCCGCGGTCGGATACAGCCAGTCGGTGTCGAAGCTGACGAGGCAGAAGCGCGTCGCGGGCGCGAACGCATTCGCCAGCCGCCCGCCATGTTCCTCCGCCAGATCGTAATAATCCATCGCGCGCGTGATATAGAGGTAGGAATTGGCGTCGAACCGGTCGGTGAAGGTCAGCCCCTGGTAGCGCAAATAGCTCTCGACCTGGAAATCGGCGTCGAAGCCGAAGCTTTTCGCCGCCCGCTCCTGCAACCGTCGCCCGAATTTCTCGGTGAGGCCAGCCTCCGACAGATAGGTGATGTGCGCCGCCATCCGCGCCACCGCGAGCCCGCGCGTCGGCGGCTCGCCATCGTGATAATCGCCGCCGCGCCAGTTCGGATCGGCCATCACCGCCTGCCGCCCGACCTCGTGGAACGCGATGTTCTGCGCGGTGTGGCGCGCGGTCGAGGCGATCACCACCGCCGCCGCGACGCGTGTCGGATAGGTCGCCGCCCAGCTGAGCGCCTGCATCCCGCCCATCGATCCGCCGACCACCGCCGCGAGCCGGTCGATCCCCAGATGATTGAGCAGCAAGCCTTGCGCGCGCACCATGTCGCGGATCGTGATGACGGGAAACGCCATCCCCCACGCGCGCCCGGTCGCCGGATCGATCGAGGCGGGTCCCGACGAGCCCATGCAACTGCCTAACACGTTGGCGCAGACGACGAAGAAGCGGTCGGTGTCGATCGGCTTGCCCGGCCCCACCATCCGCTGCCACCAGCCAGGCTTGCCGGTGCGCGGATGCGGGCTGGCGAGGTGGTGGTCGCCCGTCAGCGCGTGGCAGACGAGGATCGCGTTGGAGGCGTCACGCGCGAGCGTTCCGTAGGTTTCGTACGCGATCTCGACCGGCGACAGCGTCGCCCCGCCGTCGAGCCGCAGCGGTCCGGGCAGCGACACGCGGCGCGACAGCCCGAAGCGTTGATCGTCGGATGGAGAGGCGAGCGACATCGAGCCGACGCGATAAGCCGCGACCCGCGCGGTCGCAACCGATCTGCGTCATCGCCGCCCCCGCCCATGTCCGGCGAATCGCACGACATGCTTTCCCCCGCCCGCGCCGCGCTCTAAGCCTCCGCGCCATGACCGATACCGCGAACACCGCTCGCCAGACCCATATCGCGCCGTCCGCTCCCGCGCCCAAGCAATGGGTGATGGACATCGCGCCCTATATCCCCGGTCGCTCGACCACCGACGACGGGCGCACGGTCGCGAAACTCTCGTCGAACGAGAATCCGCTCGGCACCTCGCCCGCCGCGCGCGTGGCCTATGCCTCCGCCGCCGACACGCTCGAGCGTTATCCCGACGCGAGCGCCGCACCGGTGCGCGAGGCGATCGCCGCGGCGTTCGACCTCGATCCTGCGCGCATCATCTACGGCAACGGGTCGGACGAGATCCTGCATCTCGCCGCGGGCGCGTTCGCGGGGCCGGGCGACGAAGTGATCTTCGTGCGCTACGGCTTCGCGGTGTACGAGATCGCGGCGCGGCGCGTCGGCGCGACCCCGGTGATCGCGCCCGATCGCGACTATGCGACCGACGTCGATGCGGTGCTCGCCGCCGTCACCGACCGCACCCGCGTCGTCTATATCGCCAACCCCAACAACCCGACCGGCACGTTCGCGCCCAGGGGCGAGATCGCGCGCCTCCACGCCGCACTGCCGGGCCACGTCCTGCTCGTGCTCGATCAGGCCTATGCCGAGTATCTGGACGCCGCCGACGACGACGGCGGGCTCGACCTCGCGCGCACCGCGTCGAACGTGCTCGTCACGCGCACCTTCTCGAAGATTCACGGGCTCGCGTCGGAGCGGATCGGCTGGGGCTACGCGCACGCCGACATCATCCAGGCGCTGCACCGCATCCGCCTGCCCTTCAACGTGACGATCGGCGGGCAGCGCGCCGCTGTCGCCGCGATCGAGGACAAGGCGTTCGTCGAGTCGACTCGGGCTCACAATGCCGAGTGGCGCGCGTGGTTCAACCAGGAGGTCGCACGACTCGGCAACGCGGGCCTGCGCGCGATCCCCAGCCAAGCGAACTTCGTCCTCGTCGTGTTCGAAGGCGAGCTGACCGCGGAGACCGCGTACAAGGGATTGATGGACGCAGGCTTCATCGTCCGCTGGCTGCCCGGACAGGGCCTCGCGCAAGGATTGCGCATCACGATCGGCACCGAGGAGGAGACGCGCGGCGTCGCCGCTGCCTTGCGCGCGCTGGTCGAGCAGCACGCCTCGCCTAAGCACGCCACCCCGGCGGATCAGGGCATCGAGCGCGGCTAATGCTTCCCTTCGCGCGCGTGACGGTCATCGGGCTCGGGCTGATCGGCTCCTCGATCGCGCGCGCGGTGCGGGACTATATGCCGAGCGTCCGCCTGACCGGGCATGACGCGAGCCCGGCGGTGCGCGAGGCGGCGCGTGCGCTGCGCTTCGCCGACGACGTGACCGATACCGCGGGCGCGGCGGTGACCGACGCCGATCTCGTTATCCTGTGCGTGCCGGTCGGCGCGATGGCAGCGGTCGCCGCCGAAATCGCCGACGAGCTGCCCGCCGACGCGATCGTCAGCGATGTCGGCAGTTGCAAGGCATCGGTCGCCGCCGCGCTCACTGCGCACCTGCCGCCCGCGCAGGTAATCCCCGCGCACCCGGTCGCGGGCACTGAGCAGAGTGGGCCGGACGCGGGCTTCGCGACGCTGTTCCGCGGTCGCTGGTGCATCGTCACGCCGCTCGCCGACAGTGATCCCACCGGCGTCGAACGTGTTGCCGAATTCTGGCGGCGTCTGGGGGCCGAGGTCGAGCAGATGGCGCCCGACCACCACGACCTCGTCCTCGCCGTCACCAGCCACCTGCCGCACCTGATCGCCTATACGATCGTCGGGACCGCCGACGACCTCGAACAGGTGACGGAGAGCGAGGTGATCAAATTCTCCGCGGGGGGCTTCCGCGACTTCACCCGCATCGCCGCGTCCGATCCCGTCATGTGGCGCGACGTTTTCCTGTCGAACAAGGACGCGGTGCTCGACATGCTGCAACGCTTCTCCGAGGACCTGTCGCAATTGCAGCGCGCGATCCGCTGGGGCGACGGCGACGCGCTGTATGATCGTTTTGCGCGCACCCGCGCGATCCGCCGCTCGATCGTCGACCAGGGCCAGGATGACGCCGCCGCCGATTTCGGCCGCAAACACGACTAGGGGCTGTCCTACACGCCCCCAGTGCGCCTATCCCGGCGGCGCTATTTGACATCATGCTCCGGGCGCGCGGGCGCGCGCGATCAGTGCGACCTTAGTGACCTTCCGCGCTCAGTCGTTGAGCGCGTTGATCGCGGCGTGCACCCGCTCCTCGGCCTCGCGCCGCGGCAGCCCGGGCGGGATCGCCTCGCCGATCAGCACGCGGACCGGCCCCGAATGCGCGTGTCCCTTGCGCGGCCAGCGCTTCCCGCTGTCGAGCGCGATCGGCACCACCGGATAGCCGAGCGCGCGGTACAGGCCCGCGAACCCCGAACGGAGCGGCGGACGCTCGCCGTGCGGCATCCGGGTGCCTTCGGGGAACACGATCACCGACCGCCCCTCGGCCTTGAACACCGCGGCGTCGGTCATCAATTGCCGCAGCGCCTTCGCGGACGCCTCGCGATCGACCGGCAGCGCGCCGTAGATGCGCGCCGCCCATCCCCACAGCGGGATCTGCGCCAGCTCGCGCTTGATCACGACCGCGGGCCCGCCCAGCCGGTACGGCAGCTCGAGCGTCTCGTACATCGCCTCGTGCTTCGCGGCGTAGAGCACCGGGCCATCGGGGATTGCCGCCCCCCCGATCTGCGCGCGCACCCCCATGATCCACCGCGCGATCAGCGTGTGGTACCGCGCCCAGCCGTGCGAATAGGCGATCATCACGCGCTGCCCGAACAGCGCGACGAACGGGATTAACAGCACCACGATCAGCGATCCGATCGCGAAGAACAAGCGGAACACCCAGGTCCGCACCACGTCACCCACGCCAACTCTCCCACCACAGCACCGCGCGGCGCAGCAGCAACTTGTGATATTCGTTCAACAATTGCGTCAGGCTCGGCTGGCTCGGCACCCCGTCGATCACCACCGACACCTGCGGGTCGAGCGACTGCGCCAGTTCCATCGCCGCGCGCCGCGCGTGCCAGTTGGAGGTGACCAGCCGGACCGAGCGGTAGCGATGCTCGGCGACCCAGCCCGCGATCTCCTCGGCATTGGAACGCGTGTCGACCGCCTGCTCGCCCAGATCGACGCAGCACGCGAACGTCGCCGCGTAACCATAGGTGCGCACCAGATCCTGCTGGCGCACCCCCGGCGCCGTGCCCGTCACCAGCATCCGCCGCGCGCGCCCCGCCTCCAGCAGCGAAAGCCCGCGGTCGATCCGCCCCGCCGCTCCAGTCGGCACGACGATCCCGTCGGTCCGCACGCCGCTCGCCGGCTGCGGCAGCGTCACCGCGAACAAGGCGAACCCCAGCGCCCAGACGATCAGCGCGAGCCCGACCAGCCGCCGGATCACAGCATCTGCCCCAGGCTGCGCACCACCGCGCGCCGCGCAACGGTCGCGGCAAGTGCGACGAACCCGAACGGCAGCACGACCAGCGCCGCCCAGCCCATCGCGCCGAGCGTCACCGCGCCGAGCAACTCGGACCCGAGCGCGCTCGCCTGCGCCCCCAGCAGCGCGACCGCAGCCAATCCGGCCACGCCCCCCACCGCCGCACCCAGCGCCGCGTCGAGCGACAATCGCCGCTGGAACAGCCGCGCCACCTGCACGTCGGTCGCGCCCAGCATGTGCATCACCTCGATCGTGCCGCGGTGCGCCTCCAGCCCGGCGCGCGCCGCCAGCACGACGACGAACGCGGTCGCGCCGAGCATCATCGCGACCAGCAACGTCGCGAGCATGCTCATCGTCCGCAGAAAGGCACGGACCGGCGCCAGCGCCTGGCTGTGCAGATCGAGCCGGGCGCCGGGCAAGGATGCCAGCGCCTGGCGGACGCGCTGCGCGGCGCCGGCGTCCGCCAGCGTCACGTCGACCAGCACCGGGATCGGCAGGTCGACGTCGTCGGCGTCCCCACCCAGCCACGGGCTCAGCAGTTGCGCGATCTCGGCCCGCGGCACGACACGTACGCCGCTGACCCCCGCCACCCCGGCGAGCAGCGATGCCGCCTCGCCCGCCGTCGCCTCGCGCCGCCCTGGGTCGGCCGCGGCGATTTGCACGGTCGCCCGCCCGCCCACCTGCACACCGACCGCGCCGGTCGCGCGCGCGGTGCCGATCCCGCCCGCGGTCGCCAGCACGGTCAGGAACAGCATCACCGCGATGACCCACACCATCCCGCGCCCGGTTCGCGCGGTGTCGAGAACACGCGTGCTCGCCGCGCTCACGTGTGCCGCCCCGGCGGATGGCGCAGCATGCCGGTCGGATCGAGCAGCCGCCCGTCGTCGATCCGCATCATCTGCGCCGATCGCACGCGCGAGATGAGCTGGAGGTCGTGCGTCGCGATCACCAGCGTCGTGCCGAGCCCGTTCAACGACGCGAACAGCTGCAACAATCGGTCGGCCATCGCCTCGTCGACGTTGCCGGTCGGCTCGTCCGCGACGAGTATCTCGGGGCGGCCGATCACCGCGCGCGCAATCGCGACGCGCTGCTGCTCGCCGCCCGACAGCGTCGACGGACGCGCCTGCGCGCGGTTGGTCAGCCCGACCCAGGCGAGCATTTCCGACACCGCCTCGTCGACCTCGTCCTCCAGCACGCCCGCAATCCGCAAGGGAAGCGCGATATTGTCCGCCAACGACAGGTGCGGGACGAGCCGGAAATCCTGGAACACCACGCCGATCCGGCGGCGAAACCCGGGGATACGCTGGCGCGGCAGCGTCACGACATCGGTCCCGAACAAGTGGATCGCCCCACGCGTCGGTCGCTGGGCGAGATACAGCATCTTCAGAAGCGAGGTCTTCCCCGCTCCGCTCGCCCCCGTCACGAAATAGAATTCGCCCGCGGTTAGCGAGAAACTGAGGTCGGACAGGACCTCGTCCCCCTGCCCGTAGCGCAGCCCCACATTCTCGAACTGCACGATCGTGGCCACCGGCCGGCGACATCCCTTCGCTGAACACGCCCGCCATCGCACAGCGCGCGTCCCTTCATCAAGTCGCACGCTCCCCGTTCGCGTCGCAAGCACGATCGCCGATGCCGTTTCGCAACCGATACTTGCCAGCGTGCCACGTGAGGTGTTTACGTTGGTTACGATAACCGTAAGCGTGGCGTCATGATCCTCGAGTGTCCCGAATGCCGCACCCGCTACATCGTCCCCGATTCCGCGGTCGGCGTGACCGGGCGCACCGTACGATGCGCGAACTGCCGGCATAGCTGGTTTCAGGAAGGCCCCGCCCTCCCCGCGGCGCCCGCCCCGGCGCTGGTTGGCAATGAAGCACCCGCGGTTTCGCCGACGCCCGCCGTCGCCGGTTTCGCCCCCGCCGCCTATGCGCCATCCCCCGTGGTCGAGGTGGACGCCGCCCCGGCGCAGGCGGGCTTCGACGCGTTTGCCCACCGCCCCCCGTTCCGCCCGCGACGCAACATGACGCGGGTGCGCACGATCGCGTCGATCGCCGCCGGGCTGATCATGCTCGCGCTCGTCGGCGTGATCCTGTGGACCACCGCACCCGGCCTCGCGCAGCAGGCAGGGTTCAACATCGGCCCGGCGCAATCGCCGCTGCGCATCGTCGACAATCCGATCGAGCGGCGGCAGATGACCAACGGATCCGAGCTGTTCGCGGTCAGCGGGCGGATCACCAATCCGTCCTACGCGGCGCAGCGCGTCCCCGACCTGCGCGCCGACCTGCGCGATGAAAACGGCCGCGTCGTGTTCAGCTGGACGATCACCCCGCAGCAACGCACGCTGCCCGCGAACGGCGCGATCGATTTCAACTCGGCGCAGGTCGACGTACCCGCTTCGTCGAAGCGGCTCGACCTCAGCTTCGTCGGTGAGGCGAGCTGACGAACTCAGATCTTCTGTCAGGCACGAAAGGTGATCGCACCCGCACAATCGCCGTTGCCACGCGCCAACGGCTTTGCTAGAGGCCCGCTCCTGCCAGTCGCCGGGTCCGCCCGGTGAACATTGTGTGCGGTCGTGGCGGAACTGGTAGACGCGCAACGTTGAGGTCGTTGTGGCCGAAAGGCCGTGGAAGTTCGAGTCTTCTCGACCGCACCATTTTCTGCTCTCGAGCAGTGTTGATCGCCCGAGCGGATCGGGCTTCCCGATGATAGGGCGTTCATCGCCGGCGGCGCAGTCGATCGCCCTGCTTCGGGCCCGAACGTCGGGCAGCCGCGTTTGATGACGATGGCGTCGCCCGATCTTCCTGCCGTGTACCTGAACGCGATCGGCACCGCCGTTCCCGGCCATGACATCCATCAGGCGTTCATCGGCTGGGCGCGCGCGCGTCTGCCTGAGCGCGAGCAGCGGGTGTTCGATCGCATGGCGGGGCGCGCCGCGATCGGTCATCGCTGGTCGGTGCTGCCCGAGGCGGCGGGATCGCCGGTAGGGGACGGTGGCTTCTACGCTGGCGCGACGCACCCCGGCACCGCGGCACGCATGACGATCTACGCCGAGGCGGCGCCCGCGCTGGCGCTCGACGCGGTGGCGCGCTTGCGCGAACAGGTCGCGCTCGACGGCGTGACGCACCTCGTCGTCGCGAGCTGTACGGGGTTCGTCGCGCCCGGGATCGACCAGATCATCGCGCGCCGCCTCGGCCTCGAGCCGTCGGTCGAGCGGACATTGATCGGCTTCATGGGCTGTTACGCCGCGGTCGCCGCGCTGCGCACCGCGCGCCACATCATGCGATCCGAACGCGACGCGCGCGTGCTGGTCGTGACCGTGGAGCTATCGACGCTCCATCTCCAGGCGGTCGACGAGATCGAGCCGCTGCTCGCGATGCTGCAATTCGGTGATGGCGCGGCCGCCGCGCTGGTTTCGTCCGAGCCGCACGGTCTGGCGCTCGGGCAACCGTTCGCGACGACGCTCGCCGAATCGGATCGGCTGATCCGCTGGGACATCACCGACACCGGCTTCGCGATGCATCTGTCGGGCGAGGTGCCGGGTCGGATCGCGACCGCGCTCGCCGACCTGGCGCTCGTCACGCAGATCACCGGGGGGCAGCCCGCGGACGAGATCGATGCCTGGGCGGTGCACGCCGGCGGGCGCTCGATCCTCGACGCGGTCGAGCACGCACTCGCGCTCGATCCCGCGGCACTCGCCGATTCGCGCGCGGTGCTGGTCGACAACGGCAATATGTCGTCGGCGACGCTGATGTTCGTGCTCGCCCGCGTGCTGGCGCGCGCCGAGGTACGCCGCGGCGTCGCGCTCGCCTTCGGCCCCGGCCTCGCCGCGGAGGGCTTCGCGTTCGGACCGAGCGCGTGACGACGCTCGCCAAACGCGCGATCGGCGACGAGCTGATGGATGCGGACGATCTGCCCGCGGACACCTATGCCGCGGTCGTGCGCGATCTGGCGCAGGTGAACGTCGTGACGATGGCGGCGCGCCCGACGCTCGCCTTTCTCGCCGCGCATACGCGGCCGGGCGGGCATTACCGCTTGCTCGACGTCGGCTACGGCGACGGCGACATGCTGCGCCGGATCGCGCGCTGGGGTGCGCGTCGCGGCATCACCTTCGATCTTGTCGGAATCGACCTCAATCCGCGCAGCGAAGCGGCGGCGCGCGCCGACACGCCGGCTGCGGTCGCGATCGACTACCGCACCGGCGATTACGCCGATCTGGCCGGCGAGCACTGGGACTTCATCGTCTCCAGCCTGGTCGCGCACCACATGACGACCGACCAGCTCGTCGCGTTCCTGCGCTTCATGGCGGCGCACGCGCAGGCCGGTTGGCTGATCAACGACCTCCACCGCCACCGCTTCGCCTATGCGGGATGGCCACTCCTCGCGCGGCTGTTCGGGTGGCACGACATCGTGCGCCACGACGGCCATCTGTCGATCGCGCGGAGCTACCGCCCCGACGAATGGCAGCCGCTCCTTTCCCAAGCGGGCGTCGATGCGCGCGTCTTTCCCGCCTTCCCGTTCCGGTTATGCGTCAGCAGCCGCTGATCGTCGGCGCAGGCCCCGCGGGCACTGCCGCGGCGATCACGCTCGCGCACGCAGGTGCGCGACCGCTCGTGGTCGAACGCACGCGCGAAACCGGCGACGCCTTGTGCGGCGGGTTCGTCAGCTGGCGGACGATCGCGACGCTCGAACAGCTCGGCGTCGACGCCGACGCGCTCAATCCCGCGCGGATCACGCGCGCGCGTGTGTTCGCAGGCGGGCGATGCGGCGAGGCGATGTTGCCCCGCCCCGCACTCGCTGTGTCGCGCCACCGCCTCGACACCGTGCTGCAGGCGCGCGCCGAGACGCTGGGGGCCAGGATAGAGCGCGGCGTCACCGTGCGCGCGATCGACGGCCACGCGGTCCATACCGGCGACGGCGCGACGATCACCGCCGACGCGTTGCTGCTCGCCAGCGGCAAGCACGACGTCCGCGGGCTCGCACGCCCCGCCGAGGCTCGCGGCAGCGATCCGACGCTCGGGTTGCGCGTGCGGCTGGCGCCTTCGCGCGGCTTGCGCGCCGCGGTCGGTGACGCGATCGAGCTGCACCTGTTCAACCGCGGTTATTGCGGCATCGTGCTGCAGGAAGACGGCAGCGCGAACGCGTGCATGGCAGTGCATCGCTCACGGTTGCGGGCGGCGGGCAGCCCGGACGCACTGCTACATGAACTCGCGGCGGCCTCGCCCGCGCTCGCCGATCGGCTGTCAGGCGGCTGGGGTGTGATCGACGCGGTCGCCAACGTACCCTACGGCTGGCGCACCGGAGACACCACGCCCGGCATCTTTCGGCTCGGCGATCAGGCTGCGGTGATCCCCTCGCTCGCGGGCGAAGGGATCGGCATCGCGCTCGCCAGCGGGCTGTCGAGTGCGCAGGCGTTCCTCGACATGGGTCCGGGGGGCTCGCCAGCGTGGCAGCGGCAGTTCGCGCGCGCGGTTGCGGCGCCGCTGCGCCACGCCGGGCTGGTCTGGTCGCTCGCCGATCGGCGCTGGGCTGCGCCTGTGTTGCCGCTACTGGCGCGCGTACCCGGCGCGCTTGCCGCGGTCGCGACGGTGACCCGCGTCCCGATGCTCCCCCCGTCGCGTGGCCTAACCCCCCGCCGCTCCGCACGATTTTGCCGGTGATGCGATGATCGTCGCCGGCTTGTTAAGCATCGCTCAAGCCTTTATTCGCCACGGCCGACGTTTATGGCCGCTGCCCGTCCTTCCCGCTTGCGTTCTCGCTCCAAGACCCGCTCGCCGTGGCGCCGCCGCTGGTCGATCGCGTGGAAGTTGCTCGTCGTGCTCACGCTCGTCGCGCTCGGTGCGCTCGTCACCGCGGTCTATGTCGCGCGCTCGCAACTACCGAGCTTCGAGGACCTGAAATCGTCGCCCAACGGGCAGATGATCCGCGTCCACGCCGCCGACGGCTCGGTGATCGTCTCGCTCGGGCCGAGCTACGGCGAATGGTTGTCGATCGATCGCATTCCAGCGGTCATGCAGCGCGCGATGATCTCGGTCGAGGATCGCCGCTTCTACAGCCACTTAGGGGTTGACCCGATCGGTGTCGCGCGTTCGGTCGACGTGCGCGTCCGGCGCGGACGCTGGACGCAGGGCGGCTCGACCATTACCCAGCAGCTGGCGCGCAACATCTTCCTCACCTCGGCGAAGAAGTTCGGGCGCAAGTTCCGCGAGGCGATTCTCGCCTTCGCGATTGAGCGGAAATTTTCCAAGGACCAGATCCTCGAGCTTTATCTCAACAAGGTCTATTTCGGCGGCGGCGCCTACGGCATCGACGCTGCATCTAGGCGTTTCTTCGGGCACGGTGCGAACCACCTGAGCCTGTCGGAAGCCGCGATCATCGCTGGCCTAGTCAAGGCGCCGTCGAACTATTCGCCAACCGCCGATGCCGAGGCCGCGGTCGGCCGCGCGGGCGTGGTGATCGAGACGATGCGCGAAACCGGCGCGATCACCCCGGCGCAGGCGGCCGCCGCCGATCCGCAGGCGGTCAAGCTCGCCCCGGCGCCGCGCCAAAACAGCGTGCGCTATTTCACCGACTGGGCGCTGCCGCAGCTCGAGTTGCTGATTGACGAGACGGTCAAGCCGCTCGAGGTGTGGACGACGCTCGACGTCGGCATGCAGCGCGACGCCGATACCGCGATCCAGCAGAATGTGCCCAAGGGTGCGCAAGGTGCACTCGTCGCGCTCGACCGCGACGGCGCGGTGCGCGCGATGGTCGGCGGCACCGATTACGTCAGCTCGATCTACAATCGCGCGACGCAGGCGGTGCGCCAGCCGGGCTCGGCGTTCAAGCTGTTCGTCTATCTCGCTGCGATCGAGGCGGGGAAGACGCCCGACGACAAGGAAGTCGACGCGCCGGTCACGATCGACGGCTGGAGCCCGCGCAACGACTCGCGTCGCAATTCGGGCGAGGTCACGCTCAGGACCGCGTTCGCCTATTCGCTCAACACGGTGGCGGCGAAGCTGGGGCAGGCGGTCGGGTTCCAGACGGTGGCCGACATGGCGCGCCGGTTCGGCATCACGACGCGCGTCAACACCCACCCCTCGATGGTGCTCGGCACCTCGGAGGTCCGCCTGATCGACATGACGCGCGCCTTCGCCAGCGTCGCCAACAAGGGCGTCGCAGTCACTCCCTACGCCATCACCAAGGTCACGAGTGACGGCGAGACGATCTACACGCACGAGGTCGACCGCAGCCACGTGCTGGTCGCACCCGACGTCGCCGCGCGGATGACCGACCTGCTCCAGACCGCGGTCAACACCGGCACGGGACGCGCGGCGCAGATCGGACGGCCGGTCGCGGGCAAGACGGGCACAACCTCGTCGGGCAAGGACGGCTGGTTCCTCGGCTTCTCATCGGGGCTGACGACGGGCGTGTGGATGGGGCGCGACGACGCGCGGCCGGTCGCCGGGCTCCACGGCGGCACCGCGCCCGCGAAGGCGTTCGCCGCCTTCATGGGCCACGCAGTCGCCAAGCGCCCGATTGAAGAGTTCGACACCAAGGTGACCCTGCCCGAATGGCAGCTCGAGCCCGACGAGGAAGCCTATTTCGGCTCACCCGACAACGGCACCTTCGTCGATGGTGACGGCAATCCGATACCCGGCGGCGGGGACGAGGTGATCGATACGCGGCGCGTGCCCGACACCGAAGCACCCGCGGTCGAGGGTGACGAGCAGCGGCTGGACCAGGAATGGATCGACCGCGTCACCAACGGACGCCGCGACCCAAGCCGGGCGGCCCCGCCCCCGGTCGCGCCACGCAGCGACGCCCCGGCGCCGCGGCAGCCACGCGGCGACGCGCAGCCCGCCGAGCGGCGCTACCCCGCACGCGGCTCCGATCCCTCGCTCGACGAGCGTCCGTACCAGTGAAGCGCCGCGCCGTGACGGCGTAGCCACTGCCGCTCGGGCGTCGGGTCGCGCCCGAACAGCGTCTCGACCAAGGCGTGAAATTCCGGGCCGTGATTCATGTGGACGCGGTGTGCGACCTCGTGCGCGGCGGTCGCGCGTCGCACCTCGGGCGGGGCGAGGACCAGCCGCCAGCTATAACGGATCGCGCCGTGTGACGCGCAACTACCCCATCGCCCGCGCGGATCACCGACACCGACCTGCGTCACCGCCACGCCGGCCCGTTCGGCATAGTGGCGCGTGTCGGCGGTCAACAAGGCGAGCGCCTGCTGCTTCACCCACGCCGCGACCCGCGCCTCGACGCGGTCGACCGGGCCGCCGACGATCAATTGATCGCCGTGACGCTCGACCCGGCGGGCGGCATCCGCGCCCCACGCGATCGTGATCGTCGCACCATCGAAAGGGAACGTGGCACCGGGCACGAATGGCCGCGGTTGGGGTAAGCCGGCGCGCTGTTCGGCGATCCACGCGTCGAGCGACCGCGCCCAGGCCATCAGCGGTGCGAGTGCCGCACGTTTCGGGATAGTCAGGCGGAATCGCCCCGTCGTCGGATCGAACGACAGTTTCGCACGCCGCGCGCGTGCGTGGCGAACGACGTCGATCGCCTCGCTCATCCCGCGCGGATCACGCGAACCGCCTCACAACCGGCGATCGACCATGTGGTTTTCGAGATCGCCCGCGTCATCCTCGCTAACGGTCCAGCCGCGCACCGACTCGCCCGCCCGGTGCACCGCCTCACGGTCGCCGCTGACGAGATAATGCCATTCGGGCAGCGGTTCGTCATTCGCGCGCAGGCGGTAGGCGCAGGTCGAGGGCAGCCAGTCGATCTGGTCGACGTTGCCGTTGGTCAGCCGCACGCATTCGCTCACATAGGCACGGCGATTGCGGTAGTTCGAGCATTGCCCGCTACGCCGATCGAGCAGGCGGCACGCGACATTGGTGGCGTAAAGCTCACCTGTTTCATCGTCCTCGAGCTTGTGGAGGCAGCATTTGCCGCAGCCGTCGCACAATGCCTCCCACTGCGCGCGGTCGAGCTTCGACAGCGGCGTGTCCTCCCAGAAGCGCGTGCTCATTTCGCCCACTTCGTGATCTCGTCCGCCATCGCCTGCGGTGGCGTCTCGGGTAAGAGCGCGAGCGGCTTTCCTGCGGGATCCATCAGGTAGATCTGCCGGCTGTGCTCCATCAGGTAACCGTCGGCATTGCCCTTCCCGCGCGCGAAAAAGATGCCGTATTTCTTCGCGACGCGCGCGATCTCCTGCGGGTTACCCGTCAACCCGACCAGCCGCGGGTGAAAGGCGGAGACGAACTGCTTGAGCACCGCGGGCGTATCGCGCGCGGGGTCGATGCTGACGAAGATCGGCACCACCCTCCCGGCGAGCGCAGGGTCGGACTTTTCCAGCAGCCGCATCGCCGCGCCGATATTCTGCACGTCGGTCGGACAGATGTCGGGGCAGAAGGTGTAGCCGAAATACATGATGCGATAGCGACCCGCGAAATCACGGTCGGTCGTCGCGCGATTGTTCTGGTCGATCAGCGCGAACGGCCCGCCGATCCGCGCCCCCGCGAGCGGCGGCGCGGCCACCGACTGCTGTTCGGGCGCCGACGAACAGGCCGACAGCGCCGCCGCGAGCAGCGCGGCCGGGGCGAGCATCATTCGGGGCATGTACATGGTGCGTCCAGCATTGATCGGTTATACGATGGGGAGCAAGTGCATGTTCGCCAAGGCGTTCGTTGCCAGCCGCCATACGATCAAGCCGGGGAGCCCCATGTTCCGTTCCGCCCTATTCGCCGCCGCCGCGATCCTCGCGCTTCCGGCGGCCGCGCAGCAGCAGTCGGCCAGCTACAAGTTCCTCCAGGCGGTGCGCAGCGGCGACGGCAACACGGTAACGCAGCTCGTCGAGCAGCCGGGACAGCGGATCGTCAATACCCGCGACGTCACCTCGGGCGAGACCGCGCTGCACATCGTCGTCAAGCGCGGCGACGCGACGTACCTGCGCTATTTGCTGGCAAAGGGAGCCGATCCCAATATCCGCGACAATGCCGGCAACACGCCGATGATGCTGGCGGTTCAGGAAGGCGAGCCGGGGCTGATCGACATTCTCGCGCTGGTGAAGGCCAATGCGAACCTCGGCAATTCGGGCGGCGAGACGCCGATCATCCGCGCGGTGCAGCGCCGCGATCTGGCGCTCGTGCGCTCGCTGCTGGCCGCCGGGGCAAACCCCGATCAGAGCGATCACGTCGCCGGCATGTCGGCACGCGATTATGCCAAGGCCGATCCGCGCGCGGCGCCGATCCTGAAAGTGCTGGCGGAGACGCCGGCCGCCAAACCGCGCGCCGTGGCGGGGCCGACGCTGCGCTAGATCAGCCGCCGAGCTGCATCGCCTCGGGGTCGGCGTGCGCGATCAACCGGCGTGCCGCACGGCGTGCGAAGGCGAGCGTACAGCGTTTGCGGACGTGCGCGGGCAGCGGATCGGTACGCGCCTCGCGGACGATCTCGGCGTCGTAGCGGTCGGCGATGATCACCCCGGTCCGCTCGGGAAGAAACGCGGGCCCGTCGATCGGCGAGGCATCGAAACCCGCGGGCACCGCCCAGTAGAAACGATCGCAATGCGGCAGGTAATCCTGCCATTTGGCGTCGCCGAGCAGGTCGGCGCGCGACACCTTGATCTCGACGATCACGAGCTGCCCGCGCGCATCGACCGCCATCAGATCGGCGCGGCGCCCCCCCTCCAGCGGTACTTCGTGGATGGTGACCAGATCGTGGCGCAGGAACATGCGGGTCACGCCCCGCGCGACATCGGCGGCGCAGAGCGTATCGGTTGCCGAATCCTGACAGGTAGCGGGGGGTTGCAGCATGGCCGAACGTTTAGAACATTCGGTGAACGCAGGCTAGTCGGCCGCGCGTAAGCTCAACGATAGAAGGTGTGGTTGCCGATCGCAGCGACGCGGACGAGACCACGATTGGGCGAGCGCCCCGCGTTGAAATAGAGCGCCTTCGCGGCATCGCTGTCCCAGGCATCCTTCATCGCCACCTTGGCGACGGCGACCGCGGTACGCCAGCGGCCGTTTTCTGCGACGTCGGGAATGCGTCCACCGCGAACGAAGGAAAACTGACCCGGCTGGGTCACGACGCCGCACGCGCTCTTGGCGAAGCGGCCGGAGTTGGCGCGGTTGAGAATGACCTCGGCGACGGCGAGCTGACCGCTCAGCGGTTCGCCGCGTGCCTCGAAATAGATCGCGCCGGCGAGGCAGCGGAGTTGTTCGTCGTCGGTTTCGTCGTCCTGCGCGGCGACGGCGGCGGCGAGCGTCGGATAGGCGACGGTGTCGTCCTCATCCGCGTCCGGGGCGAAGGCTGGGTCCTGCGCCACCGCCGGCTGGGTGGGAAGCTGTTGAACGAAATAGGAAACCGCGGGAACCGAGACGACGGTGATCTGTTTGGAAGTCTGATCCTTCGCGACGAGAGCCGGGGCCTCTGCTGCGAAGCTGGCGGTGCTGTGAAAAGCCAGCCCGGCCAGAGAGATCAAAGTCGCCGCAACCGTTGCAGCGCGCTTCCGAAATGTCATTCATCGTCTACATCATGCGGTGAGTACACGAACGGCGCACGCGATCGGCGAGCGATCACACCACCGCCGGGATCCCCCCGACTGCGTAACCGTCCGGCATCGCACACCGGCGCAGCACAACGCGTTTAGTTGATGAACCGCTCTTTCCCCGCGAACGTCGGCGGGTCAATCGGCCAGGATCGTTTCAGCGGCGAACCGTTCGGCCTGTGCGATCATCAGTTCGACGACCCACAGATCGGGGTCGGAGACGCGGCGTTTCTTCCAATATTCGTCCATCGCCGCGCCCGTCGCGGCGGTCGGCCCCGCCGGCACCAGGGACTCGCGATCGTCGAGGTCACGGAACCGCTCCAGCCCGCGAACGGTGTCGCCGTCGTCGATCAGCAACAGGATTGCCCCGGTCTGTGCCTCGCCGCGCGCGCGGACGACCGCTAACCCGCCCGCGTCGTTGACGCGGCGCACCAACGCGCCGACCGCGACGTGGGTCGGTAATCGTCCACTCATGCCGCGGCCCCGTAGCCTGGTAGCCCCGCAAGCGCGATGCGCGACCGCATGAACGTGCCGGTGCCGCGCGCGACCTCCTCGCCGTCGGCGGCGATCAACCGCGCCTCGGCGATGAAGACGCGCCGCTGCCCGCTGATCCATCGCCCCTCGGCGACGACGGGCCCCTCGCCGAGCGGCCGCGTGAGGTTGAGGCTGAACTGCGTGGTGAGCAGGAAACGGTCAGTGACGAGGCTGTTGGCGGCGTAGAATGCCGCGTCGTCGAGCATCTTAAAATAAGCGGTACCGTGCGCCGCGCCGGCGGCATGAAAATGACGGCGATCGACCGCGAAATGGATGCGCGACACGCCCACCTCGGGCACCTCGAGCCGCGATTCGAACAGGTGATTGACCGGTGCCGCCGCATACAGCGCTTCGAGCGCGCGGAAATGCGCCGCCGCGCCCTCGGGTGCCGCACGATCAGGCCGCGTCACGCGTCTCGTCCGATGTCAGCAATGCCCAGATCGCATCGCGCGAACCCGCGCCGCGCAGCTTGGCAACGAGCGCCCGATCGCGCACCCGTCGCGCGATCCGCGCCAGCGCCTTCAGATGATCGGCCCCCGCCTTGGGCGGCGAGAGCAGCACGAACAGCAGGTCGACCGGCGCGTCGTCGACCGCGCCGAAATCGATCGGCTGTGCGAGCCGGACCGTCCCCGCGACCAGCCGGTCGAGCCCGTCGATCCGCGCGTGCGGGATCGCGACTCCGCCGCCGAACGCGGTCGAGCCGAGCTTCTCGCGCGCGGCGAGCGCGTCACCGATCACGCGCGCGTCGAACCCGAGCACCGGCGCGGCGAGCGCGCCGATCTGCGTGAATACAGCCTTCCTGATGGCGGCGGACACGTCCACCGCCACCAGCTCGGGCAGCAACAGGTCGCTGAGATCCATCGAAGTCGCTGGTCGGATCAGCCGCCGCGCTGCGGCTCGACCCAGCCGATCGTCCCATCGCCGCGGCGATAGACCATGTTGTAGGCGCCGGTGCCCGCGTTCTTGAACAATAGCGCCTGGGTATTGCGCAGGTCGAGCATCATCACCGCGTCTGAGACGCTCGCGTCGGGGACGTCGACGCGGGTTTCCGCGATCACCAGCGGCGCGTCGTTGTCGTCTTCCTCGTCGGAAACCGACTCGGCGAACAAGGTGTAACCCGCATTGTCGTAGCCTGAACGCTCCTGCTCGGCTTCCGCCTCGACGTGCATCGCGTGGCGATCCTTCAACCGGCGCATGTAGCGGCGCAGCTGCTTCTCGATCTTCTCCGCGGCGCCATCGAAGGCGAGGTGCGCGTCATGTGCCTCGTGCGCGCCCTTCAGTACCAGTCCGCGCATCACGTGCGAGACGATGTCGCAGCGGAAACCGACATCGTGCGGTCCCTTGCCAAAGGTCACCTCGGCCGAGATGGCGCGCGAGAAATACTTGTCGGCGATACCCTGGAGGCGGTCCTCGACATGGCTCTTCAGCGCGTCGCCGATCGAAACCTGGTGACCATTGGTCCGGATATCCATTGTCTTCTCCTGCTCGACACGGGGCCAGGACGACCCCGCCATCCGCGCCAACCGGACGCGACGGCCCCTTTTACGAAGAGCTCTCGGCCACTCCCCACAAAGGCTCTTTCATTCCGTTCACAAACGCTGCGTGCGCCGCCAGTTCCGCCGCGTTGGCATGAAAGGCGCGCGGGACGCGCACCTTGCGCGGCGCGGGCGCGGCGATCTCCACCACCTCGACCGGCACCTCGCTGACGAGCCCGAGCCCGATCTGCCGCCCGCCGAGCAGCTCGACATATACCTGCGCGAGCAATTGCGCGTCGAGCAACGCGCCGTGGAGGACGCGGTGCGAGCGATCGACGCCGTAACGGCTGCACAAGGCGTCGAGCGTGTGCTTCGCGCCGGGGTGACGGCTGCGCGCGATCTGCAACGTATCGATCATGCGCGTTCGGCAGACGGGGTTGCGCCCGCAGCGCTCCAGCTCGCCGTTCAGGAACGAGAAGTCGAACCCGGCATTGTGCGCGATCAGCGGACTGTCGCCGATGAATTCCAGCAGCGCGTCGACCCCCGCGGTGAACACCGGAAATTTCGACAGGAAATCGATCCGCAGGCCGTGCACGCGCGCCGCCTCCTCGGGCATGTCGCGTTCGGGGTGGTAATAAGCGTGGAATGTCTGCCCGGTCTCGACCCGGTTGAAAAGCTCGACGCAGCCGATCTCCACCATCCGGTCGCCGCCGGCGAAGCTCAGGCCCGTTGTTTCGGTATCGAAGACGATCTCGCGCATGGGGGAACGGTTATCGTGCTTCCCGCGCGCGGAGGCAAGCGACGACGCCGCGGACCTGGGCGCGTGTTTCCTCGATCGTCGTGTCGGTCGCGACCACGAAGTCGGCGCGCGCGCGTTTGTTCGCGTCGGGCATCTGCCGCGCGAGGATCGCGTCGAACTTCTCCGCGCTCATCCCCGGACGGCACAGCGTGCGCGCGCGCTGCACCTCCGCGTTTGCCGAGACGACCACCACCGCGTCGACGGCGCGATCACCGCCGGTCTCGAACAGCAGCGGCACGTCGAACACGACCAGATCGGCATCGGCATGCGCCGCGAGGAACGCCGCGCGCTCGACCCCGACCGCGGGGTGGACGATCCGCTCCAGCGCCTTCATCGCGGCATCGTCGCCGAGTACCGCGGCGGCGAGCCTGCCGCGATCGACCCCCCCTGCCCCGGTGGTACCGGGGAAGCGCGCCTCGATCGCCGCGACGACCTTGCCGCCGGGCCCCTGAAGCCGATGCACCTCGGCGTCGGCATCGAAGACGGGCACGCCTTCGTCGCGGAACATCCGCGCGACGGTCGACTTGCCCATGCCGATCGAACCCGTCAGCCCGACGATGACGGGCGCGCTCACGCGAGCAACCGTTCGCGCAACTGATCGTCGTGCTCGCGCGGTGCCGCCTGGCCGAAGAACAACTCGAACGCGAGCGCGGCCTGCCCTACCAGCATGTCGAGCCCGTCGATCGTGTCGAGCCCGCGCTCGTGCGCCTGGGTCAGCAGCTCGGTCTCGAGCGGTGAGTAGACGATGTCGTAGACGATTGCGTCGGCGGGCAGCGCCAGCAGGTTGAGGTCGAGCGGCGGCTGACCGGTCATGCCGAGCGTGGAAGCATTGACCAGCAGCGCGGCGGGCGGAAGTTTGGCGGTGAGCGGCAACGCCTGCCCCTTCAACCCGAACGTCGACAACAATGCCGCGCCCTTCAACGGCGTGCGGTTGAGCAGGGTGACCGGGCCGACGCCGACCTTCGACAAGGCGAACAGGATCGCGCGCGCCGCGCCCCCCGCGCCGACGATGACGACCGGCTTCCCGGCAAGGTCGAGGTCCGCGATCGGCGACAGGAAACCCGCGGCATCGGTGTTGGTCGCCGCCAGGCCGCCCGGCGTGCGAAACACGGTGTTCGCCGCCCCGATCGAGGCGCGCACGTCACCGGGGTCGGGCACGTGGTCGAGCGCCGCGACCTTGTGCGGCACCGTCACGTTGCAGCCGCGCCACAGCGGGTCGGCGGCGCGATCCGCGAAATAGGCCGGCAGATCGTCCGGCGCGACGCGGGTCGCGCGATAATCGGCATCGATGCCGAGGTGATCGAGCCAGAAACGATGGATCAGCGGCGATTTCGAATGCGCGACCGGATCACCGATCACTTCGGCATAAGGCTTGGTCATCGAATGGTCTGGTCCGTCGGTGAAAGCTGGAAAGTCACGAAGGTCACACCCCTACGTGCGCGTGTGCGCGTGTGCGCGTGGACGCATGCGCGTGCGCGTCACGACGCCAGCGCGCCGCGGTCGCGCAGATAGCCGAGCACGGGAAGCAGCGGCATGCCGAGCACGGTGAACTGGCTCCCCTCGATGCGACTGAACAATTGCGCGCCCGGTCCCTCGATCCGGTAGCAGCCGACGCAGCCGGCGATCGCAGGCCATTCGGCATCGAGATAGGCGTCGACGAAGGCGTCGGACAGCGGGCGGACGAACATCCGCGCTGCCTCGACATGGCGCCAGACGGGGCGGCCGTCTTGCGCGATCACCGCCGCGCTGACGAGATCGTGACGCTTGCCCGACATCCGCCGCAGGTGATCGCGCGCGTCGGCGCGGTCGCGCGGCTTGTCGAGGATCGTGCCGTCGTCGAGCACCGCGAGCGAGTCCGAGCCGAGGACCAACCTGCCGGGATGACGCGCCGAGACCTTCAACGCCTTCAGCTCGGCGAGCGCGTCGGCGACGTCGCGCGGCAGGCGGCCCGCCATCGCGGCCTTCAATGCCGCTTCGTCGGCGTGCGCGGGTTCGGCGGTGAAGGGGACGCCCGCGGCCGACAACATGGCGGTGCGCGAGGCGGACTGCGAAGCGAGGATGATGCTCAAGATCTGATGCTTACCATGATGATGACAGGGTCGGCCACGCGCCGTCAGTCGCGTGGGCTGACGGCGCCGCCGCGCCGTTCGTTGCACAAGGAGATGATCGCCGCGGCGGTTTCCTCGATCGAGCGGCGCGTCACGTCGATCACCGGCCAGCCGTTGTCGGCGAACATCCGCCGCGCGAACGCGATCTCGCGCGCGACCGCGTCCTGATTGACGTAGTCCGTTTCCGGGGTCTGGTTGAGCGACAGCAGGCGGTTGCGCCGGATCGCGATCAGCCGATCGGCACTGGTGGTCAGCCCGACGACCAGCGGATTCTTCAACTGGTAGAGCAGCGGCGGCGGCGGGCTCTCGACCACGACGGGGATGTTCGCGGTCTTGTAGCCGCGGTTGGCGAGGTAGATCGAGGTCGGGGTCTTCGACGACCGGCTGACGCCTGCCAGCACGATATCGGCCTCTTCCCATTCTTCCCACGCGATCCCGTCGTCGTGCGCGATCGTGAACTGGATCGCGTCGACGCGCGCGAAATAGGCAGCATCAAGCACGTGCTGGCGACCCGGGCGTGCCTTTGCCTGCTGCCCCAGCAGCCCCGACAGCGCGTCGTTCACCGGATCGAGTGGCGCGACCATCGGCAACCCGAGCGCGTGGCAGCGGCTTTCCAGCGCGCGACGCGTCTGCGGATTGACGAGCGTGAAGATGACGAGGCCGGGGTTCTGCGCGATTTCCTGCAGGATGCGGTCGAGATGCGCTTCGGTGCGGACCATCGGCCAGAAATGCCTAACCGTCTCGACGTCGTCATATTGCGCGAGCGCCGCCTTGGCGATGTTCTCCAGCGTCTCGCCGGTCGAATCCGACAGCAGGTGCAGGTGGAGCCGAACCATGCGGGCGCGTCAGGATCGATCTGTGGACAACATGGGGATGGGGGCTAGCGTAACTCGGCCGACCCGCCAAGCCGGCGGGACGCGGTGGATAAACCGGCACTTGTCCACAATCCCGCCAACGCCGCCCCGATTTGTCCACAGGGTGTGAGTCGTGGTGGCGATTGAATCGAATCCCGGCGGAATCGCCGAGTCACACGAGTCAATCTGTTGGCATTAAGTGTGCGAACGCATAATCCCCGGCGCCCACACGCCAACAACATCAACAACCTCATTTTAGATTCTTCTATTGAAGAAGGAGTGCCCGATTGTCCGGCTCCAAGCCCCTGCTCGCGGTTCTGAAAGGTGAGGCGCGGTCGCGTCCGCCGGTGTGGTTGATGCGTCAGGCCGGGCGCTACCTGCCCGAGTATCGCGCGCTGCGGGCGGAGAAGGGCGGCTTCCTCGCGCTCGCGACCGATCCGGTGGCGGCGGCCGAAGTGACGGTGCAGCCGATCCGCCGCTTCGAGTTCGACGGCGCGATCCTGTTCAGCGATATCCTGATGGTGCCCTGGGCGCTGGGGCAGGATCTGACGTTCGGGGCGGGCGAAGGCCCGCGACTGGCGCCCGCGCTGGTCGATATCGTTCCGGATGCGCTGACTCCCGATCTGACGCGGCTCGATCCCGTCTACGCGACCGTCGAGCGCGTCGCGGCGATGCTGCCCGCCGAGACGACGTTCCTGGGCTTCGCCGGATCGCCGTGGACGGTCGCGACCTACATGGTGGCGGGCGCAGGGTCGAAGGATCAGGGTGCGACGCGGCTGCTCGCCTACCGCGATCCCGCGCGCTTCGGTGCGATCATCGATCGGGTCGCCGCGCTGACGGTCGAATATCTGTCGCGGCAGATCGCGGCCGGGGTCGAGGCGGTGCAACTGTTCGACAGTTGGGCGGGGTCGCTCAGCCCGGTGCAATTCGACGCCTGGGTGATCCGACCCAATCGCGCGATCGTCGACGCATTGCGCGCGCGACACCCAGGCACACCGATCATCGGCTTTCCCAAGGGCGCGGGCGCGAAGCTGGTCGATTATGCCGCGGGGGTCGCGCCCGATGCGATCGGGCTCGACGAGACGGTCGATCCCACCTGGGCGAACCGCGTGCTGCCGGCCGGGATGCCGGTGCAGGGCAATCTCGACCCGCTGCTGCTCGAAGCAGGCGGACCGGCGCTGGATGACGGTGTGCGAGCGATCCTGGCGGCGCTCGAGGGGCGCCCGCACGTCTTCAATCTGGGGCACGGCATCGGGCAGCACACGCCGATCGCCAATGTCGAACGGCTGCTCGCCGTGCTAAGGAGTGCGTGATGGAACCGGGTTTTCTGGGCGCGACCTATCTGTGGGTCAAAGCGGCGCATCTGATCTTCGTGATCTTCTGGATGGCGGGGCTGTTCATGCTGCCGCGCTATCTCGTGTATCATCAGGAGGGGTTGGCGGACGCGGCCGAGGCGGCGCGCTGGACCGACCGTGAGAACAAGCTGCGCCGCATCATCCTGACGCCCGCGATGATCGTCGTGTGGGTGCTGGGCATCCTGCTGTCGATCAATGCCGGACTGCTCGCGGGCGTGCCCGGGCTCGGCTGGCTCCACGCGAAGCTGCTGATCGTGGTCCTGCTGTCGGGCTACCACGGCTGGGCAGTCGGCTACGCGCGCAAGCTGGCGCGAGGTCGCGCGGGCGTGTCGAACAAGGCGCTGCGCATGATGAACGAGATCCCCGCGCTCGCGGTCACGCTGATCGTCATCCTGGTGATCGTGAAGCCGTTCTGACACGACAGCGGCGGGGACGCGGTCGGGCGCGCGGATCGGCGCGCTTGACTTGGCTCCCGGCCGATCATAGGTCACTCGCACGGTAGAGGCGCGTCCGCGCCCTGCTGCCTCCTTACAGCTTTGTTTCTCGAGCGATCTTCCTCTTTCCGCCGAAACCAGCTTCCCCTTGTTCCCCGATCACATCGGACGCGATTAGATGCATCTCAAAGATTTGAAAAAGAAGGCTCCCGCCGAGCTGGTCCAGCTGGCCGAGGAGCTCGGCGTCGAGGGTGCCTCGACGCTGCGCAAGCAGGACCTGATGTTCGCGATCTTGAAGGTCCAGGCGGAAAACGGCGAGCAGATCATGGGCGAGGGCACGATCGAGGTGCTCGCCGACGGCTTCGGCTTCCTGCGGTCGGCGCAGGCGAACTACCTCGCCGGCCCCGACGACATCTACGTCAGCCCGAACCAGGTGCGTAAGCACGGGCTGCGCACCGGCGACACGGTCGAGGGCGAGATCCGCGGCCCCAAAGACGGCGAGCGTTATTTCGCGCTGGTGAAGATCACCCAGGTCAATTTCGAGGACCCCGAGCGCGTCCGCCAGCGCGTGAACTTCGACAATCTCACCCCGCTCTATCCCGAGGAGCGGCTGAAGCTCGAGATCGAGGACCCGACGATCAAGGACAAGTCGGGCCGCGTGCTCGACGTCGTCGCGCCGCTCGGCAAGGGGCAGCGCTGCCTGATCGTCGCGCCGCCGCGCGTCGGCAAGACGATCATGATGCAGAACATCGCGCGCGCGATCTCGGTCAACCACCCCGAGGTGTTCCTGATCGTGCTGCTGATCGACGAGCGGCCCGAGGAAGTCACCGACATGCAGCGCACGGTGAACGGCGAAGTCGTGTCGTCGACCTTCGACGAGCCCGCGACGCGCCACGTCCAGGTCGCCGAGATGGTGATCGAGAAGGCGAAGCGGCTGGTCGAGCACAAGAAGGATGTCGTCATCCTGCTCGACAACATCACGCGCCTTGGCCGCGCCTATAACACGGTGGTGCCTAGCTCGGGCAAGGTGCTGACCGGCGGTGTCGACGCGAACGCGCTCCAGCGGCCCAAGCGCTTCTTCGGCGCGGCGCGCAACATCGAGGAAGGCGGCAGCCTCACCATCATCTCGACCTCGCTGATCGATACCGGCAGCCGCATGGACGAGGTGATCTTCGAGGAGTTCAAGGGCACCGGCAACGCTGAGATCGTGCTCGACCGCAAGGTGGCGGACAAGCGCATCTTCCCCGCGATCGACGTCGGCAAGTCGGGTACCCGCAAGGAAGAGCTGCTGGTCGACAAGGGGCAGCTGTCCAAGATGTGGGTGCTGCGCCGCATCCTGATGCAGATGGGCACCGTCGACGCGATGGAGTTCCTGCTCGGCAAGATGAAGGATTCGAAGACCAACGCCGATTTCTTCGACAGCATGAATCAGTAACCGGATGCGGCCTGCCGCGTGCCGCGGCAGGACTCGCACCGGTACGGCCGGCGGGTGCGGTGCAGACCGCGCCCGACCGACGACGCGGGCTCTGCCCGCGGCGCCCCCCCTCCCCATTCTCCCATTGTATCGAACCATGTCCGGCGGATCGCGGCTGCGGCTAGTGCGTCTGACCCGCTTGGCGCGCGCGGCAGTTTCGCTATGACGCGAGCCATGAACCGGGAGCAGCCAGCGTGATCCTCGCCACCATTCTTTCCGCTGCGGCGGCTGCCGGGCCGGGGTCGCTCTCGGACATCTGGCAGCATGTCGTGGCCGATTTCTCCAACCTGACCGATGCGACCGCGCTCGCGGCGTTCGGGCAGGTGCTGCTGATCGATCTGGTGCTGGCGGGCGATAACGCGATCGTCGTCGGCGCGCTGGCGGCTGGGCTGCCCGCGGCGGACCGGCGCAAGGTGATCCTGATCGGCATCGGTGCGGCGCTGGTGCTGCGCATCTTTTTCGCGCTGATCGTCACCTGGTTGATGGGGATCGTTGGGTTGATCTTCGCCGGCGGGCTGCTGCTGCTGTGGGTCAGCTGGAAATTCTGGCGCGAGATCCGCGAGGGCGGCGCGCACGAGGCCGACGAGCAATCGGGGATCAAGCCGGCGAAGAGCTTCGCTGCCGCTGCCTGGGCGGTTGCGGTCGCCGATGTGTCGATGAGCCTCGACAACGTGCTGGCGGTGGCGGGCGCGGCGCGGGAGCATCCGGGCATTCTGGTGATTGGCCTGCTGCTGTCGGTCGCGCTGATGGGGCTGGCGGCGAACTTCATCGCGCGGATCATCAACCGGCATCGCTGGATCGCCTATATCGGCCTCGCCGTGATCGTGTTCGTCGCGGGCAAGATGATCTACGAGGGGTGGGCGGGGACGCCGGAGACCGCGGGGATCGTGTCGCTCTTCTGAGGGGCGTTCGCGCGGCGGGCGGTGGATCGCCGGGGGTTCACGGCGCGTTCAATGCGGCCATGCCACGTGTCGGCATCACGCAATCATCGGAGCGATCAATCGTGAAAGCCTTTCTGCCGCTCGCCATGCTCGTCGCGACCTCGGTGCCAGCCGCAGCGCAGACCGGCGACCTGGCGGCGGTCCAGCGGCATCTGTCGGCGGTCAACACCATGACAGCGCAGTTCAGCCAGACCGATCGCAACGGGCAGGTGCTGACGGGCACGCTGACGCTGAAGAAGCCGGGCAGGATCCGCTTCCAGTATCAAAAAGGCGTCCCGATCCTGATCGTCGGCGACGGCAAGGCGCTGACCTTCATCGATTATTCGGTCCGGCAGGTGCAGCGGTGGCCGATCGGCAATTCGCCGCTGGGCGTGCTGCTAGACCCGAACAAGGACATCTCGCGCTTCGCCAAGGTGGTGCCGAGCGGCGACCCACGCGTCGTGTCGGTCGACGGCTATGACGCCAAGCATCCCGAATATGGTCGCATCAACCTGGTCTTCGCGCGCGACGCGAGTGCGCCGGCGGGGCTGATGCTGCAGGGTTGGGTCCAGCTCGACGCGCAGGGCAATCGCACCACGATCCGGTTGTCGGGGCAGAAGTTCAATCAGCCGGTCAGCGACGGAACGTTCCGCTGGAACGACCCGCGGAGGCAGAACCGCGCCGGCTGAATGGAACCCTGCCGGCTCGTTCATCTGAGCGACAGGCGGCGGGGCCTAGAAGTGGTGCTGCGGACGTGGCGCGTATCGGGGATTTTTCCCCCTGTTGCCCCGAACCTCCACGGTCCCGCCTGCGTGACGAACGACAGGTCGGCCCTCGCTCCCTGCCCCCGGAGCGAGGGCCATTCTGCGTAGGGCGCAGGCGAAAGTCGCCAGACGCCCAAGCACGGCCGGCGGGCCGCACGGCCCGTCCGACGACGCGGGCTTTGCCCGCGGCGGGCCCACCTGAGCCATATCAACGCTACCAAGAACCGAGGGCCCGGCACGACCGCGCGTCGTCCCCTCCCCTTGGCAGGCCCCTGCCCGCGGCGCTACACGCCGCGACGTGAAGATCGTATCCTGGAACATCAACTCGGTGCGGTTCCGCATCGACATCGTCGAGCAATTCCTGCGCGAGGCGCAACCCGACATTCTGTGTCTGCAGGAAACCAAGGTGATCGACGCCGACTTCCCGATCGATGCCTTCCGCGCGCTCGGCTACGATCACGTTTTGCTCCACGGGCAGCGGATGCATCACGGCGTCGCGATCGTGTCGCGGATCCCGCTGGTCCAGGACGACCGGCTCGACTGGCAGGCGAACAAGGAGGCGCGGCATCTGGGGGTGCGGTTGCCGAACGGGGTTCGCCTCGAGAACGTCTATGTCCCCGCGGGCGGCGACGTCCCCGACCGCGCGGTGAACCCGAAGTTCGGGCAGAAGCTCGATTTCGTCGAACGCATGACACGCTGGTCGGAGGGGCTCGACGCGCCGACGATCCTGACCGGCGATTTCAACATCGCCCCTCTTCCCGCCGACGTGTGGAGCCACAAGGCGCTGTTGAAGGTCGTCAGCCACACACCGGTCGAGGTGGAGGCGCTGGACGCGCTCAAGGCATCGAACAGCTGGGTCGATCTCGGCCGTCATTTCCATCCTTCACCCGCGCGACTGCACACGTGGTGGAGCTATCGCTCGCCCGACTGGACCAAGAACGATCGCGGGCGTCGGCTCGATCACATGTGGGCGACCGCCGACGTCGCGGCGCAGGCGCGCGCGCACAGGGTGTTCGAGGATTGCCGCAGTTGGCTCAAGCCGAGCGACCACGTGCCGATCATGACCGAGTTCGACTGGTGAGCGCGCGCGACGCGGCCCGGGCGATCGATGCGCTGCGTCGCGGCTGGGCAATCGCGATCGTGGCCCCGGGCGAGCCGCCGCTGACGTTGCTGGCGATCGAAACCGCCGACGAAGAGCGTCTGCGCGACTTCGCCGATGATCGATACGGCATCCTGATCTCGAGCGGGCGCGCCGACACGCTCAAGCTGCTCAACCAGCGCGCCGCGGGCGATCCCGACCATCCGGTGCTGATCGAGCGGGCGCCGTGGTTCGACATGGCGCTGGCGACCGCGATAGCCGATCCGCAGCGCGATCTCGCGACGCCGATGAAGGGGCCGTTCCGCACGCTCGACAATGCGCGGCCAACCGCCACCGCGGCGGCGTTGCAACTCGCGCGGATTGCGGGGCTGCTGCCCGCCTTCTTCACCGACGGGCGCGACGCTGAAGTGACTATCACCCCCGACGACATTGCCGCGCACGAGGATGCGGCACGATTGTCGATCGCGGTGCGCGCGAAGCTGCCGGTCGATGGTGCCGAGGATGCCGAGATCGTCGCCTTCCGCTCGCCCGAGAGCGCGGACGAGCATGTCGCGCTGATCATCGGTGCACCCAACGGACGCCCGCCGGTGGTGCGGCTGCACAGCGAATGTCTGACCGGCGACGTGCTCGGCAGCCTCAAGTGTGATTGCGGGCCGCAGCTCCATGCCGCGATCCACGCGATCGAGGCGAGCGGATGGGGCATCCTGCTGTACCTGCGGCAGGAGGGGCGCGGGATTGGGTTGATCAACAAGCTGCGCGCCTACGCCTTGCAGGATCAGGGGTTCGACACCGTCGATGCGAACACGCGGCTCGGCTTCGCGATCGACGCGCGCGATTTTGGCGTCGCGGCGCGGATGCTCGCGCTATTGGGGCAGGCGGAGGTGCGGCTGCTAACCAACAATCCCGCCAAGGTTGCGGGGCTGGAGGCGGCGGGGATCGCGGTGATCGAGCGCGTTCCGCATTTCCTCACCCCTAATCCGCACAACGAGCGCTATCTCGCGACCAAGCGCGACCGGACCGGTCATCAGTTCTGACGCGATGATCGTGGTGTTCGGTGCCGCGGTGCGTGCCGGTGGACAGCCGAGCGGCGCGCTCGCCGGACGGATCGCGCTCGCGCGGCAACTGGCGTCGACGCATCCCCGCGCGATCGTCTTCTGCTCGGGTGCGATCGGACGCGAGGGGCCATCGGAGGCGTCGGTGATCGCGCGCGGGCTGCGCGATCTGGTCGCCGCGGACCGACTGGTGCTCGATGAGGTGAGCCGCGACACGTTGCAGACCGCGCGTGCCGCGGCGATCCACGCGCGGGCGAACGGGATCACGCGGTGCATCGCCTGTACCGACAATTGGCACCAGCCGCGTGCGCGTATGCTGATGCGGCTGTTCGGCGTCGCGACCGCCGGCGCGCGGCTCGATCACGGTCATCGCCCTGCGAGGCGACGCGCCCGCGCCTATGCGCGCGAGCTGCTAGCGCTGCCGTACGACGCGGTGGCGGGCACCTGGGCGCGGTTCAGGCGAGGAGCGCGCTGACCGCGCCGAAATCGTGCGCGATCGCGTCAACCCCGATCGCGCGCAGGCGTTCGTCGTGGCCGGGTGCGCAGTGCGTCCCGGCGACGAGCCCGATGACATAGCCGCCGCTCGCGACCGCGCCGGTGGCGCCGACGGGCGAGTCCTCCAGGATCGCGCAGCGTTCGATCGCCACGCCCAGCCGCTGTGCGGCGTAGAGGTACAAATCGGGCGCGGGTTTGCCGCGCGTGACGTGCTCGGTCCCCGAATAGACGTGCTCGCCGAAGACATCGGTGAGCCCGAGGTGCGCGAGGTGCGCGTGGAGCCAGCGCGTATTGCTCGACGATACGACCGCCTTGGGCAACGCGGCCGGCAGGCTGCGAACGAAGGCGACCGCGCCCGCGACCTCCTCGATCCCGTCGGCGATGCAGCGCGCATCCTCGGCCGCGCGCGCCGCGTGGAAGCTGTCGGGCAGCGGCCCGCCGATCCAGCGCTCAACCGCGCCGCGGAAATCGGCGCCCGACAGCCCCATGAAATTGGCCATCGACTGTTCGGGGGTGGTCGGGTGGCCGATCCCGGTCAGGAATTCCGCGATCTGGCGATTGCCCGCGGCCTCGCTCTCGATCAGCACGCCGTCGAAATCGAACAAGAGTGCCGCGAAACGGCACTGGATCGGTCGGGGGGCTCGCTTCCCCTGCGGCACGACGTCGACCGTCACGCGCGCGTACCGAACAGCGCGGAGCCGACGCGGACGTGCGTCGCGCCGAGCGTCACCGCGGTTTCGTAGTCCTCGGACATTCCCATGCTGAGCCCGGTCAGATCATGCTCGCGCGCGATCTTCGCGAGCAGCGCGAAATAGGGCGCGGCCTCGAGCCCCGCGGGCGGCAGGCACATAAGCCCGGCGACCGGCAGGTCGACCCCGCGCGCCTCGGCGAGCAGCGCCGGCAGGTCGGCGATCGCGCAGCCGCCCTTCTGCGGCTCGTCGCCGATGTTGACCTGGAGGAAGCAGGTGGGGCGACGCCCTTCCTGCTCCATCGCGCGCGCGAGTGCGACGACCAGCGACGCACGGTCTACCGCGTGGATCGCATCGGCGATCCGCACCGCGTCGCGTGCCTTGTTCGACTGAAGCTGGCCGATCAGGTGGAGCCGTACGTCTGGATATTGGTCGCGCAACCCGGGCCACTTTGCCTCGGCTTCCTGTACCCGGTTTTCGCCGAAGTCGCGGTGTCCGGCCGCAAGCAGCGGCAGGATCGCGGTCGCCGGGTGCGTCTTCGACACCGCGATCAGGGTGACGTCGCCTGGGGCACGCCGCGCGATCGCCGCCGCCTTGTCGATCCGAGCGCGAATGTCGACCAGCCGTTCGGTCGCGGGGCGGTCGTCACGGACACGCGGTGCGGGTCGCGGGGTGAGCGAGGGTTCGTCGAACGGCATTGCGCGGGCTATAGGCGGCGTGATGAGGCCCCGCCACCCCAGTCGCTCGATCAACCCCGGCGCACCCCGGCCGTTGCCGACGCGCTGGTTGATGACCGACGAGCGGATGGGAGACGCGTTGTGGCAGGCGCTGCGACGGCTGCCGCGCGGCGGGGGTGTGGTATTCCGGCACTATTCGCTGCCGCCGGTCGAACGCGCGCGGCTGTTCGCGCGGGTGCGGCGCGTCGCCCTGACGCGCGGGCTGGTGCTGGTTCGCGCCGGCTCGATGCGGATGCCAGGGGAGGATGGCGTGCACGGACGCGTCGGTAGCGGGCTGATTACCTGGCCGGTGCATTCGGTCCGGCAGGCACGTCAGGCGCGGATCGCGGGCGCGCAGGCGGTGTTCGTCTCGCCGATGTTCGCCACCCGGTCGCATCCGGGCGCTGTGGCGCTAGGGGTTCGACGCGCGCGCATGATCGGGCACGCGGCAGGCGTCCCGATCATTGCTCTCGGGGGGGTGAACGAGACTCGTTTCCGGGCAATGCACGGCTTTTACGGTTACGCGGCCATCGACGGCTGGTTGCCGTAACCTGCGCGATCAGAAGCGGAAGGCGGTGCCCACGTAGACGGCCTGGCTGTCGTGGCGGTCGTCCTCGCGCCGCGTCAGCCGCTCACGCTCGCTCTTGTAACGCATGCCCGCGGTCAGATCGATGTTGCGCGTCAGCGAATAGGAGCCGCCGAGATCGAGCGAGTAGCTCGGCCGTTCGGCGACAAGGCTCGGCGTCCCCGCGAGCGCGCGGTCGGCGGTGGCGCGCAGCTGACCCGAGATGTGGTTGCCCGCGTAGCTGAGTGCGAGATCGGACGATTCGCGCCCGCCCGGCGTCGCCGCCAGATCGACCTTCGCCATGTCACCCGTGACCGCGAACCGTTTCCACCCGACCGAGACGCCCAGGTTGTACGCGATCGGCGCCAGCCCGACGGTGGGGCTGGGGGCCGCGGCCGCGAGACGGCTGTTGTCGCGCGACGGTGCGAGCGTCGAGCGCGCACGGACCGCGACGGTGACCGAGCGGCTGCCGCTGCGCGATTCGGACGGGGTGAAGCTGAACCCGCTCGCGTCGAGGCCGCTGCGCGCGAACAAGGCGGCGAGTTTCGGATCGGCGGCGGCGGGGGTGAAGGTGCCGGCGACACGCGGCGCGACGAAGCGCTTCACGGTGCGCGGCGCGGTCTCGGCGGCACCGAACGCGGGCGCGACGGCAAAGGCGATTGCCGCGCAGGCTACCCCCATGCTGCCAGCAATGACCCGACGTGCGTTCACGACTCAAAACCCCTCAACGGCGATCTACGCCGCTCCGACAAGCGACCTAGCAGCTTCGGGTTCCAAGTCCATCAGGGCGAAAGCCGAATCAGGCGGAGTGTTGCGGATATAGCACAGCCCGCGCGCGCTTGCCGCGCTTCGTGCGGGCGGATACAGGTGGAGGCTGATGGTGCGCCCGCCGCTCGGCGCGTGATTTTGCCAAGGAACCTGCCATGTTTCGCCGTTCGCGTGTTGCCCTCGGCCTTTGCGCCGCCCTCGCCACTTCAACCGTGCTCGCAGGATGCAGCACCGGCGGCAACAAGCGTCCGTCCGCCGACCTCGCGGCCTCCAAGGTCACGACGATCGGCGTCAACAGCTACCTGTGGCGCGCGACGCTCGACACGCTGAGCTTCATGCCGCTGCTCCAGACCGATTCGAACGGTGGCGTCGTCGTGACCGACTGGTACGTCAACCCGCAGCTCCCGACCGAGCGGATGAAGGTGACGGTGTCGATTCTCGACCAGGACCTGCGCGCCGACGCGGTGCGGGTCGCGGCGCTACGCGAGGTCAATCGTGGCGGGCAGTGGGTGTCGGCGCCGGTCGCGGCCGCGACGACGCAGAAGCTCGAGGACATCATCCTGACCAAGGCGCGCGACCTGCGCCGCGGTTCGGTCACCGGCTGAGCGACGCGACACCGATCATGGCTTCCCGGTTCAATGCCCTGAAGGCGGACGCGCACTGGCAGCAGGTGTGGGACGAACGCCGCACCTTCGCCGCCGACGACCACAGCGCTAAGCCCAAGACCTACGTGCTCGAGATGTTTCCCTATCCGTCGGGGAAGATCCACATGGGGCACGTTCGCAACTATACGATGGGCGACGTGCTGGCGCGCTATCGCCGCATGACGGGGCACGAGGTGCTTCACCCGATGGGGTGGGACGCGTTCGGGATGCCGGCCGAGAATGCCGCGATGGAGAAGGGCGTCCATCCGGGCAATTGGACGCGATCGAACATCGCGACGATGAAGGCGCAGCTGAAGCGGCTGGGCTTCGCGCTCGACTGGACTCGCGAGCTGGCCACCTGCGAGCCCAATTACTACGGGCACGAGCAGGCGCTGTTCCTCGCCTTTTACGAAGCCGGGCTGGTCTATCGCAAGGAATCGGCGGTCAATTGGGACCCGGTCGATATGACCGTGCTCGCCAACGAACAGGTGATCGACGGCCGCGGCTGGCGATCGGGTGCGCTGGTCGAGAAGCGCAAGCTCTCGCAGTGGTTCCTGAAGATCACGCAATTCGCCGACGAATTGATCGAGGGGCTGGGCAGCCTCGAACACTGGCCCGACAAGGTCCGGTTGATGCAGGAGAACTGGATCGGCCGCAGCCAGGGGTTGCGGTTCCGCTTCGCGCTTTCCGATGGTGGCAGCGTCGAGGTGTTCACGACGCGGCCCGACACGATCTACGGCGCGAGCTTCGTCGCGGTCGCGGCGGATCATCCGATCGCGCAAGCGCTCGCCGCGCAGAACTCCGAAGCTGCGGCTTTCATCGAACGCTGCAAGCAGGGCGGCACCACCGCGGCCGAGCTGGAAACGCAGGAGAAACTCGGGTTCGACACCGGGTTGACCGCGTCGCATCCGCTGGGCGCGGGCGAGCTGCCGGTCTACATCGCGAACTTCGTGCTGATGGAATACGGCACCGGCGCGGTGTTCGGTGTGCCCGCGCACGACCAGCGCGACTTCGAATTCGCGACCAAATACGATCTGCCGATCCGCCGCGTCGTCGCCGATGGCGAGCGGACTGACCCGGCGTTCGACGACGACGCGGCCTACACCGGCCCCGGCGTGCTGGTGAACTCTTGCGAGCTCGACGGGATGAGCGTCGAGGATGCCAAGCGCTCGGTGATCGCGCGCGCGCAGGAAGCGGGCTGGGGCGAGGGAACGACGGTCTATCGCCTGCGCGACTGGGGGGTCAGCCGCCAGCGTTACTGGGGCACGCCGATCCCGATCATCCACTGCGCCGCGTGCGGCGAGGTGCCGGTGCCGAGTGCGCAATTGCCGGTGGTGCTGCCCGAGGACGTCAGCTTCGACGTGCCGGGCAATCCGCTCGACCGCCATCCGACGTGGAAACACGTCGCGTGCCCGACGTGCGGCGGCGAGGCGCTGCGCGACACCGACACGCTCGACACGTTCGCCGACTCTTCGTGGTATTTCATCCGCTTCGCCAGCGCGCCGGGTGATAAGCCGTTCGACCAGGCGGTAGCGGAATCGTGGCTGCCGGTCGGGCAGTATATCGGCGGGGTCGAGCACGCGATCCTGCACCTGCTCTACGCCCGCTTCTGGACGCGCGCGCTGCGTCACGTCGGGTTGCTCGACGTGGCGGAGCCGTTCACCGGACTGTTCACGCAGGGCATGGTGACGCACGAGACGTACCGGCTCGACATCCCCGACCACGACGGCCCGCCGGCCGCTCTGTGGGTGAACCCTGCGGATCTGAGCGTCGGGGAGGGCGGCGCGCTCTCGTTCATGACCGAGGCGGGTGCCTCGATCCCGGTCATCCGTGGCCGGGTCGAGAAGATGTCCAAGTCGAAGAAGAACACCGTCGATCCCGAGCCGATCGTGGACCAATATGGCGCGGACGCGGTGCGGTGGTTCATGCTGTCCGACTCCCCGCCCGAGCGCGATCTGGAATGGAGCGAGAACGGGATCGAGGGTGCGTGGCGCTTCGTCCAGCGGTTGTGGCGCCTCGTCGATGCCGACCGTGACACGGGGGAGAACCGCGACGCGGCACTCGACCGCAAGCTGCATCAGACGATCGCCGGGATCGCCACCGACATCGAGGCGCTGTCGTTCAACAAGGCGGTGGCTAAGCTGTACGAGCTGACCAGCGCGGTCGAGAAGGCACCGGCGTCCGCGTCGCGCGCCGAGGCGATCGACACGTTGATCCGCCTCGTCGCGCCGATGGTCCCGCATCTGGCCGAGGAGGCGTGGGCGGCACGCGGTGAGACCGGGTTGGTCGCGGACGCGGCATGGCCCGCGGTCGATCCCGCGATGCTGGTCGAGGACGAGGTGACGATTGCGGTACAGGTCAACGGCAAGCTTCGCGACACGCTGATGATGCCCAAGGGCGCGCCGAAGGACACGACCGAGGCCGCGGCGCTGGCGAGCGAGAAGGTGGCCCGCCTGCTCGACGGCAAGCCGCCACGAAAGGTCATCGTCGTGCCCGACCGTCTCGTGAACATCGTCGCGTGATCCGGCGGCTTCCTCTCGCCACGCTCGCGTCGGTGCTGTTGGCTGGCTGCGGGCTTCAACCGCTCTATTCGGGCGGCGGCGCGGGCCCGGTCGCGCAGTCGATCGGTCAGGTCGAGATCGACCCGATCGAGGGGAAGGCGGGCTGGCTTGTTGCCAACGCGCTCAAGGACCGGCTCGGTGCGGTGTCGAGCGGTGGCGCACCCTATCGTCTGGTCGTCAAGCTCGATGATCAGATTCGGGGCCTGGGTGTCCGGCGTGACAACAGCGTCACGCGCGAACGGCGGACGCTGCGCGCGCGTTACCAGTTGGTCGACGCGGCGGCGGGGACGGTGGTGCTCGATCAGACCGCGGGATCGGACGTCGGCGTCGACGTCGTACAGAGCGACTATGCCGTCGTCGCCGCGGAAAACACCGCGCTAGAGCGGCTGTCGGTGGTGATCGCCGACCAGATCGTCGCGCGGCTGGCGCTCTACGCGAGGCGACGCGCGCAGCCGCAGCCGTGAAGGCGACGCAGGCGCAGCTGACCGCGGCGCTTGACCGCGGCGGCGGCGATATTCGGTTGTTCCTGCTCCACGGCCCCGATGAATCGGGTGCGCTGGCCTTCGCGACGCGGCTCGCGCGCAGCATGGGGGAAGCAGCGGAGCGTGTCGATCTCGACGCGGCGAGCCTGCGGAACGATCCCGCGAAACTGGCCGACGAGGCCGCCTCCCTTTCGCTGTTCGGCGAACGCCGTTTCGTCCGCGTCGTCGGTGCGGGCGAGGAGAGTGCCGACGCGGTCGAGGCACTGCTCGAAGCCCCCAGCGCGGGTAATCCGGTCGTCATGATCGCGCCATCGGTGAAGGCGACGGGGCGGCTGGTAAAGATCGCGCTCGCCGGCGACCGCGCGATGAGTTTCGCCTGCTATCCGCCCGAGGGAAACAATGCCGAGGCGTTGGTCACCACCATGGCACGCGAACAGGGATTGCGGCTCGGCGCGGGTGTTGCCGCGCGGATCGTGCGGGCAGGGGATGGCGATCGCGCGATCATGGCGTCGGAGGTCGACAAGCTGGCGCTGTACCTCGACGCCGGCGTGGAACATCCGCGCGACGCAGGCATGTCGGACCTGGCCGAGATTGGTGCCGAGCTGGACGAAGGCGAAATCACGCCGATCGTCGAGGCGGTCATCGCGGGCGACGCGAGCGCGTTGATCGCCGCGCTGCGACCGATGGAGGGGGCAGATGCCTCGCCGATCCCGTGGCTGCGGGCGCTTGCGCGGCGGCTGGCGAGCCTCGCTGAGATGCGCGCAGCGGTCGACGCGGGCGAGGGGGCCGGGCAGGTCGTGAAGCGCTTCCGCGTCTTCTGGCGCGAGGAGGGAGCGACGATCGCGGCGCTTCAGCGGTGGAGCGTGCAGCGGCTGATGCGCGCGCTGGAGATCGTGCGCGCGACCGAGCGCGAGGTCATGGCCCGTGGTGCGGCGGGGCGGACGATCGCTGACCACCAGTTATTGACTCTCGCACGCCGCCGCTGAGCGGCGATCAGATCCCCTCGCCGCTCAAACGCTGGCACACCATGTCGAGCTGCTCGAGCGTGCTATAGTCGAGGGCGATCGTCCCGCTGCCCGCGGGCGTGAACGTGATCCTGACCTTCAGGCCCAGCAGATCGGCGAGTTGATTCTCCAGCGCGGCGATGTCCGCGCCGCTCGTGTCACCGACTGTTGGCTCGGCGACGCTCGGCGAGCTGGCCTTCGGTTTCTTCTTTCCTGTGCTCGCCAGCTTCTCGGTCTGTCGTACCGACAGCCCCTTGGCTACGACCTGACTGGCGAGTGCGGCGGGATCGGGCGCGGTGATGATCGCGCGCGCGTGCCCCATCGACAGCGATCCGTCGACGACCTGAGACTGGATCGCGGGCGGCAGGTCGAGCAGCCGGAGCAGGTTGGCGACGTGGCTGCGCGACTTGTGAACGACCTTCGCGAGCGCCTCCTGCGTATGCCCGAACTCGCCGAGCAGCCGCTGATACGCCTCGGCCTCCTCGATTGCGTTCAGTTCCTGACGCTGAATGTTCTCGACCAGCGCGATCTGCAGTGTGTCGCTGTCGCTGTAATCGCGGACGACGACGGGTACCTCGTGCAGCCGCGCGCGCTGCGCCGCGCGCCAGCGACGCTCGCCCGCGACGATCTGATAGCCATGCCCGTGTGGACGCACGACGATCGGCTGGATGATTCCGCGCTCCGCGATCGAGGCGGCGAGCTCCTCTAGCTTGGTCTCGTCGAAATGGCGCCGCGGCTGCTCGGGGTGCGGCGAGATTGCGCCAACCGGAATCATGCGAACCGACGCACGTGCCTCGCCGCTGGCCGATGCCTCGCGCTCGTCGCGCGCGACGTCGCCGAGCAGGGCGCCCAGGCCGCGGCCCAGCCCCCCGCGATTGCGCCTTGTCGCTGCCTCGCTCATGCCGCGACCTCCGCCTCAACCTTGGGCAGCCGCACGATCAACTCGCGTGCAAGCGCCATATACGCCTCCGATCCGCTGCATCGATGATCGTAGATCAGCGCGGGTAGGCCGTGGCTCGGCGCTTCGGACAGACGCACGTTGCGCGGAATGACGGTTTCGAACACCACCTTGCCGAGCACCGCGCGCACGTCGCTCGACACCTGTTCGGTCAGGCGGTTGCGCCGATCGTACATCGTCAGCGCGACGCCCAGGATCGACAGCGCGGGATTGAACCGCGCGCGGATCCGCTCGACGGTGCTGAGCAACTGGCTCAGCCCCTCTAGCGCGAAGAATTCGCATTGCAGCGGCACGAGCAGCGCATCGGCCGCGACCATGGCGTTGATTGTCAGGAGTCCAAGCGAGGGCGGGCAATCGATCAGAACGATGTCCCAATCGCCGCAGCTCTGCTCCAGCGCCATGTGCAGCCGGTGCGTGCGTTGGTCGAGCTCGACGAGTTCGATCTCCGCGCCGGACAGGTCGACGGTGGCGGGGATGATGTCGAGTTTGGGAACTGCGGTGTGAACGACACCCGCGTCCAGCCCACCCGCGTCGATCAGCACGTCATAGCTCGACCGTGTCCGCATCGCGTGACCGATCCCCAGCCCGGTCGATGCGTTACCCTGCGGATCGACGTCGATCAGCAGTACCCGGTGTCCCGATGCGGCGAGCGCGGTGCCGAGATTGATCGCGCTGGTGGTCTTGCCGACGCCGCCCTTCTGATTGGCTATCGCGATGCAGAACATCGGGGGCGTACTCCTGTCGCGATCAGTAATGAGGATGCGGGATCAGTGATGCTCTGTTCCACGTGGAACGTTCCGTGCCATTCCGCGCGTGCTTTGACAATCTCATCCTGCCCCGATCGCCCGCGCGGAAGCAGGTAAGTGGTTAATGGCGAACGATAATGAGCGGTTATCGCGAACAGCGCATCGACGGCCGCAACCGCGCGCGCGGAAATGATGTCGGTCCGCTCGACCGGGGCCGTCTCGGCGCGCGCCTGATGGACGGTTGCCTCGATGCCGAGCATATCGACGGCGTCGCGCAGGAAGGTTGCCCGCTTAGCACGCGGTTCGACCATCGTGACGTGCCCGTCGAACAGGATGGCGGCGACGATCCCCGGAAAGCCCGCGCCCGTGCCGATATCCGTCCACGTCCGCGCGTTGGCGGGGGCGACCGCCAACAATTGCGCGGAGTCGGCGATATGCCGTGACCAGATCAGTGGGATCGTCGAGGGGGAGATGAGGTTCTGCCGCTCGGTCTCGTCACGGACGATAGACGCAAAACGTTCGAGCCGAGCAATCGCGGGGGAGGGGAAACGCTCAGCAAGCCACACACGTGCTTGATCCTCGTTCATGCGTGCTGCTTCTGCAATTTGCGGGCGTGAAGCCACAGGGTCGAGAGCGCTGCGGGCGTGACGCCGCGGACGCGCGACGCCTCGGCAAGCGTGCGGGGGGCGGCAGTCGTCAGTCGTTCAATCATCTCGTTGGAGAGCCCCGGAACATCGTTCAGCGTCGACAGCGGGGGGAGGGCGATACCCTCGTCCCTGCGCATTCGCTCGATCTCGTCAGCCTGACGAGCGAGGTAGGGGGCGTAACGCTGATCCTCCTCGATCTCGCGCACGATGTCCGCCGGTGCCCCGTCGGCAAGACCGGCGCGCACGCGCGCGCGCTGTTCGTCGCGCGCGGTGATATGTGCGCGACGTGCCGGCGTGACGCATTCAATCGCTATCGCCAGCGGCGACAGCCGCGTCTCGGCATTGTCGGCGCGCAGCGAAAGCCGGAACTCGGCGCGCGCGGTCAGCATCCGATACGGCTCACTCACCCCCTGGAGCACGAGGTCGTCGATCATCACGCCGATATAGCTGTCCGCGCGATCGAGCTTCACCGCGGCAAGATCGCACGCGTGGGCGGCAGCGTTCAGCCCTGCGACGAGCCCCTGCGCAGCGGCTTCCTCATACCCGGTCGTCCCGTTGATCTGGCCGGCGCAGAAGACGCCGGGGATCGCCGAGAGGTGGAGGTGATGATCGAGCGCGCGCGGATCGACATGATCATATTCGACCGCATATCCCGGCGTCGTGATGCGGGCACGCTCCAGCCCCGAGATCGAGCGAACCATCGCCTCTTGCACGTCGGTCGCGAGCGAGGTGGAGATGCCGTTGGGATAGACGGTCGCGTCGTCGAGCGCCTCCGGTTCGAGAAAGATCTGATGTCCGTCGCGATCGCCGAAGCGGTGAACCTTGTCCTCGATCGACGGGCAGTAGCGCGGGCCTTGCCCCTCGATCGCACCGCCGAACAACGGTGAATCGTCGAGTCCGCCGCGGATGATGTCGTGCGTCTCCACCGTCGTCCGCGTGATCGCGCATGCGACCTGTGGCAGCGCGCGCGCCGCGGTCATCGGTGACATCGTCCAAGCGTCGGCGTCGGACGGCTGCGGCTCGAGCCGCGCCCAATCGATCGTCCGGCCGTCGAGCCGCGGCGGCGTCCCCGTCTTCAATCGCGCGATCGGCAGCCCTTCGCCGCGTAGCTGTTCGCCCAGACGGTTGGCGGGTGCCTCGTCCACGCGCCCGCCCTCGTGTCGCTCGCTTCCGCGGAACAGCCGTCCGCCGAGGAAGGTGCCGGTCGCGAGCACGACCGCGCGGGCATGGATCACTTGCCCCGTGGTCGTGACGACGCCGCCGACACGGCTGCGTTCGATCACCAGCTCGGCAGCCTCGCCGGCCATCACGACGAGGTTCGGGTACGCGCGGAGCAGCTCCTGCACTGCGGCGAGGTAACGGCCGCGATCGGCCTGTATCCGCGGACCCTGGACCGCGAGCCCCTTGCTACGATTGAGCATACGATGGTGAATCGCCGCGGCATCGCTCGCCCGCGCCATCAGTCCGTCGAACGCGTCGACCTCGCGAACGAGGTGCCCCTTGCCGAGCCCGCCGATCGAGGGGTTGCACGACATCGCGCCGACACGCTCGGGGCGCTGCGTCAACAGCGCGACCCGCGCCCCGCGGCGCGCGGCCGCTGCGGCCGCCTCAGTACCAGCGTGGCCGCCACCAACGACCACCACGTCAAAATCATGTTTCACGTGGAACATTCATTTCCCAACGCAGAAGCGCGCGAACAGGGCATCGAGCATCGCCTCGGTGGCGTCGACACCCAGCAATGCGGCCAGATGACCGCGCGCGGTGCGCAGATGCTCTGCCACCAACAGCAGGTCACTTTCAACTGCCGCCTGCCGCAACGCGGTGTGCGCAGCGACAACGCGGTCACGCTGTTGCCGATGGAGCAACGCGGTGGAGGTCGGCGGAATGAGGTCGGCTGCGCGCTGTTGGATATGGTCCCAGAGCCGCTGTACGCTCACCGGGTCCCCGATCGCTGTCGCGATCGCACCAGCGGGAGCCGGAGTGCGATCGATCGCATCGGCGCGCGCGTGGACCAATACAGCGCCGGCAGGGGCGGCATCGGGCTCCCCAAGCCACAGGACGATGTCGGCGCGATCGACTGCCTTGCCCGCGCGCGCAATCCCGATCTGCTCGATCGCGTCGTCGGTGTGTTCGCGCAGGCCCGCGGTGTCGATCAGCAGGAACGCACTGCCGCCGCGATCGACGACCGCTTCCAGCGTATCGCGCGTGGTGCCCGCTTGCGACGTGACGATGGCGGCATCGCGCGCGAGCAGTGCGTTGAAGAGCGACGACTTGCCAGCGTTGGGCGGCCCCGCGAGCACGACCGTCACCCCCTCGCGCAGACGTTCCACCGTTGGGCGCTTGAGCACCGCCGCAATGTCCGATGCAAGCTCGGCGATATCCGCCGTTACGGGAAGCTGATCCGCCGCAGCGACATCGTCTTCGTCACTGTAATCCAGAGACGCCTCGACCACGGCGGACACACCCGCGATCCGCGTCAGCCAATCCGCCACCGCGCGGCTGATCTCGCCCTCGGTCGCGGCGAGCGCAGCCTTGCGTTCGCGTTCGGTCTCAGCGGCGAGCAGATCGGCCAGCCCCTGCGCTTGCGCCAGATCGAGCCGGCCGTTTTCCAGCGCGCGTCGCGTGAACTCACCCGCCAGCGCGGGGCGCAGACCGGGAAGCCGCGCGAGCTCCGCCTCCACCGCGGCGACGACCGCCCGCCCGCCATGTAGGTGAAACTCTGCCAGATCTTCCCCCGTCGCGGTCGCCGGACCGGGAAAGGTGAGTACCAGCGCCTGATCGAGCGCTTCGCCATCCCCGCCGCGCAAGGTGCGCAGCGTTGCGCGCCGCGGTGTCGGCAGCGCGCCCGCAATCCGGCTCACGATATCGAACGCTGCCGGTCCGCTGATCCGCAGGACTGCGATCGCCGCAGGCGGACGGCCGCTCGACACTGCGAAGATCGTGTCCATCAACCCGCCGGCTTCGCGGCCGCGTTGAACATCGTGCGCCAGAAATCGATGCTCGCGTCGCCCATCGGCGCCCAGTTCTTCATCATCGCGTTGATCGCCTCCGGAGAGACGCCGCCATGATCCATCGCCTCCCGCATCCGCGCCAGATAATGGTCGTGCAACGGGGACAGGTCAGGCAATCCCATCGCGCGGCGTGCCTCCTCCGGCGTGCATTCGACTTCGATCGTTACCTTCACTCTGTGATCTCCCGTGACGTGCCCGCCCGACACCGCGACATCATGCCCGACCTCGCTGTCGCGCGGCAACGTTCGCGCGTTGCGACCGTTCGGGCACGTGGCTAGGCGCTAGGTGGTGGGTGTGCGCCCACACCGCAATCGACGGAGACGACCATGACCTGCAATGTGACGCTGGATACGCTCGACGGGCAGACGATGCCGGCCTACCGCGCCGAGCCCGAAGGGACGCCCAAGGCGGCGATCATCGTCATCCAGGAGATTTTCGGAGTCAACGCAGGGATCCGCCGCAAGTGCGATACGCTGGCGGAGGCGGGCTATCTCGCGATTGCGCCCGATCTGTTCTGGCGGATTGAACCGGGCATCGAGCTCGATCCCGACATCAAGCCGCAGATGGACCGCGCGCTGTCGCTGATGGGCCAATTCGATCAGGACGCGGGCGTGCGCGATATCGAGGCTGCCATCCGCTACGCGCGTGACGAGAGCGGTGGCCGCAAGGTCGGCGCGGTCGGCTACTGCCTGGGCGGGCGGCTGGCGTATATGACCGCGGCGCGCACCGACGTCGACGCGAGCGTCGGTTACTATGCGGTTGGCGTCGACGGGCTGCTCGGTGAGAAGCAGGCGATCGCGCATCCGCTGATGCTCCACATCGCGGGCGAGGACGGCTTCGTCGACAAGGAAACGCAGGCGAAGATGCACGAAGGGCTGGACGATCACCCCAAGGTGACGCTGCACGATTACGCGGGCGAGGACCATGGCTTCGCGACCGAATTCGGTGAGCGGCGGTCGGATGCGTCGGCCAAGCAGGCAGACGAGCGTACGATGGCGTTCTTCGCCGAACACCTCGATTGAGGCGGTGCGGGCGGGGTGTCGCGCCCCGCCCGATCTAATCACACCGGTTGCCCGTCAGTGTCGCGCAGCACCTCGCGACGGCCGACGTGATCGGGGCGGCTGACGACGCCGTCCTTCTCCATCCGCTCGATCAACCGTGCAGCGGAATTGTAGCCGATGCGAAGCTGGCGCTGGATCCACGACGTCGACGCCTTCTGGCTCGAGCAGACCAGCGCAACCGCGGCGCGATATTGCTGGTCCTCGGCCGAATCCTCGCCCGTTGGCGCGCCGTCGAGCGCGAAGCTCTGTTCGGGCTCCTCGGTCACCGAAGTGATATAATCGGGCGCGCCCTGCGCACGCCAATGGTCGGTCACCGCCTGCACCTCGTCGTCGCTGACGAAGGGCCCGTGGACGCGGACGATGCCCTTGCCGCCGGGCATGTAGAGCATGTCGCCCTTGCCGAGCAGTTGCTCCGCACCCTGTTCGCCAAGGATCGTGCGCGAATCGATCTTCGAGGTGACGTGGAAGGAGATACGCGTCGGCAGATTGGCCTTGATCACGCCGGTGATGACGTCGACCGAGGGGCGCTGTGTCGCCATGATCAGGTGAATGCCCGCCGCGCGCGCCTTCTGCGCCAGCCGCTGGATCAGGAATTCGACTTCCTTGCCCGCGGTCATCATCAGGTCGGCGAGTTCGTCGACGACGACGACGATCTGCGGCAGCACGTCGTAATCGAGCTGCTCCTCCTCGTGCACCGGACGGCCATGCTCGTCCCACCCGGTTTGAACGCGGCGGCCGAGCGGCGATCCCTTGGCCTTCGCCGCGCGTACCTTCTCATTGAAGCTCGCGAGGCTGCGCACGCCGACCGACGACATCTGGCGATAGCGATCCTCCATCGTCTCGACCGCCCACTTGAGCGCGCGCACCGCCTTGGCGGGATCGGTGACGACGGGTGAGAGCAGGTGCGGGATGTCGTCGTACATGCTGAGTTCGAGCATCTTCGGATCGATCATGATCATCCGGCACTGGTCCGGCGTCAGCCGGTAGAGCAGCGACAGGATCATGCAGTTCAACCCCACCGACTTGCCCGATCCGGTGGTGCCCGCGACGAGCAGGTGCGGCATCGGCGCGAGATCGGCGATAACGGGGTCGCCCGCGATATTCTTGCCCAGGATGACGGGCAGTTGCGCGGTCAGGTCGTCGAACGTCTGCGAGCCGACGAGTTCGTGTAGCGACACCGATTCGCGCTTCTGGTTGGGCAGCTCGATCCCGATCACGTTGCGCCCGGGGATCACCGCGACGCGCGCCGAGATCGCCGACATGTTGCGCGCGATATCGTCCGCGAGCTGGATCACGCGGCTCGCCTTGATCCCCGGCGCGGGCTCGAGTTCGTACATCGTGACGACGGGGCCGGGGCGGACCTCGACGATGTCGCCCTTGACGTTGAAGTCGTCGAGCACGGTTTCGAGCAAACGCGCATTGCGCTCCAACGCCGCCTTGTCGACCGGGCCCGAGGTCGAGACGGGCGCGGGATTGAGCATGTCGAGCGTGGGCAGGACATAGTCGCCGCGCGCTTCCCCGGTCGGCGCGGACGCGGCCTTGGGCCTCGCTGCGGTCGGCGCGAGCTTTCGTTCGCCGATGACGGGGGCAGGGCGATCCTCCGCCTCGATTAGCGGTTCGGCGCGCGTCTCGCGGCGTGCGGGCGGCGCGGAGAGTGCCTGGCTTTCCTCGAGCTGTTCCTCGTCCTCGTCGTCGTACAGATAGTCGTCGTCGCTGCGCGCGCGGATGCGACGACGCGCGAAGCGGCCGAAATCGATCTCGAGGCTACGGCCCCACACGATTACGCCCGCGAACCCGGCCAGCAGCCCCAGCGCGACCAGCGCCCACCAGCTGACGGCCGCATTATGCGCGAACGCGAGGCCCCATTGCGCGCCCGCGACGATCGCCAGCCCGACCGCGCCGCCCCAGCCGAATGGCAGCGCCGGCACCGCATCGGGTGAAACGCACGCGAGCGCGACTGCCATCAGCGCGACGCCGAGCATCGCGGTCCGCAGCATCCGCCCCCACGCCCCCGCGGGCTCGTCTCGCCACAGTCGCATCGCGACGATCGGACCGACCGGCAGCAGCAGCGCCCCCGCGGGTCCGAACACCATCAATGCGATATCGGCAAACCACGCGCCGACGGGGCCAAGCAGATTGTCAACCCCGCTCCCTGCGGTATTGAGCGCGCTGTCGCCGGGATGGTAGCTGGCGAGCGCCAATGCCATCGCGGCCGTCGCCACGAACAGTGCGATCGCGACCGCGAGCGACCAACTGCGCAGCGCGCCCGCCTTCACCGTCTCGCGCCACAAGGGTGCGGTTGCACGGGTCGCCATAACTGATCCTCAGCGATGTATGAAAAGGGGTAAACCATCAGCCCACCGTCCGATTTCGTCAAGCACGCGCCGTTGGCAGCCGCGGCGATGGGCGGTAGAACTTGGCGCATGAACAACGCTTCCGCGCACGCAGACGTCCTCATTCTCGGCGGTGGTCTGGTCGGCAGCACGCTGGCGATCGCGCTGGCGCAGGCGGGGATGACCGCGATCGTCGTCGATCCCGCCGACCCGGCGGTGATCCTGTCCGCCGGGTTCGACGGCCGCGCCTCCGCGGTGGCGAGTGCGAGCCACCGCCTGCTCGACGTGATCGGGGTTGGGGAACGCTTGCGCGGGCAGGGCTGCGCGATCCGCCACATCCGCGTCAGCGACGGGCTCGCGCCCGGCAAGCTCGACTTCGTCCCCGGCGAGCAGGACGAGCCGCTCGGTACGATGTACGAGAACCGGCTGCTGCGCACGACGTTGTTCGAGGCCGCGTCGACGACCGACGGCGTCGATCTGCGGATGCAGACGCGCGCGACCGAGGTGGTGCGCGATCTGGACGGCGTCACCGCGACGCTGTCGGACGGCAGCACCGTCACCGCCGACCTGCTCGTCGCTGCCGAGGGGCGCAATTCCCCGACGCGTGAGGCGAGCGGGATCACGGTCGCGCGCTGGCGCTACGATCACACCGCGATCATCGGCGCGTTTCACCACGAACGCAGCCACGAGAACATCGCGTTCGAGATCTTCTACCCGACCGGCCCGTTCGCCTTGCTGCCGCTGCCCGACGATGACATCGGGCACCGTTCGGCGATCGTGTGGACGGTCGCGTCCGACCAGGCGGCGGGGATGCTCAAGCTCGGGGACCGCGGCTTTCTCGCGGAGGCGGAGAAGCGGATGGGCGGTTTCCTGGGCACGCTGTCCGCGCCAAGCCCGCGCGCGTCCTACCCGCTCGGCTTTCACCACACCACGCGCGTTACCGACACGCGGCTCGCGCTGGTCGGCGACGCCGGGCACGGTATCCATCCGATCGCGGGGCAGGGGCTCAACCTCGGTTTCCGCGATGTCGCCGCCTTGGTCGAGGTATTGGTCGAGGGGCGCCGCCTCGGGCTGGAGGCAGGCGATGCGCAGCTGCTCGCGCGCTATGAACAATGGCGCAGCGTCGATACCTTCGCCGTCGCCTTCGCGACCGACACGCTGACGCGGCTGTTCGGCATTCCCGGCAAGACCGCCAGCGCGGTGCGGCGTTTCGGCATCAGCGCGGTCGACGCGATCACGCCACTCAAGGACCGTTTCATGGCGGAGGCGCGCGGCGAGAGCGGTCAAATGCCGCGGTTGCTGATGGGGATGCCCGCCTAGGCCGCGACGGGGAAGCGCAGCAACCGGTCGTCGAGCGCGACCAGTGCCTCGGCCCTCGCGCCGGTGACGCGCACGATCTCGGGATGCGTGACGTCGAGCCCGCCGGTCAGTGACCCGAATGCGGGAAAGATGAGCTTGCGCGTGCTGGCGACGAAGCAGCGTCGCGCGACCAGCTTGCCGCGGACGCGGACGCGTAGCTTGGGGTGGAAATGCCCCGACAGCTCCGGGCGTGTCTCGCTGGCGATGGCTTCGTGGCGCAGTATGACGCCGTCCACCTCCGCCTCGTCGCACACCGCGCCGCCGCAGCGGTCGACCAGTACGCGGTCGTGGTTGCCCGTGATCCACGTCCAGCGAGTCGTGCCCGTCAGCGCGGTCAGCAGGTCGCGCGCCTGTGGGGGCAGGCGGTCGCAGCCCTCGATATCGTGGAAGCTGTCGCCCAGGCACCAGACCTCCTCCGCCGCGGTCGCGGTGACGAGCGCGGTCAGATCAGCGAGCGTGCGGATCGAATCGTACGGCGGCAACATCTGCCCGCCGCGCGCGAACCAGCTCGCCTTTTCGAGGTGCAGGTCGGCGACGAGCAGCGCGCGCCGCGCCGGCCAAAACAAGGCCCCTTGCGCGAGCGCACGCCACTCATGTCCGCCGAACGAAAGGGGAACCATGCGCGCCCCTTACGCGCCGGCCGGCCGCGTGATCAAGCAGCAATGCCAGAAAGTTCAGCCGGCATAAGCCTTTACCAGATCGAACAGGTAATTGCGCGACGCGTAGAGCGAGGAGATGCGCACGCGCTCGTTCAACCCGTGCGTGCCGTTGTTGTCGGGCTCGAGGAACATGCCCGGCGCGCCGTACACCGGGATGCCGATCGCTTCGTAGAAGATGCCGTCGGTCGCGCCCGTCGACATCAGCGGCAGCAGCGGCACGCCGGGGAAATGCTTGGCCGCGACCCGGCGCATCGGCTCGACGATCTTGGGATCGAGCGTCGGCGGGATCGCGGTCGGGCGGATCGGCTGGTTGGCCGTGACGGTCACTTTCGGCCCTGCGAGCCGCTTCAAGGTAGCGAGCGTGCCGTCGACGCTTTCGCCGGGAAAGATGCGGCAGTTGATGTTGGCGGTGGCGCGCTGCGGCAGCGCATTCTCGGCATGGCCCGCGTTCAGCAGCGTCGCGACGCAGGTGGTGCGCAGCGTCGAGTGTAGCGTCTTGTCGCGGCTGACGATCGCGTCGGCCGCCTTGTCGTTCGGATTGGCGAGCAGGCGGTTGATCGCGTTACCCGTCTCACCGCCCATCCGCTTCGCAGTCGCGGCAAAGAAGGCGCGTGTCGTGTCGGTGAAGGTGACGGGGAATTCGTACCCCTGCACCGCCTTCAACGCGTCGGCGAGTTCGTAGATCGCATTGTCGGGCGGCGGCGCCGAGCTGTGGCCGCCGGGGTTGGTGACGAGGAAGGTGTAATTCTGCGCCGCCTTCTCGCCGACCTGCACCGCGAGCAATTGCCGGTTGCCCTGCGCGTCGAGCCGTCCGCCGCCGCCTTCGTTGAGCGCAAACTCGGCCGCGATCAATTCGGGGCGGTTCTTGGCCAGCCATTCGGCGCCGTTGAACGCGTAGGTCGTCTCCTCGCCGCAGCTTAGCGCGAGCTTGATCGTGCGCTTGGGCTTGTACCCCTGCTGACGAAAACGGATCATCGCGTCGGCCCAGATCGCGGCCTGCGCCTTGTCGTCGACGGTGCCGCGCCCGTAGTAGAAGCCGTTCTCCTCGACGAGGGTGAACGGGTCGCGCTGCCAGTCGGCGCGCTTCGCCTCGACGACGTCGAGGTGACCCATCAGCAGCATCGGCTTGGCGTTCGGATCGCTGCCTTTCAGCACCGCGACCAACCCGCCGTCATTGGGGTGATCGGGGGTGGAGAACAGCGTGATGTCCTGATCGGTATAGCCCGCCGCCTTCAACCGCGTCGCGATCTGCGCCGACGCCTTGGTGCAGCTGCCGGTGCCGACGACGGTGTTGGTCTCGACCAGCTGTTTATACAGGTCGAAGAACGGCTTCTCGTCCGCGCGCATCTGCGCACCGGCCGGCATCGCGGCGAGCATCACGCCCGCTCCCGCCAGCGCCGTGCCGAGCAGCCCCCGCACCCACATTCCACGCATGCCCATCCCCTCGTCGATCTCGTTGGCAGCAGCGTTGCAGCGATCGCGCGCGGACGCAACGCCGATCAGCGCGCGGCGGCACCTCGCGGCAGCAGCAGCCGCAATTCGCGATTGGCGAAGTCGACCTCGACCCTTCGGAACAGCTTGAGCGCATCCATGCCGAGGAACAGTGCGGGCTTGTCGTCGAGCGCGAAGGCGCGGAACGGCGCCGCATCGGCGAAGGCGATCGGCAGCCCGGAGATCGACGCGGTGCCGAGTTTCAGTTCGCGCACCGCCGCGTAATCGGCGACCAGCGTATCGCCCAGCACGCTCACCATTTCCGCCTGCGCCTGCTTGCCCCCGCGTGCCAGCATCCGCTGCAATGCGCGGTTGCCGAGGCTGATCGAGGTGCCGGTATCGAGCACGACGCGCACACGCCGCCCGTTCAACGTCGCGCTGGTGACGACGAGCTGGCCGAACAGGCTCCGCGCCTGGATCACGATCTCACCGGGCGCCGCGCGCGGTGCGCGGTCCTGCCGCGTCGACGGTGCGACACTCATCCGCCCCGCGTCGAAGTCGATGACGAGCCGATGCCCCTGCAACGTATCGATGCCGAGCAGACCGAGCGCGCCGAGATCACTGCCCTCGAGTGCGGGCGCCTCGATCCGTTCGCCGCCGATCGTGCTGACCGACAGCGACGGGATGATCACCGTATCGACCACGCTCGACCCCGTCATCGCGGTCAGCCGGACGCGGCGGCCCGCGGGCAGGTTGAGCCGGCGCGCTAATTGCCGCGAGATCACACTGCGCTGCGCACCGGTATCGATGATGAAGCGGTACGGTCCCGCGCCCGCGATCTGCACCGGCACGGTCATGCGCCGGTCGACCTCGGCGAAGGACAGATCGTCGGGGGCGGGAGCGTTCGCCGCGGGCGCGGGCCCGGGCCCGGTTGTGGACGGAGCGGAGACGGCGGCGGGCGGGCCGGGCACGGGAACCTGCGCGGGCGCGGCGCACGTGATCGCGCCGAGCAGCAGCGCGGCCGGATACCTCTCCATGGCCGCGATGCTACGCCTGTCCGCGGCCACGTCAACGCGGGGTCGCCTTACTCGATCGCCATCGCTTCCTGTGCCAGCGCCTCGGCCTCGATCAGCAACGCGTCGTCGGCGCTGTTGGTCGAGATACGCTCGCGCCCGATCAGCACCAGCACCGGCACCGCAAGCGGCGAGACGCGCGGCAGGTCGACGTGGACCATCGTATCCGCCGCGCGCTCGAGCAGGCTGGCGAGCCGCCCGACATCGGTCATCCGCGCGCGCGCGTCGTTCCACGCGGCCTGCAGCAGTACGTGGCCGGGCTCGTACTGGCGGAGGACGTCGTAGATCAGGTCGGTCGAGAAGGTGACCTGCTTCCCCGTCTTGCGCTTGCCGGGATGCTGTCGCTCAACGAGCCCGCCGATCACCGCCACCTCGCGAAACGCGCGCTTCAACAGGTGCGAGCGCTCGACCCAGTCGACGAACTCGTCCTCCAGAATGTCGGCGGAAAAGAGCGCGGCGGGATCGGTGATCTTTTCCAGCCCGAAGCACGCCAGTGCGTAATCGTTGGCGACGAAGCCGAGCGGCTTCAGCCCCATCGTCTCCATCCGCTTGGTGACGAGCATGCCGAGCGACTGGTGCGCGTTCCACCCCTCAAAACTGTACGCGACCATGTAATGCCGCCCTTCGCGCATGAACGTCTCGACCAGCAATTGGTCGGGGCGCGGCAGGACCGAGCGGCGATCCTGTATCTCCAGCCATTCGCGCACGTCGGGCGGGAAGCGGTGCCATTCGGCCGGGGTGGCGAGGAAACCGCGCACGCGATCGGCAAGGCTGGTCGACAGCGGCATCCGGCTGCCACCGTAGGTCGGGATCCGCGCAGGCCGGCTGGTCGCGCGGACGATCAGATCCTCGGTATCGATCTTCTCGACCTCGAGGCTCAACCCGGCGAAGAAAAACGTGTCGCCGTGTGACAGCGTCGAGGCGAAACCCTCCTCGACCTTGCCGAGCGCGCGGCCGTTGCGGAAGCGGACCTTGAGCATCGTCGCCTCGACGATGATCCCGGCGTTCAACCGATGCTGCGCGACGAAGCGCGGATGGCTGACGCGCCACATGCCGTCCGCGTCCTGCGCCAGCCGCTTGAACCGGTCGTACGCGCGCAGCGAATAGCCGCCGTCGCGGATGAAACCGAGCACGCGGTCGAACAATTCGTCTGTCAGCGCCGAATAGGGAAGGGCGGCGCGTACCTCGTCGAGCATCGCGGCCTGTTCGAACGGGGCGGCGCACGCGCACGCCATCAGATGCTGCGCGAGCACGTCGAGCGCCCCCATGCGGAAAACGTCGGGGTCGAGCTCGCCTGCCTCGACCGCATCCAGCGCGGCGCGTGCCTCGAGATATTCGAACCGATTGCCCGGCACGACCAGCGCGCGCGACGATTCGTCGAGCCGGTGGTTCGACCGCCCGATCCGCTGGAGCAGCCGCGACGATCCCTTTGGCGCCCCCATCTGGATCACACAATCGACGTCGCCCCAGTCGACGCCGAGATCGAGGCTCGAGGTCGCGACCAGCGCGCGCAGCCGACCCGACGCCATCGCCGCTTCGACCTTGCGCCGCGCCTCTTTCTCCAGACTGCCGTGGTGGATACCGATCGGCAGCTGGTCGGTGTTCGACTTCCACAAATCCTGAAAGATTAGCTCGGCGAGGCTGCGCGTGTTGCAGAAGATGATGCTGGTGCGATTGCGCGCGATCTCCGCCATCACCTGCGCCGCGGCGTAGCGGCCCGAATGACCCGCCCAGGGCACGCGGTCCTCGGGCAGAAGGATCGCGATGTTCGGGTCGGCACCGCCTTCGCCCTGCACCAGGCTGACCGTATCGATATCGCCATCGGGGGCGAGCCAGGCGCGATAGCCGTCGGGGTCGGCGACCGTCGCGGACAGCGCGACGCGGCGCATGTCGGGCGCGATCCGCTGCAATCGCGCCATGCACAGCGACAACAGGTCGCCGCGCTTGCCCGTAGCAAAGGCGTGGACCTCGTCGACCACGATCGTGCGCAACTGCGCGAACATCGTGAAACTGTCGGAATAGCTCAGCAGCAGCGACAGCGATTCGGGCGTCGTCAGCAGGATCTGCGGCGGCTTCACGCGCTGGCGTGCCTTGCGGTCCGATGGCGTGTCGCCGGTCCGCGTCTCGACGCGGATATCGAGCCCCATCTCGTCGATCGGCGTGACGAGATTGCGCTGGATATCGACCGCCAGCGCCTTCAGCGGGGAGACGTAGAGCGTGTGGAGCCCATCGGTCGGCGCGTCGATCAGGTCGGCGAGCGTCGGCAGGAACCCGGCGAGCGTCTTGCCCGCGCCAGTGGTCGCGACCAGCAGTGCCGACCGGCCGCGCCGCGCCTCCGCCAGCATGGCGAGCTGGTGGCGGCGCGGTTGCCACTGACGCGCGTCGAACCAGCGCGCGAGGGGGGCGGGCAGATCGGTGGATGCGGTCACGGGGTCATCCGACCGCGACGATATCGCTCAGGCAAGCGCGATCACGGCGTGCGCGCGCGGTCCTCGGCCGATTGCTCGTGATAGTTTCGCCGCGTTGCCTCTTCGGTGCGGCGGAGTTCCGCCGGCGTCTGCTTGTTGCGGGTTTTGGCGAACAGGATCGCGCCGCCCAGAACGACGAAGCCGAGAATGACGACGATCGCCAGCAGACTGTCACCGAACATACGCGCCACTCCCGTTTCGTGATTGCGCGTCCAACGTGCGTGCCGCACGATTCGATCCCGGAACGCAGCCGCCGCCCCGCCGGTTGTGGGGGTGATGGCCGCTCGCACACAAACCCTCGGCGACTGGATCGAACCGCACCCGCACGGCATCTACGTGCGCCCCGCGGACGCGTGGATCGATCCCTCGACTCCGCAACCGCGTGCGCTGGTGACGCACGGGCACGCCGACCACGCGCGCGGCGGGCACGGCGCGGTCTGGGCGACGCCCGAGACGCTCGCGATCATGGACGTGCGCTACGGGCAGCAATCCGCGCACCCGGTGCAGTACGGCGAGACGATCCGCATGGGCGAGGTCGAGGTCGGCTACGTTCCCGCGGGTCACGTGCTCGGCTCGGCGCAGATCGTGCTCGACTATCGCGGCGAGCGCATCGTCGTGTCGGGCGACTACAAGCGCCGCAGCGACCCGACCTGTACCCCGTTCGAGCCGGTCAAATGCGACGTGTTCGTCACCGAGGCGACGTTCGGCCTGCCGGTGTTCCGCCACCCGGATACGGGCGACGAGATCGACAAGCTGATCGCGGCGCTCCACGCCAATCCGACGCGCTGCGTGCTGGTCGGCGCCTATGCACTCGGCAAGGCGCAGCGCGTGATCGCGGAATTGCGCGAACGCGGCCACGAGGCGCCGATCTACCTCCACGGCGCGTTGCAGCGCCTGTGCGACCTGTACGTCGAACAAGGCGTGCGGCTGGGCGAGCTGCGCGCGGTCGCCGACGCGACCAAGGCGGATATGGCGGGGCACGTCGTCATGTGTCCGCCGGGCGCGCTCAACGACCGCTGGTCCAGGCGACTGCCCGACCCGATCACCGCGATGGCGAGCGGGTGGATGCGCGTGCGCCAGCGCGCGCGGCAGAAGAACGTCGAGCTGCCGCTGATCCTCTCCGACCACGCCGACTGGGACGAATTGACGACGACATTGCTCGAGATCAGCCCGAAGGAAGTATGGGTGACGCACGGGCGCGAGGATGCGCTGGTCCACTGGTGCATGACGCGGCAGATTCGCGCGCGCGCATTGGCGCTTGCCGGGTTCGAGGACGAGGACGACTGACCGCGCATCAACCGCAATCGGGTTTGCCGCCGCCGTTCGCGTAGAGGAACGCGATCACGTCGGCGCGGTCGAGCCCGTTGCGCAGGCCGGGAAAGCGCATCGACGTACCCTTCACGAACGCAGCCGGGTTGGTCAGCCAGCGATCCAGCCGCGCGCACGTCCATGTGCCGCCGACCGATTGCAGCGCGGCGGTATAGCCGAAACGCTGGCTGTTGTGCCCGACCTGCGCGCGCGTGACGCCGTACAGGTTGGGCCCGTCGCGGTCGCCCGCGCCCTCGTTGATCGTGTGGCAGGCGGCGCACTGGCGAAACACCGCGCGCCCGGCCCCCGCATCCGCGACCTTCATCCGTGCTGCGAGCGGCGCATCGGGTGAGACACCGCGGTCGCGCGCGGCGGGCGCGCAGGCGGCGGTGAATGCCGCGAGCGCGAGGCTAGTCGAACGAACTGCCGCCCGCATCCTGATCACGCCCCTCCAGTTTCGCCCACAATCCCCCGGTCCCCGCCTCCTGCGCGCGATTGACGTATTGCGACGCGACGAGGCAGCCCTTGATCGGGCGCAGCGGCAACAGGCAGCCGAGCGCCATGATCGGTACCGAGGTGACGAGATGCACCCACGCCGGCGGGTCGTACGCCACCTGTATCCACACCACGATGAACGTCAGCGGCAGCGCGATGATGCAGAGCGAGAAGAACGCAGGCCCGTCGTCGGCGGCGGCGAAGCGGTAATCGAGCCCACAGCGCTCGCACTTGGGTGCGATCTTGAGCCAGGAGGAGAACAATCGCCCTTCGCCGCAGCGCGGACACAACCCCTTCAACCCGCAGCGCAGGATCCATTTGAGCGGCGACGGGCGCTCGGCGGGCGGTGTCTCGGGCTCGTCCATCTCGGCTAGATGGGCGCTCGCTCGCGGATTGGCGAGGGCGGCGCGACGACGAATGGCTGATCCACGTTACCGCGTCCCCTCCGCGTCAGCGCGCCGGCGCGCGCTCGACCTCGCCGCCCTTCATCACGAACGCGACATGCTCGAGCGTGCGCACATCCGACAGCGGATCGCCGTCGACCGCGATCAGGTCGCCGTATCGACCGGGCGCGATCGCGCCGACGTCGCTGCGGTTGAGTGCCTCGGCCGCGTTCTTCGTCGCCGCCTGGATCGCCTCGACAGGCGTCATGCCCCATTCGACCATCTTGGCGAACTGCCGCGCATTGTCGCCGTTGGGATAAACGCCGCCGTCGGTGCCGAACACCATCTTCACGCCGGCGGCGTGCGCGGCGCGGAACGTCTCGCGCTGCTTGCGGCCGATCACCTTTTCCTTCTCTAGGCTCTCGGGGAAGGCGCCGTTCTTCGCGCCCTCGGCCAGAATGTAGTCGTCGTTGTAGATGTCCATGCTGAACCACGCGCCGTGCTCGCGCGCGAGCTTGAACGATTCCTGGTCGGCGAGGCTCGCGTGCTCGATCGTGTCGACGCCTGCGCGCAGCGCGTCGTTGATCCCCGCGGTGCCGTGCGCGTGCGCGGCGACGCGCATGCCGAGCATGTGCGCCTCGTCGGTCACCGCCTTCATCTCGGGGTAGCTCATCTGCTGCGCGCCGGGCGAATCGCGCTTCGACAGGACGCCGCCGGTCGCGCAGATCTTGATCACCTCCGCGCCGTATTTGCGCATCGTGCGCACCAGCTTGCGATAACCGTCGGGCGTATCGGCGACGCTCGGATTGGGCAGCACCGCGAACGACGGCGGCAGCGCCTCGGTCGCGTCGCAGTGACCGCCGGTGGCACCCAGCGCATAGCCCGCGGGGACGATGCGCGGACCGGGCACGTAGCCGCCCTCGATCCCCTGTTTCAAGGCGACGTCGTCGTAATTGCCCGACCCGACGTTGCGCACGGTGGTGAAGCCCGCGTCGAGCGTCTTCTTCGCGTTCGCGACGCCGACGACGGTGGCGAAATTGTCGGTGAACTCCAGCCCACGATACCCCGACAGCCGCGGATCGCTGGTCAGGTGGACGTGCATGTCGATCAACCCGGGCAGCAGCGTGCGCGCACCCAGGTCGACCCGCTCCGCGCCCGCGGGAACGGCGTCACCGCGACGGCCGACCGCGGTGATCCGGCCATCGGTCACCACCACCTGCGCGTCGTCGACGCGGCGGCCCGACAGGACGTCGATCATGCGCGCGGCGGTGACGACGACGGTGCGCGCCTCGGCGGCGAGCGGCGAGAGCGCGAGCATGGTGGCGCCGAGAAGCGCGGAGAGACGATGCATGAAAAACCCTTCCCCTGTTGTGCACAACCTCGCCGCGCGGACGGCGGCGCACAAGTGCTTTCACGCAGTCGCGCCGGGTGCGCTCGCCCGGCGCGGCGGCGGCGGCCCGCTTTCGCTTGAATGGGTGAAGGATGCTGGCCTAGGTTCGCGCAAACGAGATTGAAGAGGGGATTGCGCGTGGTGCGATTGGCGTCGTTGTTGCTGCTGGGCGCGGGGTTGACCGTCAGTACCGCCGGATTGGCCCAGGAACGCGCGGGCGATCGCGCCGGCGCCGACAAGGCCGCGGCGAAGGAGAAACCCGGCCGCACCAATGCCGAGGTCCAGCGCGACGCGGTCGAGGCCGATTACGCCAGTGCCCCCGTCGCCGAGCGCGCGGAAGTATCGCGCGGCAACGTGACGGTCGCTGGCAGGCGGCTCGGCTATACCGCGACCGCGGGCACGCTGACGCTGCGCGATACCGAGGGCAAACCGACCGCGTCGATGTTCTACACCGCCTACACGCTCGACGGGACGAAGCCGGGCACGAAACGCCCGATCACCTATTTCTACAACGGCGGACCGGGCAGCCCGACCTTCTGGCTCCACATGGGGTCGTTCGCGCCGGTGCGGCTCAAGACCGGCAACCCCGAATCGATCCGCCCCGCGCCGTATGACTTCGGCCCCAACCCCGACACGTTGCTCGACAAGACCGATATGGTCTTCCTCGACGCGATCGGCGCGGGCTATTCGCGGCCCTTGGGCGACATGAAGCCCAGCGCCTTCTACGGCACCGACGAGGATGCCGACGCCTTTGCCAAGGCGATCATCCGCTACTCGACCAAATACGGCCGCTGGAATAGCCCGAAGTTCATCTTCGGCGAAAGCTACGGCACGCTGCGATCGGGCGCGCTCGCCTATCAGTTGCAGGACCGCGGCATGGCGCTGAACGGCGTCGTGCTGCTCTCGTCGATCATGAACTACGGCTATCGCCAGCCTGGACTCGATCAGGTCTATCTCAACTACCTGCCGAGCTACGCCGCGACCGCCTGGTACCACAACCGTGTCCCCAACCGCCCCGCCGACGTCGCGACGATCGTGCAAGCCGCGCGCGAGTTCGCGACCGAGCCATACATGTCCGCGCTTGCCAAGGGGCAGAACATTTCGGTGCAGGAACGCGACGCGGTCGCGCGGCGGATGAGCGAGCTGACCGGGCTCAGCCCGGAATTCATCATCCGATCCAACCTGCGCGTCGACCTGCCGCGGTTCCAGAAGGAACTGCTGCGCGGGACGCGCCAGACGATCGGGCGGTTCGATTCGCGCTACACCGGGCTCGACGCCGATGCGGCGGGCGAGCGGCCCGAAACCGATGCCTCGTCCGACGCGATCTCGGGCGCGTTCATCGCGACGTTCAACGATTATGCGACGCACACGCTCGGCTACAAGACCGACATGCCCTACCGCCTGTCGGCGCGCGACGCCGCCGGCTGGGACTGGAACTGGAAGCACCGCGCGCCGGGCGGCGGGCAGGGGATGCAGAACAACCCCAACACTGCGGTCGATCTCGCCGCGGCGATGCGCGCCAACCCGTACCTCCACGTATTATCGATGAACGGTTGGTACGACATGGCGACGCCGTTCTTCGGAACCGAGAATGACCTCGGCCACATGATGCTCGAACCCGCGCAGCAGCAGAACCTGAAGTTCACCTACTATCCCGCCGGTCACATGACGTACCTCAACCCCGAGGCGCTGCACGCCATGAAGCGCGATCTGTCGGCGTGGTACGACGCGGCGGTCAGCGATGCGAGGAACGGCACGCCCGCGCAGCCCGCCAGCGTGTCGGCGGCGCAGACGACGCCGCCGAACTGATCAAGAACAGGGGAGAAGATATGTCGATCCGTCACCTGACGCTGGTGCTGCTCGCCGGCGTCACCGCTCCTGCCATCATCGGCGCGACGCAGGCTCCGTCACCCGCGGCGCCCGCCGCCAGCAACACCGCGGCCGAGGATGCGCGCCTCGTCGCGTTCCTCGACCGCGCCTTCGACGAGCAGGTCGCGCTCAGCCCGGAGGCGCAGACGAGCCTGGGGTTGAAGACCAACTACGATCGTCTCGACGATTACACCGATGCCGCCGCGGTCAGGAGCCGCGACCTCGGCGAGCGTCAGCTCCGGCAGATGCGCGCGCAGTTCAGCCCCGCTCGGCTGGGGACAAGCGCACGGCTCAGCTACCGCCTGTTCGAGCAGCAGGCCGAGCAGGCGCGCGAGGCGTTCCGCTTCCGCGACCACGGCTATCTCATCTCGACCAACGGCAGCCCGATGGGCGAGGTGCCGGTGTTCCTGATCAACAATCACCGCATCGACTCGGCCGACGACGCGCGCGCCTACATCGCGCGGTTGCGCGATACCGAGCGCGTGATGCGCGAGAGCGCGGCCGAACTGCGCGCGCGTGCCGCCAAGGGAATCGTCCCGCCGAAGCTCAACTTCGCCCCCGTCCGCGCCGATGCGATGAAGGTCGTGACCGGCGCGCCGTTCACGACCGGCCCCGACACCGCCGTCCTCGCCGATTTCAAGAAAAAGGTCGCCGCGCTCACCATTCCGCAGGGGGAGAAGGACAAGCTCGTCGCCGATGCGGTCGCGGCGATGACGGGTCCGTTCAAGCGCGGCTACGACGTGATGTTCGCAGCGCTCGACGCGGTCGAACCGATGGCGAAGGGCGACAATGGCGCGTGGAGCCTGCCCGACGGCGCGGCTTATTATCAGCAGCGGTTGCGCGCGACGACGACGACCGACCTGACCGCCGACCAGATCCACCAGATCGGGCTGAACCAAGTCGCCTCGATCGGCCGTGAGATGGAGGCGATCAAGCGGCAGGTCGGCTTCACCGGCACGCTGCCGCAATTCTTCGACTACATCCGCACCGATTCAAAGTTCAAATATCCCAACACCGAGGCGGGCCGCGAGCAGTATCTGTCGGACGCGCGCGCTGTGATCGCGGACATGATGGCGAAGGCGCCGCGCTGGTTCAGCCACCTGCCAAAGGCGAAGCTCGAGGTGCGCGCGGTCGAGAAATGGCGCGAGGCGACCGCGCCCACCGCCTTCTACAACCAGCCCGCGCCCGACGGTTCGCGCCCCGGCATCTATTACGTCAATCTGGTCGACATGAACCAGACGCAGAAGGTGCAGATGGCGGGCATCTCGGTCCACGAAGGCGCGCCCGGCCACCATTTCCAGATCGCGCGCGCGATGGAGCTCGAAGGGCTGCCCAAGTTCCGCCGCTTCGGCGGCTACGGCGCCTATGCCGAGGGGTGGGGGCTCTATACCGAGCGGCTGGCGAAGGAGATGGGGGCGTACAAGGACCCGTATTCGGAATTCGGGATGCTCTCGCTCCAGATGTGGCGCGCGATCCGGCTGGTGCTCGACACCGGCATCCACGCGAAACGCTGGACCCGCGCGCAGGCGATCGAATATTTCAAGGCCAATAGCTCGGTCAGCGACACCGACATCGCGCGCGAGGTCGATCGCTACATCAACTGGCCCGGACAGGCGACCGCGTACAAGATCGGCCAGCTCAAGATCACCGAGCTGCGCGCCAAGGCGGAGCGGGCGCTGGGGCCGAAATTCGACATCCGCGACTTCCACGAGGCGGTGCTGGCGCAGGGCGCGCTGCCGCTCGACGTGCTCGAGGAAGAGGTCGACCGCTACATCGCGGCGAAGAAGGGATAGGCGACGGGACAGGCCGGGTCCGCGCCCGGCCTGTCGACAAGACTGTGGATAAGCCGTGGATTGTTGCGGCTAGCCCGCCAGAGCGCGCGCGCGTCGGCGCTGGACCGAGCTGCCGATCCCCATCGCCTCGCGGTATTTCGCCACCGTCCGCCGCGCGATGTCGAAGCCCTTGGCGTTGAGCAATTCGACCAGCGTATCGTCCGACAGGATCTTCGCCCCCTCGTTCGCGATCAGCGCGCGGATCGCGCTCTTCACCGCTTCTGCCGACACCGCGTCGCCGCCGTCGGCCGACTGGATCGCCGAGGTGAAGAAATATTTGAGCTCGAACAGCCCGCGCGCGCACGACAGATATTTGTTCGACGTCACGCGGCTGACGGTCGATTCGTGCATGTCGATCGCCTCGGCGATCCGCGACAGTGTCAGCGGCTTTAGGTGCGATACGCCGTGGACGAAGAACGCCTCCTGCTGGCGAACCAGCTCGGTCGCGACGCGGATGATCGTGCGCTGCCGCTGGTCGAGCGCCTTGACCAGCCAGTTGGCGCTGGCGAGCTGATCGCCGAGCCAGGCCTTCGACGCCTTGTCCTGCGCGCCGGCGGCGAGCTCGGCATGATAGCGGCGGTTGACCAGCACGCGCGGCAGCGTCGCGCCGTTGATCTCGACGTTCCAGCCCTTGGCCCCGCGCGTGACGTAGACGTCGGGGACGACCGCGGGCGCGACCTCGCCGCCGAAGCGGCAGCCGGGCTTGGGATCATAGCCGCGCAGTTCGCGGATCATGTCGGCCATGTCCTCGTCGTCGACGTGGCACAGGCGTTTGAGACGCGACAGTTCGCCGCGCGCGAGCAGGTCGAGGTTGTCGATCAACCGCGCCATGCACGGATCGTAGCGGTCGACCTCGCGCGCCTGGATCGCGAGGCATTCCGCCAGATCGCGCGCGCCGACGCCGGTCGGATCGAACGTCTGGATGACGCCGAGTACCGCCTCCACCTGCGCGAGCGGCACGCCCAACCGCTGCGCGACCTCGAGCAGGCGGACCTGTAGATACCCGGCCTCGTCGATGTGGTCGATCAGATGCTGCGCGACGAACAGGTCGCCGGCGGCAAACGCGGTGCCGGCCTGCGCGAGCAGATGGTCGGCGAGGCTTTCCGCGCGCGTGTCGGCGAACGCGTCGAGGTTGGGCATCTCGCCCCCAGCAACGCTGCCGCCACTGGGCCCCAGTGACGTGCCTCCATCCGAGGGCCCGTCGTCGAACCGCTCCGCCGCGATGTCGACGTCGAGCGCCTCGCCCGCGGCCTCGCCCGCCATCACCAGCTCGTCAGCACCCGCGGGCTCCTCGCGCGCCGGCGTTGGCGCGTCGGGTGCGACCACCGGCGCGTCGTCGGCGGCGGGCGCGGTTTCGAGTAGCGGATTCTTCTCGACCTCTTCGGCGATCACGCCCTCGATTTCGAGGTTCGACAGCGCCAGCAGCTTGATCGCCTGCTGCAACTGCGGCGTCATCACCAGCGATTGCGACTGGCGCAGGTCGAGCCGCGGCGCGAGGCTCATCGTTGGTCAGGCTCGCTCACGCCGGTGCGGCGCCGGCCGACTTCCCCACCCGACCGCCCGGGCGGCGTACCGACGCGACGCTCGGGTGGTAAAGCGGACCGGCATCGCACGAACCTCGACCAGCCCATGGCTACAGCGTGAAGCCTTCGCCGAGGTAGAGCCGCCGGACGTTGGCGTCGGCGACCAGTTCCTCCGGGCTGCCGGTGAACAGCACGCGCCCGTCGTAGATGATGTAGGCGCGGTCGACGATGTCGAGCGTCTCGCGCACGTTGTGGTCGGTGATCAGCACGCCGATGTCGCGGCGCTTCAGGTCCTTCACCAGATCGCGGATGTCGGCGATCGAGATCGGGTCGATGCCCGCGAACGGCTCGTCGAGCAGCATGATCGACGGATCGGCCGCGAGCGCGCGCGCGATCTCCGCGCGTCGCCGCTCACCACCCGACAGCGCCATCGCGGGCGCGTCGCGCAACCGCGTCAGCCCAAATTCGTCGAGCAGTTTCTCGAGCTTGGCCGAGCGCGCCGACGCATCGGGCTCGGACAGCTCGAGCACGGTCATGATGTTCTTCTCGACCGACAGCCCGCGGAAGATCGACGTTTCCTGCGGCAGATAGCCAAGCCCCAGGATCGCGCGGCGGTACATCGGCAATCCGGTGATGTCGTCGCCGTCGAGCATGATGCGCCCGGCATCGGGCTTCACCAGCCCCATCACCGAATAGAAGCACGTCGTCTTGCCCGCACCATTGGGGCCGAGCAACCCGATCACCTCGCCGCGCCCGACCGACACCGACACGTCGGTCAGCACGGTGCGCTTGTCGTATGATTTGGCGATCGAGACGACCTGCAACCCGTGGCTGACGGGGGCTTCGTGGATCGCCTCGACCTGATCGAGCGTGGGGTCGGCCGTAGTTGCCATGCGCGCGGGCACTCTCGTGGATAACGGGGGAACACCCCTTGAGCGGCATTCCGTTATGCATGCTCTACGCCAAAGCTGATCGGGCGAAAAGCTGGAGCGGGCATTTGCGCCGCCCGCCCCTCGCGGCAGCGGTATCAGCGAGCCTTTTCAACCCGCTGCGTTGATCGATGTTAGGTCGTTCGCGCGGAACCGCGCCCATGATTCGCCCGTATGGCCGATCCATGCCTATGCCCGAGACCCCGATGTTCCCCTGGCGCCATTCCGCGCAGGCGGAGCTCGAATCGATGATGCACGCCCATGTCGACGACCGCGCTTTTCCCTGTGTCGGTGCGAAGGCCGCGCTCGCGAAGGGGACGTTGCAGGTGCTGGCGTGCAACAGGATCGACAGTTCGTGGGACGATCTGCGCATCCACGACGGGCTGATGCGCTTCGCGCAGGCCTACCGCGACGAACCCGGGTTGTTCCGCAGCTTCGCGGTGGTGTTCGAGGGGCCGGACGACCTCGACGAACAGACCTTCGAGCGCGCTTTGTGGAAACGCATCCAGTCGCTGTCGGACAAGGATGTCTGGCGCGGCCAGGATTACGACACGCGCGTCAGCGCCGATCCCGATGACCCGCATTTCTCGCTCAGTTTCGGCGGCGAGGCGTTTTTCGTCGTCGGGCTCCACCCGCACGCCTCGCGGCCGGCGCGGCGCTTTGGTCGCCCGACGATGGTGTTCAATCTCCACGACCAGTTCGAGACACTGCGCGCCGAGGGTCGCTACGAGACGATGCGCGAAAAGATCATGGTGCGCGACGAAGCGATCGCGGGGTCGCGCAACCCGATGCTCGCGCGCCACGGCGCGTCGAGCGAGGCGCGGCAATATAGCGGGCGCGTCGTCGATGAGGCATGGCGCTGCCCGTTCCATTATTCGGGTGACAGCGAACAGTGACCGACCGCGTGACGACGACCGAGATTCCGCCGCGTTCGGGCACCGCCTTCACGCTCGACGCGGGGCAGACGCTGACCGTGATCGACCCGCGCGGGGTGCAGGTGGCCGATCTGCTCGCCTACAACCGCGACGATCTGCGCGAGGTGATCTCCTCGGGGCGGACGCTCGATTACGCCGAGACGATCCGGCTGACGACCGGGCACCTGCTTTACTCGAACCGCTCCCGCCCGATGCTGGAGATCGTCGCGGACGATGTCGGGGTGCACGATTTCCTGCTGACGCCGTGCTCCTACGACACGTTTCGCCATTTCTACCCCGCCGAGCCGCCGCACCGCGGCTGTTTCGGCAATCTCGCCGCCGCGCTCGCCCCCTACGGCGTGGCCGAGGACATGATCCCGATCGCGTTCAACTGTTTCATGAACGTGCCGGTCGACGGCGCCACGGGCCGCCTGCAGGTGCTGCCCCCGCTCAGCAAGGCAGGTGACCGCATCGTGTTCCGCGCGGCGATGGACCTCGTCATCGGGCTGACCGCCTGTTCCGCGGGCGCGTCGAACGGCGGCAGTTTCAAGCCGATCGAATATAGGGTCGACTGACCAGCAATTCGCTCGCCCGCACGTGCGCGGCATAGAGGTCCGCGCGGGCGAGGTGGATCTGCCGGATCGCTGGCGAGATCGCGCGGTCGGCCATCTGGCGCGCCTGATCGGCACGCCGCCGCCAGAAATCGACGTCATTCTCTGTTCTCATGTCCCGGCTCCTTTGAACAAAGCGGTGGTGAGGGTGATGACGAAACGCCATGATACGCGCACCTGACGGGGACTGCCTTGATATGCATCAGCGACGAGCGACAATTCGGCGGCAATCCTCGTCACTTACATCAGCAGGGGCGATGGGAACGCCCCGGTGAGCGACGCGTCGGCCTTTACCCGCGTCGCCGCCGACGGCGCACGCGACACGGTTGTTCGCGCGCTGGTGCCCGAGCATCCCGTCGCGATCGAGATCAACGGGCTGGGCTATGCCGTGATGATGGCGACACCCGCCGACCTCGCGGATTTCGTCACCGGCTTCGCCTTGTCCGAGCGGATCGTCGCGCGCGCGGACGAGATCGCCGAGCTCGACCTGTTCGAGGCCCCGCTCGGCTGGATCGCGCGGCTGTCGGTCCCGCCCGCGCGCGCCGCCGCGGTCGCCGCACGCGTGCGTGCGCGCGCGAGCGACAGTTCGTGCGGCCTGTGCGGGATGGACAATCTTGAGGCGGTCCACCGCGCGCTGCCGCAGGTGCCCACGACCACGATCGACCCGCCCGCGATCTTCCGGGCGCTGGCCGCGATGCGCGCGCACCAGCCGCTCAATGCCGCGACCGGTGCCGCGCACGCGGCGATGCTGTGCGCGGCCGACGGCGCGATCCGCCTCGCGCGCGAGGATGTCGGGCGCCACAATGCCTTCGACAAGCTGATCGGCGCGATGGCGCTGGGCGGGCTGGAATGGGACGGCGGCTTCGCCTTGCTGTCGTCGCGCTGCTCGTACGAGCTGGTCGAGAAAGCCGCGCTCGCGCTCTGTCCTGTGCTGGTCACCGTGTCGGCGGCGACCGATCTCGCACTGGCGCGCGCGGCGCAGGCGGGGCTGACGCTCGTCAGCCTCGCGCGATCGGACGCGGTTTTGTTCCCGCCGCCCGCACCCGCCGGTACTTTTCCCCGTTTCGCGAGTTAGATGTCCATGGCCAAGCAACACGAAGATCGCCCCGATTTCACGCCCTATACCGGGCCCTCGGGCGGTTGGGGCTCGATGCGCTCGCTCGCCGACATCGTCCCGCGCGAGAAGAACCCGGTTGAAACCTCGGCCGAGCTGCTGCGGCAGAACAAGCATGATGGGTTCCAGTGCGTCAGTTGTGCGTGGGCAAAACCCTATCCGCCCAATCCGGCCGAATTCTGCGAGAACGGCGCGAAAGCGACCGCGTGGGAGATCACCAGCCAGCGCGTGACCCCCGAATTCTTCCGCGCCAACACGCTGACCGCACTTCGCGAATGGAGTGACTACCGTCTGGAGGAAGCCGGGCGGCTGACCCATCCGATGAAGTACGACGCGGCGAGCGACAAATATGTCGTCGTGCCGTGGGAAATGGCGTTCAAGGAGATCGGCGCGAAGCTCAAGAGCCTCGCGCCCAAGTCGGTGGTCTTCTACGCCTCGGGCCGCGCCAGCCTCGAAACCTCGTACATGTACCAGTTGCTCGCGCGGATGTACGGCAATCAGAACCTGCCCGATTCGTCGAACATGTGCCACGAATCGACCTCGGTCGGGCTGAAGGCGGCGATCGGCGTGCCCGTCGGGACGACGCGGCTCGAGGATTTCGACACCACCGACTGCATCCTGCACTTCGGTCAGAATGTCGCGACCAACAGCCCGCGGATGCTCCACCAGCTCCGCTCAGCGCGCAAGCGCGGCGTGCCGATCATCGTGTTCAATCCGCTCCGCGAACGCGGGCTCGAACGCTTCACCGACCCGCAGAACCCGATCGAGATGGCGACTGGCGGCGAGACGCGGATCGCGACCCAATATCATCAGGTGCGCGCGGGCGGCGATCTCGCCGCAATGATGGGGATGGCCAAATGGCTGATCGAGCACGACCGGCTCGATCACGACTTCATCGCCGAGAACACGCACGATTTCGACGCTTTCGCCGCGAAGGCGCGCGCGACCGGCTGGGACGAGATCGAGCGCGAATCGGGGCTGACGCGCGACGCGCTGTCGATGGCGGCCGAGGTATACGGCCGCGCCAATGCGACGATCGCGATCTACGGGATGGGGCTGACGCAGCACGTCAAGGGCGTCGACAACGTGCGGATGCTCGTCAACCTGCTGCTGATGCGCGGCAACATCGGAAAACCTGGCGCGGGCCCGACTCCGGTGCGCGGCCATTCCAACGTCCAGGGGCAGCGCACCGTCGGCATCACCGAGAAGCCCGAACTCGCCCCGCTCGACAAGTTCAAGGAGATGTACGGCTTCGAACCCCCGCGCGAGAAGGGGCTCGACACCGTTGAGGCGTGCCGCGGCGTGATCGACGGCAGCGTGCGCGGCTTCGTCTCGCTCGGCGGCAATTTCGTCCGCGCGACGCCTGAGACGCGGTTGATGGAGGAAGGCTGGCGCCAGCTCGACCTGTCGGTCCAGATCGCGACCAAGCTCAACCGCAGCCACCTGATCCCCGCGAACGGCGACACCTGGCTGCTGCCGTGCCTCGGCCGGATCGAGCGCGACCTGCAGGAAACGGGCGCGCAGCACGTGACGATGGAGGATTCGACCAGCGTCATCCACCCGTCGTTCGGCAAGGTCGATCCCGCCAGCCCGCATCTGTTGTCCGAACCCGCGATCGTCGCCGGCATCGCGAAGGAAACGCTCGAACCCAATCCGCGCGTGCCGTGGGATAAATGGGTCGGCGATTACGCGCTGGTGCGCGACCAGATCGCGGAGGCGTTCCCCAATTTCTTCGAACGCTTCAACGAGCGGTTGAAGGAGCCGGGCGGGTTCTGGAAAGGCAACAAGGCCGCGGGCCGCGAATGGGACACGCCGTCGAAAAAGGCCGAATTCATCGTGCCCGACGTGCTCAACGCCACCGGCTTCACCGATACCGACGGCCGCTACCGCATGTTGACGGTACGCTCGAACGATCAGTTCAACACCACGATCTACGGCTATTCGGATCGCTTCCGCGGCATCAACGGCACGCGGCAGGTGGTGATGATGAGCCCCGCCGACATCGCCGAGCGCGGGTTGTCAGAGGGGCAGAAGGTCACGCTGGTGGGCGACGCCGGGGACAACGTCTCGCGCCGCGTCGAGGGACTGATGGTCGTCGCGCGTGACGTGCCCAAGGGCTGCATCGCGACCTATTACCCCGAGTGCAATCCGCTGATCGCACTCGAACACCATGCCGAGGAAAGCCACGTCCCCGCGGCGAAGTCGGTGCCGGTTCGCATCGAGATCGAACCGATCGGCGCTTGACGCCTGCGCCAGCATAACAGATGTTATCCTGCATGACGGGCGCGCAGCCCGCATGCGGGAGAGCGATGTGGAGCTAGGGCCGGAACTCGCGGCGATCATCACCGGCGGCGCCTCGGGGTTGGGGCTCGCCACCGCGCGTGCGCTGCGCGACCACGGCGTCCGCGTCGCCTTGTTCGACAAGAATGCCGAGATCGGCCCAGGTATCGCCGACGAGATCGGCGCAACCTTCTGCGCGGTCGACGTGATGGACCAGGCGTCGGTCGACGCGGGCTTCGCCGCCGCGCGCGCCGCGAATGGGCAGGAACGCATCCTCGTCAATTGCGCCGGCGGCGGCTTCGGCGGCCCGAACAAGACGGTCGCGCGCGCGCGCGACGACGGCGCGATCACGCCCTATCCGATCGAGAATTATCAGAAGACGATCGAGCTCAACCTCGTCGGCTCGTTCCGCTGCATCGTCGGCGCCGCGGCGGGGATGATGACGCTCGACCCTCTGCCCGACGGTGATCGCGGCGCGATCGTTAACACCGCCAGCGTCGCGGGCGAGGAGGGGCAGGTCGGGCAGGTCGCCTATGCCAGTGCGAAGGCGGGGGTGATCGGCATGACGCTGGTCGTCGCGCGCGATCTCTCGGCCGAACACATCCGTTGCAACACGATCCTGCCCGGTATCTTCGACACGCCGCTGCTCGGCCGTGCCAAGCCGCAGGTAAAGGCGGCGCTGTCGGCGATGGTCCCCTTCCCCAAACGGCTAGGCCAGGCGGAGGAATATGCGCGCCTCGCGCTCGAGATGATCCGCAACGGTTATTTCAACGGCGAGGACGTCCGGCTCGACGGCGCGATCCGCATGCAGCCGCGCTGATCGACGGGGGAGCGACATGAACTTCGATTATTCCGACGAACAGAAAATGCTGAAGGACGAGGCACGAAAGTTCCTCGACGCGAAATGTCCGCCCGCGGTGGTGCGCGGGGTCCTCGATCACGCCGACCGCGCCTATGACGAGTCCTTGTGGCGCGGGGTCGCCGAACAGGGCTGGCTCGGCGCGGCGATCCCCGAGGCGCATGGCGGGCTCGGGCTCGGCCACGTCGAACTATGCGCGCTCGCGGAGGAACTGGGCCGCGCCTGCGCGCCGACCCCCTTCGCGTCGACCGTTTATTTCGTCGCCGAGGCGCTGATGCTGTTCGGCTCCGAGGCGCAACAGGCGAAATGGCTGCCGCGCATCGCCGCGGGCGAGGTGATCGGCGCGTTCGCGACGAGTGAGGGACCGGGGCCGACGACGGCGCGATCGATCGGGACGAGCGTGACCGGCGGGCGTCTGTCGGGGGTGAAGATCCCGGTCACCGACGGCGACGTCGCCGACCTGATCGTCGTGCTGGCGGGCGACGGCCTCTACCTTGTCGAGCGCGGCGCGGGCGTCATCGCCGAGGTGCTGACGACGCTCGACCCGACGCGGTCGGCGGCGCGGCTGACCTTCACCGATGCCGCGGCCGAACCGCTCGGCGACGAGGACGGCTTCACCGCCGCGCAGCAGGTGTTCGACCGCGCCGCGGTGCTGCTCGCATTCGAACAGATCGGCGGCGCGGACAAGGCATTGGAGATGGCGAAGCGCTACGCGCTCGACCGCTACGCCTTCGGCCGCCCGATCGGCGGCTATCAGGCGATCAAGCATAAGCTCGCCGACGTGTACGTGAAGAACGAGATCGCGCGCTCGAACGCTTATTACGGCGCCTGGGCATTGAACGCGCGCGCCGCCGAACTCCCGCTCGCCGCCGCCACCGCGCGTGTCGCGGCGAGCGAGGCGTTCTGGTTCGCATCCAAGGAAAACATCCAAACGCATGGCGGGATCGGCTTCACCTGGGAGGCCGATCCGCAGCTCTATTACCGCCGCTCGCGCCAGTTGAGCCTGGTCGCGGGTGCGCCGGCGCAGTGGCGCGAGCGGTTGGTGGCACAGCTCGAGATGAAGAACGCGGCCTGAAGGGAAGAGCGACGATGGACTTCAACGACACCCCCGAAGAGGCCGAGTACCGCGCCACCGCCCGCGCCTGGCTCGACGCCAACGTACCCGAACATAAGGCGATGCCGCATGCCGACGACCTGGCGGCGGCGCGCGCGTGGCAGGCGCGCAAGGCCGCGGCGGGCTACGCGCAGATTACCTGGCCCAAGGAATGGGGCGGCGGTGGCGGCACCCCGATCCAGAGCGTGATCTTCGGTCAGGAGGAGGCGCGCCACCCGGTTCAATACGGTTATTTCACCATCGGGCTGGGCATGTGCGTGCCGACCGTGATGGCGTTCGCCGACGATGCCACCAAGCAGCGCTTCGTCGGCCCGGCACTGCGTGGGGAGGAGATCTGGTCGCAGCTCTTCTCCGAACCAGCTGGGGGATCGGACGTGGCGGCGATCCGCACGCGCGCGGTGCGCGACGGCGACGACTGGATCGTCAACGGGCAGAAGGTGTGGACCTCGGGCGCGCATTATTCCGATTTCGGCATCGTGCTGGTGCGTACCAACCCCGACGTGCCCAAGCACAAGGGGCTGACGATGTTCTGGCTCGACCTGCGCAGCGCGGGCGTCGAGATCAGGCCGATCCACCAGATGTCGGGCGGGTCGAACTTCAACGAGGTTTATTTCACCGACGTCCGCATCCCCGACGCACAGCGGCTGGGGAAGGTCGACGACGGCTGGCGCGTCGCGCTCGTCACGCTGATGAACGAACGGCTCGCAGTCGGCGGCGGGGGCGGCGCTGGCCCGAGGGAGATTCTGAAGCTGGCGCGTGAACTCGACGCGGGCGAGGGGACGCTGCTGCAGGACAAGGCGTTCCGACAGAAGCTCGCTGACTGGTACGTCCAGGCCGAGGGGCTGCGCAACACGCGGATGCGCACGATCACCGCGCTCAGCCGCGGGCAGACGCCTGGTCCCGAAAGCTCGATCGGTAAGATCATCGCCGCCAACCAGTTACAGGACATCGGCAACAGCGCGGTCGAGGCGGAGGATCAGTTCGGGATCATCAACGACGCCGCGGTGTCGCCGATGCGCGCCCTGTTCCAATCGGCCGTGATGAACGCGCCGGGCCTGCGAATCGCGGGGGGTACCGACGAGATATTGAAGAACATCATCGCCGAACGCGTCCTCGGCCTGCCGGGCGAGATTCGCACCGACAAGGAGGCCGCGTTCCGCGATCTGCCCGCCGGGCGCTGACGCCATGCGGGCATAATTGCGCGACATTTCACCGCTAGCGCCGACGCGCCCGCCGATTGGGTAAGGGAGTGTGGCGTTGCGATTGTTCCTGTTGCTGGCGAGCACCGCCGCTGTTCCCGCCTTTGCGCAAACGGCGCCGCAGCTTCCTCCTGCTCCCGCACCGGCGCAGCCGGCACCCGCGGATGCGCCGACGCCCGCGACAACGGCGGAACAGGCGCCTGCCGTCCCCGCCGCGATACCGCCCGCCGGCTCCCCCAGCGAAGCCGCCGCCGCTTCACCCGACGCACAGGGTGAAGCGGGTGAGGGCGAGGACATCGTCGTCACCGGGCGCAAGCCGGTCGGCAGCGTCGTTGGCGACATCCCGCCCGAACAGACATTGTCCCCCGCCGACATCCGCAGCTACGGCGTCAGCTCGGTCGCCGACCTTTTGACCGAGCTCAGCCCGCAGACGCGCTCGGGTCGCGGATCGGGCGGCGCGCCGGTGGTGTTGCTCAACGGGCGGCGGATCGGCGGCTTCTCCGAGATCCGCGACCTGCCGACCGAGGCGATCCTGCGCGTCGAGATCCTGCCCGAGGAGGTCGCGCTCAAATACGGCTATCGCGCCGACCAGCGCGTCGTGAACTTCGTGCTGCGCCCACGCTTCCGCGCCTATACCGGCGAGCTGATCGACACGCTCGCGACCGACGGCGGGCGCAACCAGCCCGGCGGCAAGGCCGACTGGCTGCGCATCCAGCGCACCGGGCGCACCAGCGTCCACTTCGAATATGATCAGGCGAGCGCGCTGACCGAGGCGGAGCGTAGCATCATCCAGGCGCAGGGCGGGGCGTCGAGTGCGGGCACGGTCACGTTGGCCGACGGCACCACGCTCGGCGCACCCGCGTCGGCGGCGAACGGCGTGGTCGCTGCAGGTGATTTCCTCACGACCGTCAGCTCCGTCGACCAGTCGCGCTTCCGTACGTTGCTGCCCGCAACCAAAAGCTTCCAGGCGAATGGCGTCTACGCCACCAGCCTGACCGATCGGATCGGCGCGACCTTCAACGCGCGTGTTCAGCATGACGTGAGCGATGCGGACCGCGGACTCGTGACGGGGAACCTCCTGCTGCCCGTCGGTAATCCTTTCTCGCCCTTCGCCAGCGAGGCGCGGGTCAGCCGGGCGTTTCCCGATCTCGGCGTGCTCGGCCAGCATGTCGAGAGCACCGACGCGCATCTGGGGGCGAGCGCGAACGGCGACCAGGGGCGCTGGCGTTGGACCGTCAACGCCAACGCCGACTACAGCGCCAGCGACACGCGCAGCCAGACGGGGCTCGACACGACCGCGTTTCAGGCGCTGCTGACCGCTAACGACCCCGGCGCCAATCCGTTCGGCGCATTCGATCTGGTGCGGACGCCCGACAATCTCGGCCGCTCGCGCTCGACCAACCTTGCGCTCGACACATTGGTGACCGGGCCGGTCTTCTCGCTGCCCGCGGGGGACGCCAACACCAGCATCCGTATCGGCGCGTCGAGCGCCGATTTCGCCAGCCGCTCAACGCGCGCAGGCGTGACGCTGCCCGCCGACATCTCGCGCGATATCGGCAACGCGCAGGTCAATCTCGACCTGCCGATCGCCAGCCGCACGCGCGGGGTGCTGAGCGGACTCGGCGACTTCTCGCTGAACGCCAATGTCGCAGCGGATCATTTGTCGGACTTCGGCACGCTCTGGACGCTCGGCTACGGCGCAAACTGGTCGCCGCTGCGCGGGTTGCGACTGATCTACTCGGTGACGAACGAGGACGAGGCACCCTCGGCGCAGCAACTGGGCAATCCGCAGGTGCCGACCGCGGGCGTGCGCGTGTTCGATTACGTCCGCGGGACGACCGCGACCGTCACGACGGTAACCGGCGGCAACCCATTCCTACGCGCCGACGAGCGCCACGTGACCAAGCTGGGCGCGACGCTCCAGCCGTGGTCGGATCGCGACATCAATCTTATCGCCAATTACGTCACCGAACGCGTCGACGATCCGATCGCGAGCTTCCCCGCCGCCAGCGCCGCGATCGAGGCGGCGTTCCGCGATCGCTTCACGCGCGTGAACGGCGATCTCGTTCGCCTCGACACCCGCCCGGTCAATTTCGCGCGCAGCGAGCGGTCGGAGCTGCGCTACGGCTTCAACGTCTCGTTCAAGCTCAAGTCCAAGATCCAGAAGGAGCTGGAGGCGTTCCGCGCCGGCACCGGTCCCAACCCGTTCGCGGGGCTGCGCCCGCCCGGTGGGCGCCGTCGCGACGGTGAGGGTGCGACGGCCGATACGACCCGCCCCGACGGCAGCGGCGCGCGCGCGGCGGCGAACGGCGGCGAGCAACCCCGCGGCGGTGACGCGCCGGGTGGCGGACGCGGACCCGGCGGCGGCTTCGGTGGTGGTCGCGGTGGTTTCGGCGGTGGGCGCTTCGGCGGCGGCGGCGGGGCGGCCGCCGGGGGACGCGTGCAGTTCGCGCTGTACCACACCTGGCACTTCACCGACCGGGTGACGATCGCCAACGGCGGCCCGGTCCTCGACCTGTTGAACGGCGACGCGATCGGCGGCTCGGGCGGACAATCGCGCCACGAGCTGGAGGGGCAGGCGGGTTACTCGAACAACGGCCTCGGTGCGCGCGCATCGCTCAATTTCCAGAGCGCGACGCGGGTCAACGGCGGGACCCCGACCAGCCCGCAGACGCTCGATTTCGGCAGTTTGACAACGGTCAACCTACGACTGTTCGCCGACTTCGGGCAGCGGATCGACCTGATCCGCGCGCATCCGTGGCTGCGTGGCACGCGTGTCACGCTCTCGCTCAACAACGCGTTCAACCAGCGTCAGCGCGTTACCGATCAGACCGGCACCGTGCCGATCGGGTTCCAGCCGGGCTACCTCGACCCATTGGGCCGGACGGTGCGGCTGTCGATCAGAAAGCTGTTCTTCTAGAGCCCGACCTTGGCGGCGAGCCAGCGCGCCGCCGCCTCGGGCGTCGCCTTGTTGGCGTCGCGATCGACCATGTAATTCGCCTCGCGCATCGCGGCGACGTTGATGCGGCCGACGAGCGGGCGGAGCGCAGCAAGGAAGCGCTGATCCTTCGTACGCTTCGGCGCGACGAGCAGGATCGCGTCGTAGCCGGGGATCGCGCGGCGAGGGTCGGTGAGCGTCACCAACCGGTCGGCCGCGATCCGCCCGTCGGAGGAAAAAGCACTGATCACGTCGGCGCGCCCGCTCTCCAGCGCACGGTACATGAAGGTCGGGCTGTACGGCGTCGCAGCGGCGAACCGCATCGGATAGGCGCGCCGGATGGCCGCCCATTCGGCACGATCGAGAAATTCGAGATCGGCGCCCAGCTTCAGCTGCGGCGACGCGGCGGCGAGGTCGGCGAGCGACGCGATACCCCGCCGCCGCGCATCGTCCCCGCGCATCGCGAAGGCGTAGGCATTCTCGAAGCCGAGCGAACCGACCAGCCCGACACCGCGCTTCGCACGCGCCCATTCGGTGATCGCGCGCACCTGCACGTCGCGCGGCGGCACGTCGGCGCGCTTCATCTCGCCCGCCCAGATCGTGCCGGCGTAATCAACGTACGCGTCGATCTCACCCCCAGCCACCGCCCCGAACGCGACTGCGGAGCCGAGCCCGTCGCGATACTGAACGGTATAGCCGGCGCGCGTCAGCCGATCGCCGATCAACCGCGCGAGGATGTACTGCTCGGAGAAATTCTTGGCCCCGATCACCACTACCCGGTCGCCGCCGCGCGCCCACAGTGGCGTACTCGCCACGACGGTCGCCGCCGCCAGCGCTACCACCGCGCCCCAGGTCAGCCATCCGCGCTGCGTCCGCGCACCATGTTCGGCCAGCCCCAGCAGCGCATCGACGCCTAGCGCAAGCGCCGCCGCCGACACGCACCCCGCGATCACCAGCGTCCACGCCTGCGTCTGCAACCCCGCGAAGATCAGGTCGCCGAGACTCGGTTGGCCGACCGTGGTCGACAGCGTCGCCGCACCGATCGTCCACACCGCCGCGGTGCGGATACCCGCCATCGCGACCGGCAGGACGAGCGGTATCTCGACCAGCCTGAGCTTCTGCGCCGGGGTCATCCCGACGCCGTCCGCCGCCTCCAGCACCGCGGGGTCGATGCCCGTCAGACCGGTCACAAGATTGCGGATAATCGGCAGCAGCGCGTAGAGCGTCAGCGCGAGCAGCGCGGGCAGGAAGCCGAGCGCGGGCACGCCGCCGCCGACCACACCCGACACCCACAGCAGCACGGGATAGAATAGCGCCAGCAGTGCGAGGCTCGGGATCGTCTGCACCAGGCTTGCGAACCCCAGCGTCACGCGCGCCACCCGCGGACGCCTGGCCGACCACCAACCGAGCGGCAGCGCGACGCCGAGCGCCAGCACCAGCGCGCACATCGCGAGCAGCAGATGCTGCGCAGCGAGCGCGGGGACGCGAGCGAAGGCGTCGCCCATCAGTGCAAGCCACCGGTCGCGAGTGCCGCGATCCGCTCGGCCTGCGCGCGCGGCACCGCGACCAGTCCTTGCGCGGTGTCGCCGCCTTCACCGCGCATCAGTGCCGCGGGCGACGTGTCGGCGGCGATCCGCCCGTTCTCCATCACCAGCACGCGTGTCGCGTCGAGCAGCGCCTCGGCCATGTCGTGCGTCACCATCAGCACGGTCAGCCCGCGTTCGCGCTGCAATCGCGCGATCGCCTGGCCGAGCGCATCGCGCGTGACCGGATCGAGCGCGCCGAACGGCTCATCCATCAGCAACAACCCCGGATCGGTCGCCAGCGCGCGCGCGACGCCGACGCGCTGGCGCTGCCCGCCCGACAATTCCGCGGGCATCCGCCGACCAAGCGCGCGCGGCAGCTCGACCGTGTCGAGTAACGCGTCGACGCGTGCGGGATCGGCCCGACGTTCCAGCTTGAGCGGTAGAGCGATATTCTCCGCCACCGACAGATGCGGAAACAGTCCGACGTTCTGGAACACGTAGCCGATCCGCCGCCTGACCTGCCACGCCGGCCCCTCGCTCACGTCCGCGCCGTCGATCAGCACGCGGCCGTCGCTCGGCGGCACCAGCCGGTTGACCGTCTTGAGCAGCGTCGACTTGCCCGACCCCGACGCACCCACCAGCGCGACGAAGCTGCCGGCTGCGATCTCGCACGACACCGCGTCGACCGCGACCGTGCCGTCGGCGTAGCGCTTGGTCACGCGCTCGAACGTCACCGCAGGTCCGGATGGCGGTTGCCCGGATTTCTCTGGCATCGCCCGCGACGATGCGGGAAGGATGCGCACACGACAAGAGGGGAGAGGGCATGAAGGCGATCCTGATCACCGGCGGCGGCTCAGGGATTGGGCGCGCAGTGGCGCAATTGTTCGCGGCGAAGGGCTGGCGCGTCGGATTGGCCGATGTCGACCGCGGCGGCTTGCGCGACACCGCCGCACTGCTGCCGCCCGAGCGCACCAGCACGCACCAGATGGACGTGCGCGACCCCAGCGAGTGGGAGCATGTGCTCGACGATTTCGCGGGGCTGAGCGGCGGTCGGCTCGACGTCTTGTTCAACAATGCCGGCATCGCGCTCGGCGGGCCGTTCGGCGAGCTGTCACTCGACGCGCTCGACCGCGTGATCGACATCAATTTCCGCGGCATCGCCTACGGCGCGCGCATGGCCTATCCGTATCTCAAGGCGACACCGGGATCGTGCCTGCTCAACACCGCCTCGGCATCGGCGATCTACGGCTCGGCGGGGCTCGCGGCCTATTCGGCTACCAAGTTCGCGGTGCGCGGGCTGACCGAGGCGCTCGATGCCGAATGGGCGGCGGATGGCATCAAGGTGCGCGACCTGATGCCCGGCTTCGTCGACACCGCGCTCCTTAATGCCGGGCTGCCCGGCACCAACCGCAGCGTGCGCGAGGCAGTGGTCGCGGCCAAGCTCGAGTTCACACCCGTAGAGACGGTCGCGGAGGCAGCATGGGACGCGGTGCACGGCGATAAGGTGCACGCGGTGATCGGCCCGACTGCACGGCGGCTGTCGTTCGGCGCGCGCTGGATGCCGGGCCGCGTCCGTCGCATGATGACCGCGCGCTCGCTCGGCTAGTAACAGGCGATCTCGCCGCTCGCGTCCGACACGCAGCGGCGCACCGGCGGCGCGCCCGCGGGGCGGGGCGCGGTCGGCACACGCACGCGCGGACGCGCGACAGGCAACGGTGGGTCGATCCGCTCCAACTCGATCCGCGGCGCCGAAGGTGGCGTCGGTGACGATGCAGGCGCCGGTGCGGCCGCGACGGCCGGGCGCGGCTCGGCGGTGGCCGGGCCGACATCGGTGAACCACGACGGCGCGCCGGTTTCAATCACGAGATCGAACGACTGCAGATAGCCTGCGTCGCGGCCGACCCGCGCCGGGTCGAGCGTCAGCAGCACGACGTCGACCCCGCCCGGACCCCGCCGCAGCATGAATTGCCCACGATAGCGAATCGGCGAGCGGATCTTGAGCGCGGGCTCCAGCCTCCGTGCCTGCGCGAACTCGGCCGCCAGCTGCGTGAAATCTAGGATCGTGCGCGACAAACGCTTGGTTGCGGCACAATCGAGTCCCGACGCCCCCGGATTGAGCGCGAGCCTGGGGTCGAGTTCGAACGGAACCGTTAGCCCGTTGCCGCTCGGCACGTTGGTCGAGGCGGTGTCGTCCAGCCGCAGGCCGCCGGGCGCGACCGGCACGCCGAGCGTCGCCGCGGTCCCGATCCGGGACAGCGTCACGCGCAGTTCACCGCGCACCTTGCCCACCGCCAGCCGCTGCTGCCGCGCATAATCGGAATAGGCGAAGTCGAGGTAATCGCACTTCACCTCGTTCAGCAGCGTCGCGACGGGCACCAGCGCGACCGGCGGCGTAGGGGCGGGCGCTGGCGAACGGTCCCGCGCGTCACCTACCGACGTCGCGCACATCAGCGCGAAACCGCCGATCGCGTGCGCGGCGATGCGCCACGCAGCGCACCTCGATGTGGAGCCGATCATCCTGCACCCCCGCTCCCCCTCGCGCACTGCCCCGTGCCGCGCGCGAGTGTTGACGATTCGTTAACGATCGTCGGGAAAGCGCGCCCGCCCGTCAACCGGCTGCGTGGCGGCGCAGGCGTGAGCCTCAGCCGCCCAGGATGTCGTCGATCGCCCCCGCCAACTCGACGTCGCGCGACGACAGCCCGCCCGCGTCGTGCGTCGTCAGCAGGATTTCGACGCGGTTGTAGACGTTTTTCCACTCGGGATGGTGATCGGCGCGTTCGGCGAGCAGCGCGACCTGTGTCATGAAGCCGAACGCTTCGGCGAAATCGGTGAACACGATCGTGCGCGTGATCGCGTCGCGCGACTCCTCGAAATCCCATTCGGGCAGCGCGTCCAGCGCGTCGGCGCGCTCGGCCTCGCTCAATTGCTCGATCATGCCCTCGTCTCCCTGCTTGCCGCCCGAACCTGCCTCCGCCTATGGCGAGCGCGATGGAGCGGCAAGAGGTCTTGGGCGCGGCACCCGGCGCCGCGGTGATCGAGGCGTATGCGCTGGGCGTGATTGCGCGGCTGCCCGCCGCCTTCCGGCAGCATCTGGGTGATGTCGTGCTGCTGGTCGAGGAGGAGGCCGATGCCGAGATGCTGGCGGGGGTCGGGCTCGATCATCCGCTTGACCTGACGGGCGTCTATGTCGGGCGACCGGTCGGGGAGAAATCGTCGTTCGACAGCGGCGCGCTGCCCGATCGCATCCACCTCTATCGTCAGGCGATCCTCGCCGAATGGTGCGAAACGGGCGTGCGGCTCGACGATCTCGTTGCGCACGTGACCGTGCACGAAATCGGGCACCATTTAGGCCTCAGCGACGATGACATGCACGCGCTTCAAGACGCGGTGGCGGATTGAGCGACGCGCTGGTCGTCGACCGCCTCGTCGTCACCCGCGGCGAGCGGCGGTTTTCGCCGGTCAGTTTCGTTGCGCCGCCGGGCGGGGCGGTGCTGGTCACCGGACCCAATGGCGTCGGCAAGTCGAGCCTGTTGCGTGTGCTCGCCGGCATCGGGCGTATCGGCGAGGGGGACGTCGTGCGACCCGCGGGCGGGGTCGCGCTGATGGACGAGGCACACGCGCTCGACCGCACGCTGCCGCTCGGCGCCGCGCTGCGTTTCTGGGCGCGGCTCGATGTCGCGCCCGAGTCCGCGACCCGGGTCGCGGCGGCGCTCGCGGACGTCGACCTGACCGAGCTCGCCGCAGTGCCGGTGCGGTTGCTCTCCGCCGGCCAGCGCCGCCGCGCCGCGCTCGCGCGCGTGGTGGCAAGCGGCGCGCGCTTGTGGCTGCTCGACGAGCCGGGCAATGCGCTCGACGCCGCCGCGCTCGATCGTCTGTCGGCGCTGATCGCCCGGCATCGTGCACGAGGCGGGATCGTCGTGGCGGCCACGCACCAGCCGCTCGCATGGCCGGGTGCTGAGCAGGTGCGTCTGTGATCGCGCTCGTCTGGCGCGATTTGCGGCAGGGCTACGCGGGCGGTGGCGCGACGCTGGTGGTTGCCTTCTTCCTGCTCGTCGCGATCCTGTTCCCGTTCGCGATCGGCCCCGACACCGCGCTGCTGTCGCGCATCGGCGGCGGGGTGATCTGGGCGGCGGCGCTGCTCGCCGCGCTGATGCCGGTCGAGCGGCTGGTCGCGCCCGATCTCGAATCGGGTGTGCTCGATCAATTGGCGGTGCGCGGGGCTTCGCTGGCGGCGGTCGCAGCGGCGAAGATGCTCGCCCACTGGCTCGCCTTTGCGCCGCCGCTGATGCTCGCCGCGGTGATCGCGGCCGGCCTGCTCGACCTGCCCGGCGAAACGCTGCTGCTGGTCGAGGCGGGGCTGCTGCTCGGCACGCCGGGGCTCGCCGCGCTCGCGGTCGCGACCGCCGCGCTGCTGGCGGGCGCGCGCGGGGCGGGTGCCGTCGCGGGGCTCGTCATGCTGCCGCTCGCGGTGCCGCTGCTGATCTTCGGCGCGGGCGCGATCACGGGGGGGCCAAGCGGTCTGAAGCTGCTCGCCGCGACCAGCCTGCTGCTCGTCGCCGGCGCGCCCCTCGTCGCGGGCGCGGCGATCCGCGCGGCGATGGAATAAGCCGGCGCCTCAGCGGCTCCAGCGCGCCCAGATCGCGGTCGGCAGCGTCAGCCCGCGCGCTTCCTCGCGTACCGCCAGTTCGCCCGCCTCGACCGTGCCCGGCAGGTCGGCGAACGCCTGGCGCAGCATCTCGCCGATCGCCAGCGCCGACATCCGCACTGCGTAGACGGTCAGGAACAGATAGCGCGACTCGGCGTCGAGCAATTGCCGGCAATCGGCGATCAGCCGCGGCAGATCCTCTTCCAGCCGCCACACCTCGCCCGTCGGCCCGCGCCCGTATTTGGGCGGATCGAGCAGGATGCCGTCGTAGCGCCGCCCGCGCCTGACCTCGCGCGCGATGAACTTCGACGCATCGTCGATGATCCAGCGCGTCGGCGCGTCGGACAGCCCCGACACCGCCGCATTGTGGCGCGCCGCCTCGACCGACTTCTTGGATGCGTCCACGTGCACCATCCGCGCACCGATCGACGACAGCGCCAGCGTGCCGACCCCGGTATAGCCGAAGAGATTGAGGCATTCGGGACTCTCGGCGCCCTCAAGCTGCTGGCGCATCCACACCCACACCGGCGCCATGTCAGGAAAGAAACCCAAGTGGCGGAACGGCGTGTTCTGCGCGGTGAAGCGCGCCTCGTGCCACTCCAGCGTCCATCCGTCCGCAGGCACGCGCTTGGTGAAGCGCCACTGCCCGCCGCCATCTTCGTCGCTGCCGGGCACGAACTCGCCGTGCGCGTCCCAATCGGCGCTGGCTGGCGCCCACAATGCCTGCGGCTCGGGGCGGATGAAGCGATACGGGCCGTAGCGCTCAAGCTTGCGGCCGTGCCCCGAATCGATCAGCCCGTAATCGCCCCAGGGCTCGCCGATCAGCGTCTCGAGCTTCATCGTGCCACCGCCCGCTCGGCGATGTACCCGCTCACCGCAGCGTAGCTGGCGTCGAGCACGTCGTACCGCTCCTCGCGCTCGAACAGGTCGCCGACGCGTGCGGGTAGCGCGGGACGCGTGCCGGTCGCGCGCTCCACCGCGTCGCGGAACTTCGCCGGATGCGCGGTCGCGAGCGTCACGATCGGCACGTTGCTCGCGTGGCGCTGCGCGGCGGCGAGTGCGATCGCGGTGTGCGGGTCGAGCGTCTGGCACGCATGTTCGTGCGCCCAGCGCATCGCCAATGCCATCTCGTCGAGGTCGACACGCTCGGCGGCGAACAGCCCCGCCGCGCCCTGCGACTGCGCGTTGGTCAGCCGCATCGCGCGGCTCCCCTCAAAGCCGCGCATCTGCGCCGCGATCGCATCGCCGTCACGGTTGCCGAGGTCGAACAACAATCGCTCGAAATTGCTCGACACCTGGATGTCCATCGACGGCGTCGGCGTCTGCACCACATCGCGGCTCGAATAATCGCCGGTGGTGAGCGCGCGCGCGAGGATGTCGTTGACGTTGGTGGCGACGATCAGGCGGGCGATCGGCAGCCCCATCTTTGCCGCGACATACCCCGCGAACACGTCACCGAAATTACCCGTCGGCACGCTGAACGCGATCCTGCGCTCGGGCGCGCCGAGCCTGACCGCGGCGTAGAAATAATAGACCACCTGCGCCATCAACCGCGCCCAGTTGATCGAATTCACCGCGGAGAGGTGAAAACGACCCGCGAAGGCGGGATCGTTGAACATCGCCTTCACCAGTGCCTGCGCATGATCGAAGTCGCCGCGGATCGCGATGTTGTGGACGTTGGGCGCGCCCACCGTCGTCATCTGCCGCCGCTGGACGTCGCTGACGCGACCTTCGGGGTGGAGCATGAAGATGTCGACGCCGGCACGCCCCGCGACCGCGTCGATCGCCGCCGATCCCGTATCGCCGCTGGTCGCGCCGACGATCGTCAGGTGGTACCTCGATCCGGTCAAAAACCGCTCGAACAACAGGCCGAGCAACTGCAACGCCACGTCCTTGAAGGCGAGCGTGGGGCCGTGGAACAGCTCGAGCAACCATTGATCGTGGTCGAGCTGGACGAGTGGCGTGACCGCGGCGTGCGAGAAGCGGCCGTATGCCTGCGTACACAAGGCGTGCAGCTCGTCGCGCGTCATCGTCGTCCCGACGAACGGCATCATCACCGCGACCGCGGTATCGACATACGACAGCCCCGCGAGCGCGGCGATCTCGTCCTTCGTTAACGTCGGCCATGCCTCGGGCACGTAAAGCCCGCCATCGGTGGCAAGCCCGGCGAGCGTGACCTCGCGAAAGTCGAGTACGGCCGCCCGGCCGCGCGTGCTGACGTAGCGCATGGACGCGCGGGGTAGCCCTAAGCCCCTGGCCCCGCAACCGGCGCGCGACGCCGGAGCACCGCAACCGCGTAGATGATCGCGGCGACCGCGGCGAACAGGAACCACTGCACCCCGTATGCCAAGTGATTGTTGGGTACGACGCTGACGTCGGGCCTGGTGTTGGCGGCAAGCCCTGCGACCGGGCGGTCGGCGACCAGAAGCATCTCCTGCGGCCTGTGGTCGAACAGCCCCGCAATCAGCGGGCGGGGGTCGGGCGCGTGGCTGATGAAGCCCGACACCGCGCCGCCGCGCCAGTCAACCCGCTTGTTCGGATCTCGCGTGGTGCCGAGCTGGACCTTCACGCCCGGACCTTCCGCGCCGGTGCGGCAGGCGGCGATCAATCGGAAGCCCGCATTGCCCGCGCCGGCACGCATGATCGTGACGGGCGACAGACAGACGATGCTGCTGCGCCGGAACAGCAAGGCGTCGTCGCTCTGCCTAGGGAAGGCGACCGCCGGCTTCGCCGGATTCCCTGCGAGCTGCGCGAGATAGGCTTCCTTCTCGGGCAGGCGGACCGTGATCTGCCAGATGCCGAGCGCGATCATGCCGCATACCGCGAACGCGACGATGATGGTTGGGACGACGGGGATGCGCTTCATCACGCCCGCCTCTTACCCCGGCCTGCGTGCGCCGTCGCGCAACAAAGAAGGGGCGCGGTTCGCATCCGAACCGCGCCCCCTCATCGAACCGATGGCCGGTCGATCAGCCGCCGTGGACCGGCGCGCCCCAGCCGCCCCAGACGTAGATCGTGACGAACAGGAACAGCCACACCACGTCGACGAAATGCCAGTACCAGGCCGCGGCCTCGAACCCGAAATGTTGCTTCGGCGTGAAATCGCCCTTGTAGGCGCGGATCAGGCAGACGATCAGAAAGATCGTGCCGACCAGCACGTGGAAACCGTGGAACCCCGTCGCCATGAAGAACGATGCGCCATAGTTCAGTCCCTTGAACGGGAACGGCGCATGCATGTACTCATACGCCTGAATCGAGCTGAACAGCGCGCCGAGCGCTACCGTCAGCCACAAGCCCTTCAGCACGCCGTCACGGTCGCCCACGCCCAGCAGACCCCAGAAACCGCGCTTCTCACCGCCGCGCTGGTTGTGGATCAGCGCGTGGTGCGCCCAGGTGACGGTGGTGCCGCTCGTCAGCAGGATCAGCGTGTTGAGCAGCGGCAGCTCGAACGCGTTGATGACCTCAAGCCCCTTGGGCGGCCATTGCGCCGCGATCGCGGCCGCACCTTCGGCTGCGCGCTCGACCTGTCCGTCGACGAAGCTCATCGCGGTCGGGAACAGCGCGAAATCGAAATACGCCCAGAACCAGCCGACGAAGAACATCACCTCGGAGGCGATGAACAGGATCATGCCGTAGCGGAAGTGCAGCTGGACGACCGGGGTATGATCGCCCGCGTGCGCCTCGCGGATGACCTGATGCCACCAGCCCCACATGGTGCCGAGCACGCCCGCCAGACCGATCAGGAACACCCAACCGCCGCCGACCGCGCTGTGCATGTACATGATGCCGCCCGCCGCCATAACGAGCGCCATCATCGATCCGATGAGCGGCCACGGGCTGGGTGGAAGGATATGATAATCGTGGTTCTTCGCGCCGGCCATGCGTGGCATCCCCCTAAAGGCGTTTCTTTACGCCTTAACCCGCCGTTTTGGCAGAATCCACCGGGTAAAACGTGTAGGAGAGCGTGATCGTCTCGACGTCCTTGGTGTCGGGATCGGTCAGGATCTTCGGGTCGACGAAATAGATCACCGGCATCCGCTGCGTCTCACCGGGCTTGAGCGTCTGCTGCGTGAAGCAGAAACACTGGATCTTCGTGAAATATTTCCCTGCCACCGCCGGCGTGACGTTGTAGGTCGCGGTGCCCGTCACCTCCTGTGCACCGCGGTTGGTCGCCTGGAAGAACGCCATGTCGCGCGCACCGATGTCGACCTCCTGTTCCTCCTGCTCGGGCGTGAAGCGCCACGGCAATTTGGGGCTGGTGTTGGCATCGAACGCGATGCGGATCGCGCGGTGGACGCCGCCGGGTGCCTTCAATCCGCGGTTGGTCGTGCCGTTCAGCCCGGTCGCTTCGCAGAACAGGCGGTAGAGCGGCACGCTCGCGAACGCGACGCCGGTCATGAAACAGATGCCCAGCACCGCCAGCAGCGCGGTGCGCACGCGCCGGTCGAGCCGTCCGATCACTGCGCCATCCCCTCCCTGATCTTCGCGATGGTGATGAAGAAGGTCAGCACCACGAACGCGAGCAGCAGCACCGCGGTCACGATCGCACGCGCCTTCTGCCGCCGCTGGATCAGCTCCTGTTCGTCACCCATGGGTCCATCCGTCATGCGAGCCACCGATCGACGACCAGCGCGCCGAAGATCACGAAAAGATAGATGATCGAGTAAGCGAACAACCGCTTCTCCGGCTTCATGCCGGGGGTGTTGCGCCCGATCGTCACGCGCGCGGCGAGTGCGCCGAAGATCGCAGTCAGCGCAATCGAGGCCGCGCCGTAGAACGCGCCGGTCAGCCCGAGCGGCCACGGCGCCACCGCCACCAACGCCATCGGGATCGTGTAGAGCCCGATCTGCCGCCGCGTCGCACGCTCCCCCGCCACCACCGGCAGCATCGGGATCCCGGCCTTGGCATAGTCCGACTCGATGAACAGCGCGAGCGCCCAGAAATGCGGCGGCGTCCACAGGAACACCAGCGCGAACAGCAACACCGGCAGTACCGCGACCTCGCCGGTCGCCGCCGCCCAGCCGATCAGCGGCGGAAACGCACCCGCCGCGCCGCCGATGACGATGTTCTGCGGCGTGCGTCGCTTCAGCCACACGGTGTAGATCAGCACGTAGAACAGGATCGACACGGTCAAGATCGCCGCGGCGGCCATGTTGACCGCCAGCCCCATCAGGATGACCGAGAAGGCGGCGAGCCCGACGCCGAAATGGAGCGCCGATTGCCGGTCCATCCGCCCCGCGGGCAGCGGGCGCTTGGCGGTCCGTTTCATCACCGCGTCGAGGTCGGCCTCGTACCATTGGTTGAGCGCCCCCGCCGCACCGGCACCGAGCGCGATGCATAGGATCGCGGTGAAGGCGAGCACGGGCGCGATGCCGCGCGGCGCGGCCAGCATCCCGCACAATCCGGTGAAGACGACCAGCGTCATCACCCGGGGCTTGGTCAGCGCCAGGAAGTCGCGCCAGTCGGCGGGCGGCAGCAGGGGAGCGGCGGTGGTCATCGCGAGCCCGCGGCTATACCCGTCGCGGACGCCGCGCGAAAGGCTCGCTTTTTCGCAGCACAGTGAGGGCTATCAACGCCGAACCCCTCCTCCTCGGGGAGAGTCGCGAAAGAGGGGAATCAATCGGGCAGTCGCGCCAGCCAGTCGAGCAGCAGCCGGTTGACCTGCGCCGGGCGCTCCTGCTGCGTCCAATGCCCGACACCGTCGAGGATATGCCCCTCGACCCTGGGAACATGCGGCCGCATCACCGCGATCGGATCGGTCATCGCGCCGAAGCCGCTGGTCGCCGGATCCTTGCTGCCGCCGATGAACAAGGCGGGTGCCTCGATCCGGCGTCCGGCGAACTGCTGCTGCCATGCCCAGTCGCGTTCGTGATTGCGATATCGGCTGAGCGGTCCGAAGAAGCCCGAGCGCTCGAACTCCGCGACGTAATAATCGAGATCGGCATCGCTCAGCCACGCGGGAAACGTGCCGGGATCGACCATCCCGTCGAGCAAGGTTGCGCCCGCGGGCTTGTCGGGCCACGTACCCGGCGGCGCATCGCCCGAGATCGCGTAGTAGAATTTGCGCAGGAAATCGCGCACGTCGGCTTCCGCCTCGCGTTCGGCCGGGCCGACGGCGGCGAACCATTCCTGGTAGAAGAAACGCCCCTTGTCGGTGAAGGCGCGGCGGAAGGTCTCGTTGAACGGCCGCTTGGCGACGCCGGTGAACGGCACCGACAATGCGGCGACCGCGCGGAAGCGCTCGGGTCGCGACAGGATCGTGTTCCAGACGATCGGTGCACCCCAGTCGTGGCCGAGCAGGATCGCGGGTGCCCCCGGCTGCAGCGCGTCGGCCACGCCCGCGACGTCGGCGGTCAGCGCTTCCATCGCATAGGCCGCGACATCGGTCGGCTTGTCCGATCCGCCGTACCCGCGCACGTCGATCGCCGCCGCGGTGAAGCCCGCGTCCGCCACGACGGGCATCTGGTGCCGCCACGAATACCAGCTCTCGGGAAAGCCGTGCACCATCACGATCAGCGGTCCGCTGCCCTCGACGGCGACGCGCAAGCGGGCGCCGCCGGTGTCGATGGTGCGAAATTCAGGCATGACGGATCCCTCGTGGCCCTCGATGGGATCAATCGTGCGCAATCGGCGTGCGCGGCGCAACCGCTTCAGTCGTAGGCGGCGGGCAGCCAGTTGCGCGTGACGAGCACGTCGTCACCGACGCGGACGTTGCGAAACAGGAGGCGCGCGAACGGCAGCGGTACGCCGATGCAACCGTGCGTTACCCAGTCCCACTCGACCTTGCTGCCGTGGATCGCGACATAGCTGCGGGTCAGTCGCAGCGCGTAGGGCATCGGCGCGTCGTAGCTGCGCGAATATTTGTCGGCGTCTTTCTCCAGGATTGGGAAGCGCCCGAGCGGGGTGGGACTTTCAGGCGGTCCCGCGACCGCGAACGAACGCCCGATCTCTACCCCGCCGCGATAGACGTAGAGTTGCCGCCGCGCGGTATCGACGACGATGTGCGTCGCGCCGGCGGGTGCTCCGTCTTCGTCCCAGACATAGTCGCCCGGCTCCAGCGGGTGGCCGACATCGAGGATGGTGTGAACGTCGGGGCCGCCCGCACGCTGCGGAATACCGCGCGCGGCGGCAGGTGCGGTGGAAAGCGCGGTGAGCAGCAACGCGAGCAGCAGCCAGGGGAAAGCGACGCGGGTCATGGACGCGTGATCGCGCGGGGGCGTGCGGGGTTCCAGTGGCGGTTTTGCCACGTCTCGCCCCGGGACGATTTCGGATCGCGGTAAGGAGGCGGGGGCGCTGCTCTTGGCGAGTGGCAGAGAGGAAATCGAGAAACGGATCGGCCATCAAAAGAAAACGCCCCGGCGCGGTGGCCGGGGCGTTCGGAAGGTTTGCCGTCGTACCTTCGATCAGTCGATCTTGGGCAGCGTCTCGAACTGGTGGAACGGCGGCGGGCTCGACAGCGTCCACTCGAGCGTGGTCGCACCCTCGCCCCAGGGATTGTCGGGCGCCTTCTTGCCCGCGATCAGCGACCAGACGACGTTGACGAAGAAGATCGCCATGCCCGCGGCCATGATCATGTAGCCGATCGAGGCGACGTTGTTCCAGTGCGCGAAACCGTCCGGATAGTCCGGGTAGCGGCGCGGCATGCCCTGCAGGCCGAGGAAGTGCATCGGGAAGAACATGATGTTCACGCCGACGAAGAACACCCAGAAGTGCGCCTGGCCGAGTGCCTCCGAGTACATCTTCCCCGACATCTTGGGGAACCAGTAATAGAAGCCCGCGAACAGCGAGAACACCGCGCCGAGGCTCAGCACGTAGTGGAAGTGCGCGACGACGTAATAGGTGTCCTGCATGTAATCGTCGACGCCGCCGTTGGCGAGCACGACGCCCGTCACGCCACCGACCGTGAACATGAAGATGAACCCGATCGCCCACACCATCGGGGTCGGGAAGCGCAGGCTGCCGCCCCACATCGTCGCGATCCACGAGAAGATCTTGATGCCGGTCGGCACCGCGATCACCATCGTCGCGGCGGTGAAGTACATCTTCACGTTCACCGACAGGCCGGTCGTGAACATGTGGTGCGCCCACACGACGAAACCGACGACGCCGATCGCGACCATCGCGTACGCCATGCCGAGATAGCCGAAGACGGGCTTGCGGCTGAACGTCGCGACGATGTGACTGACGATGCCGAAGCCCGGCAGGATCATGATGTACACTTCGGGGTGGCCGAAGAACCAGAACAGGTGCTGGTAAAGCACCGGATCGCCGCCGCCTGCCGGATCGAAGAAGGTCGTGCCGAAATTGCGGTCGGTCAGCAGCATCGTGATCGCGGCCGCGAGCACCGGCAGCGCCAGCAGCAGCAGGAACGCGGTCACCAGCATCGCCCAGGCGAACAGCGGCATCTTGTGCAGCGTCATGCCCGGCGCGCGCATGTTGAAGATCGTGGTGATGAAGTTGATCGCCCCAAGGATCGAGCTCGCGCCCGCGAGGTGGAGCGACAGGATCGCCATGTCGACGCTCGGCCCCGGCTCACCATAGGTGGAGAGCGGCGCGTAGACCGTCCAGCCCGTGCCTGCGCCACCGAAAAAGGGCGAGGCGAGCAGCAGGATGAACGCGGGCACCAGCAGCCAGAACGACACGTTGTTCATCCGCGGGAACGCCATGTCGGGCGCGCCGATCATGATCGGCACGAACCAGTTGCCGAACCCGCCGACCATCGCGGGCATGACCATGAAGAACACCATGATCAGGCCGTGAGCGGTGACCAGAACGTTCCACAGGTGGAGCGCCTGGTCGAACGTCTGCGCCTGCCCGCCGTGGAGCATCGCGACCCAGGTCGGCAGATACTGGATGCCCGGATGCGCCAGCTCGGCGCGCATCAGCCCCGAGATCGCGCCGCCGACGATGCCCGCGACGATCGCGAAGATCAGGTAGAGCGTGCCGATGTCCTTGTGGTTCGTCGACATGAACCACCGCGCGAAGAAGCCCGGCAGGTGATCGGCATGCGCGTCGTGATGATGCGCGTCGTGCGCCTGAAAGGCGGATGGATGGAGTGCGGTGTCGGTCATGGTCAGCGTCCAGCTTCGCCGACGCCACCGGGGTTACCGGTCGCGCCCTGCGGAATGACGGGGGGAGTGGCGGTGCCGTTCTCGGTCGGACCGGTCAAATTGTCGACGATCGCCGCTTCGGACGCGACCGTCGCCGAATTGTCCGAGCCCGGCTGCGGGATCACCGCGTCCGATGCCTTGCCGGGGGTCGGCATCGTGCCGCCCTTGGCGCGTACCCAGGCGGCGAATTGCGCCGGCGACACCGCCTCGACCGCGATCGGCATATAGGCGTGACGCGCGCCGCACAGCTCGGAGCACTGGCCGAAATAGAGGCCGGGCTTGTCGATCGTGAAGCTCGTCTCGTTCAGCCGGCCGGGGATCGCGTCGAGCTTGATCCAGAACGCGGGCATCGCCCAGCTGTGGATCACGTCGTTGGCGGTGGTGATCAGCCGGATCGGCACGCCGACCGGCAGCACGACGCGGTTGTCAGTCGCGAGCAGGCGCGGACCGTCGGCGTCGGTTCGATACCGCTCGCCCGCGGCCACGTCCTGCTTTTCCTTCAGCAGGTTGGCGGTGATCTCGATCCCGCCGTTGTCGGGATATTGATAGCTCCAGAACCACTGGTTGCCGATCGCCTTCAGCGTCACCGCCCCCGCAGGCGCGGGCTTGAACTGCGCCTGGAGCAGCCCGATCGAGGGCACCGCGATCGCGACCAGGATCAGCACGGGGGCAAGCGTCCACACCACCTCGATGAAGGTGTTGTGGCTGGTCTTCGACGGGACCGGATTGCGCGCCGCGCGGAAGCGGATGATCACCAGCACCAGCAACGCCAGCACGAACAGCGACACGACCGTGATCAACGGGAACAGGATCTTGTCGTGAAACCAGTGCGCGCGCAGCCCGTTCTTGGTTACCTGCGGCTGGATGCGCATCAGGCCGTCGGTCGGCTGACCGATCATCGGCTTGGCGCTCATGGTGGGGGCGCCGTCCTGCGCCAGTTCGAGCGCGGCGGGCGCCTTCTGGTCGAGCTTCGCGGGGGTAGCCGCACTCATCTTCGGCGCGGCGGGATCGGCGGCGTTGGCGGGTTCGAGCGCGCTCGGGACGCCGGGTTGCGCGGTCTTGATCGCCGGCGCGGCGGCGGGCGTCTGGGCAGAGGCGCCGCCTCCGGTTCCCAGCCCCAGCCCGGCGAGCGCGAGCCCGCCTGCCAAGATCATCGTCTTCAAGCGGTTCATCGTGCTTCCATCACCCCTGCGTCGTGGCACGGGAGTGCCCCCCCAAATACCGAGCGGGCATTGTCGCCCATTGCCTTTGCCTATACGCGGCGCTCCCATCTGCCTCAAGAGGGCGCGATTGCGCGAATTTTTCCCGCTCGCGCCGCGTTGCGTCGGCGCGCTGCGATCCGTATCTGCGCCCCCCATGACGTCGACGGAGGATGCGCGATGACCGAGGACGAGGTACTGGCCGAGTTCCGTGCCGCGGATGCTCTGCTCGAAGGGCATTTCATCCTGTCGTCGGGGCTGCGCAGCCCGCGCTACCTGCAGTGCGCGCGCGTGCTGATGGACCCGCGCCGCGCCGCCCGCCTGTGCGCGGCACTCGCCCAGACGATCCCCGACGGTCTGCGCGCGCGGATCTCCGCGGTGGTCGCGCCCGCGATGGGCGGGGTGATCGTCGGCTACGAGATGGCGCGCGCGCTGGGTGTCGAGGCGATGTTCGTCGAACGCCCGACCGGCACGTTCGAACTGCGCCGCGGGTTCCGACTTAAACAAGGACAGGAGGTGCTGATGATGGAGGACGTCGTCACCACCGGTCTGTCGAGCCGCGAGGCGATCGCGGCGATCGAGGCGGCGGGCGGACGCGTGATCGCGGGCGCGGCGCTGGTCGATCGCTCGAACGGTGCCGCCGACATCGGCGTACCTTTCTTCCCGCTGCTCCGTCTCGACGTGCCGAGCTACGCCGCCGAGGCGCTGCCGCCCGAATTGCAGGCGATCCCGGCGATCAAACCCGGCAGCCGGGCGGGGGCCTGACATGGCGCAGCCGTTGCGTCTCGGGGTCAACATCGACCATGTCGCGACCGTGCGGAACGCGCGTGGCGGCGCGGTTCCCGATCCGGTTCGCGCCGCGTTGCTCGCCGCGTCGGCGGGCGCGGACGGGATCACCGCGCACCTGCGCGAGGATCGCCGCCACATCACTGACGCCGACATCGCGCGGCTGGTCGCCGAGCTTGCCGCGCTCGACCGCGCGATCCCGCTCAACCTCGAAATGGCGGCCACGCAGGAGATGCTCGGCATCGCGCTGCGCCACCGCCCCCACGCCGCGTGCATCGTGCCCGAGAAGCGCGAGGAGCGTACCACGGAGGGCGGGCTCGATGTCGCCGGGCAGCACGACGTCCTCGCTTCGATGGTGCGCGCGCTGCGCGAGGCGGGCGTGCGCGTGTCGCTGTTCATCGAGCCGTCGCCCGAACAGATCGCCGCGGCGGTGTCGCTTGGCGCGCCGGTGATCGAGCTCCACACCGGCCGCTACGCCGACACCGAGGGCGAGGCGCGCGCCGACGAACTGCGCCGGCTGAGCGACGCTGCCGCGCTCGCCGCCAAGAACGGCGTCGAGGTCCATGCTGGACACGGGCTGACGTTCGACAACGTCCAACCGATCGCCGCCATCCCCCAGGTGGTCGAACTCAACATCGGGCATTTCCTCGTCGGCGAGGCGATCTTCGTCGGCCTGTACGAGAGTGTCCGGCGGATGAAGGCCGAGATGGCGGCGGCGCGATGAGGACGCACGCTTGATCATCGGATTGGGCTCCGACCTCTGCAACATCGAGCGGATCCAGGCATCGCTCGACCGGTTCGGCGAGCGGTTCGAGCAGCGCGTGTTCACCGACGTCGAGCGCGCCAAGGCGGCGAGACGGCCGTTCACCCGCGCGGGCACACTCGCCAAGCGGTTCGCCGCGAAGGAAGCCTTCTCCAAGGCGGTCGGCACCGGATTCAGGGCGGGCGTTTTCATGCGCGACATCGGGGTGGTCAACGCCGCCTCGGGCGCGCCCACGCTCGCGCTGACGGGTGGCGCGAGGGCGCGGCTCGACGCGATGGTGCCCGCGGGATATGACGCGCATATCCATCTGACCTTGACCGACGATCATCCGTGGGCGCAGGCCTTTGTGATTATCGAAGCCCTACCCATCGGATGATCTGACGTGGCCGACGACCTCACGCTTCCCTCCAGCGGTCATCCAGGCGATGCGCATCGCGGCGACGCGGCGCCGGCCGACCAGCAGCAACGTGCCGGGTTCGATTGGTGGAGCGAGGCGAAAGGCCTGTTCTGGCTCGTCCTCGCCGTCCTCGGCTTTCATTCCTTCATCGCCAAGCCGTTCTACATCCCGAGCGAATCGATGCTGCCGGGGCTGATGGTCGGTGACCGGCTGGTGGTGTCGAAGTTCGCCTATGGCTGGTCGTTCGTCTCGCCGACGATCCCCGACCCCGTCGCGATCGCGCGCGACCTCGTGCTGCATCAGCCGGTCGAGAGCTGGTCGGTCCAGCTTCCCTTCATTCCCGGTCGCGTGTTCGGCAGCCTGCCCGAGCGCGGCGACGTCGTGATTGTGACGCCGCCGGGGTCGTCGAGCGACTATATCAAGCGTGTGATCGGGCTGCCCGGCGACACGCTCGAGGTGCGGGGCGGCGTCGTCTTCCTGAACGGGGTCGCGGTGCCGCGCGGGGCGCTGCACTTCCGCGACCTGCCCGTCGATGCGAATGCGACCTGCGACCCGCTGCAATATCCGGGGGCGCGGCGCACGCTCGCCGACGGGCGCACTGTCTGCCACCTGCCGATCGTGACCGAGACGCTGCCGAACGGCCGGCGCTACGACACGGTCGATCTCCAGCCCGATTCGCCCGGCGACAATTACGGACCCGTCCGCATCCCCGCGGGGCGCGTGTTCCTGATGGGCGACAATCGTGATCGCTCCGCCGACAGCCGCTTCGCGCTTGGCGGGTTCGAACGCGGGCTGGGCGGGCCGGTGCCGGTCGAGAACCTCGGTGGCCGCGCCGAGTTCATCACCTTCTCGGTCGACGGCAACGCGACGCTCAATCCGCTAACCTGGTGGCCGGCGCTGCGCGGCGGACGCGCGGGTACTTCGCTCCACCCGGAGCGCACGCAGTGAGCGAGCGTCGTCACGACGATCGCGTCGATCTGGTCGCCGGCGCGAGCCCGCACGAGGTCCGCGATCCCGCCGTTCGTGCCGAGATCAAGCGCGCCGCGGTGTGGCTGGGGCTTGCCGGCGCGATCGCGCTGGTGGTGCTGCTCATCCAGCCGTTGCTCGTCATCTTCGCCGGGCTCGTCTTCGCGGCTCTGCTCGATGGCGGCGTACGGTTGCTCGGCCGCGTGCTGCCGATCGGGCGCGGTTGGCGTCTGCTGATCGTCTGCCTGCTGACGCTCGTCTTCCTCGCGGGCACGTTCTACGTCGCGGGTGTCCAGATCACGCAGCAGGTGATGCAGTTGCGCTCGACCGTCGAGACGCAGGTCGTGCGGCTGTCGGGCTGGCTGTCGTCGCAGGGGCTGATGCCGGGCGCGTCCGACCTGAACGGCATCGCGCGCCAGGCGCTCGGCTCGGTCGGCAAGGTGACCGCCTGGGTCGGCACGGCATTCGGCGCGCTGACCACCATGTTCATGATCCTCGTGATCGGTCTGTTCGTCGCGATCGACCCGCGCGTCTACGACCGCGGGTTCCAATGGATGATCCCGCAGGCGAACCGGGCGGAGGTCGCGATCACGACGCAGCGGATGGCACGGACGCTTCGTCGCCTGCTCGCCGGGCGCCTGCTCGGCATGGCGTTCGAGGGCGCATTCGTGGGTACCGCGCTCGCGCTAGCGGGTGTGCCGATGGCGCTGATCCTCGGCATCATGACCGGGCTGCTCGCCTTCATCCCCAACGTCGGCGCGTTCGTGTCGGGGGCGATGACGATCGCGGTCGGCTTCTCGGCGGGGATGCACACGGGCGTGCTCGCGATCCTGATCTACGTCGCGGTGCAGATCATCGACGGTTATGTCGTGATCCCGATGGTCGCGAAACGGACGGTCGACCTGCCGCCCGCGCTGACGCTCGGCGCGCAGATCCTCGCCAGCGCGTTGTTCGGGATCATCGGCCTCGCGCTCGCCGATCCGATGACCGCGATGATCAAGGCGGCGATGGAGCGCCGGTCGGAAAAGGCCGGGGACGCGGCATGAGCGAGATCGTGCTCCACGATTACTGGCGCTCGTCGGCGGCGTATCGCGTGCGGATCTGCCTCAACCTGAAGCAGGTGCGCTATACTTCGGTCGCTGTGAACCTGGTTGAGGGCGCGCAGCGCGGCGACGACAACCGCCGGATCAATCCGCAGGGGCTGGTGCCGACGCTGGTCGTCGACGGCCGCCCGCTGACGCAGAGCCTCGCGATCGTCGACTGGCTCGACGCGACCTTTCCCGATCCTGCGATGGTCTCGTCCGATCCGTTCGTCCGCTCGGGCCAGCTCGCGCGTGCGCTGGTGATCGCCGCGGACATCCATCCGATCGACAATCTGCGCGTGCTCAAGCGGCTGGAACAGCAATTCGGTGCCGATCAGTCGGCGCGCGACGATTGGTACCGCCACTGGGTGGTCGAGGGATTAGCCGCGCTGGAAGCGATGGCGGCGGATATGCCCGCGGGGCCGTTCCTGGGCGGTGAGGCGCCCGACATCGCCGATCTCTGCCTGGTACCGCAGCTCTACAATGCGCGACGCTTCGCGGTGCCGCTCGATGCCTATCCACGGTTGTGCGCCGCCGACGCGGCGATGGCGGCGCTGCCTGCGGTCGCCGCCGCGCACCCCGACCGCGTGAAGCCGCACTGAAGGCGCCGTTTCGCGTGACGCCGTCGACGATCGACGCCCGGCCGGAGGAGCGGCCCTGCATCGCGGGCGCGGGGTGCCGGTCGTGAACGCGGGCGACCTCCCCGCCGCGGGGGACACCGCGCGCGACGGCGACGCGGCGCCTCTGTCCGCGCTCGAACCGCTCCGCCGGCGCCGCCCGCGCTGGCCGCGCGCGCTCGCCACCGCGCTCACCGGGCTGATGCTCGTCGGCCTCGCGCAGGAATTGCTCGATCACGGCCTCGCCGGCCTGACGCGGACGCTGCCGCGCAGCGGGTGGTTCTACCTGCTGTTCCTTCTGTCCTATCTGACCACGCCGGTGGTCGATTTCCTCATTTTCCGCCGTCTGTGGCGCGTGCCCGCGCGGGCGTTCGGCGCGCTGAACCTCAAACGCGTCGCGAACGATCTGCTGATCGGCGTGACCGGCGACGCCTATTTCTACGCCTGGGCGCGCGAGCGGTTGAAGATGGTCACGGCGCCCTTCGGGGCGGTGAAGGACGTCAGCATCCTGTCGGGCCTTGCTGGCAATACCGCCGCCATCCTGCTCGGCGCGATCGCGCTGCCGCTCGGCTACAAGCTGATCGATCCCGACGTGCTGCGCGCGATGCTATGGTCGCTCGGATTGACCGGGCTGGTCGTCGGCGCGGTGCTGTTCCTGTCGCCGATCGTCTTCTCGCTCGCGCGGACGCAATTGTGGTGGATCTACCGCTGGACGCTGTACCGCATCGCACTCAGCAGCGTGGCACTCGCGGTCGCGTGGCATTTCGCGATGCCGAGCGTGTCGGTCTTCATGTGGGTGTTCCTGATGGCGGGGCGGCTGCTCGTCTCGCGCCTACCGTTCCTGCCCAACAAGGACCTGTTGTTCGCGAACTTCGCGATCCTCGTCATCGGACACGATCGCGCCTTGTCGGAGTTGATGGCGTTCACCGCCGCGTCAACCTTGCTGGCGCATATCGCCGTGGTCGGCATCTTCGGTACCGGATTCGTGTGGGAAAGGCTCAAGGCATGGCGAAGGCGAGGGTGAGTTTCTGGCGCGGCGCGGCGATCGCGGCGGCAGGGCTCGCGGCTGTCCCGGCGGGCGCGCAGGTGCTCGGGCCCGATGCGCCGGCGTGCAGCGGCGGGCAGGGGCCCGCGATCCTCGCCACCGTCACCGGGCTGAAAGACGCGCGCGGCACGATCAAGCTCGAACTCTACCCAGCGAACGAGACCGATTTCCTCGAGGACGACAAGAAACTGCTCGCCGCGGGCAAGGTGTTTCGCCGCATCACGGTCGCTGCACCGCAGGGGAGTGTCGCGCGCATGTGCATCCGGGTTCCGCGTCCGGGTCGCTACGCGCTGTTCTTCGGCCACGACCGCGACGGCAAGCGCAAGTTCGATTTCTGGAGCGATGGCGCAGGCTTTCCGGGCAATCGCAAGATCGGCCGGTCGCGCCCCAAATTGTCCGACGCGCTGATCCAGGTTGGGCCGGGTGTCACGCAGACCACGATCCGCGCACAATATCTGCGCGGGCTCGGCGGGTTCGGGTTCTGACGCCGTGCGCATCGTCGAGGTGAACGAACTCTACTCGCCGACCGGCGGGGGAGTGCGAACCTATATCGACGCCAAAATGGCGATCCTGGCGAAACAGGGTCACGAACTGATCGTGATCGCGCCCGGCCGCGTCACGCGGGTGGAGGAACGCCCGACCGGCGGGCGCGTGATCTATGTTAAATCGCCGACGATCCCGATCGACCGCAATTACGGCCTGTTCTGGGACGCGGCACCGATCCATTCGCTGCTCGACGACCTACAGCCCGACGTGGTGGAAAATTGCTCGCCGTGGCGGTCGGCCGGGATCGTCGCCGACTGGACCGGCCCTGCGCTCAAGAGCTGGTTTCTCCACAACGACAATCTCGAGGCCTATCCCAAGCGCTGGCTTGGCCGGATCGCCTCGGGTGAGCGGATCGAGCGCGCGTTCGACTGGTACAATCGCTATCTGGACCGCTGTTTCCGGCGCTACGACGCGGTCATCACCAACGGCCCGGTGCTGTTCAAGCGCTACCGCGCGCGCGGCGTGCGCGTCGATGCGGCGATCCCGCTCGGGATCGATCGTGCGCGGTTCTCGCCAGCCTTGCGCGACGAGGCGCTGCGCGCGTCGATGCTGGCACAGTGCGGCCTCCCGCCCGACGCCCACCTCCTGCTCGCGGTCGGTCGCCATCATCCCGAAAAGCGCTGGCCGATGGTGATCGACGCGGTGCAGCGCGCGGGGGCGCGCCTGCCGGTCGGCATGATGATGCTGGGGCAGGGCCCCGATACCGCCGCGCTCGAACGGCATATCGGCCGCAGCCCGCACATCCGCCTCTACCGCCCGGTCTATGATCGGCCCCAGCTGGCAACCTTCATGGCGAGCGCGGACGCGTTCATCCACGGCGCGTCGAACGAGACCTTCGGACTGGTCGCGTCGGAAGCGTTGGCGAGCGGGTTACCGCTGGTCGTCCCCGACGCGGGTGGCGCGTTCGAAGTGGCGCGGCCGACCTATGCCGAAACGTACCGCGCGGGCGACGCGTATGATTGCGCGGCGGCGATCGTGCGATTGTTCGCCCGCGATCAGCCGCTGCTCCACCGCGCGGCGCGCGTCGCCGCGGCGCACGTCCGCTCGGACGAACAGCACGCCGCCGACCTCGTCGCCTTCTACGCGCGCCGCATCGCCGAACGCGACGCGCAGGCATCCGATCAGGCGAGAAGATCCGCGTAGGCCGCGGGCGCGTGATCGCGAAAGGCCGCGAACGTTCGGTCGATACTCGTCATCAGCGCAGGCACGCGTGTGTCGCCGGGGTGGACCGCAATCCGCACGTGCCGTGCCGGCTGCAGCGCGCGGCGCAACACCGCGGCGGCGGCGAGCGAACTCAACTGCCGCGCGCGCGACCGGCTTGCCCAGGTGATCACCGGCCCACGTGCCACGATGCGCCCGCGCGGCTGCCACACGCGCGCGTGATCCTCCGCCAATGCGAAGCCCGCATCGCCCAACGCACGCCGCGCGTCGTCCGAATATAGCCAGGCCGGCGCGATGAAGCCCGCGGCACCCCTTCCGATCGTGTCCTCGACCAGCGCCTTGCCGTGTTGCATCCGCGCCAGCGCCTCGGCGTAATCGAGCCCGAGGAACTCGCCCTCGCCCGCGGTCATGTGTCGCGCCTTGAACGCGGCGGCACCGGCGTGCGCGGCGGTGTCGCGGTGGTACCAGCCGTGGACGAACATCTCGATCCCGCGATCCGACCAGTCGCGCAGCCGCGCCTTGAACGCGGGCGTCAGCGGGGCGGCACCCCAGTGATCGGGCACCACCAGCATCGCCAGCCGCTTGCCGACATGGGGGTGGAGGTGCGCGAGCAACTGGTCGACCTCGCGCTCGAACCGGGGCGACACGTCGTGGATCGATGCGAACAGGCGTTTCATCGTCCGCGCCCATAGCCGATCGCGCGACCTGGCGCAGCAATCCGCTGTCACGATAGCATCATCGATCTGCGGCAAGGCCGATACCGACATCGGGGAAGGGGACACGCACGTGACGCTCACCATCAGCAGGCGCGCCTTGATCGCGACCGGCACGCTCGGGCTTGGCGCGCTGTCGGTCCCCGGCCTCGCGCAAGCCGTACCTGTGCTCGGCGCGACCGGTTTCACCCACTCGGTCGCGAGCGGTGAGCCTGGGCAGGACTCGATGCTGCTGTGGACGCGCTACGTCGCGCCGCGCGGCGATTCGGCGAAGCTGGTCGTCGAATTGAGCGAAACGCCCGATTTCGCGCGCGTTGCCGCGACCGGTAGCGAGATCACGGGTGCGTGGCGCGACTGGACCGCGAAGATCACCGTCTGGGGGCTCAAACCCGGCACGCGCTACCATTACCGTTTCGTCGCGCCCGACGGCACGCGCTCGCCCACCGGCACCACCAAGACGCTGCCGCAAGGCGCCGCACGCTCGTTCAAGGCGGCGATCTTCTCCTGCTCCAACATGGGGTTCGGCTGGTTCAACGCTTACGCGCACGCCGCGGCGCGCGACGACCTCGACCTCGCGATCCACCTCGGCGACTATTTCTACGAATATGCGCCGGGCAATTACCCGCCCGCCAACGTCGCGGTGCCCGGCCGCGTGCCGCAGCCGCTGGGTGAGACGATCCACCTCGCCGACTATCGCCTGCGCTACGCCAGCTACCGCGCCGACCCCGACCTGCAGACGCTCCACGCGCGTGTGCCGTGGATCGTGCAATGGGACGATCACGAGAGCGCGAACGATTCGTGGGAAGGCGGCGCGCAGAACCATGATCCGGCAACCGAGGGCGACTGGAACGCGCGCCGCGCCGCCGCGGTCCAGGCCTACCGCGAGTGGATGCCCGTCTCCGACGAGCCGTGGAAGGCATATGAGATCGGTCAGCTCGCGACCTTGTGGCGCACCGAGACGCGGCTGTTCGCGCGCACGCGCCAGACCGAGATCGCCGAGCTGCTCAAGGCGCCCGATCCCGCCGCCGCGATGCGCGCTTTCCGCGACGGCGCGTGGAGCGACCCCGCGGTGACGATGATGGGGACGCAACAGGAGTCGTGGCTGTTCCACGACCTGCGCCGCTCGGTGAACGCGGGGCAGCGCTGGCAGGTCGTCGGCTTCGGCACGATCATGGGCAATCTGTCGACGCCCAAGGCGGCGGAGGGATGGCTCGCCGGGTCGAGCGAGCGCGTGCGCGGCTATATCAAGGCGGGGATCATGGCGGCGCAGAACGGGCTGCCGTCGAACCTCGATTCGTGGGGCGGCTATCCGGCGGCGCGGCGGCGGTTCCTTCAGGCGGCGCAGTCGGCCGACGCCGAGCTCGTTGTGATCTGCGGTGACAGCCACAATGCCTGGGCGTTCGACCTCGCGCAGGACGGCGCGGCTGGCGTCGAATTCGCCGGCCACGCCGTCAGCTCCCCGGGGTATGAAAGCGCACTGTCGCAGGACCCGGCCCTCGTCGCGCGCACCCTGGTCGCGGCCAATCCCGAGCTGAAATGGTGCGACACCGCGCGCCGCGGCTACATGGCGATGACGATTACGCCCGACCGGGTCAGCAACGACTGGCTATTCGTCGACACGATCCGGCAGCGCAGTGCGGCGGCAAGCGTCGGCCACACCGCCACCGTCCTGCGCGGGCGGCGGCGCATGGTCGCGTAGCGGCGTTCCGCCGCGATCAGCACCACCGCCGCGAGGCTCACCCCCGCGGCCGCGTCCACAAGTCCGCCGCGCGCGGCGTGTCGGGGATCGTCATTCGCCCGCGCGCCGCAACCCAGCTGCGCGCGATCCAGCCGAGCTTCTCCCACTTGCTCGTCGTCACCCGGTGGTCCCACGCCGCGCCCCCGCGCGCCGCGACCTTGCGCGCGATGTCGCCGTAGATGCCCGCGGCGGCCAGCACCGCCCAGGCCGATCGCCTCGACAGCGCCTTGGTCCCCACGCACGCGCTCGCCTCGTGCATCTCGGCACGTGTCGCGAGCCGCCGTGCGAGGACGACCAGCCGGTCGCGGAACGGCGGCTTCATGTGCTGCCCAGGCGGGATATCCATTTCCGCCAGCCACTCGTCGGGCAGATAGCAGCGCCCGGCGCGATCATCCTCCTCGATGTCGCGCGCGATGTTGGCGAGCTGGAACGCCAGCCCCAGGTCGCACGCGCGGTCGAGCGTTTCCTCGTCGTCCGGCGACACCCCCATGACCAGCGCCATCATGCACCCGACCGCCCCCGCGACATGGTAGCAGTAACGGTAGAGGTCGCCTTCGCTGCGCGGCCGCCATTCCTCGGCGTCGAGCTGAAACCCGTCGATCAGGTCGTGCGCCAACGCGCGCGGCAGCCCGACCTCTGCCGCGACAATCCGCAACGCGTCGAACGCCGAATCGCCGATCACCTCGCCGTCGAGCGCGCGGTCAGTCAGCCGCCGCACCTCGGCGACGCGCGCCTCCGCATCCGCGACGCGGCGAATGCCGTGGCCATGATCCTGCCCGTCGACAATATCGTCGCACCGGCGGCACCATGCGTAGAGCAGCCACGCGCGTTCGCGTGTCTCGCGGTCGAACAGCTTGGAAGCCGCGCCGAAACTCTTCGATCCCCGCGCGATCGACTCCTCCGCCGCCGCGACGATCGCGTCGCGCGTCGGGAGTGCCCCGTGACCCGCGGCCTCTGCGCTCAAAGGTCCTCCGCCGCCATGCGCACGATCGGCTGCGTCGGGCGGTGATCCGCCATCGCGTCGAGCAGCGCGTCGAACGTGTCGGCGACGATCAGGAGATCACGGTGCTGCGCGCGCAGGAAGCCGACCTCGCCCATCTGCTGCCAGAAGTTTATCAGGTGATTGTAATACTCATTGGCGTTCAGCAGACCCACCGGATCGGCGTGATAGCCGAGCTGCGCCCAGCTGAGCGCCTCCCACAGTTCGTCCATCGTACCGGTGCCGCCGGGCAGCGTGACGAAGCCGTCCGACAGGTCGGTGAACGCGCGCTTGCGCTCGTGCATGCCGCCGACGACGTGGAGCTCGGTCAGCCCGCGGTGCGCGACCTCGGCGTCGACCAGCGCTTGCGGGATGATGCCGATCACCTCGCCGCCGGCTGCCAGCGCGCCGTCCGCGACCGCGCCCATCAATCCCAGCCGTCCCCCGCCGTAGACGACCCCGATCCCGCGCTGGGCCAGCCCCTCGCCGACCTCGCGCGCGAGGTCGATGTACGAGGGGTCGGCGGGGGTGGCGGAACCACAATAAACGGCAAGACGCTTCATGCCCGCCCCGCTAGGCCAAGCGGCGCGGGCCGACAACCGTTCGTCGCCGCCCGTCTGTCCGCACCCCTCACGCCGCGACCGGCGTGCGGTAGCCCTCCAGCATCAGCGCCGCGGTCGCCTTCGCGCTACCGACGACACCCGGAATGCCCGCGCCCGGATGCGTGCCCGCGCCGGTGAAGAACAGGTTGGCGATCGCGTCGTCGCGATTGTGGACGCGGAAATAGGCGCTCTGCGTCAGCACGGGCTCGAGGGAGAAGGCGCTGCCCAGATGCGCGTTCAGATCGTGCTGGAAATCGGTCGGCGCGTAGCTGAACTTGGTGACGATCCGCGAATGAATGTCGGGGATCAGCCGCCGCCCGACCTCGTCGAGGATGCGCTTTTCCAGGATCGGCTTCACCGTTTCCCAGTCGCCGGTGAACTTGCCCATGTGGGGGACGGGCGCCAGCGCGTAGAAGGTCGAATGTCCCTCGGGCGCCAGACTCGGATCGGTAACGGTCGGATGGTGGAGGTAGAGCGAGAAATCCTCGCTCAAGACGCCGTGGTCGTAGATGTCGTCGAGCAGCCCTTTATAGCGCGGGCCGAACAGGATCATGTGGTGCGGGATGCCCGGCCACGTGCCGGTCACGCCGAAATGGACCACGAACAGCGACGGCGAATAACGCTTGCGCTCGAGCTTGCCCGCGGTCCGCCTCGCCGCCCCCGAATCGGGCAGCAGGTCGCGATAAACGTGCATGATGTCGGCGTTGGCGGCGATCTGGTCGACCTCCTGCCGGTATCCGCCCGCGGTCTGCACCGCGGTCACGCGGTCGCCCAGCGTCTCGATCTTCGACACGGGATCGTTCAGCCGCAATTTCCCGCCCAGCCGCTCGAACAGCGCGACCATGCCCGCGACCAGCCGATTGGTGCCTCCTTGCGCGAACCACACGCCGCCGTCGCGCTCCAGCTTGTGGATCAACGCGTATATCGCGCTGGTGGTCATCGGATTGCCGCCGACGAGCAGGGTGTGGAAGCTGAGCGCCTGCCTGAGCTTCTCGCTTTCAACGAACTTCGACACGATCGAATAGACCGAGCGCCACGCCTGATATTTGGCGAGCGCGGGCGCGGCCTTCACCATCGACGCGAAATCGAGGAACGCGACATGGCCGAGCTTCTCGTAACCCTCGCGGTACACGCCCGCCGAATAATCGAGGAAGCGGCCGTAGCCCGCGACGTCGGCCGGGTTGAGCTTCGCGATCTCGGCGCGCAGTATCTCGTCGTTGTTGGTGTAATCGAAGCTGGTGCTGTCGGGCCAGTGGAGCCGGTAGAAGGGCTGCACCGCCTCCAGCACGACGTCGTCGGCCATGCGGTTGCCCGACAGGTTCCACAATTCCTCCAGGCACGCCGGGTCGGTAATGACGGTCGGGCCGGCGTCGAAGGTGAAGGTCCCGGCCTCGGTCGCGCGTTCCCAATAATAAGCGCGGCCACCCGGCTTGTCGCGCGATTCGAGGATCGTCGTCTCGACCCCGGCGGACTGAAGCCGGATCGCGAGCGCGAGCCCGCCGAAGCCTGCGCCGATCACCACTGCACGCGTCATGATGCATCCTTCAAAGCGTGGAGCGCGCGCCCAATCGGGACCGGCGGCTTGCCGGCGAGCACGCGCATCTTGTCGAGCGTCGTCGAACGGCCCGCGTAGAAACGCGACACCAATCCGGGACGAAGGCGATAGAAACGTTCCAGCACGCGGTAACGCTCCGCGGGCTCGGCCGCCTTGAACAGCATCAGGTCGAGCATGCGGTAGAATTTCCGCTCGCGCCACGCTTGCCGCGCGTGCGCGTGGGTCAGGTCGTGGAGCGCCGCGCCCGACAGGTCGTTCGCGTCCGCGATCAGATGCGCGAACCGGACGGCGTCGGGCAGCGAGTAACCGGTGGTCGGATGAAACATCCCCGCGCGCCCACCCGCCTTCGCGACCCTGCCGGTCGAACGCCAGTACGCCTCGAAATCGCCGCCGAGCACCACCGGCAGCACGCCGTGCTCCTCACGCAGCGGATTGCCAGTCGTCCAGCCCGCGGCGCTCGCATATTCGCCGATGCGCGTTCGGATCGTCGGCCAGTCGAGTTCGGGCGTGTCGCTGTAATAGGTGTCCTCGACCAGCAACGTGTCGGCGTAGAAGGGCAGCAGATAGACGAAGCGATAGCCATCCAGCTGCTCGACCGTCGCGTCCATCACCACCGGCCGCGCAACGCCGTGCCCTGCGGTTACGCTCAGCTCCTGCCCGACGAATTTCTGCCAGCCGCATTCGAGCGCGGCGAGATCGCCGGGCCCGCGCGCGTCGATCACGCCGCGCGCCTCGACGCGGTCGCCGTCCGCCAGCACCACCGCGGTCGCGCTGCACGCCAGCACCTTGCGTCCGGTCATGAGCGCGAGCGCGGGGAGCGTCGCGCGCAGATGCGCGTCGAGACGCTCGGAGCGCACCGTATAATAAGCCTGCGCGAGCGTCCGCGCGTGCGCGGGAAAGCGAACGTCGTAATCGGGCCAGGCGTGCGCGACGATCGGCGCGATCAGCGGGCGGTGCGCCTTCACCACGTCGGCGCCGAAGAACGACCACAGGTGATGGCCGCCGAACGTCTCCCCGCCCTCGATCACGCGCACGTCGAGATCGGGCCGCCGCGCGCGCAGCGCAAGCGCGATCAGCGATCCGGCAAGCCCGCCGCCGACGATCGCGACATCGCAGAGGATGGTGGAGCGCATTGCCGATCCGCCTAGCCGATCGGGGGGCGAGCGGGAAGGTCCGGTGTGGGATTGTCGGGGCGGACGGAGGCGCGCGGGGCTTGATTTCCGCGCCATCCTCGCGGACGGCTGCGCCCATGACCGATATCGAAGAGTTGAAGGCGCACTACCTCGTCGCGATCGACGCATGTGCCGGGCTGGAGGCGCTGGAGACGGTGCGCGTCGAGGCGCTCGGCAAGCAGGGCCGCGTCACCGCGCTCCTGAAGACGATGGGTGCGCTGTCGCCGGAGGAGCGGCAGGTGAAGGGCCCCGCGATCCACGGCCTGCGCGAGGCGGTGACGTCGGCGCTCGCCGCCCGCCGCGCGGCGCTGGAGAATGTCGCACTGGAGGCAAAGCTCGCTGCAGAGCGCGTCGACGTGACCTTGCCGGTCGACGCGATTCTTACCGGCAGCGTCCACCCCGTCAGCCAGGTCATGGACGAGTTGGCCGAGATCTTCGCGGACCTCGGCTTCGCGGTCGCGACGGGGCCGGAGATCGAGGACGACTGGCACAATTTCGGTGCGCTCAACATTCCCGACACGCATCCCGCGCGGGCGATGCAGGATACGTTCTACCTCGAGCCGCAGGCAAGAGCGGCCGGCGACGGGCATAGCCCGTCGTCCGACGGCGCGGGCCAAGCGGGGCCGGCCCCCTTCGTCCTGCGCACGCATACCTCGCCTGTGCAAATCCGCACCATGATGCAGCAGCAGCCCCCCCTGCGCATTATCGCGCCGGGTCGCGTCTACCGTTCGGACTGGGATGCGACGCACACGCCGATGTTCCACCAGATCGAGGGGCTGGTGATCGACCGCGGCATCACGCTCGGCCACCTCAAATGGACGCTGGAGACGTTCCTGCGCGCCTTCTTCGAGCGCGACGACGTCGTGCTTCGCCTGCGCCCGAGCTACTTTCCGTTCACCGAACCCTCTGCCGAGGTCGACGTCGGCTTCACGATCGAGAAGGGCAAGCGCGTGATCGGCGGCGATCCCAACGGTCCGGGCGGCGGCTGGATGGAGGTGCTGGGCTCGGGCATGGTCCATCCCAAGGTGATCGCGGCGTGCGGGCTCGATCCGGCCGAATGGCAGGGCTTCGCCTTCGGGTGCGGGATCGACCGGCTCGCGATGCTCAAATACGGCATCGACGATCTGCGCCCGGTGTTCGAGGGCGATATCCGCTGGTTGAAGCATTACGGCTTCGCCGCACTCGACGTGCCCACGCTGTCGGGCGGCGTCGGCACCGCCTGAACCAGCCTTTCCCTTTACCGACCCGCCTCGCGGGATCACGGAAGTTACCACGATGAAGTTCACGCTTTCCTGGCTCAAGGACCACCTCGACACCGACGCGTCGCTGTCGACCATCCTGACCACGCTGACCCGCGTCGGGCTCGAGGTCGAGGGGGTCGAGAATCCGGCCGAGCGGCTGTCGGGCTTCCGCGTCGCGCGCGTGCTGACCGCCGAGCGTCACCCGCAGGCGGACAAGCTGCAAGTGCTGTCGGTCGATGCCGGAGAAGGGCCGCTCCAGGTCGTCTGCGGCGCCCCCAACGCGCGTGCCGGCCTCGTCGGCGTATTCGGGCTGCCCGGCGCGACGGTGCCCGCGAACGGCATGGTGCTGCGCGTCGCCGCGATCCGCGGGGTCGAATCGAACGGCATGATGTGCTCGACGCGCGAGCTGGAGCTAGGCGAGGAACACGACGGGATCATCGAACTGCCCGCCGACGCCCCCGTCGGCACCGACTTCGCCACCTACGCGCAGCTCGACGATCCGGTGATCGACGTGTCGGTCACCCCCAATCGCCCCGATTGCATGGGCGTACGCGGGATCGCGCGCGACCTCGCTGCCGCCGGGCTCGGCACCATGAAGCCGCTCGACGTGGCTGCCGTCGCGGGTGAGGGCGCGGGGCCAGCGGTGCGGATCGAGGACGCGGCGGGCTGCCGCGCCTTCTATGCACAATCGGTGACCGGCGTCGCGAACGGTGAATCGCCCGAGTGGCTCCGCCGTCGCCTCTCCGCGATCGGGCAGAAGCCGATCAGCGCGCTGGTCGACGTCACCAATTACGTCATGATCGACCTCGGCCGTCCCTTGCACGTCTACGACCGCGCGAAGCTGTCGGGGGCATTGGTCGCGCGCGCGGCGCGCGACGGCGAGGAGGTGCTCGCGCTCAACGGCCGCACCTATTCCCTGCGCGCCGGCATGACGGTGATCGCCGACGACACCGCGGTCCACGACATCGGCGGCGTGATGGGGGGCGAGCATTCGGGCGTCACCGCCGACACCACCGACGTGCTGATCGAATGCGCCTATTTTGATCCCGACCAGATCGCGCGCACCGGACAGGCGCTGCAACTCAGCAGCGACGCGCGCACCCGGTTCGAGCGCGGGGTCGACCCCGCCTTCCTCAACGACGGGCTCGCGATCGCGACGCGCATGGTGGTCGAGCTCTGCGGCGGTCGCGCCAGCGAAGTCACCCGCGTCGGCGAGCCGCCGCTTCAGCCGCGCCGCTACGCCTATGATCCGGCGCGTGCCGAGACGCTCGGCGGCCTCGCGGTCGCGACCGACCGCCAGCGCGCGATCCTGACGTCGCTCGGCTTCACCGTGGACAACGACTGGCAGGTAACCGTTCCGACGTGGCGTCCGGACATCGACGGCAGCGCCGACCTCGTCGAGGAGGTGATCCGCATCGAAGGCATCGACAACGTGCCCTCGGTCGCCTTGCCCCGCCCCGCGGGCGTCGCGACGCCGACCGCGACACCCGCGCAGAAGCTGGAGCGCCGCGTCCGCCGCGCCGCCGCCGCGCGCGGGTTAGACGAGGCGGTGACGTGGAGCTTCGTCTCGGCACCCGCTGCGGCGGCGTTCGGCGGCGGGGCGTGGACGCTCGCCAACCCGATCAGCGAAGAACTGAAGGTCATGCGCCCGTCGCTGCTGCCCGGCCTTCTCTCGTCCGCCGAGCGCAACCTGAAGCGCGGCGCGGACGGCGTCCGGCTGTTCGAACTCGGTCGCCGTTACCTCGCGGGCGGCAAGGACGGCGCGGCGGACGAGCGCGTGACGCTCGGGCTCGTCCTCGCGGGCAACGCGCGCGGACGCGGCTGGCGCAGCGGCAAGGCGGCAACGTTCGATGCGTTCGATGCCAAGGCCGAGGCACTCGCGCTGCTCGCCGCCGCGGGCGCACCGGTCGACAATCTGCAGGTGCTGGGCGCGGACGGTGTCTGGTCGGGCGAGGCGTGGCATCCCGGCCAGTCGGGCACGCTCAGGCTCGGGCCGAAGACCGTGCTCGCAGCGTTCGGCATGCTTCATCCGCGCACGTTGAAGGCGTTCGACCTGTCCGGCCCAGTCGCCGCGGTCGAGCTGTATCTCGACGCGATCCCCGCCAAGCGTGGCGCGTCCGGCTTCATGCGCGCGGCCTACGCGCCGCCCGCGCTCCAGCAGGTCCGCCGCGACTTCGCATTCGTGGTGCCGGACGTCATCAGCGCCGACGCGCTGACCCGCGCGGTGAAGGGCGCGGACAAGGCCGCAATCGTCTCCGCGCGCGTGTTCGACGTGTTCACCGGTGCGGGCGTCGAGCCCGGCACCAAGTCGGTCGCGCTCGAGATCGTGCTCCAGCCGGGCGAGAAGAGCTTCACCGACGCGGACTTGAAGGCGATCAGCGACAAGGTCGTCGCCGCCGCGGCGAAGCAGGGCGCGACGCTTCGCGGATAAGCAAACGGGCGGGTGCCACCGCGCCCGCCCGTTCAAACTTTTGACCATGGTGGCCGGACGCAGCGACGCCCGGTCAGGTGGCGGTTACACCCGCATCGGCATCAGCACGTAGAGCGCGGGCGACTTGTCGTTCTCGCGGATCAGCGTCGGCGCGGCGGCGTCGGCCAGGTGGACCTCGACCATGTCGCTGTCGATCTGCCCCAGGATGTCGAGCAGGTAACGGCTATTAAACCCGATCTCGAACGGTGCCGAGGTATAGTCGCCCGGCACTTCCTCCGCCGCCGTACCGTTCTCGGGGCTGGTCACCGACAGCGTGATGCGGTCACGGTCGAGCCCCATCTTCACCGCGCGCGTCTTCTCGGTCGCGATCGTCGAAACGCGGTCGACGCCCTCCATGAAGCTCTTGGGATCGAGCTTCAGGATCTTGTCGTTCGCGGTCGGGATGACGCGGCTGTAATCGGGGAAGGTGCCGTCGATCAGCTTCGACGTCAGGATCGCGCTGCCCAGGTCGAAACGGATCTTGGTCGACGACAGCGACACGCCGACCGAGCCGTCGACCTCGTCGAGCAGCTTGCGCAGCTCGGCGATGCATTTGCGCGGCACGATCACGTCGGGCATCCCGTCCGACCCTTCCGGCTTCGCGACCGTCACGCGCGCCAGCCGATGGCCGTCGGTCGCGGCGGCCTTCAGCACGTCGTCCGACAGGTGCAGGAAGATGCCGTTCAGATAATAGCGCGTTTCCTCGGTCGAGATCGCGAAGCGCGTCTTGTCGATGATCTGCTTGAGCGTCTCGGCCGGCAGCTCGAAGCTCGTCGGCAGTTCACCCTCCGCGATCACCGGGAAATCGTCGCGCGGCAGCGTGCCCAAGCTGAAGCGCGCGCGTCCCGCAACGATCGCCATGCGCCCGTCCGCGGCCGACAGCGACACCTGCGCGCCTTCGGGCAGCTTGCGCGCGATGTCGAACAACGTGTGCGCCGACACGGTGATCGCGCCCGGCTGGTCGACCGCCGCCGCCACGCTCTCGTTGATCTGGAGGTCGAGGTCGGTCGCCATCAGCCGCAATGAGCCCTCGACCGCCTCGATCAGCACGTTGGACAGGATCGGGATGGTGTTGCGCCGTTCCACCACTGATTGCACGTGGCTGAGCCCCTTGAGGAGCGTTGCGCGTTCGATCGTCGCCTTCATCGAAATTCCCCCGGCCCGCAGGTCTTTACCAGGGGCGATATGGCCAATGTTTCCTAGCCAAAAGAAAACGGCCGGAGCAAGCGCCCCGGCCGTCTTTCTTGTGCGCTGACCCTGTGAAAAACGTTAAGAATTGGGGGAAAGCGTCGATCCTGCGCGAAACCGCGTCAGAAGCGGATGCCGACGCCGCCGAGCAACTGATGCCGGTCGAGGTCGATGTTGTAGCCGTCGACATCGCCGTAGTGAGAATAACGATATTCGCCCTTCACGTAGGTGGTCGGGTTGATGTTGTATTCCAGCCCGGCGCCGACGCGGAAACCGTCGAGGTTGGTGTGGTCGCGGAACTCGGTCGTGCCCGCGGTATAGCGCGATTCGATCCGCGCGTTGGTGTAGCCGCCCTTGGCGTAGATCATCGCGAGCGGCGAGATGACATAGCCGACGCGTCCGCCGAGATAGATGTCGCGGCCCGCATCGACCGAGAAGCGATCGCCCGCGGTGATGGCGTTGTAGCTGCGCGCGCGCGACGTCGAATCGGTCAGCTCCGCGTCCGCGCCCAGCACCACGCCGCCCGCCTGAACGTCGTACCCGATCGCGCCGCCGTAGAGAAAGCCGTCGCGCCCCTCGGAGCTGCCGTCACTGCCGTCCTGCAGATTGTCATAGCCGGCAAGCGCTTCGACCCGCGGACCCGTGAACGGTGCGGCACCCGTCTGCGCGGCGGCGGGAAGCGCGGCGATGCCGGCGGCGATGACAGTGGTGACGAGAACGAGCGTACGCATGGGCTACTCCATATCAGTCACACCCCGTTCGCCGGGGCGGGATGCGGGAAATAGTCAGCATCGCTGCCGGTTGCATGAACCTCACCTAAACAGCTTTTCGCGTTGCTTTCGCGCCACACCGGGTTGACACCGCGGTCATGGAAACTGGGTTTGATCAGCATGGGCAGGCGGGGCGGCGGCAGGGCCGCGACTTCGTCGCGCGTCACGGTGAGACGGTGTTCAACGCTGCGCGGCGGATGCAGGGCGACCACCCGCACACCCCGCTGACGCGCGCGGGTTTCGCGCAGGCGGACGAAATGGGGCGGGCGTTGCGCGACCTGCTCGGCGTGCGTCCAGCACTGACCTTGTGGGCGTCGCCGACCGGACGCGCGCTTCAGACGCTGGCGATCATCGCCGAGCATCTCGAACTCGACTGGCATCAGGCGCACACCGACGCGCGACTGGTCGAGATCGACATGGGAAGCTGGGGCGGGCGTTATTACGCCGACGTCGTCGCGGAGGTCGGCCCGGTGGTCGACGGCGAGGGACTGCTCCGCTGCGCCCCCGACGGCGAGACCTATCCCGCGATCGCGCGGCGGGTGGGCGGCTGGCTCGCCGATACGAACGATGATCCCGGCGACCGGCTGGTCGTGATGCACGGCATATCGAGCCGGGTCCTGCGCGGCGTCGCGACGGCGGCGCCCGTCGGGGCGTGCGGCGCTCCGGTGCTGCCGGGGCACCCGCAGGGCAGCGTGTCGCTGATCGAGCGCGGGGTCGAGACGCTGGTGCACCGCGGCACCGGCTACGCGCCCGCGTGACTGGCTGGTGAGCGGCACTGTGATCCTCCTCGCGCTCGCATTTCTGTCGGGCGCGCGCGATGCGGTCGGCGTGTGGCAGCGCTGGGGCGCGATCCGCGACGCCGGGCCGCCGCGGCGCTGCTTCGCGCTCGCGCGCCCCGTCACCGTGAGCGGCGGTACCGACATGCGCGGCGGCTTCGCGAGCGTCGCGGCGCGAACCGATGCCGCGCGGCGCCCCGCGGTGTTTGTCCGCTTCTCGGTGCTCCGCCAGCCCGGCACGCCGATCACGCTGACGATCGGCGAGCGGCGCTTCGGCCTGCGCGGCGACGCACGTGGCGCGCGCGCACCCGATGCCGCGACCGACCGCGCGATCGTCGCGGTGATGCGCGGCGGGCGCAGCATGAGCGTGTCGGGCGTCGCGACCGGCGGGCGCCCGTTCGCCGATACCTACGCGCTCGACGGCGCCGCCACCGCGATCGACGCGGCGAGTCTCGCCTGCGCGCGGTGACGCACGATCGGCGATCGGCGGCGCGTCCGCGGTGAACCGATCGGCCCGCGCCGCCACGAAGCAACCCGCAGCCGCGTTGTGCGTTTGATGCGTATGCGAAAACGGGGATGGCATCGCCATCGCCGCCATTGTTGTTACCTTTGTAAGTGCGTGACCCATGAACGAGCCGATGCGGGGAAAGCGCCCCGTCCACCACGATTTCCGTCTGCAGGAGCGCGACGACGCACTGATGGTCGCGAACGACGCGGCGCAGCCCGCGCCGTTCGTCGCGGCGCGCGATGCGCTACGCCAGGCCTGGGCACCCCCGCTCGACACCTTCGTGACCGGCGACCTGCCCGAACTGCTGACACGGCTGAACCTCGTTCGATCGGTAGCGGCCGACACGCACTCCTGACGCTCGCGCTCCTACGCCTCCGCGCGCAGCGGGCGTGACAGCAGCGCGTCGATCGTCGCGGCAACCGGCGCCCCGTCGAGCAGGCGGCACACCGCCTCGGTGATCGGCATGTCGACGCCCGCCTGACGCGCCGCCTCGCGCAGCACCGGGGCGGTGTGCGCGCCCTCCGCGACCGTCAGCCGGTTCTCGAGCAGCGTCGCCGCGGGATGCCCCTGACCGATCCCGCGTCCCAGCGAGAAGTTGCGCGAACTGGTCGACGAGCAGGTCAGCACCAGGTCGCCGAGCCCCGACAATCCCGCGAGCGTCTCCGCCCGCGCCCCGCGCGCGAGCCCGAAGCGCGTCATCTCGGCGAACCCGCGCGCGATCAGCGCAGCACGCGCATTCTGACCCAGACCCGCGCCGTCGACCACGCCGCACGCGATCGCGAGCACGTTCTTCACCGCGCCGCCGATCTCCGCGCCGATCACGTCGCACGACGCATAGGGCCGGAAGGTCGGCTGCGCGATCAGCGCGGCGAGCGTGGCGGCGAGCCCCGCATTCTCCGCCGCCAGCGTGACCGCGGTCGGCAGCCCCGCTGCCACCTCGTGCGCGAAGGTTGGACCAGACAGCACCGCGATCGGCGCGCGCGGCACCGCCTGCCGCGCGACCTCGTGCAGCGGCAGCAGCGTGCCGGCCTCGATCCCCTTCGAACACAGGATCAGTGGCGCGGCGTGATCGCGCAGATTGGCGAGAACCGCGCGCATATGCTGCGCGGGCGTCACCACCAGGATCGCGCGTGCGTCGGCGAGTGTCGCCCAGTCCCGCGTCGCGTGGATCGCAGGTGACAGCGTGATACCGGGCAGGAAGGCGGTGTTCTCGTGCACGCCGTTGATCGCCGCGACCACCTCGGCTTCGCGCGCCCACAGCCGGACCGCGTGGCCCGCATTCGCCGCGACTTGCGCGAGCGCGGTGCCCCACGCCCCGCCGCCGATGACGCCGATCACGCCTTCACCCCCGCACCGCGGACCGCCTCGGCATCGGGGTCGAGTGGCCAGCGCGCGCGCGCAGGCGCGTCGAGCGGATCGGTAAGCCCCGCGGCGAAACGCTCCGCCCCCGCCCAGGCGATCATCGCCGCATTGTCGGTGCACAGCCACAAGGGCGGCGCGACGAAGCGGAGATCGTGCTCGGCGGCGAGCGACTGGAGCGCGGCGCGGATCGCGGTATTGGCGGCAACCCCGCCGGCGACCACCAGCGCGGTGACCGGCCCCGCGCGGTTCAGCGCGCGGCGCGTGCGGTCGATGAGGCAGTCGACCACCGCCGCCTGGAACGACGCAGCGAGATCGGCGGGGGCATGATCGTTCGCCGCGCGCGCGACCGCGGCCTTCAGCCCCGCGAACGAGAAATGCGGCTCGCTCGATCGCAGCAGCGGACGCGGCAGCGGGACCGCGCGCGAATCGCCGTCACGCGCAGCGCGCTCGACCGCCGGGCCGCCGGGAAAGCCGAGCCCCAGGATCTTCGCGGTCTTGTCGAATGCCTCGCCCGCGGCATCGTCGATCGTCGTGGCGAGACGGCGGTAATGCGCGACGCCCTCGACCAGCAGCAACTGGCAATGCCCGCCCGAGACGAGCAGCAGCAGATACGGAAAATCGAGATCGGGATCGGACAATCGCGGGCTGAGCGCATGCCCTTCCAGGTGATTGACCGCGACCAGTGGCTTTCCTGCCGCGTGCGCCAGCGCCTTGCCGGTGACGAGCCCGACCATGACCCCGCCGATCAACCCCGGCCCCGCGGTCGCGGCGACCGCGTCGACCTGCGCCAGCGTCACCCCCGCGTCAGCGAGTGCCGCGGCCACCAGCGGTTCTAGCGCCTCGACATGCGCGCGCGCGGCGATCTCGGGCACCACCCCGCCATAGGGCGCGTGCGCCGCCTCCTGCCCGAGCAGGCGGTGCGCCAGCACCTGCCGGTCGCTGGTGACGAGAGCGGCGGCGGTTTCGTCGCAGGAGGATTCGAGGCCGAGGATAAGCATCGTGCGTGATGTAGGGGATCGCGCCGCGGGGGGAAATGGCCACGCCTTGCCGTGCCCGCGACGCTCGGCGATAGGCGGCGGATGGCTGACGGCTTTCGACAGGGTACGTTTCGACTGGGCACGCGCGGCTCACCGCTCGCCTTGGTGCAGGCGGGGATGGTGCGCAACGCGTTAATGGCGGCGCACGGCTGGGATGATGTCGAGATCGTCGTGATCCGCACGACCGGCGACCGCGTGCAGGATCGCGCGCTGGCCGAGATCGGCGGCAAGGCATTGTGGACCAAGGAGCTCGACCGCGCGCTGCTCGCGGGCGAGGTCGACGCCTGCGTGCATTCGATGAAGGACGTCGAAACGATCCGCCCGCGCGAGATCGCGATCGCGGCGATGCTCGAACGCGCCGACGTGCGTGACCGCTTGATCGGGGCGGCATCGATCGCGGCGTTGCGCGACCATGCGGTGGTGGGGACCAGCAGCCCGCGTCGCGCGGCGCAACTCGGGCGGCTGCGCCCCGATGTCACCACGGTGCTCTTCCGCGGCAACGTCGACACGCGGCTCGGCAAGCTGGCGGTCGGCGAGGTCGACGCGACGCTGCTCGCGGCCGCGGGGCTAGACCGGCTGGGGCGGCACGACACGGGGGTGGCGATCGAATTCGACGAGATGCTGCCCGCGCCCGCGCAGGGGGCGGTCGGGATCGAGACACTGGCCGACGGACCCGCGCGTCATCTGGTGGCAGCGATCGACCACGCCGATACGCACCGCGCGGTGCTGGTGGAACGCGCGTTGCTCGTGACGCTCGCCGCCGACTGCCACTCGCCCGTCGCGGCGCTGGCGCGGATCGAGGCAGGCGAGATCGTCCTTCGCGCGCAGTTGCTGACCGAGCGTGGCGACGAATCAGTCGAGGGTGAGCAGCGCGGCGGCGACGAGGTCGGCACCGCGCTCGCGCGCGATCTGCTCGCGCGCGCGCCCGCGGCGATCAGGCGGTTGTTCGCGGGATGAACGCGTCGAAACGCGCGCTGGTGCTCCGGCCGGAGCCGGGGAACGGCCGCACCGTCGCCGCGCTGCGCGCGCTCGGGGTCGACGCGCTCGGTATCCCGTTGTTCGAGATCCGCCCGCTCACCTGGGCCGTGCCCACCACCGAGCACGTCGACGCGCTGCTGCTGACCAGCGCCAACGCTGTGCAGGCGGCGGGCGAGGGGCTCGCGGCCCTCGCGCACCTTCCGGTCGTGGCGGTGGGCGCGGCGACCGCGCGCGTCGCGCAAGCCGCAGGCCTGCATGTCGCGGTGACCGGTCAAAGCGACGCCGCGGCGGCGGTCGCGGCGGCGTCCGCCTTCCCCCGCCTGCTTCATCTCGCGGGACGCGAGCACGTCGCGCTGCCCGGCGTCGAGCGCGTGATCGTCTACGCGAGCGAACCCGTATCGGTCGCGCCTGACAGCCTCGCCGCTGCCGTCGACGGCGTGGTGCTGCTCCATTCGGTGCGCGCGGCGGGGCAATTCGCAGCGCTCGCACGTGATCTGCCGCGCGCGCGGATCATGCTCGCCGCGATCAGCGCGAACGTCGCGGCGGTGGCGGGCGAGGGATGGCGTCGGGTCGCGATCGCGCGCACGCCAAGCGACGCGTGCCTCGTCGAGCGCGCGGCGGCACTGCTCGCGATTGACCCGGCGGGCACGCCCGAGGATAACGTGCGCCATGAGTGACGACCATCCGTTCGGCGACGGCGCGCGGCGTTCGCGCAGGGGCCCGGCGGTATTGATCGCGGCGCTGGTGCTCGCGATCGGATTGGGCCTGATGATCTTCGCGATGCGCAACGAGCCCGGCTGGCTCAGGCGCGGCGAGACGCAGGCGACCACGCCAGCGCGTGCGCCCGTACAACAGGCGCCGCAGACGACCACCGACGTCCAGGCGCTCTCCGCGCGTGAAACGGCACTCGCCGCGCAGCTCGCCAGTCTTGAAGCGCGCGCGGCGACGCTCGGCAGCAGCGCCGCCGACGCGGAAGGGCGGGCGGGCCGCGCCGAGGCGATCCTGATCGCGTTCGCCGCCCGCCGCGCGATCGATCGTGGACTGGGTCTGGGCTATCTCGAGGAGCAGTTGCGCGCACGCTTTCCCGGTGCCTCGCGGGAGGCAGCCGCGGTGATCCGCGCGTCGCGCAACCCGGTCACGCTCGAGAGCCTGCGTCAGGGGCTTGACACTGCCGCGCCGGTGCTGCTCGCGCGCGAGAGCACATGGTGGGGCGGGCTCGGTGCCGAATTGCGCAATCTGGTCGTGATCCACGAGGCGGGCACGCCGTCGCCGCTCCCCGCCGACCGGCTGACGCGCGTGCGGCGGCTGATCGATGCCGGGCGGGTCGAGGAAGCGCTGGCGGAGGCGAAGCGTCTGCCCGGCGCGGGCGGTGCGGCCGACTGGACCCAGGCCGCGCAGCGCTACGTCGACGCACACCGTGCGCTCGACCAGCTCGAAACGGTCGCAATCGTCGGGCCGGTGACGCAACCCGCCGCCGCGCCCGCTATAGCACCCGGGCAGATCATCCAGGCACCTGCGCAACCACCCTCGCTCGCGCCGCAGCCGGTACCGACCGCCGACGTGGGCAACTACCTCTAGCCGGGTAATCCGCCGAGCCGCTCGATCAACGCCATCGCGGCGTGCGGCGCGCGTACCTTGGCGCCGTTGATCATGAACACGAATGTCTCGCGCGGGCGCACCGGGGCGGGATCGGCGGCGCACAGCAGCACCGTGGGCGTGTCGCCCGCCGCTAGCGCGCGCGCCCGCTCGGCCCAATCATCGAGCACCGCGGGCGCGTAGCCCGTCGGCTCCTCCTCGCGCGCATCCTCCAGCCGGACGTAGGCGAGGTCGCCCGATACGTCGCCGATCGCGGGGTAATCGGCCGAATCGGCGTTGACGATCGCGACCCCCGCGGCGCGGCACAGGTCGACGAACACGGGCGTCAGGAAGCTTTCATGGCGAACATGCACCACATGCCGCAATCGCACCCCCGCATGCTCGTGCGGCAGGAGCGAAAGAAAGGCGGCGAAATCGTCGGCGTCGAAGTGACGGGTCGAGGCGAACTGCCACAGGATCGGGCCGAGCTTGTCGCCCAGTTCGACGATCCCCTGTCCCACGAAGCGCGCGATCGATTCGCCGGCTTCCGCCAATACCTTGCGCGTCACGCAGTAGCGTGATGCCTTCAAGGCGAAGACGAAACCGTCGGGCGAGGCATCGCGCCATGCCGCGAAGGTCGCAGGCTTGAACGACGAATACAAGGTGCCGTTGACTTCGATTGCGGAGACGTGCCGGCTGGCAAATTCCAGCTCGCGCTTGATCGGCCATTTGGGCGGGTAGAACGCGCCGCGCCATGGCTCAAAGGTCCAGCCGCCGATGCCGACTCGAATGGGGTTGGTCATGGCGAGCAGATATAGAGCGTATCCCCGCCGGCGTCGCCCGCAGGGAGGCGGCAAGGCGCATACGCCCTGCCGCCGGGTCGATCAGAGCTGATTCTTGACCTGCTGCTCGACGCGCGCGTCGTCGTTGTCGTCGGCCTTGTCCGCCGCGTCCTCGCCCATTTCACGGACGTTGTCCGCCTTCTGCTCGAGCATGTCCGACACCTGCTCGTTCGAGGTCGCATCCGCCTGAGTCTCGAGCGCGTCGGCGCGGTTCTCGGTCATCGCCTCGATGTTGTCGGCGGCCTTGTCGTCGGCATTGCCGCCACACGCGCCGAGCATCAGCAGGCCGGCCATGCCGGCGGCCTTCAAAACGGTCTTCATTGTTGAACCCCTCTTTGTTCGTTGCGGTTGATCAATGATCCGGCACGGCTGACGGTTCCAAATCACGTGTCGCGCGTTGCACCGGACATGTCCGACCATCCCCCTGCCACCGCGAACGGCTGGCTCGCGATCGCCTCCGATCAACTTTCCGCCGCGATCAATCCGCACGGCGCGGAATTGTCGTCGATCCGTGACGCGGTCGGGCGCGAGCTGATGACCGACGCCGATCCGCGCTGGTGGACGGGGCGCGCGCCGATCCTCTTCCCTGTCGTCGGCAAGCCCGCAGGCGAGGTGATCCGCGTCGACGGGCGGGAATATCCGATGAAGCAGCACGGTTTCGCGCGTCGTCGCGACTTCGACGTCGTCGCGCACGAACCGTCACGCCTCGTCCTTTCGCTGCGCGACGACGAAGAAACGCGTGCATCCTATCCGTTCGCGTTCCAACTCGAAGCGGCGTTCACGATCACGGCGGCGACGCTCGAGATCGCGATCACGCTGCGCAATCCCGCCGACGTCGTCCTGCCCGCCAGCTTCGGGTTCCACCCCGCCTTCGCGTGGCCGCTGCCCTATGGCCAGCCGCGCGAGGATCATCGCACCACCTTCGATGCCGCCGAGCCCGAGCCGCTGCGTGTCCTCGACGGCGACGGACAGATTACCGCGGAACAGCGCGCGTCGCCGCTCGACGGACAGACGCTTCACCTCACCGATGACCTGTTCGCGCGCGATGCGCTGATCTGGGACCGGGTTCGCAGCCAGTCGGTCGGCTACGGCGCGGCGGCGGGACCATCGCTGGAGATCGCCTTCCCCGATACGCCGATGCTCGGCATCTGGACAAAGCCGGGCGCGCCGTTCGTCTGCATCGAGCCGTGGCATGGCATCGCCGATCCGGTCGGCTACGCGGGCGAGTTCCGTGACAAGCCCGGCGTCTTCACGGTCGCACCCGCGGACGAGAACCGCATCACCATGTCGGTGACGGTGCGGCCATGATCACCCGCGGCGGATACGACAACGGCCGGCCGCTCGGGCGAGCGGCCGGCCGTTGCAGCGATCACCGTAGGGCAATCAGCCGTCGTAATCGGCGCCGAGGTTCTGGTTGCGCGGCGGCGCGGCGGCGGTGAGGCGCAGCGCCTCCGCCGATGCGGCCAGGCTGCCGACCTCGTCCGCCTCGTCCTCGTCGTCGATGCGGACGCGCTGCAGGCCCTGCACCGCCGATTCGTTCAGGTCGCGCGGACGCACCGTCTGCTCGGCGATCTCGCGCAGCGCCACGACCGGATTCTTGTCGCGATCGCGATCAAGCGTAAGTTCCGCGCCGCCGGAAATCTGGCGCGCGCGCTGCGCCGCCATCAGCACGAGGTCGAAACGGTTCGGGATCTTGTCGACGCAATCCTCGACGGTCACGCGCGCCATGGGCGGCTTCCTTGCAAAAAAACGGAGACGGGAGGCTGCCGGTGTATGACGCGCACGTCGTGAAGTCAACGAATGCAAGCCCGGGCGGGGGCGCGATTGCTGCGGATGCTGCCCGCGCGGCCGAGCCGATCGTGGTCGACGGCCACCGCCTGACGCTGCTGACCGAGGGCCCCGACCGCCGCCGTGCCCTGCTCACCCTCATCGAGGGCGCGCGCGAATCGCTGCGATTGATCTTCTACATCTACGCCGACGACGCGTCGGGGCGACGGATCAACGAGGCGCTGATTGCCGCCGCCGAGCGCGGGGTCACCGTCGCGCTGATCGTCGACGGGTTCGGCAGCGACGATGCCGACGCGCACTTCTTCGATCCGCTGCGCGCCGCGGGCATTTCGGTGTGCCGGTTCCTGCCGCGCTTCGGGCGTCGTTACCTGTTGCGCAATCACCAGAAGCTCGCGCTCGCCGATGCGAATACCGAAACCGCGCGCATCCTGACCGGCGGGTTCAACGTCGAGGACGATTATTTCGGGACCGAGCACGAACAGGCGTGGCGCGATCTGGGCCTCTTGGTGGAGGGGGAAGCCGCGTCGCGGATGGCGGGCTATTTCGACGCGCTCGAGGCGTGGGTGCGCGAGCCGAAGGGCAAGCTGCGCCACCTCAACCGCGCGCTGTCACGGTGGAGCGAAACGCAAGGCCGGCTTCGCTGGTTGATCGGCGGGCCGACGCGGCGGCTGTCCCCCTGGGCGCGCGCGATCCGCCGCGACATGCGCCGTGCGCAGCGGATCGACCTGATCGCGGCCTATTTCACCCCCAGCCCGACGATCCTGCGCCGCCTCGACCGGGCCGGGCGGATCGGGCAGGCGGTGCGGGTCGTAACCGCGAGCAAATCCGACAATGACGCGACGATCGCGGCGGCGCGCTTCACCTATCGCGGGCTGTTAAAAAAAGGCGTGCGGGTATTCGAATATCAACCGACCAAGCTTCATACCAAGCTCTACGTCGTCGACGATGCGGTCTATATCGGCAGCGCCAACTTCGACATGCGCAGCCTGTTCATCAACCTGGAACTCATGCTCCGGATCGATGACGCCGCCTTTGCGGCGCGCGTGCGCGGCTACGTCGACGGCGAGATCGCGCACTCGCACCAGATAACGCGCGAGGCTTACGCAACGGCGACCGGCTGGTGGCAGCGTACCAAGCAATTCGCCGCTTACCTGATCGTCGGAGTGCTCGATCCCACCGTGTCGCGCGGGCTGAACTTCGGCAGCGAAGAGCTCTGATACCCCCGCGCTGCCGCCCAGTCGTGCGCGAGATCAGTCCTTGTGCGCCCAGTACAGCTGCGCGGGCGGCACGTTCCACCATTCCATGTCATGGTCGATGCGCGTGAAGTGCGCGGCGATGAAGTCGCGGACCTTGGGGCTGAACTGATAGACCAGGAACGCGCCGTCCTTGCGCAGCGCCCGGTGCGTCGCCGCGGCGATCGCGGGGCCGACGCCGTCGGGCAGGGTCGAGAACGGCAGGCCCGACAGGATATAGTCGGCCGACTGGTGACCGTGCTCGGCGATGATCCGCTCGACGTCGGCGGCCGACCCCTCGACCGCGACAAAGCGCGAATCGGTGATCGTATGGTCGAGATAGCGGATGAAATCGGGGTTGGTGTCGATCGCGATCAGCATCGCGTCGGGTGCCATCCGCTCGAGGATCGGGCGGCAGAAGGTGCCGACGCCGGGGCCGTATTCGACGAACAGCTTGCAATTCGCCCAGTCGACAGGCGCGAGCATCTTGCGGATCAGCCGGTCCGACGACGGGATGATCGATCCGACCATGACCGGGTGCTTCAGGAACCCTTGGAAGAACATCTGCAGCGGTCCGGGGACACCGGCGGGCCGGGCGCGACGCATCGCGTTGGTCGAACTGGGCATGAGGAAAAGCACTGCTCCCGTTATGTCCGCGCTGCTTGCTCCACGCAGCCCGGTTGGACGAACGCTTGGTCAAGCGCGTCGGTTGCCATAGCGGGGTTGCGCCGCGGCCCCAAGCGCCTAATCGCGTGGGAATGCCGGACGACACAACAGCGGCTGGGAGCAGGAGAGGGCAGGTCGCGGTGATCTTCGCGGCCTGGCGCACGCGCGTCGACGAAGCGGGCTACACGTCCGCCGCCGCGGCGATGGACGCGCTCGCTGCGACACAGCCCGGCTACCGCGGCATCGACGCTGCACGAGGGAGCGACGGGTTCGGCATCACCGTCAGTTATTGGGCGGATGAGGCGAGCGCGATCGCGTGGCGCATGAACCCCGAACATACCGCAGTGCGCGAGGCCGGGCGCGGGCGCTGGTACGATGGCTACGACCTCCACGTCGCGCACGTATCGCGCAGTTACAGCTGGCGCAGGACGGGGGAGGGACGGGCATGAAACGCGGGTTCGATCGGAGCTTCGCGCTCATGTTCCTCGTCATGCTGACGATCGCGGCGGGAAACACCGCGCTGCAATCGGTCCTGCCCGCGCTTGGGCGGTCGCTGGGCGTCAAGGACAGCGCGGTCGCCGCCGCCTTCTCGGTGTCGGCGCTGCTGTGGGTCGTCGCCGCGCCCTTCTGGGCCCGGCGATCGGACCGTCACGGGCGGCGATTGATGATCCTCTTCGGCATGGGCGGCTTCTGCGTCAGCCTGACATTGTGCGGCGTCTTCCTGGCCGCCGGGATCAACGGCTGGATCGGTGGCACCACCGCGTTCATCCTCTTCATCCTCGGGCGGCTGATCTACGGCACGTTCGGCTCGGCCGCGCCGCCTGCGGTGCAGGCGCTGGTCGCGGGCAACACGACGCGCGAGGAGCGGACGCGTGCGCTGACCCTGCTCGCCTCCGCCTTCGGGCTGGGGACGATCCTCGGGCCGGCGCTCGCGCCTTATCTGATCCTCGGGCACGCCGGTGCGGTCGAGGTCGGGCTCGCGGGCCCCGCGTTCGTCTTCGCAGTGTTCGGGCTGGCCGTCCTCGTGACGGTGCGCCGCGTGCTTCCCGACGACCGCGGCATCGCACCCGGCGTCCACGGCGCCGCCAACGCCTACCCCTCGATCGGCGGGCAGGCGTCGGGCGCGAGCGTCACCGCGGCGACGGCCGAGGGACGCACGGAGGTGCGCTATACCGACCCGCGGATCAGGGCGTGGATGATCGCGGGGCTCGTGATGGGCCATGCGCAGGCGATGACGGGGCAGGCGATCGGATTCCTCGTGATCGATCGGTTGAACGTCGCCCCCGCCGCCGCGCTTGAGCCAACCGGGATCGTCCTGATGATGGGCGCGGGCGCAGCGTTGCTCGCGCAATGGGGGCTGATCCCGACGCTCAATCTGAAACCCCGCGCGCTGGTGCTCGTGGGATTGGTGCTCGCCGCGGCGGGGACCGCGCTGACGGGGCTCGCCACCTCGCTCTACGGCATTGCGACCGCCTACGCGCTGGCTAGCCTAGGCTTCGGTTTTACGCGCCCAGGCTTTACCGCCGGGTCGAGCCTCGCGGTCGGCCCCGCGGCGCAGGGTTCGGTCGCGGGCAAGGTGACGAGCGTCAATGGCGCGAGCTTCGTGCTCGGCCCCTCGATCGGCGTCGGACTGTACGAGGTGCAGCATTCGCTGCCGTATCTGACCGCGGGCGCGGCATGCGTAATCCTGCTGGCCTACGCGTGGCGCGCGCTGCGCACGCCGGACAATGACGCGCAGGTGTGGAGCGACCCCGAGGTGTAAGGGCGCCGCCGCGGAGCGGGGGCGCCCATGCAACGGGTCAGTCGCCGCCCTTCGGCCCGCGCGGGGTCAATTGTCCGGGCGAGATGAAGCCGATCGGCTGGATCGCGTTCGCTTCCTGCTTCAGTTTCGCGGCCATCTGTTCGTACTCGCGCTCGACCTCGGGGGTTACGCTTGCCCGTGAATCCTCCAGCGCGCGTTCGAAATTGGCCTGGCTCACCTCGGCATTGTCGATCCGCTCGCGCAGCGCGATCAGACCGGCGCGGCGCACCACGTCCTCCAGATCGGCACCCGTGAACCGCTCGGTCCGCGCGGCGATGTCGTCCAAATCGACGTCGCCCGCCAGCGGCATCTTCTGCGTCTGGATGCCGAGGATACGGCGACGCCCCTCACGGCTCGGCAACCCGACGTAGATCAGTTCGTCGAATCGGCCCGGACGCAGCAGCGCCGGGTCGACCAGGTTCGGCCGGTTGGTCGCGCCGATGACGACGACCGATTGCAGCTCCTCCAGCCCGTCCATCTCGGCAAGGATCGTGTTGACCACGCGCTCGGTCACCTGCGGCTCGCCCATCCCGCCGCCGCGCGCGGGGACGAGGCTGTCGAGTTCGTCGATGAAGATCACTGTCGGCGCGACCTGACGCGCGCGCTGGAACAGGCGGGTGATCTGCTGCTCGCTCTCGCCGTACCATTTTGACAGCAGGTCGCTCGACTTGGTGGCGATGAAGTTCGCCTCCGCCTCACGTGCGACCGCCTTGGCAAGCAGGGTCTTGCCGGTGCCGGGCGGGCCGTAGAGCAGGAAACCCTTCGCCGGGCGGATGCCGAGCCGGCGGAACGCGTCGGGGTTCTTGAGCGGCAGCTCGACGCCTTCCTTCAACCGCATCTGCGCGTCGTCCAGTCCGCCGACGTCGCTCCACTTGGTCGTCGGCGCCTGCACCATCACCTCGCGCATCGCGCTCGGCTGGACGCGTTTCAGCGCGCCGATGAAGTCCTCGCGCGTCACCGCCAACGTGTCGAGCACCTCGGGCGGGATCGTGCGCTCCTCGAGGTTCAGCTGCGGCATGATGCGACGCACCGCCTCGATCGCCGCCTCGCGCGTCAATGCCGCCAGATCGGCGCCAACGAAGCCGAAGGTCGTGCGCGCGAGCTCGGCGAGATCGACGTGATCGCCCAGCGGCATACCGCGCGTGTGGATGCCCAGGATCTCGCGCCGCCCGCGCTCGTCGGGCACGCCGACCACGATCTCGCGGTCGAAGCGGCCGGGACGACGCAGCGCCTCGTCGATCGCCTCGGGCCGGTTGGTGGCGGCGATGACGACGAGGTTCGCGCGCGCCTCCAGCCCGTCCATCAGCGTGAGCAGCTGCGCGACGACGCGCTTCTCCGCCTCACCCGATACCTGCCCGCGCTTGGGCGCGATCGAATCGATCTCGTCGATGAAGACGATCGAGGGTGCGTTCTTCGCGGCTTCCTCGAACACCTGACGCAGCCGACCCTCCGATTCACCGTAAGCCGAGCCCATGATCTCGGGGCCGTTGATCAGAAAGAATTGCGCGTCCGATTCGTTTGCCACTGCGCGCGCGAGGCGGGTCTTGCCGGTGCCGGGCGGGCCGTAGAGCAGCAATCCTTTGGGCGGATCGACGCCGAGCCGCTGGAACAGTTCGGGATAGCGCAACGGCAGCTCGACCATCTCGCGCAACTGGTCGATCGTCGCGGCCATGCCGCCGATGTCGTCGTAGGTGACGTCGGCGCGCCGCGCCGCCTCGGGCTCCTCATATTCGGGGCGCAGTTCGATCTCGGTATTCTCGTCGACGTGGACAATGCCCTTGGGGCTGGCCGAGACGACGAGCAGGCGGATTTCCTGCAAGGCGTAGGCGGGGGCGTTGACGAACTGCGCCATCCCCGGCGGCATGTTCTGCACGCGTTGATGCCCCGCGGTCGCGACCACGTCGCCCTGCGCGAACGGGCGGCCGATGAAGGTGCGCTTCAGTGCGTTGGACGACCCCTGAAGGCGCAAATTCTGCTGCGCGGGCGCGAACACGACGCGCGTCGCGGGTTTCGATTCGGCCTTGCGGACTTCGACGAAGTCGCCCGAGCCGACGCCCGCATTGGCGCGCTGCAATCCGTCGATGCGGATCAGCGCGAGCCCCTCGTCCTCGTTGTACGGGCCGACCGCGCGCGCGGGCGTGACCTTCTTGCCCGAAATCTCGATCACGTCGCCGTCGGTAATGCCGAGCGCGGCCATCACCGCGCGCGGCAGATGCGCGATGCCGCGGCCGGAATCCTCGGGCCGCGCGTTCGCGACCTGCAATTTGGTAGATTGTTCGGCGTCGGCCATTGATCCCTCACTCGCTCGAAGGCGTCGAGCGCAGGAGATAGGCGGCGGGTTCCCGATTGCGAGCGCAGGATGCGCACCGACTGATCCGGGGCAGACGAAAAAAAGGGCCGATCAGAAGACCGGCCCATATGAAGTTTTTAGGAGAGGATGCCTGAAAGGCCCGATCGTTTTGCTTCGCAGCAGATCATGTTGCAAGTGCGAAAAGGTCGTAGTACGATTGCAGAAACGGCAATCGCTTGCCATCATCCGACGATTGCCTCCGCCGGTCACCCCGCGTCGAAAACGGACCAGCCATGCGCCGTCTGCCACCGCTCACTGCCATCGAAGCGTTCGTCGCCGTCGCGCGACTGGGTTCGATCAAGGCCGCGGCGACCGAGCTTGCCTTGTCCGCCCCTGCGCTCAGCCGGCGCATCCAGACGCTGGAGCGGTTTCTCGGCCGACCGCTGTTCGACCGGCGACACCAGGCGATGACCCCCAATGCCGACGGCGACCGCCTGCTCGCCGCGATCGCGCCCGCGCTCGACAGTCTGTCCGACGCGGTCGAATCGATGACGAGCGGGGGCGAGGTGCTGCGGTTGCGGCTGGGCGTCCTGCCGCTGTTCGCGTCGCAGCGGCTGTTTCCAAAGCTGGCGCAACTGCGCGCCGCGCGGCCCGAGCTGCATCTCGACGTCGATACCGGCAGCAACGCGATCTCACGACTGGGCGAGGGGCTGGACGCGGTGATCGTGCTCGCGCGCGAGGTAGACCCGACGCTCTATGCCGAGCGGCTGGATCGCAACAAGGTGTACGCGATCGGCGCGCGCACGTTGACGGAGGGGCCCGATCCGCTGCTGCGCCCGGACCAGCTCGTCGACCACAGCGTCCTGCTTCACCGCGACATGGGGGACAATTTCACCGCGTGGCGCCAGAGCGCCGGGATCGCCGACGTCGAGCCCAAGGCGGTCGACCATTTCGATTCGGGTGCGCTGATGCTCGAGGCGGCGGCGCAGGGGCTGGGCGTCGCGTTCATGCTCGAGAGCCATTTCAACGACGCGAACGATCCGCGGCTGGTGCGTTTGTTCGAACTCGAGGTGGAGAGCCCGTATTCCTACTGGTTCGTCTGCCGCCCGCGCGCGCTGCAGACGAAGCCGGTGCGCATCTTTCGCGACTGGTTGATCGCGACGCTGCGCACCGACTGACCCCGCCGCGCCCGGTCGGCGCTGCGGGGAACGGTCGGGTGCTTATTCCGCCTTCGCCTTGACGATCTTGCCCGGCTCGCGCGGCGGCTCGCCCTTGGGCAGCGCGTCGATCAGCTCCATACCCTCGGTCACCTCACCCCAGACGGTGTACTGGTTGTCGAGGAAGCGCGCGTCGTCGAAGCAGATGAAGAACTGCGAATTCGCCGAATTCGGGTCCATCGTCCGCGCCATCGAGCAGGTGCCGCGCACGTGCGGCTCCTTGTTGAACTCCTGCTTGAGATTGGGCTTCTTCGACCCGCCGGTGCCGTTGTGGTTACCGCCGTCGCCGCCCTGCGCCATGAAGCCGGGGATGACGCGGTGGAACGGCACGCCGTCGTAGAAGCCTTCGTTGGCGAGTTCGCCGATGCGCCGGACGTGCTCGGGCGCGAGGTCGGGACGCATGCGGATCGTCACGTCGCCGCCGTCCAGCGTCAGCGTCAGGGTATTGAAGGTGTCGGCCACTCGATATTCCTTTCGTGTTCTTGGGCCACAGGTAGTGCCGCCCCCCGCGGTAGGCAAATGGTGCATGGCCATTCGCGACCACCGGCGATAAGGCCCGCGGGTCGGCGAACAGCAGGGAGGCACGCGACATGAGCGAGACCGAGCTTCCCGACCTCGAACGTGACGAGGCGATCGAACAGGGCGATCAGCTCGACGAGGACGACCGGCTGAAGCCCGCCTTCGTCGACGCGGTGCTCGACGCGGTCGAGGCGGACGATTTCGACGAGGCGCGCGCGCTCGTCGCGCCGCTCCACCCCGCCGACATCGCCGATCTGTTCGAGCTGACGCCCGAGGACCGCCGCCGCGACCTCGCCGCCGCGATCGCCGATCAGCTCGACGCCGACGTGTTCGCGGAAATGAACGACTACGTTCGCGAATCGCTGATCGACGCGCTCGACGCGCGGCAGGTCGCCGACATCGCGAGCGAGCTCGACACCGACGACGCGGTCGCGATCATCGAGGACATGGACGTCGAGGACCAGCGCGAGGTCCTGCGCGCGATGGAGCCCGACGACCGCGCCGCGATCGAGGAGGCCTTGTCCTACCCCGAGGAATCGGCCGGACGCCTGATGCAGCGCGACCTGGTCGCGGTGCCCGAACATTGGACGGTCGGCGACACGCTCGACTATCTGCGCGGCCACGACGAACTGCTGACCGATTTCTGGGAGATCTTCGTGGTCGACCCGGCGCATCGCCCGGTCGGCACCTGCGCGCTGTCGTGGATCCTGCGCACGCCGCGCGGGATCGCGATGGCCGACGTGATGCAGCGCGAGCAGACGCTGATCCCGGTCGACATGGATCAGGAAGAGGTCGCGCTCCGGTTCCAGAAATACGCGCTCATCTCGGCGGCGGTGGTCGACGGATCGGGGCGGCTGGTCGGCATGATCACCGTCGACGACATCGTCCACATCATCCAGCAGGAAGCGGGCGAGGACGTGCTGCGCCTGTCGGGCGCGGGTGAGGGCGACATCAACGAGCCGATCCGGCTGACCGTGCGCACGCGGTTGACGTGGCTGGTCGTGAACCTCGGCACCGCGATGATTGCATCCTCGGTGGTGGGGCTGTTCCAGGGCGAGATCGCGCGCTTCGCGCTGCTCGCGGTGCTGATGCCGATCGTGTCAGGGATGGGCGGCAATGCGGGCACGCAGACGCTCGCGGTGGTGGTGCGCGCGATCGCGACCAACCAGCTGACCGACAGCAACACCGCGCGGATGATATTCCGCGAATTGCGGATCGCGATCGCGAACGGCGTGTCGCTCGGCGCGCTGATCGGCGCGGGCACCTACGTGATCTTCGGCAACGGCAATCTGTCGCTGGTGATCTGCCTCGCGATGATCATCAACAACCTGCTCGCCGGTCTGGGCGGGGTGCTGGTGCCGGTGACGCTCGACCGGCTGAACGTCGACCCCGCGGTATCCTCCGCGGTGTTCGTGACCACGTTGACCGATACGGGCGGCTTCCTGTCGTTCCTGGGGCTCGCGACCTTGTGGGGCCTGTCGGGCTGACCCACATCGCGGGGACGATGTCCCTGCCCCCGTTACACCTGACCAAGGTCGCGTTCGGCGCGACGAGCCTCGACATGCTCACCGACCGGCTAAAGGCACGCGCCGCCGCGGGCGAGCTGTTTCTGACCACGCGCTACCTGCCGAAACGGCACGAGGAGGTGGCGGGGCGCGGCTCGCTCTACTGGATCATCAAGCACCAGCTCGTCGCGCGCTCGCCGATCACCGGCTTCGGCGAGGCCGAGGGCGGGCGCGTCGCGATCCATCTCTCGCCCGATTTCCAGCTGATCAACGCCCGCCCGCGCCGCGCGCACCAGGGCTGGCGCTATCTGGAGGCGCACGAAGCACCCGAGGATCTGTCGGGCGAGGCAGGCGACGGCGTCGCCGCGATGCCCCCGGTGCTGGTCGGCCGATTGGTGGAACTCGCGCTGCTTTAAACCGCGGAACGTCACAAAGGTCACACGCCAACGCGGGTGCGCGCGGGCGCACATGCGCGCGGGGTTTATACACGACTGAGCAAGAGCGATGGACGCGTGGCACGTCACGAGGCGTGTAGGACAGCCCCTGATTGGGGTGGCGTAAGAAGTGGAAGGGCAGCGGTCGGCGACCCGCCTCCTAATCCGTTGCCGGGTCGTTATGGCAGGTGGGAAATCCCGTCGACACTTGCTTGGCGGACCATCGGCCTCCTCGTGACTTGGTTACGAGAAGTGCAGAGGTGAAATTGTAACTAGGTACGAATAATACACCTGGTGTCCCCAAACCCTTATCATGGAAGCAGAGACGTAGCGCTTTTGGTTCGGAGGAGATGATGGTGAAGCTCATCTCCATCCCCTGTCATCCCTGACCAGTTCCGCCCCTGTCGAGGTCTTCTCGACATGGATAAATCCGTAGTCTGCGAATGTTGTCTTGTCAGGACTGCGTCGAGGGCCAACTGAATTGGCAAAAGTCGTCAGGTCTAATCGAGTGATGACGCCATCTACGTCACGCTGTCCAGCCGAAGCAGCTGCTGACGCCCCGCCCACGGCTAGTGAGGCAAGTGCTGCAACGACAGCCAACGTAGCTGATTTCATGTTGGCCATCTTGAACCCGTACTAACAACGCGCAGTACAACATAGTCATATCGACGTTCTGCATCCAAGCCGGACGACTAAACGCGTGAACGGCCATTCCTGATCGCAAGCGCGCCTCATGGGAAATCACCCACGCGGCAATTTACCCGCGAGCTGCCCCCATCCGCCCGCCCGTGCGTTGGGCATCCTCACGCCAACGGGAGCATTACCTTGTCCGACGACACCGCCGTTCAGGCCCGCCGCCGCGAGATCGCGAGCGAGCACCTGCTGTTCAAGCTGATCGAATATGTCGAGCAGCGCCACCCGGGCCTGCTCGATTACCTCGAAGGCAGCCTCGACCATCTCGGCGACCCCGCGCGCGACGAAACCAAGGACGACGAGGCGGTGCGCGGCATCGCGCGGCGGATGATCACCGGCGCCCGCGCCGAGGTCGCCGAATAACGCTCAGTCGCCGCGCGACAGTTTGTCCTTCAGCGCCGCGAACGGGTTCGCGGGGCGCGCGTCCTCCTCGCTGATGACGCCCGCCTCGCGCAGCACCTCGGCGGCGCGGGCGCTGCGCGGGAACGGGTCGAGCGCGAGCGCCATCGTCTCCGCGGCGGTTTCGCCCAGGTCGATGCCGCCGCCCTCGATCTCGACCGTGTCGATCTCCCCGCCGGCGAGCTCGTATTCGTCCTCGTCATCCGCCGGCGCGCGCGTGCCGGTCGGGTGAACGAAACGCAGCTCGACGCCCTCGTCGACCTGCGCGGGGATCGGGTCGCCCGTTACCGAACACGCCTGCGTCACCGTTGCGGTCACGCGCCCGCGCACCGCGACGCCCGCGGCTTCCTGTCGCACGGTGAAGCGGCCTTCCAGCCGCTCGATCGCGATCAGCCCGAACCGCTTGGCCAGCGCGGTGCGTTCGTTCTCGCGCGCGCTGATCGATACCTCGCGCGGGTCGGATCCCATCGCGTCCAGTCGTTCGACGCGGCTGAACTCCGGCTGACTTGCGCGGTCGCTCACGGCAGGCGTCCTTCCATCATCGCGTCGATCGGGGTTTCGGACAGCGCGGCGTGGAGCGCGAGCAACCCGCGGCGGACGTGCGCGACCGCCTCCGGCGCGGGCGCCTCACCGCGGTAGAGGTTGCGCACCAGCGCCGCGTCGAGCGTGTCGGTAGCGATCCCCTCGCGATAGGCGCCGAGCCGGCCGCCCAGCATCCCCATCATCCGCCCGACATGCTTGCCGACCACCATGTCGCCGAACCCGATCTGGCGCACCTGCGCGTCCATGTCGTCGACGAAGCGTTCGGTCAGCATCGCGGAAGGGGCCGCACCGGCCTCGGGCTCCTGCTCCAGCCGCAATTGCACCATCGCCAGCACCGCGGCCACCATGTCGAACCGCCCGTCGAGCGTGTCGGGCACCGCGCCGTCCAGATACCAGTGCGGTTGCCGCGCGCGCGCGATCACCGCGTCGTACAGCGGCAGCGCGGCCGTGCGGTCCCGCCCGCCAAACAAGGATTTCAGCCAGCCCAAGGTCTTCGTCGCTTCATCGTGGATGGTGTCGCCACGGGTGCGCTTGTGTCGCGCCCGTCGGGGGCATATTGAGGGCAAAGGCCGCTGCTGTCCACGTCCGGGCACCGGCTGACGGTCACGAACGTCCGCTCGAGCGGCGGCGCGCGCGACCTGACCGAGTCCGCCGGAGAGTCCATGCGTTTCCTTTCTTCCCGCGCCGTCATCATCGGGGCCGTGTCGGCCGGGCTGCTCGCCGCGGGCTGCACGCCGCTGCGCTCGCACCAGGGGTATATCGTCGACGCCGATCTGGTGAACTCGGTGCAACCCGGCGTCGACAATCGCCAGTCGGTGCTGGCGACGCTCGGCCACCCGACCTTTGCCAGCCAGTTCAACCAGGGCGACTGGTATTATGTCGCGCGCGACAGCCGCAATCTCGCGTTCAACCCGCCCAAGGCGGTCGATCAGCTGACAATGCGAATCAGCTTCGACGCGGCGGGCAACGTCACCGCGATCCGCAAGTCGGGCGTCGATCAGGTCGCGTCGATCGACCCGTCGAAGAAGGTCACGCCGACGCTGGGCCGCAGCCGCAGCTTCTTCTCCGAACTGTTCGGCAACATCGGCGCGGTCGGTGCGCCGGGCGCGGGCGGGGGTGCCGGCGGGCGTCCGGGCGGTCGCGACCAGCCGTAACCTTGGCCGGCGAAGCTGTCGTTTCGCTGACCGTCGCATTCCCGCGGCGTTCAGTCATGCGCGCTTATTCCTCCCTTCATGCCCGGTCCGCCGTTCGGCGGTGCGGGCGCCGAAGAGGAGCAAGTATATGCGTCGTCTGATCACCACCGCCCTGCTCGCCGCCGTTGCGCTGCCGGCGATCCCTGCCGCCGCCTCCGCGCAATCGCGCGAGGAACTGCGCCGCGACCGCCAGGACATCCGCCGCGAGCAGCGCGACCTCGACCGTGCCTATCGCTACGGCGACCGCGGCGACATCCGCGACCAGCGCGGCGATCTGCGCGAGGCGCGGCGCGAATATCGCGAGGATCTGCGCGGGCGTTACGGCGACCGCGACTGGCAGGGTGATCGCGGCCGCAACTGGGGCCGCGGCGACTGGTCGGCCTATCGTCAGCAGAACCGCGCACTCTATGCCCGCGGCGACTGGCGCGCGCCGTTCGGCTATCAGGCATTCCGGCCGGGCGTGCGGATCGCCCCCAATTATTATGGCACGCGCTACGTGATCAACGATCCCTGGCGCTACCATCTGCCGCCTGCCCGCGGGTACACGCGCTGGGTGCGCCATTATAACGACGTGATCCTGATCGATCAGCGCCGCGGCGTCGTGGTCGACGTGATCCGCAACTTTTACTGGTAATCGGGCTGGCGCGGTGCCGGCGAGGGTCGGCGCCGCGCCTCGTCCGACCCCGATCGGCCGCGCCGCCGATTACGCCACGGCGCGGCCTGTACCGGCTTGGGAACGGTACCGGTCCCGAAAGGGGATAAAGGGACCAGAACCGCGAACGCCGTTGAGTCGCTTTTGTTCTCCCCCACGCCAGCGATTTTCGACGTGCCGCCCGCTACCCGCGTCGTCGCACCATCTGCGCGCGCGATGATGCTTGCCGATCGCGCCAAAGCGTAAATTTCTCCGGCTTGTGCCTGGATTATGTATTTTGCAGACTTCGCGCGACCAGAATTGGCGCGGGGGCACCGATGGAAAGCGTTGTGGCGGCAGGCCTCGCGGTCTGCGACGTCGTGCTGCACGAAAGCCTGCTGTTCGCCGCGATCATGTTCTTCATCGGCGGGATCGACGACTTGCTGGTCGACCTCGCTTATCTGTTCTGTCGTCGCCCGGCAGGGACGATCGACCGGTTGCCGGCGGCCGATACGCCGCCGCTCGCGATATTCATCGGCGCGTGGGACGAACAGGCGGTGATCGGCGCGATGCTGACTGCGGCGCTCGCGCGGCTCGACTATCCCGATTACCGTATTCTCGTCGGTTGCTACCCCAATGATCCCGCGACGATCGCCGCGGTCGATGCCGTGGCCGCGCGCGACCCGCGCGTGTGCCTCGTGGTGGGGGAGCGGCCGGGTCCGACCACCAAGGCCGATTGCCTCAACACCTTGTGGCGCGCGCTGATCCGCGACGATGCGCGCGCCGGCCGCGACACGCGCGCGGTCGTGCTGCACGATGCGGAGGACGTGCTGCATCCCGCCGAGCTCCGCGTCGTCGCGGCGCATCTGCGCGCGAATGCGCTGGTGCAATTGCCGGTCGTCCCGCTCATCGACCCCGCCGCACCGATGGTCACCGGGCATTACGCCGACGAGTTCGCACTGGCGCACGCGGTTGCGCTGCCGGTGCGCACCGCGCTCGGCGCGGCGATGCCGCTCGCGGGCGTCGGCTGCGCGATCCGGCGCGACGCGCTCGACCGGCTCGCGCACGCGACCGGTGACGCCCCGTTCGAGCCCGCGAGCCTGACCGAGGATTACGAACTGGGCCTGCGCGTCGCCGCGCTCGGCTACGCCAGCTGCTTCGTGCGCGTCCGCGACGCGAAGGGTGCGCTGGTGGCGGTACGCGCCTATTTCCCCGACACGATCCGCGCCGCGGTGGTGCAGAAGGCGCGCTGGATGACCGGGATCGCGCTCGCCGGCTGGGACCGCACCGGCTGGGGCGGTCGCTGGCGCGGGGTCGAATTGTGGATGCGGATGCGCGACCGTCGCGCGCCGCTCGCGGTGCTGACGCTCGCGGCGGGTTATCTCGCGCTCGTCGCCTGGGCGATCTCGACGCTCGGGCATCTGCTGGATGGCAGTGCGCCGCCCGGGGTGACCGACCTGCTCGCCGCGCTCCTGTCGATCAACGCGTCGCTGCTCGCGTGGCGGCTGCTCGTGCGCGCGCGCGCCACCGCGCACGAACACGGCTGGCGCGAGGGGCTGCGATCGGTGCCGCGCGCGGTGCTGGGCAATGTCATCGCGTTGCTCGCCGTGCGGCGCGCGGTGTGGCGATACGTCGGGATGCTTGCGGGGCACGCGCCGCGCTGGGACAAGACGACGCACCGCTTTCCCGTCATCCTGCCCGATCCGGCATGATCGGACGCCACGTCCTCGCGCGCGGGATCACGGGCGAGGGGCGTCCGCTGCGCTTCCTGATGATCGTGGTGGGCGGCTGGACCGGCGCGCGCGTCGCGCTGTTATGGCCCGACCCGGTGGCCGAGCGCGCGATCGCGGCGCGGCGCCTGATCACCGCGTCGTCGCCCCCGATCGGCGTGACTGCGCCCGTCGGCACACCCGCCACTGCTGCGATTCCCCACCTCTCCAGCCCTGAGCGCGCCGCGACCGTCCGTCTGACCGATACAATCGGCCGCGCGCCCGCCGCTAGGCTACAGGTAGCCGCCGCACCCCTGCCAAATCCACTCATCGCCGCCGCCGCGCCCGCGCCGGCGCCCGTCATCGCCGCCGCATCGTCGCCCGCGATCGTCCCGCGTGCCGCACGCGCCGACGCCGCCCAGCCGGTCGCGATCGCGCTGCCGCAGCCCGCGCGCTGGTCGGCGAGCGTCTGGGGACTGATCCGCGGCAGCGGCGCCGCGGGCGGTGTCGCGACACCGCAACTGGGCGGCAGCCAGGTCGGCGCGCGGCTCGCCTACCGTCTCGACCAGAGCGGGCGCGTCGCCGCGGTCGCGCGCGTCGCCGCCGCGCTTCGGACGCGCCAGCAGGAAGCGGCCCTAGGTCTCGAGTGGCAGCCGACGCGTCTTCCGTTGCGGCTGGTGGCGGAGCAGCGTGTCGGGATCGCGGGCATCCGCGGCGGGCCCGCGCTGGGGCTCGTCGGCGGCGTCGGTGCGCTGCCGCTCGGCCACGACCTCCGCGTCGACGGCTACGCGCAGGCAGGCGTCGTCGCGCGCGACCGTGCCGACGGCTACGTCGACGGTGCGCTGGTGATCGCGCGCCCGGTCCGTGTCGCGGAGGCGACTCGCCTTGAGCTGGGCATCGGCGCGTGGGGCGCGGCGCAGCGCGGGGCGTCGCGGCTCGACCTCGGCCCCTCGGCGACGCTGGTGCTGCCGCTCGAGCGGCGCGCGATCCGCATCGGGGTGCAGTGGCGCGAGCGCGTCGCCGGAAACGCCCGCCCGGGGTCGGGCGCAGTGCTGTCGCTCGGTACCGATTTCTGACGCGCCGGGTGCGGCTATCGCGCGCGGCGCGAAACGACTAACCCCGGCAGCCATGGACGTTTATTTGCCGATCGCGAACCTGTCGGTGAACGCACTGGTCATGATCGCGCTCGGCGCGGGCGTCGGGCTGTTGTCGGGTATGTTCGGGGTCGGCGGCGGATTTCTGACCACGCCGCTGCTGATCGTCTACGGCATCCCGCCGACCGTCGCCGCGGCCTCGGCGGCGAGCCAGGTGACCGGCGCGAGCGTGTCGGGCGTGTTCGCGCATTTCCGCCGCGGCGGCGTCGACGTGAAGATGGGCGTGATCCTCGTCGCGGGCGGCATTGGCGGGTCGATGATCGGCGCATTCCTGTTCCGCTTCCTGCAGGCGTCGGGACAGATCGATACCGTGATCGGCATCATCTACGTCGTGTTGCTCGGCTGGATCGGCGCGCTGATGGCGACCGAGGCGATCCGATCGATCCGCGTGCTGCACGGCGCCGCGGCACCGCGCCCGCGCCGCCGTCGCCACCACCCGCTCGTCGCCAGCCTGCCGTGGCGGACGCGCTTCTACGCCTCGGGCCTCTACATCTCGCCGCTGGCGCCGTTCCTCCTGGGACTGGGGATCGGCATGCTGACCGTCCTGCTCGGCGTCGGCGGCGGGTTCATCCTGGTGCCCGCGATGATCTACCTGCTCGGCATGGCGACCAGCGTCGTCGTCGGCACGTCGCTGTTCCAGACGCTGTTCGTCACCATGATCGCGACGATGGTCCACGCGACAACGACCAAGGCGGTCGACATCGTGCTCGCCGCGCTGCTGCTGGTCGGCTCGGTCGTCGGCGCGCAGGTCGGCGCGCGTTTCGCCAATCGCGCGCGCCCCGAATATCTGCGCCTCGCGCTCGCGATCGTCGTGCTGCTGGTCTGCCTGCGCGTCGCGCTCGGGCTCGCGTGGCGCCCCGACGAGATCTACACGGTGGAGCTGTCGTGACGCGCCGGCGCGTCGGCATCGCGTTGCTGCTCGCCACACCGCTGCTGATGGGGCAGGCGAAGCCCGTGCTCGTCCCCGACGTGTCGCAGCGCGACATCGAGATCAAGTACAGTTTCTCCGGCGCGGAACTGCTGCTGTTCGGGGCGATCCTCTTTCCCGGCGGGCGCCTGCCCGAACCCGGGCACCGCACCGACGTCGCGATCGTGTTGAAGGGCCCGGCGCAGTCGATCATCATCCGCGAAAAGGAAAAGGTCGCAGGCATCTGGGTCAATGCGGAGGCGCTGCGCTATCGCTCGGCACCGTCCTTCTACGCGATCGCCTCGTCGCGCCCGATCACGACGCTCGTCGACGCGCGGACGCGCGCGATCTACGAACTGGGGCTCGACAGCCTGCAGCTTTCCCCCGCCTCGAACGCCGCCGCCGCGGTGCAGGACCGCTTCACCCGCGGGCTGGTCGAGCAGCGCCGCCGCACCGGCCTGTTCGTCGAGGCGCCGCGCGCGGTCGAGATCACCGGCGACGTGCTCTACCGCGCGCGACTGACCATCCCCGCGCGCGTGCCGACGGGGCGCTTCACCGCGGAAACGTTCCTGATCCGCGACGGCCGCGTCCTCGCCGCCGCGGTGCGCGACATCGACGTGCGCAAGACCGGGTTCGAGCGGTTCGTCACGCGCGCCGCCGATCGCCACGCCATCCTCTACGGCCTGACCGCGGTCGCATTGTCGGCATTGCTCGGCTGGGGCGCGGGGCGGTTCGCGCGGAGGAAGTAGATCGCGTAGAAATCACTCCGTTTCGGACGCGGTTACACAAAAATTTACACCTGCTGGTTATCGCTCACCCGCATGATCGGCCAATTCGCATGAACGACCAGCCCGCATCCCATGTCTTCGCGGACGCGGTAACCGCGCTCGGCACCGCCCCCGCGGTGGCGCCGATCGGCTACGTGCTCGAGGTCGCTGGTTCGCGCAGCGAAGTCGTGCTCGACGTCGCCGCGCTCACCTTGCTCGGCGGCAGCGCCGACGCGGTGCTCGCCAGCACGGGGCAGGTCGGCGGCCAGTTGAAGGTGCATAACGGCACCGCCTGGCTGATCGCGAGCATCCGCTCGCTTCAACTCGCACCCGGCACGGCGGGGCAGATCGTCGCCGCGATCGATTTCCTCGGCGAAGGCGACGAGGAGCGGCTGACCGGCCGCCTGTTCAACTTCCGCCGCGGTGTGACGCGCTATCCCATGCCGGGGACGGAAATCTTTCCCGTCACCGCCGACGATCTCGTCCAGGTCTACGCCGCGGAGGATCAGACCGTGGTCGAGGTCGGCCACGTCTACCCGACCGATCACGTCCGCGGCGCCCTGTTCGTCGACGCGATGCTCGGCAAGCATTTCGCGCTGCTGGGCTCCACCGGTACCGGCAAGTCGACCGCGGCGGCGCTGATCCTCCACCGCATCTGCGCGCTCGCGCCGCAGGGTCATATCGTGATGATCGACCCGCACGGCGAATATGGCGCGGCGTTCCGCGACAATGGTGCGCTGCACGACGTCAACAACCTGCAGATGCCGTACTGGCTGATGAACTTCGAGGAACATTGCGAGGTGTTCCTGACCTCCTCGGGTGCCGAGCGGCAGGTCGATGCCGACATCCTCGCCAAATGCCTGCTCGCCGCGCGCGCCAAGGGGCGGGTGGGGCAGGAGATTCCCAAGCTCACCGTCGACGCGCCGGTGCCCTATCTGCTCAGCGACCTGTTGCAGCTCATCCAGCAGGAAATGGGCAAGATCGACCGCGCCGGCAGCACCGCGCCCTATCTCCGGCTCAAGACCAAGATCGAGGAGATCAAGGCCGATCCGCGCTTCGGGTTCATGTTCTCAGGGATGCTCGTCGCCGACACGATGGCGGCGTTCATGGCGCGCATCTTCCGCCTGCCCGGCGACGGCAAGCCGATCTCGATCATCGACGTGTCGGGCGTGCCGAGCGAGATCACCTCGGTCGTCGTCGCGGTGCTGAGCCGCATGGTGTTCGACTTCGCGATCTGGTCACGCAACGAACCGCAGCGCCCGATCCTGCTCGTCTGCGAGGAAGCGCACCGTTACGTCCCCTCGGAACGCGACCGCCAGGGCGCGGTGTCGCGCATCCTCAGCCGCATCGCGAAGGAAGGCCGCAAATACGGCGTCTCGCTCGGCCTGATCACGCAGCGCCCGTCGGACCTCGCCGAAGGCGTCCTGTCGCAGTGCGGCACGATCATCGCGATGCGGCTCAACAACGAGCGCGATCAGGCGTTCGTCCGCGCGGCGATGCCCGAGGGCGCGCGCGGCTTCCTCGATTCGATCCCCGCGCTCCGGAACCGCGAGTGCATCATCTGCGGCGAGGGCGTGTCGATCCCCGTCCGCGTCGCGCTCGACACGCTCGAACCCGCGAAGCGCCCGGCATCGGCCGACCCCGTCTTCACCGAATTGTGGCGCGAGGTCGGCGGCGAGGATCAGATCGTCCAGCGCGTCATCCAACGCTGGCGTGCGCAGGGGCGGTAGACAGAATTAGTGATCCAAATGTCTGCTGCTAGTAGAAAGTGGGCATAGCTTCGATAAGCTAGCGCGATGCTGCACAAGCGCGACCTTACTGGTGTCGTTGACGTCGACGGGCAGAGCTACAAGTGGACCCTTCAACGTGAGCCGCAATGGTGCACGGCTGATGGTTGGCGGGGCATGACCGTCGCCGTGCGGCAAATAGATGCACGGCGGGAAGCGGTGCTGGAGTTTCCCATGCCCAAGCGTTCATCGAATGGCTCACCCCAGCTACAGCGCCCGAAGATCACTAATGCTATCGTCGCCAATGGGGTTCGTGCTGCTTTGCTCGCTGGCTGGGAACCGACTTCGCGCGGTAAAGCCATTGTCTACATAGTAGATGCCAATGGATGCTAGAGGGTAGCAGCTATTTCTCGGGAGATGTCGTGTTTTGGTGACAAACGAGCTTCAAACCTTATAACTCATGGCCCATGATCAGCAAAAATCTGTACCGGATTGTACGAGCAGTTTTCCCTCTGATCTTGCCCGCGGCGGCAATAGCGCTGGTGACCCGGCTTACTTTTATGTTCGGCTCGTCTGCTGGATTTGAGGAGTACCAACTCCCACGGGGCAGCGAAGCTGTTGGAGATCCAGGCTTCTGGGTAGTGACGAATATAATCGGATCCGTCGGTCTAATTCTAGCAGCGAGTGGGAAAGTCAGACTAGGTAACGCACTCGCCCTGATCGTTTGCCTGACCGGGTGTTTCCGGTTTGTAGCTGCTCAGTAGGACCGTTAAAATCTGTATACGTGGAAGATAAAATTCGGGGCTTAACTAACCGTGGAAAAAGCCGGCGATGGCGTCGACGGCGAAAAACAGAGCCGCCACGGCATAGATCGAAGCTGAAAGCCAAAACAGCGCCGGGGTCTTTTCTCGCAACGGTGATGATAAGCAGCCAGCGAGCGTGCAGCCAATATAAGGCGGTAGGAGCTTTTCCGCCTGATACTGCAAAGTTCTGAATGCCCGAAGCCGGGCGCGTGCAGACATCACCTGCGCCCACCTGTGCCCGATGCCAGGGCCGGCGTCCCGCCACCTGCACTCCCGCCCATTGCCATCGCGCGCACGGCGGCTAAAGCCGGCGCGCGAAAGGGACCACACCATGAAGCTGTTGACCGGCAACTCCAATCTGCCGCTCGCCACCGCGATCTCGGATTATCTCGAGGTGCCGCTGACCGAGGCGCTGGTCAGGCGATTCGCCGACGAGGAGATCTTCGTCGAGATCATGGAGAATGTCCGCGGCGAGGACGTGTTCCTGCTCCAGTCGACCAGCTACCCGGTCAACGACAATCTGATGGAGCTGCTAATCATGATCGACGCGTGCCACCGCGCGTCGGCGAAGCGGATCACCGCGGTGATCCCGTATTTCGGCTACGCGCGTCAGGATCGGAAGCCCGGACCGCGCACGCCGATCTCGGCGAAGCTCGTCGCGAACCTGATCACTACCGCGGGCGCCGACCGCGTGCTCTCGGTCGACCTCCACGCCGGGCAGATCCAGGGTTTCTTCGACATCCCGACCGACAATCTGTTCGCCGCCCCCGTCATGAGCGCGGACATCCGCACGCGCTTCGGTGACAAGAACCTGATGGTCGTCTCCCCCGACGTCGGCGGCGTGGTGCGCGCGCGCGCGCTGTCGAAGCGGCTCGACAACGCCCCGCTCGCGATCGTCGACAAGCGGCGCGAGCGCGCGGGCGAATCGGAGGTCATGAACATCATCGGCGACGTCGAGGGGCGGTTCTGCGTGCTGATCGACGACATCGTCGATTCGGCGGGCACGCTGTGCAACGCTGCGGCCGCGCTGCGTGAGGCGGGGGCGGAGGACGTCGTCGCCTATGTCACGCACGGCGTGCTGTCGGGCGGCGCGGTAGCGCGGGTCGAGGGTTCGTCGTTGCGCGAGCTGGTCATCACCGATTCGATCGGCAACCACGAATCGATCGGCAAGGCGGAGAAGATCCGCCACCTGACGATCGCACCGCTACTGGCGGAGGCGATCAAGCGGATCGCGGACGAGACTAGCGTTAGTAGTTTGTTTGACTGACGGGTGAAGGCGCGCCTGCGTTCGCGCCGGTGCCGCGAGAGCGGCATCGCCCGGCACGGCCGGCGGACAGGCGCCAGCCTGATCCGGCCGACGACGCGGGCTTTGCCCGCGTGGGGTTTCTTCCGGGCGCGGTAGTCGCTGACGAAGAAGGCCAACTAAGAAAAACGCGGGCAAAGCCCGCGTCTTCGGCCAGGCTCGGCTGCGCCGACCTGCCGGCAGGGCGAGCGGTTCGCTGGCGCGATCAGCGCGACGCGGTCGCGCTTACCGCTCGCCTAAAGCTACAATATGATCGAACACCGCGGGGTGCAACGGCTTGGCGAACGCGCAGCCGTAACGGAACTTGTCGCGCCACGCGACCACTGCCTCGACCGCGGCAAGCCCCGGCAGCGTCAGCCACACGGTCGTCCCCGGCCACAGCGTGAAGCTCGTCTGCGCGCGGAAACCGGTGACCGACAAGTCGACCACCTCGATCTCGAACCGCGTGTTGCCGCGGTCGCGCAGATGCGCCTTCATCTTCACCGCCCGGCGCAGAGCGTGGCGGTTTTCCTCCACTTCGGAAGGCGCGGGAATCGGGACGGCGGGTTCCATGCGCCGATTCATGCGCCCAAAGGGTTAATCTTCGGCAAAGACCGAGGGATGCGGTACCGTCGACTGGCGTACGCCCTTGCGTCCGCGGCGCTTCAGCTCGGCCTTCAGATCCTCGGGCCGCGGCGCGACGATGAAGCCGAAGCTGACGTTGCCCTCGCGCGTCTCGACCACGTGGTGCAACCGGTGCGCCTGGACGATCCGCTTCATGTAGCGGCCCCTGGGCAGGTAACGCGTCGGCACGCGGCGATGCACGATCACGTCGTGGAAGCCGAAATAGATCATGCCGTACGCGGCGACGCCCGCGCCGATCCAAACGAACCCCGGCCACCAGCCGTAATGCAGCGCGCCGTAGATCATCAGGATCGACGGCACGGCAAAGATCACCGCGTAGAGATCGTTCAGCTCCCAGTGGCCGTCGCGCGCGCGGTGGTGGCTCTTGTGCAGGAACCAACCGGGCCCGTGCATCACCCAGCGATGCATCGCATAGGCGAAGCCCTCCATCAGCACGACGGTGACGAGGAACAGGAAAAGCGCGGACCACAAAGCCATTGTGTTCGCGCATATAGCGTTGGCGCGGCCGAATCGCTACGTCGCACCGCACCATGAACGACGAACTGCGCTCCCCCGACCTCCGATCCGCTGCCCTGGAATCCAAGGCCTGGCCGTACGAGGAGGCGCGCAAGCTCCTCAAACGTTATCCGAACGGCAAGCCGGGCGGCGAGGCCGTCCTGTTCGAAACCGGCTACGGTCCCTCGGGTTTGCCGCACATCGGCACTTTCAACGAGGTGCTGCGCACGACGATGGTGCGCCAGGCGTTTCACGCCTTGTCCGATCAGCCGACCCGGCTGGTCGCATTCAGCGACGACATGGACGGCCTGCGCAAGGTGCCCGACAATGTGCCGAATGGCGCGATGCTCGCCGAGCATCTGGGCAAGCCGCTGACGCGCATCCCCGATCCGTTCGGCAAGTTCGACAGTTTCGCCGCGCACAACAACGCGATGCTGCGGCAATTCCTCGACCGCTTCGGGTTCGACTACGAATTCGTCTCCTCGACCGATTGCTACACGCAAGGCCGCTTCGACGAGGCGCTACGCGGCGTGCTGCGGCATTTCGGGGGCGTGATGGACGTCATGCTGCCGACGCTCCGCGCCGAGCGCCGCGCGACCTACTCGCCGATCCTGCCGATCAGCCAGGTGAGCGGCATCGTGCTTCAGGTGCCGGTCGAGGTGGTCGACGCCGAGGCGGGGACGATCGCCTTCACCGATCCCGCCACGAACGAGCGCGTCGAACAGAGTGCGCTCGGCGGCATGTCCAAGCTGCAGTGGAAGGTCGATTGGGCGATGCGCTGGGTCGCGCTCGGCGTCGATTACGAGATGGCGGGCAAGGACCTGATCGATTCGGTGACGCAATCGTCCCGAATCGCGCGCGTCCTCGGCGGACGTCCGCCCGAGGGCTTCAACTACGAGATGTTCCTCGACGAAAATGGCGAGAAGATTTCGAAGTCGAAGGGTAACGGCCTGAGCCTCGAGCAGTGGCTGACCTACGGCCCCGAGGAAAGTCTCGCTTTCTACGCCTACCGCGAGCCCAAGAAGGCGAAGCAGCTCCACATGGGCGTGATCCCGCGCGCGGTGGACGAATATTGGCAGTTCCGCGGCAATTACGCCGGCCAAGCGGTCAAGGAACGGCTCGGCAATCCGGTCCACCACATCCACGACGGCAAGCTGCCCGACGGCGAGCTGCCGGTGACCTTCGGGCTGCTGCTCAACCTCGTCGGCGTGATGGGTGAGGGCGCGACGCCCGATCAGGTCTGGGCCTATCTCGCCAATTACGTCCCCGACGCCTCGGCGGCGCGCTATCCCGAGCTCGACCGGCTGATCGGCCACGCGCTCGCCTATCACCGCGATTTCATCGCCCCGACGCTCAAGCGCCGCGCGCCCGAGGGGGTGGAGATCGAGGCGCTGCGCCGCCTCGACGCCGCGCTCGCCGCACTGCCCGCGGAGGCGAGTGCGGAGGACATCCAGAACGAGGTGTACGAGATCGGCAAGACCGGCGGGTTCGATTCGCTGCGCGACTGGTTCAAGGCGCTCTACGAAACGCTGCTGGGCTCGTCGCAGGGGCCGCGGATGGGCAGCTTCATCAAGCTGTACGGGGTCGGGAACAGCCGAAAACTGATCGCGGACGCCTTGGCCGCAAACGCGGCCACGCCCGCGCCGGTGCAGGCGTAGCCGGCAGCGCCAAGGCCGGCCGGCGGGTCGGTGCCAACCGACCCGTCCGACGACGCGGGCTTTGCCCGCGGCGGCCTCTCCTGTCTGCCTTACCCAGACGAAACCGGGGTCGCCGGTGCGCCAGGTAACGCCCAGCGAACGTGATCGCCGCATCACTCCAGCCCCACCACAAACCCCTCACTCCCGTGAGCGAACACGGTGTCCGCAAGGCAGCCACCCGCCACCTTGCACCCCGCCACCCCAGCCCGCATCTATGCTGCAATGCAGCAACATACGCCCGCATCGACCCTGAGGCCCGCCGCGCCGGTCGGGCTCGTCCATCTCGCGCTCGCGGTCGGCGGGTTCGCGATCGGCACGACCGAATTCGCCGCGATGAGCCTCGAGCCCGATCTCGCGCGCGGGCTCGGCGTCGACGCGCCCGCGGTCGGTCACCTCATCAGCGCCTATGCGCTCGGCGTCGTCGTCGGCGCCCCGACGCTCGCGGTCGCGCTCGCCAAGGTTCCGCGGCGCACTGCGCTGATCATGCTCATGCTCATGTTCGCGGTCGGCAATGCCTTGTCGGCGATCGCGCCGGGCTATGATGCGATGCTCGCATTCCGTTTCCTCGCGGGACTGCCGCACGGCGCCTATTTCGGGATCGCCGCGCTGGTCGCGGCGTCGCTCGTGCCGGAGAATCGCCGCACCACCGCGATCGGGCGCGTGATGCTGGGGCTGACGGTCGCGACGATCGTCGGCGTACCGCTCGCCAAGCTGCTCGGCCAGTGGCTGAGCTGGCGCTACGTGTTCGGCGTGGTCGCCGGGCTCGCCCTCACCACCGCCGCGCTGGTCGCCGCCTTCGCACCGCACTACCGCCCCGATCGAGGTGCAAGCCCGCTGCGCGAACTCGCCGCCTTGCGCAACGGGCAGGTGTGGCTGACGCTTGCGATCGGGGCGATCGGCTTCGGCGGCCTGTTCGCGGTCTACACCTATCTCGCCTCGACGCTCACCGAGGTGACGGGGGCGTCGAATGCCGCGGTGCCGCTGGTGCTCGCGGTGTTCGGCATCGGCATGACCGCGGGCAATCTGTTCGTGCCGCGCTTCGCCGATCGCGCGCTGATGCCGACCGCGGGGGTGCTGCTGCTGTGGTCGGCGGGTGTCCTCGCGCTCTACCCGTGGGCGAGCGGCAGCTTGGCCGCGATCACCGCCTGCGTTTTCGCGATCGGCTGCGGCGGCGCGCTCGCAACCGTGCTCCAGACGCGGTTGATGGACGTGGCGGGCGACGCGCAGGGGCTTGCGGCCGCGCTCAACCATTCCGCATTCAACGTCGCCAACGCGATCGGACCGTGGGCGGGTGGCCTCGCGATTGCGGGCGGATATGGCTGGGCTTCGACCGGCTACGTCGGCAGCGCGCTCGCGCTCGGCGGGTTCGCGATCTGGGGGCTGACGCTCGCGGTCGAGCGGCACCGGCGGGGAGATGCCGCGCTCGCCTGACGGGTGCGAAGGGCGCGTCCGTGCCCGGGGCCGCGGCATCGCGCCTGTTTCGCCGTGTCCTACGCCCCGCACGCGTGGCATGGTCGCACGCATGACCATTGCCGCACGTCCCGATCCCGTTCTTCCTCGCGCGCACATGCGTAGGGGTGTGACCTTAGTGACCTTCCAGCCGGCGGCGCGCGGCGCATGAGGCGGTTCTTCTCGCCCGCGCAAACCACGCACGCGCCTGCGCAGGAACTCCACAACGGTGCCTTCACCGATTACGCCGAGAAGCCGTCGCGCGCGCAGGCGATCCTCGCCGCGATCGGCGGCGCCGAGCAGCCGGAGGATTACGGCACGGCGCCGATCGAGGCGGTCCACGACGCCGATTACCTCGCCTTCCTGCGCGACGCGGCGCGGATGTGGGAGGAAGCCGGGCGCCCCGGACAGGCGATCCCCTACGCCTTTCCGATCGTCGGCCGCCGCCCGCTCGCGCTGTCGCGCATCGACGCGCTGCTCGGCCGCCACGCGTTCGACGCAACCACCCCGCTGACGCATCAGACCTGGGCCGCGGGCTATGCCAGCGCGCAGTCCGCACTCGCTGCGACGCACGCGGTGCTGGGGGGCGAGCGCGCCGCCTTCGCGCTGTGCCGCCCGCCCGGCCATCATGCGGGGCGCGATTATTGCGGCGGCTATTGCCACATCAACGTGGCGGCGGTCGCGGCGCAGGCGGCGCGCGACGCCGGCTGCGCGCGCGTCGCGATCCTCGACATCGACTATCACCACGGCAACGGCACGCAGGACATCTTCTGGCAACGCGGCGACGTCTTCTATGCCTCGCTCCATGCCGACCCTGCGACCGATTACCCGTTCTTCTGGGGCCACGCCGACGAGGTGGGCGAGGGCGACGGGCGGGGCGCAACGCTCAACCTGCCGCTGCCGCAGGGGACGCGGATCGACGCGTTCCGCACCGCGCAGGACCGGGCGCTCGCGGCGATCGCGCGGTTCGGGGCCGATTTGCTCGTCGTCAGCTTCGGCGCGGATACGTGGGAGGGCGACCCGATCAGCCGCTTCAAGTTAACCACCGAGGATTATCCCGTCCTCGCGCGCGACATTGCCGCGCTGGGGGTACCGACCGCGATCGTGATGGAGGGTGGCTACGCGATCGACGCGCTCGGCCACAACGTGGCGGCGTTCCTGTCAGGGTTCGACTGAACGTCAGGGTACGAGGTCTAACGCGTCGGCCGCTTTTCGAACCCGTCGGGCACCTCGGCCGGTGCGTCCTCACTCACGGCGACGTCGTCGACACGCGCCGCGGACGGTCCGCGGTGCGCCCGCTCGATCATTGCCTCGACCTTCTCAGGCGCCCCGGCCACCACCGCCTCGACCGATCCGTCGGCGCGATTGCGCACCCAGCCGTCGAGCCCGAGGCTGCGGGCCTGTTCGACCGTCCAGTCGCGAAAGAACACGCCCTGCACCCGGCCGGTCACCACCAGCCGGCGGCGGATCACTCCACCTGATCCCCACTCGCGGGCTCGGGGTAATCCTCGGGCTTGGCCTTGCCCTGATTCTTTACCGCCTGTTCGTCGGCGACGTCGCGGACCTTGTCGTCGCGCTCGAAATCGCCGCCGGGCTTGTTGGGTTGATCAGGCATCGCATCGTCTCCTCGGGTGATCAACGAGCCGCGCGGCGGGAAGGTTCAGCCCAAAAACCCTCAGCCCTCCCGGCGGCGCTCGATCAACCACGGCCGCGGGCGCCCGGTCGGCTGCGGCTTCCCGTCCAGCCGCACCGCACGGTTGACGCGCACCGGGCGCAGCATCAGCGTGCCGCGCATCTGGCCCCCGACCGGTTCGGCGAGGATGCGGCGCACGGTCGCCTGTCCCGACACGACGCGGCCGAACGCGGCATAACCCGGATTGCTCGGGCTCCAGTCCATCGACGGCAGCGCGCCTACGGTAATGAAGAAATTGCCGTTCGCCGATCCCGGCGGTCCCATCCGCGCCATCGAGATCGTCATGTCGAGGTGCTTGATCCCGGTCTTCTTTGTCGATTCGTGCGGGATCGTGTCGAGGAACCGGCGCGCGTCGGTACGGATGCCGCCCTGGATAAAGCCGTAGCGCGGATCGCGCTTGTTCTTGGCGGTGCGATAGAAGGAAATGCCGTCGAACCGTCCGTCGTCGACGTAGCGCAGGAAATTGGCGGTGGTCGCGGGTGCCTTCTTCGCCGCCAGCGCGATCACCATCGGGCCGTCGGCGGTCTCCAGCCGCACCCGAACCCAGCCCGGCGTCGTGCGGTCGGCGCGCTGCGCCGTGGCGGGTGCGACGAGCAGGGGGACGACGAGGGCGGCGGCGAGATAGCGGATCATCCGCGGCGAGGTAGAACCCGCCCCGTTCACCCGCAACCCGCTACTCGGTCCGCTTGAGCAGCGCGGCCAAATCATCTTCCCAGAACTTCGCCCAGGTGTGCGTGCCGTGGCCGCGGGTCTCCGGTGTCTCGGCGATCAGCCGGAACGTGGCGTCCTTCATCCGCTTCACAGCCCCGTCCGGATAGGTGAACCCGCGCGGATTGATGAAATCGTCGGCGGAGTTGATCCACACCGTCGGCGCGGTGATCGACTCCAGCCGCGGCCACGGATCGTAATTGCGCGACGAATCGAGCTGATAGATCAGGTCGTTGGCGTCGATCCCCTTGACCGACGCCGCCACCCGTTCGCGAGCATAGGCCGCGGCGGCATCGCGCGTCGGATAATTGGTCTGAATCCACAAGGGCGCACCGCCCGCGACGAACAGCAGCGACGCCGCGCCGCGGATGCCCTGCGCCGGCGCGGTGGTGTACTTGCCCGCCATCCACGCGGGATCGCTGGTGATCGCGTCGATCGCGAGCTGTCGCCACATCCGGTTCAACCCCGCGATCGGCACCACCTCGCACCCCAGCGGCATCAGCGCGCGCGCGAACGTCGGGTAGGTCTCGCCCCAGACGAAGGCGTGCATGCACCCCATCGACGTGCCCATGATCAGCCGCATCCGCTTGATGCCCAGCCCTTCGGTGAGCAACCGGTGCTGCGCTGCGACCATGTCGTCGTAATCGTATTTCGGGAACGCCATGCGCAGCCCGTCGGAGGGCTTGGACGACCCGCCGTGCCCGATATTGTCGGGCAGGATCACGAAGAAGCGCGTGATGTCGAGCGGTTGGCCGGGGCCGTAGAGCCGGTCGGCGAACTGGGGTTGGAGGAACTGCTTGCCCGTGCCGCCGGTGCCGTGGAGCACCATCACCGCATTGTCGATCTCACCGCCTGCGTTGCGGTGCGGGTTGCCTAGCGTGGTGTAGTGGAGCTTCAGCGCCGCCATCCGCTCGCCCGAACGGAACGCAAAATCGCGCGCGACGAAATCCGCCTCGCGCGTCGGCCATCTGGTCGCGGTCGTCGGCGTCGTCGCCGCGCGGGTGGCGATCGGCGCGGCGGGGGTCGTCTGCGGCGGCGGGGTCAGCGCCTGCGCGGCGGCGAGCAGGAGGGCGAGCAGCATCGTGCCATGCTACACGCCGCGCGCCGGTGCGCCAGTGGGTGTCTTACCGCTCGCGCGTCGCGTTGAAGCGCACCTTGGGATAGCGATCGGCGACGTAGCCGATCTCCCACGCGCTTTTCGCCAGGAACACCGGATTGCCGTCGCGGTCCTTCGCCATCGCGCCGCGGTTCACCTCGGCGAACGCCTTAAGGTCGGCGGCGTCGCCCGTCACCCACCGCGCGGTGTCGAACGGCGCGGGCTCGAGTCCTGCGGCAACCTTGTACTCCGCCTCCAGCCGGCTGATCAGCACCTCGAGCTGCAATTGCCCCACGACGCCGACGATCCAGTTCGACCCGATCTCGGGATAGAAGACCTGCGTCACGCCTTCCTCGGCCATGTCGTCCAGCGCCTTGCGCAACTGCTTGGTCTTGGTCGGGTCCTTGAGCGCGACGCGGCGCAGGATCTCGGGCGCGAAATTGGGCAGGCCGGTGAAGCGGATGTCGGCGCGTTCGGACAAGGTATCGCCGACGCGCAGCGTGCCGTGGTTGGGGATGCCGATGATGTCGCCCGGAAATGCCTCGTCCGCCACTTCGCGGTTCTGCGCAAAGAAAAGGATGGGAGAGTGGACCGCGATCGGCTTGCCGTGGCCGGTCGGCGTCAGCTTCATCCCGCGCTTGAACGTGCCTGAGCACAATCGCATGAACGCGATCCGGTCGCGGTGGTTCGGGTCCATGTTCGCCTGCACCTTGAACACGAACCCGGTGACCTCGTCCGCGTCGGGCGCGATCGGTGCGGGCTCGGCGGGTTGCGGGCGCGGAGGCGGCGCGTGGCGCGCGAGCGCGTCGATCAATTCGGCGACGCCGAAGTCCTTCAGCGCCGATCCGAAATAGACCGGGGTCAGATCGCCGTTGCGGTAAGCCTCGGCGTCGAATTCGGCATAGCCCGCCTGCGCCAGCTCGACTTCCTCGGCGAACCGCTCGGACAAGGTCACGTCCTGGTCGACGCGGCCCTGGAAGTTGCGGCTGTCGCCCTCGGGCCGGCTGACTCCGCCCGTCTCCAGGTCGAGCACGCCCTCGAACTCGCCGCCCATGCCGATCGGCCAGCTCATCGGCGCGACGTCAAGCGCGAGGATGTCGGCGATCTCGTCGAGCAGCTCGAACACCGGGCGGCCTTCGCGATCGACCTTGTTGACGAAGGTGATGATCGGCACGCTGCGCAGCCGGCACACCTCGAACAATTTGCGCGTCTGCGCCTCGATCCCGCGCGCCGCGTCGATGACCATGACCGCGGAATCGACCGCGGTCAGCGTGCGGTAGGTGTCTTCCGAGAAATCCTCGTGGCCCGGCGTGTCGAGCAGGTTGAAGGTGATGCCGCCCCGCTCGAACGTCATCACGGACGAGGTAACCGAGATGCCGCGCTGCTGCTCGATCTTCATCCAGTCGGAGCGCGCGCGCCGGTTCGCGCCGCGCGCCTTGACCTCACCCGCCAGGTGGATCGCGCCGCCCGCGACGAGCAGTTTCTCGGTCAGCGTCGTCTTGCCGGCGTCGGGGTGGGAGATGATCGCGAAGGTACGGCGGGGCGAAGTCATGGTGATCCTGGATGAACGGCACCGGCACGGTCGGCGCAGCAGGCGGACGGATGCGGGCGTGATTGCCGCGCGCTTAGCAGCAAGTCCGGAGCGAGAACAGTCGCGGGCACCGGTCTGCCGGATCGATGACGCGGATTGCCCCCTCCGTCAGGTGCGCAGCAGCGCCAGCGCGAGCGCGATCATGCCGAACACCGCGACGAACAGCAAAATAAGCACGATCTGGATCGCGCGGTGCACTCTGGGATCATTGGCCACGCCACCGATATGGCCCGAAGGCCGGCGTTCACAAGCGCGCAGGAAGTCGGGTCCCGAGACCACGCACGTCGTCCACCGCCTGTTGTGTCAACGTGTTGCCGATCACCGCAATCGGCGGCACCCGCACGGTAGCGGTTGTGCCCGCCCATGTTGCGATGCGATGGGGGGGCAAATTTGGAGATTGCGCGCGTGGCCTTGCTGGCCCTGATCTTTCTGCCGTTCGCGGCGGCGGTGCTGCTGGGGGTGACACGGCACGCCTCTCGCAGCGCGCACGTTGGCATTGCGGCGGGGGCGAGCGGCGCGGGGCTGGCGATCCTGTTGGCGCAGGCCCCCGCCGCCCTCGCGGGCATGGTGCCGACGATCCAGATCGGCTGGATACCGGCGCTGGGGCTCGATCTCAGCCTGTGGCTCGATCCGCTCGCGCTGCTGTTCGCGGGACTGATCCTCGCGATCGGCCTGCTCGTCGTCGTCTACGCGCACGGTTATCTGGGGAAGGAAGAGCCGAGCGCGCGCTTTTTCTCGTTTCTGATGCTGTTCCAAGGCGCGATGCTGGGCATTGCGCTGTCGCGCAATGTGCTGCTGATGCTCGTCTTCTGGGAGCTGACGAGCCTGTCGTCGTTCCTGCTGATCGGTTTCTGGCGCGACCGCGCCGATGCGCGGCAGGGCGCGCGCATGGCGTTGACGGTCACGGGTGGCGGGGGCCTCGCGCTGATCGCGGGGCTGGTGCTGCTCGGCAAGGTAGCGGGGTCGTACGACCTGTCGACCATCCTCGCGCGCGGCGCGCTGGTGCAGGCGTCGCCGCTCTACCCCGTTATCCTGCTGCTGGTGCTGGGCGGCGCATTCACCAAATCGGCGCAATTCCCGTTCCACTTCTGGCTGCCGTACGCGATGGCGGCGCCGACGCCGGTCAGCGCCTATCTCCATTCCGCGACGATGGTGAAGGCGGGCGTGTTCCTGCTCGCACGATTGTGGCCGGTGCTCGCGGGCACCGAATGGTGGTTCGGCATCGTCACCTCGGTCGGGCTCGCGACGATGCTGTTCGGTGCGGGCGTCGCGCTATACCGCTACGATCTGAAGGCGATCCTCGCCTATTCGACGATCAGCCAATTGGGTCTGATGGTGATGCTGCTCGGGTTCGGCACCGCGGCGGCGGTGACGGCGGCGGTGTTCCACATCCTCAACCATGCCGCGTTCAAGGCCGCATTGTTCATGCACGCGGGGGTGATCGATCATGAGACGGGCACGCGCGATATCCGCCGGCTTGGCGGGCTCGCTGCGGTGATGCCGCTCACCGCGACCCTCGGTGTGCTGGCGGCAGCGGCGATGGCGGGGCTTCCCCCGACGGGCGGCTTCATCTCGAAAGAGATGATGCTGGAGGAAACCACCCACGCGCTGCTCGGCGGGCAGCATCTGCTCGTGCCGGTGCTGGCGACGATCGCGGCGCTGCTGTCGGCGGCCTATTCGCTTCGCTACGCCGTGTGGCTCCATGCCGGGAAACGGCGGACGGGCGAGGTCGCGCACCCGCACGATCCGGGGGCGGCGATGCTCGGGCCGCCCGCGCTCTTAGCGGCTCTAGCGCTCGCGCTCGGGCTCGCGCCGATGACGCTCGCTGCCCCTTTGGTCGCGGCAGCCACCGCGGCGGTGACGGGCACGCGCGAGCCGGCACTTCACCTCGCGCTGTGGCACGGCATCAATCCGGCGCTGCTGATGAGCGTGGGTGCGGTGGCGGCGGCGATCGTGCTGCTGTTTCGCTATTCCGCCACTGCGCGCATCGTCGCGTATCTGCCCGCGCCCGACGCGAAGAACCTGTTCGATCGCGGCATGGAGATGAGCGTCGCCGCGCTGCGGCACGCGTCCGACTGGCTTCACCGCGCCTCGCTGCAGCGTTACCTGTTCGTCCTGTTCGCGGTCGCCCTGCTGCTCGGGCTCGATGCCGCGGTCCGCTTCGCGCTGCCCGCCGGCACTGCGCCGACGACCGTCGCCTCGCCGATCGCCGTCATCGCCTGGGCGGGCCTGATCGCGGCGACCGTCGCGGTGGTCGCGGTCGATCGACGGCGCTTCCTCGCGCTGCTCTTCCTCGGCGTCATCGGTCTGGTGATGGCGCTCGCCTTCGTCCATCTGTCCGCGCCGGACCTCGCGTTGACGCAGATCGCGGTGGAGGTCGTGACGATCGTGCTGATGCTGCTTGCGCTTCACCTGCTGCCGCACCACCCGCCGCGGCTGTCGGGTGCTGGACGACGCGTGCGCGACGCCGCGCTGGGTCTCGCTGGCGGCGGGGGCATGGGCTGGCTCGCCTGGGCGATCATGACGCGGCCGATGCGCGACGGCATCTCGCGCTTCCACTGGGAAAACAGCCATGCCGGCGGCGGCGGCGACAATGTCGTCAACGTCACGCTGGTCGACTTTCGTGCGTTCGATACGCTGGGGGAGATCATCGTGCTCGGCATCGCCGGGCTCGCGATCTTCGCGTTGCTGGAGCCGGCCGCGCGCGGCATTGCCGGGCGCCGACTGCGCGAATGGCGTTCGAGCGAATTGTTCTCGTCCGAACGGCACCCGATGATGTTCGTGATGGCGGCGCGGCTGCTGCTGCCGCTCGTCCTGCTCGTCGGCTTCTACCTGTTCCTGCGCGGGCACAATCAGCCGGGTGGCGGCTTCGTCGCGGCGCTGGTGTTCTCGATCGCGATCCTGCTGCAATATCTAGCATCCGGTTTCGACTGGACCGACGAGCGGCGACGCATCGGCGAGCATCAGTTGATCGGGCTCGGCGTCCTGATCGCCGCGGCGACGGGGCTCGGCTCGCTGCTGTTCGGCGCGCCGTTCCTGTCGAGCAGCTTCGGCCATTTCCACCTGCCCGTGATCGGCGATGTCGAACTCGCCACCGCGATGCTCTTTGACCTGGGCGTCGCCTTCGTCGTCGTCGGCGCGGTGACGATGGCGCTCGCGCAGTTGACCCACGTCGCGCAACGCGCCGCGCGGCAGCCGCCCGAGGAGCGCGCGTGAGCCTCGAATTCCTCGTCGCCTCCGCGATCGCGGTGCTGGTCGCGGGCGGCATCTATCTCGTGCTGCGCGCACGGACGTTCCAGGTCGTGCTCGGGCTGACGCTGATCTCCTACGCGATCAACCTGTTCCTGTTCGCGATCGGGCGGCTCGTCGTCGATGCGCCGCCGCTCTATGCAAAGGTGGTCACGCACCACGCCGATCCGCTGCCGCAGGCACTGGTGCTGACCGCGATCGTCATCACCTTCGGCATGACCGCGCTGACCGTGATCCTGTCGCTGCGCAGCTTTCTCGAGGCCGGCACGGATCACGTCGACGGCAAGCCCGACGCCAGCCCGGATGCCGATGCGGGAGCGCGCGCGTGACCGCGATCGACCATCTGCTGATCGCGCCCATCGTCGTGCCCGCGGTCACCGCGCCCGTCACCATGCTGGTGATGCGCCGCCGTCGCCACTTCAGCCTCTGCCTCTCGCTCGCCGGCTGCGTCGCGATGCTCGCCGCCGCGTTCGCGCTGTTCGCGCTCGCGCAGGACGACCGCATCCGTGCCTACGCGATCGGCGGCTGGGTGGCGCCGTACGGGATCGTGCTGGTGCTCGACCGGCTGGCGGCGATCATGCTGGTGCTGACCGCGGTGTTGGCGCTCGTTGTCCTCGTCCACGCAATCCTGACGGGGGCCGATCGCAAGGGCTGGCATTTCCATCCCCTATTCCACTTCCAGCTTCTCGGGCTGAACGGCGCGTTCCTGACCGGCGACCTGTTCAACCTGTTCGTCTTCTTCGAGGTGTTGCTGATCGCGTCCTATGGCCTGATGCTCCACGGCCAGGGCGCGCTGCGGCTGAAGGCGGGCGTCGCCTATGTCGTCGTCAACATCGTTGGCTCGGCGCTGTTCCTCGTCGCGTTGGGGTTGCTCTACGGGCTGACCGCGACGCTCAATATGGCCGATCTCGCGGTCCGCGTCGCAGCACTCGGACCGGCGGATCAGGGGCTGCTGCGCGTCGCAGGGTTGCTGCTGACGACGGTGTTCGCGCTCAAGGCGGCGGTGGTGCCGCTCCACCTCTGGCTGCCGCGCACCTACGGCGCGACGATGCCCGCCGTGGCGGCATTGTTCGCCATCATGACGAAGGTAGGCGTTTACGCGATGATCCGCACCGTGCCGCTGATCTTCGGTGCGCATGCGGGCGCGGCGGCGTGGGTGCCCGCGCCCTATCTGTTGGCGTCGGCGATCCTGGGGGCGGCTGTCGGCTTCGTCGGCGTGCTGACCGCGCGCGGCCTTCGTGAACAGGCCGCGTTCGCGGTACTCGCCTCGACGGGCACGTTGCTGATCGCGGTGTCGGGCTGGCGCGAGGCGATGCTCGCCGCCGGGCTCTACTATCTCGTGCAGGCGGTGCTCGCGGGAGCGCTGTTGTTCCTCGTCGCCGACACGGTGATGCGTCGGCGCGGCCAATACGGCGACGCGTTGGCTTCGAGCCCGCGCTTCGCCGATCAGGACGGTGCGGGGCTGCTCTACCTGTCCGCCGCGATCGCCGCCGTCGGACTGCCCCCGCTCGCCGCGTTCGTCGGCAAGCTGCTGATCCTCGACGCGAGCTTCGGTGTGCCCGGCTGGTCCGCGATCTGGACAACGATCCTCGCCACCACCTTCGTCGGCGTGATCGGCTTCTTGCGCAGCGGATCGACCCTGTTCTGGAAGTCGGCGTCGGATGCGGATCCGATCGCTTGTCCGCCACGCGCGCGGACAGATTTCTTCGCACCAGCCTTGCTCCTCGCGCTGCTCGCCGCGCTGACGGCCGGGGCGGGCTGGATGACCGCGCAGACCCATGCCGCCGCCGCGCAGGTGATGGCGCCGTCGCGCTACGTCACCGCCGTACTGGGAGGCTCGCGATGAGGTACCTGTTGCCGCACCCCGCATTGTCCGCGATGCTGTTGATCGTCTGGGTGCTGATGGCGAACACCGTCTCGGCAGGCGTCGTCGTGATGGGCGCGCTGTTCGCGGTGGTGCTGCCGAAATTTACGCAACCGTTCTGGCCCGACCGGCCGCGGATGCGCTTCGGTCGCACCTTGCTTAGCTATCTCGCGATCGTGTTGTTCGACATCGTCGTCGCCAATTTCCAGGTCGCCTGGTTGATCCTGTTCCGCCGTAACCGTGATCTGCGCGCGCACTGGCTGGTGGTGCCGATCGATCTGACCACGCCCGAGGCGATCACCATGCTGGCGGGGACGATCAGCCTGACGCCGGGCACCGTGTCGTCGGACGTGTCGGCGGACGGCCGCCACCTGCTGGTCCACGCGCTCGACGTCGCCGATCCCGCGCGTGAGATCGCGCGGATCAAGACGCGCTACGAGGCGCGGTTGCAGCGGGTTTTCGCGTGATCGCGGTCGCGCTCCACATCGCCGCTGGTGCGGTCGCGCTCGCGCTCGCCATGAATGTCTGGCGGCTGCTGCGAGGCCCGGCGCTGGGCGACCGGATCGTCGCGCTCGACACGATGGTCATCAACGCGATCGCGATGATCGTGCTGATCGGCATGATCGGCGGTACCGACATTTACTTCGAGGCCGCGCTGCTGCTCGCGATGGTCGGCTTCGTCAGCACCATCGCGTTCTGCAAGTTCGTGTTGCGCGGGGATATCGTCGAATGAACGTCGTCGCCGAGGTAATCGTCACGGCGCTGCTCCTGCTCGGTGCAGGCTTCGTGCTGATCGGCAGCTGGGGGCTGGTGCGCCTGCCGACGACGATGGAACGCCTGCATGGCCCGACCAAGGCGACGACGCTGGGGCTGGGCGCGCTGCTGCTCGCCTCAGTCACCTGTTTCTACGCGCGGTTCGGCATGGGTACCGCGCACGAATTGCTGATTTCGCTGTTCCTGTTCATCACCGCGCCGATCTCCGCCAACATGATCGCGAAGGTCCACCTCCACCGCGTCCGCATCGGTGCGATCGCCGAGCCCGACAGCATCGCGGGCGCGCCGCCGCGGCCAAGCGACGATGCCGATTGGGCGACGTTCGAGGCCCCGCGTCGCCACACGCCGTCCTCGACCGCCAACACCTGACGCGACGCGGGAGCTTTACCCCGCGGCGCGGGCGGGAGCGGCGGGCAACCTGCATATTCGCACGACCGACGAGCGATGCACTCCGCGCCATGATTGACGTTCGGCTATCGGTGCGCGAGGCGGCGGCATGACCGCTCGCGCCCCCGCTGCCGCAACCACGCGCGTCATGCTCGCGCTGTCCGCGCTGCACATGCTCGCCTTCATCGATCGCACCGTCCTGGCCGGCGTGTTGCCGCTGGTGCGCGAGAACGTGGCGATGGACGACGCCGAGGCGGGGTGGCTGATCGGCACCGCCTTCGCGATCCCCTATGCCGCGACCGCGCTCGCTGTCGCCGCGCTCATGCGCGGGCGCCGCGCATCAGTGCGCTGGCTCGTGGTCGGCGTCTTGCTGTGGACCACGGCGGCGATCGGGTCGGCCGCGGCGCCGTCGGTAGGCATGCTCAGCCTCGCTCGCGCGCTGCTGGGTGTGGGGCAGGGCCTGTTCGTCCCGCTCGCGGTCGCGTGGCTGATCGACCACGCGGGGGATCGGCGCGCGGCGGCGCTCGCAACCTTCGCGAGCGGCGCGACGATCGGGCGCAGCGTTGCATTGCTGCTGGTCGGCGGCCTGTTGTGGCTGCTGGCGATCACGCTGTCGCAAACGAACATCGCGCACTGGCGCTGGCTGCTCGCGCTGACCGCGATCCCCAACCTGCTGATCCTGCCGGCACTCCGCCCCGCACCCGGCCACGCCGCGCCGGTGCCGCCCGAGATATCGGAAGCCGGGGCGTCGGTTCGGGCCCTGGGCGCGCTCTTTGCGGTGGCGATCGCGCCGCTGATCCTCGCGCAGGCCGCGGGCGGATGGATGCCGACGTTGTTCGTGCGACAGGCGGCGATCACCCCCGCACACGCCGCCGCGCTGCTGGGCGGGGTGACGCTTGCGACGGGATGGGTCGGGCAGGCATGGTGCGGCTGGCTGCTCGCCAGGCGACCGACGCTGGTGCCGCACCTCGTGACGCTGGTGCTGCTCGCGCTGGCGGCGACGCTGCTGCCGCTCGCGATCCTCTCGCAGGTCCGCACGCTCGCCGCGATGGTGGCGTGCGTTGCGCTCGTCAACGTGCTGCTCGGTGTTTCCGCCTTCGCAGGGCTGTTCGCGGTGCAGGCGATGATCCCGCCAGCCGCCCGCGCGAGCGTGAACGGCGTCTATTTCGCGCTCGTCACGCTCGTCGCGGTCGGGACCGGTCCGTTGTTCGCGGGGATCCTCGCGCAGGGGGGCTGGCCGATCGCGGTGGCGTTGCTCGGCACCGGGGGCGTGGCGACGCTGGCCTGCGCCGCGGCGGCGTTGGCGGGCCGGGCGCGACCGCACCCCGCTCAGGCGGCGGCGGCATAGTCCCAGGCGCCCGGCGCCATCGCCGCGACGCGGTCGAGATACCGTCGCGGTGTGGTGCCAAGGAAGCGGTTGGCGTCGCGCAGGAAATGCGAGCTGTCGAAATATCCGAAGCCCAGCACGCTGTCGAACCGCATGCCTGACGCGCGGAACGCCTCCAGCGCGGCGAGGAATCGCGCGCGCACCATCAGCAGCTTGGGTGCGAAGCCGAAGTGCTTCAGCGTCGTGCGGCGCAGCAGGTGCGGGGTGATCCCCAGCGTCGCGGCGGCGGCAGCAACATCGCCGACGTCGAGGCGGGCAACCAGCGCCGAAAACGCGGCAATGATCGCTGCGCCCGCCGGATCGTGCTGGCGCAACGCGTGCGCCACCAGCCCGTGCGCCAGTCGCGCGCTGGCCGTCGCATCGCCCGGCTCGACGTCGCCGCTCATCATGCCCAGCGTCGCCGCCGGCACGACCCGGTCGGTCACCGTGTCGGCGCGCGCCCGCGTCATCCGCGACCAGACCGCTGCATCCAGTTCGACCTCGATCGGCGCCGGGCCCTCCACCCACAAGGTCGCCGCGCGGCTGGTGGGCCCCAGGATGCTGACGCGGGCGAGGCGCGCGTCATAGCGGCAGCGCGTTTCTACGGCGACCTGCGTACCCGTCGGCAGCACGATCAGGCGCGCAGGACCGGGCAACCGCGGGATGGCATAGCGCGCCGCCTCCTTGGTGCCCGATGAAGTAACCGCCCCCGTCTTGTTCGATCGTATCGCCGCAACTGCCATGACCATCCCCGCCCCCGGCGAGTGGCCGACCTCGTCCCGCCCCCGCCGCGGCCCGCAGATGCGGTGGTTCTTACAATGCCGAAATGCCTGCGCGGATCATCGGTGAGACAGGTGATTGATCGGCGGCATTAATCCGCGTCAATCGTCGCGACCGTATCGATCGTACCGTCGAGGAAGCGCATCTCGCGCACCGGCGCGGGTTCCTCGCGCGCGCTGTGCCACGCGCTTCGGTAGCTGCCCGGACGGGTGCCGAAATGCTCGACGAACAGCCGGCTCGCATGCGCCTCGCTGCGGAACCCCCAGTGGAGCGCCAGGTCGCCGAAGCTGCGCTGTTCGTGCCCGTCCATCAGCGACAGGCGCAGGGCGTGCAGCCGGCGTGCGCGGATATAGCCGTTGATCCCGCCGAGCGGCTTGAACAACCGGTACAGCGTCGCGCGCGACACGTCCGAGCGTTTGACGATCAGGTCGGCACCCAGATCGGGGTCGCCGATGTCCGCCTCGATCATCGCGCGGATCGCGGTCAGCCGGGTCTGGTCGCGCGCGCTGGCCGCGGTATCGGTGGCATTGGGCGCCGGCTGCAGGGCCCCACGCACCAGCGCGAAGATCGCGTCGACGGCGTGACCGGTGGCGACGAGATCGAGCGTCGCGAGGTGCGGCAGCAGCACCCGGACGACGTCGATCAACAGCGCGGTCGTCTCCGGCTTGGTCATCCGGCCCTTCGACGGGTGCTGACCAAGGTCGCCGAACACCGTTCGCGGCACTCGCAACAGATACAAATGCGCGTTGCGGAAGCGATTGCGGGCGGGTTTGTGCGCGTCGTAGACGATGCCGCAGCCCGGCGGCACGACGACGAATCCCGCGCCGTGATCGACCTCGACCTCGCCCGCGATCACTAGAGTGACCGTGAAATGATCGAAGCGGTCGCGCGCGACGTGCGCGGCGGTGCGGTGATGGCCGACATCGTTCAGATGGCGCTCGAAGATGGTCAGCCGATCGAGCGACCATGCCGACACACGCGCGTGAAACGCCGGTCCGATCTGCTCCGCATCGGTGCCGCCCGCGTACATCTCACGATAAGCGGGGAAACGGGCGGCGGGCGACAATGTGTCGCTGTCGAACTGAAGAAACCCGCCCGCATGCTGGCGATCACCCGGTTGCGGCGTCTCGCTCATCTCCGCCCGCGCGGAGCGAGCCTGGGTAAAGCATCAGATTTTGGGAGGATTTGGATGCCCGACAAGGATTCGAACCTTGATTGACGGAGTCAGAGTCCGCTCTCTTACCATTAGAGGATCGGGCAACGAGGGCGGGCATCTAGGGCGGGGAGCCGGGCATGTCAACGCCCTTGATGCACCCGCCGCTTGCCGCGGGGGGCGGGCGCTGCTAGCGTAATGTTCAAGCACCGGCAGATCGCGTCAACGATCTGTGACGGAAGAAAAAAGCGAGTACGACGGCAATGGTGGAAATTCCCGCCGAATTGCCGCGCCGGCGGGGCCCTGCCCCCGCCCGTTCGGCTAGGCAGCATGCGCCGCACGCGCGCGGCGGCTACGCGCGGCATTATGCCGCGCTCGATCTTGGCACCAACAATTGCCGGCTGCTGATCGCGCGCCCGCAAGGCGAAGGGTTCGCGGTGGTCGACGCCTTCTCGCGCATCGTTCGGCTGGGTGAGGGGCTCGCCTCGTCGGGGCGTTTGTCCGACCAGGCGATCGAGCGCACGATCGCGGCGCTGAAAGTGTGTTCGGACAAGCTGCGCCGCCGCAACGTCACGCTCGCGCGCTCGGTCGCGACCGAGGCGTGCCGCCGCGCCGAAAACGGTCACGACTTCATCGCGCGCGCCTATGACGAGACGGGGATACACCTCGACATCATCTCCGCGGAGGAAGAGGCGCGGCTCGCGGTGCTCGGTTGCCACGCGCTGCTCGAGCCGGGGACGGGGCCCGCGCTGGTGTTCGATATTGGCGGCGGCTCGACCGAACTGGTGCTGATCGACACCGCGGGCACCGTGCCGACGGTCCGCGACTGGCATTCGGCGCCGTGGGGTGTCGTCTCGCTGACCGAGAGCGCGGGCGGCGGTGACGGCGCGGTCGAACGCGCGGCGAGCTACGCCCGCATGCGCGCGTTGGTGCGCGAGAGTTTCGCGCCCTTCGCCGCCCGGTTGCCCGATCCCGGCGAACGCCCCCGGCTGCTCGGCACCAGCGGCACCGTGACGACGCTGGCGAGCGTGCACCTCGAACTCGAGCGGTACGACCGTGCCAAGGTCGACGGGTTGATCGCGCCGGCGGCGGCGATGCGGCGAATCAGCCAGGATCTGGCGGGCATGTCGCTCGCCGAGCGCGCGCGTTTCCCATGTATCGGCCGCGAGCGCGCCGATCTGGTGGTCGCGGGCTGCGCGATCCTCGAAGGCATTCTTGATCTCTGGCCCGCCGAACGGCTCGGCATCGCCGATCGCGGCATCCGCGAAGGTATCCTGCGCCGATTGATGGAAGCACGCTGAATCATGTGTCACCGTAAATGAGCCGGGGAGGTTCCGGCGGCCGCACCCGCGTCCGCACCGCGCGCGGCAGAAGCGCGCAGTCGACCCGCTGGCTCGAGCGTCAATTGAACGACCCCTACGTCCGCAAGGCGAAGGCGGAGGGGTATCGCAGTCGCGCGGCGTACAAGCTGCTCGAACTGGACGAGCGGTTCGGTTTTCTGCGCGGGCAGAAGAAGATCATCGATCTCGGCATCGCGCCAGGCGGGTGGAGCCAGGTGGTGAAGCGGCGCACCCCCGCCGCGACCGTGGTCGGGATCGACCTGCTGCCCGTCGATCCGATCGACGGCGTGACGATCCTGCAGATGGATTTCATGGACGATGCCGCGCCCGACCGGCTGACCGAGGCGCTGGGCGGCGCCGCCGATCTCGTGCTCTCGGACATGGCGGCGAACACCGTCGGGCATCAGCAGACCGACCATCTGCGCACCATGGCGCTGGTCGAGGCGGGGCTCGCCTTCGCGATCGACGTGCTGCGCCCGGGCGGCGCCTATGTCGCCAAGGTGTTCGCGGGCGGCGCCGACGCCGACCTCGTCGCGGAGATGAAGCGCAACTTCACCACCGTCAAACATGCCAAGCCGCCCGCCAGCCGCAAGGACTCGTCCGAATGGTATGTGATCGCGCAAGGGTTCAAGGGCCGCGCGCGTGATGGCGATGCGCCCCCGCCGGTGCCCGCCGTCTCCGACAGCGACCGCGACGACGAAATGTAACCATAGCGGATGCGTCGATTCGGGCGCGTCACCGGTTGTCATCACCGCGGAGCAGGCCAATGCTGCGCGTCGACAAGAATATGCGCGTCGGCGTTGTCGCATGACCGGCGGATAGAAGCATGCGGGAAGGGGTAGGGTCGAGGTGACGCAGCACGCCCAGCGCGACGGGTTCGCACCCGACGATGCGCCCGAGCCCGATAGTGCGCCCGAACCGGACAGCGCGGAGGCGAGCGCGGCAGCGCGACTGGGGATCAGCCCGGCACGGTTCACAACCGCCAGCGACAAGGCCGGACTGGAGGCGCTGTGCCGGTTCGCGGAGGAAGCCTATCTCGACAATGCGCTACCCGCCTTGTTCAAGGAGCGCGTCTTCGTCCGCCTGTCGCAGGTCGCGGGGGTGCAATATTGTCTGGTGCGGCATCTCAGCCGCCTGATCGGCCACGGCTATCCCGCGGGTGACCGCGATGCCGCCCCGCTCGGCGAGGCGGCGGTGGTGGCGCTGCTCGAGCGCCCGCGCGTCGCGGCGGACGCGATCGACGCGCTCGTCGAGGCGATCGCGCGCACTGGTTCGATCGATGAGCTGCCGCCGGCCGGCTCGCCGCTCGACGGGGCATTGCTCGACGCGATCACGGGCATTTTCGCCCATCCCGCCCACATCGTGCCGATCGCCGAGGCGCTGACCGCCTGCGTCGGCGCGGAACGCTACGCGCAGATCGTGGCCCTGGTCTCCTACGTTCGTGCCGAGCATTTCTGGGCGCAGGCGCATCCCGAACTGTCGTTCGCGCGCGACCTCGACCTGATCGAGCGGGATTACCCCGCGATCGCCGCGCTGCTTCGTGTTGAACGGCTTGCCGATGGAAGCGGCGCGTCACGGCCGCGCGGCAGCGGTGAGGTGCAGCGTGTCCTCGACTATGATGCGTTCGGCATCCTGGTGCTGGCGCGCGACGGAACGCTGATCGAGGCCAATGATCGCCTGCTCGATGCGGTGGGGCGCGACCGCACCGCGTTGCAGGCGGGCGTGCTCGCCTGGGAGGGGCTGGTCGCGCCTGAGCACGTCGCGGAAAGCCGGCGGCAATGGACGATCTTCGCCGCGACCGGCCGCGTCGGCCCGTTCGAAACGCAGCTACTTCACCGTGACGGCGCGCGCACCTGGGTATTGGTGGCCGGGCGCGAACTGGGTGACGGCACCCTGGTCGCGTTCGCGATCGATATCGACGCGGGAAAACGCGCGCAGGCGGCATTGAGCGAGAGCGAGGCGCGACAGCGCGCCTTGGTCGAGGGGATACCGCAGCTGGTCTGGCGCGCGATCGACGGTGGCGAGTGGACGTGGTCGAGTCCGCAATGGACCGCGTTCACCGGCCTGTCGGCGCAGGCGAGCCTAGGCTTCGGCTGGGAGGCGGCGGTCCACCCGAGCGACCGGACCGCGGCCCGCGCCTTCTGGCGCTCGGCCGAACGCACCGGCGAGCTCGAGATGGAAAGCCGCATCCTGCACACCGAAACCGGCGAATATCGCTGGTTCGCGACGCGTGCGACTCCGGTGCGCAACGAATGCGGCGATATCGTCGAATGGCTCGGCACCTCGACCGACGTCCACGATCTGCGGACGATCCAGGAGCGCTACGTTCGGATCGCGACCGAATTGCAGCACCGCGCGCGCAACATCCTGTTTGTCATCCGCTCGGTATTCGTGCGCACCGCGGAGGCGACGCAGGACCGTGCCGACATGATCGATCACTTCCGCGGCCGGCTCGACGCGCTCGCGCGGACGCAGGTCAGCGTCACGCGTCATCCCGACGGGTCGGCCGACCTCGAGAGCCTGATCCGCGACGAGCTGGTCAGCGTCGGTGCGACCGATGGCGTGCAGGTGGATCTGTCGGGCCCCGATGTCGCCTTGTCGCTGTCGCTGGCGGAGGCGATGGGGCTCGTGATCCACGAGCTGACCACCAACTCGCTCAAGTTCGGCGCATTGCGCGGCAACGGCCATGTCGCGATCCGCTGGCACGTCGATGTCGAGCACAACGGGCAGCGCGTGCTCGATTTCTCGTGGACCGAAAGCGGTGTGCCCGTCGTATCGGCGACGCCGGGTCGCGAAGGCTTCGGGCGCGAGCTGATCGAGGAAGCATTGCCCGACCGGCACGGCGCCACGACCAGTTTCACCGTCCGGGGCGGGGGCGTGCACTGCTCGATCCGCCTCCCGCTCGCGACCGGGGAGGGGTGAGCGGTCCCGACGGTTCGTCGCAGGCATGGCCCGCCGGGGCCCGTCTGGTTGCGGCGGGGGTTCCGCATCGCCGCGTGACCGGTTATGGTGAAGCATCGCTGCCTGATAAGTGCCGTGCGACGCCACGCCTGACCATGCCGTCCGCGGATGCAGCATTGACTTGGACCGTTTGCGCGCTGGGCGGGCAGGGAGTTTGCGAATGATCAACGCCCGGATCGCCGCCGCCGAGACGCCCCCGATCATCGCGCGCCTGTCGCGCCTCGCCGCGCTCGACGCGCCGGCGATGCGCCTGCTCGATGCCGCGATCGCCGATGCCTATCCGATGCGCGCGCGCCAGGAATTGCTGTCGGAGGGGCGCCCGGTCGAGACGGCGCTGCTGCTGCTCGACGGCTGGGCCGCGCGCGTTCGCCTGCTGGTCGACGGGCGTCGCCAGATCGTCAGCCTGTTGGTTCCCGGCGACGTGATCGGCACCAGCGAACTGCCCGATCCGATCGCGACCTCGACCATCCTCGCGCTGACGCCGCTGTCGGTCTGCGCGGCGCCCCCGCGCGGCGCGTCCGCGGCGCTCGACCTCGCTTATGCCGCCAGCCGCGCGTGCGACGAGGTCTATCTGCTCGCGCAGGTGACCCGCCTCGGGCGCATGAACGCGCAGGAGCGCATCCTCGATCTCCTGCTCGAACTCTACGATCGGCTCGAACTCGCCGGGCTGGTCCGCGCGCAGGGTTTCGACGTCCCGCTGACGCAGGAAACGCTGTCCGACGCGCTCGGGCTCACCCCCGTCCACGTCAACCGCATGCTCCAGGCCGCGCGCAAGGCGGGTGATCTGGTGTGGACGGGCAAAAGGATCACGCTCAACGATCCGCCGCGGTCGGCCCGCGAACTCGGCCGCAACCCACTCAAGCTGCGCGGGGCGTGAGGGGACCGACAAAGTCCTGAGAACGTCCTCGGGCAGGAAAAGAGCATCGCCCGTTGCGTCCGTCGGCGCCTGACGTCGGCCGACACCCGCGGCCGTATCGACGACGGGGCGCCGCTGCGGGCGATCCGCTGCGGCGGGAAACCCTTCGCCGCGTCATCGATTGAGCCGGCACGAAGGAGTTCATCGCCATGCTCAAGCCCGCCATCCTCGCCGCGATCGCTTCGGTCGCGCTCGCCGGTTGCCAGGAACAGATCGATCGTCAGGCGGACCGCCAAGCCGACCGTATCGGCGCTGCGGTGTCCGACGACGTCAACGACGCTGCGGCGAACGTGTCGAGCAGCCTCGACAATCTCGGCGATGCGATCCGCGGTCAGGCCGACCGCGTCGGTGCGCACGTGGTCGACGAAGCGGCCAACCAGACCACGCGCGCGGCGGACGACCTCGCCGACCAGATCCGCCGCCACGGCGACCGTGCGGTCGACGATGTCGGCGCGGCGTTGCAGGGGGCGGGTGCATCGCTGCGCGATCGCGAGCGAGCACCGGTGGACGACCGCCAGAGCGGGGACCGCGGCTACGACCGCGCGGACGAGCGCGACGATCGCCGCTAGCAGTTACGCCTCGCTGAGCAGCGCGCGCGATTCCGCGCTCGACCAGTCGCGCTCGCCGGTGACGCGCCACAGTTCGCGCCCGCGCTTGTCGTAGAGGATCGTCGTCGGCAGGTTCGCGTTCAGCGCCAGACTGAAGCCGAGCTGCGGATCGTACATCGGTTGAATCGTCGACAGCCGCCGTTCGGCGAAGAAGCTGCGCGCCTTTTTCGGGTCCATGTCCTGGCTGATCGCGACGAAACGGACGCGCCCGTTCGCTGCCTTTGCCGCGGCATCGAGTGTCGGCATCTCCTTCACGCACGGCGCGCACCACGTCGCCCACAGATTGACCAGCGTCGGCTTGCCGCCGAACGCCTTTACCGTCAGCGGCTTGCCCGCGGCATTTGTGAAGGCGACCGCGGGCGCGGCCTCGCCCTTGTGACTGCGATCGACGGTGCCGGCCTTGGGCGCGGTGCCGGCCGCTGCCGGCGCCTCGTCCGCGGTAGCGGCGGGGGCAGTGGCAGTGGAGGCCGCCGCGTTCGCGTCGCCCGCTGCGGCTTGCCCGTTACCCGATGCGGGCTTATCGCAACCCGCGATCGTCGTCGCGATCCCGAGGAGAAGTACGATCGCCGAGCGCGCTGACATGAACGGTTCCAATCAGATGTGGGGCGGGCGGTTCGCCGAAGGACCGGCGGCCGTGATGCGCGAGATAAATGCCTCCATCCCCTTCGACAAGCGGATGTGGCGGCAGGATATCGCAGGCAGCCGCGCGCACGTCGCGATGCTGGGGCAGCAGGGCATCGTCTCGGCAGAGGATGCGGCGGCGATCGACGCAGGGTTGGCGCGGGTCGCGGACGGTTACGCGGCGGACGGCGTGCCGGTCGATCTCGCGCTCGAGGATATCCACATGGCGACCGAGGCGCGGCTCGCCGACGCGATCGGGCCGGTCGCCGGCCGGCTCCACACCGCGCGCAGCCGCAACGATCAGGTCGCGACTGATTTCAAGCTCTGGGTCCGCGACGCGACCGATCAGGTGCTGGCCGCGCTCCGCGCACTCGACGCCGCGCTGCTCGCGCGCGCGGAGGAGCACGCCGACAGCGTCATGCCCGGCTTCACCCACCTGCAATCCGCGCAGCCGGTGACGCTCGGCCACCATTTGATGGCGTATCACGAGATGATCGCGCGCGACGCGAGCCGCTTTGCCGACAATCGCGCGCGCGCCAATCTGTGCCCGCTCGGCTCCGCCGCGCTCGCGGGCACCGGTTTCCCGGTCGATCGCCACGCCACCGCCGCGGCGCTCGGCTTCGATGCGCCGACGCGCAACTCGCTCGACGCGGTCAGCGACCGCGACTTCGCGCTCGATTATCTGATGGCGGCGAGCCAGTGCGCGCTCCACCTGTCGCGGCTCGCCGAAGAGTTCGTGCTGTGGGCGTCGCAGCCGTTCGGCTTCATCAGCCTCTCCGACCAATGGTCGACCGGCAGCTCGATCATGCCGCAGAAGCGTAACCCCGATGCTGCCGAGCTGGTGCGCGGCCACGCCGGACGGATCACCGGCTGCCTCGTCAGTCTGATGGTGACGATGAAGGGGCTGCCGCTCGCCTATTCCAAGGATATGCAGGACGACAAGCCGCCGGTGTTCGAGGCGCACGACCTGCTCGGCCTGTGCCTGGCCGCGATGACGGGGATGGTCGAGAGCGTCACCTTCCGTACCGATCGGATGCGTAGGGTAGCCGAAAGCGGCTTCGCGACCGCGACCGACCTCGCCGACTGGCTGGTGCGCGAGGGTGACGTGCCGTTCCGCGAGGCGCACCACATCACCGGCCGCGCGGTCGCGCGTGCGGAAACGCTGGGCGTCACGCTCGACCGCGTACCGCTCGCCGATCTGCAGGCGATCGACGCGCGGATCGACGCGCGCGTGTTCGACGTGCTGTCGGTCGATGCCTCGGTCGCCAGCCGGACGAGCTTCGGCGGCACCGCGCCCGACAATGTGCGCGCAGCGATCCGCGCGGCGCGGGGAGAAAAGGCATGACGCGTCCGCTGCTGCTCACCGCCACGCTGCTCCCCGCCACGTTGCTACTCGCCGCGTGCGGGTCGACGCAGGATTTGAAACCGGCGCCGGGCGCCGCCCTGCCCGTCGCGCCGCGCGGTGCGGCCGAGAGGCCGGGCGTCGCCAAACTGCTCGCCCCCTCGGTGCAGGCACGCCCGACGCGCAGCAACGAGCTGCTGACCCAGTCCAAGCCCCGCAAGCCCGACGAGTTCGACCTGCCCCCGCAATGACCCATTTCCATTATCAGGACGACGCCTTGTGGTGCGAGGGCGTGCCTCTGTCGCGCATCGCGGACGAGGTTGGGACCCCCGTCTACGTCTACTCCGCCGCCGCCTTTCGCGATCACGCGCGAACCTTTCGCGACGCGCTATCGGGCGTGGAGCGCAAGCACCTCGCCTACGCGATCAAGGCCAATCCCAACATCGCGGTGCTCCGCCTGCTCGCGGCCGAAGGCTACGGTGCCGACGTCGTCTCGGGCGGCGAGATGGCGCGCGCTCTGGCGGCCGGTATGCCCGCCGCCGACATCGTCTTCTCGGGCGTCGGCAAGACCCCGGCCGAGCTGATCCGCGGGCTCGACGCCGGGATTGGGCAGTTCAACATCGAGCTGGAGGAGGAAGGCGTCGTGCTCGCGGCGCTGGCCGCGGAGCGCGGGCTGACCGCGCGCGCGGTGCTGCGCGTCAATCCGGACGTCGATGCCGGCACCCACGCCAAGATCTCGACCGGGCGCAAGGAGAACAAGTTCGGGGTGCCGATCGATCAGGCCGCGGCGATGTTCGCGCGCCTGTCCGCGCTGCCGGGCCTCGACCTGCAAGGGGTCGCGATCCACATCGGTAGCCAGTTGTTCGACCTCGCCCCACTCGAAGCCGCGTACAACCGCGTCAAGGCGCTGGTCGATGAGCTGCGCAGCAGCGGCCACCGCATCACGCGCGTCGACCTCGGCGGGGGCCTGGGCGTCGCCTACAAGACCGACGACCGCCCGACGCCCCCCGCCGATTACGGCGCGATGGTGGAGCGCGTCACGCGCGGCTGGGACGTGGAATTGATGTTCGAGCCCGGCCGCGTCATCGCGGCGAATGCGGGCGTGCTGCTCACGCGCGTGATCTGGGTCAAGCCCGGGGTCGTCAATCCGTACGTCATCGTCGACGCCGCGATGAACGACCTCGCGCGTCCCGCGCTCTACGACGCGTGGCACGATTTCGCCGCGGTCCGGCCCTCGGGCGAGCGGATGACCGGCAACATCGCGGGTCCGGTATGCGAGACGGGCGACACGTTCGCGATGGCACGCGAGATCGACCGCGTGGCGAGCGGCGACCTCGCCGTCTTCCACAGCGCGGGCGCATACGGCGCGACGATGGCGTCGACCTACAACAGCCGCGCACTCGTGCCCGAGGTGCTGGTCGACGGCGATCGCTACGCCGTGGTCGCCGACCGCATCGCCGCCGAGACGATCCTCGCGGCCGAGCGCGTGCCCGAATGGTTGTGAGCCGGTGAGCGACTGGCCCGCGCTGCCGATCTTCGTGCGGCTGTCGGCGCATGCGGTGGTGCTGGTGGGCGAGGGTGAGGCCGCCGATGCCAAGCGCCGCCTGCTGGAGCGCGCCGGCGCGACGATTGTCGGCGAGGATCGGGCGGGTGAGGCGCGGCTCGCGGTCGTCGCCGACGACGAGCCCGCGGCGCATCGGCTGAAGGCGCGGGGGCTGCTCGTCAACGTCGTCGACCGTCCCGAACTCTGCGACTTCACGCTGCCCGCGATCGTCGACCGCGCGCCGATGCTGATCGCGGTCGGCACCGGCGGGGTATCCGCGGGGCTCGCCGCCGCGGTGCGCCAGCGGCTGGAGGCGATCCTGCCCGCCGGCCTCGGGCGGTTGGCAGACGCGCTCCACGCGGCACGCGATGCGCTGCGCGCGCGTTTTCCCGAGACGGCGCAGCGCCGCCGCGCGATCGGCGCCGCTCTCGCGGCGGGCGGTGCGCTCGATCCGCTCGGCGATCATGACGGCACGGACGTGATGGAACGGATCGCCGCCGGCGCGCCCCCGCGCGTCGAGCACATCCGCCTACGCTCGTTCGATCCCGACGACCTTTCCCTGCGCGAGGCACGCTGGCTCGCGCAGGCCGACCGCGTCACCCATCGCGTGGGCGTACCGCTCGCGGTGCTCGACCGCGCGCGTGCCGACGCGGTGCGCGAGCGGATCGATGCGGCACCGACCGCGAGTGTCGAGGGTCTCACGGTCGACGTGGCGCCGATGGAGAGTGCGGCGTGACCGGCTTCGCCTATCGCATCACCGACGGCCATGCCGAACCAGTCGAAATCGGCGACGCGCTCGGCTGCGGTGCGCCGTTCGTCTGGGTCCATCTCGCGACCACCGCCGAACACGCGCAGACGTGGCTGCGCGAGTGCGCCAGGCTCGAACCCTTCACGGTCGACGCGCTGACCGCCAACGAAACCCGCCCGCGCTGCGAGAAGATGGGTGCCGGATCGGGCGAAGGGGCGTTCCTCAACCTGCGCGGTCGCACCGACGAGGAGATCGAATCTAGCGACATGCTCGCGTCGGTCCGCATCTGGGCAGCGAAGGGGCGGCTCGTGTCGGTGACGCGCAAGAAGCTCGTCGCGCTCGACGCGGTGGTCGACGAAGTCAAGTCGGGTGCGGTCCGCGATCCGGGCGACCTGCTGACCGCCTTTGCGACCGAGATCACCGCCGATCTCGATCCCGTCGTCGCCGACCTCGGCGACTGGCTCGACGATTGCGAGCAGAAGCTCGACGTGAAGCGCATCTTCGAACTGCGCCGCGGCGTGACGCGCGTCCGCTCGGAGGCAATCAACTACCGCCGCTTCCTCAACCCGCAGCGGATCGCACTCGAACGGCTCGCGACGCTGCCGGGCGACTGGCTCGGCGACGACGACCGCGCGCACCTATCCGCCGCCGCCGACCGCGCCGCGCGCATGGCCGAGGAGGTCGAGGCGATCCGCGAGCGCGCTAGCGTGGTCCACGAAGCGCTGACCGACCTGCGCGCCGAACAACTCGATTCGCGCAGCCTGGTGATCGCGATCGCGGCGATGGTGTTCCTGCCGCTCACCTTCATCACCGGGCTGTACGGGATGAACGTCGACGGCTTGTGGTTCGCGCACGAACCCTGGGCGTTCGACGCGATCGTTGGATTGTGCATCACGATCGCGGTCGGCACGACGCTGTTCTTCGTCCGCCACCGATGGATCGGGCGCGGGACCGGGGCGGGGTAAGCGGCCGGGCCTAGCGCGTCGCCCATTCGGGCCGGGGCCCCTGCAGGCAGTGACCTTCTGCCGTACAGCCGAAATTTCGCGCGACCGTGTCCCGGACGAGGTTGATCGTCGCGCAGTCGGTACCTTTATCGAAGTCAATTGTGACGAACGGCTGCGGAGTCATTTGCGCGTCCATCCGGACATAATCGCTGATCTGCTCGATCGAGGCTGGCGCGTCATTGAACGCGAGCCCTCCGTCCCGGCGGATGGTGATCGCATCGACCATCGGGAGCTCTACTCCTCTAAAGTTGCGAAGAATAAACGCGCTCGTGCTGGGATTGAAACCGGCCGGCGGGATGGCGCAGGCGCGCGGAGGCACGCTGCATGCGCTCAGCAGGTGCAGCGCGAGCGCGGAGCCGAGAAGACGTTCGAACCGGCGGCTCGTTTGTCTGTTACGCATGCGCGGACGATCATGACCGACCAGCGCGATCCCGACAATGGTCGCGGGAAACTCGACACGTTCAGCCGCCGCTACGCTGCGCGGGCCTGCTTCCACGCTTGTGCGATCTCGTCCAGTTCGTCGGCGACGTGGCGGAACGGCGCGCCCGAATGGCCGATGCTCGCCTCCACCACGCGGCGGCGTGCGCCGGCGTAGAGGCGGGCGAGGACGACCGAGACCTCGCCGCCGCGCTCGAAATCGAGATTGGCCTCCAGCGCGAACAGGATCGCGGTGGCGCGCGTCACGCGCTCGCTCTTGACCGCGTAGCGGCCGTTCTCGGCCGCCCAGGCCGAGGTACGCAGCGCCGCGATCAGCTCCTCGTAGAGGAGCTGTACCAGCGCCGGGCCATCCGCGACCGCGGTGCGCCCCGCCAGATCGATCTCGCGGTAGGTGCGGGCCGGGTCGCGCAGCAGCGCAGAGGCATAGGCCATGTCAGTTCGCCCCCGTTGTCGGCTCTGGCCGGCGCATCAGTTCGACGACTTCGACCATTGGTCGATCTGCTGCTGCATGAACGATTGCGTCGACTTGTAGGCCGACACCTTCGCATTCATGCTCGAGAATTGCTGCGTCAGCCGCGTGGTCATCGCCGCTGCCTGATCGGTCAGCTTGCCCTGCGCGTCGGTCACGTTCGTGCGCGACTTCAGGTAATTGCTGTTCGACGCGCCCAGACCATAGATCGAACTCGTGGCGTTCAACTGCAGCGACTGCATCGCCGAGAAGATGCCGTTCGACGTGCCGTAGGAGAACATCGCCTCCACCGCGTCGGCGTTGCTGGTCATCGCCGCGGTCAGGGCGGTGTCGTCAACCTCCAGCAACCCCTCGCGCGTCGTGCGCACGCCGATTGCCGCCAGCGTGCTCGGTGCGCCTGCCGCCGCGCCGCTGTTCAGCACCTTGCTGGTCAGCCCCTGCAACGCGCGCAGCAGGTTCTTCGCCGCCGGGTCGGCGCGCAGCACGCCGGTGATCGGGTCGGTCTGTTCCTTGATCGTCTGGACGATGCCGTTGTAGGTATCGACGAAATCACCCACCGCATTGGTGATCGCGGTGGTCGGGCGACTGGACGTCAGCGTCGTCGTGCCGACCGACGTCAGGTTGAGCTTCGCGCCCGCGATCAGGTCGCTCACCTCGTTCGACGCGCGCTCGACCTCGACGCCGTCCATCGTCAGCTTCGCGTTCTGCGACTTGCTGGAGATCGCCATCGTCGAGCTGCCGCTCGCGCCCTTGCCGACGTCGAACTGCGCCAAGTCCCCCGATGGATCGCTCGCGATCAGCGAGAAAGCCTGCGCCGCGCCTGTCGGCCCTTTCAGCGAGAGATAGGCGCCGCCGTCGGCGTCGGTGACCACCGACGCGGTGACACCGGACTTCGCGGCATTGATGGCGGCCGCGATACCGGGCAGCGTGTTGTTCGTCTGGTCGATCTTGATGTCGAAGGAACTGCTCGCGGCAAGACCAGTCATGGTATCTGGGACCGGTTTGCCGTCCGCATCATTCGGGTTCGCTTGATAGCTTGCCGTCCCGATCTTCAACGTCAGCGTGCCTTCGCCGAACGTCGTCGTCTTCGGGGTCGTGATCTTGCTGCTGACCGCGGTCTGCGCGGTCGCGAGCTGCGTCACCTTGATCGTGCTGTTCAGCCCCGACAGATTGCCGCCGGTCAGCGTCGTCGCCGATAGCACGCCCGCGTTCGACACCACCGGCTGCGACGAGAGCGTGCCGCCTTTCACCAGATTTTCGAGTGCCTTGGTGAAATCGGTGATGTTGCTTTTCAGCGTCGCGACCGCGGAGATCTGCGAGGTGATCGTGTCGAGCTTGGTCGACAGCGCGCCCTTTTTCGCCGCGAACTGCGCCTCCACCAGCGAGGTGACGAGGCTGGACGTGTCGACCCCCGATCCGGTGCCGAGCGAGGTCAGCAGCGAATTGGTCGCCGAGGTCGTGACACTCGCCGTCGACTTCGTCGCGGTGGGCGTCGGCGTGGGCGTCGTGCCGCTCGTGGCGCTGGTCGTGGTCATGGCACCTCGTTAAACGGCCGTCGCCGCGCATCCTTTAGCGCTGCTGGATACCGTGTTCGTCGAACCGCGCGGTCGCGGGCACCTCGACCGGCGGCTGCGTCCCACCAGCTGCAGCGTTGACCCCGAACACGAACGCCAGCACCGTCGCGATCGCGAGGTAGAGGTCGTCGCGCACCTCCTGCCCCTCGCGACTGGTGTAATAGACCGCGCGCGCGAGCGCGGGATATTCGAGCACCTGCAAGCCTCGCTCGCCCGCCAGCTCGCGGATCGCGAGCGCGGTCGCGCCGCGGCCCTTCGCGACCACCACCGGCACCTGGTCGCGCCCGCGATCGTAGCGCAGCGCGACCGCGAAATGCGTCGGGTTGGTCAGCACGACATGCGCTTCCGATACCGCCTTGCGCACCCCGCCCGACAGCATCGCACGCGCCTGCGCGCGCTGATGCCCCTTCATCTCGGCGTTGCCCTCGCTCTCCTTGTGCTCGTCCTTGACCTCCTGCTTGGTCATGCGGAGTTTGCCGAGCAGCTGGATGATCTGGAGCGGCACGTCGAGCATCGCGATCCCGACCAGCCCCATCGCCATCACCAGCAGCACGCCGGTCAGCGTCGAGCCGAGCGACGAGATCGCCTGGTTGATGTTCGAATAAGCGAGGCCGAAGCTCGACTGCGCCACGCCCCACAACATGTAGGCGCCGATCGCGCCCAGCAGGATCACCTTGAGCAGCGACTTGCCGAGCTCGGTCCAGCCGTTCGTGCCGAAAATGCGTTTCAATCCCGACGCCGGGTTTAGCCGCCCGCCCTTGGGGGAGAGAATCGAGGCGTTGAACGACAGGCTGCCGAGTGCCGCCTGGCTGACCACCGCCGCCGCCATCGTGATCGCGAACAGCGTGCCGAGCGCGGGCGCGAGCCGCCACCCCGCCTGCACCAGCGGGCGCCACGGCTGGAAATCCTCGACGTCGCCGCGATCGAAGGTGAAGCTCGCCGCCATCACCGCCTTGCACGCCGCGATCAACTGCGGTCCGAAGAAGATCATCCACGCGACGCCCGCCAGCACGACGAGCGCGGTGGCGAGGTCCTTCGACTTGAGGACGTCGCCCTTCTCGCGCGCGTCCTTGCGGCGTTTGGCGGTTGGGGCTTCTGTCTTGTCGCCACCCTCCGACATCAGGCGAGCACCAGGCTCTGCGCGGCGGCGAGCGCTTCACGCACGATGACCTGCAGGTAATCGCCCATCGCGGGGAAGGCGATCGCGATCGAGACGACACCGACCGCGAGGCTGGCGGGCAGGCCGATCGCGAACAGGTTGAGCGCGGGCGCCGACCGCGACAGCATTCCCATGACGAGGTTGAGGCACAAGAGCAGGAACCCGACCGGCAGTGCGAGCAGCAGTCCAGCGAGAAAGGCGTAGCCGCCGAATAAAGCAATGTCGCGGAACTGCCCCGCGCTCAGCCACGCAGCACCCGGCGGCATCGCGCGGTAGCTGCGCACGACCATGTCGACGAGCACCAGATGCCCGTCGAGCGACAGGAACAGGAGCGTCAGCATGATCGACAGGAACTGGCCGATCGCTGGTGAAGACCGCCCCGAATTGGGGTCGATCATGTTGGCAAAGCCGATTCCCATCGCGCCGCCGATGATCTCGCCTGCAACAAGTGGTGCTGCGAACGCGATCTGGAGCACGAAGCCGAGTGCGAGTCCGACTAGCGCCTCGGCAACGACCGACAGGATCGTGGTCAGCGTGAAGATCTCGGCCGGCGCCTGGATCGTGTTGGTGCCGAGCACCAGCACCGCGATCGCGCCCGACAAGGCGACGCGCACCGGTAGCGGCACGGACACGTTGCCGAACACGGGCGCCGCGATCAGCGCCGCGCCCACGCGGATCATCACGAACAGCAGCGCCCAGAGCTGCGGCTCGATGGCCAGGCCGAAACCTAGCATCGCGCAGGGTGCGAGAGGCTGCGGGCCGCAGCCCACGCAACCAAGCGCGGCCGGCAGGCGCGAAGCGTTTGTTCGACGACGCGGCTCTGCCGCGGCGTGGTTACGTCCGTGCGGTCAATCCCGCCGCGGCAAAGCCGCGTCGTCGGACGGGGCTTCCGCCCCGCCGGCCGGGCTTGTGCCGGACGCGCGGGCGTGGCCGCGCTGGCACTGCGCCTCACCGCACCAGATCCGGAATACGCGCGAAGATCTCGGTCGTGAAATCGCTCAGCAATCCCAAGATCATCGCGCCGAAGATCATGATCGATACCGCCACCACGATCAGCTTGGGCACGAACGACAAGGTCTGCTCCTGGATCGAGGTCGCCGCCTGCACCATGCCGAGAATCAGGCCGGACAACAGCGCCGGGATCAGGATCGGCGCAGCGGCGAGCGCCAGTACCCACATCGTCTGGTTTGCGATCGTCAGGAAATAGTCGGCGTCGGCGAGGGGCTGCATCGGTTGAATTCCGCGAGAGGTCGGTCGGGTAGGGCGGGTACGTCAGGTCGCGAACGAATTGGCGAGGCTGCCCATGGTCAGCGCCCAGCCGTCGACCAGCACGAACAACAGCAGCTTGAACGGCAGCGAGATGATCGTCGGCGACAGCATCATCATGCCCAGCGCCATCAGCACCGTCGCGACCACCAGGTCGATGACGATGAACGGCAGGAACACGAGGAACCCGATCTGGAACGCGGTCTTCAACTCGCTGGTCACGAACGCGGGCAGCAGCACCGAATAGGGGATGTCGCTCGGGCGAGCGTACGGCCCCGACTTCGCCATCTCGGCGAACATCGTCACGTCCTTGACCCGCGTCTGCTTGGCCATGAAATCGTGCAGCGGCGCGCCTGCGGTCGAGATCAGCTGCGTGCCGTTCAACCGGCCGGCGGCATAGGGCTGGATCGCGTTCACGTTGATCTGGTTCACCACCGGCGCCATCACGAAAAAGCTGAGGAACAGCGACAGCCCGATCAGCACCTGGTTGGGCGGGGTCTGCTGCAATCCCATCGCCTGCCTGAGGATCGACAGCACGATGATGATCCGCGTGAAGCTGGTCATCATCAGCACGATGCCGGGCAGCACCGTGAGCAGCCCCATGATGATGAGGACCTGAAGCGACAGCGACAGCGATCCGCCGCCGGGCGTCGCGTTCGCATCCCCGCGCGAGAGCTGGCCGAGCGCGCGGTCGATCGCGTCGCCCACACCCGGCGCGGGCGCGGCGGGTGCGCCGGCGGGGGGAGCGACCTGCGCGAACGCGGGCGCCGCGATGCACAGCATGATGACAATTGCAGCGAGCGCCAGCGCGAGGCGGACCCAGCCGTGCGCGGGCTGGCGCGGGGGCGAAACCGGCGCGATCAGCGCGGGGCCGCGCCCGGTGCGGGTGACCGTGATACTCACGCGCGCGATCCCCGGGTCAGGTTGGCGAGCGCGTCGCGGAACGACGGCGTCGCGGCGGCGACGGGCTGGACCTCGTCGGCCGCCGGCGCTGCGCCGCCCTTGTCGACCAGCGTCACGCCCGTGCGCGTGACCGACACGAGCAGGCGGCGCCCCTCGAAATCGACCACCGCCAGCTTGACCCCGGGCGAGATCATCATCGTCTCACGCACCGCGATCGTCCGCGTCGCCGCCGCACCGGGCATCCGCGTCTCCAGCTTGCGCCACAGGTACAGCGAACCGATCATCAGCCCGCACACCAGCGGCAACAGCACGATCAGCTTGAGCACGTAAGTCCACATCATCGCGCCTGGCCTCAGCCGCGCTTCTCGGGCGAGACGAGCTCGAGCAGCTTGACGCCGAAGCGTTCGCCCACCGTCACCACCTCGCCGCGGCCGATCAGCGTGCCGTTGACGAATACGTCGAGCAATTCGCCCGCCTGGCGGTCGAGCTCGATCACGCTGCCTTCGCCCAGCGCCAGCAGTTCGCGCAACGCGAGCGTGGTCGAGCCGATCTCGACTGTCAGCTTGACGTCGACGTCCTGCAACAGCCGCAGATTGGCCGCCACGGCGGCGTCCACCGCGAAATCGGCGGTCATGTCGTTCATGCGATAGGTCCTTCGAGCTTGGAAATGCGGATCGCGGCGCGACCGTTCGAGGTGCCGACGGTGCCGGTGCCGACGCAGGTGTCGCCGATCACGATCGGCACATCGTTGTTGAACGCGATCGGGATGATGTCGCCGGGCTTCAGGTCCATCAACCGGCGCAACGGCAGCACCGGCTCGGCCAGCACCGAGCGGACGGGCATCCGCACCGTCATCGCCGCGCGCGTCAGCGATAATTGCCACTGGGCGTCGGCCTCGGCGGGCTTGGCGACGACCTTGCCGGTCAGCACCTGGGTGAACGGCTTGAGCGCTGCGACCGGGTAGAGCAGGTCGACGAACACCGGCGCGCCCTGCTCGCCCGCGACGCCGAAGCGCGTGACGACCATGACCTCGTCGTTCTCGATTCCCGACACGTGCGCGGCGTTGGTTTCGCAGCCGCCGACCGAGAAGGCGGCGCGCGCCACCGGCTCCCACGTCAGCTCGAGCTGATCGGCGATCCCGGCGCCCAGCCGCGTCACCAGCGCCTCAGCGGCGGGCGACAGGTCGGTCGCGGTGACGGGATCGGTGCCGCTCCCGCCGAAAAAGATGTCGAGCAGCCCGACGACGAACGCGCCGTCGACCGCGCACAGCATCACGCGACCGTCCATCCCCATCGGCAGCCACGCGGTCAGCGCGTCGCCGCGCTCGCTGCGATAGTCGGAGAAGCGGACGACCTCGAGCGGCTCTGCCCAGCAGCGCGTCTCGGTCCGCATATAGCCCTCGAACACGGGGCGCAGGTTGCGCGCCAGCCGTGCCGACAGATGCTGCAGCGTGTGGAGATCGCCGAAAGGGTGGAGCTTGCTCTGGCCCAGCAGCCCCGCATCGGCGCCGACCTGCTCGCGCGACCGCTCGCGCCGCTCGGACGCGGTGCGCTGCCCCTTGCGGGCAGCGGCTGATTCGGGGGTTGCGGGCCTGTTAACCATGCCCGTTCACTGAACAACGAAATTGGTAAAGTAGACGTTACTGACGCCGCCGAAACCTTCCTTTTGTTCGAGCACGCCGTTGATCGCGGCGACCAGCTTGCGCGCCAACTGCTGCTTGCCCTGGCTGGTGAACACCTGCTCCTCGGTCGTGTCGCCGAGCGTCATCAGGATCGCCGATCGGATCGCGATGTCGTTGGTTTTCAGATGCTCGATCACCTTGTCGTCGTACGGCGTCGAGATCGCGACCCCGACCTGAACGAAATGCGTCGAATCCTGCAGGTTGGAGGTGAACTCCTTCTCCATCGGGTAGTAGTTGGACGCGAACTTGTCCCCCGCCATGCTCTCGGGCGTCGGGATACCGCCGTGGCTGGCACCCGCCGCCTCTTCGCCGCCGCCGCCGCCGTGGCCACCTTCGCCTTCACCGCCGCCTTCGCCCGCGCGCTTCTGCGCCGACTTCGGGACCAGGTGCGGCTTGTTCGGGTCTTCCTTCGCCTCGGCGTGCGCGCCGCCGCCGATCATCCCGCTGCTGGCCGCGTACAGGCCCGCGCCGACGCCGCCACCGACCAGCACGCCGATGCCGAGCACCAGCCCGACGATCTTGACCAGCTTGCCCTTCTTCTTGGGCGCGGCTTCTTCCTTCTCGCTCATGGGTTACCTCCTCAGGCAATTCGTTCGTCATTGGCCGCGTCGTCGCGCTCGGCGACGCTGCGCGGCCGGGTGAAAAGGGATGTAGCGGGGGCGGACTGCTGGCGCGGTGCGTCGCCGCCCGTGCCGCCGCCGCCACCCATGCCATTGCCACCGCCGGGCTGTTGTCCCGTCGCGCCCGACTGACCACTCGTCAGGTGGAGCTTCACGCCGCGCGCATCCGCAAGTTCGGTCAACCGCGGCTGCGCTTCGGCGAGCAGCTGGCGCGTCTGCGCCTGCTCGGCGGAAATCTGTACCTGCACCGCGTCACCGTCGCGCCTCAGCGAGACGTCGATCGTGCCCAGCATGTCGGGTGACAATCGCAGCCGCGTATCGTGCTCCGCCGCCATGTCGCGCATCGTCGCGATCCGCTCGATCATCGCCGCCGGCCACGCGGCATGCCGCATGTCGAGCGCGCCCCCTTGTGCCGCTCCGGCGGCGGTCACCGTGGCAATTGGTGTCGTATAGGCGGAGGCGGGCGGCGTGGCCTCAACCGCGGGACGCTGATCCTGCTCGCCCAGCGCACGGTGGATCGCGGCGGCGAACACGCGCGCCGCCGGCGCAGCGGTGGCGGCCTGCGGCAATTCGGTGGGCATCGTTGCCGCTCGGGCGGGTGGCGCGATTGAACTGGCGGTGCGTGGTACCGCGTCACTGCCGCCGCGCCGCGACGACGCGAACGCCGCCGGTTCGCGCGCTGTTGTGCCGCCGGTGGGGGAGGCGGTCCCAGTCGCTGTGTCCTTCGTATCCGCGACCGCCGGCACACCCGCGATCGGCACGCCGGCGAGACCGGAAGCGAGGCGCTGCGGCACGACCAGGTCGGTCACCGGTCGATCAGCTGGCATTGCGGGGCCCCCATCGGCAGCAATACCCGGCAGCGGTACCGTCGGTGGGGCGAGTGCGGCACGCTGCTCGGGCGCGGGGGCGACCGTCCGGCTACCGTCCGTATCGGACAGCGTCGGGCCGGGCAGCACGTCGCGCGAAATCAGAGACGGCAGGTCCGTTCTATGCTGCCCGGTCCCCTGGTACGAAGTGATCCGAGCGCTCGTGCCGGTCGGCGCGATCCCGGCTGCATTCGCCGCGGGGGCGGGCAAGTCCCCGGGAATCGCGAAAGCCATCACCGGTGGCACCCCGAGCCACGCCAGCGCGTCGTCGTCCTCATTCCGCTGCGGCACGGTCTTGCCGTCGCCGGCATCGTCTTGCCGCTCGTCGACCGCGTCCGACCCCGCCACCGGCTGGCCGGGCGACGGCAGCAGGTCAAGGAAGGTGGCGAGGGGAGTCGTCGCGGCGCCAGCGACCGTGATCGGCGGCGCCACGGCGGCGGTGGTCGACAAAAGGCTGGCAATCGCGGTCATGGGACGAACGTGGACTCACCGGCAAAAGGACACCGGCAGACAGATCAGCAAGGATCGTGCCGGTTCTTCCTCGGCGTGCCGGGCAGGTCCTGGAGGCTGCGCAGTTCGGCCTCGACCAGCGCCTGCTGCCCGCGCTGGATCAGCTTCTCGATCGCGCTCTGGTCGCGCTTCGCCGATTGCGTCGCCTGCATCGTGCGCTGTGCCTCGTATTCGGCGGTACGCACCCGGTTGGTCGCCGCCTCGGACGATCGCTGCAGCCGTTCGCGGTAATGCGCGGCGGCGGCGAGCGACATCGCGCCCAAATCCATCGTGGTCGGCGCGACTGCGGCGGCGAGCTGCGCGATCCGCCCCGCGAGCGCCTGCTCGCTCGCTACCTGATCGCGCGCGCGCGCTTCCTCGGCCTGTGCCAGCCCCAGTTGCAGCGTGCGGACGCGGTGGGCGCGCGCGAGGCGTCCCGGATCAAGCGGCATGGTCGATCGGCATCAGGCGTCGCCGAACACGCCGGTCAATTCGGCCACCGCGTCATCGAGGTTGACCGACTGGTCGGTATCTTGCCGGACGAATTCCATCACCGCTGGATGATAGGCGATTGCGGCGTCGATCGCGGCGTCGCTGCCCGCCCGATACGCGCCCATCAGCACGAGGTCGCGGTTCTGTTCGTAGGTCGCCAGATGCCGCCGGAGCGCACGCGCCGCCGCCAGATGCGGGCGCTGGGCGATATCGGTCATCACGCGACTGACCGATTTCGATACGTCGATTGCGGGGTACACGCCCGCTTCCGCCAGCGCGCGCGTCAGCACGATATGCCCGTCGAGGATCGATCGCGCCGAATCGACCACCGGATCGTTGCCGTCGTCGCCGTCCGCGAGCACGGTGTAGATCGCGGTGATCGCGCCGCCGGTGTGGACGTCGGAGCCCGCGCGCTCGATCAGATTGGGCAGCATCGCGATCGCGGACGGCGGATAGCCGCGCGCCGACGCGGGCTCGCCCAGCGCCAGCCCGATCTCGCGGCCGGCGTGCGCGACGCGGGTGAGCGAATCGATGATCAGCAGCACGTTCTTGCCCTCGGCGCGGAAGGCTTCGGCGATCGCGGTCGCGCGGAGTGCCCCGCGGATGCGCAGCACCGGCGAATGGTTGGCGGGCACCGCGACCACCACCGAGCGCGCGCGCGCCTCGCCCGCGACCTTGGTTTCGAGAAAATCGGCGACCTCGCGGCTGCGCTCGCCGATCAACCCGATGACGATCACGTCGGCCTGCGCCGCACGCACCATCATGCCGAGCAGCACCGACTTGCCGACGCCCGATCCCGCCATGATGCCCACGCGCTGCCCCTGACCGATCGTCAGCAAGCCGTTGATTGCGCGCACCCCGACGTCGAGCGGCTCGAGCACGCGCCCGCGGTCGAGCGGGGATTGCAGCTTGCCCGCCAGCGGCCAGTGCCCGGCGCCGCGGATGGGCCCCAGGCCGTCGATCGGCTTGCCCGCGCCGTCGACCACGCGGCCGAGCATCGCGGCACCCACTTCCGCTTCGCCCGCCGCCCCCAGCGGACGCACTGGCGCCTGCGGCAAGAGCGGCGCGGGGCCGCCCAGGTTCATCATCAGCGTGCGCCCGCCGCGAAACCCGATCACCTCCGCCTCGACATGGTCGCCGACGCGGCAGACCGTGCCGACCGGTAACGACAGCCCGACCGCCTCCATCAGCAACCCGTCGTACGACGACAGCCGCCCCGACACGCGCGCGCGCGGCGCGAAATCGGCGCTGGCGATCGTGTCGAGATAGTCGCCCGAGAAGCGGTTGAGCATGTGCGTGTCGGCCAGTTCAGATCAGGCGGTTAGGTCGGGCGGGTGCGATCAGGCGGGCAGCGCGACGCGGTCGATCGCGGCGGTCAGCTGATCGAGCCACAATTCGGGCCCGTCCTCGACGATCGTGGATGCCGCCTCCAGCACGAAGCTGCCGCGCGCGACCTGCTCGTCGCCGACCGCGAACACGCTCGCGGGCAGATGCCCGTCGAGCAGCGCGACGTCGTCGGGGTGGACGCGCAGCATCGCCGGTTCGCTCGCGTCCGCCAACAGGTCGGTCGCCGCCTCGACGCGGCGCGCGAGCAGGTCGGCGGATACGCCCGCCTCGCCGATTACGCGCGACACCAGGGTCATCACCGTCGCGCGCAGCCGCCCGGCCAGCAGGTCGCGGTCGAACCCGCCCGCCTGCGCCAGCGCGGCGGCAAGCCCGGTCAGCAGCGCACCGTCGCGCGCTGCCTCGGCCTCGATCTCGGCGCGTGCCGCCGCCACGCCCTCGGCGAACCCCGCCTCGCGCGCGGTCTCGATCGGATCGATGAACGGCGTCGGCTCCGCTTCTGCATCCATCGGGTCCCAGCCTTCGGTGGGGTTGGTGTCGGGGGCGGCGGGCGAGAAATGCTTCGGCCCGCCCGCGAACGCTTCCTCGATCCGCGCGATCAGCTCGGCAGGGGTGAACCCCGGCACGCGCGTCGCGTGGCTGTCGGCGAGCGCCATCGCCGCGGCATCGCGCCGCGCGGGGAAACCGACGACGAACCCCCCGGTGTCGCTCGGGGCGCCGGTCGGACGCGTGACGAACCCTGCTTCAGACATAATCGTCGTCACCCGCACCCATCTGGATCGTGCCGTCCTTCGCCAGATTGCGCGCGATCTGGATCATCGCCTTCTGCGCGTCGAGCACCTCGGTCAGCTTCATCGGCCCACGCGCTTCCATCTCGTCGCGGATGCCGTCGGCGGCACGCGCCGACATACAACCGAGGAAGCGATTGCGCGCAATCTCGTCCACGCCCTTCAGCGCGCGAGTCAGCACGTCGCCGTCGACGTTGCGGATCAAGGTGCCCAGATTCTTGTCGTCCATGTCGAGCAAATTGTCGAAGATGAACATCGCCTCCTCGATCTGCTTGGCGACGTCGCGGTCGAGCTTGAACAGCTTGGGCATCACGCGCTGCTCGGTCGCCTTGCGCGCGCCCTGGAGCAACTTCGCCGCCTCGCGCGTGCCGCCGAGCTGCAACCCTTGCGCGGGGCCGCGACCCGACCGCGTCGCGGTGCGATTGGCGATCATCTGGCGCAGCGTTTCGACCGCCTCGGGCGTGATCGGGCCGAGCTTCGCGATCCGGTGCAGGATGTCGGGCTGCACCGCGTCGGGCAACAGCTCCAGCACCTGACTGCCGACCGCGGGATCGAGGTTGGCGATCAGCACCGCCGCAATCTGCGGATGCTCCTTCTCCAGCATCTGCGCGATCTCGGGCGCGTCGAGCCAGTCGAGCAGCTCGATCTCGCACGCGGCTTCCGCCGGGGTGATCCGCGCCAGCACGCTTTCGGCCTTTTCCGGCCCCAGCGCGCGGTTCATCACCGCCGCGACGTGCGGCTTGGGATCGAACGCGATGCCGTTGCGCTCGCGTGCGCGGCCGACGAAATCCTCGAGCACCAGCTCGACGTCGTCCTCGCTCACGTCGGCGACCGCGAACATCGCGCTGCCCAGGCGGCGGACCTCTTCGGGCTCCAGCTTCTGCAGGATCGCGGCGGCTTCCTCCTCGCCGACCAGCATCATCAGCACTGCGGCGCGCTCGACGCCGGTGAAGTGGCGCATCGGGACCTGCTCACTCATGACTTGGCGTCCGCCATGATCATGTCACGGACCGCGAGCGCCGCGCGCGCCGGATTGTCGCGCGTGAAGCCGCGCACCGCGCCGATCTTCTCCTCGTAACTGCGGCTCGCCGCGATCTGTTCCAGGCTGACGGGCGGCGCGACCGTGATCGCGGGTGCGCCCTCGGCGTCGGATGCGGGCAGCGGCTCGCCGTCGCTGCCGACCGCCGCGGTGCCGGGCAGGGCAGGGGTCGCTTCCTCGCGCTTCTTCATCAACACCTTCGCGATCGGGCGCACGCCCAGCAGCAGCACCAGCAGCGCGATGACGATCGCGGTCAGGTTGCGCGCCAGCACGGGCAGCCAGTTGTTGTCGTACCACGCCGGGCCGTTCTTCGCCGCGTCGTCGGCGCCCGCGAACTTGCGGCTGATGACCGTCACCTGATCCTGCCGGTTGCCGTCGAAGCCGACCGCGGATTTCACCAGGCTGTCGATCTGGTTGATCTCCATCGCGGTGCGGCGACCCTTTTCGGGATCGCGCAGCAGCACCGCGACCGACAGCCGCTTGATGCTGCCCGGCGTCGCGTGCGTCACCGACACTTCCTTGCCCAGATCATAGGCGCGCTGGAAACTGTCCGACTGCTTGTTCGCATCGGGGGCCGGGCCGCCCGCGGTGGGGGCAGCGCCGGGCGTGCCCGGATTGCCCGTCGCCGGCTGCGGCGTCGACAATTGCGAGGCGGGCGGCGGTGTGTTGCTGAGCGATCCGGGAATACCGCCCGGCGCCTGCGTGTTCGCCTGATTGCCGGTCCAATTGCCCGTCTCGGCGCGCAGCGCGCCTTGCTTCTCGTAACTCTCGCGCGTCGCGCTGGTCTCGTCCATGTTGACGTCGGCCTGCACCTCGGCGGTGAAATTGCCCGCGCCGACCAGCGGGGTCAGCAGCGCGTTCAGCTGCTGGCGGACCTTGTCCTCGACCTGCCGCTGGACGCGCAGCCGCGCATCGCCGCTGTCGCTGCCGCCGTCGCCCGATTTGCTCAGCAGCGCGCCGAGCTGGTCGACCACGGTGACCGAGTCGGGCTTCATCCCCGGCACCGACGAGGCGACGAGGTTGATGATCGAGGCGACCTGCGCGTCCGACAGCGATCGCCCGGCCTGCAGCTTGACGACCACCGACGCCGACGGCGCGGCATTGTCGCGCACGAACACCGACACCTCGGGCACCGCCAGATGAACGCGCGCTTCCGCGACCGCGTCGATTTCCTGGATCGAGCGCGCGAGTTCGGTTTCGCGCGCCTGGCGCAACCGCTCGCCCTCGACCGCGCGGCTGACGCCCATCGGCAACTGGTCGAGGATCGCGTAACCGCCCGGCGCCGCCTTGGGCAGGCCTTGCCCCGCCAGGAGCAGGCGCGCCTTGGAATAATCCTCCTCGGCAACGGTCAGCGTGCCAGCACCATCGTCGATGTGGCTGGGGATATTGGCCGCGGTCAGCGCGCTGGTGACGGCCGCCTTGTCGGCGTCGGGCAGCCCCGCGAACAGCGTCTTCTGCGGCGGCGTCGACAGCGCCGACCAGGCGAGCCCGGCCGCGCCGATCAACCCGACCATCAGCGCCATCGGCCCCGCGCGGCGGACCGCGGGCTGGGCCAGCGCGCCCTGGATCTGGCGCAGCGGATTGGCGAACTTCTCGGGCACGAGATTGTTCGCAGGGGCGAGTGCGTTGCTCATGTCAGACCGGCATGCTCATGATGTCCTTGTACGCGGACAGGATCTTGTTGCGGACCTGCATCGTCGCCTCGAAACCGATTGATGCCTCTTGCCGGGCGAGCATCACCTTGGCGATGTCGATCGTCTCGCCGCGTTCGTACTGCTCGGACAATGCGGTCGCGCGCTGCTGGCCGTCGTTCACCTTCGCGAGCGCGTTCTGCATCGTGTCGGCGAAGCTGGTCGGCGCGGCGGCGGTCGCCGCCTCGGGCGCGGCCGCGCCTGCGGTCGCGTTCGCGCGCTGCAACGCGCTGTTGCGCTCCAGGATCTGCGCCCTGAGCGCCATCACGCGGTCGACGCCGCCGACCCCTCCGATCGCGCTCATGCGCCGATCGCCCGGAGCGTGTTGGCCGACGCGAGATCGTCACCCTGCTCGCGTGCCTTGGCGAGGCGGTAGCGCAGTGTCCGCTCGGAAATGCCGAGCCGACGCGCGGTCTCGATCCGGCTGCCGCCGCACGCCGCCAGCGTTTCGCGGATCTTCGCGAATTCAGAGAGCTGCACGACCTGACCCAGCGTCGCGGGCTCGTCGGCCTGCTCGGTCACCGGCAGCGTAACCGGTACCGCCGCGACCGGCCGGTCGAACAGGATGTGGTGCGCCTCGATCACCTCGGCGTTGCCGGCGAACAGCAACGCGCGCTGGATCACGTTTTCCAGCTCGCGCACGTTGCCCGGCCAGTCGTGCGCCATCAGCGCCGCGATCGCGTCGTCCGACGGCCACGGCACGGTGGCGCGCGCGCCTGCGTGGCGCAGGATCATCGTCGCGGCGAGCGCCGGGATGTCCTGCGCGCGCTCGGCCAGCGCCTTGGTCGTCAGCGGAAACACCGACAGGCGGTAATAAAGATCGGCGCGGAACCGGCCCCCCGCCACCTCGGCCTGAAGATCGCGGTTGGCGCAGGCGATCACGCGGACGTCGACCGGCACCGGCTGCGTCGCGCCGATCGGCACCACCTCGCGCTCCTGCAGCACGCGCAGTAGCTTTGCCTGCAACCCGACCGGCATCTCGGCGATCTCGTCGAGCAGGATCGTCCCGCCGTGCGCGGCGCGAAAGAAACCGTCGCCCGCGCTGCTCGCGCCGGTGAAGCTGCCCTTCACGTGCCCGAACAGCATCGCCTCCAGCATCGTCTCGGGGAGCGCGGCGCAGTTGAGCGCGACGAACGGGCCGTCGGCCCGCGCGGAGTTCGCGTGAATCGTGCGGGCCAGCACTTCCTTGCCGGTGCCGGTCGGCCCGTTGATCAGCACGGTGATGTCGGCCTCCGCGACGCGCTCGGCGAGTGCGAGGAGCGCCAGGCTCTCGGGGTCGGCCGCGGTCGGCAGCGCCGGGCCGCCGATCAGTGCGCGGGCAAAGGCGTTGCCGACTGCGGCATCGCCGTGCGCGTAGCTGATCCGCGCGGGCTGGCCGTCGCGGAACGGCACCACGCTCGGGCGCTCACCCGCCTCGGCGCGCGCGACGATCAGCGTGCGCGCCGGCACCGCCATCGCCTCGCCATCCGCCACCAGATGCCCCGCACCCGGCTGCGCGCGCCCGCCGGGCAACTCCACCGCAAAACCCTGCGCGCGCAAGGACGACACGAGCGTCAGATGCTCGTTCATCACTCTCGCCGACGGCACGATCGAACGCATGAAATCGATTCCCCTGTTGGTGCGCTCCTTTTGCCGCCGCATTGGTTAACGCCGCGTATCGTTGCCGCCCTTGCCGGCAGATAATTTCCGGGCCCGCCCGCCCCCGCGCGCGCGGGGTGTTTCCTACACGCAGGCGAGCGCGCGCGAGGCGGGGCGGGGCGGCGTGCTGTGCGGCGGCAGGTTGCCGGACGGGCGGCAAAAACGGCTAAATCATGCCGGCGACCGGTCGTTTGATGCGCTGACGGCTCGGTTTCCTGCCTCGAACGAACGGGGGGCGGCGGGCGGTTTTGGGCACAGGAGAACAAACGTGACCGTTATCGCATCCAATACCTCGGCGCTGCGCGCCACCAACGCGTCGACGATGGCGAGCAAGGCGTTGTCGGTTTCGATGGAGCGCCTGTCGACCGGCAAGCGCATCAACTCGGCCAAGGACGACGCGGCGGGCCTCGCGATCTCGTCGAGCATGACTGCGCAGATCAAGGGCATGAGCCAGGGCATCCGCAACGCCAACGACGGCATCAGCCTGGCGCAGACCGCGGAAGGCGCACTCGATGAAGTTTCGAACATGCTTCAGCGTATGCGCGAGCTCGAAGTGCAGAAATCGAACGGCACCTATTCGACCGACGATACCGCCAATATTAAGCTTGAGCAGGACGCACTGTCGACGCAGATCACTGATGTGTTGAAGAATACTAAGTTCAACGACACCAAGCTTTTCGACGGCTCGACGGCGGGGACGCCGGCTGCCGGCACCGACGGCAGCGTTAAGATCCAGACCGGGGCCAATTCGACTGACTCAGTTACGATCACCTTGAAGCGATTGACGGACGCGACCGCGATCACCGACGTGGCGGGCGCAACGGCGGTCAACGCTGGCGCGACGCTCGCGAAATACGATACCGCCCTGTCGACGATCGCAAGTACGCGTGCCAGCTTGGGCGCGTCGCAGAACAGGCTTGAGTCGGCGGTTAACAACACGACCTCCAACATGACCAACCTGTCGGACGCGCGCAGCCGGATCGAGGACACCGATTTCTCGAGCGAGACGACCGCACTCGCCAAGTCGCAGATCCTGTCACAGGCGTCGACTGCGATGCTTAGTCAAGCGAACCAGTCGACGCAGAGTGTGCTGAAGCTGCTCGGCTGATTTTGTCCGGAGCCGGCGCCGCCCCCGTTTGGGTATCGGCTCCGTCCGCGAACCCCGGTCGCCACGCAGCGGCCGGGGTTTGTCGCGTCTGGGCAGGCGCGCGGACGAAGCGCGCGAGCGATTTACTGCTAAAATCCGCCTCGCGCCGGTCGTTTGGAAATGCAGGCACCTGGTTCCCCGCCATGGGGGCGGCGGTCGGGGCCGATCTGGAGCAAACCCATGACCGTTATCGGAAGCAACATCTCCTCGCTGCGCGCGTCGAACGCGGGCACCAAGGCACAGGGTATGCTGTCGACTTCGATGGAGCGTCTGTCGACCGGCAAGCGCATCAACTCGGCCAAGGACGATGCTGCCGGCCTCGCGATCAGCTCGTCGATGACCGCGCAGATCAAGGGCATGAACCAGGGCGTGCGCAACGCCAACGACGGCATCTCGATGGCGCAGACTGCCGAGGGCGCGCTCGACGAAGTGTCGAACATGCTTCAGCGCATGCGCGAGCTGACCGTGCAGGCGAAGAACGGCACCTATTCGACCGACGACGTGAAGAACATCAAGGCGGAAATGACCGCGCTCGGTTCGCAGGTGTCGGACGTGCTCGCCAACACCAAGTTCAACAACACCGCGCTGTTCGACGGGTCGACCACCAGCGTGAAGATTCAGACCGGGGCGAATGCCAACGATTTCGTCTCGATCTCGCTGAGCAAGATCAATGACTCGGCAACGGCGACGCAGAGCGACGTGAATAAGGCGCTGGCCATCGACGTAACCGTGGCAGACGCCGGCACCGCGGGGACAAGCGATTACCTCACCAAGTTCGACAACGCGCTCAAGCAGGTCGCGACTGCGCGCGCCGGGCTCGGTGCGACGCAGAACCAGCTTGAATCGGCGGTCAACAACATGACCAACAACGCCACCAACCTGTCCGACGCGCGCAGCCGGATCGAGGACACCGATTTCTCGACGGAGACGACCGCCCTCGCCAAGGCGCAGATCCTGTCGCAGGCGTCGACCGCGATGCTCAGCCAGGCGAATCAGTCGGCGCAGGGCGTGCTGAAGCTGCTCGGCTGATCCCGCGCCGGCGGGGGCGGCGTCGCCCCCACTCGGACGCCGCGCATCCGCGTGATCGAGGGGCTCTGGCGACATGCCGGGGCCCCTTTCCGCGTCCATGCATGCCTGATCAAAATTTCACGTGGAAAGTTCTTAAACCCGGCGCCTGCCGGTCGTTTCATGGGGCGAACGCATCGTGGTCGCCGTGGGGGCAGCAGCGGTGCCGATGGATGGAGACCCTGCCATGACCGTGATCAACAGCAACATTTCCTCGCTCCGCGCCGCCAATGCCTCGACTGCCGCGGGCAAGTCGCTCGCCACCTCGATGGAGCGCCTGTCGAGCGGCAAGCGGATCAACTCGGCCAAGGACGATGCCGCCGGTCTCGCGATCGCCAGTTCGATGACCGCTCAGATCAAGGGCATGAACCAGGGCATTCGCAACGCGAACGACGGCATCAGCCTGGCGCAGACTGCCGAGGGTGCGCTCGACGAAGTCACTAACATGCTTCAACGGATGCGGGAGCTGACCGTGCAATCGTCGAACGGCACCTATTCGGACAGCGACAAGCAGAACATCTACAAGGAGCAGGATGCGCTCGCCGATCAGATCCGGTCTGTCGTTAAGAATACGACGTTCAACGGCAAGACGCTGTTCGCGGGCGACGGCGCGACCACGCCGGCGGCACGCTCCGTGACGATCCAGACCGGCGCGAACAGCACCGACACGCTGTCGATCTCGCTCGACTATCTGACGAAGAATGACACCACCAACAATGCGCTGTCGAAGGTGGTCGACATGGACACGACGGCCGCCGGTATGACCGGCGACTCCGCCGCAGCTACGCCAGTCGTGCCGTCGCTCGACGATTTCGATAAAGCGTTGAAGCAGATTTCGACGACGCGCGCGGGTCTCGGCGCGGTGCAGAACCGTCTCGAATCGGCGGTCAACAACATGACCTCGAATGCGACCAACCTGTCGGATGCGCGTAGCCGCATCGAGGACGCCGACTTCTCGACCGAGACGACCGCGCTCGCCAAGGCGCAGATCCTGTCGCAGGCGTCGACCGCGATGCTCAGCCAGGCGAACCAGTCGAGCCAGGGCGTGCTCAAGCTGCTCGGCTAAGCCCGAACCAGCCTTTGGGTGAAACGAAGCCCCGGCGGTCACGCGACCGCCGGGGCTTTCGCTCGTCCGGGCTGTCCTACACGCAGCACCCGCGGCAGAGCGGCGGCGGTCCGCTCTTTAACATCGCTATCTTCACCCGCGCGCCCGCGCGTACGCGTAGGGGTGTGACCTTAGTGACCTTCCACGACGTGTCGTCCACGACGCGGACCGGTGGCGCGATTACTCTCCGCCCTGCACGGTCAGGTCGTCGGTATCCATGTCGGTGCCGTCGTCGTGTGCCGCGGTATCGTCGTCGCTTTCCGCCGGGCGACGCTCCGCCTCGTGGCCGAGCGGGACGCCGCTCGCGTCCACGTCGCCGATCGGCAGTTCGGGCTCGGGGCTACGCTGGTCGGTCATGCATCATCTCCTTCGCCGTGACCAACGCACCGCCGGCGCAAAAGAAACCCCGCCGGCGCTCGTCGCGCGGGCGGGGCGGGGTGTGGAGGGAAGGGCGCGCGCTCAGCGGCGCAGCATCGCCTTTTTCAGCTTGGCGTGCGCCGCCGCCTTGATCTGGCAGACGCGCGCCGCGCCGACGCCCAGCACCTGGCCGATCTCGTCGAGGTTCAGTTCCTCGACGTGGTAGAGCTGGATCACCAGCTGGTCGCGCTCGGGCAGCGCGGCGATCGCGGCGACGAGGCAGTCGCGCTGCTCGGCGTCCGCCAGTTGCGTGAACGCATCGGGCTCGTCGCTCGCGAACCACGGCTGATCGTCGGCATAGACCTCGTCGATCGATTCGTATTTGACCGCGTCGGCGCTGGCGTAATCGCTGCGCAATTTCTCGACCGAGACGCCGATCCGCGCCGCGAGCTCGCGCTCGGTCGCCGCGCGGCCCAGTTCGCCGGCGAGCGCACTGGTCGCGCGCGCATATTCGCGCCGGCGGCGGATCGCGCCGCGCGTCATCGCGGCGTGGCGGCGCAACTCGTCGATCATGCTGCCGCGCAGCCGCGTGGTCAGATATTGCTTGAACGTCACCTGGCCGCGATCCTCGAACGCCGCGGCGGCCTCGACCAGCGCGACGAGGCCGACCTGGATCAGATCCTCGACCTCGACCGCGGTCGAGACCGAGCCGTGGACATGCCACGCGATCCGGCGGACGAGCGGCAAATGCGCCTGCACCAGCGCGGCATCGTCGCGCGCGCGTACGCGCGGACTATAGGTGAGGGGGGTGGTGGTGAGGGCCGGGCCCGTCACCGGCTGCGCGTTGCTGAACGCGTCCCGCATCGGCTCGGCGGTCATGCCGCCAGCGCCTGCTGCTGGCCGATCGTCGCCGGCTGCGCGGCGCCGCCGATCACGGCGACGACCTCGACGGCCTTGTCCTCGGGTACTTCGAAGAAGCTCATGACAGGGGTATCCGGCAGAACGGTTCGGACGAGTTTGCGGACCGCGACGCGGATCGCGGGCTGGACGACGAGTGCGAAAGGCTTGGCCTCGGCGATCATCGGCTGGGCTGCGGCCTGCAGCGCGTCGACGATGCGGCGGCCCAGATCGGGTTCGATGACGTGGCGGCGCGACGGGTCGGCGCGCATCGCTTGCCCCAGCAACTGCTCAAGCCCGCCCTCGAGCGTCATGACGCGCAGCGGCTCGCGCACCCCCGCCAGCTTCTGGATGATGAGGCCGCCGAGCAGCGGGCGTGCCAGCTCGACGATTTCGTCGGCGTTCGCGCTGTGCTGCGCGCAGGCCGAGATCGCGGCGGCGATGCGGCGGAATTCCTTCAACGGGATGCCCTCGGCGAGCAGCGCGCGCAGCACCGCGGTCAGCGTGGTGAGCGGCAGCGGCTGCGGGCACAGCGACGCGACGAGCTGCGGCGAGCGTTCCTTCAACCCGTCGAGCAGCGCCTGCACCTCGTCGGCACCGAGCAGGTCAGCCGAATTGGCGCCGAGCGCGTGGTTGAGGTGCGTCGCGATCACGGTGCCCGCGTCGACCACGAGATACCCCTGACCGGTCGCGGCATCGGCGTCGCCCGGCGCGATCCAGGTCGCATCGAGCCCGAAGGTCGGGTCCTTCGCCTTCTTGCCGAGCAGTTCGCCGAACCCCTGTCCGGTATCGAGCGCCAGCATCTCGTCGGGAGAGACCTGATCCTCGCCGACGCACACGCCGCCCAGCATCAGGCGATAGGTATAGGGCGCGAGATTGATGTCGTCGCGGACGCGGACCTGCGGCACGACGAAGCCGAGTTCCTTCGACAATTGCCGGCGCACGCCCGTGATCCGCGCCATCAGCGGCGCGCCGCGGCGCTCGTCGACCAGCGGCACGAGGCCGTAGCCGATGTCGAGGTTGACCATCATCCCCTCGGTCACCTCGTCCCAGCCGATCTTCGACAGGTCGGGCGCCTCGGCGACGGGCACGGGCTCGGCGGGGGCGGGGCGCTTGGCGATCTGGTTAAGCTTCCACGCGGCGAACCCGGCGATCCCCGCGATCGGCAGGATGACGAGGTGCGGCATGCCCGGCAGCACGCCCAAGAGCGTCAGGATCGCGGCGACCGGCGTCCAGGTGCGCGCCGAGCCGAACTGGCTGCCGATTTGCCCCGCTAGATCCTTGTCCGACTTTACCCGGGTGACGATCGACGCGGCGGCGATCGACAAGAGCAGTGCGGGTACCTGCGCGACCAGCGCGTCGCCGATCGCCAGCATCGTATAGGTCTGCGCCGCTTTGGCGATGCCGAGCCCGTGGCTGACCGGCCCCAGGATCAGTCCGCCGACGATGTTGGCGGCGAGGATCAGCAGCCCCGCGATTGCGTCGCCCTTCACGAACTTCGACGAACCATCCATCGAGCCGTAGAATTCGGCCTCGGTCGCGACGTCGACGCGGCGTTTCTTCGCCTCGTCGGGGGTGATGAGCCCCGCGTTCAGGTCGGCGTCGATCGCCATCTGCTTGCCGGGCAATGCGTCGAGCGTGAAGCGCGCCGATACCTCCGACACGCGGCCCGCACCCTTGGTCACGACGATCAGGTTGATGATGACGATGATCGCGAACACGAACAGCCCGACGACATAGTCGCCGCCGATCACGAACGTCCCGAACGCCTCGATCACGTGCCCCGCCGCCGCTTCGCCCTCGTGGCCGTGGACCAGGACGACGCGGGTGGACGCGACGTTGAGCCCGAGCCGGAACAGCGTCGCGAACAGCAGCACGGTCGGAAAGGCGGAGAAATCGAGCGGTTTTTCCGCGTTCAGCGCGACCATCAATACGGCCAGGCTGATCGTGATGTTCATGATGAAGAACACGTCGAGCATCGCGGCCGGGATCGGCACGACCATCAGCACGACGAGCAGCAGGATCGCCGCAGGAAGTGCGGCCTGACGGGCGTTGGCGAGCAGCTTCATCTCAGCGTCCCCCCATCGACGCGAGCATCAGATAGGCGAGCCGCGCATTGTCGGGGCTTGGGCGTAGCAACGACGCCTGGCCCGCCGCCTGCCCCTTGATCTGGCCAAGCGTCGAGCGTGCCCATGACAGCGCGTCGCTCGCGCTCTCGCCCGCGCCGGTCACGACAGTCGCGTCGTCACCCATTCCCAGCGCCTGCGCGGCGAACTGCATCGTCGACAGGTTGCCGGTGGCGGCGACGCCGCTGCCCGACGCGTCCGCGCCGTCGCCCAGCTTGCTCGCGAAACGCTGATACACGTCGGACAATGAGCGCGCGCTGCCGTCGCTCGTGTAAAAGACGCTGCGGTTGGCATGCGCGGCCGCCGGGAACAGGCTCGCCGCGTCACGCGCCGGGTTGGACGCCATCGCCGACAGGAATTGCTTCGCGCCGCCCAGCCCCAGGAAATGCGCCATGTAGAGGTCGGTGCCGGTGGCGGGACGCCCGGTCGCTCCTTCGATCGCGGCCTTGTTGTCGCTCGCATGCTCGGCCGCCATCAGGCTCGCGACCTCGGGATCGTTGCGCAAGCCCAGCACCGCGTCGCGGTTGCCCCCGGTCACGACATAGCGCCCGCCGACCTTCTGGATGCTGTCCGCCGCCCAGCTCAGCCCGTGCTCGCCGCCGTGCTGCTTCATCACGCCGAGCCAGCTCTGCTCGATGAACTGGTACAATCCGCTTGCCGAGGAGGTACCGGCGCGGGCGTTGACGTTGAAGCCGCTCTCCAGCTTCGCCTGACCCATCAGATACTGGAAATCGATGCCGGTGCGCGCCGACGCGCGCTGGATCGCGGAGGTGACGCGCTGGCTCGCAGAGGTGATCGCGGAAACGGTCATGCTGATCTTGATGAGGCCCTGTTCTGAGCCGCTCGATCAGCAAGGGGCGTGCCAAGCGCGCCTTGGGCGCGCCCGGCAACCGGTGTCAGGCGTAGGCGAGCTTGCCGCGACCGTAGGCGCCGGCAGAATCGGCGGACAGGACTTGCAGGCGGCGGCGAACATTTGCCGCCATCAGGTTGACGTAGATCCGGCAGGTGTCGTTCAGCCGATCGGCTTCCTCCGCCAATCCGCGAAGCTCGGGCGTGGCGGGCCCGTCGCCGAGCTGCTGCAGCGTCTCGATCGCCTTCAGCTTTCCACTGGTGGCACGTTCCAGCCCGGAGACGTCGTTCGCCTTCAGCGCGGAAATCTCGGCGTGCAGCGCGTCGATCACGCGGACCAGGGCATCACGACGCGTCATGCGACATCCACTCGTAACGGGCGGCGATCAGCGCGTCGGCGACGCTCGCGGGGGACAGCGGATAGCGGCCCTGTTCGACCGCATCCCGGATCAGTGCGACGCGGCTCGTGTCGACCGGGGCGGATGCCGCCATCGTCCGGGCAAGCGTCGGGGCGGCGGCGGGTGCCGACACGGTCGGCGACGACGGCGCATTCTGCGTCGCGACCGGGCGCGCTGCCGCGACCCGCGTCACCCCGCCGATGCGTGGATCGTTTGCCTTGATCGTCGTCGGATTGACTGAATCCACCATGTCCGCACCTGTTGGTCGTCGCTGACATCGGAAGAAACGACCAACCGGCGGCCGGCTTTAGGACTTTTTTCATTCGCTCCAGCCGGGCAGCGTCGCGCGACCCGTATCGACCGCCACCGCCTGCACGGGGCGCGGCGTGCCGTCGACGCGTACCATCAATCGGGCGCCGGGTGCGGCATCGCCGATCGCGACCCCTTCGCGCGTGATCGAGAAGCCGTCGGACCCCGCCTCGATCGTGACGGGATCGCCGCGCCGGATCACCGGCGGCAGCGCCTTGGGGGTCATCGCCCCGCCCGCGCTCACGACCGCGGGCGTGGCCGCCGCGGCGCGGGGCGGGGCGAGCACGGGGACGAAGATGCGCCAGTCGGGCCCGGCGCACGACACCACCACCGCGTCGTGCGCGTCGCTGCGCCACGACAGGGCGACCGTCGGGCATTGCGCCAGCCGCAGCCGCGGGTCGACGGCCGCGCGCGCGCCGCCCTCGCTGCCGATCGGTCGCGCGGTGAACGCGGCGACCGCGCGGTCGAGCGAGGCGACATCCTGGAAAGCCGCGGCGGCAAGGAGCGAGAGGATGATCATCGTGTTCCTTTCTCGCCGACGAAGGCGAGCGTGATGAGGACGTGGCGCGCCGGGTGGGCGTCCCCGCCGGCATTGGAGATCTGCGTACGCTCAATCGGCACGCCCGCCTCGGCGAGCGCGGCGGCGACCGCACGCGCGCGGTCGGTGGCGAGCAATGCGGCGCTGCCGGTCGCGGCATCGACGTCGGTCGGGCTGCCGTCGGTCGCGCCGGTGATGCGAAGCCCGACCCGTGGGTCGCGCAGTTCGTCGCGCGCCCAGGCGGCGATCGCGTCGACGCGCGTCGGCAGGCGGGCCGAATGCGGCGCGAAGCCGGGCACGATCTGCGCCGCGACCGCGAGCGGCGGCGGCTCGGCGCCCAGCCCCACCGCGACGGCGCGCGTGATCGCGCGCGGGTCGAGCTGGTAGTTGGCCTCGAGCAGGACGAAGAAACCGACCAGCAGCAGCGCGAGATCGGCGAGCGTCATCAGCCACAAGGGACGCGCCGGCGCCGGCGCGGGAAAGTCCACGTCGCCGTGACCTGGCGCGGTGGCGATCGCGCCCGTCGTCACGCCGCAGTCGCCCGCAGGGTGGAAACACCCGTCATGCGCGGCGCCTCGCGTACGGCGAGCGCGATCAGCGGCGCGACCAGCCGCTGGCGTTCGGTCGCCTCGACCCGCGCCGCCGCGCGCAACCGCGCCGCGATCGGCATCGCGATCAGGTTGGCGACCAGCGCACCGTAGAGCGTCGCGAGCAGCGCCACCGCCATCGCGCCGCCGATCGCGGTCGGATCGCTCATGCGCGTGAACATCACCACCAGCCCGACCAGCGTCCCGACCATCCCCATCGCGGGGGCCGCCTCGGCTGCGGCTGCCCAGCAATCGGCGGCACCCAGGTGACGCTCGATCCGCGCGCGGCGGCGCGCCTCCAGGTCGGCGGCGATCGCCTCGGGCGTGGCACCGTCGACCACTCCGGCGATCCCCGCGGCGACGTCCGGGTCAGCGATCACGCTGCGATCGAGCGCCATCGCGCCGTGCCGCCGCGCGATCCGATCCTGCGCGACGATCTGCTCGAGCAGCGGTGTCGCCGAAAACCGTCGCCGCGCGAGCACGCGGAGCGCCGCCACCGCGCGAACGAGCTCGGGCGCGGGCGTGCGCAATGCGGTCGCCAGCAGCGTGCCACCGAAGACGATGGCGATTGCGACGGGATCGAGAAAGATGCCGGGAGTCATTGCCCGCACATCCGCAAGCCGCGTGCCAAACCGGGCGGTGCGGTTGCTCGGCTGCGCGTGACGGGGCGCGTCGGGCGAGCGGCAGCGTCGTTTGCCGGCAACCGGCAAGCCTTTGCCGCCCGGCGATGCCGTCCGGGACCAGACAGCCCCCGCCCCCGGCGCGAACACTATTTGGCACGCGCTTTGCTGTCATCCTCGCGAGCGCCCTGTCGGCGCATCGCAGGAGGCAGTTTGCATGGCTGGCGACAGTCTGTTCGGGGTACACGGAACCGCGCTGGAGGTGCGGGCGCAGCGCATGGGTGTGCTCGCGTCCAACATCGCGAACGCGTCGACCCCCGGGTTCAAGGCGCGCGACGTCGACTGGAAGTCGGCGCTGGCAAGCGCGAGCGCGACCGGCAACATCGACGCGGGCATCACCGCGCAGACCAAATACCGTGTGCCGAGCCAGCCGAGCATGGACGGCAACACCGTCGAGCTCGCCTCGGAGCAGACCGCCTTCGCCGAGAACGCGGTTCAGTATCAGACCACATTGTCGTTCCTGAACGGGCGCATCGGTCAGATCACCCGCGCGCTGAAGGGGGAATAAGCGCATGGGCACCCCCGTTTCCATCTTCCAGACCGCGGGGCGCGCGATGTCCGCGCAGCTGACGCGGATGAACACCAGCGCGTCGAACCTCGCGAACGCGGGCGGTATCGCATCGTCGGCCGACGCCGCCTACAAGACGATCAAGCCCGTCTTCCGCACCAGCTACGACGCCGCTTCCGGCCTTTCCACGGTCGACGTCGAGCGGATCGTCACCGCGGGCGAGACGCCGACCAAGCGCTACGACCCCGCCAACCCGATGGCGGACAAGGACGGCAATGTGTTCGAGGCCGCAGTCGATGAAACCCGCGAGCTGGTCGACATGATGGAATCGGCGCGCACCTATCAGAACAACGTCGAGGTGATGCAGACCGCCAAGTCGCTCATCATCGATACCCTCAAGCTGGGCCGCTGAGCATGACGCAAATCTCCACGATCGGTACGAGCACCAGTGCGACGGGCGCCGCGACGAACGCGACCACCGCGCTCACCGGCACCAAGACAACGCTCAACCAGAGCGATTTCCTGAAGCTGATGACCGCGCAGATGAAGAACCAGGATCCGTTCAACCCGGTCGACAACACGCAGATGGTCGCGCAGATGGCGCAATTCTCGTCGCTCGCGGGCATCACCGAGATGTCGACGACGCTGAAGGCGATTTCGGACAAGCTCGGCGCGACCACCACCGCCGATGCGGTCAGCTACATCGGGAAAACGGTGCTGACGCCGGGTACCACCGCCTACGCGCGGACCTCGGGCGGGATCGCGGGTGCGGTAGAGCTGGGCGGCGCGGCGAGCGACGTTGGCGTCACCATCACCGACGCGAACGGCATGGTGCTGAAGAACCTGTCGCTCGGCAAACAATCGGGCGGCACCGTCAACTACGACTGGAACGGCAAGACCGACGCCGGCGAGGACGCGGGGACAGGCCCCTTCACCGTCAGCGTCACCGCGGCAAACGGCGGCCAGTCGGTGTCAGCGACCAATCTCGTCTGGGCGCCGGTCCAGTCCGTCTCGACCGCCACCGGCCAGACGGTGCTGACCGCGCCCGGCCTCGGCGAAATCCCCGCCAGCGCCATTCGCCAGATCGGCTGAATTCCCTCCCTTTCATCGCTTTTCCCGGAGTTTACGCTCATGTCCTTCTACACTTCGCTTTCGGGCCTCCAGGCCGCGCAGACCGATCTGTCGACGATCAGCCACAACCTCGCCAACGTCTCGACCAACGGCTTCAAGAAGTCGCGCAGCGAGTTCGCCGACGTGATGGCATCGAACTTCACCTCCGACCCGCGGCGCATGGTCGGCTCGGGCGCGGTGTTGCAGCAGAATCGTCAGCAGTTCAGCGAAGGCAGCCTCCAGACAACGGGCAATTCGCTCGACCTGACGGTCGCGGGTGACGGCTTCTTCTCGGTGAAGATGCCCAACGCGGTCGGGACGCAGGCCTATACCCGCAACGGCGCGTTTCTGGTCGATCCCAATCGCTTCATCGCGGACTCGCAGGGCAGCCGGTTGCAGGCCTACGCGGTCGAAACCGATGGCACCGTGCCCGCCAACAGCAAGGTCGGCGACGTGCGCATCCCGCTCAACAGCGGCGAATCGGTCGCGACCGGCACGGTGACGCTGCAGATGAAGCTGAACGCCGCCGCGACGCAGATCGCGGGCAATTTCAACGCCGCCGACGCGTCGACCTACAACACCGCGACCAGCACCTCGATCATCGATGCGGCGGGCAACACGACCACGCTGACCAATTATTTCGTCAAGGATGCGCCGAACGATCCGTCGGGTGCGACCTCGTGGACGATGTACAGCTACGCCGCGGGCGCGCCGCTCAACAACGGCAACGGTACCAAGGTGACGTTCGACGGTGACGGCAACATGACCGCGCCGACCGGTGCGATCGCATTGTCCACGACGCCAGCCGGTGCCGCAGGAACCGCGCAGCAGACGATCTCGTTCGACCTGACCGGCAGCACCGCCGCCAAGCAGCCGTTCGCGGTCGTCTCGCGCAGCCAGGACGGCAAGGCGAAGGGCGAGTTTTCCAGTGTCTCGGTCGACGAAGCGGGCATCATCACCGCCAGCTACTCGAACGGCGATTCGGTGAAGCTCGGCAAGGTCGCGCTCGCCAATTTCGTCAACCCTACGGGGCTGAAGCAGAACGGCGGCAATTACTGGACCTCGACCGGCCTGTCGGGAACCGCGACGATGGGGACGTCGAATGAGAATGGTTTCGGCAAGCTGATGTCGGGCACGATCGAGGGGTCGAACGTCGACATCACCGAGGAGCTGGTCAACCTGATCGCGGCGCAGCGCAACTTCCAGGCGAACTCGAAGGCGCTCGATACCGCGAGCCAGATCTCGCAGACCATCTTCAACATCCGCGCTTGAGCGAACGGACCGGGGGAGCAGGATAGGTGGACAAGCTCGTCTATACCGCGGCGACTGGCTTGCGCGCGCAGATGGCGGCGCAGGCGGCGATCGCCAACAACATGGCGAACGCGTCCACCACCGGCTTTCGCGCCGACCGCGTCGTGTTCGACCGCATCACGCTGTCGGACGGCACCTCCGCGCTATCGGCGCGTCAGCCGACCGCGGAGGAGGTGACCGACGCCGATCGCACGCCCGGCACGATCCAGCAGACCGGGCGCAATCTCGACGTCGCGCTGACCGGTAACGACACGTGGCTGGCGGTGCAGGCCGCGGACGGCAGCGAGGCGTACACGCGTCGCGGCGACCTGTCGGTCACGCAGTCGGGCACGCTCCAGACCGGCGACGGGTTCCTGGTGATGGGCCAGTCGGGACCGATCACCATCCCGCCGTACCAGTCACTGTCGATCGCAGGCGACGGCTCGATCTCGATCGTGCCCCTCGGCGCCGCAGCGACCGAGACCACCGTGATCGACAAGATCAAGCTCGTCTCCGACAAGGGATCGAGCACGGTGAAGGGGCTCGACAACCTTCTCCACGTCAAGGGCGGCGGCAACCTGCCCGAGAACCTCGACGCGAAACTCGCCTCGGGTGCGCTCGAAGGGTCGAACGTCGACATGACCAAGGCACTCGTCGACATGATCGAGAACCAGCGCAGCTACGAGGTGCAGGCCAACCTGCTGAAGGAAGCCAAGTCGATGGACGAGTCGAGCGCGTCGCTGATGCGACTGCCGACGTAACGCGCCGCGCCGCCGACCAACCCGCCAACCGCCCACGATCTGAACGAACAGGAATCCGCCCATGACCACCGCCGCCATGCACATCGCGCGCACCGGGCTCGACGCCCAGGACATGCGGATGCGCGTCATCTCGAACAACCTCGCGAACGTGAATACGACGGGGTACAAGCGCGACCGCGCGGCGTTCGAGACGCTGTCGTACCAGGTCGTGACCGCGGCGGGTGCGGCGTCGAGCTCGGAGAGCAAGTACGCGACCGGCCTCAACCTCGGCAGCGGCGTGCGCGTGCAGGGCACCGCGCGGATGGATACGCAGGGCGCGACGCAGCAGACGGGCAATTCGCTCGACATGATGCTCGACGGCGACGGTTATTTCCAGGTGCAGTTGCCCGGCGGCGAACTCGGCTACACCCGCGCGGGCAATTTCTCGCGCAGCCCTGAGGGTCAGCTCATCACCAGCGAAGGCTATCAGGTGATGCCCGGCATCACCATTCCGCCCAACGCGACGCAGGTGACGATCGGGCTCGACGGTACCGTGTCGGCGACCATACCGGGGCAGACCGAGGCGCAGAACCTGGGGCAGATCCAGGTCGCGAGCTTCCCCAACGCCGCTGGCTTGCAGAGCACCGGCGACAATTACCTGCGCGAGACCGCGTCCTCGGGTGCCGCCAACCTCGGCATCGCGGGCGAGGACGGGCGCGGCAAGGTACGCCAGGGCGCGCTCGAGGCATCGAACGTCAACGTGGTCGAGGAACTGGTCGACATGATCGAGACGCAGCGTGCGTACGAGGTCAATTCCAAAATGATCTCGGCGACCGACGAGATGCTCAAATACGTCAACCAGAACATCTGACGGCAGAACATCCGATGGCCAGCCGCATGCCCCATTCCATCTCCGCGCACTGGATCGAGCTCGCGCTCGGCGCGACGGCGGCAGCGCTCGTCGCCGCCGCGCTGGTGCCGTCTTCCGCCGACGCGAAACTGTTCGGCGCGAAGAAGCCGCCGGAGGATTTCACCGTCGTCCGCGCGCCCGTCGTCCCGGTCGCGCCGCCACCCGCCGACGGCGCGATCTTTCACGTGTCGGACGGCTATGGCGCACTGACCGAGGGGTGGCGCGCGCGCCGCGTCGGCGATCCGCTGACGATCGTGCTGGTCGAGCGGACCGCGGCGTCGAAGACCGCGTCGTCGAAGCTCGACTCGACCGGGGCAGGGGGGCTGACCCCGCCCGCGACCGGGCCGCTGTCGTTCATCGACCCGAATTCGATCCGCGCCAGCGGCAACCGCAATTTCAACGGCGCGGGCTCGGCCGATCAGGCCAATTCGCTCTCGGGTGAGGTTTCGGTCACCGTGGCGCAGGTTTATCCCAACGGCACGATGCTGGTGCAGGGGCAGAAGCGCGTCACGCTCAACCGCGGCGACGAGTACGTCCAGATCAAGGGGCTGGTGCGGATGGCGGACGTCGACATCAACAACCGCGTCCCCTCCACCCGCGTCGCCGACGCACAGATCGCCTATACCGGCAAGGGCGACGTCGCGCGCGCCAGTCGCCAGGGCTGGCTGTCGCGCTTCTTCGGCGTGATCTCACCGTTCTGAGCGGCAGCGTTAGCGCCGCGGTAACCATGACCCGTCTAGGTTCGCCCATCATGACAGTCCTTGCCCACGCCCGTTCGCTTATCCGCCATCTGCTCGCGGCTGCGCTGTCGCTGGCCGCGCTCGCCGCACCCGCGCACGCTGATCGCATCAAGGATCTGGGCGGGTTCCAGGGCATTCGGTCGAACCAGCTGACGGGTTACGGCATCGTCGTCGGCCTGCCGGGGACGGGGGACGACAATCTCGAATATACCGTGCAGTCGGTGAAGGCGGTCGCCTCGCGCTTCGGGCTGCAATTGCCCGCCGGCGTCAATCCGGGGCTGAAGAACGCCGCGGTCGTCATGATCACCGCCGATCTGCCGCCGTTCGCGAAGCCGGGGCAGCGGATCGACATCACCGTTGCCTCGATGGGCAAGGCGAAGAGCTTGCGCGGCGGCAGCCTCGTGCTCGCGCCGCTGCTGGGTGCCGACGGGCAGATCTACGCGATGGCGCAGGGCAATCTCGCGGTCGGCGGGCTGGGTGCGGAGGGCAAGGACGGGTCGACGATCGTCGTCAACGTGCCCAGCACCGGACGCATCCCGGAGGGGGCGACGGTTGAGCGCGCGGTCGCGACGGGGTTCGCGGATACGCCGTTCCTCACCTACAACCTCGCCCGCGCCGATTTCACGACCGCGCAGAACGTCGCCGCCGCGATCAACCAGCGGTTGGGCTTCGGCACCGCGCAGGCGGTCGATGCGGTCTCGGTCGCGGTACGCGCGCCCGTCGGCGCCGACATCCGTGCGGGGCTGATGAGCACGATCGAGAACATCGACGTGACGAGTGCCGAGCCGCCCGCCAAGGTGATCGTCAACGCGCGCACCGGCACCGTGGTCATCAATTCCGCGGTCCGCGTCGGCGCGGCCGCCGTCACCCACGGCAAGCTGACCGTCCGCATCGACGAGAATCAGCGGATCAGCCAGCCCGCCCCCTTCAGCCAGGGCCAGACCGCGCTGGAGCGCAAGTCGGGCGTCTCGGTCGAGGAGGAGCGCAAGCCGATGTTCCTGATCAACCCCGGCCCCAAACTCGCCGACGTGGTGAAGGCGGTGAACGCGATCGGCGCGAGCCCCGCCGACCTCGTCGCGATCCTGGAGGCGCTGAAGGAAGCCGGTGCCCTGAAAGCGGAGCTGATCGTCCTGTGACCGACACCCCGAATATCGCTGGCGCGACCGCGTCGCTCACGCCGTCCGCCACCACCGGCACCTTCGCGCGCGCGAACACCAAGGAAAATCTCGCCAAGGCGGGGCAGCAGTTCGAATCGGTCTTCACCGGCATGATGCTGAAATCGATGCGTCAGGCAAAGCTCGCCGATCCATTGTTCGACAGCAAGGCGCTGGACACGTTCCGCGACATGCAGGACCAGAAGACGGTGCAGGCGATGGCCGAGCACACCCCGCTCGGCATCGGCCGCGCGATGACCGATTTCCTCAGCCGCGGGCAACCGAATCTTAACGAGGGCGGTGGCACGCTGCCGGGATGAGCGATCTCCTCTCCATCGGCGCCAGCGGCGTTCGCGCGTTCCAGGGCGCGCTGACGACGACGTCGGAGAATATCGCCAACGCCGGCACCGCCGGCTACGTCCGCCGCACCGCGCAGATGGCGGAAGTGTCCGCCGCCGGGGTCAAGGGGATCAATGGCTACGGCGTGACCGTCACCGGCACGCAGCGCGCAGCCGACGCAATCCGGTCGGCCGCGGTGCGCAGCGCAGGAGCCGACCTGTCGCGCACGCAGGCGGGCTCGGCCTGGCTCGACCGGATCCAGACCGCGCTGACCGGCGCCGACGTGTCGGGGCGGCTCACCAGTTTCTATACCTCGGCGACCGCGCTCGCCGCTGATCCCGCCTCGCTCGCGCAGCGCAGCGTCATGCTCGAGAACGCGCAGGGCGTCGCGGCGGGGTTCGCCGCCACGGGTGCCGCGCTGACGCAGGTCATGGCCGACCTCGACCAGACCGCCGACGGCGACGCTGCAACCTTGTCCAATCTCGCCGGCGCGCTCGCGAAGGTGAATGACGGGCTCGGCAAGGCGACCGCGGGCAGCGCGGGGGCCGCGAGCCTCGCCGATCAACGCGACCAGCTCCTCGAGCAGATGAGCGCGCTGTCCGACGTGACGGCGACGTTCGACGCGGCGGGTCGCGCGAATGTCAGGCTCGGCGGCGACACCGGCCCGACGCTCGTGTCGGGCGGCAGCGCGGGGCGCGTCTCCTACGCACGCAGCGCGCAGGGCAACGTCACCTTCACGGTCACGGGCGGCAAGGACAGCGCGACGTTCCAGCCGAACGGCGGCTCGCTCGCCGGCATCGCGGACGCCGCGCAGCGCATCGTCGACACGCGCGGGCTCGTCGCCGACACCGCACGTGATTTCGCCGCGGGCGTCAACGACGTGCAGGCGCAGGGCCGCGACCTGAACAACGATGCGGGCGCGGCGATGTTCGCGGTCGATCCGGCCGACACCACGCGGCTCACGGTCGCGATCACCGATCCCAAACAGATCGCCGCCGCGTCGGTCGGCGGCGGCACGCGCGACGGCAGCAATCTCGCCAATCTCCAGGCAACACGCGCGAGCGGTGATTACGAGGCGGGGATCACCGGCCTCGTCGCGGGCAATGCCGCCGCGATCGCCAACCGCAAGATCGTGGGCGAGGCGCAGAACGCGATCCTCACCGGCGCGATCACCGCGCGCGACTCGGTCAGCGCGGTCAATCTCGACGACGAGGCGGTCCAGCTGCTGCGCTTCCAGCAGGCGTATCAGGCCTCCAGCCGCGTCATCTCGGTCGCGAAGGACGTGTTCCAGTCGCTGATGGAGATCCGTTGATGTCGGTCAGTTTCGCCACGAGCGGGTTCTACGGCCGCTCCGCTGCATCGATGAACGCGCTGACGCAGCGCGCCGAGGCGCTGCAGGTACAGGTGTCGACGGGCAAGCGGCTGCAGGCCCCGTCCGACGATTCGGTCGCCTATCAGCGGCTCCAGGGGCTGCGCACCGCGGGGGCGAACGACACCGCCTACAGCGCCAACGTCAAGATCGCGCAGGGCGTGCTGGCGCAGGCCGACTCGACGCTCGGCTCGATCGGCGACCAGTTGCAGAAGGCGAACGAGCTCGTCGTCCAGGCGGGCAACGGCACGCTGTCCGCCGACGCGAAAAAGGCGATCGCGGTACAGTTGAAGGACGTGCTCGCCAGCATCGTCGGGCTCGCCAATGCAAAGGACGCGCGCGGCGCGCCGTTGTTCGGTGGTTCGGAGGCGCCCGCGGCGGGGAAGGGTGAGACACCCGCGGTGACCCAGCTCGCGACGGGTGCGCTCGCCTTCGCCGCGGGGCAGCCCTCCGCGATCCCGATCGGCGACGGGCAGACCGTCCAGCCGAGCGTCGCCGCGCGCGACGTGCTGACGATCAAGGAGGGGCGCGATCTCGGCACCGTCCTGACCGACATGATCGCGACGCTCGAGGCGGGCGATACACTGTCGAGCGAGGATGTCGGCGACCTGTCGACCATCACCGCGCAGACCACGCAGGCGCAGGCCTCGGTCGGCGCGCGCGCGGTCCGCGTCGACCTGCAGGCGACGTATTTCACGCAGGTGTCGACCGACCGCGAGGCGGCGCGATCGGACATGGAGGACGTCGACGTCACTTCTGCGATCACCGAATTGCAGAAGACGATGACGATCCTCTCGGCGACGCAGGCGAGCTTTTCCAAGCTCTCGCAACTGTCGCTGTTCGACTACATCCGCTGATCGCGGGCAGCGTGCAAAAGCACGCGGGCTTAACCTCTTCGCTACCACCCAGCTGTTAACCACGACCCGAACAGTTCAGGGAATCGCGCATGTTCGCCGGCATCGGCCTCGTCGTCCTACTCGTCATGGTGTTCGGTGGTTTCGCGATCACCGGCGGCGCGCTCGGCCCCGTGTTCGAGGCGATCCCGCACGAAATGCTCATCATCGGCGGCGCCGCCGCGGGCGCGCTGATCATCGGCAATTCGGGCAAGGAACTGAAGGCGATGGGCGGCGGCCTCGCCAAGGTGTTCAAGGGCCCCAAGTACAAGAAGCAGGATTATCTCGACGTCATCTTCCTCGTGTCGAAACTGATGAAGATGCTGCGGATGGAAGGGCCGATCGCGCTCGAGCCGCATGTCGAGGATCCCAATTCCTCCGCGGTCTTCGCCGAATATCCGCGGCTGCTGAAGGACCACACGCTGGTCAATCTGATCGCCGACACCTTGCGCCTCGTCGTCGTCTCGTCTGGCACGCTCGACGTCCACGCGGTCGAGGACGTGATGGACAATGCGATCAAGACCCACCACCACGAGGTCGAGGGGCCGCACACGACGCTGTCGAGCCTCGCCGACGCGCTGCCCGCGCTCGGCATTGTCGCGGCGGTGCTCGGCATCGTGAAGACGATGGGCTCGATCGACAAGCCGCCGTCGATCCTCGGCGCGATGATCGGCTCGGCGCTGGTCGGCACGTTCATGGGCGTGCTGCTGGCCTACGGCATCGTCTCGCCACTCGCGGGGCGGTTGAAGCAGGTGATCGACGCCGACGCCGCGATCTATCACGTGGTCAAGCAGATCATCATCGCCTCGCTCCACGGCCACCCGCAGCCGCTGGTGATCGAGGCGGCGCGCTCGGGTATCCAGCACAAGAACCAGCCCGGCTTCGCCGAAGTGTTCGACGGTCTGCGCGGCAAGTAACGTGGCGCGCGCACCCCACGGCGCCAATGTGCCGCCCAAGATCATCGTCAAGAAGATCTACGTCGAGGGTCACGGCGGCCACCACGGCGGCGCGTGGAAAGTCGCCTACGCCGATTTCGTCACCGCGATGATGGCGTTCTTCCTGCTGCTGTGGCTGCTTGGCGCGACGACCGAGAAGCAGCGCAAGGGGATCGCCGACTATTTCGCGCCGACGCTGATCGACACCAAGTCGAAGGGGATCGGCGGGATCGGGCCGTTCGGCGGCGAGTCGCTGATGTCGCAGGAACGGCTGGGGCCGAAGTCCGGACAGTCGGCGATGCAGGCGCTCGCGACCGTGACCGAATCGACCGGCGGGCCGCAGAACGGCTTCGGCCCCAAGGGGTCGATCCGCAGCAGCCCGCGCCAGGTGATGGCGGAGGATCAGAAGAACTTCGCCAAGCTGAAGCGCGAGGTCATGCAGCGCATGGCGATGAAGGCCGACATCGCGAAGCTCGCCAAGCACATCCGCTTCACCATGACGCCCGACGGCATGCGGATCGACCTAGTCGACGACGCCGATTACTCGATGTTCGCGCTCGGCACGACCGCGCTCGACCCGCGCGCGTCCGAGCTGATCGGCACGGTGGCAAGCGGGATCACGGCGACCAGCAACCCGATCATGATCCGCGGCCATACCGACAGTCTGCCGTACGGCGACCCGCGCGCAATGAACAACTGGATGCTCTCGTCGGGCCGTGCTGAGGCGACGCGGCGGCGGCTGGCGCTCGCGGGCATCCCCGAATCGCGGTTCCACCGTATCGAAGGGGTCGCCGACCGCGAACCGATGATCGTGAAGTCACCGGGCGATCCGCGCAACCGCCGCGTCGCCATCACCCTGCTGTACCGCGCGGGCACCTTCGGCGCCTGATCGACGCGATCCGCGCGGCGACAATGCTTGGTAAAGTCCGGCGGGTGCGGTACGCTGTGCGTTGCTTGCGATAGATTTAGCACAAACCGCGTTTTTCGCGCCGAACCTTGCACAAAACGAGTCGCGGAGCCGTTCGCGATAGGTTATGCGAGGGGCAAGGCGCTTATTCGATCGCGCCCCGAAAGCCACGTTCGCCGTCCTGCACGTGGGTTTCGCAATGGATGCGACGGGCGGACCGGGAAGTTGAACAGGGTTATGGGTTACGACAAGGGCGGCCGCGGTGCACGCGGTGGGCGTGGACGCGACAAGCGCGACGATTTCGGCGGCGGTGATTTCGGTGGCGGCGGCTTCGGCGGCGGCTTCGACAGCGACCGCGGCGGCTTCGGCGGCGGCGGCTTTGGTGGTGGCAGCGGCGGCTTCGGCGGCGGCAACCGTGGCGGCTTCGGCGGCGGTGGCTTCGGCGGCGGCGGCGGTGGTGGCTTCCGCGGCGGCGGTGGCGGCTTTGGTGGTGGCGGCGGCGGTGGCCGCGGCATGCCCCCGCAGGTCGTCGGCGAGGGCACCGGCGTGGTCAAGTTCTTCAACGCGCAAAAGGGCTTCGGCTTCGTCGTGCGCGATGACGGCGGCGAGGACGTGTTCGTGCACATCTCGGCGGTCGAGCAGGCCGGTCTCTCGGGTCTGGCAGAGGGTCAGCCGCTCGGCTTCACCCTGGTCGACCGCGGCGGCCGCATCTCCGCGACCGACCTCAAGATCGACGGCGAGCCGATGCCCGTCACCGACCGTGCGCCCCCGCGCGACGGCGGCTTCGGCGGCGCGCCGGGCGGCCCGCGCGGCGGCGCCGGTGGTGCTCCGCAGCGTTCGCTGACCGGCGAGAAGGCGACCGGCACGGTCAAGTTCTTCAACGCGATGAAGGGCTTCGGCTTCATTCAGCGCGACGATGGCCAGCCGGACGCGTTTGTCCACATCTCGGCCGTCGAGCGTGCGGGCATGCCGACGCTCAACGAGGGCGACCGTCTCAGCTTCGAGATCGAGGTCGATCGTCGTGGCAAGTACGCAGCGGTGAATCTCGCACCGAACAGCTGATCGACCGATCAGGTGATTGGGACGGCCCGTTCGGCACGATGCCGGGCGGGCCGTTCGCGTTCAGGCGTATGCGCGTGACCGCATTCGCAACAAGCAAGGCAAGGTGGCAGACATGACGCTGCGTTGGTTGGTCGTTCCCACAGTGGCGCTCGCGGCGGCCGGTGCCGCGCTCACCTTGCACGCGCCCGACGTGCCCGCGCCGCGACGGCCGGCCGCGACCGCCCCGGCGGCGGCGAATGACGCATCGGGCACTTCAGCTGCCGCGCGTCCGCCGCTCCTGACCCCGCGCGTCGTCGCCCGCTTCCCGCACGACGCGCAGGCCTTCACCGAAGGGCTCGTCTGGCACGACGGCGCCTTGTACGAGAGCGTCGGGCTCGAGGGCCGCTCCGACGTGCGCCGCGTCGATCTGACGACCGGCAAGGTGACTGCGCGCGCGGTCATCCCGCCCGCGCAGTTCGGCGAGGGACTGGCGGCTTACAAGGACCGGCTGGTCAGCCTGACGTGGCACGACGGCATCGCGCATCGCTGGTCCGCGCGCACGCTCAAGCCGCTCGGTACTGCGCGCTATACCGGCGAGGGATGGGGGCTGACCAGCGACGGTCGCGCGCTGACCCGCTCGGACGGGTCGGCGACGCTCACGTTCCACGATCCGGTGACGCTCGCCGAGCAGCGCCGTCTCGACGTCACGCTCAACGGTCGCCCGATCACGCAGATCAACGAGCTCGAATGGGTCGACGGCGCGATCCTCGCCAACGTCTGGCACGCGCCGTTCCTCGTGCGGATCGATCCCGCGAACGGCCACGTCACCGCGATCGTCGACCTGCGCGCGATCGTCGCCGAGGTGGGGGCGACCAACCCCGAAGCGGTCGCCAACGGCATCGCCTGGGACGCGGGCAAGCGCCGCCTGTTCGTCACCGGCAAGCTGTGGCCGACCATGTTCGAGATCGCGCTGCCGGCCAAATGACCCGGTGAGGCATGTTCGCGCGGTCATGCCGAAGGACTCAGCCATAAAAGGTTGGCGAGCGGCACCGCGCGATGCCACCGCTTCACCGCGATCACGCGCAAGCCGCCGCGGGACATACGTCACGCAAAAAGAGCCCGGCACGTCGCCGTACCGGGCTTCAGGTGTTTGTCCGCAGGAGGAACATCGTGATGGGCGCGGGGGGCCGGATCAGGGCCGGGCCCGCGCCCGAAAACCGTCAGTAATTGTAGGCGCGCTCACCATGCTCGCCGAGGTCGAGGCCTTCGCGCTCGACGTCGGGGGCGACGCGCAATCCGGTCAGCGCGCGTGCGGCGACCATCGCGACCGCGGTGCCGATGCCGGTCCAGATGATCGTCGTGACCACCGCCTCGACCTGGACGATCAACTGGTGCGCCATGTCGTAGTCGGGCTTGCCCGGCCCGCCGAGCGAGGGGGCGTAGACGATCGCGGTGCCGATCGCGCCGACGATCCCGCCGACGCCGTGGACGCCGAACGCGTCGAGTGCGTCGTCGTAGCCGAGCCGGGGCTTCACCACCGATACGGCATAGAAGCAGATCACCGAGGCAACCGCGCCGAGCACGATCGCGCCGAACGGCCCCGCATTGCCCGCCGCCGGCGTCACCGCGACGAGGCCCGCGACCACGCCCGAACAGAACCCCAGCGCCGAACCCTTGTGGCCGTTCAACCGCTCGGCGAGCATCCAGAACAAGGCACCCGACGCAGTCGCGACGAAGGTGTTGATCATCGCCAGCCCCGCCGACCCGTTCGCCTCAAGCGCGGATCCGGCGTTGAACCCGAACCAGCCGACCCACAGGAGCCCCGTGCCGATCCCCGTCATCGTCAGCGAATGCGGCACGATCCGCTCGGTCGGATAACCGATCCGCTTGCCCAGAATCAGCGCGGCGACGAGCGAGGCGACACCCGCGTTGATGTGCACCACGGTTCCGCCTGCGAAATCGAGCGCGCCCATCTTGAAGAACAGCCCGCCCGATGCCCAAACCATGTGCGCGATCGGGAAATAGACGATCGTCAGCCAGATCGCGGCGAAGACCATGACGGCGGAGAATTTGATCCGCTCGACCACCGACCCCAGCACAAGCGCGACCGTGATCGCGGCAAAGGTCATCTGGAAACAGACAAAGACATATTCGGGGATCGCCACGCCCTGCGTGAAGGTCGCCGCGGTGCTTTCCGTGGTGACGCCCGCGAGGAACGCCTTGCCCAGCCCGGAGACGAAATCGTTGCCGCCGTCACCGAAGGCGAGCGTGTAGCCCCACATCACCCAGATCAGCATCGCGAGACACGCGACCGCGCCGATCTGCGTCATCGTCGACAGCATGTTCTTGGTACGCGTCAGCCCGCCATAGAACAGCGCGAGGCCCGGCAGGATCATCATCATAACCAGCAACGTGCTGGTCAGCATCCACGCGGTATCGCCCTTGTTGACGGTCGCGGTCGCCGCCGTGGCGGGCGCCTGTAGCGCCGCGTCCTGCGCCCAGGCGGGCAGCGCCGCGACGAGCGCCAACCCAGCGCCCGCTAAACCAAGTCGTCCAATCGATCGCTTCATTCCCCAACCCCCGTCAGAGTGCGGTGTCGTCGGTTTCGCCGGTGCGGATGCGCACCGCCTGTCCGACCTCGAGCACGAAGATCTTGCCGTCGCCGATCGCGCCGGTGTTGGCGGCGGCCTGCACCGCTTCCACCACGCGGTCGGCCATCTGGCTCGCGCACACGACCTCGATCTTGATCTTGGGCACCATGTTGGTGCTGTATTCGGCGCCGCGGTAGATTTCGGTCTGCCCCTTCTGGCGGCCAAATCCCTTCACCTCGGACACCGTCATGCCCGCCACGCCGATCGCGGTCAGCGCCTCGCGCACCTCGTCGAGCTTGAACGGTTTGATGATGGCAATGACCAGCTTCATCGCGCCCCCTTCCCTGTAACGGGAGGGGGAGTCGCAAGCCGCGTGCCAACACGCGTGCAAGCGGGGGCAGGGGCTATATTGCTACGCGAAGGGCAACAATTTGGTAATTAATGGGCAGCAGCGAATGCCACCTGCCTAATAATCAGGCAGGATCGAGCAACCGCCTCGCGCGCGACAGATCGTCCTCGTCCACCATCACGCGCGCGGGGATCAGCAGCCAGCTGCCGTCGGCGATCGATGCGCCGGTGTCGAACGCGATCGCGTCGATCCCCTCCGCTTCCAGCCGACCGACGATGATATTGGCGAGGTTGCGGTCGAAGCGACCGAGTTCGACCAGCGCCATTACGCAGGAACCGTCGGGTTGCGCACCGGCAGCCCGTCGATGCTGGTGGTACGCTGCGCATATTTGGCGAAGCGCGTCTGATCGTCGTGTTTCTCGTGATATTTGTTGAGCGTCTCGCGCGTGCGCTCGAACGCCATGTGCGGCACGCCCCATCCGCACGAGGTCTGCACCTGCTGCACATCGACGACGAAGATCTGTCGCGTACCAGGCAGCAACGTGAAATGCGCCGCGAGCGCGGCCCAGTCGTCGTCCTGTGGCAGCACCGGGCGACCGCGGCCGTAGATGCGGAAGATCAGCGCGGGATTGTCAAAGGCGCAAAACATGATCGTGATGCGCCCGTCGGCGATCAGGTGCGCGTTGGTCTCGTTCCCCGATCCCGCGACGTCGAGATAGGCGACCGTGCGATCGTCGAGCACGCGAAAGCTGTCCATGCCCTTGGGGCTGAGGTTGATCCGCGTGCCCGCCGCCGCGGTCGCGACGAAGAACACCGGCTGCTTCGCGACGAACGCGCGATGCTCGGGGGTGAGCGCGGGGAAGAATTCCATGGCACATGCCTCGCGTTGACGCGCATCGGTGATGCGCATAGCTTCCGCGCATGAAGCATGATCCGATCAACTCCGGCAAGCGCAAAGCGGTCAACCTGTCGATCGACACCGGCGTCGTCGCCGCGGCGCGCGAGGCGGGGATCAACCTGTCGCAGACCTGCGAGGCCGCACTACGCACTGCGGCAAAGGCCGAGCGTGACCGCAAATGGGCAGAGGACAACCGCGAGTGGGCCGAATCGGTCAATCGCTGGGTGGAAGAGAACGGGCTTCCACTGGAAAAGTACCGTCTATTCTGATGGCTCAGTTTGACGTCTACGACGCCGGCGATGGCAGCCTGCTGATCGATTGTCAGTCCGATTCGCTGGGCTATCTAGCGACACGCTTGTCTGCCCCTTTGATACCGTTGGAGCGCGCGCCTGACCGGCGCCTGCGCTTGAACCCAATTTTCGACGTGAACGACGAGACGTACGTACTGGTGACGCAATTTGCCGCAGCCGTTCGATGCGCCGACCTGCGTAACCGTGTCGCGACGCTTGCCGCACATCGCGACACGATCATCGCCGCATTCGATATGCTCCTGACGGGCGTTTGATCTTTTGCCTCACGCGGTCGCGGTGCCGCCCACCGTCAGCCCGCCGATCAGCAGCGTTGGCTGACCCACGCCCGCGGGGACGCTCTGCCCGCCCTTGCCGCACATGCCGATGCCTTCGTCGAGCGCGAAGTCGTTGCCGACGCCTTCGACCTTGGTCAGCACGCTCGGCCCGTCGCCGATCAGCGTCGCACCCTTGATCGGCGCGCCGATCTTGCCGTTCTCGATCCAGTACGCCTCGGTGCACGAGAAGACGAACTTGCCCGACACGATGTCGACCTGCCCGCCGCCGAACGATTGCGCGAAGATGCCGCGCTTGACGCGGCTCAGCAGCTCGGCGGGATCGTCCTTGCCTGCCTTCATGAAGGTGTTGGTCATCCGCGGCATCGGCGCGTGCGCGAAGCTCTCGCGGCGGCCGTTGCCGGTCGGCTCGACCCCCATCAGCCGTGCGTTCAACCGATCCTGCATATAACCTTTCAGGAAGCCGTCCTCGATCAGGATCGTCTCGCTCGTCGGCGTGCCTTCGTCGTCGATCGACAGCGAGCCGCGGCGGTCCGCGATCGAGCCGTCGTCGACCACGGTGACGCCGCGCGCCGCGACCTGCTCGCCGATCCGGCCGGAGAAGGCGCTGGTGCCCTTGCGGTTGAAATCACCCTCAAGCCCGTGGCCGATCGCCTCGTGGAGCACGATGCCGGGCCAGCCCGGCCCAAGCAGCACCGTCATCTCGCCCGCGGGAGCGGCGACCGAGTCGAGGTTGACCAGCGCCTGCCGCAGCGCCTCGTCGACCGCGCGGTTCCACGTCTGCTCCTCGAACAAGCGGTCGTAGAGGTAGCGCCCGCCCATCCCGAACGTGCCCGTCTCGCGCCGGCCGTTCTGCTCGACCACGATCGAGACGTTCAGGCGGACGAGCGGGCGCACGTCGGTCGCGACGAAGCCGTCGGCGCGGACGATCTCGACCACGCTCCACGTGCCGCTCAGCCCCACCGACACCTGCGCGACGCGCGGATCGCGCGCGCGCGCCGCGGCGTCGATCGTCTGGCATAGGTTCACCTTGTCGGCGAACGGCACGAGGTCGAGCGGGTCGGCGTCGGTATAAAGGTGGCGGTTGGTGCTGCGCGGCGGCTGCGCCTTGGGCTTGGCCGACGGATCGATCAGCGCCATCGTCTCCGCGGCGCGCTTGATCGCGGCCTCGCTCAGTTCGTTGGCGTGCGCGAACGCGGTCATCTCGCCCGACACGGCGCGCAGCCCGAAACCGGCGTTGGTGTCGTAGCTGGCGGTCTTCAGCCGACCGTCGTCGAAGCCGAACGCCTCGGCCTTGCGGTACTGGAGGTAGAGTTCACCGTCGTCGGCCTTCGCCAGCGCGTCGGCGGTCAGCGCCTTCGCCGCATCGGGGTCGAGCGAGTCGCGGTACAGGAACGAGCGGGGGTCGAGTGCGGTCATTCACCCTAGATAGGACGGCGCGCCGCATTGGCAAAGCCGCCGCCCCCGCGCCAATCGCCGCACGATCAATGCACGTCGGGGCTGGCACCTTCGGAGATGTCGGGCAGCGTCGACTGGTCGACGCCGTCGGCCGCGCCGCCGATCAGCACGAAGCGGCGGTCGCAATAGCCGCAGTCGACGTAGCCGTGCTCGTCGATCTGCAGATAGACGCGCGGGTGGCCGAGCGCCGCACCGCCGGGAATGTCGCTGGCGCCATCGCAGGCGACGCGGGGTTGCGAGACACGGACGACTTCGAGCGGCGGATGCATGGGCCACGCGTTAGCAAGCGGGTGCGGCGGCGGCAATCGTTCTGGCATCGCGGTCGCGACGCGCCTATCGCGGCCCGCATGACCAGCGAAGCCGCGATCTCGATCCAGAACCTGTGCAAGACCTACGCTGCACCCGGCCCGGGCGCGGCCGAGAAGCGCGCGCTCGACGGCGTGACGTTCGACGTGCCGCGCGGCAGCGTGTTCGGGCTGCTCGGCCCCAATGGCGCGGGCAAGTCGACGCTGATCAACATCCTGGCAGGCCTGGTCAACAAGACCAGCGGGACCGCGTCGATCTGGGGGTTCGACATCGACCAGCATCCGCGCAACGCCAAGGCGTCGATCGGGATCGTCAACCAGGAGATCCTGTTCGATCCCTTCTTCACGCCGATCGAGACGCTGGAGATCCAGGCCGGGCTTTACGGCGTGCCAAAGGCGCAGCGTCGCTCGATGGAGCTGCTGCGCGCGGTACATCTGGAGGACAAGGCGAAGGCGTACGCGCGCACGCTGTCGGGCGGCATGAAGCGGCGGCTGATGGTCGCCAAGGCGATGGTCCACCAGCCCCCCGTCCTCGTCCTCGACGAGCCGACCGCGGGCGTCGACATCGAGCTGCGCCAGCAACTCTGGACCTACGTCCGCAGCCTCAACGACGCGGGCGTGACGGTGGTGCTGACGACGCACTATCTCGAGGAAGCCGAGGAATTGTGCGACCGGATCGCGATCATCAACGGCGGCCGCGTCATCGCCAACGAACCCACCGCCGAGCTGGTCGGCAAGGCGCAAGAGAAGGTCGTCGCGGTAACGGTCGACCGCGACGTCGCCGACCTGCCCGACGCGTCGTGCTTCGAGAAGATCGTGCTCAAGGGCACGCGAACGCTCGAGATCACCTATTCGAAAGACCGGGTGAACGCGGGCGAGGTGCTGGCGGCAGTGCAGCGCGACGGGCTCGGCATCGTCGACGTGACCACCAAGGAAGCCGATCTGGAGGACGTGTTCCTGAGCCTCACCCGCGCCGCCAACGCGGGGTAGGGCGCAGGGGGCGCGCTCGATCAGCCGAGCCGCACCCAACCCTCGCCCGCGTCGCGCCGCTCGTCCTGGTCAATGCACGCCGCCAGAATCTCCGCCGACTCGACCAGCCGAGGACCGGGGCGGTTGAAGAAATGGTGCCCGTCGGCGACGAACACGCGGTTCTCGCGCACCGCTTTCAGGTCGCGCCAGCGCGGGTGGTTCACGACCGGCCCCAACTCCCCCATCGTCTGCGGGATCTGGTAACCGCACGGCATTATCACGATCACATCCGGGTCAGCCTCGGCGAGCGCGTCCCACTCCAGCCAAGGCGAATGCTGCCCCGCGGCGGCGAACAGCGGCTCGCCGCCCGCGATCCTGACCAGCTCGGGCACCCAATTCCCCGCCGCCATCAGCGGCTGGGTCCACTCGATCGAGGCAACGGTCGGCCGCTCGCCCGAAGCCGCGACGCGCGCCTCGAGCGCCGCCATTCGCTCCTTGAGCAGCGCCACCGCCGCGGCGGCCTCCGCCTCGCGCCCGGTCGCTTCCCCGACGCGCGCGAAATCGCCCCACACGTCCGACAGGTCGTCGGGCGCGAGCGACACCAGCACCGGCTGCGTGCCGGTCCATTGGTTGAGCGCCTCGACCAGATCGGCGGGCGTCACCGCGCACACCGCGCATTGCGACTGCGTCAGGATCACGTCGGGGCGGATCGCGCGCAGCCGCTCGGTATCGACCGCGTAGACCGACAGGCCCTGGCGCACGATCTCCTGCACGCGCACGTCGATCTCCAGCGACGTCAGCCCTTTTTCCAGCTTGGTCGAGGTCAGCACCGGCAGGTCGCCGACGAAGCGCGGGAAATCGCACTCGTGGCTGCGACCGAGCAATTGCTCGCCCAAACCCACCGCGACCGCGATCTCGGTCGCGCTCGGCAGCAGCGAGACGACGCGTAAGGGAGCGCTCATGCGGCGCGCGGCGCGGCCGCGTACCAGCGCGGCGCCGCGCGCGTCAGCACCACGTGGAGCATGGTGAGGGCGCCGCACCACAGCGCGTCGTTGGCCAACAATTGCGCGACGATCGCGGGGGTGAAGGTCTCGGTTCCACCGACCGCAAGCGCGAAGGCGTAAAGCAGCGCCTCGTCGAGCACGAACGCCGCGGCGAACACCGCCAGTGCGCGCGGCAGCGTGACGCCGCCAGCGAAGGCGGCACGCGCGAACAGCCCCGCCGCGACGCTCGCCATCCCCAGCGCCACGCCCCAGCCGAGCGCGTAGCCGTCGAGGGGATAGCCGAGCAGGCCGAAGCCGAGCAGCTGGTTCACGCCCCAGGCGCCGACGATCGTCACCAGCATCGCGGGCGTCCGCATCGTCGCCGCCGCGACCACCGCGAGTCCGACGAACGGCATCATGCACGCAGTCGCGAGCGTCCCCAGGATCGTCGCCGCGGCGAGCGTCAGGGGCCACGCGACGTCGCGCGGACTGGAGTTCGAGGCGACCATCAGTTTCTCCCGGTTCACGCCACGTCGGTAACGGCCGACGGCAGGCTTGCCCAGCCTTCGCGGTACCCAGCCTTCGCGGTACCATGCGACGCCACGCCGGGACTGTCCTACGTCAACCGCTTGGTGCACAGACTGGCGCCATGCATCCGCTCGCTCCTCCGTTCCCGTCCGTTCGGCCATCCCTCGCGCGCACGCACGTATGGAGGTGCGACCTTTGTGACCTTCCGCACTGCGGAGCCCGGGTATGAGCGCGGCGAGCAGCGACGTGCTGATCGTCGGTTCGGGCGCGGCCGGCCTGACCGCCGCGCTCAATCTCGCCGATCGCTTCCGCGTCACCGTGCTCGCCAAGGGGGCATTGAACGAAGGATCGACCGCCTGGGCGCAGGGCGGGATCGCCGCGGTGCTCGAACCCGGTGATACGTTCGCCAACCACGTCGAGGACACGATGGTCGCGGGCGCGGGATTGAACGACCGCGACGTGGTCGAATTCGTCGTCGGCGAAGCACCGCAGGCGATCGCGCGGCTCCGCGCGCTCGGCGTGCCCTTCGCGGAAGAAGGGGGCGCGCTCCACCTGACGCGCGAGGGAGGCCATTCGCACCGCCGTATCGTCCACGTCGCCGACGCGACCGGCTGGGCGGTGCAGGAAGCGTTGCAACGCGCCGCCGAGGCGCATCCGAACATCACGCTCCTGCCCGACCGCTGCGCGATCGACCTCGCCACCAGCCGGCACGAGCAGCGTTATTCGGGCGCGGGCAACGTCTGGGGCGTCTATGCGCTCGACCGCGCGTCGGGGATGGTCGAGCTACATACCGCGCGCGCGACGATCCTCGCGACCGGCGGGGCGGGGCGCACCTACCTGTTCTCGACCGCGCCGCGCGGCGCGACCGGTGACGGGATCGCGATGGCGTGGCGCGCAGGGTGCCGCATCTCGAACATGGAGATGATGCAGTTCCACCCCACCTGCCTCTACAATCTGGAGGTCAAGAACTTCCTCATCACCGAGGCGGTGCGCGGCGAGGGCGGGCGGCTGATCAACCCGGCGACGGGGAAGCGCTTCATGGCCTATTACGACGCCGAGCGGATGGAACTCGCCCCGCGCGACGTCGTGGCACGCGCGATCGACGCCGAGATCAAGCGATACGGCCTCGACTATGTCCACCTCGACATCAGCCATCAGCCGGCGGATTTCGTGCGCGAGCATTTCCCCAACATCCACGAAAAGCTGCTCGGGCTCGGTATCGACATGACGGTGCAGCCGATCCCGGTCGTGCCGGCGCAGCATTACACCTGCGGCGGGATCGTGGTCGACCGCGACGGGCGCACCGACCTGCCCGGCCTCTACGCCGCGGGCGAATGTACCGAGAGCGGGCTGCACGGGGCGAACCGGCTCGCCTCCAATTCGCTCCTCGAATGCTTCGTCTACGGCGAGGCGGCGGCGCGCCATATCGCCGAATGCTGGGACACGCTGCCCGCCGTGCCCGCGATCCGCGCGTGGGACGAAAGCCGCGTCACCGATTCGGACGAGGAGGTGGTGATCAAGCAGAACTGGACTGAAATCCGCCGCTTCATGTGGAATTACGTCGGCATCGTGCGCACCACCAAGCGATTGCAGCGCGCCAAGCGGCGGATCGACCTGCTCACCCAGGAGGTCGAGGAGCATTACGGCCATTTCCGCGTCACCGCCGACCTGATCGAGCTGCGCAACCTCATTCAGACCGCCGACCTGATCGTCCGCTCCGCCCTCCATCGCCACGAAAGCCGCGGGTTGCACTTCACGCTCGATTACCCCGACATGCTCCCGCACGTGGTCGATACCGTGCTGGTTCCCTGAAAATCACGGCCGCTCAACCGCTTGTCCGCGCGTCGGCCTTGCGTGCGGCGCGCGGCGCCACAACATCTCGTCGTATGGATGAGGTCGGTGGTCGCAAGATGGTGGCCGGACCATTGCCGAGCGCGGCCGCCTCGGGGCAACGATCGCGCAGCGGGCGAGGTTTGGTAGCGAATGCGTAACGGTGGGGTTTGGGGGTCGGCAGCAGCGCTGTCGTTGATGGCCGCGTGCAGCGGCGGGGTGGTGCCCAATCCCGGCGGCCGCGCGCCGCTCGCGTCCGAAACGCAGGCTTATGCCGAACCGATCGTCAGCCTGCCCGTTCCCGCGACGCGCCCGCTGCCCGTCACCCGCGCCGCGCCCGCGGCCTTGCGCGCCGAAATCGACCGGCTGATCGGCGAATTCCCCGGCAAGGCGGGTGCCGCGATCCGCGCGGTCGACGACGGCTGGACCGTGCAGCGCGGCGGCGCGCTCAGCCTGCCGCAGCAGAGCGTCAGCAAGCTCTGGGTCGCGCTCACCGTCCTGTCGCAGCGCGACGCGGGGCGGCTGCGGCTCGACGATCCGGTGCTCGTCACCACGCAGGACCTGACGCTGTTCCATCAGCCGATCGCCGGTCTCGTGCGCGGCGAGGGCTATCGCACCACCGTCATGGGGCTGCTGACGCGCGCGCTGACGCAGAGCGACAATACCGCCAACGACCGGCTGCTGACGCTGGTCGGCGGGCCGAGCGCGGTGCGCGCCTTCATCACGCAGCATCAACTGGGTGCGATCCGCTTCGGTCCCGGCGAGCGCCTGCTCCAGAGCGGCACCGCGGGCGTCACCTGGAACCAGTCGATGGCGCTCGGGCGCGGGTTCGAGGCGGCGCGCGCGCGATTGTCGCCCGAGGTTCGCGCCGCGGCGATGCAGCGCTATATCGACAACCCGCCCGACGGTGCCGCCCCGCTCGCGATCGCCGACGCGCTCGCGCGGCTGGCCCGCGGCGAGTTGCTCAGCGAAACCTCGACCCGCGTGATGCTCGACACGATGGGCGCGTCGATTACCGGCCGCGCCCGCCTGCGCGCCGCACTGCCCGCGGGGTGGAAGATCGCGCACAAGACCGGCACTGGGCAGGAACTCGCCGGACGCAACGCCGGGTTCAACGACGTCGGCCTGCTGACCGCACCCGATGGCAAGCGTTACGCGGTCGCGGTGATGATCGGCGACACGCGCGTGGCCATGCGCGTGCGCCAGCAATTGATCCAGAACGTCTGCGCGGCGCTGACCGGCGGCCATGTCGCAACAAGCGTCAGCGAGGACCCGACCGAGGGCTGATCGGTGCAGCGTGACGGGCGTGGCCGATCCGCCACGCCCCCGCACCATCGCGCCGCACCTGTTTCGCGCGGGGCCGAAACCGCCTAAGCCGTCGCGCATGCCGCATCTCTATCTCGTCGACGGTTCGGGCTATATCTTCCGCGCCTATCACCGCCTGCCGCCGCTCACCAACAAGCATGGCGAGCCGGCCGGCGCGGTCTACGGCTATGCCTCGATGCTGTGGCGGCTGGCGGACGACGTCCACAAGGCCGACGGCCCGACGCACATGGCGGTCATCCTCGACAAATCGTCGGTCACGTTCCGCAACGAGATGTACGACGGCTACAAGGCGCACCGCCCGCCGCCGCCCGAGGATCTGGTGCCGCAATTCCCGATGATCCGCGACGCGACCCGCGCCTTCTCGCTGCCGTGCATCGAGGAACAGGGCTGGGAGGCCGACGACCTGATCGCCAGCTACGCCAAGGCGGCACTGGCCGAAGGCTGGCAGGTGACGATCGTGTCGTCTGACAAGGACCTGATGCAATTGGTCGAGGACGGCAGCCTCGACATGCTCGACACGATGAACAATCGCCGGCTGGGCGAGGCGGATGTCGAGGCGAAGTTCGGCGTCGGCCCGAAAAAGGTCGGCGAGGTGCTCGCGCTGATGGGCGATTCGGTCGACAACGTCCCCGGCGTTCCCGGCGTCGGCCCCAAGACCGCGGCCAAGCTGATCCAGGAGTTTGGCGACGTCGAGGGCGTGCTCGCCGCCGCCCCCGACATGAAGAAGAGCAAGTTGAAGGACAATCTGCTCGAACACGCCGAGAATGCGCGGCTGTCCAGGCGATTGGTCGAACTCGCCTGCGACGTGCCGCTGCCCGAACCGCTCGAGGATCTGGCGCTCAAGGGCATCCCCGAGGCGCCGCTTCGCGCCTTCCTCGAACATCACGGCTTCAAGTCGCTGCTGTCGCGACTGACCCAGGTCGCCGATGCGCCGACGCCCGAGGCGAAGGTGCCGGGTGTCGCGTTCGACGACGAACCTGCGTGCAACCACGACGGCTACGAGACGGTCGTTGACGAGGCAAAGCTCGACGAATGGATCGCGGCGGCGCACCACCAGGGCTGGGTCGCGCTCGATACCGAGACGACGGGCAAGGACCCAATGGCAGCCGACCTGGTCGGCATCTCGATCGCGCTCGCTCCCAACCGCGCCTGCTACGTGCCGCTGGCACACGGCGGGTCGGACATGTTTGCCGAGCGTCCGGCCCAGCTCGACGCCGCGCTGGTGCTGGGCAAGCTCAAGCCATTGCTGGAAGACGCGGGCGTCCTCAAGATCGGGCATAACTTCAAATACGACCTGATCGTGCTCGACCGCGCCTATGCCGCCGCCGGCCTCGGCCCCGTGACGATCGCGCCGCTCGACGACACGATCGTGATGAGCTTCGACCTCGATGCCGGTTTGCACGGCCACGGCATGGACGAACTCGCCGCGACGCACCTCCAGCATTCGTGCATCGCCTACAAGGACGTGGTCGGCACCGGCAAGAAGGCGCTCGGCTTCCATGAAGTCGATCTGAAAGCGGCGACGCGCTACGCCGCGGAGGATGCCGACGTGACGCTGCGGCTGTGGCGCCGCTTCAAGCCGCGTCTGCCGGCGGAGAGCGCCACCCGCGTCTACGAGATGGTCGACCGCCCGCTCGTCCCCGTCATCGCCCGCATGGAACAGCGCGGTATCATGGTCGACCGCGAGCGGCTGGCGGCGTTGTCGGCCGATTTCACGACGCAGATCGCCGCGCTGGAGGTGGTCGTCCACGAGCTCGCCGGCGGGCCGTTCACCATCGGCAGCCCCAAGCAGCTTGGCGACGTGCTGTTCGAGCGGCTGGGCTTGAAGGGCGGGCGCAAGGGCAAGAGCGGGGTCTATTCGACCGACGTCAACGAACTCGAACGCCTCGCCGCCGACAAGGATTCGGCCGGCGCCGAAATTGCGCGCAAGGTCCTCGACTGGCGTGGCCTTACCAAGCTCAAGAACACCTACACCGACACGTTGCAGGAACAGATCAACGCCGATACCGGCCGCGTCCACACCAGCTACTCGCTAACCGGCGCGCAGACCGGGCGGCTGTCGTCGTCCGACCCGAATTTGCAAAACATCCCGATCCGGCAGGAGGTCGGCCGCCAGATCCGCGACGCCTTCGTCGCACAACCCGGCCACGTCATCCTCGCCGCCGACTACTCGCAGATCGAGCTGCGGCTGGCGGCGCACATGGCCGACGTGCCTGCCTTGAAGCAGGCGTTCGCGAACGGCGACGACATCCACAGCCTGACCGCGCAGGAGCTGTTCGGCGAGGTGACGCGCGACAATCGCGCGCGCGCCAAGACGATCAATTTCGCGATCCTCTACGGCATCAGCCGCTGGGGGCTCGCCGGCCGGCTCGACATTTCCGCGGACGAGGCACAAGCGATGATCGACCGCTATTTCGATCGTTTCCCCGGCATCAACCGCTACATCGCCGAAACGCTGACCGGGGTGCGCGAGCGCGGTTTCACCACCACGCTGTTTGGGCGCAAGACGCACTTCCCACGCATCCGCAGCAAGGTGCAGAACGAACGTCAGGGCGCCGAGCGCGCCGCGATCAATGCGCCGATCCAGGGCACCAGCGCCGACATCATCAAGCGTGCGATGGTCAGGATGGAACCCGCCCTCGCCGCCGCCGGGCTGACGGGCACGCACATGCTGCTACAGGTCCACGACGAATTGGTGTTCGAGGTCGCGGACGGCGAGGTCGAGGCGGCGCGCGGTGTGATCGAGCACGTCATGGCGACCGCCGCTGAGCCCGCGGTCACGCTCGACGTGCCGCTCGGCGTCGAGATCGGCACGGGGGCGAGCTGGGGAGCGGCGCATTGACGGGCGCCGCCGCCGCGCCGGCTGATCAGAAGGACATCGCCGCGCTCGCCAAGGGCGGGCGCACCAACGTCGCGGGGTTCGTCCTCCGCCTCGGCGCGCGCATCCCGTTCCTGTTCATCGCCGGTCACCTCTACGGCGCGGCGCTGGTGGGCCGGTTCGCGATCGCGGTGGTGGTGGTCGAACTCGCCGCGCTGGTCGCGACGCTGGGATTGAAGCGTGGGCTGGCGCAGGCACTCAGCTCGACCGACCGGCCGCACAACGCGGTCGTCGCTGACGCGCTGACCGTCGCGCTGATCGTCTCGCTGTGCGCGAGCGCGTTGCTGTGCGCCTTTCCGCAGCTCATGTATCCGAGCAGCTGGATCACCGGGCTCGATCGCTTCTTCCCGCTGATCATCCTCGCGCCCGCCTTGTCCGACGTGAGTCTCGCGGCCCTGGCCTATCGCCACGACGTGAAGGCGAGCGTCACCGCGCGTGCGGTGGTGGAGCCGTGGACGCTGTCGGGCGCGGCCTACGCCTTTTCCTTCTTCACGCTGCGCGACGGGCTGATCCTGTCCTACGTCGCCTCGATGGTCGCGGCGCTGATCGCGAGCGTGGTGCCGCTGGTGCGCAGCTACGGCCTGCCGACCGGCTGGTCGCCGCAGTTGCGCGGGTTGTTCCAGCTCGCGCGCGCCAATGCGCCGCTCGCGGGGGCCGATGCGCTGGAATGGGGCAGCCGCAACGTCGATCGTATCGTGCTCGGCCTGCTGTTCGCCCCCGGCGTGGTCGGCATCTATTATATGGCGCAGCAGGTCGCGAGCCTGCCGCAGAAGCTGAAGACCAGCTTCGACCCGATCCTCGGCCCCGTCGTGACGCAGAGCCTCGCGCGGCGCGATTTCGGCGCAATCGCGCGGCAGGTGCGGCAGGTCGCGTTCTGGATCATCGCCGCGCAATTGTGCCTCGCGCTGATGGCGTCGATCCCGCGTAAGGCCGTCATGGCCTCGGTCGGCACGCAGTTCGAGAGCGGCGCGGCAGCGATGGTGTTCCTATTGTTCGCCGAAGTCTTCGCCTCGACCGGCGCGGTGAGCGAGTCGGCGCTCGTCTACATGGCGCGGCACCGCAACCTCGTCATCTCGGCGACGATGCTCGGCGTGCAGGTCGCGCTGTCGTTCGCGCTCGTGCTCGGCATTCGCGCGGCGGGCTTCGGGCTGACCGAGCAGGCCGCGGGTGCGCCGCTCGCGCTCATGCTCACGCTGCTGCTGACCTCGGTGATCAAGGCGCGCGTCCTGCGCGGCATGCTGGGCGCGTCGGTGTCGCCGCTGCGCTGGCCGCTCGCCTGGGCGGCCGTCGCCGCGGGGCTCGTCGGCGCGGCGTTCACGCTGCTGCCGCCGGGCTACCGCGCGGTCCAGCTCGCGGTCGGGATACCCGCGACCGCATTGGTCTATCTGTGGATGATCTGGCGCTACGCCTTCACCGAGGAGGACCGCGCATTGTTCACCAAGATGCCCAAGACCGAGGAAGCGACGCTGCCGAAAGAGGGCGGCTTCACGATCTGAACAGGGGGCTTTCCGGATCGCGCCGGGGTACCGAAAGGGGGGCGGCTGCCCCCCCCCCCCCGGCCTCGATCAGTGGCGGAAGTGGCGCATTCCGGTGAACACCATCGCCAGCCCCGCCTCGTCCGCCGCCGCGATCACCTCGTCGTCGCGGATCGAACCGCCGGGCTGGATCACCGCGGTCGCCCCCGCCTCGACTGCGGCCAGCAGTCCGTCGGCGAAGGGGAAGAACGCGTCGGAGGCGACCGCCGAGCCGATCGTACGCGGGCTCGCCCAGCCCGCCTTGTCGGCGGCGTCCTTCGCCTTCCACGCCGCGATGCGTGCCGATTCGAGCCGGTTCATCTGTCCCGCGCCGACGCCCGCGGTCGCGCCGTCCTTCGCATAAACGATCGCGTTCGACTTGACGTGCTTGGCGATCGTCCAGGCGAAGCGGCAGTCGACCAATTCCTGCGGCGTCGGCTGGCGCTTGGTCACGACCTTGAGCATGTTGTCGGTGAGGACACCGTTGTCGCGTCCCTGTACCAGCCATCCGCCCGCGATCGATTTGGCGAACAATCCGCCACGCGCCGCATCGGGCAGGTCACCGGTCAGCAGCAGCCGCAGATTCTTCTTGGCGGCGAACAGCGCGATCGCCTCCTCGTCGGCGTCGGGCGCGACCACCACTTCGGTGAAGATGCCGGTGATCGCCTGCGCGGTCGCCGCGTCGAGCCGCCGGTTGAGCGCGATGATACCCCCGAACGCCGACACCGTGTCGCACGCGAACGCCTGGGCATAGGCTTCTTCCAGGGTCGTCGCGGTCGCGACGCCGCACGGATTGGCGTGCTTGACGATCACGCAGGTGGGCGCAGCCTCGCGGAACTCCGCCACCAGCTCGAGCGCCGCGTCGGCATCGTTGTAATTGTTGTAGCTGAGCGCCTTGCCCTGCACCTGCCGCGCCTGGCCGATGCCGCGCACGCCGTCGTTCGCGGCATAGAAGGCCGCGGCCTGATGCGGGTTCTCGCCGTAGCGCAATGGGTCGCCCGCTCGGCGTAGCGTCAGCGGCAGCACGTCGGGGAACGCCGCGCCCTGGTCGACCTGCCCGAACCAGCGCGCGATCGCGCCGTCGTACGCCGCGGTCAGCGCGAACGCCTTCGCGGCCAACCGGCGGCGATCCTCGAGCGTCGTTTCGCCGCCTGCCACCAGCGCATAATCCGCCGGATCGGTAACGATCGCGACATAAGCGTGGTTCTTCGCGGCCGATCGCACCATGCTCGGCCCGCCGATATCGATGTTCTCGACCACCTCGTCGCGCTCGGCCCCCTTCGCGACCGTCGCCTCGAACGGGTAGAGGTTGACCACCACCAGATCGATCGCGCCGATACCGTGTTCCTGCATCGAGGCCGCGTGGCCCGCGTCGTCGCGCACCGCGAGCAGACCGCCGTGCACCATCGGGTGTAGCGTCTTGACGCGCCCGTCCATCATCTCGGGAAAACCGGTCAGCTCGGAGATGTCGCGCACGTCGAGCCCGGCGTCGCGCAGCGCCTTCGCGGTGCCCCCGGTCGAAACGAGTTCGACGCCGCGGCCGGCAAGCGCGCGGGCGAGATCGATCACCCCCGTCTTGTCGGACACGGAGAGAAGCGCGCGCTTGATCGTGATGCTGGTCATAGCCTTACCCATATTTTCGCGCGCCTTGGCCGCTCAGCGCGCGCGCTTCAAGACCCAGCTGATCGTCGCCCCGCCCGGCGCCGCACTGCTGCCGACCACGATCTGCTGCGTCGGCACGATCTCGCCCACGGCGTCGACCCACACGCTGTCCTCGATCAGCACGGTCCCGCCCGCCGCGCGGAAATGCCACACCGCGCCTTGCGGCGTCGACAGCGTTGCCCCCTGCGCGTCGGGACTGACGGTCACGTCCACCCCGGCGCCTAGGTGAAACCGTGCGGCGAAGGGCGCCGCACTTCGGCCTTGCCGCTTGCCCGCGGGGAGCAGCGAATCCTCACCGCGCAGATCCAGCCCGTCGCCCGTCATCGTCAGCGTGCGGTGATGCCGAAAGCCGAAGCGCCGCGCGTAGCCGTCATGGCGCGCCTCGATCCGGCTGCCCGCGTCCGACTCCTGCCGCGACAGATCGACCTCGCTCACCCCGCGGCCGAGTGATCCGTCGGGCAACAACGCGGTCGAATTGGTGTCGGCGAGCACCAGCGTCGAATGCGCCGCGGTCGAGCGCAGCCCGGCCGCCAGCGCCGCATCGTGAATCGCGAGTGCGCCGCCGCAATTGACGATCACGCGTTCCTCGCCGTCGGACAGTTCGAAGGCGAGCGTCGACGCGCACGCGCCCGCCGCGCTCGGGCTGGTCGGCGGGGGGGCGGCGTCCATCACCAGCACGCTGCGCGCCGCGGCGATCCGCTGGTAGCCACGGTCGCTCGCCTGCCGCAGCGGACGGCGCACGACGCGGCTCGCCTGCAACACCGCCTGCACCTCGTCGGCGGCGATCGGCCCCGCCCCCTGCCAGCTCGACAGTCCCGCATCGCCCATCATCGTGCCGAGCAGCGCCGACACCATCCGCGCCAGCACCTGCGACACCGTGTCGGGCAGGTCGAGCCGGCGTGCGTCATAGGCGGCACGCAGGCATGCCAGCAGCTCGATCGCGTCCAGCTGATCGCGCGGGGACCGGCTGGCGATCCCGCCGTCGCCGCCGATCGACACCGCCAACGCGCGCTCCAGCCCGGCCTCGCCGATCGCGCGGCGCGGGTCGCCGCCGGGGATTAGCAACCCGGCCACCACCACGCCGCACCACGCGGCGATCCGGCGCACCCCCGCGGGCGTCTTGTCGGCCGTGCGATCGAGGTGCCGCGCCCCGCGCGCGATCGCGCTCAGCACGCTGCTGCGGTAGATCAGGTCGGTCGATGACAGGAGCAGCGGCGCGTGCGCGGTCCACATCAGCATCCGCCGGCCCCACAGATCGGGGCGCCAGCCGCGCTCGGTCACGCGCTCGCCGTGCACCGCGAGCCAGCGCTGCGTCAGAATCTCCGCGGTGCGCGTCGCCGCAGCACGGTCGGGCGCCGTCCACAGGTCGCGCAACCAGGCGAAGCTCTGCGCGTGGTCGTCGAAGGACGTGCTGCCGATCGAGGCGGCGAAGGTCACTTCGTCGAGCGCGCGGAATTCATTGCCCCAGGCAAGCCAGCCCGCGGTCAGCGCCTCGCCGCGCTCGGGGTCGCCGGCCATCGGATCGGCCGGCACCGCGAGGAGCTTGCGCGGGTAGCGGCCCTTCAACCGCATGTCGTGGATCGGCGTGCGCCACGTCAGCCGGTCGAAATAATCGACGACGCGCTGGCCGAGCGACGCGCTGCCGTCGCCGGCAACGCGCACCATGCGGTGGCCGGCGCCGATCGTGTCGCGCGCCTGACGATCGCTCGTCCCGCCGGCGGGCTCGTCGGCGCGCATGTCGCTCATTCGCCGCGGATCGCCCGGATGTTGGCGGCATAGGCCTCGGGGCCGCCGCGGAAGGTGGCGGTGCCCGCGACCAGTGCGTCGGCCCCCGCGTCGATCGCGCGGCGCGCGGTCGTGGCATCGATCCCGCCGTCGACCTCCAGGTCGATGTCGCGCCCGGTCGCATCGATCATCTTGCGGATCGCGGCGATCTTTTTCAGCTGACTGTCGATGAAATGCTGCCCGCCGAACCCCGGATTGACGCTCATCACCAGCACCAGGTCGACCATGTCGAGCAGGTAGTCGAGCATCTTGGCGGGCGTGCCGGGGCACAGCACCACGCCCGCGCGCTTGCCGAGCGACTTGATATGCTGGAGCGAGCGGTGGATGTGCGGCCCCGCCTCCGGGTGGACGGTGATCGTGTCCGCGCCGGCCTCGGCGAACGCGTCCAGGTACGCGTCGATCGGCGCAATCATCAGGTGAACGTCGAACGGCTTGGTCGTGTGCGGGCGGATCGCCTTCACGATCGCGGGGCCCATCGAGATGTTCGGGACGAAATGCCCGTCCATCACGTCGATGTGAATCCAGTCCGCGCCGGCGGCGTCGATCGCGCGGACCTCCTCGCCCAGCCTAGCGAAATCGGCGGACAGGATCGAGGGGGCGATGCGGACGGGTTTCTGCATGGTGCCCGCACCTAGCGTGCCCGGCCCGTTACCGCCAGCGTGCGCTATCCGCCAGCACGACGCAACCGCGCGACGAAGAAGCCGTCGCACCCGCCCGCGTCGGCCAGCATCGTCGGCAGCGTGCGGACATAGCCGCGTTCTTGCGGGACAATCCCCTGCGGCAGTTCGTCGGGGCGCGCCGGCTCGATTGCGTAATCGCTACGTTGCCCGAGGAAACGGTCGAGCTGCGCCTCGCCCTCCTCGGGTTCCAGCGAACAGGTGGCGTAGACGAGCGTACCGCCCGGCACGACCCAGTCGGCGGCACGGTCCAGCACGCGCGCCTGCAACGCGGCGGCTTCCGCGATCACCGCGTCGTGCGCGCGGTAGAGCACGTCGGGGTGGCGACGGAAGATGCCCGTCGCGCTGCACGGCGCATCGATCAGCACCGCCTGCGCCGGCGCTGGCGGTGCCCAGTCGAGCACGTCGGCGATTGTCACGTCGAACGCGAGCCCGGTGCGCGCGCGGTTCTGCGCCAGCCGCTCGGCGCGCGTCTGAGACACGTCGACCGCCTCGACCTGCCAGCCGGCGGCGGCGAGCTGCAGCGTCTTGCCGCCGGGTGCCGCGCACAGGTCGAGCGCCTTGCCCGTCCCCCGCCCGATCAGTCGCGCGGGGATCGTCGCCGCGATGTCCTGCACCCACCAGCCACCCGCCTCGTAGCCGGCGAGGCCGGGTACGTCGCCGCCCTCGACGCGGACGTGACCGGGCGCGAGCGAGACGCCGTCCGGGTGCACCACCTCGTCGGCGCGCAACGTCAGGTCGAGCGGCGGCGGCACCGCGACCGCGCGCGCTGCCGCGGCCACCATGTCGTCACCCCAATGCGTGCGCCAGCGTGCCGCGACGTGCGCGGGCAGCGTCGGCTGCTCGGGTAGCGCCGCATTCTGCCGCATCAGCGTGCCGAACACGCCGTGGACCAACCGCTTGGGCCCACCGTCGATCAACGGCAGCACCGTCGCGATCGCCGCATGCGGCGGCGTGCCGAGCGACAGCGCCTGGACGAGCGCGATGCGCAGCACGAAGCGCGCCTTGGCATCGTCGGGCAGCCGCTGCCGCGTCGCCGAATCGATCAGCACGTCGAGATCGGGCAACCGCCGCAGCGTCTCCGCCGCGATCGCGTGGGCGAGGCCGCGGTCGGGCCCGCCGTGGAGCGCGCGCGTCGCGAGCGGCAACGCGGCGTCGAGCGCCTCGCCGCGCCGGAGCACCGCGTCGAGCAGGCGAAGCGCCGCACGCCTGGGCGCGGTACCCAGCGGCTCGCCCGCACGCGTCATGTCGCGCGCCATCAGCCGTGCGCTGCGCCGAAGTGGGTGGTCATCTTGAAGCGGTTCATGCCGGCCCATATGTCGCGGGCGCTCAACGCGTACAATCCGAAAGGCCGGTTCATGGGAAAGCGCCCCGACAACGTGAAGCCGCCCGAATATCTCACCCCCAACACGCCCGTCCCCGAACCCGAGCCGATGCAGCGCCCGGCCGAGGACCCGCTGGGTCGTGATCCGGTTCGCTACGGCGATTGGGAGAAGAAGGGCATCGCGATCGATTTCTAGGCGGCGGGGGCAGGCGGCATCCGCAAAGTCGTTACGTATCTGGAACGCGGTGGAACGAGCGTCTAAGGCGGCGGGCATTCGGCAACCGGGCGCGCATCGGTGCGTTCGCGCTTCAACCCGACAAGAGGCTTTCCGATGACTGACACCGCTACCGCCGCGACCACCGGCACCGATCTGCACGAGGACGGCACGCCGGAACGGCTGCAGATCGACACGATCCGCACGCTGTCGATGGACGCGGTGCAGAAGGCGAATTCGGGCCACCCCGGCACACCAATGGCGCTGGCACCGGTCGGCTGGACGGTGTGGAGCAATTACCTGCGCTACGATCCGGGTGCGCCGCAATGGCCCAACCGCGACCGCTTCGTGCTCTCGGTCGGCCACGCCTCGATGCTGCTCTACGCGCTGCTGCATCTCGCCGGCGTCGAGGAAGTCGACGGGTCGGGTAAGAAGACGGGCCACCCCGCGATCAGCCTCGACGACATCAAGCAGTTCCGCCAGCTGTCGTCGAAGACGCCGGGCCACCCTGAATACCGCCACACCACCGGCGTCGAGACGACCACCGGCCCGTTGGGGCAGGGCTGCGGCAATTCGGTCGGCATGGCGATCGCCGAGCGTTGGCTCGCCGCGCGCTACAACAAGCCCGGCTTCACGCTGTTCGACCATGACGTTTACGTCGTGTGCGGCGACGGCGACATGATGGAGGGCGTCAGCGCCGAGGCCGCGAGCATCGCGGGGCACCTGAAACTCTCCAACCTGTGCTGGATCTACGACAGCAACCATATCTCGATCGAAGGCGGGACCGACCTCGCGTTCGACGAGGACGTCGGCAAGCGTTTCCAGGCTTATGGCTGGAACGTCATCCACGTGAACGACGTCAACGATCTCGGTGCGATGAACGCCGCGCTCGACACGTTCAAGGCCACGAACGACAAGCCCACCTTCATCGTCGCGCATTCGGTGATCGGCTGGGGCAGCCCCAAGGCGGGCAGCGAGAAAGCGCACGGCGAACCGCTCGGCGCGGAGGCGATCACCAAGACCAAGCAGGCGTACGGCTGGCCGGCCGAGGATTTCTACGTCCCCGCCGATGCCAAGACCGCGTTCGAGCAGGCGGTGCGCGGCCGCGGCGAGAAACTGCGTACCGAATGGGAGGCGCTGCTCGCGAGATACAGGGAGCAATTCCCGACCGAGGCCGCCGAGCTCAAGCAGCTCCTGTCCGACGAGCTGCCCGATGGCTGGGAAGACACGATCCCGACCTTCGAGGCCGACGAGAAGGGGCTCGCCAGCCGCGATTCGAGCGGCAAGGTACTGAACGCGATCGTCAAGAAGGTGCCGTGGCTGCTCGGCGGCTCGGCCGATCTCGCGCCCTCGACCAAGACCGACATCAAGGAAGCCGCCTCGTTCGAGGCGAGCAACTACGGCGGCGCCAACTTCCACTTCGGCGTGCGCGAGCACGGCATGGGCGCGGTGGTGAACGGCATGGCGCTGTCGCACCTGCGCGCCTACGGCTCCACCTTCCTCGTCTTCATCGACTATATGCGTGCGCCCGTGCGCCTGTCGGCGATCATGGAGATCGGCTCGGTCTGGGTTTACACCCACGACTCGATCGGCGTCGGTGAGGACGGCCCGACGCACCAGCCGATCGAGCAGTTAGCGACGATGCGCGCGATCCCCGGACTCGACACGATCCGCCCCGGCGACGCGAACGAGGTCGCGGAGGCATGGCGCGCGATCATCAAGGATGGCAGCACCCCCGCCGCACTGGTCCTCTCGCGCCAGGCATTGCCGACGCTCGACCGCCGCAAGTACGCGAGCGCCGCGGGCGTCGCGCAGGGCGGCTACGTCCTCGCCGACAGCGAGAATCCGCAGGTCATCCTGATCGCGACCGGCTCCGAAGTCTCGCTCGCGGTCAACGCGTACGAGAAGCTCAAGGAAGAAGGCATCGCCGCGCGCGTCGTCTCGATGCCGAGCTGGTATCGCTACGAAAAGCAGAGCGACGACTACAAGGAGAGCGTTCTGCCCAAGTCGGTCAAGGCGCGCGTCGCGATCGAGATGGCGGGCGAGATCGGCTGGGACCGCTACGTCGGCTACGAGGGCAAGACGATCACGATGTCGACCTTCGGTGCCTCCGCCCCGATCGCCAAGCTACAGGACAAATACGGCTTCACGGTCGAGAACGTGGTGAAGGTCGCGAAGGAAGTGATGGGCTGACCCCGATCGGCGCGCCGCGGGCGGTCCGCGGCGCGCATCCCTATATCCGCACCAGGCGGTCCGGCGCGAACGGCGATCAAGAGGATTTCAAGGCATGAGCAAGCTCGAACAACTCCGCGACATCGGTCAGGCGCCGTGGCTCGACTTCGTCGACCGCAAGTTCCTCGATGCCGGTGGCCTGAAAAAGCTGGTCGAGGAGGACGGCGTGACCGGCGTCACCTCCAATCCGACGATTTTCGAGAAGGCGATGGGCGCGGGCGACGCTTATGCCGCCGGCTTCGCCGCGTTCGACAAGGCCAATCCGAACGCCGAGCCGATGGCACGCTACGAATCGCAGGCGGTGAAGGACATCCAGTCGGCGTGCGACGTGCTGCGCCCCGTCTATGACCGGCTTGAGGGCAAGGACGGCTACGTCAGCCTCGAGGTCTCGCCTTATCTCGCGCTCAAGGGACCGGAGACGGCGGAGGAAGCCGAACGGCTGTGGAAGGCGGTCGACCGCCCCAATCTGATGATCAAGATACCCGGCACCGACGACGGCGTCCGCGCGATCCGCGATACGATCGCCAAGGGGATCAACGTCAACGTGACGCTGCTGTTCTCGGTCGAGTCGTACCGGAACGTCGCCAACGCCTATGTCGAGGGGCTGGAGGAGCGCGTGTCGAAGGACATGCCCGTCGACAAGATCGCGAGCGTCGCCAGCTTCTTCATCAGCCGTATCGACGGCAAGATTGACGACAAGATCGATGCGGGTACCGGCGGTGACGAGGCCAAGGCGCTGAAGGGCAAGGTGGCGATCGCCAACGCCAAGCTCGCCTATGCCTGGTACGAGGAGTTCATCGCGTCCGATCGCTGGCAGAAGCTCGCCGCCAAGGGCGCGCAGCCGCAGCGGCTGCTCTGGGCGTCGACCGGCACCAAGAACCCTGATTATCCCGACACGCTCTACGTCGACGAACTGGTCGGCCCCGACACCGTCAATACCATGCCACCCAAGACGATGGACGCGTTCCGCGACCACGGCACGGTCGAGATTACTTTGACCAAGGACATCGAGGGCGCGCGCAAGACGATTGCCGATGCCGAGCGGCTCGGGCTCGACCTCGATGGCGTGACGAAGACGCTGGTTGACGAAGGCGTGGCGAGCTTCACCAAATCGTTCGACGACCTGCTCGCCGCGATCGGCAAGCAGAAGGCCGACGCCTGACCTGAACGATCGGTCCCGGTGGCGCCCCGCTCGCGCCGCCGGGGCCGTCCGTCCGGCGATCCGTTGCCTCAGGCGACCGCGCGCGGCGGCACCTCGTTACGCGCCGCCCAGGCGACCAGCGCGTCGATGATCCGCGGCACGGCACGGCCGTCGCCGTACGGATTGTGCACTCCGCTCATCGCCGCATAAGCGTCCGCGTCGGTCAACAGCCGCGATGCTTCGCGCACGATCGCTTCCTCGTCGGTGCCGACCAGCCGCACCGTGCCCGCGTCGACCGCCTCGGGTCGCTCGGTCGTGTCGCGCATGACGAGCACCGGCTTGCCGAGCGACGGCGCTTCCTCCTGGATGCCGCCCGAATCGGTCAGCACCAGCGTCGCCGCGTCGAGCATGGCGACGAACGGCAGGTAATCGAGCGGCGCGATCAGCTGGACGTTCGACAGCCCGCTTAGCAGCCGGTTGACCGGTTCCTGCACGTTCGGGTTGAGGTGGACCGGATAGACCCAGTCTACACCGGGAAAATCGCGCGCCAGCCGCGCGAGCGCGGCGCAGATACGCTCGAACCCGGCACCGAAATTCTCACGGCGATGGCCCGTCACCAGCACCATGCGCCGGCCCGCGGTGGGCAGCGGCAGCCCCGCGGTCACGCGCGCGTGGAGGTCGGCGTCGCCGCGCAGGCGTGCCACCACCTTCAACAGCGCGTCGATCACGGTGTTGCCGGTGACGGTGATGATCCGGGGGTCGATCCCCTCGGCGCGCAGATTGTGGCTCGCACGCGTCGTCGGCGCGAAATGGAGCGCGGCGAGGCTGCCGGTCAGCTTGCGGTTCGCCTCCTCCGGCCAGGGGGCGTAGAGGTCGCCGGTGCGCAGCCCCGCTTCGACATGCGCGACGGGTATGCGGTGCCAATAGGCCGACAGGGATGCCGCCAGCGTCGTCAGCGTGTCGCCGTGCACCAGCACCACGTCGGGGCGCTGGTGCGCGAACACCTCCGCCATGCCCGACAGCACCGCGGTCGCGACGCCCGTCAGATCCTGTCCCGGCCGCATCACCGCCAGGTCGTGGTCGGCGGTCAGATCGAACAGCCGCATGACCTGGTCGAGCATCTCGCGGTGCTGCCCGGTCACGCAGATCCGCGCATCGAAACGCGCGTCGTCGGCGAGCGCGAGCGCGAGGGGCGCCATCTTGATCGCCTCGGGCCGGGTGCCGAACACCGACAGAACCTTGATCAACACCGCAACCCCGCTTGGTCGTTCGCGCCGGAGCGTAGCGCGCAAGGTTTAACGAAGCGATGCCGCGCGATCAGTCCCGGATTGCGTGATAGTCGCGATACCAGTCGACGAAGCGGGGGATGCCGACGTCGATCGAGGTGGTGGGCGCGTAGCCCAGGTCGCGGTTGATCGCGGAGATGTCGGCGAAGGTGCGGTGCACGTCGCCGGGCTGCATCGGCTGGTGGTCGCGGATCGCGGTGCGCCCCGTCGCCTGTTCGAGCACGTCGATCATGCGGCCGAGCTGCTCGGCATTGTTGTTGCCGATATTGTAGATCCGGTGCGGGGCGACGCTGCCGCCCGCCTTCACCGCGCCGTCGTCGGCGGGCGGATGGTCGAGGCAGGCGACGACGCCCGAGACGATGTCGTCGATGTAGGTGAAGTCGCGCTGCATGTCGCCGTTGTTGAACACCTTGATCGGGCGGCCAGCGAACATCGCCTCGGTGAACATCCACAACGCCATGTCGGGGCGACCCCACGGCCCGTAGACGGTGAAGAAGCGCAATCCGGTCTGCGGCAGGCGATAGAGGTGCGCATAGGTTTCGCTCATCAACTCGTCCGCCTTCTTGGTCGCGGCGTAGAGCGAGACGGGGTGGTCGACGCGGTCCTCGACCGCGAACGGCAGCTTGGTGTTGCCGCCGTAGACCGACGAGGAGGAGGCGTAGACCAGATGCGCGACACCTCGCTCGCGCGCGAGCTCGAGCATGTTGAGATGCCCGACGAGGTTCGCCTGGACATAGGCGTGGGGGTTCTCGATCGAGTAGCGCACGCCCGCCTGCGCGCCGAGATGGACGATGCGGTCGAACACGTATCCGTGCAGCGCCTGCGTCAACGCGGCCATGTCGGCGAAGTCGAGCGGAATGAAGGTGAAGGCCTCGCCGTAACGCTGGGCCAGATGCGCGAGCCGCGCGTGCTTGAGCGCGGGTGGGTAGTAATCGTTGAGATTGTCGATGCCGATCACGCGGTCGCCGCGCGCGAGCAGCCGCTCGGCCACGTGCATCCCGATGAACCCGGCCGCGCCGGTCACCAACGTCGTCATGCTTGTTACCCCCCGCGGTCAGGTCGCCCCGTCGTAGCGTCGCGGCCATGCCTCGCAAGCCTGAAGGCTTCGTTGCCGCCGATCAGGCCAGGCGCGCGTTCACGGGGCGACGGCGATCACGGCGCGCGGACGATGCGTCAGCCGCTTCGCGCATCGGATCGTGGGCCGTTCGATCCAGCGATGAACCGCCGCGGCGACCACGAGCGTGCCGGCGAGCGTCGCGGCGAGGAACAGCAGCGCGCTCACCGCACCGTCGAGCGTGATCAGGCGAGCGACGACACGCGTCACCGGGATGTGGAACAGATAGGCACCGTAGCTGACCCCGCCCAGCCACAACAACGCCGGCGGCACCGCGCCGGCGCGGCGGTGAAAAGCAACGAAGCTCGCGCATGCCGCCACCCCGGCGAGCAGAACCCCCGTCGGCGTCGAGCGCGTGAAGCTGTGATCGCTCTGGCTCGCGAGCAGTGGCATCGCGAGGAGTGCGGCCACCGCGAGCGCGAACGCGTATCCCCTCGCGGCGCGTTGCTCGTGCGCGATCCGCAGCAACGTGCCGGTGAACAGGAACGACAGATGCGCGCCGAGATAGAGTAGCGGCACCGCGACACCGAGCGCACGCGCGATCACGCCCGCGACCGGCAGCGCGACGCAGACGAGGCCGAGCGCGAATACCGCGTCGGGTCGGCGCAACCAGCCGACCGAGAACAACGTGGCGCACAAGACGTAGAACGCGAACTCTACGAACAACGTCCAGTACACCCCCGATATCGGCACCGCGCCGAACAGCGTCGGCGCCATCGTCAGATTGGCGACGAGTTGCGCGGATGTGGGTGGGATCGCGCTCGTCGCCGCCATCACCGCGATCGATAGCCAGAAAGCGGGGTAGAGGCGCAGCACGCGGCTGATCGCGAAGCGCGGCAGCGCATGCGTGCCGTGCAGGCTGAACGGCACGACATAGCCACTGATCAGGAAGAACAGCACGACGCCGTAGCGGCCGAGATCGAAGCGATCGAGCGTGATCGCGGAAAGCCAGGTATGAACGGCGGGCGAGCGTACGGACGGCCCCGCCGCGGCGATGATCGGCTGCACCGCGTGCTGAACGCAGACGCATAGCGCCGCCACCCCGCGCAGCGCATCGATCGGTGCGATCCGATTTCCGTTCGCCAACACGTCCCCCATCCGCCCGGCAGCGCCCGCCATACGGCGAGCACGATGCAGGTGTGACACGCGCCCTCGCCCGCATCAAGCGGCGGCGCCGGCGCTTGATGCCGGCCCGCGCGCGATTGTCGCTGTCCTACACGCGAGGTGCCGCATAGCCGGAACAAACAGCGAACATACAAGGAGGCGACGTGATGAACGACGTACAGGTTGGCGCACCCGGCGGGTTCGTGCCGCAGATCGCGCTGACGCTCGGCGCACGCGATGGCACTGCGGTCGCGATCGATCCGAGCAATCCGCTGCCGACGCGAATGATGGCGGTGGCGGCCGGGTCGGTTTCAATCGCCGGGGTGATGACCGACAGCGGCATCGTCGGCCCGTTCACACCCGACCTGTTGCGCGCGATCATCGTCACGCTGGCGGGCGAGTGGACCGGTACGGTCAGTGTCCTGCGATCGAGCGACGGCGGCGCGACGCGGCAGCCGCTGACCTTCGTCGACGGCTCGGCGAAGGGGGTGTGGAGCGGCAACGTCAACACAGCGATCGGCGAGGAGAGCGTCGCGGGCGCGCGCTACTACCTCCAGTTCGCCCGTATGTCGGGCACGCTTTCCTTCCGCGTGGAGCAGCGACGATGGCGCTCGACATCGACGCACAGGGCCTAGCGCTCGGCGCGCGCGCGCTCGCGGAGGCGCGGCACGAGGGGTATTTCCCGGTCGCCTGCCGGACGGGCGCCGCGTTCGGGCGCGCGGTCGCTTCGAACAATCCCGGCGTCGCGCGGACGCGGCACATACTGCCGTACGGCGCGATCGACGTGATCCCGGTCTATGCCGGCTGGACGCTGCAACCGGGCGAGGTGTCGACTGCGGCGCTCGCCGGCATCCACCTCGGTATCGAGCCGACGTGGGGGGCGCAGTCGATGTGGGGTGCGACCGGCAACGGCGCGGCGGTGGTCCGGCGGGTCAGCGCGAACGGCAATCTGTCGCCGACCGTCCCCGCCGACCATCTGCTGCTGCCCGAACCGGTCGCGGTCAACCGCCGCGCGGGCGAGGCGATCGGCACGCGCATCTGGGTACCGAGCGGATCGGGCTATGCCGCCAGCCGATCGGTGCTTTCGGGGCAGGATTATTGCTACATCGGCGCCAACGCGACCGATTGGGCGTGGGGCGGGACGATCACGGGCGCGAGCCCACTCGCCGCGACGATTCAGCCGATCGCGATCCTCGGGCGGGCCCCCGATCGACGGCGGCACCCCGCGGTCGCGGTCGTCGGCGATTCGATCGGCTATGGCAATGTCAGCATGGCGGGCGGCGCGCTCGGCTGGGACAATGACGCCGACGGCAATTCGGGCTGGATCGAGCGCGCGCTGGCCAATCGCGTCGCGTGGAGCAACCTGTCCGCACCGGGCGACCGGCTCGATTACCTGACCAACGTCAACGGCGGCGCGGGCGGGCGCCGTGTCGGGCGCGGCAATGCGCTGCGCCGGCTCGGCTACAGCCATGTGATCCACGCTTTGTCGGGCACCAACGACGCCTTCGCCGGGCTGACGCTGGCGCAGATCCAGGATCGCTGGCTCAACTGGACCGACGAACTCGTCGGCATGGGACACCGCGTCTGGGCGGTGACGCCGTTGCCGCACACCGCGTCGAGCGACAATTGGTCGACGCTCGCCAACCAGAGCGTGACCGCGCCAGGCGCGGTGCTGGCGCAGATGGCGGACTGGATCCGCGCCAACGCGCGGGGGTTCGGGTGCGAGCGCGTGATCGATCTGGCGGCGCTGGTCGACAATGGCGCCGGGCGCTGGCGTGTCGACCTGGCCGCGCAACTCGCCGCACCGCCGACCTACGACGGCGTGCACCCCGGCAGCGCGATGACGCAGTGGATCGCCGCGCAGGGGCTGCTCGCCGGGCTGCGCTGACGCGATCGTCCGGCACGTACCCGCCGAATTGGACATCCCCGCAGTGGTATGCGCGCACGGCGCTGCGTACACCGGGTGCGGGAGAAAACGAGCGGGGGCTTGTTGACACATGCGCGCGGCGGCTGGCGGCAGCGATGGTTCGTGCCCGACCGTGCGGGCTGGGCGCGCGCCGTCGTTCGTTGCCGTCGACGGGTTCGGCGCCGGCGCCCAATTCGACGCGCTAGCTGACGTCGCGATCGAGGGCACGGCACGCCCGCGACGTCCGGGCCGGGGCGGAGAGCGTGTCTTCGGTGCCGAGCCGATCGCGCTGATCCCGCCGCGACGTCTCCGTCAGCGCCCGCGCGCGTGGCCGGTCGCGCTGGTGACCGCGGCGGTCACGTGGGTCGCCGCGGTCGGCTTGCAGCCGCTGCAGGATCGCGCCGATTTCGTTCAATATGCGGTGGTCGACCAGCGGCTCTACATGCCCTTCTACCTCGGGCTCGCCGCGCTCGCGCTCGTTGCGTGGTTACGCCTGCCGGCATTCCCGCGCCAACTGATCGACCCGCTGCTGCTCGGCTTTCTGTTGTGGGCGGCGGTGACCGTGATGGTCGCGCCCGAGCCTGCGCGGGCGGCGCTCAACTGGGGCAAGCAGGTCGCCTATCTGCTCGGCGTCGGCGCGCTGGTCACGCTGGCGCCGTCGCAGCGACTGCTGGTGCGCGTGCTCGCGGCGACGCTGCTGGCGATCGTCGCGATCGATCTGGTCGCGGTCGTGATCCGTCCCGATGTCGCAGTCCACCAGGCAAGCGATGCGGTCGAGCCGACGCTCGCGGGACTGTGGCGCGGCCTCCACCCGCACAAGGCGAAGTTCGGCGAAGCGCTCGCCTTCGCGTTTCTGTTGACGCAGTTCGAGGCACGCGCGCGGCACGAACGCTGGCGGCTCGTGCTGTTGCCGCTGCTCGTCCTGGTGATGGTCGCGGCGGGGGCGAAGACCTCGCTGCTCGCGCTGGCGCTCGCGCTCGTCACCACCGCCGCGCTGACGCGGGTCGCGCGTCACGTCCCCGGTCCGGTCGCGACGGTCGTCGCGGCACCGTTCGTCGCGGTGGCGGGTGTCGGTATCGCAGCACTAGTGCCCGTACTGCTCGCCGACCTGTTTGGCGACGTGACGCTCGCGGGGCGCACCAGGTTATGGGCGTTTCTCTGGCACTATGCCGCGGCGCACCCGCTGGCGGGCAGCGGGTTCATGTCGTTCTTCGTCGGGGAGGGCGGGCCGCTGTTTCGCTCGGGCGATGCGCTGCTGATGCGGATGGGGAATGCGCACAATTCGTTCCTCGACCTGCTCGTCACGACGGGCTGGCCCGGTGCGATGCTGGGCTGTCTCGCGCTCGTCGTCGCGCCTGTCGCGCGGGCGTACCGACGATTGCCCGACGACCGTTTCGCACGCTTGTGGGTGACGGTGCTGCTGTTCGGCGGAATCAGCAGCCTGACCAGCGTCACCCTGCTCCAGACCGAACGGGCGGCCGGGCTGATGATGACGCTCGCTTATGCCGGTCTGCGGCTGCGGCGCCCGGTCGCCGCCGATGGCTGAGCGCGTCACCGTGTCGGTGATCATCACCGCTTATCGTCGCGCTGCCGTGGTGGGCGCGGCGATCGCGTCGGCGCTGGCGCAGACGTACCCGGTGTTCGAGGTCGTCGTCGTCGACGATGCCTCGGGCGACGATACCCCGGCCGCGGTGCTGGCGGAGCGCGACCGCCGCGTACGACTGGTGCGGCTGCACGACAATCTCGGGCCGGCCGGGGCGATGAACGCCGGGATCGCGGCCGCGCGCGGCGACCTCGTCGCGCTTCTCGACAGCGATGACCTATGGCTGGCCGAAAAGCTCGAGCGGCAGGTGGCCGCGTGGCAGGCGCACCCGTCGCGCGACCGCGTGCTCGTCGCCTCGCGGGTGATCGAGGAGGTCGACGGGGTTCAAATCCGCGTTCGGCCCGATCGGGTGATGCGGCCGCGTGAGGACGTGGGCGACTATCTGTTCGTCCACGACGGGCTGATCCAGACGAGCACCATGCTGCTCCCGCGCACGCTGGCGCAGGCGGTCGGCTTCGATGCGGCGACCCGGCGCCATTCCGATCCGGGCTTCGTCCTGCGCCTGCGGGCGGCGGGGGCCACGATCCTTCATCTGCCCGATGCGCTGATTCGCTGGCGGGCGGTCGGCGGGGTCGCGCGCGTGAGCGGCGCAGATGCGCTGCGCCCGTCGCTCGACTGGCTCGACCGTCATGCCGCCATGCTCAGCCCGCGCGCACGCGTCGCGTTCCGGTATCGCAATCACATCCGCATCGTGCGACGCAACCGACCCGTGGCGGCCGCGTGGCTGACGCTGCGGGCGTTGTTCGCCGGGGTGATCGGCCGGCGCGAGATCGCCCGACTGATCCGCCGCGTCGGAGCGCGCGCATGACGGCGGCGCGCGCGTCCCGAGCGATCGCGGTCGTACCGGTGCGGGGCGAGGTGGCGGCGCTCGCCACGCGGCTCGCCTCGGCGGGTGCGGCGACGGCGCTGCTCAGCGGCTTCAACTTCCTGCTCGGCATCGTGCTGGTGCGGCGACTTCCTCCCGTGGCCTTCGGCGCCTGGGCCGTGATGACGACGCTGCAGGCGATCGCCGCCGCCATCGTCACCGCCGGGTTCGCGCAGCAGATGGCCTATGCCTTTCCGCGCTCGACCAGCCCTGCGTCGTTGCGCGCCGCGGCGGGTGTGTTCGACCGGATGATGTCGCTCGCGCTGCTGCTGTTGCTGCCGGTCACGATCGCCACGTTGGTCGCGCTTCGCCTGCCCGTCGCGGTCGTCCTGGCGGGATGCGCCTATACCGCCGCCGCGACGTACCGCGGATACGTGCGCGCGCGCGGCTTCGCGCTCAGGCGGCCGACCGAAGCCTTGCGCGGTGACGCGGTGTACGTCGTCGTCGCGACGGCGGGATTGCTCGTCCTGCGACACGACGATCGGCTCGCGCCGCTGCTGTTGCTGCTCGCGCTGGCCAACGTCGCGGCGCTGGGACGCAGCCACGGCATGCGCGCGACCAGCTTCGCGCAGTGGCGGCGCGCCGCGCTCGCCTATCGTCGACACCTTCCGCGCGTGCGCTGGTCGGTAGTGACGATCGCCTTGTCCACCGCGGTGATGCTCAGCCCCAATCTCGCGCTCGCCAGTCCGGGATCGCTCGTCGCGCTCGCGACCGTCGCCGCGCCCGCGGCGCTGCTCGCACCGCTTCGCCTCGTCGCGCTGACCGCGCAGGCGTTCCTGCGCGCCGAGTTCGCCGCGCTCATTCATGCCGGACGCGTGCGCGCCGCGCTCACGCTTTACGCCGCCGCCGGCGCGGCGGCGCTGCTGATCGGCACGCTGCTCGCGGGTGCGGTGTCGCTGGGGTGGGGGCAGGTCCACGCATATCTGTTCGCGAAGTACGACGATGGCGCGCTGCTGTGGCAGGTGACGACGTTGTCGCTGCTCGTCGCCACGGTCAACATCGTCCGGCTGCCGGGCGCGATGCTGCTGAACGCGCTCGGCATCTTTCGCGCCCCCGCGATCGCGCTCGCCGTGTTGGTAATGCCGGTACTGGGATGGACGTTCTGCGCCGCGCAGCGCGGATATGTCGCCCAGATCCTGTGGGCGCCCCTGCTGAGCGAAGCGTTGCTGCTGGCCGTCGAGGGTATCGTCCTCGCGCGCGCCGTGCGTGCGGGAAAGGAGCAACGCGCATGCGCCGGCTGCTGAACGTCAACACCTATCATTATCGCCGTGGCGGCGCCGACGCGGTCTATTTCGATCACGGCGCGATGTTCGCGGCCTCGGGCTGGCATTGCGGCTGGTTCGCGATGCACCATCCGCGCAATGAACAGACACCCTGGTCGCGCTTCTTCGTCGACGAGATCGAACTGGGGCACGATTACCCGCTGACGCGCAAGCTGGCGATCGCGAAGCAGGTGATCCACTCGCGCAGCCACGCCCGCGCGATCAACCGGCTGCTCGACGAATTTCCGGCCGATATCGCGCACGTTCACAACATCCGCCACCACATCGGCGCCAACATCCTCGCCGAATTTCAGCGGCGCGGCACCCGCGTCGTCCTGACGGTGCACGACCTGAAACTCCTGTGCCCGGCGTATCGGATGCACGACGGAAACGGCATCTGCGAGTCGTGCCGCCCGAACGCGGTGCACAACTGCGCGATGAAGCGCTGCATGCACGGCTCACTCGCACTCTCGGGGCTGATCGCGCTCGAATCCGCGATCCATCGCTGGACCGGCGCGTACCGACGCCACGTCGACCGTATCGTCTGCCCAAGCCGCTTCTACCTCGACCAGCACGTCGCCTGGGGTTGGCCGCGCGAGCAATTGGCCTACATCCCCAACAGCGTCAGTCTGCCCGCGCTGACCGACATCCCGCCGGTTGGTGAATACGCCTGCTATTTCGGCCGTCTGTCGTTCGAGAAAGGCGTATCGACGCTGATCCGCGCCGCCGCCCGTGCAGGCATCGCGCTTCACCTGGTCGGCGAAGGCCCGGAGGAGGATCGCCTGCGCGCGCTGGCGGCCGATGTCGGCGCGACCGTCACCTTCCACGGCCATTGTAGCGGCGAGGCCCTGTCCCGCATCATCCGTCACGCGCGCGTCTGCGTGCTGCCGTCCGAATGGTACGAGAACGCGCCCAAAAGCGTGCTCGAGGCCTTCGCACATGGGAAGGTCGTGATCGGCGCACGCATCGGCGGGATCACCGAACTGATCGACGAGGGTGAAACCGGCTGGCTGTTTCCCAGCGGTGACGTCGATGCACTTGCGGCCACGTTGCGACACGCATGGGCTATCGACCCCTCGGTCCTGCGCGACATGGGCGCGCGCGCCGCAGCACTTGTCCAACGGCGCTTCTCGACGGACCGCTATTTCAACGCAATGAATGAGCTCTACGACGAGATACGCGGTGATTCGACAACTGTAAGTAAATCCCGCCAGATACGACAATTGCGCAATTGACGATGATTAATTTCCGTTCATAATTATTTCCAAAGATCACATGGACGGGGCGGGCGCATGCGAATCTACGTCGCGGGCGGCGGGGGGATGTTGGGCGATGCAGTCTATCATGCGCTTCGATCGCGGCACGATCTTGCGATCGGGGATGTCGTGGATCGGGACGACTGGGTCCACCACTGTGACGTTCGCGACTTTTCCGATTACCGTCACCATGTCGACGCGTTCGCACCCGACATCCTGATCCATCTCGCCGCACATACCGACCTGGAATATTGCGAGACGGCGGTCGACGACGCGTATCGCACCAACACCCTGGGCGTCGAACACGCCGCGACGATCGCCGACATGCACGCGGTCCCGCTGGTCTATATCTCGACCGCCGGTATCTTCGATGGCCGCAAGGACAGTTACGACGACTGGGACGAGCCCAATCCGCTCAGCGTCTACGGCCGCAGCAAATTCCTCGGCGAGCGACACGTCCAGCGCTGCGTCCCGCGGCACTTCATCTTTCGCGCCGGCTGGATGATGGGCGGCGGGCTCGCCAAGGACAAGAAATTCATCGGCAAGCTGGTGCGACAGTTGATCGCGGGCGAGCGTCGCCTCCACGTCGTCGACGACAAGCTCGGTACACCGACCTACACCGTCGACTTCGCACGCAACATCGAACGGATGATCGGGACGCGCTATTACGGCCTGTACAATCAGGTATGCGGCGGTGAAACGAGCCGGCTTGAGGTGGCGCGCGAGCTGGTGCGATTGCTCGGCCTGGACACCACGGTTGAGGTCGTTCCGGTCGGCTCGGACCATTATGCCGCGGAATATCCCGCGCCGCGTCCCGCATCCGAACGATTGGTCAATTACAAGCTCGCGCTGCGTGGCATGAACCACATGCGCGACTGGCGCGTCTGCCTCGCCGAATATGTCCGCGAGCAATTCGCGGACGTGATCGCGCCGCTCAGGGTTCCCGCGCGTCAATGCGTGCACGCGGCATGAACGGCGGCGCGGCGGCGACATCGCGTCCGCTGCGTATCGCATCCTTCGGCTTCCGCAGCCTGCCGCCACGCGACGGCAGCGCCGGGGCCGACAAATTCGTGCTCGAACTGCTGCCGCGGATCGCGGCACGCGGGCATTGCGTCACCGGCTATAACCGGCGCTACCGCGGCGAGCGTTACTCACCGAGCACCGATTTTCGCGGCGTTCGGCTGCGCAACCTGCGGACCTTCCGTCGGGCCGGGCTGGAGGCCTGGTGTCACGCCGCGCGCGTCACCTTCGACATCATCCGGCACGATCGCGCCGACATCGTGCACATCCAGAACGGCGGCAACAGTCCGTTCGCGCTCATCCTGCGGATGTTCGGAAAGCGGACGATCCTGACCGAGGACGGCAAGGAATGGGAACGTCCGAAATGGTCGCGGCTCGCGCGGCGATATCTGCGCGCGGCGACCTGGCTGACCGCCCACGTCCACAACGCGGTGGTATTCGACAACGTCTACGCGCGGGAGGCTTTCACGGAGCGCTTCGGCCGCCGCTACGACCTGATCCCCTACGGCGCCGATGTCGCGGCACCCCGTGACGACGCCACCGATCTGCTCGAGCGGCTCGGCGTCGAGCGCGGGCGGTACCTGCTGTTCGTCGGGCGCTTCATCCCCGACAAGGGGCTGCACCATCTGCTCGCCGCGTTCGCGACGCTCGATACCGGGGTCAAGCTGCTGCTGATCGGCGGCGCTGCGGGGCGCAGCGATTATGCCGCGCGCGTGTGCGACAGCGGTGATCCGCGCGTGCTGACCCCGGGATATCTCTACGGCGAGCAGGTGCACGCGCTCATGCGCGATTGCCTCGCCTACGTGCAGCCGTCCGATCTGGAGGGTTTGTCGCCGGTGATCCTGGAAAGCGCGTTCGTCGGCGCCCCGGTCATCTGCTCCGACATCGCGATGAACCGCTACGCGCTCGAGGAACACGGCATCTACTTCGCCGCCGGCGACGCCGACGACCTGCGCCGGCAATTGCGCCGTGCCCTCGACGAGCCCGAGTGGCTGCGCGCGCGGGCATGGGCGCAGCAGCAGCACGTCACGCGCACTTATTCGTGGGAGCGCGTGACCGACCAATATTGCGCGCTGTTCGCCGCGCACGCGCCGACCTGACGATCCGGCGCATCGATAACAAGAAGGGGAGCGAGGACAATGGTGCGGATCGCGGTCGCCGGACTGGGGAAGATGGGGATCGCGCACCTGGCGCAGATCGCGCAGGTCGACGGGGTCGAGATCGTCGGCGTGTGCGATCCCGCGACGTATCTGCTCGGGCTGCTGCGCCACCAGACCGATCACCCGACCTTCTCCGACTATCGCGTGATGCTCGACACCGCCGCGCCCGACGCGGTCGTGATCGCGACGCCCTCGCACCTGCACGTCGCGATGGCGCGTGCGGCGCTGGAGCGCGGCATCCACGTCTTCTGCGAGAAGCCGCTGACGCTGTCACCCGACGACAGCGCCGCGCTGGTCGCGCTCGCCGCCGCGCGCGGGCTGGTCAATCAGGTCGGCTACCATCACCGCTTTATGGGCACGTTCCGTGAGATCAGGCGTCTGCTCGACGCAGGCGTGATCGGTGCGATCAGCCATGCCTCGGCCGAGGCGCGCGGGCCGGTCGTGCTGCGCGACAGCGGCACGACGTGGCGCACGCGCCGCGCGCAGGGCGGGGGGTGCCTGTTCGACTATGCCACCCATCCGATCGACCTGCTCGCCTGGTATCTGGGCGAGCCGCGCAGCGTCGGCGGCACCGCGCTGACGCGTGTTTTCTCGCGCGACACCGAGGATCAGGTCCACGCGACTTTGTTCTTCGATGCCGGGCGGACGGCGCAGCTGACCGTCGACTGGAGCGACGAATCGCAGCGCAAGATGTCGACGCGCGTCAACATCTGGGGCAGTCACGGCCATCTCTACGCCGACCGGCAGGAGGTGCGGCTGTTCGCGCGACGCAATGCGAACCTGCCCGATGGCTACCGCGTCGGCTGGAACACGCGCTACATCACCGACCTGACCGAACCCGTCGGCTTCTACATCCGCGGCGAGGAATATGCCGCGCAATTCGAGCATTTCGTCGCGCGCGTCGCGGGGCGGACGCTTCCGGCCCTCAACGATTTCGCCTCCGCCGCGGTGACCGACCGCGTGCTCGCGCTGCTGACCGCCAATGCGACCGCGCCGCGCCGATCGGTAGCGCCGGCGGCAGCGGCAGCGGCACCGGCCGCCCCGGCGCGTCGCCGCCGCTCGCTCTTCGCGCGCTGAGCCCCGCGATGCTCAACAGGCTGATCCTCGGCGACAATCAATTCTTCGGCATCAACCACATGTCGGAGGAGCGCGCCCGCGCGCAGGCGATCCAGTTCCAGGACGACGCCGCGGTGATCGACGTGCTCGACGCCGCGGTGGCGGAAGGCATCACCGGGTTCATGTGCACGACGCACGACCGGATCGCGCGCGTCGCCGCGCACGTGCGTGCGCATCCGGGCGCGTATCGCGATTTCGTCTTCTATCCCGCGATGCCCTACGCGCACAAATACGCCAATGCGGTGACCGAGGATGGCATGCTCGGCGCGCTCCAGCGGTTCGTTCCGGGGGAGGGCGGGGTCGGTCGCCTGATGCGCGGCGGGCTCTCGCTCGTGCGCGGCGACATCGATCATCTCGCAACCGTGCTGGTCGACGCGGAGATGGCGATGTTCGATCGCCTCACGACCCCGGTCGTCTTCCTCCAGAACAACATGGTCGACCTGCTGCTCGGGCTCGGCGCGCATGACGCTTTCGCGATCTTCGACCGCCACGTCCGCGCGCGTTACGGGGCGCAGGCGGGCTATGTGACGATGAACCTGCCGCGGCTGCTGCCCGTGCTCGATCGGCTCGGCATCACCGACCCGATCGTCTGCACGAGCCTCAATGCGCGCGGTTTCCGGATGGGTGGTGGCGACGCGATCGGTGCGGCGCTGCGTCGCTATCGCTGCCGCTGCATCGCGATGTCGGTCTTCGCCTCGGGCGCATTGCCCGCGGACGAGGCGATCGCCTGGGTCTGCGCGCAGCCGAACGTGGAGAGCATCGTGTTCGGCGCGTCGAGCGGGCGCCACATCCGCGCCACGCGCGATCTGGTCGAGCAGCATTGGGGCCCGCTCGCGCGCGCTACGGCAGACGCCTGATTGACGCGCTCAGGCGGCGGCGAGGATCGCCTCGCCGCCGGGGCATGCATCACGCCTCCTGATAATAATCGGCGTATTGCTTCGAATAATAATAATAGGATCCGACGCTCTGCGAGCTCGTGTCCACCATCGTGTACATCGAACCGACCAGGTTGGCGCCGTCACCCTTCAGCCACGATGCCGCTGACACGACCGCGTGCTTGGGCGTCTTGTTCCACTTGATGACCAGCGTGACCGCATCGGCCAGCGCGGCGAGGAAGCGGCCGTCGGCGAGCCCGACGAGCGGCGGCAGATCGAGGATGATCGTGTCGTAGCGTTCGGACAATTCCTCGAGTATCTTCGGCATCAGGTCGTTGCCGAACAGGTTCTCGGAGGAGAAATACGGCTTGTGGATGACGATCTGGTCGAGATTGTCGACACCGCTCGCCTCGATCACCGTGTCGAGCTCGACCTCCCCGTGGAGCAGCTCGACCAGCCCCTTGCCGTCGGGGGCGGTGGGCGTGATCATCCGCAACTGCGCGCGGCGAACGTCGGCATCGACGATGATCGTCCGGTCGCCGTTCATCGCCATCACCCGCGCGAGCGCGAGCGCGGTGGTCGTCTTGCCCTCGCTCGGCAGCGCGGAGGTGAGCGCGATGACCTTCGGGCGCGCCTGCCCGCGGACGCCCAGCAGCGAAGCGCGCGCGTTGCGCAGCGCTTCGGCATATTGCGACGTCGGCTTGTCGACGACGATGTCGGCGGGGCGTTCCTGCTTGACGCTCGGGATCGCCGCGATGAGCGGCACGCCCAGTTCCGCCTCGACCTCGTCGATGCTGCGCAAGCCCGTGATCATCAACTCCTGCGTGACGATGACGGCGACACCGACGCCCAGACCGGCGATCAGCGACAGGACGAACAGCAGCGGACGATTGGGCCAGCTCGGCGCCTGCGACGGCTCGGCATTGTCGATGATCTGCGCCTGCGCGATCGAGTTCTGCGCCGCCTGGCGCGATTCGAGTGCCAGCGCGGCGAGCTTCTCGTACGCGTCGTGCTTGCTGTCTGCGTCGCGCTGCAGGCTCGCCGCCATCACCGAGGCACGCGCGTTCGCGCCCTGCTTCTGCTCAAGCTGGTTCATCGAGGCGCGCAGGCTGGCGGCGCGTGCTTCGGCTGCTCCCGCATCGGCATCGAGCGAACTGACGACCCGCGTCATTTCCTTCTTCAACTCGGCGTCGAGCCCCGCCACCTGATCGCGCACCTTGATGAAATCGGGGTGCCGCTCGCCGTAGCGGCCACGCACGTCTTCCAGCGTCTGCGACAGCGTCGCGCGCTGGCGGCGCAGGTCCTGGATCGTCGCGGACTGCCGGACATCGGAGATGGTGTCGAGCGTGCCGCGGCGTACCTGCTGGCGTGCCGACTGCTCCTTGGCGCGGGCCTCGGCGGCGAAGGACTCGGCGCTCGCGAGCTGGAGCGACAGCGGCGCGACCTGCTGGTCGACGATCGTGCCCTGCTGGTTCGACGTGCCGCGAACGATGCCGGTCTGCGCCTGGAACTGCGCGACACGCTCGTCGGCGGCACGGATTTCCGCGGCGAGTTCGTTCTGGCGACGCTGGTACCACTGCGTCTGGCGCTCGGCCGTGCCGATCTTGTTGCCGACCTTTGTGTCGAGATAGGCGGCGGCGAAAGTGTTGGCGATGCGCGCCGCCTTGGTGGCCGACTGCGAATTGAAGCGGATGACGATGATGTAGGTCAGCTTGTCGCGCGACGCGTCGAGGTGATTGTTCACGCCGCGCGCGACCACGTCGAGCTTCGCCTCGGGCGACAGCGCCGGCTGACCCTCAGGGGTCGGCCCGCCGCCGAATTCGGGATCGTTGATGAGGTTGAGCCGCTTGACCACGACGCGGGCGAGATCGAGCGAGCGGATCACCGACACCTCGGTCTCCAGCGCCTCGCTCGCCAGCTGCGCCTGCGCTTCGCCCGCGCTTCGCGCGAGCGGATTGCGGCTCGGGTCGATCTGAAGCCGCGTCACGCCCTGATAGGTCGGCGTGATCCGCAGCGTCAGCACGACGCCGATGATCGTGATCGCGGCCGTGATCGCCAGCAGTACCCACAGGCGCCGGCGCAACACGTCGCGAACCGACCGGATCAGATCGCCCAGGCGGGTTTCGGGCTCAGCCGCGTTCACGACCTTCATGGCAGGGTTTTCCTAAACAATCGGAGGAATGGCCGCGACCGGCCGGCCAGGGGCAGGATTGGTATCATCGTCTGATCCGGATCGAGATACGACCGCGTACTTCGTCGAACGGGTTGCCGAGCCCGGTCCCGTTCGGCTTGTTCGATCCGTAGCCGACATCGGCGGACAGACCGAGCCAGCGCGTCATCTGGTAACGGCTCGACGCCTCGATCCGGTAGACGTCGGTCGATGTCGATCGCTCGGGATACTCGCGCTTCGCGATCTCGCCGCCGATCGTGACGATCATGTTGTACAGCAGCTCGTGGTCGACCGTGACCCGGACACGATTGTCCCACGAGGATCCGACGTTGGCGAGATCGACGTCGACGAGGCGACGCTGCAGCAGGACGCCGACCGTCGTCAGCTCGCTCGCGAACCAGTCGCCGCGCGCCTCGACCGAGAAACCCTTGGTGTTGCGGTACGTCCCCCGCGCATCGAAATCGCGGTAGCTGTACCCGATCCCCACCGTGCCGCGGGCGACGCCGGCGATATCGAAATTGGATCCGACGATGCCCCGGTAACCAGTCGAATCGCGATTGGGCCGACCGAATGACAAGGTGTCGTAGTTGTTCCGATCGACCTCACCGCGCACATAAAAGGACAAGCTCGGCGTAAAGCCCAACTCGTACGTCAGCGTACCACCGAGCGCGGTGCGATCGCGGTAGCGCTGACTGCGACGCGAACCGTCGCCGAAACGAATGTCACTGAAATCAAAGCGATTGCGGCTGATTGTCCCGACGACGCGCGATTGGCCGCCATCGTAGGTAAGCTGCCCGTTCACATTGTTGTTCAGGTAACGCGACGGGACGGTCAGGTTTGCGACGACATCCGAGGAGAAAGGTGATTCATACGTTTTCGAGACGCCGGTATCGATGCGCGCGGTGAGGCTGCTCGACACATCGATGCGACCGTTCTGCTGGACGTACCACGCATTCTGATTGCGCAGTGTCTGATTGGCGAAGCGGCGCAGATCGCCGGCGGCAACCAACCGAACCTGATGCACCGACCAGTCGGACGTAGCCGCGATATAGGGCTCGAAGCCGACAAACACGTCCGACTTCTTGTTGCGATTATCATTGAAGACGTTGTTGCTGTAACTGAGCGACGTAGCGAGCTGTGGGTTCAGGATGAAGCTGCCGAGCCGGATACCCAGCGCGTCATATTCGGGATGAGGGCGTTCGGCGACGCTGACATTGTGACCGCGATCGTAGGCGTCGTTGCTGCTGGTGGCGGGCGGTAACAGCAGGCTGCTGGTCTGCGCCGATGCCGCCGTCGCACCCACCAGCAGCCCGCCGCTCGCAGCGACGCACGCCATGTACCGGGAACGCCTGGCACGTAGCGTGTACCGGCTTATTGGTAGGAAGGTGGCCGGGTTCATCATCTGGCAAGCGTCAGGCGCGCCGCCGCGATCAGAAGAAGCGCTCGGTCAGGCGGATCGTATCGCCCGGATAGACGCGAAGGTCGGGCGTGAGCACATATTCCTGCTCGTATTGCTCGCCGAATCGCCGGATCAACACCGTCGACTTCTTCGCGCGCGGTGTGTAGCCCTGCGCCGTCGCGATCGCATTCATCACGGTCAGACCGCTGATGTATGGAAACTGCCCCGGTGAGCGAACTTCACCCAGGATAAAGAACGGGCGATAGGTCGCGACCTCCATGCTCACGCGCGGGTCACGCAGGTAGCCGTCGGCCAGCCGCATTTGGATGTCGCGCGAGGCGCGATCAACCGTCTTGCCGATCACCTTCACGTTGCCGATCAGCGGCAGCGAGATGTCGCCATCAGTGCTTACCGAAAAATCGCCGCTGAGCTGCGGCTCATTGTAGACGATGATGCGAACCTTGTCGCCGGCACCTAGCGCATAAGTGTCTTCGCTCGTCGTACCCGCGGTATAGCGTTCGCCACTGGAGATTGGCGGCGGCCCACCCTTGCCGCAGGCGGCAAGCGACAAGGCGGCCAGCATGGCGAAAGCCGCGCTTCGTTTCACGTAAACACCCCGATTTCTGGTAGTCATCGATCGTTAACACGCACCCTGCAGGTCATCAACCGCTTTCCGGCAATTTGCTGCATCGTCAATTCCTTACAAGTGCCTTGGTCGTCTTGTGAACAGCTTGTGGCGCAGTCGCAAGCCGGCGGGTTGCTTTGCCGACGCATGAACCAAGCACGCAAGCTGGTCGACGAAACTTGCCGGCGCGCTGGCGGCCAAGCTGGGAGAAGCAGTGAGTAGGCCTAGCTGCATGAGCAAGGCGGTCAACTGTTTCTCGTTCTCTGCCGGGTAAATGCCAGGGCGATCGCCGAAGGCGCGAAGCGTGGCAAACTGGTGTCCGTTACGATGTTCGCCCAAGCGATGGTCGCGTGGCATGATGATGATGGGCTTACCGAACTCCATCGCGGTTATGATCGACCCCATGCCCGCGTGACAGATCATCAGATCACACTCGCGCTGCAATTCGCGAAATTGATCATGCGGAATATGGGCAAAGCTCTTCATCGCGGTGGGGCGAAAAGCAGTCGGGCCGATCTGAGCGACAACATCGTCTCGCCCATTCGTCGCAGACCATTGATCGACCGCGCGGATCAGGCGATCAAACGGCAGCTGGGTTCCGACGGAAACCAATATCACAGAACCTGCCCCAGGTACCGAAGCGATCGATCACGATGCGCAAGATGCGCCCATTGCACCACGCGGACGTCGGCGACGGGACGTACCAGGCGACCCGACAGTGACATGCGCTCGCTATTGGCGATGCTGTCGATCCAGATCGTGCGCGCGCCAAACCACTTTGCGACCAGCAGTGCGAGCGCGCCCGGTGCGGCACCGGTCGATACGACAAGATCTGGCGCAAACGACCGTATGATACGGGCAAGCCGTATGAGGGTGGGGGCTACCCCTACGAGCGAGTCCCGTGCGGTATCGGGTATCTCCAGTACGGCGCGTGCGCCCAGCGGAGGTGTCATGCCAGACGACGTGCTGACGAACTGGCAGTCCATGCCAGTGAAGGCTTCACACAAGCGTTGAAGCTCGATCCAATGCCCGCCGGCCGAGGCAACCAGCAGCACTCGGGGCATTGGTGACCCGTCTTTCCGAAGGAGGGGAGCAAGCGGCCCGCATTCGCGCCCGTCGCCATCGCGGCTGGCCCGCTCGGTGTCCAACCGATCCGGAAGCGCGAGAGCAGCCGCTGATCGGATATCAGCCAAGTTTGTCCAGTCCACCGGTTGAGCGCTGCCGGGAATGGCGGCGCAAGCCTCCCTGTCACCGGCCGCAATCTCGTCCGGTCACGCTCTCGCAACGTCTATCTAGGATAGTCGGATTTGTGTATCCCGCCCTCGTTGTCCGGCCGTGCTGTTTCCTGCAAGCTGGACATCCTACCTCCCCCTTCGGCCCCTTCAAAAACGCTAGACCGGAGTTGCCTTGTTGCCAAGTACCGACTCGGGTGAGCGAATCTACGCTATCGGCGATGTGCATGGCTGCCTGACCCTGCTGCACCGACTGCTCGATCTTATAGGAAGTCACACGCGCGCGCTGCCGCCCGTTCGGTCTTTGTACGTAATTGTCATCGGTGATGTGATCGATCGCGGTCCGCACAGCGCCGAGGTCCTCAGGCTGTTATATGATCTGAGCCGGGAAAATCCGAACTTGGTCGTGCTCCTCGGGAATCACGAAGCGGCGCTATTGCAGGTGATGACCGGGGACGTGGATGCGCTGCGCCAATGGGTTGCGGTCGGTGGTGCGCAGACCTTGCGCAGCCTCGGCGTTTCGCCTCGCCGATCGGGTGAGCATTCGCGTGATTACCTGTCGCGCGTACGCGCAGCGATCCCGCCGGCATGGTTGTCATGGCTTGGCAAATGTCCCCTGAGTGTCCGGTCGGGTGATTACCTGTTCGTTCACGCGGGCGTTCGCCCGGGCGTGGCGCTCGACCGTCAGGCGCGTGAAGACCTTCTGTGGATACGCGAGGACTTTCTGGATGATCGCCGCGATCATGGAGCCGTGATTGTTCACGGACACAGCATCTCGGACGAGGTCGAGATACGGGCCAACCGCATCGGCATTGACACGGGGGCCTACAAATCGGGGCGACTCAGTGCAATTTACCTCGAAGGGTCGGTTCAGCAGATCATTACGGCGTCTGCATAAGTGAAGTCTCTTTTTCGCGTCTGTTGGAAGGAACTGCTCGGCGGTCTTGCTTGATTTTCGACGGCGAGCGTTGCATAGCAAGAGAGAGGGCGTTCACGCGCCGCCGTACAGGGGTGCAAGGTATGATTCGCAAGCTATTTCTAGGGGCGGCATTGGCCAGCCAGGCTTTTGTCGGCGTCGCGGCTGCCGCACCTGCGCGTCCGCAGGCGGTGAGTTTCGGTAGCGCCAAGCCGGTTGGGGCAATCTCCACTCCCGTGCGCGCGTCTGCTGCAACCAAGGGCGAAAGCGATCTCGTCGGAGTTCCTTTCCTGCTGCCGCTTCTGGGCGCCATCGCGGTCGTAGTGGTCGTGGCGGTTGTGGCGAGCGGCGGCGACAACAACTCCAGTCCGAACTGAGTTGACCGCGCGTATCGCGCGGTGTCGTAAGCTTATCAGAGGGGCGGATCGTTCAGCGATCCGCCCCTTTATGTATTGGCGACGAATTGTTCCCAAAACATGCCGGCTAATCTTATCGGCTCTGCCAGGCGAAGGCATTGGCTTGTTACGGCGCTGAAGTGCGTAGTTGATTGCAGCCATCAATTGGGCAAAACACTGATTTGAATCGACAAACGTGCCGGATCCTCACGGTGAAGCAGTTTGCGAAGTCAGGATATTAGCCTTCAGTGCCGCACCAGCCCAGACGGAAATCTTCACCTACCCAGCGGCATGGCGCGGTCACGAGACGTGGCCTTGCGACATTGGCCTTCGGTGCCTGTCTGCTCTTTGGCGGTGGTGCCGGTCTGGGCTACCCGCTGATCGAGCTGGCATGTCAGATGCTCGCAATCCTCATGATCGCGACGGTGCTGATCAACTCGCCGCCACATCTGAAGACCGCGGTCGTCGTCATGTTCGCCGCCGCCGCGGCTTTGCTAGGTCTCCAATTGATCCCCTTGCCGGGGGGTATCTGGCAGGCTCTGCCTGAAAACGAGATCGCGGGGCGTATCCTCGCACAGACGGGCCGCGGCGCGCGTTGGCACGCACTGAGCCTGACCCCCGATCGTACCTTGTCCATGCTATTCTCGCTCCTGGTACCGTTCGCGACCATGCTGGTGATCGCGGGTCTCAGTCTGCCGAAGCGGATCGTTGCGCTCCGACTGATCCTCGCGGGGGCGGTGATTGCCGCGGTTTTTGCCGCGCTGCAGGTGGCCGCAGGCGGAGCCGCCGCGCCGATCCTCTATGAAACAGCGCATCGCGGATATGGCGTCGGCTTTTTCGTCAATCGGAACCATCAGGCAACGCTGCTGCTGATTGCCATCGTGATTTCTGCCGTACCGGGGGTCACGGGTGAGCGACCGATGCGCCACGTGATCATGCTGGCGATCGACACCTTTCTGGCGATGGGTATTCTCGCGACGAGTTCGCGCACGGGTCTCGTCTTGCTGCCATTGGCAATACTCTGCGTCGCCGCGCTGACGTTGGGAGTGAGGCGCAGCGGACGTGCGATATCGATCGTGGGCGGGCTTTATCTGATCGTAGGGCTGTTGCTCACGCGAACCGAACTAGTCGGGCGGGTACTCGGGCGCTTCGACAGCCTCTCGGAAGAACTGCGATATCAGTATTGGGATAACACCCTTTACGCACTCCGGCATAGCTTTCCTTACGGAACCGGTTTCGGCAGCTTCGAGCGTGTTTATCGCAGTGTGGAGCCCATCGAACAGGTTTCGCCATTCAATGTGAATCATGTGCACAATGATTTCCTCGAACTTGCACTCGAGGGTGGGCTGCCAGCGGTGGTGTTGATGGTGGTCGCGGGGGTAGTGCTGGTTCGCGCGGTCGTCGCGGGGTGGCGCGGGGCGAGTGGGCGGCAGGAGCGATCAACCGTGGTCGCCGCCATCGTATCGATCGGGATCGTGCTGTTGTTTTCGCTGGTGGATTACCCGTTACGCATGGCGGGGATCGCGGGCCTGTTCGGTGCGATGCTGGGGCTGATCGTGGCGGCTGCCCGGTCCCGCGAGCCGGCGCGCCCCAACCCCGGCACGGATCACCAGCGTCGACGCTGGGCAGTAACGGCGCTGGCGATCGCGGTCGGTGCGACCGCAACGGCCGACGCGAGCGCGCGCTTCCTCGTCCTGCATGGCGCGGGGACACTTGCGAGCCAGATCGCGCCCTGGTCGGCCGACGCGTGGGCGGCGCGCGCCGAGGCCGAGCAACGTGCCGGACAGCAGGTCGCCGCGCGCGAATCGGCGGCGCGTGCGCTCGGCATCGTTCCGATCGATGCCAAGGCGGTTCGCGTGCACGGCTTCGCCGATCTGCTGCTGGGGCAAACGGCGCGCGGAACCGCATTGCTCGAAACCGGGGCGGCGCTCGGGTGGCGTGACACGCTGCTGCAATTGTGGCTGATCGACCGCGCACGACAGGCCGGCGCGAGTGCCATCGCTGCCGAGCGGATCGACGCGCTGCTGCGCCGCGCGCAGGTGCCCGAACCGATGATGCAGCAAATGCGTCTCGTCTACGCGGCGCCCGGCGGCGTCGACGCGGTCGTTGCGCGCCTGGGCGATCGACCGTCGTGGCGGCGCGGATTCTTCAATGCGGTTGCGGGCGATGCAGCGAACGACCTTGGCAGAACGACAATATTTCTCGACCGCCTGAGCGCGCGCGGCATTCCGGCGACCCCCGACGAAACGCTTCTGATCCGGGGTCGATTGGGTGAGCGCGGACAGGTGCAACAGGCGCGTGCGGTCTGGTTGGCGAGCGGCGGTGTGGGCGAGATCGCGGACGGCGGGTTCGAGCGAACCGCCTCGCCGCTGCCGACGGGCGTATTTCCCTATGCGTGGAGCCAGATCGCGACCGACGGCGTCAAAGTGATCCTCGCCGATCGCGGCGCGGGCGGTAGCGCGCACGCGGTCGAGATCGTCACCGACGGGCTGACGAGCGCTATACCCCTGGTACAGGCGATCGCGCTTCCCCCCGGGAACTGGGAATTGAGCGCGCAGGTGAGGGGCGGTGACGTTCCTGCCGCGCTGGTGCTGACCTGTGCCAACAAAGCGCAGACTGCTGCCGCGAGCCTTCGTCTCACGGGTTCGGGGCAGGACTGGCGACGCGTATCGGGTTCAGCGCGGATCGGGACCGACTGCCCGGCGCAGATCCTCGGCATCTCGATCGAGGGACATGACGCGCAGGTGAGCCCGATCTGGATCGACGACGTGCGTGTCCTGCCCGCCCGGCCGCATTGACGCTGTGCAATTTTACCAAAGATATCTACGTCCTTGACCCGGGCCGGGCGATGGTGCGATCGCTGACCCGGCGGGAAGGGATTGGTTGACGGATGAAAGCGATCTGGCTCGGCGCGATTGCGCTGAGCGCTACGCTGTGCGCGTGCGCTGATAACAATGTCGGGCCGAACCTGCGCACCGGTGAGAGCGCCTATGCGACGATCCCCGCGCCGGCGGGTGAACCGAGCGTACAGGATTACCGTATCGGCGCGCTCGACACCGTCGATATCACGGTGTTCCAGGAACCGGACATCTCCACCCGCGGCGTGGTGGTCGATGCCGCGGGCGTGATCTCGATGCCGCTGATCGGACGCGTTCAGGCGGCGGGCAAGACCACGACCGAACTGGCCGACCTGCTGGCGGCACGCCTTGCGGAGCGCTTCTACGTCAATCCGCAGGTCACGGTCACGGTCGCGAGTTCGGTGGCGCAGCGCGTGACCGTTCAGGGCGACGTGAAAGAGCCGGGCATCTACCCGATTTCGGGGCCGACGACGCTACTCGACACCGTGGCGCTCGCGAAGGGGGAGAGTGAGGACGCCGCCCTCAATCAGGTGATCGTGGTGCGCTATATCGAGGGCAAGCGGATGGGCGCGGTTTTCGATCTGAAGCGTATCCGGCGCGGCGACGACCCCGATCCCGCGATCCAGCCGCGCGACACGATCATCGTCGGCCATTCCGCGGGCAAATCGGCATGGCACGACATTCTCCGCGCGGCCCCGCTGCTCGCGGGCTTCGGCGTGTTCGCGCAATTCTAGGGACGAACGGGAACGATCATGGGGAGCCTGGACATCCCGTCGAGCGATCGCTGGCCCGACGAACGATCGACACCCGGCGCGGGCTTCGCGCGGGCCGAGCCGTCGTTCGGCGGGTATGAAATCGAGGAGGATGACGAGCCCGCGGTAGACCTGCGCGCTGCGTGGACGACCATCTACCGCCATCGCTTCGTCGTCGCCGCCATCATTGGGGTGATGCTGCTGATCGGCATCGCATCCATTCTGCTGATGCCGCGCAAATATACGGCGGACGCGAGCATCCAGATCGACCAGCAGGTCGCCAAGGTGCTCGGCACCGAGGACACCGAACCGCAGGTCGTCGGAAGCGACGCGGATCGTTTCCTGCAGACGCAGGTCGACGTGCTCAACAGCCGCGCGATGGCGAAGCGCGTGTCCGACAGCCTCGGTCTCGCTGCCAACGACAACTTCCTGAAGCGCATGACGGGGGCCAGCCAGATCGAGCTGAAGCCGGGCGGCGAGAGCCTGGCTGATCTGGTCGCCGACGTGTTGCAGCGCAATCTGTCGATCGACCTTCGCCGCAACTCGCGCGTGGTACGGATCATCTTCGTCAGCCGCGATCCCGTGCTCGCGGCCGAGATCGCGAACAGTTACGCCAGCAATTACATCGAAGCGAACATCCAGCGGAAGTTCTCGACCTCGTCCTATTCGCGACGGTTCCTGCAGAACCAGTTGGGTCTGGCCAAGACGCGGCTGGAGGGGTCGGAGCGTGCGCTGATCGCCTATGCGCGATCGGCGCAGTTGATCGATGCCAGTTCGGGCGCGAACCGCGACGAGCGCACCACCGGCCCGCGCTCGCTCGTTACCGCCAACCTGGTGCAGCTGAACGCGGACGCGGCGACGTCGGAGGCGACGCGCCTGCGCACGCGCGAGGCGTGGGAACAGGCGCGTCGCGCGCCGCTGATGTCGTTGCCCGAAGTATTGGGGAACGAGACGATCCAGCGTTTGTCGCAGAAGCGCGCGGAGGAACTCGCCAACCTGAGCGAGATCCGTCGTCGCCTCAAACCCGACCATCCGGTCGTCATTCAGGCAACCGCGGAGATCGCGACGCTCGATCAGCAGATCGAGCAACTGGCCGAAGGCATTCGCCGGTCGATCCGAAACCAGTATCAGGCGGCTGAGCGGCAGCATAACGCGCTGGCGCAGCAGGTCGCGACATTGAAGGGCGCGACGCTCGCCGAGCAGGATCGCAGCGTGCGCTACAACATCCTGCAACGCGAGGTGGACACGAACCGCCAGCTCTACGAGAGCCTGTTGCAGCGGTACAAGGAAGTGAGCGCGGAGGCCGGGATCACGTCGAACAACGTGACCAACGTCGACAGCGCGGAACCACCGCGGCGGCCGACCTCGCCCAAGCCGCTGCTCAATCTCGCACTCGCGCTCGCCGCCGGCATTGGTCTCGCCGCGCTCTACGCGTTCGGGCGCGACTACCTCGACGATTCGATCCGCGATCCGCAGGACGTGGAGGAAAAGCTGCACATTCCGCTGCTCGGCGTCGTGCCCGACAGCCACGGCGTGCTGCCGCTCACGCTACTGGCGGATCCCAAATCGGAGCTGTCGGAAGCGTATCACGCCATCCGCGCCTCGATCGAGCTGTCCTCCAATCAGGGGCCACCGCGCTCGATCCTCGTCACCGGCAGTGGAAAATCGGAAGGCAAATCGACCACGTCGTTCGCGCTGGCGCGCGATTTCGCGGCGCTGGGGCGGCGTGTCCTGCTGATCGACGCCGATCTGCGGCGCCCCTCGCTTCACCGTGCGTTGAACCTCGCGCTGCCCGAGGAAGGGCTGTCGACGGTGCTGGCGCGCGTCACGAATTATCAGGCGACGATCCTCGACACCGATACCGACGGGATGCGTTTCCTGCCGAGCGGACGGCTTCCCCCCGATCCGGCGACGCTTTTCGCGGGGACCGGGATGCACGAGCTGCTCGACACGCTGCGCGGCGACTATGACGTGGTGATCGTCGACGGCCCGCCGGTGCTCGCGCTCGCCGATGCGACGCAGCTCGCCGCCGCCGCGCAGGCGACGGTGTTCGTGGCCGAAGCGGCCGGGGCGCATTTCGGGCAGGCACGCAATGCCGTCTCGCGACTGCGGCGGGCGAATGCGAGCGTGATCGGCTGCGTCGTCACCAAATACGATGCGAAGAAAGCCGGGTACGGTCAGTCGTACAATTACTACCGCTACGACTACAGTAGCGCGGAAGCGTGATCGACGGTTCGGGCGGGTCGTGCGATGCGGTCAGTGAGCGGCGGGCGCAGCGGAGCAAGGATAGCGGACCTTGAGCGCGACCACCACGACCGACGCCGCCTCCCCGCTCGCGATATCGGGATGCGCCGCAACGTAATCGATGAAGGCGCGACGAAGCTCGCCCTGGGGCACGTGACGCGGTGCGCAGAACTCGCGCAGATTGAGCCACGCTTCGTAGGCGCGCACGGTGTCGTGGACGCCCGCGACATAGGCGAAACAATAGGACGCGTCGGCGGGAACGCTCGACTGGCAGCGATCGCGCAACTGGCCCGCGCTGAACAATCCGCCTGCGGTCGTTCCCGCGGGTGCCGCGGCGGGGCGGGTCTGCGCGACGGCGACGGGGGAGGCGAGGATCGCGGCGAGCATGAGCAGGCGCAGGCAGTTCATGCGGCCCGTTACGCGCTGGTGCGCGACGCGGCAACGCACTAGACCGCGCCCACGATGACGACCCGCGGCCCCGATGGATACGTCGCGACCGATGCCGGCGATGATCATCCGCTCGAACTGACCGCAGCGTTGCCGCGGTCGATGCGTCGTCGGCCGCGCGTGCTGATCTTCCTTCCCGCCTTGATTGCGCTGGGACTGATCGCCGCCTTGCTGGCGATCGCGGTGCATAGCCTGCAGCAACGTCCCGCAGGCGACGAGCCTGATAGCGGCGCGACCGTCACGCAGGTGATCGCGGCGGCGCGAAAGGCGCGGATCGAGGCCCCGTTCGCACCGTCGACGCTTCGGCCGCTGAGCGCCGATGAGGCGCGCGCGTTCAATGCCCGCCGGGCGGCGAGCGGGCCGGTCGCGTCGGCGGAGGCGTTCCTGCTGCGCAGCGGCGACGCGAACGACTATGCCCGTTCGCTCCAGTGCATGACGATGGCGGTCTATTACGAGGCGGGGAGCGAGAGCGACGACGGCGAGCGCGCGGTCGCGCAGGTCGTGCTCAACCGGTTGCGCCATCCCGCTTATCCCAAGACGGTGTGCGGCGTCGTGCTCGACGGCGCGCAACGCCGCACCGGATGCCAGTTCACTTTCGCCTGCGACGGGTCGCTGGCGCGCGCGCCATCGGTGCCGGGGTGGGCGCGCGCGACCAGGATCGCCGCGGCGGCGCTGGGCGGGGGGGTGTATCAGCCGGTCGGCTGGGCGACGCACTATCACGCGAACTACGTCGTCCCCTATTGGGCGGCGAGCCTGATCAAGGTTGCATCGATCGGTGCGCACGTCTTCTATCGCTGGAACGGCCTCGCGGGCACAGCCGCCGCGTTTCAGGGACGCTATTCGGGGCACGAGCCGGCGGTATCCTCGGTCCTTGCGCCCGGCGCGGCGCCGTCGCCCGTCCCCGCGGAGGCGAACGACGTGGCGGTTGCGACGCAGGACCGTCCGATCCTGTCGGGGGTGGCGCCGTCCGCGGCGGAGACATCCACCGTCGTGACGCTCGACGAACGGCGGATTCTCGCCCGGCCCGCGACCGACGAAAGGGCGGACCGCTAAGTGGTCAGGGGGCGACCGTCTCGAGCGCTGGACGTCGCCGTTGCAGTTTGCGCGTGACGGGTAGCTCCACGAAGCGCCACGTCAGCCATCCGGCAACGAAGCAACCCTCACACGCGATGACGGCCAGGAAGGCCAGTCCCGCGAAGCTCTGCGCGGCGAACCGGGCGGTCGTCCACGCGAATGCCCCCAGCAGGAAACTGTGCGTCAGATAGATGCTGTAGGAGGCATCGCCGAATGCACGCGAGAACCGGTTCAATCGCCCGGCATGATCCTCGCGCCGTGGGCGCAACAGCACCGTACACGCGAGGGCGATGGCGATCGCGGGCATGGCAACGAAACGTCGGTCACTTGTGGTCGCGGTGACGAACGCGACGACCGCGAGCGCGATGATGAGGGACGCGGGGACGGCGGGCAAATGCGTGCTGACGCGATGGCGGAGGAAGGCGATGGCAATGCCGATCGCGAAATAGGCCATGATCGGGCGCGTGAAGACGTAGGCTGCGAGCGCGAAGCTCGCCCGGTCGGGTGGCGCGTCACGCCCGACGCCCGCGACGATCAGCAGCACGAGCGTGGTCAGGACGAGCGCCGCGCCATGCCGCCGCAACAATGCCAGCCCCGCCGCGAAGAGCAGGTAGAAGAACATCTCGTAGTGAAGCGTCCAGCCGAGTTCGTAGACCGGCTGTATCACCCCGTTGGCGCCGCGGTGGGGAATGAAGGCGAACGAATAGATCACCTCCATGACGGTCGGCTGCCGCCGCGACGCGGACGCCAATTGCTGCGTGAGCAGTCCGAACGCGATGATCAGCAGCGTCGTGAGATAATAGAGCGGCGCCACGCGCAGGAAGCGATGGCGCAGGAAGGCTCGGCCGGTCGGCACGCGTTGGGAATCGCGCAGTGCGATATAGACCATGATGAAGCCGCTGATCGCGAAGAATGTCGCCACCCCGACCTGTCCGAAGCGGGTGGTGAAATCCGGTATCGCGCCCGGCAGGGCCCCGCGCCGCGCGTAGCGCTCGAGCAGATGCTGGACGACCACGCCTGACGCGGCGATGCCGCGCAGGAACTGGAGCGGCACGATCTGATCGCGCGAGAGGTCGTCGCTCCGGCGGGCGAGACGGGCGCGGAGGCGCGCGGCGATCGACACGTCCGACCGGGCCGCCGCCGCGGTCACGCCAGCCGCAGCATCACGATGGTGGCGTTGAGGGCGAAGCCCAGCGCCACGCTCTTGATCATCTCGCGCGGGGTGACAGGCAGATTGGCGTTGATCACCGCGGCGATCAGCGACGTCGCGGCGGCGAACAGCAGCAGCGACCACCATTTCGGCCAGGCTGCGTTGGTCATGTCGGTCAGATCGGTGATGAGCGGCAGCAGCACCATGAGAAAGTGCCCGAAGCACGCCGCCAGCCAGTGCGAAAGGAATCGCGGCAGGCTTTCACCCAGTTCGAGATGCGGGTCACCGTTCACGCACGACGCTTTCCTGTTCGTATTCGGCGTAGCGCACCAGCGTACCGACGAGCATCTCGTAATAAGCAGCCGACTCGGGCTCGATATCGGCGGCCTGATCCTCGCCAGGTTGCGCCCGCGAGACGCGCGCGCGCGCTGCCTGGATCTGCCACTCCGCCATGGCCCGCCAGGTCGCGACGTCGCGCGCGGCGATCGCCTGCTGCGCGAGCCCGATCAGGATCACAATCGCGCCGATCACCGCGACCCCGACCGCGAGAAAATAGCCCTTCGCCCAGATCGCGCGCAGCCAGAAGCCGTAGATGACGGTCGCGATCACCGCGACGAGCGCCACGAGGCAGATCAGGTTGATGACCCAGCCGATCCGGTCGGACCACCGCGTCCGGCTAAGACCTGCGTCAGCACGCGTCGACACGGAAGCTCCCTTTCATGACGCTTGTTGCGCCGCGTTGTGCCAGCGGTCCATCGACACGCCTAGAAGGCGTTGTGATGGAAGATCACGCGCACGGTGAGAAAGATGATCTTGAGATCGCGCCAGATCGACCAGTTTTCGAGATATTCCAGATCGGCCTGCAGGCGATTGCGCAAATCGTCCTCTATCAGCGTCGCGCCGCGAAATCCGCGAACCTGCGCGAGCCCGGTCAACCCCGGCTTCGCGGCGTGGCGGTCCCAGTAACGCTGGTCGACCTCCCAGAAAAGCTTGTCGGCCGCGCGCGAACCGAGCGCGTGCGGGCGCGGGCCGACGATGCTCATGTCGCCTTTCAGGACGTTGATAAGCTGCGGCAGTTCGTCGAGGCTGGTGCGGCGGATCATGCGGCCGACCGGCGTGATGCGATCGTCGTCGCGCGAGGCGGAGCGATGGCCCGCACCGTCGAGCTGCTGGACGTACATCGAGCGGAACTTGAGCACCTCGAACATCTGGTTGCCGCGACCGATCCGCACCTGCCGGAACAGGATCGGCCCCTCGCTGGTCAACCGAACCGCCAGCGCCGTGATGGCCAGAAGCGGCAGCATGCACAATAGCGCCACCCCGGCAACGAGCAGGTCGAACAACCGCTTGACGAGGCGGTCGCCTAGGCCGAGCGGTCCGGTCGCGACGATCACCGTGGGGGTGGAGCGGTCGGGCCCGAAACCGAGCGGCGCCATCACGGCAAGTTCGGGTACGATGATCTCGCCCTGGACGTTCGCGCCGCGCAAGGCGGCCGCCCAGGCGCTGCGGCGCTGCGGTGTGCAGGCAACGACCACCCGGTCGGCGCTCGCGATCAGTGTCGCCAGCCGGTCGTACATGTGCGGATCATGTTCCTCGGGGTCGAAATACGATTCGGCCGCCATGACCATCGAGTAGCTGCCGCGCGGAATCGCCACGCCGGGATCGTACAGCAGCACCGAGCTGAACGGATTGCCGCCGATCAGCTGGGCGAGATGGCGAACGAACGCGTAACGGATGCCGGCGAGGAACGCGGCCGACAGCGCGGAGCCGACGCCGATCGTCAGGCGCGGAAAGATGGTGCTCGACTTGAGGTAGAAGATCACCAGCGTCACGCTGCCGATCGCGAGCGCGAACCCCTGCAGGCTCCGCCTGATGGCGCGAAAAGGGTCCTGCAGCGTCGCGATCTCGAACGCCTTGAAGTTCGACGCGAACAATCCGTACGTCGGGACGAGCACGAGCACGAAGATCAGCCAGCCTAGTTCACGCGACGGCGCGGCGCGAAGCGAGGCGGCGACGCCGAAACCGGCGACGACCGCCAGGGTATCGGCGAGCATCAAGTAGCTAAGCGCGCGGAATTGCAGCAGTGCTGTGCGCGGCCGCCACTGCGCACCGGATCGGCGCTCAGTCACCTGATGCGTTTCCGCTGCGACGGAGTGTCGCGCATCGCATGGATCGACGTTCCCCAACATGCCGACACACACCCTGCCAGAACACCCGTCCACACAAGGTGAACGAGGCGCTCGCCATCAACGTAAGCCGCCCCTGATCCGCCCCCGACCATGCGGCACGCCAATGTTCATGACAACGGACGGGCCGCTTCCTCTGAAGCGAAATGGCTGAGTAGCCAAAACCGGAGGCTTTCGGAAGACGTGATCGGGAGTTGGTCTCAACGAGTTACTGTATTGTAAGGATTTTTGATCGGAGGTGTTGCTGCTGAAACAGGCCGGCACGTCGGGTGCCGGCTGGACGATGTCGGGGGCGGGCGATAGAAACGGCGATCAAGATCATCGACGGGGCCGGCGGCGTGCGCCGAGCGTGTCGAAGCGGGACACAGATCATGCCTTCAGGTTCAGGCGGTGGGTATGAGGCAGGGCCGTACGAGGCGGCGTCGGTTAAGGCCGGATCGTTTAGGCCTGGATCGTTTCGGGCCGACTGGCTGTCGCAGTTCGGTGGCGGCGAACGCGGCGATGCATCGCCCACGTTCACGCAGGCCGACCATCTCGCGCCGTTGAAGATCGCGATCGTCGCGCTGGTCGCGATGGTGCTGCTCGGCCCGCTGATGACGATCGAGGACGGCCTGGCCGCGGGCGAGGGCAGCGTGGCGCGGCAGATTGGCTATCTAATGATCCTCGCGCTGACGATCTACGCGGTCCGCCCGGTCGCACGCGGGGCTTCCTGGATCGCATTTCCCTGGCCGGTGCTCGTCGCTTTCGCATGGTGCTGGATCAGCCTGTCGTGGGCGCTCGATCCCGGTGTCGCGGTGCGGCGCGTGTTCCTGACCACCTTGGTCGGCTGGATGGCATTCAGCCTGGTGCGGCACGGCGGATATCAACTTAGCGCCCAGATCCTGCGCTACGCACTCCTTGCCTCGGTACTGATCAGCTATCTGTTCGTCTTCATTGACCCGAGCGTCGGCATTCATCCGGCGAGCGAGGCCGGAAATTCGTTGACCGGTGACATGTGGCGCGGGTTTTTGGGGCACAAGAACTTCGCCGGTGCGGTGGCGGCATTGTGCGTGGTGATGTTCACCTTCGATGCCAAACAGGTCAGGCGCACCGTGCGGATCTTCGCGATCGTCGCGTCGGTGTATTTCCTGTGGCGCTCGCAGTCGAAGACGTCGGCCGGCATGCTGGTGCTCGCGTTGATGGGCGGCGCAGTGTTCGAGTTCGTCAATCGCCGGCTGCGCGCGTATCTGATCCCGCTGATGACGATCGGCGCCGCGTTGATCCTGTACCTGCTGACCGCGTACAAGGACGTGTTGCAGGCGGATCTGACCAGCCCCAAGGCGTTCACGGGGCGCGGTCACATCTGGTCCACGCTGCTCAGCTACGCGAGCGAGCATCCGCTCGGCGCGGGCTTCGGGTCGTTCTGGAACATTGAGGCAGGAAGCCCGGTGTTCCAATATGGGCAGGGTTTCGTCACCACGATCTTCGTCGGTCACTCGGGCTATCTCGACCAGCTGGTGACGGTCGGACTGCCGGGCGTGCTGTTGATGGTGTTCGCGATGGCGGTGTGGCCGCTCGCGCGGTTGCTGGTGAGCGAGCAGGCGCCCAAGGGGCAGGGCGCGCTGATCTCCGCGATGCTGATGTTCTGCATCGGGCACAATACGACCGAGACCGGCATGTTTGAACGCGACGCGATCGTCAGCACGATCTTCTTCTTCGCGGTCGCCTTCGCGCATTACGCGACGCTGGGTGAGCGGCGAACGGTGAAGAAGGACGCGGGCGACGCGGTGATGCGCGAACTGCGCCAGCGCACGCGCCGCAGCGCGCGCCCGGTCGTCACCGCGGGGAAGTGAGCGGCACCACCGCGAGCACGCGCCCGAGCACCAGTCGCGCGCCCGCGGGGGTGAAGTGCGAATGGTCGAAGTGGAGTGGCGTGCCGTCGCGGGTCGTCAGCGGGCACGACGTGGCCCGGTCTGGGGATGCGCACTCGGCCGCGATCACCGAGACGTAGGTGGCCCCCGCCGCGCGCACCGGCGCGGCCATCACGCGGTCGAGCGCGGCGCGTGCATCGATACGATACCGGTCGGCGAGCCGCGGGTCGCCTTCGCGCGCGCCGCGCACCACCAGGATCGGCAGGTCGGTGTCGTACTCGACCGAGGGGCCGAGCACGACGACTCGCACGCCGCGCGCGCGCAAGGATCGGATCGTATCGAGCAGGGTGGGCTGCTCGAATGGCAACCACAGCGCCGAGAGAATCACCGTGTCGACGCGCGTGAAATCGGTCTGGGTGAACGCGCGCTCCATGACCGCGCGGCAGCGCGCGATCCCGCCGCCACGCAGCAGCGGCCGGCACCCCGCCGCAGTCGCCTGGACCACGTGGACGTCGGGGCGGAGCAGGCGCAGTGCTTGTGAGAAATGCGCGGCGTGGCTGTCGCCGATCAGCATGACGTTCGCGCGCGTCGCGGAGAGCGCGAGGCAGGCGGGGTCGAACGCGGCACCGGTCGGGATCGTAAAACAGCGGTCGGTGCCGAACTGTCGTCTGCCCGCGGCGGTCGCGTCCCAGCCGATGTAGCTCGCCGCGCGCGCGAGCCGTGGCGGCAGCGGGCGGATACGATCGGCCGCGTCGGCGATCCCCAGCCCCGCGAGCGCGGTGAGAACGAGCAGCGCGACCGCGACCGCGTGAACGCGCAGTCCGCTGCCGTCGCGCCAGCGCCGGCTCGCCGGGCGTTCGACCAGCGCGTAGCTGAGCACGGCGGCGCCGAGCGAGAGCGCCAGCAGCAGCGCGGTTTCGCCGATGCGCAGCGTCGAGCCGTGGCGGCTCTGGTACAAAGCGATGATCGGCCGGTGCCACAGATAGGCCGAATAGGAGACAAGCCCGACCGCGCGGAGCGGTGCGCTGGCGAGCAGCCTGGCGCTGGGTCCGTCCCGTCCATAGGCGATCAGGATCGCGGCGGCGAGCGCGGGGGGCGCGGCGAACGGCACCGGGAACGGCCAGCGGCTGGAGATCGCGACCGTGCTGAGCGCGATCACGACGAGCGCGGCCAGGCAGAGCGCGGCGCGCCAGCCCGGGCGGCGGATGGTCGGCACCGCGCCGAGCGCGACCAGGGCGCCGAGCGCCAGTTCCCATACGCGCGCGGGCAGCAGGTAGAAGCCCGCCGACGGGCGCGTCACCGCCAGCCACGCGCCGGCGAGAAACGACACCGCGGCGAGCCCGGCGATTACCGCGATCAATCGCTCGCGCGGCGCGCGGCGCATCGCCCAGAGCAGCAGCGGATAGACGAGGTAAAATTGCTCCTCGACCGCGAGCGACCAGGTGTGGACCAGCGGCTTCGCGTCCGAGGCGGCGGCGAAATAGTCCGACGTCAGGTAGAAATAGACGTTCGAGCCGAACGCGCTCGTCGCGGCGACGCTGTGCCCCAGGTCGCGGATCTGGTTGGGGAGCAGCAGCGCGCAGCCGAGTGCGAGCGTGACCGCGATCATCACCAGCAGCGCGGGCAGGATGCGGACGATGCGGTGACGATAGAAGCGCGTAATCGAGAACGCGCCGCGCTCGATGTCGCGCGTCATGATTGCGGTGATGAGATAGCCCGAGATCACGAAAAAGACGTCGACGCCGACGAACCCGCCGCGCAGCCCGGTGACACCGCAATGAAGCAGCAGGATCGGCAGGATCGCCAGCGCGCGCAGCCCGTCGATGTCGGGACGGTAGCGGATCGGGGCCGAGATGCGGGCGGATGGGGCGGCGCCGGTCGCCGGATAATCGGCCGGTGCCCCGCGCAGATCAGCCGGCGTGACCACAGGCGCTGTGATGGACAATTCTACGCTCCCCCGCTCGTCCGTCATTCTATAGGTGAAGCTGGGGCGCTGCTAGGGACGACGAGGATGACCGCGGGGGGCGGGAAGGAATTGACGCCGGCGCAAGCCTGTGGCCGCCATGTCGGCGAGGACCGGCGGCCGCGGGTGCTGCACGTCATCACGCACCTCGACATGGGCGGCGCGGAGATGGTCGCGCTCGACCTGATCGACCGTTTGCGCGACCGCGCCGATTTCGCGCTGTTCGCGGTGCTGGGCAGCGAGCGACGAAGCGCGGTCGGGCAGGACATGGCGGCACGGCTGGATCGCTGGGGCGTCCCCCACACCACCGGCACCAGCCGCGGGTTCAAGTCGGGCGGTGTCGTGCTCGCCGCGCGCGCGCTTGCCCGCACCGTCGCGGACGTGCGGCCCGACGTGATTCACGTCCACACCGAGATCCCCGAGCTGACGCTGGCAATTGCAACGTTGCTGTCGCGTCGGGCTCGTCGCACGCCGTTGCTGCGCACGGTCCACAATTGCGAATTGTGGATCGACTGGGGGATGATCGGGCACTGGGTTACCGCGCGGCTCGACTACGGCACCGCGGTGGCGGTGTCGCGCAACGCTGCGCGTGCCGATGCGGCGATCGCGGTGCGCCGCCCGCGCGCCACCGACGTGATCTACAACGGCGTGGCGCGCCCCGCGCCCGCGCAGCAGCGGGCGTCTGGCGACAATCGCTCGGCAAAGGTCCTGTTCGCTGGACGGCTCCACCAGCAGAAGGGCGCCGACCTGCTGCCCGCGATCCTCGCCGACGCGCGCACGCGAACGCCGCGCGCCGACGTGGCAGTGACGATCGCGGGCACGGGCGTGCTGCGCGACCGCGTCGCGGCGGCGGCCGATGAAGCAGCGTGGGACGTGCGATTGGTCGATCCGATCCCGAACCTGGCCGAGCGGCTGGATGACTATGACGCGGTGCTGTTGCCATCGCGGTTCGAGGGGTTCGGGCTGCTCGCGGCGGAAGCGCTGCTCGCCGGCGTGCCCGCGATCACGACCGACGCGCCCGGGCTCGACGAGGTGGTGCCGGCGGATTACCCGTTCCGGGCCGCGGTCGACGACGTTCCCGCACTGGCGGCGCTGCTCGCCCAGGTGATCGACGATCCCGCAGCCGCGCGGCGTCGCGTGGCGCCGTTTCGCGACGTGATCGCGGCGCGCTTCAGCCCCGATACGATGGCATCCGCGTATCTGGCGCGCTATCGCGCGCTGGCGGGAAGCGGCGCGAGAAATGGCGCGGGGGGCCGTGCAGGAGGCGGGGCAGCGTGACGGTTGCGGTCGGGATCAAGGCGCTCAACGAGGCGGCGCACATCGACGCGGCACTCTCGAGTGCGCGCGCGGCGCTCGACCGGGTCGGCGGCGGTACGATCGTGCTCGCTGACAGCGGATCAAGCGACGACACCGTGGCACGCGCGCGGACGCATCCGGGCGTGCGCGTGTTGCAGCTCGCCGACCCCGCCGAGCGATCGTGCGGGACGGGCGCGCAGCTAGCTTTCCAGTCGGTCGACGCCGACTATTTCTACCTGCTCGACGGCGACATGGTGCTCGACGCCGATTTTCTGGTGGCGGGTGTCGCTTTCCTGGAGGCCAATCCGGGCCATGCCGCGGTCGGCGGGCGCGTACGCGAGGCGAACACCGACAGCATCGAGTTCGAACTGCGCGCGCGCAACGACCGCGTGAAGGGCAGTGCGGTGGCGGGCGACGTCGACCGGCTCGACTGCGGTGGGCTCTACCGCGTCGCGGCGGTGCGCGCGGTGGGGCATTTTGCCGACCGCAATCTCCACGCCTTCGAGGAATTCGAGCTGGCGGCGCGGCTCCGCGCCGCGGGCTGGCGGCTGGCGCGGATCGACGTCGCCGCGGTCGAGCATCACGGCCATGCAACGGGCGGGTATCGCCTGATGTGGCGACGGCTGCGCAGCGGTTACGCGGGCGGGGCGGGTGAGGTGATCCGCGCCGCCTGGGGACAGCCGCACTGGCGGCAGGTGCTGCGCCAGTTCGCGCAGCTGCGCTATAGCGTGATCGTCTACGGCTGGTGGCTGGCGGTCCTCGTTGCGGGGTTGAGCGGTCGCTGGGCCATCCTGCTCGCGGTGTTGCTGCTGCCGCTCGCGTTTCTTTCGATCCGGCGCGGAAGTTTGCGCGTCGGGTTGTACTCGTTGGTGACGTGGAACGTGATCGCGATCGGGACGCTCCAGGGGCTGGCGCGACCGCGCCGGCCGGTGACGGCGCCGGTCATAGCCGTCGACCTGACGGCCGACCGTTCAGCCGGAACCGCGACTTGACGCGCGCGCCGGGCGGGTATTTCGCCAAGTTCGTCTGGACCGCGGGGACGTTCGTCGTGTCCGCCGCGCTCAAGTTCGGGCTCAACGTCACTTTATCCTATCTGCTCGCGCCCGAGATTCTGGGGGTGATGGTGGTCGTCAACGCGGTGCGGCTGGGGGTGGAGCTGCTGACCGACGTCGGCATCGAGCAGAACATCGTCCACCATCCCGACGGCGCCGAGCGCGCCTTTCGCGATACCGCCTGGACGTTGCAGCTCCTGCGCGGTGCATTGTTGAGCCTGCTGTTCGCGGCCGCGGCGCCGTTCCTCGCGCGCGCGTACGGCATCGACGTGCGCATCTTCCTGCTCGCCGCCTTGTCGCCGGTGATCGGCGGCGCGCATTCGACCGCGATCTTCGTGCTGGTCAAGCAGGTGGAGGTGCGGCGGCGCAATCTGTTCGAGCTCGCGTGCGAAGTCCTCGCCTTCGCGGTGCAGGTCGCGCTGGCATGGTGGCTGCGATCGGTCTGGGCGCCGGTGATCGGGCTGGTGCTCGCGGTCGCGATCCGCTCGGCGCTGAGCTACGCGCTTCCCGATCCGGGGCAGCGGCTGCGGTTCGACCGCGTCGTGGCGGGGCGGATCATCCGCTTCGGCAGGTGGATCGCGATCACCTCGCTCGTCATGTATGCCGCGACCAACCTCGACCGATTGTATCTCGGACGGGTCGCGCCGCTCGCGCTGCTCGGCATCTACGGCATCGCGCGCGCAATCGCGGAATTGCCGACGACGCTGGCGCGGCGGATGAGCTATCAGATCATCTTTCCCGCGCTCGCAGGCATCGCGACCGACGACCGGCGCGCGCAGATGGCGGCGATCGGGCGTTCGCGCACTGCCTTGGCATTGGGCGTGTGCGCCTCGCTGGCGGGGGCGGCGGGGATTGCCGACGTGCTGATCCGCGTGATCTACGACCCCCGTTACGCCGCGGCGAGCTGGATGCTGGCGGTGCTGCTGCTCGGCGCGGTGTTCGCGGTGCTGTCGAACCTGAACGAAGCGCTGCTGCTGAGCGCGGGGCAGCCGTTCTACAGCAGTGTCGCGAACGTCACCCGGCTGGCGACGCTCGCGCTGCTGTTGCCGACGGGATATGCGGTCGCCGGGTTCGGCGGTGCGGTGGGGGCGGTGGCGGCGACCGAGCTGCTGCAATACGGCTATATCGCGGTCGGGCTGCACCGCGTGCGGATGGCATTCTGGCGCGAGGACGCGTTGGCGATCGGCGTGGCGATGTTGCTGTTCGTCGCGATCCTGCTCGTGCGCGCGCACTTGGGGCTCGGCGACCCGCTCGCAGGCTGGGGGAATGCGGCGTGACGCGGGTGCTGATGGTCCATTACGCCGGCGATTACCGCGAGGCCGACCGGCTGCGACGCGAGGAAGGCAAGGAGATGTATTACGGGCACGGCTACGTGCTCGATCAACTCGCCGCGTTGCGCGCCGAACACGACGCGGTCGGGTTCCTGTGTGCGCTCGCGCCGCGATATTGGGAGATGCTGGAGACTGGGGTCACGGTGATCGGCGCGGACACCGATCCCGACCGGAACCCCGACGCGGTGATCGCGCTGATCGAGCGGTTCGCGCCGACCCACCTGATCCTGTTCGGACCGATGATGCCGCTGATCCGCTGGGCACGGGCGCAGCCGTTCCGACTGGGCGTGGTGATGGCCGATTCGTTCGCCAACCCTTATTATCGGTGGATACGGTTTCGTACCCTGCCGGAATCGCTCAACGACGCGCGCGTCACGCTGGTCGCCAATCACGGTCTGAATGCCGCGCGCGGTCTGGTCGATCTCGGCGTCCGCGCCGACAAGGTACTCGCCTGGGACTTTCCGCATCACCGCACCCCCGATGATCTTTCGCCCAAGACCGCACCCGCGGCGCGTCCGTTCGAGCTGCTGTTCGTCGGCTCGATCAGCGCGAAAAAGGGGGTCGGCGACCTGATCGACGCGGTCGCGCTGTTGAAGCCCGCGCACGACGTGCGACTGAGCATCGCGGGCGTCGGCGCGCGGGACCGCTTTGCTGGGCGCGCCGCCAAACGCGGGGTGGGCGACCGCGTCACCTTTCTGGGGCTGGTGCCGAACGGCGAGATCGCGGCGATGATGCGCGCGGCCGACGCGGTGGTGGTGCCGAGCCGCCATGCCTTTCCCGAAGGATTGCCGCTGACCCTGTTCGAGGGGCTCGCCTCGCGCACGCCGGTGGTGGCATCGGACCATCCGATGTTTCGCGGACACCTGGAGGACGGCGCGAGTGCGATGGTGTTCCGCGCCGGACGCCCGCGCGCGCTGGCGGCGGCGATCGCCGCGCTGATCGCCGACCCGGCGCTGTACGCGCGCGTGTCGGCCGGCGGAGCGGCGGCGTGGCACCGGATGCAGAGCCCGGTCAAATGGGGCGAAATGATTGCGCGCTGGGTCCGCGATCGCGACGACGATCGCGCGTGGCTGTCCGCGCACACCCTCGCGGAGCAAATGCTTTCCGAACGAGCGCTGGCGGCGAAACAGCGGTGAACCAGGCGGGCGCGATCCATTTCGCGATCACCCATTCGGCGGCGGGGGGCTTGCGCGAATTGTGGGACGACATCGCCGACGGGCTCGCCGCGCGGGGATATGCGACGAGGCGGTTCGTCCTTTATCCCCCCGCCGACGCGGCGGGCGAGCACGTCGACATGGTGGGATGGCACCACATCGCCCCGGCCAAGCCGCGGACGCCGTGGCAAGCCGCGCGCATGATTGCCACGCTGGTGCGCTATCTACGGCGCGAGCGCCCGGCGGTGATCGTTTCGTCGATGCCCGCCGCCAACGTATTGCTGCCGGTCGCGGTCACGCTGGCGCGTGTGCCGACCCGCGTGATCCTGTCGCACCATTCGCCGACCGACACGCACAACCCGCTGCTCGACCGCGTCGACGGCTGGACGGGGATCCTGCGCTGCGTCGCACGGGTGGTCAGCGTGTCGGACGCGGTTCGCGCGACGCTGGCACACAAGCCGCGGCGATATCGGGCCAAGGCGCTGACGATCCACAATGCCTTGTCCGAACGGCTGGAACGGATGCTCGATGCGCTGCCGCGGCGGCGGTCAAACGACGGGGTGCTCCGGGTCGTTGCGCTCGGTCGGCTGACCGCGCAGAAGAACTATCCCATGCTGATCCGCGGGATGGCGGCGGTGCCGGGTGCGCGACTGGAAATCGTCGGCGGTGGCGAGGACGAGGCGGCGCTGCGCGCGTTGGTGGCGGAGCTGGAGCTGGGCGATCGCGTAACGTTCAGCGGGCTGGTCGCGCGTGAGGCAGCACTGGCGCGCGCCGCCGCGGCCGACGTCTTCGTTCAGGTCAGCCGTTACGAAGGGCATAGCCTCGCCTTGATCGAGGCCGCTCGGCTTGGCCTGCCGCTGGTCGTGTCCGACGTGGCCGTGCAGGTCGAGGGGGTGACCGCCGCGGATGGCACGCGCTGCGGCATCGTCGTGCCGCTCGACGATCACGGCGCGCTTGCGGCGGTGCTGCGGCGGCTGCGCGACGATCCCGCGGCGCGCGCGCACTGGGCGGCGCTGGCGGCGCGTTTGGGGCGCGAAGCGTCGAACGCGCACATGCTCGATCGCTACGAAGCCGTGCTGGCCCCGCTCGTGCGGGCGGGATAGGACAAAGTCATGGCAACCGCGATCACCGGCATCGAGCGACGCCGCGCCGCCGGCCCGGCCCGCCGGGCTGGCCCGCGCGCGCGCCGGCGTTTCGCGGTAGCGAATGCCACCTTCGCGCTGTTCCTCTGGCTGGTGTTGATCGGCACCGCGCCGATGCAGGAATGGGCGGGGCAGAATTCGAACAGCACGGGGGATGCACTCAACCAGATATTGTATGTCGGCATCATGCTCGTGCTGCTGGTCGGCAGCGGCATGATCAGCCGGCGCGAGTTAATCTGTATCCCGACGGCACTGCTGCTGCTGCTGGCATTCTGCCTGTTGAGCGTATCGTGGGCGATCGCGCCGCTAATCGCGTTGCGCCGTGTCATTCAGACCACGATCGTCATCTGGATTGCCTTCCGCCAGGTCAACGACCTTGGTCCGGCGCGGACGCTGCAGCTGCTGCGCATCGCGATGATCGCGCTGCTGGTCATCAATTATCTGGTCGTGTTCTTCACGCCCTACGGCATCCACGGCGAGGTGTTCGGCGAACAGTCGTCGGTCGTCGGCGACTGGCGCGGCATCATTCCGCACAAGAACATCACCGGCGCGGCGTGCAGCCTGACGATCCTGCTGTTCCTGTTCGACAATCGCCAATTCGGGCGCGTCGTCTCGGCACTGGTGATCCTCGGGGCGGCGGTGTTCCTGTTCTACACCAATTCGCGCACGTCCGAGGTGATCCTGATGCTCGCGGTCGCGCTCGGTTTCGCGATCCGGCCATATAGTGCGAGCTACCGCTCGACGATGGTGGTCATCCTGCTGGTGTTCGCAGGGATCGCATTGCAGGCGGTGTCGGCGAATATCCGTTTCCTGGCCGACACATTCAACGATCCCGGCGCGCTGACCGGGCGCGGCGCGATCTGGCCGCTGTTGATCGAATATGCGGGTGAGTATCCCTGGACGGGCGCAGGGTTCGGCTCGTTCTGGCAGATTGGTGACGCGAGCCCGATCTGGACGCTGACCAGTGGCTGGGTCGCGATCTACGCGCCGCACGGGCACAATGGGTTCCTCGACCTGCTGGTCACGATCGGCGTGCCCGGGCTGCTGCTGGCGATCGCGGCGCTGGCGGTGTGGCCGCTGCTGCGGTTGCTGCTGAGCCTGTCGATCGACAAGTCGCGGCGATCGTTGTTGCTGGCGTTGATGGCGTTCTGCTTGGGGCACAATCTGACCGAATCGAGCCTGCTGAGCGGTGCCGCGGTGGTCGAGGTATTCCTGATCCTGACGATCGCCCTGATCTACCGCGAGTCGGACGCTAGTGCCGGGGCGCACCAGTTGCTCCGCCGCCGCATGGCCCGGCTGGTGCGCCGGTCGCGTCCGCGCCTGATCCGGTGAGGCCGAGCGCCGCACGCCTGCTCCGCCCGCCCAGACCCGAACTGGCGTTGTGCGCGGCCGGTGTGGCGGAGCGGATCGCCTGGACATTGTTGCAACCCGCGCACGGGGCGGCGGGCGAGGCGATGAATGTCGCGATCTCGCTCGGCGCGGGGCGCGGGTTCGCCGGCGCCTACGGCGTCGGGCACGGCGCGACCGCGCACCTGCTGCCGCTGGGACCGGCGTTGGGCGGGCTGGTGTACAGCGTGTTCGCGCCGCGATCGGTCGCGGCGGAGGCGATCCTCGCGACCTGGTCGATCGGGCTGGCGATCGGCACATACCTGCTGCTGTTTTACGCCTTCGCCTACCTCCGGATCGCGCGCGGCGTGCGGTTGGCATGTCTGGCGCTCGGCCTGCTCGCGCCGGCGTATCTGACCGTCGAGACGGTCGATTTCCGGGTGTGGGAAGGTGGGCTGGCGACCTTTCTTGCCGCCTTGTTCCTGCATCAGCTGCTGGCCGCCCGTGCGGGCGTCGACGAGGTTCCGCGCGATGCGCGGCGTTTCCCGCTCGGATTGCTGGCGTCCGCGAGCGGGCTGTTTTTCGTCCACCCGCCGCTCGGCACCAGCGCGTTCGTTTGTCTCGTCGTGTTCGGTGTCGTGCACATGACGTGGCGGGCCAATGTCATCGGCGCGGGGATCGCGCTGGCGTTGGTCGCGATGGCGGTGGTGCCGTGGACGATCCGCAACGAGCGCGTGCTGGGCGCGTTCGTGTCGCTACGCAGCAATGCCGGGCTCGAACTCGCGCTCGCCAACAACCCGGCGATGGCGAACACCGCTGATCCGGCTAGGACGCTCGAGGAGCGATTGCGTGCGATCCATCCTACCGCCAGTCCGGCGGCGCGCCGCGCGGTGATCCGCATCGGCGAGGTCGCTTACGCACGGCAACGCGGCGACGAGGCCAAGGCGTGGATCGCGGCACATCCCGCAGATGCGGCACGGCTATGGCTGCGTCACGTCCGGCAAATGCTGCTGCCCGAACAGTGGATGTCCGATCCGCACGGAACGATCTTCGGCACATTCAAAGCCAACTTCATGCAAATAATCGGCATTGTAGGATTGCTGGGGTTGATCACGCTGCTACTCAGAAGGCGAGAGGCAGGCGCGGGCTACCTCGCGATCACGGTTGTTCTGACCACGGTGCTGCTGGCGCCGTTCCAGCCGGTGACGCGCTACACCTACATCTTGTATCCCGGCCTGAGCTTCTTGGTCGGCGGTATCGCGTTATGGATGCCGGGAGCGTCACGGCCGTGCATGCCGCGGCAGTCCTGATCGCCGTTCCATCAGGGCCGGCCGTTGGACAAGATTGATGTCGTTGCGGCCGCTCAGGGCTTGTCACGCCCGCGTCCGCTCGCGCATATGCTCCGTGTCGGCCTCGTGCTGCCGCGCGCCGGTCGGTGCCGGCGACCATAATCGCACGTGGCGACCGGCGCGAAGTCAGGAAAAGGGACGGAGTGGGGCAGGAGCCGTTCAGCCGTGACGAGGAGCGGGGAGCGGGGAGTGGCATGGCCGCGATCCGTACCGCGACGATCGGCGGGATAAGAATTGCGCGGCTGGGACTCGACGAACTCGCCGCGCTGATGCGGGCGGATGTTGCCCGCGCGCGCAGGGGCGATCTGCGGATTCCGCGCGTCGTCACCTCGGCGAACGGCAGCGTTGTCGCCGCATTCAACCGCGATCCGGCTTATCGGGCGACGATCGAGCAGGCGGACATCGTCGACGCTGACGGCATGCCCCTAGTCTTCGCCAGCAGGTTGAGGTGCCGCGAACCGCTGGAGGAGCGTACCGCGACGACCGATTTCCTTCTGGACGCCGCCGCGATCGCCGCGACCGAAGGGATCAGGTTCTACTTTTTGGGCGCCAAGCCGGGGGTCGCGGCGCGCGCGGCGGAGCATCTGCGCAGCCGCTTTCCCGGATTGAGGGTGGTGGGCGCACGCCACGGCTATTTCGCACCCGACACGATCCCAGATATATGCGCCGCCGTGCGTGCGTCAGGGGCCGACGTATTGTGGCTGGGGCTCGGCACGCCGATGCAGGAACGGATCGCCGTCGAGTACCGCCACCTGCTCGGCGGGGTGGGATGGGTGCGGACCTGCGGCGGTCTGTTCGACCATTATGGTGGCGGCGTATCACGTGCGCCGGGATGGATGCAGGCGCTGGGGCTGGAATGGCTATACCGTGCCGCGCGCGAGCCGGTGCGGCTGGGGTGGCGTTATCTGGTCACCAGCCCGGTGGCGATATATTACCTACTGACCAGAACGCATGATTGATCGACGCGGCGCGTCGGAATCGGCAGGGAGTTCGATGCAACCGCATGCACGTCGCACCGTCCGTTACGATGATTTCGTCGCCAGGCCGCGGCGGCGCTGGCCATGGGTGGTCGCCGTGGTGATGCTGATCGCAATCCTGGGTGCGGCGGCCGCGTTCTTTCTGCCGGGCAGCAGCCAGTCGTATAGCGCGCCGGTGGCGTTGTCGCGCGCGGGCGCGCCGGTCGCGGACGAGCGTTACCAGTGGAAGCATGTCGCGATCGGTGGTGGCGGCATGATCTCGGGCCTGTCGAGCGACGCGGCGGGGCAGACGCTTGTCGCTCGATCGGACGTGTACGGCGCGTACATCTGGGACAAGGGTGCGAACCGCTGGGCGCAGCTCGTCACCGCGGCGACGATGCCCGATACCGCGCGTGCGCAGAACGGCGCGGCGGCGGGGGTCTACGAGATCGTGGTCGCGCCATCGCGGCCCGGACGGATCTACATGGCATTGCAAGGGCGGGTCTACCGGTCGGATGACACTGGTCGCCACTGGATGCAGCCGCACGCGGGCAATCCGTTTCCCCTGATCTGGGACGCGAACAGCGAGTTCCGCCTGCATGGGCCGTTCATGGCGGTCGACCCCGCCAACCCCGACGTCGTCCTGCTCGGCACACCCGGAACGGGGTTGTGGCGATCGACCGACGCGGGCGCGTCGTGGGATCGCATCTCCTCGATCCCCGTCAGCAAGGACCGCAGCCCCAACGCCGGCGCGCAGGCGCCGGGCACAATGTTGTGGTTCGAGCGTCCGGCTGGCGGCAAGCCGACCGGGCGGCTGTTCGCGCTGTCGTCGGGCAATGGGATGTTCGTGTCAGCGGACGGTGGCGCGACCTTTCATGCGCTGCCTGCCAGCGGCGCGCAGCCGTTGACGTTGCAGCGCGGCGCATTCGATCGCCGCGGCACGTTCTTCGGGGTCGATGACGTGACCAAATCGATCTGGTCGTACCGCGACGGGCGCTGGCGCGATCTGACTGCCGAGCTGAACCTGACCGTGCGCGAATACGCCGCGGTGGCTGCGAACCCGCGCGCCGACCAAGTGATCGTCGTCGATCGCGGGGGCAAGGGGTATGTCAGCACTGACGGCGGTGAGAATTGGAGCAGCGTGACGCACAGTTCCGCGGTGGGAGCGGGCGATCCGCCGTGGCTGCGCGTCGCCAATTCGCCATTTTTCACTACCGCCGACCTGATGTTCGACGCGGCGGTGCCCAACCGATTGTGGGTGGGGGCGGGCATGGGTGTGTTCTACGCCGACGTGCCGCCTGGGACCGCCGCACTCGATTGGGTGAGCCAGACGCGCGGGATCGAGGAGCTCGTCGCGAACGACGTGATACAGCCCGCGGGCGGATCGCCAATCTTCGCCGCGTGGGATTTCGGCATCCACGTGAAGGACGATCTGAACGCCTATTCCTCCACCTTCGCGCCGGGCGAGCGAACGCTGATGTCGGTGCAGCAGCTTGACTGGACGCCGGCCAAACCGGGCTTCGTCGTTACGAACGCGAGCGACGCGCGCACGTGCTGCGCGGAGGATGGCAACGCGGTGATGGCGGGCACCAGCAGCGACGGCGGGCGAACGTGGCGCAAGTTCGCGTCGCTGCCGACGCCGCCGGGTACCAAGGCGGATGATCCTTGGCGGATGTCGTTCGGTACCATCGCGGTATCGTCCAGCGATCCCAGGTCAATCGTGTGGGCGCCCGCGCGCAATCGCCAGCCCTTTGTCACGCACGACGGCGGCGCCAATTGGGAGGCGGTTCGCCTGTCGGGCGCGGTTGGCGACACGCCCGGGTCGTTCGAGCACACCTGGTTGCAACGCAAGACGGTGACTGCGGACAAGGCAGCGCCGGGCACGTTCTACTTCTATCATAGCGGCGAGGGCGCGAACGCGGCGCTGCAAGGGCTGTGGCGCTCGCAGGACGACGGCCGGTCGTGGAGCAAGGTGTTCAACGGCGAAATCGCACCGGTAAGCAACATGGCGGCGAAGCTACGCTCGGTACCGGGGCACGCCGGACACCTCTTCTTCACTTCGGGCTTCGAACATACCGGCGACACTGGCCTGCGCCGCAGCCGCGACGGAGGTGCGACGTGGCAGGTCGTGGCGGACGTGACGCGCGTCGACGATATCGCGTTCGGCAAGGCGGCAAAGGGAGCACGTTACCCGACGATCTTCGTGTCGGGGCGCATCGGTGGCGAATACGGCATCTGGCGCTCGGTCGACGATGCACAAACGTGGCAGAGGCTGATCGATTTCCCCGCGGGCACACTCGATCAGGTCAGCGTCGTCGGTGCCGACCCCGACGTCTTCGGGCGCGTGTACCTAGGCTATGTTGGGTCGGGCTGGATTTGGGGCGAGCCCGCGCCGTGCACGCCAGCGCCGCTGGGTGCGCGCAACGACACGCAGTGTGTGGCGGTGCGCTGAGGGGGCATTGGCGGACCGTGCGGTGCCTCAGCCCGCCAGTCGGACCTGGCGCGTGTCCGGGGCGGCGGGTTGATCGGGCCAGATCCCGCGCGTGTCGTAGACGTATTTGTCGGCGCGCTCCTCGAGCGGGACCGAGCGAAAAACGTCGTGGTCGACCAGCGCAATCATGATGCCCGTGCGTTCCAGGGCATCGTCTAGGTCGGCCAAGGTTGCGCCGGTGCCGTCGAACGCGAAAGGAAGGACGTTTGCATAAGGCTCGACGATCCGCACACGCGTGCCAAACCGGTGCGCCAGCGCAGCCGCGATTTTCAGGGCGGGGCTTTCTCGGAAATCGTCGATGTTGGCTTTGAATGCGAGGCCGAGGCAGGCGACGGTCAGGCCCGGGTGCGCGGCGATGAGCGCGGAGGCGTGCTCGATCACGTGGTCGCATTTCGCGTCGTTGACCTCGCGCGCGGCGCGGATCAGTTTCGTATCGTCGGGCGCGCCGTGGACGAGGAACCAGGGGTCGACCGCGATGCAATGGCCGCCGACGCCGGGGCCGGGCTGAAGGATGTTGACGCGCGGGTGGCGGTTGGCGAGGCGGATCACCTCCCACACGTCGACGCCGAGCGTTTCTGCGACGCGCGAGAGTTCGTTCGCGAAGGCGATGTTGACGTCGCGGAACGCATTCTCGGTCAGCTTGGTCATCTCGGCCGCGCGCGCGGTGGTGGTGACGCAGGCACCGCGCACGAAACGGCGGTAGAACTGGAGCGCGCGGCGCGCGCAGCGCGGGGTGATGCCCCCAATCACGCGGTCGTTGTCGATCAGTTCGACGAGGATGCGGCCGGGCAGGACGCGTTCGGGGCAATAGGCGATCGCGACATCGGCACCCTCGCCGGTGCGGCCGGGCACCTTCAGGTCGGGGCGCAGGTCGGCGACGAAGTCGCGCACCTGTTCGGTGGTGCCGACGGGCGAGGTCGATTCGAGGATCACGGTATCGCCCGGCTTCAGCACGGTCGCGACCGCGGTGGCGGCTTTCAGCACATAGCCGACGTCGGGGACGTGATCGGCACCGAACGGGGTCGGCACCGCGATCACGAAAACGTCCGCTGGCTCGATTTGCGTCGACGCGCGCAGCGACCCGCGCGCGACCACGCCCGAGACGAGCCCGTCGAGATCGACCTCCTCGATATGGACGCGGCCCGAATTGACCGTGTCGACGACGTGGGGCGACACGTCGACGCCGAGCACCTGCGCACCGGTGCGCGCGATCACCGCCGCGGTCGGCAGGCCGATATAGCCGAGGCCGAGTACGCAGACCTTCAATTCCGTTCCGCCGAGCACAGGCTACCTCTTCGTCCACCATCCCGCGCGAGCAGCGCGCGAGGTCGATGTCCGCCATGACGCAGCAGTGGTTGCTTTTTCGGTAACGCTGGCAAGCGCGAGGCAGGTGATCGCGCAAGATGTCGCGACGACCGATCCAGGAACCATCATGGGGTTCGCACGTACTATTGTTGCCATGACAAACTATTCAAAAGCAGAGAGAGGATTTCCCGCCCCCGCGCATAAGATGCCGCCGATGACGGGCGTGTTCATCGGCCTAGCATTGTGTGTGCCGTTCTGGGCCGTGGTCGCGGTCGTATTGACCTAAGTTCGGTTCAACGAGTTACGTCGCGGGTGCAGCGCCGATATCGGCGCGTCTGCTCTTTGCCCGCGCAGCTTAATCCGTTTCGGTCGGTTAGATATATACGGACGCGCCCGGCGGTGTGTGAGGCGTCAGAACGTTCATCGTGGTCAACAGGATGGCGGGCGGTCCTCCCTACTCCGTGATCCGCGCCTACGATCCTTTGAATTTGGCAGAGATTATAGGCTCTCGCGATCCATCGATAGTGGGAGCGAACGCATCGATGGCGGCCTCGCATTCCGGGCGCTGTGTGCCCGCATCTGCACTGGCGGTGGTACCGGTGCCCATGCGCGGACGAATAGAGTGGCTATCACCGCCGGTACGGCGGCCAGCGCCGCATGCGGCGTTGCAACGCTTTGTGTAAGGCAAACGGTTTTGCCTGATGAGCAGGACGCTATCGTCACCAGCGAGCAGCTTATGGCGCATCAACCGAGGCTCGAAGGCTCTGCGGTGCTGGGCACGGTTGCCTCCCCGCGTCCACGTCGCAGCGTACGCGCTGCCATCAGTACCTGCAGCCGCGCCGGCAGTGACTCCATCGCTGGTGCGCCGTGTCGCGCGGACTACTGGAGTGCCGGTCATCGCCGCTACGATGGCGGGCGCTGGATGCCGCGTAGCCACGATCTGTGGAGGGCAAACGGTTTTGCTCAATGAGCAGGGCGCTATTATTGTCAGCGAACAGCGTATGGCGCATCAACCGAAGGTCTTGGGGCCTGCGGTGCTGGGCAGGGTTGCCTCCCCCGCGTCCACGTCGCAGCGTACGCACCGCCATCAGTACCCGAAGACGCGCTGGAAGTTACACCATCGCTGGTGCACGGTGGCGCGCGGACGACTGGAGTGCCTGTCATCGCCGGTACGACGGCGGGCGTTGGATGTGGCTTCAAGACGTTCGGCGGCAGGCAAACGGTTTTGCTTAATGAGCGGGACGTTCTCGTCACCAGCGAGCAGCTTATGGCGCATCAATAGAGGGTCGCGGGCCTGCGGAGCTGGGTACGGTTTCCATCCCTGTGTCCACATCTCAGCGTACTTACCGCCATCAGTGCCAAAAGCCATGCTGCCAGTGACACCATCGCCGATGCGTAGTGGTGCGCGGACGAGTGGAGTGCGGTCATCGCCGAGGCGTCGGCGGGCGCTCGAAGGCTCTCGCGACCGTTTCGGTGAAGGTGACTGGCTTTCGCGGGGAGCGAGGCGTGATCGTCGTGGGTGGGGCGGCATGGGTATCATCCGAGGGGCGCGCTCGCGACCTAGCGGTTCGCGGGTGGATTGCCGGTGTCGGTTATCGCAGCGCTGGGCCGATCGCCGTTTTTGCCTGTGTACGCGCAGCGTTACGGTCGCCCGTGTGCGACGGCATGCGAGCGCGTGGAGCTTGCATGGCGGCCGGTCGAACGGTGGCGATCGTCGCGGGGTCCGTGACTTTTTCGTCGCGAGCGACCGACCTTTGCTTGGTCGGGATGGCGTGATCGTTACCGGTGGAAGGTTCGTCGAGCATCTCGCGGGAATTGCGGGTGCTCGCGTTGTCAGCGGTGGTGGTCACTTCCGCGGCCGTCGTCGTGGCAGCCGCGCGGAACCCGTACCTGCATCCGCGCTCATGGTGACGCCGGTGCCTGTGCGCGATTGCGTGCGGGCGAGGGGAGCGCCTATCACCCCGGACACGACGGCGGGCGATCGGGGTGCCGCTGCGACACGGGGCGGATGATCATGCGATACGGGACGAGATTTGCACGCGCTGCGTTGCTGTTGACGGTGGCGCTGCCCGCGTCGGGTGTCGCGGCGCCCGCGGCGATGGCGGTCGCCGCGCCCGCGTCCGCGCCCGCGCCCGCGCCCGCGGCGGCAGCGACCCCTGCGCCCGCGTCGGCACCGGCCGCGCGCGCGCCGAGTGCGGCGGATCGGCGGTTGAAGGCGATCTACGATGCCGAATGGACGTGGCGGCAGAAGGAGTTCGCGCAGGTCAGCGACGGGCTGCGCAGCGAGAGCGACGACCATTTTCCCGCGGTGGCACCCGCGGACTGGGCGCGGCGCCGCGCCTATTGGCAGGACGTGCTGGACCGCGTCGCGAAGATCCCGGTCGAGCAATTGTCGCCTGAAGAACGGTTGAACGCCGCGGTGCTGAGCGAATCGCTGCGCGCGGAGATCGCGAACATCGACTTTCGCAGCTACGAAGCGCCGCTCAACAGCGACAGCTATTTCTGGGGCGAGGTGAAGCCCTATTCCGCGCTGGAGAGCGCGGACGATTACCGCCGCTACATCGGGCGGTTGCGCGACGTGCCGCGCTGGTTCGACGGCAACGTCGCCAATATGCGCGCCGGGCTGGCGCGCGGGTTCACGCCGCCGCGCGTGACGCTTTCGGGGCGCGACAAGACGATCGAGGCGTATGTGATGACGGGCGCGGCGAACCCGCTGTTCGATCCGTTCAAGGAAATGCCCGCGTCGATCCCCGCGGCCGAGCAGGCGCAGTTGCGCGCACAAGCGCAGGCGGCGATCGACACGCAGGCGGCGCCCGCCTTTGCGCGGTTGCTGACGTTCTTTCGCGGTACCTATCTGCCGGGCGCGCGCGCGACGCTGTCGGCGGCGGCGCTGCCCGATGGTCCGGCATTCTATCGCAGCCAGATCCGCGAATATACGACGCTGGACCTCACGCCCGAGCAGATCCACCGGATCGGGCTCGCCGAAGTCGCGCGGATCGACCGCGACATGAAGGCGACGATCGCGCAAACGGGGTTCAAGGGTAGTTTCACGCAGTTCCTGGCCTTCCTGCGCAGCGACCCGCAATTCTACGCGCGCACGCCCGACGAGCTGCTCGGTTTCTCCGCGCTGGTCGCCAAGCGGATGGACGGGCGGTTGAAGGACGTGTTCACGACGCTGCCGCGCTACCGCTTCACGATCCAGCCGGTGCCCGACGCGATCGCGCCGGTCTATACTTCGGGGCGCGGCGGGTTGAGCGCGTGCCTGATGAACACCTATGATCTGAAATCGCGTCCGCTCTACAATCTCGTCTCGTTGACGCTGCACGAATGCGTGCCCGGGCACAGCCACCAGGCGGCGATGGCGCTGGAGGCGCCCGACCGGCCGGCGTTCCGGCGGCAGACCTATTTCTCGGGCTATGGCGAGGGCTGGGGGCTGTATTCGGAGTGGCTGGGCACCAAGCTCGGCATGTATCGCACGCCGTACGAGGAGTTCGGGCGCGAGACGTTCGAGATGTGGCGCGCGGCGCGGCTGGTGATCGATACCGGCATCCACAGCATGGGTTGGACGCGCGCGCAGGCGATCGATTACCTGTCCTCGCACACCGCGCTCGCCAAATTGGACGTCGAGATCGAGGTCGACCGCTACATCAGCTGGCCGGGGCAGGCGCTCGCCTACAAGCTGGGCGAGATGAAGATGCGCGAGCTGCGCGGTGCGGCGGAGCAGGCGCTAGGGGCCCGGTTCGACCAGCGGCGGTTCCACGACGCGCTGCTCGGCATGGGATCGGTGCCGCTGCCGACGATGGAGGCGGAGATGCGGCGCTGGATCGCGGCGGAGCAGGCGCGGCCGGCGCCGGCTCCGGCTCCGGCCGCCTGACGCGTCAGCCGGCGGCGCGGGCGTGGAGCGCGCGCACCGCGTCGGCGAGTTCGGGGACCGGCCCCGCGACCTCAGCCCCGGGGACGATCGCGGTGATCGGCAGCGGCTCGATCCCCATCGGCGAGCGGCCTAGTTCGCGCATCCACTGCGTCAGTTGCGCGGTCGAGGTTGCGTAGACGATCCGCCCGAGCCCGACGAGGCCGTGCGCGGCGGCGCACATCGCGCAATGTTCGCCCGAGGTGTAAACGGTGGCGGCGCGGCGATCGTCGGGCGACAGATGCGCGGCCGCCCAGCGCGCGATCGCGAATTCGGGATGCCGCGTCGGGTCGCCGCCGCCGACGCGGTTGCGATCCCCGAACAAGATGCGCCCGTCGGCGGCGACGAGGAGCGAGCCGAACGCCTCGTCGCCGGCGTCGACCGCCTCGGCGGCGAGCGCGACGCAGCGGTCGAGATAGGCGCGGTCGCGCGCGTCGATGCTCACCGGCGGCCCCGCATCTGGAAGCCCGCGCCGCCTTGTTCGCCGTCGTCGTCGCGCGCGCGGCCGGCGAGGACGTTCTCGAGCTCACCCAGCGTATGCGGCACGTCGAGGTGCTGCGCGCCGAGGAACAGCCGCGTGCCCGCTTCCTGCGGGACCGCGTGGGTCAGCTTGTCGATGTCGACCAGCGCGCGGCCGGCGGGCAACATCTCGATCTGGACGAAGCGCATGTCGGGATCCTTCGTATTGGGTGACCGCACAAAGCGCGAGGGCGGTGCGGCGATCCCTCGCGCGTGCGGTGCGGCGCGCGCGAAAGGACAGGGATGTTGCAACATATGTTCGGTTATGGCAGCGTGGTTACCAGCGATACTATCTGTCGTTTTGCGGAGATTAGTTCTTGTCCAGAAAGCCTTTTTTCCTCGCCGCCGCCGCGGCAACGGTTGCGCTAGCAGCCCCCGCGCTCAGCCGGGTCGAGCAGGCGAGTGCCCCCGCCGCCCCCGCCGCGCAGACGCCCGCCGCCGCGCCCGACGCGACGGCGACGAGCTACGGCCCGTGGGGCTTCGACGTGTCGGGGATGGACCGCAGCGTGCGTCCGGGCGACGACTGGTTCCGCTTCGTCAACGGCACCTGGGCGAAGAATACGCAGATTCCCGACGACCGGAGTTCCTACGGCGCGTTCGCGGTGCTGCGCGACCTGTCGGAGCAGCGGCTGCGCACGTTGCTGGAAGGGTATAAGGTCAACGACACCGCCAATCCCGACCGGATGAAGGCGGCGATCCTCTATACCGGGTTCATGGACCAGGCCGCGGCGGAGAAGCTCGACGCCAAGCCGCTCAACGAACGGCTGGCGGCGATCAAGGCGGTCGGCGACAAGAACCAGATGGCGGCGGTGATGGGGCGCGCGATCGGCGGGTTCGGCGGCAGCTTCTTCGGCCCCGGCGTGTCGGACGACGCGAAGAAGCCCGACACCTACGCGCTTTACCTGCGCCAGTCGGGGCTGGGGCTGGGCGACCGCGATTTCTACGTCGACCCGAAGTTCCAGCCGCAGGTCGCGCGCTATCGCCAATATGTCGCTCAGATGCTGACGATGGCGGGGTGGCCGAACGCCGACGCGGCGGCGAATAACGTCGTCGCGATGGAGACGCGGCTGGCGCAGGCGCACTGGACGCGCGCGCAGAGCCGCGACCGCGACAAGACCTACAATCTGACGATGCTGGCCGAATTGAAGGCGCAGGCGCCGGGCTTTCCGTGGGATCCGTTCTGGCAGGCCGCGGGGCTGGGCAAGTCGGAGCGCGCGATCGTCGCGCAGAACACCGCATTCCCCAACATCGCCAAGGTCTATGCCGACACCGACCTCGACACGCTGAAGGCGTGGGAAGCGTTTCGCACCACCGACCAGATCGCGCCGTTGCTGTCGAAGCGGTTCGTCGACGCGCAGTTCGAGTTTCGCTCGAAGTTCCTGAACGGCCAGCCGCAGCAGCGCGAGCGCTGGAAGCGCGCGGTCGCGTTCGCGGAGAACGGCGTCGGCGAGGGGATCGGGCGCGATTACGTCCAGCTGTATTTCCCGCCTGAGTCGAAGGCGAAGATGGACACGCTGGTCGCGAACCTGCGTGTCGCGCTGGCGGGCCGGATCCAGAACCTCAACTGGATGAGCCCCGCGACCAAGGCGCAGGCGCAGGACAAGCTGAAGGGCTTCACGGTCAAGGTCGGCTATCCGAGCAAGTGGCGCGATTATTCGGGGCTGCGGATCGTGCCGGGCGACCTCGTCGGCAATGCCGAGCGCGCGTCGCGGTTCGAGTGGGATTACGACCGCAACCGCATGAACATGCCGGTCGACCGCGCCGAGTGGGGCATGACGCCGCAGACGGTCAACGCGTACTACAGCTCGGTCAAGAACGAGATCGTATTCCCGGCGGCGATCCTGCAACCGCCGTTCTTCGACCCCAAGGCCGACGACGCGGTCAATTACGGCGGCATCGGCGGGGTGATCGGGCACGAGATCACGCACGGGTTCGACGACCAGGGGCGCAAGTCCGACGGTCGCGGCGTGCTGCGCGACTGGTGGACGCCTGCCGACGCACAGAAGTTCGAGGCACAGGCGGCGCGTTACGGCGCGCAATATGAGGCGTACGACTTCGCGGGGCTGCCGGGCATCCACATCAACGCCAAGGCGTCGATGGGCGAGAATATCGCCGACCTGGGCGGCGTGCTGATCTCGCTCGACGCGTATCACAATTCGCTGAACGGCAAGCCCGCGCGCGCGATCGACGGGTTCAGCGGCGACCAGCGCTTCTTCCTCGGCTGGGGTCAGGTGTGGCGCACGCTGTTCCGCGACGAGGCGCTGCGCCAGCAGTTGGTCAGCGACCCGCACTCGCCGGGGCAGATCCGCGCGGTGAACCCGCTGCGCAACGTCGACGCGTGGTACCAGGCGTGGAAGATCACGCCCGACCAGAAGCAATATATCGCCCCCGCCGAGCGCGTACGCATCTGGTAATAGAAAGCGCCGGGCCCGCGATCGGGGCCCGGCGCTTCCAACGTCAGGTTACCGGACCGGTCGGGCGGGTCGCGCGTCGACCCGCCCGGTTCCGGCATCACTGATGGACGTCGTAGCGATCGGCCATCATTACCTTGTCCCACACGCGCACGAAGTCGCGCACGAAGCGTGCCTCGCCGGTGGTGGCGGCATAGACTTCGCTGATCGCGCGGAGCTGCGAATTGGCGCCGAAGATCAGGTCGAGCCGCGTCGCGGTGTAGCGCTGCTCGCCGCTGTCGCGGTCACGAAGCGCGAAGGCGTGGCCCTTCTCGTCGGTCTTCGACCAATCGTAATCCATGCTGGTCACGACGGTGAAGAAGTCGTTCGACAAGGTGCCGGCGCGGTCGGTCAGCACGCCCGTCGTCGAGCCGTCCCAATTGGCGCCGAGCGCGCGCAGGCCCGCGGTCAGCACCGCCCATTCGGGTGCGCTGAGCCCCAGGAGGTTCGCGCGGTCGAGGAACATCTGCTCGGGTGCGAGCTTGCCCCCGGTCACGTCCTCGAACCGGTCGTCGACGTAGTTGCGGAAGCCGTCGACCATCGGGCGCAGCCATTCGAAGCTGTCGGCGTCGGTGCGGTCGTCGGTCGTGTCCATCCGCCCGGGGGTGAAGGGCACCGAAACCGCGTGGCCGCCGTCCGCCGCCGCGCGCTCCACCGCCGCGCAGCCGCCGAGAACGATCAGGTCGGCGAGCGAGACGCGCTTGCCGCCCGCGGCGCCGGCGTTGAAGTCATCGCCGATCGCGCGCAGCCGCTCGATCACGGGCATCGCGCGCTGGTTGACCGCCCAGTCCTTCTGCGGGGCGAGCGCGATGCGCGCGCCGTTCGCGCCGCCGCGCTTGTCGGTGTCGCGGTAGGTCGAGGCGGCCGAGAAGGCGGTGAAGGCGAGGTCGGACACCGACACGCCGCTGCCCAGGATCGCCTGCTTCAACCGTTCGACGTCGTTCGCGTCGATCAGCGCGTGGTCGACCGGCGGGATCGGATCCTGCCACAGCAGGTCGTCCTCAATCGTCCGCTCTTCGCCGAGGTAACGCTCCTTCGGGCCCATGTCGCGGTGCGTCAGCTTGTACCACGCCTTCGAGAATTGCAGCGTGAAATAGTCGAAGTCGGCGAGGAAGCGCTCGCAGATCGGGCGATAGACGGGGTCGTCCTTGAGCGCGATGTCGCTGGTCATCATCATCAGCGGGTGCGTCTTGCCCGGGATGTGCGCGTCGGGGGTTCGCGGCGCGTTCGGGTCCTTGGGCGTCCATTGCAGCGCGCCCGCGGGGCTCTTGGTCTGTTCCCATTCGTATTTGAACAGGTTTTCCAGATAGCTGTTGTCCCACGTCGTCGGATCGGGGGTCCAGCTACCCTCGATGCCGTTGGTCATCGTGTTCTCGGCGTTGCCTTGGCCCTGCGGGTTGTGCCAGCCCAGCCCCATCTGCTCGATCGGGGCCATTTCGGGCGGTGCGCCGATGCGGTCGGGCGCGACCATGCCGTGGCTCTTGCCGAAGGCGTGACCGCCCGCGATCAGCGCCACCGTCTCCTCATCGTTCATCGCCATGCGCGTGAAGGCGATGCGGATGTCGCGCGCCGATTCGAGCGGCACGCCGCTCTTGTTCGGGCCTTCGGGGTCGACGTAGATGATCGCCTGATTGGTCGCGGCGAGCGGTTGTTCCAGATCATAGTCGGCGTCGCCGTTCTCACCGCGCCAGCGCTCGGACCGGTCGGTCATCTTGTCGAACGATTCAACGGTGGACATGTTGACGTATTCGGGACCCCAATAGGTCGCGTCGTCCGCCTCCCACGCGTCGTGGCGCCCGCCGGCGTAACCGTAGGTCGGGAAGTTCATGATCTCGAGCGCACAATTGCCGACGAGCACCATCAGGTCGCCCCACGACAGTGCGTCGCCGTATTTCTGCTTGATCGGCCAGATGAGCCGGCGCGACTTGTCGGTGTTGCCATTGTCCCACCAGCTGTCGATCGGGGCGAACCGCTGCATTGCCTCGCCCGCGCCGCCGCGCCCGTCGGCGATGCGGTAGGTGCCCGCGGCGTGCCACGCCATGCGGATCATCTGCGGGCCGTAATTGCCGTAATCGGACGGCCACCACGACACCGAGGTCTGGAGGAACTGCTTGATCTCGGCCTTGAGCGCCTGGAGGTCGATCGCCTCGAACGCGGCCTTGTAGTCGAACTCCTCGCCGAGCGGATTGGCGCGCGGGCCGTTGCGGTGGAGCTGCTCGACCCGCAGACGATTGGGGTACCAGTCCTGGAGCGTCGGCTTGCTGCCGAACGCGCCGCCCAGCCGGTCGCCGCCGAACGGGCATTTGCCCGCCAGAACGTCCTTATAGTCTTCCATTCAATTGCTCCGCTTCGCTGAAAGGGGTGTTCAAAATGCGGGTTCCGCGCGCACGGCGTGGTCCGCTTCGTCACCGACCGGATTGGCGAAGACGAGACGGTACAGCAGCGCGGCGACGATCGCGCCGACGAATTGCGCGGCGAGATAGGGGAATACTTCCTGGTAATTGCCCGCCGCGACCGCCGGGCCGAGCGTGCGCGCGGGGTTGATCGACGCGCCCGTGGTCGAGCCGAAGCTCATGATGCACAAGGCGACCGTCATGCCGATCGCGAAGGGAGCGAAACGCCCCGCCGCCTTGCGCAGCGCGGTGTTGAGCACGATCGTCATCAGGAGGAACGTGCCGAGCCCTTCGAGCAGCAGGCCGCTCGGAAGCGAGGTAGTGCCGGGGGTGATCGTGGTCATGCCGAGGTGGTGCGGTGCGGCGGGGCCGTAGACCTGGAGCAGCACGAGCCCGCCCGCGACGCCGCCGAGCATCTGCGCGACGAAGACGGGAAGCGCGGCCGCTGCCTTGCCTTCCCCCGCCAGGACGACGCCGACGGTGAGCGCGGGGTTGAGATAGGTGTTGCTCTCGTTGCCGAAGGCGTAGGCGAACGCCATGATGACGAAGCCGTGCGCGAGCGCGATCGCGGCCATGTTGCCCGGCGCGAGCGAGATCACCGCGCCCGCGCCGATGAAGATCAGAAAGAACGTCCCGATGAATTCGGCGATGAGCGCTTTGGTCAGATGCATCGTGCCCGCTCCGGTTGGTGCACGCGCACCGGGGCACCGGCATCGGCCACCTGGCATGATGCGGTGTCGCGCGAGCGTGGCGTTGGATGCCGGGTCAACGGGTATGATCCAGATCAGTTCTCTAAAATCGGGTTCATCGAGTGGGCGTAGGGGCGGGGTTTTGCGTGGCGCGGATTGGGGCAAGGCGCGTGGCTGGGGTGGGCGCGCGATCGGGCGCGGGCGTGCGAGCCGGTCCGTCGATATCGCCCTGCATCATTGATCCTCATCAACCCCACGATCCGCCACGGCTATAAAGCGGGAAACGGCGCAGGGTTGCGTGGGGGGTGGGCGGATCGCGATCCTGTGCGCGGCCAGAGCGTAGCTCGTCGGAGGCATCCGGACAGCGCGGGGAGTGTCAGGAGACCGTGAGCCGCGGGCGGGATCGGGCAATGTTGCTGCGCAATATTTTTATGCTGCAGATGCTAAACGTAGCATTTGTGCAACAACCCGCCACTTTTCGCTGAAACAATGTCATCCTCGCTTACCGATCGATGAAATCTGCGTCATACAGCAATCCTGACCTAATCGAGCGGCCGTCAGCGCTGCCGGTGAGGGTGAGGAATGGGTGCGCGGCGCGCACGACGATCAATCGTGGTCAATGATGACATCGTTCAACAAGCGACACATTCTCGCCAGCACGTCGGTGCTCGGCCTCCTGCTGTCGATGACGGCGCCCGCGACGGCGCAGACCGCGCCTACTCCGGCGCAAAATGCCGAGAATCAATCCGCCGAGCCGACGACGCAGGTCCAGACGGTGACCGATCCGGCGGGGCAGGCGACCGCGGGCGAGGACATCGTCGTGACGGGGTCGCTGCTGCGGCAGACCGACGCGGCGACGCCGTCGCCGGTGACGACGCTGACCTCGGCGAACCTCGACGCGCGCGGCATCAACACGGTGCAGGGCGCGATCCAGTCGCTCGCGTCGAACAACGGCCCGGCGCTGACCAATTCGTTCACCGCGAACGGCGCGTTCGCGGGCGGCGCCTCGGCGGTGTCGCTGCGCGGTCTGTCGACCAATTCGACGCTGGTCCTGTTCGATGGCCTGCGCGCGGCCTATTACCCGCTCGCCGACAATGCGACGCGCAACTTCGTCGATCTGAACACGATCCCCGATGATATCGTCGACCGGATCGAGGTGCTGCGTGACGGCGCTTCGTCGAGCTACGGCGCGGACGCGATCGCGGGCGTGGTCAACGTCATCACCAAGCGGTCGTTCAACGGCATCAGCGGCCGCGCCGAGGCGGGCATCAGCCAGGACGGCGTCGCGGCGAACCAGCGCCTGACGCTGACCGCGGGTACCGGCGACCTCGATGAAAAGGGGTATAACGCCTATATCAGCGGCTTCTATTTCCGCAGCGAGGGCGTCTACAACCGCGACCTGCCGTATCCGTTCAACTCCGCCGACCAGCGCGGCGTCGGCACGGGTGGCCCGAACAACATCGTCAACGGGCTCCAGTCGAACGGACTGCTGACCAACAACGGGCCGCAGGCGGGTGCCAATTTCTACGTCCGTCCGGCGAATGGTGCGACCGCGGTCACCGGGTCGCGCTTCCAGTTGCTGACGCCGGGCTGCCTGAACGGTACGCCGTACACCACCACGCTCGCCGACCGGACCCAGCCGGGTCAGGCGACCAACAACAACGCCGCGATCGCGCCGGTCGTGTGCCAGCAGGACGCGACCAACCAGTACGGCGTCGTATCGCCCAACATCGAGCGTTTCGGCGGTTCGGCGCGCTTCACCGCGAAGGTCGGTTCGTCGGCCGAGGCGTATTTCGAGGCGAATTTCCAGCAATCGTCGTCGAACTACACCGGTGACCCGTCGGTGATCCGCGGCAATGCGCCCGCGGGTATCCTGTTTCCGCAATTCTCGACCTCGTCGGCGGCGGCGCAATATGCCGCCGGGTCGGCACCGCTGTCGCTGCCGGTCTACGTCTGCCCGCGCGGCACGGTGAACTGCACCGCGGCGAACGGGACGCTGAACCCCAACAACCCGTTCGCGGCGCAGGGGCAGACCGCGCTGCTGCTCGGCACGCTGCCCGATTCGGTCACGTACAATGCGACGCGCAACCGCGTGTACCGCGCGGCGCTGGGCATCAACGGCACGATCGACGGTGGCTGGAACTACCGTGTCGACGGCACCGCGATGCACACCGACCTGCGTCGCACGCAGGCGGGCTACGTGTTCATCCAACACCTGCTCGACGTCATCAACGACGGCAGCTACAATTTCATCAACCCGGCGAGCAATTCGCAGGCGACGCGCGATTACCTGACGCCGACGAACATCTCGAACTCGAGCTCGGACCTGTACCAGATCCAGGCGTCGGTTTCGAAGGACCTGTTCGCGCTGCCGGGCGGCAACGCGCAGCTCGCGGTCGGCGGATCGGTGTTCTATGAAGCGATCGACGCGCCGTCGGCGAACCCCGACAACAACGGCCCGACGCAGCGTTATTTCACGATCAACGCGTTCGGCACGAGCGGCAACCGTACGGTCAGCTCGGCATTCGGCGAGTTGCAGTTGCCGGTCCTCGACCAGTTCCTGGTCAATGCATCGGGCCGCTACGACCATTATTCGTCGGGGCAGAGCAATTTCTCGCCCAAGATCGGCGCGAAGTTCACCCCGTTCCGCCAGCTGGCGATCCGCGGCACCTGGTCGCGAGGCTTCCGTATCCCGAGCTTTGGTGAAGCCAACGCGCTGCCGACGACGGGTTACGTGACGAACAACGCGACGTTGTTCTCCGACGCGTATCTGGCGCAATATGGCTGCACGGTCGCCACCTTCTCGTCGTGCCCGACCTATATCCGTTCGGGCAGCTACGGGCAGACCACGCTCGCCAGCCAGAACCTCGATCCCGAGAAGTCGCGCAGCTTCACCGCGGGCATCGTGTTCGAGCCGATCCGCAACGTGACGTTCACCGCCGACTTCTTCGACATCAAGAAGACCGGCGCGATCACGACGCTGACCGCGGGTGACGCGTTGCAGGCCTATTACGCCGGGCAGCCGATCCCCGCCGGGTTCGAGGTGATCCCCGACGCGGTCGGTGTCGGGTTCGAGAATGCGACGCCGCGCGTCGGCCTGGTCCGGTCGCAGTTGGTCAACGCCAACACGATCCACTCGCAGGGCATCGACTTCGGCGCCACCGGGCGGTTCGACCTGTCGGACGCGGTGCGCTACACGATCTCGGGCGAGGCGAGCCTGCTGCTCGATCTCAGCACTACCTTCCCGGGCGGTCGCAAGGAAAAGTACGTCGGCACGCTCGGCAACTACAATTTGACCGCGGGCACCGGGACGCCGCGCTGGCGCGCCAACGTGACGCAGACGCTGGCGGTGCAGGACACCTATAGCCTGAGCGGCACGGTCAACTATGTCGCGGGCTACAATCTGTCGGCGGAAGACCAGGGCGGCGTGCGCGGCGACGGCGGACTGGGGGTCGATTACCTGCCGCCCAATGTCGACGGCTATATCACGCTCGATTTGGTCGGCACCGCGAAGATCAACGACCGCGTGAGCTTCTACGTCAACGTGCTCAATGTGCTGAACGACCTGCCGCCGATCGATCCGGCGACGTATGGCGCTTATCTCTACAATCCGGTGCAGGGCGGCGAGGGTATCTTCGGCCGGCAGTTCCGCGCCGGGATCAAGTTCGGCCTGTGACGGCCACGGTCGGGGGCAGCGATCGGGCTGCTCCCGGCTGCACGGCCCGGTCGGGTTCGGGTGAAACAGTGCTTGACAGCGTGACGCTGTTTGTGTACAAAACGGGAACATCGAGATGATGTGACACCCGATCGGGTGTTCGAAGGGCCGGGCGGTTCGGGGTGATGCACCCCGCCGCGCCGGCCCTTCGTCGTTTCGGGCGTCTGCGCGTCGGAATGGGGCGGATCGGGTCGAATGGATCGCGGCGGGGGCCTGCGGGCGGGCGTCAGCGGCACGGGTTAGGCGCGGGGGCGTTTTACCGGTTCGGCGGCAATGCGCGCCCGGGGGTAGGATCGTCAGGGCTAGGGCCAATAGCGGGCTCGAAGGCGCGCCGCCCCTACGGGGGGCGGGCCGCGCGTGTGGTGCGTCTTCGGTGCGACCCGAGGCTGCCGCGTTGCGGGGGCCTGCTCACGGGGGGCGTGGGGCGCGCAGGGCGACGAGCCGTGGGCGGCGGGATCGGGAAACGGAGACCGGGGCGCGCGCAGGACGCTGAGCCGGGCGCGGCGGGATCTGGACACAGAAACGGGGGGCGGGGATGGATGACGGGGCGAGGGGCGCGTTGATGCTGCGCGGGGGGAAGTCGCGGCGGGTGCAGCGCGCAGTGGTGAAGCGCAGCAGCTTCACCGAGGCGCGGCGTGCGCGCTTCATCGAGGTGCTGGCGGCGACCTGCAACGTCGCGCTAGCGACCAAAGCGAGCGAGGTGGGCGGGGGCACGGTATACAAGACGCGGCGAAGCGATCCCGCCTTTGCCGCCGAATGGGACGCGGCGCTGGCCAGCGGGTACGACCGGCTGGAGGCGGAGGCGCTGCGCTACGCGCTGGAGCGGCTGCCCTGCAGCGTCGACCCGGCCGGGGAGGGCGGGGACGCGGTGGCGCGCGCGGTGATCGCGGATAGCCCGGCGGCGGCGCTGGCGGCGGGACGCGCGAGCGAGGCGGACCTGAAGTTCGTGCTCGCGATCCTCGCCCGGTACGCGGGCGCGGTGCGCGGCGAGGGCGCGATCCGGCGCGCGCGGCCGAGCGAGGCGGAGACCGACGCGCGGCTGGTGCAGTTGCTCGACACGCTCGAGCGGCAGAGGGCGCGGTGACGCGCGGGGCGGGAAGCGGGGACGACGACGCCGGCGATGGGGCTGGTCGCCCGACGCATTCTGGCGCGCGACACCCGACGAGCTGGCGGCGCTGGTCGACGCGGTGAGGGGGGATGCGGGCGAGCCGGCCGACGGCGGCGTGCTCGCCCGGTTGCGGGAGCAATATCCGGATGGATGAGGAGATCGAGCGGCTGGTGATCGGCGTGCGCGCCGACACGCAAGGGTTCGCGCGCGACGTGGGCGAGATGCGCGCCGCGTTGGAGGGACCGTTCGCGGCCGGGGCGGACCGCGCGGGGCGCGCGGTCGAGACCGCGCTCGCGCGGGCGGTCAGGACGGGGAAGCTGGGGTTCGACGACCTGCGCGGCGTGGCGCTGTCGACGCTCGCCGAGATCGCGCGCGGTGCGGTGACGGCGGGGATCGGCAGCCTGGGGGTGAGCGCGCGGGGCGGCGTGAGCGGCGGATTGCTGACGGGGCTGCTCGGACTGCTGGGACTGCCCGGACGCGCGACGGGCGGGCCGGTGTCGCCCGGGCGCGCGTACATGGTCGGCGAGCGCGGGCCGGAGATGTTCGTGCCGACGAGCAGCGGGCAGGTGGTGGCGGGCGGCGCCGCAGGCGGCGCGCGCGACGTGCGCGTGGCGATCACGGTCAACGCGCCGGCGGGGGCGGCGGCGACGACGATGGCGCGATCGAGCCGACAGGTCGCGCGCGCGGTCAGGCGCGCGCTGGACGACGCGGGGTGAGCGGCGCGTGGACGCATGATCGTTTGCACCCGAGATGGCGTCTGCGCGCGGTCAGGGATGGTGCGCGGGCGTGGTGGCACTCGTCCGCGGCCGCGTGACGGGCGGGCCGAGGTGGGGGGAGCATGGCATATGAGGACGGGATTTCACCTGCACGCCGCGCGCGGGGCGCAGGCGAGCGACGTGATGTCGCGATTCGACCCGGTGTTCTGGACGGTGAATTTCCCGCGCCCGATGATGGCGGCGGTGACGACGACCGCGCCCGACGCGCTGCGCGTCGACGCGGTGTTCTACGCGCGTGATGATCTGGCGGGATTGATCTGGGAGAGCGTCGACACGCACGATCACCCGCTGCTGGCGTACGAGACCGCGCGCGATTACCGCGATTGCCGATGGTCGTTCCGCTGGCGATCGGGCGGGGTGATGCCGCTCGACGCGGTCAACGGCCCGGTGCTGACGATCGAGGGACGCGACGCCGCGGGCGTGCCGCGCAGCTGGTACGTGCGGCTGTGGAACTACGCGAGCGGCACGCCCGAGAACGCGGTGGTGGCGATCGATTTCGCAACGCTCGACGGCGGGTTCCTGTGGCCGGGCGAGGCGGACCCGGTATGGGCGGGCGACGTCGACCGGATGTTCGTGTCGCTGGTCGCGCCGGGGTACGATGCGGGGGGCGGCGCGTTGCCGAACGCGCAGGAGGGCTGGGTCGAGCTGAGCCACATCGCGTGCGAGGGCGCGGGCAGCGTGATCGCGATCGGCGACGCGGTGAGGGGGAGGACGAGATGCAGGCGTTCGACGACGTGGCGTTCCCGCTCGCGCTGGGGCGCGAGGCGGAGGTGTCGCCCGCGTTCGCGACCGACGTGGTCGAGGGGGCGGGCGGGTACGAGATGCGCAGCGCGCGCTGGGACGGCGCGCGGACGGCCTATGATGTAGGGCCGGGGGTGCGCAGCGAGGCGGATGTCGCCGCGCTGCTCGATTTCTTTCGCGCACGACGCGGGCCTGCGCGCGCGTTCCGGCTGCGCGACCCGTTCGACCACGATGCGCACGGTGTGGCGATCGGGACGGGCGACGGGGTGACGCGCGCCTTCGCGCTGGTCAAACGCTACGGCGACGCGGCGCGGCGGATCACGCGGCCGGTGGCGGGATGCCCGCGGATGCGGCGAAGGCGGTGGCGCTGTCGACGCTGCTCGCGCGCGAGCGGATGCGCGAGACGCGGCGGGTGGTGGCGGACGCGCGCGCGATCGCGGTCGCGCCGGGCGATGCGGTGCGGCTGGGCGGTGATCCGCGCGCGTGGCGGGTGGTGCGCAGCGACGTCGAGGCGATGCGGGTGACGCTCGACCTCGTGCCACTGGTCGAGCGCGTCGCGGCGCGGCCGGCGGACGCGGGCGCGGTGGCCGCGACCCCCGACGTGGTGATCGGGCGCACGATCGTCGAAGCGTTCGAACTCTACCCCGACGGCGAGGAAGCGTGGAGCGCGCCGCGGATCGCGATCGCGGCGGCGGGGGACGGCGCTGGCTGGCGCGGCGCGGCGGTGGAGATCAGCCGCGACGATGGCGCGAGCTGGGAGACGCTCGGCCGCATCGCCGCGCCGACGGTGATCGGACGCGTGACCGCGCCGGTCGCGCGCGGCAGTGCGACGCTACTCGATCGCGCGAGCGTGATCGAGCTGGCCCTGACCAACGACGCGGCGGCGTTGCAGAGCGCCGACGCCGCCGCGCGCGACCGCGGCGCGAACCTGGCGCTGCTGGGCGACGAGGTGATCCGCTTCGCACGTGCCGAGCAGGTCGCGCCGGCGCGGTGGCGCCTGTCGGAGCTAGCGCGCGGGCTGAACGGCAGTGCGGCGTCGTCGCACGACATAGGCGCGCGGTTCGTGCTGCTGACGCGCGACTCGCTGCTGGTTCCCGCCGCCGGCGCGGTGCGACTCGGCGACCGGGTGCGGGTGAGCGCGCGCGGCGTCGGCGACGGCGATGTACCGGCCGTGGCGGAGACGATCGTGACCGGGCGGTCGGTCGCGCCGCTCGCCCCGGTCCACACGCGTTGGACCGCGCGCGCCGACGGCAGCGCGCGAGTGACGTGGATCAGGCGCAGCCGGCTCGGCTGGCGCTGGGCGGACGGCGAGGTGCCGCTGGCGGAGGAGCGCGAATGCTACCGCGTCGAGGTGGCGAGCGCGGCGGGCACGCGCGTGATGCTGACCCCCGAGCCGGGCGTGACGATCACGGACGCGGAGGTCGCGGGCGGCGGGGTGCGCGTGTCGATCGCGCAGGTCGGCACGCTCGCCGCGTCGCGCGCGGTGACGATCATGCAAGGCAGCGTCGAGGGGAACCAATAATGACTGAGGATCACACGCCGCGGTTGCGGCTACCAGTGTTGCAAATTGGCCAGGCGGCCAAGGAAGTGACGCACAATGAAGCACTTGCGCTGCTCGACATCGCGGTGGCGGGGGTCGTGGAGGACATGAATGTCAACGTGCCGCCCGCCGATCCGTCGCCCGGCGCGTGCTGGATCGTGGGTGACGCACCGGTCGCGGAATGGGCGGGGCACGCGCGCGCGATCGCTGGCTGGACCGACGGCGGCTGGCGCTTCGTCGACGCCTTCGCGGGGCTGTCGGTATGGTGCGCCGCGCGCGAGCGGCGCGTGTCGTTTCGTGGCGGATGGGAGGACGGCGTGGTGCGTGCGGCGCGCGTGATCGTCGACGGCGAGCCCGTACTCGGCGCACGGCAGGCGGCGATCCCCGACGTCGCGGGGGGCACGACGATCGATGCGGAAGTTCGCGCGACGGTGAGCGCGATCCTCGCCGCGATGCGCACGCACGGCCTGATCGCGTGACCGAAACTGTGTCCTTGGCGCCACACTCAGCTATTTTGATCGCTTGTGCGGAAACCTAGGCTCGGATAGTGGGTTTGCGCTGTCCGTAGTGACACCAAGGAAAGGGGAATAGTATGCGGAAGCTTGCCATCACTGTGGCGCTCGCTTCGACCGCGCTCGCCTCGCCCGCACTGGCCCGCGACAAGGCGTGGTACGTGGGCGTTGAGGGCGGTGGGATGATCGTCGAAGACATCGACTACAACGTCAACGGCGCTGCCACCACGCTGAGTGGAACGACCTCCATCGATCACAACTACGGTTATGATCTCGATGGCGTGATTGGTTACGATTTCGGCGCGTTCCGCCTCGAGGCGGAAGTCGGCTATCGCGAAGCAACCGTCGACGGCATCCGTTCGTCGGGTCGCATCCCGTTCGGTCCGAACGCTGCGCAGACCGTACCGGCTGGCGCCTACAACTATGGCGGCGGTAAGAGCTCGGCGCTCAGCTTCATGATCAACGGCTTGCTGGACTTCGGTCCGGACGATGGCCTGCAGGGCTTCGTCGGCGGCGGTGCCGGTGTGGCGCGCGTGAAGGGCAAGTACGCCCTGACCCGCAGCTACGACCTGGTAGACGACTCCGACACCGTGTTCGCCTATCAGGCGCTGGCGGGCATCCGTGCGCCGTTGAGCGACCGGGTCGACGTGTCGGTCAAGTACCGCTTCTTCAACGCCGACAGCGTCAACCTCGTCGACGCGCGCACCAGCGGCTACGACGGCCGGTTCCGTTCGCACAGCATCCTGGGCGGCGTGACCTACAACTTCGGCGAGCCGGCTGCACCGCCGCCGCCGCCGCCGCCGCCGCCGCCCCCGCCGCCGCCGCCGCCGCCTCCGGCGCCGGAAGTGGTCTGCTCGCCGGGTCCGTTCATCGTGTTCTTCGAGTGGGACAAGTCGGACGTCACCCCGGAAGCAGCGTCGATCCTCGACAACGCGGTCACCCAGTACCAGAACTGCAGCAACGCGCAGGTCATGCTGGCGGGTTACACCGACACGTCGGGCTCCTCGCAGTACAACGTCGGCCTGTCGCAGCGCCGTGCGGATGCGGTGAAGTCCTACCTCGCGTCGAAGGGTATCCCGGACGGCGTGATGACCACGGAAGCGTTCGGCGAGACCCGCCTGCGCGTCCAGACCGCCGACGGTGTGCGCGAAGTGCAGAACCGTCGCGTGGAAATCACCTACGGTCCGGGTTCGGGCCAGTAAGTCGATCGTCACTGACGTACGATTACGGGGAGGTCGGCATCACGCCGGCCTCCCTTTTTCGTTGTGGGACGCCCGCGTCGACGACGACGGCCCTGCCACCACGCAGCCACTAGCGCTGTCGTTCATCCGCGCGTAAGCGCGCCGCTATGACGACGAAGACCGTTTCGAACAGCAACGCAGCGGTCATTGAATCGCGCGATCAACTGGTTGGCCATTTCGCCTCGGGCGAGAAGCCGCGCGCGCGCTGGCGCATCGGCACCGAACACGAGAAATTCGTCTACGCGCGCGGCGACTATCACGCGCCGTCGTGGGACGAGCCCGCGGGCATCCGCGCGCTACTGGGCGAGCTGGAGCAGCATGGCTGGCAGCCGGTCGAGGAGAACGGCAAGGTCATCGCGCTGACCGGCGCGGACGGATCGGTCAGCCTCGAGCCCGCGGGTCAGTTCGAGCTGTCGGGTGCGCCGCTCGACCATCTGCACCAGACCTGCGCCGAGACGGGACGCCACCTGGCTCAGGTGAAGGCGGCGGGCGAGAAGCTGGGGATCGGTTTCCTGGGTCTCGGCATGTGGCCCGACAAGACGCGCGCCGAGCTGCCGATCATGCCCAAGGGCCGCTACGCGATCATGCTGCGCCACATGCCACGCGTCGGCACGATGGGGCTCGACATGATGCTGCGCACCTGCACGATCCAGGTGAACCTGGATTATGCGTCGGAAGCCGACATGGCGAAGAAGTTCCGCGTCGGGCTGGCGCTGCAACCGCTCGCCACCGCGCTGTTCGCCAACTCGCCGTTCACCGAAGGCAAGCCCAACGGGTTTCTGAGCTATCGTAGCCATATCTGGTCGGACACCGACCCCGCGCGCACCGGCATGCTGCCGTTCGTGTTCGAGGACGGTTTCGGCTACGAGCGCTACGCCGACTATATGCTCGATGTGCCGATGTACTTCGTCTACCGCGACGGCCAGTATATCGACGCGGCGGGGCTGAGTTTCCGCGATTTCTTGCGCGGCGAATTGTCGGTGCTGCCGGGCGAGCGGCCGACGATCGACGACTGGAACGATCATCTGTCGACCGCCTTTCCCGAGGTGCGGTTGAAGACGTTCCTGGAGATGCGCGGCGCCGACGGGGGACCGTGGAACCGGATCTGCGCGCTGCCCGCATTCTGGGTCGGGCTGCTGTACGACGATCAGGCGCTGGATGCGGCGTGGGACGTGGTGAAGGACTGGACGCTCGAGGAGCGGCAGAATCTGCGCGACGCGGTGCCGGCGCAGGGGCTGTCGGCGCCGATCGCGGGGGGCGGGCAGTTGCGCGACGTGGCCGGGCGCGTGCTCGACATCGCGCATGCCGGGTTGAAGGCGCGTGGGCGGCTGAACGACGCGGGCGACGACGAGACCGGCTTCCTCGATCCGCTGCGCGAGATCGTACGGAGCGGCAAGGTGCCCGCCGAGATGCTGCTGGAGCGGTACCGCGGCGCGTGGAACGGCGACGTGTCGAAGGTGTACGACGAGGCGAGCTTCTAAGAAGACGCGCTGTCCGGCGGCGGGCGGCGGCGGTGCCTGCCGGACTTTCCCGCCAGTCGGATTGAGGCGTGCGGGTACGGCGCTCCAGTCAGGCGGTCGCAGGCGCGGGCGCTGCATCGCCGCCGCCCCGCGCCCAGCGCAGGAAGCGCGGCACCGCGCCGCGGCGTGCCATCCAGGCGTGGTAACGCTGGTAATCGGGGTCGAGCAGCAGGTGGCGCTCCTCGGTTCGCGCGCGCCAGTAATAGATGCCGCTGACCGCGGCCATCAGGATCGTCGCGCGCGAGGCATCCGCGAGGCTGCCGGTGGTGAGGAAGGGGATCGTCGAGATCCACCAGAACATGTTCTTCGACAGATAGGCCGGGTGACGCGATAGAGAATAGGGCCCGTGCGTCAGGATACCGCGGTTGGTGAGGTTGGAGAAACGCAGCCCGAACGCGACGGTCGACCAGGCGTAGATGCCGGTCAGCACGACGAGCACCGCGCCCGTCACCGCGAGCAAGGTCGGGTGCCCCTGCATCCAGTGCGTCCAGTCAGCGGTGCCGGGGCGGTAGTCGAACGGCCGTCCGTCATCCATCATGATGAACGGCGGGTAGCAGATCAGCGCGGCGGTCCAGCCGGCCATGAAGGGATTGGCCGAGCGGATATGCGCGTCGAGCGGGCGCATCGTCAGCAGATACCCGACGGTCGCGAAGGCGACGTCGACTACGAACATGAAATTGATCAGCCAGTTGGCGAGCGCGGTCGGCGAGCCGAGCAAATTGGCCGTGTCGGCGTTGACGAAATCGGCGAAGCCCGGCGGCACGATGGCGAGCATGAAGGCGAGGAAGAACGCCTTTACCCCCCAGCCGCGCAGATGCGCGTAGATCGCCTCGCGGTCGGCCGGCGCGACGCCGGTGATCCACGCGCCGAGCGCCCAGGCACCGTCGCGCGGCGCGACGAGATAGCGGTCGAGCCACATGACATAGGGGATCGAGGCGGCGAACAGCCACGGCGCGGCGCTTTCCAGGCACCACATCGCGAACCGGTAATTGCCGTCCCAGTAGAAGCGCCCGGTCATGTAGATGATCGCGAGCCCCGCCCAGGTGATCCAGAGCCCGGCAAGCTTGACGAGGCTGATGTCGATCGTCTCGCGCCACGGTTTCGCCCGGCGCCAGTCGATCCCGGTCGAGGCGTGGCGGTGGACCTTGTCGACCAGCAGTGACCACAGCACCATGGGCAGCGCGCAGGCGGCGACGTTGGCAAGCGCGGCGTAGGTGCCATCCATCCCGAAGTGCCGCGCGACCGCGACCCAGGCGATCAGCCCGGCGAGACCCGCGACCCCGACGCCGTGGCTGACCGCGCTGTCGGGGCGGGGGTCGGTGCGGGTCGTGTCCGCGAGGGCTGAGTCGTGAAACATGACCGACGCCCTAGCAGCCGATTGGTAAGCGCGGCGTGAAGCACGCTCAGCCGCCCGCCTGCTGCCACGCGACGATGCGCGGGTCTGGCGCGATCAGCATCACCACGTTGAGCGTCAGATTGTCGCGGATCGTGGCGAGGAGCATCAGCTCGATCGTGAGCGCCAGCGCGACCGCGGCGCGCCACGGCAGTGCGCGCGCGATCAGGAACCCGGCGATCATGCACGCGATGTCGCCGACCGAATTGAGCACGCTGTCGCCGGTGTAGCCGAGCGCGGCGGTGACGCTGCGGTAGCGGTCGATCACCGCGGGCGAATTCTCCGCCACTTCCCACGCTGCTTCCACCACCACCGCGACGAGCAGCCGCGTGCGCCAGCCGAGCCGCCGGAGGAGCAGCCAGCCGGCGGCGTAGAACAGCAGGCCGTGGACGAGGTGCGTCGCGCTGTAGGGATCGAGCAATTGCTGGCTGTTCTCGGCCGAGTTGACCTGCCCGTGCCACAGCGCGACGAGCCCGCAGGTGCAGATCGCGCTGCGCCCCATCGTTAAGAGGATCGCGGCGGTGAGCGCGACGACCCCCGCGATCGCCGCCCAGATCCGCGCGTCCCCGCGCCTCGCCGCCGTGACATCCATGCGCGCGAGCGTAGCGCGCGGCGGCCGGAAGCGATATGTCCGCGCGCATGGCCCGCACATGCCCCGAGGCGCGACCGTGAGGTTGGGCGCGCTCAAGCTCAAGCTGCAGCTCGTGTGCGGCGACGGGTTCGCGATGGGGCCGGGCAAGGCGGACCTGCTCGAGGCAATCGACCGCGAGGGCTCGATCTCGGCCGCGGGACGCGCGCTCGGCATGAGCTATCGCCGCACGTGGTTGCTGGTCGACGAGATGAACCGCTGCTTTGCCGACCGGTTGGTCGAGGCGTCGGCGGGGGGCGGGCAGAACCGCGGCGCGCGGTTGACCAAGGACGGGCGCGCGGTGCTCGTCGCCTATCGCACGCTGGAGCAGCAGGCGGCGGTGATCGCCGACAGCGACGCGTATCGCGCGCTGACCCGCAACCTGCTCGACACGCCGCAACCCCAGCCACCGTCGTCGCGCGCGTGAGGTGAGCGCGGCGCCGCATCCCAAATCGGCGCGGTGCGTTGGGGCGGCTCCCTGACGAGAGCGGACGATATGAGCGGACCCAAGTTGTTTGAGCGTTTCGAGCTGGGCGGCCTGTCGCTCGCCAACCGCATCGTGATCGCGCCGATGTGCCAGTATTCGGCCGAGGACGGCTGCATGACCGACTGGCACCTGATCCATCTCGGCCAGCTCGCGCTGTCGGGGGCGGGCGTGCTGACGATCGAGGCGACCGCGGTGGTGCCCGAGGGGCGGATTACCTACGGCGACGTCGGGCTGTGGGACGATGCGACCGAGGCGGCGATGAAGCGCGTGGTCGACGGGATACGCGCGCACTCATCGATGCCGATCGCGATCCAGTTGGCGCACGCGGGGCGCAAGGCGTCGACCGACCTGCCTTGGAAGGGCGGCAAGCAGATCGCCGCGACCGAGGCGAACGGCTGGCAGACGGAGGCCCCGTCGGCGCTCGCGTTCGGCGAGGGCGAGGCCGCGCCGGTGGCGCTGACGCGGGCGCGGATGGACGCGATCCGCGATGCCTTCGCCGAGGCGGCGCGTCGCTCGGCGCGGCTGGGGCTCGACGCGGTGCAGATTCACGCCGCGCACGGGTACCTGCTGCACGAATTCCTCTCGCCGCTCTCCAACCGACGCGACGACGATTATGGCGGCAGCCTCGAGAACCGGATGCGCTATCCGCTCGAGGTGTTCGACGCGGTGCGGGGGGCGTTTCCGGCTGACAAGCCCGTGACGGTGCGCGTGTCGGGAACCGACTGGGTAGAGGGCGGCTGGGACGCGGCGGGGACGATCGCGTTCGCGCAGGCGCTGGAGGCGCGCGGGTGCGCCGCGATCCACGTGTCGAGCGGCGGGCTCGATCCGCGGCAGGACATTCCGGTCGGCCCCAATTACCAGGTGCCGCTCGCGCGCGCGGTGAAGGGGGCGGTGTCGATCCCGGTCGTCGCGGTGGGCCTCATCACCGATTACGAGCAGGCCGAGGCGATCGTCGCGACGGGCGACGCCGATCTGATCGCGCTGGCGCGCACGATCCTCTACGATCCGCGCTGGCCGTGGCACGCCGCGGCGCATCTGGGTGGGCGGGTGCGCGCGCCCGACCAGTATCTCCGCTCGCAACCGCGCCGGTTCAAGGACCTGTTCGATCAGCCCGACGACGCGACCTATTGAGGCGGGTGCCGCGGTGCGCACGGCCTGTTGCGGGGTTACGCGCCGCGGCTCGCGCCCTTAGAGGCGGGCGGATGACCGATCACCCGACCATCGCCCCCGCGCTGACCGCGGCCGAACCCATCCAGGAGGCGCGGCGCTGGCATCTGCCGTCGGTGCTGCGCGCGGCGGGGCTGTGCGCGGGCGCGATCGCACTGTTGCTGGTGGTGGGGTTCGCGCTCAGCCGGCATCCGTTCGGGTTCGATGCGGCGATCAGCAACGCGCTGCGCGGCGCGGGGCCGGCGTGGCTGCGAAAAGCGATGATCGACGTGACGGCGCTGGGCGGTGGCACCGTGCTGACGATCGTGACGGTGGGTGCGGTCGCGATCCTGATCGCGCGGCGGTTGGCACTCACCGCGGGGATGGTCGCCGCCGCGGTGATCACGGGGACGGCGGGCAGTAACCTGCTGAAGCTCGTCTTCATGCGTCCGCGCCCGCCGATCGCCGACCGGTTGATCGAGGTGACGGGGGACAGTTTCCCGAGCGGGCACGCGGCCAATTCGGCGATCGTCTATTTGACGCTCGCCGCGCTCGTCACGCAGGTGACGCCGGGACGCGCGACGCGCAACACGGTGCTCGGCCTCGCGATCATCCTGGTCGGCGCGGTCGGCACGAGCCGCGTCTATCTGGGTGTCCACTGGCCGTCCGACGTGCTCGCGGGGTGGAGTTTCGGTACGTTATGGGCGATCGGGTGGTGGCAGATCGCACGGCAGACCCGGCCGCTGCTGGCGACCGCCTGACCCGACCCTAGCCGCCGGCGAGCGCGAGCAGCCGCTCGGCCGCTTTCAGGTGCGGCGCGTCGACCATCTTGCCGTCGAGTTGCAGCGCGCCCGCGCCCGGATTGGCTGCGAACAGATCGACTACCGCGCGGGCGTGCGCGACCTCGGCGTCGCTGGGGGAGAAAGCGGCGTTGATGACCGCGACCTGCGCGGGGTGGATCGCCATCATCCCGGCGAAGCCGTCGCGCCGCCCGCGCGCGGCATAAGCGGCGAGCCCGTCGAGGTCGCGGAAGTCGGGATAGACCGTCTCGATCGCCGGCACCCCCGCGGCATGCGCGCCGAACAGCGTAAGCGCACGCACCATCTTGTACGGGTCTGTGTAGCTGCCGTCGGCCTCGCGGCTGGTCGACGCGCCGATCGCGGCGGGCAGATCCTCCGCGCCCCAGGTCAGACCGGCGAGGCCATCTCCGTCGTAATCCCCGAGCGTGAACACCGCGCGCGGCGTCTCGCTCGCGATCGGCAGGACGAGATAGTCGCCGGGCAGGCGGCGGCGTAGTTCGGCGACCGAGGCACGCCCTTCCGCCTTGGGCAGCACCACGCCCGCCATCGGCGCGTCGGCGAGCGCGGCGAGATCGTCGGCGATGAACGCGCTGTCGAGCGGGTTGACGCGGACGAACAACGTCACCTCGGCGCTGCGCATGTCGACGAATTCGCGCACCGCGGCGCGGGCCGCAGCCTTGGCGCCGGCCGCGACCGCATCCTCGAGATCGAGGATCAGCGCATCGGCGCCGAGCCCGGCGGCCTTTTCCATCCGCTCCGGCCGGTCGCCCGGCACGAACAGCAGCGATCGCAGCCGCATCGTCAGCGTCCCATCTCGGCGAGCTTGCGCTCCCACGCCAGCGCGTCGCGGACGATCCCGTCGAGGTCGGCGCGGCCGGGCGTCCAATCGATCGTCGCGAGGATCGCGGCGTTGTTGGCGACGAGCTCGGCCGGGTCGCCCGCGCGGCGGCCCTCCATCCGGCGCTCGACGCGCACGTTGGTGACGCGGTCGACCGCGTCGAGCACCTCCAGCACCGAGAAGCCGCGGCCGTAGCCAGCGTTGAGCGTCACGCTGTCGCGCGGATGCTCGACCAGCCAGGCGAGTGCTGCGACGTGCGCGTCGGCGAGGTCGCTGACGTGGATATAATCGCGCACGCCGGTGCCGTCGGGGGTGGCGAAATCCTGTCCGAAGACGCTGACCGCGGTGCGCTTGCCGGTTGCCGCCTCTACCGCGATCTTGATCAGGTGCGTCGCGCCCACGGTCGACTGCCCGCTGCGCCCGCGCGGGTCGGCGCCCGCGACGTTGAAATAACGCAGCGCGGCGTAGTTGATCGGGTGCGCCGCCGCGATGTCGCGCAGCATCGCCTCGCTCATCAATTTCGACATGCCGTAGGGATTGATCGGCACGGTCGGGTCGGTCTCGGTCACGGGCACGCGCTCGGGCGTGCCGTAGGTCGCGGCGGTGGAGGAAAAGATGAAGTGCGGGACGCCCGCCTTCACCGCGCTCTCGATCAGGCTGCGGGTCGCAGCGGTATTGTTGCGATAATATTTGAGCGGATCGCTGACCGATTCGGGCACCACCACCGATCCGGCGAAATGCATGATCGCGCGGACGTCGTGCTCGGCCAGCACGTCCGCAACGCGCGGATCCTCGACCGCCATCTCGACCAAAGTCGCGCGGTCGTCGACCGCCCAGTCGAACCCGGTGACGAGATTGTCGATCGCGACGACCCGGTATCCGGCGTCGAGCAGCGCGAGCACGGCGTGGCTGCCGATGTACCCCGCGCCCCCGGTCACCATTACCTTGCCGTCGAGCTTCGCCGTCTGCGCCATGTGCCACTCCCTTTCCGGCGCGTTAGCGGCTTCCTACATTCTTCTCAAAGGAGACTTCTTCACATGACCGAATACGCGATTGTTGCCGGCGGTTGCTTCTGGTGCACCGAGGCCGTGTTCAAGGACGTGATCGGCGTCGAGAGCGTCGAGAGCGGCTATATCGGCGGGCACGTGGCCAACCCGACCTACAAGCAGGTCTGCGGCGGCGACACCGGTCACGCAGAGGCGATCAAGGTCGGGTTCAATCCCGCGCAGTTGAGCTACGGCGACCTGCTCGACATCTTCTTCGCGACGCACGACCCGACGCAGTTGAACCGTCAGGGCAACGACGTCGGCACGCAATATCGGTCGGCGATCTTCCCGCAGTCGGACGAGCAGGCCGCGGAGGCCAAGGCCGCGATCGCGCGCGCGCAGGGTGACCAGTCGAAGCCGATCGTCACCACGATCGAGGCGAACGACACCTGGTACCCGGCGGAAGGCTATCACCAGGATTATTGGGAAACCGAGGGGCGCAGCAATCCGTATTGCATGGCAGTGATCCCGCCGAAGCTGCAGAAGCTGCGCAAGAGCTATGCCGCGCGCACCAAGAGCATGGCCGAAGCGCAGGGCTGATCGCCGAACAGGCGCGGCGAGGGAACGGGGCCGGCTGATCTGTGTTAGTACGCCGCCGGAATGACCGGCCGCGTATCGACAGGGAAGAGATCATGTCCACGTTCCGCCTCGCCGCCGCCGTCCTGCTCCTCGCCACACCGCTCGCCGCCTGCGGTGGTTCGGGCGACGACAAGCTCGCGCATCAGGTCAAGAAGGCGGCGGATAACCGTGCCGACCAGCTCGAGCAGCGCGCCGATGACCTGAAGGATCAGGCCGACCAGGTGCGCAAGACGGGCGAGAAGCGCGGTGACGCGATCGACGCCGCCGACCTCAACACGCACGCGATGAGCCCTGAGCAGAAGGCCGCAGTCGTCAACGATCAGGCACCGGCGGTTCGCTGACCGGCTTGTCCGGCCCGTCGCGCGACGGGCCGGGCCGCTAGCGATGCGCGGCGCGGCGCAGGCGGTCGTTGATCGCGACGCCGACGCCGTCGTCGGGCACCGGCGCGACCGCGATCCGTGCCGCGGCTGATGCATCCGCACGGTGGAGGGCATCGAACAGCGCCGCTGCTGCCTCGACGAGATCGCCGCGCGACGACAGAGTGTCGTCGCCGGTGACGTCGCCGAAGCCGATCAGCCACTCGTCGGCTTCGCGGTCGCGCGCGTTCAAACGCAGCGGCTTGGCGGGCGCGTAGTGGGTCGCGAGTTGTCCCGGCGCGCTGACGTGCGCGGTTGTGCCCGGCGCGACGGGTAGCACGCGGCCGAGCATGTCGGCGGTGATCGGTCCGGGGCGCAGGATCGTCCGCCCCGCCACGATCGTCGATTCCACTCCCGCCTCGGTTGCGCCGTCGTCGATGATGAGCGGCGCCCGCGCGCCTAGGCTGGCGGCGACATGTTCTGCGCGGGTCGGGCTGAGGCCGTTGCTCGCGTTCGCCGACGGTGCGGCGAGTGGCGCGTCTGCGGCCGCGATCAGCGCCTGGATCGCGCGATGCGCGGGCACGCGGATCGCGATCGTGTCGAGCCCGGCGGTGACGAGCGAGGCGATCCCTGCACGGTCGCGCAGCGGCAGCACCAGCGTCAGCGGTCCGGGCCAGAAGCGCGCTGCCAGCGCGTGTGCGTCGGCGTCGAAGACCGCGATCGCCTCCGCCGCGGCGAGATCGGCGACATGGACGATCAGCGGGTTGAAACTCGGGCGCCCCTTCGCCGCGTAAATGCGCGCGACCGCCTGCGCGTCGCGCGCGTCGGCGGCGAGGCCGTAGACCGTCTCGGTCGGCACCGCGACGATCCCGCCGGCGCGGATCAGCACCGCCGCCTCGGCGATCGCGGCCGCGCCGAACGCGCGGATCACGGGTGGTTGAGCCTCCATGCGCGCACGCTATAGCGGGGGCGACCAGGAGATAGAAATGGCCTTCACCGCCCCCGTTTCCGAGCAGCGTTTCGTCCTCGACACCGTCGCGAACATCGGCGAGCTCGCCGAGACCGAACGCTTCGCCGCCGCGACCCCCGACGTGATCGACGCGGTGCTGGAAGGCGCGGCGCAGTTTGCGGCGGGCGAATGGGCGCCGCTCAACCGCGCGGGCGACACGGTGGGCGCGAAATGGACCCCCGACGGCGTGGTCATGCCCGACGGTTACCGCGCGGCATATCAGGCGTACGTCGAGGGCGGCTGGGGCACGATCGGCGTGTCGGAGGCGTTCGGCGGGCAGGGGCTGCCCTTCGTCGTCCAGGCGGCGGTGCTCGAAACGCTCGGCAGCGCCAACATGGGGTTCGCGCTGTGCCCGACGCTGACGGTCGGCGCGATCGAGGCGATCGAGCATCACGGCACCCCCGAGCAGCAGGCACTATACCTGCCCAAGCTCGCGACGGGCGAGTGGACCGGCACGATGAACCTGACCGAGCCGCAGGCGGGCAGCGACGTGGGCGCCTTGCGCGCTACCGCGACCCCGCGCGGCGACGGCACGTTCAGCATCAAGGGCACCAAGATCTACATCTCGTTCGGCGACCACGACATGGCGGACAATATCGTCCACTTGGTGCTCGCACGCACGCCCGACGCGCCTGCGGGCACGCGCGGTATCTCGCTGTTTCTCGTCCCCAAGGTGCGCGCGGACGGCTCGCTGAACGACGTCCGCGTCGTCTCGATCGAGCACAAGATGGGGCTCCACGCCTCGCCGACGTGCGTTTTGTCGTTCGGCGACCACGACGATTGCGTCGGTGAGCTGATCGGCCCCGAGTTCGGCGGCATGCGCGCGATGTTCACGATGATGAACAACGCCCGCCTCAACGTCGGATTGCAGGGCGTGCAGGTCGCCGAGGCGGCGACGCAGAAGGCGGTCGATTACGCCAAGGAGCGCGTCCAGGGCGCGCGCGCGGGCGCGCAATCGGCGATCATCGAGCATTCCGACGTGCGCCGCATGCTGCTGCGGATGAAGGCGCAGACGATGGCGGCGCGCGCTTTGGTCTATTACGCCTGCGGGCAGGTCGACCGTGCGGGGCTAGGGGATACGGCGGCGAAGGAGCGGCTGGAGATCACCACCCCGCTCGCCAAGGCGCACGCGACCGATCTGGGCAACGAGATCGCGAGCATCGGCGTCCAGGTGCACGGCGGGATGGGGTTCGTCGAGGAGACGGGCGCGGCGCAATTCTTCCGCGACGCGCGGATCACCCCGATCTACGAGGGCACGAACGGCATCCAGGCGGCCGATCTGGTCGGGCGCAAGCTGTCGCTGTCGAACGGGGCTGCGTTCGCGAGCCTGATCGCAGACATGCGTGCCGAGGCGCAGCACCCGCGCCTCACCGCACTGGTCGACGCGTGCGAGAGCGTCGGGCGGCGGTTGCAAACCGCGGACGCGGACGATCGCCAGGCGGCGAGCTATCCGTTCCTGACGATGCTGTCGATCGCGACGTGCGGCTGGCTGCTCGAACGGCAGGCGCGCGCGGATGGCGCGGACGCGGTCAAGCAGGCGAGCGTCGCCTTCTACCTCGATCAGATCGTGCCCGAGGCGATGGGGCTGGAAGCGGCGGCGAACGCGCCGGCGAGCCAGCTCTACGCGCTCACCGCCGACGCGTTCTGACCGGGGCGGCTCTTATTCGCCCGACGGGCAGCCGTCGGGCGAGGGCGCGCGGTAGTTCGCGGGATACCAGCGCGACACGCCCGCGTCCTGATCGTGATAGCAGACCGCGGCGTCGCGCCCGTCGCGGGTGATCGCGATCGCCCAATTGTGCGGGCCGCAATTGTGCGCCTCGCACGCCCAGGACAGGATGCGCCCATCCTCGTTCGCGACCGGGTTGGCGGTCGCGTCGCGGCTGAGCACCATGTCGCGTACCGCGGCGTCGGGGACGACGCGCGCGACCGCGGCGCGGACCGCTGGTTCGTCGACGAAGCGCCGGCCCGCGACGAGATCGAACGGATATTTGCCGACGTAGCGCGAGAGATCGGTGTCGGCGAGCGTCGCGCTGGGTGTCGGGGCGGGCGTGGGGGTGGCGCGTGTCGGCTGGGGCTGCGGCGGCTCTGGCGCGCGGTTGCACGCCGCGAGCGCGCCCAGCAGCAAGAGGGCGGTTGTGCGCTTCATCGCCGGCGCAGCGATGCGCTGTTCAAATGCCATTGCCGCTGTTCGGGCGTCGAGCCGTCGATGTCGTTGACGCGGCGCAGCGTGTAGCTGCCGCTGAACGTCTGCGCGGTACCGTTCCTCAAGGTCGCGCGGACGGTCACCGGCACGCGGATATAGCTCGATCCCGCCGCCCCCTCGGGCTCCATCGGTACGCCTGCGGTGACACGCGTGTGGCGCGTGGTCGCGAAGCCGCGGACGAACTGCGCGTAGGTCTTGCCGCTCGCCTGCCCGCCGCGATCCCACAGGCGGTAAGCGGTGCGATAATCGCGCCGGTCGAGCGCGGCGTAATAGCGCTGAACCGCGACGCGCGCCGCGGCGGGGGTGGCGGATGGCGCGGCCGTGGCGGCGCCGGCGAGCAGGATGGAGACGATCAGGCTCATACAGGCTTTAACGGCCGAGCCCGCCGCGTGGTTTCGCGCTCCCGCGGTCGCTCAGGCGTCGTGGCGTTCCATCAGCTCGGAAAGGTCGAGCCCGAGCAGGTCGATATAGCCGCGGATGCGCGGCCACTGGTTGGCGACGAAATTCTCGCGCTCGGCGTTGCGCAGCCGCTCCGACGCGCCGGCGAGCACGAACATGCCGACGCCGCGGCGTACCTCGACATAGCCGTCGTCCTGGAAGCTCTGATACGCCTTGGCGACCGTCAGCGGGTTGGCACCGTGTTCCGCCGCGAGCGCGCGCACCGAGGGGAGTTGGTCGCCCGCCACGAAGTCGCCGCGCAGGATCCCCGCGGCGATGGTTGCGCGCAGCCGGATGTAGACCGGGCTGTCCTCGTTGCTCAGTGCTGCCATGGTGCGTTAATACAGCAAATGGGGATCAAGTCGAGCCTCACCAATCGCTCCACACCTGTTCGATCGCGGGACGCGGCCGTTCGTCGAGCGCGCGACCCGGGGTGCCGATGAAGACGAAGCCGGTGATCCGTTCGTGCGGCTGCCCGAACGCGTCGCGGACGCGCGGGGAGAAAGCCGGCCACCCGGTCAGCCAGCCGGCGGCGTAACCGTGCGCGTGGACGGCGTGGAGCAGGTTCATGCACGCCGCCCCGGCGGATAATTCCTGTTCCCACAACGGTATCTTGTTGTCGGTCTTGGGCGAGGAGAGTGCGACGACCAGTGCGGGTGCTTGCGTCGCGAACTGCACCATCCCGTCGAGCTCGGCCTGCCGCGCCTCGGGCTTTTCGGCGCGGTACGCCTCGACCAGCAGGTCCGCCAGCCGCGCGCGCTGGTCGGCGCCGACGATCACGAAACGCCACGGTGCGAGCTTGCCGTGATCGGGGGTGCGCGCGGCGAGCGCGATCATCTGCACGAGTTCGGCATGGTCGGGGCCCGGCGCGACGAGATCGCGCGGCTTGCCCGAGCGGCGGGTGGAGAGATGCGCGATGAGCGAGGAGCGGTCGTTGAACATGCGCGCGCATCTAGGAAGTGTTAACGCGTATTTACAGCACGGGCTTTGCCGCTAGTCTCCCCTGCAACCATCGCGCGCGCCGCGTGTGCGCAAGCGCGATACTGAAGTCCAGGGAGCGTATTTCGAGAATGGTGGACACCCCGACGGCCGACAACCGCGCCGAACCCGATATCACCCACACCAATCCGGCGGCCGAGGAAACCTGGTTCGGCCACCCGCGCCAGCTCGCGCGGTTGTTCACCACCGAGATGTGGGAGCGGTTCGGTTATTACGGGATGCGCGCGCTCCTCACGCTGTATCTGACCAAGCATTTCGTGTTCGGCGACCGCGAGGCGACGGGGCTGTACGGCGGGTTCACCGCGCTCGTCTATCTGACGCCGCTGGTGGGCGGATATCTCGCCGACCAGTATCTCGGCTCGAAACGGTCGGTGAAGTTCGGCGCGATCATGATGGCGGTCGGCTATCTGACGTTGTGCTTCGGCGGCGAGACCGCCAAGCCCTACGCGACGATCGACGGGCAGCGTTACGCGGTGCAGGTCGACGGTTTCCGCGACGCGCCGACGAGTGCCTCGGCCGAGGTGCGCTATCTCGTGACGCCGCAGGAGCGGCTCGAGATCAAGGGCAACGAGGACGGCTCAGTCTCGCTTCTCAACCCCGACAAGAGCGTGTCACGCACCGTTGCCAAGGGCGGGTTCGAGACGGGTGGCGAGCGCAGCGCGCTGCTGACCGCGATCCTGCTCCTCGCACTCAGCCTGATCTCGGTCGGCAATGGCTTCTTCAAGCCCAACATCTCGACGATGGTGGGCGAGCTGTACGCGGGCGGCGACCGCCGTCGCGACGCGGGGTTCACGATCTTCTACATGGGGATCAACCTCGGCTCGCTCGGCTCGCAGCTGCTCTGCCCGCTGCTCGCCGACAAGGTCGGCTGGTGGGCGGGCTTCGGGCTTGCCGCGTTCGGCATGCTGATCTCCTGGGCGCTGATCCAGTTCAACGGCGGCAAGCTGAACGGCATCGGCGAGGCGCCGGTGCGCCAAGGGCCCGACCGCACGCTCGCGATCTTCGCGGGCGCGATCCTCGCGGTGCCGGTGTTCTATTTCCTGTTCGTCAACCTGATGAACTCGACCGCGCCCGAGCCCGGTTCGGGGATCGTCGGCTATATCGCATCCTTGTCGCTGATGGGTAAGCTGCTGTTCGGCACCTTCCTGGTCAGCGTGCCGGGCATCCTGATCTGGTCCTATGCCAAGGGGAGCAAGGCCGAGTTCCAGATGATGCTGGCGGCGATGATCCTGATTGTGTTCAACGTCGTGTTCTGGACGCTGTTCGAGCAGGCGGGGTCGAGCCTGACGCTGTTCGCCGACCGCAACACCGACCTGACGATCGCAGGCAGCTTCGCGATCACCGCGCCGCAGACGCAGTTCTTCAACGCGTTCTTCATCGTGGCGCTCGCACCCGTCATGTCGATCCTGTGGACCAAGCTCGCCGCGCGCGGGATCGAGCCGACGATCCCCGTCAAGTTCGGCCTCGCGCTGATCGGGGTCGGGCTGGGCTTCCTGTTCCTCGTCTGGGGCGGGCAGTTCGCGGGCAGCGACTTCAAGGTCGCGATCTGGTGGCTCGCGGGGCTGTACCTGATCCACTCGGTCGCCGAGCTCTGCATCTCGCCGGTGGGGCTGAGCATGATCACCAAGCTGTCGATCGCGCGTATCGTCGGGTTGATGATGGGCGTGTGGTTCCTGTCGATCTCGGTCGCGCAATATGTCGCCGGCATCGTCGCGCAGGTCGCCTCGGTCGAGACGGTCGGCGGGCAGGTGACCAACCTGAAGGTCAGCCTCGACACCTACAACCAGGTGTTCTGGACGATCGGTCTGACCGCGGCGGTGATCGGCGCGGTGCTGCTGGCGCTGTCGCCGCTGATCAAGCGCTGGATGCACGGCGTTCAGTAAGGTCCTCGCATAAGGGAGCAGGGCATGGGGGAAGTGCTGGTCGCCGCGGTCGCGTTCGTGGGAACGCACTTCCTCCTGTCGCACCCCTTGCGCGCGCCGTTGGTGGCGCGCGTCGGCGAGCGCGGGTTCGCCGGCCTCTACAGTCTGGTCGCGTTCGCGACGCTGATCTGGCTCGCGCTCGCCTATCGTGCCGCGCCCGCCAGCGACCCGTTATGGGGGGTCGGCGATGCGATCTGGGCGATCGCGACGATCGTCATGCTGGTGGCGAGCGTGCTGTTCATGGGCTCGCTGGTGCGCGACCCCGCGCTCCCCGATCCGGGCGGCAAGGCGAAGCCGGTGCCCGAGGCGCGCGGCGTCTACGCGATCACGCGGCATCCGATGATGTGGGCGTTCGCGTTGTGGGGCGGGGTGCACATCCTCGTCTATCCCGATCCGTCGAACGTCGTGCTGGCGGGCGCGATCATCGTCCTCGCGCTGGTCGGCGCGCATTTGCAGGACCGCAAGAAGGCGCGGCTCCAGCCCGAGTTCTGGCCCGAGTGGGAACGGCGGACGAGTTATCTGCCGTTCGCCGCGATCGCGCGCGGTCGCGCGCAGATCGGTGGGCTGGGCGCGCACGCGCTAGGCGGCGGCGTGGTGGTGTGGCTGGCGGCGACCTGGGCGCACATCCCGCTCGCGGGCTGGGCCGCGGGGATCTGGCGCTGGATCGTCTGAACCGTGCGCAACAAATGTTGCGCTTGAGGGTGGCGACACGAAACGAAACAGGACATGGAGGCGCAGAACCGGCAATCAGGAGCGCGCCATGACCCGCGGAACCGACATCGCAAAAAAGGTCGCCGCGTTCGTGCGCGGGACGGTGGCGCCGTTCGAGCGCGACCCGCGCTGCGGTGCGCACGGCCCGTCCGACGAGCTGGTGCAGGAGTTGCGCGGGCTGGCGCGCGCGGCGGGGGTGCTGACGCCGCACATCCTGGACGACGGCAGTCACCTGACGCATCGCGAGACCGCACAGGTGTTGCGCGCCGCGGGGCTGTCGCCGCTCGGTCCGCTCGCAGTCAACGTCATGGCGCCCGACGAGGGCAACATGTACCTGCTCGGGAAGGCAGCGAGCGCGGAACAGAAGGCGCGCTTCCTCGACCCGCTCGTCAGCGGCGAGGCGCGCTCGGCGTTCTTCATGACCGAGCCGGCGGCGGACGGCGGCGCGGGTTCCGACCCGTCGATGATGCTGACGACCGCGGTGCAGGACGGCAACCATTGGGTGGTGAACGGGCGGAAGGCGTTCATCACCGGTGCGGGAGGCGCGCGCGTTGGCATCGTCATGGCGAAGGCCCCGGAAATCACCGATGGATCAGGCGCGACGATGTTCCTCGTCGACCTGCCCGAGGCTTACGCAGCCGGTGCGATCACGATCGAGCGCGTACTCGACACGATCGATTCGTCGATGCCCGGCGGCCACGCGGTGGTGCGGATCAGCAATCTTCGCATCCCCGCCGACCAGATGCTCGGCAATCCGGGCGAGGGGTTCAAGCTCGCGCAGATCCGCCTGGCGCCCGCGCGGCTGACGCACTGCATGCGCTGGCTGGGCAGCTGCCAGCGCGCGCACGAGATCGCGACCGATTACGCCAACCGCCGCCACGCCTTCGGCAAGCCGTTGATCGACCACGAGGGGGTCGGCTTCATGCTGGCGGAGAACCTCATTGACCTCAAACAGGCCGAGCTGATGATCGACTGGTGCGCCGACGTGCTCGATACCGGCGCACTCGGCACCGCGGAGAGCTCGATGGCGAAGGTCGCGGTGTCGGAGGCACTGATGCGGATTGCCGACCGCTGCGTGCAGGTGATGGGCGGCACCGGGGTCACCGGCGACACGATCGTCGAACAGGTGTTCCGCGAGGTGCGCGCCTTCCGCATCTACGACGGGCCGACCGAGGTGCACAAATGGAGCCTCGCGAAAAAGGTCAAACGCGACTGGCGCGACAGCCAGCACCCACAGGAGAGTTGATCCCCATGACGCAGCCGCTGTTCGGATTGATGCAGGACGTGCCCCTGACGGTGGACCGCTTCCTCGACCATGCGGCGACGTGGCACGGCGCACGCGAGATCGTCTCGCGCGAGGGTGACGGCAGCCTGACGCGGCTCGATTACGCCTGGCTGCACCGGACCGCCAAGCGCGTGTCGAACGCACTCGCGCGCGCCGGGATCGGGCAGGGCGACCGCGTCGCGACGATGGGGTGGAACAGCGCGCGCCATCTCGCCGCCTGGTACGGCGCGACGAACATGGGCGCGGTGCTCCACACGCTTAATCCGCGGCTGTTCGCCGAACAGATCGCGTATATCGCCGATCACGCGGGCGACCGAATCCTGCTCGCCGATCCGGCGTGCGCGCCATTGATCGGCCCGCTCCTCGCCGCCGCGCCCCGGATCGAGCAAGTAGTATTCCTGTGTGCCGCCGCCGAATTGCCCGCGACCGATTATCCCGCGGTCGCGTTCGACGATTGGATTGCCGACGAGCCGACCGAATATCGCTGGGGCGGGTTCGACGAGCGGCTGGCGTGCGGGCTGTGCTACACGTCGGGGACGACGGGGAATCCGAAGGGCGTGCTCTACTCGCACCGCTCCAACTATCTCCACACGATGATGACGCTCCAGGCCGACGCGCTCGCGCTGACGACGCGCGACACGGTGCTGCTGATCGTGCCGATGTACCATGCCAATGCCTGGGGCGTGGTCTATTCCGCGCCCGCGGTCGGCGCGAAGCTGGTGCTGCCGGGTGCGCGGATGGACGGCGAGTCGATCTACCGCCTGATCGAGGACGAGGGCGTCACCTTCTCCGCCGCGGTGCCGACGGTGTGGCAGGGGCTGCTCCATTACCTGCGGCAGAGCGGCGCGCGTTTCTCGACGTTGAAGCGTGTCGTGATCGGCGGCTCCGCCCCGCCCGAAGCGCTGATCCGCGCGTTCCAGGACGAATACGGCGTCGACGTGATCCAGGGCTGGGGCATGACCGAGACGTCGCCGCTCGCGACGCTGTCGACGCCCAGCCCCGAGGTGCTCGAGCAGTCGTACGACGAGCAGGTACGCCGCAAGGGGATGCAGGGGCGGCTGGTGTGCGGGCTCGAATTCAAGCTGACCGACGACGAGGGTAACCGCCTGCCACACGACGGGCGCACCGCGGGGCGGCTCAAGATCAAGGGGCCGACGATCACCAGCGGCTATTTCGGCGGCGAGGGCGGAAACGTGCTCGACGCGGAAGGCTTTTTCGACACCGGCGACGTGTCAACGATCGACGCGGCGGGCTACATGCAAATCACCGATCGCGCGAAGGACATCGTCAAGTCGGGCGGCGAGTGGATAAGCTCGATCGAGATCGAGAATATTGCGGTCGGGCACCCGGAGGTCGCGCTCGCCGCGGTGATCGGCGTCGCGCACCCCAAATGGGACGAGCGACCGATCCTGCTGGTCCAGCGCCACGCCGAGGCGACGTGCGGGCGGACCGAATTGCTCGCGTTCCTCGACGGCAAGATCGCGCGCTGGTGGATGCCCGACGACGTCGTCGTGGTCGACGAGATTCCGCTCGGTGCGACGGGCAAGATCGACAAGAAACTGCTGCGCCAGCGGATGGCGGGCTACGTCCTGCCCGAGCTCGCGTCGCGCTAGCGGCAGACACCACGCGCGCGATTTGCATAATCGCGCGATGAGGCGCATCGGGTGCGTGCCGGTGGACAGGGCGCCGGCGGCGGAGAGGCTCAACCGATTGGTCGAGATCGCCGAGCCGCGCGACGCCGCGCGTGCGCGTGATCGCACCCGTGTTTCCACGCGGGCGACCGAGCATCCGGGATCGTTCCATGAGATTGCGCCGCCGGGGCCTCGCCTCGATCAACAGTGAGATACGCGACGGCATCCTGCCCGCCGCCGACGGCATCGCGCGCGTCGCGATTCCGGCGGGGGCGCCGCTCCACACGCCGCGCAATTACCGCGTCACCGCGCTGATCATTGCCTGCGCGTTGTTCATGGAACAGATGGACGCGACGATCCTGTCGACTGCGCTTCCGACGATGGCGCGCGATTTCGGCGTGCCCGCGACCAGCATGAGCTCGGCGCTGACCTCCTACCTGCTCGCGCTCGCGATCTTCATCCCGGCGAGCGGGCGGATGGCCGACCGGTTCGGGTCGCGCACGGTGTTCCGTGCCGCGATCCTGATCTTCGTCGCAGGATCGGCCCTGTGCGGCATCGCACCGACGCTGCCGTTCATCATGGCGGCGCGATTCCTGCAGGGTCTGGGCGGCGCGATGATGATCCCGATCGGGCGGCTGGTGCTGCTGCGCAGCGTCGCGAAGGAGGACATGGTGTCGGCCATGTCGTGGCTGATCATGCCCGCGCTGATCGGCCCGATCATCGGCCCACCCGTGGGCGGCGCGATCGTGACCTATCTCGACTGGCGGTGGATCTTCTATCTCAACCTGCCGATCGGGTTGCTGGGCGTGATGCTGGTGACGCGGTACATCGGGGACATCCGCGAGGATCGTCCCGCGCCGTTCGACCTGCCCGGTTTCGTGTTGTCGGGCGTGGCGCTCGGCTGTCTGCTGTTCGGGTTCGAGATGACGAGCCGGACGGGCGAGCTGCCGACCGCGCTCGCGCTGATCGCGGTCGGCCTCGTCGCGGGCGCGCTGTACATCCGTCACGCGCGCCGCCGGGCGCAGCCGATCCTCGACCTCACCCTGCTCGCGGTGCCGTCGTTCCGCCTGTCGGTGATCGGCGGATCGCTGACCCGCATCACGCAGGGCGCGCAGCCATTCCTGCTGCCGATGATGCTGCAACTCGGGTTCGGAATGACCGCGGCGGCGAGCGGTGCGATCACAGTCGCGGGGGCGATCGGATCGCTCGCGATGAAGGGGCTGGCGCCGCGCGTGCTGCGCCGCTGGGGCTTTCGCCGCAGCCTGATCGTCGGCGGGTTGGGCGCGAGCGCGGGTTACGCGGTGTGCGGGCTGTTCCGCCCCGACTGGCCGGTGCCGCTGATCTTCGCGGTGCTGATGACCTCGGGCTTCTTCATGTCGTTCCAATTCTCGGCCTACAACACGATCGCCTACGACGAGATACCGCCCGAGCGGATGAGTTCGGCGACGAGCTTCTACGCGACGTTCCAGCAGTTGATGCTGTCGCTGGGCATCTGCGTCGGTGCAGCGTCGCTCCACGTAGGGATGCGAACGGCCGGGCACGCGCGGCCGCAACTGGCCGACTTTACGCTCGCCTTCCTCGTCGTCACCGCGGTTTCCGCCGCGGCGACGATCTGGAACCGCCGCTTCGCACCCGACGCCGGCGCGCAGTTGAGCGGACACGTCGAACGCCCAGCCCGGCGCGCGACTGCGGGGTGACAGGGGGCGGCGATCAGCTCTTCAGCCGCCACCCGCTCTTGAAGATCCACGCGATGACCGCGAGGCAGGCGAGGAGGAACGCGAGCGTGACCCCGAGGCTGAGCGCGATGTCGACGTCGCCGCGCCCGAAGAAGCTCCAGCGAAAGCCGCTGACGAGGTAGACGACGGGATTGAACAGGCTGACCGTGCGCCACGGCTGCGGCAGCATGTCGATCGAGTAGAAGCTGCCGCCCAGGAAGGTCAGCGGGGTGATGAGGAGCAGCGGCACGAAGTTCAATTGCTCGAAACTGTTCGCCCAGATGCCGAGGATGAAGCCGAACAGGCTGAACGCGACCGAGGTCAGCACGAGGAACGCGATCATCGCGAGCGGATGCTCGACCACGACGGGTACGAAGAAGGCCGAGGTGGCGAGGATGATCGCGCCGATCACGACCGACTTGGTCGCCGCCGCCCCGACATAGCCGATGACGAGCTCCATCGATGAGATCGGTGCGGACAGAAGCTCGAAGATCGTGCCGGTGAACTTCGGGAAATAGATGCCGATCGAGGCATTGCCGACGCTCTGCGTGAGGAGCGACAGCATGATGAGGCCGGGCACGATGAAGCTGCCGTAGCTCACCCCGTCGACGCTCTGCATCCGGCTGCCGATCGCGCCGCCGAAGACGATGAAATACAGGCTGGTGGTGAGGACGGGACCGACGAGGCTCTGCCACAAGGTGCGCAGCGAACGCGCCATCTCGAAACGGTAGATCGCCCAGATGCCGTGGAGGTTGAGGGTCACGCGCGTTCCTCCACCAGGTCGACGAAAATGTCCTCGAGGCTCGATTTCGATGTCTCCAGATCCTTGAACGCGACGTGCCGCGCGGACAGTTCACGCAACAGCGACGGGATGCCGGTGTCTTCCTGCGTCGCATCGAAGACGTAGCGGAGCGTCCGGCCCTCGTTGACGAGGCTGAGCTGCCATTGCTCGAGCCCGGCGGGGACCCGATCGAGCGTGTCGACGAGGGTCAGGTCGAGCTCGCGCTTGCCGAGTTTCTGCATCAAGGCGGCCTTGTCGTCGACCAGCAGCAGGCGGCCCTTGTTGATGACGCCGACGCGGTCGGCCATCTCCTCGGCCTCCTCGATGTAGTGCGTCGTCAGGATGATCGTCGTGCCGCGCTCGCGCAAGGCGTGGACGAGTTTCCACATGTCGCGGCGCAGTGCGACATCGACGCCCGCGGTCGGCTCGTCGAGAAACAGCACCTCGGGCTCGTGCGCCAGCGCCTTCGCGATCAGCACGCGGCGCTTCATGCCGCCCGACAATTCCATGATCTTGTTGTCGCGCTTGTCCCACAGCGACAGGTCGCGCAGCACCTGCTCGATATACGCGCTGTGCCCCGAACGCCCGAAGAGGCGACGCGAGAACGTGACGGTCGCGAGCACGGTTTCGAACATGTCGACCGACAATTCCTGCGGCACCAGCCCGATCAGGCTGCGCGCGGCCTTGTAGTCGGCGATCGCGTCGTGCCCGCCGACGTGGATCGTGCCGGTTGAGGGCGTGACGATGCCGCAGATGATGCTGATCAGCGTCGTCTTGCCCGCGCCGTTGGGGCCGAGCAGCGCGAAGATCTCGCCCTTGTTGATCGCGAGGTCGACGCCGTGGAGCGCGGTGAAGCCGCCCTTGTACGTCTTCGAGACGCCGGAAAGCGTGAGGATCGGTTCGGTCATGAAGCCCCCTGATCGCCGTTGTTCGGCGACCGCCCGCAGATAGGACGCGCGCCGCGGGATACGAGGGGGCAGACGTGAAAGGCGCGCGATCGGATGGTCGTAGTCGGCGCATGTCGCGCGGGCGGGTGCCCACGCGACATCCGCTAGTTCGGCCCGGTTACTGCCACACGCTGACCCGCTCAGCCGGGGCGAGGTACATCGCGTCGCCGGGCCTGACGTTGAAGGCGGTGTACCAGGGCGCGAAATTGCGGACGATGCCGTTGACGCGGTATTTGTCGGGCGAGTGGGGGTCGCTCAGCAACGCCTGGCGCGACGCCTCGTCGCGGCGCTTGCCTTGCCACGCCTGCGCGTAGGCGAGGAAGAAACGCTGGTCGCCGGTCAGCCCGTCGAGCACCGCGGGCTCGCCGTGGCGCGCGACGTAGCGGCGGTAGGCGGCGTAAGCGGTCTCCAGCCCGCCCAGATCGGCGAGGTTCTCACCCAGCGTCAGCCGGCCCTTGATTCTAACGCCGGGGATCGGCTCGTAACCGTCGAACTGCGTGGCGAGGCGATCGGCCTGGACGGTGTATTTCGCCGCGGTCTCCTTGCTCCACCAGTCGCGCAGCCGCCCGCGCTCGTCGAACTGGCGGCCCTGATCGTCGAAGCCGTGACCCATTTCATGCCCGATCGTGGTCGCGCCCGTTTCGGCGTAATTGACCGCGGGGTCGGCGTTGGGATCGAAGAACGGCGGCTGCAGGATCGCGGCGGGCAGCGTGATCTGGTTCATCGTCGGGTCATAATAAGCGTTCACCGTCTGCGGCGTCATGTACCACAGCCCGCGGTCGACCGGCTTGGGGAAGCGCGCGAGCTGCTGGCGCCACTGGAAGTCCGCGCTCGCGAAATAATTGGCGAGCGGATCGGTGCGGCTGATGCGCAGCCCCGAATAGTCGATCCACTTTTTCGGGTGGCCGACGCGCGGATCGAAGGTCGCGAGCTTGGCGAGCGCGGCGCGGCGCGTGGCGTCGTCCATCCAGGTCGCGGCTTCGATCTTGGCCTTGTATGCCGCCTGCATGTCGGCGACGAGTTCGTCCGCCTTCGCCTGCGTTGCGGGCGACCAATATTGCTGGACGTAGATCGCGCCGACCGCCTCGCCGAGCGCGTCGTCGATCAGCGCCATGCCGCGTTTCCACCGCGCGCGCTGTTCGGGCACGCCGCGCAGCGTCTTGGAATAGAAATCGAAATTCGCCTGGTCGAACGCGGCGGGCATGAAGGGGGCGGCGTTCGAGAGGAAGCGCGCGGTCATCCACTCCTTCCACACCGAGAGCGGCACGTCGCCGATCCGCTTCGATGCGGCGGCGACCGCGCTCGGTTCGGACACGTTGACGCGCTCGGCTGAACCCAATCCCATGCTGGCGAGCGTCGGCGTCCAGTCGAGTTCGGGTGCGAGCTCGGTCAGCGCGGCGCGCGTCATCGGATTGTGCGTCTTGACCGGATCGCGGCGCTGCTCGGGCGTCCACTGGTCTTGGCTCAACCGCGTCTCGAGCGCGATGATGCGGTCGGCGCGGGCGGGCGCGTCGGGGATGCCGGCGAGCGTCTGGATGCGGATCAGGTAAGCGCGGTAGGCGCGGCGGATCGCGTCGTATTTCTCGCCGCTGAGCAGGTAATAATCACGCGTCGGCAGGCCGAGCCGCGCCTGCCCGGCATCGACCATGTAGCGCGTCGGATCATCGGCGTCGGTCGAGATCCCGATGTTGATCGGCGAGGCATAGCCCGGGCGCATCATCAACTGGAAGAGCTGGGGACGCGTCGCCACCGCGTCGATCCGCGCGAGCCACGGCTTCACCGGCGCCAGCCCGCGCTGTTCGATGCCGGGCGCGTCCATCCACGCGGCGTAGAAATCGCCGACCTTGCGTGCGGTCGCGTCGCCGGGACGCGCGGCGGCATTCTCGACGATGCGGCGGACCTGCGCCTCGATCTCGTCGGGAAGGTCGTAATTGTATCCGGCACCGACCTTGTCGGCGGGGATCGCGTGGTCGCGCAGCCACGTCCCCTCGGCATAAGCGTAGAAGTCGTCGCCCGGCTTCACGCTTTTGTCCATATTCTGCAATTCGAGCCCCCACGCGCCGTAGCGCGGCGCGGCCGCCTGCGCGGCGAGGAGGGCGGGGACACTCACGAGGGCGAGGGCGAGCAGGGCTTTATGGCGCATGATGGCATCCGAAAAAGGCGTGTGGACCGGATCTTAGGCCAGCCCGTCAGCCTCCGCCATGCCCGCGGATGCGATTTGCGCCGCGGTTGCGCTTACCGCGCGCGCTTCGTTTCGGGCATCGCCACCACGTACAGCGCCAGCCCCGCGCCCGCGATTGCGGCGAGCGTGAGGAAGCTCGCCGAATAGCCTGCCCAGACGATGATCGACCCAGCGAGCGTCGCCGACAAGGCAGCGCCCAGCCCCTGCGTCGTCGCGACCGCGCCCTGGCTGACGTTGAAGCGACCCGAGCCCTCGGTCAGGTCGGCGATCACCACCGGGAACAACGCGCCGAAGATCCCCGCGCCGACGCCGTCGAGCGCCTGGACGCCGACCAGCCAGTACGGGTTGTCGGAGAAGGTGTAGAGCGCACCCCGCGCGGCGAGGAACGCGAAGGCGACGAGGAAGATCGGCTTCGTGCCCCATCTATCGGTGTTGCGCCCGACGACGATCGCGACCGGCACCATCACGAGCTGCGCGGCGACGATGCACGCCGCGGTCAGCGAGGTCGCCTGATCCTTGCCGACGCTTTTCGCCAGCAACTGACTGACCGAGGTCAGCATCGCGGCATTGGCGAGGTGAAACAGGAACGCGATGACCGCGAAGATCAATAGCGGCTTGTTCTCGACCAAAGTCTTCCACCCGCTCGGCTCCTCGCAGCCCTCCTCGGGCTCGCAGTCGAGGCCGCGCGCGACGGCATTGTCGATGTCGTCATTGCGGATGCGCGTAGCGCTGACGATGCTGGCGACAGTCAGCGCGCCCATCAGCCAGAACACGACGACGGGGCCGAATTTCCACGCGAGCGCGCCGGCGAGTGCGGCCGACACCGCATTGCCCGCGTGGTTGAACGCCTCGTTTCGTCCGACGCGCTTCGCGAACAGCTTGGGTCCGACCAGCCCCAGGGTGATCCCTGAGATCGCGGGCGCGAACACCGCGCCCGCCGCCGCCGCGATCGACTGGGTCGCGGTCACCATCGCGAAGCCGTGGACGAAGGGCAGCGACACGCTGGTCAGCGTGACGAGCAAGGCTGCGAGCATGACGATGCGCGGCTTGTTGCGGCTCTTGTCGATCAAACTGCCCGCGGGCGTCTGCGCAAGCAGCCCGACGATCCCGGCGATCGTCAGCACCATGCCGACCGTCGCCTCGTTCCAGCCGTGGGCGGGCCCGCCCCCCCCGACGAGATATATCGCCACAAAAGGCC
>NZ_JAHXZM010000003.1 GCF_019429535.1 Sphingomonas citricola | reverse complement strand
AACACCGTGCAGCCAAGGCTACCTGTCGCGGGGTGGAGCAGCCCGGTAGCTCGTCAGGCTCATAACCTGAAGGTCGCTGGTTCAAATCCAGCCCCCGCAACCATACACAACACACACACAATAGCCCCTGACCAACCAGGTCCGGTGGCCTTTATGCGTCCAGTGCACACGTCGCCCAACGCTGGCAATCGCACAGTCTTGATGGCCGCCGCAGTCATTCGCCGCCCGACGATAACCCTTTGCGCAAACCCCATAACCGCCTAAAGCGCGCCATCCCCGGGGGACCGCTGGTGCGCGGTTGAGAGGTGGGCAGCAGCCCATGACCCGCTGAACCTGATCCGGCTTACACCGGCGTAGGGAGGGTCGCGGCTCTGTCGTCCCTCCGCGTGGAGTGGACTTGGTACGATGACCGCTGTGTTTCCCCCTGCGCTGACGACGATCAGATTCGGTGCTGCGGCGTTCTGCATGGTGGCTGTCTCAGTGCCAACGGCCGCGTCGGCGCAGCAGGCCACCGCCCGGCAGCCTGACATTCGCGTCGTCGGCCACCGCGACCCCGAAGGGCTGCTGCCGGATCAGACCGAGCCGAAGGCGGTCAGCGCGATCTCTTCCGATTTCATCGTCAAGCAGGCGCCGACCCTCAACGCGTTCCAACTTGTGAATCTGTTGCCCGGCGCGAACGTTGCGTCGAGCGATCCGTACGGTCTGTCATCGAGTTCGAGCCTGACGCTGCGGGGCCTCGGGCAGGACGAAATCGGCGTGCTGCTCGAAGGCGCCCCCCAGAACGACATCGGCTATTATTACGCCTATCCCTCGCAATTTGCCGACCCCGGCAACGTGCGGCAGATCGCGCTGGCGCAAGGGTCGGTGGATATCGACTCGCCGACAGTCGGCGGCGCGGGTGGATTGCTGTCGTTGACGCTCGACGACCCGAAGACGACGCCGCAGGCGCTAGTCGATCTGTCGCTTGGCTCCTATGCATTGCGTCGCGTGTTCGCGCGCGTCGACACGGGCGAGATCGGCCGCACGGGGCTGAAGGCATTCCTATCCTACTTGAACACTCGCGCGGACAACTGGCGCGGCGCGGGCTACGATACGCGTCAGCACGTCGATGCCAAGCTGCTGCGCGAATGGGGAGGCGGGAACCGCGCCAGCCTAGCACTGTCGTACAATGACGCGAATAACGCGAGTTATCCCAGCCCGACGCTCGCCGACTGGGAGGCCAAAGGGCGCAATTTCAACTATGACGCGCGCTACAGCGCGGAGAACACCAATTACTGGAGGCTCTACCGGGCGCCGTTCCGCAATCTCTATGCCTCCGCGCCGGTCCATTTGGCGTTGAGCGACCGACTGACGCTGGACACGACGACCTATCTCCAGTTCGGCTACGGCAATTCGCCGTATGGTACTGAGCTAGCCACGACCGGCAATTTCCTCGGCAACGAGGAATTGACGCAGCCGATCGCCTTGCCCGGCGCGATCGACGGCGTCGCGACGGTGCTGGGCAATTACACCGGCGACCAGATGCGCACGGGCAACGTCAGCAAATTGACCCTGCGAGCGGGCGTTCACCAGATCACCACCGGGCTATGGTTCGATTATGGGACCGACCGTGTTGCGCAAACCTATACCGCGGTCGATGCTTATGGACGTCCGGCGGACCGGTGGGGATACCGCAGCAAAGCGATCCGTACTGCCGACGGTCGGCTGCTGGCCAATGAGAATCAGCGCACCGTGACCGTGACGAGGGCGTTTTTCCTCGCCGACAGTATTGCCTTGGGACCGCGCCTGACGATCGATGTCGGCATCAAGGGCGTCGGACTGCTGCGCAACGGTCGCAATTATCTGCCGGGGCCGCAGCGCCGCGTGCGTCGCGACAGCTTCACCTTGCTGCCACGCGCAGCGGTTCATTACATGCTGGATGATCGCCAGCAGGTGTTCGCCAACGTCACGACCAATTTCCGCACGCCCAACGAATTCACGCTCTATGACAGCTACGATGGCGGCGTCGTGACGACCCGCGGCACCGATGCGCTGAAGAACGAATATTCGGTGTCGCAGGAATTGGGCTACCGCTACATCGGCCCCAACCTGTCGGGATCGATCACCGGCTTTCACTACAAGTTTCGCAACCGCCAGCTGGCGACCGTGATCGACGCGGGTGGTGCGCAGGTCAATTCGACGCTCAATGCGGGTGGGCAGACCTCCTACGGGATCGATGCCGAGATCGACTATCGCCCCGCAAGAGGCGTCAGCGTCTATGTCTCGGGCGAGTATCTGCGCGCGCGGATCGATGACGACCTGCCGGTCGGCGCCGACTTTCTACCGACGCGGGGCAAACGTGCGGTATCGAGTCCGGTGTTGCAGATCGGGGGCGGGGGCACGTACGACGATGGCCACCTGTTCGGCAGCATCGCCGGCAAATATGTCGGACGCCAATATGCGACCTTCGTGAACGACGAGAGCATCAGGGATTACGCGACGCTCGATGTCGCCATCGGCGTACACATGGCTGACTGGCTCGACGGCAAGCGAACCGATCTACGCGTCAACGCGATCAACGTGACCGATCCGCACGTGCTGGCGGGCGTGCAGGCGGTCACCACCAACGCGAACGACGTCGTCGGGCGACGCGGCACGACCATCGCCGGAGCCGCGCCCGCTTATTATGTCGGCAGCGGCGCCGCGGTCGTCGCGACGCTGTCGCGCGGCTTCTGAGCATGGGTGAAGCGCAGGGTCATGCGGCCGATCACCGTGTGCACGGCATGGGCCTCGCGCTGGAGGCGCCGACCTGGCCAGCTATCACCGACGACGAGGCGTCGGCCGTGCTGGCCCATTTTCCGGCTGCGACGCCGATCGACGCTCTGCGCTGGCACTCCCCACGTCCGTTCTCGGCGGCGACGCTCATTGATACGGCGGACGGAGCGTTACTACTCAAGCGGCATGATCGCCGGGTGCGCACGATTACCGGGCTCGCAGAGGAACACCGTTTCATCGCTCATCTGGCCGCAGCGGGGGTGCCGGTACCCGACGTGCTGCGGAGCGTAGACGGCGCCAGCGCGGTCGCGATCGGTCAACGGAGCTACGAACTTCACCGTCGGGGGGCGGGGGAGGACGTATATCGCGACCGTCCGTCGTGGACGCCGTTCGTGTCGAACGCGCATGCCCACGAGGCAGGGGCCGCGCTGGCGCGACTGCATCGGGCATCACGCGGCTTCGACGCGCCGCCGCGTACCGCGCAACCGCTTGTCGCGAGCCTCTCCATCCTGTCGGCGGTCGACCCGCTGACCGATGCCGACGCCTATGTCGCGGCGCGTCCGGCACTGGCCGCGTTTCTCGCGGAGCGTGCGTGGCGACGCCGGCTGTCGTCGATCTTCGCGGCGGCGGGTGGCGGTCTGGCGCGCCGCATCGCGGACCAACCGTTGCTGTGGACCCACAACGATTGGCACCCGTCGAACCTTCTGTGGTCGATGAGTGGCACGATCGAGACTGTATTCGATTTCGGCCTTGCCGATCGCACCTGCGCGGCGCACGATCTGGCGATCGCGATCGAGCGGACGGCGTTCGCGTGGCTGAAGCTCGGCGAGGTGCCAGACGATGCGATTGCCGATCCCACGACCGCGCTGGCGCTGCTCGCCGGCTATGAGAGGGTCCGCCCGCTGAGCCGAAGCGAGATCGCCACGGTCATTGCGCTACTGCCGCTGGTGCACGTCGAGTTCGCGCTGTCCGAGATCGACTATTTCGCCGGTGTCGTCGGTGATCGGGATGGGGCATTGCTTGCCTGGGACGGCTACCTGCTGGGCCATGCCGAATGGTTCCTTTCCGCGCCGGGGCAGGATTTCCTCGCCCATCTGCGCGCCGAATACCGCGTATGATGTCGCCGCTTGAGATCGCCGCCGTCGCGGCGAGCTTTCTCGCGATCTGGCTGACGGCGCGGCGCAACCTGCTTTGCTGGCCGCTGAACCTCGTCGCGTGCGCACTGTATTTTAAGCTGTTCCTCGACGTGCGTCTCTACGCCGACATGGTGCTGCAGGCGTTGTTCGGGGTCGGTATCCTCTACGGCTGGTTCGTCTGGCTCCGCGGCCGGCATGATACCGGTACGGTCGTGGTGATGCCGCTGCGCCATTTACAAATTCTGGTAGGGTTGGGCGTAGGCGCGCTGGGTGCGCTCGCGATCGGCTGGTTCACCAGCCGCCACACCGACGCTGCACTACCGTGGCTAGACGCGACGCTCAGCAGCTTCAGTCTCGTCGCGCAATATTGGACTGCGCGGCGACACCGCGAAAGCTGGCTGCTCTGGATCGCGGTGGACGTCGTCTATGTCGGGATGTTCGTCGTGAAGGGGCTGATCCCGACCGCGGGCCTGTACGCGGTGATGATCGGCCTCGCCGTCATGGGATACCGGGAGTGGCGACCCTCTGGGAGGTAGATATCGAACAACCGGCGCCGTCAGAACCGAGTTATCAGCAGCGTATGAGACGTCAGTGCTCGGTCAACTCGGCGATTTCGAACTCGAAGCGCGTCCACCCGTATCGCCTTGCTGCCTGTTCGGTCAGCGCTTTCTTGCCGGCAGCTTCCTTGGCGGAGGTTGTGTGACCCCAGAACACCTCGGTCTTGCCGTCGGGGAGATGCGCAACGATGCGCCAGTAATGCGTGAACGGCGCGGCGGTGGAGCCGATCGTCTTGACGTAGCCATCGGTCATCGGTGCGGTCAGGTAGCGCTTCTTTCTCTCCATGCGCGCGCGATAGCCCTGTGACGACGAAAGCGGGAGAGGGGCTCTCTGTCTCAATCGTCGCCCCGCCCGATCCTGTACGGTCCCGATCTTTTCGCCATCGGGCGGCCCTTCCAGCTCAGTCGTATCAGCCCGTCGCGGACGAGGTCGTCGACCGCTGCATGGACGCCGGGCATCGCACCGCGCCAGTCCGGCGCAATCGCGCGCGCGATTTCGCTCGGGCAGACCGTCCCGCCTGGCGCGCGGCGCGCGAGCAGCGATAACAAGGCCGTTCTGGGATCGGTCGTACGGCTCACGTTGATCCAGCATCCTACCGCGCCAATCCCCACCCGGCACGACCCCTCCCACCAATCGTGCCGAGGCAGGTCACCGTGCCCTCACGCCGTCGCGGCGGTGACGCGGCCGCTGCGTTCCAGCTTGTTCCAGCCGACCACCCAGCCACCGATCGCCGAGGCGATCGCGCGCAGCACGACCCAGTACATGATCTGACGATAGACCAGCCGCTGCGCGACGAGCAGGAGCGCGGGGTAGCGCGCCTGATGCCCGTCGAGCCGGTACGCGACCCAGCCGCACAGCACGTCGATCGTGGTGAAGGCGAGCCAGTAAAGCCCCATCGTGCTGACATCGCCGCTCGTCTGCGCCCAGCCGTGCTGCGCGACGCGCAACGCGGTGCCGACGATCGACAGCACGAGAGCGAGGTCGATCAGCGGCGAGATCGCGGCGAACAGGATCTGGAACAGCCACGCCTGCGGCATGCCGACGAACGCCAGCCCGCGCGGGCGCCGCCGCTTGAGAATGCCGCGGTGCTTCCACAGGCATTGCAGCGTGCCGAACGCCCAGCGATAGCGCTGCTTGGCGAGTGCGCGGAAACTCTCGGGCGCCTCGGTCCAGGCGACTGCGCGCGGATCGAAGGTGACGCGCCAGCCGGCGCGCTGGATCGCGATCGTCAGATCCTGATCCTCGGCAAGCGTATCCTCCGGGTATCCGCCGACCGCGTCGAGGGCGGCGCGACGCCACGCGCCGACCGCACCCGGAACGACGGTGATCGCATCGAACCCCGCGAGCGCGCGGCGTTCGAGGTTCTGCGAGGTGATATATTCCACCGCCTGCCACCGCGTGACGAGGTTGATGCGATTGCCGACGCGCGCGTCGCCCGCGACCGCGCCGAGCCTGGGATCGGCGAACCAGCGTGCGAGCCGCCGGATCGTCTGCGCCTCGAACTGCGTGTCGGCGTCGAGCGCGATCACGATCTCGCCCGTCGCGTCCTCGAGCGCGCGGTTCAGCGCGGCTGCCTTGCCGCCGTTCCTGAGCGTGAGCAGCGTGACGCGTGCATCGTCACCGTACGCGTCGGCGACGATCGCGCTGGTGCGATCCTTCGAGCCATCGTCGACGACGATCACCTGCAACGCGGGATAGTCGCTGGCGAGCACGCGTGCGACCGAGGCGGCGATAACGCGTTCCTCGTTGTACGCGGGGATGATTACCGACACGCTGGGGGTGAACACCGGCGGTTCGGGGCGTTTCTTGCGGCTCTGAAACCACGCGAGCCCCGCCATCATCACGCCGCGCGCGATCCCCAAGCTGATCGCCACGAAGAACAGCCAGCCGAGCAAGGCCGACAGCGCGGCGAGCACGATGAACACCGCGACATCGGTACGAACCGCGAGCAGGTCATGCCCCGATACTTTCGGCATCGCCTGCGCCGGCGGCACGCCGACGAGTTCGGACGCGGTGACGAAGCGGTAGCCCTCGGCCTGCAGCGTCGCGATGATGCGCGGCAGCGCCGCCACCGTCTGCGCGCGATCGCCGCCGCCGTCGTGGAGGAGGATGACGTTGCCCGAATTCTCGGGCGTCGCGGCGTGCACCTGATCGACCACCTGGGTGACGATCGAGTCGACGCCCGGGCGCTGCCAATCGTTCGGATCGACGTGCAGTCCGACGACCGTATAGCCCGCCTGCTGCGCGGCGAGCGCCGGCCCGAGCTCGTCGGTCGTGGTCGGCTCGGCATCGCCGAAATAGGGCGCGCGGAACAACCGCATCGAGCGGCCGGTATAGGCCTGCACCATTCGCTGCGTCGCATTCATCTGCAGATCGGTTTCGCGTGCGCTGGCCGCGGCGAGGTTGGGATGGGTATAGGTATGATTGCCGATCTCGCCGCCGTCGGCGATGATGCGATTGAGCAGGCCGGGATGCTCGAGCGCATTCTCGCCGATCACGAAGAACGTGCCCGGCACGTGCGCCTGTTCCAATACGTTCAGGATGCGCGGGGTCCAGGTGCCGTCGGGTCCGTCGTCGAACGTGAGCGCGAGCTTCTTGGGATCGGCCGCGCCTGCGCGCCGCACGACATAGGGCGTCGGCAACGTGTCGTAGCGCTCCTGCCGGATGATCCCGGTCGCGTCGGTCGCAATCGTGCGGTGGCCGGTCTGCGGGGTCGCCGTGATCCGCAGGATCTCGCCGCTGCCCTCGACATCGGTGTTGAGGAGCTGCTTCAATGTCGACAGGTCGGGCTTTCCGCCGATGCGGAAGGCGCCGAGGTCGGACCAGAAGCCCGGGTCCTCGCTGCCGAGCCGCCACAGCGCGACATCACCGATCCCCAGGCGTTTGAGCACCTGCATCTGGTTCCAGCTCGTCGCGGCGTCGAGCATCCAGATCGCGTGATGCGTGCCACTGTCGTCGTACGCGAAGCCCGCATTGCCGCTTGCCGGATCGAAGCTGATCGACGCGTCGCTGTCGTGCGCGGCGAGCCAGGCCTCTTCCATCGTCAGCGCGTCGGTGTCGTCGCCGTGCCAGTCGTAACCGTAGCTGCCCAGCGCGACGACGAGCTTCTCGCGCCCGACGCGCTTCAGCGCATCCTGCACCTGCGCGACGAACCAGTCCTGCGCCGCGATCGGGCCGGCGGTGCCGCCTTCCCAGTGTTGATCGTACGCCATGAAGATCAATTTGTCGCACGCGCGGGCAAGCTGGGCGAGCGGCCAGGTCTCGTCCTCGGCCGGCGCGGTCAGCGCGATCTGCGAGCCGGCAGGCAGCGCCACGCGCACGTCGCGCAGGAAACGCAGATAATCGGGCATCGCGCTCGCGGGCAGGGTTTCCAGGTCGAGCACGACGCCGCCGTAATGGCGTGCCGCGACCATCTGCCCGAGCTTGACCGCGAAGCTGCGCCGCGCCGCGGTGTCGTGCAGCAGCGCGGCGGCACCGGCGCCGTCCCACTCGGCGTTGCCGAAATTCTGCACCATCGGCAGCACCTTGGGCGGGTGCGGCATCGCCGCGATCATGCGGTTGAAACGCACGTCGTCGTTGACCGTCACGCGGTGCTGCGGCCCCGACACGGTGATCAGCGACGGCACCACCCAGTCGAGCGAGCCGACGTGGCGACGCAGCGACGCGATGCTCGAATCGTCGCCGGGCGAATAGAAGCCGATGCTGAGCGCGGTGTTCGCGGCCTTGCCGGCGCGACGCGGCAGCCATGCGGCGATGCCGTGGCGCGGCGGGTTGCCGCGCAGCCGCGACGCGTGCGGTTGCGGCAGCGGCAGCGCCAGGTCGCGCTCGTGCGGGACGCGTACCAGCGTCGAGGCGAACGCGACCGCGGCGAGGATCACCGACAGCAGGATCAGCCCCAACAACCGCTTCGACCAGCGGCTGCGCCGGCCGGTCGGATCGAAGAAGACGGGCGCGCGCATAGCTCAGCGGGCTCCCGGTCGGGTCGGCGGCGTGACGGTGGTGAACATGTTGACGGCTCCCGGTACGGGCTTCGCGCCCGATGCCCGGCTACTAGGCGCCGTGCGATGGCTGAGCGCTTAGGCGCAGCTTAACTTCGTGTCATGTTGGCGCGGCGGCGCGTCGATTATAAACGTTTGTTCATGCGACGCTCAGCGTGTGAACAGGCGCGAGCGGGCAGGGACGTCCAACGAATAAGGACTCCCCCCCCCCCGCATGGCCACCAACCCGCTGCACGTCATCGTCGGCCGCCTGCTCGGCAAGACCCCCGCCGCGCTCGACGCGGAGGAGCAGCGCGTGCTCGCGACCATGCAGGAAAAGCGCCCCGTCTCGCGCGACGCGGCCGATGTCGCGGACGACGTCGCGACCTTCGGCGATCGTTTGTCGGACAAGGTGGCGGCGGTCGGCGGATCGTGGAGCTTCATCATCGCGTTCACCGCGATCCTGCTCGGCTGGATGCTGATCAACAGCGACGTGCTGACCTACTGGGGCCGCGCGTTCGATCCTTATCCCTACATCTTCCTAAACCTGATGTTGTCGACGCTCGCCGCGGTCCAGGCGCCGATCATCATGATGAGCCAGAACCGGCAGGCAGCGAAGGACCGGCTCGCGGCACGGCTCGATTACGAGGTCAATCTTCGTACCGAGCTCGAGATGCTGCGCCTTCACGACAAGATCGACCTCGCGGTCGCGGCGCGGCTCGACGAGGTGCTCGAGCAATTGCGTACACCGTCGGTATCGTCGCCCGCGTCGCGGCGCGCTTGACAGCGGCCGCGGTTTGCCGGCGTCCTGTCGCGATTTGAAAGGGAGTATGCGGTTGGCGAACAAGATCCTGCTGGTTGAGGACGACGCCTCGACCGCCGATTTCATCGCCAAGGGGCTGGGCGAAGAGGGCTTCGTCGTCGATCGTGCGACCAACGGCCGCGACGGGCTGTTTCACGCGACCGACGGCAGCTACCATTGCATCGTACTCGATCGCATGTTGCCCGGGATGGACGGGATGGCGGTACTCGCGGGAATGCGCGGTGCGGGCGTTGAGACGCCGGTGATCGTGCTCTCCGCGCTCGGCGCGCCCGAGGATCGGATCAAGGGGCTGACCGGCGGCGCGGACGATTACCTGACCAAGCCGTTCACCTTCGCCGAACTGCTGGCGCGGATACGCCTGCTGATCCGGCGCGGCGCGCCCGCCAACGCGCCCGAGACGCTGCTGCGCTGCGACGACCTGGAGATGGACCTGCTCGCCCGGCGGGTGCGCCGGGGTGGGCGCGCGATTGACCTGCAACCGCGCGAGTTCCGGCTGCTCGAATTCCTGCTCCGCCACGCCGATCAGGTCGTGACGCGCACGATGTTGCTCGAAGGCGTATGGGATTACCACTTCGACCCGGGCAGCAACGTGATCGATGTGCACCTGAGCCGATTGCGCAAGAAGGTGGACGAGGGGTTCGCGCGCCCCATGCTCCACACGGTGCGCGGCGCGGGGTACCGGCTCGGCGTCAATCCATGATGGGGTGCGCCGCGGCGTGAACGCGCGCTCCACCACGCTGCGCATCGCCGCATTGGTGTTCGTGCTGCAACTGGCGGCGGCGACCGTCCTGCTGCTCGGCGTCGGTGCGATCGTGCGCCAGCAGAGCGCGGCGGATGCCGCCGCGACCGCTGACGTGCTGCGCGACGATCTCGTTGCCAGCTACGCGCGTGGTGGGCAACGAACGCTGATCGACACGGTGGCGCTGCGCTCCAGCCGTCGCATCACGCCCAACACGGTGATGCTGCTGATCGACCGTCGCGGACGGACGCTCGCGGGCAACCTCGACAACTGGCCTGCCGGGCTGACTGACGAGACGCGCTCGGCCGAGGTGCGGCAGGTCCGTCGCGGCCACGCCCAGCCAGAAGCCATGCGCGTCCGCGTGTCGCGCCTCGCGGGTGGCGAGCGATTGCTGACCGGGGTGATCGTCGAGGAGGATCGGCGGCTGCTGCATCAGCTCGAGGCCGCGACCTTGGTCGCGCTCGCGCTCGCCGCGCTGTTCGCGGTGCTGGCGGCGGCGCTGACCGCGCGCATGATCGCCGGCCGGCTCGGGCGCACCGTCGCGACCTTGCGCGCGGTGCGCGACGGTGATTTCGTTCGCCGCGTCGAGCAGCATCGCTCAGGCGACGCCTTCGACGAGCTGGCGGGCGAGGTCAACGCGACGCTCAATCGGGTCGAGGCGCTGCTGGGTGAATTGACGCTCGCGACCGACGCACTGGCGCATGACCTGAAATCGCCGCTCACCCGTTTGCGCTCGGCGCTCGAGCGTGCCGCGATCGAGGTACGCGAACCCGCCGCGCAGGAAGCGGTTGACCGCGCGGTGGCGGAGGGCGAACGATTGCTCGCGATGGTCGAGACCGCGCTACGCATCACCCGCGCCGAGGCGGGGATCGGCCGCGACGCCTTCACGCCGACCGACCTCGCCGACGAGCTCGCGCAGATCGCCGAAATCTACGGCCCGCTCGCGGAGGATCACGACAGAGCGATCGTCGTTGATGCACCGAACCCGGCGGTCGTACCCGTGCACCACGAATTGTTCGGACAGGCGCTCGGCAATCTCGTCGACAACGCGCTCAAATACGGCGCGGGCACGATCACGCTGTCGCTCACCGCAGCGCCCCGGGTGGTGACGGTCAGCGTTGCGGACGAGGGAACGGGCATCCCGGCCGATCGGCAGGCAGAGGCGCTGCGCCGCTACGGCCGACTCGACGAGGCGCGCAGCGCGGGTGGATCGGGGCTCGGCCTGTCGCTCGTCGCCGCGGTGGCGCGACTGCACGGCGGCACGATCCATCTGGCTGACGCGGCGCCCGGGCTGCGGGTCGAGATCGCGCTGCCGACCACGGCGTGAGCGTGCTACGCGGGCGACCATGACGCTTGCCCCCCACCATGCCGCCGCCGACGCCCAGTGGTGGCAGCGCGGCACGATCTACCAGATCTATCCGCGCTCGTTTGCCGATGCGAACGGTGACGGCGTCGGCGATCTGGCGGGGATCGAGGCACATCTCGATCACGTTGCCGCCCTCGGCGTCGATGCGATCTGGCTATCGCCGATCTTTCCATCGCCGATGGCGGATTTCGGCTACGACGTTGCCGATTACTGCGACGTGTCGCCGCTGTTCGGCGATCTGGCCGCGTTCGACCGGTTGATCGCTGCTGCCCATGCGCGCGGGCTCAAACTGCTGCTCGATTTCGTGCCCAACCATTCCTCTGACCAGCATCCGTGGTTCCAAGCGAGCCGATCGTCGCGCGAAGACCCGAAACGCGACTGGTACATCTGGCGCGATCCCGCACCCGGCGGCGGCCCGCCCAACAACTGGATCAGCGATTTCGGTGGATCATCGTGGGAATATGACGACCGGACCGGGCAATATTACCTCCACGCCTTCCTGAAGGAGCAGCCCGACCTCAACTGGCGTAATTCGGACCTGCGCGCTGCGATGCTCGACGTGCTGCGTTTCTGGTTCGACCGCGGCGTCGACGGATTTCGCATCGACGTCTTGTGGCACATCGTGAAGGCCGACGGTTTGCCCGACAATCCACCCAATCCGGCCTGGCACGCCGGCATCACCGAACGCGACAAGCTCATTCAGGCGTACTCGACCGACCAGCCCGAGGCGCACGACATCGCGGCTGAGTTCCGCGCGGTGGCCGACGATTACGGAGCGCGCGTGCTGGTGGGGGAGATATTCCTGCCCAACGATCGCCTCGTGCGCTGGTACGGTGCGCCCGAACGGCCCGAGGTGCATCTGCCGTTCAACTTCGCGTTGATCGAGACGGCGTGGGATGCGCCGACGCTGGCGCGGGTGATCGATGACTACGAACGCTCGATCCCGACGCACGGCTGGCCCAATTGGGTGATCGGCAGCCACGACGCGCCGCGGATCGCCGCGCGCGTCGGGGAGGCGCAGGCCCGCGTCGCTGCGACGCTGCTGCTGACGTTGCGCGGTACGCCAACGCTCTATCAGGGCGACGAAATTGGCATCGGGCCAGTGACGATCCCGCCCGACCGCATCCGCGATCCGCAGCATTTCCGCCAGCCGAACCTCGACATCGGGCGCGACCGGTCGCGCACGCCGATGGCGTGGGACGATGGCGCGCACGCGGGGTTCAGCAGGACAGAACCGTGGCTGCCGCTCCACGACGACTGGCGCATGCGCAATGTCGCTGCGCAAGCGCGTGATCCGCGGTCGATGCTGTCGCTCTACCGCGACTTGCTCGCACTCAGGCGTGCGACGCCAGCGCTGTCGCGCGGTTTCTACGCGCCTGCCGAGGCTGACATAGACGTGCTCGCGTTCGAGCGGACATTCGGCGATGATCGGCTGCTCGTCGCGCTCAACCTGTCGGCCTTGCCGCGACGCTTGATCCTGCCCGCTGGAACGACCATCGCCGCGGTTATGCATTCGACGCTTCCGCCGCGCACGCCCGACGGCACGCTTGCGCCCGACGAGGGACTGATCCTGCGGCTGATCCCGGCGTGACCATCCGCGTTGCGATGCTGGCGCCGATCGCGTGGCGTACCCCGCCGCGCCATTACGGCCCGTGGGAACTCGTTACCTCACTGCTGACCGAGGCGCTGGTCGAGCTTGGCGTCGACGTGACGCTGTTCGCGACGCTCGACAGCGTGACCGCAGCCAAGCTCGACGGGGTAGTGCCCGCATCCTACAACGAGGATCCGAGCGTCGACGCGAAGGTGTGGGAGTACCGCCACCTCTCGCACGTGTTCGAACGCGCGGACGAATTCGACATCATCCACAACCAGGCCGACTTCCCCGCGCACGCTTTCGCGCCGCTGGTGACGACGCCCGTCGTCACGACGATCCACGGTTTCGGCAGTGACCGCATCCTGCCGATGTACGAGCCGTTTCAGGACCGCGTGCATTACGTCGCGATCAGCGACGCCGACCGCCACCCGCGCCTCCGCTACGCCGCGACGATCCACCACGGTATCCCGGTCGATGACTTCGCGTTCGACGCGACCGGGAGTGACGACCTGCTGTTCTTCGGTCGAATGCACCCCGACAAGGGCGCGGCCGAGGCGATCGCGGCCGGACGTGCGAGCGGGCGCGCGCTCGACCTCTACGGGATCGTACAGGATCAGGGATATTTCGACCGCGACGTCGCGCCGCACGTCGACGGACGCACGATCCGCTACCACGGCGCGGTCGGGGGCGAGGCGCGGGTGCGGGCGCTGGGACAGGCACGCGCGCTGCTTCACCTCATCAATTTCGACGAACCGTTCGGACTGTCGGTGATCGAGGCGATGGCATGCGGCACGCCCGTCATCGCGATACGCCGCGGATCGATGCCCGAACTGATCGAACATGGCATCAACGGCTTTCTCGTCGACACGGTGGACGAGGCGGTGGCGGCGATCGACCGCATCGACGAGATCGATCGCGCCGCCTGTTGCCGCACTGTCGTCGAGCGGTTCAGCGTCGAGCGGATGGCCGAGGAATATGTCGCGCTTTACCGCCGCATCCTCGGCCGCTGACCGCTTATGGGTTACCCTTGCCGCCGTTGCCGCCGATCGCGGCACCCGTCGTGAAGCTCGACTCGCCGGAGGCGAGCAGGACGTAATGCGCCGCGAGCTCGGCAGGCTGGCCCGCACGACCTAGCGGGGTATCCTGCCCGAATTCACCCATCTTGCCGGGCAATTGCCCGCCCGCGACCTGCAGCGGCGTCCAGAACGGTCCGGGTGCCACCATGTTGACGCGGATGCCGCGCTTGGCGAGCTGCTTGCCCAGCCCCTTCGTAAAGATCAGGATCGCGCCCTTGGTCGAGGCATAGTCGAGCAGTTCCTCGCCCGGATCATAGCTGTTGACCGAGCCGGTGTTGATGATGACCGAGCCCGGCGGCATTGACGGTACCGCGGCCTTGCTGATGCGGAACATCGCGAAATAATTGGTCTCGAACGTACGGACCATCTGCTCGTCGCTGATGTCTAAAATGCTTTCCTTGCTCTGCTGGTACGCCGCGTTGTTGACCAGGATGTCGAGCCCGCCCAGCTGCTTGATCGCGCCCGCGACGATCTTCTCGCAATTGTCGCGGCTGCGGATATCGGCGGGGAGCAGCACCGCCTTGCGTCCGGCGGCGCGGATCAGTTGCGCGACTTCCTGCGCGTCGGGTTCCTCGGTCGGATAATAATTGATCGCGACATCCGCGCCCTCGCGCGCGAAGGCGATCGCCGCGGCGCGTCCGATCCCGCTGTCTCCGCCCGTCACCAGCGCCTTGCGCCCGGTGAGCTTGCCCGAACCGCGATACGAGGTTTCGCCACAATCGGGTCGCGGCGTCATCTTGCTCTGCAGCCCGGGCCAGGGTTGGCGCTGCTCGGGAAACGGCGTCGCAGTGTATTTGGTGCGCGGGTCTTGCAACCCGGCGGCGGGGGCGCCTTGCGCGGGTGCGGGACCGCGGCCGTTACCGCCCTGCGCCTCGGCCGCGCCGCCGCCCAGAACCATGCCCGCCGCCGCGGCCGCGCCGCCCAACACCGTGCGCCGCGTCGTTCCCGTATTATCCATCGCCATTCTCCACCTGTCAGCGCGCCAACGGGTGGCGCGGGCGGAGGTTCATCGGTCGATCCGCTCAGGGATCGCTCGTATCAGGGACCGTTCGCGGCGAGCTCGTCGAGCCAGACCTTGGCGGTTCCGTCCGACGGTGCGCGCCAGTCGCCACGCGGTGACAGCGCGCCGCCCGCCGACACCTTGGGGCCGTTGGGGATTGCCGAACGCTTGAACTGGCTGATCTGGAAGAAGCGGAACACGAACCGCTCGAGCCATGAGGTGATCGTGGCGAGATCGTAGGCGGTCTTCGCTTCCTCGGGATATCCGAGCGGCCAGCGCCCGGCGGCGGCATCGCGCCACGCGTGCCACGCGAGGAACGCGATCTTCGATGGCGCGAGCCCGTGGCGGATGACGTAATGCGCGAAGAAATCGTTGAGCGCGTATGGGCCGATCTTCGACTCCGTGCTCTGCATTTGCTCGCCCGGGACCAGTTCGGGCGAGATTTCGGTGCCCAGGATCGCGGTGAGCACGCGGTCGGTCTCGGCATCATATTGGTCGGTATCGATCGTCCAGCGGATCAGGAACTGGATCAGCGTCTTGGGCACACCAGCGTTGACCGCGTAATGGCTCATCTGGTCACCGACGCCGTAGGTGCACCAGCCGAGCGCTAATTCGGACAAGTCGCCGGTGCCCACCACCAGCCCGCCGCGCTGGTTGGCGATGCGGAACAGGTAATCGGTGCGTAGTCCCGCCTGCACGTTCTCAAACGTCACGTCATAGACCGGCTCGCCGCGACCGAACGGGTGCCCCATGTCGGCGAGCATCCGCGTCGCCGCGGGGCGGATGTCGATCTCCTCCGCGGTGCAGCCCAGCGCGCGCATCAGCGCCCAGGCATTGCCCTTCGTCCCATCGCTCGTCGCGAAGCCCGGCATGGTGATCGCGACGATGTCGGAGCGCGGGCGGCCGAGCCGGTCGAGCGCTTTCGCCGCTACGATCAACGCGTGGGTCGAATCGAGCCCGCCCGACACACCGATCACCAGCCGCTCGGCGCCAACCGCCTGCACCCGCTTGGCGATGCCCTCGACTTGAATATTGAACGCTTCGAAACAGTCCTCGTCGAGCTTGTCGGGTGTGTTGGGGACGAACGGGAAACGCCTGATCTCGCGCCGCAGCCCGACATCGGCATAGTCCGGGCGGTGCGCGAAGCCGATGCGTCGCATGCCGCATTCGGGATGATCCTGTGCGCTCGCGGCGTCGTTGAAGGTGCCGTTGCGCAATCGCTCCTGGATCAGGCGTTCGCAATCGACGTCCACGACTAGCAGTTCGGGCGCGTGCGCGAAGCGGCTTGACGACGCGAGCAGTTCGCCCAGTTCGTGCACGCTGCCCTGTCCGTCCCAGGCGAGGTCGGTCGTGCTCTCGCCCGGCCCGGCGGCCGAGTAGACGTAGGCGCAGATCGCGCGCGCCGACTGCGACGCCGACAGCATCATCCGCTCGCGCGACTTGCCGACAACGACGTTCGATGCCGACAGATTGCAGCATATAAGCGCGCCAGCGAGCGCGCCGGCGGTCGAGGGCGGCGTGGGCGCCCAATAATCCTCGCAAATCTCCGCGTGGAAGACGAAATGCGGCAGGTCGTCGGCGGCGAAGATCAGGTCGGTGCCGAACGGCACGCGCTCGCCCCCGATCGCCACGTCCAGGTCGCGCAGTCCCATGCCGCTCGCAAACCAGCGCTTCTCGTAATATTCGCGGTAATTGGGCAGGAAGGTCTTGGGCACGACGCCCAGCACACGCCCGCGCGCGATCGCGACCGCGCAATTGTAGAGCCGCCCATTCCGCGCGATCGCGGCGCCGACCAACAGCACGGGGCGCAAATCCGCGCTGGCCGCGCGGACCGTCTCGATCGCGCTGAGTGTCGCTGTCTGCATCGCCGATTGCAGGTGAAGGTCGTCGATCGCGTAGGAGGTGAGGTTCAGCTCGGGATAGACGATCAGGTCGACCGACTGCGCGTCGGCTTCGCGTGCGAGCGCGATCGTCGCGGCGGCGTTGGCGGCGGCGTCGCCAACGCTCGCCAGCGGGGTGGCGGCCGCGACACGCAGCATGCGGTGATGGTGGATCGACCGAAAACGTTCGCTCATGACACCATGCGTTAGGCGCTTGCGGCGGCAAATGGCAACTTGCGTCCGTCCTGCTCTCCGTTGCATCCTTGGTGTACGATGAACAAGGTCCGCCCACCGATCGCCCTGTTCTCCGGCTCCGAGATGGGCGAGCGTATCCAGGGATTTGACTGGAGCCGGTCGCCGGTCGGACCCATCGATGGCTGGCCCGTCGAACTCGTCAATGCAGTCGCGCTGCTGCTGCCGGCGGCAGCCGAAATCGTGCTGTTCTGGGGCGAGGATTACGTCGCCTTCTACAACGATGCCTATGCCCCGACGATCGGCCAGAAGCATCCCGCCGCACTCGGCCGCCCCGCGCGCGAGGCATGGGGCGAGCTATGGGACGATCTGAGGCCGCTGCTCGATCACGTCCGGACGACCGGCGAAACCTACGCGGCGCGCGATCGGCCGTTCCAGATCGAGCGGCACGGCTACGCCGAGGAGGTGTTCTTCGACATCTCCTACTCGGCGGTTCGATGCGGTGACGGCAGCGCGGGCGGCGTGCTGTGCATCGTGTCGGAGACGACGCAGCGTGTTCGCGCCGCGCGCGCAGTCGCGGAGGATCGTGCCCGCCTCGCGGAGATGTTCGATGCCGCGCCGAGCTTCATGGCGGTGCTGAGCGAGCCGGGGCACCAGTTCGAACTCGCCAATGCGTCGTTCCGCCGGCTGATCGGCGGTCGCGAGGTCGTCGGACAGACGCTGGGCGAGGCGTTGCCCGAAATGGCGGAGCAGGGGTTCCTCGATCTGCTCGACACAGTGGTGACGACGGGGACGCCGTTCTTCGGGCAGAACCGCACGTTGCGGGTGGAGGCCGGTAAAGGCGAGCTGCCGCAGGAGCGCCTGCTCGACTACGTGTATCAGCCGATCAAGGATGCCGCCGGCAGCGTCACTGGTGTCTTCATCGAAGGCATCGACGTGACCGAGCGCTACCGCGTCGAGGAAGCGCTGGCGGCGAGCCGCGAGTCGCTCGAACTCGCGACCGAGGCGGCGGAGATCGGTACATGGGACGCCGACGTGCCCAACCGGCTGCTGACCTGCTCGGTTCGTGCGAAGACGATTTTCGGCATGCCGCTCGATCGGGCGGTGACGATCGAGGATTTCTACGCCTGCGTTCACCCCCATGACGTAGCGATGGTGCGCGCCGCACTGGAGGCAATGACCGATCCCGATCGCCGGGCGCCCTTCGACGTCGAATACCGGATCATTCGCGCGGGTTCGGGCGACCTGCGCTGGCTGACCTCCAAGGGGCGCGCCTTCTTCGACCGCTCGGGCAAGTGCACCCGCGCGCTCGGCAGCCTGATCGACGTGACCCCGCGCAAGCTCGAGGGAGAACGGTTGCGCGAGAGCGAGCGGCGGTTCCGCGCGCTGTCCGACAGTCTGCCCGCGCTCGTGTGGATGTCGGACGAGCATGGCCGCATGGTGTTCGCCAACCGCGGGTTCGAGACGATGCTGGGCGTCTCCCCCGAGCGGATGCTCGACGAGGGCTGGCCCGCGATTCTCAGCGACGCGGACGTGCACACGCTCGACGAGGCACGCCCCGCATTCCTCGAACGGCGCAAGTCGCTCGGCCGCGACTTTCCGGTGCGCACCGCGACCGGCGAGCCGCGCTGGATCCATGTCGAGGTACGCCCGCACATGGTCGGCGACACATTCCTCGGTCACGTCGGCTGCGCGATCGACGTGACCGACGCGCATCTCGCCGGCGAGGCACTCGAGACCCGCATCGCCGAGCGGACCGCGGAGCTGACGCGCCAGATCGGTGAGCGCGAGCGGGTGGAGGAAACGTTGCACCAGATGCAACGGCTGGAGGCGATCGGGCAGCTCACCTCGGGTGTCGCGCACGATTTCAACAATCTGCTGACCGTCGTGCTCGGCAACGTCGACGTGATCGCGCGAACCGCGCAGCGGGCGGGGCTCGACGAGCGGACGCTCACGCGGCTCGATCACGTCCGCACCGCGGCGCAGCGCGGCGCGACGCTGACCGCGCAATTGCTCGCCTTCTCACGACGGCAGCATCTGGAGACGCGGACAGTCGACCTGAATATGACCGTGTCGGGGATGGGTGCGCTGATGCAGAGCACGCTCGGTCGCTCGGTTTCGGTCGAGATGACGCTCGCCGACGGGCTTTGGCCCGCGCTCGTCGACCCGACGCAGATCGAACTGATCATCCTCAATCTCGCGATCAACGCGCGCGACGCGATGCCCGATGGGGGCACGTTGACGATCGCGACCGCCAACGTGTCGCGCCACGCCCCCGAGCGTGCTGAGGAGCCGCCCGCAGGCGATTACGTCGCGGTGTCGGTATCGGACACCGGTACCGGCATGAGCGAAGAGGTGCTGGCGCGCGCGTTCGAGCCGTTCTTCACGACGAAAGAGATCGGCAAGGGTTCGGGGCTCGGGCTCGCACAGGTGTTCGGTTTCGCCAAACAGTCGGGCGGCGGCGTGCGGATCGATTCAGCGATCGGCGGCGGAACCACCGTCAGCGTCTTTTTGCCGCGCGGCACGGCGGACGAGGCAACGCCGTCGGTCAAGCCGGCGGCATCATCGGCCGACGTCTCGGGTCGAATGATCCTCGTCCTTGACGATGACGATGCGGTGCGCGCCGTCACCGCCGACACGTTGCGCGAGGCAGGGTGCCGCGTGGTCGAGGCCGCCGACGGGCAGGGCGCGTTAGACGCGCTCGCGCAACTGGGGCACGTCGACGCGGTCGTCGCCGACTTCGCGATGCCGCGGATGAACGGGGCACAGTTCCGCGTGCTCGCGCAGCGGGAGCGTCCCGGTCTGCCGATCCTGTTCGTGACGGGTTACGCCGACCTCGACGCCATCCGCGACGTGCCCGACGAACGCGTGATCCGCAAACCGTTCACGCGCGACGACCTGGTGTCGCGACTGCACGCGATCTGCGTACCGCCGCGACCCATGCGCCAGCCCGGCTGAGCGCGCCGCTCAGGCCGCCATCGCGGTCTGGCGGTGGCGGATCATGTCGGCGGCTTTCTCCGCGATCATGATCGTCGGCGCGTTCGTGTTCGAGCCGACCAGCGTCGGCATCACCGACGCGTCGATCACGCGCAGGCGATCGATGCCGCGGACGCGCAGGTCGCCGCCGACCACCGCCATCGGGTCGCCGTCCGTGCCCATCTTGCATGTGCCTACGGGGTGGTAGATCGTTTCCGCGGTGGCGCGGACCCAGGCGTCGATCTCCTCGTCGCTGCGAACGCTCGCGCCCGGATAGATTTCGTCGGCGCGGTAGGGATCGAGCGCGTGCTGGCTCGCCACGTCCCGGCCGATCTTGACGCATTCGCGCATGACGCGGCGATCCTCGTGCGCGGCGAGGTAGTTGGCGAAGATGACCGGGTCCGCCGTCGGATCGGGCGACCCGAGTGTGATCCGCCCGCGGCTTTCGGGGCGAAGCTGACACAGATGCAGCGAGAAGCCGTCCTGTTTGACCTGCGTGCGGCCGTGATCGCGCATGATCGCGAGCACGCCGTGGATCTGCACGTCGGGACGCTCCAGCCCCTCGCGCGAGCGTAGGAATGCCCCCGATTCGAGGAATTGCTGCCGCCCCAGACCTTGCCCGCGCAGCATGTAATTGACCCCGGTCTTGAGCATGGCGAGCCCGCGCGTCGCCGAATAACCGGTGACTAGCCCCTTGGTCGTCCAGTTCATGATGACATCGAGATGATCCTGCATGTTGGCGCCGACGCCGGGCAGGTCGTGAACCGGCGTTACGCCCACGTCGCGCAGGGCGGCGGCATCGCCGATGCCCGATAGCTGGAGGAGGTGAGGCGACTGCACCGCACCCGCGGCGAGCAATGCCTCGCCCAGCACCTCGACGCGCGCGCGTTCTTGACCACGCAGATATTCGACCGCGACCGCGCGTCCGCGCTCGACGACGATGCGCGTGATGCGCGCGCCGGTGATGACGGTCAAATTGGGGCGCGACATCGCCGGGCGCAGATAGGCGGCGGCGGCGGACCAGCGCTGACCGTTGCTGATCGTCAGGTCGTAACGGCCAAAGCCCTCCTGCTCGGCGCCGTTGAAGTCGTCGGTGACCGGATATCCCGCCTGCCGCCCCGCCTCGATCAGCGCGTCGTGAAACGGGCTGTCGCTCTCCCCGGCCGAGACGTGGAGCGGACCGTCATGACCGTGCAGTCCGTCGCTCGGTCCCCGGTGGTGCCCCTCCAGCCGGCGGAAATAGGGCAGCACGTCGTCCCAGCCCCAGCCGGTCAGCCCCATCTGCCGCCAGTCGTCATAGTCGCGCTGGTGCCCGCGCATGTAGATCATGCCGTTGATCGCCGACGATCCGCCGAGCCCGCGCCCGCGCGGCCACCACAGACGGCGGTTGTTCAGATGCGGCTCGGGCTCGGTCCAGAAGCCCCAATTGTGCTTGCCCTTGTCCTTGATCAGATTGCCGACGCCCGCGGGCATCCGCACCAGCAGTTCCTTGTTCTCGCCGCCTGCCTCGAGCAGACAGACGCTCGCCGCCGGGTCCTCGCTCAACCGCGCCGCGAGCGTGCAGCCGGCCGAGCCGCCGCCAATGATGACGTAATCATATCCAGGCATCTGCTTCCTCTCCTTGGTTGGCGTGCCTTGCTCGTGCGGCAGGGTCGCGCCTCGTTGGTCTAGATCATGGCATCAGCACCAGCTTGCCGACCAGCCGGCTGTCGCGCATCGCCTCGAATGCGTCGCGCCACCGCTCGAGCGGGATCTCGCGGTCGACGTGCGGGTTCAGCCGACCTTCTTCCGCCAGCCGCCAGACCGCATCGACATTCTCGCGACCCTTGTCGGGAAAGCGCCGGCCATATTCACCCGCGCGCACGCCGATCACCGAGAAGCCCTTGATGAGCGGCATGTTGGTCGAGACGTCCGCGATCCGGCCGGAGGTGAAGCCGACGACCAGCAACCGCCCGCCGAATGCGATGCACCGAACCGACTCGTCGAACACGTCGCCGCCGACGGGGTCGACGATCACGTCCGCGCCGCCGCCGGTGATCTCCTTCACCCGCTCACGGAAGCCCGGCACCGTCACCGTCGCCTCGATCGGCAGCGCGCGTGCGATAAGGTCGAGCTTCGCCTGGTCGCGCCCGGTTGCGATGACGCGTGCGCCGAGCGCGCGGGCCAGGTCGACCGTCGCCCAGCCGACCCCGCCGCTCGCGCCGTGGACCAGCACCCATTCACTCGGTTGGATCCGTCCGAGCCGCACCAAAGTGACATAGGCGGTCAGGTACGCCGTGCCGACGCTCGCGGCCTGCGCGAACGACAACCGCACGGGCTTACGCCTGACCGCGCTCGCGTCGACCGCGACCAGTTCGGCGAACCCGCCCAGCCGCGTGCCCGCGACGACGGCCTCTCCGGGCACGAAGCCGTCGCCCGATACGACGTCACCCGCGACCTCCATTCCTGGCACGAATGGCAGCGACGGCTTCAGCTGATAGTCGCCGCGCGTCATCAGAAGGTCGGGATAGTTGAGCGCGGCGGCGCTTACGCGGATCAGTACCTGCCCCTCACGCGGAACGGGCGCGGGCACCTCGGCCAGCGCGGTGCCCGACAGATCGGGTGAAAGTGCGGAGACGACCAGCGCCTTCATGGTCAGGCCGGCCGTGCGACCATGATGTCGAGCAGCGAGTCGAACAGCGATGCCATGTCGAGGTGCGGCGCGTGTACCTTGCTGAGCCCGAGCGTGATCAGCCCGTAGGCGCGGATTTCCGCCTCCGCGCGCGTGAACCCCGCGCTCGTCAGGCAACGCGCGAGGAAATCGAGCATCAGCATGTCGTGCCGCTCGACCGCCGTTCGCGCGCGCGGGTCGCTCTCGGCCCAGGCGCGCATCGCGATGGCGAGCCGCGACGAGCCTCGCCGGCGCACCGTCTGGCCGAGCAAACGGATGCGCTCGATCGGATCGGGCGTCGCGCGCTCCAGCGCGTCGATCAGGTCGCTAATCTGATCCTCGGCGAAATAGTGCGCGAGCTGTCCCTGATAATCGTCGAAGTCGCGGAAATGGTGGTAGAAGCTGCCGGTCGACACGCGCAGCTCCTCGGCAAGCGGGCGCAGTTTCAGCGCGCGCAGGCCACCGCGGCGCAGCAGCGACTGTCCCGCCTCTAGCCACGCCGCCGGGGTCAGATCGGGCGCGCGTGCACTCGCTGACCGGGGTGCCGGGGTTTCCGTAGCGCTTGACATGTCAGCCACCATAACGAAGGTTATGCCGGAAAAGCGCGCCGGTAAAGAGCCGCGTGCGGAAGATCGGGAGAGTGGATCGCATGGCCGAGGCTTATATCATCGACGCCGTTCGTACACCGCGCGGGATCGGCAAACAGGGGAAGGGTGCGCTCGCGCACATGCACCCCCAGCATCTCGCCGCGACCGTGTTGAAAGCGATCAAGGAGCGCAACGGCATCGACACGGCAGAAGTCGACGACATCATCTGGTCAACCTCGACGCAGCGCGGGACGCAGGGTGGCGACCTCGGGCGCATGGCGGCGCTCGATGCGGGATACGATGTGAAGGCGTCGGGCACGACGCTCGACCGTTTCTGCGGCGGCGGCATCACCGCGGTCAATTTCGCCGCGGCGCAGATCATGTCGGGCATGGAAGACCTCGTGATCGCGGGCGGCACCGAGATGATGAGCCTGACCGCGGCGATGGGGCAGGAGGATATGGAAGCGGGCAAGCCGATGCTCGGCATGGGCTCGGGCAATCAACGCCTCAACCTCAGCCACCCGCAGTCGCATCAGGGCGTGTGCGGCGACGCGATCGCCAGCATGGAGGGGATTGACCGCGAAGCACTCGACGCGCTTGGCCTCGAATCGCAGCGGCGCGCGAAGGTCGCGATGGACGAGGGGCGGTTCGACCGATCGGTCGTGCCGGTGACCGACGACGACGGCAAGGTCGTGCTGAATCGCGACGAATTCCCGCGTCCGCAGACGACCGCGGAGGGACTGGCGACGCTCAAGCCCTCGTTCGCAGCGATGGCGGACATGCCCTACAACAAGGACGGCGACACCTTCCGCAAGCAGATCAACCGTCGTTATCCCGATCTCGACATCCAGCATTTCCACCACGCCGGAAACTCATCGGGCGTGGTCGACGGCGCGGCGGCGGTGCTGCTCGCCTCGAAGGATTATGCCGAGAAACACGGGTTGAAGCCGCGCGCGCGGATCGTCGCGACCGCGAACGTCGGCGACGATCCGACGCTGATGCTCAACGCGCCGGTCCCGGCGGCGAAGAAGGTGCTGGCGAAGGCGGGGCTTTCAAAGGAGGACATCGACCTGTGGGAGATCAACGAGGCGTTCGCGGTGGTGGCGGAGAAGTTCATCCGCGACCTCGAACTCGACCGTGACAAGGTCAACGTCAACGGCGGATCGATCGCGCTCGGCCATCCGATCGGTGCGACCGGCGCGATCCTGATCGGAACGATCGTCGACGAGCTTGAGCGGCAGGAGAAGCGCTACGGCCTCGTCACGATGTGCGCGGCGGGCGGAATGGCGCCCGCGATCATCGTGGAGCGCGTGACCGAGTAACCACGACCGCCATACACCGGCGCGAGTGGGGCGCAGACCCCGCCGGGCCCACCACGGAGAGGCAGATGCACCCCTACAAGCACGCCGCGGCGACGCCCGACAAACCCGCCTATATCATGGCAGGGACGGGCGAGGTGGTGACCTACCGCGAGCTCGACGCGCGCGCGAACCAGGGCGCGCGCCTGTTACGCACGCTCGGACTTGCTCCGGGCGACGGGATCGCGGTCATGATGGACAACAGCCCCCGCTATCTCGAGGTGATGTGGGCGGCGGAGCGGATCGGGGTGTATACCACGTGCATCTCCTCGAAACTGACCGCCGAGGAAGCCGCCTACATCATCCGCGACGGCGACTGCCGCGTGCTGATCACCGCGATCGGCACCGCGGCGTGTGCGGACGCGCTGCTGCCGCTTGCGCATGATCTCCACCGGTTGATGGTGGGCGGGACGATCCCGGGCTACGAAGGTTACGAGAGCCTGCGCGACAGGCAGCCCGACACGCCGATCGACGACCCGACGCCGGGTCAGATCATGCTCTATTCCTCCGGCACGACGGGTAAGCCCAAGGGCGTGCGCTTCGCGCTGCCGCACGAGCCCTACGGCGAGAATGTCTCGCCGCTCGCGCTTCTGGGACAGGCGCTCTACGGGTTCACGCCCGAGATGGTCTATCTCAGTCCCGCGCCGCTGTATCACGCCGCGCCGCTGCGCTGGTCGATGGCGGTGCAGCAATTGGGCGGCACCGTGGTGGTGATGGAGCGGTTCGACGGCGAACAGGCGCTCGCCGTGATCGAGCGCTATCGCGTGACCCACGCGCAATGGGTGCCGACACACTTCGTCCGCATGTTGAAGCTTCCCGACGAGGCACGCGCACGCCACGATCTGTCGTCGCTCAAATCGGTGTGGCACGCCGCCGCGCCCTGTCCGGTACCGGTCAAGCAGGCGATGATCGACTGGTGGGGGCCGATCATCGGCGAATATTACGCGGGGACGGAAGGGAACGGCTTTCACGCCATTTCCGCGACCGAATGGCTGTCGCATCCCGGATCGGTCGGGCGCAACCTGACCACGATCACGCACATCTGCGGCGAGGATGGCACGGAACTGCCGCCGCGCAGCGAAGGCACCGTCTTCTTCCAGTCGCCCGCGACCGAGCACAACCCGACCGGCGCCGCGCCGTTCAGCTACCACAACGATCCCGCCAAGACGCGCGACGCGACCGACGCGCGCGGCTGGACGACGCTGGGCGATGTCGGCTGGATGGACGAGGACGGCTACCTCTATCTGACCGATCGCAAGAGTTTCATGATCATATCGGGCGGCGTCAACATCTACCCCGCCGAGATCGAGAATCTGCTCGTCACCCACCCCGCGGTCGCCGATGTCGCGGTGATCGGCGCCCCCAACGAGGAAATGGGGGAGGAGGTGGTCGCGATCGTCCAGCCACGCGATCCGCTCGCCGATCGCGACGCACTCGCCGCCGAATTGCACCAGTTCGCGCGCGCGCATCTGAGCCACGTCAAGGCGCCGCGCCGCGTCGACTTCCGCGACGAGCTGCCGCGCCATGAAACGGGCAAGCTCTACAAGCGGCTGCTGCGCGACGAATATTGGGGCAAGCGGACGCCCGACGGCACCGCTGCGGCGGCGTAGCTTTCTATTCGCTGACGGAACAGTTCAGCAACGGTTCGACACGCGCGCGGCATCACGGCAGCGTCGATGATCGGATCCGCCGGTCACCGGGGCGAGGTGGTGCCGGTCCTGCGGCCGGCGTGTGGGAGTGCGTGGGCGATGGTAAGGTCGGTGGTGGCGGGGCTGCTCGCCGCGGCAGCGGGGATCGTGCCCGGCGTGGCGAGCGCGCAGGATGGCTCGATCCGCGACGTGATGCGCGCGCGGATGCAGGCGCGCGTCGAGGCGCAGGCGGAGACGCCCCCGCGTGCCGAGCGCAGCGGCGATCGCGGCGGCTGGCAGCGGCCGGAGCGTGACGGCGCCGCCGCACCCGGCGCGTGGCATCGCGACGAACGACCCGATCGATCCGATCAAGGCGGACGGGGCCGGGACCGACCGGACCGGGATCGCGATCGCGCCGGTCAGCGCGTGGAGGTCCCCGCACCAGCGCGTGACTGGAACCGCGACCGGCCCGAGGCGGCGCCGCGTCCCGATCGTGCGCGCGACTGGTCATCCGAACGCGGAGACGCGGCGGGTCGCCCCCGTCGCGAGGAGCGGCGGTTCGAGGATCGACGCGACGAGGCGTCGCCCGGCCTGCCCACTGGGCGCGGCGGAGATCGCGACAATCGCGACGGACGCGGCGGCGACCGTCCGCATGGCGACGGACAGGGGGGATGGCGTGATCGCGATCGCCCGCGGGGTGACGGCGACCGGGGCGGTTACGCGCGCGCACCCGACCGGCGGGCGTGGGACGGCCGTGGTTCTGTAAGACGCGGCTGGAACGGGCGCGACTGGAGTTAGCACGACCGGGACGACGGACGCGACTGGCGCGACCGCTCGAACACGATCGATCGGCGCGATTGGAGCTGGCGCTCGGGCACTGCGGGCAGCTGGGGGCGGCAGGCGCAGCGGGGCTGGGATCGCGGCTGGCGGCAGGACCGGCGCTACGATTGGTCGGGCTATCGCAACAGCAACCGCGCGGCCTACCGACTGCCGCGCTACTACGCGCCCTACGGCTGGAACGGAGGCTATCGCCGCTTCGGGGTTGGCGCGCGGCTGTCGTCGGTGCTGTTCGCGCAAAGCTACTGGATCGACGATCCGTTCGCCTATCGCCTGCCCGAGCCGTACGGCCCGTACCGCTGGGTGCGCTACTACAATGATGCGATCCTGGTCGACATCGACACGGGCGAGATCGTCGACGTGATCAACGACCTGTTCTGGTGATCGCGCATCGCGCCGGCGGCGGGCGGGGTTGCCTCGCCCGGCGCGGCTTGCGAGGATGAAGGCATGGCGGTCACCAGCATCCCCCCCGGTCACGCTTCCTCGGTGCGTGCCGCGATTGGCCAGTCGGTCGCGGCGCGGCTCGACGCGGATCCGCGGATGACGCGGCTGCCGAGCGAGACGATCCAGGCCTATCGCTGCCTCGATTTCCTCGACGACGCGGCGTGCGATCACCTGATCGCGCTGATCGAGCGGCAGCGGCGGCCCTCGACGCTGCTGTCGGACAAGGGGCACGGTGCTAACCGCACCAGCGAGAGCTGCGATATGGATCGCAGCGCGCCCGCGATCCGTGCGATCGACGAACGGATCGCAGACGCGCTCGGGCTCTACCCCGCGCACGGCGAGACGATGCAGGGGCAGCGCTACGCACCGGGCCAGCATTTCCGCACCCATCACGATTATTTCCACGAGGGCGAGAGCTACTGGCCCCGGATGCAGGCGAGCGGCGGGCAGCGGACGTGGACGGCGATGATCTACCTGAACGACGTCGAAGAAGGGGGCGCGACGTGGTTCCCGCAGGGCGGGGTGCGCGCCGCGCCGCGCCGCGGCATGCTGCTGACGTGGAACAACATGGAGCCCGACGGCCGCCCCAACACCCGTACGCTTCACGAAGGGATGCCGGTGGTGGAGGGGGTTAAATATATCGTCACCAAGTGGTTCCGCGAACATCCCTGGGTGATGCGACAGGCGTGAGGCGACCGGCATGATCCGCCGGCGTGACGTCGCGGCGCGGTTCGGCTAAGTATCGGCAATGCGGAACGTTCTGGACATCGATCGCTCGATCCTCGGGCAGGCTTGGCGGTGGCGCGCGCTCGCCGACGACCAGCGTTCGGGCCTGGTTCCCGACGACCTGATCACGCAGATTCTCCTTTCGCGCGGTTGCCCGCGCGAGGCGCTCGACGATCACCGCGCGCCGTCGATCCGCGGCTTCATGCCCGACCCCTCGATCTTTCGCGACATGGACAAGGCCGCGGCACGGCTCGCCGACGCGGTCGAGCGCGAGGAGCGGGTCGCGATCTTCGGCGATTATGACGTCGACGGTGCGACGTCGTCCGCGCTGATCGTCCTACTGCTGCGCGCGCTCGGCCGCGACGCGCGCGTCTATATTCCCGACCGCCTGACCGAGGGCTACGGCCCCAATGCGGCGGCGATGCGACTACTCGCGGACGAGGGTGCGACGCTGATCGTGACGGTCGACTGCGGCGCGCAGGCGTTCGAGGCGCTCGCCGACGTGCCCGTCGACGTATTGGTGGTCGACCATCATAAATGCACCACCGAACTGCCGCACGCGCACGCGGTGGTGAACCCCAACCGGCTCGACGAGACCGATGGCGCGGCGCACGGCCATCTCGCGGCGGTCGGCGTCTGCTTCCTGCTCGCGGCGGCGACGGTACGCGTCCTTCGGGACCGCGGCTATTTTGCGACCCGCACCGAGCCCCGGCTGCTCGATCTGCTCGATCTCGTCGCGCTCGGCACGGTGGCGGACGTGGCGCAATTGCGCGGGCTCAACCGTGCATTCGTCGCGCAGGGGCTGAAGGTAATGGCGGCGCGGCGCAATCCCGGTATCGCGGCACTGACCGAAGCGTCGCGGCTGACGCGCGCGCCGACCGCGACCGACCTCGGCTTCGCGCTTGGGCCGCGGATCAACGCTGGTGGCCGCGTCGGGCTCGCCGATCTCGGGGTGCGGCTGCTGACGACGCAGGATGCGGGCGAGGCGCGCACCATCGCCGCCGAGCTCGACCGACTGAACGAGGAACGCCGCGCGATCGAGGCGATCGTGCAGGAAGGCGCGGAGGCGAGCATCGTCGCCGATCGCTCGATCGTCGTGGTAGCGGGGCAGGGGTGGCACCCCGGCGTCATTGGCATCGTCGCGGGGCGCTTGAAGGAAAAGCTCGGGCGTCCCGCGATCGTCATCGCGATCGACGAGCATGGCATCGGCAAGGGATCGGGGCGCTCGATCACCGGGGTCGATCTCGGCGCCGCGATCCTGTCGGCGAAGGAGCACGGGCTGCTCGTTGCCGGCGGGGGGCACGCGATGGCGGCGGGGCTGACCGTCGCGGTCGATGCGATCGACGCGCTCGCCGCCTTCCTCGACGAACGCCTTGCTGACGCGGTCGCGCAGGCGACCGCGAACCGCGCCTTGTTGGTGGATACGGTGCTGGCGCCCGGTGGGGTCACCCCTGATCTGGTGCACGCCCTCGAGGCGGGCGGGCCGTACGGCACCGGCTGGCCGTCTCCCCGCGTCGCCGTCGGCCCGGTGCGCACGATCAAGGTGGACGTGGTGGGCAACAATCACATCCGCGCGATCGTCGCGGGCGATGACGGCCGCAGCATCAAGGCGATGGCGTTCCGCGCTGCCGACACGCCGCTCGGGCAGGCACTGCTCGCCGCCGGGCCGACACGGCGGCTGTGGCTCGCGGGGCGGGCCAAGATCGACGATTGGGGCAGTCGACCGGCGGCAGAGCTGCATCTCGACGACGCAGCATGGGCGAATTGAACGAGGGTTAAACAACAGGCTTGACCGGCGAATGCTTTTGCCCCAATGCGCCGCCTCGCCTGACGGCCCCTTCGTCTAGCGGTTAGGACGCGGCCCTTTCACGGCTGAAGCACGGGTTCGATTCCCGTAGGGGTCACCAACATCGACTGTTGGTTTGTTGTGGTGCGATGAGCGCTTTGCTCCGAACCGGGCGAACAGCCGCAGATCGTGCGGCAAGCACCACAATGTTCGTAGATATTGATAGACGTCGCGCTGTCCCGCGCTTCGATCGTCTGCCCCTGACTTGTTTGGCCACAAGACTATCAGCTGAGCACGACCGGCGGCCGGCTAGCGATGTCGACGCCCCGACCGGTAAGGAAGGGCCGCGCATTCGGGCGCGGCCGATCGTCGTCAGCGCTTGAGGCGTGCCTTGCGTGCCGCGTAGCGCGCGTCGCGCGCCGCCTTCATCTCCGCCTCGGTTGGCACCTTCCGCATTTTCTGCTTGGCTTCCTCCGCCAGACGCGCTTCCTCGGCGGCGGCCTCGCGCGCTGCCTTCTTTTCCGCGATTGCCTGCTCACGCGCGGCCTTCTTCTCGGCGCTCAGGCGGGCCTGTTCGGCGGCACGCTCCTCGGCGACCTTGCGCTGCTCGGCGAGCACCGCCTCGTCGACGGGCGGCTTCGCACGCAGCTTCTCGATCGCGGCCTGCTTGGCCTTGGCGGCGAGCGCGGCGCGCTCCTGAAAACTTTGTTCCTTGAACGCAGGCATGAAGGTCGTTGAATTCCCGATTGTTGGTGAGCGTCGCGCAGGCGCTGCTGGCGCGTGAGCGATGGCTCATATAGCGCACCCGTCGCATTTTACCAAAAGATTGCCGCCGCTTCGACGTCGCGCAGTCGCCACACGACGCCCACGCAGGTAAGGTGCCACGCTTCCGCTCCTTCAGACGTGAACAGGTATCATGGTTCCCAGAGAGTTGATCGGCACCGCACGCGTCCCCGGCGGCGAGGATTTACGGCTGTTCCGCCGCGGAGCGGACTTCATGATCGTGCTCGATCGCAACGAGTTGATGAACAGCCGGATGAGCGGGTCGGAGGAAGCGCTCGCGACGATGACGATCGAGCGGCTGGGCGGACGCCGTGGGCCGCGGCTGCTGATCGGCGGCTACGGCATGGGGTTCACGCTGCGCGCCGCGCTGGCGGTGCTCCCCGACGACGCGCACGTGACGGTGGCCGAACTGGTGCCCGAGATCATTACCTGGGCGCAGGGGCCGATGGCGGCGCTGACCGCGGGATGCCTCGACGACCCGCGCGTCGGCGTGGTGCAGATCGACGTGGCCGACATGATCGCGGAAGGCCAGGGCGAGTATGACGCGATCCTGCTCGACGTCGACAACGGCCCCGACGGGCTGGTGCGCGCGGCGAACAACCGCTTGTACGCGATGCGCGGCCTCCACCTCGCGCGCGAGGCGTTGCGGCCGGGCGGGGTGCTCGCGGTGTGGTCGGCCGCGCCCGACGCGGCGTTCGCGCGCCGGCTCTCGTCCGCGGGCTTCGCGGTCGAGGAGCGCACGGTGCGCGCGCGCAGCAATGGCAAGGGGCCGATCCACACGATCTGGTTCGCGACCGCACGCACCGACTCGGTCGACTAGATCACGCGACCGTCGCCCGTGCTTCCATGCCGGTGCAGCCGTCGGGATCGATGGTCCACAACTCCATCGGCGCATCGCCCGCGAGGTTGAGCCGAAGCGTGCGGTCGGCAAACATCGGGCGCACACCGCGATAGGCGAAGTGGGTGAGGGTACTTCCCGGCCGCTCGCGCAGCAGATGGTCGACGAGTAACATCGCCTGCAACGGGCCGTGCACCACCAGATCGGGATAGCCCTCGACCATTCGCGCATAATCGCGATCATAGTGGATGCGATGAGCGTTGAAGGTCAGCGCGGAAAAACGGAACAGCGCGGTGATGTCGGGCACGACGTCGCGACTCGCGTCGGAAATGCGCGCGTCCGGCTCGGCAACGGTGGGCGGGCTGCCGTCCCCCGGTCGAAAGACGAGGTCCTGTTCCTCGGTGATCGCGAGCGTCCCCGCTACCTCGATCTCATGGCGAATCGTCACGAACGTGAGCGCCCCCGACCGGCCCTGTTTCTCGCTAACGGCGATGACGACGCTGCGGCGGATGGCGGCCGCATCGATGGGTAGCGGGGCGTGAAACGTCACGCGGCCGCCCGCCCACATGCGCCGCGGCGCGTCGATCGGCGGCAGGAACGCGCCGCGTAGCGGGTGGCCGTCCGCCGTCAGCGCCGATTGCGCATCGTCCGGCAGGAAATAGAGCCAGTGGGCGAGCGGCGGCAGCGACTCGCGCGGCCAGTGCGCAACATCGTGATCGAACAGCGCGGAGAGACGGTTAAGCGGGCCGGCGACCAGCGTGTCGGTGCGTTGCTCCTCTACCGGGGTCCAGCCTTTCGTCATTGCCGTCTCCTCATACCGGGTCGGTCTCGATCACGGTGACGCCTGCCTCGCGGCACGCGGCGGCGAGCGCGGGTTCGATCCGGTCGGTCACCAGATAGTCGATCGCGTCGACGCCCGCGATCCGAACCGGGGCGGCGCGACCGATCTTGCTCGCATCGGCGACGAGGATCACCTTGCGCGCGTGCGCGATGATCGTCTGCGAAACGCGGACCTCCTCGACATCGAAGTCGAGCAGCGTCCCGTCACGGTCGATCGCCGACGTGCCGATCACCGCGTAATCGACGCGGAACCCGCGGATGAAGTCCATCGCCAGCGCGCCGACGATCGCACGGTCGCTCGCGCGGACCCGCCCACCGGCCGCGATCACCTCCACCCCGTCGCGCGGCGCGAGGATGTCGACGACGTTCAGATTGTTGGTGATGACCAGCAATTCGCGGTGCGACACCAGCGCGCGTGCCACTGCCTCGGTGGTGGTGCCGATGTTGACGAACAGGCTGGCGCCGTCGGGCACGAGTTTTGCCGCGGCCGCGCCGATCGCGTGCTTCGCTTCCGCCGCAACCGAAGCGCGCGTCGCGTGATCGAGGTTGCCGACGCCCGATGTCACCACCGCGCCGCCGTGCACGCGTGACAGCATCGCACGGGCGGCGAGATCGTTCAGATCCTTACGGATCGTCTGCGGCGTGACCCCGAGTTGTGCCGCCAGTGTCTCGACCGAGACGCTGCCGGTCTGCCGCGCAAGTTCGAGGATGCGGCGGTGGCGGTCGGCGACGAGATCGAAGGCGGGCTGGTTCATTTCGCGGCAAGATAGGCCGATAGCCGCGCCTCGGTACCCTCCGGCACGTGAAGGCCGAGCTTGCTGCGGCGATAGAGCACGTCCTCGGCGGTTTTCGCCCATTCCTGCGCCACCAGATAGTCGACTTCGGCGGTGAACAGCCCGCCGCCCAGATCCTCGCCCAGTCCGCCGGCGAGGATGCGGTCGACCCGCGTCCCGTACGCGCGCGCCAGGCGGCGCAGCAGATTGGGTGCCACCTCGGAGTGGTCCTGCGTCAGATGCGCGAGAAAACGTTCGAAGTCGTCCATGTCGCCGCCCGGAAGATCAGCCCCCGCGGTCCAGGCCGAGCGTACAGTGGGGAAGTACGGCGCAAGCTCCGCCATCGCGTGTTCGGCAAGCTTGCGATAGGTGGTGATCTTGCCACCGAAGATACTCAGCATCGGCGCGCGGTCGTCGCCTGCGTCGAGGTCGAGCACGTAGTCGCGTGTCACGGCCGACGCGCTGCCAGCCTGGTCGTCGTATAGCGGCCGGATGCCGGCGTAGCTCCACGCAATATCCGCGCGGGACAGCTGGCGCGTGAAATAGCGATTGGCGGTTTTCAGCAGATAGTCGGTCTCGCCCTCGCTGATCTGCGCCTTCGCGGGCGCCCCCTCCCACGGCTCGTCGGTGGTGCCGACGAGCGTATATTTCCCCTCATAGGGGATCGCGAACACGATGCGGCGGTCGGGGTTCTGCAGCATGAAGGCGTGGTCGCCCTCGTAAAGCTTCGGCACGACGAGGTGGCTTCCCTTGACCAGCCGAACGCCGCGTTCGCTACGGTTTGCACCCGTCCGCCCGATCACGTCGGCGACCCACGGACCCGCGGCATTGACGAGCGCGCGGGCGTGCACCGTCTCGATACCCGCGTCGCCCTCGATCGTCGCGACCCACGTGTCGCCATCACGGCGCGCGTCGAGCAGCCGGGTCCGCGTGCGAATGTCGGCGCCATGTTCGGCCGCGTCGCGCGCGTTGAGCACCACCATGCGGCTGTCTTCGACCCAGCAGTCGGAATAGACGAACGCCTTGCCGTCGGCGTCCTTCAATCCGTCGCCGTAGACCGTTTCACCGAGCGCAATCGTGTCGGTGCCTGGTAGTTCGTCGCGACCGCCGAGGTGATCGTAGAGGAACAGCCCCAGCCGCACCATCCAGGCGGGACGCGGCGACTGCGTCTGCGGAAGCACGAAGCGCAGCGGCCAGATGATGTGCGGCGCCATCCGCCACAGCCGCTCGCGCTCGATCAACGCCTCGCGCACCAGCCGGAATTCGCCATATTCCAGATAGCGCAAGCCGCCGTGGATCAGCTTTGTCGAGGCCGAGGAGGTGTGACTGGCGAGATCGTCCTGCTCGACCAGCAGCACCGACAGGCCACGCCCCGCGGCATCGCGCGCGATCCCCGCGCCATTGATGCCGCCGCCGACGATCAGCAGGTCGTGGATAAGGTTAGGTTCGTTCATCACGCGTTGCTTTCGTTTTCGCTTTCCCTCTTACCTCAAAGCGCGCCATAACGAAAGTGTTGACGCGGCTGTGTGAAGCGGGCGAGTGCTGCCCGCGGAGATGGAGGGGACGAGCAATGGCGAAAACGCACATCCTGGCGATCGATCAGGGCACGACCTCGACCCGCAGCATCGTGTTCGACGCGAAAGCAAAACGGATCGCGAGCGCGCAGACCGAATTCGCGCAACATTATCCGGCACCCGGCTGGGTCGAGCATGATCCGGAGGATATCTGGCGCGACGTGCTGTCGACCGCGCGTGCGGCGATTGCGGAGAGTGGCGTCGGTGCGGAGGGCATCGCCGGCATCGGCATCACCAACCAGCGCGAGACGACGCTCGTCTGGGATCTGGCGACTGGCGCGCCGATTCACAACGCGATTGTGTGGCAGGACCGCCGCACCGCCGACACTTGCGCTCGGCTGAAGGCCGACGGCGCGGAGGACGAGGTACGCGCCCGAACCGGACTGCTGCTCGATCCGTATTTCTCGGGCACCAAGCTCGCGTGGATCCTCGATTACGTCGACGGCGCGCGCGCGCGCGCGGAGGCGGGCGAGCTTGCCTTTGGCACGATCGACTCGTTTCTTCTGTGGCGGCTGACCGGCGGCGCGGTGCATGCGACCGACGTGACCAACGCGTCGCGCACATTGTTGTGGAATATTCGCGATGGCTGCTGGGATGAGGAGATGTGTCGCCTGCTGGACGTGCCGATGGCGATCCTGCCCGAGGTGCACGACAATTCGTACATCTACGGCCACACCGTCGATGGCATGTTCGACGTGCCGATCCCGATCGCGGGGATCGCGGGCGACCAGCAGGCGGCGTTGTTCGGTCAGGCGTGCTTCGCGCGCGGCATGGCCAAGTCGACTTACGGCACCGGCTGCTTCATGCTGCTCAATACCGGCGAGGAGGCGATCGCATCGCAGAACCGGCTATTGACGACCCCGGCCTACCGGCTCGGCGGGCGAACGACCTACGCGCTGGAGGGTTCGATCTTCGTTGCGGGCGCCGCGATCAAGTGGCTGCGCGACGGCATCGGCGTCATCACCCACGCCAGCCAGACCAACGACATGGCGACGCAGGTGCCCGATAGCCACGGCGTCTACATGGTCCCCGCCTTCGTCGGGCTGGGTGCGCCGCACTGGGATCCCGACGCCCGCGCCGCGATCTTCGGGCTGACGCTCGGCGCGACGCAGGCGCATCTCGCGCGCGCCGCGCTGGAGGCGGTCGGATACCAGACGATGGACCTCGTCGAAGCGATGGTCGCCGATGGTAGCGCGCGCCCTGCGACGATGCGCGTCGACGGTGGCATGGCGGCGAACGACTGGCTGTGCGGATTCCTCGCCGATCTGCTCGAGGTGCCGGTCGAGCGTCCCGACGATCTCGAGACGACCGCGCGGGGAGCGGCCTTTCACGCCGGGCTTGCGACCGGCGTCTGGTCGGGGCTCGATGAACTCGAGCGATTGTGGTCGCGTGAACATTGTTTCGAGCCGACGATGACCGCGTCGGCGCGGGACCCGCTCATCGCGGGCTGGCGCGACGCGCTCAGGCGGACGCTGGCTTAGACCGGGCTGTTTCTCGATACCGCGGGGCGGCACCGATCGTCGTCATGCGCGACTCTTGCGGTTATCCAGTGGCGCGTCGGCGATCGATCAGCGGCACCATTCTGCGGCCCAGCCGGATGCCGGGCAACTCGACCCAGCGGTATTGCCCGTAAGACGCGACCAGCGACACCGCTCCGGTAACGGCGAGCAGCATCATGCCCGATGCGACGGGACTGCCCCCGCGATTGAGCGCGTGGATGACCTTCGCGCTGATGCACATGATCGGGAAATGGAGCAGGTACAGCGAATAACTGATCTCCCCCAGTTGAATGAGTGGTGCGGACCGCAGCAGCGACGGTCGAAACGCCCCGACCGCGATCGATCCGACGAGAATCCACGCCGACGCGAGCTCGATCAGGTGGACGAAGGCATCGTGCATCGTCGCGCTCCAGATCACGCGGCACGACAGCAAAACCGCGATACTCGCCGAGGCAATAGGGATGCGCAGGGTGGACGACGCCCAATGTTTCGCCACGCCCGCGGGGAGGAACGCCAGCCACGCGCCGAGGATGAAATCTATCCCGTACGCCGCGACACCATAATAGGAGTGCTGGCCGAACCGGATGCTGACAATCAACGCGACGATCGTCAGCACGAATAGTGTGATCGTGCCCCGTCGCGCGACGAGGACGACGAACGGCATCGCTGCCGAATAGACCAGCTCCACCAGGATCGACCAGACCGGCGGGATCAGGAAGCCGAGCGCGCCCGCGAAGGAGGCGGCGATACCGAGCGGGGTGAAATATTCCCGCTTGAACCGTTCCTGAAACCACGCCGAGCTGTCCTCGATAGGCACTTGCCAGTGCAAGAACATGACGTAAGCGAGCGAGAGCAGGCTCGCCGCCCACAGCGCCGGATAGATGCGGAACAGCCGACGCACGTAGAATGATTCGATGGCGCCGCGGTCGAGCGCCGCGCGTCTGAGCGATCGCGCGAGCACGAAGCCGCTCAGCACGAAGAAGATCACGACACAGCCGTGACCGTTGAGCACTTCGAGCAGCCGGTCAATCCAGTAAGGCCGTTGCCAATAGGCCAGGCAGTGGCCAATCATCACCACCACAGCGGCGATGCCGCGGAGCGACTGCAATTCGTCGATCTGCCCCCCGGTGCGCGGCACGTCGACGTCCTTGCGGCTCAAATCTTCTTCGCCCGCCTCGCGCATCTGCGGAGCATAAGGTGATCTGGGATGGGCGGCATAGGTCGATTCCGTACGATCGCGCCCCCGCGTCGAGCCACGAAGGGTGGTTCCCGGTCAAACGGCGTAGAAGCAACCGTGTGAGCCGTCCGGGGCTCGGCCGATTCCGCCGCGCGCATGATGCAAAAAGGGCGGCCCGTTGCCGGACCGCCCCCATGTACAACCGGGAAGGTTAACTCAGCGCTTCGAGAACTGGAAGCTGCGGCGTGCCTTCGCACGGCCGTACTTCTTGCGCTCGACGACGCGCGGATCGCGCGTCAGGAAGCCGGCCGACTTGACCGGGGCACGCAGGATCGGCTCGAACTTGGTCAGCGCCTGGCTGATGCCGTGCTTGACCGCGCCCGCCTGACCCGACAGGCCACCGCCCTTGACGGTGCAGACGACGTCATACTGACCCTCGCGCTCGGTGATGCCGAACACCTGGTTGATGACGAGACGCAGCGTCGGACGCGCGAAATAGACTTCCTGGTCGCGACCGTTGATCGTGATCTTGCCCGAACCCGGCTTCAGCCAAACGCGTGCGACCGCGTCCTTGCGGCGGCCGGTCGCGTAGGCGCGGCCGTACTTGTCGAGTTCCTGCGCACGTAGCGGGGCGCGCTGGACCGGCTCGTCGATCTGACCAGCGAGATAGGCGTCGGCCTGCGTGTCGGACGAATCCTGCACGGCGGTCGACTGCTGCTGCAGCGCGGCGCCGAGATCGGAAAGGGACTGGCGATTGTCGGACATTATGCGCCCACCTTGTTCTTGCGGCTCATGCCGGCGATGTCGAGAACCTCGGGGTTCTGGGCTTCGTGCGGATGCTCGCTGCCCTTGAAGATACGCAGGTGGCGCATCTGCTCACGACCGAGCGGGCCGCGCGGGATCATGCGCTCGACGGCCTTTTCCAGCACGCGCTCGGGGAAGCGGCCTTCCAGCACCTTGGCCGCGGTCACGCCCTTGATGCCGCCGGCGTAACCGGTGTGCTTGTAATAGACCTTCTTTTCCGCCTTGTTCGACGTGAAGCGGATTTTGTCCGCGTTGATGACGATGACGTTGTCACCGCAATCGACGTGGGGGGTGAAGCTCGTCTTGTGCTTGCCGCGCAGCACGTTGGCGATCACCACCGCCGCGCGACCGACCACCAGGCCCTCCGCGTCGACGATGTGCCACTTCTTTTCCACCTCGTGCGGCTTGGCCGACTTGGTGGTCTTCATCAGCGCCTTCATGGGCCTAGTGACCTTTATACCGAAAAGAAAAGCGACGCACCGGGCAGGCCCGCGCGTCGATGGCGACCAATTGCCGGCATCGGGCGCTCAAGTCAAGATTTTGGCGGCTCTGCTGACGGGTAATATGATACCCGACCCTTTAAACGGTGCGTCGGGGGCTGCTGAGCGCGTGCGCCGCGACGACGCTCGCGATCAGGAGCAGCGCGGCATTCGCCTGGTGCGACACCGCGATCACAATCTCGACCCCACTCAGAAGCGTCGCGACGCCGAGCACGATCTGCAGCGTGACGAGTGCCGCCACCGCGACCGCCGCGCGCGCGTGACCCGCCCGCCGCGCGCGCCACGCGAGCGTCAGTAAGCCCGCCGCGACCGCGAACGCCAGCCAGCGATGGATGAACTGCACCACGATCGGGTTGTCGACGAGGTTCGTCGCGGCGGGCGTGAGCATCGGCACGCCCGCGGGGAACAGAACGTCACCCATCAGCGGCCAGCTTGCAAAGGCGTAACCCGCGTCGAGCCCCGCGGTGAACGCACCGTAAGTGATCTGCGCGAACAGCAGCACCAGCGCGGCGGCCGCGCCGCGCGTGAGCGCGGCGGGCTTGGCGAGCGGTGACCAGGCGAGTGCGCGCAGGTCGCGCGCGGTCCACACGATCCCGGCAAGGATTGTCAGCGCGGTGACGAGATGGACCGCCAGGCGCACGTGGCTGACGTCGGTGCGCTCCGACAACCCCGACGCGACCATCCACCAGCCGATCGCCCCCTGCAATCCGCCGAGAGCGAGCAACGCGGTCAGCCGCCAGCCATAACCGGTCGGGATGCGGCGCCGCACCGCGAACCAGATCAGCGGCAGCGCGAACGCCATGCCGATGACGCGCCCGAGCACGCGGTGGAGATATTCCCAGAAGAAGATGGCCTTGAACCCGTCGAGCGACATGCCGCGGTTCAACTGCTGATATTCGGGGATCCGCTGGTAATTCGCGAATTCGGCCTGCCACTGCGCCGTCGTGAGCGGGGGGATAATCCCGCTGATCGGCTTCCACTCGGTGATCGACAGTCCCGATTCGGTCAGCCGCGTGATCCCACCGACAATCACCATCGCGACGATCAATGCGGCGACCGCGTAGAGCCAGCGCGCTACCGCGAGCGGACGCGCGGTGGTCGAATATCCGGGGGTCGCCTGAAGCATGCGCGTTCATACCGCTTTCGAGGCCGAGCGTCGATCCGCGCGGGGTGGGCAAAATGTCCCATGTGATATTGTATCTTCGGCGCGATGGGGTTAGATGGACGCGTGATGGCAGACCCGACCACATCGCCGAACGCCGCGGGGCGGCTGGATCGCTGGGCGATGTGGCTGTCGGCGGCGTGCGTCGTCCACTGCGTCGCGACGACGGTGATGGTGGCGGCGCTGTCGACCGCGGGCGGGCTGCTCGGCAGTCCGATCATCCACGAGGTCGGGCTGGTGCTCGCGATCCTGTTAGGCGCGGTCGCGTTCGGGCAGGGCGTGCTGGCGCACGGACGTCCGCTGCCGTTGATGCTCGGCGGCGCCGGGCTCGCGATGATGGCGGCCGCGGTGATCGTGCCGCACGGCGCGCATCACCTGGGCGAGAGCATGCTGACGATCGCGGGGGTGGTGGTGCTTGCCACCGGGCACGCGCTCAACCGCCATCGCCACGCCTGAGCGCGCTTGCTTGCCGGGTGACGGCGCAGCGCTTATCTCGATTCCCATGGCGGGGCACGATCATCACGAGAGCGGCGGCGAGGAACTGACCCGCGCGGCGCAGGCGCGGCTCGAACAGTCGGGCGAGCAGTGGACGCAGATGCGCGAAAGCGTCTTTACCGCGCTCGCCGGGTTCAGCCGGCCCGCCTCGGCGTACGACATTGCGGAGGCGGTGTCGCTCGCGCAGGATCGCCGCGTCGCCGCCAACAGCGTGTACCGTATCCTCGACCTGTTCGTCGGCAACAATCTCGCGCGGCGCGTGGAGAGCGAGAATGCCTATGTTGCGAACACGCACCCCAATTGCCGCCACGATTGCATCTTCCTCGTGTGCGATGCCTGCGGGATCACCACGCATATCGACAACGACCGGATTACAGCAGCGGTACGCGCGGCGGCGAGCGACGCGGGCTTCACGCCCGAACGTCCGGTGATCGAGGTGCGCGGGCGCTGCGCCGCCTGCTCTGCCGCCGTCACCAACTGACCCGGCCGGTCTTCCGACCACCCGAGCGATTGGGCAGGCTTGGTAGATCGTTGCAATCGACACGAGCATGAGCGTGGTATATTCGGCCACGATGGCCAATGTTCCTGCGACGCCGCTGCTCGATACCGTCCACACCCCAGCCGACCTTCGCAAGCTCACTCCCGAGCAACTGCCGCAACTGGCCGATGAACTGCGGCAGGAGACGATTTCGGCGGTCGGTACCACCGGCGGGCATCTGGGTTCTGGCCTCGGTGTGGTCGAACTGACCACTGCGATCCATTACGTCTTCGACACGCCGCGCGACCGCCTGATCTGGGACGTCGGGCACCAATGCTACCCGCACAAGATCCTGACCGGGCGACGCGACCGCATCCGCACGCTGCGCCAGGGCGGTGGGCTGTCGGGCTTCACCAAGCGGAGCGAGAGCGAGTACGATCCGTTTGGCGCGGCGCATTCGTCCACGTCGATTTCGGCGGCGCTCGGCTTCGCGATCGCCAACAAGCTCGCGGGCACGCCGGGCAAGGGCATCGCGGTGATCGGCGACGGCGCGATGTCGGCCGGCATGGCGTATGAGGCGATGAACAACGCCGAGGCCGCGGGCAATCGTCTGGTCGTCATCCTCAACGACAACGACATGTCGATCGCGCCGCCGGTCGGGGGTCTGTCGGCATATCTGTCGCGGATGGTGTCGAGCCGCGAGTTTTTGTCGCTGCGCGATTTGATGAAGAAGGTCGCGCGTAAGCTGCCGCGCCCGTTCCATTCGGCGGCGCGCAAGACCGACGAATTCGCCCGCGGAATGACGATGGGCGGCACGCTGTTCGAGGAACTAGGCTTCTACTACGTCGGGCCGATCGACGGCCACAATCTCGAGCATCTGATCCCGGTACTGGAGAATGTTCGCGACGCGGAGGAAGGCCCGATCCTCGTCCACGTGGTGACCAAGAAGGGCAAGGGCTACGCGCCTGCCGAAGCTGCAGCCGACAAATATCACGGCGTGCAGAAGTTCGACGTCATCACCGGCACGCAGGCGAAGGCCCCGCCGGGCCCGCCGCAATATCAGAACGTCTTCGGCGAGGCACTGACGAAGGAAGCGGCGAACGATCCGCGCATTTGCGCGATCACTGCGGCGATGCCGTCGGGCACCGGGCTCGACAAGTTCGCCAATGCTTATCCCGATCGCTTCTTCGACGTCGGGATCGCTGAGCAGCATGCGGTGACCTTTGCCGCGGGGCTCGCCGCGCAGGGGATGCGGCCGTTCGCCGCGATCTACTCGACCTTCCTTCAGCGCGCCTATGACCAAGTCGTCCATGACGTCGCGATCCAGAACCTGCCGGTCCGCTTCGCGATCGACCGCGCCGGCCTCGTCGGCGCTGATGGTGCGACCCACGCCGGTTCGTTCGACGTGACCTATCTCGCCACACTGCCAAATTTCGTCGTCATGGCGGCGGCGGACGAGGCCGAACTGGTCCACATGGTCCATACCTGCGTCGAGCACGATTCGGGCCCGATCGCGGTACGCTATCCGCGCGGCAATGGCACCGGCGTCGCGCTACCCGCGACGCCCGAACTGCTCGAGATCGGGAAGGGCCGTGTCGTGCGCGAGGGCAAGAAGGTCGCGATCATGTCGCTCGGCACGCGTCTCGCCGAGGCGATGCGCGCCGCCGACACGCTCGACGCGCGCGGCCTGTCGACCACAGTCGCGGACCTGCGCTTCGCCAAGCCGCTCGACGAGGCGCTGATCCGCCGCCTGCTCACCACGCACGAGGTCGCGATCACGATCGAGGAGAATGCGGTCGGCGGTCTTGGCGCGCACGTCCTGACGATGGCGTCGGACGAGGGGCTGACCGATGCCGGGCTCAAGATCCGCACCATGCGCCTGCCCGACCTGTTCCAGGATCAGGACAAACCCGAGGTACAGTACGCGCAGGCCGGGCTCGACGCTGACGCGATCGTGGAGACGGTTCTGAAGGCGCTGCGCTACAACGAGGTCAGCCAGGAGGCGGGGCAGGCGGCGAGCGCCTGATCCCCCGGGCATTTCGCGTATGACCGGGTGGCAGAAGGTTGCGGCGCTGACCGCGCTCTACATCGTTGGCCTGCTGTGGGTGAACTGGAACATGGTGCGGCGCGTGCGTGGCGCGCAGGCGGCGAGGGCCGCATGGACCGCCGCCGATTTCGACGCGGTATTCGCCGATCTGGACCCGCGCGTCGCGCCTGCGATACGCGAGGGGCTCGCGCCGCTCTACGGCGAGGGTGTGGTGCCGCGTCCCGAAGATACGCTCAAACGCTTCCTCAAACTCGACAGCGGCGAGGTCGAGGATTTGGCGACCGCGATCGTCGTGCGGCTGGACCCGGCGCGCTCGCACGACCCACGGGTTATCCCCGCATTGCCCGACGTCGCGGCGCTGACCCGCTACGCCGACGCGCAACTTCGGCGTTAACCAAGCGGCAGGCGATCGTCGCCAGCGCAGGGCCGAGATAGGATCGAGCGCGCATCACCCGGCGAGCGTACCTCACCATACGGACCACCCGCCGCGGCGAGCACGCGGTCGAGCAGTTCGAGCCCCTCGGGCCAGCGGCCGAGGCCGCTCGCCGCGTTGATATGGCCATGCGGCCCGAGATCGATGAAATGGCTGCCCCAGTCGACCGCCAGACTGTGCGCGCGGTCGGCGTCGATCCACGGGTCGTCGGTCGACGACACCACGATCGAGGGGAAGGGCAGCGATTGCTTCGGCGCTGGCGCGAACGGCTTCAACTCGTCGGCGACGTGCGCGCGGTCGACGTCGGCGGGGGCGACCAGCAATGCGCCCGCGACGGGCCAGCCATAGGGCTGCGGGCTCATCGCCGCCCACCACGCGACCGCGATGCACCCGAGCGAATGCGCCACGAGAATCACCGGCGCACGCGCCGACGAGATGGCCTGATCGAGCTTGGTCACCCAGGCGTTGCGATGCGGACGGTCCCACATCCCCAATTCCACCCGCGACGTATCGGGCCGGCTTTTTTCCCACAGGCTCTGCCAATGCGCGGGGCCGGAGCCACCGAGCCCCGGTACGGTCAGGATCGTCGGCGTCACCGCCAGGTCGAACATCGCGCGTGCCATTGCGTCACCTCCGATCGGCGAGGCCGCGGCGCAGTCTAGGGGTCGGCACCACCGCGGCCTCGCCCATGAAGCTATTACCTACTAAGCCGATAGACAATCGTGCAGCGCAGCAATCGGCACCGGACGTGGTCCGATTGCGGCGAGCCGTTTCGTGCTTCGAGCATGAAAACGCTGTCAGATCGCGGCGCATTGAGTAAGGCGCGGCAATGGCGAAGCAACGTGCCGATCAGATGCTGGTGGACCGCGGACTCGTTGAGTCGCGTGCACGTGCGCAGGCGCTCATCATGGCAGGGCTGGTATTCGTCGGTGATCGCAAGGTCGACAAGCCGGGGCAGGCGCTCGTCGAGGACGTGATCCTCGACGTGCGCGGACGCGACCATCCCTGGGTCTCGCGCGGCGGAGTGAAGCTGGCGCACGGCCTCGATCATTTCGGCTGGGACGTGACCGGCGCCGTCGCGATCGACGTCGGCTCCTCGACCGGAGGCTTCACCGACGTGATGCTCAGCCGCGGCGCGGTGCGCGTCTACGCGGTCGACAGCGGCAGCAACCAGCTCGCGTGGAAGTTGCGGCAGGATCCCCGCGTCGTCGTCCACGAACAGACCAGCGCGCGCATCCTGACGGCGGATCACGTGCCCGAGCCGATCGATCTGGTGGTGTGCGACGCGAGCTTCATCGGCCTCGCCAAGGTCCTCGACAAGCCGCTCGGCTTCGTTCGCACCGGCGGGCGCGCGATGGCGTTGATCAAGCCGCAGTTCGAGGCCGGTCGCGAAGAGGTCGGGAAGGGCGGGGTGGTACGCGATGCCGCGGTCCACGCACGCGTCTGCACCGAGGTCGCGGACTGGTTCACCGCGCGCGGCTGGAACGTTGAGGGGATCACCGAGAGCCCGATCACCGGCCCGAACGGTAACGTCGAATTCCTGATCGCGGCGACGCTGCGCTGATCTGCGTGCGGGCTGCCGCGACGTCGTGGCGCCTCGCGATGGGACCGATACGGAACGTCGCCCCGCGATAGGGTGTTTACGCGCGCGCGTCGATCGTGCACCGGCGACGCGACCGTGAAGGGGATGGAATTGGGTTCGATTGCGTCGAAGGGTCAGCTGCGGATGTCGTTCGTGCGCTGGGCCGCGTTCGTCGTGCCGCTGGTGCTGCTGCTCGGTTTCCTGTCGGGGCGCAGCGTCGCCGCCGGTAACGAGAACGCCTGGTACGTCGCGCTCGCCAAGCCGAGCTTCACGCCGCCGGGCTGGGTGTTCCCGGTCGCGTGGACGATCCTGTACGTGCTGATCGGCTTCGCCCTCGCGATCGCGATCTCCGCGCGCGGTGCCCCGCTGCGTGTCGTGGGGGTGGTGCTGTTCGTGGCGCAATTCGCGCTCAATCTGGCGTGGACGCCGCTGTTCTTCGGCGCGCACAAGGTCGGCGCGGCGTTCGTCGTGATCGTGCTGATCTTTGCCTTGTCGCTCGCCACCGCCTGGACGTTTTCGCGCTTTCGCCCGGCGGCGGCGGTGTTGATGCTGCCCTATCTTGCCTGGCTCGCCTTCGCCGGCGTGCTCAACTGGCAGATCGTGCAGCTGAACCCGAATGCCGATACCATTGTGCCGGCGGGCCGAACGTCCCAAATGATCGGCTGAGCAACGAAATCGAGAGCGAGCGCGATGCAGACGGAAAACAAGATCTTCGGCGACTTCGCCAAACTGCTGAACGGTGCGGCGGGCACGCTCGCCGGCGTTGGACGCGAGGCGGAAGCCGGTGCGCGTGACCGTGTCCGCGAATGGGTCGGCGGGCTCGACTTTGTCAGCCGAGACGAGTTCGAGGCGGTGAAGGCGATGGCGGCGGCGGCGCGCGACGAGAATGATGCGCTCCGCGCGCGGATCGACGCGCTAGAGGCGGCCGCCAAACCGGTCGCAGCGCCCCCCCTGTCGCAGAACGGCTGAGGCGCACGCTGCCCCTTTCCGTTTTCCGCGTTGATGTGCGATGACGTCGATAATGCTCGACGAAGCCGACATGGAACCCGAACGCGAGGCACCGCTCGAAATGCTCGAGTCGTACTTCCTCGCGCACGGGTGGTCGTGCGATCGCCACGACGAGGAGATCACCGCGACGATCAAGGGCAGCTGGACCGAGTACGAGCTTCGCGCGCTTTTCCGCGAGGAAGACGGCGTGCTGCAGTTCCTTGCCTTTCCAGACGTCAAGGTAACCGAGGACCGTCGCCCTGCGATCTGGGAAACGCTCGCGCTCGTCAACGAGCAGCTCTGGCTCGGCCATTTCGAGCTTTGGTCGACGAGTGGCATCCTGCTCTACCGCAATGCGACGATGGTCGATTCGGTCGACGACGAACCCAGCCTGTCGCTCACTGCGGCGGAGCTGATGATCGAGACCGCGATCGACGAGTGCGAGCGTTTCTATCCCGTGTTCCAGTTCGTGCTGTGGGGCGGGAAGACCCCTGCGGAGGCGATCGCCGCTGCGATGGTCGAGACGCACGGCGAAGCCTGACCGCGACGGAGCTGTTACCATGCGCCTGTGGATGATCGGCTGCGGCAACATGGCCGGCGCGATGCTGCGTCGCTGGATCGCGAGCGGCGTGGTCCAACCCGGCGACGTTCATGTCGTCAACCGCAGCGACCGTGATCTTCCCGCCGGAGTCGTGCAGGCACGCGAGCTTCCGTCCACCGGTGTCCCCGACATCGTCGTGCTGGGGGTCAAGCCGCAGCAGCTGGACGAGGTCGCCGCGCGCCACGCCGCGCGCGTCGCCGCCGCGCCGGTGATTGTGTCGATGCTCGCCGGCGTCGATGCTGCCGGGCTGCGCAGCCGCTTCCCCGGCCCCGAGCCGATCGTCGTCATGCCCAATCTGCCGGTCGAGATCGGGGAGGGCGTGGTCGCGGTCCACGCCCCCGAGGCGGATGAGGCGGCGCGCGCGTCGGTCGACGCCTTGATGGCACCGCTCGGGCTCGTGCGGTGGTTCGACGATCCTGCCTCGTTCGAGGTCGCGGGCGCGCTATCGGGCACCGGCCCCGCGTTTCTGTTCCGCTTCATCGACGCGCTCGCAGCGGCAGGCGTGGCCGGCGGCATGGACCGCGACGACGCGGCGGCGGTCGCGATGACCACGGTCGCGGGCGCGGCGCGGATGGCCGCGGCGAGCGAGCGAACGCCGGCAGCGCTCGCTGATGCGGTGGCGAGTCCCGGCGGCATGACGCGGCGGGGTCTGAACGTGCTCGATGCCGACGCAGCGCTCAACGGATTGCTGACGCGCACGCTGGACGCCGCGATCCGACGCGGGCGCGAAATGGCCGAGGAACGGCGCCGCCCGGTCTGAGCGGCGGTCAGGTATCGATCAGCGGCGCAGCGCCTCGACCCGCGGCATTTCCTCGGGCGGGATCAGCCCTTCGAGTACCGCCCAGAACCCCGTCACCGCATTCATCCCGGCGCGCGAATAGGCGGCGGACAGCCGTTCACGCAGCGCCTCGAACAACTGCGCCTCCAGTGCTGCACCTTCCTCGGTCAGTCGCAACAGCCGTTGGCGCCGGTCGCGCTCGCCCGGTCGCGTCTCGACCATGTTGCGCTCGATCAATTCGTTGAGCACGCGGCCGAGCGATTGCTTGGTGATGTTGAGCAACGCGAGCAGCTCGCTGACCGGCATGTCGGGCCGCCGCGCGATGAAATAAAGCGCGCGGTGGTGCGCGCGGCCGAGCCCCTGTTTCGCCAGCCCGCGATCGATCGCGCGTGTAATGTGGCTGTTTCCGAAGTAGAGCAGCTCCATGCCCCGACGCAGCTCGGGCTCCCGAAGAAACTGCGGCGACGCGATCTGGGAAGGGGCGGGCTGGGGTGGGGCAGTCATGTTGACCGGCTTTGCCATCGCCCATAACCGACCGCAACCCGCTTTGCGGCGCATCATACCTGGAGGAACCGCCGTGTTCGCGCTTGAACGTCATCCCACGCCCGTCTCGAACGAGGACCGCACCGCGCGACTGGTGGACCCGGTGTTCGGACGCGTGTTCACCGATCACATGGCGGTCATGCTCTACAACGAGGAACAGGGCTGGCACGACGGGCGCATCACCGCGCGCGCGCCGCTGACGATGGATCCCGCATCCGCCGTCCTCCACTACGCGCAGGAAATCTTCGAGGGCATGAAGGCGTACCGGCAGGAGGACGACAGCGTCTCGCTGTTCCGCCCGCGCGCCAACGCCGAGCGTTTCCGCGCCTCTGCGCGTCGCATGGCGATGCCCGAACTGCCCGATGAGCTGTTCCTCGCCTCGATCCATGAACTGGTGAAGACCGATCGCGACTGGATCCCGACCAGCGCCGAAGGATCGCTCTACCTGCGTCCCTTCATGATCGCGTCGGAGGTGTTTCTGGGGGTCAAGCCTGCCGCGCAGTACATCTACATGGTGCTTGCCTCGTCGGTCGGCGCGTATTGGAAGGGCGGCGCGCGCGCGATTTCGCTGTGGGTCAGCCACGATTACACACGTGCGGGCGCGGGCGGCACAGGCGCGGCGAAGTGCGGCGGCAATTACGCGACAAGCCTCGTTGCGCAGCAGGAGGCGATCCGTCGCGGCTACGATCAGGTCGTCTTCCTCGACGCGGCGGAGCGCCGCTGGATCGAGGAGCTGGGCGGCATGAATATCTTTTTCGTGTTCGACGACGGCTCGATTCAGACCCCGCCGCTGACCGGGACGATCCTCCCCGGCATCACGCGCGACTCGATCCTCACCCTCGCGCGCGACGAGGGGCTGGTGGTGCGTGAACAACCCTACTCGATCGAGCAGTGGCGCGACGACGCGGCGAGCGGCCGCCTGGTCGAGAGCTTCGCCTGCGGCACCGCCGCGGTCGTGACGCCGATCGGTCGCGTCGCGGGGCCCGGTTACGAGTTTACGATCGGCACCGGGTCAACCGGGCAGACGACGCAGCGCATTCTCGACACGCTGAACGCGATTCAGCGTGGTCGCGCGCTCGATCCGCACGGCTGGCGCGAACCCGTGCTCGTCTGAGAGTGCGGGCGGCGCGCTGGGAACGCACGCGCGCGCCGGTCATTTCGGCTCTGCCATCTGCAGAGGACCCGTTCGATGATCCGCCCACTCGCCTCGCTCGCGCTCGGTGCTGCCTTCGCCGCGGTCGCGGTATCCGCCGCGCCGCGGGTTGCCGCGCCCGCCGCCACCCCGTTTCGCGTCGGCGCGGTCGAGGTCGTCTCGCTGCGCGACGCGAAAAACGTCGTGGCGAACGACGGGCAGACGTTCGGCATTGGTCATCCGACTGCGGACGTCGCGGCGGTATTGCGCGCGCGGGGTGCGCCCGCCGATCCGATCACACTCGGCGTCGACCAGCTTCTCGTCCGTCTACCGGGTCGCGTGGTGCTGATCGACAGCGGTTTCGGCGCGAAGATGAACGGCGTGCTGGTGCGCAGCCTCGCCGCCGCCGGGGTCACGCCCGATCAGGTAACCGACGTGCTGATCACGCACGGCCACCCCGATCACGTCGGCGGCCTGGTCGATGCGAACGGCAAACCCGCCTTCCCCCGCGCGACGATGCGGATGTCAGCGCCCGAATGGCAGTCATTACAGCAGGGCCGCGCCGCCGCGGTCGCGCCGGTGATCAAGGCGCAAGTGAAAACCTTCGCACCGGGTGCGCAGGTGATGCCCGGCATCACCGCGGTGGCGCTTCCCGGCCATACGCCGGGCCACAGCGGCTATCGCATCAGCTCGGGGAAGCAGAGCCTGCTCGTCATCGGCGACACCGCACACAGCGCGATCGTCTCGCTCGCCGAGCCGGCGTGGCGGATCCAATATGACGGCGACAAGCAGCAGGGCGCACGGACACGCGAGCGCGAACTCGCACAACTGGCAGCGACGCATCAGCGCATTTTCGCCGGGCATTTCCCCTATCCCGGCATCGGCTACGTTGTCCGATCGGGCGCGGGCTACGCCTTCCAGCCCGAGCAGCGTTGAACCGCCGCCCCTCCCGCATCGGGAGGGGCGACGATCCGTCAGTTCATCAGTTCGACCGCCATCGCGACCGCCTCGCCGCCGCCGATGCACAGCGACGCGAGCCCGCGCTTCTCGCCGCGATTCTCCATCGCACCGAGCAACGTCGCGAGCACGCGCGCGCCCGAGGCACCGATCGGGTGACCCAGCGCGCACGCGCCGCCGTTGACGTTGAGCTTCTCGTGATCGATCCCGAGATCGCGCATCGCGATCATCGCGACACAGGCGAACGCCTCATTGACCTCGAACAGGTCGACCTCATCCTTGCTCCAACCTGCGCGTTCCAACGCCTTGCGCATCGCCGCGACCGGCGCGGTGGTGAAGCGGGCGGGGGCGTGCGCGTGCGCGGCGTTGGAGACGACGCGCGCGACCGGCTTCAGCCCCAGCCGCTCGGCGACCGACAGCCGCGTCATCACCAGCGCGGCCGCACCGTCGGAAATCGACGAAGCGTTGGCGGCGGTGATCGTGCCGTCCTTCGCGAACGCCGCCTTCAGCGTCGGGATCTTGGCGACATCGCCCTTCGCCGGCTGCTCGTCGAGGCTGACCGTTGTGCTGCCCTTGCGCCCGGCGACCTCCACCGACACGATCTCACGGTCGAACGCGCCCGACTTCTGCGCCGCCTGCGCGCGCTGGAGCGATTTGATCGCGTAATCGTCCTGCGCCTCGCGCGTGAACTGATATTCCTGCGCGGTCTCCTCGGCGAACACACCCATCGCCTTGCCCGGCTCGTACGCATCTTCGAGCCCGTCGAGGAACATGTGATCGAACAGGCGATCGTGCCCGATCCGCGCGCCGCCGCGGTGCGCCTTCGAAAGATAAGGCGCGTTGGTCATGCTCTCCATGCCGCCCGCGACGAGCAGGTCGATCGACCCGGCGCCGAGTGCTTCGGCCCCCATGATCGCCGCCTGCAGCCCCGACCCGCACATCTTGTTGAGTGTCGTCGCCTCGACATGCTCGCCCAGTCCCGCGAAGATCGCGGCCTGACGCGCCGGCGCCTGGCCGAGGCCCGCGGACAGCACGTTGCCCATATAGATCCGCTCGACCGCTTCCGCGCTCACGCCCGCGCGCTCGACCGCCGCCTTCACCGCGGTTGCGCCCAGTTGCGGCGCGCTCGCACCCGCCAGGGTCCCCTGCATCGACCCCATTGGGGTACGAGCGTAGGAAAGAATGACGACGGGATCGCTAGCCATGACATGCTCCTGCTGGGCGGCCGGCCTGCATGGAGCCGGCGCTGGTTGTTGCACCGCACCTAAGATATGCGACACGCGATTGCCAGAGGTGGGAGACACGCGTGACGGTGGCATCATGGGTCGTGCTTCTTGCCATTGCCGGCGCGATTGCTGGCAGTTTCCTGTCGACCATCGTCGTGCGCTGGCCAGAGGGTCGCTCGGTGCTGCGCGGCCGATCGGCGTGCGATGGCTGCGGGCGCGCCCTCGCGGCGTGGGATCTCGTTCCGATCGTCAGCGCGGTCGCAGCGCGTGGATGCTGCCGCACATGCCACGCGCAGATCGACCCGCGGCACCTTGGGATCGAGCTGGGCTGCGCTGCGATCGGTGGCATCTCCGCGTTCGCCGCGCCGGGGTTGGCGGGCGTGGCGGGTGCGTTCCTTGGCTGGCTACTCCTGACGCTCGCTGCGCTCGACGCGGCCGAACTGTGGCTGCCCGACCCGCTCGTCGTCGTGCTCGCGCTCGCCGGTGTGCTGAGCGCGGTCTGGTGCGCGCCGCCGCTCGGCGATCGGTTGATCGGCGGGGTAGGGGGCTTCGCCGTCTTGTGGCTGATCGCTGCCGCTTATCGCCGGTTGCGCGGGCGCGAGGGGCTGGGCGGCGGTGATCCCAAGCTGTTCGGCGCGATCGGGCTGTGGCTCGGCTGGCGGATGCTGCCCGCGGTGCTGCTGTTCGCCGGGCTGATCGGCTTGGGGCTGGTGCTGGTCCAGGCCATGCGCGGCCGCGCGGTCGCCGCCGACGATGTGTTGCCGTTCGGGACGTTTCTCGCCGTGGCGGCTTACCCGGCGTGGCTCGTCATGATAATCCTGGCGCCATGATCTCCGCGCTTCTCGCCGCGCTACTGCTCGCACCCGGTGCCGCCGAGCCGCGTCCACCCGCCTCGATCGACGGTTATCCGATCGGCGGCATCGGGCGGCAGTCGCTGCCCGCGAAGGGGTGCGCGGCCTATCTGTTCAGCACGGGTGAGACGCGGACGCTGGTCGCGATGGCGGGCGCGGAGGCGGGTGTGCTGCGGATCGCGCTCGACGGGCAGGTACGCGACTATGCGCGCGCCGCGACCGGCGCTGCCGTTGACCTCGGGTTCGCCAGCCAGACGCGCTACGTTGCAGGGGACACCGCAGTGACGCTCACCATGACGATCACGCGCCGGCCCGATCTGGCGCAGGGTGCGATCGTGTCCGACGCGACGCTGCTCGTCGAACGCGGTGACAAGGACGGGGTGATCATGCCCCTCGCCGGGATGATCGGCTGCGCGAGTTAGACAAACATACAACAGGGGAGAGTGTGATGCGTGACGTATTGGATGCTCAACGTGCCGCGTTCATGGCGGCGCTTCCCGAACCCCTGGCGACGCGGCGCGATCGGCTGAGCCGCGCAGCCGCGATGATCGCTGACCATGCCGACCGCCTGTGCGACGCCTTATCGGAGGATTTCGGCCATCGCAGCCGCGAACAATCGATGATGACCGATATCGCGAGTTCGGTCGCGCCGATCCGCCACGCGTTGAAGCATCTCGAAACCTGGGCCCGCCCGGAAAAACGTCGCGTGCAATTCCCGCTCGGGCTGCTCGGCGCGAAGGCCGCGGTCGAATATCAGCCCAAGGGTGTCGTCGGCGTGATCGCGCCGTGGAATTTCCCGGTCAATCTCGTCATGTCGCCGCTCGCGGGCATTTTCGCCGCGGGCAATCGCGCGATGGTCAAGACGAGCGAGTTCACGCCCGTTACCGGCGCGCTGATGGCTGAGATCGCGCGGCAGTATTTCGACGCGGCCGAACTCGCCTTCGTCGAGGGCGGGCCGGAGGTCGGCAAGGCGTTCGCGGAACTGCCGTTCGATCACCTGATCTTCACCGGCGCAACGGGGATCGCGCGTCACATTCTCCACGCCGCGGCGGATCACCTCGTGCCCGTCACGCTCGAACTCGGCGGCAAGTCGCCGGTGATCGTGGGAGAAAGCGCCGACGTCGCGCGCACGACCGAGCGCGTCGCGCTCGGCAAGATGCTGAACGCCGGGCAGATCTGCCTCGCCCCCGACTATATGCTCGTCCGCCCCGAGCAGGAGGAAGCGGTGGTCGCCGGGCTCAAATCGGCGGCGTCGGCGATGTACCCGACGCTCCTCACCAATCCCGACTACACCGCGATCATCAACGATCGCCACCACCAGCGCCTGACCGACTGGGTCGAGGATGCGCGATCGAAGGGCGCACGCGTCGAGGTCGTCAACCCGGGACACGAGGATTTCGGCGCCACCAACAGCCGCAAGATGCCGCTGACGATCGTCCGCGACGTGACCGACGACATGACGCTGATGCAGGAGGAGATTTTTGGCCCCGTCCTGCCGATCCGCCGCTACGATACGCTGGATGGCGCGATCGATCTGGTCAACCGGCGCGACCGTCCGCTCGCGGTCTATTATTTCGGCGACGACGAACGCGAGCAGCGGCAGGTCCTCGACCGCACGATCTCGGGCGGCGCGACGATCAACGATGTGATCTTCCACGTCTCGATGGAGGATCTGCCCTTCGGCGGCGTCGGTCCGTCGGGGATGGGCAGTTACCACGGGCTCGACGGCTTTCGCACGTTCAGCCACGCGAAGGCGGTGTATCGGCAGCCGAAGATCGACGTTGCCAAACTGGCTGGTTTGAAGCCGCCCTACGGCGCGGCGACGAGGCGCGGCATCGCGCAACAGATGAAACGCTGAGTCCCGTCGTCGCCGGTGGTCGGCGTATCGAAAAGCCCGGCGGATCAGCACCGCCGGGCCACGTCAGAGCCTCAATGCGCCGCGGTGATTTCTTCCTTCAACCGCAGCTTCTGCTTCTTCAGATCCGCGAGCACGGCGGCGTCGGGCAGGGGGCGCTGCGACTCGGCGTGGATCCGTTGATCGAGTGTGGCGTGCTTCGCCTCCAGGGCCTGCATATGGGCAGTCTGCATCGCTCTTTCCTCCTTCGTGGTTGAACGAGACTGGGGAGTGAACCACCAATCGACGCGAAAGTCTCGCTACAAATCGTGACCTTGCGACGGATCGCGGCGACTGCGCGATGACGTGCGATTTGCTGCACATGCGCAGTATCGCCGGCTATAAGAGCGGGGAAGAGCGGTCTGGGGGCGCAACCGAGTGGACGAACAGCATATTCTCGCGCGGCTCAACCTGCTGCGGATCGAGCATCGCGATCTCGACAGTGCGATCGCCGCCTTGTCGGACGGTGTACCCGACCAATTGCAGCTTGCGCGGTTGAAGAAGCGAAAGCTGAAGCTGCGCGACGAGATCAGCACGCTCGAGGATTATCTGCTGCCCGACAGCATCGCCTGATCCGAAATGAGACTGGCGCCGCCGGTACCGCGCGCAGGCACCCGTGGCGCGTTCTCGCGCGCTATGGCACGATCCTGACCCATGCTGCACCGCTTTCCCGACGACCGAATTCATCGCCGGCTGATCGACTCGGTCTATGTCGAGGCGATGCTGCTCGCCGACGAGGCACGCAGCTATTTCGACGAGGTCGGGCGGCTCGAGCGGGAGATGCTGTCGCCGATGACTCGCGTGTCGTTCAGTTGCGAGTCGCTCAAGGTGACGACCCGGCTGATGCACGTGATCGCGTGGTTGCTGACTCAACGCGCGGTGATCGCGGGGGAACTGTCAGCAGCGCAGGCGCTGGAACCGTCGCGGCGGCTGGGCGAGGCCCCCGATACCGACGCGCACGTCGCCGACGACATGCCCGCGCAGGCGCAGCGGATGATCGCGGCGAGCATCGACCTCCATCGCCGCGTGTCGCGGCTCGACGCGGCACAGGGGCGCGGCGCGTACGAACCGAGCCCCGCCCGCGCGATGCTCGATCGGTTGGCGACCGCGTTCTAGGCGTTCGCGTGGTTCAGGCCGCAGCGGCGCCGAGCCCGAGCCGCGCGCGCGCGCGCTGATATTCGCGCTCGAGGCGATCGACGCGCGCCGCGACCGTTTCGACCTTGTCGACCGAGCCGATGCCCTGGCCCGATCCCCAGATGTCGCGCCACGCCTTCGCCTTGCCGGCATTGTCGCCGCCGCCGAAGTTCATCGTCTTATAGTCGCCCGCGGGCAGGTTGTCGGGGTCGAGCCCCGCCGCCTCGATCGACCCGCGCAGGTAGTTGCCGTGCACGCCGGTGAATAGGTCCGAATAGACGATGTCGGCGGCGCGCCCCTCGACGATGCCCTGCTTGTAGCGGTCGTCGGCGTTCGCTTCCTCGGTCGCGATGAAGATCGATCCGGCGTAAGCAAAATCGGCGCCCATCGCCTCCGCCGCCAGAACCGCGTCGCCGGTGCCGATCGATCCCGACAGAGCCAGCGGACCGTCGAACCATTGCCTGATCTCGCTCACCAGCGCGAACGGCGACGTGCGCCCGGCATGCCCGCCCGCGCCCGCGGCGACCGCGATCAGTCCGTCGGCACCTTTCTCCACCGCCTTGCGTGCGAAGCGGTCGTCGATGACGTCGTGCATCGTGATCCCGCCCCAGGCGTGGACGGCCTGGTTCAGTTCGGCACGCGCGCCGAGCGAGGTGATCGTAATAGGCACCTGCCACTTCTCGCACACCGCTAGATCCTGCTCGAGCCGGTCGTTCGACTTGTGCACGATCTGATTGACCGCGAACGGCGCGGCGGGGCGATCGGGATGCGCGCGGTTGTGCGCGGCTAGTTCCTCGGTGATCCGATGCAGCCATTCGTCGAGCAGCGCCGCCGGACGCGCGTTCAGCGCGGGAAACGACCCCACGATCCCCGCCTTGCACTGCGCGATGACCAGCTCCGGACCGGAGATGATGAACAGCGGCGAACCGATGATCGGCAGGCGCAGGCGGCTGAGGATGGCGGGCTTCGACATAATTCGGGTTATGCAGACGCGGTCGCGCCTGTCCAGCGCGCTATTCTACCTCGTGCAACTCCACCGCCGCTGCCCGCCCGTTCGCGACATAATGCGCTGCTGACACCTTCAGCATCGCGATCGCGCGCTCGTCGAGCGCGCGTACCGCCTTGGCGGGGCTGCCGACGATCAGGCTGCCGGCGGGAAAGGTCTTGCCCTCGGTCACCAGCGCGCCGGCGCCGACCAGGCAGTCGTCGGGGATGACCGCGTTGTTGAGCACGGTCGCCCCCATGCCGATCAGTACGCGGTTACCGATCGTGCAGCCGTGAAGGATCGCGTGGTGCCCGATCGTCACGTCCTCGCCGATCGTCAGCGGTGAATTTGGATCGGAATGGAGCATCGCGCCTTCCTGGACATTGCTGCGCGCGCCGATCGGGATCGGCGTATTGTCGGCGCGGATCACCGCGCGGAACCACACGCTCACGTCCTCGCCGAGGATCACCTCGCCGATCACGTCGGCGCTGGGGGCGACCCAGGCGGTTGCGTGGCGGGTCGGGCGCTTCCCCTTGAAGGCGTAGAGCGGCATCAATCTCTCCTAACGTGTCCCGTTCGGGTACGTCCCGTTTCGGTACGGGCGTTAACCAAGGGGTTTAATCGACCAAATCGTAAACGTCGCGTTTACCAGCGCCATGAAGCGCAGACTTGTTCTCACCAACGAAGCCGCCGGCCACCCGTTTCGCCGCACCCTGCCGCCGCCCGCGCCTGCGCGGAAGGTACGTTCCGACGACAATGACGTGAAGCTGTTCGTGCTCAGCTTCGCCGCCTTCTTCACCTGTTTCTACACGCTGATTTTCTAACCCCGGATCAGCCGGCGCAGTCCGTCGCCGGGCAGCCGTCATCGCACGCACGGTGCAGTTTCTGCGCCAGCCACGCGCTCACCAAACACATTCCGGCGACGACGAACAGCAGGTCCTCGGCGGTGACGCCCGCCATGCTGATACCGGTCACTACCGCGGCGCCCGTTACCATCGCCGCGGAATTGACGACGTTGTTCGCCGCCACCGTGCGCGCGGTCTGATCCTCCTTCACCGTGGTGGTGAGGAAGGCGTAGAGCGGGACGACGAACATGCCCCCCGTCACCGCGATCGCAAGAAGAACGATCAGGACCAGTGCGGCGCGCGGCTGCGCGATGAATGCGGTCCAGTCGTACAACTGCCCGGCGGGTGCCGGCTCCCACGTGCGGACCAGCAGCGAGAAGATTACCACGAACACCCCCATCGCGATCACCGAGGCAGGCGCGTATTTCGCCGAGATACGGCCTTTCAGCATCGTGTTGATGACGACCGATCCGATCGCGATCCCGATCGACAGCGTTCCGGTGAAGATGCTCGCGACCTGCTGGCTAGTCGTCAGCACGTTCTTCACCAGCGGCGGGAAGATGATGATCAGCACCGCGCCGATCGTCCAGAAAAAGCTGATCGAACAGATCGCGAGGAACAGCCGCGGGATGTGCAGCGTCGCCGAGACCAGCCGCCACGACGAGCGGAACGGGTTCAGATCGAGCGGGATCGGCGGCCCGAGCCGCGGTGCCGGGGGCACCTGCCGCCCGGAAAGCCAGCCGATGCCGGCGATGATCAGCACGCCGATCGCCGCGCTGTGCGGGCTTATCCAGCCCGCGACGACCGTACCGGTCAAGATCGCCAGATACGTCCCCGCCTCGACCAGCCCGGTTCCGCCCAGCACGTAGCCGCGCGCCAGATGCTGCGGCAGGATCGCGTATTTGATCGGGCCGAAGAATGTCGAGTGCATCCCGAGCAGGAACACCGCACCCAGCATCAAGCCGATCCCCGTCGTCTGCCAGGCGGTATGCGCTACCAGCAGCCCAGTCGCACCCACCAGCATGATGCCGATCTCCGCCGTCTTCACGATGCGGATGATCCGCGCCTTGTCGTGGCTGTCCGCCAATTGTCCGGCAAGCGCGGAGAACAACAGGAACGGCAGCGTCGACAGCGCGGTCGCGAGCGCGTTGAAGCTCTGTTCGACCTTGGGATCGTTGAAGATCGCGTAGGTCGCGAACAGGACCATCGCCTGTTTGAACAGGTTGTCGTTGAAGGCGCCCAGAAACTGGGTGGTGAACAGCGGCAGGAAATTGCGGCGTTTCAGGAGCCCGAGGGCATTGATCATGACGCGAGAAAGGGCCCGTCCTGTGGCGAAACTGCCGCTGGCATAGCGGCTTCGTAAGCGCGGACCAATGCCGATTGTACGGCGGCGATCCGGGGGGCACGTGAACGCAGTGGCAACCGTGACGCCGGCGCGGCGGTCGGTCGACGGCGTGGCGGGGGGAGGAATGCTAGCAATCCGGGTCGCTATTCGACGCGTGAACCGAAGCCCGGTCCATCTACGCGAACAGGAACGGCGCCGGGATCCCGTCCGGCATGGCGAGGAAAAGCAGCCTTCGGATAAACCGATCGCCACGCATGGCCCGTCCGCGTTCCTCACACGATCGACCCGCCCCTTGCACCCCGCGCCGACGCGGTCCAAGCGTAGGCGCGATGTTGTCGCTTCCGAACCTGCTCACTTTGTCGCGCATCGTGGCGGTGCCACTGCTCGTCGGATTGCTGTGGTGGCCGTCCTGGGCAGCGGGGTTCGGGATCGCCTTCGCGCTCTACTGCCTGATGGGCGTAACCGATTATTTCGACGGCTATCTCGCGCGCGCGCAGGGTACCGTGTCGAAACTCGGCGTGTTCCTCGATCCGATCGCGGACAAGATCATGGTCGCCGCCGTGATCCTGATGCTGGTCGGAACGCGGCACGAGGACACCGCGGTCATCACCGGGGTACACATCATCGCCGCGCTGGTGATCCTCTTGCGTGAAATCGCAGTATCGGGGTTGCGCGAATTCCTCGCGGGACTGCAGGTTTCGCTGCCGGTTTCCAAATTGGCAAAGTGGAAGACAACGCTGCAACTCGTTGCGTTCGGGGCGCTGATCCTCGCCGGTGCGCTGCCGGCGGATGCGTGGATCAAGCTCGTTGGGCTCGCCTGCCTGTGGGGCGCGGCGGCGCTGACGCTGATCACCGGCTGGGATTATCTGCGTGTCGGTATCAGGCATATGGATTAAGCGCATGCAATTGCTGTATTTCGCCTGGGTCCGCGAACGGATCGGCATGGGTGGGGAAGAGGTGTCCCCGCCCGAGGCCGTCGAGACGGTAGCGGATCTTGTCGCGTGGTTGTCGTCACGCAGCGACGGGCATGCCGCTGCCTTCGCGAAGCCTGCGCGGTTACGCGCGGCGGTCGATCAGGCGTTCGTCCCGCTCGATACGCGCATCGCGGGTGCCCGCGAGATCGCGATCTTCCCACCGGTGACCGGCGGATGAGCGACGCTGCGATGATCCGCATCCTTGTCACCACCGACGCGATCGATATCGCGGCGGAGCAGGTGTCGCTCGAACAGGGCGGGGCGGTCGCGACCTTCACCGGTCTGGTCCGCGCCGACGACGGGGTCGCAACGCTCGAACTCGAACATTATCCCGGTGCGACCGAGGCGGCGTTGCTCCGGCTCGCCGAGCAGGCGGTGGCGCGCTGGTCGCTCTCGGCCGCGACGATTGTCCACCGCGTCGGCCCGATGCATCCGGGCGAGCGGATCGTCTTCACCGGTGCGGCATCCGCCCACCGCGCCGCCGCGCTCGAGGCCTGCGCGTTCCTGATTGACCGGTTGAAAACCGATGCGCCATTCTGGAAACGCGAAGTCGTCGCGGGCAAGGGGCGCTGGGTCGAGGCACGCGAGAGCGACGACCACGCCGCGGATCGCTGGCGCTGAGCTAGCGCGCGGTTTTCAGAACTTCGGCGAGGAGCTGGAAGTCACGCTCGCGCGGTGATGCGCGCCGCCACACGAGCGCGAGCGTGCGGTCGGGATGCTCGGCATCGAGCGGCCGCGCCGACACGCGCGTATGTTCGAGGATCCCTGCATCGAGCGCGATCTTGGGCAGCATCGTAACGCCCAAGCCGTTGTCGACCATCTGCACGACGGTATGCAGCGAGGTGCCGAGCATCGTCGCTTCGGCGCGCAGTTCAGGCCGGTTGCACGCCGCGAGCGCGTGATCCTTCAGACAATGCCCGTCTTCGAGTAAAAGCAGCCGCGTCTCGTCGATGTCGGCTGGCTGGACCGCGGCGGGAGAGGCCGGCATCTCGCCCTCGGGAAAGGCGAGATACAGCCGATCGTCGAACAACGGTGCGACCGACACGTCGCCGCAGGCATAGGGAAGCGCCAGCAGCACACAATCGGCGCGCCCGTTGGCCAGCGCCTCGCACGCCGGGCCGCTCGGCTCCTCGCGCAGGAACAGTTTCAGGTCGGGATAACTCTCCCGCAGCCGTGGCAGGATGCGCGGCAGCATGAACGGCGCGATCGTCGGAATGACGCTCATCCGCATCTCGCCCGACAACGGACGTCCCGCAGCGCGTGCCATGTCGCCCAGTTCCTCCGCCTCGCGCAGCACTCGTCTCGCCTTGGCCGCGATCTGATCGCCCAGCGGAGTGAAGCGCACGACGCGGCGTGTCCGCTCGACCAGCGTGACGCCGATCAGCGTCTCGAGCTCGCGCAGACCCGCCGACAGCGTCGACTGCGTCACGAAACACGCGTCTGCCGCGCGGCCGAAATGGCCGTGATCCTTCAGCGCAATCAGATATTGCAACTGCTTGAGCGTCGGCAGGTAAGTGGCTGACATTCTTCGCTCCGCCCGATCGGAGCGCGCAGGCATACGCGCTTCCATCGATCAGGCAAGCAAAGCCCGCCCCGGCTACAGCAATACCGCGACGACGAACCCGTAAGTGCTGGTGATCGTCAGCACCGCCCCGACCAGGATGAGCAGTGCGCGCGTCGGGATCCGCTTGGCGAGGATCGCGCCGAGCGGTGCCGCCGCCACCCCGCCGACCAGCAGTCCCAATGTCGCGGTGGCGAAGTCCCTGAGGCCGAGGTGATAGATGAATGCGGCCGACACCGTCAGCGTCAGGAAGAATTCGACCGAGTTGACCGTGCCGACAACGCGGCGCGGCTCGACGCCCTGTACGAGCAGGTTGGACGTGACCATCGGACCCCATCCACCGCCGCCTACCGCGTCTAGAAAACCGCCGATCAGCCCGATCGGCGCGACGATCTTCGCCCGACCGCGCTGCGGGGCGGCCATCAGCCCGCGAATTAGCAGGTAGATCCCCATCGCGACCAGATAGGCGAGCACGAACGGCTTCACGACGCTGCCGTCGATGCTCGTCAGCACATAGGCACCCGTCACCCCGCCGATCAGGCCGGGGATCAGCAGGCGGACGAACAGTTTCCGGTCGATGTTGCCGTGAAGCGCGTGGCTGATTCCCGACACCGCCGTGGTGAACGTCTCGACGATGTGGACGTTGGCGGATGCGCGCGCGGGGGCGACGCCCACTACCGCGACCAGCAATACGTTGCAGATCACCCCGAATGCCATGCCCAGCGCACCGTCGACCAGTTGCGCGGCAAATCCGATCCCCACGAAAGGGAGGATGGCGGCGAGGTCTATCTGGCTGATATCTGGCATGAAGTCACCTTGGCGGTACTTGGCAGCGCGGTCGAGCCGTAAATCCGATGGCTGGACTAGGGTTTGTTCGCGCGTTGTTCGGCGCTGGAAAAGGTCAGGGGGTGCACCTAAGTGCGGGGTTCACGCGTATAGGGGCGCGGTACCATGTCACTTCTCTCATACATTGACTCGATTCGCGCGCGTGATCCGGCACCGCGCAGCCGCGCGGAGATTCTCACATATCCGGGCGTCTGGGCACTCGGCTGGCACAAGCTCGCGCACCGACTGTTCCGTGCCCGCCTGTTCTTTCTCTCACGGTGCGTGAACCACTTCTCGCGCGCGACCACCGCGATCGACATTCACCCCGGCGCCACGATCGGCCGCAACTTCTTTATCGACCACGGTTTCGTCGTGATCGGCGAGACCGCGGTGATCGGCGACAACGTGACGATCTACCAGTGCGTGACGCTTGGCGGGACCAGCCCCGACAACGGCGTGGGCGGCAAGCGGCACCCGACGATCGCCGATGGAGCGATCATCGGGTCGGGCGCGCAGGTGCTGGGGCCGATCACGGTCGGCCCGCGCGCGCGCGTCGGCGCCAACGCGGTAGTAACGCGCGATGTGCCCGAGGGTGCGGTGATGGTCGGTATCCCCGCGCGTCCGACGATGGTCGAGGGCGGGCAAGCGCCCGAGCGTCGCTTCGTCCCCTACGGCACGCCGTGTTCGGAGATGTTCGATCCCGCCACGCAGAAGGTGGAGCTGCTCCGCTGCGAGTTGGAGGCGATGCGCAAGCGGCTGGACGCGTTGCTGGAGGAACAAGACAGCGATCGGCGTAACCGCGCCTGATGGGTACCGTCACTCCGTTTCCGAAGCCGGCCGGCGCACCGTCGCAGGTCGCGTTCGACCGACAGGAACTGACGCGTATCCTCGACCTCTACGGCCGCATGGTCGCGGCGGGGCACTGGCGCGATTACGCGATCGATCTCGGGCGCGAAGCCGCCATCTTCTCGGCGTTCCGCCGCGCGACCGAACGGCCCGAGTTCCGCGTCGAGAAACGCCCCAGCCTACGCCAGCGTCAGGGCATGTGGACACTCGTCGGGGAGGCAGGGCAGGTGATCAAACGCGGGCACGAATTGGGACCCGTCCTCGCCCCCGTCGAGCGGCGTTTGCTCAAGCTGGTCGAGGAATGACGCTCTGATTCGATCGAGACGTCATGCGCCGTTGCGCCGCTTCACACCGTCACACGATCCGCGCAAGGCGGCACTGACGTAAAGCCAGAACGGGCGCCTCCGAAACGAAAGGCACCCGTGTCTCTGATCAGCCTTCCTGCAGCTTCTTGCCGATCAGCATCGCCTGCGCCGAACCGGAATCAGGTACGATTTCCCCGGTGCGATCGGTGATCTGCGCCCAATGCGCCGCGATCCCCTCGGGCGAGAGATCGTTGCCCTTGAGTGCTACGCCCTGCGTCAGCGTAACGTAGCTCGCCTGGAACACCCCGGCGCCCGCACCGAGGATCTGGTTGGTCGGCGCGTCCTCGCTGACGAGGAACAGCGCGGCTGGCACGACCTTGTCGGGCGAGAAAGCGTCGAACAATTGCTCGGGGAAGATGTCCTGCGTCATCCGCGTCCCCGCGGTCGGCGCGAGCGTGTTGACCTTGATGTTGTTCTTCGCACCTTCGAGGTATAACGTCTTGGTCAGACCCGCGAGGCCGAGCTTCGCCGCGCCGTAATTCGCCTGGCCGAAATTGCCGAACAGGCCCGTCGACGACGCAGTCATCAGCACGCGGCCGTAATTCTGCTCGCGAAACGTTTCCCAGCACGCCTTGGTCGCGTTGGCCGACCCGATGAGGTGGACCTTGACGACGAAATCGAAATCCGCCGGCTCCATCTTCGCGAACGTCTTGTCGCGCAGCACGCCTGCGTTGTTGATCAGGACGTGGACGCCGCCCCATTTTTCTTTTGCCTGTGCGACCAACTCGACCATCTGGTCGTATTCGGTGACGCTGGCACCATTGGCGATCGCCTGACCGCCCGCGGCCTCGATCTCCTCGACGACCTTTTGCGCGGCATCCGACGCGCCTTGGCCGCTGCGGTCGCCGCCCAGATCGTTGACGACGACCTTCGCGCCGCGACGCGCGAGTTCGAGCGCATATTCGCGCCCCAGACCGCCGCCGGCGCCGGTGACGATCGCGACCTTGTCATCGAAACGGATGGACATGGAAAAGGCGCTCCTTCGTGTAGATAGAGCGCCTTCCCATACTCATCATTCAAACGGGCGCAACCGCCCGCTTGTGTCGCTTAGCGACGGCGGCGCGGCGCCTTGCGCGTGCCGCGTGCGTCGCTCGCCTGCGTGCAGCCGTCATACTGACCCTTCTTGCAGATCGGGTAGCTCGCCTTGGGCGCCGGCGGCGGATAGGCGGTGTTCGGATCCTGCGCCGCCTGGTAGCGGACGGTCGCGCCCGGTGCCATCTGGCCGCTCATCGCGGGCTGCGACGGCTGATAACCACCCGGCGGGGTCGAACCCGCCGGCGCCGCCATCGTGCCGTCACCACCGGTCGTCGGTGCGGGCATCGTCTGCGACTGGTCGGTCGGCGCGCTCGGCGTCGTACCCTGCATCGGCATGTTGGGATCTGACGCGGTTGGCGGCGTCGACATCGCGGGGTCGCTCGGCGTCGTCGTTGTGGTGGTCGAATCGGTCGTGGTGGTCTGGTCCTGCGGCATCGATGCGCCGTTGTCGGCCGGAGCCGGGGTCGTGGTCTGCGCAATGGCGGGTGCCGCGATAAATGCGGCCGCTGCGAGAAGGATAGACTTCATGAGAACTCTCCTGCCGAATGTCGGTCGTGTGAAAGACACGCGGTCGGGGGAACGTGCGATCAGCAGGAAGGGTCCATCGTTGCGTTACCGATCCGACGTTTGCGGTCGAACCGGTGCCGGCGAGCGTCTAGTGCCCGGCGTCGAGCGCGTAGCCGGCCGATCGCACCGTCCGGATGATGTCGGGACGCCCGCCCTCGTTGATTGCCTTGCGCAGCCGGCGGATGTGGACGTCTACCGTACGGCTCTCGATGTCGCTGTCGTGGCCCCAGACGCTGTCGAGCAGCCGCTCGCGCGAGAACACGTGGCCGGGATGTTCGAGGAAATGCTTGAGCAGCCTGAACTCGGTCGGCCCCAGCGGGATCACCTCGCCGCCGCGCCGCACCTTGTGGCCGACCGTGTCCATCTCGAGGTCGGAATAGCTCAATGCCTCGCCCGCCAGCGCCGGGCGCACGCGGCGCAGCACCGCGCCGACACGCGCCACGAGCTCGCGTGGCGAGAACGGCTTGGTGACGTAATCGTCCGCCCCCGTCTCGAGCCCGCGGACGCGGTCCTCCTCTTCGCCGCGCGCAGTCAGCATGATGATCGGGACGTTCTGCGTCTCGGCGGCGCGGCGCAGCCGGCGGCAGACCTCGATGCCGGAGATACCCTCAACCATCCAGTCGAGCAGCACGATGTCGGGCGGCGTCTCGCGCGCGAGCAGCAGCGCCTCCTCGCCGTCGATCGTGTGCTGGACGTCGAAATTCTCGCGGGCGAAATGCCAGACGAGCAGTTCGGCCAAGCTGGCGTCATCCTCGACCAGCAACATGCGTGCGCGTGCCATCGTGGGTCAGCTCCTCGGTGAAAAAGTAGGTTCGGCGCGCTCGCGGTCGGCGATCGGCGTGCCGTGCGCGGCGAAGTGGATCATCTCGGCAACGTTGGTCGCGTGGTCGCCGATCCGCTCCAGATGCTTGGCGACGAACAGCAGGTGCGCGCACTGGCTGATCGTTTTCGGGTTCTCGACCATGTAGGTGACGAGCGTGCGGAAGATGCTGTCGTAGAAATCGTCCAGCGCATCGTCGCGCTCGCAGATCGCGATCGCGGCATCGGGATCGCGCGCGGCGAAGGCGTCGAGCACGTCGCGCACCATGTCCGCCGCCATCCGCGCCATCGCGGGCAGGGTGGAGATCGGGTCGATGCGGTATTCGCTGTCGATCTGCGGCACGCGCTTCGCGATGTTCTTCGCATAGTCGCCGATCCGCTCGACCACCGTCGCGATCTTCAACGCGGCGACGACCTCGCGCAGGTCGTTCGCCATCGGCGCACGCAGCGCGATGATGCGCACCACCGCGCGCTCGACCTCGTGCTGGATCGCGTCGATCTTCTTGTCGTCGGCGCGCACCTGCGCGGCGAGTTCGTGGTCGCCGCGCTGGAGCGCGAGCATCGCGTTGCCGATTGCGGCCTCCGCGAGCCCGCCCATCTGTGAGATCAATCCGCGCAATTGCCCGATGTCCTGGTCGAACGCCTTGACCGTATGTTCCTGGCTGCTTGCCATCTGCCTGCCCCTCAGCCGTACCGGCCGGTGATGTAATCCTTGGTCCGCTCCTGGCGGGGATTGGTGAAGATGTCGGAGGTGTCGCCGTATTCGATCAACTGCCCGAGGTGGAAGAAGGCGGTCCGCTGGCTGACGCGCGCGGCCTGCTGCATGTTGTGCGTGACGATCACGATCGCGTAGCGGCCGCGCAGGTCGTGGATCAGTTCCTCGATCCGCGCGGTGGCGACGGGATCGAGCGCGGAGCACGGCTCGTCCATCAGGATGACTTCCGGGTCGACCGCGATCGCGCGCGCGATGCACAAACGCTGCTGCTGCCCGCCCGACAATGCGGTGCCCGAGTCGGACAAACGGTCCTTCACCTCGTTCCACAACCCCGCGCGGCTGAGCGAACGTTCGACGATGCGGTCGAGCTCGGCCTTCGACTGCGCCAGCCCATGTATCTTCGGGCCATAGGCGACGTTCTCGTAGATCGACTTGGGAAACGGATTGGGTTTCTGGAACACCATGCCAACCCGCGCGCGCAACTGCACCACGTCCATCTCGCGCGCGTAGATGTCGTCGCCGTCGAGCCGGATGTCGCCCGACACGCGCGCACCCGGGATCGTGTCGTTCATCCGATTGAGGCTGCGCAGAAAGGTCGATTTGCCGCAGCCCGACGGGCCGATGAAGGCGGTGACGTCCTCCTGACACACGTCGATCGACACGTCGCGGATCGCATGGTTCGCGCCGTAATAGACGTCGACGTGGCTGGCGGTCATCTTTGGCGGGTTGTTGCTCATTACCAGCGCGTCTCGAAACGATTGCGTAGAAAAATCGCGACGCCGTTCATCGCGAGCAGGAAGACGAGCAGTACGAGGATCGCCGCCGACGTCTTCTCGACGAAGCCGCGGCTGACCTGATCGGACCATAGGAAGATCTGCACCGGCAGCGCGGTCGCGGGATCGGTCAGCCGGTCGGGCGGCGCCGCGATGAAGGCGCGCATCCCGATCATCAGCAGCGGCGCGGTCTCGCCCAGCGCGCGCGCCATGCCGATGATCGTGCCGGTCAGGATACCGGGCGCGGCGAGCGGTAGCACGTGGTGCGACACGACCTGGATTGGTGACGCGCCGACCGCGAGTGCGGCGTCGCGGATCGACGGCGGCACCGCGCGGATCGCGTTGCGCGACGCGATCACGATCACCGGCATCGTCATCAGCGCGAGCGTCAGCCCGCCGACGAGCGGTGCGGAACGCGGCAGGTGGAGCGTGCCGAGGAATACCGCCAGCCCAAGAAGCCCGAACACGATCGAGGGTACGGCGGCGAGATTGTTGATCGACACTTCGAGGAAATCGGTCGCGCGGTTCCGCGGCGCATATTCCTCGAGATAAATCGCCGACAGCACGCCGACCGGGAAGGCGAGCGCGAGCGTGACGAACATCGTCAGCAGCGATCCCTTGAGCGCACCCCAGATGCCCGCGCGCGTCGCGTCGGTCGAATCGGCACCGGTCAAGAAATCCCGCGCGATCCCTCGCGACAGATGCGCGCCGAGCGCGGCGACGGTTCGCTCCGCGGCAGGCGTGCCGTTGCCCTTCGCCGCGACGTCGATCGCGCTCGCGACCGGCAGATCCAGCGTGAACGGCCGGCCAAGCAAATGTGGATCACGCTTCACCGCATCGCGAACGCGCAGCCACGCGCCGTCGGACAACAAGGCCGCGCCGCCTTCCGTCGCAAAGGCACGGTTCGCGGCCGCGTCGACCGCGCGCTCCAGCCCCGCGCCCGCCAATGCCAGATCGGCGCCCGGCCCGCGCAACCGCTCCGCGGTCAGGCCGAGCCGCGCCTGCCGCAGATCGAGCGGCAGCGTGACTCGCGTCTCAACAAAACCCAGGTGACCTTGCGCGATCATCACGATCAGCAGGAACGCGAGGAACCCGGCTGAGACGACCACCGCGCCCAGCCCCATCAGGCGGAACCGCCGCTCGGCGGCGTAACGGCGGCGGACGCGCCGCTCCATCGCGTCGCTGCGCCAGTCGGTCGGCCGATGCGGCGCGACCTCGGCGGCGCTTACCGGCACGTGCGGGACGAGCGACTTACTCATACGCCTCGCGGTAACGGCGCACGACCATCAGCGCGACGACGTTCAGGAGTAGGGTGACGACGAACAGCGTGAGCCCGAGCGCGAAGGCGGCCAGCGTCTTCGCCGAGGCGAACGCCGCCTCGCCGGTCAGCAGGTCGACGATCTGCTTGGTGACGGTGGTGGTGCTGGCGAAGGGATTGAGCGTCAGCGTGGCGACGCCCGATGCCGCCATGACGACGATCATCGTCTCGCCGACCGCGCGGCTGACCGCGAGCAGCACGCCGCCGATCACGCCGGGCAGCGCGGCGGGCACCAGCACGCGCTTGATCGTCTCCGCGCTCGTCGCCCCCATGGCCAGACTGCCGTCGCGCATCGATGCCGGGACGGCGGCGAGCGAATCGTCGGCCATCGACGACACGAACGGGATGATCATGATTCCCATCACCAGTCCGGCGGCGAGCGCGCTCTCCGACGAGGCCGACGTGACACCGATCGCCGCACCGGCCTGCCGCACCGCGGGCGCGACCGTCAGCGCGGCAAAATATCCGTAGACGACCGTCGGCACCCCCGCGAGCACCTCCAGCAGCGGCTTCATCCAGCGGCGCGCGCGCGGGGTCGCATATTGCGTCAGGTAGATTGCGCTCATCAGCCCGAGCGGGACCGCTACCGCCATCGCGATCACCGCGCCGATGAAGAACGTGCCCCAGAACAACGGCAGCGCGCCCAGCGTCGCGCCGGGATCGCGCGGGTCGATCACGCCCGGGTTCCACCGCGTGCCGAGCAGGAAATCGCCGACCGGCACGATGCGGAAGAAACGCGCGCTCTCGACCAGCAGGCTCAGCACGATCCCGACCGTCGTGGCGATCGCGACCAGCGACGCGGCGAGCAGCAACACCATCACCAGCCGCTCGTTGCGCGTCCGCGCGGAAAAGCCGGGGCGCACGCGCATGAACGACCAAGCGCCGCCGACGAACATGAGCAGCAGCGCGATCACGGTGCCGATCGCGTCGAACCGCGCCTGCGCCGCGGCATAAGCCGGGGCGAGCGCGTCGGCGAGCGGGGTGAACGCGCCGTACGCGCGCCCCGCCGCGATCTCGCGCGCCTCGGACAGGATCCCCGCGCGATCGAACCCCGCGGGCGGCAGCGCGGCGGCGCGCGGGGTGGCGAGCACCGCGTCGGTCACTAATGCGGGCGAGACGAAATACCAGATCAGCAGAAACGTCAGCGCGGGCACGACCGTGCACAATGCGACGTACCAGCCGTGATGCTGCGGCAGCGAACTGAACCGCTGCCGCGCGCCGCGCCGGAACCGACGGGCGCGCGTTCGCGCCAGCACCCAGGCGACGAGCCCGAGTGCGGCGATCACGAACAGGAGCGTCAGCGACGACATCAGCCGATCACGCCAGCGTCGAGCGATCGCGGATCGAGCGGGCGATCGTGCGAGATCGTGTCGGCGGCGCGCGCGCGGACGCTCACCGGGCTGGGGATCAGCCCCCGCCGGGTAAGCGCGCCGCCGGGCGCCCAATTGGCGGCATAGAGTGCCAAGAACCGCCGCAGCCCCGGCACCGCGCGCAGGTGTGCGCGCTTGACGTAGACGTAGAGCGCGCGCGAACCGGGATAGCTGTCGTTGGCGATCGCGCCATAGCTCGGCTCGACCCCGTTGATCGCGACGCCGCGCACCGCGTCGGTGTTCTCCTCCAGATAGCTGTAACCGAAGATGCCGATCGCGTCGGGATTGGCGCCCAATTTCTGGACGATCAGATTGTCGTTCTCGCCCGCGTCGACATAGGCGCCGTCGTCGCGCACCGCGAGGCAGCGCGCATCGAATGCGGCACGGTTGCGCTCACGTAATGCGGCCAATTCGGGTTTCAGCGTCTCGCACCCACGCGCGAGGATCAATTCGGCGAATGCCTCGCGCGTCCCGCTCGTCGCGGGCGGGCCGTAGACGCGGATCGGGGTCGCCGGCATTTCGGGATCGAGATCGCGCCACGTGCGGCTATCGTTGGGCCTGCCGTCCGGGGCGGCGGCGAGCGCGCGGAAGATCAGCGCAGGGGTCAGCCGCATCGGCGGGCCTTGCCGCGCTTCGGCGAACGCGATCCCGTCGATGCCGATTTGCACCTCCATCAGGTCACCCGCGCCGTGGCGCGCGCACTCGTCATATTCGCTGCGCTTCATCCGGCGCGACGCGTCGACGAGGTCGGCATAGGAGGCCCCGATCCCGGCACAGAACAGCCGTATGCCCGCACCTGTCCCGGTCGATTCGATCACCGGCGGGCGTGCGTTCGGATTGGCGGCGAGATATTGTTCGGCGATCAGCGTCGTGAACGGGTAAACGGTCGACGAACCGACGACGCGGATCTGGTCGCGCGCGCCCGCGCCGCCGCCCGCCGCCTGATCCACGCAGGCACCGAGCGCGACCGGCAGCCATGCCGCGAGCGCCAGGACGATACGACGCATCGATTCCCCGAATTCCGATCGCGCCCCCGCGGCGTCGACCCGCACGCGCCGCCGTGTGACACTCGCGTTACCGCTTGATGACAACGCCTTACGAAGCGCGCGCCCGGTTCAGCGCCCCGCCGCGCGCAGCGTCACCGTCACGCGTGTCCCCTTGCCGACGGTGCTCGCAATATCGAGCCGCCCGCGGTGCCGCTCGACGATATGCTTGACGATCGCGAGACCGAGCCCGGTCCCGCCGAGCGAGCGGCTGCGCCCCGCATCGACGCGGTAGAAGCGTTCGGTCAGCCGCGGGATATGCTCGGGCGCGATCCCCTCGCTCTCGTCCTCGATCCGCACCAACACCGCGTCGCGCGCGCCGCCCGCGACGGTGACGGTCACCGGCGTGCCGTCGCGACCATATTTCATCGCGTTGCCGATCAGATTGTGGAGTACTTGCGACAATTGCACGCGGTCACCCGCGACCGGCGGCACGTCGTCCCCCAGCCGCAGCACGACATCCTCGCCGCGCGTGCCGCGACTGTGGCGCAGCGCCTCGTGCACCTCGACCGCGAGCACGCCCAAGTCGACCGTTGCAGAGGGCAGGCGGAATTTCTCCGCTTCGATCCGCGAGAGACTCATCAGATCTTCGACCAGCCGCTCCATCCGCGTCGCCTCGTCGAACACGATGCCCAGGAAACGGCCGCGGATCGCCGGGTCCTCGCCCGCTTCGTCGCGCAACGTCTCGACGTAGCCTAGGATCGACGACAACGGCGTGCGCAATTCATGGCTCGCATTGGCGACGAAATCGACGCGCATCCGCTCGGCGGCGTGCTGCCCGGTCTGGTCGAGCAGGTGGACGATCTGCGTGCCCGGCGCGGTGTCGGTCGCGCGCATCTGCCAGCGGCGGTCCTGCGCGCCCAGCCCGACCAACTCGATCGGCGCGTCGCCGCGCTCGTCCGCGGACATCGACAGGTAATCGCTCGCGGCGGGATGGCGGATCGCGGTGCGCACGTCCTCGCCGATGATATGGTGCCCGAGCAGCACGCGCGCGGGCGCGTTCGCCGCGATCACGCGACCGTCGCGCACCATCACGACGGGGTCGAGGATCGCCTCCAGCACCGGCGCGAGCTCCAGCGGCGCGTCGCTGTCGGTCGGCGCATCGGGCTCAGCCAGGTCGTTGTCGCCGATACTGCGCGCGATCACGGTCGCGGTCGCGCCGCCGACCAGCACGATGAGTGCGAGCTGCACGTCGCGCGCATAGGCGAACACGATCGCGGCGGTGACGACGGCGATCGTGCCGGCAAGCCAGGTGCGGAGCGCGAAACCTTCGATCACGCCGCGCTGACTAGCCGGTTCCACGGTAGCGGCAAAGGGGGCGGGGCGAGCGAGCGGGCCACGAGGGTGGGGAGGGAGGGCGCGCCGTGGTTAACGTACCCGAATGGCACGATTGTCCGCCGCTCCCGCGCGCGCCCTTGTCGCCGCATTAGGAATGTGGAAGGGCAAAGCAGCATAGACGAGGCCCATGGACGACGACGCTTCACCCGATGCCGACAATCAGGCAGGTCGCCCGACGCGGCGGCGCGCGCTGATGCTCGGTGCGGTCGGTGCGGCCTCGGTCGTGTCGATCCGTCCGGCACTGGCGCAGACCGCGGGGTCGGTGCTCGCGTGTGACATTCCGGTGCCGGATGCGGGCCGCGCGGGCAAATATATCAGCGCGGACGGTAATGTCGTGCCCCCGGGCACGGCTGGCGCGTTCCCGCCGCCGGGGCGGCCGCTCAAGGGCGAGGAGGTACGTCGCGCGCTCGCAGGCGGGTCGAACCTGCCGGGATACGATTACGAGCGCAGCCGCGCCTATCTCAAGTACGTGCAGCGGCTGCAACGGGGCACCGCGGGGTTCACCTGCTTCGCCTCCGTCCAGATGTTGCGGAAATAGTCGCGTGTCCGCGACGCGCTTGCGCGCGCCGCCCGCCGATGCCTTTTTGATTTGCGAACTCGGCGGATTATTCGCGCTCTTTCATCGTCCCTCGGGCATGACGCATCTGCTTGCCTCGCCCGCGCCCGAATTGCTCGAGCTGCTCGGCGAGCGCGCGCTGACGAGGCATGAACTGCTCGCCGCGCTCAACGCCCGCTACGAGGTGACCGACGCCGCCGACGACCTGCTCGACGCGCGGCTGGACGAACTGATCGCGGTCGGGCTGGTTCACGCGGTGTGAGGCACGCGACCTCGATCCGCGTCGGGCCGATCGGCTTTCGCATCGGCAGCGACTTTGCCGCGCCGATCGCGGCACTCCGCGCGCTCTATGCCGATTACCCGAAATCCACGATCGCGCATTTTTCGGTACGTCTGCCCGCCAGTGCGCCGTGGCGATGGCTGATCAGGCCCGCGGTCGCGATCGAGGGCGACTATATGCTCCCCGACGCCGCGCCACTCCCGCTCGCGCAGGGACTGCTCGCGGCCGAGATGGCGATGAACCTTCAGGTCGCACTCGGACATCGCCGTCACCTGCTGCTTCACGCGTCCTGCGTCGAACGCGACGGCCGCGCACTGCTGATGACGGGCGAGTCGGGGTCGGGCAAGTCCACCCTCGCGGCACTGCTCGGCACGCGCGGCTGGCGGTTCATGGGCGACGAATTCGTACTAATCGCGCCCGAGAGCGGCGATGCGTACGCTTTCCCGCGCGCGATCAGCCTCAAGAATCAGGCGATCAACGTCGCCGAGCGCGCGTGTCCGACCGAACGGTTCGGGCCCCGGCTGATCGCGACGCCCAAGGGCGACATCCGCCACATGGTGCCGCCCGCGGACGCGATCGCGCGAATGGACGAGCCCGCACGCCCCGCGCTGTTGCTGTTCCCAACCTTCGGCGAGCAACGCGACGTCCGCCCCGTGGGTGCGGCGGAGGCGTTCGTGCGGCTGACGCAGGCATCGACCAATTACACCGCACTGGGCGAGCGCGGTTTTCGCACGCTCACCGATCTGGTCGAACGCGTGCCCGCGCGCGCGATCGATTATCCCGACAGCGACAGCGCGATCGCGCTGGTCGAAACGCTGTGGCGCGATCTGTGACCGCGGCGTCGTTGCTCGCCCGCGTGCTCGCCGAGCCGGATCGCGCAGCCGGGCTCGACCCGACCGCGTGGAACGCGCTGATCGCGGCCGCGCGCGCGGAGCAATTGATCGGCTCGCTCGCACTGCGCGTCGACCTCGCCGCCGTACCGCCGACCGTTGCCGACGTGCTCCACGACGCGCGCGATGCCGCCATCGAACAGCGCCGCACCGCCCTGTGGGAGGCGGAGATGACGCGCCGCGTCCTCGCGCCGCTCGGCGTGCCGCTGGTGCTGCTGAAAGGCACCGCCTTCGTCGCCGCCGGACTGTCGGCGGGGCAGGGACGCCACATCGGCGACCTCGACCTGCTTGCGCCGCGCGGTGTGCTGCCCGCGGTTGAGCAGGCGTTGCTGGAGGCCGGCTGGGCGTGGGCGAAACCGGACGCCTACGACGACGATTATTACCGCCGCTGGATGCACGAGCTGCCGCCGCTGATCCACCGCGAACGCGACCGGATGATCGACGTGCACCACACGATTCTGCCCCCGACCGCGCGCCCGATCCCCGATGCCGACGCGCTGATCGCGGGGGCGGTGCCGCTCGGCAACGGTTTGAGCGTCCTCGCTCCCGCCGACATGGTGATCCACGCCGCGCTCCACCTGTTCGCCGACGGCGATCTGGCGGGCGGTCTGCGCAACCTGTGGGACATCGACCACTTGCTGCGCGAGTGCGCCGACGACGACGCCGACTTCTGGCTCAAGCTCCACGCGCGCGCTGCCGAGCATCAGGCGAGCGCCTATGTCGCGCGCGCGGCGCGGTTATCAGCGCGCCTGTTCGGCACGCCCATCCCGTCCGCGTGGAACCGGCCGCGCATGAGCGACCAGCTCTTCGCGCGACGCCTGCTCGCGCGCGACGATTGGGGACGCGAGACGCGCCCCGCGACGCGCCTCGCCTTCTACGTCCGTTCGCACTGGATCCGTATGCCGCCGCTGCTGCTCGCGCGGCATCTGCTCATTAAGGCGCGACGTCGCGCCGCCGACGCCCGAGCGCGATGATCGCGAGCACGACGGCGATGATGAACGTGTCGGCAATCCAGTCCATCACGTCGCAGTCGCGGTGGAGCGACGGGATCGACTGGAACACCTCGATCAACGCGCCGAGGAACGACAGCCGCTCGCCGATCTTCAGCAGCGGCGCCGCGGGGAATGCCAGCGCGTAGAGGATCGTCAGCGTACCGAACGCGGCCATGTGCTGATATTTGTCACCGACCTCCGCGACATTCGGCGGATGCGGCAGCAGCGCCATCGTGACTGCGAAGATCGTCGCGGCGGCGAGCAGCAGCCGCCAGACGAGCGTGGCACGCGGGTTCGTCATAGTTGCTCCAGCGTGGCGACGAGCTGGGCGTAATCATCGACGACCGCGTCGGCGCCGAGATGGTCGACGCCCTCGCGCGTGAAGCCGCCGCGGTTGATGATCGCGGGCACGCCGGCGGCATGCGCGGCCGACACGTCATAGATCGAATCGCCGACGAACGCCGCCCGCCCGCCGCCGGCGCGCGCGATCATCGCCTGGATCGGCACGGGCGATGGCTTGGTCATTCCCGCCCCCAGCGTATCGCCGCCGATGATCGCGGCGAAGCGGGACGTGAGCCCAAGCTGCTCGAGCAGCGCGTGGGTGAATCGTTCGAGCTTGTTGGTCGCGACCGCCAGCGTGACCCCGCGCGCGACGAGCTCGTCGAGCGCGGCGACGACCCCCGGATAAGGCGCCGACTCGATGCAGATGTTCGCCGCATAATGATCGAGCAGCACGTCGTGCAGCCGGTCGAGTTCGCCCTCGTCGCACCTGCCGGTGGCGCTGAGCGCCTGCGCGAGCATGTGGCGCGCGCCGCCGCCGATCATCGCGACGATCTGCGGCACGGGCAATCGCGCGCGACCGGCGGACGCCAGCGCGTGGTTGACCGATGCCGCCAGGTCGCGCGACGTGTCGACCAGTGTGCCGTCTAGATCGAAACCGACGATGTCGAACGGAAATGATGCCATCGTCGCGCCCGTGCCCGCCGGGCGGTGGCATGGCAAGCGCCGACGTGCTGGCGTCCCGCCCGCAGCCGCTGGAAATCGCACGCGGTTGATGGCAGGGCGCGCGGCATGAGCCAGCCGCCTCTCGCCATCGTCATCCTTGCCGCGGGCAAGGGGACACGCATGAAGTCCGACCTGCACAAGGTACTCCACCCGCTGGCGGGCAAGCCGATGCTCATCCACCTGATCGACACCGCAGAGGCGCTCGCGCCCGAGCGGACCGTGGTGGTCGTGGGCGCGGGGCGCGAGCAGGTCGAGGCGGCGGTGACGCCGCGCGGTGCGGCGATCGCGCATCAGGCGGAGCAGCTCGGCACCGGCCACGCAGTCGCGCAGGCGGAAACCGCGCTGGCGGGGTTCGAGGGCGACGTGCTGATCCTCTACGGAGACGTGCCGCTGGTGCAGGCCGCAACGATGCAGCGGATGCTCGATCGGCTGCACGGCGCCGATGCGCCCGCCGCAGTCGTGCTCGGCTTCCGTCCCGCCGACGCCGCGGCGTACGGCCGCATCATCACCGAGCCGGACAGCGACCGCATCGCCACCATGGTCGAATTCAAGGACGCGACGCCCGCCGAACGCGCCGAGACCCTGTGCAATTCGGGACTGATGGCGGTGTCCTCGCGCGACCTGTTCGCGCTGCTCGCGCGCGTCGGGAACGACAATGCCGCGGGCGAATATTACCTGCCCGACATCGTCATGCTCGCGCGCGCTGACGGCCGCGTCACCGCGGTGATCGAGACGAGCGAGGGCGAGGTTGCCGGCGTCAACAGCCGCGCCGAACTCGCGGTTGTCGGAGCAGCGTGGCAGGTCGAGCGCCGCGCCCGCGCGATGGCGGACGGCGCGACGCTGATCGCGCCCGAGACGGTCTGGTTCGCGCACGACACCGTGATCGGCCGCGACGTCGTGATCGAGCCAAACGTGTTCTTCGGCCCCGGCGTGCGCGTCGCGGACGGCGCGACGATCCGTGCGTTCAGCCACATCGAGGGGGCGGAGATCGGCGCGGGCGTCGAGGTCGGCCCCTACGCGCGGCTCCGCCCGGGCGCGGTGCTCGAGGAGGGCGCGAAGGTAGGCAATTTCGTCGAGGTGAAGAAGGCGCGGCTCGGACGCGGCGCGAAGGCCAACCACCTGACCTATCTCGGCGACGCTGAGGTGGGCGCGGGCGCGAACGTCGGTGCGGGCACGATCACGTGCAATTACGACGGCTTCTTCAAGTACAAGACGGTGATCGGCGCGAACGCGTTCATCGGCTCGAACTCGGCGCTGGTCGCGCCGGTGACGATCGGCGACGGCGCGATCGTCGCGGCAGGGTCGGTCGTCACGCGCGATGTCGAGGCAGACGCGCTGACGCTCGTCCGGCCCGAGCAGGTGAGCAAGCCCGGCTGGGCCGCACGCTTCCGCGAGCAGATGCGCGCGCGCAAGGCGGCGAAGGCGGGCAAGTGACCGCATGTTCACGTGCCGGCAAGCGGGTGGTTGCGTGAACAAGGTATGGGCGACTAGGCCGGCATGACGGCAAGGGGGCGCGGCAGTCTGCACGCGCCCGTGTAAGGACGGGATTGATCGCATGTGTGGCATCGTCGGCATCGTGGGGCAGGACGAGGTAGCGGATCGGCTGCTCGACGGGCTCAAGCGGCTGGAATATCGTGGCTATGATTCCGCGGGTATCGCGACTGATCACGACGGCGCGATCGAGCGGCGGCGTGCGTCGGGCAAGCTCGTCAATCTGGCGCGCGAACTTGCCGAGCACCCGCTGCCAGGCCGCACCGGCATCGCGCACACGCGCTGGGCGACGCATGGCGGCCCGACCACCAACAACGCGCACCCGCACGCGACCGACGAGGTTGCGGTGGTTCACAACGGCATCATCGAGAATTTCAAGCCGCTGCGCGACGAGCTGATCGCTCGCGGCCGCGTCTTCACCAGTGAAACCGATACCGAGGTCGTCGCGCATCTGGTCAGCGAGCAGGTCGAGGCCGGGCTCGACCCGCAGAGCGCGGTGCGCACGATCCTGCCCCGACTGCACGGCGCCTTCGCCCTCGCGATCCTGTTCCGCCGTCACCCCGACCTGCTGATCGGCGCGCGGCTCGGCTCGCCGCTGGTCGTCGGGCACGGCGACGGCGAGACCTATCTCGGGTCCGACGCGCTGGCACTCGCGCCGCTGACGCAGCGGATCGCGTATCTCGAGGAAGGCGACTGGGTCGTCTGTACGCGCGACGGCGCGCAGGTGTTCGACCGCGACAACAATGCGGTCGAGCGCGCGGTCACCATTTCGGGGGTGACGGGTGAGCTCATCTCCAAGGGCAACCACCGCCACTACATGCTCAAGGAGATCTACGAGCAGCCGATCGTCGTCGCGCAGACGTTGCGTTCGTACCTGCAACGCATGGACGAGACGATCACGCTGCCGATCCCTGAGTTCGAGCTGTCGGGTATCAAGCGCGTCACGATCGTCGCGTGCGGCACCAGCTTCTATGCCGGGATGGTCGCCAAATACTGGTTCGAGCAGTTCGCGCGCGTTCCGGTCGATTTGGACGTCGCGAGCGAGTTCCGTTACCGCGCGCCGGTGATGGAGGCGGGGGGGCTCGCCCTGTTCATCAGCCAGTCGGGTGAGACCGCCGATACGCTCGCCGCGCTTCGCCATGCGCGCAGCGAGGAGCAGACGATCGCGGTCGTCTGCAACGTGCCGACCAGCTCGATGGCGCGCGAGGCCGACCTGCTGCTCCCGACCCACGCCGGCCCCGAGATCGGTGTCGCCTCGACCAAGGCGTTCACCTGCCAGCTCGCAGTCCTCGCGGCACTCGCCGCCAATCTCGCACGCGCCAAGGGGCAGTTGAAGCCGGGGGAGGAGCGCCAGATCGTCCGCCACCTGGGCGAGGCGCCCGCCGCGATCAACGCCGCACTCGCCTATGACGAGGCGATCGAGGCGATGGCAGGCGTCATCGCCGCGGCGCGCGACGTCCTTTATCTAGGCCGCGGCACCGATTACCCGCTCGCGCTCGAGGGTGCGCTGAAGCTGAAGGAAATCAGCTACATTCACGCCGAAGGTTATGCCGCGGGTGAGATGAAGCACGGCCCGATCGCGCTGATCGACGACGCGGTGCCGGTCGTCGTGATCGCGCCCTCGGGGCCGCTGTTCGACAAGACCGTCAGCAATATGCAGGAAGTGCAGGCGCGGGGCGGCAAGGTCGTCCTGATCAGCGATTACGACGGTATCCAGGCGGCGGGCGAGGGCTGCGTCGCGACGATCACGATGCCCAAGGTTCACCCGCTAATCGCGCCGCTGGTCTATGCAGTGCCGGTGCAGTTGCTCGCCTATCACGTCGCGGTCGCGAAGGGCACCGACGTCGATCAGCCGCGCAACCTAGCGAAGAGCGTCACGGTCGAATGACCTTAGCGCCGGCGCGTCGCCGCGGCGGCGCGCCAATGCTCGATCTCAGGCGGCGCGCGCCATTGCGCGACTGCCCGCAGCACTGCCGATATGCTCGTCGATCGCCTCGACGATCCGCGGCAGGATCTGCGGCGGCAGCGTATGGCCCATGCCGTCGATCTCGAGCAGCCGCGCGCCGGGGATCGCGCGCGCGGTTTCCCGCCCGCCCGCGACCGGCACCAGCGGGTCGTCGCTGCCATGGATCACCAGCGTCGGCGCGGTGATCCGCGCGAGCCGCTGGCTGCGGTCGCCGTCGGCGATGATCGCCGCCATCTGGCGCACGAACCCGGCGGGGTGACGGTTGCGCAGCGTCTCGCTGCGGATCCGCTCGGCAAGGAACGCGTCCTCCATCGGGAACCGCCCGCCCACGACATTGGCCGCGAGCGTGCCGTGCGCGACGATCGCCTCCAGGTCGTCGCTGCGCGGATGCCGCAGCAGCACCGCGGTCGCGCGCATCGTCGGGCGCGAACAATCCGAACGCCCGGTCGTCGACATGATCGAGGTGAGCGACAGCGTCCGCTCGGGCCAGGAGGCGGCGACGAGCTGCGCGATCATCCCGCCCATCGACGCGCCGACGATGTGCGCGGCCTCGATGCCCAGCGCGTCCATCAGCCCAACCGCGTCCGCCGCCATGTCCTGCAACGTGTAGGGTATCGGCGGGGTGCGACCGAACTGCTGGATCATTGCGGTCCAAACGATGTTGGGCGTGCCGGCATGATCGAATTTCGACGACAGACCGACGTCGCGGTTGTCGAACCGGATCACGCGATAACCGCGAGCGACGAAGTCGTCGACGAGCTCGATCGGCCAGCGCACCAGCTGCGCGCCCAGTCCCATGATGAGCAGGACGGGCGGCGCGTCGACGTCGCCGTAATCCTCATATTCGATCGTGATGTCGTTCGCGCGGATTTGTGCCAATTCTTCCTCCGCCGCCTAAATGCGGAACCTGTCATGAAAACGCAATGAACGGCGGCATGTTCCGGCGCTTTGCGTCGGGGGCGGTGCGTGTTAGCCACAACGCTTATGGCCGATCGCCTGATCCTCGACGAATTCGTCCCGTTCCTGCTCTCGGTCACGTCCAACCGCGTCAGCAGTCGTATCGCCACCGCCTATGAAGCGCTGTTCGGGCTCAGCATTCCCGAATGGCGGCTGATCACGGTGGTCGCCGAAGGCCAGGCGATCACGCAGGCGGAGATCGGCGAGCGGACGCGGATGGACAAGGTGACGGTCAGCCGTGCCGCGATCGCGCTCACCCAGCGCGGGTTGCTCGAGCGCAGACCCAACAACCAGGATCGCCGCTCGCACCACCTGATGCTCAGCAACGCGGGCCGGACGCTCTACGGAGAAGTAGTGCCGAAAGCGAAGGAACTGGAGGCACACATCTTTTCCCGCTTCGACGATGACGAGATCGCGCAGTTCACCACCATGCTGCGCCGGATCGATGCCGCCGCGGAGGCGAGCGAGTGAGCGACACGCCGCTCGTCGCCGCGCTTGAACTTGGCGGCACCAAATGCGTAGCGATGCTGGCGAGCGGGCCGGGCGCGATCCACGACGAGGTGCGCGTGCCGACGACCCGGCCCGAGGAAACACTCGCCGCGCTCGAAGCGGTGCTCGACGGCTGGCGCGGGTTCGCCGCGATCGGCATCGCCAGCTTCGGGCCGATCTCGATCGATCGCCAGTCGCGCGATTACGGTGAGATCACCTCGACGCCCAAGCCCGGCTGGGCGAGCACCGATGTCGCGCGCCGGTTCGCTGCGCGCTACGACGTTCCGGTCGGTTTCCACACCGATGTGGTGGGGGCTGCGCTGGGCGAGGCGCGCTGGGGCGCGGGGCAGGGGCTCGACGCGCTCGCCTACGTGACGGTCGGCACCGGCATCGGTGCCGGACTGATCGCGCGTGGTCAGCCGGTCGACGGGCTGACGCATGCCGAACTCGGCCATATCCGCGTGCCGCGGCTCAGCGATGACGATTGGGGCGGGGTCTGCCCCTATCACGGCGCCTGCGTCGAAGGGCTCGCGTCCGGTCCCGCGATCGCGGCACGCACGGGGTTGAAGGGGGAGGATATTCCCGCGGATCACCCCGTCTGGGACAGCGTGGTCGGCGCGCTCGCGACGCTGATGGGCACGCTGACGCTGACCGGTGTGCCGCGCCGGATCGTGCTCGGCGGTGGGGTCCTGGTCGGCAATTCGCATCTGCTGCCCCGGCTGCGCGCGGCGACCCGATCAACCCTCAACGGTTATGTCGCGCGGCCCGAACTGGAGGACATGGACACGTTCCTCGTGCCCGCCGCGCTCGGCGCCAATGCGGGGCCGATGGGCGCGGTCGTGCTCGGTCAACAGGCGCTGGCGGAGCGCAGCGCTTTGCCCTTTACGCGCGTTTAACCCTCCTCGCTTACCGTCTTTCGACGCGGACCGGGCCTCCGGTCGCGCGACGATGAGGCGACGACGCATGCGAATTCTGATCGTGGACGACGAACCGGCGATGCACGACAGCTACCGGCGCAGCTTCGCGCCCGTGGGCGGTGCCGAGGCCGGCGCGCTGTCCGCGATGGCCGCCGAATTGTTTGGCGACGAGGTGGGCAACGGCGGCGAGCCAGACCGCGCCGACGACGCGATCACCTTCGACTGCGTCCACCACATGCAGGGCGCCGACGCCGTTGCCGAGATCGAGCGCGCGCAGGCGGGTGACCAGCCCTTCGCGGTCGCGTTCATCGACGTGCGGATGCCGCCCGGCATCGACGGCAAGGAAACCGCGCGCCGCATCCGCGCGCTCGATCGCGACATCAACATCGTGATCGTCACCGGCTATTCCGATTTTTCGCCAGTTGAGATCAGCAAGGTCGCGGGGCCCGCCGACAAGATCTTCTACATCGCCAAGCCGTTCGAGGTCGCCGAGATCGTCCAGACCGCGACCGCGCTCGGCCAGCGCTGGGAGGCCGATCGCGCGCTGCGCGCCGCACGCGAGCAATTGTCGCGGCAGGTGATCCAGCTCGAGGAGCAGGCCGCTGAACTCGCCGCCAACGAGATGAAGGCGATTCACGTCGCCAACCACGATTCGCTGACCGAGGCACCCAATCGCCTCGCCTTCCTGCGCGCCTTGGGTGAGCGATCGAAGCAGCCGGGGCGGTTCGCGGTCGGGATGATCGACCTCGATCGCTTCAAGCTCGTTAACGACACGCTCGGCCATCTGGCGGGTGACGAATTGATCCGGGAAATCTGCGCGATCCTCCAGGCGACGGTGCCGTCGGGCGGCCTCGTCGCCAGGCTCGGCGGCGACGAATTCGGGCTCCTGTTCGAAACCGCCGGAGAGCAGGCCGCGGAAATGGCCTGCGCGCGCGTCGTCCACGCCTGTTCGGTTGAATTGAAAGTGCTCGGCCACGCGGTGCAGGCGGCGGCTTCCGCGGGCGTCGTCACCGCGGGTGAGGCCGACAACCGCGACCCGATCGACCTGATCCGCCGCGCCGACCTCGCGCTCAACGATGCCAAGCGCCACGGCCGCGGCGTCGCGCGTCTCTTCGACGAGAGCATGGACGAGGGCGTCCGCGTCCGCCGCCGGATCGAGACCGGGCTCTCGCAGGCAATCGCCCGCGACGAACTCGCGCTCGTCTACCAGCCGATCGTCGCGCACGGCACCTTCGAGGTCGTCGGGTTCGAGGCGCTGCTGCGCTGGAACACTCGCGAGTACGGCCCGATCAGCCCCGCCACCTTTATCCCGATCGCCGAGGAATCGAACCTGATCCACGAGCTCGGCGACTGGGTGCTCGAACAGAGCCTGAAGGTGCTCGACACATGGCCCGGGCAGTATGTCTCGGTCAATTTCAGCCCGCGCCAGTTCCGACGCCACAATTTCGTCGGCTACATCGTCGAGCGTTGCCAGCGCGCGGGTGTCGCGCCGCAGCGGCTCCAGATCGAGATCACCGAAACCGCCATCTTCGACGATGCCGACCGCGCGGCGGAAACGCTGTACCGGCTGCGCCAGATGGGCTTCCGCATCGCGCTCGACGATTTCGGCACCGGCTATTCCTCGCTCTACAACATCCGCAAGTTTGCGCTCGACGCGCTCAAGATCGATCGCAGCTTCATCGACGGCATGTCGCGTGAACGCGAATCCGCGGCGATCGTCCGCTCGATCGTCCACCTCGCGCAATCGCTCAACCTGACCGTCATCGCCGAAGGGGTCGAGACCGCGGCGCAGGTCGATCTGCTCCGCGTCGCGGGCGCCAGCCACCTGCAGGGCTATCATTTCGCCAAGCCGCTCGCCGAGCCGCTCGCGCGCGACATGGCGCACGCGCGCTTCATCGAGGTGGAGCCCGCGACGGGCACGCTCGGCTGATGGCAGCACACGTTCGGCGCCACGTCGGAGCGCTCCGCAACCCGCGGTCGCTCGGCACGCGGCTGGTCCTGATCCTGACGATGGTCGGCGCGGGCGGCGCGATCGCGATCACGCTCCTGCTCGCCGCGGTGATCACGCCCAGCTTCGGCAAGCTCGAACGCCGCTCGGTCGAAGCGCATGTCGACCGGACCCACGCCGCACTCGCCGAATACGCCAACAAGGTGGAGAGCGCGGTCAAGGATTACGGTGACTGGAACGACAGCTACGACTACATGGCGCGCCCGACCGCCGCGTTCGAGCGCGAGAGCTTCTCGCCGCTCGCGATGGTCAATCTCGACGTCAACGCAATGGCCTATGTCGCGAACGACCGCCGCATCGTGATCGCGCGCTGGATCGACGAGGCGCAGCACGACCAGCCTGCGATGCGCGCGCGCCTCGTGCGGATGATCGCGGGGCTCAACCTGCCTAGGTTGCTGCGCGGGCGCAGCGCGACCAATTTCTACGCGCGGATGGGCGGGGTGGTCGCCGCGGTCGGCGTCGCGAAGGTCCGCCGCAGCGACGGGACCGGGGACCCGCGCGGCTTCGTCCTGATGGCGCGCGAGATCAGCTCGCGCCAGCTAGCCGCACTCCTGCAACTCGATGCGACGATCGACCTGACGCCAGCGCGCGGCGAGGTGGTGCAGCAATCGCGCGCGTGGATGACGATCACCGTGCCGATCGACGGCGCGGGCGGCGCACCCGTCGCGAGCGCGCGTTTCGCGGTGCCGCGCGACGTCTCGATGCTCGGGCAGCGGATGCTGCTGCTCGCGGTCGCGGGATCGGTGCTCTTGCTGCTCGTCGTGCTGATGATGCTCCGGCGGATGATCGAGCGGCTGGTGCTCACCCCGCTCGCGCGCGTCGAACGCCACATGGAACGCGTCCGCGCGTCGGGTTCGCTCTCGCTGCTCGAGGATGACGGCCGCCGCGACGAAATCGGCTCACTCGGCTTGAGTTTCAACGCCATGCTCGCACAACTGAAGGACCTGCGTGAACAGATCGAAGCGCAGAGCTTCGCACTCGGCCGGTCGGAGAGCGCGGTCGCGGTGATGCACAACGTCCGAAACGCACTGTCGCCGATCTCGACCGTGATCAGCCACGGCATCGGCCGTGCGGCGCCGGTCGACCAGGCGATGCTCGCGCGCGCCGCGGAGGAATTGGGGAAGGCTGACGTGCCCGCTACGCGGCGCGAGAAGCTCGCCGCCTTCGTCGGCGCGGGCGTCGCGGCGATGGAGACGGCGCGGCGCGAACAGGTCGAGCAATTGGGGATCGGCCGCGACGCGCTCGGCCACGTGCTCGACATCATCGGGCAACAGCAGGCCGCCGCGCACGAGCGTCCGCAACTTTCAGCCTGCGACATGACCGACGTGATCGCGCAGAACGCGACCATCGCGCGCTATTCGGGCAAGACGCACATCGCGTTCAGCTATCCCGCCGAACCCTGCCCGGTGCTCGCCAACCGTGTGATCCTGAGCCAGGTGGTCGGCAATCTGTTCGCCAACGCGGCCGAGGCGATCGCCGCGGCGGGCCGAAACGGGGGCCGCATCACCGTCGGCTGCGCGCGCATCGACGATCGTATCGAGGTGCGGATCAGCGACGACGGCGAAGGCTTCGATCCCGCGGTCGGCGCGACGCTGTTCCAGCGCGGCTATTCTACCCGCGCGCACAAGTCGGGCGGGCTGGGCCTCCACTGGTGCGCCAATTCGATGACCGCGATGGAGGGGGCGCTGCGGCTCGAGAGCGACGGACGCGGAACGGGCGCGACCGCGGTCCTGACGCTGCGCGCTCCCGCCGCCACGACCCTCGACGCCGTGGCCTGACACGCGAACCTCCGATTGGCGTGATCAGAGCGGAGAGGCGGGGTCGGTCAGGATACCGCACCCCGCCGCCGCCTTGCCGACCTCGAGCGCGACCTTGGGGTCTTTCACCTGGCCCGCGACGCGGACGAAATCGCTCGCGGTCAGACGGCCGGGCGTCGTGTCGCCCTCGCGCGCGGCACGTGCCGCGCGCCCGAGTTGCTGCAATTGGCCGAGCGACAAGTTCGCCTCCAGCCGGTCACCGACACACTGCGATTGGGTCGGCTGGAAACCATACCCTTCGAGCGACCCCGCGATTTTCGCCGACGGATTGACGCAGGCCGCGAGGCTCAGCGCCGCCGCCAGCGCCATGGTCGGTGTGGTCGTGCCGGGCAAAGAACGAATATCCATGACGGTGATCCTCTCGCTCGACATCGCTCGTCCCGGCTGTCACCCGTCCGGCACCCGAAGTCTTGAACGCGAACACGCGATGGCACCGCCGATATCCCGATCGGCGTTGCACTAGTACTTTTACGCGCGGAGCAATCGGAAAACTTGTCGAACGGGGCGGAGATCACAGCAGAATAGGAGAAAGGTAAGCGTCAATGTCCGGTCACGCCGCGACGTTGCTTCGCTGCGGCCGCAGATAGGGCGCGACGACATTGTGCGACAAATACCAATGCTGGCGCTCGGGGGCTAGCGTATCGAACGCCGCGATCACGCCGCGACAATCCGCCGCGCCGCACGCGCACGTCATGCGCCAATGCGGGTCCGACAGCGTCGTCGAATAATCCCAACTGATCTCCTCGCCCGCCGCGATGTCGCGCAACGCGACGAGGACGGGGGCGTCGTGCTCGAACCGAAGCCCGGCGTTGGGCGCGCAGCTATGGTTGATCAGATCGTCGATCGCGCCCGAGGGGCCGAGATAAGTGTCGCGCGCGATCTGCACGAAACGATCCGCCGGACCGCTCAAGTGGCGCGGCAACCGCTCGGCCGACAGACGACGCCCGGTGAAGGTGACGATTGCGTCGCCCGCGCGGAAACCCTCGGCGGCGAACACCGCCTTGCCCAAATGCGTTTCCGCGATCGCGAACGGGTTGGTCGCGGGGGCATAAGCATCGAGCACGCGCAACCGCCCCTCGCGCCAGCCGAACGAGCGCAGTGGATTGACCGTGGTCAGTCCGATCATGAACCAGACGCTAGCGTGGCAGCCGAGCTCGACCAGGATGTACGCATATTCGCCGATGCCCTGCCCACCGGTTCGCGTCGCCAGCATCAACGTGGCGAGGTCGCCGATCGACCACAGCCCCCAGGCGGGCGAGCGTTCGCGCGCGCGGTCGGCCCAGACGCTGCGCCACGTCGGCCAGAAGCTGACCGGCACGACCGCGACGACGAGCATATGTGCCCAGAACGCCTCGCGAAAGACAAGCCACAAGAGGATCGCGGCGAGCGACGACCCCATGCAGATGCCCTCGAGCAGATCCGGAGCCGCCCAGCGCGAACGCCGCCACAAGGCGACCGCGATCGTTACGCACGCGGCGGCGGAGAACAGGAAGACGATCGCCTGCGGCGTACCCGGATTGACCGCGGCATAGGTCACCGCCTCCACCAATGTCGCGCTGCTCCAGATCAGCCACGACGCGCGGTTCGGCTCGACCAGGCGGCAGCGCAGCCCGGCCAAGTAGATGGCATAGCCCGTGAAGCTGGCGACGACGGCGAGGAGGAACCAGGGATCGGTGATCATGCTCGCGGCCAGACAGGGTTAACACGAGCGTAACGATCACCCCGCGCCGCGTCCAGCCATCAGCGATGGCACGTGCCACCCGTCACCGCCCCGTCCATCACCGCGCTACTCGATTAGTCGTCGCCGGCCGCGACGATCCAGTCGGCCAGCGCCAGCTCGCTCGTCGGCGCGACCTCGGCGCTCAGTGTGTCGCGCATGATGTCGATCGCCCATGCGGTGCGGTCGGGGCTGACCCCCGCGATCGCGTCGGCGGGTATCCACAAAACGTATTCGAGCATGTGCGCGTCGGCGGCGGTGAACAGCACGCAAATGTCGGCCGCGACCCCGGTCAGGATCAGCCGCGATACGCCGAGCCGCGGCAGGATAGCGGGCAGGTTCGTCGCGTAGAACCCTGAGAATTCCGGCTTTATCACGAGATAGTCGCTCCCGCCGGGAGCCAAGCGTCGCGCGATCTCGCCCCCGGTCGGATTGTCGCCGATTAATTGGTCGATCAACTGCTCGGGGGTCGATTGCCACTGGCCGTAATTGTCGTTGACGTAGATCACCGGAACGTCCGCGGCGCGTGCCTCGTCCCGCCGGCGGGCGAGCGCGCCGGTGGCGCGGTGCGCGGCCTCGACTAGCGGGCGAGCGTCATCGAAATCGAAGCGGTTGAGCATGTCGATGATCAGCAATGCCGCCTTGTCTACCACGCGTACCCCCTCGAATTACCGGTAGACCGCATAGGCGTACGGCAGGCCACGCGTGATGACGCAGGTTAGCGCCCCGTCACGGCATATGCCGTTTGTCGAGCTTGCGCGCGAGCGTGCGGCGGTGCAGCCCCAGCCTCCGCGCCGCCTCCGACACGTTGAAGCCCGTGTCGGCCAGCGTCTGGTGGATGTGCTCCCATTCCAGCGTCTTGATCGAGGTGGGGCGGGTGGACAGGTCGGCCTGCGCGTCGCCTTCGGTGCGCGCGAACGCGGCTTCGATATCGTCGGTATTGGCGGGCTTGGTCAGGTAATTGGTCGCGCCCAGCTTGATCGCCTCGACCGCGGTCGCGATGCTGGCGAACCCGGTCAGCACCACGATCCGCGTCGTCGCGTCGCGCCGGTGCAGCTGCTCGACGCACGCCAGACCCGACGCACCCGCGAGCCGCAGGTCGACCACTGCGTGATCGGGACGGAACGCCTCCGCCACTTCGTCGAGCCGCTCGGGGCCGTTCAACACCTCGACGCGGTAGCCGCGCCGCTCGAACGAGCGCGTCAGCGTCCGCGCGAACACCGCATCGTCCTCGATGATGAGCAATCGCGGCTGGCTCACGATCCCGCCTCCTCCTCGATCAGCAGCGCGGCGAACGGCATCCGCAGCGTCACCTCCGCACCGCCGTCCAACAGGTTGCGCGCCTCCAGCGTTCCGCCGAGCGTGCGCAGCACGTTGGTCGACAGGAACAGCCCCAGACCGGCGCCGCGGCGATCCTTGCTGCTGTGATACGGCTTGCCGATATTCCCAAGGATCGAAGGGGGAAAGCCGTTGCCGTTGTCGCGCACGCGCAGCACGAGCACGTCCTCCTCGCGCAGCAACGTGACCCGCACCGCGGTCGCGCCCGCTTCCGCTGCATTGTCGAGCAGATTGGTCAGTGCCTGCGCGAGCGCGCGGTCGACGACGATCGTCGCGTCTTGCGACAGCCGGTCGTCGAGCGTGACCGACATCGAACCCGTCCACCCCGCGATCGTGTCGCCGATGAAGCGGCGCAGTCCGGTTCGCGCGGGCGCCTCGCCCGTCACTTCGCCCGCCGCGAACAGGATGCCGGCGAGGATGTCCTTGCAGCGCGCGACCTCGACCCGCATGTCCTCGACCTCGGCGGCGAGCGAGGCGTCGCCGCGGATCGCGGGCTCGCGCGTCCAGTCGCCGAGCGCGACCGACAGCGAGGCGAGCGGGGTGCCGAGTTCGTGCGCCGCGCCGCTCGCGAGCAGTCCCATGCGTACGATATGCTCTTCCTCGACGGCGCGCTGGCGTAGCCGCGCGAGCCGCGCGTCGCGGTCGCGCAGATTGTGCGCGATCCGGGTCACGAACGCGACCAGCAGCACCGCGGCGAGCGTGAAGTTGAACCACGACGCGAACAGATACGGCGGCGACAGGTGGCTGGCGTAGAAGCCCGGCAGCGGCACCGGGCGAAAGACCGCCGTCAGCGCGGCGAAGGCGGCACTGGTGATCGCGACCAGCAACCAGCTCGACCACGCTTCCAGCAACACCGCACCCAGCACGACCTGCAGGAGGAACAACGTGACGAACGGGTTGGTCGCACCGCCGCTCAGGAACAATTGCAGCGTCAGGCACGCGACGTCGACGATCAGCCCGGCGAGCAACTGGAGATTGGTCGGCGTGTGCCGCCGCTCCGCGATCAGCACCAGCAGGTTCAGGACGACGAGCAGCATCGTCGTCATCAGCATCGTATGGACCGGCAGCGGGATGCCGAGCAGGTAGCGCACCGCGACGATCGTCGCGACCTGACCCCCGACCGCTAGCCAGCGTAACTGCACCAGCAGCATGAAATTACGCCGCAGCGCGTCGTCGGGACTGGTGTCGAACGCAGCCGCGCGGTGGAACATCGCCACGCCTAATCGTCGCGCCGGTCGGTACGCAGCGCGCGCGCGAGCAGCACCGCGACGAGCGCGGCGAGCCCGAACCACGTCAGCGCGTAGACGAGGTGGTTGTTGGGGAAACGCACCACGGTCAGCCCGCCGCGCGGCCAGTCGGACCGCACGGGCTCGCCCGCGCGGGCGTCGGCATCGATGAAATAGGGGGCGACGCGCACGAGCCCGCGCTTAGCGGCGATCGCGACGACGTCGCGCGAGTACCAGCGGTCGGCGGCGGGATCGTTGTGCCGCAGGAAACCGCCGCCCGGCTCAGTGACGCGCAACAGGCCCGTGACGCGTTGCTCGCCCGCCGGCGCCGGATGGCGTCCGCGTTCGCGCGCCGGCACGAAGCCGCGGTTGACCAGCACGGTCCACCCGCCGGTATCGAGCGGCGTGATCACCCAGTAACCCGCCCCCAGTTCGGTGGTCGCCTGCGTATATGTATCCGCGCCGATGCGGAAACGACCGGTCGCAACCACCCGCGTGTAGGCGTCGTCTTTCCCGATCTGCCGCCACCGTGGCGGGGCAGGGGCCGCGACCGGCGCGGCGTTCAGCCGGTGCTCGACACGCGCGATCAGGTCAAGCTTCCACGCGCGCCGCTGAACCTGCCATACACCCAGCGCGATCAGCACCGCGATCGCAGCGGCGCCGAGCGCAAGCGGCAGGACGCGGACGCGCGCGAGGCTCACATCTGGTCCGACATCTCCGCCGCCGAGGTCGGGTTCATCGGCGGCATCATGTTCTGGTTCATGTGGAACATGACCCACAGCGACCCCGTCAGCGCGATCACGACGATGATGATCGTGAAGATCAGCGACATCAGCGTCCAACCGCTCTCCGACTTGCGGTTCATGTGAAGGAAGTAGATCATGTGAACGACGATCTGCACGATCGCGAGCACCATGCAGATGCCCGCCACCACCGACTTGTCGCTGATCACCCCCGACATGACGAGCCCGAACGGTATCGCGGTCAGGATCACCGACAGCACGAACCCGGTGACGTAGCTGCCGCGCGAGCCGTGCGCCGCACCACCGTCGACATGGTCGCTGGTGCCGCGGTCGTGCGCGTGGCTCTCCATGTCAACCGCCTGGTGCTGGTTGGTCGGCGCGCTCATCGCAGCACTCCCAGAAGATAGACAAAGGTGAAGACGCCGATCCAGATGACGTCAAGGAAGTGCCAGAACAGTGATAGGCACTGGAGCCGCCGCATGTTCGCGTCGATCAATCCCTTGCGCGATACCTGCACCATCAGCGTCACCAGCCAGATGATGCCGAAGGTGACGTGCAGGCCGTGCGTGCCCACCAGGGTGAAGAACGACGACAGGAACGCCGACCGCCATGGCCCAGCACCCTCGGCGATCAGGTTCGAGAATTCGTACAGCTCAATGCCAAGAAAACAGAGGCCGAAGACGCCCGTGATGGCGAGCCAGCCGAGCGTCGCGCCCTGTTTCTTCTCGTCCGCCGCCAGCATCGCGAAGCCGTAGGTGATCGAGGAGAATAGCAGCATCGCGGTGTTGACCGCGACCAGCGGCAGCTCGAACAGCTCGGACGGGCGCGGGCCGCCGGCATAGCTGCCGCCGTAGACGCCCCACGCCGCGAACAGCATCGCGAAGATGAGGCAATCGCTCATCAGGTACAGCCAGAAACCGAGCATGGTGCTCTGGCCCGGCGGATGCTCGTGCGGGTCGGTGTCGTAGAAGGACACCGCGTCCTGCGCGCCGGGGGGCACGTTCGTCGCGCTGGTCATGCCTCAGGCCCCCGCGGCTGCATTGGCGAGGATGCGCGTGCGCTCCTCCTCGGTCCGCGCCACCTCATCCGCGTGGATGTGGAAATCGCGGTCGTAGTTGAAGGTGTGGAAGATCGACACCGCCAGGATACCCGCGAAGCTCAGCGCCGACAGCCACCACATGTACCAGATCATCGACAGGCCGAACGCGACCGACAGCCCGGCGAGGATCACCCCCGTGCCCGTGTTCTTGGGCATATGGATGTCGCGGAAACCCGTCAGCGGGCGACCCGCGTTGCGTGTCTTCATGTCGTAATAAGCGTCCAGGTCGTGGATGACGGGGGTGAAGGCGAAATTGTACGCCGGCGGCGGCGACGAGGTCGCCCACTCGAGCGAGCGGCCGTCCCAGGGATCGCCGGTCCAGTCGCGCAACCGCTCGCGGTCGCGGAAGCTGACGAAGATCTGTATCAGGAAGGCAGCGATGCCGACCGCGATCATCACGACGCCGACGGCGGCGATGATGAACCAGATCTGCAGGCTCGGATCGTCGAAGTGGCGCAGGCGGCGCGTCACGCCCATCAGGCCGAGCACGTAGAGCGGGGTAAACGCAACCCAGAAGCCGACGACCCACGACCAGAAGCTGACCTTACCCCACCACGGATCGAGCTTGAAGCCGAACGCCTTGGGGAACCAGTAATTGATCGCGGCAAAGGCGCCGAACATCACGCCGCCGATGATCACGTTGTGGAAGTGCGCGACCAGGAACAGCGAGTTATGGAGCTGAAAGTCCGCGGGCGGCACCGCCAGCAGCACGCCCGTCATCCCGCCGATGACGAAGGTCAGCATGAACGCGACGGTCCACATCATCGGCAGTTCAAACCGGATGCGCCCCTTGTACATCGTAAACAGCCAGTTGAAGATCTTCGCTCCCGTCGGGATCGAGATGATCATCGTCGTGATGCCGAAGAAGCTGTTGACGCTCGCGCCCGACCCCATCGTGAAGAAGTGGTGCAGCCATACGAGATAGGCGAGGATGCAGATGACGAGCAGCGCGTAGACCATCGACGTATAGCCGAACAACCGCTTGCCCGAGAAGGTCGAGGTCACCTCGCTGAACACGCCGAACAGCGGCAGAATCAGGATGTACACCTCCGGGTGACCCCAGATCCAGATCATGTTCACGTACATCATCGGGTTGCCCCCGCCGGTGTTCGTGAAGAAGTGCGTGCCGACGTAGCGGTCGAGACTGAGCATCGCGAGCACCGCGGTCAGCACCGGGAAGGCGGCGACGATCAGCACGTTGGTGACGAGCGCCGACCAGGTGAAGATCGGCATCTTGAACATCGTCATGCCCGGCGCGCGCATCTTGACGATCGTCGCGATCAGGTTGACGCCCGATAGCAATGTCCCGACGCCCGCGATCTGCAGCGCCCAGACATAATAGTCGACCCCCACGTCGGGCGAGTAATCGAGCCCCGACAATGGCGCCATCGCGAGCCAGCCGGTGCGCGCGAACTCGCCGACGAACAGGCTCGCCATGACGATGACCGCACCCGCCGCGGTCATCCAGAAGCTGAAATTATTGAGGAACGGGAAGCTCACGTCGCGCGCGCCGATCTGCAACGGCACCACGTAGTTCATGATGCCGGTGACGAACGGCATCGCCACGAAGAAGATCATGATGACGCCGTGGGCGGTGAACACCTGATCATAGTGGTGCGCGTTCAGATATCCCTCGTTCGCGCCGAACGCCATCGCCTGCTGCGCGCGCATCATGATCGCGTCGGAGAATCCGCGCAAAAGCATAACGGTGCCGAGGATCATGTACATGATCCCGACCTTCTTGTGGTCGACGCTCGTGAACCACTCGGTCCACAGCCACTTCCACAATTTGAAATAGGTGATCGCGCCGACGAGCGTGATGCCGCCTAGCATCACCGCGATGAACGTGCCGAGAATGATCGGCTCGTGTATCGGGAAGCTCTCCAGCGTCAGCCGGCCGAAGATGGTCTTGAGCAAGGTGTCGGACATATCGCTTAGCCCTGTGCCGATGCCGCGACGCCGGGGCGGTGCGCGGGTTCCAGGCGGGTCATGTTACGGTTGCTCGGCGCACCGCGTTCGCCAGACCCCTCGGCGGGACCGCGCGGCGCGGTGAGGTGAGGGGCCGCGCCCTTCTCGTCTGCGTCCTTGCGCAGCGCACCCTTGGGTGCGTCGACCGGCGGGCGGTCGTTGACGGGGGCGTGGCTGCCGGGCTCGGCCATGTCGTGCGACATGACGTCGCTCATGCACGGCGTGCCCGGCTTCACGCACATCTGCGTGATGCGGCGGAATAGGTCGCCGTTGACGCCGCCGAAGCGGATCGGCTGCACGTTCTCGCTCGGCTGCTCAAGCTTCAGATAGGTCGCATCGGTCAGCCGCGCCTGCGCCGCGCGGGTCTGCGACGCCCAGCGCGCGAAGCCCTGATCGTCGACCGAGTAAGTCCAGAACGTCATGCCTGAAAAACCTGCGCCGCTGTAATTGCCCGAGCGCCCTTCGAAGCGTCCCGGCTTATCAAGCACCGCGTGAAGCTTCGTCTCCATCCCCGGCATCGTGTAAATCATGCCGGCCATCGCGGGCACCCAGAAGGTGTTCATCACCGACGATGAGGTCATCCGGAAACGGACCTGACGGTTCATCGGCAGGACCAACTCGTTGACGGTCGCGATCCCCTGCTCGGGGTAGATGAACAGCCACTTCCAATCGAGCGCCACCACCTGCACCTCGAGCGGGCGGTCGTTGGCGGCAAGCGGCTTGTCGGGCGCAAGCCGCCCGAGCGGGCGATACGGATCGAGCAGGTGGGTCGACACCCAGGTCAGCGCGCCCAGCGCAATGATGATCATCAGCGGCGCGGCCCAGATCACGAGTTCGAGCCCGGTCGAATGGTCCCAGTTGGGCGCGTATTCGGCGTCCTTGTTGGTGGCGCGATACTTCCACGCGAACAGCACCGTCAGCACCATGACGGGCACGATGATCAGCAACATCAGCGCGGTCGACCACAGGATCAGATGGGCCTGCTGGCGCGCGACGTCGCCCGCGGGGTTCATGACCACCATGTCGCAGCCCGACAACGTTCCCGCCGCGCCGATCGCGAGCAGGGGAGCGAGCCAGGCGGAGCGCCGGTGCAAGGAGGGCCGGTTCTTCATCACGATCGAGCTAGGCTCCGTTGTGCGGCTGCGAAATAGGACAATTTGTCCTATCCCACCCCGCGCGCATGGAACCTAAAGCGTCCAGCTAGCTTCGGAGTTTCATAACTTATGGCCCAGTCGATCGCTTCGTCCGCGCCGCTCGAGCGCGATGCCCGCGCCGTCAACACGCGTGACGAGCACGGCGCCAATCCGGGCGAGATCGCTATCGGCGTCATCATCGGGCGCACGAGCGAATTCTTCGACTTTTTCGTCTATGCGATCGCCTCGGTCCTTGTGTTCCCGCAGATCGTGTTCCCGCAGCTCGACCGCGTGTCGGGCACCTTGTGGTCGTTCGGGCTTTTCTCGCTCGCGTTCATCGCACGTCCGATCGGCACGCAGATATTCATGCGGATCGACCGCGAGCTCGGCCGCGGTACCAAGTTGACGATCGCGCTGTTCCTGCTCGGCACATCGACGGTCGCGATGGCGTTCCTGCCGGGGTATGCCTCGGTCGGCATCTTCTCGCCGCTGCTCCTCGCGCTGTTCCGCATCGGGCAGGGCATCGCATTGGGCGGCGCATGGGACGGGCTCGCTTCGCTCCTCGCACTGAACGCACCCGACAAGAAGCGCGGCTGGTGGGCGATGGTACCGCAGATCGGCGCGCCGCTCGGCCTGATCGTCGCTGCCGGATTGTTCGCCTTCGCGCTCGGCACGCTGTCTCCCGCCGATTTCCTGTCGTGGGGCTGGCGCTACCCGTTCTTCGTCGCCTTCGCGTTGAACGTGGTGGCACTGTTTGCGCGGCTGCGCATCGTCGTGACGCCCGAATATACCGACATGTTCAAGTCGCGCGAGCTGACACCTTCGCGGGTCACCGCGACGTTGAAGGCGCAGTGGCGCAACATCATCATCGGTGCGTTCGCTCCGCTCGCCAGCTTCGCGCTGTTCCACATGGTGACGGTGTTCCCGCTGTCGTGGGTCGCGCTCAACACCAGCGAGAACATCACGCGCTTCCTGCTCATCGAGATGTTCGGCGCGACGGTCTGCGTCGGCGCGATCGTCGCCTCGGGACTGCTCGCCGATCGAATCGGCCGCCGCTCGCTGCTCGGTTACACTGCGGCTGCGATCGCGGTGTTCAGCGGGTTCGCCCCGCAGCTGCTAGACGCCGGATACGTCGGCGAGGCGATGTTCATGGTCAGCGGTTTCGTGCTGCTCGGCCTGTCGTTCGGTCAGTCGTCGGGCGCGGTCACCAGCAATTTCCCCAAGCGCGCACGCTACACGGGCGCGGCGCTCACGTCCGATCTCGCCTGGCTGTTCGGCGCCGGCTTCGCGCCGCTCGCCGCGCTGGTGCTGGCGGAGGAGTTCGGGCTCGTCGCCGCGGGCACTTATCTTCTTTCGGGCGCGGTCGGCACGCTGGTGGCGCTCGGGCTCAACAAGGAACTGGCGCGCCGCCTCGACTGATCGGCGCGACGACGCCTGACGCACCCGCCGCGCGCGGCGGGTGCTGGTATCGCGTTCGTCACGATGGCATGGCTACCCCGTTGAAGCGGGAGGGGCCATGCGGACGGCGATCACCACGGAACGGCGTAGCCTGACCAGCCGAGGCGGTGCGCGTCGCCCACGCGATCAGGCACGCGCCGCGTGAGCGACGATCGGGCGCGTCGGCTGCGATCGATCCTCGGCGGGTCGGCGGGCAACCTCGTCGAATGGTACGACTGGTACGCCTATTCGTCGTTCACGCTCTATTTCGCGGCGCAATTCTTTCCCGCGTCCGACCAGACCACGCAGCTGCTCAACAGCGCGATCATCTTCGCGGTCGGCTTCGTCATGCGTCCGGTCGGCGGCTGGATCATGGGCATGTACGCCGACCGTCGCGGGCGCAAGGCCGGATTGACGCTGTCGGTGACGCTGATGTGCGCGGGCTCACTGATGATCGCGCTTACCCCGACCTACGCCACGATCGGCTGGCTCGCCCCCGCGATCCTGACGATGGCGCGGCTGATGCAGGGGCTGTCGGTCGGCGGGGAATATGGCGCGAGCGCGACCTATCTGTCCGAGATGGCGGGCAGGGACCGACGCGGGTTTTTCTCCAGCTTCCAATATGTCACGCTGATCGCGGGGCAGTTGACCGCGCTATGCGTGCTGCTGCTGCTCCAGCACGTGATGAGCGAGGCCGCGCTCGAGGCATGGGGCTGGCGCATCCCGTTCGCGATCGGCGGCGTGCTCGCGGTGGCGGTGTTCTGGTTGCGCCGCCGCCTCGCCGAGACCGAGAGCTTCACTAAATCGCAGGAGCGCGGCGCGCAGGATACGGCTGCCCACGCGTCCAGCCTGACCGCGCTGTTGCGGCAGCACCCGCGCGAGTTCGTGACCGTGCTGCTGCTGACCGCGGGTGGTACGCTCGCCTTCTATGCGTACTCGATCTACATGCAGAAATTCCTCGCGAACTCGGCCGGCTTCTCGCGTCAGACCGCGACGTGGATCAGCGCAGGGACATTGTTCGTCTTCATGTGCCTGCAACCGCTCGCCGGCGCTCTGTCGGACCGGGTCGGGCGCAAGCCGTTGATGGTGGCGTTCGGCATCGCGGGCGTGATCTTCACCTGGCCGATCTTCTGGGCGCTCGAACATACCGGCAGCGCGGCGGTCGCGTTCGCGATCGTGCTGTTCGCGCTGGTGATCGTCACCGGCTACACCTCGATCAACGCGGTGGTGAAGGCGGAGCTGTTCCCCGCGCACATCCGCGCGCTCGGCGTCGCCTTTCCCTACGCGGTCGCGAATGCCGTATTCGGCGGCACCGCGGAGGCGATTGCCTTGAAATTCAAGCAGGCTGGCTGGAAACAGGGCTTCTACTGGTATCTGACCGCGATGATCGCGGTGTCGCTGGTCACCTATCTGCGCATGCCCGACACGCGCGCCACCAGCCGGATCAGCGAGGACTGAGCGCGGGCACCGCGCGCGCCGCGTCCGCGGGGTCGATACCGGGGCGCGCGCCTGCCGGGATCGTCTCGTCGCCGCGCATCGCGCGTCCCGCGCGCTGGATCGCGGCGATCAGCCGGGGATAGATGCCGCACGGGCAGATGTTGGTGATCGTCGCCTTGATCTCCTCTTCGCTCGGCAATACATTGCGTTTCAACAGTGCGGCGGCGGCGATCACGATGCCCGGAATGCAGAAACCGCATTGCGTCACGTTCTCCGCGATCAGCGCGAGCTGGACCGGGTGATCGCGCTCGCGCGATAATCCCTCGATCGTCGTGACGAACGCCCCCTCGCAGCGCGACAGCGGCAGCTGGCATGCGCGCACCGCGCGGCCATCGACGTCGACGGTGCACGCGCCGCAGCTTCCGGTGCCGCAGCCGTATTTTGCGCCGGTCAGGTTCGACCCGTCGCGCAGCGCCCACAGCAACGGGGTGTCCGCGACCATCAGATACTCGACCGGTTCGTTGTTGACGGTTAGACGGGTCATGAACGATGCCATAGCGCAAGTCGCGGTCGGGGCATCGCTTTGTTACGGCAATAAGGGGCGGACACGTCGACGGCGTGGCGCGCGAAGGGGAGTATAGGAGCGCATGCAGGCAATGAATTCCGCACCCGCGGCGAGCGGGGATGCGAGCCACGGCTACGATGCGCCCGACCTGCGCATCTTCGTTTTCGCGCTGTTCTTCATCTTCGGCGGCATCACCAGCCTTAACGACATCATCATCCCGAAGCTGAAGGAGCTGTTCACGCTCACGCACGCCTCCGCGATGCTGGTGCAGACCGCCTTCTTCTTCGCCTACGCGCTCTTCTCGCTGCCCGCTGCCGGGATCGTGCGCCGCTTCGGCTATATGCGCACCGCCTCGATCGGGCTGGTGACGATGACCGCGGGATGTCTGCTGTTTATCCCCGCGTCCGCCAATGCCGCGTTCGGGCTGTTCCTCCTCGCGCTGTTCGTGCTCGGCGCGGGCATCACCATCGTGCAGGTCGTCGCCAACCCGCTGATCTCGTTGCTCGGCAAGCCGCAGAGCGCGTCGAGCCGGCTGACCTTTGCGCAGGGGTTCAACTCGCTCGGCACCACGCTCTTCCCGCTCGCAGGGTCGGCGCTGATCCTGGGCGGCCTCGCCAACCAGAGCGCGTCGACGCTCAGCGGCGCGGCGCTCGACGCCTACCGCGCGGAGAGTTCGCGCACGATCGTCCACACCTATCTGGGTCTCGCGGTCGCGCTGCTGGTGATCGCGGGAGTCGTGTGGACGCGGCGTAACCGGCTGAACGAGGAGCAAGAGGATGCAGGCAGCATCTTCCACGCGCTCACCCTGCTAAAGCGTCCGCGCTTCGCCTGGGGCGTCGCGTGCATCTTTCTCTACGTCGGCGCAGAGGTGTCGATCGGGTCGCTGATCGTCAATTACCTGATGCAGCCGGGCGTCTGGGGCGTCGCCGACAAGGTGGCGGGCGATCACGTGCCGTTCTATTGGGGCGGGGCGCTCGTCGGCCGGTTCATCGGCGCGTGGGTGCTGACCAAGGTGTCGCCGGGCAAGGTGCTGGCCGCGGTCGCGGTCGCCGCGATCACGCTGATCCTCGTCTCCGCCAACGCGCAGGGCGCGATCGCGGGCTGGTCGCTGCTCGCGATCGGTCTGGTCAATTCGATCATGTTCCCGACGATCTTCAGCCTCGCGAGCGAAGGGCTGGGCAAGCGCGCGGCCGAGGGGTCCGGCGTGATCGCGACCGCGATCGTCGGCGGCGCGATCGTGCCGTATCTGACGGGGCAGCTCGCCGACACAAGCGGCAGCCTTCAGTTCGCGCTGATCCTGCCCGCGCTCTGCTACCTCGTGATCGCGGCTTACGGCGTGTTCGCGCGCAAGCCCGCGCCGGAACTAGCCGCGGCCTGATCGCTCCCCCGGGTGCGCTGTCCGCCGCGTGGCAGGCAGCGCATCCCCTCGAGTCAGTGACCCAGTGCGGCGATCTCCGCGTCGCCGAAGCCCAGCTCGCGCAGCAGCCCCGCGTCGTCGCGCGCGCCCGCCATCTGCGGCACGACGGTGTCGCTCACCGAATAGCGCGGTGCGGGGGCCGGCTGGGACACGCCGCCCGCCTCGACGAACGCGCCGCGCGCGACATTGTGCGGATCGGCGCGCGCCTCGTCGAACCCGAGCACGGGCGCAAAGCAGATGTCGTGTCCCTCGAACAGCGCCACCCATTCGTCGCGGCTGCGAGTACGGAACAGCGCGGTCAGCTCGTCCTTGAGCGCGGGCCAGCCGCCTTGGTCCATCTGGCGATCCCATTTGGCGTCATCCAGGCCGGCGACGCGGCGGAACTCGGCATAGAATTGCGGCTCGATCGCGCCGAGCGAGACGTATTTGCCGTCGCTCGTCTCGTATGTGTCGTAGAAATGCGCGGCGGTATCGAGCAGATTGGTGCCGCGCTCGTCGCGCCAGCGTCCCATCGCGCGAAATCCCCACATCATCGACATGAGCACCGACGATCCCTCGGTCATCGCCGCGTCGACCACCTGACCCTCGCCGGTGCGCTGCGCGTGGAGCAAAGCTGCGAGCATCCCGAAGGCGAGAAACATTGCGCCGCCGCCGAAATCACCCGCGAGGTTGATCGGCGGCGTCGGCTTCTCGCCAGCGCGGCCGAGCGCGTGGAGCACGCCCGACAGCGCGACATAGTTGATGTCGTGCCCCGGTTCGTGCGCGCGCGGTCCCGTCTGCCCCCAACCGGTCATCCGTCCGTAGACGAGCCGCGGATTGTCGCCGAGCAGCACGTCGGGGCCGAGCCCGAGGCGTTCCATCACGCCAGGGCGGAATCCCTCGATGATCGCGTCCGCGTCGCGGACGATCCGCCGCACCGCCGCAATCGCGTCGGGGTTCTTCAGATCGAGCGACACCGACCGGCGGCTGCGCAGCAGCGGGTCCTTCGCATCGATCGCGAGCGACAGGCCGCCCGGCCTCGTACGGTCGATGCGGATCACCTCCGCACCATGGTCCGCCAGCATCATCCCCGCAAATGGCCCCGGCCCGATACCGGCGAACTCGACCACGCGTATGCCCGAGAGCGGTGGCTTGCCCATTCATTCCTCCCCGATCGTTTCAGGCAAGCCTATAGCCGCACCGTGAGCAGCACAACAAAAGTTATGGCGTAAGTTGGTGCGCGTAACGCGGCTGGTCGATCGCGAGCGTATCGAGCGCACATTGCCGCAGATGCTCGATGAGGGCGGGCTCGTCGGGCGCGATCGTGCCGCCGCGGATCGCCGCCACCAGCGCGCGGTCGAGTTCGTCGCGCGTCCCTTCCTGTCGCAGCAGCGCGCGCATCCGTGCGGCGGCGCGCGCGTCGGCGTCGGGGCCGAGCATCAGGTCGCGGCCTGCGATCTCCAGCGCGTTGCGCGCGACGCGCATCGCGAAGGGCGGGGCGCTGCCGTCGACGGGCATCCAGGCGGCGACCCCCGCGACGAGCTCGGCGGCGGTTGGGTGCGTGATCACTGGCGTGCCGCCTCGATGATCGCGACGATGTCGGCCTCGGCTTCGGACAGACGGCGGCCGATCACGCCGCGCTCGGGCCCGGCGGCGGGGTCGGCGGCGAAGGTCGCGTACATCATCGTCGTCATCACCCCCCATTTCAGGCTGCCGAGCATCGACCAGAATTCGACGCGCGCCGGATCGATCGGTTCGCCGCCCGCCTCAGTGTAGCCCGCAAGCAGATCGTCCACGTCGCCGAAGCCGCCGACGCGGCGATGTGGTTGCCCGAAGCGCCAGCTCGCGGTGCACAGCCAGCCGAGATCTTCCGCCGGGTCGCCGACGTGCGCGAGTTCCCAGTCGAGCACCGCGACCAGCCCGTTGGCGGGATCGACCATCAGATTGCCGTTGCGAAAATCGCCGTGGATCAGTCGCGGCGCGACCGCGTCGCGTGGCAGCCGCCGCTCGAGCCAGCGAAACGCCGCCTCGATCGTCGGGCGGACCGCACCCGACGCGCGCCACGTCGCCTCGTAGCGTGCGAGCGTCGCGGCGGCGTCGACGTGATCGAGCGTTGCGGGCGGCGTGACCGCGTGGATACGCGCGAGCGCCGCGCCGCATTGGCGCGCCAGGTTCGGGCGGACCGCTGCGAACGCGGGATCGGTCGCAATCCGCTTGCCCAGCGTCTCGCCAGCTACGCGGTGCATCACATAAGCGTCGCCCAACCCGCCATGGCCGTCATCGCAGTCCGCGCAGACATGCGCGATGCGCGGCGCGGGCACGCCCGCCGCGACCGCGCACGCGATCACCTCGGCCTCGCGGGCGAGCGGTGCGGCCGACGGGTCAGCGGATGCGGGGGCGGGGGTGGCGGCGCGACGTCGCAGGATCAACGGTACGCGCCCGTCGGGTGTCACTGCGTCGAACGACCAGGTTTCCATGCTGGCGCCGCCGGTCAGTCGCGACAGATCGGCGATCGCGTACGCGCCGGGGGCGAGCCAGGGCGCGATCCGGCCGAGCCGCTCGGCGATGTCGTCCCTGCTCAGCCGCTCGGTCATCCGTGCTCCCGTAAAGGGGATGTAAAACCTGTGGACACGCGCTACGCAAGTTAAAAGACTCGACTTAAATCGGGAGAAGGCGATGGACTTCGATCTGCCGGCCGCACTGCGCGACTATCTGGGTACGCTCGATGCCTTCATCGAAGCCGAGATCAGGCCACTCGAGCAGGCCGACGACAACGTCCGCTTCTTCGATCATCGCCGCGAATATGCGCGGACCGATTTCGAGTGCGACGGTCTGCCGCGCCCCGAGTGGGAGGCGCTGCTCGCCGAGGCGCGGCGGCGCGCGGACGCGGCGGGGTTCCTGCGTTTCGCGATGGACCCGAAATTCGGCGGGCAAGGCGGCTCGAACCTCTGGATGTGCGTGATCCGCGAATATCTCGCCGCCAAGGGCCTCGGCCTCCACAACGACCTGCAGACCGAACATTCGATCGTCGCCAACAACCCGTTCGCGCGCATGTTCGACGATTACGGCACGCCCGCGCAGAAGGCGGAGTTCATCCCGGGCATGTTCGACGGCACGCGCCGGATCACCTTCGGGCTGACCGAGCCGGACCACGGATCGGACGCGACGCACATGGAGACGCGGGCGCAGCGCGAAACCCGCGACGGGGTGCCCGGCTGGGTGCTGACCGGTGAGAAGATGTGGACGACGGGGATGCATGCCGCGACGCACTGCGCCCTGTTCGCGCGGACGAGCGGGGAGGACGGGGCGGCGCGCGGGATCAGTTGCTTCCTCGTCCCCGTCGACCGCGCGGGCGTCGACATCCAGGAATATCTCTGGACCTTCAACATGCCGACCGACCATCCGCGGGTCCGTTTCGACCAGGTGTGGGTGCCCGACACCACGTTGTTCGGCGAACCCGAGAACGGCCTGCCGCTCGCGCAGAGTTTCGTGCACGAGAATCGGATCAGGCAGGCGGCGTCGAGTTTGGGCGCAGCGAGCTACTGCGTCGAGGAGTCGATCCGCTACGCCCGCGCGCGCAAGCCGTTCGGAGAGGAGCTGGCGCGCAATCAGGCAATCCAGTTCCCGCTGGTCGAACTCGCGACCCAGATCGAGATGTTGCGGCTGCTGATCCGGAAGACGGCCGCGGACATGGACGCCATGCCCCACGCCGAGGTCGAGCGCCGGCTGTCGGACAAGGTCAGCATGTGCAATTATTGGGCGAACCGGCTGGTGTGTGACGCCGCCGACCGCGCGATGCAGGTCCACGGCGGGATCGGCTATTCGCGACACAAACCGTTCGAGCACATCTACCGCCACCACCGCCGCTACCGCATCACCGAGGGCGCCGAGGAGATCCAGATGCGCAAGGTGGGCGCGTTCCTGTTCGGGTACATGGGCCCGCGGCGCGCCGAATTGTCGGCGCTCGACTGGTCCGACGTCGACTATCGCGCGCAGTCGCAGATCCGCCCGCGCTCGGGCGCGCAGGCATTGGGTTAGGCCGCGACGCACGGGGCTGGCACGGGCGAAATTAGCTCGACGCGAAGATTTGATCTGAAGGGAGAGGGAAGATGCTCAAGACGCGGTTCACCGAGGCGTTCGGGGTCGAACATCCGATTGCGCAGGGTGGCATGCAATGGGTCGGCAAGGCGCATCTGGTCGCCGCGGTCGCGAATGCGGGCGCGCTCGGGTTCGTGACCGCACTGACGCAACCGACGCCCGAGGCGCTTGCCGAGGAGATACGCCGCACGCGCGACCTGACCGACAAGCCGTTCGGCGTGAACCTGACGATCCTGCCGACGATCAACCCGCCGCCCTACGCCGAATATCGCCGCGCGATCATCGAGGGCGGGGTGAAGATTGTCGAGACCGCAGGCTACAAGCCGCAGGAGCATATCGACGATTTCAAAGCGCACGGCGTCAAGGTGATCCACAAATGCACCGCGGTCCGGCACGCGCTATCGGCCGAGCGGATGGGCGCGGACGCGATCTCGATCGATGGGTTCGAATGCGCCGGGCATCCGGGTGAGGACGATATTCCCGGGCTGATCCTGATCCCCGCCGCCGCCGACAAGGTACGCGTGCCGATGCTCGCCAGCGGTGGCTTCGCCGACGGGCGCGGGCTGGTCGCCGCACTCGCGCTCGGCGCTGACGGCATCAACATGGGGACGCGCTTCTGCGTGACGCAGGAGGCGCAGATACCCGACACATTCAAGGAACGCATGGTCGCCAACGACGAACGCCAGACCGACCTGATCTTCCGCACGCTCCACAACACCGCGCGCGTCATGAAGAACAAGGTGAGCGAAGAAGTGGTCGCGATCGAACGCGCGGGCGGCGCACAATTCGCCGACGTCCAGCATCTGGTCGCGGGCCGGCGCGGCGTCGCGGCGATGGAGCGCGGCGACACCGACGACGGCATCTGGTCGGCGGGGATGGTCCAGGGGCTGATCCACGACGTGCCGACGGTGAAGGACCTCGTCGACCGCATCGTCGCCGAGGCGGAGGCGATCATCGACGGTCGGCTGGCCGCGATGGCGGCGCGTTTCGCCGCGGCGGCCGAATGACGCAAACCGGGGCGGCGGGCAACGCTGCCCCCTAGCGGGCCGCTATTGTTCTGTTCTACAGCAGGGGGATAACGTGAACAGGAGCGGCGGTTGGCAGGCGACGGAGTGGCAGCGCGGGAGATGGGTGCGGCGGCTGACCTGGACCTGACCGCCTGCGACCGCGAGCCGATCCACATCCCCGGCGCGGTCCAGCCGCACGGGCTGCTGCTGATCGCCGACCCGCAAACCCTAACCGTCGTTGCCGGCGCCGGTGACATCGAAGGAAAACTGGCACCCGACTGGCTTGGCCGCTCCTTGTCCGAGCTTCTGGGGATTGATGTTGCGCAGGTGCTGGCGCGCGCCGTAGCCGGTCCGGGTGGGACCGTGATCGGCGGCGTGGTGGCCGGGTACGACGTCGCCTTTCACCGTTCCGGTGCGTACCTCTTGGCCGAACTGGAGCCGGTGGATCCCGACGCGCGCGGCGCGGCCGAGACGCTCGGCTGGCTCGATGCGACAGCCAACGGGTTCGAGCGGACCGCCACGCTCAAGGCCTTGTGCGAGCGCGCAGCGATCGCGTTTCGCGCACTGACCGGCTTCGACCGCGTGATGGTGTACCGCTTCCTCGACGACGAAGCGGGGTACGTTGTGGCCGAAGATCGCGACGCGTCGGCTGATTCGTTTCTGAACCACCATTTCCCGGCGAGCGACATTCCACGCCAGGCGCGTGCGCTGTACGTGCGCAATCGCACCCGCGTCATTCCGACGATCATCTACGATCCGCAGCCGATCCGGCCGACCGCGTTCAACAACGTTGACCTCAGCGACGTGGCGATCCGCAGTGTGTCGCCGATCCATCTGCAATATCTGCGCAACATGGGGGTGGGCGCTTCCGCGTCGATCTCGATCGTGAAGGACGGGATGCTGTGGGGGCTGATCGCGTGCCACCATCATGCACCCAGGCACTTGTCACGCGATGTGCGAACGGTGGCAGCGGCGCTCGCGGGTGGGCTGTCGCGGCAGATTACCGCGAAGGAGGAAGCCGAAAGCTACCGCGAGCGGCTGGCGCTGCGAACCGAGGAAGACACGCTGCTACCCTCGTTGTTCGACGACGAGCGGCTGGAGCGGGTGCTCGCCCGGCGACGTGAGGACATGCGTCGCATGATGGGCGCGGATGGCTTTGCCATCATCGGCGACCGGATCGAGACGACGGGGTTCTGTCCGACCGACGACAAGCTGCGCCTGTTGCGTGAATGGTTGGGCAAGCGCGAGGACGCGGGGGTTTTCTCCACCCGCGAGCTCGGGGTGGAGTGGCCCGACGCTCGCTTGCTGTCGCCGTTCACCGGCGTGCTGGCGATCACCTTGCCGCAGGAACGGCTGACGCTGCTGTGGCTGCGCGCTGAGCATGTCGAGGAGGTCGAATGGGCGGGCAATCCGCACAAGGCGGTCAAGCATGACCCGAACGCGACGCTGACGCCGCGTTCCTCGTTCGAGAGCTGGACGCAGACGGTGCGCGGCCGTGCGCGGCGCTGGACGCTGGAACAGGTCGAAGCAGCGCATCGCCTGCGCCGGATGCTGCGCGAAGCTGGCCTGCTAGGTGAATTGCGGCGGGTGAACGCCGACCTCAACCGCACGAGTGTGGACAAGGATGCCGCGCTGGCGCAGAAGGATCTGCTGATGCGCGAGGTCGATCACCGCGTTCAGAACAGCCTCCAACTCGTCGCGTCGTTCCTGATGCTACAGGCGCGCGCCGCGGGGCCGGGCGAGGTGGCGGACCAGTTGCAGGAGGCCCGGTCGCGGCTATCGGCGGTGGCGCTGGTTCACCGTCGCCTGTACCGGGACGATCAGATCGCAACGATCGACCTTTCGCGTTATCTGAGCGAGCTGCTGGACGACATGCGCGCATCGCTTGGTCGTGACTGGGGCGAGCGTCTTTCGGCGGAACTGGCGCCGGTGTTGATCCCGACCGACCGCGCAGTGAACGTCGGCCTGATCGCGGCCGAGCTTATCACCAACGCGACCAAATACGCCTATTCCGCCGATCATCCCGGGCCGATCGACATCGTGCTCGAACAGCATCGCAACAAATTGCGTTTGATCGTCGCCGATCAGGGACGTGGCAAGCAGGGCGACAATGTCGGGTTCGGCAGCCGGATGATGAGCGCGGTGGTGCAGCGGATCGGCGGCGAGGTCGAGTATCAGGACAATCAGCCGGGGCTACGCGCTGTTCTGACCGCCCCGATCGAGGAAGACTAGGCGCGTCGCTGACGCGTTCATCGAGTATCGGCGAGGGTGGGCAGCTCGCGACGTGCAGCCTCGGCATAGAGGTCGAACGTCGCCGTCGCGCCAGCGAGCATCACTTCATGCCAGGCTGTTGACTGACCCGCTCCTGCTGCGTCGATCGCCTCGCGTATCGCGCGCCATTGGCCGGGGCTATGCGCGGCGGCGAGGTAGCGTGACGGCAGATCGACGCCGACCGATCGCGCCAGCATCACCCCGCCCAGCCGCGAGCCCTCGATCACGTAGAGCGCGCCCCAGCGCGCGGCATCGTGACTGACGGAAAAGTGCAACGGCGGCGGCGGCGGCTCGCCCAGATCGGCGAGGTCGGACATCAACAAAGCGGTACGCGGCGGCAAGGTTCGCGCAAAGGTGAGCGCGCCGATCGCCGCCTCCGCTGCGGGCAGCGCGCGGGCGTGCGCGCGCAGGAACGCGCGATACGCGCGCCGATCCGACAAGTCGTAGTCGCCGAAGGCGGCGTCGACCGCGTCGTGCGACGCGCGGGTGGCGGCGCGCAGGCGTGCGACCGCGGAGGTGGTGTCAGTCGAGGCCGTTCTCCAGGAAACGTTCGGCAAGCGCGCAATGCATCGCGATACCCTTTGCCATCACCGCTTCGTCGATCGTCATGCGGGTGTTGTGGAGCGGCGGATTGGTGCGGGGATCGGTTCCCTCCGGCGCGACGCCGATGAACGCCATCGCGCCCGGCACCTCGCGCAGGACGTAGGAGAAATCCTCGCCGCCCATCATCGGCGCGGGCATGACGGACCAGCCGTGATCGCCGCTGATCTCAGCCGCCAGTGCGCGCATCAGTCCGGTGGCGCGCGGATCGTTCATCGTGACGGGATAGCCCTCCTCCAGTCCGACCTCGGCGGTGCAATCGTGCGCGGCGGCGACGTTCTCGCAGATCCGCGCGAAGGCCGCGCGCATCGCCTCGCGGGTCGCGGGCGACAGCGTGCGCAGCGTGCCCATCAGCTTGACTTCGCCGGGAATGATGTTGTGCGACGAACCGGCATGGATCTGCGTGATCGTCAGCACCGCCGGGTCCGCGACCGGCACGCGGCGCGCGACGTGATTCTGCAGCGCGGTGACGATCGCGCAGGCGACCGGGATCGGATCGACGCATTCATGCGGCATCGCGGCGTGGCCGCCGCGACCCCTGATCGTCGCGAGCACCGTATCGGTCGAGGCCAGCAACGCACCCTCGCGGCTGACGAACACGCCGGCGGGGGCATTGGGCGAGATGTGGAGCGCGAACGCCGCCTCGGGCCGGGCGACGTCGAGCAATCCGTCCTCGATCATCCAGCGCGCGCCGTGATGGCCTTCTTCGCCCGGCTGGAACATGAACACGATCGTCCCCGACAATTCGTCGCGACGCGCACACAAGGCCTTGGCCGCGCCGGCGAGCATCGCGGTGTGCGCGTCATGGCCGCAGGCGTGCATCGCGCCGGGGATGGTCGAGGCGAAGGGAAGCCCTGTTTCCTCGGTCATCGGCAACGCGTCCATATCGCCGCGAAGCAGCACCGTGCGTCCGTTCGAGCCCGCGCTGCCGGCACGACCGCCGCGCAGAATGGCGATGAAGCCTGTGGTCGAGGTGCTGTCGTGGATTTCGAGCGGGAGGCCGGCGAGCGCGGCCTTCGCCTTTTCCGTCGTGCGCGGGCAGTGAAGTCCGATTTCGGGCTCGGCATGGATCGCGCGGCGCAGTGCGATCGTGTCGGCGAGTTGTTCGGCGCCGAGTGCGCTCCAGTCGGTGCGGGTGGCGAGGGTGGCGGTCATGCGAACGGCTCCTTTGCGGCCGGTTCTAGGCGCAAGCGCCGGCCGCGCCAAGACGGCGGAAGGTCACGAACGTCACACCCCGACGCGTGCGCGCGCAGGCGCGGGTGCCCGCGCGAGCCCTATGATGTACGCGGTTATTCCGCATGTAGGACAGGGGGGGCTCGACCGCATCCGCGACTTTTTCCCTGACGGGAATGGTAAGCAGTTCTTCGGATCTAGCCACGATTGCCCACGCGCTCCCCTTCCCGGATCCGATCGGCCCGGGAAGGGGAGCGCGTCGCTCGCTGATCGAAGTAGCGTCAGCCGGTGCGCGTCAGCGTGGAAGCACGACGCAGCCGCCGCCCGCGCGGGAGCAGGCGCGCTGGGCGTCGGCCTTGTTGGCGAAGCCGCTGACCTGCAGGCGGGTGATGCCGCCGGTGCGCGCGAATGCGGGCGATCCGCCGACACGAGCACCGACACGCGACCATAAAGCGCGCGCATTGGCGTCCTCGGCGAAGGCACCGAGCTGGATGCGATACGCGCCGCCGCTAGCCTTGGGGGGCGCAGCGTGGGTGGGGGCTGGCGTGGGGGCGGGCTTGGCCGCGGCGCGAGCGGGAGCGGGCCGGGCCTGCGGGGTCGGCGCGGGACGAGCCGCGGGCTCGGGGCGCTCGCGACGTTCGCGCGGTTCGGCGCGCTCGGTCCGTTCGGGCCGCTCAGCTTGCTCGGGGCGGCCGGGTTGCGCGTAGGGGGCACCGGGGCGCGAGGCGGCGGGTGCCGTGCGCGCGGGCATCGGGCGCGTGCCGGGTTCGGCCAAGGCAACGGCCGTCGCGGGCGGAACACTGGTCGAGCGCGCGCGCGACTCGATCTGCTGCGCGAGTGCGATCCCCTGCCGGCGCTGCTCTTCGGGAATGTATTTGTCCATCTGCGCGAGGGTTTGCGAACCCTGCGGCAGCCCCTGCTGCGACGAGCGGGTGACGAGCGCGTAGGCGCGGGTCCAGTCCCGCGAAACGCCGTCGCCGTTGAACAACATCGTGCCGAGGACGAGCTCGGTGCGCTTTTCATCGCGCGCGGCCGATTTCTCCAGCCACGGCAGCGCCTCCGCCTTTTTGCCTTCCTGAAACAGCGACAACGCGTAATTGTCCGTCGCCTGCGGGTGGTTCTGCGCGGCCGCCTTGCGGAACCAGTCGGTCGCCTGCGCCTGATCGGCGGGGACGCCGCGGCCGAGCTTGTAGGCCTGCCCCAGATTGAATTGCGCGTCGGCGTCACCCGCGGCGGCGGGCGCGCGCCACTGCGCGACGGCGGCGGGATAATCACCGCGGCTCCACGCCTCGACCCCCGATTTCACGTCGGCGAACGCGGGCGTCGTCGCCATCATCGTCGCCGCCAGCATCATCAACCGCGTCTTCATCACCGCTGCCGCCCCTTTTCCTCACCGGCATCATGCCCGAGCCCGCGCGGCGGTGAAAGTGGGTTAACAACGCGCGACGACGTTAACGGTATATTGAGCCTGCGCTGGCATCCCCCTTGTCGACACAGGCGGGCGTTCGCGCCGTGGGCACGCCGCCCGCCCGGCAACCGATGAAGGCGCGCTCGCGGAGCCGAGCGCCCGGCATCGATGAAGCGGTGGGGACGATGATGGTGATGCTTTCTGCGAACGGACGCTCGGCGAAGAAATGGGCCGGGATCGGCCTGTCGGCGCTGCTGCTGGGAAGCGGCGGGCTGACGGTCGTCCAGATGATCGACCCCGCGGTCGCGACCCAGCGTACCGATCCGAAGAAGGCGGCGAGCTATGCGCGAAAGGCATCGGCGCTGCTGGGCAAGCAGAAATGGGACAAGGCCGTACGCTACGCCGAGGCGGCGGTGGTCAACAGCCCGGGCGATGCCGGCTACCGCATGATCCTGGGCAATGCGTATCTGCGTGCCGGCCGGTTCGAGTCGGCGCGCGCGACCTACGGCGACGTGTTGTCGCTGCAACCGGAGAACGGCAAGGCGGCGTTGAACCTCGCGCTCGCGCAGACGGCGCTCGGGCAATGGGATGCGGCGCGGCAGATGCTCGACGGACATGCGAGCGTGATCGCACCGACGGATCGTGGGCTCGCGATCGCGTTGGCGGGTGATCCGAACACCGCGATCGAGGTGCTGACCGCGGCGACGCGTGCGCCGGGGGCGGACACCAAGACGCGGCAGAATCTCGCGCTCGCACTGGCGCTTGGCGGACGCTGGCAGGAAGCGCGGACGCTGATCGGGGTCGACATGAGCCCGACCGAGGCCGATGCACGAATGGTCGAATGGGCGGCGTTCGCGCACCCGAGCTCGTCGGCGGCGCAGGTCGCGAGCCTGCTGGGCATCACGCCGGTGCAGGACACGGGCCAGCCGGTGGCGATCGCGCTCAACGCCGCCGTCACGCCGACGCGCGCGGCGGCCGCCGACCCGGTCGACCAGTACATACCGGGGCGCCCCGACGCCGCACAGGTGGCCGAGGCGATGCCGCAACCCGCCATCGGCGAGGTCGCCGTCGCGCACGCCGCTGCGCCTGTCACCCCCGAGCCGAAGCCCGAACCGGTGCGGATGGCCAATCTCATCGAGCAGCAGGGCAGCTACAAGGTGCGTAGCGGCGAACACGCCGTCACCGTGCATCAGCAGCGTACTGCACCACTCAAAGCGCCCGCTCCGGGACATTGGTACGTGCAATTGGGTGCCTACGAGAATGCCGCGGTAGCGCGCGACGGCTGGGCGCGCGCGTCGCGGCGCTACGCGGGGTTCGCAGCGCTCACCCCGGCGGGCATGTCGGCATCGGTCAAGGGCGCGAACTATTATCGCCTCTCGGTCGGCGGCTTCGCGCGCGCCGATGCGGACCGGATGTGCCGCGGGTATCGCATGAAAGGCGGGCGCTGCTTCGTGCGTCAGCAGGCGGGCGATCAGGTCGCCGCCTGGATCAAGGGCGGGCGGGGCGTACAGGTCGCCTCGCGCTGAGACGACCGGGCGGGGTGGTGCGAGCCGCCTAGAGCTCGCGGCCGCCCTTCCACACGCGCAGCACGCGCCCTTGCACGGGTAGGCCGTCGAACGGCGTGTTGCCCGCGGCGCCCGGAGTCGCGTCGGCATCGATCTGCCACGGGGCGTTCGGATCGAGCAGGATGACGTCGCCGGGCATACCGGGGGCGAGCGTGCCGGTCTCGACACCGAGCAGTCGCGCCGGCGCGAGCGCCAGCAATTCGGCCAGTCGTGTAAGATTCACCACGCCGTCGCGCACCAGCCCGAGCGCGAGCGGCAGCAGCGTGACCGCGCCCGCCGCGCCCGAGGTTGAATCGGCGAAGGGCAGGCGTTTCTCCTCCGGTCCGTGTGGATCGTGGCCCGAGCACAAGAGGTCGATCGTGCCGTCGGCGAGTGCGGCGAGCGCGGCGCGGCGATCGTCCTCGGACCTGAGCGGCGGGGAGAGATGCGCGAAGGTGCGAAAATCGCTCATCGCATTGTCGGACAGCAGCAAATGGGCGGGCGTGATGCCGCAACTGACGCGCACGCCGCGCGCCTTGGCGGCGCGGACCAGCGCGAAGCCGGCGGCGGTGGTGACCTGGCGGATGTGGAGCCGCGCGCCCGTTTCCTCGGCCAGCATCAGATCGCGCGCGATCGCGAGCGCTTCGGCGAGCGCGGGTGCGGCGGGCAGCCCGAGCCGGGTCGCCGTCTCGCCCGCGGTCGCGACCGCCCCGGCCGTCAGTCCGCCGTCCTCGGCATGGACGATCACCGGCAGGTCGAGGTCGCGCGCGTAGGTCAGAACGCGGTGCATGACGCCCGTATCGGCGATCCAGCCGCGCCCGGTGCCGACCGCGCGCGCGCCGGCGGAGGCGCAGATCGCCATCTCGGCCAGATCCTGCCCCTTCAGACCGCGTGTCGCGGCGGCGATCGGGTGGATCCACAGATCGGGGCGGCCGATGAGCGCGGATCGCTGGACGATGCCGGGTTCGTCGAGCACCGGCGACTGATCGGGCATCAGCGCGACCCGCGTGATGCCACCGGCGCGAAAGGCGGCGCGGTCGATCGTCGCGACGCCCACGTCGACGATGCCGGGCAGGATCAGCCTGCCGCCGCAATCGACGCGAACGGCATCGTCGGGGGCGAGACCGTCCGAAATGACGCCGTCGACGATCAGCAGGTCGCCGTTGCGCTCGCCCGTCGCCGGGCAGACGATGCGCGCGTTGGTGAGGTGCAGCGCGTTCATGCCCAACCCTCCACGCCGCGCGCGCGTCTGGTCAGCACGTCGAGGCACGCCATGCGGACCGCGACCCCCATCGCGACCTGCTCGGTGATCGCCGAACGCTCGACGTGATCGGCGACGGCCGAGTCGATCTCGACCCCGCGATTCATCGGGCCCGGATGCATGACGAGCGCGTCGGGGGCGTAGCGGTCGAGCCGTTCCATCGTGAGGCCATAGCGGAGGTGATACTCACGCACCGACGGCACATAGCCACCCGACATCCGCTCGGTCTGAAGCCGCAGCATCATCACCACGTCGGCGTGCGCGATCGCCTGATCGAAGTCAGTGAACGCGGTGACGCCCATCCGCTCGATCTCGGGCGGCATCAGCGTCGAGGGCGCGCAGACGCGAACCTCGGCGGCGAGCGCGGTGAGTGCGAGGATGTTCGATCGCGCGACGCGGCTGTGGAGCAGGTCGCCGCAGATCACGACGCGCTTGTTCGCGATGCCGCCGAGCCGGCGACGAATCGTCAGCGCGTCGAGCAGCGCCTGCGTCGGGTGTTCGTGGCGACCGTCGCCCGCGTTCAACACCGGACAATCGACCTTGTCCGCGATCAGTCGCACCGCGCCCGAGCTCATGTGGCGGATCACGATCACGTCGGCGCGCATCGCGTTCAGCGTCATCGCGGTATCGATCAGCGTCTCGCCCTTCTTCACGCTCGACTGCGCGGCGTGCATGTTGACCACGTCGGCGCCCAGACGCTTGCCCGCGATCTCGAAGCTCAACAACGTGCGGGTCGAATTCTCGAAGAATGCGTTGATCTGCGTGAGGCCGGCGAGCCGCTTGTCGGCGGTGGTCGGTGCGCGGTTGGCCTCGACCCATTGCTCGGCCTCGTCGAGCAGGAAGGTGATCTCGTGTGGTTCGAGCCCGTCGATCCCAGTCAGGTGACGGTGCGGGAACACCGCACCGCCGGGGATGAGGGTTCCGGGGCGGTGGTCCGAGTGTTGCATCGGGCGCGGTGATTATGGCGCGGGCCCGTGCGGTGCAAGGCTCGTGCGCGTCGGGCGGAGGAACGGGCGATGACGATCTACACGATCGGGTATGAAGGCGTGACGATGGAAGCATTCGTCGCGACGTTGCAGGCGGCAGGGGTGCGGCGCGTGATCGACGTGCGTGCGCTGCCGCTGTCGCGGCGCCCGGGCTTCTCGAAATCGACGCTCGCCGCCTCGCTCAAGGCTGAGGGGATCGATTACGTCCACCTGAAGGCACTGGGCACACCCAAGCCGGGGCGCGACGCGGCGAAGAAGGGCGACGTCGCGACATTGACTGCGGTATACGACGCGCAACTGGAATTGCCCGAGGCGCAGATCGCAGCTGCGCAAATGCTGGCGCTCGCCGACGAGGTGCCGAGCGCCCTGCTGTGCTACGAACGCGACCCGTGCCACTGCCACCGCACGCTGTTGCTCGGTGCGGTGGGCGAAGGCCGCGCGGTCGTCGACCTCTACGTCTAGCCGGCGACGGGCAGGCGGACGCTGCCGTCGTCGTGGCGATCGAGCGGCGAGTAGGCCACCGCGGTTTCCAGCAGCAACGGCGCGTAGAGGTGCGGGAAGAGCTGCCCCCCGCGTGACGGCTCCCACCGCAGCGCGTCGTCGGCGTAGGCGGCCAGATCGACCGCGACGATGTGGAGGTCGTCCTGCCCGGCGAAATGCTTGTCGATCGTCTCCGCCAATTGGTCGGCGGTGGACAGGTGGATGTACCCGTCCGCCAGATCGACTGGCGCACCCGCGAAGCTGCCGTCGCGTTCCAGCGCCGCCATCTGATCGCCGGTCAGTACCTTGTACGCGGTGAGGGGTTTGGTGTCAGCGTCGCTCATTCGCCATCCTCCGGTCCGGCCGCGGCATCGTCGCCGATCGAACCATCGTCCACCGGCGCGGTTTCCGCGACCCCGGCGAGTTCCTCCGCGACCATCGCCTCGGCCGCATCCTCGGGCTCGGGCTCCTCGTCGATCCGTGCGGCGGAGACGACGTGCTCGTCGTCGGCGACGTTGAACAACCGCACGCCCGCCGATCCGCGACTGATGATGCGCAGCGACGTCAGCGGCATGCGGATCATCTTCGCCTGATCGGTGACGAGCATCAGCTGGTCGGCCTTGCTCGCGGGGAAGCTCGCGACGACGGGGCCGTTGCGCTTCACGTTGTCGATGTTGGTGATGCCCTGGCCACCGCGTCCCGTGCGGCGATAATCATAGGCCGAGGAAATCTTGCCGTAACCGTTGGCGCAGACGGTCAGGATGAACTGCTCGCACCCGCGCAGCCGCTCGAACAGCGTCAGGTCCATGTCGAGATCGCCGTCGCGGTCCTTCCACGGCGCGTTACGCAGATATTGCTCGCGCTCCTCAGGCGTCGCGTCGACGCGGTGGAGGACGGAGAGCGAGATGACCGCGTCGTCGCCCTTGAGCGCGATGCCGCGAACGCCGGTCGAGTTGCGGCTCTGGAACTCGCGCACTTCCTCGGCGGCGAAACGGATTGCCTTGCCCTGCCTCGTCGCGAGCAGCACGTCGTCGCCCTCGTCGAGCAAGGCAACGCCGATCAGCCGGTCGTCGGCGTCCACGCCTTCGAACTTCATCGCAATCTTGCCGTTCGACGGCACGTTGGTGAACGCGTCCATCGCGTTGCGACGCACGCTGCCCTTGGCGGTCGCGAACATAACGTGGAGCTTGCCCCAATCCGCCTCGTCCTCAGGTAGGGGGAGGACGGTAGAGATCGTCTCGCCGGGCTCGAGCGGCAGCAGATTGATCATCGGGCGCCCGCGCGTCGCCGGGCCCCCTTCGGGCAGGCGCCACACCTTCATGCGGTAGACGCGGCCGAGGGTCGAGAAGAACAGCACCGGCGTGTGCGTCGAGGTGACAAACAGCTTGGTGACGACGTCCTGATCCTTGGTCGCCATGCCCGCGCGGCCCTTGCCGCCGCGCGCCTGCGCGCGGAACGCGTCGAGCGGGGTGCGCTTGATATAACCTTCGAGCGTGACGGTGACGACCATCTCCTCGCGCTCGATCAGGTCCTCGTCCTCGATCCCGTCGGCGGCGGCGGCGATCTCGGTGCGGCGTGGCTGCGCGAATTGATCGCGCACCTCGCGCAGCTCGTCGCGCAGCACGCCGTACAGCTTCACGCGGTCGGACAGGATCGCGAGCAGCTCGGCGATCGAGGCGGCGAGGCCTTCGAGCTCGTTGCCGATCTCGTCGCGGCCGAGCGCGGTCAGGCGGTGGAGGCGCAGGTCGAGGATCGCGCGGACCTGCGTTTCCGACAAACGGTAGCTGTCGCCGGTGACCTCGACGTCGGTCGCCTCGACCAGCCGGATATAGGGCGCGATTTCGGCGATCGGCCAGGCGCGCGACAGCAGCTTCTGGCGCGCCTCGGCCGGGCTCGCCGAGCCGCGGATGATGCGCACCATCTCGTCGAGGTTGGTGACCGCGATGACGAGGCCGAGCAAGATGTGCGCGCGCTCGCGCGCCTTGGCGAGCTCGAACTTCGAGCGGCGGGTGATGACCTGCTCGCGGAAATTCACGAACGCGGCGATGATGTCGCGCAGGTTGAGCAGCTCGGGCCGGCCGCCGCGGATTGCGAGCATGTTGGCGGCGAACGAGCCTTGCGCGGGCGTATGGCGCCAGAGCTGGTTGAGCACGACGTCGGGCGTCGCGTCGCGTTTCAGGTCGATGACGATCCGGACGCCCTCGCGGTTCGATTCGTCGCGAATGTCGCTGACGCCCTCGATCCGTTTGTCCTTGGCGGCCTCGGCGATCTTCTCGACCAGCGCGTTCTTGCCCTGCTGGTAGGGGATCGAGGTGAGCACGATCGAGCGGCGGCCTTCGCGCCCGCCGCGTTCCTCGATCGTGTGGCGTGAGCGCACGATGATCGAGCCGCGCCCGGTCTCATAGGCCGAACGCGCGCCGGCGCGGCCCAGGATGATCGCGCCGGTCGGGAAATCGGGGCCGGGAACGATCTGCATCAGCTCCTCGGTCGTGATCGCGCCGTTGTCGAGGTAGGCGAAGCACGCATCGATCACCTCGCCCAAATTATGTGGCGGGATGTTGGTCGCCATGCCGACCGCGATGCCGCCGGCACCGTTGACGAGCAGGTTGGGGAAGCGCGCGGGCAGCACGGTCGGCTCGCGTTCCGACCCGTCGTAGTTCGGTTGGAAGTCGACCGTGTCCTTGTCGAGATCCTCGAGAAGGAAGTTCGCCGCCTTCGCCAGCCGCGCCTCGGTGTAGCGCATCGCGGCGGGGGGATCGGGATCCATCGAGCCGAAGTTGCCCTGACCGTCGATCAGCGGCACGCGCATCGACCAGTCCTGCGTCATGCGCGCCAAGGCGTCGTAGATCGCGGTGTCGCCGTGCGGGTGGTATTTACCGATCACGTCACCGACGATGCGCGCCGACTTGCGATACGGGCGGTTGTAGAGGAACCCGCTCTCGTTCGCGGAATACAGGATGCGGCGGTGGACGGGTTTCAACCCGTCGCGCACGTCGGGCAGCGCGCGCGCGACGATCACGCTCATCGCGTAATCGAGATACGAGGTCTTCATCTCCTCGACGATGGAGATGGGGGCAATGTCGGACGGGTCGGCGAGGACGGTCTCGTCGGTCAAGGTGCTACGCTCTTCGCTGCTGCAATGGAAAGGCGGCAGCCTAGCCGAGCACGGCCTCCGTGACCACCCCCGCGCGCGTACGTACGTGCAGGCGCGCGCGCGGGAGCATATGAGGTCCGATCAGCGCTTGCAGGCTTTCTTGGTCGCGTTGCCGGTTTTCGAGCAATCGTAGGTCACGCTCTTGCCAGTCGAGGTCTTGGTGGCGACCATGCGGCCGCTGGTGCTGCCAGCAGCGGCTGTGCGCGTCGCTGCCATCGCCGGCTTGGTGGTGCTGGTCGCGGTGGTGCGGGCCTGGGTCGTCGTGCGGGTGGTGTGCGCTGCGGTGGTGCCGTGCGCCGACGGGGTTTGCGCAACCGCCATGCCCGCGGAAAACAGCGCGGCGGAGGAGAGGAGGGCGAAGGGCAGCGAACGGATCATGATCGTATCTCCTAAGCGTCCGGCGCTTCGACGTGCGCCTGATGCCGAATTAGAGACGCGCGCGTGACGCGGCGCTGTCGCGATCGTGACGATCGTGTAACCTCGCCATCGCACGCGGCGCCGCCCGCGATCAGGGCGCGATCTCGCTGCCGTCCCAGGCGAAGTGGCGCCCGCTGTCGGTGACTTTCAGACCGTCGATCACGTCGAGCAACTGCACCGCAGCGCGGTCGGGCTTGAACAGGTCGCGCCCCGACTGGCGGAACGGCTGCGACAGCGCGGTATCGACGGTGCCGGGGTGAAGCGCGACGACGAGCCCGCGATCGTTGCGGCGCTTGTCCTCGACGGCGAGGGTGCGGACGAGCTGGTTGAGCGCGGCCTTCGACGCGCGATAGCCGTACCAGCCCCCCAGTCGGTTGTCGGTGATGCTGCCGACACGCGCGGACAGGAACGCGAGCACGCTGCGCCCGGTCTTGGGCATGACGGGCAGGAAATGCTTGGCGACGAGTGCGGGGCCGATCGCGTTGACCGCGAACTGGCGTTGGAGCCACGCGGGGTCGAGCTCGCGGATCGCCTTTTCGGGACCGTGATCGGCATCGTGAAGCAGGCCCGTCGCGACGATCACGAGGTCGGGCGAGCCCGCACGCGCGGCGGCGGCGGCGATGCTCGCCTCATCCTCAAGGTCGAGGTGGCGCTCGCCCGGGAAGGAGCGCGCGAACGGCAGGGCGGGGACGTCCTCGTCCTCGAGTGCCCCAACCAGCGCCGCGCCGATCCCGCCCGAGGCGCCGATGACGACCGCGTTGCGGATCTCGCTCATGCTTTTTCTCCCGTTCGCGCGAAGGTCCAGCGATCGTCGCTGCTCGCCGCCGCGTCATAGGAATAGCCGTCGCTGTCGAACCCGCGCATCGCGTCCGGGTTGGTCACCTGATGCTCGACCATCCAGCGCGCCATCAGCCCGCGCGCCTTTTTGGCGTGGAAGCTGATGAACCGGCCGTCACCTTCGCGGAAGTCGACCGCGATGATGCGCGTGGCGGCGGGCAACTTGCCGTCGACCGTGGCGAAATATTCGTTCGAGGCGAGGTTGAGGATCGCGCCAGAGCCTTCCTCTTCGACGTCGGCGGCGAGCGCGTCGGCGATCCGATTGCCCCACCAATCGGTCAGCTTCTTGTGCCTTGGTGCCCAACGCGTTCCCATCTCGAGTCGATAGGGGCGCATCGCGTCGAGCGGGCGAAGGAGCCCGTAGAGCCCCGACAATAAACGCAGGTGATCCTGCGCGAAGCGGACGGCGGGCTCGTCGAGCGTCGCGACCTCGAACCCGGTGTAGACGTCGCCCGCGAAGGTGTAGATCGCGGGGCGTTCGGCCGCGTCCGCGAAGTCGCGGAAACGGTCGGCGTTGAGCTTCGCAAGCGCGGGGCTGATGTGCATCAATTCGCCGAGCTTCTTCTGCGTCAGATGCGAGGCGGCCTTCGCGAGCGTTGCGGCCTCGTCGGCGAAGCGCGGGCGGGTGGCGTCGAACGGCGCGGGCGTGTCGAGGTCGAGCGTCTTGGCGGGGGAGAGCAGGGCGATCATTCCCGACGCGCTAGCGGGCGGAACGAGCGCGTTCAATCACGGTTCAGCGCGTGCTGGGTACGTATCGTACCTTCCTTGAACCCGCGACGCAGGATCACTAGAGCATCGCGGCAGCAGGCACGCTCGCGGCCGTATCGGAGAGAATAGTCGATGAAGAGGTTCACCAACGCTTTGTTCGCAGCCGCCCTGCTCGCCGGTGGCGCGTCGATCGCGGTTCAGCCCGCGGCTGCGCAGAAGAAGGACAAGAAGGCCGAAGCGCCGGGGATGAAGCTGACCAAGGAGGTCCAGGTCCCCGCCGCCGCCGCGCAGACCGCGCTCGCCGCGAACGACCTGGCGGCCGCTGAGACGTCGATCGCGCAGGCCGAGGCCGCGGTGAAGACCGACGACGATCGCTATATCGCGGCCGCCCTGCGCCTGAACCTCGAGGCGAAGAAGATCGGCAACAACCAGGGCAGCGACGCCGCGCTCGCGGTGCCGCTGAAGGCGCTGGTCGCGAACCCGAAGACCCCGCCCGCCGATCTCGGCCGCTACAATTACGAGCTCGGCCGCATCGCGACCAACGCGAAGGACAATGCCGGCGCGGCGCAATATTTCGCGGCGGCGCAGGCAGCCGGCTACAGCAACCCCAACATGACGCTCCAGCTCGTCAAGTCGAAGGCCGATGCGGGCGACCTCGCGGGCGCGTCGACCGAGATGGACAAGGTCATTGCGGCGCAGGTCGCGGCCGGGCAGAAGCCGGGCGAGGACCTGTACCGTTTCATGATCGCGAAGAGCAATCAAAAGCGCAACGGCGCGCTGACCTACGCGTGGCTCAAGAAGTACGTCGAGGCGTATCCGACCGCCAAGAATTGGCGCGACGTCGTCACGACCTTCGGCCTGACTTCGGGGGGCGTCGCGACGCTCGACAAGGGGCAGAAGATCGACCTGTTCCGTCTGCTGCGTCACGGCAAGGCGCTGGCCGACCAGTATGACTACGAGATCTACGCGCAATATGCGTTCGACCTCGGTATTCCGTGGGAAGCCAAGACCGTGCTGAGCCAGGGCACGTCGTCGGGCAAGATCCCGTCGGGCAGCGCCAACGCGACCTCGCTGCTGGCGGCGTCGAACAAGTCGATCGGCAACGAAGGCTCGCTGTCGGGGCTGGAGACGCGCGCCAACGCGGCGGCCAATGGCAAGCTGGCGGCGAGCACCGCCGACGCGTTCTTCGGCACGGGCGACTATGCCAAGGCGGCCGGTCTGTACCGCACCGCGCTGCAGAAGGGGCAGGTCGACGCCGACGCGGTCAACACGCGCCTGGGGATCGCGCTCGCCTATTCGGGCGACAAGGCGGGAGCGCGGACTGCGTTCGAGGCGGTCAAGGGCCAGCCGCGCGCCGATCTGGCCGGTCTCTGGATCGAGTATCTCGACCATCCGCCGGTCGGCTGATTGGCTAGCATTCTGATGACATGGGAAGGGGCGGCCTGCGGGTCGCCCCTTTTCATATGCGGGTCAGGCGATCGGCACGCCGGTCTGCGCCTTGGCGGTTCGGATCGTCAGCGATGATTTGACGCTCGCGACATTGGGTGCCGCGGTCAGTTGCGTCGTCAGCAATCGCTGGAAGCTCTCGAGGTTGGGGGCGACGATCTTCAGGATGAAGTCGATCTCGCCGTTGAGCATATGGCATTCGCGCACCTCGGGGATGGTCGCGATATGCTCCTCGAACTGCGCGAGGTCCTGTTCCGCCTGGCTGCGCAGGCTGACCATCGCGAAGACGGTGATGGGATAGCCGAGCTTCGCGGGATCGCAGTCGGCGTGATAGCCGCGGATCACGCCCGCCTGCTCGAGCGCGCGGACGCGGCGCAGGCACGGCGGCGCAGTCAATCCGACGCGATCCGCCAGATCGACGTTCGTCATGCGACCGTCCTCCTGGAGCAACGAGAGGATTTCACGATCGATCTTGTCCAACGCCATAACCATTTCCTGTTTTCGCACGCACGATGACAAGTCGTGCACCGCGCGTCGCTATAGGATAATTGCGCGACAACGCAATTGTGCCATGCTGTGACATATGCGAACAAGCGTGCTGATGACGTGGACCGATCCACGGTGTAGTCGGTTACCTCGTCTGGTCGCAGCGCGATCGAGATCCATTCCGCTAGGAGGTCGCGTGCGGTTCGATGACAGTCTGAAGACGGTTCTCGCTGCCGACGTGTCGACTTCCTTCGGCGCGCGCGCCGCATTCCGCCAGCTGACCGACCTGATCGCGCGTGGTCGTGCGCCCGCCGACGACGTGCTGCTCGCGCGGTTGCGCGCGCTCGCCGACGCTGTTCCCGCGGCAACGCGTACGGCGGTGGCACGCGGGCTGGCGCTCGCCGATCCGCCCGCAGCGCTCGTTGCGCTGTTCGCACGTGACGAGCCCGAGGTAGCGGCGTCGGTGCTGCGCGCCGCGCGACTGTCGCCCGAGGATTGGGACGACCTCATCCCGCAATTGTCGCCGCTCGGGCGCAGCGTGCTGCGACAGCGCGGCGATCTGCCGCCGAGTGCGACCCGCGCGCTCGAGACGATGGGCAGCACCGATTTCGCATTGAGCGATCAGCGCCCCGCCGGTGCCTCGGTCGCGGCTGCGCCCGTCATAGCGCCCGTTTCGGCGCCGGTGGTCGCGCCCGTCGACGCAGCGGGCGACATCGCCGACGCGGCGGCCGCGCCGGGCGAGCGGTTCGAGATCGCCGATCTCGTCCACCGGATCGAGGAATTCCAGCGCGGGCGCAATACGCCCTTTCCGTTCGCGATGGCGGATGAGGCGCAGGTCGCGTCGTTCCGCTTCGAAACCGACGCCGACGGGGTCATCCGCTGGATCGACAGCGCGCCGCGCGGTGCGGTGATCGGGACGCATCTGGCGCACGCCGGGGTCGCGCGTACCGGGGTCGACGGTGTTGCCGCAGGCGCGTTTCGCAAGCGGGCCGCGTTCGCCGACGCGCGGCTGGTCATCGCAGGCGCGTCGCCGCTCGGTGGCGACTGGCGGATCGCGGGTGTCCCGGTGTTCGAGCGGAGCACGGGACGTTTTCTCGGTTATCGCGGCAGCGCGCGGCGCCCACGGATCGAGGAGGATGCGGCACGCTCCCGCCCCGCGCCGCCGGCGACGATCGACGCGCGCGGTGCCGAAGGGTTGCGTCGGTTGGTGCACGAATTACGCACCCCGACGAATGCGATCGCGGGCTTCTCCGAGCTGATCGAGCGCGAATTGCTGGGGCCGGTCCCCGAGACGTATCGCGAGCGCGCGGCGGCGATCCGCAGCCAGGTATCGGGACTGATCGGTGCGATCGAGGACCTCGACATGGCGGCGCGGATCGAGGCCGCGGCGCTCGATCTGCGCGCCGACGTGATCGCGCTGCAGTCGGTGCTGACGCAGGTGGCCGATGATCTGGCACCGCTGGCGTTGCGGCGCGGCGCCGAACTGCTGCTGCCCGACGCCGGTGACGTACGCGTCGCCGCCGATCCGATCGCGGTCGAACGGCTGCTGTCGCGGCTGACGGCGACTTTGCTCTCGGCAAGCGTCGCGGGCGAGGTAATGCGGGTGGTGGTAGCGGACGACGACGCCGACATGGTGCACGTCTCGATCGATCGCCCCGCCGCGTTCGTCGGGCGCGACGATCTTAGCCTGCTCCACCTCGACGATCAGGTCGACGACGCCGATGGCGCGCCGCTCCTCGGGGTCGGCTTCGCGCTCCGGCTCGTGCGCAATCTTGCCGCGCAGGTGGGTGGCCACCTGATGTTCGAGCCGGCGCGCCTGACCGTCGCGTTGCCGCGCGCGGCCGCGGCGCGCAAGGATGCGGCGCTTACGACGCATCCGTGACGCAGCGGTTCGCGACGCCAGTCGGCGCGACGCTACCCTGGCCCGCCTCATTCGGTCGTCGCTTCATCGTGACGATTGACACCGAGGAGGAATTCGACTGGTCGACGCCGGGCGCGAGCGACGATTTCGACGTGACCGCGATCGCGGCGCTGCCCGCGATGCACGATCGTCTGGCGGCGTTCGGGATCAGCCCGTTCTACATGGTTGATTACGTCGTCGCTGCGAACGAAGGGTCCGCCGCGGTTCTGCGCGATCTGCTGGCGCGCGACCCGGCGACGGCGATCGGCGCGCAGCTCCATTCCTGGGTCACGCCGCCACTAGGGAGCGGCGCGCGAATCGAAACATTCGCGGGCAACTTGCCGCGTGAGGTCGAAGCAGCGAAGCTAGACCGGCTGGTCGCGATGATCGAGCGTGCGCTCGGGCGCCGGCCCTGCATCTACCGCGCGGGGCGCTACGGTGTCGGGCCGAATACGTTCCAGGCGCTGGCGGCGCGCGGGTTTCGCGTCGACGCGTCGATGCGCGCGCGGTTCGATTATTCGCGCGAGGGCGGGCCCGATTTCACTGCCGTATCGCCGGGCGCGTTCGCGCTGAGCGACGACGTGCAGGGCGAAAGCGCGCTGGTCGAGATGCCGCTGTCGACGATCTACACCGGCGTGCTTCGCGCGCAGGGGCGGTGGTTGCACTCGATGCTCGGGCGCATTCCGCGCTCGCGCGGCGTGTTCGCGCGAAGTCGGCTGTTGTCGCGGGTTCCGCTGACGCCAGAGGGGACGTCCGCGCGCGAGGCGTGTCGCGCGATCGGCATCGCCGCGGCAGAGGGCGAGCGGATGCTGCAACTCACCTTTCATTCGCCGTCGCTGGTGCCCGGCCACACCCCCTATGTCCGCAACGCGCGAGAGCTGGCACGCTTTCACGCCTGGTGGGACGAGGTGCTGCCCTCACTGGCGCGGCACGGGTACGCGCCAGCCTCGTTGGACGATGTCCTGAGTGCGCTGGATGAGCACGCGGTGGGCCCGGCAGGACTCGAACCCGCAACCTAGCCGTTATGAGCGGCCAGCTCTAACCGTTGAGCTACAGGCCCTCCGCGCGCTGTCGGCAGGTAGCGTCACGCACGAGAGATTGGCAAGCGCGGACTTGCCGGAAGCGCCCGATCGATCCCTCGATCGCTATTTGCGCACGATTGCCGCGGCAGAGGACAGCACCGCCAGATCCTCCGCGAACCCCGTGGGCGTCTGACCATAACGCGGCAGCCACGCCATGCGGGTGCGCCAGCCGGGGTAGGACGCGACCACCGCGGTGACGCCACCGATCGCGGCGCCGATCCAGCGCCGGCGTTTCGGCACCAGCGCCGCGCCCGCGATCGCGGACGTGACGAAGCGCGCGGCGAGGCCGATCGGCACGATCCGGTCAGGGGCGGTCTTCTGCTTGTCGCCGGCGATCTCCCCGATCGCGAGCGCCAGCGTACCGGCGGCAACCAACGGGTTGGCGAGCAGCCTGGGCGCGCCATTGTCGGCAGGCAACTGCCCGCGCGCGGCCGCGATCGCAACGGTCGCGAGCGGGGTCATCGCGCGCTGGCCACCGATCAGGCCCATGAGGAAGGATTTGCGCATCTCGTCTCCGCCGTCGGTTTCCACCGCACACAACTCGGGGCGGGCGTTCCGGTTCAGCGACGCAAGACGGGATTGTAGCTTGTCGGGTATGAAGTGCCCTGACACGAAAAAGGGCGCCCAACGAACGGGACGCCCTTGATCAGCTGAACGGTGTTGACGAGCCGCGCTTCAGAAATTCGCGGCAGTGTCGGACACGTTGACCGTCTCCGATCCATTGTCGAACGTGGCGGCCGCGCCGGAGAGCGTCTGCCGCTCCGCCGCATTGGCCTGACCCGCCGCTTCCGCCTCCAGCTCGTTCGCCATCTGCTCGAGATTGGCGGACAATGCCTCGGCACCGTTCTCGATCGACACCGGTTCGGGTTTGCTGCAACCGCCGAGCAGAAGAAGCGCGGCGCCCGCCAGGGGAATGATCCTAGGCATCAGCACGACCCGAACCGGGCCAGATCACATGTTGGTGGTGGCGCCGTCAGCCGAGTCACGGACGTTGTCGGCCGCGTCGTGGATGTTCTCGGCAACCGCCTCGGCGTTGTCCTCGGCGAACGGGTTCGCCGTGGTGTTCGACATGTCGGCGACGTTGTCGGCCATCGCGTCCATGTTGTCCGCCATCATGTCGGCGTTGTTCTCGACCGCGGCGGCTTCCGGCGACTTCGAGCAAGCAGCAACGGACATCAGGCCGGCAGCAGCGGCAACGAGCAGGATCTTCTTCATTCGAATGCTCCCAAGCATCACAAAAATCGCGGCCGACCCCAACGCCGTCGCGAAACGCCCGAATACCCTAGCGGTTCAGGGGGTCAATAAGGAAAATTCATCGGGCGTACAGGTTGCGACGAGTGGTTGCCGACCCGGCAGCGTGCATTTGGTCACGGCCGGCTGACCGGTCCGATTTCCTCCGGCGCGTCGGCGACCACCGCGAGCATCGTCGTCCAGGCGGCGACATTCTGCTGCAATTGCGCGGGGTCGACGCGGTCGAGCGTGTCGTCGGGCGTGTGGTGGACGTCGAAATAGCGCAGCCCCGACTGATTGAGGTCGATCCCCGCCACTCCGGTCGCGATCGTCGCCTCGATGTCGGAGCCGTCGCCGCCGGGCCCCGTGCCGCGAACAATCCCGAGCGGCGCGAGCGCGCTGGCCAGGCGGTCGGCGACCGGCGTGGCCGACGATGGCAGAGTCGTCTCGAACCGCCAGACACGATCGGCGCCGAAGTCGCTTTCCGCCGCGATCGCGTGACGCTCAACGCCGTGCTTCTTCGCGTAATCCTCACCACCGAAGCCGCCGACTTCCTCCGCGCCGAACCACACGACCCGGATCGTGCGGCGCGGACGCCGGCCCGAGTCGAGAATACGCTTCGCGGCTGCGGTAGTGATCGCGACCCCGCTCGCGTCGTCGATCGCGCCGGTCGCGAGATCCCAGCTATCGAGGTGCCCGCCGACCAGCACGACGCCGGCATTCGGATCGGTACCGGGCACTTCGGCGATGACGTTGCCCGATTCGTGGCTGCCGGTCTGCTGGGGGGTAAGGACGAGGCGCATCCGGATCGGCTTGCCGCGCGACGCCATCCGCTCGATCAATTCGGCGTCTGGAACCGACAAGGCGGCGGCGGGGATCGCTGCGGTGCCCGCGGGAAAGTTGGTGACGCCGGTGTGGGGCAGGCGGTGCGTGTCGGTACCGATCGAGCGGATCACGATCGCGGCCGCGCCCTTCGCGGCGGCGAGCGCGGGCCCGGTGAAGCGCGCGGGGCCGTTCGCGCCGTAGCTCGACCCGTCCTGCGTCGGCTGCATCGAGTTGCCGATATAGACGATCCTGCCGCGGATCGCGGTGGCGGGTGCGTTCAGGAACTCGGTCATGCTCGGGAAGACAGCCAGTTCGGCGGTCAACCCCTGCGCGCCGGTCGATCCGGAATTGCCTAGTGCCGCCAGCTTCAGCTTCTGTGCGAACGGCTCAACGATCTCGGCTTCCTCGGTGCCGCGGACCCAGACGGGCATCTGGTACGTCTCGATCCGCACGTTCTTGAAACCGAGCGCCTTGAGCTTGGCCGCGCCCCAGGTGCGCGCGCGCGCTTCGGCCTCGGTGCCGGCGAGGCGTTGTCCGACTTCGGTCGTCAGGCCCTCGACGATATCATAGGCGACCTCGTCCTTCAGTGCGGCGTCACGCAGCGCGGCGACCCGCGCGTCGACGGGCGCTGGCGGCGTCGGCGCGGGGCGGGTGATCGCGGGCTGGCCCGCTGGCGTCGATGCCGCCGCGGTCTGCGCCGCCACGGGGGCGGACAGGGTGATGGCGGGCAGGGCGGAAGCGGCGGTCGCCGCGAGCAGGATGCGCTTCATGGAGCGAAGGCGTAACCGGCACCTGCCGGTTTGCCAACGCCGCACGGGGGCCTTACATGCGAGCGGAACGAATTTCCCCGCAGCATCATCACGCGAGAAGGCGACCCATGGCCGTCCAGTACACCTACGTCATGAAGGGTCTGACCAAGACCTTCCCGGGCGCGAACAAGCCCGTGCTCAACAACATCCACCTGCAATTCATCCCGGGCGCGAAGATCGCGATCATCGGCCCGAACGGCGCCGGCAAGTCGACGCTGATGAAGATCATGGGCGGGATCGACACCGATTTCGTCGGCGAGGCGTGGGCGGCCGAGGGCGTGCGCGTCGGCTATCTGCCGCAGGAGCCCAAGCTCGACGACAGCAAGACCGTGATCGAGAACGTGCGGCTGGGTGCAGGTCCGGTCGCCGACATGGTGGAACGCTTCAATGCGATCTCGGCCGAGATGGGTGATCCCAAGGACGACACCGATTTCGACGCATTGATGGAGGAGATGGGCGATCTTCAGGCGAAGATCGACGCCGCCGATGGCTGGTCGCTCGACAGCCAGCTCGAACAGGCGATGGAAGCGCTGCGCTGCCCGCCGTCCGACGCGCCCGTCACCAACCTGTCGGGCGGCGAGAAGCGCCGCGTCGCCTTGTGCCGGCTGCTGCTCGAAAAGCCCGACATCCTGCTGCTTGACGAGCCGACCAACCACCTCGACGCCGAGAGCGTGTCGTGGCTGGAGAATTTCCTGAAGGAATATACCGGCAACGTCATCCTCGTCACCCACGACCGCTACTTCCTCGACAACGTGGTCAACTGGGTGCTCGAGCTCGATCGCGGGCGGTATTACACCTACGAGTCGAACTATTCGGGCTATTTGGAGAAGAAGGCCAAGCGACTGGAGCAGGAGGAGCGCGAGGAGGCCGGGCGCCAGCGCGCGATCGCCGACGAACTCGCCTGGATGCGCCAGACCCCCAAGGCGCGCCAGACCAAGTCCAAGGCGCGTATTCGCGCGTTCGACGAACTGATGGAGAAGCAGGAGAACCGCGTCGCGGGCAAGGCGCAGATCCTGATCCAGCTGCCCGAGCGTCTGGGCGGCAAGGTGATCGAGGCCAAGGGGCTGACCAAGTCGTACGGCGACAAATTGCTGTTCGACGGGCTCGACTTCACGCTGCCGCCGGGCGGCATCGTCGGCGTGATCGGTCCCAACGGCGCGGGCAAGTCGACGTTGTTTAAGCTCATCACGGGGCAAGAGCAGCCCGACGCGGGGACGATCGAGGTCGGCTCGACCGTCAAGCTCGGCTACGTCGACCAGAGCCGCGACCACCTCGATCCGAACAAGAACGTGTGGCAGGAAATCTCCGACGAGCTCGAGGTGTTCCGCTTCGGCAAGCAGGAACTGGGCACGCGCGCCTACGTCGGCGCATTCAACTTCCGCGGGCCCGACCAGCAGAAGAAGGTCGGCCAGCTCTCGGGCGGTGAGCGCAACCGCGTCCACATGGCGAAGATGCTGAAGGAGGGCGGCAACGTCCTGCTGCTCGACGAGCCGACCAACGACCTCGACGTCGAGACGCTGCGCGCGCTCGAAGAGGCGCTGGAAACGTTCGCGGGTTGCGCGGTGGTCATCAGCCACGATCGCTTCTTCCTCGATCGCCTCTGCACCCACATCCTCGCATTCGAGGGCGACAGCCATGTCGAATGGTTCGAGGGCAATTACGAGAGCTACGAGGAAGACAAGCGCCGTCGCCTGGGCGATGCCGCCGACCGTCCGACGCGGCTGGCGTACAAGAAGCTCACACGCTGATGCGGGGCGCCTCCGGTCCGAGCGATGATTTGTCGCGCTGGCTGGAGGCGGAGGGGATCGTGCCCGTCGAGGGGCCGGGCACGATCGCCGATGTGGCGCTGGTGCGCGCCCTGCTGGTCGCGGCGGCGCGCGAGGGGCGGGCGGTGAGTTATTCCGAGCTGCTGCGCGCGCTCGGCCACCGCTTCACCCGGCCGAAGATGCGCGCCTTGTGCAAGACGCTCGACGCGATCGATGCCGCGGGCGAGGAAGCCGGAGAACCGGCGCTTGCCGTGCTGGTAGTGCGCGAGGGCGATCGGCTGCCGGGGCAGGGATGGTGGACGACGCTCGCCGAACGGCTTGGCTATCGCGAAGCGTGGGAAGGCGCGGAGGCGGAACGGTTCGTCGCTGCCGAGCAAGCGAAGGCGTTCGCGTACTGGCGGGTACGCTGATCGTCAGAGATGGTTGGTTTCGACCGTCAGATTGGCGATGGTGGCAGCTGCGATGACCGTGCCGAACTCATGCCGGACATGATCGCCGTAACCGCCGTTCATGGGCGACCATAGCTGGTGGATGGTCCGGCCGTTCACATCGATTACCCAATATTCGGGCACTCCGTGCCGGGCGTAGAGGGCCGCTTTACGGCCTAGGTCAGATTGCAATGTCGCGTCCGCAATCTCCACCACCAGCGACACGCTGGTGCCGGGAACCGGACCAGGGCCGTGCGGTTCGGCGGTGAGGAGCAGGTCGGGCTCGGGCACGTCGACGGGCGCCCACGTAACGCTGGCTTCTACCATGACGTGTAACGTCGAGCATGCGGCACGAAGGCCATCACGCAGCGCATCGTACAACGCCATTTTCGCGAGCGCGTGTGGGCGGTGTTGCGCGTTCATGTAGGTGACCTCACCGTCGATCAGCTCCGTCTTGCCGTAGCCGTCGAAGGCGCCGTCGCGATCGAGCGAGAGAAAGTCCTCGACCCGCAGCTTCACGCGCGTCGGCACGTTGGTGATCGGCACATGCTCGGTCATGCGAGCGAAGCTATCATGGACCCGTTCGGGTTCCAATCGCACCTCAATCGAGCAGGTGGAGCGGTAGCCGCGCGGCGACGACCTCGCGCAGGACGAAGCCCGATTCCATGCTGGTGACGCCGGGCAGTCGCGACAGTTCCTCGCGGTGGACCTCGGCGAAATGCGCGAGGTCGCGCGCCTGGACGGTGACGAGGTAATCGTAGGATCCCGACATCAGGTCGCAGCGCACCACCGAAGGGCTTTCGGCGATCGATGCTTCGAACGCGTCGAGCACGTCCTTACGCTGGCTTTCCAGCGTCATCTTGATGTGGACGGTGGTGCCGAGGCCCAACTGGCCGAGATCGAGCCGCGCGGCGTAGCCGGCGATCACCCCGCTTTCCTCGAGCGCGCGTTGCCGCCTTGCGATCGCGGTGGCGCTGCGCCCGATCCGCTCGGCGAGGGCGAAGGCGGTCGCGCGCGCGTTTTCCACTAGGGCGCCGAGCAGGCGGCGGTCGATCCGGTCGAGCGGTTCGGAATGCTGCGTCATCGGCATTTATGATGCAGGAAACGGGCGGTCATCGGCAAGTCGCGCGCGCGCTTTGCCGGGAATTGGCGCAACCGTCGCCGTAAAAGGCGGCAAACGTGAGGAGAGTCGCGATGCGCGTCGGTGTGCCCAAGGAAATCAAGAATCACGAATATCGCGTCGGCCTGACGCCGGGTGCGGTGCGCGAATATGTCGCGCACGGGCACGAGGTGCTGGTGCAAGCGGGTGCCGGGCTCGGCATCGCGGCGTCGGACGACGTTTACCGCGCGGCGGGTGCGGAGATCGTCGACACCGCGCAGGAAGTGTTCGCGTGCGCGCAGATGATCGTGAAGGTCAAGGAGCCGCAGCCGAGCGAGTGGGTCCAGCTGCGCGACGACCAGATCCTGTTCACCTACCTCCACCTCGCCCCCGACCCCGAGCAGGCCAAGGGGTTGATGGCCTCGGGCGTGACCGCGGTCGCGTACGAAACCGTCACCGACGCGCGCGGCCAGCTCCCGCTGCTCGCGCCGATGAGTGAGGTCGCGGGCCGGTTGTCGATCGAGGCGGCGGGGCACGCATTGAAGGCTCCGAACGGCGGGCGCGGCGTGCTGCTGGGCGGCGTACCGGGCGTGCAGCCGGGCCGCGTCGTCGTGCTGGGCGGCGGTGTCGTCGGCACGCACGCGGCGCGCATGGCGGTCGGCCTGGGTGCCGAGGTTACGATCATCGATCGCTCGATCCCGCGGCTGCGCGAGCTCGACGAGCTCTTCGCCGGTCGCGTCCGCACGCGCGTCTCGACGCTCGAATCGATCGAGCAGGAGATCGCCGAGGCCGACGCGGTCATCGGCGCGGTGCTGATCCCCGGTGCGTCGGCGCCCAAGCTCGTCACGCGTCCGATGCTCGCGCACATGAAGCCGCGCGCGGTGCTGGTCGACGTCGCGATCGACCAGGGCGGCTGTTTCGAAACCAGCCACGCGACGACGCACGCCGAGCCGACCTACGAGGTCGACGGTGTGATCCATTACTGCGTCGCCAACATGCCGGGCGCGGTGCCGCTGACGTCGAGCCACGCGCTCAACAACGCGACGCTCCCCTACGGCCTCGCACTCGCCGACAAGGGCTATGCGGCGTGCGAGGAAAATCCGGGGCTGATGGAGGGTCTGAACGTCCGCGGCGGCAAGATCGTCAACAAGGTCGTCGCCGACGCACTCGCCTGACCGACCGCCGATCGACGGGTAAGGGGGCGGCGTGTTTCCGACACGCCGCCCCTCTCGTATCAGCGCCGCTTGCCCGCGGGTTTGAACAGTGCGTTGAGATAATCCGCGAGCCGGACGCCACCCATCTCTAGCCGCTGCTCCAGCCGCGCCTTCATCTGGTAGATATAGCCGTACGACAGCGCCGGATCGGTCGGGTAGATCTGGTCGCGCAGCGCGGTGTCTTCGGCGATCCAGACGTTCGGGTCGATGCTCGCCCAGGCGCGGCGATCCGCCGGGGTGATCCGCGCGCCGAGCCACGCGCTCAGTTCGGTGTACGACAATTGCTCGTCGTCGATCAGCGCCGAGTCCCATACCGAGTGGAGGTTGGTCGGGCGGCCGAAGAACGTCACCGATACCTCGTTCCCTCCCTTGTCGGTACCGTTGCCGGCGTGGAGCGGCTGGTGGAGATCGCCGACGATGTGGATGATGAAGCGGAGTGCCGCCTGACGTTCGGCGAGTGGCTTGCCCGTATCGCGCACGACCGCGCTGAAGCGGCGCAGCGCGGTGACCGCGTCGCCCTCGGGCGGCGGCGTGACCTCGGCATAGGTCTTGCCCTTGGGCACCGTCACGTAATGCCACGGCGTCGAATCGTGCTGCCAGTAGGGCGCCGGATCGGCGCGCATGAAGTCGGGCCAGTTTGACGCCTCCGCCATCGTCTCGACGCCCAGGATGCCACGGACGCCCGCGCGCGCATCGGGGGTGAGCAGAGGCTCGGCGATCGCGCCGACGACGCGGTGGCCCGTCTTTCCCCAGGCAAGGGCGGGGCTGGGCAGGGCGAGGAGTGCCGAGACGGCGAGGGCTAGGTAACGCATTGCAATGCCGTGACCGACAAATGTGACGACGGCATGATCGCGCGCGTCGCACCACTGCAATCTCAGGCTCGGTATTGGACGCCGTGGCGTCGTTTCTGCGGCGGAACAGTTACGCCGCCTGCCGGGTTGATCACGCCGTGACCGGGCGGGAGCGATCCTGCCTGGGCCGCAATGGTCGGGCGCCGCGCGCCCTTGTTCGGGAGGATGTATGAAGAAGATTCATTTCGGTCTGGCGCTGGCGATGGCCGCAGCCCCGCTCGCCGCGTGCAGCGAGCGTGCGCAGGAGCAGACCGCGCAGGCCGCCGACGCGATCGGTGACGATGCCAAGAACGTCGGATCGCGCGCCGCCGCCGCGACCGACCGCGCCGCCGATGACGTGGCCGCCGCCGCCGACCGTGCCGGCGAGAAGCTCGACCGCGCGGGCGACCGCGCCGCTGCCGCGACCAAGAATGCGGCCCGTGACGCCGACGCGGCCGCCGACCGTGCGGGCGAAAAGATCGATCGCGCTGGCGACCGCGCCGCCGACCGCACCGGTGCTGCGCTCCAGAATGCCGGCGCAGCGATCCGCGACTAAGACGACGCAACCGGCGGCGTGATCGTCACGCCGCCGGTCGGTTGTTGGTGATGCGCCTGCTGAGCGTTGGGGTGAATCTGGTCAACTTGGTAAGGCGACCCCGAGACGGTCGTGTCGGAACCACGCTTCGATACGAGATGTGAGCCCGGAGCAAGCTGGAGGCCACACTCTCCTCGGTGGTGAATATTGCGGCACCAACCATGCAGAAGTTTAGAAATCTGCGCTCAGCGACATCCTGCAATGGCGGAAAGTGCTGGCCTTGCGAGGCGAACCAATCGTAGCAGAGATAGGAGCTTCCCGAGGGAGGTGGTGGACGCACTTGGGCTCGAACCAAGGACCCGCTGATTAAGAGATCGCTACTGTTTAACCTCAGTTGACACTGCCTGACGTAATTAGCCATTTTGGCTCAACCTAAAGCGGGTTTTCGATGCTGTTGTGTCAATTGGCGTTAAGCAACGTAACTTTGAGGTAAGTGAGCAACTGGCACATTACTGGCACCAGCGTTAGTCAGCGTATCCTAATGAACGCTCTCGATACGGTTTGTAGATACGCCGCTGTCCTGCCGGATAGGGAGGAGTGTGAGGCGGTCGTTAGTTGCCGACGTCGATGGTCATCATGACCCTTCAATACTATCTGCGAACGTTCATCATGTTCCTTATGTAGTCACCTCGCCGCTTGTGACTGTCCGATCTGGCCAACCCTCTACGTGGTCGCACGCCTAATTGCAGGGCATGATGCCTGTGGCGTACATAGCGTCTTTAACGACTCGAGATCGTAGCCGTGGTGCTGCGCAGCGACTAAGCCTCGCGCATGTCAGCAAGCAGTCCCGCCGCTCCCGTGTGGTCGCTGACTTCGCCAGAGGCCATGAAGAAGCACAACCCTCGGCCTTTCGCATCAGCCATCGCGTGGAGCTTGGTGCTTATGCCGCCATCGGTAACGTCCGACCAGGCGACCGATCTCTCTGTTGTTCACTCGCGCAACCGATAGCGTCAGCTTTGTTTTTAGAGTAGGCCGCGTCAATAACGATCCTCTTCGGCTCGATTCCATCGCCGTCAGCTCGTCAAAATGCGCGCGGACACGACTGGCGCACCATGGCGCTTCCATCGTCTGTGTACCATCTCCTGCGGACCGAAGACTACGGGTGCACTTCGCCAGCGAAGCTCGTTCTTGTTGACGAAGACAAGGCCGCTGAGCACCCGCCGGTACCTCACCCCGTGCTTGCCGTGTCATTTGTAACAGGACGGCCGCAGCCGTTCCGCTTGCTGGCTCGTCAGCCCCAGCGGGTTGCTCGGTGCGGGCGCCTTGCGGAGCTTGGGTCAGGGAGTAACTCTGCCATCAATAGATCTCGACACTAAGAAAAGCCATGGCGTCTGAGCTGTCGCTGATTCTTTTTGAAGTGTTAGTTTGCCTTTATCATGGATGGGCCCTCGGCTTCCTACATCCCTTTGGTGAAGGAGGTGTTATGGTTGCACAAAGGTTGACAAACAAGTTTGTAGAGTCAATTCTGTGGATTCCAGGTGAAGGTGAGGTGCTAGATACCATAAGTCCGGACTTCGTATCTTGAAGCGACCTACAGGGCGTCATTCCTGGATACTACGACGTTCATTTAAGGGGTCCACAAGAAAGCTTACGCTTGGTCCACTTTCGCGTTTCTCGCTACAAGAGGCGCGTGAATGGGCGCTCAGCATAAATCAATCCTTTGATTGCGGCGTTGATCCCACGGAAGAGTCTCGCAGACAGGAGGCTGAGCGGCAAAGGCTGGCTGAGCGAACTTGTGATTGGCTATTCGCGCAATACATGATGCACGAAGGTAATCAGCGGAAGTCAGCGCGGGAAAAGCTTCGCCTGTATAATCGAGATGTGAAGCCGTTTATCGGTGATAACATCTATTTCCATATCACACACAAAGACTTAGCCAATATATTACAGGCGAAGTTAGCAGTAGCCCCTATCGCTTCGAACCGCCTCGAGAGTCTTTTAAAGCGTTTGTTTCGGTGGGCCACTACCAAAGGTCGTCATGTCACGGACCTCACGGTAGATCCTTCTGAGCACCTTACAAAGTTTGCTCTTTCCAAATCTCGCGAGCGGGTCATGGTGGATCAAGAGTTGAAGCTGTTTGTCAATGTCCTTAACAAACTTGAATCTTCATTCACTGATCCTCTGATCGTGGCATTGTACACCGGTGCTAGGCGTGGGGAGGTGTTCGGCCTTAGGTGGGCTGAGCTTAATCTTGATCGAGGAGAATGGATCCTTCCAAAATCACGCACTAAGAACGGTCAAGAGCTTCTTCTGCCGTTGTCGCAGCCGACAGTAGACCTGTTGGATAAAGCGGCAAGTAAGCGTGAGCCGAGGCAGCAACTCGTATGGCCTACACGTTTGAACCCTCAAAAGCCCATGAGCGGATTTAGTAAGATCACGAAGACGCTCAACGAGCTGATGGAAAAGAGTGCAAACAATAACGGAATCTATTTTGAGCCGATTACGATACATGATATTCGACGGTCTGTCGGAACTGGGATGAACGGATTGTTAAACGACGATGGACATCCGGTGATTCCACCTCATGTGGTAGAACGTGTACTTAATCACAAGTTGCCCGGCTTACAGGCTGTCTACAATCGCCACAATTACTACGCTGAGAAAAAAGCCGCTTTGCGAGTGTGGGCAGAGCATTTGGAAGCCTTGCGTAAGGGCGGAGCAGATTAGACTATTTTCGCAGCGTTCAAGTGGCAACGAGTGCGAATGTGACCAATTGCCATCATTTGCGGTGACGCGTGCCGCCTGGATCTGACGTGACCTCCGCCTTTCGTCCAGCGGTAAGCAGAGCCTGAGTTGTCGCGCATGAGTGCAGGTGAAGCAACGGGTGGGGTCAACCCCGCCCGTTGCTGTTCGAGTTCGGCAGCGAAGGCTGTCGGAGTGGCATAACCCACCGACGAGTGGGGTCGTTCGGTGCTGTAGTCGTCGACCTAGCGCGCCAGGGTCGAGCGGGCTTGGCTGATGGTGAAGAACAGCGTCTCGTTGATCAGCTCGTCGCGCATGCGACCCTTGAAGCTCTCGATGAACCCGTTCTGCGTGGGCTTGCCCAACGCGATGTAATGCCACTCGCTGCGGGCAGCCATCGGAATCTACCCCTGCGTTTCGGGGGAGTGCTCAAGTCACGCGCGATCAAGTGCAACAGAGGACACTATCGATGTCGAGCCAACAGGTTCTCATCCTGACGCTTAAAAGGTTGGCGACGTGGCACCACCCGCTGCGGCATCTCTCCTAACCCTCTGCTGCGGCGTTTCTTTCCTGCTGATTTCACGTCTCGGCTGTGTTCAGCGCATCCTGACCCTCGGTTGCGACGCCCTAATTGAGTTACGCCGTATAGCAACTTGAGAGAAAAGTAAGTTTCTTCGTTTTCGTATGCAGATTGGGAACATCGGAGGCTTAGAAGGCTACTGCGCCCAGCCTTCGCTACATTGCCCTTCGCGAAGGCCTCGGACACACCGTGCTTGCATAGCATGCATGCACCAACCCAAAGTAGAGTGGAATATAATGTCTTTTTCAGTGCTTTTGTCTTCAGACCCAGTAAATCTGTATACAGTTCTACAGGCAACTTACACGCCGCGCCAGGTAAACGAGCTCGCCGGTATTCTGGAACAGGGGAACGTCGGATTCTCCGACCTATATGAAAGCCTGAACCTTGGTTTTGGTAGAGATCTTAACGTGGCCTACGCGCTGGGGATGATGGTGTTTTCTTCCGCTTCGAAGGCGGGCTTCCCGATGAATATGGTAAGTAAGCCAGCTAGTTCGTTGATCATTCATGGGCTCAAACATCTCGTGGGTGGGGTCGAAAGTGGAACCATCTTGTAGAGAATCGCTTGCAGGCGGGAGCTCCGGATTGTTTTGGGAAGGATGATGCTCAGCAGCACACGCAACGAGCTTATGAGCTGCTCGGTGTTCACGAACGAGCGACCAATCGATTTATGGCGTTTGATGGTGAACGTATCTTTACTGCTGCAGGCGCAGACGCGCTTTTCGATGGCGTACATCGTTCCGCAATCTCGGTGCTTGACGTCTTGCCGATCGCACATCGATTGTCGACTTACAGAGAGGGCGCGCTCTTCACGATACTGAAGAAGCAGGGTTAGGCGAAGCATGCAACATTCGGTCGTCAGGTAGGTGAGCTGAGGGTCGAGCTCTTTCGAGAGTTGCACCCCCCTCGTCGACTCTTGGCGGCCACTGCATGTAAGCGGCCGCTCGTTCAGACGGCAAGGCAGGCGGCTTGAACGCCTTACGTTGATGGAAAGCGGCTCGTCGGCTTGAGGACGACCGCGAGCGTCAAGCCGCCGTTCGTTCAGGTGAAATTGACTGAGCTTCGGACGTTTGAAGGTGGTGGAAGGCAGCCTGTCCGCTTTCAGGCAGTCCACTGCGGTACGCTGCCGTTTGTTCAGGAGGGGGCACGGGGTCTCGAACGCCCATCGGTCGTGGGAAGCGGCGTGGCCGCTTCTGGGCCGGACTCGCGAGAAAGCGGACGATTGTTCGCGCAAGAAAAGGGCTTCAGACGTCCGCGGATGGTGAAGAGCGGAATGGCTGCCGGGCGTTTGATGCGAGATCCCGCTGTTCGTTCAGCCGATCCGACTTGCTCCACGGAAGGGCCTAGCAGCAGCTCAATCTTGATACGCTTGCCGGGAAAGCGTGGCTGCTGCTCGGCACGGGTGCGCTCGACTTGAACATGGACCACGCCCCTGTTCACGTCTCGCTCAAGGGCGATCCCGTCGCGATCGTCGACCCGTGTGCATGAAGGGGGGCAATCGACGACCGGTCCGACGCCAGACGCCGCGGCAGTCGTTGCGACGTAGCCGCTACACTCCACAAGGTGGCGCGGTTAGGCGACCCTTAAGGTCAACTGGCGCGAACATCGCGCCGCGTCTTACCCTGCTGCCTCGTCGGTAAGTTCCCGGTCGGTTCCGAACTTTGACTTGGCCGGCATAACGTTAATTCCTTGCCAAACACAAAACCGAAGGAGGCACGCTGCCAGGAAATGGGCAACAAGACGCAATCGTCGCTGCCTACCTTCACTCACATGTGAGTTTCCGCTTGCCTCAAAAGCGAGGAGCGGTCAGGATGCGGAGCAAGGGCGTCGATAAGCGCCGGCAGGACAGGGAGCGGATGATGAGGGCACTGGTACCTTTTGGCGCGTCGTTGATGGCACTCGCTTGGTCGGGCGCAGCATCTGCGCAAACCCCGGAAACGGGTCAGGCCGCCGCCCCGGCGGCACAGCAGCCAGCCACGACCGGGCGCACCGGCGCCGCCGACGATCAGGACGCAGCGATGGGCGACGACATCGTTGTGACCGCTCAGCGCCGCGCGGAGAACCTGATGCAAACGTCGGTCGCTGCTTCGGTCCTCTCGGGCACCGATCTCGCCAACAAGGGCGTGCTAAATGTCGACGCGCTGCAGTTTGCGACCCCAAGCGTGGTCGTCAACAATTTCGGCCAGGGCAACAACTTCAACGTTCGCGGAATCGGCAAGGCCGAGGGCAACACGCAGACGACCACGGGCGTCATCAATTATCGCGACGGCGTGCCGTCATTTCCCGGCTATTTCCAGCAGGAGCCGTATTTCGACGTCGCCAACATCCAGGTGCTGCGTGGGCCGCAGGGCACGATTGTCGGGCAGAACGCGACGGGTGGCGCGGTGTTCGTCAACACCAACGATCCGATCATCGGCGGCAAGGTGACGGGCTACGTTCAGGGGCAGGTTGGCAATTACGCGGACGTCGGATTGCAGGGCGCGGTCAACCTGCCGGTCAGTGACACACTGGCGGTACGCGTCGCGCTCTTTGGCGAGCGCCGTGACGGCTTCTACAACATTACCGGACCGGCACGAAAAGACGCCAACAATGACCTGTGCATGGCAGCGGGACGCGTCAGCATCTTGTGGAAGCCGGTGGAAGGGCTGTCGATCCTGTCGAAGACCGACGTGGATTACCTCGACATGGGTGCCTATCCGGCGAGCCCGTACCTCAACAACTTCCGCGTGTTCCCCGGCACCAACACGCCCAACCCTAACTACCGCGACTTATTCGACATCTCTGCCAACTCCCCGCAGGAGGCGCGAGACAAGTTCATCCGTTCGATCCTGAAAGTCGATTACGAATTCGAGAGCGGGCTGAAGCTGCGTTCGGTGTCGGGCATTCAGAACGGCAATACGCGCTACCGTGCCGACCTCGACGGCACGGCGGCCGCGAACGTGACCTTCTTCGACAACGTGACCGAGACGCAGTTTACGCAGGAGTTCAACATCATCTCGCCGGACAATCGGCGGCTGACCTATATCGTCGGCGCGTTCGGCGTGTGGAACACCTATTTCTTCCTGCCGCCGTTCCAGTTCACGACGGGCGCACCCGCGGGCAATCCGGCGACCGAATACCGGCTCGACGGCCGCAACCCGACGCGCTCGCTCGCAGCGTTCGCGCAGGTCGGCTTCGAGATCACGCCCGATCTGAAGCTGGAGGCGGGCGGCCGCTACACCGACAGCAAGTCGACCAACCACGTCGACGTGCGACAATACGGCGTGCCGCTCAGGTCGTCGCAGGAAACGTCGTCGGACGATTTTTCCTACAAGGTGTCGCTCGGCTGGAAGGTCAATCCAAACCATTACCTCTACGGCTTCGTCGCGACCGGCTTCCGCCCCGGCGGGCTGAATGTGCCAGTCGGCCTCGGGAACCCGGCGCCGTTCGAGCCCGAGAAGGTCACGTCGTATGAGGCCGGATGGAAGGCGACGCTGCTGGACGGCAAGCTGCGCACGACGCTGACCGGCTTCTACAACGACTACAAGAACTTCCAGGTCACGATTGGTTATCCCGATTTTCCGACGTTCGGGATCGAGTTGAACGTCCGCGACAAGACCAAGATCTACGGCGCGGAGGCCGAGGCCGAACTGCGGCTGGGCCGCTTCTCGCTCAACGCAGGGGCGAACGTGCTCCACAGCAGCGTCGGTCGCTTCTTCGCGGTCGACTCGCGCGTGCCGCCGGTCGGTGCCGCGATCCTGCCGTGCAATCCGCAGACCGGCCCGGCACGCGCGTCGTGCGTCGACCTGAATGGTCGCGAGCAGACCTACGCACCAAATTTCACCTTCAACGCGGGCGCCGAATACCGCTTGACCGTTGGCGACGACACGATCGTTCCGCGCGTGAACTATGGCCATGTCGCGCCGCAATGGGCGACGCTGTTCGAGAACAATGCACTCGGCGATCGGTTGGAGGCGCGCAACATCTTCAACGCGCAACTCGCGTGGGAGCACGGCTCGTTCATCGTCACTGCCTACGCCACCAACCTGTTCGACCAGCATTATCCCGGCGCGCTCAACAGCCGGCTCTATTTCGCCGGGCCGCCTCAGCAATATGGCGTGAAGCTGTTCAAGTCGTTCTGATGCGCATCGCGCCGCCAACCTTCCACGCCAACGGACATAACAGATGCAGCATTATCGGCTGACCGTGGATAAGTTCCTCGATCACGCGGCCAAGTGGCACGGTGCGCGCGAGGTGGTGGAGGCGCGGGCAGACGGCTCCATGCGGCGGACGAGCTACGCCGGCCTGCGCGCGCGCAGCAACCTGATGTCGGGCGCGCTGCTGGCACTCGGGCTCGAGCCGGGCGACCGTGTCGGAACACTCGCGTGGAACACGATCCACCACCTCGAGCTCTACTACGCCGCAATGGGGGCGGGGCTGGTGTGCCACACGCTCAACCCGCGGCTTTCCGCCGATCACCTTTCCGCGATCATCGATGAAGCCGAGGACAAGGTGATCGCGGTCGCCGCCGACCTGCTGCCGCTGGTCGCGCCGGCGCTGGCACGCTGCCGCAGCGTGCGCCAGGTGATCGTGCTCGACGACGAGGGCGTGCCCGTCGACCTGCCGGTACCAGTCGCGGGGTACGAGAAGCTGCTCGCGCGCGCCGGTGTACCCGCCGAGTGGGGCGTATTCGACGAGGAAAGCCCGGCCGGACTGTGCTACACCTCGGGAACGACGGGGAAGCCAAAGGGCGTCACTTACACCCACCGTTCGAACTACCTTCACACGCTGCGCGCGTTGCAGGCCGACGCGGTCGGGCTGACCGCGCGCGAGACGCTGCTGCTCGCGGTGCCGATGTTCCACGCCAACGGCTGGGGCCTGCCGTTCGCCGCACCCGCGGTGGGCGCGAAGCTGGTGCTGCCAGGACGCACGCTCGATGGCGCAAGCCTCGCGCGGCTGATGCGCGACGAGGGTGTCACGCTGGCAGTGGGGGTACAGACGGTATGGCTCGGCGTTGCCGACCATCTGGAGCGCGGCGGAGAGACGCTGCCCGACCTCGCCCGCGTCGTGATCGGCGGTTCGGCGTGCCCCGACGCGCTGCTCGAGCGATTGGGTGAGCGCTTCGACGCCGAGATCCAGACGAGCTGGGGCATGACCGAATTGTCGCCGGTCGGTGCGATCGCACCGCCAGGCGTGCCGAGCACGGGTGCGGGCCGTGCTCCTCTGGGACTGGACCTGAAACTGGTCGACGGTGACGGCGCGACCCTGCCGGAGCAGCGCGGGGTCGAAGGGCGGTTGATGGTCAAAGGACACAGCGTGGTCGAGCGCTATTTCGGCGGTGAGGAAAGCGTGCTCGACGCCGAAGGATATTTTGACACGGGCGATCTGGCGACGATCAACACGGACGGCAATCTGACGATCAATGGGCGTGCCAAGGACCTGATCAAGTCGGGTGGCGAGTGGATCAACCCGTCGGAGATTGAGGCGATCGTCGGTGCGCATCCGAGCGTCCGCCACGTCGCGGTGGTGGCGCGCGAGGACGTGAAATGGGGCGAGCGCCCGGTGCTGGTCGTCGATGTCGACGCGGCACAAGCCGGCGACGCGCGCGGGCTGATCGAGCTGCTGCGCGGGCGCGTGCCCGACTGGTGGCTGCCCGATCAGGTCGCCGCGGTTGACGCGATGCCGCTCGCCGCGTCGGGCAAGATCGATAAGGTGCGGTTGCGCGACGATCTGGCGAACGGACGCATCAGCGCGGCGACGGCGCGCTGACGCGCAGGACGCGGCCCCCCGATTAGGGGCCGCGCCGCGTCAGCCGCAGCCTTCTGTCTTCGCCGGCAAGGTCGGCGCGGCGAGGCCGACGTTCCAGTTCCACGCCTGCTTGCCGCTTGCGCGCCGGCGGCACATCACCGTCTCGTTTAGCTCGAACATGCCCGGCATCAGCGCGGTCTTGCCACGCGGCGCATTGGTGATGTGCAGGAACGCGCGATCCTGCCCGAACGCGGGCCAGGCGGGGGCGCCCCGGCTCACCGGCACGCCCGTCGTGGCGAAGCTCGCCCAATAATCGGTCATCGCGTTCGACAGCGCATGTTCAGCGGGCGTGTCGGGCATCGCGGGCCAGTTCGGCCCGGCAGGCTTCACCGTGCCGAACACATAGGGCAGCTCGCTCGCATGAAAGGCGTGCAGGTCGGCCGCGTCCATCGCGGGATAACCGTGGTCGAACAGGTAGAGATAGGCGTGCTGTCCGACGGCCTGCTGCTTGCGGGCGAGGCGCTCGGCGGTCCAGCCGTAGAGCGCGTCGCGTGGTGCTTTGAGGATGCTCTCCTTGTAACCCGCCGCCGGGTAGAGTTGCAGGAACGCGTCGGCCATGTCGCCGTAGCGCGCGCGGATCGTCTTCTCATACTCCGCCGACGACGCAGGCGCCTTCGCCGCCAGCATACGCAGCGAGCGGATCTCGCCCTGGTTGAACCCGGTCAGGATCGGAACCGCGGCCTGTTTGCCCTCGTCGAACGTCGTCGTCATCTGTGCCGGCATCACGTCGCCGTCGACTGTTGCGATCGGAAAAAAACCGAGCGCGGCGGCACGGTCGGTCAGTTCTTGTGCGCCCAGCGCGCGCAGGCTGGCGAGATCGGGCGCCTGCACGCCTGCCTGCAGCATCTGCCCCATCGCCTCGCCCGAGGGCATGCCGTAGGCGGCGCGGCGCAGTTCGGGCAGCGAGATCATGTACGCGCTCTCCGCCACCGCCTTGTTGAACAGCCCGCGCGCCTGGGGGCTCTCCATGAGGAACATGACGCTGAGCGCACCGGCCGATTCGCCTGCGATCGTGACATTGCCCGCGTTCCCGCCGAACGCCGCGATGTTGCGCTTGACCCATTGAAGCGCGGCGATCTGATCGAGCAGGCCGTAATTGCCCGACACGTGCTGCCCGCTCTCGCGGCTGAGCGAGGGATGCGCCATCCAGCCGAGCGCGCCGAGGCGGTAGTTGATCGATACCACGATGACCCCGCGCTTCGCCAACGCGCTGCCGTCGTAGGTGACCTCGCGGCTCGACCCCGCGACCAGCGAGCCACCGTGGATCCACACGAACACGGGCGCCTTGGCCGCATTCTTCGGCGTCCAGACATTGAGCGACAGGCAGTCCTCGCTCGTCGGCAGCGGCGCGGGCGGGGTGTAGACGTTGGGCGTCTTGGATGTCGGCTGGATGCACGCCGGACCGAAGTCGGTGGCTGCGCGCACCGTCGTCCATGCGGGTGCGGGAACGGGCGGTTTCCAGCGAAGGTTGCCGATCGGTGCCTGCGCGTAGGGAATGCCCCTGAACACGCGGATGTCGCCATCGAACGTACCCGCGACCGGACCCGCCGGCGCACGTACCATTGGCGCAGACTGCTGAGCGACGGCAGCCGGCGCGGCGAGCAGCGCACCAGCGGCTAGGAACAGGCGGCGATAGCTCATGCGGTGATGCTCCCATTGGTGCCGCGCAACCGGCGCGCGAGCGCGAGAAAGATGACGACGGCGAGGACGTAGAAGGGGGCGAGCGAGTAGAGCGCGAGTTGCAGCGCGTGCGCGTGCCCGCCCGCGGCCAGCCGGTCGCTCGCCCAGCCGACGTAGGTCGGGCCGAGACCGAGCCCGACGAAATTCATGACCAAGAGCAGCAGCGCGCCCGACATGACGCGCTCGTCGGGGCGGACCTCCTCCTGCACCAGCGCGACCGAGCAGGAGAGATAGAAATAGTTGAACAGCATGACGATCGTCAGCAGCGCGAGCGCGAGCGGCCAGCCAGGCGCCCAGACGAACGCGACGTAGAAGGGCAGCGCGACCGCGAGCGAGATCGCGGGGGCAAGCGCGTAGACGGTGCGCGAGCGGGCAACGAAGCGGTCGATCACGCGTCCCGACACCAGCATCCCGCCACCCATGCCGATCACCACGACGAGCGCGTACCAGACCGCGACATCGGTCAGCAGCATGCCCTTCTCGCGCATCAGGAACAGCACCGCGAAATTGCCGAGGCCGTAGGTGACGAACTGCGTCGCCCCGCTGCCGAGTGCGGCGAGCATCAGCGTGCGATGCGTGAAGAACATCCGCATCGTGCCGATGAACGGCGCCTTCCCGACGCTGGCCGCGGCATTGCCGTGGTCCATGCCGCCGCGCACCGGATCGCGCAGCACCAGCTTGACCGCGATCGCGGTGACGATGCCGACCACGCCGATCGAGACGAACGCGTCGCGCCAGTTGAACAGCGTCGCGATCGTCGCACCGAACGCGATCCCGATCGCAGCACCGATCGCGGGACCCAGGTTGAAGATCGCGAGCGCGGTGCCGCGCTTATGCGGCGGGAAGCTGTCGGTGATGAGCGCGTAGGACGGCGGCACGCCGCCCGCCTCGCCGAAGCCGACGAGCATGCGCGCGCCGACCAGTTGCGCGTAATTGCCCGCCATTCCGCAGCCGATCGTCGCCACGCTCCAGATCCCGCAGGCGAGCGACACGATCGACACGCGGTTGGTGCGATCGGCGAGCCAGCCGACAGGGATCGCGATGAAGCAGTAGAACATCGCGAAATAGAGCCCACCGATCAGCCCGAGCTGCCCGTCGCTGACGTGCAGCGTGTCCTGGATCGGCTTCGCCAGGATGCCGAGCAGCTGTCGGTCGAGGAAGTTGATGACGTAGACGAAGGTCAAGAGCGCCAGCATCACGCGCGGATGGCGCGGCAATCCCGCGATCTCGCGGGGGGCGATCCGCACGTCGGGACGCACACCGGCGACATCACCGCCCGGCAATGCGGCATTGATCGAGCTGCTCATGCGCATGCTCTCCTCTCCAGTTATTGGACACAGCATGCGCGTGATCGGAAGCTCATGTCAACAAACGCTATCGTGTGTGTGAATGTTGCTGTGCGCAGCTGATCGCTTGACGCTCGTGCACGGTGGTTGGCACAACTGGGCACGTGACCATCGCACCCACACCCAAGCGCCGTTCCAAGAAGGCAGAACAGCGCGCCGAGATGACCGAGCAGATCCTCGATGTGGCGGAAGAGCTGTTCTCGCGCCACGGTCTGCACGGCGTGACACTGAAGGACGTGGCCAAGCGCGTCGGCGTGCACCACACGCTGCTCAATTATTATTTCACCGACAAGAAGGCGCTGTTCGACGCGGTATTCGCGCGCCGCGCGGTGGTGACGAGCCAGACGCGGATGCGCGCGCTCGACGATTACGAGGCGGCGTGCGGGGGCGCGCCGACGATCGAGGGCGCGCTGCACGCCTTCCTCGACACCGACCTCGACCTCTATATCGAGGGAGGCGAGGGGTGGAAGAACTACGCCGCGCTCGGTGCGCAGGTTGCCAACACGCCAGAATGGGGCGCGGAGTTGATGGACGAGTATTTCGATCCGGTCGTGCTGCGGCTGATCGGGTTGCTCGAGCGCGCGCTGCCCGACTGCCCACGCGAGGACATCCTATGGGGCTATCACTTCGTCACCGGCTCGCTGATGCTGACGCTCGCGCGCACGGGCCGCATCGATAAACTATCAGGCGGCTTGTGCCGCTCCGACGATTTCCTCGCGGTCAAGCAGCGCATGGCGACCTTCATGGCCGCCGGTTTTCGTGCGGTGTGTGGGGCAACGGGGAAGTAATCTCACGCGTGTACACTCACTAGCTTGATAGCCAACTAAGCTGCTGGTAGCGGTGTCGGCCTGAATGGCTTGGGGGACGGCATGGCGAAGTTGGATGGTCGCGTGGCGATCGTGACGGGAGCAGGTGGCGGACTCGGGCGTGCACACGCGCTGTACCTTGCTCGACAGGCGCGAAGGTGGTCGTCAATGACCTCGCGGCGGACGTAGCTGGATCGGTGGTGGACGAGATCAAACTCGCCGGTGGTGAGGCGCGCGCCGCCGTCACCACGGTGACCGACGAAGCCGGTGTGACGGTGATGGTGAATACGACGCTCGAGCGTTGGGGCCGTGTCGACATCCTCGTCAACAATGCCGGCATCCTGCGCGACAAGAGCTTCGCGAAGATGTCGATCGCCGACTTCCGCCTGGTGGTCGACGTTCATCTGATCGGCGCGGCGATCTGCACCAAGGCGGTGTGGGAGACGATGCGCGCGCAACGCCACGGGCGGATCGTCATGACGACCTCCTCGTCGGGACTGTACGGCAATTTCGGCCAGGCGAACTACGGCGCGGCAAAGATGGCGCTCGTGGGGTTGGCCCAGACCTTGGCGATCGAGGGCGAGAAATACGATATTCGCGTCAACTGCCTCGCGCCCACCGCGGCGACCGGCATGACGCACGACGTGCTGCCGGAAGAAAGTCTGCGCCTGCTGGCGCCCGAACTGGTCAGTCCGGGCCTGCTCGCGCTCGTGTCCGATGAGGCGCCGAGCCGAGCGATCTTGTGCGCGGGTGCTGGGCACTTCGCGGCCGCTCACGTGACCCTCACGGAGGGCGTCTATGCAGGTGCAGGTGACGTTGCGGGCGAGACGTTGCAGCGCGAGTGGTCGCGCGCGTCGTCCCGCGAAGGTGAGATCGTGCCTGCTTACGGCTTCACGCAGGCCGAGCGGGAGGTGGCCGCGGCCACACGGACCTGAGTGTAGGGGGCGTTACAAACACAGGTGATTGGGAAACGGAAGATCGTCGCTCGCGACTGAAATGCTAGGCGTGATCGCGATCAAGCGCTTGCCCGATCAAAGCAAAGGCGTGCTCACCTGAGCGGGCATGAGCGTCACGCGAGACTTTTGGTGGGAAGCGGCTCGGCGGCGGCCTAAAGAAGCAGAAATTCGTTCAGGTCGCGGGAACGGGTGCTCAAATGCCCGTTGGTGCAGGCATGCGCCCGGACTCGCTCATCGCCGAGATACACGCCCAGTCGGGCCTCCCGGCGCTGCGCGAGCGCAAGAAGGACGGGGACGTCTTCCTGATGATCCATCCTTTGTGGCGGTTCGATGGTGATTTCGGATCCGACCTCGCCGGCGGCGCTACGGTCAAGTTCGTGGACACCTTCAACCTCGAACGGCGTCCGCTTCGTGCCATTGAAATGGCGCAGCTCGACAAGGCAGTCTGATCGTTCGAGTCACCGGAGAGCTTGCGTCCGCCGGATCATCGAGCCCAGCGAACATCGGGCGACGATGCTGCACGGGTTGTGCAGCGAAGGTCCGGTGGCGAAGCACGCCTTTACGTTCCGCGGTACGCACCGGGATCACGACTTCCACCACGACATGCACGACGTGACCGAGCAGATCGAACGGCTGGCCATGATGGTGCTGCTGCTGCTGTTCGGGGGCGCGCTCGTCAGCGGGCTCCTGTCCGCGGTGTCGTGGCGCGAGGCGGCGGTTGCCAGCGCCATCATCCTCGTGATCCGGCCGATCACCGGCCTGATTGGTCTCGCAGGCCTGAGGGCCGAGCGGTCCGAGAAGCTGACGCTCGCGTTTTTCGGCATCCGGGGCGTCGGCTCGATCTATTACCTGGCCTACGGCCTCAATCATGTGAGCGTTGCAGACGCTGATCGCCTCTGGGGATTGCTTGGCCTTGTTGTCTTGTTCTCGGTCGTCTTGCACGGACTGACTGTGACGCCGATCATGCGCTCATTGGATCGCCAACAGGGTCGTGATCCCGACCGTGACGATCCAATTGACTCCGAAAGGGCCGATCACGGCAAGGTCGCCGGATCTCGTCCGTGAGGCTGCAGGGGTCAGCGCTAATTCATCAGCCCACCGGCACGAAGCGCGTCTTCAATGATCCGGCGTACGTCGACTGCTGCCCTGTCGTTCGTTTCGGGGTGCAGCCGCTGGGCTCGCGTGACCCGTGGCGCGAGGCTCGCGCCGATGCCGATCGGGGAAGTATCCTGTTGCGTTGGTCGATCTACCTTCTGCCGCTGGGAAACAGTGTCGCCAGTCAAACCCCAGAACTCCGCAAGGCGCCGCGACGACGAGATCGCGACGTCGAGCATGTGCGGGCCGGCAACCTCGAATGGGTCCGCGCCGCCCGCGTCGAGCGGAGTGCCGTGGCCCATGCCGGAGATGCTGTAGGCCTCGATCACGATCCGGCCGTCCGCGTCCCGCCAGGCACGATGGGGGTAGCCGTCGACCAGATCGGCATTGGACGAGCCTCTCGCCACGCCGTGCAGCGGAAGCCACTGGTCGACGATCGCCTCGGCGTTGCCCGGGTTGACGGTCAGGTCACCAGTGCCGTGCCACACCGAGATCGTGGGCCAGGGTCCGTCGTGACTTGACGCGCGACGGACGAGTTCGGCCAGAGCGGCGGGTCGGTTCGTGCCGCGGGCCCGCATCACGCCGAACGCTTCCTGCACGCTGGTCGCACAGCCATAGGGCAGACCGGCGATGATCCCACCGCCGGCGAACGTCTCGGGATAGGTCGCGAGCATCACTGACGCCATCGCACCGCCTGCCGACAGCCCGGTGACGAAGACGCGGGACCGGTCGATGCCGTGGCTGGTCACCACCGCCTCGATCATCTGGCGGATCGACGACGCCTCTCCGATGTCCCTCGCGATGTCGCCTGGCTCGAACCAATTGAAGCACAGGTTGGCGTTGTTGGTGCGGATCTGCTCCGGGTAGAGCAGCACGAACCCATTTCGGTCGGCAAGCCGCGACCAGCCTGACCCGCGATCGTACGCTTCTGCGGTCTGCGTGCAGCCATGCAGCACCACCACAAGCGCGGGATGCTCCGATAGAGTCGCCGGTACATGGATCCGCGCGCGGAGCCCGCCGGGGTTTTTACCGAAGTCGGTTAGCTCAGTCAGCCGCTCGACATCCTCATTGGGATCGCGCCCGTCGTACCATCGTGTCGAGGGATCAAGTAAGCGGCGCATCCTTCGGCTCCTCGGCAGCTTCCGATCAATCTGCTGCGTTGCAGCATATGGCGACGGCCGAAGCGGCGGCAAGGCGGATGCGTCAGAGTACGGGCGGTTCGGCCACTCGCAGTCGGCAACCACCATAATCTCGAGAACTGTGTCTTTCGGCAACAAGGTGGCCAACAGCCTGACCTATGCGCGCTATCGTCGATAGTGTGAACGAGCGACCGCTATAGCGGTAGGTCAAGGCGCCACGGAACGGCCGATTGTGGGTCTAGCCGTGGTTCGAGAGCAGCTAACTAACAGTGAGCTGCTCTTACCCAAAAAACCAAAATAATCTCACTTAAAAGCGTGTGAAAGCAGCCACTTACGCGGAGTAAGCTTTCAAAAGACAGCGCCACTGAGCATTCGGCTCTTACCCCGAGCAACGAAGTGGTGCCACTTCGTGAGCCTAGAAACCACACTAAGTCATTCAAAACATGGAGGAAAATGGTGGACGCACTTGGGCTCGAACCAAGGACCCGCTGATTAAGAGTCAGCTGCTCTACCAACTGAGCTATGCGTCCATGACCGGTGAGAAGAAGCGGCTTGGTGTGTCGCTTCCGATCGGGAAGCGCGCCTCTACATCGGCTGTTTGATTCTGCAAACCCCTTTTTTGCAGAAATTCGCGTTTTCCTTCGGTCGGCGTCACCAATGCCGCTTGCGGCGCGTGGTGTGGTCGATCCCCATCAGGATGCCGAGCGAGATCAGCACCGTCATCTGCGCCGAGCCGCCGAAGCTGACGAGCGGCAGTGGGATGCCGACGACGGGCGCCAGCCCCATCACCATCATGAGATTGATCGCAACGTAGAAGAAGATGGTGGTCGACAGCCCGGCGGCGACCAGCTTGGCAAAGCGGCTTTCCGCGCGGACCCCGACGTTGATGCCCCAGCGTATCACGAGCAGGAAGGCGGCGATGATGAAGACGCCGCCGAGCAGTCCCCATTCCTCCGCCATGGTTGCGAAGACGAAATCGGTCTGTCCCTCGGGCAGATAATCGAGGTGGCTCTGCGTGCCGTTCATGAACCCCTTGCCGAAGATGCCGCCCGATCCGATCGCGATCTTCGACTGGCTGATATGGTAGCCGGTCCCCAGCGGGTCGCTTTCGGGATCCATGAAGATCAGCACGCGATTGCGCTGATAATCGTGGAGCGCGAAGGTGAAGGCGAGCGGGGCCGCGATCGCGAGCGCGGCGGCGCCACCCAGGAACAGGCGCAACGGCACGCCCGCCAGGAACATGACGGTCGCGCCGCCCGCGCAGATCATCAACGCGGTGCCGAGATCGGGCTGGAGCATCACCAGCGCCGCGGGCACGCCGATCAGCACCGCGACCGGCCAGATCGCGACGAACTTGCGCGTCTCGGCCGCGGGCAGCATCTCGTAGAAGCGCGCCGCGGCGAGCACGATGCCGATCTTCATCAATTCGGACGGTTGCAGGCGGATGAAGCCGAGGTCGAGCCAGCGTTGGCTGCCGCCGCGAACCGCACCGAGCAACTCGACGAGCAGCAGCGCGACCACCAGTGCGCCGTAAGCCGGAAAGGCGAGATTGCGCCACCACGATAGCGGGACGCGCGACAGCACGATCGACCCGGCGAGGAAGACGAAGAAACGTACGCCCTGCGGCAGCGCCCAGGGGCGAATACTGCCGTTCGCGGCCGAGTAGAGCACCACCAGCCCGAAGCAGCCGATCCCCGTCACGAGCAGCAGCGTCCGCCACGGCAGGATCGCGAGCGACGATGGGACGATCGATCTCACCGCGGGGTACCCGCGGTCGGCGTCGCGGGCGTCGACATTTGCGCGGGTGGCGGCAGGTTGCGGCTGCCGGTATCGTCGTCGGGCTCGGGCGAGCCGGTCTGCGCCGGCCCTGCGCCGCTCGCGATATCGCGTTCGACCGCGGCCTGGCTCGCGTTCTGGATGTCGGTTTCCACCTCCACCGCGCGGGCCTCGGTCGGGGCGGGCGCATCGGTCTCGGTTGCGGCGGCCTGCGCGGGCGGGGTCGTGTGCGCGGCGCGGTAGGCCGCCTCCTGCGCCGCCATGCGCGTGCGGATGTCGCCGCCCCACGTCGGCTCGACCTCGGCCAGCGTCTTCATCGCGCGTTCGCGGTCGAACAGATAGGTCATGATGTCGCGCCCGATCAGCGGCGTGTCGAGGTTGCGGACGGTGTGTCCGTTATGTTCCAGCACGACGGCGGCGGCGTAGCGCGGATTGTCGTAGGGCGCGAAGCAGACGAACAGGGCGTGGTCGCGCAGCTTGAACGGCAATTGCCCGTTCTTCAGCACGCCCGAGCGGCGTTCGGCCATCGTGATGCGGCGCACCTGCGCGGTGCCGGTCTTCGCGGCGAGGCCGACGCCGGGGATCTGCAGCTTCGCCGCGCCGCCGGTGCCACCCAGATTGACCACCCCGTTCATCGCCTCACGGATGATGCGGAAATGGTCGGGGTCGATCGCAAGCGGCTGCGCCGCGGGCTTGAACGGGTCGCGCAGGATCGTCGGGACGAGCGCCTTGCCCGACGCCATCCGCGCCGCCATCACCGCGAGCTGGAGCGGGTTGGCGAGGACGTAGCCCTGGCCAATCGAGGCGTTGACCGAGTCGGCGGCCGTCCAGTTCGTCTTGTACTTGCGCCGCTTCCACGCGCTGTCGGGCACCGTGCCGTAGCGCTGCGTCGCGAACGGCAGGTCGAACTTCTGCCCGAGGCCCAGCGCGCGCGCGACGGGGGCGATCTTGTCGTAGCCGACCCGGCGGACCATCTCGTAGAAATAGATGTCGCAGCTCTGCATGATCGCGTTCTTGAGATCGAGCGGGCCGTGACCACCGCGTTTGTGGCAGTGGAACACGCTGGTGCCCAATCGCATCGCCCCCGAGCAGAAGACGCGCTCGCTCGGGTTTACCCCCGCGGCCATCAACGCCAGCCCGTTCATCGGCTTGACGGTCGAACCCGGCGGATAGAGCCCCTGCGTCACCTTGTTCATCAGCGGGACGTGATCGTCCTTCGACAGCATGTCCCACTCGAGGTGGCTGATCCCTTCGGAAAAGCTGTTGGGATCGTAAGCGGGCATCGACACCATCGCCAGCATCTCGCCGGTCAGGCAGTCGAACACCACGCATGAACCGGAGTTCGTGCCCAGCCGCCGCGCGGCATATTCCTGCAATCCCGCGTCGATCGTCAGCCGAACGGTACGCCCAGGCTCGTCCTTGCGGGTCGCCAGTTCCTGCACCAGCTTGCCGCGCGCGGTAACCTCGACACGCTTTGCCCCGGCCTTGCCGCGCAGCAGCGGCTCGAGCGTCTTTTCCAGCCCGTCCTTGCCGAGCTTGAAGCCCGGCGTGACCAGCAGCGGATCACGCGTCGCGCGATATTGCTCGGCAGTCGGCGCGCCAACGTAGCCGGTCAGGTGCGCGACCGCGGCCCCGGCGGGATAATTGCGCGCGAAGCCCCGCGTCGGGGCGACGCCGGGCATTTCGGGCTGGCGCACATAGACTGCGGCGAAGCGTTCCCAGTCGATGTTCTCGGCCACCGGAACGGGCTGGAACCCCGCCGCCTTCTTCAGATCCGCCTCGATCCGCAGCATGTCCTCGTCGGTGAGCGCGAGAAGCTTGCGCAGCGCCGCGAGCGTCGCGTCCTTGTCGACAATACGATCGGGGATCAGGTCGACGCGGAAATCGGTGCGGTTGTTCGCGATCGGCTGACCGTGACGGTCGACGATCCAGCCGCGGCGCGGCGGGATCATCGTGTTGTTGACGCGGTTGCTCTCGGAAAGAAGATTATAGCGCTCGTTCTCGGCCACCGACAGCCATGCCATCCGGCCGACGAGCAGCCCCCCGACGCCGAGCTGCCCCGCGCCCAGCAGCCACGCGCGCCGCGAGAAGCTGAACGCCTGCATCGATTCGGTCAGGACGCGCGGACCGCGCAGCATCAGCGCCCCCGTCGCGCATCGACGCGCGCGATAAGAAAGGCGACCGCCGGGAACAGCAGGATCGACAAGATGACCTGCACGCCGAGCGCGACGTCGACATGCGCGCCGAGCGGCGTGGCGGCCAAACGTCCGCCCGCGAGCGCCACCGCGATCGCCAGTGCCGCGATCACCCAATTCTGCCAAAAATCGCGCAGTCCCGACCTCGCTTCCAGCGCACCGACCAGGAAATAGGCGAGCGTCCACAGCAGCATTGCGCTGCCGACCGGCTGGCCGGAGACGAGATCATCGAACAGGCCGAGGAACGCGGGCGCCCAGCGCCGGATCGCGAAGGGCGCGAGCAAACGCCAAGACAGCAGGGCGAGCAGCCCGAACGGCGGCAGCAGCGACAAGGTCGCGCCGAACGGCAGGATCGTCAGCAGCGATCCGATCATCACCGTCGCCCACGGCAGCAGCCGCGCGCTGCCGAGTGGCATTGGTTCGCGAAAGGGAGGGGCGCTTGCCATCAGGGGATCGCGGACGCGGCGGGAGAGGGCGAGGGTGCCGCGCCGGGGGTCGGCGCGGGCGCGGGAAGCGGCGGCGGCGCGTAGACGCCGCGGACGGTGACGAGATCGAACGCGTCGGGGCGCGCGAACGGCTTCGCGATCGCCGTCTCGGCGCCACCGCGCAGCGCGCGCGCGACGAGTACGCCGGGTCCGAAGATGCCGCCGCTGCCCGAACTGACGAAGACGTCGCCGGCCTTGAAGTGCGCGTCGTCGGTGTCGATCACGCGAATGTCGACCAGTCCGTCGCCGCGCCCGGCGGCGAGCGCGGGCAGGCCGTCGCGCAGCCGGCGGACGGGGACGATGCTCTGCGGATCGGTCAGCAGCAGGACACGCGCGGTGTTTGGCCCGGCCTCGAGCACGCGACCGACGAGGCCTTCGGGACCCTGCACGGGCTGGCCTTCGCGCACGCCCTGCCACGTGCCCGCATTCAACAGGCCGTAACGGCGCGTGCTCGTCGCGCTGGTGCTGACGATCCGCGCGGTGACGATGACGGACGGTTGCAGATCACGCACGGCGAGCAGGCGCCGCAGGCGCGCATTTTCCAGTTGCGCCAGATGCCCGGCGACCAGCGCGGGGCGCGCGCGCGCCAGCTGCGCGACGAGCGCCGCATTCTTGTCGTGGACATCGAACCACGACGCGATCGCGTCGGGGATACCGGACACGCCGTCGACCGCCACCGCCACCGCGCTCGACACCGGCGCGGTTACCTCCGCGATCGTTGCGCGCGCGGTCGAGAAGGCGACCGGGTTCAGCAGCGACAGCGCGAGCAGCACCGCACCCACAACCCCGCCGGCGATGGCGAGGATGTAGCCGAAGAACACACCATATTGCGCCCGTCGCGAGAAACCCGGGCGCCGATCCCGCGGCGGCGCCATGTCGATGCGGGTCCGATCAACCGTTCTGGAGCACGGCGCGGAACATCGGGTCCTCCAGCGCGCGCCCCGTGCCGATCGCCACGCAGATCAGCGGATCGTCCGCGATCGTGACGGGTAGCCCCGTCTCGTCGCGCAGTACCTCGTCGAGCCCCTGCAGCAGCGCGCCGCCACCGGTCAGGACGATGCCCTGGTCGACGATGTCGGCCGCGAGTTCGGGCGCGGTGTTCTCGAGCGCGATCCGCACGCCGTCGACGATCGCGGCGACCGGCTCGCTGACCGCCTCGGCGATCTGCGCCTGGGTGATCGGGATTTCCTTGGGCACGCCGTTGACGAGGTCGCGACCCTTGATGAAGACCGTCTTGCCGATCCCGTCGACCGGCGGCTTCGCGCAGCCGAGTTCCTGCTTGATCCGCTCGGCCGTCGCCTCGCCGATCAGCAGATTGTGGTTGCGGCGCACGTAGGAGACGATCGCCTCGTCCATCTTGTCGCCGCCGACGCGCACCGACGTCGTGTAGGCAAGACCGCGCAAGGACAGCACCGCGACCTCGGTCGTGCCGCCGCCGATGTCGACCACCATCGATCCGACCGGTTCGGTCACCGGCATGTCGGCGCCGATCGCGGCGGCCATCGGCTCCTCGATCAGCCAGACCTGGCTCGCGCCCGCGTTCTGCGCGGCGTCGCGGATCGCGCGGCGTTCCACCTTGGTCGAGCCCGAGGGGACGCAGATCACGATCTCGGGCCAGCGCATGAAGCGGCGCTGACCGTGCACCTTCTCGATGAAATATTTGATCATCTGCTCGGCGACGTCGATGTCGGCGATCACGCCGTCGCGAAGCGGGCGAATCGCCTCGATCGTGCCCGGCGTCTTGCCCATCATCAGCTTGGCGTCGTCGCCGACCGCCTTGACGCGCTTCTGCCCGTTGATCGTCTCCACCGCCACGACCGACGGTTCGTTGAGGACGATACCGCGGCCGCGGACGTAGACGACGGTGTTCGCCGTTCCGAGATCGATCGCCATGTCGTGCGAGGACATCTTGAACAAGCGCGAGAAGACCATGTGAGATGCATTCCGTATGGCGCCGTTGGCCGGCGGTTCTTGCCTGTGCCCGGCCCTCGAAGCCGCCATGGCGGCTTCGCGACAGCAATCTTTCGGGTCGCGGGATGCCGCCGCTTGGGCTAGTGCCTGCGCGGTGTCAATACGTCGTCTGCCCGAGCATTTAGTCAACCGTATCGCTGCCGGTGAAGTGGTGGAAAGACCGGCCAGTGCGTTGAAGGAATTGGTCGAGAACGCGGTCGACGCGGGCGCGACCCGCATCGCGGTCGAGTTGTCGGCGGGCGGGGTCGAGCGGATCGCGGTGGCCGACGACGGTTGCGGCATGACGCCCGACGAGATCGCGCTCGCGCTGGAACGTCACGCGACATCGAAGCTGCCGCACGAGGATATCGACCGCGTCATGACGCTGGGTTTCCGCGGCGAGGCGCTGCCCTCGATCGCGAGCGTCGCGCGCGTGACGATCGAGAGCCGCCCGCCGGGTGCCGAGGGTTGGGCGCGCACGGTCGACAATGGCGCGGTGGTACGCGAGGGGCCCGCGGCGCTCCCGCCCGGCACGCGCGTGGTGGTGGAGGGATTGTTCGCGCGCGTGCCCGCACGGCGCAAGTTCCTGCGCTCGCCTCGCGCCGAATACGGCGCCTGTCTCGACGTCGTGCGTCGGCTCGCGCTCGCGCGGCCAGAGATTGCCTTCGCGGTCGAGCATGACGGCCGCCGCGTGTTGAGCGTCACCGCGCAGCACGATCGCCCGGCGCGCGTCGCCGCGCTGACCGATCGCGCGCTCGCCGACAATGCGGTCGCGATCGATTTCCAGCGCGACGAGGTGATGCTGGGCGGGGTCGCGGGGCTGCCGACCTTCCATCGCGGTGTCGCCGACCATCAATATCTCTTCGTCAACGGCCGCCCGGTGAAGGATCGCCTGCTGCTCGGCGCGCTGCGCGGCGCTTATGCCGAGATGATGCCGCGCGACCGTCACGCGGTGGTGGCGCTGTTCCTCGATCTGCCCGCCGATCTGGTCGACGTGAACGTCCACCCGGCGAAGACCGAGGTCCGCTTTCGCGATCCCGCGATGATCCGCGGGATGATCGTCTCAGGGCTTCGCCGCGCGCTTGACGAGGCGGGGCACCGCGCGGTCCAGCGCCCGAGCGAGGACGCGCTCGCGATGTGGCGACCCGAGCCTGTCACGCCGACGGTCTTCGTGAACGCGCAGGAGAGTCTGATCGGGCCCGGCCCCACGCTCGCGCCGTCATATGTCAACGAGCGACGCTCGAGTTTCATCGCCGCACCGCTGCAGGCGCGGGCCGAGCCCGCCTGGGCCCCGCCGCCCGAGACGACCGATCATCCGCTCGGCGTCGCGCGGGGGCAGGTGAGCAAGACCTATATCGTCGCGGAGGCGGCCGACGGGCTGGTGCTGGTCGACCAGCATGCCGCGCACGAACGGCTCGTGCTCGAACGGATGCGTCGCGCGCTCGCGGGCGGCACCGTCGCGAGCCAGGCGTTGCTGCTGCCCGAGGTGGTCGAACTGGAGGAGCCGGCGTGCGACCGGCTGGAGGCGCGGATCGGCGAGCTGGGCGAACTCGGCCTCGTGCTGGAACGCTTCGGTCCGTGCGCGATGCTGGTGCGCGCGACGCCGGCGCTCCTCGGCAGCGCCGACCCCACGGGGCTCGTCACCGATCTGGCGGACGAATTGGCGGCGTTCGACGAGGCGCTGTCGCTGCGCGAGCGGCTCGACGCGATCGCGGGGACGATGGCGTGCCACGGATCGGTACGCGCCGGGCGCGTGCTGGCGGTGGCGGAGATGAACGCGCTGCTGCGCGAGATGGAGGCGACGCCGCATTCGGGCCAGTGCAATCACGGCCGGCCGACCTGGGTGAAACTGGCGCACGGCGACATCGAGAAACTGTTCGGGCGGCGTTGACCGACCAATTGTAGGACTCCGCGTGGTGCAACTTGGCTCTAGCATAACCTAGATTATCGCGGCATCAAAGCTGTCATGAGCGACATCGTGATGCCCCCTCGCGACCAGTTCCTCCGCGAAGAAACCATTCGCGGCGGCATGGACCTGCTGTTCTTCAGCAATACGCGGCACCTGCGTCACGCCGACGACACGCTCGCCGCGCTGGGGCTGGGGCGGGCGCACCACCGGATCATGTATTTCGTCGCGCGCCAGCCCGGCATCAACGTGACCGCGCTGCTCGCCATTCTGGGCATCACCAAGCAATCGTTCGGGCGCGTCGCCAAGCAATTGATCGCGAAGGGTTTGATGGAACAGCACACCGGCGACCGCGACCGGCGGCAGCGGCTGCTGAGGCTGACGCCGGAGGGCGCAAAGCTGGAAAAGGCGATCTTCGACGATCTGCACAACAATGTCGCGCGCGCCTACAAGGCGGCGGGCGGCGAGGCCGTGGCGGGACTGTGGGTGGTGCTGCAACACCTGATGGGCGAGGAAGCGCGGGTCCAGTTCCGCGCGGTTCAGGGGCTGTAGATCTCGCACGCCGACGGGAGCGTCCCCCGACGATCCTGTCGGATAGGCGGTGTGCCACGACGGCACGTCGGCCCTCGTTAATCTCCGGGAAACCCTATCCCGCTTCGCGCATTCTACCGCGCAACACGTTCCCGTCGTCGCAAGGTGATGCCATGAAACAGCTTTTTCCCGTGATCCTCGCCCTGATCCCGTTCTCGGCCGTCGTCTCGGCGGTGTTGATGAACCCGTAAGGTGTCTGCCGCCACGGCGGCGCACGACGTAAACAAAAAGGGCCGCTCGGTATCCCGAGCGGCCCTTTTTTCGTTGCCGGAACGGCGTGAGGGCTTAGCCCTGCGCCTGATCCTGCTGAACCTCGGCGGTGGCGCCGGGCTCCGCATTCAGGTCGTACGCCTCGACGAAACCGCCTTGGTCGCGACCTTCCTCGAAGACCTGCTGCATGACGTCGACGCCCGACGCCTGCATCTCGGCCTCTTCGGGCGAGCGCGCGACGTTGACCTTGACGTTCACCACGACCTCGGGGTGCAGCTGCACCTTGACGTCGTACAGGCCGATCGCCTTGATCGGGCGATCAAGCACGACTTGGGCTTTGGTGACCTTGTAGCCCTCGGCGACTAGCGCCTCGACCAGATCGCGCACCGCGACCGAACCGTAGAGCTGACCGGTGTTCGACGACTGGCGGATCAGCGTGATCTGCGCGTCCTTGAAGTTACCGGCTTCCTTCTCGGCGTCGCCGCGGCGTGCCGCATTGTCGGCCTCGATGCGGGCGCGGTTGGCCTCGAACACCTTGCGGTTGGCTTCGTTGGCGCGCAGCGCCTTCTTGCGCGGCAGGAGGAAGTTGCGGGCGAACCCGTCCTTCACCTTCACCACGTCGCCGATGGCGCCGAGCTTCTCGACGCGCTCGAGCAGAATGACGTCCATGTCTGCTACTCCTTACTTCACGATGTAGGGCAGCAGGCCCAGGTGACGCGAACGCTTGATCGCCTGCGCGAGCTCACGCTGCTTCTTGGCCGACACGCTGGTGATGCGCGAGGGCACGATCTTGCCGCGCTCGGACACGAAGCCCTGGAGCAGACGGACGTCCTTGTAGTCGATCCGGGGCGCATCCTTGGCGCTGAACGGGCACGACTTGCGACGACGGAAAAACGGACGGGCCATTACGCGAACTCCTCCTCACGGCGGGGGCCACGGTCACCGCGGTCGCCGCGATCACCACCACGCTCACCGCGGTCGCCGCCACGCTCGCCGCGGTCGGCACGACGCTCACGGTCGCGTTCCTGCTTGCGCATCATGACGGTCGGACCCTGCTCCAGCTCGTCGACGCGGACGGTCATGTAGCGGATGATGTCTTCGTTGATGCCGGCCTGACGCTCGATCTCGGCGACGGTGTCACCGGGTGCGTCGATCTCGAGCATCACGTAATGCGCCTTGCGGTTCTTCGCGATGCGGTACGCGAGGCTGCGCAGACCCCAATTCTCGGTCTTCACGACGCGACCACCGTGGTCGGTCACGATCTTGCTGGCGTTTTCAGCCAGCGTGTCCACCTGCGCCTGTGCCAGATCCTGGCGCGCAAGGAACACGTGCTCGTAGAGAGCCATGTGCTACCTTCTATGTTGGCCGATCGCTGACGGACGCCCCATGCGCACCGCCCCTCCGGCTGTCGTCTTCAAACAAGCGAAGGGCGGGACGGCCATGCCATCCCGCCCGAAGCGTGTTGTCCGTTACCCGAGCTTGCGCCGTGACGCAAGCCGGGGCGGAAGACCGGTTCAGCGGTAGATCCGCGTCACCACCGTGCGCACCGTGCCGCCACGATCCGAGACGAGCACCGCGTCGCGGCCCGAGCGCACCCAGCGGTAGCCGCGCGGCGGGGCATAGAGGCCGCGACCGCGGAACTGCCGATAATCGATCTGCGCGTAATTGGGGGCGTAGCGGCGATCGAAACGCTGGCCGGCGCGCCAGTTGCGTCCGTTGTTCGCCTGCGTCGTCACCGTGCGCTGGACGACGGTGCCGTTGCGACGCTCCTTCACCGTGGTGACGGTGCGGGTCTGTGCCTCGGCCGAGGCAGCGACGATCGGCGTCAGCGCGACCGTGGCGGAAATGGCGGAAAGGATGATCTTCTTGAACATGATCTTGGCTCCCGTTGTTCGCGGCGGCGTCATCCGCCGTCGAGAACCAAATTAGGAACCGCGTGTCGCGTTCCCGTGTCGCAGCCTGCGCTTATTGGTCGCAAATTGTCGCTTTTCGGCGATGAAACTGAACGGTCCGTCAGAAAGCGGGCGTTTTCCCGTGCCTCAACCAATTCGCAAGCGGCGCGCGTCTAGGTCGTCGGGCATGAAGATGCCTCACACCTTCCACCGCATCGCGCCGGATGATCAGTCGCGCGCGTTACCGTGGCTGCTGGTCCTGCTCGTCTGCGCGGCCGCTGCGCTGTGGGTCGGCTGGATCGGGTTCGAGGCGTCGGACGACTCGCTCTACTGGCAGGGCGCGATGAAGGTGATGACGCAGCCGCCGTTTCCGGGCGACAACCACTGGACGACGCGCTTTCCGCTGACGCTCACCTTCGCTGCAATGCTGCGCGCGATGGGGCAGGGGTTCGCCGCGTTCGCGGTGACCGCGATGATCTTCTACGCATTGCTGGTCGCGGTGACGGGCGCGTTCGCGGCCAGGGTCGCGGGCGCGCGCGCCGGATGGATCGCGGCGCTGCTGACCGCGACGCTGCCGGTGATCGTCAGCCACGCGACGACCGTATCGGTCGATCTGATCGAGGCGGCGGCGCTGATCCTCGGCATCATGCTGCTGGGCGGCGCGCGCGCGGATCGCACCGGCTATCTGCGCGGGGTTGCGGCGGGGGTAGCGTTCGGGGTGGCGGTACTGTGCCGCGAGACGAGCGTGCTGCCCCTGGTGGGATTGGTGCCGCTGTTCGCGCTCGGTCGCCCGGTGCCGCGCGGGGTGCTGATCGCGGTGGGTGTCGGCGTCGCGATCGTGCTGGGGGGCGAGGTGCTGTATCAATGGGCGCTGACCGGGGACCCGCTGCGCCGCTACACCATCGCGTTCAATCACGACGATCACATCGACCGCGCGGCGAACATGGAGGGCAATTTCCTGCTGTGGCCGCCGATCGACCCGCTCCTGGTGCTGCTGGTCAACGACGATTTCGGGCTGCTGTTCTGGATCGCGGGCGCGGCGGTGGGGCTGGGAGCGTGGGGCCTCGTGCCGCGCGAGCAGCGTCCACGGATGGTGGTGCTTGCTGCGATGGCGGGGGCGATGTTCCTGCTGGTCGCGGTGCTTTACGGCAAACTGGTGCTCAACCCGCGGTACTTCACGCTCCCCGCGCTCGCCGCGGTGGTGATCGTCGCGATTTGGGTGGCGCGGCTCCCGGCCGTCTGGCGAACGGTGGTGTTGGTCGCGATCGTGTCGAGCAACCTGCTGTTGATGGGGGTCGGCAACGCGCATCCGCGCTGGGTGATGGAGGCGATGGTCGAGGCGTCGGCCGCGCACCCGCGCGAGGTGATCGCGGCCGATCCGCAAACGGTGCGTCGCGCGCTGATCCCGATGCTGTACGCCGGACGCGAGAACCTGCGCTACGCCCCCGCGCGCGCCGGCGGGCTGGAGATCGCCGCCGCCGATCACGCGCCCGCCGGCCGGGTGATCGCGCGTTACCCCTCGCCCCCGACGCGCGTTGGCGCGATCCTGCGCGCGCTGGGGCTCGAGCCGCTCGTGCCCGGCGCGATCGCGCGGCGGATGTTCGCACCCAGTCCGGAGGCCGTGCTGGTCCGCCGCTCCAGTTGACCGCTATCGCCCCCGCGCCTAGCAGCGCAGCCCTTCACGCATGGAGAGGGCGATGCGCGCATTCATTTTCCCCGGACAGGGCAGCCAGGCAGTCGGGATGGGCAAGCCACTCGCCGATGCGTCGCCGACCGCGCGCGCGGTGTTCGAGGAGGTCGATGACGCGCTCGGCCAGCATTTGAGCCGCGTGATGTGGGAAGGCCCCGCCGACGACCTCACGCTGACCGAGAATGCGCAGCCCGCGATCATGGCGAACGCGATCGCGACGTTGCGGGTGCTGCAACACGAAGGCGGCGTGCGTCTGGCCGAGAAGGCCGATTACGTCGCGGGCCATTCGCTCGGCGAATATAGCGCGCTGTGTGCGGCCGAGGCGTTCGACCTCGCGACGACCGCGCGGCTGCTCAAGTTGCGCGGGCGCGCGATGCAGGCGGCGGTGCCGGTCGGCGAGGGCGCGATGGCGGCGCTGCTCGGCGCCGATGTCGAGAAGGCGAGCGTGATCGCGGGCGCGGCGGTCGATTCGATCCTCGCCGAGGGCGGCGCGGAACTGGTCTGCACCGTCGCCAACGACAATGATCCCAGCCAGGTCGTGATCTCCGGCCACCGTGCCGCGGTCGAGCGCGCGGTCGCGCTGGCGAAGGAGATGGGGGCGAAGCGCGCGGTGCTGCTCCCTGTGTCCGCGCCATTCCACTGCGCGCTGATGGCGGACGCGGCGACCGCGATGGAGGCAGCACTCGCCGAGGCCGACCTTCGCGCGCCGCTCGTCCCGGTGTTCGCCAACGTCGATGCCGCCGCGGTCGCCGATCCGGGCGCGATCCGGCGCTTGCTCGTCGAGCAGGTGACGGGGCGCGTGCGTTGGCGCGAATCGGTGCTCGCGATGGCCGAGGCCGGGGTGACCGAATTCGTCGAGTTCGGCGGCAAGGTGCTGGGGCCGATGGTCAAGCGGATCGTCCCCGACGCGACCGTCACCAGCGTGGTGACGATGGACGACGTCGAAGCGGTGTTGAAGAACCTTTAAAGGAGAGCCGGAATGTTCGATCTGTCAGGCATGACCGCGCTGGTGACCGGCGCATCGGGTGGCATCGGTTCGGCGATCGCGCGCGGGCTCGCGGCGCAGGGCGCGCGGCTGGCGGTGTCGGGTTCCAACCTCGACAAGCTGGAGGCGTTTCGCGCGACGCTGGAGGGCGATCACGTCGCGGTGCCCGCGAACCTGTCGGACGCCACCTCGGTCGATGGGCTGGTGCCCGCCGCGGTGCAGGCGCTGGGCGGGCGGCTCGACATCCTCGTCAACAATGCGGGCGTCACGCGCGACAACCTCGCGATGCGGATGAAGGACGAGGAATGGGACTCGGTGATCCGCGTCAACCTCGAGGCCGCGTTCCGGCTGATCCGTGCGGCCGCCAAGCCGATGATGAAGCAACGTTTCGGCCGCATCGTCTCGATCACCTCGGTCGTCGGGCAGACGGGCAATCCCGGACAGGCCAATTACGCCGCATCGAAGGCGGGGCTGGTCGGCATGTCGAAGGCGCTGGCGCAGGAGCTCGCCAGCCGCAACATCACGGTCAATTGCGTCGCGCCCGGCTTCATCCGCTCGGCGATGACCGACGTGCTGCCCGAGGCGCAGAAGAGCGCGCTCGTCGGCCGCATCCCCAACGGCGATCTCGGCACCGGGGAAGACATTGCCGCGGCGGTCGTCTATCTAACATCGAAGGAGGCGGGCTACGTCACCGGCCAGACGCTGCACGTCAACGGCGGCATGGCGATGGTGTGATCCGCCGGGGCGAGCGGATGCGGCGGTGCGGGGCGGAAGCCCGGTGAACGTCGCACTTGTCACGAAACGCTCCCCGTTCTACCTGCGTTCAGGAAGTTACTGACCCCCCAAGAAGAAGAGGGATTACCATGAGCGAGACTGCCGACCGCGTGAAGAAGATCGTCGTCGAGCACCTCGGCGTCGAAGCCGACAAGGTGACCGAGGATGCCAGCTTCATCGACGATCTGGGCGCGGACAGCCTCGATATCGTCGAGCTGGTGATGGCGTTCGAGGAAGAGTTCGGGGTCGAGATCCCCGACGACGCCGCCGAGAAGATCACGACCGTCAAGGACGCGATCACCTATATCGACGAACACAAGGCCTAAGGGTTCGGGGAACTTATCCGCTGACCCCGGAGAGCCGGGATTTGAGCGGCTCCCCATCCTCGGCTAGAGGGCGGGGAGCCGTTTCGGTTTGAGAAGACACCCGCGCGCACGATGCGCCGCGCGCCAGGGGTGAAGAAGGAATGCCTATGCGTCGCGTCGTCGTCACCGGTCTCGGCCTCGTCACCCCGCTCGGTGCGGACGTGGAAACGGCATGGGCCAATCTCATCGCCGGCAAGTCGGGGGCGGGGCCGATCACGCGCTTCGACGCGTCGAACCAGAAGTGCCGCATCGCGTGCGAAGTGAAGCCCGCGGGGCACGAATTCGGCTTCGATCCCAACAAGCGCGTCGACCACAAGGTCCAGCGCCAGGTCGACCCCTTCATCGTCTACGGCATCGATGCGGCGTGCCAGGCGCTCGAAGACGCCGGGCTGACCGAGATGAGCGAGGCCGAGCGTTACCGCGCCGGCGCGTCGATCGGCGCCGGGATCGGTGGCCTGCCGGGGATCGAGAGCGAGTCGATCGTGCTGCATGAAAAGGGGCCGAGCCGCGTCTCGCCGCATTTCGTCCATGGGCGACTGATCAACCTCATCACCGGACAGGTGACGATCAAATACGGGCTGATGGGCCCGAACCACGCGGTCGTCACCGCCTGCTCGACCGGCGCGCACTCGATCGGCGACGCGGCGCGGATGATCGCGATGGACGACGCCGACGTGATGCTCGCAGGCGGAGCCGAGGGTGCGATCTGCCCGCTCGGCATCGCCGGGTTCGCGCAGGCGCGCGCGCTGTCGACCGCGTTCAACGACCAGCCCGAGAAGGCGAGCCGCCCGTACGACAAGGACCGCGACGGGTTCGTGATGGGCGAGGGCGCGGGCGTCGTCGTGCTGGAAGAGTACGAGCGCGCGAAGGCCCGCGGCGCGAAAATCTACGCCGAGGTGATCGGCTACGGCCTGTCGGGTGACGCCTATCACGTCACCGCGCCGCACCCCGAAGGGTCGGGCGCGTACCGCTCGATGGAGATGGCGCTGCGCAAGTCGGGCTTGGCGCTCGAGGACATCGATTACATCAACGCGCACGGCACCTCGACTCCGCTCGGCGACGAGCTGGAGCTGGGCGCCGTCCGGCGGTTGTTCGGCGACGCGATCGGCGGATTGTCGATGAGCTCGACCAAGTCGGCGATTGGCCACCTGCTGGGCGGCGCGGGTGCGGTGGAGAGCATCTTCTGCATCCTCGCGATGCGCGACCAGATCGTGCCGCCGACGCTCAACCTCGACAATCCCAGCGACAGCTGCGCGGGCGTCGACCTCGTGCCGCACACCGCGAAGAAGCGGCAGGTGCGCGCGGTGCTCAACAATTCGTTTGGGTTCGGCGGCACCAACGCCAGCCTGGTGATGAAGCCGGTCTGAGGTAACGCCGACGATGCGCCGTCCCGGTTGTCTGGCGCTGATCGCCGGTCTCGTCCTGATCGTCGCGGCGGCGTGGGTGCTGCTCGGCTGGTCGGGCAGCGGGCCCGCGCGCAAGCCATTGACCGTCGAGATCGCGCAAGGCGCGAGCCTCGCCGGCGCCGCGGATCGACTGGAGCAGGCGGGCGCGATCCGTTCCGCCGCGCGCTTCCGCTTGCGCGCGCGCCTGTTCGGCGGGTCGGGTTCGATCAAGGCGGGTGAGTTCGCGATCCCCGCGGGCGCGAGCGAATCGGATATCCTGTCGATTCTCCAGGGCGGCAAGGCGGTCCAGCGCCTCGTCGTCATCCCCGAAGGGCTCCCATCGGTGATGGTGCGCGACAAATTGATGGCGGCCGATGCGCTGACCGGCACTGTCGCCGTACCCGCCGAGGGGTCGGTACTTCCCGACGGTTACTCGTTCGAGCGCGACGAGGCACGCACCGCCGTTCTCGCGCGGATGCAGGCGGCGATGAAGCGCTACGTCGCGCGAGCCTGGGCAAAACGCCGCCCGACCACGGTCGCGAAGACGCCGCAGCAGGCGGTGATCCTCGCCTCGGTCGTCGAGAAGGAGACGGGCAAGCCGTCGGAGCGGCGGATGGTCGCGGCGGTCTATTCCAACCGGCTGCGCCTCGGCATGCCGCTTCAGGCCGATCCGACCGTCATCTATCCGATTACCAAGGGACGCCCGCTCGGCCGGCGTATCCGCGTGTCGGAACTGCGCGCGAAGAACGGCTACAACACCTATGCATCGCCGGGGCTGCCGGTCGGGCCGATCGCCAACCCGGGGCGACTGTCGATCGACGCGGTGCTCGACCCCGCGGAAACCAAGGCGCTGTATTTCGTCGCGGACGGCACCGGTGGGCACGTTTTCGCCAACACGCTGGCAGAACACAACGCCAACGTGAAGAAATGGTACGCGATCCGCCACGCGCGCGGGGAGATGTAGCCAGTTGCGCTCAGCGTTTGCGCGCCAGCCAGACTGTTCGGTTGCCGCATGACGGGTCAGCCGAAACATGCGCGACTAGCTCGAAGTTTGCGGCGTCTAGTAGCGTGCGGTACTCGTTGGCAGACAGGCTGCCGTGGTACAATGGCGTGCCTTCCAGCTCGCCGATCGCCTCACCTTCCTCATCGCCGCTGGTGAACATCAGTGGTGCGCCCGATTCGGCATGGGCGCTGAAGCGCGCGAACATCCGGCGCTGATCGATCGGTGACAGATGAAACAAGCTGTCCCACGCGAGCAGACCGTCGAACCTCCGTGACAGATCGAGCGCGCGCATGTCGGTCTCGTAGATCGGCGTTCCGGGCAGGTTCTGCCGGAACAACGCCGCCATGGCTGGGGTCGCCTCGACCCCGAACAGCGCGAAGCCCCGCCGCAGCAGTTCACGGCCGATCGGGATGCCGGAGCCGCACCCGATATCCAGAATCGATCCGCCGATCGGAATCAAGGAGCAGCATCGCTCCAACCAGCCCCATTCGGCCGTCAGCGATGGCTGGCGAAGCGACGCCCATGCCGCGCCGTGACGCTGATAAACGTCAATGACGGCGGGCACCGCTTCGTCAGTCATGCCTGATTGTTTGCGAAGCGGTGTATTCGTCCCGAAAGCACGGGAGTAGCTAACGCGAGCGAAGGCGCTTCGTGAGGCGTCTGTCGCGGCGCGGGCGGCCTCACCCCCGAAGCGACGCCGCCTTCTTCGCGCGCTCGGTCACCTCGGGCAGCGTGCCTTCGGTAACCCAGCTGCCACCGACGCACAGGACGGGATCGAGCGCGAGCCAGTCGGGGGCATTCTTCGCGCTGATCCCCCCGGTCGGGCAGAACTTGCACTGGTAGAAGGGCGCGGCGAGCGCCTTCAGCGCCTTGACCCCGCCCGAGGTTTCGGCCGGGAAGAACTTGAAGTGGGTGAGGCCGAGGTCGAGCCCGCGCATGATGTCGCCCGCGGTTGCGATGCCGGGCAAATACGGCACCTTGCTGTCGATGATCCGTTCGCTCAAGCGGTGCGACAGGCCAGGCGAGACGATGAATTCCGCGCCCGCGTCGATCGCCTGGTCGAACTGATCGGGCGAGACGACCGTGCCTGCGCCGACGATCGCGCGCGGCACCTGCTTCATCTCGCGGATCGCGTCGAGCGCGGCGGGCGTGCGCAGCGTCACCTCGAGCACGCGCAGGCCGCCCGCGACCAGCGCTTCGGCAAGCGGACGCGCCTGCGCCGCATCGTGGATCACCAGCACCGGGATGACCGGCGCGGTCTGCATGATGTCCTGGATGTTCATGTGTGCTCCTGCGCGAAGGCGGCCGCGGCGCCGAACAGGCCGGGCTGGGGATGGGTGATGAGCTTGACGGGGATCGCGGCCATCATCTGCTGGAACCGCCCCTTGGCGACGAAACGCTGGTCGAAGCCCGAACGAAGCAGCTTGTCCTTGATACGCAGCCCGAGCCCACCCGCGATCACGACGCCCTTCGCACCGTGCGCGAGCGCGAGGTCGCCCGCCACCGCGCCGAGTGCGAGACAGAAACGGTCAAGCGCGGCGAGCGCGAGCGAATCGTCGCCGTCCAGCGCGTCGGTCCAGATCTCCTTGTCGGTCCGCTCGCGGATCGCGCGACCCTCCAGGCTCGCCAGCGTCTCGTAGATCGCGACGATCCCGGGGCCGGCAACGATCCGCTCGGTCGATACGCGCGTGAAGGTACGGCGCAACCGCTTGAGGATCGCGTCCTCGATGGGGTCGAGCGGGGCATAATCCACGTGTCCGCCCTCGGTCGGCAGGACCAGGTATTTGCCGTCGGCCTTGAACACCTGCGCGACGCCCAGACCCGTGCCGGGCCCGCAGACGGTGGTGACACCCTGCGCGGGCAGAAGCGTGTCGGGGCCGCAGAGATGCTCGAAATCTTCGGGCGGCAATTGCGCCACCGCGTGGCCGACCGCGCCGAAATCGTTGATGATCGTCCACATATCCGCGCCCAGCCGTTCGGGGATCAGCGACGGGCGGATCACCCACGGATTGTTGGTCAGGCGGATGACGTCGCCGGTAATCGGCGAGGCGACCGAGATCGCGGCGGCGTTGGGCACCGGGCGGCCGAGGCCAGCGGCGAACGCCTGCCACGCAGTCTGGAGGCTGGCGAAATCGGCGGTCTTGAGCGTGACGGGCTGGCCGAGGGCGAGGACCTGACCCCCTTCGACCTCGGCGATCGCGAAGCGCGCGTGGGTGCCACCGATGTCGACTGCGACGACCTCGCTCACAGCATTGCTCCCGCCAGCATCGCACTCGCTCCCTTTTCCGCCTCGTCCGCCTGCCCGCGGAACATCCCGAACAATTCGCGCCCCATGCCCGACGGTGCGGGCGGCGGCGTCGGCCGCTCGCGCGCCGCCAGCGTCGTCGCCTCGACCAGCACGTCGAGCGTGCCCGACACCGCGTCGACGCGCACCACGTCGCCGTCGCGGATCAGGCCGATCGCGCCGCCGACACCCTGTGCGTTGGGAAGCGCCTCGGGGCTGACGTGGATCGCGCACGGCACCTTGCCGCTCGCCCCCGACATGCGCCCGTCGGTGACGAGCGCGACCTTGAATCCGCGATTCTGGAGCACGCCGAGCGGCGGGGTGAGCTTGTGGAGTTCGGGCATCCCGTTCGCGCGCGGCCCCTGGAAGCGGACGACGACGACCACGTCGCGGTCGAGCTCGCCCGCCTTGAACGCCTCGATCACGTCGAGCTGATCGTCGAACACGCGTGCTGGCGCCTCGACGATCCAGCGATCGCGCTCGACCGCCGATACTTTGATACAGGCGCGACCGACATTCCCCTGTAGGATGCGCATCCCGCCATCGGGGGAAAAGGGCGCGGAGGCGGGGCGGAGGATCGTGTCGTCACCGCTCGCGCCCGGCGCACGCCAGCCGAGCGCGTCGCCGTCGAGCACGGGCTTCTCTGCGTAGGCCGACAAATCGTCGCCCGCGACCGTCATGATGTCGCGGTGGAGGTGCCCGCTCGATAGCAGCTCGCCGATGACATAGGGCATCCCGCCCGCAGCCTCGAACCCGTTCACGTCGGCGGAGCCATTGGGATAGACGCGCGCGAGCAACGGGACCGCAGCGGAGAGACGATCGAAATCCTCCCAGTCGATCACGATCCCCGCCGCGCGCGCGATCGCGGGGACGTGGAGCAGGTGATTGGTCGACCCGCCGGTTGCGAGCAGGCCGACCGCGGCGTTGACGATCGCTTTCTCGTCCACACACAATCCCAGCGGGCGGTAATCCTCACTCGACGTGCCGATCGCGGCGAGGCGGTGGACCGCGGCGCGGGTCAGCGCCTGGCGCAGCTTGGTACCCGGATTGACGAAGGCGGCGCCGGGCATGTGGAGGCCCATCACCTCCATCATCATCTGGTTGGTGTTGGCGGTGCCGTAAAAGGTGCAGGTCCCCTGGCTGTGATACGCGCCGATCTCCGCCTCGAGCAGTTCCTCGCGCCCCGCCTCGCCGACCGCGAAGCGTTCGCGCACCGCGGCCTTTTCCTTGTTGGGCAGGCCCGAGGGCATCGGACCGCCGGGCACCATCACCATCGGCAGATGCCCGAAGCGCAGCGCCCCCATCAGCAGCCCCGGCACGATCTTGTCGCAAATGCCGAGCAGCGCCGCGCCCTCGAACGTGCCGTGTGACAGCGCGATCGCGGTCGACAGCGCGATCGTGTCGCGGCTGAACAGCGACAGCTCCATGCCGGGATACCCCTGCGTCACGCCGTCGCACATCGCGGGCACGCCGCCCGCGACCTGCGCCGTCGCACCGACCTCGCGCGCCCAGACCTTCATCTGCTCAGGGTAGCGGTAATAGACCGCGTGCGCGGACAGCATGTCGTTGTACGAGGTGACGATGCCAATGTTCATCGCGGTCCCGCCGCGCATCGCCGCCCGATCCTCGGGCGTCCCGGCATAGGCATGGGCGAGGTTCGCGCAGCCGAGCCGCGGGCGACCGATCCACGTCTCGCGCTCGCGCTCGATCAAATCGAGGTAGGCGCGGCGGGTGTCACGCGAGCGCGCGACGATACGGTCGGTGACGGCCTGTACGGCGGGGTTCATCGTTGCAGTTTTCCGTTCGCCCTGAGCTGATCGAAGCGTGCTTCTAGTGGCTCAGGGCGACAGGGCAATCTACTACGTGGTGTTAGGGTGCCCAGTGGATATCGACCGGCAGCTCGACGTCGGCGAGGACGCGGCCGATCGGGTAGGGCGAGCCCGCGCCCTCGCTGATCGCATCCTCGATCACCTTGCGCTTCGCGTCGCCCGTCACCGCGATTAGTAGCGCGCGCGCGGTGATGATGCCCGCGCGGCTCAGCGTCACGCGCGCGACGGGCGCCTCGGGCGGCAGGGGATCGGGCATGACGCCCAGCGCGCGGCGCTCGCGCGGACCGTTCAGTGCCTCGTCGAAATCGGGGCCGGGGAAGATCGACGCGGTGTGCCCGTCGCCGCCGACGCCGAGCACGCACAGATCGAGCGGCCAGTGCAGGTCCTGCATCAGCGCGTCGGCCGAACGCCCCGCCGCCTTGTAGTCGTCGGTCGCCTTCGGCACGACCGGGATCACGCGCGCGCCCTTCGGGATGAACGTCTTGCCGAGCGCGGTGACGTTCGACAGCGGGTCGCCCAGCGGCACGATCCGCTCATCGCTCGGGATGATCGTCACGCGCTTCCAGTCGAGCTTCGCCTTGGCGAGCTTCTCGTACGCGGGCAGCGGGGTCTTGCCGCCCGCGAGCGCGATGACCGCCGAGCCGCGCGCGTCGATCGCGCTCTCGATCACGAACTGAATGTCGCCCGCGACCGCGTCGGCCAGTTCGGCCGCGTCGTCATATTCCCACCATTCGATCTCGGTCGTCATACACTCTCACTCACATGAATTGGGGCAGGGCGCAGGCGCGCTCAATCGTCCTGCCAGGTCACGCCGTCGCGCTCGGTCAGCGCGATCGCCGCCGAGGGTCCCCAGGTGCCCGCGGGATAATGTTTCGGCTTGGTGCCGTTCGCGGCCCAGCCGGCGCGGATCGCATCGGTCCACATCCACTGCGCCTCGACCTCGTCGCGGCGCACGAACAGCGTCTGGTCGCCCTCGATCAGGTCGAGCAGCAGCCGTTCGTAGGCGATACGGCGGCGCGTGCCCGCGAACTCGGCGTCGAGACTGAGCTTCAACGGCACCTCGCGCAGGCGCACGCCGTCGCGGTCGAGACCCGGCTCCTTCGCCATCACCAGCAGCTCGATATATTCCTCGGGCTGGAGGCGGATGACGAGCGTGTTGGGCTGGAGCAACCCGCCGCGGCCCGAGAACATCGAGTGCGGCACGGGCTTGAACTGGATCGCGATCTCGCTGCGGCGCTTCGCCATCCGCTTGCCGGTGCGCAGGTAGAAGGGCACGCCCTGCCAGCGCCAATTGTCGATGTGCGCCTTGACCGCGACGAACGTCTCGACGTCCGAATCGTAGCCGAGTTCGGCGTCGTAGCCCTTGACGACCTTGCTGCTGACCGCGCCTTCCTCATACTGGCCAGTGACGGTGTTCTGCGGCACCTCGGCCGGCGTCATCACGCGCAGCGAGCGGAACACCTTGGCCTTCTCGTCGCGGATGTCGTCCTTGCTGTAGCGCGCGGGCGGCTCCATCGCGACGAGCGCGAGTAACTGCAGGATGTGATTGGTGATCATGTCGCGCAGCGCGCCCGCACCTTCGTAATAACCGGCGCGATCCTCGAGCCCGACCGTCTCGGCGATCGTGATCTGGACGTTGTCGATCCCTTGCGCGTTCCACACCGGCTCGAAGAAGCTGTTGCCGAAGCGGAGCGCGAGGATGTTCTGCACCGTCTCCTTGCCGAGATAGTGGTCGATGCGGAAAATCCGGTCCTCGGGAAAGACCGCGGCGACGGTGTCGTTGATCTCGCGGCTCGAGGCGAGGTCGTAGCCGAGCGGCTTCTCCAGCCCGATCCGCACTGTGTCACCCGCGAGCCCGACCTTTTCCAACCCCTTCACCGCCGGCTCGAACAGCGACGGCGCGGTCGACAGGAAGATCGCGAGCCCGCCCGACACGTCGCCCACCTTGTCGGCGAGCGCCTGAAAGGTCGATTCGTCCGACAGGTCGGCGGGCTGGAAGGCGAGCCGCTGGAGGAAGGAGGCGATCTTCTCCGCATCCTTGCGGTCGTCGCTCAACTGCGCGTCGAGCGCGGCGCGCGCGATCTCGCGGAAGCTGTCATCATCTTCGTCGCCGCGCGCCGATCCGGTGATCGTCAGCCCCTCGGGCAGCAGCCCGTCGGCGTGTAGCCCGTAGAGCGAGGGAAGCAGCATCCGCTTCGACAGATCGCCCGTCGCCCCGAACAGGAGGAGCTTGCCGACTGGATTGCGCTGCATGTTGGCTCCGAGACTTGGGCCCCGGCGGTACCTGTCGGCACGCGGGGGCGAGTTGACCGATGTTTGCCCGCGTTAGCGCGCGAGACCTGCCAGCGGGTGCAGACCCGCCATCAAATTGAGGTTCTGCACCGCCGCGCCGGCTGCACCCTTGCCGAGATTGTCGAGCGTCGCGACCAGGCGGAGCTGGCGCAGATCGGCGTTCCCGAAGACGTGAAGCGTCATCCGGTCGGTGCCCGCATCGTCCTCGATCGCGATCGTCGCGGGCGCGTCAGTCGACACGCGGACGAGATCGCACGCCGCATAGGCATCGCGCAGCGCCTGCTCGACCCCGTGCTGGTCCGCCCCCGGCGAAAGCTGCGCGAGGTGAAGCGGTACCTCGACCACCATACCGCGATAGGTGTTGGCGACCGCGGGCTGGAACACCGGGCCGTGCGACAGGCCCGAATGGCGCGTCATCTCGGGCACGTGCTTGTGACCGAGCGCGAGCGCGTAGGGGCGAAAGGCGGTGGTCGCCGCGCCGCCCTCGAACTCGGCGATCATCGACTTGCCCCCACCCGAATAGCCCGACGTCGCGTTGACGGTGACGAGCGCGTCGGCGGGCAGGAGCCCGGCGCGGACCAGCGGGCGGACGAGCGCGAGAAAGCCCGTCGGATAACAGCCCGGATTGGCGACGAAGCGCGCCTGCGCGATCCGCGCCGCCTGGTCGGGTTCGAGCTCGGCAAAACCGTAGGTCCAGCCGTCCGCGACGCGATGCGCGGTCGAAGCGTCGATCACGCGGGTCGTTGCATTGTCGATCATCGCCACCGCGTCGCGCGCGGCATCGTCGGGCAGGCAGAGGATGACGATGTCGGCATCGTTCAGCGCTGCACGGCGCGCCGACGCATCCTTGCGGCGCGCGTCGTCGAGGACCAGCAGCGACACATCGTCGCGGCCCGACAGCCGCTCTCGGATTTCCAACCCGGTGGTGCCGACCGCGCCGTCGATGAAGACCGAGGTGCTCACGCAGGCATCACGACGTCGGCGTCGACGTAGCCGACCAGATCGGCGTCGACCACGATCCCCCAGGCGACACCGCCGGTCAGGTCGAGCAGGTCGAATGGCTGACCCGCGGCAAGCGGAGCGAGCGCCGCCGCATCTTGGCCGCGCCCCGCGCGCAGTTCGGCTGCACGCGTCACGACCCGGCGGAGCGGGGCGGCATAATGCGGCGCGAACACACGATCGGCGAGGCGAACATCGGCGATGTCGGCCCGCACGGCGTTGGTGCGTGGATCGAGTGGCCGTGACGGACCGTCGAGCGCGAAGGTGCGGCGGGCGACGCGCTGGCGGTCGAGGGGCGTGTCCCCGCTCGCGACCGTGCCGGCCGCGTGCGCCTGTGCCGGCTCGTCAGGCGTTGACTGCGGCCCTGACGGGTGCGGTATGGCCGTCGCCGTCGCCGATGAACTGCCCGAACTCCTCAAGAAAATCTGCCCCTTCGGATGTGCGTGCGACGAAGATGTTGCGCTTGTCGCTGTCGTCGCGTTGGCGGCGCAGATAGCCGAGCGTCCCCAGCCTGTTCAAGGCGCGAGTGACGACCGGTTTCGATACGTTAAGCGCGCGCGCCAATCCCCGCACGGTATGCGGCCCGGGCCGCAGATACACCACCAGCAACAACGCCATCTGTCGATTGGTGAGATCGGGCTCCCCCGACCGTACATAATCGACCAGCGCGTTCATCCACTGGCTGAGTTCGGGCTGAATAAGACTTGCCACTTCCTCGTCCCGATCATTCGCGCCCCCGGAAAGGCTCCGGGTCTGTTGCGATGCTTAACGTCCTGTCAGCGCACTGGTTTCAGCATCGTCATGAAATTGGCGCACCCCCGTCGCCGATCGTGAACGGGTCGCCGCGGTTGATTGCGCGGGCGCTCTGGCTTATGTCGCCGCGCGTCGCGCCGCGATGGCGCCCCCGTCCAGAAAAGTGCTCGTCCGCTCCATGTTCACGTTCTTGCTCGTCATCCACGCGGTTGTCGCCGCCGCGCTCGTCACGGTTATCCTGATGCAGCGCTCGGAAGGCGGCGGCTTGACGTCGAGCGGCAGCCCCTCGGGTCTGATGTCGGCGCGCGGCGCGGCGGATTTCCTGACACGTGCCACCTCGGTGCTGGCGGGCGCGTTCATCCTGCTGTCGATCCTGCTCGCGTTCCTGGCGGCGAACCGCAACGCGACCTCGGTCGACACCTCGCTCCAGCGGCGCGCCCCGGCCGCCGCCGCGGCGCCGGCACCGGCGGGCCAGGACGCGCTGTCGGACGCGGCGCGTAACGCCGCCGCCGCGGCGCCCGCGCCCGCCGACAACGGCGTTCCGCTCGCCCGCTGATCAGCCTTCGGATTGTCTAGGTGTCGACGTCGCCTAGGGCGTCGGCATTCGGTTCATCGTGATTTTCGCCGCGCGTGGGTGACCGCGCGCTTGTGGTCGTTCGTATTTCAGGGTTAGGCGTTTATCCCCATGGCGCGGTTTATCTTCATCACCGGCGGCGTGGTTTCCTCGCTCGGCAAGGGTCTCATGGCGGCGAGCCTCGCTGCCCTCCTCCAGACGCGCGGCTACCGGGTTCGCATCCGCAAGTTCGATCCGTATCTGAACGTCGATCCGGGCACGATGAGCCCGTATCAGCACGGCGAGGTCTACGTAACGGACGACGGTGCTGAGACCGACCTCGATCTCGGCCACTACGAACGCTTCACCGGCGTGTCGTCGCGCCAGTCGGACAACGTCACCTCGGGCCGCATCTACAAGACGATCATCGAACGCGAACGTCGCGGCGATTACTTGGGCGCGACGGTGCAGGTGATCCCGCACGTCACCGACGCGATCAAGGCGTTCGCGCTCGCGGAAACTGACGACGTCGATTTCGTGCTGTGCGAGATCGGCGGCACCGTCGGCGACATCGAGTCGCTGCCGTTCATCGAGGCGATCCGCCAGCTCAAGAACGAGCTCGGTCGCGGCAACGCGATCTCGATCCACGTGACGCTGGTGCCGTACATCGCCGCGGCGGGCGAGCTGAAGACCAAGCCGACGCAGCATTCGGTGCGCGAGATCGCGGCGCTCGGCGTCCAGCCCGACGTAATCGTCTGCCGCTGCGAACAGCCGCTGCCGATGACCGAGCGTGCGAAGATCGCTCTGTTCTGCAACGTCCCCGAGAGCGCGGTCATCCCCGCGCTCGACGCGAAGAGCATCTACGCGGTGCCGCTGCAATATCACGGCGAGGGGCTCGATTCGGAGGTCCTGCGCGCATTCGGGATAACGCCGTCCTCGGCGCCCGATCTTTCCCGCTGGGAACAGATCGTCGAGCGGCTGGAGCATCCCGAAGGCGAAGTGACGATCGGCGTCGTTGGCAAGTACGTCGGGCTGCAGGACGCGTACAAGTCGCTGAACGAGGCGCTCGTCCACGGTGGCATCGCCAACCGCGTCAAGGTCAACATCCGCTGGATCGACGCCGAATTGTTCGAGGGCGACGAGGCGGAGATCGCCGCGCATCTCGAGCCGTGCCACGCGATCCTCGTCCCCGGCGCCTTCGGGTCGCGCGGCGCGGAAGGGAAGATCGAGTCGGTGCGTTTCGCGCGCGAACGACGCGTGCCCTATTTCGGCATCTGCTTCGGCATGCAAATGGCGTGCGTCGAGGGTGCGCGCGATCTCGCCGGCATCGCCGATGCGTCGTCGACCGAATTTGGACCGACGCCCGAGCCCGTCGTCGGGCTGATCACCGAATGGATGGGCGAGCGCGGGCTGGAGAAGCGCGCGGCGGACGGCGACATGGGCGGCACGATGCGGCTGGGCGCCTATCCCGCGAAGCTCGACGGCAACAGCGTCGTCGCCTCCGTCTACGGCGGGCAGGAGATCGAGGAGCGTCACCGCCACCGCTACGAGGTCAACACCGCCTATCGCGAGCGTCTGGAGGCGGGCGGGCTCGTCTTCTCGGGCATGTCGCCCGACGGCATGCTGCCCGAAATCGTCGAGCGGCCCGATCATCCCTGGTTCGTCGGGGTGCAATTCCATCCCGAATTGAAGTCCAAGCCCTTCGATCCGCATCCTTTGTTCGCCAGCTTCATCGCCGCGGCGGTGAAGCAGAGCCGCCTCGTCTGAGGGGCGGCGCAGAGGACCGTTCAACCCATCCCGGTCAAGCTGTCGTTCATCGCTTTGCGGTATGCGACGGCTTGATCGAGGCGCAGTGACCATGCTGTAGCCCGGTCCATAGGGATCGGTGGGGATCGTATCCATGTCATTCGCAGCAACGGCGGCCGCTGGCCTGCCGCAGCCGGCACGTTCCGCAATCTGCTCGGCACGACAGGCCGGGCCGAGGCATTTCCTGCCGCCCGATACCGATCGATCGATCCTGTCGTTGTTGTTCGATCTTGGCCTGACGCGTCATTTCATGGGTCACGTCGTGCTGACCGCCGCCGGTCTGGCGGTACTCCGCGTCATCACCGGCTAAGCTACCGGCAAACAAAAGGCGCCCGGGCGAATGCCCGGACGCCTCCACGAGGCCTCGAAAGGGAGCAAAGAGGCGCCGAACCGATCGGCCCGTCCGTCAGGCGGCCTGCGCCTCGTCCGTGGCCGGCTTGTTCTCGACTGCGGCAAGCGGCGCGCCGGTGCGAACTGCGATCTTCTTCGGCTTCATCGCCTCGGGCACTTCGCGCACCAGATCGATCACCAGCAGACCGTCGTTCAGCCGCGCGTCCTCGACGAACACGAAATCGGCGAGCTCAAAACGACGCTCGAAACTGCGGTTGGCGATGCCGACGTGAAGGAAGCTCGGGCCCTCGGCCTTGTCATCCTTCTTACCGGCAACCAGCAGCAGGTTCTGCTGCGCGGTGATCTCGATCTCGTCGCGGCTGAACCCGGCGATCGCCAGCGTGATGCGATAACGGTCGTCCGCGATCCGCTCGAGGTTGAACGGGGGATAATTCTCGGATGCGCCGCGCGCATTGGCCTCGATCATGTCGAACAGACGATCGAACCCGATGGTCGAGCGGCGATAGGGGGTAAGGTCGAAGCGCATCTCAAATCCTCTTAGAATGAGCGAGTTGAAAAGCGGCGTCCGGGTGTCCGCGACGCCGGCATCGTACGGCCCGACTGCGCGGCACCGCACGGTATTTCAGATGGTGGCGCGGCGAAGCGTTTCAAGCCTTCGCTAAACATCTACTTGATTGATCGGCTTTCCGATCCCCCGTTACGCTGCGCAGCGATAAAAGGGGATCACCGCCATGTCCGTCACGCTCGCGTTGCTCGCGCAAGTCGCCGCCCAGGTACCGGCCGATCCGTCAACCACGCCGGCACCGTCGAGCGCGGCGCAGGAAGGCGCCGACGAGGCAGGCCGCCTCGGCACCGCACAGCAGGGCGGCGGCGACATCGTCGTGACCGCCCGGCGTCGCGCCGAGACGGTGCAGCAGGTGCCGATTGCGATCTCGGTCATCGGCGGGCAGGCACTCGCCGACACGGGCGCGTACAACGTCAACCGGTTGACGCAATTGCAGCCGTCGTTGCAATTCTATTCTACCAACCCGCGCAATTCGGCCGCGAACATCCGCGGATTGGGCGCGCCGTTCGGCCTCACCAACGACGGGATCGAGCAGGGCGTCGGGATCTACGTCGACCAGGTCTATTACAGCCGCATCGCCTCCGCGACGTTCGACTTCACCGATACCGAGCGGATCGAGATCCTGCGCGGGCCGCAGGGGACGCTGTACGGCAAGAACACGACCGCGGGCGCGATCAACATCACGACGCGCAAGCCGAGCTTCACGCCCGAAGCGCGGGTCGAGCTGACCGCGGGCAATTACGCCTTCGTCCAGGCAAAGGCGTCGGCGTCGGGGCCGCTCGTCGACGACAAGCTCGCGGTGCGGCTGTCGGCGTCGGTGACGCGCCGCGACGGCACGGTGAACAACGTCCGGACCGGCGTGCGCGTCAACGCGCAGGACAATCAGAGCCTGCGCGGACAGCTCTACTGGCACGCGACCGACACGCTCGACCTGACCTTGTCGGGCGATTACAATCACCAGAACCCCGATTGCTGCGCGCAATATTACGTTCGCACCGGCGCGACGCAGCGGCCGGTCGCGCGGCAATATGCAGCGCTCGCCGCCGCATTCGGGTATCGACCGCCGTCGCTCAACCCGTTCGACCGCGTAACCGATCTCGACACCCCCTTGCGCGCGCGGCAGGAATTGGGCGGCATGTCGCTGGTCGGCGAACTCGATCTCGGCAGCGCGTCGCTCACCTCGGTCAGCGCGTGGCGCAAATGGGACTGGAAACCGTCGAACGACCGCGACTTCATCGGGCTGCCGATCACCACCGTGTCGGCCAACCCGTCGCAGCAGGAGCAGGTCAGCCAGGAACTGCGCATCGCCTCGAACGGTCGCCGCACGATCGATTACGTCGCGGGACTGTTCTACTTCCACCAGACGATCGATACGCAGGGGCTGCAGGTGCAGGGATCGGCGGCGAGCCGCTGGCTGCTCAACCCGCCGGCGGGCGGATGCACCGCGACCAGCACCGCCAACGCGTGCAATCCCGCGGTGCTGAACGGCCTGACCTCGCGCAACACGATAGGGTTCAGCAACACCAGCGCGGCCGCGTTCGGCAAATTAACGTGGCACATCGCCGACCGGCTATCGATCGCGCCCGGCCTGCGCGTCAATTACGACCGGAAGAGCGGCGACTACGTCTCGGCTGTGACGACGGGCACCGGCGCGACGCTCGATTGCTCGGTCGCTGCGCAGGCGGCGAGCGGCATGACGCGCGACCGCTGCGGCGTCCTCGCGCCGCAGAGCTACCAGCCCAAATTCGACGACTGGAACGTGTCGGGCGACGTCACGCTCGCCTATGATCTGACATCCGACAATCATTTCTACGCGACCTACGCGCGCAGCTACAAATCGGGCGGGATCAACCTGTCGGGCCTGCCGCTCGGCGCCGACAACCTGCCGCTGCTCGCGACCGCGACGGTCAAGCCCGAGACGGTCAATCACTATGAGCTGGGACTGAAGAACCAGTTCTTCGATCGGCGTGCGACCATCAACGTCGCGGCGTTCTGGACCGACATCTTCGACTATCAGGCGACCGTCACCAACAGCCAGTTGAGCGTGCTGCGCGGCTATCTGGCGAATGCCGGGCATGTCCGCACGCGCGGGGTCGAGATCGATTCGGCGTTCCGCCCGACCAGCCGGCTCAACGTCTACGCCAATGCCGCCTATACCGACGCCAGATACGTCCGCTTCATCGACGCACCGTGCCCGCCGGAATTGTCGGGTGGCACCGCGCTGCCGATCGTTAACGGTCAGATCGTCGGCACGCCCGCGGCGGCGGGGACGCCGGGCAACAGCCTGCCGTTCTGCAACGTGTCGGGGCAGCGTATTCCCGGCGTGTCGAAATGGGCCTTCTCCTACGGCGCCGAATACGGCGTGCCGACCAGTTTCGGCGGCAACGAGGGCAACCTCTATCTCGGCTACGACGGCAGCTACCGATCGAACTTCTCTTCCAACTCGTCGGAGTCGATCTACACGCAGGTCGACGGCTATTCGATCTCGAACGTTCGCGTCGGCTATCGCGAGGGGAGCCGGCTCAACGTGTTCGGCTGGGTGCGCAACGTCTTCGACCAGGATTATTTCGAACTGCTCGCGACGCAGTCGGGCAACACCGGCCTCGTCGTCGGACAGCCCGGTGATCCGCGCACTTATGGCGTCACCTTCTCGGCATCGTTCTGATGACCGTCGTCCGGCCCCGGCGGCGCCCGGGGCGGACGGCATCACGCCCGGTCACGCGCACGGCGGGCGGCGTTCAAGTGTTCCAGGGTTGTTACAAAGCAAACGCCCGGGCCGTTTCCGACCCGGGCGCCTGCGTGACGATGAACTCGTCAGCCCCCTAATCCTGCATTCCGCCCGCACGCCTCGTTGTTCACGAAGCGGGGCTGGTCTGCTTTCCCCGAACCACGGCTTCTGCCTGTGTGCCAGTGCGATGATTGCTAGGTGACGCCCGCCGACCTGTCGACTGTTATGAACGGGCGAGAAACCGAATGTGGCGATGCTGTGTCGTATTCGCCACAGCCCGGTTGCGCCGCCGCCGCGCTCCTGCCCGTTGCCAGCGCGCCGCCCGCATCCTAGAGCGACCGCCATGTTGCTGTCGCGCTACGAGAGCATGATCGCGCGCCGGTACCTGCTGCCCGGCCGCGGTGAACGCTTCATTGTCCTGGTCGCCGGGTTCAGCCTGGGCGCGGTGATGCTGGGCGTCGCCGCGCTCGTCATCGTCATGAGCGTGATGAACGGCTTTCGCGCCGAGCTGTTCGACAAGATCGTCGGTCTGAACGGTCACGCGGTAGTGCAGGGGGTGGGCGGGCGCCTGCCCGACTGGCAACAGGTGGTGCGAGAAGCGCGCGCGACGCCGGGTGTGACCGAAGCGACCCCGCTGATCGAGCAGCCGCTGTTCGCCACCTATAACGGCCGCGCCGAATTCATCCTGCTGCGCGGCATGCGGACGCAGGATATTCGCCAGAACGCGACGATCCAGTCGAAGGTGGTGGTCGGCAGCCTGTCGTCTGTGACGCCCGGCAGCAACAACGTCGCGATCGGTGCGCGGCTGGCGGAGGCGCTGGGCGCGACGATCGGGTCGCAGATCACGATCTGGAACCCGCAGGGGCAATCGACCCCGTTCGGCACCGTGCCGCGTCAGGTCAGCTACACCGTCGGCGCGATCTTTGAGGTCGGGATCTACGACTATGACAAGGCGTACGTCATCATGCCGATCCAGGATGCGCAGACGCTGCTGCTGATGGGTGATGCGGTCAGCATGATCGAGCTCGAGACGCAGAATGCCGACCGCGTCGGCGAAATCCTCGCCCCGCTCGCGCCCAAGGTGCAGGGTGACGCGATCATCCGCGACTGGCGCCAGTTGAATGCCGAACTGTTCGACGCGCTGGCGGTCGAGCGGGTCGCGATGTTCGTGGTCCTGTGCATCATCATTCTGGTTGCTGCGTTCAACATCGCCAGCTCGCTGATCATGCTGGTTCGCGCGAAGACGCGCGACATCGCGATCCTGCGGACGATGGGGGCGAGCCGGGGGGCGATGCTGCGCATCTTCATGACGGTCGGCACGACGATCGGCGTGCTCGGCACGATCGCGGGGCTCGTGCTGGGGTCGGTGTTCCTCTTCTACCGCCAGGCGGTGGTCAATTTCGTCCAGTTCGTCACGGGGCAGAATCTGTGGGATCCCTCGATCCGCTATCTGACCGAGCTGCCGTCCAAACCCGATCCGGTGGAGATCGTCGCCATCGTCGTCATCACGCTCGTCATGACCTTCCTCGCAACGATATATCCGGCCTACAAGGCGGCGAGTACCGATCCGGTGCAGGTGTTAAGGTATGAGTGACGTCGCAGAGGGCATCGGCCGGCGCATCGGAGCCGCCCCGGGAGCAATCGGCGCTGGCGGCTTCGCCGTGACCAACGGCGGCGGTGTTGAAGCGAGCGGTCCCGTGCTCGAAACCCGCGGCCTCGCGCGCAGCTTCACCCAGGGCTCGGAGACGATCCACGTGCTGCGCGGCGTGAACCTGTCGATCGCGCCGGGCGAGATCGTCGCGCTGCTTGGCCCCTCCGGTTCTGGCAAGTCGACGATGCTTCAGGCAATCGGGCTATTGGAAGGCGGGTTCGAGGGCTCGATCCGCATCGCGGGCGAGGAGGCGGCGCGGCTCGATGCGAAGGGCCGCACCGCGGTCCGCCGCGACCGGCTCGGCTTCGTGTATCAATTCCACCACCTGCTCGCCGATTTCAACGCGATCGAGAACGTGATCCTGCCGCAGCTCGTCCACGGTGACGATCGCGCCGCCGCGGAAGCGCGCGCGACCAATCTCCTGACGGTTCTCGGGCTCGGCCATCGCCTGACGCATCGCCCGTCGCAGCTCTCGGGCGGCGAACAGCAGCGCGTCGCGGTCGCGCGCGCGCTCGCCAATCGCCCCGCGTTGATCCTCGCGGACGAACCGACCGGCAATCTCGACGAACACACCGCCGACGTGGTGCTTGCCGAATTCCTGCGGCTGGTGCGCGAGGAAGGCTCGGCCGCGCTTGTCGCGACGCACAACGAGCGGCTGGCGGCGCGGATGGACCGGGTGGTGCGGCTGCACGAGGGTCAGTTGCAGTGAGCGCGTGGCGCGAGGCGGTGACGCTCTCGGGCCGACACGTCACGCTCCGCCCGCTTTCGCGCCGTGACCGCGACGCCATCGTCACCGCGCTCGCCGACGTGGGCCCAAGCTTCGCGACGATCGTCCCTGACGCGACCACCATCGATCGTTGGTACGACGCGATCGAAGAACAGGTCGCGGCGGGGCGCGCGCTGCCCTTCGCCGTCCTCGACGCGAATGGCGCGGTCGCGGGCGTCACGCGCTTCCTGCGGATGAACGAGGCGCATCGCCGCGTCGAGATCGGCGGCACCGTCTACGCCCCGCGCGTCCAGCGGACCGGCGTCAACACCGAGGCGAAGCGGATGCTGCTCACCCACGCCTTCGACATTCTCGGCTGCCAGTGCGTGCAGCTACGCACCAACGTGCTCAACCGCGCTTCACGCACCGCGATCGAGCGGCTCGGCGCGCGGCTCGACGGAACCTTGCGCGGACACATGGTCACGCCCGAGGGCGAGGTGCGCGACAGCGCGGTCTATTCGATCATGGCGCACGAGTGGCCGCAGGTGCGGCGCAATCTCGACCAGCTGATGCGAGGGGAAGCACGATGACCGCGATCACCGACATGCCCATTATCGACCTGACCGTCACCGCCGCCGACGGATCGCCGACCGGGCTCGACCAATGGCGCGGCAAGGTGCTGCTGATCGTCAACACCGCGTCCAAATGCGGCTTCACCCCGCAATATGAGGGGTTGGAGGCGCTCCACCGTGACCTCTCGCCACGCGGGTTCGAGGTGCTGGCGTTCCCGTGCAACCAGTTCGGCGCACAGGAGCCCGGCGACGCGGACGAGATCGCGAACTTCTGCTCGCTGACTTACGACGTGACCTTTCCGGTTTTCGCCAAGATCGACGTCAACGGCAAGCGCGCCGACCCGCTGTTCGAGCGGTTGAAGGCCGACGCGCCCGGCGTGATGGGGACAAAGGCGATCAAGTGGAACTTCACCAAGTTCCTGATCGACCGTGATGGGCGAACCGTGCGCCGCTACGCGCCCACCACCAAGCCCGAGGACATCCGCCGCGATATCGAGGCGCTGCTCTGATCGCCTAGCCCGGCACCGCGAACGCGCTCGCGCCCTTGCGGTGGTCGGCCGCGGCGGTGATCGAGGTCACGCCGCCGAACACGAAACTTATGCCCAGGATATAGCCAGGCAGCGTCAGCGCGGAGAACGGCACCGTCGCCAGGATGAACAGCGCGAGCAAGATGTTGATGATGCCCAGCGCGATCAACATGCCGCGCCCGCGTGTCAGCCGGAAACCGTACACCAGCTCGAGCACCCCGCGTACGCCCAGCCAGACCGCCACCATCAGCGTCAACGACAAGGCACCCGTCGCGGGCTCGAGCAGCATGATCAGCCCAACAATCACCGACAGCGCGCCGAACACGATCGTGTAGCCGCGATGCGCAGAGCCCCGCCCGAAGATCGACGCCGCGATCGCGAACCCGCCCGCGACGAAGAAGAACGCGCCGATCACGACGGTCGCCGCGTAGGTCGCCGCGAACGGCGCGGCGAACGCCGCCACCCCCAGCAGGACCGACACGATGCCGTAGGCCATGATCCAGCCCCAGCCCGCACCGGTTTCTCCATCGGTCACTCGTCCGTCGCCGCGCAGATCCGTCATCGCACTATCTCCTGGTTGCGCCGCCGAACGGGCGCCGCGCGCGCCGGTTCCGCAGGGATCATCCGCTTTGACCGGTTCGATGCTGGTCGAATCGCTCGCGCGCGCCTAGGTTGCAGCGATGCCGCATTCCGGGTTCGTGCCGCTCCGCATCTTTTCCTGCTACACCATGCTCGACGGCGCGATCGATCCGAAGGCGATCGCCAAGCGCGCGGCGAAACTCGGCTTTCCCGCCGCCGCGCTGACCGACCGCAACGGTCTCTATGCCGCGATGGCCTTCTCCGATGGCGCGTTCGCCGCGGGCGTCCAGCCCGTGATCGGCACGATGCTGGGCATCTGCCGCCCCGATATGCCGGAGGGTAGCGCGCCCGTGGTCGACTGGATCGCGCTCTACGCGCAGGACACGACCGGCTACGACAATCTGTGCGCGCTTGTCAGCCAGGCGCATCTCGACCGCCCGCTCGAACACGCCCCGCACGTCGGCTTCGACGCGCTGGAGCGGCACGCCGCCGGCCTTCTCGCGCTGACCGCGGGCGGCGAGGGTGCGCTCGCGCGCCTGTTCGCCGAGGATCAGCCCGCGCGGGCCGCGGCCTATGCCGATCGCCTGCTGTCGCTGTTCCCCGACCGGCTCTACGTCGAACTTGTCCGCCGCGGTGACGCGATCGAGGACGCGGCGGAGGAGGCTCTGATCGAGCTCGCTTATGCGCGGAACCTCCCGCTCGTCGCGACCAACCCGTCGTGCTTCGAGGAAGCGAGCTTCGGCGAAGCGCACGACACGATGCTGTGCATCGCGAACTCGACCTATGTCGAAACCGAGGATCGCCCGCGCAGCTCGCCCGAGGCATGGATGAAACCCGCCGCGGAGATGCGCGCGCTGTTCGCCGACCTGCCCGAGGCGATCGACAACACGCTGGTCGTCGCGCAGCGCTGCGCGGTGGCGGCGCCCAAGCGCAAGCCGATCCTCCCCAGCCTCGCGGGCGACCGCGAGGGCGAGGCGGCGATGCTGCGCGACCGCGCGCGCGAGGGGCTCGAGGCTCGCCTCGTGCGGATCGAGGAATTGGCGCAGGCGGCGGGCGACGCCGCCGAGCCGCTCGCGCCCGACTGGAAGCAGGGGTACCGCGACCGGCTCGAGTTCGAGCTCGACGTCATCATCCAGATGGGTTTCCCCGGCTATTTCCTGATCGTCGCCGACTTTATCCAGTGGGCGAAGTCGCACGACATTCCGGTCGGCCCGGGGCGCGGATCGGGTGCGGGCAGCGCGGTCGCCTGGGCATTGACGATCACCGATCTCGACCCGATCAAGCTCGGCCTGCTGTTCGAACGCTTCCTCAACCCCGAGCGCGTGTCGATGCCCGACTTCGACATCGACTTCTGCGAAACGCGGCGCGGCGAGGTGATCCGCTACGTGCAGGAGAAATACGGCCGCGATCAGGTCGCGCAGATCATCACCTTCGGTAAGCTGAAGGCGCGCGCGGTGTTGAAGGACACCGGCCGCGTGCTGCAGATGAGCTACGGGCAGGTCGACCGCCTCGCCAAGCTCGTGCCCAACCACCCGACCGATCCCTGGGACCTGAAGCGCGCGCTCAACGGCGTGCCCGAACTCGCCAAGGAATATGCCAACGACAATCAGGTCCGGCACCTGCTCGACCTGGCGACGCAATTGGAGGGCCTGCCGCGCCACTCGTCGACGCACGCCGCGGGCGTGGTGATCGGCGACCGGCCGTTGGCGCAGCTCGTGCCACTCTACCGCGACCCGCGCTCGGACATGCCGGTGACGCAGTTCGACATGAAGTACGTCGAGAGCGCGGGGCTGGTGAAGTTCGACTTCCTCGGCTTGAAGACGCTGTCGGTTCTGAAGAAAGCGGTGCAACTGCTTGCCAAACGCGGCATTTCGATCGATCTCGACGCGCTCGCCTGGGACGACGAGGCGGTCTACCGGTTGCTTCAGAGCGGCAACACCGTGGGCGTGTTCCAGCTCGAATCCGAGGGCATGCGCCGCACGCTGTCGGCGGTGCGACCGACCAATTTCGGCGACATCGTCGCGCTCGTGTCGCTCTACCGCCCGGGTCCGATGGACAATATCCCGTCGTTCGGTCGCCGCAAGCAGGGCACCGAGCCGATCGAATATCCGCACGCGCTGCTGGAGCCGATCCTCGCTGAGACCTACGGCATCTTCGTCTACCAGGAACAGGTGATGCAGGCCGCGCAGGTGCTCGCGGGCTATTCGCTCGGCGGCGCCGACCTGCTGCGCCGCGCGATGGGCAAGAAGGTCAAGGCGGAGATGGACGCGCAGCGCTCGATCTTCGTCGCCGGGTGCCAGGAAGTGAACGGGATCCCCAAGGCAAAGGCGAACGAACTGTTCGACTTGATCGACAAGTTCGCGGGCTACGGCTTCAACAAAAGCCACGCCGCCGCCTACGCGCTGCTCGCGTATCAGACCGCGTGGCTGAAGGCGCACCACCCGCACGAATTCTTTGCGGCATCAATGTGTTACGACCTGCACTTAACTGACAAGCTCGCGATCTTCGTCGAGGATGCGCGGCGGATGAACGTCGAGCTGCTGCCGCCGTGCATCAATGCCAGCCAGGCCGAGTTCGACGTGGAGCCGACCGCCGACGGTGGCCTCGCGGTGCGCTTCGCACTCGCCGCGCTCAAATCGGTCGGCGAAGGCGCGATGGAGCGGCTGGTCGAGGCGCGCGCGCAGGGCGGCACGTTCAAGAACCTGTCCGACCTCGCCGAGCGGGTCGACCCGCGCCTGATCAACAAGCGGCAGCTGGAGACGCTGGCGGCCGCGGGCGCGTTCGACGGGCTCGAACCCAATCGCGCGGGCGTTCACGCGGTCGCGGAGACGATCCTCGCAGTGGCGGCGAGCGCGCATCACGGCCGCACCAGCGGGCAGGGCGGCCTGTTCGGCGAGGAAAGCCACGCCGGCGACGTGATCAAGCTGCCCACGACGGCGCGCTGGAGCCTGAGCGAGCGGATGGAGCAGGAGAAGGACGCCTTCGGCTTCTATTTCTCGGCGCACCCGGTCGATCGGCACCGCATGCTCGCCAAGATGCACGGCGCGCGCACCTTCGCGTCGCTCGGTGAGCTTCACATCGCCGATGGAGCGCGCGTCGGCGCGACGCTCGCGGTGCTGGTCGAGGAAGCGCGCTGGCGCACCTCCGCGCGCGGGCGGCGCTATCTGATGGCGACGCTGTCGGACGCGACCGGGCAGTTCGCGGCGACCTGTTTCGAGGACGGCACCACCGCCGACCTGGAGGAGGCGGCGCGGATCGGCGGGTGCGGGTTGCTGACGGTCGAGCTCGATCGCCGGCCTGGCGAGGAAACGCCGCGCGTCAGCGTCAAGGCGATCAAGCCGTTCGAGACGCTGGCGGCGACGACACGCTTCGCGCTCGAGGTGACGCTGAACGACGCCGCCGCAATCCCCGCGCTCGCCGCGCTGATCGGGGAGCGGCGCGGGCAGCGCGGCAAGGTGACGCTGAATGTGCCGGTGCCCGAGGCGGTAGCGGGGGGCGGCACCGCGCGCGTGCTGCTCGGGCACGATTTCTCGCTCGACGCCGAACTTGCCGAGCATATCGAGGCACTGGCGGGCGTCGCCGCGGTCAGTTTCGACGTCGAGGAGGTCCGCCTGCGCGCGGTCGGCTAGCACGACGTGCCCGGCCCATCGGCCTAGAACAATTCGCCCTGCGCGCCCGCGGGCGGGCGAAAGCGCGAGCAGTCGAGGTTCAGCCGGCGGCGCTCGTCGCTGAACCCGTGTTTCGCACGCGCGATGCGGAACCGCGTGCGCAGCAATTCGGCCCATACGCCTTGCCCGCGCATCCGCGTGAAGAAGCCGGGATCGTTGTCCCGGCCGCCCCGCAGCGACTGGATCGTCGCCATCACCTTGCCCGCACGGTCGGGAAAATGCTCGTCAAGCCACGCGCGAAACAGCGGCGCGACCTCCCACGGCAAGCGTACCGGGATGTACGACACGCCCAGCGCCCCCGCCGCCGCCGCGGCCGCGACGATGTCCTCGACCTCGTGATCGGTCACCGCGGGGATCACGGGTGCCATGTTGACGTAGGTCGGCACCCCCGCCTGCGTCAGCCGGCGGACCGCGGCCAGCCGCCGCGCGGGCGTCGGCGCACGCGGCTCGACCGTCATCGCGATGCGCGGGTCGAGCGAGGTGATCGAGATCGCGACCGCGGCCTGTTGCTGCGCCGCCATTTCGCCGAGCAGGTCGATGTCGCGCACGACCCGGTCTGATTTCGTCGTGATCACCACCGGATGCGCGCACGCCGCCAGCACCTCGAGCAGCGCGCGGGTGATCCGCCAGTCGCGCTCGATCGGCTGATAGGGATCGGTGTTGGTGCCCATCGCGATCGGCGCGCACGAATAGCCGGGCTTGCGCAACTCCGCGCGCAGCAGCTCGGCCGCATCGGGCTTGGCGAACAGCCTCGTCTCGAAATCGAGCCCGGGCGAGAGGTCGTGGAAGGCGTGGCTCGGCCGCGCGAAGCAGTAGATGCAGCCGTGCTCGCATCCGCGATAGGCGTTGATCGAGCGGTCGAACGGCACGTCGGGGGAGGTGTTGCGGGTGATGATCGTCCGCGGATGCTCGACCGTGACGGTGGTACGGACCGGTGCGGCCGCGCCGTCGACGCCCTCGCGCGCGTCGAGCCAGTCGCCGTCCGCCTCGATCTGCGGCAGGTCGAAGCGGCGGCTCGCGACGTTGAGCGTCGCGCCCCTGATCGCCCGAGTCCTTTGTGCCGCCATGCCCCGGATCTAACCGGCGGGGCGGAACATAGCAAGAACGTTAGCGGATCAACGTTCGAGCAGGCGCGGCATCAGCTCGACGAAATTGCAGGGGCGATGGCGGCTGTCGAGCTGATCCTTGAGGATACCGTCCCACGCGTCCCTGACCGCGCCGGTCGAGCCGGGCAGCGCGAAGATGTAGGTGCCGCGCGCGACGCAGGCGCAGGCGCGGCTCTGCACGGTCGAAGTGCCGATCGTCTGGTACGACAGCCAGCGGAACAGCTCGCCGAAGCCCGGGATCATCTTGTCGGCGACGCGCTCGACCGCCTCGGGCGTCACGTCGCGCCCCGTCACCCCGGTGCCACCGGTCGTGATGATGCAGTCGACCTCGGCATCGTCGATCCAGCGGTCGAGTTGCGCGACGATGTCGTCGGCGTCGTCGCGCAGGATCACGCGGTCGGCGAGCACGTGCCCCGCCGCCTCCAAACGCTCGACCAAAGTGTCGCCCGAGCGGTCATCGGCCAGACCGCGCGTGTCGGATACCGTCAGCACGGCGATGCGGACGGGCAGAAAGGCCCGGCTCTCGTCGATCGGCACGCGGTTACTCGGCGCGGGTCGAGGAGGCGGGGCTGACCGCGCCGTTGATCGCGATCGCGGTGTTCGGCGCCTGCGCGTTCATCCGCACCGCGGTCGCACCGGGCAGGCCGGGGAAGCGCGGCCACATCCCCTGCGCCAGCGCGGAACGGCTGGGCGAGGCGGCCTTGCCGCCCTGCGCCTCGTACATCCAGTAATTGCGCAGCACGGTCACGACATAGCCGCGCGTTTCCCAATAGGGGATGCTCTCGATGTAGAGCAGCGGATCACCGCCGTCGCGGACGATGCCGTTCCATTCGCCGACGTGCTGCGGCCCGGCGTTGTACGCGGCGATCACCTTGGGCAGCAGCCCGCCGGTCATGCCCATGTCGCGTAAGCGCTCGATATGGCGCTGCCCGATGTCGATGTTGGTCGAGGGGCGGGTGAGCGCGGCCTGATCGACCGTCATCCCGCGCTCGCGCATGTAATCGGTCGCCGCGGCGGGCATGATCTGCATCAGGCCGTACGCGCCCGCGGGGCTCTTCACCTTCGCGCGGAACCCCGATTCCTGCAGCGTGTGCGCGTAGACCAGCGCCTTGTCGATCCGCCAGCCGCTGTCGGGGGTCCAGCTCGGCTGCGGGTAGCGCGCCTCCGCGGTCGCGGTCACGCCCTGCGGCATGTTGTGCGCCATCCACACGGTGGTCGCGGGCAGGTCGAGCTGTTCGGCGAGCCGGGTCAGGCTGGCGAATTCGGCGGGTGCGCCGATCCGCGCCTGCTGGCGCAGCACGCTGTCGGCTTCCTCGTCCTCGCCGATCTCGATGAGCGCCGCGGCGACGCGGACGTTGGGGCGACGCTCGAGCGCGGCCCAATCGCCCGAAACGCCGCTCGCGTCGCGCTGCGGCCGCGACTTGGCCAGGTCGATCCCTAGCGCCTGCCGCGCGAGCAGCCCGTAAAAGGTTTCGTTGAACTGCGACGCCTGTTTCAACCGCGCCTCGACCTTGTCGGGTCGGCCGCACATCATGTCGGCGCGCGCGGCCCAGTAGAGCGCGGTCGCGCGCAGGTCGGTGTCGGGAGCGCGCGCCGCGACATTCTCGAACGCGGGGCCCGTCGCGCCGCAATCCTTCTGCCGCCATGCCGCGAGCGCCCCGGTCCAGCGCGCCTGGATCGTCCAGTCACCGACGCCGTTCTCGGCCTTCGCCGCCAGCGCGCGCGCCTCGCGGTCCAGCCCCTGGAGGAAATAGATCCACGCGATCCGCGCCTGCCACTCGGTCTGCGCCTCGGGCGACAGGCCCGGCGTCTGGTCGAGCAGCGCCTCCGCCTCGGCGCCCATGTCGGCCTTGATGAACGGCTGCATCCGCGTGGCGAGATCGGCGGCGATAAGGTCGCTCTTGGTCGCCTTGGCGCGTCCGCGGACGGGCGCGCCGTCGTTCCAGATCAAGCGTTGCTGCACCGGCAGCGGCGGCAGTTCGGTCACGCCGCGCAGCTTCGCGATCCGCGCGATCTGGTCGGCCTGCGGCAGTTCGGGCGCTTCGTTGATGAGTTTGAGCAGCGCGTCGGCCTCGACCTTGGGGCTGCCCTTGGCGGTGTATAATTCGGCGCGCGCGTAGGTGTGCAGGGGGCCGGGCGCCATGCTGTCGAGCGCGATCTGCGCGTCGCTCCACCGGCTCTCGCGGATCGCGGCGAACACGGCGCGGTAACCGTCGCGCTGTTCGGGGGTCAGTTGTGCGGGGATAGCGGCACCGCGCGCGGCGGTTGCCGGCTCGGCCAATGCGGTCGACGCCATCGCGCTCGACGTCAGCACGGCCAGCCCGCACGCGGCCACCGCGCCCGCGCGTTTCAGACCCATTCTCACGACGCCAGCCCCTTGTTCAGCAAGATCAGATCCTTCCACGCCTCGGCCTTGCACGCCGGCCGGTCCAGGAGGACGCGGGGGTGATGGCTCGCCACGACACGCGTGCTTCTTCCATTCTTATGGTTAAAGGCGTGCAAACGCTCGCGCGCGCCAGCGACGTTCGTCGCCAGAACGGCACGGGTCGCCGCATCGCCCAGCAGCAGCAGATGGGCGGGCGCGGTGAGCGACAGGTGTTGGCGCGTCACCTCGCCCAGTCGTTGCTCCAGATCACGCGGCACACGCCCGATCGTCGGCCGGCGCACGCAGACGGAGGCAAGCAGCACCTCGTCGCGCGACAGCCCGATCGCGCGCAGCATGTTGTCGAACAGCCGGCCGATCTCGCCGCCGAGCAACGTGTCGCGATCGCCGCGTTCGGGGCAGTCGACCAGCACCATCAGCGCGGCATCCGCCGGGCCGGCCGCGGCGATCGCCTCGCCCGACCAGATCGCATCGGGCGCGTCGCGACCCATGCGCCACGTCGTGAATTCCGCCAGCGTCGTGGGCAGCACCGCGGGCGAGGCCGCGGCGGCGGGCGCGGCGGAGGCGCCACCATCGCCCGCCGCGCGACTGACGATCGCCGCAGGCTCGTCCGAACCCGGTAAACTGTTCCGGCTCAACCAGTTGACGGGCGCGTCACCCACCACCACGTCGACCCCGGCGGCACGCCACCAGTCGAGCGTGCTTGCCGCCAGATCGGTCCAGTCTTCACTGGCCCAGTCGATATGTTGATCTGCCCCCATTGCTGCCGTGCATAGGATGCGTGGTTGACGCGAAGGTCAAGTTACTGGCACCGCAGCATGGCCAGGATGGTGCTGCGGTGCGACGAGGAGCGCGCCCGCGCGAGAGGAGATTGTGAAGTGAGCGATCGCGAATCGATGCCGTACGACGTGGTGATCGTCGGCGCCGGCCCGGCCGGCCTGTCGGCGGCGATCCGCATCAAACAACTCGCGGCGGAAAAGGACGCCGATATCTCGGTCTGCGTGCTCGAAAAGGGCTCGGAGGTCGGCGCGCATATCCTGTCGGGCGCGGTCATCGACCCTCGCACGCTCGACGAATTCCTGCCCGACTGGCGCGACGACGGCTGTCCGCTCGCAGAGGTTCCGGTCACCGAGAATATCCACTGGGTGCTGACCAAGACCAAGAAGGTCAATTTGCCGCACCTGTGGACGCCGCCGTTCCTCCACAACAAGGGCACCTATACCGGCAGCCTCGCCAACCTCTGCCGCTGGCTTGCGGGCAAGGCGGAGGAACTGGGGGTCGAGATCTTCCCGGGCTTCGCCGCCGCCGAGGTGCTGTTCAATGAGGACGGCAGCGTCAAGGGCGTCGCGACCGGCGACATGGGCGTCGCGCGCGACGGCACGCACAAGGGCGACTATCAGCCCGGGCTGGAGCTGCACGCGAAATACACCTTCTTCTCCGAGGGTTGCCGCGGACACTTGTCAAAGGAGCTGATGCGCATCTTCGATCTGCGCAGCCATTGCGACCCGCAGGTTTACGGCCTGGGCATCAAGGAACTCTGGGACATCGATCCCGAACTGCACACGCCGGGCAAGGTCATCCACACGCAGGGCTGGCCGCTCAGCGAAACCGACGGATCGAACGGCGGCGGCTGGATCTACCACCAGGCGAACGGTCAGGTGTCGATCGGCTTCGTCACCTGGCTCAACTACACCAACCCCTACGTCTCCCCGTTCCAGGAGATGCAGAAGTGGAAGACCCATCCCGAGGTCGCCGCGCTGCTTAAGGGCGGCAAGCGCGTCAGCTACGGCGCGCGTGCGATCTCGGACGGCGGGCTGCAGTCGATCCCGAAGCTCGTCTTCCCCGGCGGCGCGCTGATCGGCGACAGCGCGGGTTTCCTCAACGTGCCGCGGATCAAGGGCACGCACACCGCGATGAAGTCGGGCACGATGGCCGCCGAGGCCGCGGTCGACGCGATCCTGTCGCAGCGTCAGGGCGACGAACTGACCGCCTACCCGCAAGCCTTCGAGACGAGCTGGGTCAAGAAGGAGCTGTCGATCGTCCGCAACGTCGTTCCGCTGGTCAAGAAGTTCGGTGACTTCATGGGCTCGGGCCTCGCGGGCATCACGATGTGGGCCGAATATCTCGGGCTCAAGATGCCGTTCACGCTCCACCATCACCCCGACCACGAGACGCTGTGGCGCAAGGACATGGTCAAGAAGGTCGATTATCCCAAGCCCGACGGCGTGCTGACGTTCGACAAATTGTCCTCGGTGTTCCTGTCGAATACCAACCACGAGGAGGATCAGCCCGTCCACCTGACGCTCAAGGACGCGTCGGTGCCGGTCGCGCACAATCTGCCACTCTACGACGAACCCGCGCAGCGTTATTGCCCCGCGGGCGTTTACGAGATCGTGGGCGAAGACACGCACGATCCCCGTCTGGTGATCAACGCGCAGAACTGCGTCCATTGCAAGACGTGCGACATCAAGGACCCGACGCAGAACATCAACTGGGTCGTGCCCGAAGGCGGTGGTGGACCCAATTACCCGAACATGTGACCTTGTCCGAATTCCCCGTCGTCGCGGTCGTGCGGCGACGGGCTTGATGCTCTTGACCGGTCTGCTGCTGGCATCGCCGCTCGCCGCGCAGACCAACGTCGCCGATACCGGAACGCTCGAGCGCGCGACGCCCTCCCTCGGCGACGATGCGGTTGCGGCCTATATGCGCGCGCGCGTCGCCGATGCGGACGGGCGCGTGGCGCTCGCCGCGCGCGATTACGACGCCGCATTGCGCGGAACGGCGGCCGATCCGCTCGTCGCAATCCGCGCGTATCGCGAGGCGGTGCGCGCGGGCGATTATCCGCTCGCTGATCGTGCCGCGGCGGTATTGGCCGCGCGTGGCGTGTTGCCGAGCGACGCGCCATTGCTGGCACTCGCAGCGGCCGCGCAGGCGAAGGACCGCGCCGCGATCGCGCGTGCGTTCGCCGCGCTCGATGCGACCCCGCTCAGGATCCTCTCCACGCCGCTCAAGGCCTGGGCCGCTTTCGACGATGGCCAGGACCCGCTCGCGACGCTCCCGACCGACGCCGTCGCGCGGCGCTTCGCGCAGGAAAGCCGCGCGCTGGTCCTGATCGCGCAGGGGAAGGGGGCGGAGGGTATCGCCGCGCTGCGCCCGCTCCTCGGCAACGATCAATCCAGCACCGACACGCGGATCGCGGCGGCGCGGCTGCTGATCGGGCGTGGGCAGAAAGCGGCGGCGCGCACGCTCCTCGTCGGCGACGCGCCGCCGGTCATGGCGCTGCGCGACCGGCCGAAGGCGCGCGTCGCGCCGGGGCTCGACTTCGGCATATCCTGGCTGCTCACCCGCGTCGCGTCCGACCTCGCGGCGGGGAAGCCCGGCGGGATCGGCTATACGCTCGTCCAGTCCGCGCTGCGGGTCGATCCGGGTAACGACCGCGCCCGGCTGCTCCTCGCCGGCGCCTTGTCGACCGACGGCGCGACCGATCGCGCGCTCGCGGTGCTCGATCAAGTAGACCCCCGCGGCATCTATGCCGAGCCCGCGCTGTCGGGTCGGGTCCAGATCCTCGCGCAGGCGGGACGCGAGGAAGAGGCGTTGCGTCTCGCCCGCCCGCTCGCCGACGCGCGAGATGCGGCGCCGGGCGCGCAGCAGCAACTGGCCGACCTCTACCTCCAGCGCGATCGCGCGTCGGACGCGGTGCCGCTCTACCGGCGACTGGCCGAACGTGGCGGAGCGGACTGGTCCGACTGGCTGCAATATGGCGCGGCGCTCGACCGGGCGGGCGACTGGCCGGCGGCGCGCACCGCGCTCGAACAGGCGTACGCGCGCGCGCCCGATCAGCCGCTGGTGCTCAATTATCTCGGCTACGCGCTTGTCGAGCACGGTGAGCGGATGGCGGACGCGCAGGCGATGCTCGAGCGCGCGGCGCACCTGCGCGGCAACGATCCCGCCATCACCGATTCGCTCGGTTGGGCTTTGTTCCGCCGCGGCGACGTGTCGCGCGCGCTGCCGCTGATCGAGCGCGCCGCCGCCGCCGACCCGACCAATGCCGAGATCGGCGAGCATCTCGGCGACGTCTACTGGCACGTCGGTCGCCGTTTCGAAGCGCGCTATGCCTGGACCGCGGCGCGCGCTACGGCCGACACGCCCGCGGTCGCCGAACGCCTGGCCGGAAAGATCGCGACCGGCTTGTAAGAAGGAAGCACCGTGTCGGACCAGCGAACCGTCGAGCGCGCGCCGGCGAAGCTCAATCTCGCGCTCCACGTCCGCCGCCGCCGCGACGACGGCTATCACGAGCTCGAGACGTTGTTCGTCTTCGCCGCCGACGGCGACACCGTGACCGTCACGATCGGCGCACCGTCGCTGTCGATCATCGGCCCGTTCGCCGCGGGACTGGACGCAGGCGCGGACAATCTCGTCACCCGCGCCGAGCGCGCGTTCGCGCGTGAGTTCGCCGTCGCCGCGACTCACGCGATCACACTCGACAAGCATCTGCCGATCGCGTCTGGCATCGGTGGCGGCTCCGCCGACGCCGCGGCGACACTGCGCGCGCTGGCACGGCTCCACCGCGTCTCGCCGACCGACGCGAGGCTGTTCGCGATCGCCGCGTCGCTCGGCGCCGACGTGCCCGCCTGTCTGCTCGGCCGTGCTGCAATCGGTCGCGGCAAGGGCGAGGCGCTCGAGGAGATCGAGGGGCTGGGCGACATGCCCGCGCTGCTGGTCAACCCGGGCGTCGCGGTGTCGACCGCCGCGGTCTTTGCGCGCTGGGACGGGTGCGATCGTGGCGCAATGGCGGACGGCGACGCGCCCGCCGCCGCGCTGGCGGGGCGCAATGATCTGCAACCGCCCGCCGTGCAGGTCGCGCCGGTCATCGAGGATGTACTCGCGCTGCTCGGCGCGCAGCCGGGGGTCCGGCTCGCGCGGATGTCCGGGTCGGGTGCGACCTGCTTCGCGCTGTTCGCCGACATGGCCGCGCGCGATCGCGCTGCAGAGGCGATCGCGGCGGCGGAGCCCGCATGGTGGCGACTGGCAACGGTGATCCGGTGATCCGCTTGACCGTCACCGGCGGGGTGGCCCGGATCGCGCTCGATCGCGCCGCGGTGCGCAACGCGCTCCCCGTCGGCGCGTGGCACGATCTTGCGACCGCCGCCGCCCAGGTGCCCGAGGACGCGCGCGCGGTGATGCTGGCGTCCGACGTACCGGGCATCTTCTGCGCCGGCGCCGACCTCGCCGATCTCGCGCGGCTGAGCGACGACGTCGCCGCCCGCGGCACCTTTCGCGAGGCGATGCGCGCCGGGATCGAGGCGATTGCGGCGCTCCCCATGCCCGTCGTCGCGGCGGTCGAGGGCGGGTGCCACGGCGCCGGGGTCGCGCTCGCGCTCGCGTGCGACGTGATCGTCGCGACGACCGACGCGCGTTTTGCGATCCCGCCCGCGCGGCTCGGCATCGGTTATCCCGCCCCCGACGTCGCCCGGCTGGTCGCGCGCGTCGGGCGGGGGCAGGCGGCGCGGCTGCTGTTCACCGCGGCCCCGGTCGACGCCGGCGAAGCGCAGCGGATCGGCCTCGTCGACTTGCTGGGAGAGGCGACGGAGGTGGTCGCGCAGATTGCCGCCAATGACGCGGCGGCGCTGCGGCTGCTCAAGCACGCGATCACCGACCCAGCGAGCCCCAATCACGACCGTCTGTTCGAACGCTCCTTCGCCTCCGCCCGCTTCGCCAAGGGTGTTGCGACCTACAGAAAACCTTGATTCCGGCCATTTGTTCACCACTTGTTCGTATGGAACAAAGTGTGTACACGAGCAGGAACGCGTTGAACGTCACGCGCGGGTGCTCTAGCAAAAGGGATCGGCAATGGCCGCCAAACTTCAGGTGATCGATACCGGCATGGCAACCGCGACTAACGACCGTCAAAAGGCGCTCGACGCCGCCCTCGCGCAGATCGACCGCGCGTTCGGCAAGGGCTCGGCGATGAAGCTCGGGCAGAAGGAAGCGATGCAGGTCGAGGCGATCTCGACCGGCTCGCTCGGGCTCGACATCGCACTCGGCGTCGGCGGGCTGCCGCGCGGCCGCGTGATCGAGGTGTATGGTCCCGAGAGCTCGGGCAAGACGACGCTCGCGCTCCACGTCATCGCCGAGGCACAGAAGAACGGCGGCACCGCCGCCTTCGTTGACGCCGAACACGCGCTTGATCCCGTTTACGCCAAGAAGCTGGGCGTCAACATCGACGAACTGATCGTGTCGCAGCCCGACACGGGTGAGCAGGCGCTGGAGATCACCGACACGCTCGTCCGCTCGAACGCGATCGACGTGCTGGTAGTCGATTCGGTCGCAGCCCTCGTCCCGCGCGCGGAAATCGAGGGCGAGATGGGCGACAGCCACGTCGGCCTCCAGGCGCGCCTCATGTCGCAGAGCCTGCGCAAGCTGACCGGCTCGATCAGCCGCTCGCGCTGCATGGTGATCTTCATCAACCAGCTGCGCATGAAGATCGGCGTGATGTACGGCAACCCGGAGACGACGACGGGCGGCAACGCGCTCAAATTCTACGCCTCGGTCCGCCTCGACATCCGCCGCACCGGCGCGATCAAGGACCGCGACGAGGTGACGGGCAACGCCACCCGCGTGAAGGTCGTCAAGAACAAGGTCGCGCCGCCGTTCAAGCAGGTCGAGTTCGACATCATGTATGGCGAGGGCATCTCGAAGATCGGCGAAATCCTCGACTTGGGCGTCAAGGCCGGGCTGGTCGAGAAGTCGGGCGCGTGGTTCTCCTACGACAGCGTCCGCATCGGGCAGGGGCGTGAGAACGCCAAGAACTTCCTGCGCGAGAACAAGGAGATGGCGGAGCGTCTCGAAAAGGCGATCCGCGCACGCACCGACGCGGTCGCCGAGGAGATGATGGCGGGCCCGTCGGAGGACGACGACATCTGATCGGGGCAGCCGCCCACCACGATCATCGCGCGGCCCGCCGGCAACGGCGGGCCGTGTTCGTTTCGGCGACATCCAAGTCGCGCTTTTTCGATGCCACCCGGCTCGCCTGTCTTCGTGAGCGACCCCCTCGCGCAGTCTGGCGCAATCGACGGAACGATCAGCGATCGTTCGCCACATCGCCGCCCGGGCCCCGCGCACCCATGGACAGTAGCGCGCCGTTATGATCTCTGCGACTGTCTTCCCCCGTCAGGCGGCGCTTCGCTCATGATCAGGCTTCCATCCGCATGACCACCGCCGGCGACTGGAGCGGCAAGGTCGGCGACGTCTGGGCGGACGAATGGCCGCGGACCGAGCGTAGCTTCGCCGATCTCGCGCCGCGGCTGACGCAGGCGATCCTGTCGGTCGCGCCCGAACGCGGATGCTTCCTCGACCTGGGCTGCGGGATCGGCAGCACCGCCGCCGCGATCGCCCTCGCGCGTCCCGCCGCCCGCGTCGACGGTATCGACCTGTCCGCGCCGATGATCGCGGTCGCCAATGCACGCCACGCGCGCGCCAACCTCCATTTCGCAGCAGGCGACGCATTGACCGCGGCACTCCCCACCGCCGACCTCGTCTTCTCGCGGCACGGCGTCATGTTCTTCGCCGATCCGGTCGCCGCCTTCGCGCATCTGCGCCGTCGCGCCGCACCCGGTGCCCCGCTCGTCTTCTCCTGCTTTCGCGCGCGGCAGGAGAATGAATGGGCGCGCGTGCTCCAGGACGCGATCGGGCCAGCGCCGGCGGCGGCTGCGGGCTACGCGCCCGGGCCGTTCGCCTTCGCCGACCGCGATTTCGTCGCCGATCTGCTCGCGGCCGCCGGCTGGCGGGTCGAACGCGTCGACGCCGTCGATTTCACCTATGTCGCGGGCGAGGGGGAAAGCGACACCGCCGCGATCGACGACGCGCTCGCGTTTTTCGCGCGCATCGGCCCCGCCGCGCCCGCGATCCGTGCGACGCACGGTGACGAGCGTCTCACGCTTCGCGCGCGGATCGCATCGCGGCTCGCGCGTTATGCGACCGACCGGCGCGTGGCGATGCCCGCTGCCGCCTGGATCTGGACCGCACGCGCCGAAGGGGAGCCCGCATGACCGTCATCGTCCACCATCTCGAGAATTCGCGCTCGCAGCGCGTGTTGTGGATGCTCGAGGAACTCGGCCTGCCGCACGAGGTGAAGCGGTACGAGCGCAACAAGAAGACGATGCTCGCGCCACCCGAGTTGCGCCGCGTCCATCCGCTCGGCAAATCGCCGGTGATCCAGGACACCGACGACGGCGATCGCGTCGTCGCGGAAACGGGGGCGATCGTCGAATATCTGGTCGACAAGGCGGACGGGAAACTCGGAGCCCCCGCGCGGCGCGACGACGCGCTCGCCTATCGCTTCTGGCTCCACTACGCCGAGGGCTCGCTGATGCCGCCGCTGCTGCTCAAGCTGGTGCTCGGCCGCATCCCGCTGATGGGCAAGCCGGCGACCAAGCGCATCCAGCCGATGATCGACGTCCATCTCGACTTCGTCGAGCAATCGCTCGCCGATCGTCCGTGGTTCGCGGGCGATCAATTGACCGCCGCCGACATCATGATGAGCTTCCCGCTCGAGGCCGCGCGCAGCCGCGCCGGGCTCGACCAGAGCCGCCCCAACACGATCGCCTGGCTCGAAAAGATCCACGCGCGCCCGGCCTATCAGAAGGCGTTGGCGGAAGGCGGCCCCTACGCTTATGCGTGAATGAATTGAGCGCGTTAGCCACCCATTAACCACCGGTCGATAGGCCGGCTATCATGATCCCGGTCCGGCCATCGCGCTCGCTCGTCGTCGATCTCGCCTTCGCGGCCGTGTTCGGCGTGATCGGCTGGCTCTGCCTCGTCTACGCGCGCGCCGACTCGCCGGTCGCCTTGGTGTGGTTACCCAACGCGCTTCTCGTCGGCGTGCTGATGCGGTCGGCCGGCCCGCGGTTGCGGCTGTTCGCGTTGAGCGGCGCGGTCCTGCTGATCGTCGCGTTGCTGTCGACGCATCTCCCGCTCGCGCAGGTCGTCGTGCGGCTGAGTGTCAACATGACCGAGGTGCTGATCCTCGTGCTCGGCATGCGGCGCGCGGGGCGCGGCGCGCGCCTCGACACACTGCGCGAACTCGGTCGCTTCACGCTTCTGGCGGTCGCCGCGCCGTTCGCGCTCTCGCTTCTGGTGATGGGTGCGTTCTGGTCGAGTGGCGCCGCGTTCGCGATCGGCACCGGGCTGACCTGGGCCGGCGCGCACGCGCTTGGTCTGCTGCTCTTCACCCCGCTCGTCTGCGTGATGTACGACGCCTTCGCCGGCGATCGCCGCGAGATCCGTGCGCAGCGCAATCGGATCGCGTGGTTCATGGGTGCGGCGTCGGTCGTCACCATCCTGCTGTTCGCGCAGTCGCGTTACCCGCTGCTGTTCATGACCGGCCCGATCGTCATGCTCGCCGCCTTGTGGCTCGGCCGTTTCGGCGCCGCCTTGACCGTCGTCATGCTCGCGATCGTCGCCTCGGTCGCGACCTTCCTCGACGTGGGTCCGATCACGCTGGAAAGCGGCGGGGCACAGAGCCGGATGCTCGTGCTGCAGCTTTTCCTCGCCGCCAATTTCTGCATGGGCCTGCCGGTCGCGGCGATCCTCGACCGGTTGCAGCGCGCGCGCAACGACCTGCGCACGCGCAACGACAACGCGCACGCGATGCTCGCGAACATGCAGGAGGTGCTCTACCGCGTCGATGCCGAGGGGCGCTGGTCGTTCCTCAACCCGGCGTGGGAGCGGCTGACCGGGGTGCCCGTCGCCGACGCGATCGGCACGCACGTGCGCCAGGTCATCCATCCCGCGGACCTGCCGGTCCTGACCGACATGCAGGCGCGCTACGCCGCGCGGACGCTCGAGGGGCAGGTCGGGCGGCTGCGCATCATTCGCCGCGACGGCGAGATCCGCCAGGTCGACGTCAGCGCGCGCATGGTCCGCGACGCCGCCGGCGGATCGTTCGTCACCGTCGGCTCGCTCCACGACGTGACCGACCGGCTCGCGTTCGAGCAGGCGCTGCGCGAGAGCGAGCATCGCTTCCAGACGCTCGCCGATCTCGCCCCCGTCGGCATCTTCCGCACCGATGCGAAGGGCGGGCTCACCTACGCCAACCGCGCGTGGTACGCGCTCGCGGGGCAGACGCCCGAGGAGGCCGCGGGCGACGGCTGGGCGCGTGTGGTCCACCCCGACGATCTCGCGCGCGTCGCCGCCGACTGGCAGACGACCACCGCGAACAGCGGCAATTATCGCGGCGAATTCCGCTTCGTCCACGCCGACGGCACGCTGATCTGGGTCGACGCGATGACCGCGGTCGAGCGCGACCTGTTCGCGTGTCCGGTCGGGCACATCGGCGTCACCATCGACATCAGCGAACGTACCTTCGCCGCCGCCGCGCTCGCCGACAGCGAGGCGCAATTGCGCCTGCTCGCCAGCAATGCGACCGACGCGGTGTTCCGCCTCGCGCTCGACGGCACCTGTCTCTACGCCTCGCCCTCGGTCGCAGAAGTGATCGGCGCGCGTCCCGAACACCTGCTCGGCGCGTCGATGCTGTCGCGTTTCCACCCCGATGACGACGCGATCGTTCGCGGCGCGTACCAGGATCTGTCGCGCGGCATCATCGACAAGATGGTGGTCAGCTACCGCTCCGAACCGGTCGACCGACCGGGGACGTGGCGCTGGCTCGAGGCGAATTGCGGGCTGGTCCGCAATCCGGCGAGCGGCGCCGCGCAGGAGATCATCGTCTCGATCCGCGACGTCACCGCGCGCAAGGAACTCGAACTGCAACTCGCCGCCGCGCGCGACGCTGCCGAGATCGCGGGTGCCGCGAAATCGACCTTCCTCGCGAACATGAGCCACGAGATCCGCACCCCGATGAACGGCGTGATCGGCGCGACCGAGCTGCTGCTCGACGGCGATCTCGCGCCCGAACAGCGCGCGCGCGTGCAGGTGATCGCCGATTCGGGCCGCGCGATGATGCGGCTGCTCAACGACATTCTCGACCTGTCGAAGATCGACGCGGGACAGATGCAGATCGCGGCCGAACCGGTCGACCTGCGCCACGCGCTGCGCGGCTGCGCGAAACTGATGGCCCCGCTCGCCGAACAGAAGGGGCTGGCGCTCACGTGCGAGATCGCGGACGCGATCCCGCCGCGGATCGAGGGCGACGGGCTGCGGCTGCGCCAGATCATCCTCAACCTCCTCGGCAATGCGGTGAAATTCACCGCTGCGGGCTCGGTCGCGCTGCGCGCCGACGTTCAGCGTGACGAGGCGGGCGAGTGGCTGGAAATCGAGGTGCGCGACACCGGGATCGGCATCGAGCCCGCGCGCCACGCCGCGATCTTCGACAAGTTCATGCAGTCGGACGAATCGACCGCGCGCCGCTACGGCGGGTCGGGGCTCGGCCTCGCGATCGGGGCGCAGCTCGCGCGGCTGATGCGCGGATCGCTCGGCATGACCAGCACGCCGGGCGAGGGGAGCAGCTTCTTTCTGCGCGTCCCGCTCGTCGCCGCGGCCGGGGGGCCGGCGACCGTGCCGGCGCCCGCGGCACTGCCCGCACCCGGTCAGGCTCGCGACCTCCGCGTGCTCCTCGCCGAGGATCACCAGATCAACCAGATGCTCGCCTCCGCGATGCTCGAACGGCTCGGCGCGCGCTGCGTCATCGCCGCCGACGGCGCGGCCGCGGTCGACGCGGTGACGCAGGCGCAGGCGGCGGGCGACCCGTTCGCGCTGGTGCTGATGGACATGCAGATGCCCGAGGTCGACGGGCTCGAGGCGACGCGGCGGTTGCGCGCCGCCGGCCACACGCCCGCCGCACTCCCGATCGTCGCGCTCACCGCCAACGCCTACGCCGACGACATCGATCTTTGCCTCGCCGCGGGGATGCAGGCGCATCTGGCGAAGCCGTTGCGGCTGGCGGACCTTCAGCAGGTGCTCGACCGCTGGGGCCGCGCCGCCGCCCCCGATCCGCGCAACGTGCTCGACGCGCTGTCGACGCTGATCCGGCGCGGCGCATTCGAGGAAGCGACGCTGATCGAGATTTCGGCACACCTGCGCACGCTCGCCAACAGCGGCGCGTCGCCGCTCGCGGATGCGGCCGCCGGCGTCGAACAGGCGGTGTCGGGCTGCGTCGGCGACGATCTGCCCGCGGTGCTCGAACGCGGGCTGACCGCGCTCAACCACGCGGCCTGACCTCACCCCCCTGATCTCACCCCAAGGAGTAATATCGCGGCGGCGCCGGAACGTGCACAAGCGGATCATCGAGAGGGCATCGACCCTCCCCACCAGATCCAACGGAGCCGAACCATGATCCGCCAGACCCTGACCGCCGCCGCCGCCGTCGCCGCCCTGTTCTCGGGTGCCGCGCACGCCGACACCGGGCGCAGCAACCCCTCGCGTCCCGTCCTCGTCCGCACCGCGATGGACGGCAGCACCGTCTGCCTCAAGACCGCCGAGAGCGCGGGCTGCGCCACCTACCAGGCCGCGCTGCTGCGCACCGTCGGGCAGAAGGCGGCGGCGTCGCGGACCAACATCTCGGTCAACGACCTCGGCCGCCGTCAGCTGAGCGCCCTGATCGCCAGCATCAACTGATCATCCGCTGCCGCACGGGCACCACCCGCTGACCGGACGTCATTACCGCTTTGCTAACCACTGCTGCCGTAAGGGCCTGCCGAGTGCACCCCAATATGGGTGCGTAGCCGGAGCCCGTACCATGTCCGCCCCCGTCTCGAACCTGGCGATCGTCGTCGACGATCATCCGATGTGCCGCCAGGCGACTGCGATGGCGCTGGGTGTTGCGGCACCCGAGCTGACGGTGGTGGAAGCGGCATCGCTGGCGGAGGCGACCGAGCGGGCAGGGGAGGCCACGCTGATGACGCTCGATCTCGCGCTGCCCGACAATCGCTCGGTGCTGGGCGTTCCGGCGCTGCTCGATCGCTTTCCGCACCTGCGGATGCTGGTCATCAGCGGCGCGCTCAATCCCGATATCGAGCAGCAGGTCGCGGCGACCGGCGCGCACGGCTACCTCTCCAAATCGACGCCGATCTCGGTGATGGTGGAGGCGATGCGCGCGGTGATCGCGGGGGGGACGTGGTTCTCCTTCCCGATCAGCGAGGCCGCACTTCCCGCCGACAGCGATTTCGTCCGCCTTTCCTCGCTCACCGGCGCGCAGGCGCGCGTCTTGAACGCGATGGAGAGCGGCCGCTTCAACAAGCAGATCGCGTTCGACCTGGGTTTGTCGGAGATCACGGTGAAAGCCCATGTGAAGGCGATCCTGAAGAAGCTGGCGGTGCCCAACCGCACGCAGGCCATCCTCATGCTACAGCGAGCCCAGTCTTGAGCCTCCCGCGCCCCGCCACGTCTGCCGCCACGTCTGCCGCCCCGCTGATCGACCCCGCGCAGTTGCGCGAGTTCGCCGAGTTCCTGCCCGGCGCGCAGGTGCTCCAGCTCATCCGCACCTTCACCAACGAGATGCAGACGCGGCCGTCGATGGTGCTGCATCTCGCGCGCGAAGGCGATTTGACGCGCGCGCGCGCGGCGGCGCATTACCTGAAAGGCGCGGCGCTCAGCGTCGGCGCGCGGCGGATCGCGCTGCTCGCGGACACGGTCGAACATGCCGGCGACGACGTGATCGTCGAGCACGCACAGGAACTACCCGGCTGCGCCCTCGACACGCTCGGCGAGCTGGAAACGGTGCAGGCAACGTTGCGCGCCGCCTGATGCGTCAGCGCCGCGCCGCCGCGGTCGCGGCGCGCGTCGCGGTGAATTCGGACGTCGCGCTCCACGTCGGCCAGACGCCCGCGTGGCTCAATTGCACGCCCATGTCGTGGAACAGGTCGACGTCCTGCGCCGCACCGACGAGGTTCCAGTCGGCCGACCAGCGGTCGCACGTCTTGTGGTAACACGCCATGTAACCGTCGAGCCAGCGCTGCCCCGCCGCCGTCCCGCCGGCGCGCAGGTCGGGCGCGCCACCCAGCGCCATCAGCAACAGCGACGGCACGCCGCGGCGGACGACCGAGAAATGGTCCGCTCGGTAGAACAGCCCGCGCTCGCTGAACGTCTCGGGCGTGATCGTGCGGCCCTGCGTCGCCGCGGCGCGCGCCAGCAGGTCGTCGAGCGAACTCTGCCCCTTGCCCACCAGGATGACGTCGCGCGCCGGCCCCGCGGTCTGCAGGATGTCGAGCGTCAGATTGGCCGCGGTGAGCGCGAGCGGATAGACCGGGTGCGTCGCGTAATATTCCGAACCGAGCAGCCCGCGCTCCTCGCCGGTCCACGCGGCGAACACCAGGCTGCGGTCGGGCGCGGGCATCGCCTTGAACTGGCGCGCGAGCTCGACGATCCCGGCGACGCCCAGCGCGTCGTCGTTCGCGCCGGGGCGCAGCGTCGCCCCACTCGCGTCCGCCGGTCCCTCGCCGTACGCGTCCCAGTGCGCGCCGAACATCACGCTCTCGCGCGGCCGCGTCTTGCCGGGGATCTTGGCGAGCACGTTCGCGCTCTCGATCCGCTCGACCGACACGGGCGCACTGGCGGAAAAGGCGATCTTCATGTCGACCGGCCTGAACGACGCCTGCCGCGCGGCGATGCGCAAGCGGGGAAGGTCCAGCCCCGCGCCCTTGAACAGCCGGTCGGCGGTGTCGTGGTCGATCCACCCCTGCAACGGCACGCGCGGGTCGTTAGCAGCCCGGACGATGTCGTAATTCTCGCCGTTCGACGCGTTCACCGTCGACCACGGATAGCCCGCGCCGCCGGTGTCGTGGACGATCAGCGCGGCGGCCGCACCCCGCCTCGCGGCCTCCTCGAACTTATAAGTCCAGCGCCCGTAATAGGTCATCCGCCGGTCGCCGAAGCGGCCCTTGGCGTCATCGCCCGCCTGCGCTTCGAAATCGGGGTCGTTGACCAGGAACACCGCGACCTTGCCCTTCAGGTCCTGTCCCTTGAAATCGTCCCACTTCGCCTCGGGCGCGGACACGCCGTAGCCAACGAACACCATCGGCGCGTCGGCGATTGCGACCATGGGCGCGTCGCGCACCGTCGTCACCGCGATCTCGCGCCCCTGCGTCAGCGTCGTCGTGCCCGCGCGCATCGTCGCCCCGGTGCCGATCCGCGTGTGGATCATCGGCACCGTCTGCGTCCACGCGCCGTTCGCGCCGCCGGGTTCGAGCCCCATCGCCTTGAACGTCGTGACCAGCCAGTCGACCGTCGCCTTTTCGCCCGCGGTGCCCGGCGCGCGCCCGCCGAACGGCGCCGAGGCGAGCGTCTTCACCGTGTCCGACAATCGCGCCGGATCGGTCTGCGCGGCGGCAGCGGTCGAGAGCAGCGCCGCGACGACGCCGGCGAGGAGAGGGTAGCGCATCAGCGAAGCCTTTTGACGAGGGCGCGGCCTTCGCGCCGCTCGATCTGGAAATTGGGCACCGATTCGACCAGGTCGGACAGGCGCTTGAACCCGTAATTGCGCACGTCGAACGACGAACGGTTGGCGGCGAGCTGCCCCATCGCCGACAGGCTGACATAGCCCTTCTCGTCGCGCTTCGACGCGTCGTACGCGTCGATCAGCAGCTTGAGCAGTTCCTGGTCGACCGGCGGCTTGGCCTTGCGCGCCGGTGTCGCGCGCGCGCCGATCGCGGGCGGCAGCGTGTCGGACAGCGACGAATCGGTCGCGGAAGTATCCGCGGGTGCCTCGGCGACCGTGGCCGGTGCGGCGTCGGCACCGTTCGCCTGTTCCAGCGCGGCGACGTCGATGAAACGGCTGCACGCCTGGCGGAACCCCTGCGGCGTCTTGGCGGTGCCGAAGCCGTAGACCGGCAGCCCGTCCTGGCGGATGCGCGTCGCCAGCGGCATGAAATCGCTGTCCGACGACATGATCCCGAACCCCTCGACGCGCCCGCGAAACAGCAGGTCCATCGCGTCGATCGTCATCTTCATGTCGGTCGCGTTCTTTCCCTTGGTCAGATCGAACTGCTGCTGCGGCTCGATCCCGTGGCGCACGCTCATGTCGCGCCACCCCTTCAACCCGGGCTTCGACCAATTGCCGTAGACGCGGCGGATGTTGACCGTGCCGAGCTCCGCCAGCACCGTCAGCACGGGGTCTAGCGCGTGCCACGACGCGTTGTCCGCGTCGATCAGCAGCGCGATGTTGCGGGTGGGGGTGTCGTCGGTCGGCATGGGTGCGGGTGTCGCCGCCCACCGCGCTGCCGTCAATGCGTCATCGCCGGTGCGGCCGGTTCGGTCCACCCGACCCGGCCACTGGTCAGTCGCCCGTCGCTTAGTCGCTCGTCGCGGCCCGGTCGCTGCGTTCGGCGACGCCGGCGTCGATCTTGTCCTGTTTCTCTGCACCGGCCGACCCGTCGGGATCGTCGACCTGTTTCAGATCGGCTTGCGATCCGACGTCCTGTGCCAATCGTCCGCCCGCGCTCGACGGCGTCGCGTCGCCTGCGGGGATCATGCCCTCGATCACGTCCTTGTCGTCGTGGTCGCGTGCCGACTGGGTGCGGGGATGTTCTGCCATGGTCCGTCTCCTTCGCGGGCAAGAACGACCCGTGTCCAGCGCGCGTTCCTCATGCCTCGGGATAAGAGATTGCGATCACCTCATATTCGCGCTCGCCCGCGGGCAGCGCGACGCGGCGCACGTCGCCGACCGCCGCGCCGCGCAGCGCACGCGCCAGCGGCGCGTTCCACCCGATCATCCCCTTGCCCGCGTCGGCCTCGTCGTCGCCGACCAGCGTCAGTTCGCGTTCGTGATCGTCCTCGTCGACGATGCGCGCGGTCGCGCCGAAATAGATTCGCGATCGGTCGGGCGCGGCGGCGGGATTGACCACCTTCGCCGCCTTCATCCGCCGGGACAGCCAGCCGAGCCGCCGGTCGATCTCGCGCAGACGCTTGCGTCCGTAGATATAATCGCCGTTCTCGCTGCGATCGCCGTTGCCCGCCGCCCAGGCGATCGTCTCGACCAGCTTCGGCCGCTCGGTCGCGAACAATTGCTCATACTCGCGGCGCAGCACCGCATAGCCCGCCGGGGTGATGTAATTGGGTCGATCCATCCGCGCGCGACTAGCGCAACGGGCGCGCGACCGTCACCCCGTCGATCCACCCGCCGATCAACCCGTCCGGCTGCGCCCGAGATACCAGCTCAAATTCGCCGGGCCGCGGCTCTTCGCGCGCGCCGGGTTCATCAGGTCGTACACGACCGCATTCTCCAGCACGCGCTGCACGTAATTGCGCGTCTCGTTGTACGGGATCGCCTCGACCCAATCGACCATGTCGACCGCGCCGGTGCGCGGGTCGCCGTTGGCGCGCAGCCACTTGTTCACGTTACCCGGCCCCGCGTTATACGCCGCGATCGCGAGCGGGTAGCTGCCGTACAGGCCGAAGATGCGCTGGAAATAGCTCGACCCCAGCATGACGTTGTAGCTCGTGTCCGCGGTCAGCCGCGCCGGGTCGTAGGGCAGGCCCAGCTTGCCCGCCTGTTCGCGCGCGGTTGCGGGCATCAACTGCATCAGCCCGCTCGCGCCGACGGGGCTGCGCGCCTCGCGGTCGAACTGGCTTTCCTGCCGGCTGACCGCGTGGATCATCGTCCACTGGCTCTCGTATCCGCCCGGCACCGGCACCGTGGGAAACGCGACCGCGCTATATTGCGTCAACCCGTTCTGCATCGCGCTGCGCCCGACCAGCACCGCCAGGTCGGGGCGGCCGAGCTGGCGCGACAATTCGTCGGCCAGCAAATGGTCGGTGTCGCTCGTCGCATCGGCGGCGATCAGGCGGATGAACGCGGTCTGGTCCTGCCGCTGCCCGGTCTGACCCAGGAACTGCGCCGCGCGCACCGTTTCGCGGTTGAGGAACGCCGCGCGGACCGCCGGATCGATCTGGCGCGGCGGCAGCGCGGGCGGAGCGACCAGCGGCTGGCGCATGTGCTCCAGCGCCAATTGCCCGTAATATTGGTCGCGGTAGCCCCCGGCGCGCGCGAACAGCCCCGCCGCCTCGGGCTTGCCCGCCGCCTCCGCCGCGCGCGCGGCCCAGTAGAACCCCTTGGCGCGCGTCTGCGGTGACTGGCTCGCCTCACCGTAACGCTGGAACAGGAACGCCGCGTCGGCGGGCCGGCTGAGCTTCATCAGCGCAGTCTGCCCCGCGAGCCACGCGAGGCTCGTGTAATCGTCGCGCTCGCCATACGGCTTGGTCGAAATGTCGGTGCCCGTCGGATAAGCGTCGTCGATCTGCCGCGCGATGTCGTACGCGGTCTGCCATTGCCCGTCCGCCGCGGCGCCGCGCGCGTTGGTCAGCAACACCTCGTAGAATTTCTCGACGTTGCCCGGGCGGATCAGCGCGGAGCGCGTCCGCGCCAGCCAGCCGCGCGCGCTCGGCGACGCGCCGCTGTTGCGCAGCCACACCGCCTTGTCGGCGATATAGCCCGCGTCGCTCGCCCCCGCGGCGTCGTTGACCGAGGCGAGCGCGGAGGCGTTCGCGTCACCGGTGCGGAACGCCAGCCGCGCCTCGAACAGCGGGCGCGCGCCCGCGCTCGTCAGCGCGATCTGCCGCGCCGCCGCGCCGGTCTGGCCCTGCCACAATAGCGTGTCCATCCGCGCGTCGTGATCTGCCGGGGTCAAGGCGCCGGCAAAGCCCGTCAGCACCGCGCTCTCGTCGGTCGGCGACAGCGCGCCGCTGCGCCAGGCCGCGCGCGCCGCGGCATAGGCCTCGACCGTATTGCCGCTCGCCTGATACGCCCGCGCGCACGCCAGCCAGCCGGTGCCGGTCAGCGGCGGGAACCGGCGGCAGAAGGCGATGACGCTCGCCGGCGCGGCGTAACCGGTCGCCGCCTGCTTCTCGGCCGCCCGGCGATTGGCGGTCTGGTTGGGCCAGCCGGGATGCGCGAGCAGGAACGTGGCGTAGGTGTCGAACGGCAGCGAATCGCTCTGCTGCAGCACCTTCCACTGCGCGACCGCCTGCGCGAGCCCCGCGGCCTGCGCCTGCGGGTCCGGCTGCACCCCCGCCTGGCCCGTGAACGGCGCCACTGGACCAACCTGGCTCTGCGCCAGCAACAGCGCCGCCCCAAACCCCACCGCGATACCGATCAATGCGCCCGCCTTCATCACCATTCCAGATCGGTGGACAGGATAGCGATCCAACCCGTATCTGTCCTGAACGACTTCACATTTTCACCGCGGCGAAGAGAGCGTCTACCCCATGTTCACAGGTTCGATCCCCGCGCTGGTGACCCCGTTCGACGACGACGGCGCCTTCAACGAACGCGTCTACCGCGATTTCGTCGAGTGGCAGATCGCCGAGGGCTCGTCCGCGCTGGTGCCGTGCGGCACGACCGGCGAGGCGGCGACGCTGACCAAGGAGGAGCAGTTCGCGATCGTCCGCGTCTGCGTCGATCAGGCGCGCGGGCGCGTGCCGGTGATCGCGGGCGCGGGCTCGAACGACACCCGCGTCGCTCGCGCCAATCTGGTCGCCGCGAAGGAAGCCGGCGCCGATGCCGCGCTGATGGTCCCGCCTTATTACAACCGTCCGGGGCAGGAGGGCATCTTCCGCCATTTCGAGGCGCTGGGCGCGGACGCGCCGCTGCCGATCGTCCTCTACAACGTGCCCGCGCGCACCGTGACCGACATCCTGCCCGACACGCTCGCGCGGATCGTACAGGCGTTCCCGCACGTCTTCGTCGCGGTGAAGGACGCGAGCGGAGTCATCACCCGCGTGTCGCAGCACCGCGCGAGCCTGGGCGACGGCTTCTGCCAGCTTTCGGGCAACGACGATCTCGCACTCGCGTTCAACGCGACCGGGGGCACGGGCTGCATCTCGGTCAGCGCGAACGTCGCGCCGCGGCTGTGCGCCGACTTCCAGGCGGCGTGTGCCAGCGGCGATTGCGCGGCGGCGCGCACGCTCCACGACCGGCTGTTCCCGCTCCACACGTCGCTGTTCACCGATGCCTCGCCCGGCCCGGTCAAATACGCGGTCACGAAACTGCGCCCCGATTACCCGCGCGGACTGCGGCTGCCGATGACGTGGCCCGGCGAAGCAGCGCAGGCGGCGGTCGACGCCGGCCTCGCACACGCGGGGCTGTAACGGTGCGGGGCGGGGAGCAGATGACGCGACCCGCCCCAGGAAGGAAAGACCGATGATCGCGGCACTGCTCCTCCAGGCCGCGGTCGCGGGCCCGGTCCTTCCGCACCCCCGCTCGGTCCTGTCGCGCGAGTGCCCGAAGGCGCAGCCGGGCGACACCGACGTCGTCGTGTGCGGGCGCGGGCAGGAGCAGTTCCGCCTGCGCGCCACGCCCGAACGGTATTCGACCGATCCGCAGGCACTGTCCGATGCCGCGATCAGGATCGGCGACAACACCGTGCAGGCGGATACCGAGCAGGTCGGGGTCGGCGGCTTCCCCAGCAACCGCGTCATGCTGCGGCTCAAACGTCCCTTCTGACCGCGTGCGATGGGGCCGGTCGCCTCTCGCCCGCGCCCAATCGTAACGATCGCCCTTTGCCGCTGGCGGCCCTTGTGCCTACATCGCCGCCATGTCGCGTCCCAAGCCTGCCACCTTCGACAAGAAGAAGATCGTCGCCGAGAACCGCCGCGCGCGGTTCGACTACGCGGTCGACACCGTCTACGAGGCGGGGATCGTCCTGACCGGCACCGAGGTGAAGTCGCTGCGCTTCGGCGAGGGGTCGATCGCCGAAAGCTACGCCGAGGTGCGCGGTGACGAGGTCTGGCTGGTCAATTCCAACGTCCCCGAATTCAGCCACGGCAACCGCTTCAACCACGAGGCGAAGCGCCCGCGTAAACTCCTGCTTCACGAGCGGGAGATTAACAAGCTGCACGGCGCGGTCGCGCGCGACGGCATGACGCTCGTCCCGCTGACCGTGTATTTCAACGGGCAGGGGCGCGCGAAGGTGGAACTGGCGTTGGCGAAGGGCCGAAAGGCGCACGACAAGCGCGAACACATCAAGGAGCGCGAGTGGAAGCGCGACGCGGGGCGCATCATGCGCGACCACGGCTGATGGCATCGCGGCCGATGACGGCGTGGGACCGGTTCGCGGCGTGGAGCAGGCGCAACCTGCCGACGCGCGAATCGATGGAGAAAAGCCGACTGCTCCGCCCGGTCGCGCACCGCGTGCTCGCGCCCGAACTCTGGCGCTTCACCCGTCGCTCGGTGCCGCGCGGCGTCGCGCTCGGGATGGTCGCGGGCATCCTGTTTCCCGTCGGACAGATCGCGATCGCCGCGCTGATCGCGCTGCCGTTCCGCGCCAACGTGCCCGTCGCCGCGCTCACCACCTTCATCACCAATCCGCTGACGACGCCGTTCATCCTGTTCGCCGCCTATCAGATCGGCGCCTGGCTGCTGCGCACCGACGCGCCCGCGGTCGCGCAACCGGTGACCGAGGCGGCGACCGGCTGGTTGCAGTGGATCTGGAACGCCGGCCCGCCGCTCGTGCTCGGGCTGCTGCTGATCACCACGGTCTGCGCGTTGCTCGGCTACGGTCTGGCGGCACTCGGCTGGCGATCGTGGATCGCGCGCAAGTGGCGTCATCGCCACCATCACCACCACGACTGACGGTCGTCGCGCGGCCGTCCTCGCCCGCCGCGATTAAGCGACGCGGGGGAGGCTGGCGCGCTCCCTTGCCCGAGCCTAAGGAATGGTCATTCCTCCGTACGGGTGATTGTTCATGCGTCGTTCGATCCTGTTTCCTGCACTTTCCGCCGCCGCGCTGATCCCCGCGGCGCTTCTCGCACAGACCGCGGCGCAGCAGCCCGCCCCCGCGGCTGACGAGCCCGCGCGCACGGGCCCGCGCTACGGCACCTTCGGCTTCGACACCGCGGGCATGGACCGCTCGGTCAAGCCCGGCGACGACTTCTACGATTTCGCCAACGGTACCTGGGCGAAGACGACGCAGATCCCGGCGGACGAGGCCAATTACGGCGCCTTCTCCGTCCTCGCCGACCTGTCGCGTCAACGCACCCGCGGCTTGCTCGAGGCCGCGCGCGGCAGCGGCAATTCGAAGATCGGTCAGGCCTATTCGACCTTCCTCGATACCGCCGCGATCGACCGCGCCGGGCTCGCACCGATCCAGCCGTGGCTCGCGAAGATCAAGGCGGTCGACAAGTCGGGCTATGCCGCGTTGCTGGCGGAGGCGGATCGCAACGGCGTCGACACGCCCTTCGGCGTCTATGTCGCGCAGGACGACAAGGATCCCGACCATTACGCGGTCAGCGTCTCGCAGGCCGGGCTCGGCATGCCCGACCGCGATTACTACCTCAGCACCGATGCGAAGCTCGCGCAGGCGAAGGCCGCGTATCAGGCGCATCTCGCCCGCCTGCTGACTCTCGCGGGGGAGCCGAATGCGGAGGCGCGCGCCGCCGCTTTGGTCGCGTTCGAGACCCAGATCGCACGTGTCAGCTGGACCCGCATCGACAGCCGCGACGCCGACAAGACCTACAACAAGATGACGCTGGCGCAGCTTCAGCAATCCGCGCCGGGGTTCGACTTCGCGACCTATATGCGCGCGAACAAGACCGCGGCCGATACGGTGATTGTCGCGCAGCCGACCGCGATCGCCGGGATCGCGCAGGCGATCGGCACCGCACCGATCGCCGTGCTGCGCGACCAACTGCTGGTGCGCAGCTTCGACGGCTTCGCCGACGTTTTGCCGCGCGCCTTCGATGCCGAGAATTTCGCCTTCTACGGCACGGTGCTCAGCGGCACGCCGCAGCAGCAGGAGCGGTGGAAGCGCAGCGTCGACTTCACCAGCGCCGCGCTCGCCGACGAGGTCGGCAAGGTCTATGTCGCGCGCTACTTCCCGCCCGAGACGAAGGCGGCGGCGGACGAGCTCGTTCGTAACGTCATCGCCGCGATGAACCGCCGCATCGACACGCTGACCTGGATGGCGCCCGAGACGAAGGTCAAGGCGCACGCAAAGCTCGCCGCGTTCACGCCGCGGATCGGCTATCCGTCGAAATGGCGCGATTATTCCGCGCTGGAGATCAAGGCGGGCGACGCGTTCGGCAACAGCCTGCGCGCGAACCAGTGGCGCCACGACTATAACGTGACCAAGCTCGGTCGCCCGATCTATCGCTGGGAATGGGGCATGACCCCGATGACGGTCAACGCGCAGGCCGATTTCAGCCTCGTCGCGATCACCTTCCCCGCCGCGATCCTCCAGCCGCCGTTCTTCGATCCCAAGGCCGACCCCGCGGTCAATTACGGCGGGATCGGCGCGGTGATCGGCCACGAGATGAGCCACCATTTCGATGATCAGGGTGCGAAATACGACGCGCACGGCCGGCTGACGCAGTGGTGGACCGACGCCGATGTCCAGCGTTTCGGCGCGCTCAGCCAGCGACTCGTTCAGCAATATGACGCCTATCAGCCGCTGCCCGGCATGAACGTGAAGGGTGCGCTGACCCTCGGCGAGAATTCGGCTGATCTGGCGGGCCTGTCGGCGGCCTACGACGCCTATCATGCCTCGCTCGGCGGCAAGCCTGCGCCGGTGCTCGGCGGCTATACCGCCGATCAGCGCTTCTACCTCGGCTGGGCGCAGGTGTGGCGCCGCAATTACCGCGAGGCGAACCTGCGCCAGCGTCTGCTGACTGATCCGCACGCGCCGTCGCAGCAGCGCACCGACATCGTCCGCAACATGGACCCGTGGTATTCCGCGTTTCAGCCCAAGCCCGGCGACAAGCTTTATCTCGCCCCCGACGCGCGCGTGAAGATCTGGTGACGATCACGCGTCGATGCGCGCAGGGGGATCAGGGATAGCGGGCGGCCCGCGCGCCGCGCTGCTGATCGCGCTCGCCGCCGGGGCGGTGGCGGGCGGCCTCGTGCTGTGGCTGATCGGCAGCATCGTCGTCGCGGCAGGCTTCCTCGCCGCGGCGGTGGTGATCATGGGCGTCGCAATCGGCCTGCGCGTCGCCTTTGCCAAATCACCCGTGGTGGAACCGGTGACCGACTGGTCGCTCGCCGCCGCACTGGCGGGCAGCAACGCCGACGCGGTCGCGGTGACGGGGCGCAGCGGGCATCTCGTCTGCGCCAATGCGGCGTACGAAACGCTGTGCGACGGTTTCCCGACGCCGCCCGCGCTCTCGGTCTCCGACGCCGATCTCGTGCGGCTGACTGCGGCCGGGCGCGATGCGTGGCGCGATGGTCAGGCGACGCTCGCGCGGATCGAGGTCGCGGGGGCGCCGCTCTCGGTCGAGGTGACGCGCTCGGGCCACGCGGGCGATCACCTCGTCTGGCGCTTCGCCGGGCAGCGCGCGGTCGACACGCTCGGCGATCTCGCGCGCGAACTGGCCGGCACGCTCGGCGACCGGCTGGGGGAGGCCGGGGTCATGGCCGCGCTGATGGATCCCGCGGGCCGCGTCGTCGCGGGCAACCGCGTGCTGTGCGCGCGCGCGCTCGGGCGGGCCGATGCCGCGATCGCGGGTCACGACCTCGCCGAGCTCCTCGTCGGCGACGCGCACGGCACCGTCCACTTCACCCGCGACGAGGAGGCGGCGCCGCTCCGCCTGCTCCAGGTCGCGCTCGGCAGCGGGGAGGGGACGCCGATGCTCGTCGCGCTGATCGATGACCTCGGTAGCGCCCCCGCGGTCGGCAACCCGCAGGACGTGCAGACGCTCCTGTCGGTCATCCCCTTCGGCCTCGCGTTGGTCGACCGCGAGGGGAGGTTCATTGCCATGAACGCCGCTTTCGCCCGCATGGCCGCCGCCGAGCCAGCCGCGCCGCCGCTCTATCCCGGCGACCTCGTCGTTCGAGAGGACAAGGCCGCGGTCGCCGACGCGGTGCGGCGTTTCACCACCGGGGGCGCGCAGTCGGCCGACCTCGCCATCCGGTTGAAGGGACACCCCGACGAACCCGTTGCGCTTTCGATCGCCGCCACGCGCGGCTTCGGTGGTGCCTCGGTGCTGCTGTCGTTCAAGGAGAATGGCGAGGAGAACCGCCTCAAGCGCGAGGTCGCGCAGGCGACCAAGATGCAGGCGGTCGGCCAGCTCGCGGGCGGTGTCGCGCACGATTTCAACAACATTCTGACCGCGATCATCGGTCACTGCGACCTGATGCTGATGCGCCATTCGCCCGGCGACAGCGATTACGACGACATCCAGCAGATCCGCGCCAATTCCAACCGCGCGGCGAGCCTGACGCGGCAGTTGCTCGCCTTCTCGCGCCAGCAGACGCTGCGCCCACAGGTGCTGCAACTGCCCGACGTGGTGTCGGAAGTATCGACCCTGCTGCGCCGCCTCCTCGGCGAGACGGTGGTGCTCGAGGTCAAGCACGGTCGCGATCTCGGCGCAGTCCGGGCCGATCCGGGCCAGCTCGAACAGGTCGTCGTCAACCTGGCGGTCAACGCGCGCGACGCGATGCTGACGAAGGGCCCGGGCGCGACCGGCGGCGGCGGACGCGTCACGATCCAGACGCGCGCCGCGACGATCGCCGAGGTGCGCGCACGCGGCACCGATATCATGCCGCTCGGCGATTATACCGCGCTGGAGATCACCGATACCGGCACCGGCATCCCGCCCGAGGTGTTGCCCAAGATCTTCGAGCCGTTCTTCACCACCAAGGAGGTGGGCAAGGGCACCGGGCTCGGCCTCTCGACGGTTTACGGGATCGTCAAACAGTCGGGCGGATACATTTTCGCGGATTCGCGCCCCGGTCAGGGTGCGACCTTCACAATCTATTTCCCCGTCCACGCCGCGGGCGAGGAGAGTGCCGCCCCGCGCGCGACCGTGCGCACCAAGCCGACCGACACCTGGGGCAGTGGCACGATCCTGCTGGTCGAGGACGAGGACATGGTCCGCGCCATCGCCGAGCGCGCGCTGACGCGGCAGGGTTATACCGTGCTCGCCGCCGATCACGGAGAGGCCGCGCTCGAACTGCTCGAAACCGCCGAACGGCCGAGCCTGATCGTGTCGGACGTGATGATGCCGGTGATGGACGGCCCGACGCTCGCACGCGCGGTGCGGCAGCGCTACCCCGACATCCCGATCCTGTTCATGTCGGGCTACGCCGAGGAGCAGTTGCGCCGCTCGATCGACCTCGATCACGTAGCATTCCTGCCCAAACCCTTCTCGGTCCAGCAGCTCGCCGAGGCCGCGCGCGACGCGCTCGCGAATGGTTGACGTGGATCAAGACGATAACGCCCGAGGTTGCGCTCACCTGCGCGCGCGTTATGGCAAGGTGGAATGACGATGCGCGTGCTCCTGGTCGAAGACGAACCGCTGATCGCGATGATGCTCGAGGACTTCCTCGACGCGCTCGACCGCCAGCACGCGGGCACCGCCGACAGCGTCGCGGCGGCGCTGCCGATGGTGGCGGAGGGCGAGCTCGACGCGGCGATCCTCGACGTCAATCTCCGCGGTGGCGAGAAGAGCTTCGCGATCGCGGAAGCACTGGCGGCGAAGAACATCCCCTTCGTCTTCGCGAGCGGCGGCGGTGGCGAGGATATTGCGCCCGAGTATCGCGATCGGCCGATGCTGCCCAAGCCGTACACGATGGAAGGGGTCGAGCAAGCGCTCGCGCAACTCGGTTGATCCGGTCGCACCGCACGGCCCGCGAACTTTTCTGACAAATCTTCGCATCTAGCCTTGCCATAGCTTGCGCACGCGCAGCATAGCGCGCGGCATGACCACCCGTTTCGACAAGAACCGCCTGCCGAGCCGCCACGTCTCGGTCGGTCCCGAGCGCGCGCCGCACCGCAGCTATTACTACGCGATGGGGCTTTCAGAGGAGGAGATCGCGCGTCCGTTCGTGGCGCTCGCCTCCGCGGGCAACGACAGCGCGCCGTGCAACACGACGCTCGATGCGCAGGCCGATGCGGCGCGCCGCGGGGTGGAACAGGGCGGGGGCATGCCGCGCCGCTTCAACACGATCACCGTCACAGACGGGATCGCGATGGGGCATCAGGGGATGAAGTCGAGCCTCGTCAGCCGCGAGGTGATCGCCGACTCGGTCGAGCTTTCCGTGCGCGGGCATTGCTACGACGCCCTGGTCGGTTTCGCGGGGTGCGATAAGTCGCTGCCGGGCATGATGATGGCGATGCTCCGGCTCAACGTGCCGTCGATCTTCGTCTACGGCGGATCGATCCTGCCGGGCCGGTTCGAGGACCGTGACGTCACCGTCGTCGACGTGTTCGAGGTTGTCGGCCGCTACGCCGCGGGCGCCTGCCCGATCAGCGAGGTGCACGCGCTCGAGAAGGTCGCGTGTCCCGGCCACGGTGCGTGCGGCGGGCAATATACCGCCAACACCATGGCCTGCGTCGGCGAGGCGATCGGTTTGTCGTTGCCCAACAGCAACATGGTGCCGGCACCTTATACCTCGCGCGAGCAGATCGCGGTCGCGGCAGGCGCGCAGGTGATGGAATTGCTCGCCGCCAACATCCGCCCGCGCGACATCTGCACGCGCGAGGCGTTCGAGAATGCCGCGCGCATTGTCGCCGCAACCGGCGGCTCGACCAACGGCGCGCTGCATCTGCCAGCGATGGCGCACGAGGCGGGGATCGAATTCGACCTGTTCGACGTCGCCGAGATCTTCAAGACGACGCCCTATATCGCCGACCTCAAACCCGGCGGAAAATACGTCGCCAAGGACATGTACGAGGCGGGCGGTGTCTACATGCTGATGAAGACGCTGCTGGCGGAAGGGTTGCTCCACGGGGATTGCCTGACCGTCACCGGCCGCACGCTCGCCGAGAACATCGACCAGGTGACGTGGAACCCCGATCAGAAGGTGATCTACGACGCGCGCGCGCCGATCACCCCGACCGGCGGCGTCGTCGGCCTGCGCGGCAGCCTCGCCCCCGACGGTGCGATCGTGAAGGTCGCCGGCATGCACCGGCTCCACTTCGAAGGGCCCGCGCGCTGCTTCGATTGCGAGGAGGACGCCTTCGCCGCGGTCGAGGCACGCGCGATCCGCGAAGGCGAGGTCGTCGTCATCCGTTACGAGGGGCCGAAGGGCGGTCCCGGCATGCGCGAGATGCTGTCGACCACTGCGGCGCTCTACGGCCTCGGCATGGGCGAGAAGGTCGCCCTCATCACCGATGGCCGCTTCTCGGGCGCGACGCGCGGCTTCTGCATCGGCCACGTCGGACCCGAGGCGGCGGACGGTGGCCCCATCGCGCTGGTCGAGGACGGCGACACGATCCGCATCGATGCCGAGTCAGGCACGATCGACCTGCTCGTCGCCGACGACGTGCTCGCCGATCGCCGCGCGCGCTGGCAGGCGCGGCGCAACGACTATGGCTCAGGCGCATTGTGGCGCTATGCCCAGAACGTCGGTCCCGCCTACAAGGGCGCTGTCACCCATCCCGGCGCGAAAGCCGAGACGCATGTCTACGCGGACATCTAGCGCGATCCTGTTTGCGATGCTCGCCGCGGCCTGTTCGCCCGAGCAGACCGCGAACACGCAGGTGCTCGCGAACGTCGAGGCAGTGCAGGATCAGGAAGCGGCCGATGACGGGTTGATCAATTGCGCGGTCGGTTCCGCCGCGACGCTATCGCGCGTGTGCAGCGTCGAGCGGCAGGAAAGCGATCGCGGGCTCGTCCTGACGGTTCGTCACCCCGATGGCGGGTTCCGCCGGCTGCTCGTCACCAGGGACGGGCGCGGCGTCGTCGCCGCCGATGGCGCGCTGCCAGCGCAGGTGACGCTGGTGGGCGCGAACGAGATCGAGGTCGCGCTCGGCGACGACATCTACCGCTTGCCCGCGACCATCAGGGGCGCGGCCGCGAAGTGACGCCGGTCGCGGGCGCTGCCGTCCTGACCGCGGCCGAGATGCGTGCGGCGGAGGCACGCGCCTTCGCAGGCGGCGACGAGCCATTCGCCATGATGCGGCGCGCAGGGGAGGCGTGCGCGCACGCGATCCGGCGCGTGTCCGCGGGTGGCGAGGTGCTGGTCCTGTGCGGCCCGGGAAATAACGGCGGCGATGGCTACGTGATCGCCACCACGCTCGCCGCCGCGGGACATCCGGTCCGCGTCGCCGCACTCGCCGCGCCGCGTACCGACAGCGCCCGACAAGCGCGCGACGCCTGGACGGGACCGATCGAGGCGCTTGCCTCTGCCGCGCCTGCTCCCATACTCGTCGACGCGCTGTTCGGCATCGGCCTCACGCGCGCGCTGGACGACGATGCGGTTGCGTCGCTCAAGCGTCTGTCGACCGCGGCGCGCCTGACGATCGCCATCGACCTGCCGAGCGGCATCGATTCCGACAGCGGTGCGCTCCTCGGATGCCCGACATGCGCCGACATCACGCTCGCGCTCGGCGCGCTCAAGCCCGCACATCTGCTGCAACCCGCCGCCGCGCACTGCGGCGCGGTACGCCTGCTCGACATCGGCATCGTCGCGGATGCGGCGACGTACTCGCTAGCGCCTCCCAGTCTTCCCTCGCCGAACCCAGCGTCGCACAAGTTCAACCGCGGCATGGTCGCGGTCATCAAGGGGCGAATGGCGGGGGCGGCCGAGTTGGCAGCGAGCGCGGCGATGCACGCCGGTGCCGGTTACGTTGCCCTGCTCGGTGCGACGATCCCCGCCGCGCCGCACGCGCTCGTCCGCCGGCCGCTCGATGACGAGTCGCTCGACGACCCGCGGATCGGTGCGCTATTGATCGGCCCCGGGCTCGGCCGCGACGACGCGATGCGCGTGCTGCTCGAGCAGGCGCTTGACACCGACCATCCGCTCGTCATCGACGGCGACGCGCTCCACCTCGTCACGCCCGAGCGGCTGTGCGCACGCCGAGCGCCCCTCATCCTGACCCCGCACGCGGGCGAATTCGCGGCGCTGTTCGGGGAGGGGCAGGGCAGCAAGCTCGATCGCGCGCGTGAGGCGGCGCGGTCCGCGGACGCCGTCGTCGTGTTCAAGGGCGCCGATACCGTGATCGCCGCGCCCGATGGGCGCGCGCGTATCGCGTCCGCGGCGAGCAACTGGCTCTCGACCGCGGGCAGCGGTGACGTGCTCGCGGGTGCGATCGCGGCGTGTCTCGCCACCGGTTTCGATCCGCTCGATGCCGCCGCGGCGGGAGTCTGGCTCCACGGCGAGGCGGCGCGGCAATGCGGCGTCGCGTTCATCGCCGACGATCTCGCGCGCGCGCTGGCGGGTGCGCGTGACGCCGCGACCAAATCGCTCTAGGGCGCGGCGATGAGCATCATCACACGCGTCGCGGCGCGCGGCGAGGGCGTGGCCGACGACGGCCGTCACGTGCGTCTCGCCGCCCCCGGCGACCATCTCGCGCCCGACGGCACGATCACGCCGGGACCGCACCACCAGACACCGCCGTGCCGCCATTTCCCCGAATGCGGCGGCTGCCAGCTTCAGCACCTCGATGACGAGAGCTGGTCCGCCTTCCTGACCGACCGCATCGCCGGCGCGCTAGCCGCGCAGGGGCTGACGACCGATATACGCGCGCCGCAACTCTCCCCGCCGCGCACCCGCCGCCGCGCGACGCTCCACTACGACCCCGCCGGGGTGATCGGCTTCTCGGGCGAGAAGAGCCACCAGCTGATCGACCTGCACGAATGCCACGTGCTCGCGCCCGAACTGTTCGCACTGGTCCGTCCGCTCAAGCGGCTGCTGCCCGTGTTCAAGCCCCGGCGCCGGCTCGACATCCACCTGATCCTCGCCGATCAGGGCGTCGACGTACTGATCACCGGCGTGACGCCCTCCGGGCTCAAGCACGCCGACGCGATCACCGAATTCGCGCAGGCGCACCGCGTCGCGCGGATCGCGTTCGACGACGGGATCGGCCCCGAGACGCATTGGGAGCCCGACGCGGTCACGGTGACGCTCGGCGGCACGCCGGTCCCGCTGCCTCCCTCCGCGTTCCTGCAGGCGACGCGTGAGGGTGAGGCGGCGTTGGTCGCCGCCGTGCAGGAAGCGATTGGTACTCCGCGCATCACCGCCGATTTGTTCGCGGGGCTCGGCACCTTCGCTCTCTCGCTGCCTGGCCGCGTCTATGCCGCCGAGGGCGGGCGCGACGCGATCCTGTCATTGAAGGCCGGTGCCGACCGCGCGCAGCGGCTGGTCTTCACCGAGCACCGCGACCTCTACCGCCGCCCGCTCACCACCGCCGAGCTCGACCGCTTCGACGCGATCGTGCTCGACCCGCCACGCGCCGGCGCGCGCGAGCAGATCGACGCGCTCGCACTCGCGCGGGTTCCGCGCGTCGCTTATGTCTCGTGCAATCCCAGCAGCTTCGCGCGCGATGCGAAGATCATGTGCGAAGGCGGCTATCGGCTCGACTGGATCGTGCCCGTCGGCCAGTTCCGCTGGTCGACCCACACCGAGTTCGCCGCGCGCTTCTCGCGTCAATAATCCGCGTCGACGAAGAACAGCCCGTCGGGGGGGGCATTGAGGCCGAGCTGCGCGCGGTCCGCCGCTTCGAGCGCCTCGCGCAACCGCGCGGTGCTCCACCGCCCGAGCCCGACGAGGACGAGACACCCGACCATCGAGCGTACCTGATGGTGGAGGAACGACCGCGCCGCCGCCTCCACCGCCACGCGGTCGCCCTCGCGCCGCACGCGCAGCCGTGAAAGCGTCTTGACCGGGCTCGCCGACTGGCAATGCACCGAGCGGAAGGTGGTGAAGTCGTGGCGACCGACGAGCATCTGCGCGCCCGCGTCCATCGCCTCGGCGTCGAGTGGTTGCGGCACCTGCCACGCGAGGCCGCGCTCGAACGTCAGCGGCGCGCGGCGATTGACGATGCGATATTCGTAGGAACGCCCCAGGCACGAGAAGCGCGCGTGCCAGTCGTCCGCCACTTCCTCACACGCCAGCACCGCGACCGGTTGCGGCCTGAGCCGCGCGTTCAATGCCTCCATCAGCCGGAACGGCGTGATCGCCTTCGCGACATCGACGTGCGCGCGCATCGCGAGGCCGTGTACGCCCGCGTCGGTCCGCCCCGCCGCGTGTACCGTCGCCGTCTCGCCAGTGATAGTCTGGAGGGCGTCCTCGATCGCGCCCTGCACGCTGGGCCCATGCGGCTGGCGCTGCCATCCCATGAATGGCCGTCCGTCGAACTCGACCGTCAGCGCGAAGCGCGTCACGCGAGTTCGGTGCCCGACGAAACCGGAAACCCGCGCAGCATCTCCTGCGCGCTCGTCACGCCGCGCCCGGCGCGCTGGACCAAGGTCGGGCGGATCGCACCGTCGCCGCATCCGATCGTCAGCGCCGCGTCGACCGTCACGCCCTCGCCGCCGGGAAAGGTGAAGGGCAGCACGTCGGCGGCGAGCAGCTTGACGCGCTCACCCGCGACCTCGAACCACGCGCCCGGCATCGGATTGAATCCGCGTACCATCCGCTCGATCTCGGTCGCGCTCCGCGTCCAGTCGATCTTCGCCTCCGCCTTGCTGATCTTCGCGGCATAGGTGACGCCATCGCCCGGCTGCGGCACCGGCGGGTGCGCGTCCATGTCGGCCAGCACCTCGACCATCAACCGCGCGCCCATCTGCGCGAGCTCGGTGGTCAACTCGCCCGCGGTCTTGCGCGCGATCGGGGTGCGCGCCTCCAGCCGCACCGGCCCGGTATCGAGCCCCGCCTCCATCTGCATGATCCCGACGCCTGTCTCGGCATCGCCCGCCATGATCGCGCGCTGGATCGGCGCGGCACCACGCCAGCGCGGCAAAAGCGAGCCATGGACGTTCAGGCATCCGTGCCGCGGCGCATCCAGCACCGTCTGCGGCAGGATCAGCCCGTAGGCGGCGACCACGCCAACGTTCGCGTTCAGCGCCGCGAACGCCGCCTGCTCATCCGCGCCCTTCAACGACGCGGGCGTCCGCACCGCAATGCCGAGCGCCTCGGCGCGCCGCTGCACCGGCGAGGCGACCAGTTCGCGCCCGCGCCGCCCGCCCGGTCGCGCCGGCTGGCTGTACGCCGCGACGATCTCGTGCCCGGCTTCCACCAGCGCGTCGAGCGTCGGCACCGCGAAGTCGGGGGTTCCCATGAAGACGATCCGCATCGCTGCGCCTTTTCCACATCGCGCGTGCGCCGTCACCCCACACGCTGGCGCAAGGGGCAGCGGATCGCCATATGTCGGCTATGGCATCCCCCGAGATCGAGGCGCTGACGCAGGCGCTGTCCCGTCTGCCCGGCTTCGGTCCCCGCTCGGCCAGGCGCGCGGTGCTGCACCTGGTCAAGAAGCGCGAGAATGCGCTCGTCCCCTTGCGCGCCGCGCTGACCGCGGTCGAGGAACGGCTGTCGACCTGCTCGACCTGCGGCAACGTCGACACCAGCGATCCGTGCGCGATCTGCGCCGACCCGCGTCGTGATCCCCGATCGCTCTGCGTGGTCGAGGACGTGAGCGACCTGTGGGCACTGGAGCGCTCGCGGCTGTTCCCCGGTCGCTTCCACGTGCTCGGCGGGCGTTTGTCCGCGCTCGAAGGCGTCCGGCCCGAGGATCTGGCGATCGAACCGCTCGTCGCGCGCGTTGCGAAGGGCGAGATCGACGAGGTCGTGCTCGCGATGAACGCGACGCTCGAGGGGCAGACGACCGCGCATTACGTCGCCGACCGACTGGAGCGCTATCCGGTGCGGCTGACCCAGCTCGCGCACGGTCTGCCCGTCGGTGGCGAGCTCGACTATCTCGACGAGGGAACGCTCGCGCAGGCGCTGCGCGCGCGGCGCCCTGTCGCTTGACGCCCGAATGACGGCAACCTAGCTGCCCCGGTCATGGCCATTCTCCCTATCGTCGAAGTACCCGATCCCGTCCTGCGCAAGGTGTGCGAACCTGTCGCGGAAGTAACCGACGAGGTACGCGGTATCGTCGCCGACATGTTCGACACGATGTACGACGCGCGCGGCATCGGCCTCGCGGCGAGCCAGGTCGGCATTCTCCAGCGCATCGTCGTCATCGACCTGCAGGAGCGGCCCGAGGGTGACGAGGGTGACGAGGGTGCCGGGGACGAGGCCGACGCCGACGCCGGCGGCACGCGCAACCCGCACGCGTTCATCAATCCCGAACTGCTCTCGGTCAGCGAGGAAACCTCGACCTACAACGAGGGCTGCCTCTCGATCCCCGAGCAATATGCCGAGGTGACCCGCCCGGCGCGCTGCCACGTTCGCTGGCTCGACACCGATGGCCAGTCGCACGAGCAGGAGTTCGACGGGCTGATGGCGACGTGCATGCAGCACGAGATCGATCACCTGAACGGGGTGCTTTTCACCGACCATATCTCGCGATTGAAGCGCGGCATGTTGATGAAGAAGCTCGACAAGATGCGCCGTAACGGCTGATCCCCCACCGCCTTTGAGAGCATGAAGCTGACGGGCGCGCGCTCGACGAAGCGATGACGCCCATTTGCCCGACAACGCGAGAGGGTAGGGTCGGTTATCGGCCGCCAGCGGCAGATGATCCGGCGTCGCTTTGCCCCTTCTCCGGCGCGCTCGTCACCCACATACCCTCTATCCTACACCAATCGTTCGATCTATGTTCCGCCTCCTGCGCCGCCCCCGCGCGCGCAGGCCCGTGCGCGCAGCCGCGTTGGGCTGTGACCTTTGTGACCTTCCGGAGCGCCGCATGGCCGAGACATTGCTGATTGCCCTTATCGCGCTCGTCGTCGGCGCGGCACTCGGCTGGTTCCTCGCGCGTCAGGCCGCGACTGCCGTCGCCGCCGAGCGCGACACGATCCGCACCGAGCGCGACGCCGCGCGTGCCGAACGCGACGCGCAGGCCGAGCAGTTCCGCCGCGCCATCGCCGATCTGGCCGGGGCCGAGGAACGCGCCCGCGCTGCCGAACAACTACGCCTCGATCTCGCGCAGGCGCGCGACGAACGCGAGCATGCCCGCCTCCACGTCTCGCGGCTCGAAGCGGAAGGCCGCGCCGCCGAGCAGCGGATCGCTGACCTGCGCCACGCCGCCGACGAGATGAGCCTGCGCTTCAAGGAAGTCGCGCAATCCGCGCTCGGCGACGCGCAGAAACAGTTCCTAGACCGTGCCGAGGCGCGTCTGCGCCAGAGTGAGGAAGCGACGGGGCAGGGGATCAAGGCGCTGCTGCAACCCGTCAACGATCGGCTGCTGCGCTACGAGGAAGGCGTCCAGCGGATCGAGGCCGAGCGTCGCGACGCGTTCGGCCAGCTCCACGGTCAGATCGAGGCGATGCGTACCGGGCAGGAGCGCGTGTCGAGCGAGGCGGCCAAGCTCGTCAACTCGCTGCGCAACGCGCCCAAGGCACGCGGCCGCTGGGGCGAGCAGCAACTGCGCAACGTACTCGAATCGTGCGGTCTCGCCGAGCACACCGATTTCCAGATGGAGGTCAGCGTCGCGCTTGACGACGGTGCGCGGCTGCGCCCCGACGCGATCGTGCGTATTCCGGGCGGCAAGTCGCTGATCATCGATGCGAAGGTGTCGCTGAACGCTTATCAGGACGCGTTCGGCGCGGTGGACGAGAACGAGCGTCAGCTTGGCCTCGCCGCACACGCGCTGTCGATGCGCAACCATGTCAACGCGCTCGGTGCCAAGGCCTATTGGACGCAGTTCGACGACGCGCCCGATTACGTCATCATGTTCGTGCCGGGCGAGCACTTCCTCGGTGCCGCGCTCGAACATGACCCCAAGCTGTGGGACGACGCGTTCGACCGCCGCGTGCTGCTCGCGACGCCGACCAACCTGATCGCGATCGCGCGTACCGTCTCGGCGGTGTGGCGGCAGGAGAAGCTGGCGGCGCAGGCGCAGGAGATCGCGACGCTCGGCAAGGAACTCTACAGTCGGCTCGCCGTCATGGGCGGGCACGTCGCCAAGCTCGGCAAGAACCTCGACACCGCGATGGGTGCGTACAATTCCTTCGTCGGCAGCCTGGAAAGCCAGGTGCTGACCAGCGCGCGCCGCTTCGAGGCGCTCAACATCGACACCGGCACCAAATCGATCGAGTCGCTGCCCGTCGGTGAGCAGGCGGTGCGTCCGCTGACCAAGCTCAGCTACGACGCGGCGGCGGAATAAGGCTTCAGCGTCGCATCAGCCCGATCGCGACCGTCACCAGCCGTGCCGCGACCTGCGCGCACAGCCGCTGCGGGTCGTCGCGGCTCGGTACGTACTCGGCGAGGATCAGCCCGACGATCTGCCCACGCGCCGCAAGGCCATGGAGCAGGTCGAGGCAATCTTCGTAGGTCAGGCCGCCCGGCGTCGGCATCGCGACCGCCGGGAATGCGGCGGGATCGATCCCGTCGCAGTCGATCGACACGACGTAGCGCTCGCCCCGGGGCCGTTCGTCGAGGACGGCATCGGCCCCACGCCGGTGCCACTCGCGCGCGGTCACGATCTGGTCGCCGAACGCGCGCGCATCGTCGTGCTGCCACGCCTCGCCGCTGCCCAGTCCGCGGATGCCGACCTGGAGCATGCCCGTGACCCACGGCATCTCGGCGACGCGCCGCATCGGCGAGCCATAGCCGTTGTCCTCGTCCTGGATCGTCCCGCCCCAGTCGACGTGCGCGTCGATCTGCACGACGGTGACCGGGCCGAAACCGTCATAGCCGGCGAGCACCGGGATCGGCACCGAATCGTCACCACCCAGCACGACCGGCAACGCGCCCGCCGCGAGCACGTCCTCGACCGCCGCGGCAATGCGATGGCGATTGCCGCCCGCATCCTGCAACCGGGTCACGACGTCGCCGACGTCGACCGCGATCGTCACGGGCTTCTCACCCTTCGCCAGCAACGTCGCGTCGAGATCGAAATCATGCTGCGATACCTGCCCGGCGAACTGCTGCGACGCGGCACGGATCGCGCCGGGCGCATCGGCCGAATGGCTGCGTCTGGCCGGATCGTACGGCGTCGCCTCCGCCGCACCCATGACCACGATCGGCGTCGGGGGCAGGGCATCGAGCGTGGCGGCGGGCAGGCGGAGGAAGGTCGGAAAGCCGGTGGTCACGGCGCACACAACCCGCGGCCAAGCGCTTCGTTGCCGCCTCAGCGATGCCGGGCGAGCACCTCATAGGCCATCACCGCGGTCGCCACCGCCGCGTTCAGACTGTCGGCCTTGCCCAGCATCGGCAGCTTGACCAGCAGATCGCACGCCGCCTCGAACTCCTCGGGCAGCCCCTGCGCCTCGTTGCCCGTCAGCAGGAACGTCGGCGCGGCATATTCGGCGCTGCGATAATCGTGCTCGGTCTGAAGACTGAGCCCGACGAGCTGCCCGGGGCCGCCGCGCAGCCACGCCAGGAACGGCGCCCAGTCGGTCCGCACGATCGGTACGGTGAACAGCGCCCCCATGCTGGCGCGCACCGCCTCAACCGAGAAGGGATCGACGCACTCGCCGATCAGGATCAACCCGCCCGCACCGACTGCGTCGCCGGTGCGCAGGATCGTGCCGAGGTTGCCCGGATCGCGCAGTCGCTCGGCGACCAGCCAGATCGGCGCGGTCGTCCGGTCGAGCGCAGAGAGCGGCGTCTCGAACGCGGCGAACACGCCGACCACCGCTTGCGGATTATCCTTGCCCGACAGCTTGGACAGGATATCGGGCGTCGTCTCGATCGCGTCGCCGCCCGACGCCTCGACCGCGTCGATCAACGCGACCACCAGCGGATGTGCGGCGGAGGCGGCGGCGAAGAACAGGTAGCGCGGCACGCGTCCCGTCTCCCGCGCCTCGGTCAGGATACGCAGCCCTTCGGCCAGGAACATGCCCTGTTCGCGGCGATGGCGCTTGTCGCGCAGGTCGCGGACCTGCTTGATCAGCGGGTTGGAATAAGCGGTGATCTGGCGTGGCATCGGATGTCGCTGATCGGCGGGATCACTCCTCGCCGAACTTGTCCTCGACCAGCGCACACATCGTCGCGACGACCGCTTCGGCGTGCTCGCCCTCGGCGCTAATCGTGATCGTATCGCCCTTCGCCGCACCGAGCATCATCAACCCCATGATCGACGTGCCGGTGACGCTCGACCCGCCGCGCGTCACCTCGACCGCGATCGGCTGGCCGGCGGCCAGCGTCACGAACTTGGCGCTGGCACGCGCGTGCAGCCCGCGGCGGTTGGTGATCTCGACGGTACGCGACGCGCTCACGCCGCCGCCTCGCCGAGCACTTCGGACGCAACCGAAATATATTTGCGCCCTGCCTCCCGCGCCGCGGCGACCGCCGCCACGACCGACATCGACTTGCGCGCCGATTCGAGCCGGATCAGCATCGGTAGGTTGATGCCGGCGATGACCTCGATCCGCCCGCGCTCCATCAGCGAGATCGCGAGATTGGACGGCGTGCCGCCGAACAGATCGGTCAGCACAATCACGCCGCGCCCGCCGTCGACGTCGGCGATCGCCTGCGCGATGTCGGCGCGGCGAACCTCCATGTCGTCGTCAGGTCCGATCGCGACGGTCTGTACCTGCTTCTGCGGGCCGACGACATGTTCCATCGCGGTGACGAATTCGTCGGCCAGGCGGCCATGCGTGACGAGCACCAGCCCGATGATCTGCATTGACTTACCGTTCATTGACCCTGCGGTCGCCCCTCAAGCGTGTCCTGCGGCGCCGCCGCCAAATCGCGATGCAGAACGGTGGGCGAAAACCCCGCGTTTCGCAACCGTGCCGCCACTCGTTCCGTCACGTGCACCGATCGATGTTTCCCCCCGGTACACCCGAACGCGACCGTAACATAGGGCTTTCCCTCCGCCCGGTATCGCGGCAGCAGCAGCAGCAGCAGGTCCTCGATCCGCGAAACAGCCTCTTCGTAGGCCGGATCGTCGGCGATATAGGCGGCGACTGCGGGATCGCGTCCCGTCCTCGGCCGCAACGCCGGCTCCCAATGCGGATTGCGCAGGAACCGCATGTCGAACATCAGGTCGGCCTCGGGCGGTACCCCGCGCGAGAAGCCGAACGACTCGATCGTCAGCGTCGTGCCCGCCTCGACGTGGCGCCCGAACAGCGTGCGGACCTGATGCGCCAGCGCGTTCGCCTTCAGGTCGGTCGTATCGATCAGCCGATTGGCCCACCGCCTGAGCGGCGCGAGCAGACCGCGCTCGGCGATGATGCCGTCGCGTACCGGGCGATCCTCCGCCATCGGATGGCGCCTGCGGGTCTCGGCGTATCGCCGCGCGAGTTCGTCGCTTGAGCAATCGAGGAACAGCAGTCCGATGTCGAGGTCGGCGCGTTCGCGCAGCGCCGCAACCTGCGTGATGAACGCGTCGGGATCGAAGTCACGCGTCCGCGCGCCGAAGCCGAGCGCGAGCGGACGGTTGCTCGCACCCGCCTCGCGCTGCGTCCCGTGCAGAAAGCGCATCAGCAGCGTGATCGGCAGATTGTCGACCGTCTCCCACCCAATGTCCTCGAGCGTTCTGAGCACGGTTGACTTGCCCGCGCCCGACATGCCGACGACCAGCAGCACCTGCATCGTCACGCCACCCGCTCGGCAGGCGGGACGCGGAGCGCATATTCGACCTTGATCGGAGCGGAGGCGGGCCGCGGATCGATCACCATTTCTCGCACGCCCACCCCCGCGATCGTGCGCCAGCGTGGCTCGGGCATGCGTTCGATCTCATCGCCCAGGCATATCACCAATTCGATCGCGGTGGAGGGCGCAAATGCCCGTTCAACGATGCCGAGCCCCCTGATCTCGATCTTTCCCGCGATGGTCGCGGGCGGCGAGGCAACCAGCGTGTCGCCGACGCGACGGAGATCGGTATAATCGTCGCTGACCAACACCGCGCCGCGGTCGATCAGCCGTAGCGCGAGGTCGGATTTTCCAGCCCCCGACGCGCCGAGCAGCATCACGCCGCGACCGTCGATGGCCACCGTGGTGGCGTGCATCCGCGTGCCGGCCACCGCGTCGTTCACGAGGGCTCCTCGTCCTCGGCCACCGGCAGGCGCACGACGAAGCGCGCCCCGCTCAGACGATCCTCGCGGCTCTCGACCGCAATGCTCCCCTGATGCGCCTCGACGATGGTCCGCGCGATCGCCAAGCCCAGCCCCGAATGCCTGCCGAACGCTTCCTCGCTTGGGCGGACCGAGTGAAAGCGGCGGAAGATCGCCTCTCGCGCCTCCTCGGGGACGCCCGGTCCCTCGTCCTCGACTCGGACCTCGACGTCGCCGTCGACGCGGCGCAACGCGATGGAGACGACGCCGCCGTCGGGCGAGAAGGAGAGCGCGTTGTCGAGGAGATTGTCGAACACCCGCTCCAGCCGCATCCCCTCCGCCATGACCGGCGCATGCGCGTCGGGCAGCAGATCGAGGTGCAGTCGAATGCCGCGCGTCGATCCGCGCTGCGCACGCTGCGCCAGCAGCCCCTCGATCATCGCGACGAGGTCGATCCGCTCGAACTTGGCGCGGCTCAACTGCGCGTCGAGCCGTGACGCATCCGAGATATCGCTGATCAGCCGGTCGAGCCGGTGGACGTCGTCGGCGACGATGGTCAGCAGTCGCGCCTGCGCCTCGCGATCATCGACGCGTGCGAGCACGTCGACCGCGCTGCGCAGCGAGGCGAGGGGGTTCTTAAGCTCGTGGGTCACGTCGGCGGCGAACGCCTCGGTCGCGTCGATCCGCGCCCGCAACGCGAGGCTCATGTCGGAGAGTGCGCGCGCGAGCATGCCGATCTCGTCGCGGCGGTCGGGCAGACGCGGGACAACGACTTCGCGCGCGCGCCCCAGCCGTACGCGCACCGCGGCGCGTGCGAGACGACGCAGCGGCCCGACGATCGTCCGCGCTAGAAACAACGACAACGCGATCGAGATCGCGAGCGCGGTCAGCACGACGAGGCTCAATCGATACCGCTCGACGCGGACCCGCTCGGTGATGTCGCGCGCATTGATCGTCGACAGGATCGCGGAGCGGTCGGGCAGCGCCGCCGCCGCGGTGATCACCGGGGTGCGGTCGGGTGCGCGCCACACCGTCGCAGACAAGGCAAGCGTGTTGCGCGCCATGTCCGGGTCGGGGGGCACGCGGGCGGGGTCGTAGCTAGGCGACGAAGGCGCACGCACGATCGAGTCGATCCCTGCGTCGAGCCAGCGCGCCGCCCGCTGGCTCAATCCGTCGGTGCGTGGATCGACGAGGGTGAAATCCGGTCCCCCCAGCCGTTCGCTGTCGAGCAGGACGCGATCCTGTGGGTCGAGCAATTGCAACCGCGCCCCGGTGTCGCGCGCCAGCCGCGTCAGCACCGCGGCGCGGGCGGGTGCGGGTGCCGCCGCGAGCGCCTCCGCCATCAGCCCCGCCTCGCGCTGCATCTGCATGACGCGGCTGTCCAAAATCCGGGTGCGGAACGAATCGAGATAGAAGAACCCGCCGCCCAGCAGCAGCAACGCGAACACGTTGACTGCCAGGATGCGCGGCGTCAGCGATACCTGATCCGACCAGCGCAGCGCAGGATCGAGCGGATCACTCCTCGGAGAAGCGGTAGCCGGCGCCATACAGCGTTTCGATCGAGTCGAAGTCGGCGTCGACCTCGCGGAATTTGCGGCGCACGCGCTTGATGTGCGAATCGATCGTGCGGTCGTCGACGTAGATGTCGTCCTGATAGGCCGCGTCCATCAACTGGTTGCGCGTCTTGACGATGCCGGGACGCTGCGCGAGCGTTTCGAGGATCAGGAACTCGGTCACCGTCAACGTGACAGGCGTTCCGCTCCACGACACGCGGTGGCGTGCCGGGTCCATCACCAGCCGCCCACGCTCGATCGGGCCGTTCGCCTCGGTCTGATCGGCATCGTGTCCGGCTGACAACTCGGTGCGCCGCAGGATCGCGCGTATGCGCGCGATCAGCAGCCGTTGGCTGAACGGCTTGGCGATATAATCGTCCGCGCCGAGCGCGAGGCCGAGTGCCTCGTCCAGTTCGTCGTCCTTGCTCGTCAGGAAGATGACCGGCGTGGTCTGCTTCTCGCGCAGCCGCCGCAGCAGTTCGAGCCCGTCCATGCGCGGCATCTTGATGTCGAGGATGGCGAGATCGGGCGGGTTCTCGATCAGCGCCTTCAGCGCCGCTTCGCCGTCCGGGTAGACCCGCGTCAGGAAACCCTCGGCCTGCAGTGCGATCGACACCGAGGTCAGGATATTGCGATCGTCGTCGACCAGGGCGATCGTTGCACTCATGCGACGCTCGCTACTGTAAAGAACACCATGGCTCAATCCGCTACGAAGCGCGCCGGCGTTCCATCGCTGTTGATTTCCGCACCGCCGGCAATCTGGTGACCCCTACGAGAATCGAACTCGTGTTTTCGCCGTGAGAGGGCGACGTCCTAACCGCTAGACGAAGGGGCCGTGCGCGGTGCGAGGCGCGCAATTACGGTGGCGAAGGTACGGCGTCAAGCATCCTTTTTGCCGGGGCGCGCAGGCGAACACGATCGTGCCCGCCTGCTTGCCTATCACCGGGTCAAGCTGCCTTGCGCCGTTCCGCCATTTCGGTGTTGAGCATTTCGGCCAGCAGGAACGCGAGTTCCAGGCTCTGTCCGGCGTTCAACCGCGGATCGCAATGCGTGTGGTAGCGATCGGCCAGGCTCTGTTCGGTCACGTCGATCGCGCCACCGGTGCACTCGGTCACATTCTGCCCGGTCATCTCCGCATGGATACCACCGGCGTGCGTGCCCTCGGCACGGTGAACCGCGAAGAAGCCGCGTACCTCCGCCAGGATGCGGTCGAACGGTCTCGTCTTGTAACCGTTCGCGGCCTTGATCACGTTGCCGTGCATCGGGTCGCACGACCACACCACCGGATGCCCCTCGCGCGTCACGGCGCGCACCAGCCGGGGGAGGTGCGCCTCGATCTTGTCGTGGCCATAACGCGTGATCAGCGTCATGCGACCGGGCACGCGCGCCGGATTGAGCGTGTCGAGCATTCTGAGCAGCGCGTCGGGCTCGAGGCTCGGCCCGCACTTGACCCCGATCGGGTTGCCGATCCCGCGCAGGAACTCGACGTGCGCCGAGCCCTCGAAGCGGGTGCGGTCGCCGATCCACAGGAAGTGCGCCGAGGTGTCGTACCAGTCGCCGGTCAGCGAATCCTGCCGCGCCATCGCCTGCTCGAACGGCAGCAGCAGTGCCTCGTGGCTGGTGTAAAAGGTCGTCTGCGACAATTGCGGGACCGTGTCGGGGCTGATCCCGCACGCTTCCATGAAATCGAGCGCCTCGCCGATGCGGTCGGCGGTCTCGGCGTATTTCTTCGCCCATGGGCTACGACCCATGAAATCGTGCGTCCAGCGATGCACCTGATGAAGGTTGGCGTATCCCCCTTGCGCGAACGCGCGCAGCAGGTTGAGCGTCGCCGCCGACTGCGCGTAGGCCCGCACCATCCGTTCGGGATCGGGCACGCGCGATTCGGGCGTGAACGCGATGTCGTTGACGTTGTCGCCGCGGTAGCTCGGCAGCTTGACGCCCCCGATTGTCTCGGTATCCGCCGAACGCGGCTTGGCGAATTGCCCCGCCATGCGGCCGAGCTTCACCACCGGCAGCTTCGACGCGAACGTCAGCACCACCGCCATCTGAAGGATGACGCGGAACGTATCGCGAATGTTGTTGGGGTGGAATTCGGCGAAGCTCTCCGCGCAATCGCCGCCCTGCAACAGGAACGCCTTGCCCTCCGCCACCTTGGCGAGATCGGTCGTCAGGTTGCGCGCCTCGCCCGCGAACACCAGCGGCGGGAAGCTCGACAGGCGATCGGTCGCCTCCGTCAGTCGTGCGGCGTCGGGGTAGGTGGGTAGCTGACGCGCTTCGTGCCGGGTCCAGCTGTCGGGGGCCCAATTCGCGGCCATGTTCAATTCCATTACAGTAACAAGAGCAACAATCCGTGCGTCCGTTAGCGATTCGGCGCAACGAAGGAAACCTTGCAATCCCTGTCGTCCTGTTCGCCCCGCTCGATCAGTCGGTCAGAACAGATCCAGCGCCCCGCCGCGTATGTCATAGATCACATATGCGATCGCCAGCGCCCAGCCCACCAGGCAGAAGCACCACAACAACAGCCATTGCCAGCCACGCCGCATGATCGGCTCGCTTCTCGTCCCGGCAAGCGCGGCGTGCCCGCGCCGTCATGAACCGCGAATGACTGGTCAGAGGATACCCGGAAAGGCACCGCCGTCGATCAGGAGGCTCTGCCCCGTGATGAAGCCCGCACCGTCCGAACACAGGAACGCGCACGCCGCGCCGAATTCCGCCGGATTACCGAAGCGTCGCGCCGGGATACGCTCGCGTGCGCGCCGCGCCGCTTCCGAAGCATCGATGCCTTGCGCCTCCGCCGCGAAGGCGTGCACGCCCTCGAGCCGACGCGTCTCGAACAGTCCGGGCAGGAGGAAGTTGATCGTCACATTGGCATGCGCGACCGACCGTACGACTCCGGCAAGAAAGCCCGTCAGCCCCACCCGCGCGCCGCTCGACAGATCGAGGCCCGCGACTGGCGCCTTGACCGCGGCCGAGGTGATGCACACGATCCGACCGAACCGTCGCTCGACCATCCCGTCGATCACGCGCTGCACCATGCGGATCGGCGTGACCATGTTCGCCTCCAGCCCTGCGTGCAGATCGTCGCTGCCGATCGTGCGAAAATCACGCAGCGGCGGGCCGGCATTGTTGTTGACCAGGATGTCGGGCGCGCCGTCCGCCGCCGCGATCAGCGCCTGCTGCGTCGCGTCCAGCGCGATATCGCCCGCCACCGTTTTCACGCGCGTGCCCGTCGCCAGCCGGATCGCGTCTGCAGTGCGCGACAGCGCGGCCTCGTCGCGGCCGTTCAGCACGAGGGTGCAACCCGCCTCGGCGAGTGCCTCCGCGCAACCGCGCCCCAGCCCCTGGCTGGATGCGCAGACGATGGCGATTCGCCCGCGAAGCTTCAGGTCCATGCCCGCTCCTCCGACGATCCGCCGTCGTTCACCTTATCGCACGGCCGAACGGCCGCTCACCGGCGTGTAAGACTTGATCCCGCGTAGCCGTCGATTGCGCGCCTTGCGCTTCTTCGACCACACCACCCCCGCAACGCTTCCGACCAGCGCGATTGCCGCGATCAGGCCGTAGGCGAACATCAATCTAGCTTCCAACTCCAAACTCCCGGTTCAAAGTAGAACCGTGGTAAGGAAAAAATCTGCTCAGGGCAATCGGCTAGGCCCCGTGGTTCAGCGTCGATCAACGTTCGGTCGCGTCGAAAAACCTGTTCGGCGTGATGGCCGATCAATAGCCCGCATCGAGATCCGCGACGTTTCTCATCGGCTGCCCGGCGCGATATGCCGCCAGATTATCGAGGAACAACGCCGCGGCACGCTCGAACATCTTCGTCTGGCTGCGCCCCGACAGATGCATCGTGATCATGCAATTGGGCGCACGCCACAGTGGATGATCGGCCGGCAGCGGTTCGGGATTGGTGGGATCGAGAAAGGCACCTCCGATCCGGCGCGCGTCGAGCGCGGCGAGCAGCGCGTCGTCGTCGATCATGTCACCGCGCGCGATGTTGATCAGCCACGCGCCCGGCTTCATCGCGGACAGCTCATCCGCACCGATCATCGCCTTGGTATCGTCGGTCGACGGCGCCGCGAGGACGATCCAGTCGAACTCGCCCACCCGAGCGCGCCACGCGTCGGGGGTCAGCGTGCCATCCCGTCCAGAGCGCGTGACGCCGATGACGTCGACGCCGAACGCGCGCAGCCGGTCGGCGATCATGCCGCCGATCGCCCCCATGCCGATGATGAGCGCGCGCGTGTCGGCGAGCTCTGTCTTCCCTGGCGCGTCCTTCGGCCATTCGTGGCGGTCCTGCGCGCGCACCACCTCATCGTATCGCTTGGCCGCGACCAGCACGCCCATGACCGCATATTCGGCCACCGCAATCGCGTTGATCCCGACGCCGTTCGTCAGCGTGACGTCGCGGCTGCGCAGCAGGTCGAGCGGAAACGCATCCAGACCGGCGTAGATCGTCGACACCCATTTCAGCGTCGGACTCGAGGCGCGGATCGCTTCCGCCACGTGCGACGTCGGCTGCATGTCGACCCACGCAATCTCCGCGTCGGCGATCATTGCCTTGGCATCGTCGGGGGAGGTGAACCACGCGACCTCGAGATCGTCGGGGAGCCTCGCCTCGAGCAGCGGGCGCGCGATCGCGGGTAGCACGGCTTTCATAGCGTCACCTTCCAGTCCCAGCCCAACGGATCGCCGTCCATCACCTCGACCCCGGCGGCGAGGAGCTCGTCGCGGATCGCGTCGGAGCGGGGGAAGTCCTTCGCCGCGCGTGCCTCACGACGCGCCGCCAAGTGCGCCGCGATTTCATCGTCGGTGATCGTGGCAGCGATGGGTCGCACGCGCAACGCTTCGCGCGTCAGCCCGCCTAGGCCGAGCCCCAGCACCGCGTCGAAGTCGGCGAGCGCGTCGAGGCGATCGGCAGGCGATATCTTCTTGTCGGCCAGCATCGCGTCGAGCACCGGCAGTGCGCGGGCGGTGTTCAGATCGTCCGACACCGCGGCGTCGAGTTGGTCGCGATACGCCGCCGTGGTCGTGCCGCCCGTCTTCGCTGGGCGATCGCGCAGCGTGCCGACCGCGTGGACCAACCGCTTCAGCCGCACCTGCGCGGCGGCCAGATTGTCCCACGAAAACTCCAGCTCGGACCGGTAATGCGCCTGCAGGCACATCATCCGGTACGCCAGCGGATGGAAACCGCGCGCGACGATCAGGTCGAGCGTCAGCGTCTCCCCGGACGATTTGCTCATCTTTCCCGTGCGATCGACCAGGAAGTTGTTGTGCATCCAGAAAGTGGCGCCCGTGTCCGCGCACCCGCAATAGGCCTGGTTCTGCGCGATCTCGTTGGGATGATGGATCTCTCGGTGATCGATGCCGCCGGTATGGATGTCGAACGCCGCGCCCAGATATTTCCGGCTCATCACCGAACATTCCAGATGCCACCCCGGCGCGCCACGACCCCAGGGCGAGTCCCATTCCATCTGCCGCGCTTCACCCGGCGGGGTCGTGCGCCAAATCGCAAAATCCTGCGGATGGCGTTTCCCCGCCACCGTTTCGATTCGCCCCGCCGCGGCATCGTCCGCCGCGCCCGCCAGCGCGCCATAGTCGGGCACGGTCGTCACGTCGAAATAGAGCCCGTCGGCCAGCCGGTAGCAGTGCTTGGCCTCGATCGCGGTACCCCATTCGATCATCTCCGCGACATGATCGGTCGCGAGCGGAAAATGGCTCGGCGCACGGATGTTGAGGTCGGCGAGGTTGCGCTTGAACGCCTGTGTATAATGCCGCGAGATATCCCAGATATCGCGCCCGCTCGCGCGCGCCGCGGCTTCCATCTTGTCGTCGCCCGCGTCCGCGTCCGATGTCATATGCCCGACGTCGGTGATGTTGATGACGTGGGTCAGCAGCCATCCCTTCCACGTCAGCACGCGCGACAGCGTGTCGGTGAAGATATAGGCGCGCAGGTTCCCGATATGCGCGTAGTGATAGACGGTCGGGCCGCATGAATAGACGCGGACGTTATCGGGATCGATCGGCGCGAACGGCTCGGTTTCGCGGGTCAGGCTGTTGTAGAGGGTAAGGGGGGCGCCGGTCATGCGGCCTCTTAGCCACAGGCGCGGTGCAACGCCAAGCCGCGCCCGCGCCGGCGTCGGACGGCGAAAGAACGCGCGTTCCCGTCGCGAGCGTGGCACAAGCGGGGCATGAAGATCGCGCTCGCCCAGACCACCACCGGGATCGACCCCGCCGTCAACGCCGCCGGGCTCGTCGCCACGATCGCGGAAGCCGGCCGCGCGGGAGCCGACATGCTGTTCACGCCGGAGATGTCGGGCCTGCTCGACCGCGATCGGGCCCGCGCCGCCGCCAATATCCGCGCGGAGGAGGATGATCTGGTGCTCGCCGCGGTCCGACAGGCCGCGCGCGCGGCGGGTATCTGGGTCCATCTCGGCTCGCTCGCGCTGCGGCGGCCCGATGGCCAGCTCGCCAATCGCGGGTTCGTGATCGACGCGGGCGGGGAGGTGCGTGCGCGATACGACAAGATCCACCTCTTTGACGTCGACCTTCCGACCGGCGAACGCTGGCGCGAATCGGCGAGCTATACCGCGGGCGACCGCGCGGTGGTCGTCGACACGCCGCTTGGGCCGCTCGGCGCGACGATCTGCTACGACCTGCGCTTTCCTGCTCTCTTCAGTGCCTTGTCCGATGCCGGCGCGCGCGTCCTGTCGGTTCCCGCCGCCTTCACCCGCCCGACCGGGGCGGCGCACTGGCACGTCCTGTTGCGCGCACGCGCGATCGAGGCAGGCGCATTCGTCATCGCCGCGGCGCAGGCCGGTGTGCACGCGGACGGACGCGAAACCTACGGGCACTCGCTCGTCGTCGACCCCTGGGGAGCGGTGCTGCTCGACATGGGGGAGGGCACCGGCGTCGGCTACGTCGACGTGGATCTGGCGGCGGTCGAACGGGTGCAGGCGCGCGTGCCCGTCCTCCGTCATCGTCGCGCGATCGATACGGTCGAACGGCTGGCATGAACGCCGCCGCTTCGCGCCTTGCGGAACAGATACCTAGCTGATAGACGCGGCGCGTTCGGCGCAGGCCTGCCTGCCGCCGCTGTAGCTGTTTTCCCGGAGTTCATTGGTTTTATGCAGATCATCGTTCGCGACAACAACGTCGACCAGGCCCTTCGTGCGCTCAAGAAGAAGCTGCAGCGCGAGGGTGTGTACCGCGAGATGAAGCTGCGCCGTCACTATGAGAAGCCGTCGGAGAAGCGTGCGCGCGAGCGTGCGGCTGCGGTTCGTCGCGCCCGCAAGCTCGAGCGCAAGCGCGCCGAGCGCGACGGCGCACGGTAAGCGTCTTCGGGTCGCCCCCTCGCGCGCACGCGTGGGGTGCGACTTTAGTGACTTTCCACGGGTGATCGCGGCCCGGTGCGGCCGCGCCAGATACAGGTGTGCTGATCCATGTCGACCGTGACCGCCGTTCCGATCGCACCGATCAAGCGCGCCTACGTATTGTGGCTCTGGATCGGTCTCGCCCTCGCGCTCGTCGCGGGTGTCGCGCTCGCACAGGCCGGGGCGACCGGTATCGCGACGACCCCCTCGGGTCTGCGCTACAAGGTGATGAAGCAGGGTACGGGGCCTCACCCGACCGACAGTGATGTCGCTCTGGTGCGCTACGAAGGCCGGCTGATGAACGGCACCGTCTTCGACAAGGCCGACCAGCCGACCGCACTGCCGGTCGCGCGGATGATCCCGGGTTTCACCGAAGGGCTCAAGCTGATGAGCAAGGGGGCGAAATACCGCTTCTGGATCAAGCCCGAGCTCGCGTACGGCGCCGAGGATAAGGGGCCGATCCCCGCCAACTCGACGCTCCAGTTCGACGTCGAACTCGTCGACTTCATGTCGGAACAGCAGATCCGTGCGATGCAGCAGATGATGATGCAGCAGGGTGCGATGCCCGGTGGCGCCGCCGCCCCGGCAGGCGATCCGCAGGGCCGCTGATCCCGCGACGGTCACGTCAGCATATCGAAAGGCAGGATCGAGCGAATCGATCCTGCCTTTTTTTGTGTCTATTGCGGACCCGGACCCTCGACCTGGTTGCGACTAATCAATTCGATCACGTGAACAGGACTCGCCAACTTCCGCAGGCAAAAAAATAGCGGCCCGAAGGCCGCTATCTCCTTTCAGCTTTCGCCGAACTTAGTTGCTGTCGGGACGGTCGTTGTTGTCCGCAACAACGATGATGCCCGCGATCACGGCAGCCGCCGCGATGATCGCGACGATGAAGCCGCCACCGGCGAGCTCGTTCTTCTTCGCCGACGGCGCGGCAGCGCGCGACACCGACAGGCTGCTCGCCGGGTTCACCGGAGCGGCCATCGCCGGGGCAACCGAAACCGACGCTGCAGCGGCGGCGAGCATGTACTTAGCAAAACGCATGTGAAACTCCCTTTGCTTCCCGGCCGCCGATATAGGGCCGATTAGCGAAAATCAAGCGCTATGGCAGTGGGTGTGACATTTTGCACCCAGGCGTGGCCGAAAGGGATCAGGCGGTCGCCTGCAACACCCAGCTTTCCTCGCCCTCGAGACCAAGCGCGGTGAGCGGCCCACCCGCATAAGCGCCGGTATCGATCCCGATCCGGCCCGCTCTGCGCTCGACCTCCGGGGCGATCGTGTGGCCATGAACGATCATCTTCTCGTGACGGCCCGGGAAGTTGAGGAAGGCATCGCGTATCCAGCGAAGATCCGACGTCTTCTGGAGCGGCAGCGCGATGTTAGGGCGGATCCCGGCATGGACGAAGGCGTAATCGCCGATGGTGACCACGTCCTCGAACCCGCGCAGGAAGTCGACGTGGCGCGCCGGCACGATGCGCGGCAGTTCCGCGGCGAGCTCGGCGTAATCGAGCCGTTCGTATTCGGGCCCGGTCAGACCGTAGCTCATGATCGTCTCGCGGCCGCCGATACGACAGAACATGCGCAACGCCTGCTCGTCGCCCTCAAGCGAATGGAGAAACACTTCCTCGTGATTGCCCGCGATGAAGCGCGTACCGGGCGCGCTTTCGCGCAGCCCAATCAACTGATCGATCACCTGCGCGGAGGCTGGGCCTCGATCGACCAGGTCACCCAGCAACACGATCGTCGTATCGGCCGCAGCGCGGTCGCCGTCATCCGCCGCGATCATCGCCAGCAACCGTTCGAGCTGCACCGCACAACCGTGGACGTCGCCGATCGCGTAGACGCGCTCGCCCGGTGGGATCATCGATGGTGGGAGGGCTGCCGCCGAACGGCCGCCGCGGAATAATTTGCGAAGCATGATGATGGAGCGCCGGCGCTTAATCGCTACGGCGAGGATCAGCAAGCCCGGCGACGACCATGCAGCCCTTTGTATAATACGGCGTTTGCCCGCTTCGTGGTCGCTCGGTAGAGCGCCTCGACCAGATTTCCGACAGGGGGACGGATGACGATCAAGAAGGTGCGCAAGGCGGTGTTCCCGGTGGCGGGGCTGGGGACGCGCTTCCTGCCGGCGACCAAGGCGATGCCCAAGGAAATGCTGACGGTCGTCGACAAGCCGCTGATCCAATACGCGGTAGAGGAAGCGCTCGAGGCGGGGATCGAGCAGATCATCTTCGTCACGGGGCGCGGCAAGGCGGCGCTCGAGGACCATTTCGACATCTCCTACGAGCTCGAGGCGACGATGCGCGAGCGCGGCAAGAGCATGTCGTTGATCGAGGGCATCCGCCAGCAGCCCGGCTCCCCCGTCTACGTCCGCCAGCAGGAGCCGCTCGGACTCGGTCACGCGGTGTGGTGCGCCCGTGAGATCGTCGGCGACGAGCCGTTCGCGGTGCTGCTGCCCGACGAACTGATGGTCGGCCAGCCCAACTTCACTGCGCAGATGGTGGACGCGTACAACCAGGTCGGCGGCAACGTCATCGGTGCGCTCGAAGTCGCCAACGAGGAAACGGACAAATACGGCATCATCTCGCCGGGCAAGGTCGACGGTCGACTGACCGAGGTGACCGCGCTGGTCGAGAAGCCCGCGGCGGGTACCTCACCGTCCAACCTGATGATCCCCGGCCGTTACATCCTGCAGCCCGAGGTCATGCGCATCCTCGATCGCAAGGAAAAGGGCGCGGGTGGCGAGATCCAGCTGACCGACGCGATGGCGCAGCTGATCGGCGAGCAGCCGTTCCACGGCTTCACCTTCGATGGCGACCGTTACGATTGCGGCGACAAGGCCGGTTTCATCAAGGCCAATCTCGCGCTGGCTCTAGCGCGCGACGACATTGGCCCGGCGGTGCGCAGCTTCGCGGAAACGCTGCTGCGCTGACTTGTCAGGCGGCGCGCCCGATCGCGTCGCCGCACGCTGCGCAGCCCGGGTCCTTGGGCAGTCGCAACGTGCGAAACCGCAATGCGAGCAGATCGACTAGGAGCAACGTCCCCGCGCTGTCGTCGCCGAACGGTGCCACGGCGCGGATCGCTTCCAATGCCGCCAAGCTGCCGAGGACGCCGGTGACCGGGCCGAGAACGCCTTCCTCGGCGCAGGTGAGGCCCTCGCGTGCGGGATCGCTGCCGACGAAGCAGCGATAGCACGGCTTGTCGTCTTCCCAGCCGCGGAACACAGCCACCTGCCCCTCAAAGCGGCTGACCGCCGATGAGACGAGCGGGACGCGCGCAGCGAGGGCGGTATCGGCGACGGCGAGCCGTGTTGCGAAATTGTCGCTGCCGTCGACGACCACGTCGGCGTTCGCGAGCAGGCGCGTGGCATTGTCGGGGCCGATCCGCTCGACCGCAGCGGTCGCCATCACGTGCGGATTGATCCGGGTGATCGCCGCGACCGCGCGCTCCGCCTTCGCTTCGCCACGCTCGTCCCCGGAGAACAATGTTTGCCGGTGCAGGTTCGACGTATCGATCCGATCGTCATCGATGACGGTGATGTGCCCGAAACCCGCGCCCGCCAGATATTGCAGCGCCGGCGAGCCGATCCCGCCCGCGCCGACCACCGTTACCCTCGCACGCTTGAGCCTTATCTGGCCTGCACCGCCGATTTCGGGCAGCACGACGTGGCGCGCATAGCGCGCCAGTTCGTCCGCCGACAGCATCACTGCTGCCACGTGAAAACGATCGTCATGCGGTGCCAGCCGATCGTCTCTGGTGGTTCAACCTCACCACGCAGGCTGCGCAGCGCAATGCCCGAGGCATATTGCTCCACGGTCGGGCAATTGATCGCGCGCGGCACGATCCGGCGGACGCGACCGCTCTCCGCGACATACACTGCGAGATCGACCGACAAGGTACCGGGGCGCGGTGTCGTGCAGTGACCGGCTTGGATTTCGTCGCGCACATAATCGGACACACCCGCGGCCGCCTCCGTCGTCGGCGCGCGCAGCAGCGGCAGGCTGCGCCAGTCCGCGGGCGGGCTCGCGATCGTGGCCACGGCTTGGAGGAGGAATGCAAGGAGCATCAGCGCCCGGTCGAGCCGAACCCGCCGGCGCCTCGCGCGGTCTCGTCCAATTCGGCTACCTCTGTCAGTTCGGCGCGGAGCACCGGTGCGGGTACCAATTGGGCGATGCGCTCTCCGCGGCGTACCGCGAACGGCTCGCTCCCCAGGTTCGCGAGTATGACCTTCACCTCGCCGCGATAGTCGCTGTCGATCGTGCCGGGGGTGTTCAGGCAGGTGACGCCGTGCTTGAGCGCGAGACCGGAACGCGGGCGCACCTGAACTTCGTAGCCCGCGGGGATCGCGATCGCGAAGCCGGTCGCAACAGCCGCCCGAGCACCTGCGTCGAGGAGGATGTCCTCGGCCGCGACGACATCCATCCCCGCAGCACCCGCGGTCGCGTAGGCGGGAAGGGGCAGGCCATCGCCGTGTGGCAGTCGCCGAACGGCAATTGGGACGGATTCAGAGGACATCGGCAATCTTTCGTGCGAGCCGTTGGGCGACATCGCGCTTCGGCAATCTGGTCCAGCTCTCGACGCCGTCGCGGGTGACGAGGTGAACGGTGTTGGCGTCACCACCCATGACGTCGCCGGATACGTCGTTGGCGACGATCCAGTCCGCATTTTTTCGCGCGAGCTTGGCGGTCGCATGGTCAATGACGTGCTCGGTCTCGGCCGCGAAGCCGATCAAAAGCCCTGGTCGCCGGTCGCTCCGCCCGAGCGTCGCGAGAATGTCGGGGTTCTCGATCAGCGTGAGCGCGGGCTGCGCCTCACCTTTCTTTATCTTCTGTCCAGCGGTGGTGTCGACGCGCCAGTCAGCGACGGCGGCGACCATCACCGCGGCATCGGCGGGCAACGCGGCGTCGACCGCGCCCGCCATCTCCCGCGCGGTCTCGACATCGATCCGCGTCACGCCCGCCGGCGTGGGAAGCACGACCGGCCCCGCGATCAGACGCACATCCGCGCCGAGCACGGCAAGCGCTTCGGCGATCGCGAAACCCTGTTTGCCCGAGGATCGATTGGCGATGTAGCGGACGGGGTCGATCGGCTCGTGCGTCGGCCCGGCGGTGACGATCACGCGCTTACCCGCGAGCGGGCGATCATGCGCTGGCGTCAATGCGGCCTCGATCGCGGCGATGATCGCGTCGGGCTCGGGCAGGCGTCCCGCCCCCCATTCGCCGCACGCCATCGCGCCCTCGTCGGGCTGCATGACCGCGACGCCGTCGGCGCGCAGCTGCGTTACGTTGCGTTGCGTCGCGGGGTGATGCCACATACGCACGTTCATCGCGGGCGCGGCGAGCACGGGCTTGTCGGTCGCGAGCAGCAGCGTCGTCGCCAAGTCGTTCGCGATCCCGCCCGCCATGCGTGCGAGCAGGTCGGCCGAGGCCGGCGCGACCACGACCAGATCCGCCTCGCGGCTGAGCTGGATATGACCCATCTCCGCCTCGTCCTTCAGATCCCACAGCGTGGTGTAGACCTTGTCCTCGGACAAGGCGGCGAGCGTCATCGGGGTCACGAAATGCGCCGCCGCGTCGGTCATCACGCAGCGGACCGAGTGATCGCGCTTGCGCAGGCCGCGAACGATCTCGCACGCCTTGTACGCAGCGATCCCGCCACCGACGATCAGCAATATCCGGCTCACAACCGCTATCCTACCCGCCGCGCCATCATCGCGCCACCCGCGTCACCGTGATCCGCCGTCGGCTGGTCGCCTGACGCACCAGCGTGATTGCCGCGACGGCTGCGAAGATCACCGCGAGCGGCAGAAGGACGATCGTCAGCGTCGCGGCAACCTGCATGCCGGGCAAAAGCGCGACGAGCACCCCGATGATCGTTACCGATGTGATGCGCATCGCGAGCGGATCGCGCACAACGAACCATCCAGCGATCATCGTCACCCATATGGCGGTCGCGAGCCACACCGGTGCCACGGGCAGCAGCGCTGCGACCGCGACGTCGATCGGGCTCGCAGCAATGCCGGTTCCGACGGCCGCCACACCGAGCTTCGCCAGCGCCAGACGGTGCACGAGCCAAGTCACCGCGCCGAGCATCGAGGCGCCCAGCCAGCCCCATATTTCCGGCAGACGTCGTTCGCTTAGTGCCACTGCTGCCATGGCGATCGTAAGCGCGAGTGCGGCGGGATCGATCGTCGCGGCGATCGCGGCGACCGCGGCTGCTTCGATCCAGCGGTCGCCTCGCCGCAACAACAACGACCAGGCGCCAAGCAGCGCGATCCACCCGGCATGTGGCTCCTCGATCGTCAGCATCGCGCCGGCCGCCGCCCCGCCGAGCAACAGCAACACGCCCATTGTTCGCGCCGCGAGCCTGTCGAACAATGTAGCCAAACGGTCCCAACCCGTCAGCAGGATCGACGCCAGTACCCCGCACAGCAGGATCGTCATGCCGAGCGATCCGACCCGACTCTCGACCAGCGCGAGCGTCGGCAAGGGTACCAGCCGACCGCTGAACGCATCCGCGGGCACGATCCCGCCGATCAGGCCATAAAAGCTGCTGCCGTCCCGCATCGCCGCGACGATCGCGACATGGTCCTGATCGCCGAGCGTCAGCGCGGGGCCGGCCAGGCTCACCACGACCACCATCACCACCGCGATGACGAGCAGCAGCAGCCGCGCGTTGGTGCGGCCGACGCCGGCCACGCGGGTCGGCGCGCGCAGCCAGCCGCGCCCGCCCGTTGCTACCACGCCGTCCCGACGAGCATCGCGCCGACGGCTGCCGCTGCGCCGAGCGCTGCCACCGCTACGTATCGCCACGCGCTGCCGATCCGCACGACCTCGATGCGGGGTAGCGGCGGGGCAGGGGGGGCGCCGCCTGGCGCCGGATAATGCGCCTCGATCCGGCGCACGAGGTCGGGCAGCCGCGCGAGCGTGCGTACGTCGGCGACGATACGGTCGGCGACCGCCGCCTCGGGGCCGAGCTCGGTGCGGATCCATTCCTCGACGAAGGGCCCCGCAGTCTCCCACAGGTTGATGTCGGGGTCGAGGCTCGTCGCCACGCCCTCCACCATCACCATCGTCTTCTGCAGCAGCAGCAGGTGCGGCTGCGTGATCATGTCGAAATCGCGCGTGATCGAGAACAGCGAGTCGAGCATCATCCCGATCGACATTTCCTTGACCGGCAGTCCGCGCATCGGTTCGCCGACCGCGCGCAACGCCGTCGCGAACTCGCCGACGTCGTGGTGCGCGGGCACGTAGCCCGCCTCGAAATGGATCTCGGCGACGCGGCGGTAATTGCCCGTGATCAATCCGTAGAGGATCTCCGCCAGCCATACGCGGGCGCGCCGGTCGATCCGGCCCATGATCCCAAAATCGATCGCGACGACGCGGTTGCCCGGTACCGCGAACAGATTGCCCTGGTGCATGTCGGCGTGGAAGAAACCATCGGCGATCGCCTGCCGCAGGAACGCGTGAATCAGAACGCGCGCGAGCTCGGGTAGGTCGTACCCCGCCTCGATCAACGCCGCGCGGTTCGACAGCTTGATCCCGTCGATCCACTCGCTGGTCAGCACCTTGCCCGTGGTTCGCTGCCAGTCGATCGCGGGCACCAGGAAGCCGGGCTCGGCCGACATGTTTTCCGCGAGTTCGGACGACGACGCCGCCTCGCGTCTGAGATCGAGTTCACGCGCGGTCCAGCGCTTGAACGTCTCGATCACCAGTCGCGGCTGCAACCGCGCGAGCTCGCCGCCCATCGGCTCGATCTGCGCGGCGGCCCATTCGTAGGTGTCGATCGCGCGCGCGAAATCTTCCTCGACGTTGGGACGCAGCACCTTGACCGCGACGCGGCGCCCGTCGGTTGTCAGGGCGCGGTGCACCTGCGCAATCGAGGCGGCGCCGACGGGCACCTCCTCGATCTCGCTGAACAATTCGTCGAGCGGGCGCCCGAAACTCGCCTTGAGCTGCGTGCAGACGACGGAGAAGGGGATCGGCGGCACTGCGTCCTGCAGCCGCAGCAACCCCCCCGCCGCATCCTCGCCGACGATGTCGGGACGCGTCGCGAGCGTTTGACCCAGCTTGATCGCCGCGGGGCCCAGCGCCTCGAAGGCGTCGGCGTAGCGCGGTTGTTCGGGAACGCGCGCTCCGAGTCGGGCGAGCCGCAGCAACCGGCGCAACCGCACGGGCGTGTTGGGATCACGCTCAATCCCGCGCAGCGCGCCGTGACGCGCCAGCGTCCGGCCCCACGTCAGCAGGCGCCAAGTGTGAACGAGTGCGGAGGTCAAATCTTCCAGCCGCTATGGATCGCGACCAGACCGCCCAGCATCGGCTCGACCTGCGTGCGCACGAAACCCGCGTCCTGGATCATCCGCTCGAACGCCGGCATGTCGGGGAAGCGGCGGATCGACTCGATCAGATAGCGGTAACTGTCGGGATCGTTCGCCAGCAACTTTCCGAGCTGCGGAACGACCTTGTGCGAATAAGCATCGTACACCTCGCCGAACCCCGGCCAGGTGGTGGTCGAGAATTCGAGGCAGAAGAACCGCCCGCCGCGCCGCAGCACGCGGTGCGCCTCGCGCAGAGCCTTCGGGATGTCGGTGACGTTGCGGATACCGAACGCGATCGTGTACGCATCGAAGAACTTGTCGGGGAAGGTCAGCGTCTCGGCATTCGCCTCGGTCCACACCAGCCCGGTCAGCCCGCGATCCTGCGCGCGCGTCATGCCGACGCCCAGCATCTCCGGATTGATGTCGGCGACCGTGATCGCCGCGCCCGACGGTGCCATGCGAAACGCGATGTCCCCCGTGCCGCCCGCCATGTCGAGGATCTGCTCGCCCGAACGCGGTTTCACGCGGCGGACGAAGCGATCCTTCCAGAGTCGGTGCATCCCGCCCGACATCGCGTCGTTCATCAGGTCATAGCGGCTCGCCACGTTGGAGAAGACGCCGCGCACGCGCTGCGTTTTCTCGGTCGGGGACACGTCTTCGTAGCCGAAGGAGACGGTTTCTTGCTCGCTCAACGTTTTCACATCCGTTCATCGCCGCTGTCGCCGGAAACGATCCGGGCCCGCGCGCCGCCCTCGATCGGGCAGCGCCGCCGCTCTAGCCAAGCCTTGCCGGTCGGGCAAACGCAACCTAGCTCGCTGGCGTGCCAGAGCTTCCCGAAGTTGAAACAACGGTGCGGGGCCTGCGCCCCGTTCTGCAGGATCAGGTGATCACCGCGATCGAGACGCGCCGCGCCAATCTGCGTCGTGCCTTCCCCGACGATCTGCGCCAGCGTCTGACCGGCGCGCGCGTGACCGGGATCGATCGTCGCGCCAAATACGGGCTGGTCTCGACCGATCGCGGCGACACGATGGTGTTTCACCTCGGCATGTCGGGTCGCTGGCGCGTCGATCCCGAGGAATTGCAGCTTCACGACCATCTCGTGATCGAGACGGGTGCGGGGCGCCGGCTGGCGCTCAACGATGCGCGACGGTTCGGCTCGGTCGACCTCATCGCGACCGACGCACTCGCGTCGTTCCCCGCGTTTGTAACGCTCGGGCCCGAGCCGCTCGATCCCACGTTCGACGCCCGCTACCTCCGCAGCGCGCTCGCGGGCAAGCGGACGTCGATCAAGCTGGCGCTGCTCGACCAGCGCGTGGTTGCCGGGCTCGGCAATATCTACGTCTGCGAGGCACTGTACGATGCGCGGATCGACCCGCACACCGCGGCGGGCGATATCGGCGTTGCCGCCCTCGCACGATTGGTCGACGCGATCCGCCTCGTGCTCGACGCGGCGATCCTGGCGGGTGGCTCGACGCTGCGCGATTACGCGCGACCGGACGGCGAGCTCGGCTATTTCTCCAAGCAGTTCGCGGTCTACGGTCGCGAGGGCGAGCCGTGCGGGTGCGGCGGGACGGTCGCGCGCTACGCCGAGGGCGGTCGATCGACCTTCTGGTGTCCGGCCTGTCAGCGCGCGCGGTCGCGCGCCGGTCGCCAGAAGAGTTGACGCTTCGGTCGGGTATCGTTATGCGCGGCACCTTCAAGAGGGAGGCGGGCTGTTCCCGCGCCCTTTATCAACGTTTTCAGCAGATCAGAGGACCTACATGGCGAACACGCCACAAGCCAAGAAGCGCATCCGCCGCAACGAGCGCCGGGCCGAAGTGAACGGTGCCCGCGTCAGCCGTATCCGCACCTTCGTGAAGAAGGTCGAGGCAGCGCTCGCGTCCGGTGACAAGGCTGCGGCGACGACGGCACTGGCGGCGGTTCAGCCCGAGCTGGCGCGCGGCGTCGCGAAGGGCGTGCTTCACAAGAACACCGCGTCGCGCAAGTTCTCGCGCCTGACGAAGCGTTTGTCCGCGCTCGCCTGACGCGCGTTCACGCAAGTTCAAGGGCTCGTCGGAGGTGATCCGGCGAGCCTTTTTTCATGCCCGGTCGATATCGGCGGGAACCTTGGCGTCGCGAAACGACCGGTCGTGGCGACGCTTTGAAAAAAGCACGCTTAGTCCGCGATTCGCCATCTCCCGATCAGGCATGAATGACAAAAGTACCGCGATTATAGTGGCTTATCAGAAATCCGACGGGTTTCAGCGCCGAATTTGGTGTCAATCCGCTTTATTTCGTTTTTGTGTCCGCGGACGGACTTGATCGACTCACGTCCATGTTCCTAATCCTGTCGCTCCAGGCCGACGATCGCTCGGTTGGGGGAAACGGATCAGCTTGGCGACCCAGCGTGGTGGGGACCGCGATGGGCAGTTCTGACCTTTGAATGTGGCGTGTCGTGAGCCCGTGCTCGCGGCCGTGGGAGACGTGTGCGTGCGGCAAGGCGGAGATCAGGCGGGATTGAGCGACACGGGCCGGGCATGGGCCCGCGTCCGCGCCAATCTGCGCCTGTCCGCGGGCGCACGCCTGTTCGATCAATGGCTCGCGCCGATGTCGCTGGTGGAGCCGTGCGATGGCGAGGACGTGCGGCTCGCGCTGCCCTCCGCGTTCATGACCGACTGGGTGCGCAATCACTACGCCGAGCGGCTGGTGCACGAGTTTCGCGCGCTGTTGCCGGGCGTACGCAGTGTATCGATCGAGACACGTCGCGCCTCGTCCGCCCCCGACGTCGTGGCGATCACGGCGGCGCCGCCGGTGCAGCGACCGATCGCACCCGCCGCGCCGTTGCTCGATCTCGCGGCCGCCCTACCGGCCGCGGCGCCACGCCCCACGGCACCCGAGGCATCGCTCCATATCGAGCGTCCGGTGCTCGATCCGCGCTACACCTTCGACCGCTTCGTCGCCGATGCGTCGAACCGCGTCGCGCTGAATGCCGCGCGGGCTCTCGCGGAGCCCGGCCCGGTTCGGTTCAGCCCGCTGTTCATCCACGGCGGCACGGGGCAGGGCAAGTCGCACCTGATGCACGCGATCGGCCACGCGTTCCTCGACGCGCGCCCCGACGCGCGCGTCCTGTGCATGTCGGCCGAGCGGTTCATGTTCGATTTCGTCGCCGCGATGCGCGCGCGGGACACCCACGCCTTCAAGTCACGTCTGCGCGGGTGCGACCTGCTCCTGATCGACGACCTGCAATTCATCGCGGGCAAGGACGCGACGCAGGAAGAATTCTTCCACACGATCAACGAGATCATGGCTGCGGGCAAGCGGCTGGTGATTTCGGCTGATCGTGCACCGCAGGCGCTCGACGGCGTCGAGTCGCGTATTCTTGGTCGCATGAGCGCCGGCTTGGTCGCTGACGTCAAAGGCTCGACGCTTGAACTCCGCCGCGCGGTGCTCGCGCAGCGTCTGGTGGAACTGCCCGACGCGACCGTCCCGGCCGACGTCGTCGACATGATCGCGTGCCGTATCGCGTCATCGATCCGCGAGGTCGAGGGGGCGCTCAACCGCGTCGTCGCCTATGCGTCGCTCACCGGTGAGGTGATCGACCTGGGCTTCGCGCAGAGCGTGCTGGGCGACACGCTGCGCGGTGCGCAGCGGCGCGTGACGATCGATGAGATCCAGAAGGTTGTGTCCGAGCATTTCGAGATCAAGCAGATCGATCTGCTCTCCGCGCGTCGCGCCCGCGCCGTCGCGCGTCCTCGCCAGATCGCGATGTATCTGGCCAAGCGGATGACGACGCGCTCGCTGCCCGAGATCGGCCGCAAGTTCGGCGGACGCGATCACAGCACGGTCATTCACGCCGTCCGCCGGATCGAGGAATTGCGCGACACCGACCGCGACGTCGACGGCGCGGTGCGTACGCTGATCCATCAACTCGAGTCCTGACACCGCTCAAGCGGCGCGTGGCAGGTCGATCGGTTCGTTGTTTTGCTGCGTTTCCGCCGCGAGCGGTGTCGGCATGGCAGTCTGTGATGTGCGCACGCGCGGATCGGGTGACACCAGTCGACTGACCAACACAATGACGCCCAGTGCCGCGTAGGACGCCAGCGCTACCTCGAGGTTCCACATCAGCGCCGCGCCGATCGCGAGACGCAACCACAGGGGATTGAACCCGAAGTCGCCCGCGATGGCAGCGCAGACGCCGAAAATGCTGTCCCGCGCGGGAGTTGCGGCGGACTGCTGTTGTTCCCGGTTCATGATGTTCGCTCCGCATTGGCGAGGCCGTGGCCTCAATGTGGATCGTTCAGCACGTGCCGTGCCAATCCGATAAGCAGCTGTATTTGTCCGGTTTATTTCCTGCCGGTCATCATCAGTCCGAGCCAGACGCTAATATCTGGCGCGACACGCCACCTCATCGCCCCTCATCGCCTCAGACGAGCAGCCCCATCGCCTCCTGCGCGCGCCGAAGGACCGGGGCGGCCAGATCACGCGCGCGTTCGGCGCCGCGTTCCAGGATCGCGTCGATCGCGCTTCGATCGGCGAGCAGCCGCGTCATCTCGTCGCGGATCGGCGCGAGCTTGGCGACCGCGAGATCGGCGAGTGCCGGCTTGAATTGCCCGAAGCCCTTGCCCGCATATTCCCCCACCACGTCCGCGGTGGCGCGATCCGCGAGCGCGGCGAAGATCGTGACAAGGTTGCGTGCCTCGGCGCGCCCCTCGAGTTCTTCCCACGTCTCCGGCAACAGGTCTGGATCGGTCTTCGCGCGGCGAAACTTGTCCGCGATCACCTCGTCCGAATCGATCAGCTTCACGACCGATTGCTCGGACGGGTTCGATTTCGACATCTTCGCGCCCGCGTCGCGCAGGCTCATGATGCGCGGCGCGGCCTGGCTGACCAGCGGGGCGGGCAGCGTGAACAGCTCGGTCGCGTAATCGGCGTTGAACTTGGTCGCGATGTCGCGCGCGAGTTCGAGATGCTGCTTCTGATCCTCACCGACCGGCACGTGCGTCGCGTTGTAGAGCAGGACGTCGGCGGCCATCAGCACCGGGTAATCGTACAGCCCGACGCTCGCGCCTTCGCGATTCTTGCCCGCCTTGTCCTTGAACTGCGTCATGCGGTTGAGCCAGCCGACGCGCGCGACGTTGTTGAGCAACCAGGACAGTTCGCTGTGCTGCGGCACGCGCGCCTGGTTGAACAGGATCGAGCGTTCGGGATCGATCCCGGCGGCGACCAGCGTCGCGGTCATCTCGATCGTGTTGGCGCGCAACTCCGCGGGGGCGATCCATTCGGTCAGCCCGTGCAGGTCCGCGATGAAATACATCGTCTCGCCGCCCTGCGACAGGATCTGGTCCTGCATCGCGACCCATTGCTTCACCGCGCCGAGGTAATTGCCGAGGTGGAGATTGCCGGTCGGCTTGATGCCGGAAACGACACGCATATTCGTCATCGGGAAGAGGCTCTGCGGCGAAGAAGGGAACGAAGATCGGCCACGCGGAACGCGCCGGTCGCGAAACAGGCGAGCACGTAGACGAGCACGCCAGCGCCGACCAGTACCGCGAGCGCGAGCCCGCGCTTGACGATGCTGCCGGTCAGATAGGGATCGATCTGCGGTGTGACGAGCAGCAGCGTCGCACCCATCAAGGCGGCGGCGATCGCGAGCCGCGGCACCTTGCGCCGCACCTGCGCGTCGAGCGTGAAATGTCCGCGCCGCGCGAGGGTCACGTAGAGCGAGGCGACATTGACCGTCGAGGCAAGTGCGGTGGCGAGCGGGGGCCCGACCTGGCCGATCTCATAGTGGCCGAGCAGCGGGATCAGGATCAGATTGCCGACGAGGTTGATTCCGACCGACCACAAGGCGAGTCGTACCGGCGTCTTCGTATCCGCACGCGCGTAGAAGCCCGGCGTCAGCACCTTGACCAAGACGTAGCTCGGCAGCCCGATCGAGAAGGCCGACAGCGCGAGCGCGGCACGCGTTGTGTCGGCGGCGTCGAACGCGCCGTGCTGGAACAATCCGCGCACGATCGGCTCGGCTGCGAAGACGAACGCGGCGGTGGCGGGCAATGTCAGGAACAGCGCGAGCTCTAACCCGCGGTTCTGCGTCTCCATCGCCTCCGCCTCACGTCCTTCGCTCAGCAGGCGCGAGACGACGGGGAGAAGAATGGTGCCCAGCCCGATACCGATCATGCCGAGCGGCAGCTGGTTGAGCCGGTCGGCATAATAGATTGCCGATATCGACCCCGCCGACAGCAACCCGCCCGCGAGCGCGGTCGAGATCGCCAAGTTGATCTGCGCCGCCCCTGCGCCCGCGGCGGCAGGGACGATCAGCTTCATCAGCCGCTTCACGTCGTCGTCGAGCTTCGGAAAGCGCAGCCGCAGCGAGACGCCCGCGCGGCGACACGCCCACATCAACCACAGGAGCTGCAGTGCACCGCCTGCAGTCACCGAGATCGCCTGTACGCGCGCGGTCTCGTACGCGTTGTCACCGTGGAAGAAGAGTAGGCCTGCGATCATCGCGACGTTCAACAGGATCGGCGCGGCGGCATTGACCCAAAATTTGTTGAGCGAATTTAATATGCCGCCGAGCAGCGATACCAGCGAGATGAGTGTCAGATAGGGGATGGTGAAACGCGACAGCGTTACCGCGAAGGCGAATTGCGTCGGGGAAGGATGCTGTCGCTCGAACCCGCCCGATAGCCCCCACGTGATCGGATAAGCGGCGAGCAGCATGATCGCGGTGAACGCGACCAGGATCGGGAACAGAAGGGCGAGCGCACGCTCGGCAAAATTGACCCCGGCCGCGGTCCCGCCGCCTTCCGCAACCTTGCGATTGAACAGCGGAATGAACGCCGCGGAAAACGCGCCCTCCGCGAACAGCGCGCGAAACATGTTGGGCAGGCGGAACGCGACGAAAAAGGCGTCGGAGGCGAAACTCGCACCGACATAGGTCGCCTGCAACGTGTCGCGGACGAGCGCCAGCACACGGCTGGCAAGCGTCAGTCCGCCGACCGAGCCGAGCGCACGGGCCAGGTTCATGGATTAGCGTGCCCCCGGCCCGTCAGTCTGTTCAGGCGTGGCCGACCTGACCGTCGCCGAACTGGATGCCCTGCTGCTGCGCCTGCTGAAGGAACAGCGCGTTGAAGTCGATCGGCTCGAGCACCAGCGGCGGGAAACCGCCGTCGCGGATCGCGTCCGAAACGACGCGGCGCGCGAACGGGAACAACAGGCGCGGGCCTTCGCCCAGCAGGAACGGCTGGATGTGCTCGGCGGGGATGTTGCGCAGGCCGAACAGCCCGGCGTAGCTCAATTCGGTGATGAACGCGGTCTGGCCGTTCGACGTCGCGCGGACCTCGATCTTCAGCACGACCTCGTGCACTTCCTCGCCGATCTGGCTCGCTCCAATGTCGAACTGGACGTTGATCTCCGGTGCAGTCTCATTCTGATAAATCGCGGGTGCGTTCGGGTTCTCGAACGACAAGTCCTTGACATATTGCGAGATGAGGCCCGCCGCGGGCGCCTGATCGGCACCGTTCGCGAACGGGTCCTGACCCTGCATGCCGCCGTTGTCCTGCTCGTCCATGATCCTGATCCTCGTGTCGGGGCGCTTGGCGCGCCAAATGCCGCGCGCCTAGCAGTGCGGTCAGACGGATACAACGTGCCCGCTCGGCGATTTGAAGTTCCGACTGGCGCAGACTATGTTGTGCGTCTGCTGATCGGAGGCCCGGTGTTCTACGTTGTCCTGCTCGCGATTGTCGCCGCGTTTCTGGCGCTTCGCTTATATTCGGTCCTCGGCAAGCGCGGCGGGCACGAGCAATCGCTGCCCCGCGCGGCAGAGGAGCGTGTCGCCGCGGTCGCCCCGGCGCGGACCGTCGACAACGTGCCCGACGTGCGCGGGCAGACCGTCCGACCGTTCGACAACGGTGCAGAGGCCGGGCTGCGCGCGGTCGCCGCGGCCGAGCCCGGTTTCGATGTCAGCCGGTTCGTCGATGGATCGCAGGCGGCGTACCGGATGATCCTGGAGGCGTTCTGGCGCGGCGACGAGGATGCGCTCGCCGAGTTGGTTGTCCCAGACGTCCGGCAGGCGTTCGTCGAAGCGATGGAGGCGCGGCGCGATGCCGGGCACGTTCTCGACAACCGGCTGGTCACGATCGAGTGCGCGACGATCGTCTCGGCGTCGGTCGAGGGGCGCCAGGCGCAGATCGCGGTTCGCTTCGATGCCGATATCGCCGCGGTGACGCGCGACACCGAGGGTAATCTTGTCGCCGGGTCGCTCAGTGACGCGGTGCAGACGCACGATGTCTGGACGTTCACGCGGACGCTCAAGAGCGCCGACCCGAACTGGATGCTCGCGGACACCGACGAGGCGTGATGTACCGACGGGGGGTAGCCGCGCTGGCGGGTGCGCTGGCGCTGTCGGCGTGCGTGGGCGGCGTGACGCCGCCGCCTCGTGCAAACACGGGCACGCTTCCGCCGCCACCGCGCGAGCGGGATCGCGACCAGCCGCAACGTTATCAGGAACCCGGCCCGCGTCAGCCCGTCGCCGCGACGCCGATCCTGCCGATGCCCGCCGTGTCAGTGCCGGGCGCATCGACGGCGGCGCAGGCCGGCGTCGTGCACGGTGTTGACTGGAGCGCGCTGCCGCTGTCGCCCGAGAACGCGGCTGCTGCGCTACAGGCGTTTCGCACCTCTTGCCCCAGCCTCGTGCGCCGTGCCGATCAGTCGGGACTGGCGGCTCCGTCCGATTGGCAACCCGCCTGTACCGCCGCCGCGACGACCGCGCCCGCGCAGGCCCCCGACTTTTTCCGCCGCTATCTCGAGCCCGTTCAGGTCGGCGACGGCCGCGCCTATGCGACGGGTTATTACATCCCCGAAATCCGTGGCTCGCGCGAGGAGCGCACGGGCTACGCACCGATCTACGCCCGGCCAAGCGACCTGATCGACGTCGATCTCGGCGCCTTCTCCGCCGATCTGGCGGGCAAGAAGATTCGTGGGCGCGTCGACGGTACAAAGTTCGTGCCCTATTTCGATCGTACGCAGATTGAGGAAGGCGCGCTGAACGGCCGCGCGCGCGTGCTCGGCTACGCGGTAGATCCCGTGGAGTTCTTCTTTCTCCAGGTACAGGGCTCGGGGAACGTTCGTATGCCCGACGGCTCGCTGCTGCGGATCGGCTACGACACGCAGAACGGGCGCGACTATACCGGGATCGGCGCGCTGATGCGCGCGCGCGGGCTGATCGGCCCCGACCAGGCGTCGATGCAGGGGGTGGTGCAGTGGCTGCACGATCACCCGGACGAGGGCCGCGCCATCATGCGCGAGAACAAGAGTTTCGTGTTCTTCCGCGTGCTCGATGGTGCCCCGCTGGGTGCGCTGGGCCTGCCGGTGACGGGTGGCGCGACCGTCGCGGCCGATCCGAAGTTCATCCCGCTCGGCGCGCCGGTTTTATTGTCGATGGACCGCGTCGATGCGAACGGCATCTGGGTGGCCCAGGATACCGGCGGCGCGATCAAGGGCGCTAATCGCTTCGACACGTTCTGGGGCGCAGGGGCCGACGCGCGCGCGATTGCCGGCGGCATGAGCGCGCGTGGCACCGCGTTCCTGCTGCTTCCGGTCGGGACGGTGGATCGCCTGCGCAGCGGAGGAGCGGCCGGTGGGACGACGCCTAGCCCCTGAGGAGGCAAGCGCCTGGGCGCAGGTCCGTTCGACTGTGCGTCCGCTCCGCCCCGAGCGGCCTGCACCCGCGCCGGTCGTGATCGCTGCGCCGAAGCCGGTCAAGGCTAAGGCGGTAGTGCCGGCGTTGATGCCGTCCCAACCCGCGCGCGTCGCGGCGCCGGCGCCGCGCACGAGCGCGAACACGCTCGATCGCAGCTGGGATCGAAAGCTGGCGACCGGCATGATCGCGCCCGATCGGACGATTGACTTGCACGGCCACACACTCGCCTCGGCGCACGCGATGCTCGACCATCAACTCGATCAGGCGATCAGGCAGAGTGAGCGAACGATCCTGCTTGTTACCGGTCGCCCACCGCGAAAGGAAAGCGAGCGCCCGCACGCGCGTGGCGCAATTCGTGCGGCGATCGGCGACTGGCTGCAATTGTCGCGTCACACCGACGCGATCGCGGCGATCCGCAACGCACACCCGCGCCACGGCGGCGCGGGTGCCTTGTACATAATTCTTCGCCGAAAGCGCTGACGCGTCAGGCGTCCTCGACCTGATCGAGATACGCGCCATACCCTTCCGCCTCCATCTGCTCCTTGGGCACGAAGCGGAGTGCGGCCGAATTGATGCAGTAGCGCAGGCCACCGCGGTCGCGCGGACCATCGTCGAACACGTGGCCGAGGTGGCTGTCGCCACCCGCCGAGCGAACTTCGGTGCGGACCATGCCGTGGGTGCGATCGGACAGTTCGTTGACGCGTGCGGGCTCGATCGGCCTGGTGAAGCTCGGCCAGCCGCAGTGCGACTCGTATTTGTCCGCCGAGGCGAACAGCGGCTCGCCCGAGACCACGTCGACGTAGATGCCGGCCTTCTTGTTGTAGAGATACTCGCCCGTGCCCGGCCGCTCGGTGCCACTCTGCTGGGTGACGTAGAACTGCTCGGGCGTCAGCCGCGCGATCGCTTCTTCGGTCTTGGTGTATTCGGTCATGATCGCTCCTTAGAAGTGCCCGTCCCGCTCGGACGTGTTCAGGCGCGAAGTGTGTCGGCGACCTGCCGCCGCACCAACTCGCTCGTCGCGCCGAACACCAGATGCGAGGCGTAGGAATAGATGTTGGTCGGTAGATCGGTATGCCACGGCGCGCTGCCAAGCCCCATCGCGGGCACTGCCGCCTCGTCGAGCAGTGTCGCGGTCGCGACGCCGAAGCCCGTGCCATAGCCCGCGGTCAGCGACGGGCGGAACTCCGCCGCGATGCCGTAGGCGATGCCGAGCCCGACGCCGAGCGCGTAGTGGATCGCCTGACCGGCGAGCGGTTTGTCGGCGTCGGCGATCTCGCGTCCGGCTACCTTCTGCGCGACCGCGTCGGCGGCCTGCTCGGTCGCGGGCTCCGATTGCGCACCATCATCGTCGGAGGAGGCGAGCGCGGTCACCACCGCCTGGAATCGGTCCATCGCGAAAGAGGCCACCGCGCCCGCTATCGCGCCGGCGACGACGCCGCGCAGAACCTTGATGGTGTCGCTCTCGTCCTGCTGAGCCATTCGCGGTCCCTCGGCTAACCTATGTTGAGCTTGGAGAACGAGCAACGCGGGTCCAGGTTGCGCTACCCCGCCAGCGTGAGCGCCCGATCGATCAGGCCGGTGTAGATGCGGGTGAGGGCGTGAAGGTCGTCGATCGCCACCGCCTCGTCGCGCTGGTGCATCGTCGCGTTGAGGAGCCCGAACTCGACGACGGGACAGAGTGCGCGAAGGAAGCGCGCGTCGGACGTGCCACCGGTGGTCGACAGCTCGGGCGTCATCCCCGTCTCGTCGAACACCGCGGCGGACAGCATCGCGGAGAGCGCGCCCGGTTCGGTCAGGAACGCCTCGCCCGATATCCGCGGGGTGACGATCGCGCCGGGCGCGTGGCGGCGGACGATCTCGCCCACCCGGTCGGCCAGCGCGGCGCCGCGGTGTTCGTCGTTGAAGCGGATGCTGATCCGCGCCTTCGCCGTGGCGGGTATGACGTTGGTCGCGGGATTGCCGACGGTGATGTCGGTCACCTCGAGGTTCGATGGCTGGAACCAGTCATTGCCCTCGTCCAGCACCAGCGCGTCCAGCTCGGCCAGTGCCGCGATCAGCCGGGGGATCGGATTGTCGGCGAGGTGCGGATAGGCGACGTGGCCCTGCCGCCCGGGCACCTCGATCCAGATGTTGACCGACCCGCGCCGCCCGATCTTGATCGTGTCGCCCAGTCGCGTCGCCGAGGTCGGCTCGCCGACGATGCACAGGTCGGGGGCGATCGCACGCGCGCGCATCCGCTCGATTAGCGCGACAGTGCCGTAGGTCGCCGGACCTTCCTCATCGCCGGTGATGATCAGCGTGATCTGCCCGTCGCCCGCATATCCGCCCGCTGCGGCCACGAAGGCGGCGACCGCGCCCTTCATGTCGACCGCGCCGCGCCCGTAGAGCAATCCGTCGCGTATCTCGCTCGCGAACGGCGGGCTGGTCCAGCCATCGCCCGCGGGCACGACGTCGACGTGGCCGGCGAAGGCGAGATGCGGCGTGCACGACCCGCGCGTCGCGAGCAGATTCTCGACCGGACCGTCGGGGGCTTCTCCCGCCATGAACCGATCGACCGCGAAGCCGAGCGGCACCAGCGCGGCCTCGAGCACGTCGAACACGCGCCCCCGCGCCGGCGTCACGCTCTCCGCGTCGACCAGCGCGCGGGCGAGAGTGACGACGTCGACGCGGCTTACCCGTTCGTTCACGCCGCGGGCTGCTCATATTGTTCGAGCACCCAGTCCTCCGCCTGCGCACCCGCGATCCAGTCCTGCATGAACGGATGCGACAGCACCGCGGCGATATACGCGGCGGCGAAGCGCGGCGCGGGCAACGAGTAGGTGACGATCCGCGTGCAGACGGGCGCGAACATGATGTCGGCCGCGCCAAAATCACCGAACAGGAAGTCGCCGTTGCCGCCGAAGCGCGCCCGCGCCTGCGCCCACAATTCCATGATTCGCGACAGGTCCGCAATCACGTCGTCGTCGGGGCGCTTGGGCGCGTAGATCTGGCGGATGTTCATGCTGTGCTTGCGGCGCAGCGCGGCGAAGCTCGAATGCATCTCCGCCGCCATCGACCGCGCCATCGCGCGCGCCGCCTCGTCCGCGGGCCAGAAACGGTCACGCCCGACCTTGTCCGAAAGATATTCGACGATCGCGAGGCTGTCCCACACGACCGCGTCGCCGTCCCACAGGATCGGTACCTTGCCAGAGGACGGCGCAAATTCGTCGCCTTCGCGGCGCTTGTCCCATTCCTCGTCGTAGAGCGGGACCACGACTTCCTCGAACGCAAGCCCTGATTGCTTGCACGCGAGCCAGCCGCGCAGCGACCATGACGAATAGGCCTTGTTGCCGATGATGAGCTTCATGCGCCCAAGCGATACGGGGCCGGGCAGGGGGCGACAAGCACCTCCTTGCCCTGGAGGTTCAGGCGCTAACGGCTTCCAGCACCGCGGCGCGCAGCTCGGCGATGCCCATGCCGCCCTCGCTCGACGTCTGGATGATGTCGGGATGCGCGGCCGCGTGCTTGCGCGCCTCGGCGGCGGTCGCGGCGGTCACGTGGGCCAGGTCGGTCGCCTTAACCTTGTCGGCCTTGGTGAGCACGAGGCGATAACTCACCGCGGCGCGGTCGAGCATCTCCAGTATCTCGCGGTCGACGTCCTTGATGCCGTGGCGGCTGTCGATCAACACCAACGCGCGCTTCAACGCCTGCCGACCGCGCAGGAAGTCGTTGACGAGGAAACGCCACTTCTTGACCATGTCCTTCGGCGCCTTGGCGAAGCCGTAGCCGGGCATGTCGACCAGCCGGAAGACCAGCGGCCGCCCGACGTCGAAAAAGTTCAACTCCTGCGTCCGACCCGGCGTGACCGAAGTCCGTGCAAGCGACTTGCGTCCCGTCAACGCGTTGAGCAGCGACGACTTGCCGACGTTAGACCGGCCCGCGAACGCTACCTCGGGCACGACCGGGTCGGGCAGGAAGTTGAGCGCGGGCGCCGATTTCAGGAACTCGACCGGGCCGGCGAACAATTTGCGCGCCGTCTCGATCTGTTCGTCGTCGAACGCCTCGCCGCCGATGTCGGAGGGCTGGTCGTTCACTTGGCCCCACCCTGGGCCGCAGCCTGCTTCAGCTGCGGGTGGCGGCTGTAAAGCCACTTCTGCTGCAGGATCGAGATGCAGTTGGTGGTGATCCAATAGACCTGCAGACCGACCGCGAACGGCGCCATCACGAACATCAGCACCCACGGCATGATCGCGAACACCTGCTTCTGCGCGTCGTCCATCGGTGCCGGGTTGAGGCGGAACTGGAAGAACATCGAGATGCCGAGCAGGATCGGCACCACGCCGATCGCGATGACGTGCGGCGGCGTGAAGGCGAGCAGGCCGAACAGGTTGACCGGGGTCAGCGGATCAGGCGCGGACAGATCCTTGATCCACAGCACGAACGGCTGGTGGCGCATCTCGATCGTCAGCAGCAGCACCTTGTACAGCGCGTAGAAGATCGGGATCTGGATCAGCGTCGGCAGGCAGCCCGCGAGCGGGTTGACCTTTTCCGCCTTGTACAGCGCCATGATCTCCTGCTGCTGGCGCTGCTTGTCGTCCTTGTGACGTTCCTGGATCGCCTTCATCTTGGGCTGAATCGCACGCATCGCCGCCATGCTGCGGAACTGGCGCTGTGCGATCGGGAAGACGAGCAGACGGATCGTGAGCGTCAGCAGGATGATCGCGACGCCGAAATTGCCGACCAGACGGAACAGCAGGTCGAGATAGTAGAAGATCGGCTTCTCGACCAAGCGGAACCAGCCCCAGTCGAGTGCATAGTCAAGCTTCGCCGCCGTCCCGTTGTCGGTATATTGGTCAAGCAGCTTTACTTCCTTCGCACCCGCGAAGAAGCGCGTCGTCTGCGATACCTGCGCGCCCGGCGCGAGCATCTGCGCCGCCCCGGTGAAATCACCCTGATAGGTCTTGCCTGCGCCCGCGCGGAACTGCCCGTCGAAGCTGCGCGCCTGATCGGGGATCAGCGCGGTCAGCCAGTATTTGTCGGTGAAGCCGAGCCAGCCGCCCTTCGAGGCGAACTTCTGCGGGCCGGCGTCGACGTCCTTGAAATTGGGGCCGTAGTGCGCTGCGTTGTCGTACACCGCCATCGGACCGGTGTGGATCGTCCAGCTGTCCGGGTCCTTCGACACGCCGGCGCGGTTGACGAGCGCGTAGCTCGCGACGGGCACCGCGGTCTGCCCGGCGTTCGCGACCGTCTGGCGGATGGTGAACAGATAATCGTTGTCGATCGACAGATCGATGCGGAAGCGCTGACCACGCGCGTTCGCCGCGGTCAGCGTCACCGGGCGACCGGGGGCGAGGACGTTCGAGGAGGCGGTCCACACCGCGTCGCCGGCGGGGGGCATCAGCCCGCCGTCACGCCACCCGAACTGCGCGAAATACGCCTCGGGTGCGCCCGCGGGCGACAGCAGGCGGATCGGCGCGGAATTCTTGGCAACCGTTTCCTTGTAGTCGGTCAGTACCAGGTCGTCGATCCGCGCGCCGCGCAGGTTGATCGACCCCTCGATGCGCGCCGTCTGGATACGGACGCGCGGGCTCTCGGCCAGCACCGCGCGGCGGTCGCGCATCGCGGTCGGCCCGTCCGCGGTCGGATCGGCGCCCGGCTGCGGCAGCGGCTTCGACTTGCCGTCGACGATCTTGGTCACGGGCGGGTTGGCGGTCGGAAAAAACCGGCTCTGCGCCAGCGGCCAGCCGAACAGGATCAGTGCCGCGATCACCGCGAACACGATGAAATTCTTGTTGTCGTTGTTCACCTGGCGCCCCAATTCGTCATCACGGGACCGGATCGGGTCCGTGTCCGCCCCAAGGATGGCACCGGCCGATCCGCTTGATCGACAGCCATCCGCCTTTCACCGCTCCATAGCGGCGCAGCGCCTCGATTGCATAGGCCGAACACGACGGCTGATACCGGCATGACGGCGGCAGGATGACGCTGGGTCCCAATTGCCACGCGCGCGCGAGCAGGATGAGCAGTCGCGCGATCATTTTCGCTTGCGCGGCCGCGGCCGGGTGTCGCCCTCGGACGCCTTCGCCGCGCGCTCCAGCGCACGCACCAGGTCGTGCCGGAGCGCGGCATAGTCGCGCGTCAGCGCACCGTCGCGTCCGATCAACACATGGTCGGCCCCCGCGCATCCCGCCTCGGGCAACACGTCACGCGCGAGCGCGCGGAAACGCCGCTTGATCCGGTTGCGGACGACGGCGTTGCCGACCTTCTTGGTGACGGTGATGCCGATCCGCATCGCGGGATCGTCGTCGCGCCGGTCCTTGACCAACAAAACGAAGCCGGGCGTCGGAGCCCGACGCCCGGCGTTCGCGGCCAGATATTCCGGCCGCTTCGTCATGCGCCCCGGCGTCACGCGCGGGGTGCTTTTCTCGCTTACGCCGACAGCTTCTTGCGGCCGCGCGCGCGACGCGCCCGGATCACCGCACGGCCGCCGACCGTCGCCATCCGCGCGCGGAAGCCGTGACGGCGTGCACGCACCAGGTTGCTCGGCTGAAAGGTCCGCTTCATCGTTCATGTCCCGAATACAAATATCAAGGGGCCACCACACGGGCAGCCCCAACGCTGCGCCGCTTACGGAAATGCGGTGCGCAAGTCAACGCGGGGCCGCGCGATCAGTAAGTCTTCGCGGCTTCGCACGCGGCGCCGCTGCGCTATGACCCGATACCGGGGGGAGCAACATGGTCGCGATCGTATCCACCGTGGCGTATCTGGGGCTGGAGGCGCGCGCGGTCGAGGTGCAGGTGCAATTGATCGCCGGGCTCCCCGCGTTCAACCTCGTCGGGCTCGCCGACAAGGCGGTGGGCGAGAGCCGCGAGCGCGTGCGCGGCGCGATCGCCAGCATGGGGCTGTCGCTGCCGCCCAAGCGGATCGCGGTCAATCTGTCCCCCGCCGATCTACCCAAGGAAGGTTCGCACTTCGATCTTCCGATCGCGCTCGGGCTGCTCGCCGCGATGGGTGTGGTCGACGCCGAGGCGCTGGCCGACTACGTCATCGTCGGCGAACTGGGGCTCGACGGTCGCCTGGCGCCGTCGCCCGGCGTGCTGCTCGCCGCGATCCACGCGGCCGAAGTGGGCAAGGGGCTAATCTGTCCGGCCGCGCAAGGGCCCGAGGCCGCTTGGAGCGCCGGTGTCGAGGTCGTGGCGGCGCCCGATCTGCTCGGTCTGCTCAACCATTTGAAAGGCGAGCAACTCCTCGCGATGCCCCGCCCCGGCGCGGTGATCGACGCGCGCGGCGGCCCCGACCTGCGTCAGGTGAAGGGGCAGGAAACCGCGAAGCGCGCACTTGAGATCGCGGCGGCGGGATCGCACAATCTGCTGATGGTCGGACCACCCGGCGCGGGCAAGTCGCTGATGGCCGCCTGCCTGCCGGGCATCCTGCCGAAGCTCGACGCCGCCGAGGCGCTGGAGGTCAGCATGGTGCAATCGGTCGCCGGTACGCTGACGAACGGTCAACTCACCCGCGTGCGCCCGTTCCGCAGCCCGCACCATTCCGCGTCGATGGCGGCGCTGACAGGCGGGGGGCTGCGCGTCAAGCCGGGCGAGGTCAGCCTCGCGCACCTGGGGGTGCTGTTCCTCGATGAATTGCCCGAATTCCAGCGCGCGGTGCTCGACTCGCTTCGCCAACCGCTGGAGACCGGCACCGTCAGCGTCGCGCGCGCCAATGCCCACGTGACCTATCCAGCGCGGGTACAGTTGATCGCCGCGATGAACCCGTGCCGCTGCGGGCACCTCGGCGACGCGAGTCTTGCCTGCGCGCGCGCGCCGAAATGCGCGGCCGACTATCAGGCCAAGGTGTCGGGGCCTTTGCTCGACCGCATCGACCTGCACGTCGAGGTGCAGGCGGTCACCGCCGCCGACCTGACGCTGCCGCCCCCGCGTGAGGGCTCGGCCGAGGTCGCCGCGCGCGTCGCCACGGCAAGGGCCGTCCAGACCGATCGGCTGACGGGAAGCGGCGCGCGTACCAATGCAGAACTCGACGGCGACACGCTCGACCGCTTCGCCACCCCCGACGAGACCGGCCGGCAACTGCTCGCGCAGGCCGCAGCCCAGCTACGCCTCAGCGCGCGCAGCTACACGCGTGTGTTACGCGTCGCGCGCACGGTCGCCGATCTCGCGGGTGCGGAGACGATCGGCCGCATCCACGTTGCCGAAGCGCTCAGCTACCGCCGACAGCCGCCGCGCAATTAAACGTCGCGAAACGAAGTAACCGGATCGGCCGGACCGTGCCCGCTCGGCGCGCGCGGCGCCTCGATCGCGACCGGTTCGGGCGCGTCGAAGCCGCCCTCCCATTTCGCCACCACCGCGCTCGCCACCGCATTGCCGATCACGTTGGTCGCGGTGCGCCCCATGTCGAGGAAATGATCCACCGCCAGGATCAGCAGCAGCCCGGCCTCGGGAATGTTGAACATCGGCATCGTCGCCGCGATCACCACCAGGCTCGCACGCGGCACGCCCGCGATCCCCTTGCTCGTCACCATCAGCACGAGCAGCATCGTGATCTGCTGCCCGATCGAGAGGTCGATCCCGTACGCCTGCGCGACGAACAGCGACGCGAACCCCATGTAGATCATCGACCCGTCGAGGTTGAACGAGTAGCCCAGCGGCAGCACGAAGCTGGCGATCCGCGGCGGCACCCCGAACCGGTCGAGCGCCTCCAGCATCCGCGGATAGGCGGCCTCCGACGACGCGGTCGAGAAAGCGACCAGCAACGGCTCGCGCACGTGGCGGATCAGGTCGACGATCCGCCGCCCGATGAATAACGTGCCGACACCCAGCAGCACCGCCCACAGCGTCAGGAGCGTCAGGTAGAAGCTGCCCATGAAATAGGCGAGCTGTCCGATCACGCCGGCACCGCGCTCGGTCAGCGTGCCCGCGACCGCGGCGAACACAGCGATCGGCGCGACGCGCATCACGTAATCGGTCACCTGGAGCATCACGTGCACCAGCGCGTCGATCCCGCGGACCAGCGGCGCTGCCTTCTCGCCAACCGCGGTGATGCCGACGCCGACGAACAGCGACATGACGACGATCTGCAGGATCTCGTTCTTCGCCATCGCGTCCACCATCGAGGCGGGGACGATGTGCGTGACGAAATCCTTCAGGTTGAACCCCGTCGTCTCGACCCCCGACGCGGCGGTCGCGGCGGGCAGCGGCAGGTTGATGCCGACCCCCGGCTGGAACACGTTCACCAGGATCAGCCCGAGCCCGAGCGAGACGAGGCTCGCGCAGATGAACCAGCCGAGCGCGCGCCCGCCGATCCGCCCCAGTGCCTTGGTGTCGCCCATCTGCGCGATCCCCGACACGAGGGTCGCGAAGACGAGCGGCGCGATGATCATCTTGATCAGGCGCAGGAACAACGAGGTGAGGATCGAGAAATAGCCCGCGATCTCGGTCAGCCGCGCGGCGGCGGCGGGCGTTCCGTCGTCGAGCCATGTGTTCAGCCCAAGGCCGACGACCAGCCCCGCGACCAGCCCGATCATGATGTACAAGGTCAGCCGCTTGGCCAAATCATCGCTCCCGCACGTGCGCCAAAAGGGAAGGGGATTGCGGCGCTTGCGTCAAGCACCCTATCGTCCGCCGCCTATGCCGACCTCCTTCACGCGCCGCAACGTCCTCGCCGCCGCCGCGGTCCTGCCGCTCGCATCGGGCGTGCTGCGCGCGGCCGAGCCCGATCTGGCGGCGCTCCGCGACCTGACCGGCACCACGCGCCCGATCGACGCGGCCGAGCGCGCACGCCGCCTGTCGCGGGTGCAGGCGCTGATGAAGGCGAACGGCGTTGGCGCGGTGCTGATCGAGCCCGGCGCGTCGATGATCTATTTCACCGGGGTGCGCTGGCATCTGTCGGAGCGGCTGACCTGCGCGATCCTGCCCGTCGAGGGCGAGCCGTGCATCGTCACGCCGTTCTTCGAGGAGCCCTCGGTCCGCCTCAGTCTGTCGGTTCCCGCCGAGGTCAGGACGTGGAACGAGGATGAGGATCCGCTCGCGGTCGTGGCGGGCTTTCTGCGCGAACGTCGCCTGACCGCGCGGCCCGTCGCTGTCGAGGCGAACGTCCGCTTCTTCGCGACCGACCGCCTGCGCAGGGCACTGCCGGGCGTGAAACTCGTTAGCGCCGATGGCCTCGTCCGCGCCTGCCGCATCGTCAAGTCACCCGCCGAGATCGCGCTGATGCAGGCGGCGACCGACGTGACGATCGATGCCTATCGCTGGCTTCACCCGCGCGTCGAGGTCGGGATGACGGGGCGCGACGTCGGTGCGCTGATGGACGCGGCGACGCGCAAGCTGGGCGGGGCGCCCGAATTCTCGATGGCACTCGTCGGCCCCGACGCGGCGCTGCCCCACGGCGGCACCGCGCCGCGGCGGATCGTGCGCGGCGACGTCGTGCTGATGGATTGCGGCTGTACGGTGCAGGGCTATCAGTCCGACGTGTCGCGTACCTTCGTCGTCGGCGCAGCGAGCGCCGAGGTGCGCCGCGTCTGGGATCAGGTCGCGCGCGGGCAGCAGGTCGCGTTCGCGGCGGCGAAACTCGGCGCACCCGCGGGCAGCGTCGACGATGCGGTGCGGCGCTATTATGAATCGCTCGGCTACGGGCCGGGCTATCGCCTTCCGGGACTATCGCACCGCACCGGCCACGGCATCGGCATGGAGGGCCATGAACCGGTCAATCTCGTCCGCGGCGAGGCGACGGCGCTCAGCCCCGGCATGTGCTTCTCCGACGAGCCCGGCCTCTACCTGCCCGGCAAGTTCGGCGTCCGGCTGGAGGATTGCTTCCACGTGACCGAGGCGGGGCCGAAATGGTTCAGCGAGCCGCCCGTGTCGATCGACCGGCCGGTGTGACGCGCACGTCGCTCGGTCGCCTGCGAAGGTGATCAGACGACGCGATCGATCGCTGTCGGTACGACCGCTACCCGGACACGCCGCATAACCTTGACGGGAACGTAGGCGGCGCCCGCGCGGGGGAGTTCCGCACGAGCGCCGCGACGACGGCGACCGCGAGGCCGCCGAAAGCCGGATGAGATCAGGCGGTCGCGAGCCGCTCCTCGAGCGCCTGCTGCTGCCGCATCAACGCGGGCGGGATCGGCGCGTCGAACTCTTCAAGGAACGTGCGATTGCGCGCGGCTTCCTCGTTCCACGTGGCGGTATCGACCAACAGCAGCGTCTCGACCGCGTTGAGCGACAGACCCAAGCCTGCGACATCGAGCGCGTCGGGGGTCGGCAGATAGCCGATCGGCGTCTCGACCGCGTCGGCCTCACCCTCGATCCGGTCGACGATCCACTTCAGCACGCGCGAATTCTCGCCGAAGCCCGGCCAGACGAACTTGCCGTTCTCGTCCTTGCGGAACCAGTTGACCATGAAGATGCGTGGCAGGACCGCAGCGTCCGACTGCGCCTTCGCGCCGATCTTCACCCAATGGTTGAAATAGTCACCCATGTTGTAGCCGCAGAACGGCAGCATCGCGAAGGGATCGCGGCGCAGCGCGCCAACTTTGCCCTCGGCCGCCGCGGTACCCTCCGACGCGATGTTCGCCGCCATGTAGACGCCGTGTTCCCAGTCGAACGCCTCGACTGCCAGCGGCACCGCGCTCGCGCGGCGGCCACCGAAGAGGAACGCGCTGATCGGCACGCCGTCGGGCGACTGCCATTCGTCGGCGATCGACGGGCATTGCGCCGCGGGTGCGGTGAAGCGCGCGTTGGGATGCGCGGCGGGCTTGCCGCTGGCGGGATCGTACGGCTCGCCGGTCCAGTCGGTCAGCCCCTCGGGCGGCGTCTTCGACAGACCCTCCCACCACACGTCGCCATCGGCGGTCAGCGCGGTGTTGGTGAAGATGCACGTTCCCGACAGCGTGTCGATCGCGTTCTTATTCGTGGCAGGCCCCGTGCCCGGCGCGACGCCGAAGAAGCCCGCTTCCGGGTTGATCGCGTAGAGCCGCCCGTCCTTTCCGAACCGCATCCAGGCGATGTCGTCGCCGACCGTCTCGGCCTTCCAGCCCGGCACCGTCGGCTCGAGCATCGCGAGGTTGGTCTTGCCGCACGCGCTCGGGAAGGCGGCGGCGACGTAATGCGCGCGGCCCGCCGGGTTGGTCAGCTTCAGGATCAGCATGTGCTCGGCGAGCCATCCCTCGTCGCGCGCCATCACGCTCGCGATCCTGAGCGCGAAGCATTTCTTGCCGAGCAATGCGTTCCCGCCATAGCCCGACCCGTACGACCAGATCTCGCGCGTTTCGGGGAAATGGACGATCCACTTCTCCTCGTTGCACGGCCATGCCACGTCGGCTTGCCCTTCGGCCAGCGGCATCCCGACCGTGTGAACGCAGCGGACGAAGAAACCGTCCTCGCCCAGCATGTCGAGCGCGGGCGTGCCCATCCGGGTCATAATGCGCATGGAAAGAACGACGTAGGCGCTGTCGGTTAGCTCGACGCCGATCGCGCTCTTGTCCGACCCGATCGGGCCCATGCAATAGGGCACGACGTACATCGTCCGCCCGCGCATCGACCCCGCGAACAGCCCGTCAAGCTTGTCGCGCATCTCGGCCGGCTCGACCCAGTTGTTGGTGGGGCCGGCATCGGCCTCCGCATCCGAACAGATGAACGTGCGGCTCTCGACGCGCGCCACGTCGCGCGGGTCGGAACGCGCGTAGAAACTGTCGGGGCGCAGTTCGGGGTTCAGCCGCACCAGCGTGCCCGCCTGCACCAATTGCTCGGACAGCGCGTCCCACTCGGCCTGCGATCCGTCGCACCAGTGGATCGCGTCAGGCTGCGTGTGCGCCGCGACCTGCTCGACCCATTCGATCAGCGCGCGGTGGCTGGTCGGTGGCGTGCCGTTGGCGCTCGTCGTCGCGACGCCGGGTTGCATCAGCATGGATCGTGTCCCTCTCCGCCCATTCACGGGCAATATTGTGCAACGTTAAAGGTGGGGCGGGCCCTTGTTCAAATCTGAATAGCGGAATGCTATAAGCCTGGGTTAAAGGACAACGATGACAGCCGCGCATGACCTCAACCTGCGCCACCTGCGCCTCCTGCTCGGCATCGCGCAGGCGGGCAGCCTCAGCCTCGCGGCGCGCGCATCGGGCGTGTCGCAACCCGCGCTTAGTCAGGCGCTGGCCAAGCTGGAGGCGGCGTTCGGCGTCGCGCTGTTCGATCGCACCGCGTCGGGCGTGTCGCCGACCGCGGCGGGACGGCGCATCGTCCGCCGCGTCGACCATGCGTTGCAGCGCATCTCGCGCGCATTCCGCCGGTCCAGCAACACCCCGCAAAAGGGCGACCCTCACAATTATCTCACCACCGCGCACGTCCGTGGCCTGATCAACCTCGCCGAAGCCGGCAGCTTCATGCGCGCGGCCGAGAGCGCGGGCGTATCGGTCCCCGCGCTCCACCGCGCGGTGCGCGATCTGGAGCAGTTGAGCGGCACCGCGCTGGTTGAGCGCCGCGGCCGCGGCGTCGGATTGACCCGCGCGGGCGCGACGCTGGCGCAGGGGTTCAACCTCGCGCACGCCGAACTCACCACCGCGCTGGAGGAATCGAGCGGGAAGGGCGGCCGCCTCGCGATCGGCGCGATGGCCTTGTCGCGCTCGCTGCTGCTACCCGCCACGCTCGCCGACCTACTACGCGATCACCCCGCCGCGCGCGTCGACGTGGTCGAGGGGTCGTATCTCGAACTCGTCGAACTGCTGCGGTCGGGCCGGATCGACATGCTGATCGGCGCGCTGCGCGATCATCCCGGGCGCGAATTGTTGCAGGAGCCGCTGTTCACCGATCGCCTGACGATCATCGGCCGCGCCGAGCACCCGCTGGCGCGCGGTAATGACGGGGGGGAGGCGGGGTTCGAGGATCTCGCCGCCTACCCTTGGATCGTCGCGCGTCGCGCCTCCGGGCTGCTCGACCGCTGGCAGCAGATGTTCGACCACGCCGACAAGCCGCGTCCCGACGCGCCGATCCAGTGCGGTTCGGTTGCGCTGATCCGCGGTGTGCTGGTACGCAGCGATTTCCTGACTTTGCTCTCCCCCGATCAGGTGAGCGCCGAGATCGAATCGGGTTCGCTCGTCACGATCCAGTCGTGCGTGCCCGACACGATGCGGACGATCGGCGCGATCACGCGGCGCGACTGGTATCCGACCGCGCTCCAGGAGCAGTTCATGGCGGTGCTGCGCCACCACGCGACCGTGGGGCGTACTCAGCCGGGCGACTGACCCAGCCCCTCTGCGGCACGGACGAGCGGCGTCCCGCGCAGCGCCGCGGCGTCGCGATGTGGCGCATAGACGAGGCCCAGCGTGCGCGTCAGGTCGAACCCGTCGAGCCGCGGACACGCGATGCCGTCGCCCGCGAAACTCTCCGGCACCAGCGTCACGCCCAGCCCTTCGCGCACGTAACGCAGCGCGCGTTCGTCGCTCGCGGTGCGTGCGGAAAAGAACGGCCGCACCCCGCGCGCGGTGAAATGGCGGCTGGTGTCCGCCAGCGCCTCGCAGTGGCGACGCACGATCATCGCCTCGCTCGCCAGTTCCTCCGCCGCGACGCTCACGCGGCCCGCGAGCGCGTGAAACGACGGTAGCGCCATCGCATAGCCTTCCTCCGCCACCACGACGTGCGCCCCGACCCCGGCGCGCACGATCGTCAGCGCCACGTCGATCCGCCCGCTCGCCAGCCGATCGCTTAAGTCGCGCTCGCGCCCCTCGTACAATTCGAGCCGCTCGCCGCCCGCCAGTCGGTGCGCGCGCAACAGTCGCTCGATCCAGCCCGGCGCAATCGAGCCTAGTACGCCCAGCCGGATCGTCTCCGCCGCCGCGCTGTCGCTGACCGCGCGCTCCGCGGCGAGGAACCCCGCCTCGATCCGCCGCGCCTGCTCGGCGAGCAACGTGCCCGCGCGCGTCAACTCGACGCGGCGGTTGCTGCGCCGGAACAGTGGCTGGCCGAGCGTCTTTTCCAGCTTCGCGACGCCGACCGACAGCGTCGGCTGCGACACGTTGCACGCGTCCGCCGCGCGCGAGAAATTGCCGTGGTCGATCACCGCCAGGAAATAGCGAAGATGGTAACGGTCGATCATAGACACCGTCTATGATGTAAGCCCCGAAACTTCAATTTTGCGCGGGCATCACGCGGCTGGTACACCGCGTGCAAAGGAGAGGCCTGTGGCAGAAATGGACTTCGCGCTCGGCGACAATGCCGAGATGATCCGCGACACCACCCGCCGGTTCGCGACCGACAAGATCGCGCCGCTGGCAGCGAAGATCGACGCCGACGACTGGTTTCCAAGGAACGAGCTGTGGCCCGCGATGGGCGAACTCGGCCTCCACGGCATCACGGTCGCCGAGGAGGACGGCGGGCTCGGGCTCGGCTATCTCGAACACGTCGTCGCGCAGGAGGAGGTCGCGCGCGCGTCCGCCTCGATCGGTCTGAGCTACGGCGCGCACTCCAACCTGTGCGTCAACCAGATCCGCCGCTGGGCGAGCGCCGAGCAGAAGGCGAAATACCTCCCCAAGCTGATCAGCGGCGAACACGTCGGCAGCCTCGCGATGTCGGAGGCGAATGCGGGTTCCGACGTCGTCTCGATGAAGCTGCGCGCCGAGAAGGTGCAGGGCGGTTACGTCCTGAACGGCACGAAATTCTGGATCACCAACGCGCCCTACGCCGACACGCTCGTCGTCTATGCCAAGACGGGCGAGGGGTCGCGTGGCATCACCACCTTCCTGATCGAGAAGGATATGTCCGGCTTCGCGATCGGGCAGAAGATCGACAAGATGGGGATGCGCGGCTCGCCGACCGCCGAACTCGTCTTCACCGACTGCGAGGTGCCCGACGAGAACGTGATGGGGCCGGTGAACGGCGGCGTCGGCGTGCTGATGAGCGGGCTCGATTACGAGCGCACGGTGCTCGCGGGCATCCAGTTGGGCGTGATGCAGGCGTGCCTCGACGTCGTGCTGCCCTACGTGCGCGAGCGGCAGCAGTTCGGTCAGCCGATCGGCGCGTTCCAGTTGATGCAGGCGAAGATCGCCGACATGTACGTCGCGCTCAATTCCGCGCGCGCCTACGTCTACGCGGTCGCGCAGGCGTGCGACGCGGGCAAGACGACGCGCTTCGACGCGGCGGGCGCGATCCTCCTCGCCAGCGAGAGCGCGTTCAAGGTCGCGGGCGAGGCGGTACAGGCGCTGGGCGGTGCGGGCTACACCAAGGATTGGCCGGTCGAACGCTTCCTGCGCGATGCCAAGCTGCTCGACATCGGTGCCGGCACCAACGAGATCCGCCGCATGCTGATCGGCCGCGAGCTGATCGGTCACAACCCGCCGGTCGCGCAATGAGCGCGGCACGGCTCGACACCAAGCTGGCGCACGCCGACGCGACTTTCCAGGCGAACGCCGCGCACAATCAGGCGCTCGCCGAGGAATTGCGCGACCGCGTCGCCCAGGCGGCGCTCGGCGGCGACAGCCGCGCGCGCGATCGCCACACCGCGCGCGGCAAGCTGCTGCCGCGCGACCGGGTCGAGCGGCTGCTCGACCCCGGCACTGCCTTCCTCGAGATCGGACAGCTCGCCGCGAACGGCCTCTACGATGATCAGGTGCCGGGCGCCGGGCTGATCTGCGGTATCGGCACCGTGTCGGGCCGGCAGGTCATGATCGTGTGCAACGACGCCACCGTGAAGGGCGGCACCTATTACCCGCTGACCGTAAAAAAGCATCTGCGCGCGCAGGAGATCGCGCAGGAGAACCGGCTGCCCTGCATCTACCTCGTCGATTCGGGCGGCGCCAACCTGCCGCATCAGGCCGAAGTGTTCCCCGATCGCGAGCATTTCGGCCGCATATTCTTCAATCAGGCGAACATGTCGGCGCTGCAGATTCCGCAGATCGCCTGCGTGATGGGCAGCTGCACCGCGGGCGGCGCCTACGTGCCCGCGATGAGCGACGAGACCGTGATCGTGCGCAACCAGGGCACGATCTTCCTCGCCGGGCCGCCGCTCGTGAAGGCCGCGACGGGCGAGGTCATCTCGGCCGAGGAACTGGGTGGCGCGGAGACGCACGGCCGCCGTTCGGGCGTGGTCGATCACGTCGCCGAGAACGACGATCACGCGCTGACGATCGTGCGCGACATCGTGTCGACGCTGCCCCCGCCGCCCGCACCAACGATCAACATCGCGACCCCACGCGAGCCCGCATTCCCGGCCGACGATCTCTACGGCATCGTCCCGCAGGACGTGCGCGCGCCGTACGACGTGCACGAGGTGATCGCGCGGCTGGTCGACGCGTCGGAGTTCCACGAATTCAAGGCGCTGTACGGCACCAGCCTCGTCTGCGGCTTCGCGCATATCCACGGGATGCCGGTCGCGATCCTCGCCAACAACGGCGTGCTGTTCAGCGAATCGGCACAGAAGGGCGCGCATTTCATCGAGCTCGCCTGCCAGCGCCGCGTGCCGCTCTTGTTCCTCCAGAATATCTCGGGGTTCATGGTCGGCGGCCGCTACGAGGCGGAAGGGATCGCGAAACACGGTGCGAAGCTCGTCACCGCAGTCGCGACCGCCAGCGTGCCCAAGATCACGATCCTGATCGGCGGCAGCTTCGGCGCGGGCAATTACGGCATGTGCGGCCGCGCTTACTCGCCCCGCTTCCTGTTCAGTTGGCCCAACAGCCGCATCAGCGTGATGGGCGGCGAACAGGCGGCAAGCGTGCTCGCGACCGTCCACCGCGACGCCGATAGCTGGACGCCCGACCAGGCCGAGGCCTTCAAGGCGCCGGTGCGACAGAAGTACGAGGACGAGGGCAATCCCTATTACGCCACCGCGCGGTTGTGGGACGACGGCGTGATCGAGCCGGCGCAGACGCGCGACGTGCTCGGCCTCGCGCTCACCGCCTGCCTCAACGCCCCCGTCGAGCAGGCACCCCGCTTCGGCGTGTTCCGGATGTGACCCAGATGATCCAATCGCTCCTCATCGCCAATCGCGGCGAGATCGCCTGCCGCATCATCCGCACCGCGCGCGCGCTCGGCATCCGTACCGTCGCGGTCTATTCCGACGCCGACGCCGATGCGCTGCATGTTCGCATGGCCGACGAGGCGGTCCACATCGGCCCGTCGCCGGCGCGCGAGAGCTATCTCATCGGTGACCGCATCATCGCCGCCGCGCGCCAGAGCGGCGCGGAGGCGATTCACCCCGGCTACGGCTTCCTGTCCGAAAACGCCGATTTCGCCCAGGCCGTGCTCGATGCCGGGCTCGTCTGGGTCGGCCCCAACCCCGACAGCATCCGCGCGATGGGGCTGAAGGACGCCGCCAAGGAACGGATGATCGCGGCCGGCGTGCCCGTCACGCCGGGCTATCTCGGTGCCGACCAGTCGCCCGAGCGGCTCCGCACCGAAGCGGATGCGATCGGCTATCCCGTGCTGATCAAGGCGGTCGCGGGCGGCGGCGGCAAGGGGATGCGGCAGGTCGGCGACGCCGCCGCCTTCGCCGACGCGCTGCAATCGTGCCAGCGCGAGGCGGCATCGTCGTTCGGCGACGACCGCGTGCTGATCGAGAAATACATTCAGAGCCCGCGCCACATCGAGGTGCAGGTGTTTGGCGACCGCCACGGCCACGTCGTCCACCTGTTCGAGCGCGACTGCTCGCTCCAGCGCCGCCACCAGAAGGTGATCGAGGAAGCGCCCGCACCCGGTATGGACGAGGCGACCCGCGACGCGGTCTGCGCCGCCGCAGTCAAGGCCGCGCAGGCGGTCGATTACGTCGGCGCGGGCACGATCGAGTTCATCGCGGACGCGAGCGAAGGCCTGCGCGCCGACCGTATCTGGTTCATGGAAATGAACACCCGCCTCCAGGTCGAGCATCCGGTGACCGAGGCGATTACGGGGCAGGATTTGGTCGCGTGGCAGCTCCGCGTGGCGTCGGGCGAGCCGCTGCCATGCGCGCAGGACGAACTCACCATCACCGGTCACGCAATCGAGGCACGGCTCTACGCCGAGGATCCGGCCAAGGGCTTCCTCCCCTCGATCGGCACGCTGGAAGCGTTCGATCTGGGCGATCCGGCCGAGAATGGCGTCCGCGTCGACACCGGGGTCGAGCAGGGAAGCGTCATCTCGCCCTTCTACGATCCGATGATCGCCAAGTTGATCGCGCATGGGCAGACGCGCGAGGACGCACGCGAGCAACTCGCCGATGCGCTCGACGAAGCGGTGGTGTGGCCGGTCCGCTCGAACGCGGGCTTCCTGGTCGAGGCGCTCGACCATCCCGATTTCGCAGCCGGCCGCGTCGACACGGGATTGATCGCGCGCGAGGGCGACGCGCTGATGCCGCCCGCCTATCCGAGCGAGGAGGCGCTGACCGCGGCGGCGGCGGAACTCGCCGGGCCCGCGCCGTTCGCGGGCTTCCGCCTCAATGCGCCCCCGCGCCGCGCCGCGCGCTTCCTGCTCGACGGCGAGGGCGTGGACATCGACTTCACCGACGCGGATGAGGCGGAGGAAGCGGTTTCCACCAGCGTCTTGATCAGCGAGGGCGGGCAGACCTGGGCGCTCGCTCCTTTCCGCGCAAGCGGCGCGGCGGCGGGCGGGGCGGGCGACGGCGCGATCCTGTCGCCGATGCCCGGTCGCGTCATCGCGGTCGAGGTCGCGGCGGGCGCGAGCGTCACCAAGGGGCAGAAGCTGCTGACGCTCGAAGCGATGAAGATGGAGCACAGTCTCGTCGCGCCGTTCGACGGCACCGTCGCCGAACTCAACGCCGCGGCGGGCGGGCAGGTGACCGAGGGCGTCTTGCTGGCGCGGATCGAGGCGGCCAACGCCTGATCGCCCGCACCCAGCTTATCCCGGCTTGGTCAGGCGCGCGCGCCTGTCCAAGCCGATCGGGTGTGGGGTGTCACCCATCCAACGGCTCCACCACCAGCACGCCCGCGTCGACCGCCACCACCCGCGCCCGCGCACCCGCTGGCAGCTCCGGTCCCCGCGCCGGCCACGCACCGTCGCCGAGAATCACGCGCCCCGATCCATGCTCGATCGTGCGCTCGACCGTCACCACCGCGCCGATCAGCCGGGCGGCCGGATCGTTCAGCCGCGCCGCGTCGCCCTCGACCGGATAGTCGCGGTACCAGCGCCGCCCGACCAGCACCGTGACCGCGCTCCACGCCGCGAATGCACCGATCTGCGCGGCGAGCGGCAGGTCGGGCAGTGCGAGCAGCGCCACCCCGACGATCGCCGCCGCGACCGCGACGAAAACGAGGAACACCCCCGGCACGACCAGCTCGGCGATCCCGAGCAGCAGCGCTGCGATCAACCACGCGCCCGCGCCGTTCAGGTCGCCCCAGTTCATCCCTGTTCAGCCGTATCCCCGCCAGCCGTGCCCCCGCCAGCCACGCCACCGCCGATCCGCGGCACGCTCGCGGTTGCGTCGCGCGCCGGTTTGTCCTTCTTCGCCCCCGTCGGGTTCTGCGGCGACAGCGCATCACGCGCGAGTTCGCCGATTCCGCCCAATGTCCCGATCAGCTGCGTCGCCTCGACCGGGAACAGGATCGTCTTGGCATTCGGGCTGGTCGCGAACTTGCCCACCGCCTCGACGTACTTCTGCGCGATGAAATAATTGAGCGACTGCGTACCGCCGCTCTCGATCGCCTCCGACACGACCTGCGTCGCGCGCGCCTCGGCCTCCGCCGCGCGCTCGCGCGCCTCCGCGTCACGGTAGGCCGATTCGCGCCGGCCCTCTGCCTCCAGGATCCGCGCCTGCTTCTGCCCTTCGGCGCGCAGGATTTCGGAGGCGCGGCTGCCCTCGGCCTCGAGGATGTTCGCGCGCTTCTCGCGCTCCGCCTTCATCTGGCGTCCCATCGCGGAGACGATGTCGGCGGGCGGGCGGATGTCCTTGATCTCGACGCGCGTGATCTTGACCCCCCACGGCACGGTCGCATGGTCGACGACCGACAACAGCCGCGCGTTGATCTCGTCGCGCTTCGACAGCGTCTCGTCCAGATCCATCGCGCCCATCACGGTGCGTAGGTTGGTGGTGGTGAGCTGCAACAGCGCGACGTACAGGTCCGACACCTCGTACGCCGCCTTAGGCGCGTCGAGCACCTGGAAGAACACCACGCCATCGGTCGAGACGATCGCATTGTCCTTGGTGATGATCTCCTGCCCCGGAATGTCGATCACCTGCTCCATCATGTTCACCTTGCGGCCGACACGGTAGAAGAAGGCGGGGTAGAAGTTGAACCCGGGCGAGGCGGTGGTGGTGTAGCGCCCGAAATGCTCGATCGTGTACTGATATCCCTGGCGCACGATCTTGATGCTGCTCATCAGGTAGAACAGCACCAGCACGAGCAGCAGCGCGGCAATCGTCGTCAGCATCCCCATCTCCCCCACCCATGTCCCCACGGGGTGTATCACCCGATCATAGCGCCTCGCCGGGCGCGCACCTAGCGAAACCCGCGGGGAGCTAGCGAAACCCGGCGAACGCGGTTACATGGCCCGCCACTCCTCCCCCTCGACAGGATTCGGCGTTCCCATGGATATTCGCCTCGGGCTTACCTTCGACGACGTGCTGCTCGTGCCGGGCGCATCCGAGGTGCTGCCGACCGACGCCGACACCCGCACCCGCGTGACGCGCGACATTGCGCTCAACATCCCCGTGCTTTCCTCGGCGATGGACACCGTGACCGAGGCCGACATGGCGATCGTCATGGCGCAGCTGGGCGGGATGGGCGTGCTCCACCGCAACCTCACGATCGAGGAGCAGGTCGCCGCGGTTCGCGCGGTCAAACGGTTCGAGAGCGGGATGGTCGTCAACCCGATCACCATCACGCCCCAGGCGACGCTCGCGGACGCGCAGGCGCTGATGGCCGCCAACCGCATCAGCGGCATCCCGGTGGTCGAGGCGGACGGCAAGCTCGTCGGCATCCTGACCAACCGCGACGTCCGCTTCGCCGAGAACCCGAAGCAGCCCGTCGCCGAACTGATGACGCGCGACAATCTCGCCACCGTCTCGGCTGGAGTGGGGCAGGAGGAGGCACGCCGCCTCCTCCATCAGCGTCGGATCGAGAAGCTGCTGGTCGTCGACGACGCCTATCGCTGCGTCGGTCTCATCACCGTCAAGGACATCGAGAAAGCGGTCACCTACCCGGATGCGACCAAGGACGCCGCCGGCCGCCTGCGCGTCGCTGCCGCGACCACCGTCGGCGACAAGGGCTTCGCGCGGACCGAGGCGTTGGTCGACGCCGAATGCGACCTCGTCGTCATCGACACCGCGCACGGACACAACCGCGACGTCGCCCGCGCGGTCGAGCGCGTGAAGAAACTCTCGAACTCGGTTCAGGTCATCGCCGGCAACGTCGCCACCGCCGAGGCGACGCGCGCGCTGATCGAGGCGGGCGCGGACGGGATCAAGGTCGGGATCGGTCCGGGCTCGATCTGCACGACGCGCGTCGTCGCGGGCGTCGGCGTACCGCAGCTGACCGCGGTGATGGACTGCGCGGAAGCCGGCGAGAAGCTCGGCGTCCCCGTCATCGCCGATGGCGGCCTGCGCACCTCGGGCGATCTCGCCAAGGCGCTGGCGGCGGGGGCGGCGACCTGCATGGTCGGATCGTTGCTTGCCGGGACCGAGGAAGCGCCGGGCGAAACCTTCCTTTATCAGGGGCGTGCGTACAAATCCTATCGCGGGATGGGAAGCGTCGGCGCGATGGGCCGCGGCTCGGCCGACCGCTATTTCCAGGGCGAGGTCCGCGACCAGCTCAAACTCGTACCCGAGGGGATCGAGGGGCAGGTACCGTACAAGGGTCCGGCGCGCGACGTGATCCACCAGCTCGTCGGCGGGATCAAGGCGGCGATGGGCTATACCGGCTCGGCAACGATCCGCGACCTGCGACAGCGCGCGAACTTCGTCCGCATCACCGGCGCGGGGCTGAAGGAAAGTCACGTGCACGACGTGACGATCACGCGTGAGGCGCCCAATTACCCGACGCGGTGACAACGCCGGGGCTGTCCTACACGCGAATGCGCTGTCACGGGTTTGGAACCCGTGTCGTCTCGCGTGCGCCCGCGGGCGCGCGCATGCGTAGGGCTGTGACCTTTGTGACCTTCCGGACGGATGTGAACCGATGACCCCAGCCGCACGGACCCAGGCCGCGATCGAGCTGCTCGACGCGATCGTCGCCGCGGCAGTCGACAATGGCGCCGCCGCCGACACGCTGATCGCGCGCTATTTCGCGCAGCGCCGCTATGCCGGGTCGAAGGACCGCCGCGCGGTGCGCGAACTCGTCTATGCCGCGATCCGCCTGCTGGGCGAACGCCCCGACAACGGGCGCGCCGCGATGGTCGCGCTCGCGAAGACCGACCCCGCGATCGCCGCAACCTTCGACGGCTCGACCCATGCGCCGGCCCCGATCGCGGCGGACGAGGCGACCGCAGTTCCCGGCATCGCGCCGGCGTGGCTGCTCGAACGACTGTCGGCGTCCGACCTCGATGCCGGGGAACAGGCCGCGTTGAACGGCCGCGCGCCGCTAGACGTTCGCGTCAACACGTTGCTCACCTCGCCAGAGGCGATCGCCGCCGAACTGCCCGACGCTCAGCCGATCACCGGCCTCGCCGACGCGTTACGGCTGCCCGCTGGTACCGATCTCACGCCCTTCGCCGGCCGGCTCGAGGTGCAGGACGCGGGTAGCCAGGCGGTGACGCGCGCCGCGGCGGCCGAGCCCGGTCAGACCATCGTCGATCTGTGCGCGGGGGCAGGGGGCAAGAGCCTCGCGCTCGCGGCCGCGATGCGCAACGATGGGCGCATCATCGCCTCCGACGTCGACCGCGCGCGGCTTCGTCGGTTGGAGCCGCGTGCTGCGGCGGCGGGTGCGACGATCATCGAGCAGCTGCTGCTCGACGCGGGCCGGGAGACCGACGCGCTCGCGCCGCTCCGCGCGGTGGCCGACACCGTGCTCATCGACGCGCCGTGCTCGGGCACCGGCACCTGGCGGCGTAATCCGGAAGCGCGCTGGCGGCTGACCCCGGCCCGGATCGACCGCTTCGCAGCGATGCAGCGTCACGTGCTCATGCTGGGTGCGCCGATAGTGAAACCCGGCGGCGCGCTCGTCTACATCGTCTGCTCGCTCCTCGACGCGGAGGGGCGCGATCAGGTCGATGCCTTCCTCGCCGTGCATCCCGGCTGGCAGGCCGAGCCGCTGACCTTGCCGCTCGGTCGTGCGCACGGGCAGGGGTTGCGCCTGACCCCCGGGCATGACGGCAGCGACGGCTTTTTTGTCGCGCGGCTGCGGGCACCATGCTAATTCGTTGAAACAGTGCCGAAGCTGGAGCCGATCATGCGTTTTACTTCCGTCGCCGTCGCGCTCGGGCTGGCAGCGGCCTCGATCTCCACGTCGCTTTACGGCCAGCGTCCCGACGATCAGGTCGATCCGCGCAGCCTCGCATTGATGAAGCAGGCCGAGGCGGCACGCTCCGGCGGCAATCTCGATGGCGCGACCGATCTGCTCGAATCCGCGCTCGCGGTCGATCCGCGCAACCGTCAGGCGTTCGTCGCCCTCGCGCAGGTGTCGCAGGCGCGCGGCCTCCCCGGCAAGGCGATCCGCCTCTACCGCGAGGCGCTGACGCTTGAACCCAACGACGTCGACGCGCTGAGCGGGCAGGGTGAGGCGATGGTCGCCAAGGGCGCGGTCGAGCGCGCGAAACAGAACCTCGCGCGCGTCCGTACGCTGTGCAAGGGGCAGTGCCCGCAGGCGACGACGCTCGCCGCGCGCATCGCCAAGGGTCCGCCGGTCGCGACCGCGCAGATGTCCGCACCGGTCGGCGTCAACACGACCACCGCGAAGGACTGATCGGCCTAGCTCAGCCGACGCGCGATCGCGACGAACTCAGGCACCGATACCGTTTCCGCGCGCCGCGTCGGGTCGATCCCCTCCGCCTCCAGCGCGTCGAGCGCATCGGGCACGCCGCGCAGGCTCTGCCGCAGCATCTTGCGCCGCTGCCCGAACGCGGCGGCGGTGACCCGCTCCAGCATTTCGAGCCGGACGCCGTCGGGCTCGGCAGTCGGGGTGATGTGGACGACCGCCGACATCACCTTGGGCGGCGGGGTGAAGGCGGAGCGATGGACCGGCATCGCCAGCTTCGCGACCGACCGCCACTGCGAGAGCACCGCCAGCCGTCCGTAGGCATCGCTCGCCACGGTCGCGACGATGCGATCGGCGACCTCGCGCTGGAACATCAGCGTCAGCGATTGCCACCACGGCTGCCATTCGGCGGACAGCCATCCGACCAGCAGCGGCGTGCCGACATTGTACGGCAGGTTCGAGACGATGTGCGGCGCGCCCTCGAACAGCGACCGCCCATCAATCTCGGTCGCGTCGCCCTCGATCACGCGCAGCTTGCCTGGATAGGCGTCCGCGAGTTCGGCGAGTGCGGGAATGCAGCGACGATCGCGCTCGATCGCGGTCACCTGCGCTCCGGTCGCCAGCAGTGCCCGCGTCAGGCCGCCCGGACCGGGGCCGATCTCCAGCACCTCGCGATCGTTCAAATCCCCGGGGATCCGCGCGATCCGCCCCAGCAACTGCGCGTCGAACAGGAAATTCTGCCCCAGCGCCTTCGACGCGTTCAGCCCGAACCGCGCGATCACGTCGCGCAGCGGCGGTAGCGGGGTGACGGGCGCGGTCACCGGCACGCCGCTGCGTACCGTTGCCGGTTCGTCGCCGCCATGTCCGCCATCGCGATCGCCGCGATCATCGCGCCGGGATGCGCCTTGTCCTGCCCCGCGATGCCGAATGCGGTACCGTGGTCGGGCGAAGTCCGCACGATCGGCAGCCCAAGCGTCATGTTGACGCCCTCGTCGAAATGGAGCGTCTTGATCGGCACGAGCGCCTGATCATGGTAGCAGCAGATCGCCGCGTCGTATCGCGCCCGAGCGCGCGGGTGGAACATCGTGTCGGCGGCGAGCGGCCCCTCCACCTCGATCCCCTCGGCACGCAACTGCGCGATAGCGGGCTCGATCACGTCGATCTCCTCGCGCCCCAGCGCGCCGCTCTCGCCGGCGTGCGGGTTCAGGCCGGCGAAGGCGAGCCGGGGCAGCGCGATGCCGAAATTCTTCGTCAGCCCGCGCGCGGTCACCCGCGCCTTGGCGACAATCAGCTCGATCGTCAGCAGCCCCGGCACGTCGGCTAGCGGCACGTGCGTGGTGATCGGCACGACGCGCAGCGAGGGCCCGGCGAGCATCATCACCGCATTGTCGCGCGCCACGCCGCAGCGTTCCGCGACGAACTCTGTCTGTCCCGGATGCGCGAAACCCACCTGATACATCTGCGCCTTGCCGACCGGCGCGGTCACAAGTCCCCGCGCCGCGCCCGATTGTGCGAGGCCGGTCGCCGCCTCCAGCGCGCGGAATGCCGCCCGTGCGCCGTCGGTGCTCGGCAGCCCCGGCACGACCTCGCCGGCATCCTGGACGTGAAGGATCGGCAGCGCCGTATCGAACGCGCGCGACGCGTCGCGCGGGTCGTCGATCCGCGTCATTGGTCCCTGCCACACCGCGGCGAAGGCGCGCGCGTCGCCGACCACGAAGAAGGGGGGCAGCGCCTGCGCGCTTCGTGCTTCCCACGCCTTGGCAATCGTCTCGGGCCCGACGCCCGCGGGATCGCCCATCGCGACGACGAGCGGCGTCACGGCGGCGTCAGCGATAATCGATCACCGCGTCGCGCCGCAGGTCGCGAAGCGCCTGCTGCGCGCGCAGGTTGACGCGCTGCTGCTCGAGTTGGTTCTGGATCTGCTCGGCACCCGGCAACTGGCCGGAAACCGGATCGTCGCGTCCGCACAGCACCAGCGTCCGCACGCCTTCGCTCGGCGAACCGAACGGGGGCGACGCCTGGCCGACCTGCAGCTTCAGCATGATGTCCTGCAACGGTCCTGGCAGGTCGCGGATGCGCACCGTGTCGTTCTGCACCACCTCGGCGTTCAGCGCCTGCCCGACCTTCTCGACCGAACCGCAGCCCTGCAGCTTGCGGATCTCGGTGGCGAACTGCGCGGTGCGCGCGGTCGCCTGCGCCTGCGTCGTGTTCGACGGGAACTTGATCGTCATCTGCTTCAGGCTGAGCCGGGCGTCGCGCGGATCGGCGGTCAGCACCTGCCGCTTGTCGACCAGATAGACGATCGAGAAACCGCCCGGTATCGGGATCGGCCCGGCAACCTGGCCGACCTGCATCTGCTGGCTCGCCGCCGACAGCGCCTCGGGCAATTGCGCGGCGCGCACCCAGCCGAGATCGCCGCCGACCGCACGCGTCGTCGCGGCAGAATAGTTGCGTGCGAAATAGCTGAACGGCGCCTGCGCCTTCTGGATTTCGCCGATAATCTGCCTTGCCTGCGCCTCGACCTGCGCCTGCTGGTCGACGTTCGCGGGCAGGTAGATTTCGGCGAGGTGATATTCCTCGGTACCCTTCGCCGCTTGGAGACGGTCGATGATCGCCTTCACCTCTTCGTCGCCGACGTTGACGAACGGCTCGACGCGCTTGCGCAGATAGCGGTTCCAGGCGAGTTCGCCCTCGATCTGGCGCCGCATCGATCGGTCGGACGAACCCTGTTCGCGCAACCAGCTGGCGAAGTCGGCGGGCGACTTGTTAAACTGCTTGGCGACGCGGCCGATCGCCTGGTCGATCTCTTCTTTCGAGACGGTGATGTCGGCGGTCTTCGCCTGCTGGATCTGCAGCGTCTCGTCGATCAACTGGCGCAGCACCTGCAGGCGCAGCCGTTCGCGGTCCTCGTTGGTGAGCTTGGCGTTGTTCGCCGCCGCGATCAACGCGACGCGCTGGTCGACGTCGGTGCCGGTGATCACCGTTTCGTTGACGATCGCGGTCGCCTTGCGGATGTTCGGGTCAAGCTTGCCGAAGATCTGCAGATTGGCGGGAATGTTGAGCCCGGTGTTGTCGGGCAGCGTCTGGTCGTCGACGGTCTGCGCCACCGCACCCCCCGCGATCGCCAGTCCCAGGAGCGATGCCATCGCCCGGCGCGTCAGCAGCGCACCCCTCGTCTTCGTCATCACAAGCGTCTCGAATTCCCATGATGGCCGCGCGCGGCCTTGCCGTCGCCGTGCCACGGCGTTGCTGAACGCGGGCTTAGCGCCCGAGCCCCTTGAACGCCAGCGTCAACAGGTAGCTGTTGCCCGCGCGAATATCGCCGGTGGTGCGATAATCGCGCCGCCACGTCACCCCGAGCTCGAGGCAATCGTCCTCGTACGCGACGCCTAGACGGTGGCGGATCGGGTCGAACCCGCTGCTCGACGACAGCACGTCCTCCGCGCGGTCGGTCAGATCGATCACCGCGGAGCCGAACACCGACCAGAAACGCGCGAACGCAGCGCGCCCGGCAAGCCGGATCTCCTCGCGGTCCTGCAACCCGACGACGGGGTCGATGTTGCGGTTGAGGCGCAGGTAGCCGACGGTCGCGTAGGTCGTGTAGGAGCCCACCGTCGCATCGACCTCGTTGCGCCGGATCGCGAAATTGTCCTTGTCGAGGCGGTAGCGGTGCGTGAAGGTGATGAAATCGCGGAGCCTGACGTTGGTACGTCCGACGATATCGGAGAAACTGTCCGACAATCCGGTTCCGCTCGGCAGAATGGTGGGGCGCGAATCGAGCCGGTAGCTCTGGCCGATCGTCGCGTTGATCGACAGGCCGGTGCGATCGAACGCCCACTCGCCGCCGTACGTGATCCGCGAGGAATCCTCCCAGCGATCGTAGCCGGGGAAGCGGTTGAGCGCGAACAGGTTCGAATCCTCGAGGTCGACCGCGCGCGAGTCCTCGTTCGGGACGCGCAGATTGGCGACGTGCGGCGAGGCGACGATCTGTACCCGCGGGGTCCAGCGCTGCGTGCCACCAAACAGCTCGCCGATGAACGGCCATTTGACGTCGATCGCCGCCGCGCCGATCGCGCGGGTTTGAAAACCGTCGAGCCCGCGGTAGCTCGCGACCGCGGTTGCGGCGGCATCGCTGGTGTTATAGGCGTCGCCGCGCGCGAACGCGGTCAGCGTGACTTCCTGGCCCCAGTTCGTCAGACGGCGGAGATTCCATTCGGCGCTCGCGAACGCGCGCTGCGTATCCTGTCCCGCCTTGCGTCCGATCGCGAGCGTATTGGCCTGGAGCGACAGCACGCCGCCCGCCACGTCCTGTACGCGCCGGCGATAATCGATCTCGGGCAGCGCGACCGGCTGCAACGACTGACGGTCGCCGACGCGCAACGTCTGCGTCGCCCAACCGCTGACCGCGAAATAGCTATTGGCCTCGATATGCTCGAGCGCGAAGGTGCTGCGCAGCCGGTCGTCGTCCGAAATGTCGTAGCGCCGCGTGAAGGTGCGATCGGTCGACATACGCAGCGACCCCGACAGGCTCCACTCGGGCGAGAACTGGAACTTCATCGTCCCGTCGAGATAGCCACGGAACGCGCGCTCGGTCGCGGTGGTGAAGCCGGTCGACAGATCCTCGCTGCGCCGCCCGGAAGTCGCATATCCCGCGATCGAGAAGGCGCCGAGCGTGTTCACCTCGCTGTAGCGCGCTTCCAGCAGCGGCACGACGTTGGTGAAGATGTGCGGTGCGATCACCAGCGAACGGTTCTGCCCCATCGCGACGTTGAACGGCAGCGTCAGCTCGACGCCGTTCAGCCGGTCGATGCCGAAGCCGGGGGTCAGCAGGCCCGTGCTGTTCGAATCGGCCGTACTGGTCGAGAAGCGCGGCAGCCGTGGGCTCGCGAGCCCGAACAGGTTGAAACGCGCGCCCTCGAAATAGACGCGGTCGTTGTCGGGGCGGTAGGTGACGCGAACCGCCGTAATCTTCCACGTCGGCTCTTTGGGGCAATTGCTCGCGTCGGTGACCGGGCAGGGCGAATAGGCGGCGCGATTGAGGAAATAGGTACCGTTCTCGTCGCGCCGGCCATCGACCGCGGCCAGTCGCCCGCCGCGTTCCAGCACGACGAGCAGATTGTCGATCACGCCGTCCTTCAGCGTGTCGGTCAGCTCGATCGAATCGCCATAGGCGACGTCGCCCTGCGGGTTGGTGACCCCGACGTTGCCGTTCGCTACGACGCGCCCGGTCTTGCGGTTCCACACCACGCGCTCTGCGCGAAGTTTCTCGCCACTGCGCGTCATGCGCACGTCGCCCAGCGCGGTGACGATGTCGGCGTTGTAATCGTATTCGAGCGAGGACGAGCTGAACTGCACCTGATCGTCACCGGCCGCCGGCGGGGGCGTCTGCGCCAGGTCGGCAGGGATGCTCAGCGCCGGATCGGGCGTCGGCGCGCGGTCGGCAAGCGACTGCGCGGCGGCAGGCACGGCGATGCCCGCCGCGCACAGGGCAGCGATCGGCACCACGCACCCGGCGAGAAAATCAGAACGCTTCACGTTGCTCCCGTTTACCTGTCGCTCGCGAGCGGCCGGAAGAGCACGGCGCTGCAGATGCGTCCTATCGCATCGCCCGCGCGTTGCTGCAACGCTTTGCCAGCACGGATGCGCGCGCCTATCAGGCACGTCAGGAATTAAGGGATTAGGGTCACCATGAAGATCACGTTTGCCGCCACGCGCCCGACCGATGCCGCGGTGCTCGCGCTCGCGGTTCGGAAAGGCGCGGCGCCCGCCGGGCTCGCCGCCGAACACCAGTCGCTCGTCGCCGGCGCGATTTCGGGGCAGCGGTTCGAGGGTGAGCCGGGCAGCAGTGCCGAGGTGTTCCTCCCCGGCGCGAACGACGCGCAACGCGTCGTGCTGCTGGGCGTCGGCAGCGGCGACGACGCCGCCTACGAACGCGCGGGCGGTGCGCTCACGGCCAAGCTGCTGACCGCGGGCGCGGCGACGGTGGTCGCCGATCTGTCGGGCGCGGACGCGGCAAGCGCGGCGCGCTTCGCCGCCGGCGCCGCACAGCGCAGCTGGCGGTTCGACGAATATCGCACCCGCCTGCCGGCCAAGCAGAAGCCGACGCTGGAGGAGCTGATCGTCGTCAGCGACGCCGCCGACGTCGACACTGCATGGCCCGCGCGCGACGCGGTCACCCGCGGCCTCGGCCTCGCCCGCACGCTCGCGACGCTGCCGCCCAACATCCTTTATCCCGAGAGCTTCGTCGAGCGCGTGACCGCCGCGGTCGACGGGCTGGGGCTCGAGGTGACCGTCCTCGACGAGGCGCAGATGCGCGATCTCGGCATGGGTGCGCTGCTCGGCGTCAGCCAGGGCTCGCGGCGCGAAGCGCGCATCCTCGCGCTCAAGTGGAACGGCGCCGGCGGCGACGCCCCGCTGACCGCGCTCGTCGGCAAGGGCGTGACCTTCGACACCGGCGGGATCTCGATCAAGCCCGCCGCGGGCATGGAGGACATGAAGTGGGACATGGGCGGTGCCGGCGCTGTCGCCGGCGCGATGCTCAGCCTCGCCGCCCGCAAGGCCAAGGCCAACATCATCGGCGTGATGGGCTTGGTCGAGAACATGCCCGACGGTAATGCGCAGCGCCCCGGCGACGTCGTCACCACGATGTCGGGGCAGACGGTCGAGGTCATCAACACCGACGCCGAAGGCCGCCTCGTCCTGTGCGACGCGATCACTTGGGTCCAGCGCGAGCACAAGCCCGCGCAGATCATCGATCTCGCAACGCTGACCGGCGCGATGATCGTCAGCCTGGGCAACGAGATGGGCGGGCTGTTCTCGAACGACGACACGTTCGCTGAGCAGATCCTGGCAGCCGGCCGCGCGAGCGGCGACCTGTTGTGGCGCTTCCCGCTGGCGGACGGCTACGACAAGCTGATCGACTCGGCGATCGCCGACATGAAGAACGTCGGCCCGCGCGGCGGAGGCTCGATAACCGCGGCACAGTTCATCAAGCGCTTCGTCGACGAGGGCGTGAAATGGGCGCATCTCGACATCGCCGGGATGGTCTGGTCGGAGAAGGACGGCGCGACCTGGGGCAAGGGCGCGACCGGCTACGGCGTGCGCGTGCTCGACCGCTTCGTCGCCGACAATCTCGAAGGCTGAGGCGAGGCGCACATCCGGTGAAGGTCGACTTCTATCACCTGACCACCAGCCCGCTCGAGCGCGTGCTGCCCCGCATCGCGGAGCGCATCCTCGCCGAGGGCGGGCGTTTGCTGGTGGTGGAGGCCGACCCCGCCCGCCGCGCCGCGCTCGATAAGACCCTGTGGTCCTACACCCCCGACAGCTTTCTGCCGCACGGCCTCGCGGGTGGTGATGGTGATGCTGACCAGCCCGTCCTGATCGCGCCCGAGGTCGACGCCGCCAATCACGCGCGCAACGTCGCGCTGGCGGACGGCGAGTGGCGCGATCGGGCGCTCGAGTTCGACCGCGCGTTCCACTTCTTCGACGACGACCGCATCGGCGACGCGCGTGCCGCATGGAAGGTGCTGGCGGCGCGCGACGGCATCGAGCGGCGCTACTGGAAACAGGCCGAGAGCGGCCGCTGGGCACAGGCGGCCTGATCGTTCGCGTCCCGCCGCGTCCCTGACGCGGACCCCAGCGCGCGCCACGCGCCCGACGTCGGTTCTTGCGCGTGTCCGACGCGCCGACTAGGGGACGCGCACTTTCCATCACCTCTGTCAGGAGCCCGTGACCGTCATGGCCGCGAACCGTACTTTCTCGATCATCAAGCCCGACGCGACGCGTCGCAACCTGACCGGCGCGGTCACCAAGATGCTGGAGGATGCCGGCCTGCGCGTCGTTGCATCGAAGCGCATCCACATGACCCGCGATCAGGCCGAGGGCTTTTACGCGGTGCATAAGGAGCGTCCGTTCTTCAACGATCTGGTCGAGTTCATGATCTCGGGCCCGGTCGTCGTTCAGGTGCTCGAGGGCGAGAACGCGATGCAGCGCAACCGTGACATCATGGGCGCGACCAACCCCGCAAACGCCGAGCCCGGCACGATTCGCAAGGAACTGGCGGAGTCGATCGAAGCGAACACCGTGCACGGTTCGGACTCGGACGAGAATGCCGAGATCGAGATCGCGTACTTCTTCAAACCGGAAGAGATCGTCGGCTGATGAACTGGCGCCTGCGACGCGCGAGCGCGGATGATGCCGCGATCCTCTCGCTCGTCGCGGGCGCGACCTTTCTGGAAGCGTTCGCGGGCGTTCTCGACGGTGCCGACATCGTCGCCCATGTCGGACGCAACAGCAGTGCGGACGCGTTCGCGCGCTACATCGGCGCTGGCGCGATCGCGACGCTCGCGGAAGCCGATCAGGGCGCCGCACCGCTCGGCTATACGTTGCTGACCACGCCCGATCTGCCGGTCGAGCCGCGCGCGGGCGATATCGAACTCAAACGCATCTACGCGCTCGCGCCGACGCACGGGCAGGGGCTCGGTCCCGCGCTCATGCAGTGTGCAGTCGATGACGCGCGCGCTGGCGGTCACCGCCGCCTGTTACTCGGCGTCTACGGCGGCAACGTTCGCGCGCACCGCTTCTACACCAAACAGGGTCTGTCGGTGATCGGCGAGCGTCGTTTCCTCGTCGGCGCGACGTGGCACGACGACCTGGTATTCGCGCGCGACCTCTGACGATCGTGCCCTAGCGCCCGCCCGCCTCGAGCAGGCCGGCCGGCGCGCTCAACTCCCAGCTGCGCGCAATCCGATCCTCGACCAAGGCCCAATCGACCTCGCCGCCGAGATCGATGCTGACCCAGCCCGACGTGCCGAGATAGGCCGGCTTGCGGTAGGTATCGGGCGCGGCCTCCAATAGCATCGCTTGCTCGTCGGTGTCGGCGGTGCGGACGCAGACGACGGTCAGCCCATCGCCGTGATGATCGACGCGCAATTGCGCGAACTGCTTGCCCGCGACGAAGAAGGTCGCCTGCCCGTGGCTCTCGCGCTCCTCGCTCTCCGGCAGCAGCAGCGCGATCTCGCGGACGCGATCGATCGCTTCGGTTGCTCGCATCTCGCTCATCGACGAACGAACTCCTTCAGGACGGCAGGGTAGAGTTGATGTTCCGCCGCGAGCACGCGCTCGGCGAGCGTCTCGGGCGTGTCGCCGGGTAGGATCGCGACCTCGCGCTGCCCCAACACCTCGCCGCCGTCCAGCTCCTCGGTCACGACATGGACCGAGCAGCCGCCCGCCGCATCTCCCGCGTCGATCGCGCGCGCGTGCGTGTCGAGCCCCTTGTACTTGGGCAGCAGCGAGGGATGGATGTTGATGATCCGCCCACGCCACTTGGCGACGAACTCGTCGGACAACAGCCGCATATAGCCCGCCAGCGCGATCCACTCCGCCCCCGCCTCGCGCAGCGCGCCGTCCAGCGCGGCCTCGAACACGGGCTTGCCGATCCCCTTCGGCGATAGCGCGAAGGTCGGCAATCCGTGCTGGATCGCCCAGGCGAGCCCCGGCGCGCTCGGCCGGTCGGATGCGACGACGACGATCTCATAATCGTCGCCGGCGTGTTCCGCGAGTGCCTGCATGTTCGAGCCGCGCCCCGAAATCAGCACGGCGACCTTGGCGGGTGCGTTCATGCGTGATGCGTCGCGCGCCAGTCGCCGCGCGCGCTCCACGTCTCGGTGCTGCCGGTCACGGTGCATCCGCGTTCGCCCGCCTCGATGCGGCCGATGCGGAACACGGTCTCGCCCGCGGCTTCCAGCGCTTGCGCGACACGGTCGGCCTCGTCGGCGCTGACGACGACCGCCATGCCGATCCCGCAGTTGAACGTGCGCGCCATCTCCGCGGGCTCGATCGCGCCCTGCGCCTGGAGGAACGCCATCAGCCGCGGCTGCTCCCACGCGTCCGCATCGACCAGCGCGTGCGTGCCTTGCGGAAGAACGCGCGGGATGTTCTCCAGCAGCCCGCCCCCGGTGATGTGCGCCAGCCCCTTGATCCGCCCCTCGCGCAGCAGCGGCAACAGGCTCGCGACGTAGATCCGCGTCGGCGCCATCAGCACGTCGATCAGCAGCCGGTCCTGATCGAACATCGCCGGGCGGTCGAGCTTCCACCCGCGGTCGGCGGCGAGCCGGCGGACGAGCGAATAGCCGTTCGAATGCACGCCCGACGAGGTGAGCCCGAGTATCACGTCTCCCGCCGCGATCGCGCGGCCGTCGAGCAGCCGGTCACGCTCGACCGCACCGACGCAGAACCCCGCCAGGTCATAGTCGCCCTCGGCGTACATCCCCGGCATCTCGGCGGTCTCGCCGCCGATCAGCGCACAACCCGCCTGGCGGCACCCCTTGGCGATCGACGCGATGACGCGCTCGGCGATCCCCTGATCGAGTTTCCCGCTGGCATAGTAATCGAGGAAGAAAAGCGGCTCCGCGCCCTGGACGATCAGGTCGTTGACGCACATCGCAACCAGATCGACGCCGACGCCTTCGTGCCGGTCGTGCTCGATCGCGAGCTTCAGCTTGGTGCCGACGCCGTCGTTGGCAGCGACCAGCAGCGGGTCGGTGAAGCCCGCCGCCTTCAGATCGAACAATCCGCCGAACCCGCCGAGGTCGGCGTCGGCACCCTTGCGCCGTGTCGAGCGGGCGAGCGGTGCGATCGCGCGAACGAGCGCGTTGCCCGCTGAGATCGAGACGCCTGCGTCGGCATAGGTATATCCGCCGGTCGGGGTTGCAGTGCTGTTGGCGCTGGGTTCGTCGGTCATGCGGCAAGCGCCTAGCCACAACGCGCTTGGATTTCCACGCCCGCTTCGCCAAAAGGCGCCGATGCGTAGCCGTCCGTTCCTCGCCATCGCCGCGGCCACCGGTGCCGTCGTGCTCGGCGCAGGCGCGCTGGCGCAGATCGAGGGCGGCGACCGCGGCGTCGCGGCGGTCGACAGCTCGAACGATTACGAGATTGGCAGCGTCAGCGTCGACGTCTCGGGCCCAAATGCGCAGGCGGCGCGACTGGCGGGCTGGCGCGAGGCGCAGCGCAAGGCGTGGGTGCAATTGTCGCGCCGGCTGGGTGGCGGCGGGGGGCTGGTCCCCGATGGCACGCTCGATTCGCTCGTCACGGCGATCGTGGTCGGCAACGAGCAGATCGGTCCGAACCGATATATCGCGCAACTGGGCGTGCTGTTCGACCGTGCGCGCACCGCGGGCTTGCTGGGGATCAGCAGCTATATGACGCGCTCGCCCCCGCTCGTCGTTGTGCCGGTGGTCTGGTCGGGCGGCGTCGGCGGTGTGTTCGAGCAGCGCACCGCGTGGCAGGAGGCATGGGCGCGTTTCCGCACCAGCACCAGCGAGATCGACTATATCCGCCCGCCCGGCAACGGTGCCGACCCGCTGCTGCTCAACGTCGGCCAAACCGAGCGTCCGGCGCGCGGCTGGTGGCGCAAGGTGCTCGACCTCTACGGCGGCAGCGACGTGCTCGTGCCCGTCGTCCGGCTGCGGCGGCAATGGCCGGGCGGGCCGGTGATCGGCGAGTTCGAGGCGCGCCACGGCCCCGACAATCGCGTCCTGTCGCGTTTCGCGCTCCGCGCGGAGAATGCCTCGGCGCTCCCCGCTTTGCTTGACGCGGGCGTGAAGCGGATGGACGACATCTACCAGTCGGCCGCGCGCGGCGGCTATCTGCGTGCCGATCCCGGCCTGAACCAGCCAGCAGCCGTCGCAGCGACCGAAACGCCCGATGCGACCGATACCCCGCTCGATCAGGACGCGGCCGCAGCGCAGGCCGTGACGACCGTCATCGTCCAGGTCGAAACCCCCGACGCCGGCGCGGTGACCAATACCGAGAGCGCGTTGCGCGGCGTCCCCGGCGTGCGCAGCGCGACCACCAGCAGCCTCGCACTCGGCGGCGTATCGCTGATGACGGTCGCGTTCGCGGGCGACCCGGCGAACCTTCACACGGGTCTAGAGGCGCGCGGATGGCAGGTGTTCGGCGGCGGCACGACGCTGCGCATCCGCCGCGCACCGCAGCTCCTTCCGCCCGATCTTCAACCCGACAATGCGCTCGCAGGGTGACGTGACGACGGGCGAGCCGACCGCGATCCAGTTTCCGCTGCCGCTCGCGTGGCCCGATGATGCGCGCGACGTCGAGTTTCTCGTCACCGATTCGAACCGCCGCGCGGTGCAGGTGCTCCAGCAATGGCACGACTGGCCCGTCCGGACCGCGCTCCTCGTAGGCCCCGCGGGATCGGGACGCAGCCTGTTGGCGCAGGTGTTCGCCGCGCAATCGGGCGGGCGCGTCATCGACGATGCCGACGAGGGCGACGAGCGCGCCTTGTTCCACGCCTGGAACGACGCGCAGGCGACACGCACGCCGCTGCTTCTCGTCGCGGCCGCCGCGGCCCCCGCCTGGTCGGTCGCCTTGCCCGACCTGCGCACTCGGCTGGCGGCGAGCCCGGTGGCGGAGATCGGTGCGCCCGATGAGGCTTTGGTGCGCGCGCTGCTCGAACGCGGCTTCGCGCGCCGCCGTCTCGATGCGCGCGACGACCTGATCGACTGGCTGGTGCCGCGACTGCCCCGGCGTCATCAGGCTGTAGCGCAGATGCTCGATGGGCTGGAACAAGCCGCGCTGTCCGGGCGTCGGCGTGTCACCATCCCGCTCGCGCGAGACCTCCTGGCTTCGCTGTTCGGTACGACAGAGGATCCGACCAACGCATGACCCGGCCCGCCCACGTCCAGCGCGAGCGCGACGACGATCCGTTCGAGAAAGTCGCAGCCGAGCGTTTCTTCAATCGTGAATTGTCGTGGCTGGCCTTCAATCGTCGCGTGCTGGACGAGGCGTGCAACAACGCGCACCCGCTGCTCGAACGGCTGCGCTTCCTCGCCATCTCGGGTGACAATCTCGACGAATTCTTCATGGTCCGCGTCGCGGGGCTGAAGGGCCAGCAATTGCAGGACGTCGAACTGCGCTCCGCCGACGGACTGACGCCGGGGCAGCAACTCGCCGCGATCACGGTCGAGGCCGACGCGCTGATGGTCAGCCAGCAGTCGGTCTGGCGCGACATCCGCTACGCGCTCGCCGAAGCCGGCATCCGCGTCATCGGCAGTCACGCGATCGACACCGCGCTGGGGCTGGAGGAGCAGGCCTGGCTCGAGACGCATTTCAAGGAACAGCTTTTCCCGGTCATCACCCCGCAGGCGCTCGATCCCGCGCACCCGTTCCCGTTCCTGCCCAACAAGGGCATGGCGGTGATGTTCGACCTCGTCCGGCGTTCGGACAAGGAACCGATCCGCGAACTCGTGATGCTCCCCAACGCTATGCCGCGCTTCGTCCGCCTGCCGGGTGAGGGCGCGCGCTATGTCGCGGTCGAGTCGCTGCTCAAGCGGTTCAGCAACCTGATGTTCCCGGGCTATGATGTGCTCGGCGCCGCCGAATTCCGCGTCCTGCGGGACAGCGACATCGAGATCGAGGAAGAAGCCGAGGATCTCGTCCGGTATTTCGCCAACGCGATCAAGCGTCGCCGGCGCGGGCGCGTGATCCGGCTCGAGCTCGAAACCGGCATGAGCGAGGCGCTCGCATCGGTGCTGCGCGAGGAACTGGGCGGTTCCGATACGCTCGTGACCGAGAGCGGCGCGTTCCTGGGTGTCGGGGATCTCGCATTGCTCGCCGACGAGGATCGCCCCGATCTGAAATTCACGCCGTTCACCCCGCGCTTTCCGGAGCGTATCCGCGAGTTCGGCGGCGATTGTTTCGCCGCGATCCGCGCGAAGGACATCATCGTCCATCACCCGTACGAATCGTTCGACGTCGTGCTCGCGTTCCTGAAACAGGCGGCGAACGACCCCGACGTGGTCGCGATCAAGCAGACGCTCTACCGCGCGGGCAAGCAGTCGGCGGTCATCAACGCACTCATCGCGGCGGCGGAAGCGGGCAAGTCGGTCACCGCAGTGGTCGAATTGAAGGCGCGCTTCGACGAGGAACAGAATCTGCAATGGGCGAGCGCGCTCGAACGCGCCGGCGTGCAGGTCGTCTACGGCTTCATCGACTGGAAAACCCACGCGAAGGTCGCGATGGTGGTCCGGCGCGAGGGGGCGCAGTTTCGCACCTACTGCCATTTCGGTACCGGCAATTATCACCCGGTCACCGCGCGCATCTACACCGACCTCAGCTTTTTCACCGCCGACCCACGGCTGGGGCGCGATGCCGCGCGGATGTTCAACTACATCACCGGCTACGTTGAGCCCGAGGGGATGGAGGCGGTGGTCCTCAGCCCGCGCTCGCTGCGCGACCGGCTCATCGCGGACATCGATCGTGAGATCGAACACGCCCGCGCCGGGCGCACGGGGTCGATCTGGGCCAAGATGAACAGTTTGGTTGACCCCGCGATCATCGAGAAGCTGTACGAGGCGAGCGGCGCGGGGGTCGAAATCGACCTGATCATCCGCGGCATCTGTTGCCTGCGCCCGGGGGTTGCCGGCATGTCGGACAATATCCGCGTCTTCTCGATCGTCGGCCGCTTTCTCGAGCACAGCCGGATCGCCGCGTTCGGCAACGGCGCGGCGCTGCCCAACGACGGCGCGCGCGTGTACATCTCCTCGGCCGACTGGATGCCGCGCAACTTCGATCGCCGCGTCGAATATCTCCTGCCGATCGAGAACGAAACCGTGCACGACCAGGTGCTCGACCAGGTGATGGTCGCCAATCTGATCGACAACGAACAGAGCTGGGAATTGAACGCCGATGGCAACTACGCCCGTATCGTGACCGGCGACCGCCCGTTCAACCTGCACCGCTATTTCATGACCAATCCGTCGCTCTCGGGCCGCGGCGCCGCGCTCGAGGAAGGGGGCGAGGTGCCGACGCTCAAGCTGCGGCGGCGTTCGTGACCGCGCACCCTGCGCGTTTCGAGGTCGAGCAGCCCCGTACCGCGATCATCGACATCGGCTCCAACTCGATCCGCCTCGTCGTCTATCAGGGGCCGGCACGGCTGCCGACCACGCTGTTCAACGAGAAGGTACTGGCGGGGCTTGGTCGCAGTCTCGCGGCGACGGGGTCGATCGACGCCGATGCGATGGCGGCGGCGCGTGCCGCGCTGCATCGCTTCGCCGCGCTCGTCTCCGCGATGGAGGTGTCGCGTGTCCGCACCGTCGCGACCGCGGCGGTCCGCGACGCGTCGAACGGTGCCGCACTGATCGACATGGCGGCGGCGGCGGGGTTGTCGGTCGAAATCCTGTCGGGTGAGGAAGAGGCGGCGGCGGCGGGCTACGGCGTGCTCTCGGGCATACCGGGCGCGAACGGCATCGTCGGCGATCTGGGCGGCGGCAGCCTCGAACTCGTCCGGATCCGCAAGGGCGAATTGGGCGAGCGCGTGTCGTTCCCGCTCGGCGTCCTGCGCCTCGCGCCGCTGCGCGAACGTGGGCGGCTCGATCGCGTGGTCGAGACGATGTTGCGCGACGCGGGCTGGATCGGTGCGGGCAAGAACTTGCCGTTCTACCTCGTCGGCGGATCATGGCGCGGTCTCGCGCGCCTCGCGATGCACCGGGCGCGCTATCCGCTGCCGATCATCCATCAATATGCGATGTCACCCGACACGATCACCAGCCTGCGCCGGACCTTGTCGCAACTGGGTAAGCCGCAATTGAAGGACGTCCCCGGCCTGTCGAGCGGGCGCATCCCCACCTTGCCCGATGCCGCCGCCTTGCTGTCGGTACTCCTCAAACACCTGAAAAGCAGCACGACGATCGTCTCGGCCTTCGGGCTTCGCGAAGGCCTGCTCTTTCAGGAACTCGACGCGCGCACCCGTGCCGAGGATCCGCTGATTGCCGCTGCGCGCGACGAGGCGAGGCTCGCGGGGCGCTTTCCCGAACACGGCGACCTGCTCGACCGCTGGATCGCGCCACTGTTCGGCGACGACAAACCTGCCGAGGCACGATTGCGCAACGCTGCCTGCCAATTGGCCGACGTCGGCTGGCGCGCCAATCCCGAATTTCGCGCCGAACGCGGACACGAGATCGCGCTGCATGGCAATTGGGTCGGCGTCGACGGTCGCGGTCGCGCGATGATGGCACAGGCGCTGTGGACCGCGTTCGGCGGGGCGGTCGCGGTGCCCGACGTCCTCACGCAACTCGCTCCCGAGCCGGCATTGCGCCGCGCGGCGACCTGGGGACAGGCTATCCGGCTCGGACAGCGGTTGAGCGCGGGCGTCGCCGAACCGCTGCGCCGCTCGCATCTGACGCTCGATGCGACGACGCTCCGGCTCGACCTCGATGCGGCGGACCACGCACTCTACGGCGAGACGGTTGCCAAACGCCATTCCTCGCTCGCCACCGCGCTCGGGCGAACGGCATCGAGCAACGCGGCGCGCTGAGCCGCGGCGGCGGATCATGCGGCGCACGACGAAGCGCTAGGCAGCGCGCTTTCTCCCCATTAAGTCGCTGCGCATGACCTCGACCAACGACCTCCGCCGCAGCTTCCTCGATTATTTCGGTGCCAACGGCCACCAGGTCGTGTCCTCGGCGCCGTTGGTGCCGCAGAATGACCCGACGCTCATGTTCGTCAACGCGGGCATGGTGCCGTTCAAGAACGTTTTCACCGGCCTCGAATCCCGGCCCTATTCCACCGCAACGAGCGCGCAGAAATGCGTGCGCGCGGGCGGCAAGCACAACGATCTCGACAACGTCGGCTACACCGCGCGCCACCACACCTTCTTCGAGATGCTGGGCAATTTCTCGTTCGGCGATTACTTCAAGGAACAGGCGATCACCCACGCCTGGACCTTGTTGACCAAGGAATGGGGCCTGCCCGCGGACAAGCTGACCGCGACCGTCTATCATACCGACGATCAGGCTTTCGATCTGTGGAAGAAGATCGCGGGGCTTCCCGATCACCGCATCATCCGCATCGCGACCAAGGACAATTTCTGGGCGATGGGGTCGGACGGGCCGTGCGGTCCATGTTCGGAGATTTTCTACGATCACGGCGATCATATCGCGGGCGGGCCTCCGGGCAGCCCGGACGAGGACGGTGACCGCTTCGTCGAGATCTGGAATCTCGTCTTCATGCAATTCGTGCAGGAAGCCGACCAGATCACCGGCGACCTGCCGCGCCCCTCGATCGACACCGGCATGGGGCTCGAACGCGTCGCCGCAGTGATGCAGGGCGTCCACGACAATTACGACACCGACACATTCAAAGCCCTTATCGCTGCGTCAGGTGCCCTAACCCATACGGCGACGGGCGGCGACAATCAGGCGAGCCACCGCGTCATCGCCGACCACCTGCGCTGCTCGGGCTTCCTCGTCGCCGATGGCGTCCTGCCCGCGAACGAGGGCCGCGGCTACGTGCTGCGCCGGATCATGCGTCGCGCGATGCGCCACGCACATCTGCTGGGCGCGAAGGAGCCGTTGATGCACCGGCTCGTCCCCGCACTGGTCGCCGAAATGGGAGCGGCCTACCCGGAGCTCGTGCGCGCGCAGCCACTGATCGAGGCCACCTTGCGGCAGGAGGAAACGCGCTTCCGCCAGACGCTCGACAAAGGGCTGCGACTGCTCGATGATGCAACCGCCGGCATGGGTGAGGGAGACACGCTCGCGGGCGAAACCGCGTTCAAGCTCTACGACACGTTCGGCTTTCCCTACGATCTGACCGAGGACGCGCTGCGCGCGCAAGGGTTACAGGTCGACCGGGCCGGTTTCGACAGTGCGATGGCCGAACAGAAGCGCGCCGCGCGCGCCGCGTGGAAGGGGTCGGGCGCGAAGGCGTCGGACGAGTTGTGGTTCGATCTGGTCGAGGAGGTCGGCGCGACCGAATTCACCGGCTACACCAGCGACAGCGGCGAGGGCGTCGTCTTGGCGCTAGTCAAGGACGGGCAGCGGGTCGAGCACACCGCCGCGGGCAATCAAGTCGACGTGATCGTCAACCAGACGCCGTTCTACGGTGAGAGCGGCGGTCAGGTCGGCGATGCCGGCACGCTGTCGAGCGACAACGGTTTCGCTGCCACCGTTGCGGATACGTCGAAGCAACTTGGTAAGCTGTTCGTCCACCACGCGCGTGTCGAAGCGGGTGAGATCAAGGTCGGCGACACGGTACGGCTCGCGATCGACGTCACACGCCGCAACGCCATTCGCGCCAATCACTCCGCTACCCACCTGCTGCACGAGGCGCTGCGCGATCGGCTCGGCACCCATGTCGCGCAGAAGGGCAGTCTCGTCGCCCCCGATCGCCTGCGCTTCGACGTATCGCACTCAACCGCGATGGCGCCCGCCGAACTCGCTGACGTCGAGGCGGCGGTCAACGCGCAGATCCGTGGCAACGGCAGTGTCGAGACGCGGCTGATGACCCCGGACGAGGCAATCGCGATGGGCGCGATGGCGCTGTTCGGCGAGAAATACGGCGACGAGGTCCGCGTCGTCTCGATGGGCACGAACGACGACGGCAAGACCTATTCGATCGAATTGTGCGGCGGGACGCATGCAAAGGCGCTGGGGGACATCGGCCTGTTCAAGGTCGTCGGCGAAAGCGCGGTGTCGTCGGGCGTGCGGCGCGTCGAGGCGCTGACCGGCGAGGCGGCGCGGCAGTATCTGAGTGCGCGCGACGAGAAGCTGCGCGAGGCCGCCGCCACGCTGCGCGCGACGCCCGACGAGGTTCCTGCGCGCGTCGCCGCGTTGCTCGATGATCGCCGGCGGCTCGAGCGCGAACTTGCCGAGGCGAAGAAGGCGCTGGCGCTGGGCGGCGGCGCCAAGGATACGGCCGGACCTGAAATGGTCGGGGACGTCGCGTTCGTCGCGCAGGTGCTCGACGGTTTCGAGGCCAAGGGTCTACGCGGCGCCGTGGACGACGCGCGGCAGCAACTCGGATCGGGGGTCGTTGCGATCGTCGCGGTCAATGACGGCAAGGCCACAATCGCGGTCGGGATCACGCCCGACCTCATCACCCGCTTCAGCGCGGTCGATCTGGTGAAGCGTGGCGTTCAGGCGCTGGGCGGTCAGGGTGGCGGCGGCCGTCCCGACATGGCGCAGGGCGGTGGCCCGGACGCCGCGCAGGCGAGCGACGCGATCGAGGCGGTGCGCGCGGGCCTGCTCGGCTGACAGGCAAAACCCGCCCGCGCGTCAGCGCGGGCGGGTCGGATCACCGGCTTACTTGCGCGGCTTGGTCTTTTTCGTCGTGGTCGTGGTCTTGGTCGTCGTGGTGGTCGCCGCGTCGGTGCCGGTCGCAGGGGTGGAGGCGGCGGTGTCGGTCGCAGTGCTCGCGTCCGCCGCCGGTGCCGCCGCGCCCATCGCGGCGGACAGCTGCGCCGCGGTCATCCCGATCGTGACGCCCTGGGGGCCCGGACCGAACCCGGTGATCGGCAGCTTCGCATCACCCTGCGCGGTGGTCAGCGTCACGTTGGTCGCGTCGACCGACTTGATCGTGCCGAGCTTTGCGCCACCCGTACCGTAGACGCTGGCGCCGGCCACCAACTGCGACCGAAAGGCGGCACCGGCCTGCTGCTGCTGCGCACCCGCGGCGGCGTCGAGCTGCGCCTTGGTCATCGCCAGCACCGGCCCCTGCGCGCCCTTGCCCAGCGAGGTGAGCGGAACGGCTGCCTTGTTGGTGCCGGTGTCGATGACAGCGTTGGTACCATTCGTGCTGGCGATCGTACCGACGACCCCGCCGCTGGTGTCGTACACCGTCGCGCCGGTGGTCACGGTGGCGGACGCCGACGCCTGCGCACCGGCTGCCGGTGCCGTCGCAGGTGCGGTCTGTGCCGATGCGATCGCGGGGACACATGCGGCCGCCGCGACGGCGGCGAGAATTTCGAAGCGCTTCATATCTGCTCTTTCGCGGTTGATGTTGATTGGGAAACGTGACCGTAACGATCGGGTTCCGAACCCAAAATGAACGCGCGAGCGTCTGACAGCACTTCTCTGGCTTTGGAAGCAATAGGACACTGGCCTCAATCAACAGCCGCCGCCTAGCACCTTTGTTCCCCTCTCGTTCCAACCATGCTACGGTGACCCATGGCCAAAGCTCAACGTCGCTACGTCTGTCAGTCCTGCGGTTCGGTGTCGCACCGCTGGCAGGGCCAGTGCGCGGATTGCAACGAGTGGAACACGCTGGTCGAGGAGGCCAGCGCCGTGGTGACGCCGTTCCAGGCCAAGCACAATCTGCAGTCCGGCGGGCGCGCCCTGACGCTCGTCAAGCTCGACGCGGAGATCGCGCTGCCCGAGCGGATGACCTTCGGCATCCCCGAATTCGATCGTGCGCTGGGTGGGGGGCTGGTCGCTGGTTCGGCGACGCTCATCGGTGGCGACCCCGGCGTCGGCAAGTCGACCCTGCTGCTCCAGGCCGCCGCACGACTGGCGCGTAGTGGACGCAGCGTCGCCTACGTGTCGGGCGAGGAGGCGGCCGATCAGGTCCGCTTGCGCGCGCAGCGGCTGGGACTGGGCGACGCGCCGGTACAGCTCGCCGCCGCCACCTCGACGCGCGACATCCTGACGACGCTGGGGCAGGGGACGCCGCCCGCCCTGCTGGTGATCGATTCGATCCAGACCATGCACTCCGATCTGATCGAGGGTGCGCCGGGCACCGTCAGCCAGGTGCGTGCGACCGCGCAGGAACTGATCCGCTTCGCCAAAGAACGCGGCACTGCGGTGGTGCTCGTCGGCCACGTGACCAAGGACGGATCGATCGCGGGGCCGCGCGTGCTCGAGCATATGGTCGATACGGTGCTCAGCTTCGAGGGTGAGCGCAGCCATCAATATCGCATCCTGCGCGCGATCAAGAATCGCTTCGGCGGCACCGACGAGATCGGCGTGTTCGCGATGGCGGGCGAGGGACTTGTCGAGGTCGCCAACCCGTCGAGCCTTTTCCTGACGCAGCGCGACGAGAGCGTGACGGGATCGATCGTGTTTCCTGCGCTGGAGGGGACGCGCCCGGTGCTGGTCGAGATACAGGCGCTGGTGGTGCGCTTGGCGAGCGGAGCGACACCCAGGCGTGCGGTAGTAGGCTGGGATTCGGGCCGGCTCGCGATGATCCTGGCGGTATTGGAGGCGCGCTGCGGCCTCAGCTTCTCGACTTGCGAAGTCTATCTGAACGTCGCCGGCGGGTACCGCGTCCAGGACCCGGCGGCCGATCTTGCAGTGGCGGCGGCGTTGATTTCGGCGCTCAGCGAGCGGCCGGTCGCCTCCGACGGCGTCGCGTTCGGCGAGATCGCGCTATCGGGCGAGATCCGGCCGGTCGCTCACGCGCCGCTTCGGCTGAAGGAAGCAGGCAAACTCGGCTTCACGCGCGCGATGGTCCCGTCCGGCGTCGCAGAGGCCGCGTCGGTCCAGCTTTCCAGCTTCCGCAACCTCGGCCGCTTCGTCGATCACATGCTCGGCCGGGGCTAGTCGCCCGCGGCGGCAATCCGTATCTAGGGCGCAATGAACCTGCACGCCCTCGACATCGTCGTCCTGTTGCTCGTCGCCGCGACCGCGCTGCTCGGTGCCAAGCGCGGCTTTGTGGCGGAGGTGCTGGCGCTGTTCGCCTGGGTCGCGATGATCTTTGCGCTCAAGATTTTCCACCTGCCGCTGTCGCGCGCGCTCGCGCCCACGATCGGCACGGCGTCCGGCGCGACCGTGCTCGCCTTCGCGATCCTGACCGGGGGTACGTATCTGCTCAGCCGTATCGTCGTAAACGCGGTCAGCGCACGGACGCGCACGTCGATACTCGGGCCGATCGATCGCGCGCTTGGCTTCGGGTTCGGCGCGTTGAAAGGCCTGATCTTCGCCAGCCTCGCCTTTCTGCTGATCGTGCTGGTGCTCGACCTTCTCGGCGGGGGGCCGGCGCGGCGACCGGCGTGGATCAATCAGGCGCGCACCTACCCGCTGTTGAGCGCGACCAGCGCGTCGATCGCCGACGTGGTCGACCGCCGCCGTCGCGGCAAACCGCTGTTCGCGCCGCGCTGGCAGCGTGTCCCGCAAGATAACGGAACTGATACGCCGTGAGCCTCGACCTTTACACGCCCGAGATTTCCGCGCTCGCGCTCGGCAATCCCTTTCCCGCCCGCCTGCCCGACGGCGCTGCGTCGGTGGAGAAACGGTCGCCGATCTGCGGCAGCCGCGTCACCGTCGACGTTGAATTGGATGACGAAGGTCGCGTCGCCCGGTTGGGTACCGTCGTTCGCGCCTGTCTGCTCGGGCAGGCGTCCTCCACGCTCCTCGCCCGGCACGCGATCGGACGGACCCCGGCCGAGCTCGCGACCGCGCGCGACGAGCTGACCGCTTGGCTGGCGGGAAGCGGTACCGTCCCTGCGTGGCCGGGGATCGACATCTTCACCCCCGGCCTCAAACTCACCGCGCGTCATCCCTCGATCCGGCTCGCCTTCGAAGCCGCCGCGGAGGCCGCCGATCTGGCGGCCGCGCGGGCGGCGCGTTGATGGAGCACGCCGCCGACGGTTCGCTGCTGCGCGACGGGTTCATCCTTCTCGGCTTCGCGCTCGCCTTCGTTCTGCTGTTCCGTCGCTTGGGGCTCGGCGCGACGCTCGGTTACCTTGTCGCGGGCGCGGTGGTCGGTCCGCACGTGCTCGGCCTCGTCGGCGACGCGGAGGCGAAGCTCGGATTCGCCGAACTCGGCATCACGATGCTGCTGTTCATCGTCGGGCTCGAACTCAGCCCGGCGAAATTGTGGCGGTTGAAAGAAGACATCTTCGCGCTCGGCACGCTCCAGGTGCTTGCCTGCGGGGCGGCGATCACTGCGATCTTAGCGCTGGTCGCGCAATTCTCCGTGCCCGCCGCTCTCGCGCTCGGCATGCCGCTCGCCTTGTCGTCGACCGCGCAGGTGCTACCGATGCTGCAATCGGCCGGGCGCTTGCGCACGCCGTTCGGCGAACGCGCCTTCTCGATCCTGCTGTTCCAGGACCTGTCGATCATCCCGATGATCACGATCATCGCCGCGATGAGCCGCAACTCGGCGCAGGTCGGCGGACCGTCGGGGTGGCTGCTCGCGCTCTACACCGTGCTCGCGGTCGCGGGGTTGATCGCGGCCGGGCGTTTCGTGCTCGCGCCGCTGTTCCGCTGGATCGGCAATCTAGGCGAGCGCGAAATGTTCGTCTTCGCCGCGCTGTTCACGGTCATTGCGTCGGCCGCGCTGATGGAGCTGCTCGGCTTGTCGACCGCGCTCGGCGCGTTCGTCGCGGGCGTCATGCTCGCCGACAGCCCCTATCGACACGAGCTGGAGGCCGATGTCGAACCGTTCCGCTCGATCCTGCTCGGGCTGTTCTTCCTCGCGGTTGGCATGATGTTAGACCTGTCGGCGATTGCCGAGCGACCGCTCTTCGTCGCCGGCATGGCGGCGGCGCTGATCGTCACCAAGGCCTCGGTCATCTTCATCATCGGGCGCGCGTTTCGCATGCCGTGGCGGCCCGCACTCGGGCTCGGCCTGCTTCTCAGCCAGGGCGGCGAGTTCGGCTTTGTCCTGCTCGGGCAGGCACAGTCCGGCCTGCTGATCGCGCCGGAGGCGGCGAGCCTGTTCGGCGCGGTGATCACGCTGTCGATGGCGACGACGCCGTTCCTGATGATGGCGACGCGCGCGTTCCGCGAGGCCCCGATCGATTCGCACGGCGAGCGCGACGGGCCAAAGGCCGACGGCGCCAATGCGTTGATCGTCGGTTACGGCCGCTTCGGGCAGACGGTTGCACAGATGCTGATGGCGAGCGGAGTACCTGTCACGCTGATCGACAGCGACATCGAGATGATCGACGTCGCCGCGGAGTTCGGTGCGAAGGTCTATTTCGGCGACGGCACCCGGCTCGATCTGTTGCGGCAGGCGGGCGCGTCCGAGGCCGAGCTGATCCTCTTCTGCATCGACGGTGATCAGATCGATGCCGGCTGGCTCGAAAGCGTGCACGAGGCATTCCCCAACGCGGCGGTGTACGTCCGCGCGTTCGACCGGCGTGCGCTGATCAAGCTCAAGAACGGCCCGGCGCGCTACGTCGTGCGCGAAGTGCTCGAGTCGGCGGTGAAGATGGCGCGCCTCGCGATGCAGGGCCTCCACATCTCGACCGAGCAGATCGACCGCGCCGAGGACATGTACCGCTCGCGCGACCGTGAGCGGTTGCGGTTGCAGATCGAGGCAGGCGACATCCGCGCCGCGCGCGAGCGGATCATCACGCAGACCGAGCGGGATACGACCGCGATCAATCCAGGCACCGGAGCGGCGACATGAACCTGCTGATGCTTCTCGCCGCGCTGTCCGGCGCGCTCGCGGTCGGTGCGGGTGCCTTCGGCGCGCATGGCGCAAGCGGTGAGGCGGCCGAGTGGCTTAAGACCGGCGGGCAATACCAGCTTATTCACGCGGTCGCCGCGCTGGTCGCAATGCGGCTCGACGCGCGCGGACCCGGCTGGCTCTTCGTCGCGGGCAGCGCGATCTTCGCGGGCACGCTCTACCTGATGGCAGTGGGTGCGCCGCGCTGGTTCGGCGCGATCACGCCGATCGGGGGCACCTTGCTGATCGCCGGCTGGCTCTGGCTAGCCTGGATCGCGGCGCGCGGCGGCTGAGGTCAGCGCACCGGTGAGGCGGGCTGGACGTCCTGCGTCTCGCTGCGTTGCGGATTGCGAATCGACGGGCGGAGCCGCGCCAGGCTGCACAGCCCCGCAACCAGCGCCAATCCTGCGGCGACCAGCGGCGGCGTGCTGCTCGCGCCGACGCCGAACGCCAGCAGCGCCGCGACGAGCGTCGCCCCGGTCGTCTGCCCAACCAGCCGCACCGTGCTGACCAGTCCGCCTGCCGCCGCCGCACGCTCGCGCGGGGCCGATCCGATGATCAGGCGCGCGTTGGGCGGCAAGAACGTGCCGAACCCCGATCCGCACAGCGCCATGCGCCACGCAATGTCGAAATAGCTCGGATCGGCGGGCATGTAGGCGAGGAGTGCGAGCGCGGTGATCGAGATCGCCATGCCGATCCCGCCGAGCAGCCCCGCGGGCACGCGGTCGGACAACCAGCCGGCGAGCGGCGCGACGATCATGTTGGTCAGCGGCCACGGCGCGATCGCCGCGCCGACTTCCGCCGCCGAAAAGCCATAAGCGTGAGTCAGCCGGAACGGTGTCGACAGCAGCAATGTCATCGACGCGGTGAAGGCGGTGAATGCACCGATCGCCGACAGCGCGATCACGGGGCGGCCGAGCAGGTCGATCGGCAGGATCGGGCTCTCCGCCCCGCGCTCACGCCGGACGAAATAGACGCCGACGACGATACCCAGCAGCACGATCGCGCCCGACACCACCGGACTGTCGCCGTGGACCGCACTTTCCAGCCCGCCGATCACCAGACCAAACATCGCCGCGCACATCACCGCACCGGCAAGATCAAAATGGCGGTCGCGCGGTGGCGGGTTGGGCAACGCGCGCCCGAGCACGAGCGAGCCGAGTGCGAACGGGATCGCGCTCGCGAACACCCACGGCCATGGCGCCACCGCGAGCACGAGGCCACCGATCGTCGGCGCCGCCGCAGCCGAACTCGACACGATCACCGAATTGATGCCGAGCCCGCGGCCCAGTTGCTTCGCCGGATAGGTCTGGCGGATCAGCGCGCTCGCCACCGCCAGCGCGCCCGCCGCGCCGATCGCCTGCGCCGCGCGCACGACCAGCAGGAACGGCAGGCTTTTCGCGAAAAAGCACAGCAAGGTCGCGATGGTGAAGATCAGCTGCCCGAGCTGGTACATGCGCTTCAGCCCGATCCGCTCGCCCAGCCCCGCGAACGGCAGCATCAGCATGACGAGCAACAGCTGGTAGACGGTGACGATCGAGACGACCGAGCTAGAGGAAACCCCCAGGTCACGCGCGATCGTCGGCAAGGCGACGTTCGCGACGCCGCCGTCGATGATGACCAGCGCGGTCCCGAAGCACAGCGCCGCGATCGCGGCGAAGCGCCGGGGTGTCGGCAGGCCGTCGGGCTGATCGGGGGCAGGGGGGTGGCGCTCCATTGCCTTGCCAATGCCGCAGCGCCACAACGGTGCCAAGCTGTACGGAGCACCGAATGATCCTGCTTTCCCTCGCGATGGTTGCGGCCGCCCAGGCGACCACCCACAACAAGCCGATGACGAAACCTGCCGCGGCCACGCCCGCCTCGACCCCCGCCGTCCAGAATGACGATCCCTACATCTGGCTGGAAGACAAGGACGGGGCGAAGCCGCTCGCCTGGGTAGCGGCGGAAAATGCGCGCACGCTGCCGCGGCTGCAGAACGATCCGCGTTACAAGCAATTCTACGCCGAGGCGCTGGCGATCGCGTCGGCGAAGGACCGGATCGCGATGCCGATGCAACTGCACGGCCGCATCTACAATTTCTGGCGCGACGCCGATCATCCGCAGGGTGTGCTGCGCTGGACGACCAGGCAAGGCTATGCCGCGAGCGAGCCGGCCTGGACGATCGCGCTTGACCTCGACGCGCTCAGCCGCGCCGAGAACAAGAAATGGGTGTGGAAAGGGCTGACCTGCCTCGAACCGGACGAGCGCCGCTGCCTGGTGGCGCTGTCGGAGGGCGGCGAGGACGCGGTGACCTATCGCGAGTTCGATCTGGAAACCGGTGCGTTCGTCCCGAACGGCTTCAATCTGCCGACCTCGAAGCAGGGCGCCGACTGGATCGACGCCGACACGCTGATCGTCTCGCGCGATTGGGGTCCGGGTACGATGACCGGCTCGGGCTACCCCTTCGTTGTCAAACGCGTGAAGCGTGGCCAGCCGCTCTCGCAGGCCGAGGAAATCTACCGCGGCAAGCCCGAAGACCAGCTCGGCACCTACGGCATGGTGATGGAGGACGGGTCGGGCAACCGCGTCGTCATGGTGCAGCGGCGTCCGACCTTCTTTGGCGGCGAAACGTTGGTCGAGCATGACGGCAAGCTGGTGAAGCTTGACGTACCCGCCCGCACGTTCGCAAGCGGCATGGTCGACGGGCAAGTCATCTTCGAGACGAGCGATCCCTGGGGCTCGATCCCCGCAGGCGCCATCGCCTCGGCCCCGCTCGGTGAGGTGGTGAAGGGCCGTTTCACGCCGCAGCTCGTCTTCGCACCCACCGCGCGCCAGTCGGTCGACCGCGTCACCACGACGCGCGGTCACGTGATCGCCAGTGTGTACGACAACGTCCGCGGCCGCGCGATCATCTTCACCCACGGCGCGCGCGGGTGGACTCAGCGCCAGCTCGCCTTGCCCGACAATGCGTCGGTCGGCGTCGCGAGCGCGACCGATCATACCGATGACGCCTATCTGACTGTGACCAGTTTCCTTTCGCCAACGACCTTGTGGTCGGTGTCGACGAACGGCACCACTGCGCCTCAGCAGGTAAAGGCGTTGCCCGCGCGCTTTGACGCGTCCGGGCTGGTGTCCGAACAATTCGAGGCGGTGTCGACCGACGGGACGAAAATCCCGTATTTCGTCGTCCACGCCCGGAATGCGCCGCTCGACGGCAGCACGCCGACGCTGATGACCGCTTACGGCGGATTCCAGGCATCGATGACGCCCAGCTACGCCGCGCTGACCGGCAAGTTGTGGCTCGAGCGCGGTGGCGCCTACGTGCTTGCTAACATCCGAGGCGGCGGTGAATTCGGCCCGGCGTGGCACGACGCGGGACGCAAGACCAAGCGTCAGATCATCTACGACGACTTCGCCGCGGTCGCGCGTGATCTGTTCGCGCGGCGGCTGACCAGCCCCGCCAAGCTCGGCATCTACGGTGGCTCGAACGGCGGGCTGCTGATGGGGGTCGAGTTCAATCAGCACCCCGATATGTGGAAGGCGGTGACGATCCAGGTGCCGCTGCTCGACATGATCCGGTACGAGCAGATCGCGGCGGGCGCGTCATGGGTCGACGAATATGGCTCGGTCAGCGTGCCCGAGGAACGCGCGTTCCTCGAGAGGATCTCCCCCTATCAGAACCTCAAGCACGGGGTGACCTATCCCGAGCCGTACATCTGGACGACGACCAAGGACGACCGCGTCGGCCCCCAGCACGCGCGCAAGTTCGCCGCGCGAATGAAGGAATACGGGCTGCCGTACCTGTTTTACGAGGATACCGCCGGCGGCCACTCGGGTGACGCCGACATCGAGCAGGGGGCGCGCCTCAACGCGCTGCAGATGACCTATTTCGCGCAGAAGCTGATGGAGCCAGCGGCGACGAAATGATCTGGGGGGTGCGACGAGCGGTGGAAACCGGCCGCGTCGTCCCACGTTCTTGCTGCACCGCAGCGAATGCGGTTATGATAGGTGAATGACGTTGACCATCAGTGAGGATCGCCCCGCCGCGGCCGTCCCCGACACGATGCCGCTCGTGTTCGAAGCCATCGTGAAGCAGCAGGCGATCGCGGCAAGCTACAACCGCGGTTCGGTGACGCTCGCGCCGCACATCGTGTACACCAAGCACGGCGAGATCTACCTCGACGCGCTGACGCTCGAACGCGACGGTCAACCGCCACGCGAGGCGAAGATCGGCGCGTTCAAGCTGACCGGCCTGACCGGTCTGCGCGTAACCCCGCGGCGCTTCGCCGCGAGCGAGTTGTTCGATGCCAAGGATGCCAAATACGACGGAGTGACCCTGCTCGCGATTGAGCAGTGAGCGAGACGACGGCACGGCGCGCCGGGCGATTGCTCCTCATCGCCTTCTACGCTTTGGCCGGCGTCGGCCATCTCTATTTCACGCAGGCAATGGTGCGGATCGTCCCCGCCTGGGTACCCCAGCCGCGCGCGGTCGTTCTGGCGACCGGGATTTGCGAGCTCGTCGGCGCCGCCGCGCTCGTCAGCCGGCGATGGCGGCGGGCTGCTGGCTGGGCACTCGCCATCTATGCGCTGTGCGTCTGGCCCGCGAATGTCCAGCACGCGGTCCAGAATCTGTCGCACGGCACCGGGCTGCCGCTCTGGTATCACGCGCCGCGGCTCGCGCTTCAGCCACTGATCATCTGGTGGGCGCTATGGGCGAGCGGTGCTCTGCCCCTCAAGCAAGCGCGCTGATCAGCTCGTCCTTCGACATCGTCGAGCGTCCCGGAATGTCGCGCTTCTTCGCCTCGGCGTAGAGGTCCGCCTTGCTGCGGTGGTCGCGCGCCGGCCGCGTCTTGTTCGCGACGTCCTTCGGCTGAGCGGAGAATTGCTTGCCCTTCTCGGTGTCGGCGCGCTTCTTCGCCGTTGTACGGCTGTATTCGTCGTCGCTCAGCTTCTCGCGCGCTTTCTTGGGCAGGTAGCGCTCGCCGGTCTTGCCGCTATCCTTGCCCGACTTGGTGCCCCATTCCTCCTCGGTCCATTCGTGAAGCGAGTTGTGTTCATCCTGCTCGCCGACGTAGCCGCCGCCGCGCTTCTTATATTCCTGTACTGCCATCTGCGCCTTGCGCGCGGACCATTGCCCCTTCTTGCCGCCCTTCGCGCCCGCGGTAATCTCGTCCTTCACCGTCTCCCACAATTCGGGATCGGACTTCTCGGCAGTTTCGGACATTGCGGTACCTCCGTCGCGCACAACGTGGACGGGGCGCGACGGGATGCGTGCACTCGAAATAAAGCCCGAAGCGGCATCATGCCGACAGAAGCGGCTCAGGTGATCGAGACGAAGCTATCCATCACCCGCTTGCGCCCCGCCTGCTCGAAATCGATCTCCAGCTTGTTGCCCTCGATCTCGGCGATCGCGCCGTAGCCGAACTTCTGGTGAAACACGCGCTGGCCTAGCGAGAGGTCGCTGCGGCCCTTGTTGCCGATGCTGACCGCACTCGCCCGGCTCTCGACCACGCGCGCCGGTTCGCGGGTAAAGGTGCGGCTCGTCCAATCGCCGCCAGGCTTCGCGCCGAGCGTCCCTGCGGCGCGTTGCCAGCCGGGGCCGCGCCCGGTGCCACGCGACACGTCGGCGAACGGATCGGCGCGCTCGGTCCAGTTCGCGCGCCACAGGCTCTCGCCGCCCGACATCGTCGTCTCGATGTCGATATGATCCTTGGGCAATTCGCCCACGAAACGCGACGGGATCGAACTCGTCCACTGGCCGTAGATGCGGCGATTGGCGGCGTGGAAGATCACCGCTCGGCGTCGCGCGCGTGTGATCGCGACATAGGCGAGCCGGCGCTCCTCCTCGAGGCTGCGCGTCCCGCCTTCGTCAAGCGCGCGCTGCGACGGGAACAACCCTTCCTCCCAGCCGACGAGGAAGACGGTGTCATATTCCAGCCCTTTGGCGGCGTGGATCGTCATGATCGTGATCTTGGGGTCCTCGCGCGTCGCCTCATTGTCCATGACGAGGCTGACGTGTTCGAGAAACGCGCCGAGGTTCTCATATTCCTCCATCGCGCGGACAAGCTCGGACAGGTTCTCCAGCCGCCCCGCGGCCTCGGTCGTCTTCTCGGCCTGTAGCATCGCGGTATAGCCGCTCTCGTCGAGCAATTGCCGGGCGAGTTCGGGGTGCGGCAGATCGCGCGCCATGTCGCGCCAGCGTGCGACGTCGCCGACGAAGCGTCCCAGCGACTTGCGCGCCTGCGGGGTCAGCTCGTCGCTGTCGAGAATGCGTGCGGCGGCGAGGCTTAGCGGCAACCCCTCGGCGCGCGCCAGCTGATGGAGCTTTGCCACCGCCTTGTCGCCCAGCCCACGCTTGGGCACGTTGACGATCCGCTCGAACGCGAGGTCGTCGGCGGGCTGGTTGACGATGCGCAGGTAGGCGAGCGCGTCGCGGATCTCGGCGCGCTCGTAGAATCGGAAACCGCCGACGATGCGGTAAGGCAGGCCGACCGAGATGAAGCGGTCTTCGAACTCGCGCGTCTGGTGCTGCGCGCGCACGAGGATGGCGACGTCGTCGAGGGACTTGCCGGCACGCTGGTACGACTCGACCTCGTCGGAGACGCGGCGCGCCTCCTCGGGGCCATCCCACACGCCGATGACGCGCACCTTCTCGCCCGCGTCGAGTTCGGTCCAGAGCTGCTTGCCGAGTCGCCCGCCGTTGTTGGCGATCACGCCCGATGCGGCGCCGAGGATATGCGGCGTGGAGCGGTAATTCTGTTCGAGCCGGATCACCTTGGCGCCCGGAAAGTCTTTCTCGAACTTCAGGATATTCTCGACCTGCGCGCCACGCCACGAGTAGATCGACTGGTCGTCGTCACCGACGCAGCAGATGTTGCGGCGCTCTTGCGCGAGGAGGCGCAGCCAGAGGTACTGAACCGAGTTGGTGTCCTGATATTCGTCCACCATGATGTAGCGGAAGCGCTGCTGATATTGCTCCAGCACCTCGCGATTGCTCTTCAAAATGGTCAGGACGTGGAGCAGCAGGTCGCCGAAGTCGCAGGCGTTCACCGCCTTCAACCGTGTTTGATACTGCTCGTACAATTCGCCGCCGCGCCCGTTGGCGTATCGCTCGCTCTCACCCGCGTCGATCTCGCGCGGCGTCAGCCCCTTATTCTTCCATTCGTCGATCAATCCCGCGAGGCTGCGCGCGGGAAAGCGTTTCTCGTCGATGTCGGCGGCGACGATCAACTGCTTGAGCAGGCGAAGCTGATCGTCGGTATCGAGGATGGTGAAATTGGATTTTAGCCCGACCAGCTCGGCATGACGGCGCAGCATCTTCGCGCCGATCGCGTGGAACGTCCCGAGCCACGGCATCCCCTCGACCGCGTCGCCGACAAGCCGCCCGACGCGCTCGCGCATCTCGCGCGCGGCCTTGTTAGTGAAGGTGACCGACAGGATCTCCGACGGCCACGCGCGGCGGGTGTAGAGCAGATGCGCTAGCCGCGCGGTGAGCGCCGCGGTCTTGCCGGTGCCCGCGCCCGCCAGGACCAGCACGGAGCCATCGGTCGTCAGCACCGCGTCGCGCTGCGGCGCGTTGAGGCCGGAGAGATAGGGGGGCTCGGTCGTCTGGATATCGTTCACCGGGTCCACGTAGGCAGGCGAGACGCGCGGCGCAATCCGTGAGAACGAACGTGGAACGCGTCGATAGGCGAGGGATGCCGGTCGGGGTTCGTGCACCAACGCCGACGCATCCTGCGGCCATGTGATCCGTTCGCGACGCGTCCCTCTCGCCCCCCGCGGTGTCATCAAACCGTCATGGCGAAGGAACAGGAGCAATGTCCTATGGCAAGCACCGTCGTCGCCGCACCCGAGTCCACGCCGCCTTCGCGCGCAGTGGATCTCGACCGACCGGCTCACCCGATCGCGCGTCTGGTCTTCGCGGCGCTGGTCGTCGCCGGCTTCGCCTACGCGGGCGTTAGCGTGTTCCTCGACACCCAGCAGGTCGGCGAGCAACTGGCGACCAGTGTGTTCCTGTTCCTCGGGCTCGCCTTGCTGATCGCGCTGGGTTTCGAGTTCGTTAACGGCTTCCACGATACCGCGAACGCGGTCGCGACGGTGATCTACACCAATTCCATGCCCGCGAACCTCGCGGTCATGTGGTCGGGGTTCTTCAATTTCCTCGGCGTCATGCTGTCGTCGGGGGCGGTCGCCTACTCGATCGTCACACTGCTGCCGGTCGACCTCATCCTGAACGTCGGCTCGGGCGCGGGGTTCGCGATGATCTTCGCGCTGCTGCTGGCTGCGGTCATCTGGAACCTCGCGACCTGGTACGTCGGTCTGCCCAATTCCTCCAGCCACACGCTGATCGGATCGGTCCTGGGCGTCGGGCTCGCCAATCAATTGCTGCACCGCGGACCCGGCGGGACGTCGGGCGTCGACTGGAGCCAGGCGACCAAGGTGCTGTCGGGCCTGTTGATGGCGCCGGTGATCGGTTTCGTCGCGGCCGCGCTGATGCTGCTGGTCCTGCGCGCCGTGGCGCGCAACCCGGTCATGATGAACTCCCCCGAGGGTGACGCCCCGCCGCCGCGCGGCATTCGCGCACTGCTCGTGTTCACCTGCACCGCGGTCTCGTTCAGCCACGGGTCGAACGACGGGCAGAAGGGCATGGGGCTGATCATGCTGATCCTGATCGGCTGCGCGCCGACCGCCTACGCGCTCAACCGCACGCTGCCGGCGAGCGAGACGCCCGCCTTTTTCGCCAGTGCGAGCAGCGCGTCGCGCGTCCTGGCGGGCCACGGCGCCACCGTCATTCCCTTGGAGCGCGCGCGCCCGATCCTGGTCGATGCGCTGTCGCGTCGCACGGTCGACACCCCCGCCGCCTATGGCGCCGCGATCGCGGTGTCGCGCGACGTCGCCGACCGCGTCGCCGGCTACGGCTCGCTCAATCGCGTCCCCGCCGAGGCGACGCCCAATCTGCGCAACGACATGTACCTCGTCCTCGACGCGACGCGGATGATCGCGAAGGACGCGGACAAGCGCGGCTTCACGGAAGGCGATGCCGGAAAACTCAAGGACTATCAGTCGCGGCTGGAGGCGGGCACGCGCTACATCCCGTTATGGGTCAGGGTAGCGGTCGCGCTGGCGCTCGGTCTCGGCACCATGATCGGCTGGAAACGGATCGTCGTCACCGTTGGCGAAAAGATCGGCAAGCAGCACATGACCTACGGCATGGGCGCCTCGGCCGAGCTGGTGGCGGCAGGCACCATTCTGGCGGCGGATCGCTTCGGTCTGCCGGTGTCGACCACGCATATCCTGTCCTCGGGCGTCGCCGGCGCGTCGGTGGCGAGCGGGATGGGGCTGCAGCGCCGCACGCTGATCCAGCTCGCGGCCGCCTGGATCATGACGCTGCCCGTCGCGATGCTGCTGTCGGGGATGCTCTATTGGCTGCTGCTGCAGCTCGTCGAGAGCGGCGCCTTCTAAGACAATCCCACTAGGACGCCATCGCCCCTAAAATCCGGGGCGGCTCGTATTGAACCGCCCCGTAGTTCAGGGAAGGGATCGGACGAGGGGGGATGCCCGATCCGCGCGGCGCCCAACAGGGGAGAAAAGCGCCGCATCACCAGACGTAGCGCTGATGTGTTGCGCCGATGTTGCAGGCAAGCGCGATTTGGTGACCGACGCGACATGTTGCGCGTTGACGTGGGCGCGCGCGCTGCCCGATGACGCGGCATGACGCAGCCCGCCTCCCACAAACGCATCCTGCTCGCCAGCCTCGTCGGGACGTCGGTCGAGTTCTACGACTTTTACATCTACGCGACGGCGGCCTCGCTAGTGTTCGGGCCGTTGTTCTTTCCAGTCGGCAATCCCTCGGTCCAGCTGCTCGCCTCCTACGCGAGCCTCGCGGTCGCGTTCTTCGCGCGCCCGGTCGGCGCCTGGGCGTTCGGCCACTACGGCGACCGGATCGGGCGCAAATCGACCCTGGTGGCAAGCCTGATGCTGATGGGCGGCTCGACACTGCTGATCGCGTTTCTTCCGACCTACGCCAGCGTCGGCGTGTTCGCGCCGATCCTCTTGTGCCTGCTTCGGTTCGGGCAGGGCTTCGGCCTGGGAGGCGAATGGGGCGGGGCGGCGTTGCTCGCGGTCGAGAATGCCCCGCCGGGCAGGCGCGGTCGCTACGGCATGGTGCCCCAATTGGGTGCGCCCGTCGGCTTCATCGCTGCCAATGGGCTGTTCCTCATCCTCGGTCTGATCATGACCCCGGCGCAATTCCTCGCTTGGGGGTGGCGCGTCCCGTTCCTCCTGTCGGTCGTCCTCGTCGGCCTGGGACTGTGGGTTCGTTTGAAGATCAGCGAAACGCCCGCCTTCGCCGCGATGATGGAGGAAGGGCCGCCGCCATCGGTTCCGATGGGGGAATTGCTGCGTCTCCATTGGCGACGCGCGCTCGGCGGCACGCTCGGCGCGGTCGCGTGTTTCGCGGTCTATTACATCGCCACCGCCTTCGCGCTCGGCTACGCGACCAAGATCCTCGGCGTAAACACGCAGGTGTTCCTCGGTCTGCAACTCGCCGCGATCCTGTTCATGGCGGCGGGCATCGCCTTATCGGGCATCTGGGCGGATCGGACGACGCCGGGGCATGTCCTTGCCTGGGGCTGCGTCGGCGCGGTGATCGCGGGGTTCGTGCTGGTGCCCGGGCTCGGCTCGGGATCGGTGCCCGCGATGTTCGCGAGCCTCGCCTTCGCGCTGTTCGTGATGGGCTTCGTCTACGGCCCACTCGGCGCGTGGCTGCCCGGCCTGTTTCCGGCGCGCGTGCGCTACTCCGGGGTGAGTTTGTCGTTCAACATGGCCGGCATCATCGGCGGTGGGCTGACACCCGTCGTGGCGCAGTCGTTGGTCGCGCGCGGCGGGCTGCTGCTGGTGGGCGGATATCTCGCCGCGCTGTCGCTCCTCAGCCTCGCGGCGCTGTTGGTGATGGGGGAGACGCGCAGCCGGCCCGGGGCTTCGCCTAGCCTCTAGATCAGCCCCGGCGCAGGATCGTCAATCGCGCGCGGCCATATTGCCGCTCCGCGTCGACCACGAAGCCCGTGAGCACGACGGGCTCGCCCCGTCCCGTCTCGATCGTCAGCCACGTCGCCGGGCCGATCCAGCCGAGCCGCGCGAGCTTGTCCGCCGCGACCGCGCCCGCGCCCGACGCGTAAGGCGGATCCATCATCACGACATCGAGCGGCGCGGGCGCGGGGCCGAGCGCGAGCACCGATCCCGCCCGTATCGTCGCGCGCGGTCCGACACCGAAGGTGGCCACATTCGCCCGCAACGCGTCGAGCGCGGCACGATCCTGCTCGACGAACAGACAAGTTGCCGCGCCGCGCGACAGTGCCTCCAGCCCCAGCGCACCCGATCCGGCAAACAGATCGGCGACGTTCAGTCCGTCGAAGTTGCCGACCCTGCTCGCGAGCATCGAGAACAACGCTTCGCGGGTTCGGTCCGCGGTCGGGCGCGTGGTGTCGCCCTTCGGCGCGACGAGCGTGCGACCGCGCCATTCTCCTGCGATGATCCTCACTTGCGCGGCTTTCCGGAGCGCGGGCCGGCCTTTGGCTTGGGCTTTGCCCAGCCGGGTTTGCGTTGCAGCTTGACCGGGCGGGTGGCGCCGGGCTCCGCTTCAGGCGCTGGCTTGTCTGATCGGCCCTGACGACCAGCCTGGGGCGATTGGCTCTGCTGGCGCACCTCGGCGCGGCTCACGCGGGCAATCACGCCGCGCGTTCCCGCCTCCCGCTCATCGCGGCGATGGCCAGCGGTGGACTGACGCGGTACGTCGCCGTTCGTTCGTGTGACGACGCGCGGGGCCGTCCTACCGCGCCGTTGATCCTGTCCGTTGTCGAGGCCGCGCGCGCCCGCAGCATCGTCGTCGCGGGGACGGAACGGTCGGCGATCCGCCTGCTGGCTGCGCTGGGGCGACGCGACGGCAGCACGGCGCAGGCGTCGATCGGGTTCAGTGGCGCTCCCCCGCCGATCCGTCGCCGCGGGATCATACGCATTGCCGCCGGCTTCCTTGTCGCGTGATCGCGCCGGCGTCGTCGCCCGGCGTGGCGCCGATCGGCCGAGCGCCGGCGCGGAGATCGTCGTCTCGTTCGCCGGCTTGCCACGGCTGCCCGCCTTCAGCGACTGCCGGAACGCGACGAGGTCGGCCACGCGGACCTCGCCGATCCCCCCGACCGGCAGGTCGCCTAGGACGAAAGGCCCGTAACGCGTGCGGATCAGGCGGCTGACCTGTAAACCGAGATATTCGAGCACGCGCCGAACCTCGCGGTTCTTGCCCTCGGTCAGGATCATCTCCACCCACACGTTCGCCCCGGTGCGGCGTTCCAGATTGGCGTCGATGCTGCCGTAGCGCACGCCCTCGACCTCGACGCCGTCGATCAGCGCCTCGAGCTGCGCCTGCGTCACGTCACCATAGGCGCGCGCGCGATAGGCCCGTTCCACGCCAGTGGAGGGCAGTTCGAGCTGGCGCTTGAACTCGCCGTCGGTGGTGAGCAGCAGCAGGCCCTCGGTGTTCAAATCCAGCCGCCCGACGGGGACCAGCCGGGGCAGGTCAGCGGGCAATCGGTCATAGATCGTCGGTCGACCGGCCGGATCGCGCGCCGCGGTCAGGTAACCCGCGGGCTTATGGAACAGGAACAGCCGCGTCGGCTCCGGCGCGGCGACCGGCGTGCCATCGACGGTGACGCCGTCCAGGGTCGCGAGCAGCGTCGCGGGCGTGTCGATCACCGTGCCGTTCAAGGCGACCCGGCCGTCGCCGATCATGCGCTCGACATCGCGCCGCGAGGCGACGCCCGCGCGCGCGAGCAATTTGGCGATCCGGTGTTGCGCTGGTTCTTCGGCCATGCGCGCGGGCTTAACGCTGCTCGGTCGAGCGCTGTCAAATATTTGCGACCGAATTCATCCTTTTGCGTTGTGCGACCGTAACGATGGAAGCCAACGCATGTTGTTCGGACGGAAACAGCGCCTGATCTCGCGCCTGCTGGTCGTGGAGGACGAGCCGCTGATCGCGTTCGACACCGAACGGATGCTGCGCGACAACGGGTACGAGGTGCTGGCGACCGTTGACCGCGTGGCGGACGCGCGCGCGCTGCTGGCACGCGATACGGTCGCGGTCGATCTGATCTTGGCCGACGTTCGGCTGGCGGACGGCAGCGGGGTCGACGTCGCGCGCGCCGCGGCCGAGCGTGACGTGCCGGTGATGTTCGTGACCGGCACCTGTCCGCCTGAGGCGCGCACGCTGGCGGTCGCCTTCCTCGCCAAGCCGTATCTCGAACGCGATCTGCTGCACGCGATCCAGGCGGTCGACGCGGTAAAGGCGGGGCGTCAGGCGAAACGACTGCCGCAGGGCTTCGAATTGTTCGTACCCGCCGCCTGAACGCTACAGGTGCCGCTCCACCTGATCGTGGAATTGCCGGATCCCCGCCTCGAGCGTTCCCAGCGTAACACGATCGAGCGCACCCGACGCCAGACCCTGCTGCGCCAGTGCCGCGGCGCGGAAATCCTCGCTGGCGAAGACGCCGCCGTCCAGCAAATTCCAGCTCTTTTCCCAGTGATGGCGGGCCTTGTCGGTCGCGGGCGGCTCGGGGATCAGCATGAAGTCCTCGACTAGAACGCGATCGTGCGCCTGCGGCATCAGCACCATCAGATTGACGTAGTCGGGGCTGACGATCAGCACGGTGCCCGGAAACATCTGATACGTATAGGTGATCGCCGATCGCAGCGTAGGCCAGTCGCCCGCACGCACCGCCGCCTCGTCGATCTCGCGCGCAACGGCCGACCGCTGGTGCGGCCCGATCGTGTCGGCAGAGGCGACCCCGTCCTTGAAAAACCGTCCGATCGTCTGCGCATGCAGCCGCGCGACATGGTAACTTTCAAGGAAAGCATCCATGACGAGCTTCCAATTTCCCGCCACGTCATGCGTCCTGCGGCGAAACAGATGCATATCGCGGAGCCCGAAGGCGTCGAAATCCTGCCCGAGCGCATCGGCCTCGACGAAAGAGGCAGCCTCGTCAAAAGCGAACCAGATCAGTCCGCCCGCCTCCCGCGTCGGCAAACGCTTGAGCGCTAATGCTTCCTTATCGATGCCCGGGAACGCGTCTGGGCGAGGCAGCCCGACCAGCTGGCCGTCCAGGGAATAGCTCCACGCGTGATAGGGGCAGACGAGACGCGGTGAACAAACCGGCTCGGTGCCTTCGACCAGACGCGTGCCGCGATGTCGGCAGACGTTCAAGAAGACGTGCGCCTCGCCGTGCCGGTCGCGGGTAACGAGAAGGGGCTTGCCAAAGCCATCGTGCGGAACCGCAGTGCCCGCCTCCGCGACCAGTGCCGATGGACCGATCACCAGCGGTGCCCTCGCAAAGATGCGCGCCTGTTCGGCGACGTGGCGCGCGGGGTCGGTGTAAGCCAGCGCATCGACGTGCGTGATCCCGACCTCGCGCTTTCGTCCGCCCTCGGCGAGCAATTGCGCCAGCGCGAGCTGGCCCGACGTCGGGCGAAGCGGCCCGGTGGCTGCGTTCATGGCTTACCTCTCCGTCTTTTCCCGCTAGTGTTCGCCAGAAATCGCGCGGGAGCAAGCGAATGGCGGCGACGCCGGGGATGACGGACACTGATCGGCGGACATGGTGGGACGGTGTGAGGCCGTACGTGGAACGCGCGCCGCTTGCCGCGCTCGCACTCGGCATCTCGTCCGGATTCCCTTACTCGATGATTGCCGCCACGCTGACCACGCGGCTGTCGCAGGCAGGGATCGACAAGAAGACGGTGACGGCTTTCAGCCTCGCCTTCCTCGTCTACAATCTGAAGTTCCTGTGGGCGTGGCTGGTCGACGGCGTTCGGTTGCCCGTGCTCGGGCGGCTTGGACAACGAGTGTCGTGGCTGTTGTTTGCCGGCGTCCTTGTCATTGCGGCGGTGGCGCACCTGGCGTTGGTCGATCCACGCGCGTCGATCTCCGCGACCGCCACGGCGGCGATCCTTGTAGGCATCGCAGGGGCGACGTTCGACATCGTGATCGACGCCTATCGCATCGAGATTTTGGAGCCGCGGCAACTGGGGGTGGGCTCGGGGATGAGCCAATATGGCTGGCGGATCGGCTCCGCCGGCGCGGGGGCGCTCGCGCTGGTGGTGGCGGCGCGGCACGGCTGGTCCGCTGCTTACCTCGCCTGTGCGACGCTCGCGTTGCCCGCGATGTTGGCCGGCTTGCTGTTGGGGGAGCCAGCGCGGCGCCGTGAGCCGATCGAACGCAGGGGCCTGGCGACGGCCGTCCGCGCAGTGTGGCAACCTTTCGCGGAGTTCTTTTCGCGTTCGGGCGCGTGGCTGGTGCTCGTGTTCATCCTGATCCACAAGGTCGGTGACACACTCGCCAATCTGACGTTCCGTCTGCTGTTCGACGATTTGCGGTTCAGCAACGACGAAATCGCATTCTTTGACGTCGGGATCGGCTTCTGGGCCTATCTGATTGGCATCTTCATCGGCGGCATTCTGTATGCCCGCATGGGATTGAAGCGCTCGGTATTTCTGAGCCTCGTGCTCATGGCAGTCAGCAATCTGTCGTTCGCGCTGCTTGCGGCCGCGGGGCATAGTAACATCGGCATGGCAGGCGCGATCGGTTTCGAGAATATCGCCAGCGGGATCGGCGGCGTCACGCTGGTTGCCTATTTTTCCGCCCTGACCGACCTTCGTTTCACCGCCGCCCAATATGCCTTGATATCGGCTGCCACGAGTGTGCTGGGTCGGGTGCTGACGGGAACCACGGCGGGAGCGTTGGTGGAACAGCTTGGCTACGTTAACTTCTACGTGCTCACCACCATCCTAGCGCTGCCCGGTGTCGTGCTGTTCTGGTGGATGAGCCGCGCCGGGCTGATCGATCGCTCGGTCGGCAGCGCCGGGATTGAAGGCTCGGGCGACGCGCGTGACGGGGCATCAGTGTGACGGCCGCGCAAATAAAGGCGTCGCAATTGGAATTAGCTCGACGCGGCCGTGCGATTTTAAACGATCCTTCTGGCTGCGAGCTGACCTGCCAGACGTAGTCAACATCTCGATTTAGGCCGGCAGCTCGTTGTTGCGAGCAAGGACCTCACCCGCCAGATATAGTGAGCCGGCTATCAGGATCATTGGGCTTGATCCGCCCTCAGGCTGCGGGGCTGCCATAGTGAGCGCTTCAGCCACATTGTCAGCAGTTGTACTGACCGGAATACCCAACTCCTGCGCCACCTGAGCGAGGCTATCGGGCGCGTGGCTCGCATGATCGGGCACCGGCACGCCGATGACGCGATCGATGTGCGATGCCATGGGTCGAAGGAAGCCGGCCGGATCTTTGTTGGCGAGCATACCCAGGATCATCGTGATCCCGGTCGCCGTGGCTCGACGAGGCAGGGATCGGGCGAGAGCCTCCCCCGCGGAGGGATTGTGACCACCGTCGAGCCAAATAGCGGTACCCGGCGGCACCAAATCGGTGAGTGGTCCTGGGGACAGACGTTGCAAGCGCGCCGGCCAGCGTGCGGTCGCGGCAGCATCCGCAATCGCTTCGTCTGAAACGATGAGCGCGCGTTGATGCCGAAGCATCGCGGTGGCGAGCGCGAAGTTCGCCGGCTGATGTGCGCCACGCAGTGAGGGGAGCGGCAGCGTCGACTCACCGATCTCGTCGCGATAGCGGAGCGCGTCTTCCTCCGCCTCCCAGTTCCACCCAAACCCTTGCGCGAGTAGCGGCGCGCCCGCGTCCTCTGCTGCTCGCCTGATGACCGCGGTGATCTCGGGGGGGTATGCCATGGTCACGAGCGGCACGCCCGACTTCGCGATGCCTGCCTTTTCAGCCGCGATCTTGGGCAACGTGTCACCCAGGAACGCTTCGTGATCCATCCCCAGTGCCGCGATGCCGCATACTGCCGCCGTCGGTATCACGTTGGTCGCATCGAGCCGTCCGCCCAGTCCGACCTCGATCACGCACGCGTCCGCGGGCGTCGTTGCGAACGCGAGAAAGGCCGCGGCAGTCGTCACTTCGAAAAAGCTAGCACCAATGTCGTCGGCGACGTCCAGCACCTGCCGCAGCAGGTTCGCCAACGTCGCGTCGTCGATCAGCGTCCCGGAGAGCCGGATACGCTCGTTGAAGCGAACGAGGTGTGGGCTGGTGTAGGAATGGACGCGGTAGCCGGCGGCCTCGATGGCGGCGCGGAGAAAGGCGCAGGTCGAGCCCTTGCCGTTGGTTCCGGCAACGTGGAAGACCGGCGGCAAGCGGCGGTGCGGGTTGCCGAGCCGCGTAAGTAATCGCGTGATGCGCTCGAGCCCCAGCACGTCCGCGCCGGGTGAGAGTGCCCATAAACGCTCAAGCTGCGCCTGCACGGCGGGATCGGTCGAGCGGGCATGGTCGGGCATGACGCGAAATCCGAATGACGGCGTCGGAAGGTATGTAGGCGCCGCACGGAACTTATCTCACGCGACGCCCGAGGCGCATCACGCCGCCGCGCTACGTTCCGCGCATAGATAGCCGATGACGCTGGCAAGCCGGTCGCGCAAATCCTTCCGATGCACGACCATGTCGATCATGCCGTGCTCGAGATAATATTCGCTGGTCTGGAAATCGTCGGGCAGCTTCTCGCGGATCGTGTTTTCGATCACGCGCCGGCCGGTGAAGGCGAGCGTCGCCTTGGGCTCGGCGATGTGGATGTCGCCGAGCATTGCATAGGCCGCCATGACGCCGCCCGACGTCGGATCGGTCAGCACGACGATGTATGGCAGCCCGGCATCGTGGAGCATCTGGATCGCAACCGTGCTGCGCGGCATCTGCATCAAGCTGAGGATGCCCTCCTGCATCCGCGCGCCACCCGAGGCGGTGAAGACGACGTAGGGCGCCCGGTCCGCGATCGCGGCCTCTACACCTTGGATGAATGCCTCGCCGACGGCTTGACCCATCGAGCCACCCATGAAGGCGAAGTCCTGCACGCCGATCACGACCTTGCGACCGTGGATCAGTCCACGCGCATTGACGAAGGCGTCCTGTTCGCCGGTATCGGCGCGCGCCGCCTTCAGTCGGTCGACGTACCGCTTCGAATCACGAAACTTGAGCGGATCCTCGGGTGCCTTGGGCGGGGCGATCGGCTGCGCGGTGCCATCGTCGAACAGATAGGCAAAGCGCTCGGACGGCCCGATGCGATCGTGATGGTCACACGTCGGACAGACATGAAGGTTCTCCTCCAGCTCCTTGGTGAAGACCATCGTCCCGCAGCCTTTGCACTTGTGCCACAGGTTTTCGGGAGTCTGCTGCTTGCCCGCGGGAACGATCGAGGACAAGGCATTGCGAACGTTGCTTAACCAGCTCATTGTGCTGTTTCCTTGCGGGCCGAGGCAAGCGCGTCGGACAAGCCGCGAACATAGGTGGTGACATGCGTCGGCGCATCCGCGCCGTGAGCAGCGACAATCTCGACGATAGCGGAACCTACGACCACGCCATCCGCAACCGCACCGATCGCGCCTGCCTGATCGGGGGTGCGCACACCGAAGCCGACCGCGATCGGTACGTCGGTTGCCTGTTTGAGGCGCGAGACCGCTTCCTCGATCGAGGCCTGCTGCGCCTGCTGCAAGCCGGTGATCCCCGCGACCGACACGTAGTAGAGAAACCCCGACGCGCCATTCACCACCTCTGGCAAACGCGCCAGGTCGGTGGTCGGCGTGGCTAGACGAATGAGGTCAAGTCCCGCGTCACGCAGTGCGGGGCCCAGTGCATCGTCCTCCTCGGGCGGCACGTCGACGCAGATGACACCGTCGACACCCGCCGCGTGTGCGGCCGTGGCGAACCACTCAGCCCCGCGCCGCAGCATCGGGTTCGCATAACCCATCAGCACCAGCGGCACGTCGGAGTGACGTTCACGGAAGTCTTTGGCGATCGAAAGAATGTCTGCGGTGGTGGTGCCGCCGTCGAGGCTCCGAATGTTCGCAGCTTGAATAGCCGGACCGTCGGCCATCGGGTCGGTAAACGGCATCCCTAATTCGATGACGTCGGCGCCGCCCGCGACCAGCGCATCAAGAATAGCGGGCGTGGTCGTCACGTCGGGGTCACCCGCGGTTACGAAGGTTACAAGCGCCGGACGGTCGGCGCGGAAGGCGCTGGACAGGCGCGTCATCAGATCGCCACCCCGAGCGCTTCGGCAACGGTGAAGATATCCTTGTCGCCGCGCCCGCACAGATTGGCCAGAACTACCTGATCCCGCCGCATCTCCTTCGACCTTGCGGCAACGGCTGCGATCGCGTGCGATGGTTCGAGCGCGGGGATGATACCCTCGACGCGACACAGCAGCTGGAATGCATCCAATGCTTCGTGATCGGTGACGCTGGTATAGGCGACGCGTCCAATGTCCTTTAGCCAGGCGTGCTCGGGGCCGATGCCGGGATAATCGAGACCAGCGGAAATCGAATGCGCCTCCGCGATCTGGCCGTCGTCGTCCTGCAACAGGTAGGTCTTGTTGCCATGAAGGACGCCGGGAAAGCCGCCGGCGAGGCTGGCGGCATGCTTGGCATCGAGCCCTTCGCCCGCCGCTTCGACCCCGAGCATCTGCACGTTGGCATCATCGAGGAAGGGGTGGAACAGTCCGATCGCATTCGATCCCCCCCCGATTGCAGCTACCAGAAGGTCTGGCAGCCGGCCCGTCCGCGCCAGCATCTGCGTACGTGCCTCGCGTCCGATCACGCTCTGGAAATCGCGGACGAGCTCCGGATAGGGGTGCGGGCCGGCTGCAGTGCCGATGATGTAGAAAGTGTCGTGAACGTTCGCGACCCAGTCGCGCAGCGACTCGTTCATCGCATCCTTGAGCGTGCGCGCACCGCTCTCCACCGCACGAACCTCGGCACCGAGCAATTTCATCCGGAAGACGTTGGGCGCCTGCCGTTCAACGTCCTTGGCGCCCATATATATGACGCAGGGGAGGCCGAAGCGTGCGCAAACCGTCGCGGTCGCGACACCATGCTGTCCCGCACCGGTTTCCGCGATGATCCGCGTCTTTCCCATGCGAAGCGCCAGCAGGATTTGCCCGACGCAATTGTTGATCTTGTGCGCGCCGGTGTGATTCAATTCGTCGCGCTTGAACCAGATTTCCGGACCCATCCCCTCGGGCGCGCTGTCGCGCAACGCCTCCGTCAGGCGCTCCGCGTAGTAGAGCGGGCTGGGTCGGCCGACATAATGTTCAAGCAAGTCGTCGAACTGCGCCTGAAACGCCGGATCCTGCTTTGCGGCGCGATACGCGGTTTCAAGCTCCAGAATCAGCGGCATGAGCGTCTCGGCGACATAGCGGCCGCCATATTCGCCAAAATGGCCGCGTGAATCGGGTTGCTGGCGGAAGCTGTTGGGCACCGCCTGTTGATCGAGAATGGGGGTCATAGCTGCCGCACCGATTGAAGGAAGGCGGCGATCTTGTCCACGCTCTTGACGCCAGGCACGTCCTCGACGCCAGACGACGTGTCGACTAACTTGGTCTGCGTGCGGTCAACCGCCTCTGCGACGTTCGCCGCGTCGAGGCCTCCCGACAATCCCCAGGGTAGCGGCGACGAGTAACCGGAGAGCAGCGACCAGTCGAAGCGGACGCCCATCCCGCCGGGCAGTGTCGCGCCCGCAGGCGTCTTCGCATCGAACAGCAATCCATCGGCCGCGCCGACGACGCGGCCAGCGGCATCGAGATCGGCTCTCGTCTTGACGGCGACCGCGGCCCAAGTCTCTACGCCCGTCATTCGGCGGAGGTGCGCGATGCGTTCGGGCGATGTCTGGTGAAGCTGAATTACCGACAGGCGGGCATCGCGGACGGCGCGGGTGATCGTTTCGTCATCCGGGTCAACGAAGACGCCGACGCGCGAAACATGGTCAGGCACTCGAATGGCAAGCGCAGCGGCCTGCTCGAACGACAGATTGCGTGGTGATGGCGGAAAGAATACGAAGCCGACGTGGCTCGCCCCGCGACCGATCGCTGCATCAAGTGTCGCGGCGGTGGTCAGACCGCAGATCTTGGCGGAGATTGGCATGGTGGGCGTCTAGCAGCCTCATCGCGACAAGGCCAATTTGTGCGCGCTGCTCAGGGCATGGCCAGGCTGGCTAGTTCGTCGACCGTCAGGCCGTAGGTGGCACAAATGTGGTTGCGTAACGCGCGCTTGGCGATCGCCATCTCGGCATAGGCGCGCTCCTCGTCGGCTTCGGCCGCGCGATTGACGGTGAAGCGGTCGGGTACCATCGCGTCCCAGGTGAGGCCATGCTGTCGTGCTGCGTCTCGTACGTCGTCAACCAGGGCCCGCCCGTCTTCCATTTGCTTGATCCGCTCAGAGCGTCGCGGCGATCGCGCGCGCGGCTTCGTTCGGGTCGCTCGCCTGGGTAATGGGACGGCCAATAACGAGGATCGAGGCACCGTCGTCGAGCGCGTGACGCGGGGTGACGACGCGTTTCTGATCCCCGAGCGCGCCATCGGCCGGCCGCACTCCGGGGACGACGAAGAAGCCCTTCGGCCACGCGCGATGCGCTGCCTTCACTTCCGCGCCGGAGCAGACGATCCCGTCGAGACCCGCCTCCTGCGCAAGATCGGCGAGCCGCAGGACATGGTCGTGTGCGCTGCCCGCCACCCCAATTGAGCCCAGGTCAGCGTCGTCGAGGCTGGTGAGCATGGTAACGGCGACGACGCGCGTCGATGGATGCGCCGCGGCTTTCGCATCCTCAAGCATCGCACGACCGCCGCTCGCGTGGACCGTGAGAACCGCGGGCTTGAGCGCGGCAAGCGATTGCACTGCTTTCGCGACCGTGTTGGGAATGTCGTGCAGCTTCAAGTCGAGAAACACCGGCAGCCCGATCTCCTCCATCGCGCGAATACCCGCGGGCCCGTGCGCGCAGAAGAATTCTAAACCGAGCTTTATCCCGCCGACGTGGTGTCGCACCCGTTCGGCGATTGACCGGGCACGGTCGAGATCAGGCGTGTCGAGCGCGACGAAGATGCGGCTGGACATCAGATCGCCTCTGGCGCGGTAGGTGCGGATGGAGGAGCAGCCTGGGCGGGGCCGGATGTGGACACGGGCAGCGCCGCTTCGCTGATGGCGCGTGTGCTTGCCAGCGCACGCTCGGCTGCGGACAGGCGCTGACGCAACCGCCAGCGTACGACATGCTGGTAGATCAGCGTCGGAATGAAACCGAGCAAGAAGGCCAGCAGCAGCAAAAGCGGCAGATTGATCTCCATGACCAACCCGCCGAAAAGCTGGACCGAAACCGTTGTCCAATTACCGAAGGTGAACACCGCAGCGATGAATGCGAGCAGGCACCAGAACAGAATTTTGAGAAACTGCATCGCGCGCGACGCTATCGTCGCCGTTATCTTTTTACCAGCCTTCAGCCAATCTCCCGTCGCAGCGACGCGAACAGCGCCGGTATCATCGTCAATCTGGGCTGCTCTTCGATCATGATGGCTCTGAATGCCGCGCGTTTTATGGCGGCGACGCGGCCAGGACGGAGTCGGGCGGTTGGGGGGAGCGTCGAGACGGCGATGTCGATCATCCGTTCGGCGCCGTGCAGGCGGCCCCACAAATAATCGTTCTCGCGGTAGGCGCGGCTGAAGAAGGCGCCGAAACTGCTGAATTGTATGCCTTTCAACGTCGCTTCGGCGCCGCCGCCGCGAATCGTCCGCGCGTCGTCGGGCGAGATGCGGTCGACGCGGATCGGGTCATATTCATCGGTGCCTTCGCCCTGAAGGAGCGGTAGCGTCGCGACGTCGATGTACGGGAAGCCGAGGTAGTTGAGCAGCATCGTGCGGCGCTGCTCGCGCGGCAGCTTTGCGAGTGCCACCGCGATTCGCTCGTCGGTGAGCGCATCGGCCTGCGTGAGATCGAGCGAGGCACCGAGCGCGTCGAGCAGAGACTCCGCATCGCGGCGAGTCGCGCGGACGAGCGGGCGGAGCCCACGGTACCGCTCGGGCCGGCGCCGGTCGAGATAGATGCCGAGCGAATCGTACACCGCCTCGCGCAGGGGTTCGAGCGTGGCGGCGCCCGCCTCCACCTCCGCCTCGCTGATCCGGCGCGCGAGGAGGCGCAGGCGGCGGACGCGAAAATCGAGGTCGAACGTGCGCAAGAAGGTGATCGCCGCGTCGTTGCCCGCACCCGCGAACGCGGCATCGGCGATTACGCCGCGGCGAGCCAGTGCCTCGTCAATGCGCGCGCGGGTGTTGCTTGACCGCTGAGAGCCCGGCGCGCCGCCGACCGCGTGAAGCAGCGTTGCGACGAATTCGGTCACATTCGCGACCTTCAGATGGCCGTAGCCCGCGTAGGAAAAACCCGCGCGCTCCGCCGCAGACACTTGCGCCCGGCGGCGCCACGCGACGAGTCGCGCCGCTGTCGGGCGGTCGAGGAAGAAGGTGCGGCCGAACAGCTGCTCGATTTCGCGCTCTACCTCGGGTCGAATCGCGTCGACGATCGCGCGCATCCGCTTTATCCGGCGTGAACGCTCCGCCAGCGCCTCGAGGTTGTCGCGGATCGGCTGCTGACGCGGCAGCTCGCTGACCGCGCCTAGAATGGTCTGAAAGAAGCCGGGGACGCCGTCGACGGAGCCCGATAGCCGAAACTTCATGCCCGGCGATGGATCGATGTAAACGAAGCGCCGATCGATCTCGCGCCGCGCGGGACGGTCGCGCAAGGCGTCGATCGCGGGGCGGAAAGGTGCATTGGCGAGAACCGATCCGTCGATCAACGCGGTCTTGCCGATCGTGTTGGCGGCGAACTGGCGCGGCAGCACGCGACGCAAGAACACCCGGCGTCCGGGCCAGCTGGCGCCGCGCGTCGCGAGCGCGTTGTCGACCTCAGCAACCGTCAGGGGCGGAAAGGCACCGGGAAAGCTGGAGGTGGCACGCGCGGCGAAGGCGAGTTCGGCAGGGTCGGCCAGCGTGTCGCACGCTTGCCCCTTGTCGCCGAAGGGAAACACGAGACGATGCTCGGTCTCGATCACCTCCGGGGGGGAATGGAGCCGCAGTCGCTCGGGGTGGCCGGTGAAGTCGGTCACGGTGACGAAGAGGTCGAGTGGTTGTCCGGGCGGCAGCAGGCGCGGCCCGCGCGGCGCGGCTGCCATCGCGGCGAACGCATCGAGCAGCATGTTGGTGAAGCCCGCGCCCGAGAAGGGCGGCTCGAACCAGCGCGAGCGGATAAAGTGCGACAGCTTCGTTCGGACCTCCTCACGCGTGTGTTCGTCCGACCCGTCGAGCTGATCGGCGCCTCGCCCCGCGGCCATCCACGCGATCGGAAGCGCCCACACCTTGGAGAAGCGCGAGGCCGGCGCGGCATCGGATTCGATCAGCCGTTCGACGTCTGCACCGTCGAGCCAGAGGTCGGTCAGCGGGTCGAGCGACTGACCCGCCGATATCGCCTGGGCGAGAAAGATGCCGTTGATCCCGCCCGCACTCGCGCCCGCGACGATGTCGGGGAGGACGCGCAGACTGACGCCGGCGGCGTCGCGCATCTCCGCGAGCAGATCGGCGTAGACGCGTGCCGATCCGGTCAACTCCGTCGTCGCGTCCTGATGCGCGCGGCTCGCACGCGCCAGATGCCACACCTCCTTGGTGATGCCGTGCATGTAAACCGCGAGGCTAATCCCGCCGTAGCAGACGAGCGCTAGCCGAAGCTCCTTGTCGCGCGCGATCGGGGCATCCGCGTCGGTGCCTACGCCGGCCACGTCATCCGTCGCTGGGGTTATACGGTCCGTGTTCATGCCGCGATCAGCTCGGCCCAGATCGGCAGGTGATCCGAGGCGCGGCGTGCGGTGGCGCTCGCGTGGACGCCGGCATTGACGATGCTTAGCGCGGGCGAGGCCATGATCCGGTCGAGCCGGGCGACGGGACGGCGGGCGTGGAAGCTAGGGCCGGTGTCCGCGAAGGCGAAGGTCTTGGCGAAATCGCGCAGGCAGCCCGACATCCGGCTCCACTCGTTCAGATCACCCATCATTACGGTCGGGTGCTGGTGCGCACTCGCGGCGACGTGGTTCATGATCGCGTGCGCCTGTCGACGGCGCCACAGCCCTGACAGGTCGAGATGCATGCCGATCACCCGCAGCGTGGCGTCGTCGAGCGTCACCTCGGCCATCACCGCGCCGCGCGGTTCGAGCGCGGGCAGATGGAGGGTCTCGCACCGTTCGATCACGGCACTGCGACGCACGAGCAGCGCGTTGCCGTGCCAGCCGAGGCTGAGCGCGCGGACCCCGAAGCCAACCGCTTTCCAGCCGCCATGCTCCTCGAGCAGGTGCGGCGTAATCACCGCCGCGCGGGTGCCGAAGCGGCGATCGGCCTCTTGCAGCGCGACAATGTCCGCGTCGATCTCAGTCAGGACATCGAGGATGCGTTGGGGATCGCGGCGGCGATCGGTACCGATCCCCTTGCGGATGTTGTAGCTCGCGACCTTGATCGTCATCACAGGTCCGTAACGAGCCTTGGGGGTGAGGGTTGCACGCGGCCCGCGTCGGTCACATCGCCAGTGCAACCGGGCCGAGCGGCGTGTCATTCGCCCCCAGCGTGGGCGTTTGTTGACCAGACGACGGCAGTCCGGCGGATGCGGTTGGCGGCACGGGTGCGGGGTGGCCGATCAGGCGCGAGAGATCGCGCAACGCTTGCACGAGGCCGAGCCCACGCGGCCCCGCGATGTAGCGCGGCTCCCACGCGGGGGCGAACTTCTCCTTATATGTTCGCAGACCGCGGAAGCCGTAGAGACGCTCGCCATGCTGAAAGATCAGCGCGGCGGCGCGTGCCCAGGCGGGGGCCAGTCGTCGACCGGCGATGCCCGACAGCGGTGCGATCCCTAGCGAGAACCGCTCGAAGCTCTGGGCGGCGGCCCATTGCATGACGTGGACGAACAGGAAATCCATCGTCCCCGACGGCGCGTCGTCGCTCTGCCGCATCAGATCGACCGACGCCTCCGCGTGCGTCTCGGTCAGCCACAAATTGGCGAAGGCAACGATGCGATCGTCGAGGAGCGCCACCGCGACGTCGAAATGCGAGAGATAAGCTGGATCGAAGCGACCGAGGCTGAACCCCTTCTCGGCATGGCCCTTGGCGATCGCCCATTCGTCCGACACGCGGGCGAGCTCGGCCATGATCGACGGCACGCGGGCGGCGGGAACGATTCGAAAGGTGAGGCCGCGGCGCGCGGCGGCGCGCTCGGCCTTGCGGACCGAGCGCATCCGCGGCGTCTCGAAGGTTAAGGATGGGAGTTCGACGATCGCCTCCTCGCCATATTTGATGACGTGGAGGCCCATGCCGATCGCGAGATCGAGCACGGGTGCGGTGATCTGGTACAGGAGCAAGCGTCCCTGCGCCGCGTCGGCCATGTCGCGGATGCGCCACAACAGGTCGGGCCATGCGGCAGGATCGCCGACCGGGTCGCCCATGACGATCCAGCTTGCGCCGCGGCGGCGGTACATCAGCATCGCACTGCCGTCGTCGGACAGCAGGAAATTCTTGTCGCCCGTCAGCGCGAGGAGCGCGTCGGTCCTGTTGGCGCGCGCGAGGATCGCGCCGACCTGCGCCGGGTCGCACGCGATGTCGGGTTTCGCGGGCGCGGGGCCGAGCCAGCGCCAGATCGCGACGCCCGACAGCAGGACCGCTACGCCTAGAGTCGCACGCAGGAAGCGGGGAGCATCGGCGCGTAGCGCGAAGCGCCACCACAGATCGTCTTGATACGGCACCTGGCGATAGGCGAAGAAACCCGCCCAGGTGACCGCGGCGACGACCATCGCGACGGCGCCGAGCCATGCGCGCGACAGCGGCATCTGCGTCAGCGCGGTACGGCGATAGAAAGCCGCTCGGGTCCAGTGCAGCAGCCCCGCGAGGATCAGGCACGCGCTGGCTTCCTCGTAATCGATGCCTTTAAACAGCGAGAAGAGGGCGCCCGCGACGAGGAGCGCGCGCGTGGCGACGAACGCGCCGTCGAGGCGCCGGTACAATCCCGGCGCGAGCAGCAGCAGCCCCGTGCCGACGAGGCTCGCAGCGATGTGGCTCGCCTCGATGAAGGGGAGGGGGGCAACGTGCGACAGGATTCCCATGCGCCCCTTCAACGCGGGCAGCGATCCCGACAGCAGCAGCATTGCGCCGCCGATGAACGTCGCGGCCGACAGGACGAGCGGCGCGATCCCCGTCGCGGCGACCCGCCCCTCGCGCAGCAGCCGTGACGAGAACGCGCGCGGCTGCGACAGTTCGCGCACGGCGAGCATCGCGACCGAGACGGCGAGCGGGAGCAGGTAATAGATCAACCGGTAAGCGACGAGCGCGGCAAAGGCGGCGACGCGGTCACCCGGCAAGACCGCCAGGACGACCGCTTCGAACACGCCGATGCCGCCAGGCACGTGCGTCACGACCGCGGCGACGATCCCGAGTGCGTAGGCGAGCACGAAGCTCGGCAGCAGGTGGAGCGACGCGCCGGGCATCAGCACGAACAAAGCGGCAGCGGCGGCGGTGACATCAAGCAATGCGACGCCGATCTGCGCTACCGCTTGCGCGGCGCTGGGAAGCGGCAGCGTGAACCGCCAGACCCGCAAGGGCCCACGCGCGTGGGCGCACAAGACGACCAGCAGCACCGCCGTCATCAGGATCACCGCCCCCGCGGCGTGCGATACGCCCGGCGAGAGGGTAAACGCGCCAAGCGTGATCGCGTCGGACCGCGCGAGCAGCGCGATGCCCGCGACCGTGACGATTCCGCTCCAGAACGTCGCGCTGGCGACGCCGATTACGCGCGCGATATCGGGTCCGTCGAGACCCGCGGCGGTGTAGATGCGGTAGCGCGCCGACCCGCCGGTCACGAGCGACAAGCCGAGGTTGTGACTGAGCGTATAGCTGGTGAACGAGGCGAGCGCGGCGGTGCGCCACGGCAGCGGCCGGCCGATCACGCGCAGCGCGAGCAGGTCGTACAAGGTGAGCGCCAGGTAGCTGAGTGCGGTGAAGGTCATCGCCGCGACGATCTGCGGCAGGGTCATCGCGTGGAGCGCGGCTCGGACCTGCTTGTAGCTGAGATGCGCGGTTAGTTGCTCCATCGCCGCGAAGCCGAGCCCGACGAGCAGGAGCACGACCGCGACCGACAGCACCACGCGGTAGCGTGTCGCGATCAGGGCAAGCTTATCCACGTGGTACGTCCGCGATCCGCTGCCACAGCTGCGATTTGCAGAGCAAACCGTGGAGAATGCACCCGCGGACGCGCATGGTGCCGTCGTCGACCTGCTCAATCAGCGAGTAGAAATGCCGCCCCATGTCGGGGACGAACACGGTGCCCGCCCAGCTGCGCGCCCCGGTCGGGCGGTAATTCTCGAGCAGCGACGTGCCGATCAGATTGGGAACGTTGCCGTCGCGTGCGTCCTGTTGCGCCTCGCGGCTTGCCCAGACGACGCGCCCGCACAAACGGTTCGCGCAGGGTACGGTGCGCACGGCGACGCTGTGGTACGGGTTGATCCAGGTGCCGTAGATCGACGCATTCGGCGCCGGTTGCGCCGCGATCGCCGATGCGCCCATCGCCACGCCCGTCACCGCAACCACTGCCGTGATTATCCGCCGGACCATCATCGTTACCTCACCCTCCCAGCTCTTGCCGCGGAGATAGGGGGACGTGCGTTGCCGCAGCGTCGACGCCGGCTGAACAATCGGTAATGCGGGAGGCGGCGGGGGCGGGAAACGTGGTGCCGGTTGCAGGAATCGAACCCGCGACCTTCGGTTTACAAAACCGCTGCTCTACCAGCTGAGCTAAACCGGCGTGCCCGTGTGCGCCGCCATGCGTCAGGCGGGCGCGCTCGTCCAGCCCCTTTGCGCGCCGGTCAGGGTGCGCCGAACGTCCAGCCCTCGATCCGCGCGACTTCCGTGGTGAGGGTTTCGGGGTGCCAGAGCGCTTGACGCCTAGCAGCAATCCGCAGCCAGGCAGCGCTCAGAAGCGCGTCGCTGGCGTGGTCGTCGATCGCGCCGCTGCCCGCGACCGGCGCGCTGTCGAACGTGGCGAGCGCCTGATTGAGGGACGCGATCTCGCGCAGCTTGCTGCGTCCCGCGCGCGCGCCTGCCTCGCGCGCGGCGAGGCTGGTGTAGATCTCGACCAGCAGGCTGCCGTGACCCGGATCGGCGTCGACCGGCCAGACGGGGAGCCGCCCGCCCAACTGGTGGAGCATGCGCATCCCGGTCAGGCTCGACTTGCCGACCTGCGCCGCGCCGACGAGGTTCAGGTTGCTGACCGGATGGAGGCCAAGCGCCGCCTGCGCGTATTCGGCGATGCGCCAGCGTCCCCGGCCCGGCGGGAAGAGATCGCCCGTCCGCCCGCCGTGCCGCCGCAAGTGCCGCGCGGCATCGGGATGGTCGACGAAGCTCGACGCCGACAAATGTGGATCATCGGCGCAGACATGGTCGACCAGCGCCCACAATGCGCGCGCGTCGGGGGGCGTGTCGCGCCATTCGGGGAAATAGGCGCCGCAATCGAAGAACGGCAGCGCGATGCCGAGGTCGAGCCCGACGAGCGTTTCCGGCGGCAATCCGTCGAGCAGCCAGCCGAGGACATCGGCGCGTGACCAGACGTGATCAGGGCGGACGAGTGTGGGAGCGGCGTGCCCCGCGGCACAGAGCGCGACGCGGATGCCCTTCTGCCGCTCGCCGACGGCACCCGACCAGTCGATCCCGGCGAAATGACGGAAGCGGGTTCCAGCATTCACGGGCGCGCGGTCTCTCAGCGTTGCGCAGCCAGCACGTCGGCGGTGAAGCGTGCGATGTCGAAGCTGCTGCCCGCGGGGTCCTCGCCGCGGCGTACCACGACCAGTCGGGCCGATGGCACGACCATCACATATTGCCCGCGATTCCCTTGCGCGGCGTAGCTGCCGGCGGGGAGGCCCTGTTTCGGCCCGAACAGCCACATCGTCGCGCCATAGCCCTCGGCACGGTCGGGCTGCGGGCCGCTCGGCGTCGTCATGTAGCGCATCCAGCCGACAGGCAGGATGCGCGCGCCCTGCCACACGCCGTCTTGAAGCCAGAGCTGACCCAGGCGGGCCAGATCGCGCGCGGTCGACCAGACGTCGGAGGAGAGGATGTAATTGCCCTGCCAGTCGCGCTGCGCGACGGTGTGGGTCATGCCAAGCGTCGCGAACAGACGCGGCGGCAGCCGGTCCATCGCGGCGTCGCCGAGGCCGGCACGCAGGCTGCGCACGGCGAGCAGGATGTCGTTGTTCGCGTAACGGAACCGCGTTCCTGGCTTCGCCTCGAGCGGCCACGACGGAGCTTGCTCGGTCACGCTCGTGCCGCCGAAATAGATCGCGTCGGTGCGGTTGCCGGCGGTGTCGCTGTGGAGGCCCGAGGCCATGCGCAGCAGATTGTCGAGCGTGATTGCGCGGCGCGGATCGGCGGAGGTCCATTCGGGAATGTTCGCGGGCCGCATGGGGTCGGTGCCCGTCATGCCGACGAGGGTGCCGGAGATACTCTTCGCGACCGACCAGGTGCGATTGGCGACGAAGGGGCCGAACCCGTCACGGTACCGCTCCGCGACGACCTGCCCATCGCGCACGACGACGACGCCGACGGTCCGGCCGCTGCGGTCGTCATCGGTAAAGGCACGTGCGACGGCAGCGGCGAGCGCTGGTGAGGGGGCGGGCGCGATCCCGGCGTCGCCAAGCGGCCAGGCGCGCGGATCGGCCCCGGTCGGGGCGGGGGGTGGCGCATAGGTCGTCACGATCGCCGGGGATGCGGACCCAATGGGGGCGAGTGTGCAGCCCGCCCCCTTGCGCCAAGTCGCGCGCCGCGGCGGCAGGTCGGCGGCGAAGCGTACGCTGACGCTCGCGCTTCGCCGGTCGATGATCGCGGGCAGCGTCGGCACCAGCGCATCATATTCGGGGTAGATGCCGCGCAGTTCCAACCCCTCGATCGCCGCCGCGCTACGCCCGGCGTTGAAGACGCCGGTGCAGAGCGTCGCGGCCTTGTAGCCCGCCGCGACCGCGCGGGCGTAAGGCTGGTTGGCTGCCGGTGTGGGGGCCGCGATCAGGGCAGCACTCTGCGCGAGCGCGGTCCCGTTCGCGAACGATGCGGCGAGGAGAGCGGGCAGAAGCGTTCTAGTCGCGAGGCTGATTGGCATGGCGTCGTTCATCCCACCACGCCAGCCGCTCGGCAATCCGCTTCTCGAATCCGCGCTCGGTCGGCGAGTAAAATTGCTGCGGGCCAAGCTCGTCCGGCCAGTAGTTCGCGCCGGAGAAGGCGTCGGCGGCGTCGTGATCGTAGGCGTAGCCTTTGCCGTAACCGATGTCGCGCATCAGCTTGGTAGGCGCGTTCAGGATGTTGGCGGGCGGCATCAGCGAGCCCGTCTCGCGCGCGCTGCGCCACGCCGCTTTCTGCGCGGCGTAGACTGCGTTCGATTTGGGCGCGGTGGCGAGATAGACACATGCCTGCGCGATCGCGAGTTCGCCTTCGGGACTACCGAGAAAGTCGTAGGCTTCCTTGGCGAGGAGGCATTGCTGCAATGCCTGTGGATCGGCAAGACCGACATCCTCGACCGCGGCGCGGGTCAGTCGGCGCAGTAGATAGAGCGGCTCTTCGCCCGCGGTGAGCATCCGCGCGAGATAATAGAGCGCGGCGTTCGGGTCGGAGCCGCGGATCGATTTGTGGAGCGCGCTGATTAGGTTGTAATGCCCCTCCCGGTCCTTGTCGTAGACCGCGACGCGGCGCTGGAGAAAGCTTGACAGGCCGGCAGGGTCGAGCGGGGCATCGAGCGCGACCGAGAACAGCGTCTCGACCTGGTTGAGCAGGAAGCGCCCATCACCGTCGGCGCTCGCGATCAGTGCGTCGCGCGCGGGCGGATCGAGCGGAAGCGCGCGGCCGACCTCGGCCTCCGCGCGCGCGATCAATTGTTCGAGTGCCGCGGAGCCGAGGCGGTGGAGGATCAGCACCTGCGCGCGACTGAGCAGTGCGGCATTCAATTCGAACGAAGGGTTCTCGGTCGTTGCGCCGACCAGCGTCACCGTGCCGTCCTCAACATAGGGCAGGAAACCGTCCTGCTGCGCGCGGTTGAAACGGTGGATCTCGTCCACGAACAGTAGCGTGCGCTTGCCGAGACGCGCGTGATCGCGGGCCTCGGCGAAGACCTTTTTCAGGTCGGCGACCCCTGAGAAGACCGCCGAGATCGGTGTGAAGCGCAGGCCGACCGCGGCGGCGAGCAGTCGCGCGATCGTCGTCTTGCCCGTGCCCGGTGGCCCCCACAGGATCATCGACGACAGGCGACCCGCCGCGACCATGCGACCGATCGCCCCGTCCGGGCCGGTCAGATGCTCCTGTCCGACGACCTCGCTCAGCGTGCGCGGGCGCAGGCGATCGGCGAGCGGCGCGTCGGGCGGCGGAGAGGGCGCATTGGTGTCGGGTTCGAGTCCGGCGAAGAGATCGGCCATGCATCCTTCTAGCCGCCGATCGCAGATGCGTCATGCCCGCCGGCAACGGCTAAGAGATATATCTTGAAAGCTCTTGTAATTATGAGTTGAAGATATATCTTGAGGCCTGAAGGAGATTAACGTGAGACATCATTCACATCATCACGCGCACTGGGAAGCGCATCTCGCCGACCGTATGGTGGGATTTGGGATGCAGGGGCCGCACGGCGGACGCGGCGGCCCGTTCGGCGGCGACTGGTTCGGCGGGGGCGAGCATCGGCGTGGCGGGCGACGCCAGCGGGTGTTCGACGGCAGCGAGTTGCGGCTGGTATTGCTGCACCTGATCGCGGAACGCGCGCGCCACGGCTATGACCTGATTCGTGAGATTGAGGCGCTGACGGCGGGTGCGTATGCGCCGAGCCCCGGCGTGGTCTATCCGACGCTGACGCTGCTCGACGACATGAACCTGATCGCCGAGCAACAGTCCGACGGCGCGAAGAAACGCTTCGCCGTCACCGACGACGGGCGAACCCATCTCGCCGAGCGCGCCGAAGAGGTCGCGGCATTGATGGCGCGACTTCGCGGGCTGGGTGAGCACCGCGAGCGCGTCGACGCCGCGCCTATCCTTCGCGCGATGGGCAATCTGAAGGTAGCGCTCGGTCACAGCCTCGGCGCGGGCGACGCGTCGCAGGAGCGGTTGCACGAGATCGCGGCGATGATCGACGAGCTGGCGCAGAAAGTGGAAAGGCTTGATTGATGACGGACACTCTATCGGTCGCGCGTGTGCCGACCCATTCGGCGAGCCGCTATCTCCAGCAGCTCGCCAAACACTGGAGCCACAAGATGGTGGTCACCTTTTCCGAGGAGGAGGGCGTCATCACCTTTCGCAATGAAAGCCGGCTCGAGATGCGCGCGGGCGACGAGACGCTCGACCTGCTGCTGCGCGTGCCCGCGCACGAGGACGCGGCGCGCATGCGCGAAGTAGTTTCGAGCCATCTCGACCGCTTCGCGTTTCGCGAAGCGCCGCTGACCTTCGATTGGCAGGAGCGGGAAGGTTAGGACGAGGCGCGCGCGCGCATGACGTCGAGGTACGCATCGAGTACCTGGCCGTTGGCGGCTTCCCACTGGAAGCCCGCGGCGCGCGCGTGGCTCGCCGCGCCCGCGCGTCGGCGCAAGGCAGGGTCGTTGATCAATTGCGCGATCGCGTCGGCGTAACCTTCGACCTGCTGCGGCGTGACGAGGAAGCCCGTGACGCCGTCCTCGACCAGATCGACCGCGCCGGTTGCGCGCGCGGCGACAACGGGGACGCCAGCGGCCATCGCCTCCGACGTCACCTGACCCCAGGTTTCGGTGACGCTGGGGTTGAAGAGCACATCCATAGACGCAACCGCGCGGCCGAGGTCGTCGCCGCTCTGGAAGCCAGCGAACGCGGCCTCGGGCGCGCGGCCCGCGAACCAGTCGCGCGCGGGGCCCTCGCCGACGACGATGACGCGGTGGCGGACGCCGCGTTCGCGCAACGCCGCGATCACGTCGGCGAAGACGCCTAGCCCTTTTTCGAGTACGAGCCGCCCGAGAAAGCCGATCGCGACCTCATCGTCGGCGATGCCGAGCGATCGGCGCCATTCGAGGCTGCGCCGGTCGGGCGAGAAGCGCTGGTGATTGACCCCGCGTGGCCAGAGCGACACCGGCGTTTCGACGCCGAGCGAGCGGATGATCTCGCCCATCGACGGGGTCGGCACGAGGACGCGATCGGCGCGATTGTAGAACCGCTTCAGGATCCAGCGGATCGCGGGCTGGATGAAGCCGAGGCGATAATAATCGAAATAGGTCTCGAACCGGGTGTGAACCGACGCGACGACGGGCACGTCATGCGCGCGTGCCCAAGTGACCGCGGCGTGGCCGAGGAATTCGGGCGCCGACACGTGGACGATGTTGGGCGCGAACGCCTCGAGATCGCGCCGGGGTGCCGCGGGCAGCGAGCGCGCGAGCTTGTACTCGCCGCGACCCGGAAAGGGGATCGCGGGCACGTCGACCAGGTCGCCGCGCGGCGCGAACGCGGGCTCAGGTGAGGTCGGCGAATAGACGCGCACCTTGACCCCTTGCGCCAGCAGATAGCCCACCAGCAGGTTCTGCGCCTGGTTCGCGCCGTCGCGGACGTAATTGTAGTTGCCGCTGAACAATGCGACGCGCAGGTCGGATGGCCTCATTCGGTACGCACCTAGGGATGGTTTCGGGCATAAACGTGACATGGGTCGGGTAGGATGCGTGGTCGATCCGTTCGCGTGATCAGCCCGCATTCATGGCATCGATCTCGGCACGGCTGCGGATACGGCGGATGCGCGGTTCGCGTGACATCTGCGCCTCGGCGCGAATGTCGTTGCGCAGCTCGTCGCGCTTCTCGTGAATTGAAGCGATAACCGGACCCATCGGCGCGCCCAGTTCGACCAGCACCGCCTCCGACAATTGCAGCGAACTCTCCAGCGTCTCGGGCACCGCCTCGGTGACGCCGGCGCGGTACAGCTCGGCGGCGTGACCCGGATCACGCGCGCGCGCGATGATGGGCAGGTCGGCGAACTGCGCGCGCACCTGCCGCGTCAGGCGCACGGTCAGCACCGGATCGTCCATCGTCAGGATCAACGCGCGCGCGCGGGCGAGGTCCAGCCGGTCGACCAGTTCGCGGCGGACGATGTCGCCGAAGACGACGCTGTGCCCGTCGGCGCGCGCGCGGGTGACGGCGTCGATATCGGCCTCGATTGCCAGATACGGTCGGTCATGACGCGACAGCATGTCGGCAACGAGTTCGCCGACGCGTCCGAACCCGATGATGATCGTGCGGCCGTCGTCGGGGGCGGGGATGTCCTCGACTGGCGCGCGCCGTTCGATCCGTCGCGAAATCGCACGGCCCAGAAGTGCGAGCAACGGCGTGATCGTCAGCCCGATCGCGGTCACCGTCTGCCAGAAGGTCGCGGTGGAGGGCAAAATAAGCCGCGCCTGGGCCGCCGTTGCGAGCACGATCAGCGTCGTCTCGGACGGGCTGCCCATAAGCAGGCCCGTCTCCGCCGCGACGCCGCGGCGCGCGTTGGCGATGCGGAGCAGCAGCGCGGTCACGACAGCCTTGGTCAGCACGACGCCGAGGACCGCGAGCAGCAGCGACGGCCAATTGGCGAGGATCAGCCGCAGGTCGACGCTCATGCCGACCGTGATCAGGAACACGCCGAGAGCAAGCCCCTGGAACGGCTTGGTGATGACCTCGACCTCGCTGTGATATTCGGTTTCCGCAATCAGCAGGCCGGCGAGCAGCGCGCCGACGATCGGCGACAGCCCCGCGGCGGTGGTCGCGACGCTGGCGACGATGACGACCAACAGCGAGGCGGCGAGGAACAGTTCGGGGCTCTTGGTCCGCGCGGCCTGCGCGAACAACCGCGGCAGGACGAAACGACCGCCGCCGTAGATCGCGACCACGGTCAGCCCGCCGCGTAGCGCCACGCCGCCAATTTCGCCCCAGCCGCCGTCACCCGCGCTCGGCGCCATTGCGCCCAAAGCAAAGATGATCGGTACGAGCGCCAGATCTTCGAACAACAGCATCGCGAACGCGCCGCGTCCAACGGGGCTGGTCGTGCCGACGAGCGGCAGGACGAGCGCGGTGGACGACAGCGACAAAGCGAGCCCGAGCCCCGCCGCGCCCGCCCACGGCTGTCCGAGCAGATGGAGCGCGGTCGCGATCAGCGCCGCCGATCCGAGCAATTGCGCCGCACCGGTACCGAATACGAGCTGCCGCATCGACCACAGACGCCGGAACGACAGCTCCAGCCCGATCGAGAACAGCAGCAGTACGATCCCGAACTCGGCGAACGGCTCGATCGCGTCGGGGTCCGAGATGGTGACGTAGTATAGCCATGGGAACGCCTTCGTCAGCGAGCCGAGGCCCGCCGGTCCGACCAACGCGCCGACGAGGATGAAGCCAATCACCGGACTGATGCGGAACCGCGCGAACGCCGGAATGACGAGCCCCGCCGCGCCCAACACGACGAGCGCGTCCGAGAAGCCTTCGTTTTCCAGTCCAATCGCCATCTAGGCACCTTGGCGGATGTGGGCGGGGATGTCAGGCGACAAACGCAATCACTTCGTTAGCGTCGCCCACATTCAGGGGACTTGTGCGCGCATGCCAATACAAACGCCTCGTCGCGCGTGGTCGCTATGGCTGATCGGCCTGGCCTTCGCATTGGTCGTGATACCGCTCATCAATTATCACGGGACTCTGTACTATGCCGAAGGCGGTACTAGCCCGGATGGTCCGGCGATGCTCCTTGCCGCGAGCATCGTCACGTTACCGGTCTGGGGTGGCGCTTGGCTGCTGTTCGTTGCCTGTTACCTCATCAGCTATCGCGGTGGCACGCCTTTGACGGATATGCGAGCAGGAACCGTGATCGGCGCTATACTAACGATCGTCGCGCTAGCAGCGTCGATCTTCTTCATCTGGTCGGCGTTCGCGCTTGTGAACTTCCGGGATCCGACCCGACTACCTATTGTAATCCATCTGATCGCATGCGCGATCTACGTTCAATATCTCCGCGCCGCAGCAATCGCGCGATCACGACGATGATGGAGAGGCGGACTGTCATCCAGCCCGCCTCGACCGGATCAGGCCCAGGTCGCCATCTTGTTCTCGAGGTTCTGGCGCACGGCCTCGAAGAACTGCTCGGTAGTCATCCACTTCTGGTCGGGGCCGATCAGGATCGCGAGATCCTTCGTCATGTCGCCGTTCTCAACCGTCTCGATGCAGACCTGCTCCAACGTCTCGGCGAAGCGGGTGACATCGGGGGTGCCGTCAAACTGGCCGCGATACTTGAGGCCGCCGGTCCAAGCGAAGATCGACGCGATCGGGTTGGTCGAGGTCGCCTTGCCCTGCTGGTGCTGGCGGTAGTGGCGCGTGACGGTCCCGTGCGCGGCCTCGGCCTCGATCGTCTTGCCGTCGGGGGTCATCAGCACCGAGGTCATCAGGCCGAGCGAGCCGAACCCCTGCGCGACCTGATCCGACTGGACGTCGCCGTCGTAGTTCTTGCACGCCCACACGAACTCGCCATTCCACTTGAGCGCCGAGGCAACCATGTCGTCGATCAGGCGGTGCTCGTAGACGATGCCGCGGGCGGCGAACTGGTCCTTGAATTCTGCCTCGAAGATCTCGGCGAACAGGTCCTTGAAGCGGCCGTCATAGGCCTTCAGGATCGTGTTCTTGGTCGAGAGATACAGCGGCCAGCCGCGACCCAGCGAATAGTTCATGCTGGCGCGCGCGAAGTCGCGGATCGACTGGTCGAGGTTGTACATCCCCATCGCGACGCCGCCTTCCGGGAAGTCGAACACTTCGCGCTCGATCACCTGGCCGTCCGTGCCTTCCCACTTCATCGTCAGCTTGCCCGCACCGGGTACGACGAAGTCGGTCGCCTTGTACTGGTCGCCGAACGCGTGACGGCCAACGACGATCGGGTGGGTCCAGCCCGGGATCAGGCGGGGGACGTTCTTGATCACGATCGGCTCGCGGAAGATCACGCCGCCCAGGATGTTGCGGATCGTGCCGTTGGGCGATCGCCACATCTTCTTGAGGCCGAATTCCTCGACGCGCGCCTCGTCGGGGGTGATCGTCGCGCACTTTACCGCGACGCCGTACTTCTGCGTCGCCTTCGCGCTGTCGATCGTCACCTGATCGTCGGTTGCGTCGCGGTGCTCGATGCCGAGGTCGTAATAATCGAGCTCGATGTCGAGATACGGCTTGATCAGGCGCTCGCGGATCCACTCCCAGATAATCCGCGTCATCTCGTCGCCGTCGATCTCCACGACGGGCGTCTTCACCTTGATCTTGGCCATATTCTCTCTTCCTGTGGGAGGGGTTGCGCCAGCGCATAGAAAGGGCGGGGGCAGGGATCAAGCGCGTGCCGCCCGCAGCCGCACGGTGACACGAAAAGCACGCGCCACGACACGGCGCGTTGTCAGCGCGGTTCACCGACGATAGACCCACCCGCATGTCATCATTGCAGAAGCCCCCGGTGGGCACGTCCACGGTCAAGTGGCGCTTTCCCGCCGTCCACCCCGAGGGGCAGAAATTCACCGCCATCGCGTTCGGCATCACCCTGCTCGCGACGATCGTCACCAAGGTGCTGTTCTGGCCGCTGCTGGGCGTGACGCTGTGGGTAGCGGCGTTCTTTCGCGACCCCGTGCGCACAACCCCGATCGGCGACGACCTCGTCGTGTCGCCCGCCGATGGGCTTATCACGATGATCGAGCGCGTGCCGGTGCCGCGCGAGTTGGTCGGCGAACTGGGCGCCGAGCCGATGGTCCGCGTGTCGGTGTTCATGTCGGTGTTCGACGTCCACATCAACCGGACGCCGATCGCGGGGATCGTGCGGCAGGTGGTCTATATCTCGGGCAAGTTCCTGAACGCCGATCTCGACAAGGCGTCGGAGGAGAACGAGCGGCAGCATTTCGTCGTCGAGGGACACGACGGCCGCCGGATCGGCTTCACGCAGATCGCGGGCCTGGTCGCGCGGCGGATCGTCGGGTTCGTCAAGGTCGGCGACATCGTCGCGGTAGGCCAGCGCGTCGGCCTGATCCGCTTCGGTAGCCGCGTCGACGTGTTCCTGCCCGAGGGATGCGTCCCGCAGGTCGCGCTCGGCCAGCGCGCGATCGCTGGCGAGACGGTGCTCGGCCGGTTCGGTGGCGCCAGCGTGACCGGGGTCGCGCAGTAACGATGCGCGCTGCTCGTCCGCTTCGTCGCCCGCGCGGGCTCCCGCTGCGCGCGGTCGCGCCGAATGCGGTGACCGCACTGGCGCTCTGCTCTGGTCTGTCGGGCATCCGCTTCGCGATCCAGCAGAACTGGGCGATGGCGGTGGCGATGGTGCTGCTCGCCGGCGTGCTCGACGGGCTGGACGGACGCGTCGCGCGGATGCTGCGCGGCGAGAGCCGGTTCGGCGCCGAACTCGATTCGCTCAGCGACGCGATCTCATTCGGCGTGTCGCCCGCGCTGATTCTGTATCTTTGGTCGCTATCGACCTTGCCGCGCTTCGGCTGGACCGCTGCGCTCATGCTCGCCGTGTTCTGCGCGCTGCGACTCGCCCGGTTCAACGCGGCGATCGATGCCGACGATCAACCGCACAAATCGGCGGGGTTCCTGACCGGCGCGCCCGCGCCGGCGGGCGCGGGCCTGTCGCTGTTGCCGATGTTCCTGTGGTTCGCGACCGATCAGGCGGTATTTCGCTCACCATACCTGGTGGCGCCGTGGACGGCGTTCATCGCGATCCTGATGGTGTCGAGCGTCGCGACGTTCTCGTGGTCATCGCTGCGGTTGCGGCGCAAAGTCCGGTTCGAGGCGATCGCGATTGTCGTGGTAATCGGGGCAGCCGCCGTGTCGGCACCGTGGGAAACCGTATCGCTGCTGTGTGTCGGCTACCTGCTCGCACTGCCATTCAGCATCGCGAGCTACGCGCGCGTCAAGCGGCTTCGCGCTGCTGCCACGTTGGGCGAGCCGATGCCGATGACCAGCGCCTGACCGCGATCCGGTTCTCGGCGCGCACAAGCGTGGCGAGCGGTTCGAAACGATGCTGCGGGCGTCCGGCGAGTGCGTCCATAATCTTGCCGGCATTCGGAATGACCGTCGAGACAAGCGCATAGAGGGCACTCGCCGTTGCGCCGCCGAAGACCAAAACATCAAGTACGATCAGCATGTTCGCCTCCCTTAATCCGTACGCGAACTCAACGTCGGCCAACCTTCATCACGTAGATTAAGTTCCCCACCATGCGTCCGTTTCGGGCGAATTGGCGTTAAACACGTGACACCTAAATCGAGTTCGCGTTCTGTTCCCGTATTTGTTCCTCCTCCGTTCCGCCGTCAAGCCAAATAGACGATTGAATTTTGGCGCAGAGACGGATAAGGAGCGCCTCCTCAATCCCACATGGGAAGCATCAACAACCGGTGCGCCGGGCTTCGAGCCTGCACGCGTCACACGCTTCCCAGCGGCTCAACCGGAAGGAATATGATTATGGCGGCACCTGTCGTCAGCATGCAGCAGCTTATCGAAACCGGCGCGCACTTCGGTCACCAGACCCACCGCTGGAACCCCAAGATGAAGCCGTACATCTTCGGCGATCGCAACGGCGTCCACATCATCGACTTGTCGCAGACCGTGCCGCTGTTCGCGCGCGCGCTCGAGTTCGTGTCGTCGACCGTCGCGGCCGGTGGCAAGGTTTTGTTCGTCGGCACCAAGCGTCAGGCGCAGGAGCCCGTCGCCGAGGCGGCGCGCCGCGCGGGCCAGCACTTCGTCAACCACCGCTGGCTGGGCGGCATGCTCACCAACTGGAAGACGATCAGCAACTCGATCAAGCGTTTGAAGGCGCTCGAGGAGCAGCTGTCGGGCAACACCGCGGGTCTGACCAAGAAGGAAGTGCTTCAGCTGACGCGCGAGCGCGACAAGCTCGAGATGTCGCTGGGCGGCATCCGCGACATGGGCGGCATTCCGGACGTGATGTTCGTGATCGACGCCAACAAGGAAGAGCTCGCGATCAAGGAAGCCAACACGCTGGGCATCCCGGTCGTCGGCATTCTCGATTCGAACGTCTCGCCCGACGGCATCGCGTTCCCGGTGCCCGCGAACGATGACGCGGCGCGTGCGATCCGTCTCTACTGCGAGGCGGTGGCGATCGCGGCGACCCGCGGCAACCAGCAGCAGCAGGCGCGCAGCGGTGCCGACATGGGCGCGATGATCGAGCCGCCGTCGGAGGAAGCGATCCAGGGCGCCGACGCCCCGATCGACACTGACGTCAACGCCGAGGGCAACACGATGGCGGCTGCCGCCCAGGCATAAGCCGTACGCGGATCGGCCCGGTACGCACCGCGCGACCGGGCCGGTGACGTGCAACTGTCACGGAGGCTGCCTATGTGGCGGCCTTCGCTTGTTTCATCGCTCATGTCCGCCGCGCCACGCGCGGACGCCGGAGCGACCAACCACATTCGAGGGACCAGAACGATGGCCGACATCACCGCTTCGATGGTGAAGGACCTGCGCGAGAAGAGCGGCGCGGGCATGATGGACTGCAAGAAGGCGCTGAACGAGACCGCAGGCGACACGGACGCCGCACTCGACTGGCTGCGTACCAAGGGCCTCGCGGCTGCGCAGAAGAAGTCGAGCCGCACTGCGGCGGAGGGTCTGGTCGGCGTCGCCGTGTCGGGCACCAAGGGTGCGGCGGTCGAGGTCAATTCCGAAACTGACTTCGTCGCGAAGAATGACCAGTTCCAGAACTTCGTGCGCGAAGTGACGCAGATCGCGCTCAGCACCGGCGACGACGTCGAGGCGATCAAGGCCGCGTCGATGCCGTCGGGGACGACCGTCGCCGAGGCGCTGACCAACAACGTCGCGACGATCGGCGAGCACCAGTCGATCCGCCGTGCGCGCAAGCTCGAAGTGTCGCAGGGCGCAGTCGTCGCTTATGTCCATAACCAGCAGTCGCCGGGTCTGGGCAAGATCGGCGTGCTCGTCGCGCTCGAGAGCGCGGCGAACGACGAGGCGCTCCAGGCGCTCGGCAAGAGCCTGGCGATGCACATCGCGGCCGCCTTCCCGAAGGCGCTGAACGAGGGTGACCTCGACGAGGCCGAGATCGAGCGCGAGCGCGCGATCGCGACGGAGAAGGCCGGCGAGAGCGGCAAGCCCGCCGACATCATCGCCAAGATGGTCGAAGGTTCGATCGCCAAGTACCGCAAGGAGCACGCGCTGGTCAGCCAGCTGTTCGTGATGGACGGGAAGACCAAGATCAGCGACGTCGTCGCCAAGGCGGGCAAGGATGCCGGCGCCGAGATCAAGCTGGTCGATTACGTCCGCTTCCAGCTCGGCGAAGGCATCGAGAAGGAGCAGTCGGACTTCGCCGCCGAGGTCGCGGCGGCATCGGGTGTTCCGCAGAACGCCTGACCCGTCACCCGGCGCGGTGAACGCGTTGTAAGAACCCGCCGCCCCGGTACCCGCCGGGGCGGCGGTTTGCGTATGGGGCGGGTTGCTCCGCCCTGACCGGACCTCTAAGGTCCGCCAGCCTTTCCCCAAACCATTCGGAATCGATGACCAAACCGCGCTACAACCGTATCCTGCTGAAATTGTCGGGCGAAGTATTGATGGGGGAGGGCGGTCTCGCGATCGATCCCACCGTCACCGCGCGCGTTGCCGAAGAGATCGCCGAGGTGAAGGCGCAGGGGTTCGAGCTGTGCGTCGTCGTGGGTGGCGGCAACATCTTCCGCGGAATCTCGGGCGCGGCGCGCGGCATGGAACGCGCAACCGGCGATTATATGGGGATGCTCGCGACCGTTATGAACGCGCTAGCGGTGCAGAACGCGCTGGAGCAGATCGGCGTCGACACGCGCGTCCAGTCGGCGATCCCGATGCAGTCGGTGTGCGAGCCGTTCGTGCGTCGCCGCGCGATGCGTCACCTGGAAAAGGGGCGCGTCGTGATCTTCGCCGCGGGCGTCGGCTCGCCGTTCTTCACCACCGACAGTGGGGCCGCGCTGCGCGCTGCCGAGATGAATTGCGATGCCCTGTTCAAGGGCACCAGCGTCGACGGTGTCTACGACGCCGACCCCAAGCAGGTGCCGACCGCCAAGCGTTACGAGACGATCGGGTACGACGAGGTGTTGTCGAAGAACCTGCGCGTCATGGACGCGAGTGCGGTGGCGCTGTGTCGCGATTCCAGCATCCCGATCGTCGTGTTCAACATCCGCGAGCACGGCAATTTCGCCGCCGTGCTGCACGGTGAGGGTGTGTCGACGATCGTTCAGTCCAACACGGAGAAGTAAGCCATGCCCGCGTATGACAAGGCCGATATTGAGCGCCGTATGAACGGCGCGGTCGAATCGCTGAAGGGCGATCTCGCCGGCCTGCGCACCGGTCGCGCTTCGACCTCGCTCCTCGATCCGGTCACGGTCGAGGTGTACGGCGCAAAGATGCCGCTCAATCAGGTCGCGACCGTCTCGGTGCCCGAGCCGCGGATGATCTCGGTCCAGGTGTGGGACAAGACCAACGTCGGCCCGGTCGAAAAGGCGATCCGGTCGGCCGGACTTGGGCTCAACCCGATCAACGACGGCCAGAACCTGCGCCTGCCGATCCCCGACCTGACCGAGGAGCGCCGCAAGGAGCTCGCGAAGCTCGCCGGGCAATATTCGGAGAAGGCCAAGATCGCGGTGCGCAACGTGCGGCGCGACGGGATGGACGCGCTCAAGACCGACGAGAAGAAGGGCGTCTTCTCCGAGGACGAGCGCAAGCGGCTGGAGGGCGAGGTGCAGAAGCTGACCGACGCGACCACCGCCGACATCGACAGCGTCTCGGCCGCGAAGGAAAAGGAAATTCTCGGCAAGTGAGCCAACGTCGGCATAGGGGGGGATGCTGATGGCGACGGCCGTCCAAACGCAGACCGCGGGGGGTGGCGCGGTGCCGCGCCACGTCGCCATCATCATGGACGGCAACGGTCGCTGGGCAAAAAAGCGCCTGCTGCCACGCGCGGCCGGGCACAAGGCGGGGGTCGAGGCGGTACGCGCGGTCACCCGCGCGGCGCGCGCGATGGGGATCGAGGCGCTGACGCTGTACGCCTTCTCGTCGGAGAACTGGCGGCGGCCGGCGGAGGAAGTGAGCGACCTGATGGGGCTGCTCAAATTCTTCATCCGCAACGACCTCGCCGAACTGGTGCGCGAGAACGTGCGGCTGCGCGTGCTCGGCGACTATACGCGCTTCTCGGGTGACGTCGTCGACCTGATCGACGACGCGCTGGCGCGCACCGCGGGCAACACCGGACCGATCCTGGCGATCGCGCTCAATTACGGCGCGCAGGCCGAACTGGTGCGCGCGGCGCAGGCGCTGGCGGTGCGGGCGCGTGACGGAGAACTCGATCCCGCAGCGATCGACATGGGATCGATCGAACGCGAGCTCGAGACGCGCGAGCTGCCCCCGCTCGACCTGATGATCCGCACGTCGGGCGAGCATCGCCTGTCGAATTTCCTGCTGTGGCAGGCGGCCTATGCCGAACTGCTGTTCGTCGACACCTTGTGGCCCGATTTCGGTGCGCGCGATCTCGCCGCCGCAGTCGAGGCGTTCGGCCAGCGGCAACGCCGCTTCGGTGGTCTGTGACCGCACCCAAGACCGCGCCGCGTCGATCCGAACTCGCGCTCAGGACGATGGCCGCCGCCGTGATGGCGGCGGTGGCGCTGATCGCGCTGGCGATCGGCGGGTTCGCCTATTGGCTGCTGATGGTCGTGATCGCGCTGTTCATGATGGCGGAATGGTCCGACCTGACCGCGACCCCCGCGCGTGAGAAGCGGCTGTCGCAATATGCGCTGTCGGTGCCGCTCGCGATCCTCGCGCCGATCGCGGCGGGGGCGAGCTTCCTCGCGCTCGGGCTGATCGCCGCCGCGTTCTTCTTCGTCGCGATCGTCACGCGGCGCACGTGGCTGGCGAGCGGCACGATCTATTGCGCGCTGCCGGTCCTCTCGCTCGTGCTGATCCGCGAGCAGGATCACGGGCTGCTCTTGTCGATCTGGGCGCTGGTGCTCGTCTGGATGACCGATATCGGCGCATTCTTCGCCGGCCGCGCGATCGGCGGGCCGAAGCTGGCGCCGCGGGTGAGCCCTAACAAGACCTGGGCCGGCCTGATCGGCGGGATCGTCGCCGCGACCGCGTTTGCGTTCGTGCTCCACGTCGGTTACGATCTTCCGCTCCGGCTGCTGCTCGCGACCCCGGTGCTGGGGGCGGTGGCGCAGGGGGGCGACCTGTTCGAGAGCTGGTTGAAGCGCCGCGCCGGCGTCAAGGATTCGGGCAACGTCCTGCCGGGGCATGGCGGCCTGCTCGACCGGCTGGACGGGCTGGTGCCGGTCGCGCCGCTCGCCGCATTGCTCGTCGTCGCGCCGATGATCGTCTGATGCGTACGGTCACGATTCTGGGGGCGACCGGTTCGGTCGGCACCTCGACGCTCGACCTGATCGAGCGGGAACCCGAGCGTTTCCGAGTCCGCGCGCTGACCGCCAATTGCGACGTCGGGCGCCTCGCCGCCGCCGCGATCCGCACGCGCGCCGAACTGGCAGTCGTCGCCGACGAGCGTTGCCTGGGCGACCTGCGCGACGCGCTCGCGGGGACCAACACGCAGGTCGCGAGCGGCGCGCAGGCGATCTGCGACGCGGCGGCCTTGGGCGCCGACTGGACGATGGGCGCGATCGTCGGTTGCGCCGGCCTCGGGCCGACGATGGCCGCGATCGAGGCGGGGGGCACAGTGGTGCTCGCCAATAAGGAACCGCTGGTGTCCGCGGGCGACCTGATCATGCAGGCCGCGGCGAGGCACGGCGCGACGCTGCTGCCCGCGGACAGCGAGCACAACGCGATCTATCAGTGTTTCGATTTCGCGCGCGCCGAGCGTGTGCGACGGATCATCCTGACCGCGAGCGGCGGGCCGTTCCGCGACGCGTCGCTCGATGAGATGGCGGCGGTCACGCGCGAGCAGGCGGTTACGCATCCTAATTGGTCGATGGGCGCCAAGATCTCGGTCGACAGCGCGACCATGATGAACAAGGGGCTCGAGCTAATCGAGGCCGCGCGGCTGTTCCCGGTACCGCACGAGCGGATCGAGATTGTCGTGCACCGCCAGTCGGTGATCCACTCGATGGTCGATTACGTCGACGGCTCGATGCTCGCGCAACTGGGGCCCAGCGACATGCGCGTGCCGATCGCGCACTGCCTCGCCTGGCCCGACCGGATGGCGACGCCGATGGCGCCGCTCGACCTGGTGAAGCTCGGCCGGCTCGATTTCGAAGCGCCCGATCCCGTTCGGTTTCGTTCGCTGGCGCTCGCGCGCGCGGCGCTGGAGGAGGGCGGTGCGCGGCCCGCGATCCTGAACGCGGCGAACGAGGTCGCGGTCGCGGCATTCCTCGCCGATCGCATCGGGTTTCTTGAAATCGCCGCAATCGTGGAAGATACCTTGAGCTGCTATGCTCCCGAGGCGCCAGAGACGCTCGACGCGGTGATCGCGATCGACGCGGAGGCGCGACGTATCGCGGGCGAGCGCGTAGAGGATTGCGTGGCTTGATCCAGACCCCCGGACTGCTGCTGACCATCCTGGCGTTCGCGCTGGTGATCGGCCCGCTCGTCTTCATCCACGAGATGGGGCATTATCTCGCGGGCCGCTGGTTCGGGGTGAAGGTCGAGGCGTTCTCGATCGGGTTCGGGCGTGAGATCGCGGGGTGGACCGACAAGCGCGGCACGCGTTGGAAAGTCGCCGCGCTGCCGCTCGGCGGCTATGTGAAGTTCGCGGGTGACATGACCGCGTCGGGCCGCAGCGATCCCGACTGGCTGCTGCTGCCCGCCGAGGAGCGCGCGCAGACGTTTCACGCAAAGCCCGTCTGGCAGCGCGCGATCATCGTGGCGGCGGGGCCCGTCATCAATTTCGTGCTCGCGATCCTGATCCTGGCGGGCTTCGCGCTCGCCTACGGCGACGCGCAGACGCCGGCGGTGGTGGGCGAGGCGATGCCGGGCACCGCCGCGGCGCAGGCGGGGCTGCGCGCGGGCGATCGGATCGAGGCGCTTGGCGGCCGTCACGTCGACACGTTCGAGGACATGGTGCGGTTCGTGAAGATCCGTGCGGGCGAGCGCGTGCGGATCGACTATGTTCGCGCCGATCAGCCGACGAGCGTCGAGACGGTGATCGGCACGCTGGAGCAACGCGACCGGTTCGGCAACGAATACAAGGTCGGGTTGCTCGGCATCGCGCCGACCAGCCCGGTCGTGCGACCGGTCGGCCTGTTCGAGGCACCGGTCGTCGCGGTGCGCCGCACCGGCGACATCCTGCAGATGATGGTGGAGACGGTCGGGCAGATCGTGTCCGGGCGTCGATCGGTCAAGGAATTGGGCGGGCCGCTCGCGATCGCCAAAGTATCTGGCGAGCAGATCACGCTTGGCTGGGACGCGTTCGTGTTCCTGCTCGCGCTCGTGTCCATCAATCTGGGGTTCATCAACCTGCTGCCAGTGCCGATGCTGGATGGGGGGCACCTGTTGTTCTATCTGATCGAGGCGATCAGGCGGAAACCGGTAGGCCCGGAAGCGCAGGAGTGGGCCTATCGCGGCGGATTGGCGGCGGTGCTGGCGTTGATGATGCTGGTGACGTTCAACGATCTCGGCAACTTCGGACTATGGCGGCACCTGGCCGGCTTGATCGGCTGAACCAAGTGTTGCAGGGCGGGCGCGGCCCGGGAGCGCAACGGGTTTTCTCGAAGGTAACATGGTGACGGTTCTGAACGTTTCGACTTCGCGGGCGCGCGCCCTGCCGGCGCTGCTGGGCTGCACCATCCTCGCCGGGCTGCCGCTCGCCGCCGCCGCGCAGACCGCGCCGGCTGCGCAGCGCGCGCCGACGACCACGGCCGCGACGGCACCCGCCGCAACCGCGCCCGCCGCCCCCGCGACCGGAGGCGTCATCAAGACGCTGCGAGTCGACGGCACGCAGCGCATCGAGCCCGAGACCGCGCTCAGCTACACCAAGCTGCGGCAGGGACAGCCGTACAACAACGAGCTGCTCGATCAGGCGATCAAGGATCTGTACGCGAGCGACCTGTTCGCCGACGTCTCGATCTCGGGTGCGGCGACGGGCGACATCGTAATCCGCGTGCGCGAAAATCCGATCATCAATCGCGTCATCCTTGAGGGCAACAAGCGCCTGAAGGAAGACAAGATCACTAAGGAGATCAAGCTCAAGCCGCGGCAGATCTTCACGCGTTCCGCGGTGCGCGCCGACGTCGCGCGCATCGTCGAGCTGTATCGCCGCCAGGGCCGGTTCGCGGCGTCGGTCGATCCCAAGATGGTCAACCTCGACCAGAACCGCGTCGACGTGGTGTTCGAGATCAGCGAGGGGCCGAAGTCCAAGGTCCGCCAGATTAACATCCTGGGCAACGAGAAGTTCGACGACGGCGAACTGCGCGCGCAGATGGCGACCAAGGAATCGCGCTTCTTCCGCCTGCTGTCGTCCAACACGTCGTACGACCAGGACCGGCTCGCCTACGACCAGCAGAAGCTGCGCCAGTTCTACCTGACGCAGGGTTACGCCGATTTCCGCGTCACCTCGGCGGTCGCCGAGCTGACGCCGGACAAGAAGGACTTCATCATCACCTACGTGGTGGAGGAAGGCCCGCGCTACAAATTCGGCGATATCACCGTCGACAGCGACATTCGTGATTTCGACGGCAAGCAGCTCGCCAAGACGCTCGCGATCAAGAAGGGCGATTGGTACAACGCCAAGGCGGTCGAGGACACGATCGACAGCCTCAGCCAGACGACAGGTCTGTTCGGCTACGCGTTCACCGACGTCGCGCCGGAATATAACCGCGACCGTGATTCGCTCACGATGTCGATCAATTTCCACATCGCGCAGGCGCAGCGGACCTACGTCGAGCGGGTCGAGATCACCGGCAACACCCAGACGCAGGATAAGGTGATCCGACGCGAGGTCCGCCTGGCCGAGGGGGACGCGTTCAACAGTTTCCAGGTCAAGCGCAGCCAGGACCGCATCAACTCGCTCGGCTATTTCCAGGACAAGTTCGAGATCAAGCAGGAGCAGGGCTCCTCACCCGACCGGGTCGTGCTGAATGCGAACGTTGAGGAGAAGTCGACCGGTGAGCTCCAGCTGTCGGCGGGCTATTCGAGCCTCGAACGCTTCATCATCCAGGCGAACATCACGCAGCGCAACTTCCGCGGTCGCGGACAGGAGCTGCGCGCCGGCGTCAATTATTCGAGCTATTCGAAGTCGATCGAGCTCGGCTTCACCGAGCCGTATCTGTTCGATCGCAACATCGCGGTCGGCGTCGACGTCTTCCGTCGCGATTATAACTCGTTCAATTACATCGGGAACGACCGCAACACGACCTACGGCCAGGTGTCGACCGGGTTTCAGGTCCGCGCCGGCGTGCCGCTGACCGAATATTGGCAGCTCGCGGGCCGCTACGGCCTGTCGTACGACGAGGTGACGCTCGACCGGAACACCTTCTTCACCAACGGCCAGTGCGACGTTTTGAAGGCGGGCAGCTATCTCTGCTCCGCGCTCGGCAATCGCTTCACCTCGTCGATCGGCTATTCGCTGATCTACGACAGCCTCAACAGCCGCCTGCGTCCGACCGCGGGGCAGCGCCTGTCGTTCAGCCAGGATTTCGCGGGACTCGGCGGTGATGTGAAATACATCCGCTCGCGCGTCGAAGCGGCGAAGTTCAAGGGCCTGGGCAAGGGCTTCGTCGCATCGGTGACCGGCGAGGGCGGCTATATCCATTCGCTCGAGGGCGCGCGCGCCGACGGCAACGACCGTATCCGCATCAACGACCGCTTCTACCTCGGCATGCCGCAGTTCCGCGGGTTCGACATCCGCGGCGTCGGCCCGCGCGTGCTGCGGACCCCGTACACGGTCGATGCGAGCGGCAACCAGATCCTGCAGACCGATCGCAGCCAGATCACCGACGACGCGCTGGGTGGCCGCGCCTATTATCTCGCCAAGGTCGAGCTCGAGCTGCCGCTGGGTTCGGGCGCGCGCGAGCTGGGGCTGCGCCCGTCGATCTACGCGCAGGTCGGCAGCCTGTTCGGTCTGAAGCGTCCGCCGCTGACCGCGGTGTTCCCCACGACTGTCATCGACGGAAAGACCGTCGTGCTGCCGCTGCCGCTGACCAACACCGCGGGCAGCCCGCTCTACACCTACACGCTAGCCGACGGCACGATCGCGACGACGATCTGCTCCGCTGGCGTGCCGGGCACGGGCAACACCTGCAACGGCGTGGTGCCGAACAGCCCGCTGATCCGCGCCAATCCGTTCCAGGAGCAATATCTGGGCGATTCGCCCAAGCCGCGCGTGACCGTCGGTGTCGGCGTGAACTGGAATTCGCCGTTCGGGCCGCTGCGCATCGATCTGGCCAAGGCACTCGTCACCCAGCCGGGCGACGACCCCAAACTTGTTACCTTCAACGTAGGGACGCAGTTCTGATGAAGACCTTCAAGACCATCCTGCTCGCCGCCGCGCTCGCGACGCCGGGCGTCATCGCAGCGGGTGCCGCGAGTGCGCAGGTGAACGGCGTCGCCGTTGCCGACCCCGAGGCGGCGATCGCCAACTCGCGCGCGTTCACGACCGCGGTGTCGCAGATCCAGACGACGTACAAGGCGCAGCTCGATCAGGCGACGACGCGTCGCAACGCAATCCAGGCCGAGCTGCAGCCGCTCGTCACCGCCGCGCAGACCGCGTCGCGTGCGCCCGGCGCGACCGAAGCATCGCTGCGTCCGCAGCTCGCCGCGATCCAGGCGAAGGAGCAGGCCGGCAACGCCGAGCTGCAGCGCCTGACCGCGCCCGCGCAGCGCGCCCGCGCCTACGCCGCCGAGCAGGTGCAGCGTCAGCTGACCACCGCGGTGCAGAATGTCGTCAAGGCGAAGAACGTCAGCCTGCTGATCTCGCCGCAGGCGGCACTCTTCACGCAGCCCGCCGCGGACATCACGCCCGCGATCACCGCCGAGCTTGACCGTCTGGTGCCGAGCGTGAGCACCGCGGTCCCCGCCAACTGGCAGCCGGGTCAGGCCGCCGGCGCCGCCGCGCCCGCCGCGACCGCGCCGGCGACGAGCAACCGGAAGGCGCCGACCGGCCGGTGAGCGAGCAGTCGACCAGTGACGCGGCGACGGGCGGGTCGATCGGCCCGCTCGACATCGCGCGCGTGATGGCAGCACTGCCGCATCGCTACCCGATGCTGCTGGTCGACCGCGTCGAGGAGTTGATCCCCGACCGGTCGATCGCCGCGATCAAGGCGGTGACGATTAACGAGGGCTTCTTTCAGGGGCACTTCCCGGGGCGCCCGATCATGCCGGGCGTCCTGATCGTCGAGGCGATGGCGCAGGCGGCGGGCGTGCTCGCGGTCGAGAGCCTTGGCCTCGCCGGTTCGGGCAAGCTCGTCTATTTCATGGCGATCGACGAGGCGAAGTTCCGCGCGCCGGTGGAGCCCGGCGTGCTGCTGCGGCTCGAGGTCGAGTTCGTCCAGAAGCGCAGCAGCGTCTGCAAGTTCGCGGGCCGCGCGCTGATCGACGGCAAGGTCGCCGCTCAGGCGAACTTCACCGCGATGATTGCCGATCCGCCCAAGGCGGCGTGATCGCGAGTTTTTGACTTTCGCGCGCGCGGGCGTTACTCGCGCGCGCTTCCAGGCTGGTCGGAACCAGCCGAAGATCGGAGAACAGAGATGAAGACCGGAACGCACCCCGACTACCACATGATCAGGGTGCAGATGACCGACGGCACCGTGTACGAAACCCGCTCCACCTGGGGCAAGGAAGGCGACACGATGACGCTCGAGATCGATCCGCTCGCGCACCCGGCGTGGACCGGTGGTCGTGGCCAGATGCTCGACCAGGGCGGTCAGGTCGCGCGCTTCAACAAGCGTTTCGGCGGCGGGCTTACGCTGCGCAAGTAAGTGCTTCGGCCGCCTCGGTAATCACCTGTTAGGGATGTCGGTCTAGCATCCCGTGCATGGCGACCTTCGCGGCCGAATTCGAACCTGCCCAATTGCAAGGCCGGCGCCGCGCACCGCGCGCGCCGGTCTCGTTCGATGTGGGCCTGGGCGGGCAGGGCGGCTTCGGGCGCACCTTGTGCAAGGTCGTCGACCTGTCGCTGCATGGGTGCCGGTTGCAGACGTACAGCGCGATGACGCGTGGCCAGACGATCTGGCTCAATCTGCCACAGATCGGGCCAGTTGCGGCCGACGTCATGTGGGCGGATGATTTCACCGCCGGCTGCCAGTTTCATACGCCGTTGGACGAGGGCGCGTACGATACGCTTGTCGAGCGCTTCGCCTGACCGCTTTCGGGTGGCGGAGAGAGTGGGATTCGAACCCACGGTGAGCGTGAACCCACGGCGGTTTTCAAGACCGCTGCCTTAAACCACTCGGCCATCTCTCCGCGCTGCGCGCCGCTTAGGCCGGTTGCGGTGCCGCGTGCAAGCCCGGCGACGATTGATGGTTTGCCTCTCCGCCCCGCTATGCGAGAACGCGCGCATGCGAATTGTACGAATGATCTCCGCCGGGTGGCGGTCCGGTGTCCTGGCCGCGGCGTTGCTGCTGGTGAACGGCCAGGCGGCATCGGCGCAGGACGAGACCGGCTTTCGCTCCTACCTTTCCGCGCTGCGCGCCAACGCGATCGCCGCGGGCGTCCGGCCCGCAACGGTCGACACGGTCCTGCCGACACTCAGCTACAATGCGCGCGTGGTCGAGTTGGACCGGCAGCAGCCCGAGCAGAACAACAGCAGCGCCGTGCCGATGTTCGCACCCTATCGCGCGCAGCACGTCGACAACGCACGGATCAGCCGCGGGCGCACGACGTACCAGCAGCAGCGGGTGCGGCTGTCGCGGGTGGAAGCGCAGACCGGCGTGCCCGAGGAGATCATGGTTGCGATCTGGGGGCATGAAACCAATTACGGGTCGTATACCGGCAATTTCGATCTGCTGCGCAGTCTCGCCTCGCTCGCCTACGAGGGGCGTCGCCGCAGCCTGTTCGAGGGCGAATTCATCGCCGCGTTGAAAATGATCGATCGCGGCGTGCCGCGTTCGCGGTTGGTAGGCAGCTGGGCGGGCGCGACGGGCAATCCGCAGTTCCTGCCGTCGGCGTATCTGCGGCTCGCGCGCGACGCAGACGGCGACGGCTTCGCCGACATCTGGGGCAGCCCCGCGGACACGCTCGCCTCGATCGGCAATTACTTCACCCAGGCCGGCTGGCGCGCAGGCGAGCCGTGGGGGGTGGCGGTCGACGTGCCGACGGGGTTCGATCGCGCACGGGCGACCAACCGGCTCGTGTCGCCGCGTTGCCCGCGCGTGTTCGCGCGGCATAGCGGGTGGCGGACGATGGCGGAGTGGCGCGCGCTCGGCATCACGCCGCAGCGCGGGGTCTGGCCGCGCGACACCATTCAGGCGGTGCTGATCGAGCCCGACGGACCGGGCCGCACCGCGTATCTGCTCACCGGCAATTACCGTGTCATCCTCGACTATAATTGCTCCAATTTCTACGCGCTGTCGGTCGGGTTGCTCGCCGATGAAATCGCGCGCTAGCCTGCTGCTCGTGCCGCTGCTGCTGGCGGCGCAGCAGCCCGATGCGTCGATGGCGGGACCGCGCGGCACCGCGGGCAACGGCGATGCCGGCGCGTACGATCATGTCGGACGCGCCAAGATCGGCGCCGGCACCACCTTCACCGCCAGTCATGCGCAGCTTCCGCTCGGCTCGGTCGCCGAGGTCACCGCGCTCGACAACGGGCAGATCACGCTCGTGCAGGTGACCGACTGGCCGACAAGTCCAAGCGACGCCGAGATCATTCTCTCTGTCGTGGCAGCGCGCGCGCTCGGCCTGTCGGGGACGAACGACGCAGTGCGGGTGCGGAGCATCCAGCCGAGCGCGGCCGACCTCGCCGCACTTCGCGCGGGCAATGCCGCATCGCCGCGACTGCCCGCCCCGGACGCGTTGTTGCGTGCGCTTCGGCGTCAGCAGCCCGGACGCGCGGCGCTGCGGGTCGAGAGCAAGGCTATGGCCGCGAAGCCTGCCAGCGCGATCACGCGCAAGGCGTCCGCACCTGTTCCGGTCGCGAAGGCTCCCCCCGCACCACCTGCCAAGCCTAGGGCGATCGCGCCGACTGTCCGAACGCCGGCACGCCCGGGCGGTCCGCTCGTGCAGGTCGCCGCGCTACGTGACGAGGCGCGTGCGCGGGACGTCGCGCGCTCGCTCGGCGGCCACGTCGAGCAGGCGGCGGGGTGGTGGCGCGTCCGGCTCGGTCCGTTCGCCGATCGCGCCGCCGCGCAGCGCGCACGTGACGCGGCGGTTTCGCGTGGTTATGGTGGCGCCTCGATCATCCAAGCTCCCTGAACGACCGCCCGAGTGCGGCCCATGTCGAAAGTGCGTCCATGTCAAAGTTCCTGACCGCGCTCGCGGTCCCCGCCGTTCTCGTCGCCGCGGCCTATCCGGTCGCCGCGCAGGCGCCGTCGGCGCCGCAGTTTGACACGCCCGCACCGGTCGCCTTCATGGAAGATATGTCGTCGGGTGCGGTGCTGTTTGCGAAGGACGCGGACCGCCGCATGCCGCCCGCGTCGATGGCGAAGATGATGACGGTGTACACCGCGTTCGAGATGCTGCGCAAAGGCGACATCCGGCTCGACCAGGAACTCGAGGTCCGGCCCGAGACGTGGCAGAAGTGGCATGGCCCGGCCGCTGGCTCGACGATGTTCCTGTCGGCGGGTGAGCGCGTATCGGTCGCCAACCTACTTTACGGCATCGTCACGCTGAGCGGCAATGACGCCTGCGTCGTGTTGGCCGAGGGGCTGTCGGGTACCGAGCCCGCGTTCGTCGATCGCATGAACGAGAATGCGAAGAAGCTCGGGCTGACCAACAGCCACTTCGGCACCTCGAACGGCTGGCCCGACAACGGCGTCACCTACGTCACCGCGCGCGATCTCGCGAAGCTCGCCGCCGCGACCATTTCGGAGCATCCGAAGCTCTACAAGCAATTCTATTCGCGCCGGGATTTCACCTGGGGCAAGACGATGGCGGGCAGCCAGATCACGCAGGCGAACCGCGATCCGTTGCTGGGGCGCGTGGCGGGTGCCGACGGATTGAAGACGGGCCACACCGAGGAGGCGGGCTACGGCTTCACCGGTTCGGCCGAGCAGAACGGCCGCCGCCTGGTGATGGTGCTCGCCGGGCTTACCAGCTTCAATCAGCGCGCGTCCGAATCGGTGCGCTTCATGGAATGGGGTTTCCGCGCCTGGCAGTCGAAGCCGGTGGTGAAGAGCGGTCGCGTCGTCGGACAGGCGGACGTGCAGATGGGCGACACGACCTCGGTCGATCTCGTCGCGCCGCGCGCGGTCGCGGTGTCGGTGCCGGCGGGGACCAGTCCGGCGGTGACGGGCAAGATCGTCTATCAGGGGCCGCTCAAGGCACCGATCAAGGCGGGCACGCACGTCGCCGATCTGGTCGTCAACGCGCCGGGCCTGCCGCAGCAGGTGACGCCGCTCAACGCCGCGAATGACGTCGGCGAGGCCGGCTTCTTCCGCCGGGCGTGGCACGGCCTGACCGGCATGTTCGGATAATGCGCGGACGCTTCCTGAGCCTGGAAGGGGGCGAGGGGGCGGGCAAGTCGACCCAAGTCCGCGCGCTCGCCGCCGCGTTGCAGGCGCGCGGGCTGACGGCCCGGATCACGCGCGAGCCCGGCGGCAGCGAGGGCGCGGAGGCGATCCGTGTGCTGCTGATGCAGGGCGACGCCGGACGCTGGAGCGCGCGGAGCGAGGCGTTACTCTTCGCCGCCGCGCGCGCCGACCATGTCGAAAAGGTGATCGGCCCCGCGATCGAGCGGGGGGAATGGGTCATCTGCGATCGCTATCTCGATTCGTCACGCGCTTATCAGGGTGCGGCGGGCGGGATCGCCGACGCGGACGTGCGCGCGCTCCATGCCTTCGGATCGGCGGGGCTGCTCCCTGACCGCACTTATGTGCTGACGCTGCCGAGCGAGGTGGGCGCGCAGCGGACGATCGCGCGCGACGGTGTGGGCGCCGATCGCTTCGCCGCGCGCGACGCGGCGTTCCACGACGCGGTCGCCGCCGCGTTCGACCGCATCGCGGCGGATGAGCCCGCGCGGGTCCGCCGCATCGACGCGACGAGGACGCCCGACGATGTGACCGCCGCGATCCTCGCCGATCTGGCGCCGTGGCTGGCATAGCCCCCGTGCCGCTGTTCGGCCACGCCGCCGCTGCGGACGCGTTGCTCGCGGCGATGAGCAGCGGCGCACTGCATCACGCGTGGTTGATCACCGGGCCGCCCGGGATTGGGAAGGCAACCTTCGCGCGAGCGGCCGCGGCGCGATTGCTCGCGGAAGGCGTGGAGCCCGGCGTGCTGCCCCCTCGACTCGCGCTGCCCGCGCAGCATCGCACCGCCGCGCTGCTCGCCGCCGGGGCACACCCCGATTATCGCGAACTGCGTCGCCTGCCCAAGAAGGACGGCAAGGACGGCGAACTCGCGCGGTCGATCACGATCGATCAGGTTCGCGGCCTAGCGCCGTTCCTGGGGACAATGGCGTCGATGTCGTCGCGGCGCGTGATCGTCATCGACAGCGCCGACGAACTCGAGCGGCCGGGGGCGTCGAATGCGTTGCTGAAAAGCCTGGAGGAGCCGCCCGCGGGTACGATCTTCCTGCTGGTCAGCCACGCGCCGGGGCGATTGCTGCCGACGATCCGGTCGCGCTGCCGCGTGCTGCGGCTCGAGCCGCTGGGCGACGAGGCGATGCGATCGGTGTTGAACGCGGCACTGCCGGAGGCGAACGCGGACGAGATCGACGCGCTGATTCGCGCAGGTGACGGGTCGCCGGGGCGAGCGCTGCGCTACGCCGAGCTGCAATTGCGGGAGATCGACGACGCGCTCCACGCGATCGCGCGCGATGGCGACCCGACCACCGCGCGCCGCGCCAAACTCGCGAAGTCGCTCGCCCCCAAGGCGGCACAACCGCGTTACGAGGCATTCCTCGACCGCGTCCCCGGGATCATCGCGCAGGCAGCGCGGGGTCGACACGGCCCGGCGCTCCACGTCGCGCTCGATGCCTATGCGCGTGCGCGCGATGTCGCGGGGGCGGCACGCGGCCTCTCGCTCGACGCGGGCGGGACAGTGCTCGAACTCGCCGGACTGGTCGCTCGGCTGGCGGGCGACGCGCACGGCGCAACTCGGGGCTGACTTGCGGCGAACGCCCCGCTAGGAGCGCAAGCATGGGCAAGCCCTTCTACATCACCACCGCGATCAGCTACCCCAATGGCCGTCCGCATATCGGCCACGCTTATGAGGCGATCGCTGCCGACGCGATCGCGCGTTTCCAGCGACAGGCGGGTCGCGACGTCCGCTTCCAGACCGGCACCGACGAACACGGGCTGAAGATGGCGCAGACCGCGCGCGACCAGGGCCGCGACGTGCGCGAATTCGCGGGCGAGATGTCGGGCTATTTCAAGCAGATGTGCGACACGCTTGCGATCAGCTACGATCGGTTCATCCGCACCACCGACGACGATCATTATCGCGCCAGTCAGGCGATCTGGCGCGCGATGGAGGCGGCGGGCGATCTGTATCTCGATCGCTACGAGGGTTGGTATTCGGTTCGCGACGAAGCCTTCTACGACGAGAAGGAATTGGTTGAGGGTGAGGGCGGGGCAAGGCTGTCGCCGCAGGGCACGCCGGTCACCTGGACCGCGGAGGAGACGTGGTTCTTCCGCCTGTCGAAATACCAGCAGCCGTTGCTCGACCTGTACGCGCGCGAGCCCGACTTCATTCGCCCCGAAAGCCGCCGCAACGAGATCATGCGCTTCGTCGAGGGCGGCTTGTCCGACCTGTCGGTGTCGCGGACGACGTTCGACTGGGGTGTGCCGGTGCCCGACAGCGACGGGCATGTCATGTATGTCTGGGTCGACGCGCTGACCAATTACCTGACCGGCGCGGGCTATCCCGACGGCGAGATGCCTTACTGGCCCGCCGACCTGCACCTGATCGGCAAGGACATCGTCCGTTTCCACGCGGTCTATTGGCCCGCGTTCCTGATGTCGGCGGGGATCGCGCTGCCCAAGACGGTGTTCGGGCACGGCTTCCTGCTCCACCGCGGCGAGAAGATGTCGAAGAGCCTCGGCAATGTCGTCGATCCGCTCGGGCTCGCGGACGCGTTCGGTGTTGACGCGCTACGCTACTTCCTGCTGCGCGAGGTCAGCTTCGGGCAGGACGGCAGCTATTCCGCCGAGGCGATCGTGACGCGGGTGAACGCGGAGCTGGCCAACGCCTTCGGTAATCTGGCGCAGCGCACGCTGTCGTTCATCGCCAAGAACTTGGGCGGCACGCTACCCGAAGCAGGGCGATCCGAGGACGCCGACGCGCAATTGATCGAGGAGATGGTCGTCGCCTGCGCGGGGCTGCGCACCGCGTTCGACGACCTGATGCTCAGCCAGGGGATCGAGGCGTGGCTGCGCGGCGTGTTCGCGTGCAACCAGTATATCGACGCGCAGGCGCCGTGGACGCTGCGCAAGACTGATCCCGAGCGGATGCACGCCGTGCTCGGCACGCTCGTTCGCGCGATCCGCATGCTCGCGATCGCGATCCTGCCGGTGGTGCCGCGCGGCGCGGGGCATGTCCTCGACCTGCTCGGGGCCGAGGATCGCTCGCACGCCGCGATCGACGACGATGGCTGGTACGCGCGGATGGTCGATGCGGGCTTCACGCTGGCTGCGCCGACGCCGGCGTTTCCGCGGCTCGAACTGCCCGCCGACGCCGGGGGCGATTCCTGATGCTGGCGGACAGCCACTGCCACCTGAACTACAAAGGGCTCGCGGAGGACCAGCGGGCGGTGCTGGAACGCGCGCGTGCGCGCGGCGTAACCGCGATGCTCAACATCTCGACGCGCGAGCGGGAGTGGCACGACGTGCTCGCCACCGCCGAGCGTGAGCCCGATGTCTGGGCGAGCGTCGGCATCCACCCGCACGAGGCCGACCAGCACCCCCATATCGACACCGCGAAGCTGGTCGAGCGCGCCGCGCATCCGCGCGTCGTCGGGATCGGCGAGAGCGGGCTCGACTATTTCTACGACCATTCGGATCGCCTGCGCCAACAGGCGAGTTTCCGCTCGCACATCGCCGCTGCGCGCGAGGCGCGCGTGCCGCTCATCGTCCATACCCGCGACGCGGAAGACGACACAATCGCGCTGCTAAGCGAGGAGATGGAGCAGGGCGCCTATACCGGCGTCATCCACTGTTTCACCGCCAGCGCCGCGTTCGCGGACAAGGCGCTCGACCTCGGCCTCTACATCTCGATCTCGGGTATCGTGACGTTCAAGAATGCGCGCGACCTGCAGGCGACGGCGGCGCGGCTTCCGCGCGAGCGATTGCTGATCGAGACCGACGCGCCGTTCCTGGCCCCGGTGCCGCATCGCGGGAAGACGGGGGAGCCGGGCTTCGTCGCCGACACCGCGGCATTCCTCGCGAACCTGCGTGGCGAAAGTGTCGCGGACTTACAGGCATATACGGCGCGAAACTTCCACGATCTGTTCGACAAGACGAAGGCGCGGGCAGGGGCGTGAAGGTCCGCATTCTCGGGTCTGGCACGTCGTCGGGCGTGCCGCGCATCGGCAACTATTGGGGTGCCTGCGATCCGAGTGAGCCGCGCAACCGCCGGACGCGTGCCGCCATCCTGGTCGAGCACGAGGGAACGCGCATCCTCGTCGACACCGGGCCCGACATGCGCGAGCAATTGCTGGCGGCGGACGTCGGCGTCGTTGACGCGGTGATCTGGACCCACGCGCATGCCGACCACGTCTTCGGGATCGATGATCTCCGCCAGATCTATCACGCGCGCGGCAACCCGGTGCCGGGCTACGCGCGCGCAGCAACCGCGGCGGCGCTGCGCCGTCAGTTCGGTTACGTATTCGAGGGTGCGGGCGGTTATCCGCCGACGGTCGACCTCCGGCCGCTCAGCGATGATCTGACGATCGGGAACATTCGCGTTCGCGTCGCCGACCAGCCGCACGGATCGATCACCTCGGCCGGACTGCGGTTCGAGGCCGGGCAGCGATCGGTCGGCTATGCCACCGATGTGAGCGGCATGACCGACGATCTGCGGAGCCTCTATGCCGGGCTGGACGTCTGGATCGTCGACGCATTGCGACGACGCCCGCATCCGTCGCACGCCGATCTGCCGACGGTGCTTGGCTGGATCAACGAACTCGCGCCGCAAAAGGCGGCGTTGATCCACATGGACCAGTCAATGGACTATCGGACGCTGTGCGATGAGCTGCCGGCAGGGGTGGAGCCCGGATTCGACGGCTGGGAGCGCCGCTGGTGAGCGATCGCGTCATGCAGGCAGTATTGTGCCTGCTCGTCCTCGTATTGCCTGTAGCGGCGCTGGCGAGTCGTCGTGTGCCGATCGGGACGCTAGTGCGCTACGCAATTGCTTGGGTTGTGGTATTTGGAGTGGCCGTCGCGGTGATTTCAGCCCTGCGATAAACTACACCCGCTTTACATAATGTATATTATCAACTTTTGATTTACGGGTGAGACGAGACGTGATTGACCGCCTTCTAACCATCATGCGACGGCTCCGTTCGCCAGACGGTTGCGAATGGGATCGCGCGCAGACGTTTGAGACGATCGCGCCCTACACGATTGAGGAAGCCTATGAGGTCGCTGACGCGATCGCGCGCCGCGACATGCCGGAATTGAATGACGAGCTAGGCGATCTCCTCCTCCAGGTCGTCTTTCACAGCCGCATCGCGGAGGAAGCCGGCCTCTTTTCCTTCGACGACGTCGTCGCCGCGATCAGCGACAAGATGGAGCGCCGTCATCCGCACATCTTCGGCGACGCGAGCGATGGTGGCCACCACCAGTGGGAAAGCGTCAAGGCAGCCGAGCGTCGTGCCAAAGGCGCGTCCGGCGTGCTCGACGGTGTCGCACTGGGACTTCCGGCATTGAAGCGCGCGGAGAAGATCCAGAACCGTGCCGCGCGCGTCGGCTTCGACTGGCCCGACGTTGCCGGCCCGCGTGCGAAGATCGAGGAGGAATTGCGCGAAGTCGAAGCCGCTGCCGATCACGACGCGCGCGAGGACGAATTGGGCGATGTACTGTTCGCCACCGTCAATTGGGCGCGACACCTGAACATCGATCCCGAACAGGCACTACGCCGCGCGACAGCGAAGTTCGAGGCCCGCTTTCGCGCGATGGAAAACCGCGCCGATCTAGCGTCGTTGAGCCTCGAAGAACAGGAAACGCTGTGGCAGCAGGTCAAACAGGCCGTGGCTGACCGCGACCCGCGCTGACACATCGTCCAGCCTAGCGCGACGCTCAATGCGTCCGCTGCTGAAAGCGGTCGAAATCCCGCTCCGCCATACGCACCTCGTACCGGGCGCGATCACCCTCGACATGGTGCGACAGAACCTCGCCGTGCTGATGCAGCCATGCCGCGCCGGCACCGTCGGCGGGATCGAGCGCGATGACGTAGCGGCGGTGCCCGGTGGTCAGGCGCGCCGCCGCCTGGCGGATCAGGTCGTCGACCTCTTCCCCGGTCAGCGCCGAGATCGTCATCACGTCGTCGCGGCGGTGCGCGTCGGCGAGTAACGCCGCGCGATCCTCCGCGTCGATCAGGTCGAGCTTGTTCCACGCCTCTATCCGCGGCGTGGTCTCGTCGACGCCGATCTCCTCGAGTACCGCCTCGACGTCGGCGCGCTGCGCTTCGCTGTCGGGATGCGCGATATCGCGGACGTGGATCAGCAGGTCAGCCGACACGACTTCCTCCAGCGTCGCCTTGAACGCCGCCACGAGTTGCGTCGGCAGTTCGGAGACGAAACCGACCGTGTCGGACAGGATCGCCTTGTCGATCCCCGGCAGCGAAATCTGTCGCAGCGTCGGGTCGAGCGTCGCGAACAGCAGGTCCTCCGCCATCACGTGGCTGCCGGTCAGCCGGTTGAACAGCGTCGACTTGCCGGCATTGGTGTAACCGACGAGCGCGATCACCGGCCACGGCGCACGCTGGCGGCGTTCGCGGTGTAGCCCGCGCGTCCGCGTCACCTGATCCAGTTCGCGGCGCAGGCGCGCCATGCGATCGCGGATCAGGCGGCGGTCGGCCTCGATCTGCGTCTCGCCCGGGCCGCCCAGAAAGCCGAAGCCGCCGCGCTGCCGCTCGAGGTGGGTCCAGCTGCGCACGAGCCGCCCCGATTGGTAGTCGAGATGCGCGAGTTCGACCTGCAGACGCCCCTCGGCGGTTGCCGCGCGCTCACCGAAGATTTCGAGGATGAGCCCGGTGCGATCGATCACCTTGGTCTCTAGCGCGGTTTCGAGGTTACGCTGCTGGATCGGGGTCAGCGCGCCGTCGAACACGACGAGTTGGGCTTCCTCCATCCGCGCGCGCGCAGCGAGCTCCTCGATCTGGCCGCTGCCGATCAGCGTCGCCGCGCGCGGCGTCCGGACGCGCAGCGCGACGCGGTCCACAACCTCGACTCCGATCGCCGCGGCGAGACCCGCCGTTTCCTCAAGACGAGCGTCCGCATCGCGCGACGAGCCGCCCAGATCGGGAAACACCACGATCGCCTTGGCGCCGCGCGCGAATTCGTCGCGATCGCGCTCGAACCCGCCGCTCACGCGCGCATCTCCACCAGCCGCACGCTCAATCCTCGTCCTGCTCCTCGGCGAGGTTGAGCGGGTGCGACGGCTGGATCGTCGACACCGCATGCTTGTAGACGAGCTGCGACATGCCGTCGCGCTGGAGCAGCATGCAGAACAGGTCGAATGCCGCGATCGCGCCCTGCAGCATCACGCCGTTGACGAGGAACATCGTCACCGGATCCTCGGATTTGCGCACCGCGTTCAGGAAAATGTCCTGCAACAACGGCTGCTTGCGCGTGTTTTCTCCGAGCGAACCGACGATCCCCTCGACGTCGATCTGCCCGGCGGGCATGATCGTCGAGATTGCGTGCTTGTAGATCAGCTGCGACTGGCCGTCGCGGCGCAGCAGCACCGAGAAATTGTCGAACCAGGTGACGATCCCCTGCAGCTTCACGCCCTTGACGAGGAACATCGTCACCGGCGTCTTCGATTTGCGCAGCGAATTGAGGAACAGGTCCTGGAGCGAGGTCTGCTTGTCGGCCATGTGGACTTCCATGTTCTTGGCGGGAGGTTCCCCGCGATGCGCCGGTGCCCGGCGTCGGCATTGAAAACGTGTGCACTCTTAAAGCTATGTAACGTGTCGGCCCGCGTCCAGTGCCGCGGGTGTGATAAGTGACGACGCGATCTCAGTCCTCGCGCGTCTCGGTGATGCCGAGCAGCTTGAGTTTGCGGTGCAGCGCGGACCGCTCCATCCCGATGAAGCTCGCGGTGCGCGAGATATTGCCCGAGAAACGCCGGATCTGAACGCGCAGATATTCGCGCTCGAACGTCTCGCGCGCCTCGCGCAACGGGGCACCCATGATCGCGCTGCTGCCAGCACCCGATGCCTGATCGCCCAGCACCTCGGCCGGGAGCAGATCGACGTCGATCCGCCCGATGCGATTGCCCGGTGCGAGAATGATCGTCCGCTCGACGACGTTGCGCAATTCGCGCACGTTGCCCGGCCAGTCGTAGGATTGCAGCGCGACCATCGCCTCGGTCGCGATCTGCGGTACCGCGACGCGGCGTTCGGCGGCGTAATGCGCGACGAAATGCTCGACGAGCGGCGGGATGTCCTCGCGGCGCTCGGACAGCGACGGGATGACGACGGGCACGACGTTCAGGCGGTAGTAGAGGTCTTCGCGGAACCGCCCTTCGGCGATCTCCACCGGCAGGTCGCGCGCGGTGGCCGAGACGACGCGGATGTCGACCTTGACGACGCGCGTGCCCCCTACCCGCGTGAAGCTCTGATCGGTCAGCACGCGCAGTATCCTCGCCTGCGTCGCCATCGGCATGTCGGCGATCTCGTCGAGGAACAATGTCCCGCCGTGCGCCTGCTCGAGCAGGCCGGTTCGCTTGAGGTCGCCATTCTCCTCGACCCCGAACAGTTCCTCCTCGACGCGCTCGGGTGCCATGCCGGCGGCGCTCATCAGTACGAAATTGGCGTGTGCACGCTGGCTCCAGCCGTGTAGCAGCCGCGCGGCGACCTCCTTCCCCACACCAGCCGGCCCCATGATGAGCGTGCGGCTGCCGGTTCCCGCAACGCGCTTCAGCGTCGCGCGCACCGCGTTGATCGCGGTCGAATTGCCGGTCAGGTCGACCGCCCTGCCCGCCGCGGCGCGCAGCGAGGCGACCTCGGCCCTCAGCCGCTCGGTCTCGGTCGCGCGCTCGACCATCAGCAGCAGGCGCTCGGCCTGGAACGGCTTCTCGATGAAGTCGGCCGCGCCCTTGCGGATCGCCGCCACCGCGGTGTCGAGCGTGCCGTGCCCGGAGATCACCAGTACGGGAATTGAAGGATCGCGCCGCTTGATCTCGTCGAGCAGTTCGAGCCCGTCGAGCCGCGAGCCCTGCAGCCACACGTCGAGCAGCACGAGGCTCGGTCGCCTGGTCGCGATCGCCTCCAGCGTGCTGTCGCTGTCGGCGGCGACGCGCGTGTCATAGCCCTCGTCTTCGAGCACGCCGGCCACGAGTTCGCGAATGTCGAGTTCGTCGTCGACGACGAGAATGTCGATCGCCATGCGGTTAGTTCCGGCTCCTGGTCAAAGCGGCGATCGTGCGATCGTCGTGCTGGTCGTCTTGGTCGTCGTCCTGCGCGAGCGGTTCAAGCAGGTCGGGCTCGAAGGTAAGCGTGACGATCGTGCCGCCACCCGGACGATCATCAAACGCGATCGACCCGTGATGTTCCTCAACGATCTTCTTGACGATCGCGAGGCCGAGGCCTGTGCCGCGCGCGCGCGTCGTCATATACGGCTCGACGATCCGCTCGCGCTCGGCGGGCAAGCCAACGCCGGTGTCGGCGACGCTGATCGTCACGCGGTGGTCGTCGCCCGCCAATCGCATCGTGATCGCGGCGTCGGCCCGGTCGGATGCCTCGACTGCCTCGACCGCGTTCTTGACGACGTTGGTCAATGCCTGACCCAATTGCCGGCGATCGCAAACCAGCGTCGGCGCCGGATCGTCGTGGTCGAGCGTGAAGCGGATGCGCGGGTGCGCGACCTCGTGGAGGAACATCGTCTGCCGCGCGATGTCGAGCAGCGATTCGTGGCGGAACACGGGCTTGGGCATTCGCGCGAAGGAAGAGAATTCGTCGACCATACGGCGCAGGTCGCCGACCTGACGCACGATCGTGTCGGTCAACCGCGCGAAGGTGGTGTCGCCCTCCTCCACCTTGCCGCCGTAGCGGCGTTGCAGTCGCTCGGCGGCGAGCTGAATCGGGGTGAGCGGGTTCTTGATCTCGTGCGCGATCCGGCGCGCGACATCGGCCCAGGCGGCGCGGCGCTGGTCGGTCAATTGCTGCGTGATGTCGTCGAAGGTGACGATCGGACCCGAGCCGTCCCGCGCAACGCGCGCGGCGAAGGTTCGCTGCTCGCCCGCGACCGATACCTGGACCGCCCCCTCCCGCGCGCCGTCGGACAGCAATTGGTCGAGCTCGGGCGCAACGCTCGCGAGCGGGCGTCCGATCGGCGAGGTTTCGAGGCCGAGCAATGTCTGCGCCGAACTGTTGATCAGCCGAATCGTGCGATCCTCGGCAACCGACAGCACGCCCGCCGACACGCCCGACATCACTGCCTCGATCAAGGCGCGGCGGCTTTCCAATTGCGTATTGGCGGTGACGAGCGCGGTGTTCTGCGTTTCCAGCCGCGAGGTCATCGCATTGAACGCATTCGACAGGACGCCGACTTCGTCGCGTTCGAGCGTCGTCGGCACGCGCGCGGCGAGGTCGCCGTTCGCAACCCGGCGCGCCGCCTCGACCAATTCGCCGACCGGACGCACGAGCCGGTCCGCGACCTGCAACGCGATCCACACCGCGAAGCCGACGATCAGCAGCGAGATGATCAGCAACGCGGCGTTGAAGCGCAATTGCAGCAATCGCGCGCGTTCGAGCAATTGCCGATAATCGCCGAGCACCGCCGCACCGCGGTCGATCTGTGCGGACAATTGCGGGTCGAACACGCGCGCGGAGTAAAGGTACGTGTTGGGCTGATAGTCGAGCCGCGTCAGCGCGCCGGCGCGGTCGGCACCCTGTACGATCACGGTCGGGCCGCCGCGCTCCAGCTTGTCGACCATCTGCGCGGTGACGACGCGCTCCAACGGGCGGTCATAAGGGTTGAGCAAGGCCAGAGTGCGAAACTCGCCGTCGGCGCCGCGGCTGACGATCAGTGCCTCCGACAGGTTACGCAGGTATAGCTGGTACGCGAGCCCCTCGCTGAACCGCTTGCTGTCGATCGTGTCGGTGCGCAGGTAGTTCGCGAGGTCGCTCGACATCGTGGCAGTTTCCTGCGCCACGCGGTTGAGCTCGCTGGTGTAATTCTCCTGCGCGAGGCTCGCCGCATTCTCGAACATGCTGCGTGCGCGGTCGGAATACCAGAATTGCACACCGTACTGGAACAGCAGCGACGCGAAGATCGTTACCAGCAGCGCCGGCACCGCCGCGACCGCGGAGAAGAGCAGCACGAGCCGGACGTGCAGCCGTCCCTCACCCCCGACCGGCGAGCGGGCCGCGCGGCGCCGCGCGATGCGACGACCGGCGAGCATCATCAGCGCGATCCCGCCCGCCAGATTGGCGACGAGCACCAGCGCGATCACCGGCGGGGCAAGCAATCCCTTGGGGTCGCCCTCGCCGCGGACGATAAAGTAGCTGCCCAGTGCGACCGCGAGCACCGCCGCCAGCACCGCCAGCTCAACAGCCGGGGTCACCGACAGCCTGCGCTTCAGTGGCACGATCGATTGTGAAGCGGGCTCGGCGCCGGCGTACATCAAGCGCGCGCTACACCATCACTGTTGCATGGAAAACACATATTTCGGTGAACGGAGGCTAAACCGCCGCCGAACCGGTGGGATTGGGATCGATCCCCAGCACGTCGAGCCGCTTGCGCAGCGTATTGCGATTGAGCCCGATCGCACGCGCCGCGCGCAATTGATTGCCGCCGTGCCGACGCAGCATCGCCTCGATCATCGGGCGTTCGACTGCGGCGACCAGTCGCTCGTGCAGCGTCCCGTCTTCGAGCGCGCGCGGTTCGACGCGCGACAGGTGATCGATCATCGCCGCGACCGCGTCGTCGAGACTGGGGCGGGCATCGCCATCGGCGCGGTGCTCTGTATGACCCGATGGTGACCGGATCTCTGCCGCGGTGATGCGATCGTCGCGCGACAGCGCGGCGAGGCGGCGCATCAGATTCTCGAGCTCGCGGACATTGCCGGGCCAGTCGTGCGCCTCGAGCGCGGCGACCGCGCTGTCGTCGAGCGTCTTGCGCGGCAGACCCGTCTCCGCCGCGCGATCGAGGAAATGCCGCGCCAGCTCGGCGATGTCACCGCGACGTTCGCGGAGCGCAGGCAACGATACCGGCACCACGTTCAGCCGGTAGAACAGATCCTCGCGGAACTGACCATCGGCGACCGCACCCTGCAAATCGCGGTTCGTCGCCGCGACGATGCGGACGTTGGCGCGGATCGCGCGCGTGCCGCCGACGGTGGTATATTCGCCCGATTGCAGCACGCGCAGCAGCCGGGTCTGCGCGTCGCGCGGCATGTCGCCGATTTCGTCGAGGAACAGCGTGCCCCCGGCGGCCTGTTCGAAGCGGCCCGCGGTACGCTGCGCCGCCCCGGTGAAGGCACCGCGCTCGTGCCCGAACAATTCGGCCTCGATCAGTTCGCGCGGAATCGCGGCCATGTTGATCGCGAGAAAAGGCGCGTGGCGCCGCCCGCCGAGGTCGTGGATCGCGCGCGCGACCAATTCCTTGCCGGTGCCCGATTCGCCCGAGATGAGCACCGTCAGGTCGTTCGACACCACGCGCGCAATCACGCGGTAGACCTCCTGCATCGCGGGCGACCGCCCGATCAGCGGTAGCGACGCATCCGCGTCCTCGCTCGGCGCCGGCGCGGTCCCACGACGGCGCGCGAGCGCTGCGGCGACGGTGCGGATCAGCCTGTCGAGGTCGAACGGCTTGGGCAGGTAATCATAGGCGCCCGCCTCGTTCGCGCGCACCGCGGTGGTCAGCGTGTTGCGCGCTGACAATACGACGATCGGCAGGTCGGGGTGTTCGGCGGCGATGCGCGTCGCGTGCTCAATCCCGTCGCCGTCGGGCAGGACGACGTCGGTGACGAGCGCGTCGGGGACCTTGGCGCGCAATTCGCGGTCGAGCTCCGCCAGGCACGTCGCGGTGCGGACATTGTGCCTGGCGCGGCGCAACGCCTGCGCGACGACCAGGCGTACGGCGTCGTCGTCGTCGAGCAGCAGGATATCGGCCGCCGCCATCAATGCGCCCGCGGCAAGAGAATGCGGAACACGGTCGTCGCCGGATGCCCCTCCCGCGCATATTGAACGAGCCCGCCCATGTCGCGGATCAGCTTGTCGACCAACGCGAGCCCCAGCCCCTTGCCCTCTGGCCGACTCGAGACGAAAGGGTCGAACAAATGCTCGGCGATGTCGTCGGGTGCGCCCGGCCCGGTGTCGATGACGCAGATCTCGATCGGCAGCGCGACGCGACCGCCGCCTTCGCGCGCAGCGACCGTGATGCCGTGGCGGTACGCGGTCGCGAGCGTGATGCGACGCTCATTGCTGCCGTCCAGCGCCGCGGCGGCATTTTTCAGCAGATTGAGCATCACCTGGAGCAAGGCGTCGTGATTGCCAAGCGCGAGCGGCAGCGACGGGTCGTAGCGTTCCTCGACCGTGATCCCGCGCGCGAAGCCGGCGAGCGCCACGTCGCGCGAATGTGCGAGCAGCGGGTAGATGTTGATCGCCGACACCGCGCACGGGCGCGTGTCGGTGAAATCCTCCATCCGGTCGATCAGCGCGGCGATGCGATCGACCTCCTTGATGACCAGACCGCAGAGCTCGCCCGCCGCCGCGCCGTCGGCGATCAGTTGCGCGGCGCCGCGGATACTCGACAGCGGGTTCTTGATCTCGTGCGCGAGCATCGCGGCGGCCCCGACCGCGGAGCGTGCCGCGGCGCGGTCGATGCCCTGCCCCAACCGCCGCGACGGCGCGACGTTGTGGAGCGTCAGCAAGCGCCAGCCGGGACGATCGGGCATCTCGGCCTCGACCAGATCGACGCGCAGGGAAAGCCCACGCGCCGTCGTCACGGCGGTGTCGAAGATCGCGGCCGCGTGGTCAGACCGCCGCGCCGCGCCGCTCGCGCCCGTCAGCACCTCGTCCAGCCGCCGCCCCAGCAAGGCGCGCTGCGACATGTTGAGCAGCGTCTCGGCCTCGGCGTTGACGCGCGCGATCCGGTCGTCGGGGCCGATCGCGAGGGTCGCGACCGGCAGCGCCGCGATCAGATCGGCGTCGCTCGGGTCGCGTGCGGCGAGCATCACGCCGCGGCGCGGGTCAGGTACGGGGCGTAGAATTCGCGCAACATCGCCTTCACGCGGTTCGCGTCGGGTTCCTGGTTCACCTTGTTGCGGAACACGGCCGAACCGTCGATCCCCTTGGTGTACCAACCGATGTGCTTGCGCGCCATGTTGACCCCGGTGACGGTGCCGTAATGTTCGAGCATCGCCTCGTAATGCTCGGCAATGACGTGATATTGTTCGTCGAGCGACGGATCGGCGACGCGGCGGCCCTCGGCGAACCAGGTCATCAGCTGACCGAGCAGCCACGGGCGGCCATAGGCGCCGCGCCCCACCATGATACCGTCCGCACCCGACTGTTCCAGCGCCGCCTCGGCATCCTCGATTCCGCAGATGTCGCCGTTGGCGATCACCGGGATCGACACCGCGTCTTTCACCCGCCGGATGAAGCGCCAGTCGGCTGAGCCCTTGTACATCTGGTTGCGCGTGCGGCCGTGGACGGTGACCATGCGGATGCCGAGATCCTCGGCGATCCGCGCGAGCTCGGGCGCATTCAGGCTGTCGTGGCACCAGCCCATTCGCATCTTGAGCGTGACGGGCACGTCGACCGCCTTCACCACGCCTTCGATGATCGCGCGCGCGAGGACGAGGTCGCGCATCAGCGCCGAGCCAGCATCGCCGTTGGTCACCTTGCGAACCGGGCAGCCCATGTTGATGTCGATGATCGCCGCGCCCTTGTCGCGCGCGAGCTTCGCGGCCTCGCCCATTTCATACGGCGCGCAGCCGACGAGCTGCATCGACACCGGCTCCTCCGAGAGGTGCCACATCGCCTTTTGCAGGGACTGGCGCGTCTCCCGGATCGCCGCCTGGCTCGCGATCATCTCGGTCACGTTAAGGCCGGATCCGTAGCGGCGCACGAGCGTGCGAAACGGCTGATCGGTCACCCCGGTCATCGGGGCGAGCACGACGGGCTGGTCGATCCGCACCGGACCGATCTGGATGGGGGTCAGTTTCTGCATGATGCCTGTTATTTAGGCAATAAACCCTCGTGCCCGGAGTATCAAGGCGGGTGGCAACGCGGGCGCGATGCGACTAGGCGCGCGGGCGATGCAGATTACCGCGATCATCGTCGCCGCCGGCGCCGGTACCCGCTCCGGCCAGACCGGGCCGAAACAGTTCGCCCCGCTCGCCGGGCGTGCGATGCTGGCGTGGAGCTATCACGCGCTAGCCGCGCATCCGCGTATCGACGAGGTGCTGGTCGTGATCGGCGCGGGTCAGCAGGTGTTGCTGCAAGAGGCGTTGCCGCAAGCACGCTACGTGATCGGCGGCGCGGCGCGCCACGAATCGGTCGCCGCTGGCCTCGCCGTATGCGAGCGCGCCGACGCGGTGCTGGTTCATGACGCCGCGCGCCCCTTCGTGCCCGCCACCGTCGTCGACCGCCTGATCGACGCGCTCGACCACCACGACGGCGCAGTGCCCGTGCTGCCCGTCGCGGATACATTGGTCCACACCGACGGCACGCTGGTCGCGCGCGAGCCATTGCGGCGCGTCCAGACCCCGCAGGCGTTCCACCGCGCTGCGTTGCAGCGCGCCCATTCCCAATGGTCGGGCGATGCCCCGACCGACGACGCGCAGATGGTGCGCGCGCTTGGCGGCAGCGTCGCGTTGGTGCAGGGCGACCAAATGCTCGAGAAAGTCACCTATCCCGCCGATTTCGCCGCGGCCGAGGCGCGCATCGGTTACGAAACCCGCTCGGCGAGCGGTTTCGACGTTCATCGGCTCGAAGACGGCGAGGAATTGTGGCTCGGCGGCGTGCTGATCCCGCACCACCAGGGCCTGTCGGGACACAGCGACGCCGACGTCGCGCTCCACGCGATCACCGACGCGGTGCTCGGCACGATCGCGGCGGGCGACATCGGCACGCATTTTCGGCCGAGCGACCCCAAGTGGAAGGGCGCCGAATCGGGGCAGTTCCTCGCCCACGCGCGCGAATTGGTCGAGGCGCGCGGCGGCCGCGTCACCTTCGTCGACCTGACGATCATGTGCGAGGCGCCCAAGATCGGCCCGCATCGTGCCGCGATGCAGGCGCGGATCGGCGCCTTGCTCGACCTGCCCGTCGACCGCGTCAGCGTGAAGGCGACCACGACCGAGCGACTGGGCTTCACCGGGCGCGGCGAAGGCATTGCGGCGCAGGCGGTGGCGACGATCCAATTGCCGGGTGCGCTCGCGTGAAACGGCTGGTCGCGCTCGCGGTGGCCGTGTCGATCGGCGCATCGCCCGCGGCGGCGCAAACCCCGTGCCTGAACCAAGCCGAGGCCGAGTCGATCGCGCTGGTCACGATGCCCGCGATCATTCGCGACGCCGGTCGCGTCTGTGCGGCATTGCCCGCCTCCAGCCTGCTGCGGCGGACGTCGGGGCCGTTCATCGCCAAATATGATGCAGAGGCCGATCGTGCTTGGCCCGCGGCGAGACAGGCGATCGCGAAACTGAGCGACCCGTCGGTGGAATTGCTGCTGATGAGCGATTATGCGCGCCCGATGCTGACCAGCCTGTTCGCGCCGCAGATCACCGGGCGACTCCAAGCGCGCGATTGCCCGACGCTCGACCGCCTCGTCACGCTCCTGGAGCCGCTGCCTGCGCGCAACACCGCCGGGATCGTCGTCGCGACGCTTCAGTATATCAAGGCAGAGCACGCGCGCGGCGCGATGCGCGACGCGCCCGATCTGCCGATCTGCGCGGCAAAGGCCGCACAATGAGCATCGGTGTCAGCGACAGCGTGCTGCCCGAGGAACTGCTCGCCGCCGCGCGCCGCGTAGTGGCGGAGAATATCGCGGCCAAGCGCCGCGTCGCGGTGGCAGAGAGTTGCACCGGCGGGCTCGTCTGCGCCGCGCTGACCGAGGTCGCGGGGTCGTCCGCGGTGCTCGAGGCGGGCTTCGTCACCTACGCCAACGAGGCGAAGATCGCGATGCTGGGCGTCAGCCGCGACGTGCTCGATACGTTCGGCGCGGTGTCGATCGCGACTGCGTGGAGCATGGCGCAGGGCGCGCTCGCCAAATCAGGCGCGGACGTCGCGGTCGCGATCACCGGTGTCGCCGGGCCGGGTGGCGGCAGCGAGAAGAAGCCCGTCGGCACCGTCGTCTTCGCGCGCGCGGAACGCCACGGCGACCCCGCCGACATCATCGCCGATCGCAAGAATTTCGGCGATATCGGCCGCGGCGGTGTGCGACTTCAGGCCGCGCTGTGCGCGCTCGAACTGCTGTTGCCGGGGCCCGCGGTCGAGGCGGAATAGAGCACGGCCGCGCGCGTCTCGAACGCGCCGATCATGCGGCGGAGCGCGACCGAGAAGACTTGCCCCGCCAGCATCTCGAACATCCGGTTCTTGAACGCGAAATCGACCGAGAAGTCGACCAGGCAACCACCGTTGCCGTCATCGCGGAAACGCCAGTCGTTGTAGAGGTATTTGAGCGGCCCATCGACGTATTCGACGTGGATCGTCTCGGGTCGCTGTTTTTTCACCTTCGAGGTGAACGTTTCGCGCAGGCCCTTGAACCCGACGATCATGTCGGCGACCGTTTCGGTGTCGCTGTCCTGCCGCACGCGCATCGCCGACACCCAGGGCAGGAATTCGGGATAGCGGCGCACGTCCGCCACCATGTCGAACATCTGCCCGGGGCTGTACGGCAGCGCGCGCGTTTCCGAATGCTTGGGCATCAGGCGCGGGCCAGTTTCGCCTCGCGCGCGGCGCGCAGCTTCGCGAAATCGTCGCCCGCGTGATAGCTCGACCGCGTCAGCGGCGACGAGGCGACGAGCAGGAAACCCTTCGCGCGCGCGATCGCGGCATAGGCGTCGAACGCCTTGGGCGTGACGAAATCGGCGACCTTGGCGTGCTTGGGGGTGGGTTGCAGATACTGGCCCATCGTCAGGAAATCGATGTCGGCCGACCGCATGTCGTCCATCACCTGATGGACCTCGAGCCGCTCCTCGCCCAGCCCCATCATGACGCCCGATTTGGTGAAGATCGACGGGTCGTGCCGCTTCACGCTCTCCAGCAGCCGCAGCGAGGCGTAGTAGCGCGCGCCGGGGCGGATCGTCGGGTAAAGCCGAGGTACGGTTTCCAGATTGTGATTATACACGTCTGGCCGCGCCTCGACGATTGACTCGACCGCGGCCTGCGCCTTGTTGCGGAAGTCGGGTGTCAGGATCTCGATCGTCGTCGACGGCGTGTTGCGGCGGAGAGCCTGGATCACCTTCACGAACTGCGACGCGCCGCCATCGGGCAGGTCGTCGCGATCGACCGAGGTGATGACGATATGCTGCAACCCCATTTCGGCCGCCGCCACCGCGACATGCTCAGGCTCGAGCGGGTCGACCGCGCGCGGCATGCCGGTCTTGACGTTGCAGAAGGCGCACGCGCGCGTGCACGTGTCGCCCAGGATCATCACGGTCGCGTGCTTCTTGGTCCAGCATTCGCCGATGTTCGGGCACGCCGCCTCCTCGCACACGGTGGCGAGGTTCAGGCGGCGCATCAATTGCTTGGTTTCGGCGAAACCGGTCGAGGTCGGTGCCTTGACGCGGATCCAGTCGGGCTTGCGTGCACGCACCGGAGCCGGGGCGGGAGCCAGAAGCGAGTTCGTGTCGTTCATGCGGCGCGAGATAGCGTCGTCTGACCCCTTAAACAACGTAGGAGCTTTAGAATGCCGAGGGATGTTGCCGGTCTGATCGAGGGTTACCACCGCTTCCGCAGCGAGGATTGGGAAAAGGAGAAGGCCGAGTGGGAAACCCTGTCCAAGGGGCAGAAGCCGCGCGTGCTGATCATCGCCTGTTCAGACAGCCGCGTCGATCCGACGCAGATCTTTGACGCCAAGCCCGGCGAGCTGTTCGTGATCCGCAACGTCGCCAATCTCGTTCCGCCGTTCGAGACGGGCGGCGGCTATCACGGCGTGTCGGCCGCGCTCGAATTCGCGGTGACGCAGCTCAAGGTCGGTGAGATCCTGATCATGGGTCACGCCTCGTGCGGTGGTTGCGCGGCTGCGCTGTCGCAGGGGTTCAAGGACGCCGAAAAGGGCGCGGGCGGCTTCGTCGCCGACTGGATCAGCCTGCTCGACGACGCGCGTGAGAAGGTCGTTGCCGAGAAGGGCACCGGCCCCGAGGCGCAGACCGCGATCGAGTGGGAGGGTATCCGCTCGTCGATCAAGAACCTGCGCACCTTCCCCTTCGTGAAGGAGCGCGAGGACGCGGGCGAGCTCAAGCTGCGCGGCGCGTGGTTCGGCATCGCGCACGGCGAACTGCGCGTGATGCAGGACGGCGAAGGCGCGTTCGAGCCCGCGTAAGCTTACCCGGTGCCGGCCGCCCGTTCAGGCGGTCGGCACCACCGCCTGCCAACGCCGCCGCCGGAGCACCAGCAGGTAATAACCCGCGGCGATGACGATCTGGATGATCGTCGCGACGATCGCGGGTCGCCCCTCATCCACGTCCTGCCACGTCGCCACCGTGATCATCGCGAGCGCGACGAGCGTCACGATCGGGGCCAGCGGGTAGAGCGGCATCCGGTAACGCGCGTGCGCCGACGCGCCCGAGCGCCGTCCGATCATCGCCGCGACCGCGATCCCTGCGTAGATGACGATCAGCCCCGCCCCGCTCCACACCTCGAGCAGCCGTAGCGGCAGGAAGCACAGCAGCATGCCCACGCCGCCGACGATCAGCGTGCCGAGGTGCGGGGATCCCCAGCGCGGGTGGATCGCGGTCATCCACCGGTCGAACGGTCGTCCCCACGATCCGTCGCGCGCGGTGCCGTAGAAGAAGCGCGCGCAGGCGAGCACCCAGGCGATGATCGCGTTGACGATCGCGACCGTGACGCCCAGTGCCATCGCCTGCCCCGCGCGCTCCCCCGCCATCGCGGTGACGAGTTCGCCGAACGGATTGGACGAGGCGAGGATCGCGCGCAGGTCGACCGCGCCCATCAGCGCCGCGGCGAGCGGCAGCCCCTCGAGCGCGAGCGTGAAGACAAGCGCGAGCATGATCGACCGCGCGATCCGCTGCGGCGCCTCGTGCATCTCCTCGCCGAAATACACCGCCGCGCCGTAGCCGTTGAACGCGAAGATCGCGATCGATGCAGCGACCCCAATCGAGGTCAGCGACGCGGGTGCCAGCCCCCGCCCCGCCAGCATCACGGGGTTGGTCAGGAAATCGAGCGGGTTGCGCTGGACGTCGACGAGACCAAGCGCGGTAACGACGAGCAGTGCCACCACCTCGACCGCTAGGAAAAGCCCGGTGACAAGCGCGTTGACGCGGATGTTGAGCAGGCCGATCAGCGTACACGCGCCGACCACCACAATGGCGGTCGGCACCTGCGGCAGCATCGGCACGACGCCGACCAGCACCTCGCGGATGCCGAGCCCCGCGACCGGCAGGAAGATCAGGTTGTTGAAGACATTGATGCCGAGCATGACGAACCCGGCGAGCGGGCCGAGCGTATGCGCCACCATGACATACTCGCCCCCCGCGACCGGCCAGGCCGACGACAGCTCGGCGTAGATATACGCGGTCGCGACGCAGACCAGCGCTGCGATCAGCGTCGCCCACACCGCGCCAGTGCCCGCGACCTGCAACATGCCAGGCACGATCACGAACAGCGACGAGGCGGGCGTCGTGACCGACAGCGTCAGGAACAGGACGCCCGCGACGCCGAGGCTGCGCGCGAGCGGCGTCGGCGACGCGTCGCGCGCACGCGGCAGCGGTGCCGCCGTCACGGTGTCTGGTTGTGGCATCGTCCCCCGTTTATCGCCGCTAAGGCTTAGCAGGGCGGGCTTCTTGCATGGTTAACGAGGGGGTGCCAGCCCCTCGCTCGGCAAGTTATTCCAAGTGTGGCGCGGTCAGCCCGCGCGCTTGCTGACCGCGGCGTCGACGTCCGCCTTCGGGCCGTCGGCGGTCACGCGGATGTTGAGTTCGCGCAACTGCTTCGGCGTCGCGTAGTTCGGCGCGCCCATCATCAGGTCTTCCGCCTTCTGCGTCATCGGGAAGACAATGACCTCGCGGATGTTGGGCTCGTCCGCCAGCAGCATGACGATGCGGTCGATGCCGGGGGCCGACCCGCCGTGCGGCGGCGCGCCGTACTTGAACGCGTTGATCATGCCCGCGAAATTCGTGTCGACGTCGGCCTGCGTATAGCCCGCGATCTCGAACGCCTTGTACATGATCTCGGGCTTGTGGTTGCGGATCGCGCCCGACGACAGCTCCACGCCGTTGCAGACGATGTCGTACTGGTAGGCGAGGATGTCGAGCGGGTCCTTGTTCTCCAGCGCGTCCATTTCGCCCTGCGGCATCGAGAACGGGTTGTGGCTGAAATCGACCTTCATGTTGTCCTCGTCATATTCGAACATCGGGAAATCGACGATCCAGCAGAACTCGAAACGGTTCTGGTCGATCAGACCCAGCTGGTCGGCGACGCGAGTGCGCGCGAGCCCGGCGAGCTTGGCTGCCTGCGCTTCCTTGCCGGCAGCGAAGAACAGCCCGTCGTTCGGCCCGAGGCCGAGCGCGTCGGCCATCGCCGACATCTTGTCCTCGCCGTGGTTCTTGGCGATCGGCCCGCCCCATTCGCCGTTCTTGCGCGTGGCGTAACCAAGCCCCGCGAAGCCCTCGCCCTGCGCCCAGGCGTTCATGTCGTCGAAGAACTTGCGGCTCTTCTCGTGCGTGCCCGGCGCCGGGATCGCGCGGACCACGTCGCCGGCCTCCACGATCGACGCGAATCGACCGAAGCCCGAGCCGACGAACTGGTCGCTCACGTCCGAGATGATCAGCGGGTTGCGCAGGTCGGGCTTGTCGTTGCCGTATTTCAGCATCGATTCGCGGTAGGGAATGCGCTTAAACGGCAGCGCCGAGACGGTGCGGCCCTTGTTCTGCCAGTTCGCAAACTCCTCGAACACGCCGTGGAGCACGGGCTCGATCGCCTGGAACACGTCCTCCTGCGTGACGTAGCTCATCTCGAAATCGAGCTGGTAGAATTCGCCCGGGCTGCGGTCGGCGCGCGCGTCCTCGTCGCGGAAGCACGGCGCGATCTGGAAATAACGGTCGAACCCGGCGACCATCAGCAGCTGCTTGAACATCTGCGGTGCCTGCGGCAGCGCGTAGAACTTGCCCGGATGAACGCGGCTGGGGACGAGATAGTCGCGCGCGCCCTCGGGCGACGACGCCGTCAGGATCGGCGTCTGGAACTCGGTGAAGCCCTGGTCGACCATGCGGCGGCGGATCGAGGCGATGACGCTCGATCGCAGCATGATGTTGGCGTGCAGCTTCTCGCGGCGCAAATCGAGGAAACGGTTCCGCAACCGGATCTCTTCGGGATATTCGGCGTCACCGAACACCGGCATCGGCAGTTCGGCGGCGTGGCTCTGCACGGTCGCGGCGCGCGCGTAGACCTCGATCTCGCCGGTCGCGAGATTGGGGTTCACGGTCGCCTCCGACCGGCGCTTCACGTTGCCGTCGATCGTGACCACCGACTCGACGCGCAATCCGTCGAGCAGCGTCAGCACCGGGCTGTCGGTGTCGACGACGATCTGCGTGATGCCGTAATGGTCGCGCAGGTCGACGAACAGCACGCCGCCGTGGTCGCGCTTGCGATGCACCCAGCCCGACAGGCGAACGGTGTCGCCGTCGTTCTCGGCGGTCAGTTGGGCGCAGGTGTGCGAGCGATAGGCGTGCATGGGCGGGTCTCTTGATCGTCACCCCGGCGAAACCGGGATCGTTGGCGGCCGGAGGGTGCGTGCTGCACCCGTCCGAGAACCCGCGCGCCCTCCCCTTCCATCCACGCTTTGTCAAGCTGGCGCAGCCCGGCTATGACCCCCGCCCTATGCACGTTCACCCCCTGATTACCGACAGCGCGACGCTCGCCAACCTGTGCGCCCGCCTCGCCGATGCGCCCTTCGTGACGGTCGACACCGAGTTCATGCGCGAGAGCACCTATTATCCCGAGCTCTGCCTGATCCAGATCGCCGACACCGAGGAGGCGGCCGCGATCGACCCCAAGGCGCCGGGGCTCGACATGACGCCGCTCCTCGAACTGCTGACCGAGAACGAGGACGTGCTCAAAGTCTTCCACGCCGGCGGGCAGGATATCGAGATCATCTACAACCTGACCGGGCGCACCCCGCACCCGCTGTTCGACACGCAGGTCGCGGCGATGGCGCTGGGTCAGGGCGAGCAGATCGGTTACTCGAACCTGGTCGACAGCTGGCTCGGCATTCAGGTCGACAAGGGCGCGCGCTTCACCGACTGGTCCAGGCGGCCGCTCGACGACCGGCAGGTCGATTACGCGATCGGCGACGTGACGCACCTGTCGCGCATCTTCCCCAAGATGCTCGAGCAGTTGAAGAAGACCGGGCGCGGCGCGTGGCTCGATCAGGAGATGGAGCGGCTGGCCGATCCCGCCAATTACGCCAACGACCCCGACATGGCGTGGAAGCGCGTGCGCGTGTCGAGCCGCAAGGCCGATGTGCTCGGCCGGTTGAAGGCGATCGCGCGGTGGCGCGAGCTGGAGGCGCAGGGCAAGGACCTGCCGCGCGGCCGCATCGTCAAGGACGAGACGCTGGGCGACCTCGCCGGTCATCCGCCGCGGCGTCAGGCCGATCTCGCCAAGGTCCGCGGATTGTCGCAGACCTGGGCGTCGAACGACATCGGCGCGCGGTTGATGGCGGCGATCGAGCATGCGCGGCCGCTGTCGGCCGACGAGATGCCCGCGCGCGACGATCGCAAGCCCGGGCTCGGCAAGGACGGCGCGCTGGTCGCCGACCTGCTTAAACTGCTGCTGAAAATCCGCGCGCGTGACATCGACGTCGCGCCGCGCCTGCTCGCGCGGTCGGACGATCTGGAGGCGCTCGCCGCGGGCGTCCGCAGCAACCTGTCGATCCTGGAGGGCTGGCGCTTCGATCAGTTCGGTCGCGACGCGCTCGATCTCGTCGAGGGGCGGATGGCGTTCGCGGTCATGGGTGGCCGGCTGAAAATGACGCGCGCGGAGGCGGAATGACACGCGCGGGCTTGCTCATCGCCGCGGCGGTGCTGGGCGGTTGCGCGCAGCGGAACGTCACGGCCGCCATTCCCGCAACGGGCGAATGCAAGGCCGATGCGGCGCAGCGGTTCGTCGGTCAGCCGGGGGATGCCGTCCAGGCCGAAGCACTCGGGCTGACCGGCGCGCGCGTCGTGCGCCGTTTCGCGACGGGTGACATGCTGACGATGGATTACCGCGCCGATCGCCTCAACATCGAAACCGACGCGAGTGGCCGCGTCGTCAGGCTGACCTGCGGCTGACCCTCACCGACCGGTGAACGCGGCGCCGTCGACGCGCGAGGAGTGACGCCATCTTTCACCTGTTCTTCTCGCTCCCCAGCCTCCTCGTCATCGCGCGGTGGTTGCTGCCGCTCTCGATCCCCGGCGGGGTCAAGCTCGCCGGGGCGGTCGTCCTGCTCACGCTGTCGCAATTCCATCTATGGAGCCGTTTCTCGTCGGGTTCGGTGTTCGCGCCGGAATTCCTGCGCGCCGTGGTGCTCGTCTTCAACTGGGCGTTCGGCGCGATCCTGCTGCTCGCGGTGTTCCAGCTGGTGCTCGACGCGGCTGGGCTGCTCCGGTGGCTCGTCGGGCGCGGCGGAATGCCCGATGCGGCGCGTTATGCGGCGGGCGCGCTCGCGGGCGTCCTCGCGGTCGTCGGCGTGGCGAATGCGGCGCGTGTGCCGCCGGTCAGGGACGTGACGGTCGCGATCCCCGGATTGCCGCCCGCGTTCGAGGGCTATCGACTGCTGCAATTGACCGACCTCCACCTCAGCCGGCTGTTCACCGCACGCTGGGCACACGCGGTCGTCGCGCGTGCCAACGCCGCGGGCGCGGACGCGATCGTGGTCACGGGCGACTTCATCGACGGCTCGGTCGCGATGCGACGCGCGGACGTGGCACCGCTCGCGGATCTGCGCGCGCCGGACGGCGTCTGGGCGGTGCCGGGCAACCACGAATATTTCTTCGATTACGCCGATTGGATGCGCCACCTGAGCGGGCTCGGTATCGGCATGCTGCCCAACGCGCACGTCGCACTGCGGCGGGGCGACGCGGAGCTGGTGATCGCAGGCGTGACCGACGCCTCGGCACGCGGCGCGGGACAGGCCGGCCCCGACCTTGCCGCCGCACTCGCCGGCGCCCCAACGGGCGCGCTGATCGTGTTGCTCGACCATCAGCCGCGCAACGCGCGCGCGGCCGCGGCCAGTGGCGTGGCGCTGCAACTGTCGGGGCACACCCACGGCGGGATGATCGCAGGGATGGCGAAGCTGCTCGAGCCCGCCAATGCGGGTTTCGTGTCGGGCGCCTACCGCGTCGGCGACATGACGCTGTACGTCAGCAACGGCACCGGGCTGTGGCCGGGTTTCGCGCTGCGGCTCGGGCGACCATCGGAGATGACGCGCTTCACGCTTCACCGCGCGTAACCCGGTGAACCCGCGCCGCACCGATCGGTTCTAGCGCGATGATCGGTTCGCTCACCCACGACGACCCCCGCGCCGACGCACGCGCGGGCATGGCGCGCTTTCTCGGCGACGTGCCCGACGGCCGGATCGTCGTCGCCGGCCATTTCGACGCCGATGGCCTTTCGGCGGTCGCGATCCTGGTGCGTGCGCTGCGCGCGGGCGGGCGCGAGGTGGTCCCCGCGATCGTCGGCAAGGGCGAGACGCCGTGGGAGCCCGCCTTCGCCGAGCGGCTGCGCGCGCTCGATCCCGCCGGGCTGATCGTCGCCGATCTCGGCACGCGCGGCGACGCCGTGCTCGCCGGCGTGCCGACGCTGACGGTCGACCATCACCGCCCGACCGGCACGCCGCCGGATGGCGTGACGCTGAGCGGACACGCGCTCGATCCCGAACCTACCAGCGCGCTGATCGCCTGGTGGGCGGCCGCTGCACTCGGTGATCAGGGCGATCTGCAATGGCTCGCAGCACTCGGGCTGATCGGCGACATGGCGGACGGGGGCGCCTTCCCCGAACTCGCCGAGGCGCAGAAACGCTGGGGAAAGACCGCGCTGCGCGACGCCACCTCGCTCGTAAACGCGCCCAGGCGGACGGGCAGCGCCGACGCGACGCCCGCGCTGCGCCTGCTGCTCGCGGCCGATGGCCCGAAAGTCATCACCAAAGGCGACAGCGACGACGCGCGCGCGCTCGTCGCCGCCAAGGTCGAGGTACGCGAGGCGGTCGAAGCCGCGCGCCGCGTGCCGCCGCGCGTGATCGGCGACGTCGCGCTGATCCTCTTCTCCTCGCCCTGCCAAATTCATTCGCTGATCGCGCAGCAGTGGCGCGGGCGGTTGAAGGACAAGGTCGTGATCGCCGCCAATAGCGGCTACCGGTCCGGCTGGGTGCATTTCGCTGCGCGGTCCGCGAGCGGGCGCGACCTGCTCGCCTTTCTCGCCGCACACCGCCCCGAGGATGCCGACGGACGCTATGGCAACGGCCACGCGCAGGCGACCGGCGGCGCGCTGCCGATCGCTGCGTGGAACGGCTTTATCACCGAGCTGGGCTTCCCGGATGCGGTGCTGCCGCCCGCGGAGTAATCCCAAACTACGACCTTCCGATCGGTCAGCCTGATTGCCGCGATCCGACCCGCGGGTTACTATACGTTGCATCATCGGAGAAGCGTCATGCCGATCACCGTCAATGGATCGCCCGTCCCCCTGCCCAGCGATCCGCGCGTGTCGCTGCTCGACCTGCTGCGCGAGGAATTGCACCTCACCGGCACCAAGAAAGGCTGTAATCAGGGCGCGTGCGGCGCGTGTACCGTGCTCGTCGATGGCGAGCGGATCATCTCGTGCCTGGCGCTCGCGGTGCAGTACGACGGTCGCGCGATCACCACGATCGAGGGGCTGGCGGACGCCGACGCGCTCCATCCGCTCCAGGCCGCTTTCATCGAGCATGACGGGTTCCAATGCGGTTACTGCACGCCGGGGCAGATCTGTTCCGCGGTGGCGATGGCGGACGAGATCGCGCGCGGACTGCCGAGCCACGTCACCGGCGCGCTCGACGCCGGTACGATCGCGCTGACCCGCGACGAGGTGCGCGAGCGGATGAGCGGCAATCTGTGCCGCTGCGGCGCGCATAACGGCATCGTCGACGCGATCCTCGAGGTCTACGGCACGAGCGAAGCCAAGGTGCTGGAGGCAGCGGAATGACCCCGTTCAGCTTCAATCGCGCCACCGATCAGAGTGAAGCGCTCCAGCTCGCCGAGCGCGGTGGGCGCTACCTCGGCGGCGGGACGAACCTGGTCGATCTAATGCGCGAGACGGTCGAGCACCCCGCGGCACTGGTCGACGTCACCGGACTGTCGCGCGACATCGCCGAGACGCCGGACGGCGGGGTGATGATCGGCGCGGGCGTCACCAACAGCGCGCTCGCCGCGCACCCGACGATCCGTGCGCGCTACCCGGTGCTCGCGCGCGCGATCCTCGCAGGTGCGAGCGCGCAGATCCGCAACATGGCGACAGTCGGCGGCAATCTGCTCCAGCGGACGCGCTGCACCTATTTTTACGATGTCGAGGGCTCGCGCTGCAACAAGCGGCGGCCAGGTGAGGGTTGCGACGCGCGGGGCGGGTTCAACCGCATCCACGCGATCTTGGGCGCGTCGGACGCCTGCGTCGCGACGCACCCTAGCGACATGTGCGTCGCGCTCGCCGCGCTCGACGCGGTGGTGCATCTGTCCTCCGCAAGCGGCACGCGTACCCTCCCGCTGACCGAGCTGCACCGCCTGCCCGGCGACCAGCCGCAGATCGACACGGTGCTGCATCCCGGCGAGCTGATCACCGCGGTCGAACTGCCCGCCGCGTCGATCGCCGCGCACTCGACCTATCGCAAGGTCCGCGACCGCGCGAGCTACGCCTTCGCGCTCGTCTCGGTCGCCGCCGCGATCGCGGTCGAGGACGGCCGTGTCAGCGACGTGCGGCTCGCGCTCGGCGGCGTCGCGCACAAGCCGTGGCGCGCATCGCGCGCGGAGGAGATGCTGCGCGGCAAGGCCGCGTCACTCGACGCGTTCCGCGCCGCCGCCGAAGCCGAGCTCGCCGACGCGGTGCCGCTCAACGACAACGGGTTCAAGATCGAACTCGCGAAACGGACGATGACGGCCGTGCTGGCCGAGCTGGCGGGAGTGGACGCATGAAGGTCGTCGAGGACGCCAAGCAGGCGGTACAGGGCGCGGCATCGGCCGTGATGGCGAAGGCGGTGCAGATGGCACCCGACAGCTGGATGCCGGGTGGCAAGCCCGATCCGCTGATCCGCGCGCAGCACGGCCATGTCGGCCGCCCGGTCTCGCGCGTCGACGGCCCCGTTAAGGTTCGCGGCGCCGCGCCCTATGCGGCTGAGTTCCCGCTAGACGGGATGCTCTACGCCAGCCTCGTCTTCAGCACGATTGCCAAGGGTAAGATCAGCGCGCTGGACACCACCGCTGCCGAGGCTGCGCCGGGCGTCGCCCTCGTCATGAGCTACCGCAACGCGCCGCGCATGAAGCCGATGCCGCTGTTCATGACGTCGGAGAAGGCGTGCGGCGGCAACGACCTGCCCGTGATGCAGGACGCGAAGGTGTACTGGAACGGCGAACCCGTCGCGCTCGTGCTCGCCGAGACGCAGGAGCAGGCCGACCACGCCGCCGCGCTGGTCCACGTCGCCTACGACGAAGAGCATTCGGTCACCGCACTCGCCGAGGCGAAGGCGAAGGGCGTCGAACCCGGCCAGTTCATGGGCCAACCGCTCAAGTTCGAGAACGGCAGCGCGGAGGAAGCGCTGGCGCACGCGGCACACAAGGTCGATCAATATTACACCACGCCGCGGCACAGCCATAACGCGATCGAGCTTCACGCGGTCACCGTCGCGTGGGACGGCGATCATCTTCGCGTCCACGACGCGTCGCAGATGGTGGCGCACACCGCCTGGTCGCTCGGCCATGTGTTCGGTATCGACGAGGACCAAGTCCACGTCACCTCGCCCTTCGTCGGCGGCGGTTTCGGCGGCAAAGGGCTGTGGCAGCATCAGGTGCTCGCCGCCGCCGCATCGAAGCTGGCCGGGCGTCCGGTCCGGCTGATGCTGTCGCGCGAGGGGGTCTATCGCATCGTCGGCGGGCGCACCATCACCGAGCAGCGCGTGGCGCTCGGCGCCGATGCCGACGGGCGCTTCGACGCGCTGATCCACACCGGCACGACTGCGATGAGCCACCACAATGTGCTGCCCGAGCCGTTCATCCTGCCCGCGCGCAGCGCCTATGCGACGAAGACGATGAAGCTCGACGTCGAGGTCGCCTATCTCGACATGGTCGCCAATACCTTCATGCGCGCGCCGGGCGAGGCAGTCGGCACCTTTGCCTTGGAAAGCGCAATCGACGAACTCGCGCTCGACATGGGGCTCGACCCGATCGAGCTGCGCCTGCGCAACGAGCCCGACAAGGATCCGACGACCGGCGCACCCTTCTCCTCGCGCGAGGTCGAGAAGGCGTTCCGCGACGGGGCAGAACGCTTCGGCTGGTCCAAGCGTCAGGCGCCCGGCACAAGGCGCGAAGGCGAGTGGTTGATCGGCACTGGCGTCGCGACCGCGACCTACCCTTATTACCGCATGCCCGGCGGCGCGGCGCGGATCACGCTGCGGGCGGACGGTGCGACGATCGACATCGCGGCGCACGACATGGGGATGGGCACCGCCACCGCGCAGACGCAGGTCGCCGCGGACCGCCTTGGCCTCACGATGGAGCAGGTCGCGTTCAACTACGGCGACAGCACGCTGCCCGGCACCGTCATGGCGGGCGGATCGCAGCAGACCGCGGCAATCGGCGCATCGGTGATGGCGGCGCACCGCACTCTCGTGACGGAATTGCTCAAGCTCGCGGGCAACGACTCGCCGCTCGCCGGGCTGGACGCAGACGCGGTGACCGGCGTGAACGGCGGGCTCGCCAAGATCGACGATTCCAGCGCACACGAGAGCTACGCCTCGATCCTGTCGCGCGCGCAGCGTGACGAATTGATGGTCGAGGCCGAGCCGCCCTCGCCGCTCGAGACGATGCATTGGTCGATGCATTCGCACGGCGCGATGTTCTGCGAAGTGCGTGTCAACGCGGTGACGGGCGAGCTGCGCGTGTCGCGCTTCCTCGGCTCGTTCGACTGCGGCCGCATCCTCAACCCGAAGACCGCGGCGAGCCAGTTCCGCGGCGGGATCATCATGGGGCTCGGCCTCGCGCTGATGGAGGAAACGCAATACGACGAGCGCAAGGGGCGGATCATGAACCCCAGCCTCGCCGAATATCATGTGCCGGTGCACATGGACGTGCCCGAGATCGAGGTGATGTGGACCGACGTGCCCGATCCGCACGCCCCGATGGGCGCGCGCGGCGTCGGCGAGATCGGGATCACCGGGGTCGCTGCCGCGGTCGCGAACGCGGTGTTCAATGCGACCGGCAAACGCGTGCGCGACCTGCCGATCACGCTCGACAAGCTGCTGTAGGAACGCGTGGCCGCGCGAAACGAAGAAAGTTGTTAACCGACGCAAGGATATGGATCGGCAATGACCTTGCCGATCCAACCCGCGGGCTCGATCGAGCCGGGACACACGATCACGCCGGGGCACATCCTCGACCTGCTCCCCGGGCTCGTCGCCTATTTCGGTCCCGACCTACGTTACCGTTACGCCAATCAAACCTATGCGCGCTGGCGCGGTATTCCGCCCGAACAGATCGTCGGCCGCTACGTCCGCGAGATCGTCGGGGAGCGTAACTATCCGCTGATCGCCGAACAGCTCGACAAGGCGCTGGCCGGCGAGGAAGTGACCTACGAATATCACATCTTTGACCACGATCATCGACGGCGCGTCCAGGGCACTTATATCCCCGATCGCGCTGCCGACGGACACGTGGCGGGCGTGATCGTCCTCGTCACGCAGATCAGCCAGCGCGACGACCTGCAGCTCGAGATCGCGCGAAGTGAGGCGATGTTCGCGGAAGCGTTCGAGAATGCGCCCGTCGGCAAGGTGATCGTCGATACCGAGGGACGGATCGTCCGCGCCAATCCCCGCTTCGCGGCGATGCTCGAACGTCCCGTTCCCGACCTCGTCGCGATGAGCATCGTCGAACTGACCCACCCGGACGATATCGAGGTCGACTTGCGGCAACTGCGTGAGACGTTGCTCGGTCGCATCAACGGATATTCGATGGAAAAGCGCTACGTCCGGGCGGACGGATCGGTCGTGCACGCCAAGCTCGAGGTATCGGCGGTCCGCGACGACCAGGGCAATGTGACGCACTTCTTCGCGCATGTCGAAGACATCACGCAGCAGCGCGAGGCAGAGCGTCGGCTGGTCGAGATGAACGCGCGGCTGTCACTGATCACCGAGGCGGTGCGCGGCGGCTCGTGGCACATGGACGTCGCGAGCGGCAGCTTCCAGACCTCCGAACAGCTCGCGCAGTTTGTGGCCGGTCCGGGAGCCGGCCCCTACGATTTGCAGCAGTTCAGCGAACACATCCTGCCCGAGGATCGCGCCAACGCCGATCTGCGCGAATTGATCGAGGGGAAGCGCGATCGTTCGTCGGTTGAATACCGCTTGCAGACGCATAGCGGCGTTCACTGGATGCGCTGCGACCGGCGGCTGCTGCGCGACGCGCATGGCAATCCCGAGCAACTGGTCGGGGTGACGATCGACCTGACCGAGGAGCACGAGCGTCGCATTCGCGCGGAAATGGACGCGCTGACCGATCCGTTGACCGGGCTGCTCAACCGCCGTGGGCTCGATCACCGGCTCGATGCGCTGCCCGCCGATCTCGCTTGCGGGGTCATGCTGGTCGATCTCGACGGGTTCAAGCAGGTCAACGACACGCTCGGCCACGACGCGGGCGACGCAATCCTCGTCGAGGCGGCGCAGCGCCTGCGCGGAGCGGTCCGTCACGGCGACCTCGTCGCGCGCGTGGGTGGCGACGAATTCGCGGTCGTCCTGGTCGGGGCCGACCTCCCCGGTCTCGAGGCGCTCGCAGAGCGAACCGTGTCGGCGTTGCAGGGCGGGTTCTCGGCCGCGGGCGGCTCGGGGCTCCGAGTCGGCGCGAGCCTCGGGGCGACATGGTCCGCTTCGCCGCTGGTGACCGAGCGTGCGGTCATGGCGCGCGCCGACCGTGCGCTGTATCAGGCGAAGGCCGCGGGCCGGGGCACCTGGCGTCTGGCGGCCTGACCGCGCGTCAGGTCATCGACGCGCGCAGTCGGACGCGCAGAACCGCGTCGCTGCTCGCCATGAACAGCGTGCGGCCATCTTCCCCGAAGGCGCAATTGGCGATCGGCTTGCCGCGTGCGATCAGGCCCAGCTTCCGGCCATCGGGCGCAAGGATGTAGAGCCCGCCGGGTCCGGTCGCGAACAGGTGCCCGTTGCGCGCCACCTTCATCCCGTCGGGCAATCCCGGCCATCCACGCTTCAACTCAGGCGTAAAGTCGACCAGCCGGCGCCCCTCGCCCACGCGCGCGCCGTCCGCCCCGAGCGCGTACACCCTGATCTCCGGCGCGACCTCATCAGAACAGCCGACGTACAGGCGATCCTGGCGGGGCGACAATGCGATACCGTTGGGCCGCCTGAGGCTCGCGTCGATCAGGTCGACCTCGCCGGTCGGGCTCAGCCGATAGACGCCGTTGAACACCAATTCCTTCAGCGGCGATGCATCGCCCTCCGCCAGACCATAGGGCGGGTCGGTGAAGTAGATCGTGCCGTCGCGCGCGATCGTCAGATCGTTGCAACTGTTGAAGCGCTTGCCCTCGAAACGGTCGGCGAAAATCGTCTTCTTCCGCGTCGCCAGATCGACCCGCGCGATCGCGCGCGTTCCCGAGTCCGCCATCACCAAAGCGCCCGATCGATCAATCGCCAACCCGTTCGCGCCCGCCTCGCGGATGCCCGCGGGGACCGAACCTCCAAGACCCGAAGGATGTAGGAACGGATGCGCGCCCTCCCGTGCCGTCCAGCGATGCACGGTATTTGCGGGGACGTCGGAGAACAGCAGATATTCGCCCCGCGCTACCCATACCGGGCCCTCCGCCCATTGGAGCCCCCGCGCGATGATCTCGATCGGGGCCGAGGGATCGAGGATACGGTCGAGCGCGGGGTCGAACCGCGTGATCGTGCCGACGGTTGCCGGTCGCACCGCGGGCCGCGCGATCGCGGCGGAGCTAACCACAGCCGCGCCGCCGAGGATCGCCGTTCGCCGTGTCACCTTCGTCACGAATGATTCCCCGCTCATGCTACCTCCACCCGCGTCGCGATCGACGCCGCCGGATCGCTGCCCTGCCCCGCACCGACCGTGAACCGACCACGCTGCCGGATGTCCGCGGACGAGCTGCCGACCATCACCTCGATCGTGCCCGCCTCGATCATCCACGCGCCCGCCTTCCACAAGGCGAGCTGCGCGTGCGCCAGCGTGAAGCGAACGGTACGCCGCTCGCCGGGCGCGAGCGTCACGCGCTTGAATCCGCGCAGTTCGGCAACGGGCCTCGCCACCGACGCGACCGGGTCGCGGATGTAAAGCTGAACGACTTCGTCGCCCGCGACAGCGCCGTCGTTGCTGACGACGACGCCGATCACCGTCGCATCGCCGCGCGGCTCGATCGTGAGCGGCGCGTAGCCGAAGCGCGTGTAGCTCAGCCCATGTCCGAAGGCGAACACGGGGCCGATGTCGGTGTCGTGATAGCGTGCGCTGTCGACCGCCAGATCGGGATTGGCCGGCCGTCCGGTCGGGACGTGCGCGTAGGTCATCGGCACCTGCCCCGTCGTGCGCGGCATCGCGATCGGCAGTCGGCCCGCGGGCGACACCTTTCCCATCAGGACGTCGGCGATCGCCGGACCGCCTTCGATCCCTAGGAACCACGTCTGCAGCACCGCCGGAATGCCCGTCAGCGCGTGCTCCAGCGCGAGCGGCCGGCCCCCCATGACGATCGCGACGATTGGCTTGCCCGCGCCGCGCACCGCCTCGGTCAGCGCCTGTTGATCGCCGGGCAGGCCGATGTCCGACCGGCTGCGTGCTTCGCCGGTCATGTCATAATCCTCGCCGATGACGAGCAGCACGACGTCGGCATTCGCGGCGACGCGAGCGGCGGCGGCCGGATCGGTGCCCGGATCGTACACGGCCTGCGGCAAGGCGCGGCGCAGCGTCACCGCATCCTCCGCCTGCCCGCGCGCGCGCCACGATCCGAGTTCCGAGGAGGCATCGTCCGCGAGCGCACCGATCAGCGCGATGCGCGCGGTGGGCTTGAGCGGCAACACCGCACCCTCGTTGCGCAGCAGTACGATCGAGCGGGTCGCCAGCTCGCGCGCCGTCCCGCGCGCAAGTGGTGCCTTCTCGCGTGCCGCGTCGCCGAAGCGGTAAGGATCGTCGAACAACCCCAGCCGCGCCTTGGTCATCAGGATGCGCATTACCGCCTGATCGATCAGCGGGACGAGCGACGCGTCAGCCGCAACCGCGGTCGCCAGATGATCGGCATAAGTGCTGCTCGCCATGTCCATGTCGACGCCCGCGTGCAGCGCCAGCGCCGCGGCCTCCGCCGGGGTGGCGGCGACCCCGTGGCTGATCAGTTCGGGAATCGCGTTCCAATCGCTGACGACCAGCCCCTGATAGCCCCAGCGTTCGCGCAATTTACCACGCACCAGCGCCTCGTTCGCGGTCATCGGCACGCCCGCAACGTCGTTGAACGCGGTCATGAAACTGCCCGAGCCCGCGCGCATCGCGGCGTGGAACGGCGGCAGATAGACCTCGTGCAGCGTCCGCTCGGATACGTCTGCGCTGTCATAATCTCGCCCGCCCGCGACCGCGCCGTAGCCGACGAAATGCTTGCTGCACGACAGCACGCGACCCCTGGCCAGCGGCTCGCGTGCGCGTCGTACCGGGCCCTCCAATCCGCGGACCTGCGCTTCCGCCATCCGGCTGCCGAGATACGCGTCCTCGCCCGCGCCCTCGACCACGCGGCCCCAGCGCGGATCGCGCGCGACGTCGACCATCGGCGTGAACGTCCAGTGCAGCCCCGCTGCCCAAGCTTCCTCCGCCATCAGCGCGGCGGCCCGTTCCATCATCGCCGGGTCCCAGCCGGCGGCGAGCGCGAGCGGCACCGGCAGCGTGGTGCGATAACCGTGGATCACGTCCATCGCGAACAGCAGCGGGATGCCGAGCCGCGATTCCTCGACCGCGATCTTTTGCAATCGCCTGAGCGGCTCGGCCCCGGCGACGTGAAGGAACGAACCCATCTCGCCGCGTCGCACCCGGTCGAGCATCGCGGCGTCGAGCCGCGAGTTGAGCGCTTTCTGCCGCCCGCCCGCTATCTGGTTCATCTGCCCGATCTTCTCGGACAGTGTCATGCGCGACAGCAGGTCGCGGATGCGCACGCCGTGATCGCGCGTGTCGCGCGCGATCGCAACCGGCGCCCAGGCGGAGGCAGCGAGCAAGGCGCTTGCCTTCATCACGTCGCGGCGGCCGACCCGCATTCCCGTTTCCGCCTCAACCACGCGCCCACCCCGTCCATCGCTCTCACCGGGCCGGATAGCGCACGCACGGACGCGTCGCGACCGGACCTTGGTCGTATACCCAGCTCGCCAACGTGCGACCTTGGTCCCGCTTCCGCGTTGACGCGTCGCTGCCTAGAGCCGCCGCGATTGGTATGACGAAGGAGAAGCAGCGCGTGACCCGGAACCCTGACGAGGCTGAGGCGCCGCTCGCCGTCATCGTCATGGGGGTCAGCGGATCGGGCAAATCGACGCTCGGATCGCTGCTCGCGCGCGTGCTCGACTGCCCCTTCCTCGAAGGCGACGACTTTCACGATACCGCCGCGATTGCGAAGATGCGTGCGGGCCATCCCCTAACCGACGCCGATCGCTGGCCGTGGCTCGACCGGTTAGGCCACGCGCTCGGCGATGCGGCGCGTGATAGCGGGCGCGCGGTTGCGACCTGCTCGGCGTTGCGCCGTCGCTATCGCGATCGATTGATCGCGGCGGCGGGCGGGCGCGTCCGCTTTGTGCTGCTCGAAAATGAGCGCGACGAACTGCTCCAACGGCTCGAACACCGGCGGGCGCATTACATGCCGCCCAGTCTCCTCGACAGCCAGCTCGACACGCTTGAGCGGCCCGCGCCTGACGAACCGGTGCTGGCACTCGATTCGCACCACAGCCCGCCTGAGCTCTGCCGCGCGGCGGTATCGTGGCTGACCGACGCCTAGGGCATCAACCGCTTGCGCCCCTCCGACAGGTGCCAGCGCATCGCGAGCGCGGCACCGTCCGCGTCCTGCGCGCGGATCGCGTCGACGATCATCTCATGCTCGCGCATCATCGCGCCGATCACCTCGGGCGGCCGCGAGCGCGAGATGTCGACGCCCGCGCGCATCACCTTCTCCACCTCGGCGACAAGCGCGTCGAACGCGGCGGCGAAGGCGGGGTTGGCGGTCGCGGCGACGATGCGGCGGTGCAATTCCATGTCCTCGTCGTGCGCGGGCGCGTCCGACAGCAATGCCGCGCGCAGCGCCTCCAGCGCTTCGTCGATCGCGGCCATCTCCTCGCCCGAGCGTCGGACCGCAGCGAGCCGCGCCGCCTCCGCCTCTAGAACGAAGCGGACTTCGTAGGTCCCGAGCGTCCGGGGCAGTTCGGCGACCGGCATGAAGGCGAGCATGCGATCGGACGGACGGCTCTTCACGAACGATCCCGCCCCACGCCGCGGCTCGGTGATGCCGTCCGACGCCAGCCGCGCCAATGCCTCGCGTACGATCGTGCGCGACATGCCGAACATCTCCGCCAGCCGCGCTTCCGAGGGAAGCCGGTCGCCGACGTTCAGGTCGTCCGCGTTGATGATCTCGACGATCGCGGTGTAGGCGCGATCCGTCAGCCGTTCCTGACCCAATGCCGGCCCTCCCCTGTTCGCGATCAGAATAGCGCGCTCGCCGCCAACACCAAGAGCAGGCCGACGACCGAGATCACCGTCTCGAGCGCCGACCAGGTGCGGAACGTGCCCGCGGTATCGGTGCCGAGATAGCCGCGGACCAGCCAGAAGCCCGGATCGTTGACGTGGCTGAAGAACACCGAGCCCGCGCCGATCGCCAGCACGATCCACTCGGGTGCGGTGCCGCTCGCCGCGACGACGCCCGGCATCACGCCCGCGGTGGTGATCGTCGCGACCGTCGCCGATCCGGTCGCGAGCCGGATGCATACCGCGACACCCCAGGCGAGCAGGATCGGCGACAGTGCGGCACCCGCTGCGGCACGGACCAGCAGGTCGGATAGTCCGGCGGTGACCAGCACCTGCTTGAGCGCACCGCCCGCACCGATCGCGAGCAGGATCGCCCCCGCGGGTGCCATCGTCTCCGCCCAGATCGCCGACTGGACGGGCGCGCGCAGTGCCTCGCGTCCGAACAGCAGCGGCAGCGCGGCGAGGCACGCGATCAGCAGGGCTAGGACCGGATTGCTCGCCGCCGCAAGCCACCCCGCGACCGTCGCACCGCGCGGCAGCAGCGGCGCGAGCTGCCCCGCCGCGATCAACACGACCGGCAGCAGCACGACCGCCAACGCACGCGCGGTCGATGGCGCTTGCGTCGCGATGCGCGCAGGCGCGAGCGTCGGCGGGGCCAGCGCGACGCCGCGGGTGGTCACGCGCGCGAGCAGCGGCCCCGCGATCACCGCGGTCGGCACCGCGACCATCACGCCGTAGAGGATCGTCCGCCCGAGATCGGCGCCGAGCGCCTCGACCGCCAGCAGCGGTCCCGGATGCGGTGGGACGAGCGCGTGGACGACCGACAGCCCCGTGATCGCCGACAGCATCAACCGCAACTTCGCCGCGTCGCTCGCCCCGGGCAGCGCGGCTGCAGCTGCCGCGACGATCGGCAGCAGCAACACCAGCCCGGTCTCGAAGAACAGCGGCAGTCCGATGACCAATGCGGTTGCGAGCGCCGCCCACGGCGCGCCCTTCGGCCCCGACCAGCGCAGCGCCCTTCGCGCGATCCCCCCGGCGCCATCGGACAATTGCAGCATCGCGCCGAGCGCCAGTCCGAGCGCGACCACCAGTCCGGTACCGCCGAGGATATCGCCCGCGCCCTTCTGCACCGCCTTGGCGGTATCGGCGACCGGCAAGCCGGCCAGCGACCCGACGACGAACGCGCCGCAGAGCAGCCCGAGGAAGGGATGAAACCGCGCCTTCACGATCAACACGACCGACAGGGCGATCCCCGCCAGCGCGGCGCCGAGCAGGTGCAGGTCGGCCGTGGTCACGACGCCGCGGCCATGACTGCCCATGCGGCATGACAGTTCGGCAATGCACCCCCCCCTGATCGACGCTTGTCGCGGCGTTTCGACAATATCTGTACGACAGGTCTGCGCACACACAAGTCGAAATAGCTGTGCGAGATAGTCGATTACCGCCAACGCGCTTGAACTTGTCGTACCACTTACGCTAGTCATGACGCACAATGAGTTCGCGCGAAACGAGGTGCGGGCCACGGTCGGTCGGATCGAGGGAGGTATGCGGATGGACGGGCAGCAGGCGCAGAAAACGGGCGGCACGGTGGTGGCATTCGCACCGCCTGCCTCGGCACGGCTCACGCCGACCCAGCTGAAGGTGATGGACGGCGTCAGGTCGGGGCTGCTCAACAAGCAGATCGCCTACGACCTCGGCATCGCGGAAGCGACCGTCAAGGCGCACATGACCGCGCTGATGCGCAAGCTGAACGTGCGCAACCGTACGCAGGTCGCGATGGCGGCGCAGGCGATGGGTTACGATCAGCGTCTCGCCGGCTGAGCGCGGTTAGCGTGCCCGGGCCGCGCGTCAGAACGACCGCGGCATGCCCAGCACGTGCTCGCCGACGTAGGACAGGATCATGTTCGCGCTGATCGGCGCGACCTGATACAGCCGCGTTTCGCGGAACTTGCGCTCGACATCATATTCCGCCGCGAAGCCGAAACCGCCGAACGTCTGCATGCACGCGTTCGCCGCCTTCCACGATGCGTCCGCCGCCAGATGCTTCGCCATGTTGGCCTCCGCGCCGCACGGCTCGCCCGCGTCGAACAACCGGCACGCCTCGTACCGCATCAGGTCGGCGGCGCGGATTTCCATATAGGCCTGTGCGATCGGGAATTGGACGCCCTGATTGCGACCGATCGGCCGATCGAACACGACGCGCTCCGATCCGTAGCGCGCCGCGCGTTCGATGAACCAGTAACCGTCGCCGATACATTCCGCCGCGATCAGCGCGCGCTCGGCGTTCAACCCATCCAGGATGTAGCGGAAACCACGCCCCTCCTCGCCGATCAACGCGTCGGCGGGCAACATCAGCCCGTCGAAGAACAACTCGTTGGTTTCGTGGTTGACCATGTTGCGGATCGGCCGGACTTCCAGCCCGCGGCCGATCGCTGCGTGCAGATCGACCAGGAACAGCGACAGGCCGTCGGTCTTGCGCCCCTCACCCGCGGGCGCGGTACGTGCGAGCAGGATCATCAGGTCGGAATGCTGGACGCGGCTGGTCCACACCTTCTGTCCGGTCACGACATATTGGTCGCCCCGCCGCTCGGCGCGCGTCGTCAGCGCGGTGGTGTTGCTGCCGGTCGTCGGCTCGGTCACCGCCATCGATTGGAGCCGCAGCCGCCCGGCGGCGATCTCGGGCAGGAAACGCCGTTTCTGCTCGGAGCCGCCGTGGCGCAGCAGCGTGTTCATGTTGTACATCTGGCCGTGGCACGCGCCCGAATTGCCGCCCACGCGGTTGATCTCCTCCATGATGATCGACGCCTCGGTCAGGCCGAGCCCCGCGCCGCCATATTCCTCGGGGATCAGCGCGGCCATCCAGCCCGCGCGCGTCAGCGCCTCGACGAACGCCGCCGGATAAGCACGCGCTTCGTCGACCTCACGGAAATAGGCGTCGCCGAATTCGCGCACCAGCGCGCGCACCGCGTCGCGGATTTCGGGGAAGTCGGACCGGGCGGCGGGAATTTCCATGCCCGCGAATGTGTCCGCGCCGACGGGCCCTGTCCATCCTCGCGCGACGCTTTCGAGCGGTGATCGCTTAAGCCGCGATTACCAGCCGCGGTAACGAATACCGCCCCCCTCCCCGTCGGCGACGACCTCGATCGGCGCATCGTACAGCGCCGAGAGTATCTCGCTCGTGACCACCGTTTGCGTCGGCCCCGCGGCGAGCACCCGCCCGCCCTTCATCGCGACGACGTCGTCGGCGATCCGGCGCGCGAGGTCGAGATCGTGGAGCGCGACGATCACCGCGCATCCACCGTCCGCCAGCGCGCGCAGGCGACGCCCGACCTCGATCACGTGCCGCGGATCGAGCCCCGCGGTCGGCTCATCGACGATCAGCACCTCGGGTGTGCCGACGGTCGCGCGCGCCATCATCACGCGCGCGAGCTCGCCGCCCGACAATTCGGTCGCGGGGCGCGTCGCCAGATCGGTCAGATCGAACTGCGCCAGCGTGTCGGCAACGCGTGTCTGTAAAGTCGGGGGCAGGCCACCGAACGCGGGCAGGCTGGGCGCCAGGCCCAGCGCGACGACGCGCTCGACGCTGATCGGCCACTCGACCCCGGCGCGCTGCGGCAGATACGCGCGCCGCCGCGCGAGAATTCGTCGATCGATCGCGGCGAGCGGTACCGCGTCGAGGCTGATGCTACCCGCATTCGGTGTCAGCAGCCCCGCCGCGACGCTCAGCAGCGTGCTCTTGCCCGCGCCGTTGGGCCCGATCACCGCCGCCAGCCGCCCGCGCTCGAACGTCACGTCGATCCCGTCCAGCACCCGCCGGCTACCGCGCACAACGCTTACGTGGTTCAGGATCAGCGCGCTCACGGCGTCCGCCCGCGCAGGTGAAGCACCAGCCAAAGAAAGAACGGCGTCCCGATCAGGCTGGTGAACACGCCGATGTTGAGCGGGGTGCCGTTGAAGACGAGCGTGCGCGAGGCAGTATCGGCGATCGTCACGAGTAGCGCACCCGCGATCGCCGCGGGCGCGAGGACGCGGCGCGGCTGATGCCCGACGAGCGGGCGGACCAGATGCGGCGCGATTAGCCCGACGAACCCGATCGATCCCGCCACCGCGGTCGACGCGCCGACCGCCAGTGCCGTTCCAGCGAGTGCGAGCACCCGCGTCCGCGCGACGTGCGTGCCCAAGCTCTCCGCCTGCGCTTCCCCCAGGGCCAGCGCGTCGAGCGCGGGCGCGGTTGCGCAGAGCAGCGCGCAGCCCAGCAACACGAACGGCAGCGACAAGGCGACGTGATCCCAGCTGCGATCGGCGAGCGTCCCCATCAACCACGCCATGATCTCGTAATTAGCGAACGGATCGGGTGCGAGATTGAGCGCGAGCATCGTCACCGCCGATGCGATGCTGCTGATCGCGACGCCGGTCAGGATCAACGACAGATTGCCCCCGCGCCGCGCGAGCAGCAACGCGATTAGCGCGGTCCCGAACGCACCGACGAGCGCGAACATCGGCGTCGCCAGCGCAAAACCGGTCGCGAACCCGAAATAGATCGCGATCACTGCGCCGAGCGATCCGCCCGCGGTGATGCCGAGCAGGCCCGGCTCGGCGAGCGGATTGCGCGTCAACCCCTGCAGCACCGCGCCCGACAGCCCCAGGCTGGCGCCGATCGCGAGCGCGAGCACCAGCCGCGGCAGGCGTATCTGCGTCACGATCAGCGCGGGCAGATAGGCCTCCCCGCCCATGATCGACGCGAGAACGCGCACCGGTGACAGCCACACCGTGCCCGCGAGCAGCGCCACGACGCTGGCCGCCACCAGCAGCGCGAGCAGCACCGAAATCAGCCAGCGGTTCACGAAAGACCAGCCGGAATGACCGGGCCAGCGGGCAGCCCCTGCGCGACCGAGCGCAATTCGTCGCGGAGCCGACGCGCGCCTTCGGCGGCGAACGGCGTGCCGCAGCCGAACCATGCCTGACGCAGCGTGATCGTGCGCCGTTTCCCCCAGAAACGCCGCACGACCGGGTGCCGCTCAAACTCCGCGCGGCGGCCGGGTGCGCCATCGGCCGCGCTGCCCCGGATCAGCACGTCGGGCGCAGCCTGCAACAGGACCTCGGCATCGGCGCGGCGGTAACCGTTTGCGGGTGGCCGGGTGGCGACATTCACCGCGCCCGCCGCGGCGAGCACCTCGTTGAAGAGCGTCCCCTCGCTCGCCCCGAAACCGCCGCCGTCCCACGCTGCCACCCGCAGGGGCGGTGCGGGGTCACGCCGGAGCGCCGCCAGCTCTGCGTCCATCCGCGCGATCAGCGTTTCGCCGCGCGCGACCTCGCCGACCGCGCGCGCGACTTGCCTAGTCGCCGCGCGGATCGCGTCGAAGTTTGCAGCGTGCGGCACCTCGACCATCGGGTACCCCAGTCGGTGGAGCATCGCGCGCGTCGCGGGCGTGCTCGTCGCGCCGGTTACGACCAGGTCGGGGCGCTGGCTCACCACGTCTTCCGCGTTGCCGTGATTGACCGCGACGCGCGCCGCGGCCCCGGTCAGCAGCGAGCCCGACGGATCGCGCGCCAGCCACGTCACCGACGCGATCCTGCTGGGCGGCAGCAGCGCCAGCACCAATTGGTCGGTGCACAGGTTCATGCTCATCACGCGCATCGGCCTGCCAGTCATGCGCGGCGCGCCTACGTCGCCGCCGGCACAGGCGGCGAGCGGCAGCGCGAGCACGACCGGCCAGCGCATCAGAACCGCGCCCTCACCCCGCCGATCGCGCTGCGGCCGGGCGAGGCGAAGCTGAACACGTCCTCGTATCGCTCGTCCAGCAGGTTGTCGACGCGGCCGAACACCGTGAGCCCGCCGGTGAGTTTGTATTCCGCGTTCAGGTTCATCAGCACATATTCGCGCAGCGACACGCGCACCGGCACGTAGCTCGGATCCGTGTAGGCCAGATCATCCTGCCGCCCGTTGTACCGCAGCGTCAGCGTGCCGGAGAAGCGCTGGTCGTCGCTGAACACGGTCGCGTTGACGCTGCCGATATGATGCGGGCGGCGTACCTCGTTGACCCCGTTCTCGGTCGCGTCGAGCCAGGTATAGGCGAGGTCGAACTTGATCTGCGGGATCGGCCTGGCGCTGGCGAACGCCTCAATGCCGTGCTGCTTCGACCGCGTGTCACGGTTGGCGGGCGTCGCGATGAAGTCGGGCGCGGGATAGGTGGTGAAAATCTCGTTCTCGAGCCTGCTGTCGAAATAGGTCGCGCCGATTGTCGCCTTGCCGCGCGCGATGTCCCAGTCCGCGCCCGCTTCCCAGCCCTTCGACTTCTCCGGCTTCAGGTTGGCATTGCCGATGTAGCGGCCGTCCGAATAGCCGAACAGTTCGTAATAGGTCGGGTTCTTGACGCCGGTCCCGTACGCACCGCGCACGCGCAGCCCGATCGGCAGACGGTAGCCTGCCTGCAGCCGGTAGGTCGTCACGTCGTCGAACCGGTTGTTCTGGTCCTGCCGGATGCTCGCACCCGCCGACAGCGCGTCGTCGACCGTCAGCTCATATTGGCCGACAAACCCCCAATTCTCGGTCGAGCGGCGGCCGCGGAACACGAAGTCCGACGGCGTCGTATTCTCGAACTCCTCGCGCTCGAAATCGATGGCACCGGTCAAACGGTTGACGACACGCTCGCTGCCGAAGCGGAAGCTCGTCTCGTACGTCCCCTTGTAGCGCCGCCCGATGTCGCCCGACGAGCGTACGTCGGCGTCATATCCTTTCCGCGTCGTATCGGCGAACTGACCAGTCAACGCGTTGTTCCAGCGCCCGTCGGCCAGCGACAGGTCGGCGCGCACCAGCCCGTAGAAGGCGTTCTGGCGATAGAAGGTGCCGGGCGAGTCGATCGTGTATCCGAACAGCGGGCTCGTCGGGTCGTTGTCCGAATTGTTCGTGTCGGCGTCGACGTAACCGTAGCGCCCAACTCCCGTCAGCTTGAACGTGGCGGACGGCGTCCACGTCACCTTGGCGGTCGCGTTGACCATCGTCGCGCCCACGTCGCGCGATCCGACGCGTGCGGTCGGATAGCCATCGGTGCGATAGGCCGACGCGGAGGCGACATAGTCGAGCGTATCGGAATATCCCCCCACCCGCGCGCCGCCGCTCGCGGTTCCGAACGATCCGCCCTCCGCGCGTAGCGACACGCCGGGCAGTTCGCGCCCGGTCAGCGTGATGTACTGGATGACCCCGCCGATCGCATCGGAGCCATAGAGCGACGATTGCTGCCCGCGCAGCACCTCGATCTTCGCGGCCTCGTCCGCCAGCAGCGTGCCGAAATCGAATTCGCCCAGATACGGGTCGGACGCCTTGATCCCGTCGACCAGCACCAGCACGTGATTGCTCTCGCTGCCGCGCACGCGCACCTGCGTCAGCCCGCCGATTGCCCCCGCGCGGCTGATTGCCAGCCCTGGTACGTCGCGCAGCACGTCGGAGACGATGCGCGTCTGTCGCTCGGCCAGATCGGCGTTGGTCAGCAGCGTGACCGACGCTGGCAGGTTCCTCACCTCCACCGCGTCGCCCGAGCGCGAGGCGGTGACGACAATGTCGTTCCCTGCCGCATCCTTGGTCGGCAGTGTCGGGTCGCTCTGCGCCCACGCCGGCGTGGCGGCGACCAGCGCCAGGAACGAGACCGATATGGCGATATTATTCATGTTACTTCCCCCATGCGTCGCGACGAACCGTATGGTCGGGGCTGTCCGCCGGGCTGCGGCGGACGCGTGCGCGACGGATTTGGCCGGCGGACGCTCGCCCACGGACCCGTCGCACCGCTCGCGGCCCCGGACCGCACGGCTGGAGCACCCGGCAGGCACCCGCCTGTCGGCCGCTCGAACTGTCGCTCTGACGGAGGTTCTCCGTGCCCTGGCCATCCCCTGGACCCGAGCAATGAGCGACGCGCGTCGGCAGGTCTCCTGGCTCGCGGGTCATCGCTCGGTACGCGCCTTCCCAGGTTTCCCCAGTGGCTGCGACGACAATGGTGCCGCCGCGTGCGCATCTCGCTCGCCGCTCACAGTTGCAGGGACAGCTGCGGTTTCGGCACGCCGTCGGCGCCCGTTCCGCATTCCCGTTTCAAGCCCCTCTCGGGGCACCGTCGCGATCTGTCGAAGACGGGTGAACCCGCCCTCGACCCGCCGCCCCTAGCCGAGCGCGCGCGCGCCGCAAAGCGCTTTCCACCGCTCGCGCGATCACGGCGGCGCGCCGGTCGCCGCTATATGCCAACTATACGCGAAACCCCGCGATCGCTCTCGAATTGCTACGCGCCATGCGCCTAATCGGCTGCCCCTGAGGGCGTGCCGATTGTCGGTCCGTCCCGATCGGACGTGGGGCGAGAAATGAGAATATATGGTCCGGTGCTGGCGGCGGCGCTGCTGGTGCACCCGTTGGCGGCGCAGGCGCAGACGGCATCCGCGGGTCAGCCCGATACCGCGGCGCCCGAGGCGCCGCCGCCCGCGATCACCGTCAGCGGATCGGCCGCGATCGTCTCCGACTATCGTTTCCGCGGCGTGTCGCAGTCCGACCGTCAAATGGCGGTACAGGGCGGGATCACCGTGTCGCACGACAGCGGGCTGTATGTCGGTACCTGGGGATCGAACCTCGCCGGCTGGGGGACGTTCGGCGGCGCCAACATGGAGCTCGACCTGATCGGCGGCTACAAGGCGAAGCTCGCCGACAATGCGACGCTCGACGTCGGGCTCACCTGGTACGTGTATCCCGGCGGCGCGGACAAGACCGACTTCGCAGAGCCTTATGCCAAGCTGACCGGCACCGCCGGCCCCGCCACGCTGACCGCGGGTGTCGCCTACGCGCCGAAACAGCAGGCGATCGGCAAATGGTACAACACCGGGGCGGATGCCGCGGCGGGCGTCTACAACCGGCCGGGCGCGAAGGACGACAACCTCTATCTATGGGGTGACGGCGCCGCCGCGGTCCCGGGCACCCCCATCACCGCGAAGGCGCATGTCGGGCACAGCTGGGGCCAGGACGGCCTCGGCCCCAACGCGACCGCGGTGTCGCCGACCGGCGCGTACTGGGATTGGTCGCTCGGCGCCGACGCGACGTACCGGAACCTGACCTTCAACGTCAGCTACGTCGACACCGACATTTCCAACCGCGACGCCGCCTATCTGCGCCCCAGCTTCAGCAAGGGGCAGGACGGCACCGGCAACATCGCGAACGGCACGATCGTCGTCTCGCTGACCGCCGCTTTCTGAGCGTGAAAGGCAATATCGATGAACGACCTCCTCTGGATCGCGATCATCATCGGGCTCGTCGCGCTCACGCTCGCTTACGCGCGCATTTGCGACCACGCGTGAGGGGGCGCTGACATGACGCTCGACCTGTGGCTCGCCGCGCTGACCGCGCTCGGCCTTCTCGTCTATCTCGTGGCGGTACTGATCCGCCCCGAACGCTTCTGAAGGGAGCGGTACCATGACCATTCAGGGCTGGTTCCTGATCATTGCCTTTACCGGCATCCTCCTCGCGCTCACCAAACCCGTCGGCATGTGGCTCCATGCGCTCTACGAGGGCCGGCGGACGCCGCTCCACGTCGTGCTGGGGCCGGTCGAACGCGGCTTCTACAAACTGTCGGGCATCGATCCGAACGCCGAGCAGGGCTGGCGCCGCTACGCGCTCCACATGCTGCTGTTCAACGTGGCGCTGCTGATCCTGACCTACGCCGTGCTGCGATTGCAGGGCGTGCTGCCGGGCAATCCGCAGGGGCTCGCCGGGCTGTCGCCCGACCTCGCATTCAACACCGCGGTCAGCTTCACCACCAACACCAACTGGCAGAGCTACGGCGGCGAGGCGACGATGTCGAACCTCAGCCAGATGCTCGGGCTCACCATCCACAATTTCCTGTCGGCGGCGACCGGCATCGCGCTCGCCTTCGCGCTGTTTCGCGGCTTCGCGCGGCGCAGTGTAGCGACGATCGGCAATTTCTGGGCCGACGTGACGCGGGTCACGCTCTACCTGCTGCTGCCGCTCTGCATCGTCTACGCGCTGTTCCTCGTCGCCTCGGGCGTGCCGCAGACGATGGCGGGCGTCGTCGACGTGCAGACGCTGGAGGGCGCGCGTCAGTCGATCCTGTTAGGCCCCGTCGCCAGCCAGGAAGCGATCAAGATGCTCGGCACCAACGGTGGCGGCTTCTTCAACGCCAATTCCGCGCACCCGTTCGAGAACCCGACCGCGCTCGTTAATCTCGTCCAGATGCTGTCGATCTTCCTGATCGGGTTCGGCCTCACATGGACGTTCGGCAAGGCCGTCGGCAACACGCGCCAGGGTTGGGCGATCCTCGCAGCGATGGTGATCCTGTTCCTCGCCAGCGTCAGCGTCAGCTACTGGCAGGAGGCGGCGGGCAATCCGATCCTGCACCAGCTGGGCGTCGCGGGCGGTAACATGGAGGGCAAGGAGGTACGCTTCGGCGTCGCCGCCAGCGCGCTCTTCTCCGTCGTCACGACCGCCGCATCGTGCGGCGCGGTCAACGCGATGCACGACAGCTTCACCGCGCTGGGTGGTCTCGTTCCGCTGTTCAACATGCAATTGGGCGAGGTCGTGATCGGCGGCGTCGGCGCGGGCATCTACGGCTTCCTGCTGTTCGCGATCCTCGCGGTGTTCGTCGCCGGCTTGATGGTCGGGCGGACGCCCGAATATGTCGGCAAGAAGATCGAGGCGCGCGAAGTGAAACTCGCCGTGCTCGCAATCGCGGTGCTGCCGCTCATGATCCTGGGGCTGACCGCGCTGTCTTCGGTGCTGCAACAGGGGCTCGCGGGGCCGCTCAACAAGGGGCCGCACGGGTTCAGCGAAATCCTCTATGCCTTCACCAGCGCCGTCGCGAACAACGGCTCGGCCTTCGCCGGCCTGACCGCCAATACGCCATATTATAACGGGCTGCTTGGCGTCGCGATGTGGGTCGGCCGCTTCTTCATCATCGTGCCGATGCTGGCGATCGCGGGCAGCCTCGCGGCGAAGAAGTACACGCCGGAGAGCGCGGGGTCGTTCCCGACCACGGGCGGCCTGTGGGTCGGCCTGCTGGTGGGCATCATCCTCGTCCTAGGCGGCCTCACCTTCCTGCCGAGCCTTGCGCTCGGTCCCATCGCCGATCATCTCAGCATGATCCGCGGCCAGTTGTTCTGACACGGGGCCCATCATGGCAAAATCCCAATCCCAAAGATCCTCGGCAAAAAGCCTGTTCACGGCCGACCTCGTCGTGCCCGCGATCAAGGCCTCGTTCCTGAAGCTCAATCCCGCCGAGCTCGTCCGCAACCCGGTCATGTTCGTCACCGCCGCCGTCGCGCTGCTGATGACGATTCTCCTCGTCGTCGGGCACGACGACCTCAGCATCGCGTTCAAAGCGCAGCTCGCGGTCTGGCTGTGGCTGACCGTGCTGTTCGGCACCTTCGCAGAGGCGCTGGCCGAGGGCCGGGGCAAGGCGCAGGCCGCGTCGCTGCGTGCGACCAAGGCCGAACTCGTCGCCAAGCGGCTGAAGGGCGACGGCCGCCAATATGACGACGTCCCCGCCAGCCAGCTGAAGGTCGGCGACATCGTGCTGGTCGAAACCAACGACCTGATCCCGTCGGACGGCGAGGTCGTCTCCGGTGTCGCCTCGGTGAACGAAGCCGCGATCACCGGGGAAAGCGCGCCGGTGATCCGCGAGGCGGGCGGCGACCGTTCCGCCGTCACCGCGGGCACGCGCGTCATCTCCGACGAAATCCGCGTGAAGGTGACCGCGGAACCCGGCAAGGGTTTCCTCGACCGCATGATCGCGCTGGTCGAGGGTGCGGAGCGGCAGAAGACCCCGAACGAGGTCGCGCTGACGATCCTGCTCGTCGGCCTGACGATCATTTTCCTGATCGCGGTCGGCACCATTCCGGGCTTCGCATCCTTTGCGGGCGGCAGCATCCCGGTCGCGATCCTCGCCGCGCTGCTCATCACGCTCATCCCGACGACCATCGCCGCGCTGCTGTCGGCGATCGGCATCGCGGGCATGGACCGGCTCGTCCGCTTCAACGTGCTTGCGAAATCGGGGCGCGCGGTCGAGGCGGCGGGTGACGTCGACGTGCTGCTGCTCGACAAGACGGGCACCATCACGATCGGCGACCGTCAGGCGAGCGAGTTCCGCAGCGTCGGTGGCACCAGCGACGCGGAGTTGGCAGAGGCCGCCCTCCTCGCCAGCCTCGCCGACGAAACGCCCGAGGGCCGCTCAATCGTCGTGCTCGCGCGCGACCGGTTCGATCTGCACCGCGCGATGCCAGATGGTGCGGAGGTCATCCCCTTCACCGCGCAGACGCGCGTGTCGGGCGTCCGCTTCGGCGACACAGTGATCCAGAAGGGCGCGGTCGACTCGATCCTGCGCGCCAACGAAGGGTCGGTCGCGACCGCGGCCGCGACCGAGCTGCGCCGCATCACCGACGAGATCGCGCGCGCCGGCGGCACCCCGCTCGCGGTCGCGAAGGACGGCCGCCTGCTCGGCGCGATCTTCCTGAAGGACGTCGTGAAGGCCGGGATCCGCGAACGCTTCGGCGAACTGCGCACGATGGGCATCCGCACCGTGATGATCACCGGCGACAACCCGCTCACCGCCGCCGCGATCGCCGCCGAGGCAGGGGTCGACGACTTCCTCGCGCAGGCGACGCCTGAGGACAAGCTGGCGTTGATCCGCAAGGAGCAGACCGGCGGCAAGCTCGTCGCGATGTGCGGTGATGGTACCAACGACGCGCCGGCGCTCGCACAGGCGGACGTCGGCGTCGCGATGAACACCGGCACGCAGGCCGCGCGCGAGGCGGGCAACATGGTCGACCTCGACAGCGACCCGACCAAGCTGATCGAGGTCGTGGGCCTTGGCAAGCAGCTGCTCATGACGCGCGGTGCGCTGACCACCTTCTCGGTCGCGAACGACGTCGCCAAATATTTCGCGATCATCCCGGCGATGTTCGTCGCGCTCTATCCGGGGCTCGGCGTGCTCAACATCATGGGGCTGGCGACGCCGCAATCGGCGATCCTGAGCGCGATCATCTTCAACGCGCTGATTATCCCGCTGCTGGTGCCGCTCGCGCTGAAGGGCGTCGCGTACAAGCCGATGGCGGCGGGGCCTCTGCTCGCGCGCAACCTCGCGGTCTACGGTCTGGGCGGCCTGCTCGCGCCGTTCATCGGCATCAAGATCATCGACCTCGTGGTCGGCGGGCTCGGGCTCGCGTAAGGAGTGATGGACATGGGTACGACGATGACACGCGATCTGACTTCGGCGCTGCGGCCGGCGATCGTCATGACGATCCTGTTCGCCGCGCTGCTGGGGCTCGCCTATCCGCTCGCGATCACTGGCGCCGCGCAAATGGTCTTCCCCGCTCAGGCGAACGGCAGCCTCGTGCGCGATGCCGGCGGGCGCGTGATCGGCTCCACCGTGGTCGGACAGGCGTTCGCCAGCGATCGTTATTTCCAGACGCGCCCGTCGGCCGCGGGTAAGGGCTATGACGGGCTCGCCTCGTCGGGGTCGAACCTCGGCCCCAGCGCGCGGGCGCTGAGCGACCGCGTGACCGCCGACGTGGCGAAACGCCGCGCCGAAGGTGTGACCGGCGCCGTCCCCGCCGATCTCGTCACCGCGAGCGGGTCGGGGCTCGACCCCGATCTGTCGCCCGCCGCGGCACGTGCGCAGATCGCCCGTGTCGCGCGGGTGCGCGGAATCGATCGGGCCTCGCTCGACCGGATGATCACTCAGCATGTCGAGACGTCGCTGTTCGGCGACGATCACGTCAACGTGCTGGCGCTGAACCGCGCATTGGATCAACGCGCGCGGCGATGACCGACGGTCGCGGCAGACCCGATCCTGACGCCCTCCTGCGCACCGCCGCGCAGGAGGGTCGCGGCCGTTTGAAGATTTTCCTCGGTGCCGCCCCCGGCGTCGGCAAGACGTTCGAGATGCTGTCGGAAGGCGCGGCGCGACGCCGGGACGGCGTCGACGTCGTCGTGGGCGTCGTCGAAACCCACGGCCGGGCCGAAACCGAGGCGCTCACCCGCGGGCAGGAAATCGTCCCCCGCCGCGCGGTCGTCTACGAAGGTCGCACGCTGCTCGAAATGGATCTCGACGCGATCCTCGCGCGCGCGCCGCGGCTCGTGCTGGTCGACGAACTCGCCCACACCAACGCCCCCGGCTCCAGACATCCCAAACGCTACGGCGACGTCGAGGAATTGCTCGCGGCGGGGATCAACGTCTATTCAACCGTCAACATCCAGCACGTCGAGAGCCTGAACGACGTGGTGGCGAGCTTCACCCGCGTCCGCGTGCGCGAAACCGTCCCCGACCGCATCTTCGAGCTCGCCGAGATCGAGGTGGTCGATATCCCGCCCGACGAACTGATCGAGCGGTTGAAGGCGGGCAAGGTCTATCTGCCGCAGGAAGCGACGCGCGCGCTCGGGCACTTCTTTTCCAAATCGAACCTGTCCGCCCTGCGCGAACTGGCGCTGCGGCGCGCCGCGCAGGCGGTCGATGCGCAGATGCTCGATCACGTCCGCAGCCTCGGCGTCGGCGGCACCTGGGCGGGCAGCGACCGCATCGTGGTCGCGGTGTCGGAGTTGCCGGGCGCCGACGGGCTGGTGCGCGCCGCGAAACGCGTCGCCGATGCGCTCAAGGCGCCCTGGACCGCCTTGTTCATCGAGACGCCGCGGACGCAGGGGTTCTCCGACGTCGAACACGCGCGCGTGGCGGAGGCGATGCGGCTCGCGACGCATCTGGGCGGCGCGATCGCGACCGTGCCGGCGTCGTCGGTGATCCAAGGGATCCAGCGCTTTCTCGTCGATGCGCGCGCGACCCAACTCGTGCTCGGCAAGTCGAAGCGCTCGCGCTGGTTCGAGCTGCGCCACGGCTCGGTGGTCGATCGTCTGGTGCGCGATACCCCCGGCGTGACGGTCCACGTCGTCCCCGTCGAGGTTGCGAACACGCCTCCTGCGGGCACGCGATCACGCCGGTCGGACTGGGGAACGCCGACCGGCTATGCCCTCACCCTCGCCGCGGTCGCCGCTGTCACCGCGCTCGCCAGCGCGCTGTTCCACGTGCTCGACCTCGGCAACGTCGCCCTGCTTTACCTGCTGCCCGTCATGGCGGCGGCCAGTTTCTTCGGCCTGCGGACGGGATTGTTCGCGGGCGTCGCTTCCAGCCTCGCGTACAATTTCTTCTTCCTGCCGCCGACCGGCACGCTGACCGTCAGCAATCCCGAGAACGTCGTCTCGATCATCGTGCTGCTGGGCGTCGCGGTCGCGACCAGCCAGTTGAACGCACGCGTGCGCGCGCAGGCCGATCTCGCAGCGGGCAGCGCGCGGACCAACGCGACCCTCGCGGGCTTCCTCGGCCAGCTCGGCAGCGTCAACGACGTCACCCAGGCCGCGCAGATCATCTGCGACGACGTGAAGCGGCTGTTCGGCGTCCACGTCGTCGTCATGATGCCGCAACCGGGCGGCGGGCTGGCGGTACAGGCCGCAAGCGACCCCGATTACAAGCTGGAGGTGATGGATCAGGCCGCGGCCGGCTGGGCGTTCGACAACGCCACCACCGCGGGCAAGGGGTCGGAAACGCTCACCGCCTCCGAATGGCTGTTCCAGCCGCTCAAGGCCGGTGACCGTGTCCTCGGCGTGCTCGGCGCGGCGCACGACGCGCGCGGTAATCCGATCCGCGCCGATCGCCTGCCGCTCCTCTCCAGCCTGATCGATCAATCGGCACTGGTGCTTGAACGTCTGCGGCTTGAAGCGGAGATGCGCGACGTCGATGCGGTCCGCACCCGCGACCGCCTGCGCGCGGCGCTGCTGTCTTCGGTCAGCCACGACCTGCGCACCCCCCTCACCGCCGTTCTCGCCGCCGCCGACCAGCTCGATGCAGCCGCGGCACCCGACCTCGTCGCGACGATCAGGGCGGAGGCGAACCGCCTCAACCGCTTCGTCGCCAATCTGCTCGACATGGCGCGGGTCGAGGCGGGGGCGCTGACGCTCCACGTCGAGGCGATCGACCTGAGCGACGCGGTCACCGGCGCCGCGCACGACGCGCGTCGGGCGCTCGAGGGGCACAAACTGCGTTTAAACGTGCCGCCCGATCTGCCGCTCGTCCGTGCTGACCCGCAACTGCTCCACCATTGCCTCCTCAACCTGCTCGACAATGCGGGTCGCTACGCCGATCCGGGGACCGACGTCGTGATCGAGGGCGCGCACCGCTACGGGCAGTTGCGCTTGTCCGTCCTCGACCAGGGTCCCGGCCTGCCCCCCGGCCGCGAGGCCGAGGTGTTCGAAACGTTCCGCCGGCTCGAGGGCTCTGATCGTGCCGTCGGCGGCACCGGGCTCGGCCTCGCCATCGTCAAGGCGTTCGCGGACACGATGGGCATGTCGGTCGAGGCCGCCAATCGCGCGGAACACGTTGGTGCGGCCTTCACCCTCACCTTCCCCGCCGCGCTGATCGTCCGCGACGCGCTGCCTGCCGAGGTGACCTGATGACCGATACGATCCTCATCGTCGACGACGAGGTCGCGATCAGGCGGCTGCTACGCAACACGCTCGAACGCGAAGGGTATGGCGTGGCGGAGGCGCGCGACGGACGCGACGCGCTGGCGCAGGCGCAGGTGGCGCAGCCGGTCGCGGTGCTGCTCGACCTCGGTCTGCCCGACCGCGACGGTCTGGGACTGATCCCGCTGCTCCGCGCGAACGGCGAGCGCGCGGTCATCGTCGTCTCCGCGCGCGAGGCGACGCATGAAAAGGTGGCCGCGCTCGACCTCGGCGCCGAGGATTACGTCACCAAGCCGTTCGACACCGACGAATTGCTCGCCCGGCTACGCGCCGCGCTACGTCACCGTGCCGCCGCCGAACCCGTGCCCGAGATCGTGCAGCGCGGCGATCTCGCGATTGACCTCCACCACCGCGTCGTCCGCCGCGCCGGCGAGGATGTGCATCTGACGCGCAAGGAATATGACGTCCTCGCGATCCTCGCGCGCAACATCGGCCGCGTGCTGACGCACGACCGCATCATCGCGGCGGCGTGGCGCGGCGAGGAGGATCCGCGGATCGACTATCTCCGCATCGTCATCCGCAACCTGCGCCAGAAACTCGAAGCCCCTGCCCCCGTCGGCAGCGTGATCGCGAACGAATTGGGCGTCGGTTACCGCCTGCGCGCCGACACATAGGCCTTCCACCCTAATTCAATGCGATGATGTAACATAGCGCTTGATGTGGCTTCCTCGACCCTCTACGCCCTGCGGCACCTGTTCAGGGAAGCCATGATGACCAAGTTCCTGCGTGCCACCGCCAGCATCGCCGCGATCGCGGCCGCGACCCCCGCCTTCGCGCAATCTGCCTCGGGCGGTACGGCCGCGACCAATGTCGAGCAGGATGCCGGATCGGCCACCGTCGCCACCTCCGCGCGCCAGCCGGCGGTCGGTGACGTGATCGTCACCGCGCCCGTCACCCGCAGCGAGCGCGACGTGCTGCAGGGAACCTCGGTCCTCTCGGGCGAGGCGCTGACGCGCGATCTGCGTCCGACGATCGGCGAAACGTTGTCGCGCCTGCCCGGCGTGTCTGCGACCTCGTTCGGTCCCTCGGCATCGCGCCCGATCCTGCGCGGTTTCCAGGGTGAGCGCATCCGCGTCCTAACCGACGGCATCGGCGCGATCGACGTGTCGAACACCAGCGTCGATCACGCGGTCGTCGTCGACCCGCTGCTCGCCGAGCGGATCGAGGTGCTTCGGGGCCCCAGCGCGCTGCTGTTCGGTTCCTCCGCGGTCGGCGGCGTCGTCAACGTCGTCGACACGCGCATTCCGCGTACCGTTCCCGAGAACGGCTATCGCCTGAGCGGCATCGCGAATTACGGCTCGGCCGCAAACGAGCGATCGGGGGAACTCGCCGGCGATGTCGCGGTCGGGCAGCATCTGGTCGTCCACGCCGACGGATCGTACCTGAAGACCGACAATCTGCGCATCGGTGGCTACGCACTCTCGCGCGCCGCGCGCGCCGCCGCGCTCAGCCAGGTCGGCTTGCCACAGGACGTCGCCCCCGGCGAGGAGCCGATCGATTTCGCAGCCAACGCCGCGATCCGGGGCAAGCTGCCCAACACCCAGTCCGAAACGTGGACCGCCGGGGTCGGCGCGAGCATCATCACCGACACCGGTCAGCTCGGCATCAGCTACAGCCATTACGACAGCGTCTACGGCATCCCGATCCGCTACGCGACCGCGGTCGGTCAGGCGCAGGAGGCGCCGAGGCTCGATCTGGTGCAGAACCGCGTCGACCTGCGCGGCGAGGTCGAGACCGGTGGCGGCTTCCTCGACCGCATCCGCATCCGCGCCGGCCAGGCTACCTACCGCCACTTCGAACTCGAACCCGATGGCGCGGTCGGCACCGCTTTCTACAACAACGGGCTGGAGGGGCGTCTCGAACTGGTGCAGGCACGCCGCGGCGCTTGGTCCGGCGCGTCAGGCGTGCAATACTTCAATCGCCAATTCAACGTCGTCGGCGACGAGGCTTTCCTGCCGCGCAACGAAACCAACCAGACCGGCCTGTTCACACTGCAGCAGTTCGACTTCGGCCGTCTGAAGGCCGAGGCCGGTGCGCGCTACGAATGGACCGATCAGGCCGCGAAGACCGACCTCGACCAGCGTTTCTTCACCGGCACGCGCAGCTACGGCGCCTTCTCCGGCTCGCTCGGCGCGAGCTACGGCTCCGACGGACTGCGCCTGGGCGTCAACGGCTCCTACACCGAGCGCGCACCCTCGGCCGAGGAATTGTTCGCCAACGGCGGCCACGCCGGCACGCAGGCGTATGAGCTCGGCAATCCCGACTTCCGGCTCGAACGAAGCTGGGGGCTGGAGGCGACGCTCCACGCGCACGACGATCGCTTCAATCTCGACGCATCGGCGTACTACAACTGGATCACCAACTTCATCTACGAAAACCAGGTCGATGCCGCGGTCTGCGCCGCTGCCGCGGTACAGTTCGGCGCGGTCGGTCGCACGGTCGACCTGCCCTGCTTCCAATATGATCAGGCGAATGCGCGCTATTACGGGTTCGAGGCCGACCTATCGGCGAACCTGTTCACGCTCGGTACCACGCGGATCAACGCCGACGTGCTGGGCGACTACGTCCACGCCAATGTCGTCGATCAGGGCCCCGTGCCACGCATCCCGGCGCCGCGCATGTTGGGCGGGCTCGAGGCGCAGGGCGACGCCTTCACCGCGCGCGCCGAGGTCGAGCATCTGTTCCAGCAGAACCGCACCGCCGCGTTCGAAACCCGCACCGACGATTACACGCTCGTCAACGCGAGCCTCGCCTTCTCCCCGTTCGGCCGGGCGAACAAGACGCAACTGGTGCTGAGCGCGAACAACATCTTCGACGTCAACGCGCGGCGTGCGTCGAGCTTCCTTAAGGATTTCGCCCCCCTCGTCGGCCGCGACCTGCGCGCGACGATCCGCTTCGGGCTGTAAAACGTCCGAGCGGGACGGCGGTATTACCTGACTCCCTCTTGGGTGGCCCAAGCCTGCGCGCGACACGATCTGCGGATCACGTCGTGCGCAAATCCGCCGTAGCCGGAAGCATCGCCGCGGCAATCGGGGGTCCGATCGAGGTTTGTCAGCGCTAAAACCGATGGCGTCCACCAGACGCGGCGGCGGCGCGTGCGCCGCCATCGAAGTCAATTAGCGCGATAACGGCTCGGGTTCGCCGGGCTAAACCCGACGGCCCACTTACATCGCTGTTAACGGCTCGCCGCAGCCAATGAAGACAAGATCTAAGAACCAGCAAAGCCAGCGCATTGATCTAGCGATGCAGCAAAAGGTCCCGCGGACCTACGGAAATGGTGGAGCCGAGGGGGATCGAACCCCTGACCTTCGCAATGCCATTGCGACGCTCTCCCAGCTGAGCTACGGCCCCATTCCGTTGGGAAGCGCCCACTAGCCGGGCGCTGCGGGCTTGGCAAGCGGTGGATTGCACCATTTGCCAAGCCGATGCGAAAAAATCAGTTCTCGTCGTCGTCGTTGCGCGCTTCGACGCCCAGGTCGTCGTCGCCGCCCAGATCGACCTCGTCGTCCGCCGAGGGTTCCTCGTCGTCGTTCGGCGCCAGATCCATATCCTCGTCGTCACCGGCGAGATCGTTGTCGGCGTCCTGCTTGTCCGTCTTCGCCGCCTCGAACGGCAGTGGCTGCTTCGACTTCAGGATCGGTTCGGGCGCCCACGCATAACCGCAGTTGATGCAGGTGACGGGGTCGTCCTTGGTCAGGTCATAGAAACGCGTCGCGCATTTCGGGCACGTACGCTTCGTGCCCCATTCCGGCTGGATCATGCCGTGAAAGCCTTTCGGATGGGTGGTTCTGCAGGTCGGCCCTGCGAAGTGGGGCGCGCCTTGCCATAGCACAACCCGGCTGGCAAGCGGCGCGGATGCCGCATCCCCAGCCCTCCCCTCTGACCGTTCCCGCCGCCTCGCGTCTTGCCGGGCGTATCCGCGTTCCCGGCGACAAGTCGATCAGCCACCGCGCGCTGATGCTCGCCGCGCTCGCAGTCGGTGAAAGCCGCGTCGAGGGGCTGTTGGAGGGCGAGGACGTGCTCGCCACCGCCGCGGCACTGCGTGCGATGGGGGCGCGGATCGAGCGTGACGCCGGCGGTGTGTGGACGATCCACGGCGTCGGGGTCGGCGGACTGCTGCAACCCGCCGCCGCGCTCGAAATGGGCAATTCGGGCACCTCGACGCGGCTGCTGATGGGGCTGGTCGCGTCGCATCCGATCACCGCGACCTTCACCGGCGACGCCTCGCTGTCGGCGCGCCCGATGGAGCGGGTGATCACGCCCTTGTCGCGCATGGGCGCGGACATCACCGCATCGCCCGGCGGACGGCTGCCGCTGATGCTGCGCGGGCTCTGCCCGGCGGTGCCGATCGAGTACGAGCTGCCGGTCGCTTCAGCGCAGGTGAAGTCAGCGATCCTGCTCGCGGGGCTCAATACCCCCGGCATTACCCGCGTGATCGAGCCGGTGCCGACCCGCGACCATAGCGAGCGGATGCTCGCGGGCTTCGGCGCACAGGTCGAGGTCGAGGAAACCGCGCGCGGTCGCGTCATCTCGATCACCGGTGAGGCAGAGCTGCGCCCGCAACGGATCGTTGTCCCCGGCGACCCGTCGTCCGCTGCATTCTGGCTCGTCGCCGCGTCGATCGTGCCGGGAAGCGACGTCGTGATCGAGAATGTCGGGCTCAACCCGACCCGCGCCGGGCTCGTCACCGCGCTGCGCATGATGGGCGCCGATATTGCAGAGCTCGACCCGCGCACCGTCGGCGGCGAGCCCGTCGCCGACCTGCGTGTCCGCCACGCCGCCTTGAGCGCGATTACCGTTCCGCACGATCTCGCGCCGTCGATGATCGACGAATATCCGGCGCTGTTCGTCGCCGCTGCCTTCGCCGCTGGCCGGACGGTCGCGCGCGGCGCGGACGAACTGCGCGTCAAGGAGAGCGACCGCATCGCCGCAATGCGCGCCGCACTCGAGGCAAACGGCGTCTCCGTGACCGAACACGACGATGGCCTGTCGATCGACGGCACCCGCGGCGACGCGATCCCCGGCGGCGGCAGCGTCGCGACCCACCTCGATCACCGCATCGCGATGAGCATGACGATCGCGGCGCTCCACGCCCGCGCGCCCGTTACCATCGACGACGTATCGCCGGTCGCGACCAGCTATCCCGTCTTCTTCGACCAACTCGCCGACCTTACCGGAGCCTCCGCATGATCATCGCCGTCGACGGCCCCGCTGCGTCGGGCAAGGGTACGATCGCGAAAGCGCTCGCGCGACACTACCATTTGCCGCACCTCGATACCGGTCTCCTTTACCGCGCGGTCGCTGCCACCGTCCGCCGGATGGAGCTCGATCCTACCAAAGAGGCGGACGCGGTGGCTGCCTGCGATTTCGACGATCGCACCCTCGCCGATCCCGGCCTGCGCGACGACGATGTCGGACAGCTTGCCTCGATCGTCTCGGCGCATCCGCTCGTCCGCGCAGCGTTGCTCCAGCGGCAGAAACGGTTCGCGCATCAGGAAGGTGGCGCGGTGCTCGACGGACGCGACATCGGCACCGTGATCGCCCCCGACGCACGCGCGAAGCTGTTCGTCCGCGCGACCCCGACGATCCGCGCGCAGCGCCGCCATAACGAGCTTCGCAACCGCGGCAGCACCGTCACCTATGATCAGGTGCTCGCCGACATCCGCGCTCGCGACGAACGCGACAGCAGCCGCTCGGCCGCTCCGCTCGTCCCCGCTGCGGATGCAGCACTCCTCGACACCAGCTTTCTTTCGATCGACGCCTCGATCGCGAAGGCGATCGCATTAGTCGAGGCGCGCCGCCCGCCCGCGTGAGGCTGCTTGCCTGTATCGCCGCGCTCGCGTATAGCCGCTCGGTCCAGCGAGTTTGATCTTCGCGGAGGCACGGCGCGGCGGGCTCGTCCCCTCGCGCCCTTTTCGCATTGGCGTCTTGGCCCTCCCGCGAGCGATCGGCGCGTCTGGATACCGCGTCCGGCATGGGGCCGGCGTGGTGTTTTGGCCCTGGGGTCACACCCTAGACCAGCGGAACCAACCGCTTGGCCGGAAACGATAACGTTTAGGACTTACGGATTTATGGCCTCTACGGCAGCTCCCTCACGCGACGATTTCGCGGCAATGCTCGATGACATGTTCGGCGGCGCCGACAGCTTCGAGGGCCGCGTGGTGCTCGGCACCGTTACCGGCATCGAGAACGACCTGGCCGTCATCGACGTCGGCCTGAAGAGCGAAGGCCGCGTGCCGCTGCGCGAATTCGCGCCTGCGCCGGGCCAGAAGGCCGAGCTGAAGGTCGGCGACGAAGTCGAGGTCTACGTCGACCGCGTCGAGAACATGCACGGCGAAGCGATGCTCAGCCGCGACCGCGCACGCCGCGAGGCCGCATGGGACAAGCTCGAGGTCGAGTTCGCGAAGACCGCGCGCGTCGAGGGCACGATCTTCGGCCGCGTCAAGGGCGGCTTCACGGTCGACCTCTCGGGCGCCGTCGCCTTCCTGCCGGGTTCGCAGGTCGACATCCGCCCGGTGCGCGACGTCACCCCGCTGATGGACATCCCGCAGCCGTTCCAGATCCTCAAGATGGACCGCAAGCGCGGCAACATCGTCGTGTCGCGTCGCGCGGTGCTCGAGGAAACCCGCGCCGAGCAGCGCTCGGGCCTGATCCAGAGCCTCGCCGAGGGTCAGATCATCGAGGGCGTGGTCAAGAACATCACCGATTACGGTGCGTTCGTTGACCTGGGCGGCATCGACGGCCTGCTCCACGTCACCGATCTGTCGTACAAGCGCGTCCAGCACCCGTCGGAGATGATCAACATCGGCGACACCGTGCGCGTCCAGATCATCCGCATCAACAAGGACACGCAGCGCATCTCGCTCGGCATGAAGCAGCTCGAGAGCGATCCGTGGGATGGCGCGGGCGTCAAGTATCCGGTCGGCGCGAAGCTGTCGGGCCGCGTGACCAACATCACCGAATACGGTGCGTTCGTCGAGCTCGAGCCGGGCATCGAGGGCCTCGTCCACGTCTCGGAAATGAGCTGGACCAAGAAGAACGTCCACCCGGGCAAGATCGTCTCGACCTCGCAGGAAGTCGACGTGGTCGTCCTCGAGGTCGACGCCGAGAAGCGCCGCATCTCGCTCGGCCTCAAGCAGGCGCAGGCCAATCCGTGGGAGGCGTTCGCCGCCGCCCATCCGATCGGCTCGACCGTCGAGGGCGAAGTCAAGAACGCGACCGAGTTCGGCCTGTTCATCGGCCTCGACAACGACGTCGACGGCATGGTCCACATGTCCGACATCGCCTGGGGTGTTTCGGGTGAGGACGCGCTCAACCTCCACCGCAAGGGTGAGACGGTGCAGGCCGTCGTGCTCGACATCGACTCGGAGAAGGAGCGCATCTCGCTTGGCATGAAGCAGCTCGAGCGTGGTGGTCCGGTCTCGGCCGGTGCGGGTGACCGCCTCGGCAAGAACCAGGTCGTCACCGTCACCGTGCTCGAAGTCCGCGACGCTGGCCTCGAGGTCCAGCAGGGCGACGACGGCGCGACCGGCTTCATCAAGCGCACCGATCTCGGCCGCGACCGCGACGAGCAGCGCCCGGAGCGTTTCCAGGTCGGTCAGAAGTTTGACGCGATGGTGACCGGTTTCGACCGTTCCAAGAAGCCGACCTTCTCGATCAAGGCGATGCAGATCTCCGAGGAGAAGCAGGCCGTCGCACAATATGGTTCGTCCGACTCGGGTGCGTCGCTCGGCGACATCCTCGGCGAGGCGCTCAAGGCGCGCGAATCGAAGAAGTAAGATTCTGTCTCACGACGGAACAACGCTTGGGGGGTCGGCTTCGCCGGCCCCTTTTGCTTTGGCGCCATGATGACGTTTCGGTCCTATCGCGCGCCACTATTTACCTGTATCAATCGAGCCGCGCCGGGGCCGTCCCGGCAGGTGTTGCGATTTTGGGGAAGCGAATGATTCGGTCGGAACTCGTCAACCGGCTCACCGAAGAGAATCCGGAACTCTCCCAGCGCGACGTCGAGGCGATTGTCGCCACCTTCTTCGACCAGATTGTCGATCGGCTGGCGGCGAACGGCCGGGTCGAACTGCGCGGCTTCGGCGCCTTCTCGACGCGCCAGCGCGACGAGCGCACCGGGCGTAACCCGCGGACGGGCGAGACGGTCGACGTGACCGCGAAGCGCGTGCCTTATTTTAAGCCGGGCAAGGAAATGCGCCAGCGTCTGAACGTCTGATCCGAATTCCTCCACGCTTTCGATGCTTGACGCGCGCTACCGAAGCGCGCTCAAGCGCGAAGCTGATGCGCGGACGTGGCGGAATCGGTAGACGCTGGAGACTTAAAATCTTCTGCCCATGGCGTGCGGGTTCGAGTCCCGCCGTCCGCACCATCATCGCGGCGGCCGGCCTGCCGGCGCTGCTCCTCACCGCCGCGTGCGATCGCCGGACCGACGTCGGCCCGGTCGTCGTCAGCGTCATCGGCGACGCGTCGGCCGTCGCCGGCGTCGATCGCCGTCAACTCCCCACCGCCGACCGCCTCCTGACCGATTCGGTCGCGGAAGGGCTCGTCCGCTTCGATGCTGCCGGACAGATCGAGGGCGGGCTTGCCGAGCGCTGGACCGTCACCGACGACGGCACGAGCTACATCTTTCGCCTGCGCGAGGCGCGCTGGGCCAACGGCGAGCCGGTCCAGGCGCAGCAGATCGTCCGCCTGCTGAAACGTCAGCTCGCGCGTGGTGCGCGCAACAGCCTCGCGCCCTATCTCAGCGCGATCGACGACGTGGTCGAGATGACGCCCGAGGTGATCGAGATCGAACTCGCGCGCCCCCGGCCCGACCTGCTCAAGCTGTTCGCGCAGCCCGAACTGGCGCTCGTGCGCAGCGATGCCGGAGGGGCCGGCCCGTTTCGTGCCACGCGCGGGACGAAGGGTGCGGTGCTGCTGCGTCCGGTCGAGAACCCGGACCGCGATCCCGACGACGACGCGCCGACGCCCGAGGAGAACGTACGCCTGATCGCCGAGCGCGCCGCGCGCGCGATTGTTCGTTTCACCGCCGGCCGCGCCGATCTCGTCGCGGGGGGCACGATCACCGACTGGCCGCTCGTCCAGCGCGCCGAACCGACACCGGCGACGCTACGCGTCGATCCCGCGACCGGGCTCTTCGGGCTCGCGATCGTGCGCCGCGACGGCTTTCTCGCGGATCCCGCGACGCGCGCGGCGCTCGCGGCCGCGTTCGACCGTGCCGCCCTCGTCGCAGCCGTCTCCCCCGACTGGGTCTCGACCGAGACGTTGCTGCCCGACCAGCTCGATTCGCTGTCGCCGCCGGTGCAGCCCGCCTGGGCGGCGGTGCCGCGTGATCAGCGTCTGGCCGCCGTTCGCGCGCGCGTCGCGGCATGGCGCGCGACCGGCGGCACGCCGTCGCTCGGTCTCGCCTTGCCCGCGGGGAGCGGCGGCACGGTGTTATGGACCCGCCTCGCCGCCGATCTATACGCGATGGGGATCGTCCCGCGGCGGCTCGCCCTCGACGACCCCGCGGCCGATCTGCGATTGGTCGATCTCGTCGCCCCCTATGACAGCGCGCGCTGGTTCCTGGCGAAAGCGTGCCTCGCCTGTTCGGACGAGGCGCAGCAGGCGATCGAGGACGCGCGGCTAGCACCGACCCCCGATGCGCGCGCGGCGACGATCGCGCGCGCCGATGCCGCGCTCACCGCCGATGCCGCCTTCGTCCCGCTCGCGCGCCCGTTCCGCTGGTCGCTCGTCTCGCCGCGGCTCGCGCAGTGGCAGGCGAACGCGCGCGCGTGGCATCCGTTGAACCACCTGCGCCGCGATACCAGATAATCGTCATGGCCCGCCCCATCACCATGCCGCCCGGTCTCGCTGCGGCAAACCTTCCCCTCGGCCGCGATCCGGCCTCGGTGCGACGTCGGTTGATCGCGATGGAGCAATTGCTCGAGGGACTGTTCGTCATCCCTGGCATCAACCGCCGCGTCGGGCTCGACTTCGTGCTCGGACTGATCCCGGTCGCGGGCGACGCGCTCGCCGCCGCGCTCGGCGGTTGGCTGGTGTGGGAGGCGCGCAATCTCGGCATGAGCAAGGCGTCGCTGCTGCGCATGACCGGGCGCGTCGGGTTCGACGCGCTGCTCGGACTGGTCCCGTTCGTCGGCGACGCCGCCGATCTCTATTACCGCTCGAACACCAGGAACCTGAAACGCATCCTGCGCCACCTCGACAAGCATCACCCCGCCACCGTGACCGTCGAGGGGTAACCGTCGAGGATCAGTAGAGCAGGAACGGTACGCGCGTCTCGGCCCATGCGCGCTCGTCCGCCAGCGTCAGCGCGTCGAGATCACCCGGCGTCGCCCCCGCATCGTCGACCCATTCGCGCAAGGCCGGTCCGCCGTTGATGACGTCGATCGCCAGCTTGTCGAATTCATATTCGTACGGGAAATCGCGCCACAGCGGATAGTCTGACCTGAGCATGCGCAGCGCCTTGAACGCCAGCGCCTGCAACCGCCACGGCCGGAACGCCGCGTGGTCGTACCCCGGCCCCTCGGCGTGAATGAACACGCCCGCGCACAATTCGCCGGCATGTTTGTGAAACGTCGGCTGGAACCAGATGTCGCGCAGGCTGCACCCCGCCAACCATTCGGGCGCGAGCCGCCGCATCTCCGCGATCAGCGCGCGCGCATCGAGATCGGGCGCGCCGAACAATTCGAGCGGGCGCGTCGTACCGCGCCCCTCCGACAGCGTCGTGCCCTCGAGCATCACCGTCCCGGCATAGGCGCGCGCCATGTTGACGTTGGCCGCATTGGGGCTGGGATTGATCCACACCCGCGTCTCGGGCCAGCCGTATCCAGGCGCCGCCTCGGGCGCCCACCCCTCCATCGCGACCACCCGGTAATCGACGTCGAGTGCGTAATGCGCGACGAACCAGTGGCCCAGTTCGCCTAGCGTCATCCCGTGCCGCATCGGCATCGGCCCCGCGCCGACGAAACTCTCCCAGCCGTCACGCAGTGTCAGTCCCTCGATCGGACGCCCCGCCGGATTGGGCCGGTCGAGCACCCACACCGCCTTGCCGTGCGCGGCTGCTGCCTCGATCACGTAGAGCAATGTCGTCACGAACGTGTAGATGCGGCACCCCACGTCCTGCAGATCGACCAGCATGACGTCGAACGTGTCAATCGACGCTTCCGTCGGCCGCCGCACCTCGCCGTAGAGGCTGAACACCGGCATGCCGTAGGTCGGATCGGTGAAGTCGGGCGACTCCATCATATTGTCCTGCAGGTCGCCGCGCACGCCGTGCTGCGGCCCGAACACCGCCGACACGTTGATCCCCGCCGCCACCAGCGCGTCGAGAGAGTGTGTCAGGTCGGCGGTCACCGACGCGGGATGCGCGAGCAAGGCGACGCGCTTGCCCTCCAGTTCGCGGCGAAGGCTCGCGTCGGCGAGCAGGCGATCGATCCCGAAGTTCATGACCGCGCTGGTGCCGCCAGCCGCGCGGCAAAGCAATCGCGATGATGGAAATCGGGCGCACCCGGCGGATGCTGGAGCGCCCAGAACGAGCGTCGCCCGTCCGTTTCCTCGATCACCGCGGTCAGCGACATCAGCAGCTCGCCGTACGGCAATCCGCCCAGGTCGCAGTCGACCTCGACACCGTCCGCCGTCCGGTCGACGTGCGGCACGATATCACACGGCAGATCGGTCATCCCATCGCGGTAACCATCGAACGCATACGCTGCCCACGCGCCGGACGGCGCGAAGTTGAACTCGACGTAATGCTCCTCGTCGTCGAACATCAGGAACAGCTCGAAACAGGTCGTCCGCCACAGTCCGTCGGTCCGCACCGGGCTCGCCCACTCAGGCCACGTAACCGCTTCCGCACCATCGACCGCGTAGGTGAGCAGTACGTCGTCGCCATCCGTCACGCGAAGCTCCACCGTCACCCCGCGTACGCCGCGCGGCGGATGATCAGGGTGCGGCACGAGCGAATATCGATCCATGCCACGACCCTAGGAAAAGCGCGCACAAATCGCTATGTCCGCGCACTCTCATGGCAACGCAACTTCCCTCCCCGCCCCGCGTGGGCATGGTGTCGCTCGGCTGTCCCAAGAACCTGGTCGACAGCGAACGCATCCTCACCCAGCTCCGTGCCGACGGTTATCAGATGAGCGCCGATTATTCGGGCGCCGACGTCGTGCTGGTCAACACCTGCGGCTTCCTCGACTCCGCCAAGGAGGAAAGCCTCGAGGCGATCGGCGAGGCGATTGCGGAGAACGGCCGCGTCATCGTCACCGGCTGCATGGGCAAGGAAGCCGAGGCGATCCGCACCCGCTTCCCGCAGGTGCTCGCGATCACCGGCGCGCACGAATATGAGCAGGTGGTGGAGGCGGTCCACGCCGCCGCACCCGCCGCGATCAGCCCCTACGTCGACCTGATCCCCGATGCCGGGCTGAAGCTGACCCCGCGCCACTACAGCTATCTGAAGATCTCGGAGGGCTGCAATCACCGCTGCTCCTTCTGCATCATTCCGTCGCTGCGCGGCGATCTCGTCAGCCGCCGCCCCGACGCGATCCTGCGCGAGGCGGAGAAGCTCGTCGCGGCGGGCACGCGCGAACTGCTCGTCATCAGCCAGGATACCTCGGCCTACGGCATCGACATCCGCCGCGAACCACGCGCGTGGAAGGGTCGTGAGGTCGTCCCGCACATGACCGATCTCGCACGCGAACTGGGGCAGATCGCGCCCTGGGTCCGCCTCCACTACGTCTATCCCTATCCGCACGTCGATCAGGTCATCCCGCTGATGGCGGAAGGGTTGGTGCTCCCGTACCTCGACATCCCGTTCCAGCACGCTGCCCCGTCGGTGCTGCGCCGCATGAAGCGCCCCGCGAACGACGCCAAGGTGCTCGACCGCATTCGCGCGTGGCGCGACATCTGCCCCGATATCGCGATCCGCTCGACCTTCGTCGTCGGCTTCCCCGGCGAGACCGAAGCGGACTTCGACTATTTGCTCGACTGGCTGGATGAAGCGCAGCTCGACCGCGTCGGCGCGTTCCGCTTCGAACCCGTCGAGGGCGCCAGCGCCAACCTCCTGCCCGATCACGTGCCCGAGGAGGTCAAGGAAGAGCGCTACGCGCGCGTGATGGAGAAGACCGCGGCGATCTCGGCGGCGAAGCTCCAGCGCAAGATCGGCCGCACGCTCGACGTCATCATCGACGCGGTCGATGCCGAAAGTGGCGGCGCGACGGCCCGTTCCTATGCCGACGCGCCCGAGATCGACGGCGAGGTGCAGTTGCGCGACGCCGGCCATCTCGCGCTCGGCGACATCGTCCCGGTCGTGATCGAGGATGCCGACGACCACGATCTCTACGGCGTCCCCGCCTGACGATACCACTTCCACTCAGCCCGGCCCTGCGATCAGGGTCGGGCTAAACCGGGCCTAATATTCTTAGGCCCCGAACTCGGGGCCGTCGGGATCGGGCCAGAAGTCCGGCTCTCCCGCCCCTGCCGCCGCTTCGCCCTGCCCGGACATCGGGGGCAAAGTCGGCACGCCCCCGCCGATCCGCACGCGCAGATATCCCGCACCGCCCGATACGCCCTGCAGGATCGCGATCACCTCGTCCCCCGCCCTGATGCGCGCGCCGATCCACGGCGCGCGCTCCGCGCTCAGATAGCCGACCTGCAATCCACTGGGGCTGAACACCGCGACCGCGTGGGGATCGACCGGGTTGCGCGGTTCGGGCAGCAGCGTCATCAACGCGCCCGGCGACAACAACAGCAGTTCGGAACGGCGGTTCGAACGCGCGCGATCATTGTTGGGAAAATCGATCCCGACGATCGCCAGCGTCAGCTCCTTCACGAGCGGGCAACGATGTCTGGGTTCACTCGCAGACGCTCCGGCATGGTAGCGGAGGAGGGACTTGAACCCCCGACCCCAGGATTATGATTCCCGTGCTCTAACCAGCTGAGCTACTCCGCCATAAGGCACCGGAGCGTCTGCGAGGCGCGGGCTATAGCAGCCGCGGAAACGCCGTCAAGCGCTGAACTTGTGCACCGACAATTGTTCCCACGGACCGCCGCGATACCACCACGCCGCCAGCCTCGCGACGCGCACCGGCCGCGGCGTAAACCCGGCCTGCAGCGCCGCCAGCGTCTTCTTCGCCTCGACCGGCTCAACTTTGTTCTGGATCGTCACGTGCGGGCGCCAGCCGGCCTGGTCCTGCGGCGTCAGCAGCCCGGTGAACGCGTCCGCCAGCCGCGCGCGAAGCGCCACCAGATCGGGGCTCTCAATCCGGTACGCCACGCCTCGCCCGAGGTTGATCAGCCCGCCCACGCGCGCGTCGGGCGCAGGCACCCCGCGGGTTTCCTCGTTCAACCGCCGCTTCACCTCGGCCGCAATACTGGGCGGCAGATGATGAAACATCGTCAGATGCGCATCGAGCTGGTTGCGCTCGGGCGGGAAATAGTCGCGCCGCTGCGCGTCGAACCATGTCTGATCGGGATGCGCGAACACAGCGGTGACGATGATCGGCGCGTTCAGCCCCGCCGCATGATCGTCGTGCGCGGTCATATCTCGATCTGGCTGCCCAGTTCGACGACGCGGTTGGTCGGCAGGCGGAAGAATTCCATCGCACTTTCGGCATTGCGCAGCATCCACGCGAACAGTTTCTCGCGCCACACCGCCATCCCGGGTCGTTCCGACGCGAGCAATGTCTGGCGCGACAGGAAGAAGCTCGTCTCCATCATGCGGAACTCCGCGCCGCACCCGCCGAAGCCCTTCAGGTGCGCGGGAACGTCGGGCTCCTCCATGAAGCCGTACCGCAGAATGACGCGGTGGAACCCCTGTCCCAGATCCTCGTGCAGGAACCGGTCCTCCTCGGGGAAATAGGGCATGTTGGTGACGCGCACCGTCAGCAGGATCACGCGGTCGTGGAGCACGCGGTTGTGCTTAAGGTTATGGAGCAGCGCGGGCGGCACGCCTTCCGGGGTCGAGGTCATGAACACCGCCGTCCCCGATACGCGCGTCGCCGAACTCGCCGCCGAATCGATGAAGATCTTGATCGGCATCGCCGCCTCGCGCATCCGCTCGAGCATCAGCTTGCGCCCCGTCGACCAGGTGGTGAGCAGCAGGAATACGATGCTCGCGATCATCAGCGGGAACCAGCCGCCGTCGGGCACCTTGGTCAGGTTGGACGCGAAATAAAGCCCATCGATCGTCAGGAATACCGCCTCGAACGCGACGACCAGATACAGCGGCCACTTCCACACGCGGTAGATCAGCACGCCGACCATGCAGGTCGAGATGAACATCGTCCCCGTCACCGCGATGCCGTAAGCGGCGGCAAGGTTGGACGATTCGCCGAAGCCGAAGATCAGCAGCAGCACCATCACCAACAGCGCCCAGTTCGCGCTCGGGATGTAGATTTGCCCGGCCTCAGAGGCGCTCGTGTGCTCGATGCGGATACGCGGCATCAGGCCGAGCTGCACCGCCTGCTGCACCACCGAATACGCGCCGGTGATGACCGCCTGGCTCGCAATCACGGTCGCCATCGTCGCCAGGATGACGAGCGGCAGTCGCCATTGCTCGGGCGCCATCAGGAAGAACGGATTCTCCGCTGCCGACGGCGTCGACAACAGCAATGCGCCCTGCCCCAGATAGTTGAGCATCAGCGTTGGGAACACGCAGAACAGCCACGCCCATGAAATCGGCTGCCGGCCGAAATGCCCCATGTCGGCGTAGAGCGCCTCCGCACCCGTCACGCACAGTACGACCGACCCGAGCGCCAGGAACGCCAGCCGCCCGTCGTTCGCGGCGAAACGCACGGCCCACATCGGATTGAGCGCCCACAGGATGTCGGGACGCGCGGCGATGTGGATCAGCCCCAGCACCGCCAGCACGACGAAATAGATCAGCATGATCGGGCCGAACAGCCGCCCGACCTTCGCCGTCCCGATCGACTGGAGATAGAACAGCGCGATGATGATCGTCACCGCGATCGGCAGCACGAACGAGTCGAACCCCTGCTCGACCGTCGCCAGCCCCTCGACCGCCGACAGGACCGAGATCGCGGGCGTGATCATGCAATCGCCGAAAAAGAGCGCGGTCGCGAGCACGCCGAGCATGACGAGGCTGGTGCCCCATCGCTTGCCCGACTGCGACCGCCGCTGGATCAATGCCAGCAGCGCCAGGCTCCCGCCCTCGCCGTTATTGTCGGCGCGCAGGATCATCAGCACGTATTTGATCGTCACGATCGACATCAGCGACCAGAACATCAGGCTGACGACGCCGAAGATGTGAAGCTGGTCGACGGTCAGCGGATGGTGCCCGACGAACACCTCCTTCATCGAGTACAGCGGGCTGGTACCGATGTCGCCGTAGACCACGCCGATCGCACCCAGTGCGAGCTTCAGCAGCCCGTCGCGCGCGTGCGGCTGGTGCGTGCCACCCAATTGTGCCCGCAACGCGGGATCCTCGGTGTTCACGCGAGCGCCGTTCTAACCGAGGTCACGGCCACGTCCGTCATTGTCCCCATTGCGCTGCCGCGCCTAGCACTGTCCCCCTGCGCTCGCAACGCGGAACAGGAAGCGAACACGAAGCGTTCGGGCGCACGAAAGGATTACCTCATGAGCGACACCAACCCCAAGTCAGAGCCGTTCAGCAACGCCGAGAAGGACCCGGACGACTGGACCACCGGCGGCGAGGCGATGACCGGCGCGCAGGCGAGCTATCTGAAGACGCTTAGCGAGGAAGCGCACGAGGAATTCGACGACTCGCTGACCAAGGCCGATGCATCGAAAAAGATCGACGAACTGCAGGCCAAGACCGGCCGCGGTCAGTAACATTTACCCCAACGCGACGCGGCCGTGACCGGCCGCGTCGCCGCCCGCGTCAACGCACCGCGCCACTCGCGAGCAGGCGTTCCAGCAACGCCAATCGCACCGCGATCTCGCGTCGATACGATGCCCCCGCCGGGGATAATGCGACCGCACGTCGCCAATATGCTCGCGCGGTCGCGAAATCGCCTGCGCGCACGTAGGCCAGCCCAGCATAAAAGGGCGGTGCCGGATGATCGGGCGCCAGTTGCGCCGCGCGTCGGAAGGCCAGCAGCGCAGGCGGTTGCACCTGCCCCGTCTCCCCCGCCAGCGTCGTGCCCAGCCACGTCCAGGCGATGAAGCTGTTCGGCAGCTTGCGCACCGCGCCCAGCATCACCTCGGACGCCGAGCGCGGATCGCCGCTGCGCGCCATCGCGTCCGACGCGATAAGATACGCCGCGTCCTGGGTATAGCTGCCGAGCAGGCTGGCCCGCAGCGCGATCATCTCGGGTTCGATCGGCGCCGCATCGACCCGCGGCGCGGCATCCGCGCTCGCCAGCAGCGGCCGCCCCTGCCACGCGTATCCCGCCGCGCCGAGAAACAGCGCCGCACCGACCAGCGACCACAAGGCGCGCGCGACGCGCAGCGCGACCAGCGCCGCGAAGGCCGCCCCGCCAAGCAGCGCGAGCGTCAGATAGCCCATCGCGGATCCCCCGTTTCCGCCGCGCCGCTCATCGCTCAAGCGTCTTCGTCTCGTGCATCCGCCCCTTCATCTCGGGCGGCATGTATTTCTCGTCGTGCTTCGCGAGCAGGTTTGTCGCGGTGAACGACCCGTCGCGGTTGAAATGGCCCTCAGCCACCACGCCCGATTTCTCGCGGAACAGGTCGGGGGCGATGCCGGTGAAGCTGACCGGCGTCGTCGCCTTGCCATCGGTCACGACGAAGGCGATCGAGACGCCGTCCGCCGCGCGCTTGATCGAGTGATCCGCCACCATGCCACCCAGCCGCACCGCCTTGTCGGGCGGGGGAAGCGCGCCGGCGACGTCGGACGGCGCATAGAAGAACGCCGCCTGATCCTTCAACCCCGACAGCGCGAGCACCGCCGCGACTGCGATCGCGAGCACGCCCGCTCCTGCGAGCGCCATGCGCTGATTCTTCGCGGTCACTTTTCCGCGCGCCGCATCGACAGATAGCTGACGATCGACAGGATCGCCGCGCCGCCCAGCGTCACCGCATAGGCCGCCGCCACGAAAGGCCAGGCGTTCACGCCTCCGCCCGCCGACGCAGCCGCGCCTCGGCCTTCGCGATCGCCAGCAGTGCGCGCATCCGCATCAGCACGATCGCGGCAAACAATAAGGTGAAGCCCACCAGCGTGAACGGCAGCGGCCACAGGATCGACCGATCGATCGTCGATTGCGTCAACCCGATGCTCGGCCCCTGATGCAGCGTGTTCCACCACACCACCGAGTAACGGATGATCGGCAGCAGCACGCTTCCCGCGATCCCGTACAGCGCCGGGATCTCGCCCGCACCGCCACGCTCACGGTCGGCGCGCGACAGCGCCATATAACCGAGATAGACGAACAACAGCAGCAGCATCGAGGTCAGCCGCCCGTCCCACTGCCAATAGGTCCCCCAGGTCGGCCGCCCCCAAATCGCACCCGTCACCAGACAGATCGCGGCGAACACCGCGCCCGGCACCGCGATCGCCCGCGCCGCGATTGCCGCCAGCGGGTGCCGCCAGACGAGGAACGCGATGCTCGACAAGGCGATACCGCTCCACCCGCCCATCCCCAGCCACGCGGCGGGGACGTGGAGGTAGATGATCCGCACGCTCTCGCCTTGCAGATAATCGGGCGGCGTTTGCGTCAGCCCGGCCCAGGCCCCGAACGCGATCAGCGCGACCCCGAGCCAGAACAGCACCGGCGTCAGCGGCCGCGCGATCTTGAGGAAACGCGCGGGATTGGCAAAGGCGTGGAGCGCGGGCACGATGCTACCGTTAGATCAGCCGCGCGCGCGCGTCACGCCTCTTGGCCCTTGATGTCGCGTCAGCGCCCGATCAGGCGACGCGCCATGCGGTCGGCAACCTCGGCCGCGGGATCACCCGTCGCCTCGCTCTCGTCCCACACCTGGTGCAGCCGCTCAGGGATGCGCGCGATCCGCGCCATCACCTCGGCCTCGTCGCCGTGGCCGAGATATTCGAGCCCGACGTTGATGATGCCACCCGCGTTGATGACGTAATCGGGTGCGTAGGTGATGCCCGCGTCGTGCAGGCGGCGACCTTCGGCCGCGGTCGCGAGCTGGTTGTTCGCGCCGCCCGCGACGATTTTCGCCTTCAACCGGCCGATCGATTCCTCGGTCAGGATCGCGCCGAGCGCGTTGGGGCTGACGATATCGGCGTCGGCGAACAGGATTTCGTCGGCGGACGCGGTCGTCGCGCCCAGCTCGGCCGCCAGCCGCTCCGCGCGTGCCGTGTCGACATCGGCGAGCGTCAGCACCGCACCGTCGTTCGCGAGCAGCTTGGCGAGACCACCGCCGACCGAGCCGACACCCTGGATCGCCACGCGCACGCCGCGCATGTCGTCGCTGCCCAAGCCCCGCTTCGCCGCCGCCTTGACGCCCAGATAGACGCCGTGCGCGGTGTACGGACCCGGGTCACCGCCCGCCGCGCCCTCAGCCACCGGGAGCCCCGAGACATATTTCGTCTCGCTCGCGATGACCTTCATGCGCGCTTCGGACATGCCCACGTCCTCGGCGGTGACGTAACGTCCACCGAGCGATTCGACCTTCTGGCCGAACGCGCGCAACTGTTCGTCGCTGATGACCGCGCCGGGCTTGTCGGCGAGGATCACGCCCTTGCCGCCGCCCAGCTCCAGCCCCGCCATCGCGTTCTTATAGCTCATGCCGCGCGACAGCCGCAGCGCGTCGGTGATCGCGCCCGCGCCGCTCGCGTAATGCCAGAAACGCGCGCCGCCCGCCGCCGGCCCGAGCGCGGTCGAGTGGATCGCGATCACGGCCTTCAGGCCGGACGCGGGATCGGTGAACAGATGGACGCCCTCGTGGTCGTCGAAATCAGGGAAGCCCCAGTTCGCCATAACGCTCCAGCCGGGTAGATTGATGGGGCGACCGACGGGACTTGAACCCGCAACTTCCGGCATCACAAGCCGGCGCTCTAACCAATTGAACTACGGTCGCCGCGAAGGCCCGCGCTTTAGTCGCGCGCGCAACAATCCGTCAACCGGCAAATCGCAGCGGCTAGGACCGCCCCTCGATCGCGAGCATCCGCGCCGCGCCGTTGGCGACGAACCCCGCGCTGTCGAGCCGCGTCGCGACCGCGGGATCGCCCGGCACCAGCGTCAGTTCGGCACGGTAACGCCCGTCCGCCCACAGCCGCAGTGCGGCGCCCTCGGTGCCCGCCGCGCTGACCAGCGGCAACAGCAGCGCACCACCGTCGCACCGCGCCGTCCCGCTGACCGCGCCGGGCAGCGCCGCGCCCAGGAACGTACCCGAAATCTCGGCGCGGACGCGTCCCTCCGCCGCCTCGCACGCCCCGTCGACGAACCGCACGCTCACCTCGTCGAGATTGAGCGCGGTCACCGGCAACGGCGCGAAGGCGCCCCCCGGCTCGATCGGCCCCGTCGCGCCGATCACGCCGGCGCGGTTGCGCGACAGTTCGACCGTCCCCGACAGCGCCTGCGCGGCGTTTCCGCTGCGACTTTCCAGCGCGACACGCGCGCGCCCGATCAACAGCGCGAGCGGGGATACACGCGCATCCAGATCGCCGAGCGCGAGCTCGCCGAAGCGCGCCTCGCTCAAGCGCCCCGACCACACGCTGCCGCGCACCTCGCGCGCCGCGAACCCCTGATCGTCGAGCCCCGCCCAGCCGAGCACCAGCCGGAGCGGCAGCAGCGCCAGCATCGCCATCGCGAACATCGCCAGGAACAACGTGCGCCGATTCGTGGTCAGGCGTATCCGCATCACGCCGCCCTTGCCTTCAGCGTCATCTGCGCGGTGACGGTGCCATCGCCGTTGCCGCGCACGCTCAATCCATCGACCAGCACGCCGTCATTTTCTAGGTTGCCGATCCACGCCATCAAAGCACCCGCCTTGGCAGTCGCGATCGAGGCGCGGACGCGGTCGTTCGCTTCCGGCTCCAGCGTCGCCAGCGCGAACCCCGCGGCCTCGGCGCGCGCACGCACCTCGTCGGCGAGCGACAGTTGCACCGGGCGCGGCTGCCGCCGCTGGATCGACTTCACCGCCGCCAGTTCCTGCTCCGCCTCGCCCGCGCGCACCACGGCATCGGCGTAGCGTTCGCGCGTCGATGACAGGCCATCGCGCACCGGACGGATCACGAGACCCCACACGATCGTCACCGCCAGCAGCGCAACCATCACGAGGATCAGCCGCCGCTCGCGCAGCGATCGCCCGGCGAACCAGGCCCGCAGCTCGTTCATGCAACCGCTCCCCGCTTCGTCCGGCGCGTCGTTGGATACATCACGGTGCCACCGTCAGGTCGCCCGACAACCGGCCGCCTGCCTGCTGGAACACCCCGCTCGTCACGGTGAAGCCCGCCCGTTCCAACTGCGTCTTGACGGTATTCGCCTGCCCCTCACCCGCGACCGACAGCGACACGCGCAGCGCGCCGTTCGGCTGGAAATCGAGGGCGGTCACCTCGCTGTCGGGTACCGCCTGCACGATCTGGTACACCGCCGCGGCGGTGCGGCTGAACCCGCTGCCGGGTCCGCGCAGCCGTGACAGCCGCTCGCCCAGCATTCGCGCCGAATCGCCCTCGCCGCTGCCGCGCGGCAATCCCTGTCGCGCGATCGCGTCGGCGCGCGCTTCCATCGCGTCGGCACCGATCGAGTAGCGCGCGATCCGAACCAGATCGATCGCCAGCGTCGCGAGCAGGATCATCGCGACAAGCAGCCCCAGCCGCCGGACCAGCGCCCAGTCGATCGACCGCCGCGTCCGCCGCGCGAACGGGCCTTGCCTCAGGTCGAGCGGCCACGCGGATGCCGCACTCGCCGCGGCGCGCCATACCTCGTCGCGTGCCAGCAGGACCGGCTCGGCGTCGCCGACGATCAACTCGGTCAATCGCGCCTCGTCGGCGAACCCGGCCGAGCGCCCGCGTATCACCGCCTGTCCGGCGACATCGCCGCGCAACCATCCCTCCTCGGGCTCGGGCAGCAGCAGCGGCGCGGGGACGACCGCGACCGGATCGACACCGCGCGCGTTCATTTCAGCGAGCCACGCCGCCATCCGCTCGGGTGCGACGACCGCGATCGCGCGTTCCTCGGCATCGACGCCCGCGCGCGGCTCGCCCACCGCAACGTGCAGGTCCGCGGGCGTCGCGGTCGCGTCGCTCACCACGATCCGCGCCGCCGCCGCCGCCTGCGCCGCCGATCGTGCGGGGATCGCGGCCCAGTGGAGCGTCACCGCATCGGCAGGGGCCACCGCGACGACGGGCGCGCTCGCGTCTGCGTCGCCGTCGGGCGGCGGCATTCCCTCGCCCTCGTCGACCACGTCCGCGCCGTCGCGGAACCGCCACCAGCGCCACGGCTGGTCTGCCCCCTGGGGCACGAAGAGGAGCGTCGCCGCGGTCATGATACGTCGCCCCATTGCCGCGCAACGAGCCGCGCGGGAAGGGTCCGCGCGTCGATCAATCCCTGTTCATGCAATTCCGCGCCGTTCGCGACCACGTCGATCGTCAGCGCGAACCACCCCGTCTTCACCCCCGTCTGCCCCTTTCCATCCATCGCCGGCGTCCCCGCCCCGGCGAGCGACAGCGCGTTCCACACCGGATCGGTCGATCCGTAACCCTGCTCGGGCCGCCGCAGCAGGACGCCGCGCGCCGCCTCGACCCCGCCGCCCGTCTCGATCAGCATCGCGAGCAACGGTGCCTGCTCGGGCAGCAGCGTGTTGACGTTGATCGTCGCGCGGTCGACCGTCGGCAACGTGCACAGCCACGGACGCAGCATCTGATACTGCTCCGCGGTCACCCCCGATACCGCGCGAAGCTCGCTCACGTCCGCCATCAGCGTCCCTGCGGTGCGATAACCGCGGTACGCGCCGTCCTCCGCGCCGCCCGGCAGCGCGACATCGTCCGAATCGATGAAGTCGGCGGTCGCCGCGGGGATCGCGTCGCCCTGCGGCACGCGCAGCAACCGGATCAGCCGCTGGAATTGCAGCAGCGTCTGGTTGTTCGCGGCGTAGCTGCCGTCGTCGCCGCGTATCACCAGGCTGTTCAAATTGAAGCAATTGCCCCCGTCGCGCACCCGCGCGGTCGCGACCCCGCCGGGGATCGGCAATCCGAACGGCCGGTCGCTCCACCCGCCAAGCAGCGCGACGCGGTCGCCCGCCTTGCTCAGCAACCCCGTCACCCGCGTCGTCGCCAGCGTCTCGGCGGCGTAAGCGTAACCGCGCGCGGCATCGAGCGCGCCCGCATTGGCGGTGAGCCGCGTCGACACGCGCAACCGTTCCAGCGCGGTCGCCGCCAGCACCGCGATCACCGCGACGAGCAGCAGCACCGTCAACAGCGCCGCGCCGCGCTCGCCGTCACCGCGGCGCATTGGGGCTCGGCGTCGGGGTGGGCGTGGGAGCGGGTGACGCGCCACCACCCGGCGCGCCATTCTGCCGTGCGCGCGGCGCGCCGGTACCGACCAGGAACATCATGCGGTAGCTGCGACCATCCTCGCGCACTAGCGTCAGCTCGGCCGCCTGCGGCAGGGCGGCGACGGGGGTCCCCTCCCAGCGATCGCTCCACGCGCCGGCATAGCGGAACCGCCATGTCGCCTGCCGCACCCCCTCGACGATCAACGCCGCGGGGAGTGGTGCCGCGCCGTCGAGCGCGGGGTACCCGACGCGCTCGATCCCGCCCGCGGTCAGTTGATATTCGACCTTCTGCAACGTCGCGCGCGGCGACTGGTCGATGTTGCTCCACCCGCCGCGCACCAGCCGCAGCATCGGCACCTGCCCCGATCCGCCGGTGAAGGCGGGCAGCCGCGTCCCGTTCTGATCGCGCGTCGGACGGTCGACCGCCTGCGCCAGATCGGCGGTCAGGATCGACGACAGCCGGTTGATCGCGCCGATATCGTCCAGCGCCGCGCCCGACGCCCCTTGCGCACGCACGCTGAACGCCAGCAACGCGACACCCGCGGCGGCGATCATGCCGAAGATCATCAGCGCGATCATGACCTCGATCAGCGTGAAGCCCGCCTCGCTCGTGTCTCTCACTGCTGGACGCTCGCCAGTTGCGCGGGCGGGCGGATCATCGTCACGCGGCCCAGCACCGCGCCCTGACTGTCCGCGACCGCCACGTCGACGCGCATCACGTCGCCATCCCCGATCGCGCGCACGTCACGCACCCAGCGCCACGCGCGTCCGCCGTTCTGCTCCGCGCCGCTCACGCGTCCGCGCGTCGGCGGCTGCACCTCGCTCACCGCCTCCACCGCGACGTTGCGCGCGACGATCTGCGCCAACATCGTCGATTGCAGCAACGCCGTCGACCGGATCGTCGCCCCCTCCAACCGGATCAGCGCCAGCGCCGCGAGACTGAACACGGCGAGCGCGACCATGATCTCGATCAACGTAAAGCCGTGTTCGGCGGAACGCCCCGTCGACGTGAAGCCGCCATCCCGACGCCTAGCCCGCGACACGGACGCTCCCGTCCGCCGCGATCGCGACGTTCGCGCTCGTCCCGTCGCGCCGGAGCGACACAGTCAGCGATCGGTCAGCGAGCCCGGTTGTGTCGAACGTCACCCGCTCGCGCAACACCCCCGTCGCACCCGTTCCCTGGCTCCAGCGCTCGACCCGCAACGGCTTCTCGACCATCGCCGCCCAGCGCCCGCCGCGCCATTGGTCGAAGCCGTAGCCAGTCGGCGTCACCCATACGCTCACCGGACGCGCATCGATGATCGCGCTGTCGTGCGCCGCACGCACCCGTGTCGCGAAGCGCGCCGCCTCGTCCATCAACCGCCCGCGCGGATCAGGCATCGCCAGCACTGCGACCGCGGAAGCGAGCCCGATGATCGTCACGACGACCATCAGCTCGATCAGCGTAAAACCCCGCTCGGCCGGGCCAGGCTCCGACGTCGAGCCCCGCTCTGCCGGGCTACGCTCCGACGTTAAGCGCCATTCGGCCGCGCTAGGGGACGACGGCATGAGATCAGCCCGCGCCCGCCGCCGGCCTTACTGCCAGCTGCCGATGTCGGCATTGATCCCCTCGCCGCCGTCCTTGCCATCGGCGCCGAGCGTCCACACGTCCGCCGCACCGTGCTGCCCGGGCGAAGCGTATAGGTACGGACGGTTCCACGGATCTTCGGGCAAGCGCTTGATATATCCGCCCGCCTGATAGCGCGACGCATCCACCCCCGCGGGCGCACTGGCCAGCGCCTGCAACCCCTGCGAAGTTGTCGGATAGCTGCCCTGCTGGAGACGGTACATCTCCAGCCCCTGTTCGATCGTCGCGATGTCGGCCTTCGCCTTCTGGATGCGCGCAGTGTCGCCCGAGGGCAGCACGTTCAACGCGACGATCGTCGCGAGCAGACCGATGATGACGATCACCACCATCAGTTCGACGAGCGTGAAGCCGTTCTTCCGCCGGCGCTTCTTTTGTTCGGTACGCATAATCTCTCTCACTGTCCGGCAAGCGTGTTGAGCTGGAGGATCGGAAGCAGGATGGATAGCACGATCGTGGCGACGATACCGCCCATCACGACGATGATCAGCGGTTCGAGCAGCGACAGTGCGGTTGCAGTGAAGCGGTCGAACTCGCGCTCCATGTAATCGGCCGCGCGCTCGAGCATCTCGTCGAGCCGCCCCGCCGCCTCGCCCGACGCCGCCAGATAGACGAGTAGCGGCGGGAACACCGCCGTCCGCCGCATCGCCGCCGACAGGCTGCCGCCGCCGCGGATCGCGTCGGTGATCTCGTCCGACGCCGCCTTCAACCTCCGGTTGTGGATTGTCCCCGCGGTGAGGTTGAGCCCCTCCAGCAACGGCAACCGGCTCGCCACCATCGTCGACAGCGTCCGCGCCATCCGCGCCGCATGCAGGTCGCGCAGCAATCGCCCGACTAGCGGTACGCGCAGCAGCCAGGTGTCGAACGCCAGCCGGATCGGCGGCTGCCGCAGCGCCGCCCAGGCGCCGAGCCCCACCAGCACCAGCACCAGCAGCATCGCCCACCAATAACCCGTGATCGCCGACGACAGCGCAATCACCATTCGGGTGAGGAACGGCAGTTCCTGCCCGACGGTATCGAACTGCTCGACCACCTGCGGCACCACGAACGCCATCAACGCGATCACCACCCCCATCGCGACGGTCGCAAGCACCGCGGGATAAGCCATGGCGGTGAACAGCTTGCCACGTATCTCCGCCTGCCGTTCGAGCAGCAGCGACAATCGCTCCATGATCTCGGGCAGCGATCCCGAACTCTCCCCCGCCGCGACCATCGCGCGGTAGAGCGGCGGGAAGCTCTTGGGCTCGCGCGCCATTGCGTCGGCGAGCCTGCGCCCCTCGGTCACGCCGGCGTGGACGTTCTGGACGATCACGCGCACGCGCTCCTGCTCGGTCTGGCGCGACACGGTGCGCAGGCTTTCTTCCAGCGGCGACACGCGGTTGAGCGTCGCCAACTGCCGCGTGAACAGCGTCAACTGCTTGCCCGACATCTTCGCACGTCCGAGCTCGAGCCCGAACAGCGGCCGCCCCTTGCTCGCCGGTGCGCTGCCCGCCTCGATCTTGACGACGAACAACCGCCGTCGGTCGAGCACCGCCCGCGCCGCCTCGACTGACGCCGCGGCGACGTGTCCGCGTGCCTCGTTGCCGCGCGTGTCGATCGCGACGTAATCGAAGTCAGCCATCTATCCTCCCCTGTAAGGGGAGGGGGACCAGCCGAAGGCTGGTGGAGGGGGAGTCGGCTGGACGCGACATCTGATCAGGCGGATGAGACTGCCTCTACGGGACGTCACCTCAATGCGCATCCGCGATCGCCGCTTCGGCCGCGTCCGCCACGACCAGCCGCTCGTGCGGCGTGTCGGTCGCGTCCGCCCGGCTGACGCGCACCGCTTCCTCCGCGGTCGTGCGTCCTTCCTCGACCAGCCGCCGTGCCGCGCCCGCGAGCGTATCGCGCGCCGGATCGGCGAAGGCGTGACGCGCGATCGCATCCTCGTCGCCGCCGTCGTTGATCAGCCGGCGGATCACCGGATCGACCCGCACCGCTTCGTACACGCCGATCCGTCCGCGAAAGCCCGTCCGGTTGCACTCCTCGCACCCGACCGCCCCGTAGACCACAGCATCGGGGGCGATCCCGAGCAGCGGCGCCACCGTCTCGCGCGCCGGCACCGCGCGGCGGCACGTCGGGCACAGCCGCCTGACCAGCCGCTGCGCGATCACCGCGCGCAGCGTCGAGGCGAGCAGAAACGGCTCGACCTTCATGTCGCGCATCCGCGTGATCGCGCCGACCGCGTCGTTGGTGTGGACGGTGGAGAGCACGAGGTGCCCGGTCAGCGACGCCTGCACCGCGATCTCGGCGGTTTCGCGGTCGCGGATCTCGCCGATCATCACCGTGTCGGGGTCCTGTCGCAGGATCGCGCGCAGCCCGGCAGCGAAGGTCAACCCGACCTTCGCGTTGACCTGCGTCTGCCCCACCCCCTCGACCGCGTATTCGACCGGGTCCTCGACCGTCAGGATGTTGCGGCTGCCGTCGTTCAGCAATCGCAGCGCAGCGTATAGCGTCGTCGTCTTGCCGCTGCCAGTCGGCCCGGTCACCAGCACGATCCCGTTCGGCACCGATATCGCCTCGCGCAGCAGCGCGTTCATCTCCGCGCTCATGCCCAGCGCGTCGAGGTCGATCCCCGCATTCTCCTTGTCGAGGATACGCAACACCACGCGTTCGCCCGCGCGCGCTGGCAGCGTCGAGACACGCACGTCGAGCAACTTGCCCCCCAGCGTCAGCCCCATGCGCCCGTCCTGCGGTACGCGCCGCTCGGCAATGTCGAGCCGCGCCATCACCTTGATGCGGCTGACGACGACGGGCGCGACGTGCGGCGGCATCCTCAGTGTCTCGCGCAGCACGCCGTCAATCCGCATACGAATGACCAGCCCCGTCTCGTACGGCTCGATATGGATGTCCGAGACGCCGTTGCGCGCCGCATCCGCAATCACGCCGTTGATCAACCGGATCGCCGGCGCATCGTCGGCGGTGTCAAGCAGGTCGTCCGCGGTCGGCAATCCTTCCGCCAGCAGGTCGAGTTCGTCGCCCATACCGACCGCTGCCGCCGCGGTCGCCTGCCCGTCCATCGCGTAATTGTCCGACAGCAGCCGGTCGAACGCCGCCGGCTCGATCACCACCACGTCGAATGCGCGCCCGAGTACGCGTCGCACCTCGATCAGCGCGCGCGGATCGCTCCCCTCGCGCAGCGCGACCTGGTCACCGTCGAGCGCGACGCCGAACTTGCGCGCGAAGGGATAGGGCAGATGCACCGGCGCCGTGGGCGGAACGATCTGCGGGACCTCGTCCAGCACCGCGTCCGCGTCGACCGGCACGATACCGCCCGACAGCGTCGGATCGATAGCGACCTCGGCGCCGGTGCGGATCATTTCGGCCGCGCCGGGATCGTCGACACCGAATTGCGGTACACCGGCACGCCGACGCGCGGATCCTCGATGCTGCCCGGCTGCCCCGCGGGCGGGATCGGCGGCGCCGCGCCCATGTAATCGCGCACCAGCGAGTCGATCGACGGCTCCGCCGCCGGGTCCTGCAACCCCTGCTGCAACCGCAGATAGCCGTAACGCTGCTCGGTCACGCGGCGATTGTCCGCCGCCGATCGGATCACGGTCGGGCGGATGAAGATCATCAGATTGGTCTTGGCGCGCGTCTTCGCCTTTGACTTGAACAGATTGCCCAGGACCGGAATGTCGCCCAGGAACGGAATCTTCTCGATCGTCCGGCGCTCCTCGTCCGACAGCAATCCGCCGATCACCCCGATCGCGCCGTCGTCGACGGTCAGCACCGTCTCGACCTCCCGCTTGTTGAGGATCAGGTCGGAATTGTCGCTCGACACCGGCCCCGCGATCGAACTGACCTCGATGTGCAGGTTGAGCTTGATCGTGCCGCTTGAGTTCACCTGCGGACGCACGTCAAGCCCGATGCCGACATTCTGCCGCTGCGTGGTGCGGAACGTGTTGTCGAAATTGTTCGACAGCGCCTGCCCCGTCGTGATCGGAATCTCCTGCCCGACCAGGCTGTGCGCTTCCTGATTGTCGAGCGTCATGATGTGCGGGACTTGTAGCAGGTTCGACTGGTTGTCGCTCTTCACCGCCTGGATGATCGCACCGAACAGCGTGTTGCCGATCGTCCCGCCGAACCCGGCGAGCCCGCCCGACGACTGGATGATCGAATTGATCGCCGATTGCGTCAGCGTGTCTGCCGCCGGCGAGGTACTGCGCGTCGTCGTCGTGCTGCCGTCGGTGTTGCGCGTAACCGTGGTCGAGGTCGCGAGCTGCTGCGCGCCGATCGCACCCGCGATTTGCAGGATGTTGGGCGCCGAGTTTGAGAAGGTCGACGCCCCGAACGCCCCGCCCGACAGGTTGCCGAGGATGAACTGCGCGCCCAGCCGGTTAATGGTCGAATCGGACACTTCCGCGACGATCGCCTCGACGAGCACCTGCGCGCGGCGCGTGTCGAGTTGCTGGATCACCTCGGTCAATTGCCGCTGGATGTCGCCCGGCGCCGCAATCACGATCGCGTTCGCGCCCGCGAAGCGCGTCACCACCGCCGCGGTTCGCCCGCCCTGCCCGGTGATCGCGGCCTGCTGCGGCTGGCTGCCGGTTTGCGGCGTCACGCTCTGCGGCTGGGTTGACCGCTGGAAGCTCGACGAATTCGACTGCTGGCTGATCGCCCCGCCCGTCGTCGGTCCCGTGCTGCTCGACCCGAAGTTCGCGCGACCGAGCGCTTGTTCCTGCACCGCATCGGGCTGCTGCCCGACGAGCTGCTGGAGCACCGGCAGCAATTGCGCGGCGTCGGCATTCTCCAGGAACACGACCTTGATCTCGTTGGCGTTGCGTGCCCGCGTGTCGAGGTCACGCGCCACCGCCACCAACCGCGCGACGGTGGAGGGATCACCGCGCAGCGCGACCGCGTTCGAACTCTCGATCGCGACCGCCGACGCGCCGCCCGGTGTCGCTCCCGGCTGCCCCCCGCCGCCGCCCGCACCGCCGCCGATCAACTGCGTTAGCGCGGTCGCGACTTCCTTGGCGTTCGCGTTCCTGAGCGCGACGATCCGGGTCGAGGCGACATCGGTATCGAACCGGCGCACCACCTCGCGCACGCGGCGGACGTTGTCGGCGAAATCGACCACCACCAGGCTGTTGCCGCCACGGTTCGCGGTCACCGACCCTTGTGCGCTCACCAGCGGGCGCACCGTGTCGACCGCCTGCGTCGCATCGGTCGAGCGCAGCCGGATGATCTCGGTCACCAACTGATTGCGCGCCGCGCCGCGCAGCCCGATCCGCCCCGGCTGGCTCGCCGCATTGTCGATCGGCTGGACGCGCAGCGCGCCGTTCGCGGTCGGCACCGCTACCAGCCCGTTCGCGCGCAAGGTGGACAGGAACACCTCGAAATATTCCGAGCGCGACAGCGGGCGGTCGGTCACCACCGTCACCTTGCCCTGCACGCGATTGTCGATGATGAACGTCCGCCCGGTCACCTTGGCCGCGTCGGCGATGAACGCGCGGATGTCGGCGTCGCGCACGTTCAACGTCGTCTGCGCGACGACCGGCGCGCCCGACAGCGCGCACGACGCGAGCAGCGCCGCAGATACGAGACGCCGCATCACCGCGCCCCTCCCGGCCCAATGCCCGGCCCAATGCCCGGTAACGTGACCGGCAGCGATTGCTCGCCGCGCTCGATCGTCACGCTGGTCGCCTGGCCGTTCTGCAATTGCTCCAGATCGGCCGCGCTGCCGATCGCGCGTCCCTGGATCGCGGTCACGACATCGCCGTCCTTCAATCCCGCCGCCTGAAAGGCGCCCTTGCCCTGCCCGCGCAGCGTCAGCCCGGTCACGCGCCCGCCGTCGATCCGCGGGATCGCCGACAGGTCGGCACGCAGATCGGCCGCCGCGGGCGTCGCACCGGCGGCTGCCGGCGGTGCGCCGGCCGCGGGCGTCGCCACCGGCGCGCTGCCGCCGTCTGACTGCGGCAGGAACAGGTTCTCGCTCGCGCCGCCGCGATCGAGTGTCACGTGATCGAACGCAACCGATTTCAACACTACACCCGGCGCCACTTCCTCACCCACGCTCACGCTTTTCTGTATCCCGTCAGGCCCCGCGATGATCGCCGACCCGCGTCCCTGTGCCTCGTCGATCCGCGTGCCGAACAGCGTCAATTGCAGCGAGGTCACCGCCGCCGCCTGCGTCTGCGCGCCGCTCACGCGGTAGAACGGATCGAAGCTCGCGAACACGCCCGCCGGGTCACCCGGCAGCACCGGACCCGCCGGCGCCCATGCACCCAGCGGCGCGATCGGCGTCACCACGGTCCACACCAGCCGCGCGCATTGCACCGCCAGCACGCCCAGCAGCGCGATCTCGGCGGCCGAATAGACATTCACCACGGGCACCCGCCGCAGGATCGCCCGCGCCCGGGCGTCGAACTTCAATCGCATGCGCTTTGGTAAACTCCCCGCCCCGCCGGCGCTAGGTCGGCGATGTTACAGCCGCGTGGCACGTTTGTGTAATATTTCTGCGTCTTGGGAACCGTTCGACGCGGCGTTAAAGACCGGTCATGGCCATCGACGCGATCACCGCTCATCTCTCCCGGCAGCGGGGCATCCAGAAACTGCCCAGCCTCAAGCTGACGCTGTTCGTCCAGCGCGGCTTTCTCGACGCCGCGACTTGCGCGGCGTTGTGTACCATGATCGATGCCAAGCGCCGCCCCTCGACGATCTCCGACCACAATGGCGACGCCGCCTTCCGCACCAGCGAGACGTGCGACCTGCCCGCGACCGACCCGCTCGTCGCCGCGGTTGATGCGCGCCTCGCCGCCTTCACCGGGCTCGATCCGCTCCACGGCGAACCGCTGCAAGGACAGCGTTACGCGCTCGGTCAGGAGTTCAAGGCGCACACCGATTATTTCGAGCCGAGCGGCGTCGACTTCCACCGTTATTGCTCGGTCGCGGGCAACCGCACCTGGACCGCGATGGTCTATCTGAACGAACCCGAGGCGGGCGGCGCGACGCGGTTCAAGGCGGTCGACAAGACGATCCAGCCCGAGACGGGCAAGCTCGTCTGCTGGAACAACCATCGTCCCGACGGGTCGCTCAACCCCGCGACGATCCACCACGGCATGAAGGTGCGCGCAGGCAACAAATACGTCATCACCAAATGGTACCGTGAACGGCCGTGGGGCTGGTGAGCCGACGAAATGGTCGCGCCCGCCGCTGATCACGCCGGACGGGGTCCGCGGCCATATCGACCGGCCTGAGCGAACGGGTGCCACGCCGGCACCCGCTCCCCATCATCCGGCCTTCAGAACTTCACGCCCAGCCCCAGCGATACCGAGGCGCCGACGTCGTAGCGGTTGTAGTAGATGCGCTGGCCGTCGAACTGCTGGTATTCCTTGTACGGCGTCGCGGTGACGTTACGCGCCTCGAACTTCACCTCGGTCTCGACCCCGGCGATCGTCACTCCCTCGCGCGCCACGAAATCGAGCCGGAAGCCCGGATATTCATACACGTCGGGCTGCGCGTTCGGGCCGCGCGTCGTCACCCGCTTCGAGGCGTAGTTGATCAGGAACGTCTGCTGCGACAGGCGGTCGGTGTCCTCCAGCCCTAGTTGCAGGTTGACCAGATGGTCCGACTGCCCGGTCAGCGGCGCACCGTCGCGGAAGAACAGGTTCGCGTCGCGCGACACGCCGTTGATCACCGTCTGGTCGCCGTCCTGCACCTTCAGCTTCGAATGGGTGTAGGTGTAGTTGGCGATCGTCAGGAACCGACGCGAGGCCCAGAATTCACCCCCCAGACCTTCGAGCGGGAAGTATTTCTGCAGCTCGACCTCGGCACCGTACAATTGCGCCTCGGGCGCGGTCGCGAAGCTGGTCTGGACCTGCCCGACGATCGCCGAATAGGTCTCGATCGGCTTGTCGATCTTTTTGTAGAAACCCGCCAGCGTGAAGCGCTGATCGCGCCCGAAGAACCATTCGTACCGCGCCTCGGCATTGTACAGCTGGCTGTCGACCAGCGAGTTGTTGCCGCGGAACAGGCGGTTGGTGTCGGTGTCGATATAGACCTGGCTGATCAGCTCGCGGAACTGCGGCCGTGCGATCGTCTTCGATCCGCTCGCGCGCAGCTGCATGCCGGGTTGCAATTCGTAGGTGACCGTCAGCGACGGCAGCCAGTAGTCCTTGTTCAGCCGCGTGTTGAGCGCCCCCGCCAGCCCCGGTAGCCCGGTGTTGAAGATGTCGACCGCGTTGACCGTCTGCTTCGCGGTTTCGTAGCGGACGCCCGCGGTCACGTTCAGTGCCGGGGTCAATTGCGCGATCACCTGGCCGTAGCCCGCGTGGGTGCGCAGCGCCGCGTCGAACGCCGCGGTACCGTCCTGCGCGGTCGTTTCCTGCAGGTAGATGCCGTATGCCTGGATCGTCTGATCGGCGAGGAGATAGTCCGGGCGCAATTGCTGGACCGGGATCGGCAGCGAATTGGCGAGGAAGCTGATCGCGCGCCGCGTCGAGGTCCGCTTGGTGTCGGTATAGGCGTAACCGACCCCCAGCTTGATCCCGCCGGTCAACGAATAGACGAGATCGGCGCCGCCCGACCACAGATCCTCGTTCAGGTCGCTGAACGCGACGTTCGCGCCGCCCTTGCCACCGGTGCCCAGGTTGTTGCTGTACTTGTTGCCGATCGGATCGAGCGGCAGGTTGGTGCGCACGTACAGGAATTCGCGCTCGTACGGCGCCTCGCGCTGCGAATTGGCGTAGCTGCCGCGCAGGTCGACCTTCAGGTCGTCGGTCGGCTTGAACTCGCCGGTCAATTGCGTGTCGATCAACTGCCGCTCGTACCAGGCGGTGTTTTGCAGCAGCAGGTCCTGCCCCGCACGGTCGAGGTCGAAACCGACGCCCAGCCGCGCCTGCTTGATCGTGTCGCGGACGTACAGGTTGGTCCAGCGGATCACGTTGTCGTCGAACTCGGCGTTGATCCCGAGCAGGCCGTTCACGACGACGCGATTGTCGGTGATCACGCGGTTGAAGCTGTTCTGCAGCACGCCCGCGTCGCCGACGCCGTTCGCGAACTGCTGCAATGTTTGACGCGTGCGCCACGTGTTGCCGATCCCCGCGGAGGCGAGCACGCCCAGCCGCAGCCCGCCCAGGTCGAAACTCGTGCCGCCCGTCAGGTTGCCCGAAAAGTTAATCGGCATCTGATACTGCGTCTGCAGCACCGACGTACGCGAATTGACCAGGCTGGTCGCGATCTCGCCCAGCTGCGCGCGCGAGAAGGTCGCGTTCTCGCCGATCGGCGACCCGCTGTTCAGCGCTGCCTGGAGCGGGCCCGGAATGTCGCGCGTGCCGTTGTCGAACCCGGTCCAGTCGGTCGGGCTCCCGTAATATACGTAGCCGAGATGTCCGGTGGTGTAACTGTCACCGCTGACCGAACCGGACAGGCTCAGGAACGGCTCGTTCGGGGTCGTCTTGGTCGTCAGGTTGATGACACCGCCGCCGAACTCGCCGGGGAAGTTCGCCGAATAGCTCTTCTGCACCAGGCTCGACGCGATCACGTCGGTCGGAAAGATGTCCAGCGGCACCACGCGGCGCAGCGGCTCGGGGCTGGGCAGCGGCGAACCGTTCAGCAGCGCCAGGCTGTAGCGATCGCCCAGACCACGAACGTAGACGAAACCGCTGCCGACGACCGACAGGCCGGTCACGCGCTGTAGCGCGCCCGCGATGTCGCCCTCGCCGGTGCGCGCGATATCCTCGGTCGACAGGACCGAGATCACCTGCGGCGCGTTCTGCACCGCATTGGTGCGTGCGCGGCCGACGACGACGATATCCTCGCCACCACCGGGGATCGACACCTGCGGCGCTTCGCTCGTCTCCGCCTCGTCCTGCGTCGGATTACCAGACGGGCTCGACGGCGTCGCGCCCGGTGCGCCGGTGGTCGGCGTGTTCGAGCCCGACGCCTGCGCGAAGGCCGGGCTAGCGAACAGGCACGTGGTCAACAAAAGGGCGCTCGCGAGCGGCAGCCGCTTGGACATCATTATTCCCCCAAATCCTCAAGATGCGAATCAGGGGACGGCATCGCTGCCGCCCCCTCACGTGACCCGCGGGTCTCAGGTGGTCGGCAGCGAGAGGCACGAACCGTTCGAGCTGCCGAAATCGGCATAGTCGAGGTTGCAGGTCCAGTTGCGGTACCAGGTGTCACTCGCGTTGCGCACAGCGCCGACGTACGGTGCCGACTGGAAGAAGCCGCCCGAGTTGACGACGCTCGTGCTCGACGGGTCGACCGCGGTCGCCGCCGTCTCGTTCGCACCGTTGATGTAGGTGTTGGTCAGCGTCGCGGTGAAGGCGGCATTGTTGTTGCGCCCGCCGTTGAAAATCGCCGCGACCTGGTCGTTCGACACGCCGCCCGTGCCGCTGAGCGCCGGGTTGCACCCCGACAGCAGCACCGAGGTGAAGCTCGGCGGCCCCGCCTTGTCGGTGGCGCTGTTCGCCGCCGCGATCGTCGTCGCGCTGTTGATGCGCACACACGGCAGACCCGAGTCGGTCACCACCACGCCGTTGAACAGCGAATAGTCGGCGCCGCCGCGGAACAGCATGACCGAGGCGTCCGCGCCGATCTTCGAATGGTGGATGAAGGTGAAGTTGGCGAGGCGAACGTTCGAACGCGGCACCGCGTCCTCGTTGCCGTTCGAGTCGTGCTCGATCATCGCGTCACCCGAGCTGCCGCCCGGACGCTGGATCGCGATCACGTACTGGATGAACCCCTTGTACCCGACGTCGGTGTCGAGCGAGTCGTCGTCCGCGCCCGAGATGACGAGGTAGTTCATGTTGGGACGACCGCCGAACACCTCGATACCGTCGTCCGAAGAGTTGACCGACTGGAAGTGGTCGATCTGCGTACCCGAACCGACGCCCGACGGGGTCAGCGACTGGAGCTCGCGGTCGGGGGCCAGCGCGTAGCCCGAGTAACGGATCTGCGTGTAGCTCATCCGGCCCGAGCTGTCGGTCGGCTGCGCACCGCCGTAGAGCGCGCCCGAGGTGCCCTCGGTATCGCGCGAGCAGTTCGCGCTGCCCGGCGTCGCGGTCGGCTCCGAACAGTCGGTGATCGGCGCACGGCCGAGCAGCACCACGCCGCCCCACTGGCCCTGCGACGTCGCGTCGTTGGTGCCGACGACGTTCGCGCGGCTGGTGAAGATGATCGGCTGCGTCGGGGTACCGACCGCGTTGATCTGGTTGCCACGGTTGACCGCCAGGAACGCGGTACCGGTCGAGGCGAAGATGACCACGCCCGGATCGATGCCGAGCGTAACCTGGTAACCCGTCGAGGTCGGGCCCTGGTCGGTGCCGACGTCGACGCGGCCGTCCATCGAGTAGATCACGCCCGTCGTCTTGGCGAGCTGGGTCGAGGCGGTGAAGCGCGCAGGCAGCGCGCAGTTGCGGTAGGTGCCGGTCGGGCCAGAGATCGTGCCGCGATCCGCCAGGGCGTTGGGGCCCGCGATCGTCGGGCAGCTCGCCGCCGCGGTGACGAGCCCGGTGCCCGTCCCCGGGGTCGGCGTGGGGGTCGGCGACGCGGCCGGCGTCGGCGACGGCAGCACGATCACGCCCTCTCCCGGCGAGGCGATGTCGTCGGCGCCGCAAGCGCTCAGCGCCGCGGTCGCGCAACCGAGCATGAGCATGAGCGAAACGCGCTTGAAGTTCTGCATTGGACACTCCCCGAACCGTGGATGACGGACGCTTGCTTGAAGCGACCGGCCGACTCGATCCCCTGTGCCGGCCTCCACGCCGCGCTAGGCGTCGTGGATGACAGGCACATGGATGTTCAAAGACAGCGGAGTGACGTCTGCGTTTCGGTTCCGTGACAATCCCAGAGCGCGGGATTTAGGTCAGCGATATTTTCTCATTCGCCCGTCATCGAAAGCACGACCTTGCCGCGCGGATGCTCGTCGCGCGTATAGGCATAGGCCTCGCGGACGTGATCGAACGGGAATGTCCGATCGACCGCCACATTCACCGTACCCGCCGCGACCAGATCGACCACCTCGCCCAGTTGCGCGGCGTTCGGCTGCGCATGCCAACGCGGCACGGTTCGGATGCCGAGCGCGCGCCCCTTGTCCTCGTCGGGGTCGAGCGTCGACACCATCGTCCCGCCCTTCTTTAACATCGCGAACGAGCGCGCCTGCGTCTCCCCGCCCTGCGTGTCGTAGACGAGGTCGAGATCAGTCGCATGATCCTCGAACCGCTCGTTCTTGTAATCGATCGCGCGTTCGACCCCCAGCGAGCGGACATAGTCGAGATCATGCTCCCCCGCGGTCGCGAACACCGTCGCGCCCTTCCAGATCGCGAACTGCACCGCCAGATGCCCGACGCCGCCCGCCGCGCCGTGGATCAGGACGCGCTGCCCCGCCTCGAGCCGGCCGTGGTCGAACAGGCCCTGCCACGCGGTCATCGCGGCGAGCGGCAACGCGGCGGCGGTCGCATCGTCGATGCCGTCGGGCGTCGCGACCAGCTCAACCGCCTTCACCACCACGTAATCGGCCTGCGCGCCGCGGTCCTGGTCGATGAACGCCATCACCCGGTCGCCGACGCTCAGCATGTTGTGCGCGCGCGTTCCCAGCGCATCGATCCGTCCCGACAGATCGCGCCCCAGCGCGAAGGGCAGTTGATCCTCGCCCTTGGGCGGATATTCGCCCGCCGCGGTCTTCCAGTCGACCGGGTTCACGCTCGCCGCCGCAACGCGCACCAGCACCTCGTCATCTACCGGCTGCGGCACCGGCTGTTCGGACAGCGCGATCACGTCCAGGTCGCCGAAACGGTCGAGCCATACCGTTCTGTTGGGGACGAGCGGCTGATGCTGGTCGGCGATATGCTGGTCGGTCATGGCTGATGCTCCGATGGTCTGGCAGCGCCAACGGCCAGCGGCGTGGAGCGATCCCCGATCACGGCGTCCGGATACGACAAGGCCCGCCGCCATCGCTGGCTGCGGGCCTATGTGGTGGGCGCGACAGGGATTGAACCTGTGACCCCACCCGTGTGAAGGGTGTGCTCTACCGCTGAGCTACGCGCCCGAACGTGTCGGAGCGGCGCCTTTAGGCAAGCGTTGCGCGGGTGTCCAGCGCAAATCGGCGGCCGCGCCTCTCAATCTCACGTCGGCCCGACCTCACCTCGCCCCGGTCTCACTTCGCGACGTTGAGCGAATCCTTCAGTACCTTGCCCGCCTTGAACTTGGGCTGCGTGCTCGCCTCGATCGTCATCGGCTCGCCGGTGCGCGGGTTGCGCCCGGTCGATGCCTTGCGCTTGCTGACCGCAAAAGTGCCGAAACCGACCAGCCGCACTTCCTCGCCCTTCTTCAGGCAGGTGGAGATCGAGTCGAACACCGCCTCGACCGCGCGCACCGCCTCGGCCTTGCCCAATCCCGCCGTCGTCGCGACCTGCGCGATCAATTCCTGCTTGTTCATCCCCGAGAACCCCCCGTCGTTACGCTTCGGTGTTGCAGTAAGAAAATGTCGCGCGGATTCGCCCCAGGGCAAACCCGCATCTGCCCAGTAAGGCCAGAGCCGTTCGGCGTGTCAAACGAAACCGCCGCGCATGCGTGTCGATGCGCGGCGGTCTGTTGTGGCGCTACCACGGTCGGACGAATGCGGCCACGTCCGTCACGTGGCCATCACCGATCCGCGCTTCAGTGATGCACCTCGGCACCTACCGGCGTGATCGGCGCGGGCGGCAGCGCGGCGAGCTCGTCCGCCTCGGTCCAGTCGATCGCCTCCAGCGGCTGCGTCAACGCGAGCCGCAGCACCTCGTCGACGTGCGACACGGGGACGATCTTCAACCCCGCCTTCACGTTCGCAGGGATTTCGGCGAGGTCCTTTTCGTTCTCCTGCGGGATCAGCACCGTGGTGATGCCGCCGCGCAGCGCTGCGAGCAGCTTCTCCTTCAATCCGCCGATCGGCAGCACGCGCCCACGCAACGTCACCTCGCCCGTCATCGCGACGTCGCGCCGGACCGGCACGCCCGTCAGCGTCGAGACGATCGCGGTCACCATGCCGATACCCGCCGACGGACCATCCTTCGGCACCGCGCCCTCGGGCAGGTGGATGTGGATGTCCTTGCGGTGAAACAGGCTCGGCTTGATCCCGAACGACGGCGCACGCGCCTGAACGAAGCTATAGGCGGCCTGCACCGACTCCTTCATCACGTCGCCCAGCTTGCCCGTTACCTTCGCCTGACCTTTGCCCGGCACGGTCACGCTCTCGATCGACAGCAACTCGCCGCCGACCTCGGTCCAGGCGAGCCCGGTCACCGCGCCGATCTGATCCTCCTGCTCGGACAGGCCGTGGCGATACTTCTGCACCCCGGCGTAGTCGGACAGATTGTCGGGCGTGACCGTCACGCTCGTCGCCTTGCCCTCCAGGATCTGGCGCAGCGCCTTGCGCGCCAGCTTGGCGATCTCGCGCTCCAGCGTCCGCACGCCCGCCTCGCGGGTGTAGCGCTGGATCAACGCGCGCAGCCCCTCGGTCGTCAGCGTGAACTCGCCGTCCTTCAGGCCGTGCGCCTCGATCTGCTTGGCGACCAGATGCCGCTCGGCGATCTCGACCTTCTCATCCTCGGTATAACCCTCCAGCCGGATGATCTCCATGCGGTCGAGCAGCGGCTGCGGCAGGTTGAGCGAGTTCGCGGTGCACACGAACATCACGTCCGACAGATCGATGTCGATCTCGAGGTAATGGTCGTTGAACTTCGCGTTCTGCTCGGGGTCGAGCACCTCGAGCAGGGCCGACGCCGGATCGCCACGGAAATCCTGACCCAGCTTGTCGATCTCGTCGAGCAGGAACAGCGGGTTCGCCGCCCCCGCCTTCTTCAGATTGGTGACGATCTTGCCCGGCAGCGAGCCAATATAGGTTCGCCGGTGCCCGCGGATCTCGGCCTCGTCGCGCACGCCGCCCAGCGACTGGCGAATGAACTCGCGTCCGGTCGCCTTCGCGATCGACTTGCCGAGCGAGGTCTTGCCCACGCCCGGCGGGCCGACGAGGCACAGGATCGGCCCCTTCAGCTTGTTGGTCCTCGCCTGCACCGCGAGATATTCGAGGATGCGGTCCTTGACCTTGTCGAGCGCGTAATGGTCCTCATTGAGCACCGCTTCCGCCGCCACCAGGTCGCGCTTGATCTTGCTGCGCTTGCCCCACGGCAGCCCCAGCAGCACGTCGAGATAGTTGCGCACGACGGTCGCCTCGGCGCTCATCGGCGCCATCGTCTTCAGCTTCTTCAGCTCGCTCGTCGCCTTGGCGCGCGCTTCCTTGCTGAGTTTCAGGCCCGCGATCTTCTGCGTCAGCTCGGCGATCTCGTCGCCGTTGCCCTCGTCGTCGCTGTTGCCCAGCTCGCGCTGGATCGCCTTCAACTGCTCGTTCAAGTAATATTCGCGCTGCGTCTTCTCCATCTGGCGCTTGACGCGGCTCTTAATCTTTTTCTCGACCTGCAGAACGCCGAGTTCGCCCTCCATCAGCGCGAACGCCATCTCCAGCCGCTTGACCGGATCGGTCTCGAGCAGCAGCGACTGCTTCTCCGCGACCTTGATCTGCACGTTGCCCGCGATCGAGTCGGACAGCAGCCCGGCTTCCGTCAATTCGCCCAGTTGCGCGGCGGTCTCCGCCGGCAGCTTGCGGTGCAGCTTCGCATACGCCTCGAACTGCTTCACGACCGAGCGCATCAGCGCCTCGACATCGGGGCCTTCGACGGGCTTGTCCGCGACCGCGGCGATCTCGGCCTCGAAATAACCGTCACGCTCGTTCAGCGCTTCCAGCGTCGCGCGCTGCTTGCCCTCGACCAGCACGCGCACGGTGCCGTCGGGCAGCTTGAGCAATTGCAGCACGGTCGCGGTCACGCCCATCGAGTAGAGGTCGTCGCGCGCGGGATCGTCGTTGGCAGGGTCGAGCTGCGCGACGAGGAAGATCTCCTTGTCGGCAGCCATCGCCGCTTCCAGCGCCGCCACCGACTTGTCGCGTCCAACGAACAGCGGAACGATCATGTGCGGGAAGACGACGATGTCGCGAAGCGGCAGGACGGGAAGAGTGGACGTCATGGATACTCCGGGGTCGCCGAACAGCGGCGACGTTCGTGATCCTATATGGTGCGCGCGCGATTTCCATCAATCGTTGCGACCGCGTTCCTCCACGCGCTGTCCTATCGCGCGCGCGCATGTCATGCTCGGGAAATGCGTGCATCACCCCCGCTCCACGGCATCACTGCCATCGATGCGCCTCGCATCCGAATAGGTCCGGTTCAGTCTCGACTTCGCCCCGACGCCACCGCGGCGCGATCCGACGTCACTCGAATTCCGTGACCTCGCGCCGCCCGCCACCCCACCGATCGCCGCCCCACCAATCGAAGTTGAGACCGAAAGCAAAACCGTCCTTCAGCCTCAACTTCCTCCACTTGACGTTTCTGCAATCGTCCAAACAGCCGAGATTTCCATGCCCCGCCTGATCGCCGCCCTGCTCTCGCTGCCGCTTCTGGCACTCGCCCCGCCCCCCAAAGGGAGCCCGCCGCTCAGCAATCAGACCCAGCGTTCCGGCGGTCCGCTCCTGCCCGAACAGACCGCGCTGCGCTTCGACCACGCCGATCTGTCGTTCGAGGTGCTGCCCGACCGCCAGGCGCTGAACGGTATCGCCACGCTCACCTTCACCGCCCGCGCAGCCATCGACCGTTTGCTGATCGACCTCGACCGCAACCTGCCGATCTCGGCGATCGCCATCGACGGACGCCCGCTCGCCCGCGCCGCCTGGACCAATCCCGATGGCCGCCTGACGATCACGCTCCCCCGCCGTCTCGCCGCAGGCCGGCAGGTGACCGCGCGGATCAGCTACGGCGGTACCCCGCACGTCGCGGTCAACGCCCCCTGGGACGACGGCATGGTGTGGTCGAATACTCCCGATGGCCGCACCTGGTTCGCCACCACCGCGGAAGGGTACGGCTGCGACCTGTTCTGGCCCTGCCTCGACTTTCCGACCGGCGAGCCCGCGTCGGTCGACCTCCACATCACGGTCCCGGCGGGGCTCAAGGCGCCCTCCAACGGACGCCTGCTCGGCATCGACCGATTCCCCGACGGCCGCACCCGCTGGAACTGGCGCGCACGCCAACCCAACACCTACGCCATCGCGCTCAACGTCGGCCCGTACGAGGAGATCAGCGGCACGTACAAAAGCCGCTACGGCAACACGATCGCGATGAGATACTGGTACCTGCCCCGCGAAAAGGCGAAGGCCGAGGCGCTGTTCGCCGAATTCGCCCCGACGCTCGACTTTTTCGAGGCGACGATCGGTCCCTACCCCTTCGGCGACGAGAAGCTCGGCGTGGTGGAAACTCCGCACAAGGGCATGGAGCATCAGACGATCAACGCCTACGGCAACGGCTACGCCAAAGCACCCGAGGGGTTCGACTGGCTGTTCCACCACGAACTCAGCCACGAATGGTTCGGCAATCAACTCACCGCCGCCAATTGGGACGATTACTGGCTTCACGAAGGGTTCGGCAGCTACATGCAGCCGCTCTACGGCCGCTGGCGCGAGGGCGAGGCGCGCTATCACGTCATGCTCGACGCGCAGCGTAACCAGATCGCCAATGACCACCCGATCGTGCGTGACAAGGTGTTGACCGAGGAGGAGGTCTACGAACCCAAACTCGGCGGGCCCGGCACCGACATCTACTACAAGGCGTCGTGGATGCTCCACACCTTGCGCTGGCTGATCGGCGACGCCGCTTTTTTCAAGGCGATGCGGCTCGAAATCTACGGCCGCGACGATCCCAAGCCCGGCAACTTTCGTCCCCGCTTCGGCTCGACCCTAGAATATCAGCGCATCGTCAAGCAGGTGACCGGGAGGAATTACGACTGGTTCTTCGACGCTTACCTGCACCACGCGGCATTACCCGGCCTCATCACCACGCCGCTTCCAGGCAACCGCACCGAGTTGCGCTGGCAGACCCCGGGTGCATCCACCTTCCCCATGCCGATCGAGGTGAGCCTCGACGGCCGAGTTCGACTCCTCGAAATGACAGACGGCACGGCGGTCATCGAAACCCCGCCCGGCGCGCACCTCGTCATCGATCCAGAAGCACGCGTGCTGCGGCGAAATCCGGCGATCGAAGCGTTCCGAGACTGGAGCAACCAGCAGAGGCCACGCAAATGAACGATCGCACATCCGTCAACGCTGGCGACGACAACGCTACTCTGGCGCTCAAGCGTGCGGGCGAGATGGCCGCGGTGTTCATGATCGGCGACGGCCTGCTCGGCCTGCTTCAGCCGACCCGCCACGTCGACCTGTGGCGATCCGACGTCGGCATCGTCGACGAGCTGGTCGCGCCATTCAGTGGTAAACCGACCCGCCGTCGCGTTTACGGCCTCATTCAGCTGACAGCCGGCATTGTACTCGCCGCCAGCCTGCGCCCGTCGAGAAAATAAAGACGGGGCACCTCGCCAGCGCGAAGTGCCCCTTCATGTCAGCCGTTGGGTTTCAATGACACCATCTGCTGGTGTTGCACCACGCGCCAATTCTCGTACGACAGCCAGCGATAGGTCGACGTGCAATAGGCGGCGTAACGCTCATCACCGCGCGACGCGTCGACGTGATAGGCGACGACGATCAGTCCTTCCTGCGGCCGCGCGACCTGCCGATCGCTCAGTTCAACGTTTTCCCACCGCGGTGTCTTCTTGACCGCATCGATCGCCTCCTGCCCGCTCATGACGAACGGCGGCTCGGGCAGCACCATCAGGCACTCGTCGTCGATCGACTCCTCATAATGCTCGGGCGTCGCCGTCCACAGGCTTTCCTCGAAACTCCACACGCGATTGTCGTCCACGCACCATGCTCCCGTTGTCCGCGAGGACAATCGCACGCGACCCTCTTCGTTCCGCCGGCCAGGCGTGCACCAACGAGAAAGGGCGCCGCCGGACAAGCCGGCAGCGCCCCTACCTTTCTGCGAGGTATGACCAGGTCAGGCCGCGCCGTCCGCCACCTTCTTCTTTTCGGCGTAAACGCGGATCGGTTCCTTGCGGCCCTCCACTACGTCCTTGTCGATCATGACCTCGTCGATCGAGTCCATGCCCGGCAGGTCGAACATCGTGTCGAGCAGGATCGCCTCGAGGATCGACCGCAGCCCGCGCGCACCCGTCTTGCGCTCGATCGCCTTCTTGGCGACCGTCGTCAGCGCGTCGTCGGTGAAGCCGAGCTTGGTGTCCTCCATCTCGAACAGCTTTTGATACTGCTTGACCAGCGCATTCTTCGGCTCGCTCAGGATCTTGACCAGCGCCGGGATGTCTAGGTCCTCGAGCGTCGCGATCACCGGCAGGCGCCCGACGAACTCGGGGATCAGGCCGAACTTGAGCAGATCCTCCGGCTCGGTCTGGCGCAGCATCTCGCCGGTGCGCTTCTCTTCCGGCGACGCGACATACGCGCCGAAGCCGATCGACTTGCCCTGCAACCGATCGCCGATGATCTTCTCGAGGCCCGAGAACGCACCGCCGCAGATGAACAAGATGTTGGTCGTGTCGACCTGAAGGAACTCCTGCTGCGGATGCTTGCGCCCACCCTGAGGCGGGACGCTGGCGGTGGTGCCCTCCATCAGCTTAAGCAGCGCCTGCTGCACGCCCTCGCCCGAGACGTCGCGCGTGATCGACGGGTTCTCCGCCTTGCGGCTGATCTTGTCGATCTCGTCGATGTACACGATGCCGCGCTGCGCCCGCTCGACGTTATAGTCGGACGCCTGAAGCAGCTTGAGGATGATGTTCTCGACGTCCTCGCCGACGTAACCCGCCTCGGTCAGCGTCGTCGCGTCGGCCATCGTGAACGGCACGTCGAGGATGCGAGCCAGCGTCTGCGCGAGCAGCGTCTTGCCGCACCCGGTCGGGCCGACGAGCAGGATGTTCGACTTGGCAAGCTCGACATCGGCGCCCTTGGCGCCGTGGTTCAACCGCTTGTAATGGTTGTGCACCGCGACCGAGAGCACGCGCTTGGCCTGCTTCTGCCCGATCACGTAATCGTCGAGCACGTCGCAGATTTCCTGCGGCGTCGGAACGCTGCCGTCCTTCTTAGATACGAGCGCCGACTTCGTCTCCTCGCGGATGATGTCGTTGCACAGTTCGACGCATTCGTCGCAGATGAAGACCGTCGGTCCGGCGATCAGCTTGCGTACCTCGTGCTGCGACTTGCCGCAGAACGAGCAGTAGAGGGTGCTCTTGGAGTCGCCGCCGGAGAGCTTCGTCATTCAATCATCCTTCCCGCGGACCCGCGGTATGGTGGGGCAGGCATCGTAGCCCGCCCCGCGTTCATTGGGCAATGCCGTAACAGCGCGGTGGCGCTCAGGCGGCCGCCGCCACGTCGTCGGCCGGTGCCGGACGCTTGTCGAATACCTCGTCGATCAACCCGAAGTCCTTCGCCTCGTTCGCCTCAAGGAACGTATCGCGGTCCATGCGACGCTCGATCTCCTCGATCGGCTGACCGGTGTACTGGCTGTAGAGTTCGTTCATCCGCTTGCGGATGCGCAGAATTTCCTTGGCCTGGATCTCGATATCCGATGCCATGCCCTGCGCACCGCCCGAGGGCTGGTGGATCATGATGCGCGCGTTGGTCAGCGCAACGCGCATCCCCGGCTCGCCGGACGCCAGCAGGAAGCTGCCCATCGATGCCGCCTGACCGATGCAAACCGTGCCGACGCGCGGCCGAATGTACTGCATTGTATCGTGGATCGCCATGCCCGCCGTCACGACGCCGCCCGGCGAGTTGATGTACATGAAGATGTCCTTCTTCGGGTTCTCCGACTCAAGGAACAACAACTGCGCGGTGATGAGCGAGGCCATGCCGTCCTCGACGCCGCCGGTCACGAACACGATGCGCTCGCGCAGCAGGCGCGAGAAGATGTCGAACGAACGCTCGCCGCGGTTCGACTGCTCGATCACGATCGGAACCAGCCCGGCCTGGGTCGGCTGGAGGCCGACGCCGGCGCTCGCCAACTTGCCCGCGAAATCGCCGTTGTCGAACGGATTGTGCATGGAAAAACTCTCTTGAAGGGAAGACCTGCAACATCGTCGCTGGCGCAGGCTTGTTCAAGCCCCAACGTCGGCGAGGTGGATCAGGCAGGCTGCGGTGCCGAATGCGCCAGATAGGCGAGCCGACGCACCTCGCGCCGGCCGCGCACCACCGTGTCGAGGATCAAGCCGGCGAAGAAGGCCAGCGTCGCAATGATGACCAGACCGGTGACCAGGATCGCAGTCGGCACGCGCGGCACCAGTCCCGTCTCGGCATAGGTGATGCCGAGCGGTACCGCGAGAATGACCGCGAGCAGCGCCAGCAAGCCACCCAGGCCGCCGAAGAACCACAGCGGCCGCTCGATGCGGTAAAGCGTGACGATGGTGCCCAGGATGCGCCAGCCGTCGCGGTAGGTCGACAGCTTCGACGCGGAGCCCTCAGGCCGCGCAAAGTACGGCGTGGCTACCTCGGCAACCGGCATCTTGAGCTCGAGCGCGTGGACGCTGATCTCGGTCTCGATCTCGAACCCGACCGACAGAACCGGAAAGCTCTTCACGAAACGACGCGAGAAGACGCGGTATCCCGATAGGATGTCGCTGAAACTGCGGCCAAACAGGCGCGCGAGCATGCCCGTCAGCATCGCGTTGCCGAACTGATGTCCGCGGCGATACGCGTCGACCGCCTCGTGCACGCGGCTGCCGACCACCATATCGAGTTGCTCGTCGAGCAGGCGCGCGACCAGCGCGGGTGCGGATGCAGCATCGTAGGTCGCGTCGCCGTCCGCCATCACGTAGACGTCGGCATCGACGTCGGCGAACATCCGCCGCACCACCGCGCCCTTGCCCTGGATACGCTCGGTGCGCACGATCGCGCCGGCGGCGCGCGCTACCTCGACCGTCCGGTCGCGGCTGTTGTTGTCGTAGACGTAGATCGCGGCACCCGGCAGTGCGGCACGAAAACCCGCTATCGTCTGCGCGATCGCGGCTTCCTCATTATAGCAGGGCAGCAGGACGGCGATCGTCGGAGCGGTTGGTAGCGGCACTGAACACCCGTTCGAGCATCGCCGCAGCAACGCTCCAGACTGAAGGAACACAGCCCGCGACGATGCCGCGGGTGAGCGCCATTGACTAGCGCCCACCCCTTAACATCACGCTTCGGTCTTTGGCGCCTTCTTCGCGCGCGGCTTCTTGGCAGCGGGTGCCGCCGCGTCAGAAGCAGACGCGTCGGCGGCAGTCGTGCCCTCGGCCGCCTCTGCTGCCTCGGGCGATGCTTCGAGCACCTGCGTCTCCGCCTCGACCGGCGCACCCTTCTTGGCACGCGGCTTCTTGGCGGGGGCGGCTTCGACGTCGGTCGGCTCGACCCCGGCGTTATCGCCCTTCGCCGCCGGCTTCTTGGCGGCCTTCTTCGCCGGCTCGGCCGCGGTCACCTCGGCAGCATCGTCGTGGGTCGCGGGCTTCGCGGCTTCCTTCTTCGCCTTCTGCTTGGGCTTGTGGTTGTCGTGGTCGTGCGTGTGGGTGCCGGTCGCGAAGCCGTCCTCGCTCTCGATCGCGGCCTCCAGCTCCTCACGCGTCGTCTCGCGGTCAGTGATCTCGGCCTTGTCGAACAGGAAGTCGACGACCTTGTCCTCGTACAGCGGCGCGCGCAGCTGGGCAGCCGCCATCGGCTCCTGCTGAACGTACTGCACGAACTGCTGGCGCTGCTCAGCCGGGTACTGCTGCGCTGCCTGCATGATCAGGCGCTGCATCTCCTGCTGGCTAACCTCGACGCCGTTCGCCTGGCCGATCTCCGACAGCAGCAGCCCCAGGCGCACGCGGCGCTCGGCGATTTTGCGGTAATCGTCGCGCTCGGCTCCCATCTCGGCAAGGGCCGCCTGCGGGTCGGGCTCGTGCGTCGCTTCGTGCTGGAGCTGCGACCAGATCTGGTTGAACTCCGCCTCGACCATCGACGGCGGCACTTCGAAATCGTGGCCCTCGGCGAGCTGGTCGAGCAGCTTGCGCTTCATGTGCGTGCGCGTCAGCCCGTTGTGCTCCTGCTCGATCTGCCCTTTCAGCAGACCACGGAGCTGTTCCAAGCTCTCAAGCCCTAGGTTGGTCGCGAGCTCATCGTCGATCACGCTCTCGCCCGCGGTCTTCACCGACTTGATCGTCAGGTCGAAGGTCGCGTCCTGACCAGCGAGCTCCTTGGCCGGGTAATCCTCGGGGAACGTCACCTTGATCTGGCGCTCTTCGCCCGCCTTTGCACCGACGACCTGATCCTCGAAGCCGGGGATCAGACGGCCCGAGCCGATCTCGACCGCCATGTCCTCGCCGGTGCCGCCCTCGAACGCGACGCCGTCGGTCGTCTTGCCGACGAAATCGACCGTGACGAGGTCACCCTGCTCGGCGGCCTTGTCGCCGGCGTCGTCCCACTTCTTTTGCTGATCAGCGAACTTCTGCAGGTGCGCGTCGACCGCCTCGTCGGCGACCGGCACCGTCAAACGCTCAAGCTTCAGTGCGTCGATCGCGGGCGTCGGCACCTGCGGCAGCACTTCGAGCTCGACCTTGAGCTCGGCGTCCTTGCCTTCCTCATATCCGTCAGCCAGTTCGACCGAGGGCTGGGTTGCCGGACGCAATTGCTTCTCCGCGATCAGCGACTGAATGCCGTCCTGGATCGAGGTGTTGAGCGCTTCCTGCATCAGCGCGGGGCCGTGCATCTTGCGTACCAGATTGGCGGGCACCTTGCCGGGACGGAAACCGGGCATGCGGATCTGCGGAGCGACGCGCTTCAGCTCGGCGTCGACCTTCTTCGCGATCTCGGCGGCGGGGATGGTGAGGGTGTAGGCGCGCTTCAGCCCCTCGTTCAACGTCTCCACAGTCTGCATGTTACGCCTTCGCTTCTAGGAATATCGTTGATGGTGGCACCCGCGAGAGGAACGCGGGACTGGTGCGGGCGAAGGGACTCGAACCCCCACATCTTGCGATGGCAGGACCTAAACCTGCTGCGTCTACCAGTTCCGCCACGCCCGCACAGGACACCGTCGGTCGCGCGCCTCTATACCGTGGAAACCGCGGGAGCAAGCGTGGCGGCAACCGAAGCGCGTCGCACCGCGTTGGAACGCCCTAAGGAGACGAACACATGGCCACTAATCCAGGCGATCTGCCCGCCGACGTGCCGCAGCCGACGCAGCCTGCGCAGCCCGACGTGCCCCCGCCCGAGATCACGCCGCCCGGCCCCGACATCGACGTGCCCAGCCCCGGTGCGCCGGACGAGACGCCCGCGCCTGCCAACCCCACGATCTGAGGCCGACATGAGCGACCCCAAGACAGTTGACGTGATCCCGAACCGCGACGATCCTCGCCCCGACATCCAGCAGGCGGTGGAAGCGCGCAGCGACGCGGTTGAGCGCGGTGAAGGCGGTACGGAGCCCGCGATGTTCACTGATACCGGCGAATTCGACGGCAACAGCGGCACCGGCGGCGAAGTGAAAAACCAGGACGATACGCAGCAGTGACCACATCGGGGTCGGTCGCACCATTGCGGCCGACCCTCTCTCGCCCCTGCGACTTAGCTCGCCAACGCCTTCTTCAGCAAATCATTGACCACCTGCGGGTTCGCCTTGCCCGCCATCGCCTTCATCGTCTGCCCGACGAAGAAGCCGAACAGTGTCTCCTTGCCGCCGCGATATTGCTCGAGCTGCTTGGGATTTTTTGTGAGCACGTCGGCGATCACCGCCTCGATCGCGCCCGTATCGCTGGTTTGCTTCAGCCCGCGTTCCTCGACGATCTTGCCCGGCGCGTCGCCCGTCTCCAGCATCGCCTCGAACACCTGCTTGGCGAGGCTCCCCGACAGCGTGCCGTCCGCCACCAGCGCCAGCAGTTCCGCCGCCTGCCCCGGCTCGACCGGACTGTCGACGATCGACGTGCCGAGACGGTTGAGCGCGCCGAACAGCTCGCTCGTCACCCAATTCGCCGCCGCGACCGGGGCTGCACCCGTGTCCAGCAGTGCGTCGAACCAGCGCGCGCTCTCAACCTCCGCGGTCAACACGTTCGCGGCATAGGCGCTGATCCCCAGCGCCTCGTACCGCTTGCGCTTGGCATCGGGGAGTTCTGGCAGCGACGCGCGGCATTCCTCGATGAAGGCGTCGTCGAGTTCGAGCGGCAACAGGTCGGGATCGGGGAAATACCGATAATCGTGCGCATCTTCCTTCGACCGCATCGACCGCGTCGTGCCCGTGTCGGGATTGAACAGCCGCGTCTCCTGCTGGATCGCGCCGCCGTCCTCCAGCACCGCGACCTGACGCTTCGCCTCATGATCGATCGCCGCCATCACGAAGCGGACCGAGTTGACGTTCTTCGTCTCGGTACGCGTGCCGAGTTCATCGCCCGGCTTCCGCACGCTGACGTTCACGTCGGCGCGCATCGAACCCTGGTCCATGTTGCCGTCGCACGACCCGACGTAGCGCAGGATCGAGCGCAGCTTGGTCAGATAAGCGCCGGCTTCCGCTGGCGAACGCATATCCGGGCGGCTGACGATCTCCATCAACGCCACGCCCGACCGGTTGAGGTCGACGTAGGAACGCGTTGGATGCTGGTCGTGCATCAGCTTGCCCGCGTCCTGCTCGACGTGGATACGCTCGACCCCGATCGTCTTGACCGCGTCGCCATCCTCGATCTCGATCGCGCCCTCGCCCACCAGCGGATGGTAGAGCTGGCTGATCTGATAACCCTGCGGCAGATCGGCATAGAAATAGTTCTTGCGATCGAACCGCGACCATTTGTTGATTTGCGCGTCGATCGCCAGCCCGGTGCGCACCGCCTGACGGATGCACTCGCGATTGGGCACCGGCAGCATCCCCGGCATTGCCGCGTCGACCAGACTGACCTGGCTGTTCGGCTCCGCGCCGAACGCGGTCGCCGCGCCAGAGAACAGCTTGGCGTTGCTCGTCACCTGCGCGTGGACTTCTAGGCCGATCACGACCTCCCAGTCCCCGGTCGCGCCCTTGATGCGATAGGTTGATTCCATTGTCGTCAATCCGCTTCCACACCCGGCGCACGAGCTTCGCTCGCGCGCCTGCCTATCACCACCAGCGCTCCGGCCGCGCCACGAAGCCCGCACGTTCCTCGATCGCGAGCGCCGCGTCCAGCACGCCTTGCTCGTCGAGCGCGCGGCCGATCACCTGCAGCCCCAGCGGCAGACCCGCCTTGTCGAGCCCGCCCGGCACGCTCATCGCCGGCAGCCCGGCCAGCGACGACGGCACGGTGAAGACGTCGTTCAGATACATCGCGAGCGGATCGGCACTCTTCTCGCCCAACGCGAACGCGGCCGACGGCGCCGTCGGGGTGAGCAGCACGTCGCAACGCTTCCACGCGCGCTCGAAATCCTGCGCGATCAGCGTGCGGACCTTCGATGCCTGCGTGAAATAGGCGTCGTAGAAACCCGCCGACAGCACGTAGGTGCCGATCAGGATGCGGCGCTTAACCTCGTCACCGAACCCCGCCTCGCGCGTCGCCGCGTACATGTCCTGCAGGTTCGCACCCTCTGGCAGGTCGCGCTGTCCGAACCGCACGCCGTCGTACCGCGCGAGGTTGGACGAAGCCTCGGCGGGCGCGATAATGTAATAGGCCGGCAGCGCGTAGCGCGTGTGCGGCAGCGACACTTCGACGATCTCCGCGCCCGCGTCGCGCATCCAGGCGATGCCCTGCTGCCACAATGCCTCGATTTCCTCGGGCATGTTGTCGACGCGATACTCGCGCGGGATCCCGACGCGCTTGCCCGCCATGCTGGCGTTCAGCCCTTCTTCCCACTTGGGCACGGGAAGGTCGAGCGAGGTCGCGTCCTTCGGGTCGAACCCGCTCATCGCCTCGAGCATGATCGCACAATCGCGCACGTCGCGCGCCATCGGCCCGGCCTGATCGAGCGAGGAGGCAAAGGCGATCGTGCCCCAGCGCGAGCAGCGCCCGTAGGTCGGCTTGATGCCTGAGATACCCACGAATGCCGCGGGCTGGCGGATCGAGCCGCCCGTGTCGGTGCCCGTCGCGCCCGGCGCGATCCGCCCCGCGACCACCGCCGCGCTGCCGCCCGACGACCCGCCGGGCGCGAGGGGCGCATTGCCGCCGTCGTTGCGCCGCCACGGGCTGATGACGTTGCCGAAATAGCTCGTCTCGTTCGACGACCCCATCGCGAACTGGTCGAGATTGAGCTTGCCGAGCATCCCGGCGCCCGCGTTCCACAGGTTCTGCGAAACGGTGGACTCATATTCGGGCTTGAACCCTTCGAGGATGTGGCTCGCCGCGGTCGTCTGCACGCCGTGGGTGCAGAACAGGTCCTTCATCCCGATTGGCACACCCGCCATCGGCGGCAGAGTCTCGCCGGCCGCGCGCGCCTGATCGACCTTGTCGGCCGCGGCGAGCGCGTGATCGGGCGTCTCGACGATGAAGGCGTTGAGCGGCTTCGCGGCGGCAACGGCGGCGTTGAAGGCCTCGGCCACCTCGCGCGCGGAGAAGTCGCCGCCCGCTACGCCGTCGCGGATCTGGCGGATGCCCAGGTCGGTCAGGTCGCTCACTATTCGATCACCTTCGGAACCGTGAAGAAGCCGTGTTCGGCCTGCGGCGCGTTGGCGAGCACCTGCGCGCGGATATTGCCATCGGTGACCACGTCGTCGCGTAGCCGCAGACGATTGGGGATCACCGCGGTCATCGGTTGGACCGACGAGGTGTCGACTTCCCCCAATTGCTCGATCCAGCCGAGAATGTTGCCGAGTTCGGGCGCGAGGCGGCTTGCCTCCTCGTCACGAATCGCGATCCGCGCGAGCTTGGCCACGCGTTTGACGGTTGCTGTGTCTACGGACATGCCCGCGCCGCTACCATCAGCCGAGCGCTCGGCGCAACCACGACGATTGCGCGCGCGTAGGCGCTGCGGCAGAGCAGCGCGATCCGGCGTCGCGCTTCCGCGGCGTCGCGGCTTGGATGCGCAACTTGGTCCGCAAATTTCTCTATGTCGTCGCCGGGTTGATCGTCCTCGTGCTCGCCGGGCTGCTTGCCTATCGCATCTGGGGCGTCGAGTTGATGCGCGCGGCGATGGTACCGGGCGAGGAATTTAAGGCGGTCCGCGGGTTGACCCCGACCGACTACCGCGATGCCAAGCTGTGGCTCGCCCGCCCCGACATCCGCAACAATCCCGCCTCGTGGACCCCCGCAGGTCAGCAGGCGCGGAAACAACCCGGCGGCGCAGCGGTGTTCTTCATTCACCCGACCTCGTATCTCAACCGCGCGCACTGGAACGCGCCGCTCGATGACCAAGAAGCGAACGACCGCGCCGCGCTGTTCCTGCGTGGCCAAGCGAGTGCCTTCAACGCCGTCGGCGAAATCTGGGCGCCGCGTTATCATCAGGCGACCTTCGGCGCGTTCCTGACCGATCAGGCGAATGCGGAGCGAGCACTCGATCAGGCGTACCGCGACGTGCTCGCGGCGTTCGACGCGTTCGTCGCGCAGGTCGGCCCCGACCGCCCGATCGTCCTCGCCGGACACAGCCAGGGCGGGCTGCATCTGACCCACCTGCTGCGTGACCGCGTCGCGGGCAAGCCAATCGCGCGACGCATTGTTGCCGCATACGTGGTCGGCTGGCCCGTCTCGACCGCCACCGATCTGGCCGCGCTCGGCCTCCCGGCGTGTACGACCGCCGATCAGCGCGGGTGCGTCCTTTCGTGGCAGAGCTTCGCCGAGCCGGCCGATCCCTCGCTGATCACCGAGAATTACGATCGGACGACCGGGTTCGACGGACGCCCGCGCAAGGGCACGCGAATGCTGTGCACCAACCCGATCACCGGCGTGCCCTTTACCACTGCCCCGGCGAGCGCCAATCTCGGCACGCTATACCCGAGCGAGGATCTCTCGACCGCGCAGCTTCGTCCCGGCACCGTCGGCGCCCGCTGCGACGCGCGTGGCCTGCTGCTGATCGGATCGCCCCCTGATGTCGGGCCGTACGTGCTGCCGGGCAACAATTACCACGTCTACGACTACAGCCTGTTCTGGGCCAACGTCCGCGCCGATGCGGCGCGCCGGATGACCGCCCGATGATCACCACCGATGCGCGCGCGTTCGCCGAGGCGCTGCCCGACGGTGGGCGGCTGCTGGGGCTCGATCTCGGCACCAAGACGATAGGCACCGCCCTGTGTGACGCGGGCTGGAGCTTCGCCAGCCCCGCCCCGCTCGTCCGCCGCACGAAGTTCACTGCCGACAAGGCCGAACTCGTGCGGCTGATACAGGCGCAGCACGTCGTCGGCATCGTCATGGGCCTGCCGCTCAATCTCGACGGCAGCGTCAGCCCGCGCAGTCAGTCCGCCCGCGCTTTCGCGCGCAATTGCGTCGACATGAACCTGCCGATCCTGCTGTGGGACGAACGCTGGTCGACCGTCGCCGCCGAACGCGCATTGATCGAGCAGGACATGAGCCGCGCCAAACGCGCGGAACGGATCGATTCGGCCGCCGCGGCGCACATCCTGCAGGCCGCGATTGACGCACTGGTAAACGTCCAGCCGCAGTGACGCCCCACAGTGACGCCGCGCTTGCGGTCATGGGGTCAGGCGCTATCTGCCCCTTCATGACCCATGACATTCACGTGATCGGCGGCGGGCTCGCAGGTTCCGAAGCCGCATGGCAGCTCGCCGAAGCAGGCTTCAAGGTGCGCCTGTCGGAGATGCGCGGCAGCGGCGAGAGCACGCCTGCACACCACACCGATCATCTCGCTGAATTAGTCTGCTCCAATAGCTTTCGGTCGGACGACGCCGAGTCGAACGCGGTCGGACTGCTGCACCAGGAAATGCGCGTGCTTGGCTCGCTGATCCTGCGTACCGGCGACACCCACCGCGTGCCCGCAGGCAGCGCGCTGGCGGTCGATCGCGTCGGTTTCTCCGCCGGGGTGACCGCCGCGCTTTCGGCACATCCCAACGTCACGATCGTACGCGAACGCGTCGACTCTTTGCCCGAGGGCCCCGCGATTATCGCCACGGGCCCGCTGACCGCCGCCTCGCTGTCCGACAGCATCGCCGCGGAGACGGGGCGCGATTCGCTCGCCTTCTTCGACGCGATCGCGCCGATCGTCCACCGCGATTCGATCGACATGGACGTGGCCTGGGCGCAGTCGCGCTGGAACAAGGGCGACGGCACCGACTACATCAACTGCCCGCTCGACAAGGAGCAATACCACCGCTTCGTCCAAGCGCTGCTCGATGGCGAAAAGACCGAATACAAGGAGTGGGAGAATGTCCCTTATTTCGAGGGCTGCATGCCGATCGAGGTGATGGCGTCGCGCGGCCCCGAAACACTCCGCTTCGGCCCGATGAAGGGCGTCGGGCTTGACGTGCCCGCCACCGGACGCTGGCCCTATGCCGCGGTGCAATTGCGCCAGGACAACGCGCAGGGCACCTTGTGGAACATCGTCGGCTTCCAGACCAAGCTTAAGCACGCCGAACAGGTCCGCATCTTTCGAACCATCCCGGGGCTGGAGAACGCCGAGTTCGCGCGGCTCGGCGGGCTGCACCGCAACACGTTCCTCCGCTCGCCGGAGCTCCTCGACGGAACGCTGCGGCTCGCCTCGCGACCGAACATCCGCTTTGCCGGGCAGATCACCGGATGCGAAGGCTATGTGGAGAGTGCGGCGATCGGCCTGCTCGCCGGACGCTTCGCGGCGGCGGAGCTCGCCGGGCGGACGCTTGCCCCGCCCCCGCGCGAGACCGCGCTCGGCGCATTGCTGTCGCACATCACCGGCGAGGCCGTCGCCGAGACGTATCAGCCGATGAACGTCAATTTCGGCCTGTTCCCGCCAATCGAGGGCAAGACGAAGAAGGCGGATCGCAAGCGGATGTACACCGATCGCGGTCGCACCGCGCTGGCGGGCTGGCTGGCCGCCTAATCATCGTCGCGCGCGGGCGCGGCCTGGCAATTGCACGCAGGTCGCCGCGTCTTGCGTTTGGGCTTGGTCGTCGCGAACTCGGCCGCGGTCAGCGCGCCCGACCGATCGGTATCGGCGTCGGTGAAGCGCTTGACCGTCTTCGCCGACCATTCGTCGAACGACAATTGCCCGTCGCGGTTGAGGTCGAGCTTGGCGAATGCCTTGCGGCGACCGAGCAGATATTCATCGCGCGTGATGCTGGCGTCGCGATCCTTATCGTAGCGGTCGAACCGCTTCTGCTCGCGCGTCCGCTCCGATGCCTCGGGTAGAACCGCAGGTGGTTCGTCGTCGCCGCGCTGCACGGCAGCAGGAGGCATCGCGGGCGTCAGCGTCGCCGCCCGCGCGGCAAGGTCCCCGGCGGGGTCACCCTGCGACCACAGCCACCCCGCCCCGATCAGCAACGTCAATGCCAGCCCGCCAACCACATAACGCCACATGCCACCCACTCCCCCCCGAAGCCATATCCGAAGGCTAGCCAGCGGATCGGCGAGGCGGAAGCGGTCAACGCCCAATCATACGGAATCGCGTGGTGAGCGCCGCGCGGCGGGGACCATTCGCGACCCCGCGCCTCAGCATCGCGGCGCGCGCGTCGAGCGCGAGCGCGCCGAGCACGCGCGCACCGGACCAGCGCGTGGCGAATGCGGGACGGCCAAGGTCGATAGCCGCGGCCCGCGCGCGATCGCGCACGCCCGCATCACTGACGTTCACCGCCAGATCGGCGAGCGCCCAGACGGTACCGGCATCGTCGAGGGCGCGATCATCTTCGCCCAGCAACACGCCCGCGGCGCGAAACAGCGTCGCACCGCGGCGGCGCGCGACCTCGACCAGCGCCCCCGTGTCGCGCCGCTCGTCGTCGAGCAATATCTCCCAACCCTCGGTCATCGCCGCGAGCGCACGGCCCTCGACACCGCGCGTGATCACGCTCACGGCGAGGTCCTGCAGCAGCGGCTGCGCCGGGGGTGGTTCCCGATCGAGCCGGGTCAATGCCTCATACCACCAGGTCAGTCGCATCTGCCCGACGATCGGTTGCTCGGTCGTGCGCACGATGTCGCCGAGCTGGCGGTCGAGCGCGAACAACGTCGCGACCCCGCCGCCCTCGAATCGTGACCCACACCAACCGAAGACGTTGGCCGGGCTGCTGGGTCGCTGAATGTCACGCACGCCGCTGAAATGGCGGCGTCTTAATCGATCGGCAAGACATCCTGACGGCGCGTTAACCGTGATCCTTGAGGCACTATTGTACGTTTCGGCCTCATCATCATCTAGTGTCCAGCACCGATCCCCTGCCCTCCTCCGATCACCCACGAGGCCGCGCATCGTTTCTGACGCGGCTGCTGCGTGATCGAACCGCTAACGCGCTCGTCATCATGGCGGCGTCGCTGATCCCGCTGACGGCGTTCGCGGGGTCGGCGGTCGACATGGGCCGGCTCTACGCGGTGAAATCGCGGCTCCAGCAGGCGTGCGACGCGGGCGTGCTCGCGGGGCGCAAGTTCATGAAGGCAGACGGGTCGACGACGCTCGACAGCAATGCGACGACGCAGGCGCAGACCTTCTTCCGCAACAATTTCCAGGCCGGGTGGGTATCGACCAGCAATCCGGTCTTCACCCCGGTCAAGACGAGCGATCAGCAGGTGTCGGGAACGGCGTCGGTGATGGTCCCGATGACGATCACCAAGATCATCAACGCGTCCGACACGCCCGTTAGCGTCGCGTGCAAGGCGCGCTACGACATTTCGGACACCGACATCATCTTCGTGCTCGACACGACCGGCTCGATGGCGTGCCGTCCCGAGGACACCGAAACGCAGTGTAATACGTACGTCCAGAACAACCCTGCGGTGTCGTACACGCGACCGACCGATTCGTACGCGATGCCCGGCTACACCGCGCAGAAAGGGTTCGGCGTTCCCGAAACCGTCGTCGGCAATGGTTCGCGCATCAAGGCACTGCGCCAGGCGGTGAAGGATTTCTACGCGACGGTGCAGAGCAGCGTCGATGCGAACACGCGCATCCGCTACGGCTTCGTCAGCTACACCTCGATCATCAACGCGGGGAAGGCAATCTATTCGGTCAACCCGGCTTATCTGATCGGCGCGAATACGGGCGAGAAGGTCGATTACGAGACACGCGCGGTCTCAGGCGAGTACGAGATCAGCCGCACCACGACCCCGCAAGGCAACAACAAGAGCCAGCAAGGCTGCACGTCGAGCGCGGGCACGCCCACGCGCGATCCGGCAGCGACGCCCGGCAACCCCTACCCGTTCCGGGTCAGCGACGGACGCGCGACCATCACGTCGCAGGAATGGAACGCGAGCCTCGGCTGTACCACCGTGGTCAAGACGATGGGCCCGGTCTGGACGTACGGCCAATATCAGGTCGACGTATCGCAATATATCAAGGGGGGGAATGTCGACGACCCCGCGCGCGTCGACGGCGCCACCGCCGCCTGGGACGGATGCATCGAAGAACGCCAGACCCAGGCCGGCACGATCAATTACAATTCAAGCTCGTACGACCTCGATCCGTCACTCGTGCCGACGGGCGCCGTCGCGACGCGCTGGCGACCTGCGTGGGCGGGCATCAGCTGGGCGCGGTACAGCTATGCGGCGACCATGACGCAGTACAGCAACGATGAGAATTTCGCCCCCTACGCTTATGGGTCGAGTTATCCGGCGCTCAACCTCGGATCGGATGCGCGCCGCGCCTCGGGATTTTACTCCTGCGGAAAGCCGATCCGCCGACTGGCAGTCATGTCGGCGGACGACATCGCGGGCTACGTCGACGCGGCTGATTTCAAGCCGCTGGGTGGTACCTATCATGACACGGGCATGATCTGGGGCGTCCGCCTGCTCGCGCCGAGCGGCATATTCGCTGCCGACAATACGGGCCGCACGGGTCAGCCGACGCCCAAAAAGGTGATCGTGTTCCTGACCGACGGCGACATGGCGCCAAGCTCCGCGATCTACGGACAGTACGGCATGGAGTTGTACGATCAGCGCGTCAGCGGCGGAAGCGCCACCCCGCTCAAGGACTTCCACAACGCCCGTTTCCTCTACGAATGCGCACAGGCAGCCCAGCTCAAGATCGACGTCTGGACCGTGGCGATCGGCCCCAGTTCGACCAACGAACTGACGCAGTGCGCCAGCAACAGCGGGCAGGCGCTCTATACGACGACGGGCAGCGGTCTTTCGACGCTGTTCCAGAAGATCGCGAAGCAGGTGGCGATGCTGAGGCTCGACAAGTGATCGCCGCGCTGGCCCGCCGACTGCGAGGTGATCGTCGCGGCGTCACCGTCGTCGAATTCGCGATCATCACCCCCGTCATGTGCACGCTGCTGATAGGGGCATGCGACCTGATGTATCAGGCGTACGCACAGTCGATCCTCGACGGCGCGATGTACAAGGCCGGGCGCGATTCCGCGCTCGAAGACAACGCGCAATCCGCCACCGACGTCGATGCCAAGGTGATCGCCATGGTCAGCATCCTCGGCACCGGCATGAAATTCACGCCGACGCGCCGCAGCTATTCCAGCTTCCTCTTGGTCAAACCCGAGAATTTCACCGACAAGAACGGCAACGGCGTGCGCGATCCCGGCGAATGCTACGACGACGTCAACGGCAACAAGCAATGGGACGCCGATCCCGGCCGCCAGTCGCAGGGCGGCGCGAACGATGTCACGCGCTACACGATGACGGTCACCTATCCGCGACTGTTCCCGGTCGCGGGGCTGCTGGGATTACCGCCGACGCAGACGATCACCGGGGAAACGTTGCTGAAGAACCAGCCCTACAAGACGCAGGTCGTCCAGCCGGTGCAATCGATATGCACGTGACAAACCGCCGGGCGATCGCGCGCGCCGGACGGCTGATGCGCGCGCTCGGGCGCGACCGCTCCGGCGTCGCGTTGATGGAATTCGCCTACTCGCTGCCGATCGTGCTGGCGCTCGCCTGCTACGCGACCGAGACCGCGAATGTCGTCAACATGAACCAGCGGATCAACCAGATCGCGCTGTCGCTCGCCGACAACGCATCGCGCGTCGGCGACATGCAGAGCGACAATTCCTCGCAGCTCCGCGAGATCGACGTCAACGACGCACTGACCGCGGCGCGGCTACAGGGTGAGAAATGGGGCGTGACGCAGAACGGCCGCATCACGCTGTCGAGCCTCGAGGAGCATAACGGCAAGCAATACATCCGCTGGCAACGCTGCATCGGCCTGAAGAAGGGCGCGAACTACGATTCGCGCTACGGTGTCGCAACTACCGATTCGGGCGTGCAACCCTGGCCGGCCGCCCCCGGCAAGGAGGTCAGCGGGATGGGTGACCCCGGCGTGATCGTCACGGCACCACCCGATTCGGGGGTGATGTTCGTCGAAATCAACTACGACTATCAGCCAGTGGTCGGCTCCGCCTGGGTGCCGAACGGGCTGCTTCAACTACACTATAACGCGTCGTTCGTCGTCCGCGACAAACGCACGTTCAGCCAGATCTTCAACCCCGCTCCCATCGCTACGAAGTACACCTGCGACCGCTACACCGCCACGTGAGCGGCCGCAGGTGACGATGCTTTACTTGCGGTAACAGACCTTCTTCACCGCCGCGATCACCTTGTCCGCCGACACAAGCGCCAGCTTCTCCAGATTGGCGGCGTAGGGCAGCGGCACGTCCTCGTCGGTCACGCGCATGACGGGCGCATCGAGGTCGTCGAAGCCTTCCTCCATCGCGATCGTGCTGATTTCCGACGCGATCGAGCAGGTCGGCCAGCCCTCTTCGACCACGACCATGCGGTTGGTCTTGGCAAGCGACTTGAGCACCGTTTGCTTGTCGAGCGGGCGCAGCGTGCGCAGGTCGATCACCTCGGCGTCAATGCCCTCCTCGGCCAGCTTGTCCGCGGCTTCGAGCGCGAGCCCGACGCCGATCGAGTAGCTGACGATCGTCACGTCGCTGCCCTCGCGCATGATCCGCGCCTTGCCGATCGGCAGCACCCAGTCGTCGAGCTTGGGCACCTCGAACGAGCGGCCGTACAAGAGTTCATTTTCCAGGAACACGACCGGGTCGGTCGTGCGGATCGCGGCCTTGAGCAACCCCTTGGCATCGGCCGCGTCGTAGGGCGCGATCACGATCAGGCCCGGCACGCTCGCGTACCACGGACCGAAGTTTTGGCTGTGCTGCGCGCCGACGCGGCTCGCCGCGCCGTTCGGACCACGGAACACGATCGGGCAGCGCATCTGGCCGCCCGACATGTAGTTGGTCTTGGCAGCCGAGTTGATGATGTGGTCGATCGCCTGCAACGCGAAGTTGAAGGTCATGAACTCGACGATCGGCTTCAACCCGCCCATCGCCGCACCCGAACCAATGCCGGCGAAGCCGTATTCGGTGATCGGCGTGTCGATCACGCGGCGATCGCCGAACTCGTCGAGCAGCCCCTGCGTGACCTTGTACGCGCCCTGATATTGCGCGACTTCCTCGCCCATCACGAAGACGCGGTCGTCGGCGCGCATCTCCTCCGCCATCGCGTCGCGCAGCGCCTCGCGGACGGTTATCTTCACCATCTCGGTGCCGGCGGGGATCGCGGGGTCGCGCACCTCGGCCTTGTTCTCGGCGGCGGCGAACAATTGGCGCGCGCCGGTCTCGACCTTCTCCTGCGCCGGGTGCGCCGAATCCTCGACCGCGTCGGCCTTCTTCTCGTCCGCCTTGGCGTCCGCGGCGGGATTGTCGTCTTTCGTCGCCGCGCCCTGATCGGCGGGTGCCGCCTGCGCGGGCGCGGTCGAGCCGCCAACCCCGGCGTCCTCGCCGTCGAGCTGCATAATGACCTCGCCGACCTTCACGTTGTCGGTACCCTCGGCCACCAGGATCTTCGCGACGACGCCCTCGTCGACCGCCTCGAACTCCATCGTCGCCTTGTCGGTCTCGATCTCGGCCATGATGTCGCCCGACTTGACCGTGTCGCCTTCCTTCACCAGCCACTTGGCCAGCGTGCCCTCTTCCATCGTGGGCGACAGCGCCGGCATCTTGATGTCGATCGCCATGTCAGTAGTTCTCCACCAGAACATCGGTGTACAATTCGGAAGGCTCCGGCTCGGGTGTGCTCTCGGCGAAGTCGGCGGACTCGTTCACCTGGCGGCGAATGTCCTGCTCAATCTTCTTCAATTCGTCCTCGCCCACGCCCTGCTCGGACAGCAGCTTCTTGACATGCTCGATCGGGTCGGACTTGTCGCGCACCGCCTGCACCTCGTCGCGCGAACGGTATTTGGCGGGGTCGGACATCGAATGGCCGCGGTAGCGATAGGTCTTCATCTCAAGGATGATCGGCCCCTTGCCAGCGCGCACCCAGGCGAGCGCTTCTTCCGCTGCGCCGCGCGCCGCCAGCACGTCCATGCCGTCGATCTGCAGGCCCGGAATGCGGAAGCTCTCTCCGCGGCGATACAGCTGGTCCTCGGCCGAGGCGCGGTTGACGCTGGTGCCCATCGCATACTGGTTGTTCTCGATCACGTAGATGATCGGCAGCTTCCACAGCTCGGCCATGTTGAAGCTCTCGTACACCTGGCCCTGGTTCGCCGCGCCGTCGCCGAAATAGGCGAGCGCCACGCCGCCATCGTTCCGGTACTTGTGCGCGAAGGCGAGACCGGTGCCGAGCGACACCTGCGCGCCGACGATGCCGTGCCCGCCGTAGAACTTATGCTCGACGCTGAACATGTGCATCGAGCCGCCCTTGCCCTTCGAGATGCCGGCCTGACGCCCGGTCAGCTCCGCCATCACGTCCTTGGGCGGGATGCCGCACAGCAGCATGTGGCCGTGGTCGCGGTAGCCGGTGATGACCGAGTCATCGCCCGACAATGCCGACTGCAAGCCAACCGCGACGGCCTCCTGGCCGATATAGAGGTGGCAGAACCCGCCGATCAGGCCGAGGCCGTAGAGCTGCCCCGCCTTTTCCTCGAACCGGCGGATGAGCAGCATCTGCTCGTAGAATTTCAGCAGCTCGTCCTTCGAGGCCGCATAGGGTTGCGGGTCGTTCGGACGCTCGCGATTGGACGTAGGTGGCTCGCTTGGCGCGGGTGCGCGGGCGGGGGCTTTGGCCACGGACAAAAACCTCGTACCTGGGGAAAGGGATGCGGGCCTATAGGCGCGATTGCACGGCGGCTGCAACGCTTGGCCGTAACGGCATCCACCGTCTTGTCCGACCCTGTCATGCCCGTTGCCTTGGCTACCACCGCCGCCTAAGTCCCCGGGCCAGATGGAACAGACCGTGCACCCGCTGCGCATCGCCAATTTCCGCGCCTATTGGCTGTCGCGCTTCGCCGGCACCATCGCGATCAGCGCGCAGGCGATCATCATCGGCTGGCAGGTGTACGGCATCGCGCGCCAGACGATGTCGGTGCAGGATTCCGCCTTTCTGCTCGGCATGATCGGGCTGGTGCAGTTCGTGCCGTTGTTTCTGCTCACCCCGCTGGTCGGGCTGGTCGCCGACAGCGTCGACCGCCGCTGGATCGTGCGCGCGACCACGGCGCTGCTCTGCACGGTGGCAGCGACGCTCGGCTATCTGACCTACACCGATACGCTGACGCTGCCCGCGCTGTTCGGTGCCGCCGTGCTGGTCGGGGTCGCGCGCGCCTTCTCCGGCCCGGCCTATTCCGCGCTCGCGCCCAATCTGGTTCCCAAGGAAAGCCTGCCAACCGCGATCGCGATCAGCTCGATCGCGTGGCAGACCGGCACGATCGTCGGACCCAGCGTCGGCGGCTTCCTCTACGGGCTCCACCCCGACATCGCCTACGGCGTCATATCGGGGATGCTGCTCGTTGCGCTCGCGCTCATGTTCATGATCGGACGCGTGCCGCAGCCGCCGGCGCAGAAGGATCGTCGCCCGATGCAGCGGATCCTCGACGGCTTTCAATACGTGCGGCAGAACCGGCTGGTGCTCGCCGCGATCACGCTCGATCTCTTCGCGGTGTTGCTCGCGGGCGCGACAGCGCTCCTGCCGATCTACGCGCGCGACATCCTGCACGTCGGCGCGAGCGGGCTGGGCTTTCTTGCCGCGGGCATGGGGATCGGTGCCGCGTCGACCGCTTTGTGGTTCTCGTTCAACCCGATGAAGAAGAACGTCGGGGTCAAGATGCTCGTCGCGGTCGTCGTCTTCGGGCTTGCGATCCTGACGTTCGGCATCTCGCGCTCGTTCTGGCTCAGCCTTGCCGCGCTGATCGTCGCAGGGTGCGCCGACATGGTGTCGGTGTACGTCCGCACCTCGCTGATCCAGCTCCACACCCCCGACGCGATGCGCGGCCGCGTCAGCGCGGTGTCGCAGCTCACCATCTCGGCGTCGAACGAGCTGGGCGAGGCGGAGAGCGGCCTGCTCGCCTCGCTGCTCGGCCCGGTCGGCGCAGTGGTCGCGGGCGGTGTCGGCGCGATCGCGATCACGCTTGTGTGGGCGCGGCTTTTCCCCGAACTCAAGAACGCACGGACCTTTGACCCGCCCGAGGCGCTAGAGCCCGGACCGCAGAACGGAGGCATACAGCCATGAAGGCCAACACCATTCTCGACACGATCGGCAACACCCCGCACGTCCGCGTGCAGCGGCTGTTCCCCGACAGCGAAGTGTGGATCAAGTCTGAGCGGGGCAATCCCGGCGGCTCGGTCAAGGACCGCATCGCGCTCGCGATGATCGAGGCGGCGGAAAAGTCAGGCGAGCTAAAACCGGGCGGCACGATCATCGAGCCGACCAGTGGCAACACCGGCATCGGCCTCGCGATGGTCGCGGCGGTCAAAGGCTACAAGCTCGTCCTCGTCATGCCCGAGAGCATGTCGCTGGAGCGTCGCCGGCTGATGCTCGCGTACGGCGCGACGTTCGACCTGACCCCGCGCGAGAAGGGTATGAAGGGCGCGATCGAGCGTGCGCTGGAATTGGTCGATCAGACCGACAATGCGTGGATGCCGCAGCAGTTCGAGAATCCCGCGAACGTCGACGTTCACGTCCGCACGACCGCGCAGGAAATCCTCAACGACTTCCGTGATACGCCGATCGACGTCATCATCACCGGCGTCGGCACCGGCGGGCACATCACCGGCGTCGCCGAGGTGCTGAAGAAGGAATGGCCGAACCTGAAGGTTTTCGCGGTCGAACCCGCCGCCTCTCCCGTCATCGGCGGCGGCCAGCCGGGTCCGCACCCGATTCAGGGGATCGGTGCCGGCTTCATCCCGGCGAACCTCCACACGCAATTGCTCGACGGCGTGATCGAGGTCGACGCCGCGGTCGCCAAGGACATGGCGCGGCGTTCGGCGCGTGAGGAGGGCATGCTGGTCGGCATCTCGTCGGGCGCGACGCTCGCCGCGATTCTGCAGAAGCTCCCCGACCTGCCCGACAACGTCCGCGTGCTCGGGTTCAACTACGACACGGGTGAGCGTTACCTGTCGGTGCCGGACTTCCTGCCCGAACAGTGAGCGGTTCGATACCGGGCGCGCAGGTCACGCCGGGCCTGCGCGCGATCCTCTCGTTCGTCGCGGTCGCGGCGGTGGCCGTACCGGCATGGGTGGTGACGCACCCGCCGGCGACTGCTGCGCGCCCGGCGGCGCTGCGCGCGCTTGCCAAACGCAAGATCGTGCCCGCGACCGTCCTCCCGCCCGTCGAGCCCGTCGCGTTCGTCGCGCTCAGCCCGCAGGACGCGAAGGCGTTCAACGACAGCGTACCGTTCGTCACCGGTCCCAACCCGGCGGCGCGGCCGTTCCGCATCGCCGGTGACGCCGCCAGCATCGCGCGCGCGACCGACTGCCTCGCCGCCGCGCAGATCTACGAGGCGGGGAACGATCCGCAGGGGCAGCGCGCGGTCGCGCAGGTAATCCTCAACCGGTTGCGCCACCCCGCCTTCCCCAAAACCGTCTGCGGCGTGGTGTTCGAGGGGCAGGAACGCAGCACCGGCTGCCAGTTCACCTTCACCTGCGACGGCGCGCTGACCCGCTGGACGCCCAGCGAGGTGATGTGGCGCGACGCGCGCGCACTAGCGACGCAGGCGCTCACCGGCCGGGTCTACAAGCCCGTCGGCTATGCGACGCATTACCATACCGACTGGGTCGTCCCCTACTGGCAATCGAGCCTCGACAAGATCGCGGCCGTCCACAGCCACCTGTTCTTCCGTTGGGCGGGATGGTGGGGAACGCCGCCGGCGTTCAACCGCACCGTCGCCTCCGCCGAGCCGAGCGTGCCTAAGCTCGCCGCAATCTCGGACGCGCATCGGCTAGGCGGCGCAATGGACGAAGCGGAGGATGCGCTCGCCGCCGCGCTACCGCTGTTCGCTGACCTGCCCGCCGATGCGCAGCCCGCGCCCGGCGCGCTGCCGCTGGCACAGCCCGCGGCGCTCAAACCACTGGCGGAGGATCCGGACACGTTCCTGGTCGTCATCGATCCGCGTCAGGAAGACACGCTGCCGACACTGGCGAAGACCGCGTGCGGCGATCGTCCGCGCTGCAAGCTGATGGGCTGGGCCGTTGCGCGATTGATGCCCGCCGGGCTGACGATGTCGCCGCAGCAATATGCGTCGATGGGGTTCAGCTACCTGCGTGATCGCGGCAATGGCTTCGAACGCGCGCTGTGGAACTGCGGGCAATTCAAGCGCGCCGACATCGGCGAGTGCATGCGCCGACGCGGCACGCTCACCGCAGTGCCGGTGGCCGGCAGCGCGCCGAGTGGCACGACCGTTCCGCCACGCGGCCCGACCCCGCTGCCCGGCGTCCGCCGCGCCACCGCCTTGCCCGCAGAGCCCACCGAAGCGGCCAAGCCTGCCGCGAAGGTCGAAGCGGCAACGGGTCGCACCGCCGACCAGTGACACGCACCGGTCGGCGGCTCGACCCGGTCAGGCCGCCGCGAACATCTCGACCGGCAGCGCCATGATCGCGTCGGCACCGCCTTCGATCTTGCGACGCAATGCGCCAGCCTCGGGCAGGACACGCTCGGCGAAATAGCGCGCCGTCACCAGCTTGCCGTCTAGGAAGGCCGCGTCGCCCTCGCCCGCGGCCTTCAACCGCGCCGCCGCCGACGCCATGCGCAGCCACATCAGCCCGACCGCGACGATGCCGACCAGGTGCATGTACGGCACCGCGCCCGCGCCGATGTTGTTGGGGTTCTTCATGCCGTTCGCCATGAACCACATCGTCGCGCCCTGCAGCTCGCCCGCGGCCTTCTCCAATCGCGCCGCGAAGTCCGCGGTCGCCTCGTCCTGCTTCGCTGCGGCGATCTCCTCGGTCACCATCTTGCCGAACGCCATCACCGCGCGGCCGCCGTTCTGCGCCAGCTTGCGCCCGGCGAGATCCATCGCCTGCACGCCGTTCGTGCCTTCGTAGATCTGCGCGATGCGGGCGTCGCGAACGTACTGCTCCATCCCCCATTCCTGGATATAGCCGTGCCCGCCGTAGACCTGCTGCGCATTGGTCGCGATCTCGTAGCCCTTGTCGGTGCCGACGCCCTTGATGACGGGGGTGAGCAGACCGATCAGGTCGCTGGCGAGCTGACGCTCCTCCTCGCTCTCGGCATTGTGCTCGAGGTCGACCTGGAGCGCCCCCCACAGGCACAGCGCGCGCAGCCCCTCGATCCACGCCTTCGCATCCATCAACATGCGGCGGACGTCGGGGTGGACGAACAGCGTGTCGGCCTTCTCGTTCGGCTCGGCCGGGCCGGTCAGCGCGCGACCCTGGCGGCGGTCCCTCGCATATTGCACTGCATTTTGGTACGCGGTTTCCGCAACGCCCAGCCCCTGCAAACCGACGCCGAGGCGCGCCGCGTTCATCATGATGAACATCGCGGCCAACCCCTTCATCTCCTCGCCGACGAGCCAGCCGGTCGCGCCGTCATAGTTCATGACGCAGGTGGCGTTGCCGTGAATGCCCATTTTGTGCTCGATCGAGCCGCACGACACGGCATTCCGCTCCCCCAATGAGCCGTCGTGGTTGACCATCACCTTGGGCACCACGAACAGCGAAATGCCCTTTGACGTGTCGGGCGCGCCCGGCGTCTTGGCGAGGACGAGGTGGATGATGTTGTCCGTCAGGTCGTGCTCGCCCGCCGAGATGAAGATCTTGGTACCGGTGATGGCGTAGCTGCCGTCCGCCTGCGGCTCGGCGCGGGTGCGGATCAGCCCGAGATCGGTGCCGCACTGCGGCTCGGTCAGGTTCATGGTGCCGCCCCACTCGCCCGAGATCATGCGCGGCAGATACTTTTCCTGCTGCTCAGGGCTGCCCTTCACAACCAGCGCGGCGATCGCGCCGTGGGCGAGGCCGGGGTACATGGCGAAGGCCATGTTGGCACTGATCATATACTCCTGGAACGCGGTCGATACGACGTGCGGCATCCCCTGCCCGCCAAATGCCTCGGGCGCACTGAGCGTGCCCCAGCCCGATTCGACGAACTTTTTGTACGCGTCCTTGAAACCCTTGGGCGTCGTGACCGATCCGTCCTCGTGGCGGGTGCAGCCCTCCAGATCGCCCGACTGGTTGAGCGGGAACAGCACCTCGGCGACGAAGCGGCCGCCTTCTTCCAGTACCGCGTCGACGGTGTCGGGCGTCGCGGCGGCGAAGCCGGTCACGTTGGCGTAGCGGTCGAGCCCGACGACGTGTTCGAGCACGAAGCGCGTGTCGCGGACGGGGGGCGTATATTGCGGCATGTCAGGCTTCCTTGGTCGATTTGGGAGTCGGATGAAGGGTTGGATTCGAGGTTTCGATGACGCCGATGAATTCCTCGAGCTCAAGGATCGCGGCATCGATGTCGGTGCGCTGCGCCTGAAGCGTGGCGATGCGTTCACGGCAGCGCTCGATCGTGATCGCCCGCTGCGCGCGGCGGCCGTCGCCCAGATCGTAGAGGTCGATCATCTGGCGGATATCGGCGAGGCTGAACCCGACGCGCTTGCCGCGCAGGATCCAGGCGAGCCGCGCACGGTCGCGCTGCGAATAGATGCGCGCGAGGCCGCGGCGCTCGGGACTGATCAGCCCCTCGTCCTCGTAGAACCGCAGCGCGCGCGGGGTGATGCCAAACTCCGCCGACAGGTCCGAGATGCTGAAATGCTCGCGATCATCACGCGGCGGAACGACGGCGTAGGCGACAGCGCTCATGCCGCGCCATCTACCTTCCCCTTACGTGAACGTCAACCGTCGCAGAGGGGTTTCCCGTCCGATCCGATCGCGCGCGACGCCTCCGACACGCTGTCGCTGAGCCGCGCGGCGGCCAGCGCGGCGAGTGTCGCGCGGCCCTCGCACATCGTGTCGCACGCGCCCGGAAGCACCGGGGGAAAGACGATCGTGTCGCTGTCGAGCGAGGCGACGAACGCACAGTTCGCGCCCAGCCGCACGTCGAGCTTGTCGCGCCCAAGCGCGGTGCCGCGGCCGATGCAGCGCTGCTGCTCGCCGAGATCGACCGACGCGCCGATGCGGTATCGATCGGCCCCGTCGGATACGAGGCAGACCTTGTCTTCGCCGCTGCCGTAGACCCCGGCGGGCACCAGCGCGGCGGGGTCGGCGACCATTCCGCTCGCGCGCGCCGCACGTTCGAGCGCATCGCCCGCGCTATTCCCCCGGCTCGCAACCGAAGGGCCATCGCACGACGAAAGGAACAGCGCGGTCGCCAGCGCCAGCGGCTTCAATTCACGCGCTCCAACGCGTCTCCGTCGACGCGGCGATAGAAGCAACTTGTCGCGCCGGTGTGGCAGGCGGGACCGGCGGGATCGACGATCAGCCATAAAGCATCCTGATCGCAATCGACGCGCATCTCGACGACCCGCAGAACGTTGCCCGAGGTCTCACCCTTCTTCCACAATTGCGCGCGGCTGCGCGACCAGAAAGTCGCCTCCCCGCTCGCCTGCGTCGCGGCGAGCGCGTCGGCGTTCATGTGCGCGACCATCAGAAGCGCGCCGGCGCGGTCGCTGACGACGGCGGTGACGAGGCCGTTCGCGTCGAATCTGGGTTGAAAGGTGGTGCCTTGTTCGCGGTCGTCCATGCATCGCCCCGTAGCGGGGTTCGCGCAGCGGCAACAGGCCGGGGGTGCGATCGCGGGCGGTGCCAGGATGACAATCGCGCGACAGTCGCTATATGCGGCCCGGCATTACGCGAGCCCCCCAACGCGAGCTTCGGCCCCATGCTGACCACACATCCGTTCGACGACGACCATCTGCACGAGGAGTGCGGCATCTTCGGTGTGTCGCAGACCGAGGGTGCCGCCGCGCTGGTCGCCCTCGGCCTCCACGCGCTGCAACACCGTGGACAGGAAGCCGCCGGCATCACGACGTTCGACGGCGCGATGTTCCATACCCACCGCGCGATGGGTCATGTCGCGGGCAATTTCGACCGCGACGACGTGATCCGCTCGTTGCCCGGTGAGGTCGCGTGCGGGCACGTGCGCTATTCGACGACCGGCGAGACGGCGCTCCGCAACGTCCAGCCGCTCTACGCCGAACTGTCGTCGGGCGGTTTCGCGATCGCGCACAACGGCAATCTGTCGAACGCGATGAAGCTGCGCCGCGAGCTGGTCCGCCGCGGCTCGATCTTCCAGTCGACCTCGGACACCGAGACGATCATCCATCTGGTCGCGACGTCGAGCTACCGGACACTGCTCGACCGCTTCATCGACGCGCTGAAGCAGGTCGAGGGCGCTTATGCGCTAATCGTGATGACGCCCGAGGGCATGATCGCGTGCCGCGACCCGCTGGGTATCCGCCCGCTGGTGATGGGCAAGCTCGGCGACGCGATCATCTTCGCCTCCGAATCGGTCGCGCTCGACGTCGTCGGGGCCGAATTCGTCCGCGAGGTCGAACCGGGCGAGCTCGTGATCGTACAGGGTAGCGAGATGCGGTCGGTGCATCCGTTCGCGCCGCTGTCGCCGCGTCCGTGCATCTTCGAATGGGTGTATTTCTCGCGCCCCGATTCGATCGTCGACGACCAGTCGATCTACTCGGTCCGCAAGAACATCGGCGCGCAGCTCGCGATCGAGGCGCCGGTCGACGCCGATCTCGTCATCCCGGTGCCCGATTCGGGCGTACCCGCCGCGATCGGCTACGCGCAGGAGAGCGGCATCCCGTTCGAGCTCGGGATCATCCGCTCGCACTATGTCGGCCGCACCTTCATCCAGCCGGGTGACAAGGTCCGCCACCTGGGCGTCAAGCTGAAGCACAACGCCAACCGCGCGCTGATCCAGGGCAAGCGCGTCGTGCTGATCGACGATTCGATCGTACGCGGGACCACGTCCCTGAAGATCGTGCAGATGATGCGCGACGCGGGGGCGGCCGAAGTGCACATGCGGATTGCCTCCCCGCCGACGCGCCACTCATGCTTCTACGGCGTCGACACGCCCGAGCGCGCCAAGTTGCTGGCCGCGAAACATGACGTCGGCGGCATGACCGAATTCATCCACGCGGACAGCCTCGCCTTCGTGTCGATCGACGGGCTGTACAAGGCGCTGGGCGAGACGCACCGCGCCGACATTCGCCCGAAATACTGCGACGCCTGCTTCACCGGCGATTACCCGACGAGCCTGACCGATCACGACGACACGACATCGGTCGACCAATTCGCGCTTCTGGCAGAACGAGTGAACTGATTTGACCAAGGGATTGGAAGGCAAGCTCGCGCTGGTGACCGGCGCGAGCCGAGGGATCGGTGCGGCGACCGCGATCGCGCTGGCGGCGGAGGGCGCGCACGTCGTCATCACCGCGCGCACCGCGAATGATCTGGAAGGCGTCGAGGAGCGTATCTTCGATGCCGGCGGATCCGCGACGATCGCACCGCTCGACCTGACGCAGACCGATTCGATCGCGCGTCTGGCGACTGCTGTCGCCGATCGGTGGGACGCGCTCGACGTCATGGTGCTGAACGCCGGAATGCTCGGCACGCTGTCGGCAGTGCCCGCGATCGATGCGAAGGAACTGGCGCAGGTGCTGACGCTGAACGTGTCGGCGCAGGTGGCGATGATCCAGGCGTTCGATCCCCTGCTGCGCCGCTCGGCAGGCGCGCGCGTGATCGGCGTCACCTCGTCGGTCGGGGCCAAGCCGCGCGCTTATTGGGGCGCGTACGGCGCGTCGAAGGCGGCGTTCGACACGTTGCTGGGCGCTTACGGAGACGAGATGGCGGAGGTCAGCCGCGTGCGGACCGCGATCCTCGATCCGGGTGCCACGCGGACGAAGATGCGCGCGCGCGCCTATCCGGGCGAGGATCCTGCCTCGGTGAAGCCGCCCGAGACGGTCGCCGCAGCGATCGTGCGGCTGGCGGTCGAGGGCTTTCCCGCCGGGCACCGCGAACGCGTCGAGGCGTAACCGTCAGCGATTCACCAGCGTGACCTGCGCGACGTCGATCCCGCCGCCGCGGAAGCCGCCCTCGCAGTACATCAGGTAGAAGCGCCACAAACGCTGGAAGCGCGCGTCGAACCGCGGTGGCAGGCGACCCTCGCTCGCCGCCGCGTCGAAGCGATCGCGCCACTGTCGCAACGTTTCGGCATAATCTAGCCCGAACGCGTGCCGGTCGCGCCACTCGAGCCCGCTCGCCTCGGCGATGCGGCGGAAGCGCGACTCGGACAGCAGCAGCCCGCCGGGAAAGACGTAGCGCTGGATGAAGTCGACGCTGCCGGCATAGGCATCGAACACGTCGTCGGCGATCGTGATATATTGCAGCGCGGCGCGCCCGCCTGGCTTCAGCACGCGCGCGATCGTCTGGAGATAGGCGGGCCAATATTCCCGGCCGACCGCCTCGACCATCTCGATACTCGCGACCGCGTCATAGGTACCCGTCACGTCGCGATAATCGGTCAGCCCCACGCTGACGCCGGGAAGCGCGCGCGCGACGACATGGTCGCGCTGCTCGGTCGATAGCGTCAGCGCGTGGACCTTCACGCCACTTCGGGCCGCGGTGGCAGCGAACGAGCCCCAGCCGCAGCCGATCTCGAGTATCTGGTCGCCGGGCTTCGCACCCGTTCGCGCGAGGATCGCGTCGAGCTTGCGCTGCTGCGCGGTGGCGAGCGGTTCGTCGGCGTGCGCGACAATGGCGGACGAATAGGTCAGCGTCTCGTCGAGCCATTCGCGGTAGAAATCGTTACCTAGGTCATAGTGCGCGGCGATGTTGCGCCGTGCGCCGCGCCGGTCGTTGCGGCGAAAGGCGTGGAGGACGCGGGCGGCGAGCTTCGCGCCGCGTTTCGCACGCGCGGTGTCGCCGAGCGCCGCGCGGTTGCGCATGAACAGGTCGAAGATCGGGACGAGGTCGGGGCTCGACCAGTCGCCTGCTTCCCACCCCTCGTACCAGCCGATCGAACCCGCCGAGACGAGCCGCCATAACGCGCGCCAGCGGTGGACCCGGACGATCGCGACCGGTCCGTCACTACGCCCGCCTAGCAACCGGTGCGTGCCATCGGGCAGCGTCGCCTCGATCGCGCCGTCGACCAGCCCGGCGTCGACGCGGTCGAGGATGCGGTGGAAGACGGGCGCGGTCAGCCCGGAGAAGTGGGTTGCACGGCGGGGCTGGCGAACGGAAGCGTCCATAGGACGCGGCGGTTATCGCAACCGCGCCGCCGCCGCCAGCGCGCGTTCGCGTGCCTCGCGGTGCCCGATGATCTTGGAGGGATAAGCGTCGGGCTTGCACCCGGCGGCTTCGGGATCGTGGATCGCGGCATCGGGCACGTCGGCGAGTTCCGGCACCCAGCGACGGATATAGCCGCCGGCGTCGAACTTCTCCGATTGCGTCAGCGGTGCCATGATGCGGGAAAACATGTTGGCGTCGACGCCGGTCCCCGCGACCCACTGCCAATTGACCGAATTGTTGCCGTAATCGGCGTCGACGAGGCAGTCCCAGAACCAGCGTTCGCCCTCGCGCCAGTCGATCAGCAGATGCTTGATCAGGAAGCTCGCGGTGATCATGCGCAAACGGTTGTGCATCCAGCCGCTGGTCCACAGCTGCCGCATGCCGGCATCGACGATCGGGTAACCCGTCTGTCCGCGCTGCCACGCGCGCAGGTCCGCCTTCGCCTCCTTGCCCGTGCGCCATTCGAGCTTGTCATATTTCGGACGGCCGTTCTTGTCGCCATAGTCGGGCAGCGCGAGCGTCACCCCGCTGGTGAAGTCGCGCCAGGCGAGTTCCATCTGGAACTTGACCGCATCCTCGCTGGTGCCGACCTTGTGCCACAACGCACGCGCCGAGATTTCTCCAAAATGCAGGTGCGGCGACAGAAGCGAGGTGCCCTCCTCACCCGGCAGGTTGCGCATCTGCTCGTAACGATCGACCCGCCGGGCGAAGGCGGTCGCCTTCTTCGTCGCCTCGACCTCGCCGGGCTCGCCGTCGAAATCGACCGACCAGTCGGGCTTGGTGGGCAGCAGGTCGAAATCGGCGAGCGTATCGGATTTCGGCCATTTCTTGGGGGCGGGGATGGTTTTGGGCGCGGCGTGCGGCTGCTCGGGCGGCATATGCCTCTGAAGCGCCTTCCAGAACGACGAATAGATGCGGAACGGCGCGCCGCTGCCGGTCTTCACGTCCTCGATATGGACGAGGTGATTGCCGTCGTGGAGGCAGAGCCGATCGCCAAGCTTCTCCTCGGCGTCGCGCCACCAGGGTTCGTAATGGTGAAGCGCGTGAATACGGTCCGCCTTCGTCTCGGCCAGCATGGCTGTCAGCACATCGGCCGCGACCCCGCGGCGCAGAATCAGCCGGCTGCCGTGCGCGCGCAGGCTCTCGTCGAGCGCGGCGAGGCTGCCGTGCAGCCACCAGCGCTGCGCCGCGCCGATGCGCCAGTCGCCCGGCGTTCCGTCGTCGAGGATGTAGAGCGGGATCACGTCGCCGTCGGCGATCGCTGCAAGGAGCGCCGGCTGGTCGTGAAGGCGGAGGTCTTGGCGGAACCACAGGATGCTCGTCACCCGGCGACTACGCTGGCTCCGTCGTTCTGTTCCGCTGCCGCAACGGGTCGTGCCGCAATCGCATCGCCGAGCGTCAGGATCACACGCACGTGGCGCGCCGCGATCGCCATCACGTCGTCGCCGTATCCGCCCCCCACGGTGGAGGCGAGTGGCAGCGCGCGGTCGTTCGCCAGCCGCGCGACCAGTTGATCGCGCGCGACGAGCCCCTCCTCGCTCAGCGCCAGCCGTCCGAGCCGGTCGCCCGCGAACGGATCGACCCCGCCCTGATACAGGATCAGATCGGAGCGGTGCGCGTCGAGAAAGCCCGCCAGCGTCTCCTCCAGCGTATCGAGATATTCGGCGTCGCCGACCCCGTCACGCACCGCGACGTCGAGCGTCGACTGCGCCTTGCGCGCGGGAAAATTCTTCGCCGCGTGGATCGAATAGGTCGCGATCTGCGGGTGTCCGGCGGTGAGAGCGGCGGTACCGTCGCCTTGATGCACGTCGCAGTCGACGATCGCGACGCGCGCCACTCGGCCCTCCTCGACCAGCCGGTGCGCGGCGATCGCGAGATCGTTGAAGACGCAGTAACCCGCGCCCGTGTCGGCGAGCGCGTGATGGCTGCCGCCCGCGGTATTGGCGGCGAACCCGCGATCGATCGCGAGCAGCGCGGCGAGATAGGTTCCGCCAGGCACCACCGCCGCGCGCCGCGCGACGAGCGGCGTGATCGGAAAGCCCGTTCGCCGCTCCTTCTCGCGCGGAACCTGCGCCGACAGCACCTGCGCGACATAGTCGGGATCGTGGACCGCCTCTAGCCAGGCGCGCGGCATCGCCGCGGGTTCGTGCCAGCCGATCCGGTTCCCCTCGGCGCGCAGCAGGTCGCGGATCGCGCCGTTCTTGCCCCAGCGATAGGTACTGCGCACGGGCGCTTCGGTCACGTAATCGGAATGGTGGACGACCGCGATCATGCGATTAAGATAGGTTGCAAACAACGACGTGCCACCGCGCGGCCCCAAGGAGAGCGTCATTGACCGACACGACCATCGATCCCCCCACCGAGACGAAGGACGCCCCGTACGTCCGTCCCGACGTGCGCAACTTCCTCGACTATCTGAACAGCATCCCCGGACCGAAGATGCACCAGCAAACGCCGAGCGAGGCGCGCGCGGTGTTCCACGCGATGAAGGACATCGCCGATCCGCCAGTCGGCGTGCTCGCGACGATCAAGGATCTGACGATCCCGGTCGAGGGTGGCAGCATCGCCGCGCGCTTGTTCGACCCGCGCGAAACGCGCGATCCGGGCCCGGTTGTCGTCTTCTTTCACGGTGGCGGCTTCGTCATCGGCAACGTCGATACGCACGCGAGCTTCACTGCCGAGATGGCGCGGCAACTCGACCTGCCCGTCGTGTCGGTCGACTACCGACTCGCCCCCGAGGCGAAATGGCCCGCCGCCCCCGACGATTGCGAGGCAGCCGCGCGCTGGGTCGCGAGCAACCCGAGTGAATTGGGGCGTCGTGCGACCTCGCTGGTGCTATCGGGCGACAGCGCGGGCGGAACGCTGACGATCACCACCGCGATCGGCTTGCGCGACGAACCCGCGGACGTGCCCGTGATCGTTCAGGCGCCGATCTATCCCGCTGCCGACATGATGAAGGAATATCCGTCCTTCAATGACTTCGCCGACGGTTTTCTGCTGACGCGCGAAGGCATGCTGTGGTTCGGCGAGCATTACGCACCCGACCCGGAGCATGTGAAGGCGTCGCCGATGGGCGGATCGCTCGCCGGGTTGCCGCCCGCGGTGATCGTGACCGCCAGCCTTGATCCGATCCGCGATCAGGGTCGCGCCTATGCCGCCGCGCTGATCCAGGCGGGGGTGCCCGTCACCTTCCGCGAAGCGCGCGGCAATATCCACGGCTTCATCACGCTGCGTCAGGCGGTGCCGTCGAGCGCGGTCGATGTCGCGGCCTATCTCACCGCAGTGAAGGGCGCGGTGACCGAGGCGGAGGTGCAACGTGCCGCAGCGCAGTCGGCGGGCTGACGATTAGCCGACCGGCGCGCGTCGACGGTGGAGTCGGCGCGCGCCGGCTGGTAGGGAAACGAGCATGACCGATCCGTCCTCGCTCCCCTATCGCCCGTGCGCGGGCGTCATGCTGATCAACCGCGACAACAAAGTCTTCGTCGGACAGCGGATCGATAACACGCTCGAGGCGTGGCAGATGCCGCAGGGCGGGATCGATCCCGGCGAGGATGCCCAGGCCGCCGCGGTTCGCGAGCTGGGTGAGGAAACGGGCGTAAGTCCCGATAAGGTCTCGCTTATTGCCGAGGCGAAGGATGAGCTTTTCTACGATCTGCCGCCCGAGCTGGTCGGCAAGGTGTGGAAGGGCACGTATCGCGGGCAGCGCCAGCGCTGGTTCCTGTTCCGCTTCGAAGGCGAGGACAGCGACATCCGCATCGACACCGCGCATCCCGAATTCCGTGCCTGGCGCTGGGCGGAACCCGCCGATCTGCCGCGGCTGATCGTTCCGTTCAAACGCGCCCTGTACGAGGACGTGCTCGCTGCCTTCGCGGATCATCTGAACTGACGCGGGATTCGTCGACGCCGTGACTGCCGCCTGCCCTCACTCCGGCCTATTGCCGATCGCGCACCGCCGCCGATGATCGCTGCGCTGCTACTTGCCGCCGTCGTGACCGATGCGATCGATGCGACCGACCCGATGGCGATCCCGCCGACGATCCGCTCGATGCTCGACGCCGCGATGGCGTCGGGGGACGAGAATGCGGTCAACACGATCGTCAAATATGCGCGGCTCGCCGATCCCGCGTCGGGCGATGCTTCGCTCAAGCTGGCGAGCGAATGGCGCGACGCGCGTGCACGTGAACGCGACGAGCGGTTGCGCGACGCCTCCGCGCTCGAATTGTGGACGGGGCGGATCGAGGCCGGGGGCTTTGCCTCCACCGGCAACACGCAGGTCACCGGGATCACGGGCACGGCCAATCTACAGCGCGAAAGCCTCAACTGGCGGCACAAATTGCGGCTGCAGGCCGATTACCAGCGCAACGCCGGTGTCACCAGCCGCGAGCATTATCTCGCCGCCTATGAGCCAAACTGGAAGATCGACGACCGCCTCTACCTCTACGGCAGCGCGCAGTTCGAGGCGGACCGTTTCTTCGGCTATTTCCAGCGTTATTCGGCCTCGACCGGCGCCGGTTACAACGCGCTTCGATCTCCGACGCTGACCCTCGACGTCGAGGTCGGGCCTGCGTTCCGCTACACCAGTTTCACCGACGGGCGGTTGCAGAGCAGCCCCGCCGCGCGCGGCAGCTTGGACCTCAACTGGAAATTGTCGCCCGGCGTCACCGTCAAGCAGAATGCCTCTGCATATGGCGAGCGCTTCAACAGCACGATTAGCAGCAACACCGCGCTCGCCGCCAAGCTGATCGGGCCATTATCGGCGCAAATCTCATACATGGTGCAATATGAGAGCGCGCCGCCCGAGGGGCGTGTGTCGACCGATACGACCAGCCGGGCCTCGATCGTGTACAGTTTCTGAGTGGTCGATAGAGTCGCGCATAAGACACTTTCGCAACAAGAATAATTGCTGGAAAAACTCCGATCTGAGACGACGGTCGCATTTGTTACTTGATCGCGCTAGGCTGGCGGCGTGATGGAGAGACAGACGGATTGGGCGCTGACAGAGCGGATCGACGCGGCAGCGCTGCTCGCGCGGACGCAGGCGTGGAGCGCGATCAACAGCGGGACACGAAATCTAGCGGGGCTGGCGGCGATGGCGGCGCTGCTGGCAGACGACTTCGCCGCGCTGCCCGGAGAACTGTCACTGATCGAGGGAGACGAGGCGGACAGCGTCGGCGCGGACGGATCGCTGACGCGGCTGTTGCACGGGCGACACCTGCGGCTGACCGTCCGGCCCGAGGCACCCGTCCAGATGCTGTTCACTGGACATATGGACACCGTCTACCCCGCCGACCACGCGTTCCAGACGCTGACGTGGCGCGACGACACCACGCTCAACGGGCCGGGCGTCGCCGACATGAAGGGCGGCCTGTCGGTGATGCTCGAGGCGCTGCGGGTGGTCGAGGCTGCGGGGATGACGCAGCTCGGATACGACGTGCTGATTAACGCCGACGAGGAGACGGGTTCGTTCTCGTCCGCGCGACTGATCGCCGAGGCGGCGCGAGGGAAACAGGCGGCGCTGACGTACGAGCCCGCGCTGCCCGACGGCACGCTAGCGGGCGCGCGGGGCGGGACCGGTAATTTCTCGATCCTCGTTTCCGGGCGGTCGGCACATGCGGGGCGCAATCCCGAGGATGGCCGGAACGCGATCGTCGCGGCGAGCGAGATCGCATTGCGGCTGCACGACGCGCGCGGGCCGCGGCTCGCGGTCAACCCGGCGCGGATCGACGGTGGCGGGCCCAACAACGTCGTGCCCGATCGCGCGGTCCTGCGCGTCAATTTCCGACCGGGTGACGCGGGCGAGATCGAGCGCGCGCGAACGTTGGTCGACGCGGTGACCAGCCAGGCGGCGGCGCGCCACGATGTTGCGGTCGAGGTCCACGGCAGCTTCAATCGCCCGCCCAAGCCGATCGACGCGGGGGCAGCGCGGCTGTTCGCGCTGGTAAAGGGCGCGGGGGCCGCGCTCGATCTCAACATCGTCTGGCGCGACACCGGCGGCGTGTGCGACGGCAACAACATCGCCGCGGCGGGGGTGCCGGTGGTAGACACGATGGGCGTGCGCGGCGGCGCAATCCATTCGTCGGACGAATATCTGCTCGTCGACAGCCTCGCCGAGCGCGCCGCGCTGTCGGCGCTAACGATCAAGCGCATAGCCGAGGGAGCCCTTCTTTGACGTTCGTTGTCCGTGCCGCGACCGAGGCCGACCTGCCGCATCTGTACGAGATGGCCAAGCTGACCGGCGGCGGCTTCACCAACCTGCCGCCCGATCGCAAGGCATTGTCCGCGAAGCTCGCGCGCAGCCGCGAAGCATTCGCGCGTGAGGGTGGCCCCGTCACCGACGAACTGTTCGTCCTGATCCTCGAAAACACCGCGACGCGCGAGGTGCGCGGCACGTGCCAGATCTTCACGATGGTCGGGCAGCAGCACCCTTTCTACAGCTATCGCATCGGCACGCTGACGCAGCACAGCCGTGAGCTCGACCGGACGTTTCGCGCCGAGATGCTGACGCTGACGACCGATCTGGAAGGATGCAGCGAGGTGGGCGGGCTCTTCCTCCATCCGAACGAGCGCGCGGGCGGGCTCGGGCTGCTGCTCGCACGCGCGCGCTACCTGTTCATCGCGATGCACCGCGCGCGCTTCGCGCCGCGAATTCTGGCGGAGCTGCGCGGGCTGATCGACGAGGCGGGCGGATCGCCGTTCTGGGACGGTCTGGCCGGACGCTTCTTCGGTATGAACTTTCAAGCCGCAGACGAATTTAATGCGGTTAATGGACACCAGTTCATCGCTGACCTGATGCCCAAGCACCCGATCTATACCGCGATGCTGTCGGAGACCGCGCGCGCCGCGATCGGCAAGCCGCACCCCAGCGGACGCGCGGCGATGCGGATGCTTGAGAACGAGGGCTTCGCCTTCGAGAATTACGTCGACATCTTCGACGGCGGCCCGACGATGACCGCGCGGACCGACGCAGTGCGCAGCATCCGCGACGCGCGGCGCGCGACTGTGGTCGCGATCGACGCCGAGGCGGGCGAGCAGGCACTGATCGCGACGGGCGAGCTGGCCGGTTTCCGCTGCACCTACGGCGAGGTGCGCGAATGCGGCGACGGCGTCATCCTCGGCAGATCGGGCGCCGACACGCTCGGCATCGCGGAGGACGCGGCGATCACCCACGTCGGCAGGCTGTAACCGTGATGCGCGAGATCAATTTCGACGGCATCATCGGCCCGACGCACAATTACGCCGGATTGAGCCCCGGCAATCTCGCCGCGACCAGCAACGCCGGTGCCGTGGCGCACCCGCGCGCCGCGGCGTTGCAGGGCATAGCGAAGATGCGCGCCAATCTCGCGCTCGGGCTGGTGCAGGGCGTGCTGTTGCCGCATCGCCGCCCCGATCACCGCTGGCTCGCGGCGCTCCACACCGATTACGCGCGTGCCGAGCCGCATCTGCGCGCGCGCGCGCTGTCGGCATCGGCGATGTGGGCGGCGAATGCCGCGACGGTATCGCCTGCGCCCGATTGCGCCGACGGGCGCTGCCATCTGAGCGTCGCCAACCTCGTCACGATGCCGCATCGCAGCCACGAATGGCCCGATACGCTGGCGCAGCTCCGTCTCGCCTTCGCGCACGACGCCTTTCGCGTCCACGCCCCCGTTTCCGCCCCGTTCGGTGACGAGGGCGCCGCCAATCATATGCGCCTGTGCGCGTCGCACGACGCCGCGGGGGTCGAGGTGTTCGTCTACGGCGTGTCGGGCGGGCCCTTCCCCGCGCGCCAGCACGTGGAGGCGAGCCGCGCGATCGCGCGCGGGCATGGACTCAATCCCGCGCGGACGCTGTTCGTCGAGCAGTCGAGCGAGGCAATCGCGGCCGGGGCGTTCCACAACGACGTCGTCGCGGTCGCGAATGAGCGCACGCTATTTGCGCACGAACAGGCTTTCGCCGATCGTGCGGGGTTCTACGCGCAATTGCGCGCGGTGATGCCGGAGGTCGAGATCGTCGAGGTGCCCGCCGCGGCGGTCAGCCTGAGCGACGCGATCGGTTCCTACCTCTTCAACGCGCAACTGGTGAGCACACCCGCGGGTCAGCAAACGCTGATCGTCCCGCAGGAGGTGCGCGAGAATCCGCGGACGTGGGCGTGGTTGCAGGATCATCTGGCCGGGAATGGCCCGATCCGGCGCGTCGAAGTGGTCGACGTCCGCGAGTCGATGGCGAACGGCGGTGGCCCCGCGTGCCTGCGGCTGCGCGTGGCATGCGATCCCGCGCACGTCGATCAACGGTTCACCGTCGATGCGGCGAAGCTCGATCGCATCGACGATGTGGTCGCGTCGCACTGGCCCGAAGCGATCACGCCGGGCGAGATCGGCGATCCCGCCTTCGTCGCGCGGGTCGAGCAGGCACGCGTCCGGCTGTTCAGCGCGCTCGACCTTGTCGAGTTAATTGACACCTAACTAGAACATAAGGAAAACAGCCGTGTTCCGGCGATGGTTTTCACAAGTTTGCACGTTCGTGTTTCGTGCTCTCAGCCGCGCGGGTTATCTGCCGCGCCCTCCCAGCGCATCATCGCGGCGCTCGCGAGCAGCGCCTGATCGCGCCGCTTGGCGTAGTGTTCTACCATCTGGAGCGTCTGCCCCGAGATCGCCGCGGTCTCCGCTACCGAACACCCGGCCTCGAGCAGCGCGATCACGGCGTTCTTGCGCAAGCCGTGCGGCACGCAGGGCACGTTCTGCGAGGCGGTGAACGTCTTGAGCACCTTGCGCGCCATGTCGCCGCTGTAGGGCCGGCCAGCGGGGCTTCGCAGGATCGGACCCTCCCCGCCCTCACGGCCAAGCTCGTCGCGCAACGCGCGGTGGAGCGGGATGCTTAATACGCGCCCCGTCTTCTGCTGGCGCACGAGTAGACGATCGTCGCTGACGTCCGCCCAGGTCATCGCCAGCACGTCGCCGAGGCGCTGCGCGGTGTAGTAGAGCATGTGTGTCAGGCGGCGGACGGCAGGGTCGTCGCTTGCCAGCGCGGCGCGCAGAACATGCTCCGGCCACGGCTGGTGCTCGCCCCCGGGGAGCGTATCGACGCCTTCGCAGGGATTGGTCGGTACTAGGTCACGGTCCTTCGCCCAAGCGAAGAGCGCGCGCGCGGCCGAGAGGAAGGCGTTCGCGGCGCCGGGCGTCGCGGCCATGCCATCCATCAGCTTGCGAACGTCCGCGCGCGTTACCTCAGCGGCGGGCGCGGTCGGCAGCAGCTTCTCCAGCCGGCGCAGGTAGATCTCGTACAGCCGCTGACTGTTCGGGCTCAGCGTGCGCCACGCCGGGCTCGACTCGTATTGGTCGACCAGTTTAGGCACCTTCAGCATCTCGACAGGCGCGCGGCGGCTGCGATGCCCCTGCAACGCGGCGAGGGATCCGCCGAATTTCGGGTCGCGCAGGTCCGGCAGCCGTGCAAGTACCGGCTTGCCGTCAACCTTCTGGCCGGTGTCGAAATAGTAGTAGGTCCGCCCCTTCGACACCTTGCGGCGGACATGCTTCGGGAGGCTAAGCGGCAAGGCCCGGCTGCTCCCTGCGCCAGTCGGTCACATCGCCGGCGAGCCGGTCGAGGTCGCGATCGAGCGCGCCCCTGTCCCAATGATCTTCGCCCCCAAGCGTTACCGGCGGTGACAAGCGTCCGCTGGCGACCTCCTGGATGAATTTGCCGGGCGCGAGGCTGCAGTAATAGGCGGCGTCGGCGCGCTTCATCATGCGCGGTGGATACGCGCGCGAGGTCATCTCACCCCCTTATCGGTACTAGTGGAAAGACGGCGGATGGCGGAAATCATGCGGCGATCTCCCACCGTAGCTTCGGCTCGATCGGGTGCTTGTCCTGGCGGGCGCGGGACGGCACAGACCAGCTCTTACCGGGCGTCTCACCGATCAGCTTCCAACCGGCAGCGGCGAGGCTGGTGCCCGGCTCACGCTTCAGGATGTACGTGCCGATCCGCGAGTAGCCGAGCGCGAAGGCAGCGCGTGCGGCTGCACCGTACAGGAAGGAGCAGGCGTTGCGATGGCCGGTGGTGCACAGGCGCGTGACTTCCAGCGTGCGGCCATCATCCAACCTGCGCGCGACCGGACGGCCCACGATCACGACGCCGACTACATCATCGCCCGCCATCGCGGCGAGACTGAATTTGTGGCCGGTCGGGCGAGTGTGGTGCCGATGATGTTCGATCACGAAGGCCGCAGCGTCCGCGAAGGCGATCGGAGCGACACGAAGGCGCTCGCCCATCAGCGGTCCCCTTCATTTACCTGAGTGGGGGTGTCGGACAGCAGGTGCGCGCGGACAGCGAGACCCAGCGGGGTTACGTCAAACCGCCAGAACTCGTCCTCGTCGTCGGGCGGAAGCGCTTCCCAGATGCCTGCCCGTTCAAGTGCAGCCGCATCTTCGTGGCTGGCGAAGTCATCGTCGTACCGCCCGCTTGCTAACGCGCGTTGCTGTGCGGTCAGCCCCGCGGCAATCGCTGCCACGTCCTGCTCCCCGCTCATTCCGCCTTCTCCGTCTTTGCGGTGAGGGTAGCGACGAGCGCCTCTACCGTGTCGAAGTGCTCGACGTTCGGCAGGTGGTGGAACACCGTTTCGCGCGGGCCGATGATGGTCAGCCGCTTGTTGAGCGCAGCCGCGATGCCGAATTCAACGTGCCGCCCGCCGCGACCACCAGAGCGCTCCGGCTCCTGCAAGCTGATAAGCCAGTCGCAGTCACGCACGTTCTGTAGGTCAAGCTTGCCCCAATACTCACGGTATTCAGGCGCAGCGGTGTCACTCGGCCCGACAACCGGCACGCTTTCTTGATCGGCCTGTACCCACTCACTTGCGATGCTGTGCCCTGCCGCCTTCAACACCTGCGCAAGCGCATGGCACTCGTGGCGTCGGCTGAACCGGCTGGCGAGGTACACGCGCGCGGGTTGCCCCTCCACCGCTGTATTATCGAGTGTTGCGGGAGTGGAGAGGGCCGCGTGCGCCAGGCGCTCGAAGGTGCCGCGGCGCCCGCTTTCGTCCAGCGTGCCGGGTTCATCCTCGCTGGCCCACATTGCCTGCACCAGCCGTTCCACCATGTCTGTCCCGCTTACGGGAGATGAGAGACGGGTGTTCCAGGCGGCGATGGCGTCGGCCTCGCTGCCGTGGACCTGATAGGGCTCACTGCAATAAAGCGGGCAGTCCTTTCGCCCGTGGCACACGACGTGCCACCCAGCGTCAATCTCAAAGATACTGTGGCGGAGGTGCCCCGGCCCCGCGCAAAACGGACACGGCAGCAGCTTCTCGGGTTCGCTGGTCAGGGATGCGGCGGGCGAGTTCGTGCTTTCGGGTAGAGTTGCATCGGTCATGCGCCGCGCCTTTCGCTGCGGGTGGAGAGCGACGCGAGCTGCTGACGGACCTTGTTCAGGCCGAGCGTGCGCGCGGGAGATTTTGGTAGCTTGAGCAGCTGCTCGCGGCGGTCGATCAGGCGATCGCGCGAGAGGGTGCGCTCAGGGCCTCCGGTGTGGGGTCGAGGGGCACGGGCGGTCATGCTGCCTCGCTCTCAATTTGGGGGCGCACGTCGTCGATGGCCTGCACCATCGCGCGCGCGTGGTGCGCCAGCGTGTTGAGCGAGCCGTAGGTCGCCGCAACACCGGTGCGGTGAACCAGCGCGATAGCCCGGCCCAGCCCCTCGCCGTCGAAGTAGCGTTCGGGCTCAATGCCCGCGGCCTCGCGGATCGCTGCAAGTTGTCGGACAGCATCGGAGGTGGTGCGGGTATGCCGCTCGATCTCGTACTTCGAGCGGCGCTCGACCTCCTTCTCGATGGCGGCGCGCTCGTCTTTCATGGCGGTGGTCACGCCATCACGAATTGCCTGCTCGCGGGCGTCATGCGCGCGACGCAGCAGGGCGGCCAAGAACTCCGGCGACCACGCCTCGCGCTCCAGAACGGGTGCCTTTATCGCGCAGTTGAAGCCGTTGCCTTTGAGGATCAGGTGACCCCAGGTTGGCGGAAGCTCCCCGTCTTTCACGATGTCAGCCGGCGTGACGATCCACCAGTGGTCGCAGTAGCGCTGGAGGGCAACAGACTTCTCGGGCTGCTTCAGCTCGTGCAGCCAGTCCGATCGGCTTACCTTGATCTCGAACCCGTGCAGTCGAAGCCCGCGCGAGGGGTAGAGGCTCATCGCGATCGCGTCCGCGGACCGCGTGGCTCGCGCGCCCGTACTGTCGGCGACCTCGAAGAAGCACGCCCACTCCGGCGCCCGGTAACGGTTCAACAGCGCGGCGCGAACCTGCGCAGCGGTATAGCGCTCAGCCATGCCGCACCACCTTGCCGGCCGGCTCGGCGCGCGAGTCGCTGATCGTGTACGGACCGCGGCGATCGGCGGCGCCGTGCAGCGCCCGCCAGCGGTCCAGCTCGCGCGACGTCGGGACGCGCGGGCGACCGGCGAGCGCGTCGAGGATCTCGCCGAAGTGACGCTGGAGCTCGTTGATTATCACCGCGGCGGCGGCGATGCCGGCGCAAAGGATCACGATCCATTGCAGCATGGGTCAGTACCTCACGACGATTTGGCGGGAAGGTGCGATGCCCCAGCCGTCCTGGCGGACGTTGTAGGGCTTGCCGTCGGGCGCGATCACGCGGATGCGCTGGTCGGGCGTCAGGCTCAGGATGGGGCAGTCGAAGCCGAAAACGACGCGCTCGCCGTTGTAGCCCATGCTCCACTCCTGCGGGGTGGCCTGGCGGCGGACGAACATGAACTCGCGCGTGTCGAGCGGGATGCCGTGGTGCGCCATCGCGAGTTGCTGCTCGACGGTGAACCGCTCCCCGCCCACCAGCGCGCCGCTCACGACCTCGAAGCCGCGGATCGACCCGTAATACCAGGGGTCGCGCTTCGATGGCGTCCACTTCGCTTCGTTCGGCTGGCGCCCGATCGGCGGGCGGTTCGGGTTCAGCAACCCGCGCGAGCAGGGGTCAGCGAACACGGGCGAACGCCTTGCGATCTTCCGCATGCCAGTCCTTCCCGGCGACGGTCAGATGCCAGCTGTAGACCCGCGGTTTGGCGCGCGTCGTCCGCCATTCGACCAACCCGCGACGGCTGAGCGCGACGAGCGTGCGATCGAACTCGGGCGCATCGTGGCCCTTTGGCTCGGCAGCCGCGACGAATGACATCGCGCACCGCATGGCGGTGGTGAGCGGGGCCACGGTCATCGCCACCCCCACGCGCGCAACGCGGCGCCGGCTCCGTCGGGCGTGTTGACCAGCGCCCAGGGGAAGCCGAGCCGCTGCAGCTCGTCGCGCCACCAGATCTGATCGGGATCGATCTTCGCGACCCCTTCCCGCTTCACCTCGATAAAGCCGGTGTGCGGCGCCGTCTGATCGATCACGATCAGATCCGGGAAGCCCGGCCGCACGCCGTCGCGCTTAAGCGCGGTCGTCTGTTTCGCGCGGGCGATCGCGTCACCGGCGAGATGCGACCCGTTCGGCACGTGCGCCGCGTGGCAGCGCATGTGCGCGAGCATCTGGATGCTGGCGCGCTGGACGGCGCGCTCGGCCAGCTTCGGCTGTCGTACAGCACCCATCACGCGGCGGCCGCGCGCGTGCCGCCAACGAGGCTCAGTTTCGCGAGCGCGGCGGAGAGGCTACCGCCCTGCCCCTGCATCGACGCACCGACGGCGTGCGCGTGAACAGTCCACAATTCGCGACCGTCGACATTCTGCATGGTCAGCGACGCGCGCCCGGTGGCGCCGGTGAGGTGGCGAACGGCGGCTTCTACCGCCTCAAGCGTTGATCCTGTGATAGGTGCCACATTGGCCTCCCAGCGCCACTACGCGGATGTGCGGTGGCGTCGGTTCACATGTGCGCTATACTCACATTGTCGTCAAGGCTAATTGTGCGCTTTATTCACACTCGTCATCATCGTAGACCGGGTCGGGACAAAAACCGCTGTCGTCCTGTGGCTCGGGGGCGGCGCGCTGCGACGGTAGGTCAGGTACCTCGCCATCGAAAGCCACGCGTACCCAACCAGTGTTGCTAGTCAGCCCTTGCCAGACAACTGTCATCTCGCGACCTTCGCGGATCATGCCTCCGATCCACTGAGCCTTTTCGGCCGTCAGGTAGCCGATCTGAACGTCGCGACATGAGAACACCGCTACGGCCCATCGGTCCTGTTTGTTCTTCGGCTCGGGCCGTAGCTCGATCGGTTCACCGGGCGTGCAGAGATTGGCCTCAAACAGCCGGTCGGGTCCACGCTTATTCTGGTACGGAAGGCCAACGACCGCGAGAGAGAACGGGCGCACGCTTTTTAGGCTGGGCAGCGCTTGTACGCGTTGAACGGGTCGCGCAGAGCGTCCGGGTTCTCACTTTCGCTTATGTAGAGCCCACCCTTGTCCATCGACAATCGGATGACGCCTGTTGAGAACTTCAGGCCTTCAACCCAGCGCATCGAGGCGTGCACCGCCGGCACGTCGTCAATCTCATTGAGCCTCAGCAGATCAACGACACCGTGACGCTCGTAAAAGTCGATATGCCGAGGGCGAATCTCCACAACGTCACCTCCTGGCGCCTTGCAGTCGGATAGATCTATCGCCCACCGCCCGATGTACGATGCCGGGATCACTGCGACATCTGGGTCTACGTACCCGCCCTGAACAATGAGGAGGGCGAGCGCGAATAGCATCAGAGGTCCCTCGCGAAGCGGATCACCCTGCCCCAGATCACGACTTCGCTCGCCTCGACCTCGTAGGGCTCGATCATCTTGTTATCGGATATGACCAGAATGCGAGCTCCGCCCGCGACTGGCCGCAGGCGTTTGATGGCCGCGCCTCCATTGATTGATGCGGCATAGATGCGATCGGCGTGGAGCAGCTGGTTCTGTGTGGTGTCGATCCACACGAGATCGTTTGGCACCAGGGTTGGAAACATGCTGTCGCCGGCGCCGGCTGCTAGACGCAGCCGGTATGGCGGCGTGCGGGTGAACGATCGAACGTAGGCGGCGTCGAATACAAGAGGCTCGTGCTCCACGTAGTCATCGACGGTGGCGCCTGGCCCCATCGGGAGCGAGAGGTCTAGTCGGGTGATCTCAACGATCTCGCCCGCACCTATTGATCGAGCAACAGGCTGGTCGGCGGCCAAGCCGACTGCCGGGCTAACCGGCATTGCGGGGGCGGCTTCCTTCTCGTCGATTGTGACGCCCACACGCGCGAGGATCTCTGAGGTAGGCACCTTCAGAATCGCGGCAAACGCATCAACGTAAGATAGGTCGAAGCGCACATCGCCATTGATGACCTTCGTGACGGTGGTGCGATCACGCCCAATCGTCTCAGCGATTCGCTCATCGCTGACCTTCAGTTCCCGCTTGCGAGCCTTGAACCACGCCGTATCCACAGATGGCTTGTGGAGCGTTCCGCCAAAGCCGTCTTGGGCGTATTCTTCACACATTGCCCTTGACGAGTGTGCGTTTAACTCACATTGTGAGCGCATGAGCAACCCTCTCGATATCTACATGCGGCGCGAGCGGATCACCGATGCGGTCATGGCGGCGGCTATTGGGAAGGATCGCTCGCTCGTAACGAAGCTCCGTAAAGGCTCGGTTCGGCCGACGATTGAAGTTGCTGGCGCCCTCGAGCGCGAGTCCGGTGGCGCGGTTCCCATGCAGGCTTGGCTGGCGCGCGCGGAGAAGCCGGCAATTCGCAAGGCGGCCGCATGACCTGCCGCGGCTGCAACGAGCAGGTCTGCACCTGCCCCGACCCTATCTACGCCGGCCTTACCCAGCCCCCCGCGAGCGCTGTGCCCCCTTGCAGCGCTCATCCTCTCGCCGGCGGGGTGCCTCCCTGCCTCGCCGGTGACCTTGTCGACCAGTGCGCGCGCGATCGCGATGCGCACGGCGCGCGGGGCGAGGTGAAGGGTGCTGCTATCCATGAAGGAGTTGATACCCATGCCGCTTAGCAAAGGGTTGGGTGATGAGGTCCGCCTCACCCAAAGTTCATACCGCAACGCCGTGTCCGAGACGGTTCGCGACCTGCAGGACAAGGGCACCGACCGCGACATGGCGGACGCCTGGGGCGTGTCGGCCAGCACGGTCGAGAACGCGCGCAACCGGAAGCACGACCTTGCTGGGCTGTCGATGCTCAAACTGGGCGAGCGCTTCGGGCCCGAGGCGATGGACACGATCCTGTCGCTGATCGGCGCGCGCGCCGTGCGACGCGACGCGGTGACCGTCGATGTTGCGCGCATCCCCTGCGACGTCGCCAAGACTCTGCCCTTACTGATCGAGCTGCTCGCCGACGGGAAGTGCTGCGCCGCTGACGTTCGCACCTTGGAGGAGGCTGGTGCGATCGATTGCCTGATCCGAACGGCCGACATGCTCCGCGACGCCCGCGACCGCATGCGGCTGCAAGTCGCCTGACAACCTGAGGTTCTAACGCGCCGGCACTGATCCGGCTGGAGGTACGACAATGGACGCCACAATGGCGCGGAGGCCCGCTTCCGCGAATGAAGACCTGCGCCCGATGGCGCACCGGCAGTTCAAGCGGCGGGACGTGTACCCGGTGCCGCTGCACATCCCGTTCGCCGACGCATGGAACGCCGCAATCGTCGCGCAGGTGCTCGGGTGAGCCAGAACCGTTCAACCGCCGTCATGCAACGCCGGGTTCAGCCGCTGCGATCGCTCGACGACTTCCCCACACCGCCTTGGGCGACGCGAGCGCTTTGCGAGTGGCTTTTGGCCGAGGGCGAGCCGCTGGCATCGCTGACCTGCCGCGAGCCCGCAGCGAACCGCGGCTTTATGGTGCGCCCGCTGTCCGAGCACTTTGCCTCCGTCGATGCGAGCGACATCGGCGACTACGGCATGGGCTACCGGCAGGAAGATTACCTCTTCCCGTTTGAGCTGCCGGCGGTGGATTGGACGATCACCAACCCGCCATTCACGCTCGCCGACCGCTTCATCGAGCGGGCGCTCGCGACCTCGCGTGTAGGTTGCGCCGTCATCTTGCGCGCGGCCTTCCTTGAAGGGGTCGGCCGGTACGATGCGCTGTTCTCCAAATGCCCGCCTGCTGCGGTGCTTCAATTTGCCGAGCGCGTGCCGATGGTCGCCGGCAAGGTCGACCCCGCCGCCTCAAGCGCGACTGCATACGCCTGGCTCGTTTGGCGTCACGGGCAGTCAGACACGCGGCTGCATTGGATCGCGCCGTGCCGGAAGCGCCTGGAGCGCCCGAACGATTATCCGGCGGAGGCTGCATAATGGCCGACAACGTCGACATGGCGAACGATTTCGCCGAGCAGCACCTCGAGCGCAGCCTGCGCGCGGCGACGCAGCCGGTACTAGCGGGCGAGCCGGGCGAATGTCAGCAGTGCGGTGACGACAGCCCCCGCCTCGTGCACGGTCGCTGCGCCCCCTGCCGTGATGGTCGCAACCGGCGGGTGCGCTGATGGTCGCGCCCCTCCCCGCATCATCGATCGATTTCACCGGCATGTCGGTCGCCGACGCCGTCTCGATCATCGGCCGCCCGTACGGCGCGACCCGTGCATGGCTGATCCACAAGGGATACCGGTTGCCCGGTGACGTGTGCGTAGCGCCGACCAACCCGCGCGACATCCAGGATCAGATCGCCGCGCGCATCGCCGCGGCACCGCCCTCGACGCCCTGCTTCCGCTGCGGCGTCCGCGCCGGCTGCGAGCACCGCCCGTGACCCACACCCACTCACCCAAGGAGCATACGATGACCGAAGAACGCGGAGAAGGCATGGGCGGTGGTCACGTCGCGGCGGATGAGCTGCGGCTGCTGATCGAGCGCGCGGAGCGGCTGGAAGAAGAGAAGAAGGGGATCAACGACGACCTGAAGGACGTCTTCGCGGAAGGAAAGAGCCGCGGATATGATCCCAAGGCCATCCGCAAGATCATGCAGATCCGCAAGAAGAAGCGGGAGGAGTACCAGGAAGAGGAAGCGATCCTCGAAATTTACATGCAAGCGCTGGGCATGATCTGATGCGCACGCTCGCTGCCACTCTCATCATCGGCGCAGCGATCGCGGGTGCGCTGTCGCTCATGGTCACTGGTTTCCCGGCAGGCTTCGCTGCTGGCGTCGCCTACATGCTGGTCGCGTCGATCACCATCAACACGCGCGCGCGGAGGGCCTGACCATGTGGGGCCTGTTCTCCAAGCGCAGCCGTGAGCAGGCCCCACCCCAGCCGGTCAGCCTTGCCGACGAGATCGAGGCAGCGTGCGCGCGGCAGGCGGAAGCTCGCCGTGCTCGCGCGCCGCGGGACGAGGCCAAGCGGTTCGCCCACGCCCGTCCCAAGCTCGAGCAGCTCCGGCACGACATCGCTATGCAGCAGGTCGACTTCTGACGTGCTGACCGGCTTCGATCTTTGCCGAGCTGCCGTCGCGGTCGAGGGCATCAGCGCGCCCGAGCAGAGCGTGCTGATGGTGCTCGCCATCATGGCGGACAAGCAGGCGCAATGCTGGCCGAGCGTCGCCATGCTGGTCGCAAAGACGAAATTGTCGGAACGCGCGGTGCAGAACGCCGTGAAGGCGCTGGCATTGGCCGGCCACATGACGCGGACCGAGCGCCCGGGCCGTGGCGTCATCTACTCGCTGCACCCCCGCATTGTCTGCACCCCCGCACAAGATGCACCGGTGCAGGATGTGCGCCCCGCAGGAGATGCGCCGACCCCCGCACCTCCTGCACCCAATCAGCCAAGAACCACCAAACCCAAGAAAGAGCGCGAGCGTGGTTCGCGGGTGCCGATCAACTTCGCTCCCGAACCGGCAAGCGGCTCGATCACGGCAGCCGTCATGGCCGAGTGGCCACCCGGCACGCTGGCCGAGCAGGTCGAGCACTTCGTCGACCACCACACGACACACGGGACGCTGAGCCTCGACTGGCAAGCCTCCTGGAGAACCTGGGTCAAGAACTGGAAGCGCTTCAATGGCCAACGAGCTAACCACCACCAGCGCCGCGGTACCGGCAACCACCGATCGACCGAAATGGCTGACGCCTACCGAGACCTCGGCTTTGGCTGACCGCGGCACGATCCTGCCGTTCAGCGCGCGCGCCGCGGTCGCCGCATTCACGCCCGACCGGCTCACCGAGCTGTCACTGCGCTACGACGCCGCGCTGATGCCATGCGATCCGACGAAGCTCGCCGCACGCCTGCGCGCGCTGTGGGAATCGACCACGGCACCGGGGAACATGACCGCAAAGTCGTGGCTGCACGAGGGCAACCGACTGCTCCGCGACCTGCCGCTCGCGATTGCGTACCGTGCGATCGACCGGGCAGTGCTCGACAGCACGCGCGGGTTCACGCCGTCGGTCGCTGCGATCCGCGCGCATGCCGACCCGATGCTTTCTGAGATGCGCCGGCACGCGACGCGGCTGCATGCCGTGAAGCGCGCAGCGGAGACGCCAGAGCCGACCGAGACCGCCGACCACCCGCACGCCGGCGCGATCGCCGATCACGAGACGACGTCGGAAATCCTGCAACGCGTCTGGCCGGGTATGGGGCAACATGACACTGGACCGCGCGCGCCAAAGAGCGAGGCGGATCCCGATCGCCCCTGCCGCGCCCCGACGCGCGAAGATTACCTGCGCATGGGCGTGACGCCCGAGGTGCTCGACCGGATCGCAGCACCGCCACCAGCGGACGAGCAGCGCGACGCAGCGTGACCACAAACGACAAATCTACACGGCATCAGGTTGGAGTGAGGCGAATGGGGCGGGATAGCGAGGGCAATCGTTGGGTGATCCTGACGACGGGGAGCAGCCGCACGCTCCTGCTCACGGACAGCTTGGCCGAGTTCGGCGCGTGGACGCCGCGTCGCGTCGAGCGCCGCAAGGGTCGCGGTAAGAAGCGCGACGTGGTTGTCCAATTCGACGTGCCAATCACGCCCACGTTCGTGTTCGTGCCGGCCAAGTATCTGTCCGAGCTACTGCGCATTCGCGCGCTGCCAACCAGCCCGCATCCCGCCTTCCGCGTGCTTCAGTTCCGCGACCGCATCCCGGTTGTAACCGATGCCAGCCTGCGCCCGCTGCGCGCTGGTGAGGAGAAGTTCCGCGCGTCGCTGATCAAGACCATCCGACGCCGCGTCGAGCCGGGCACGTCGGTGCGCGTGAGCAAAGGCGGGTTCGCCGGCATGACGGGCATCGTCGAGAGCAGCACGGAGAAGGATGCCAAGGTCAACTTCGGTAGCGGCTTTGTTGTGAAGATTGCCTCTTACCTGATCGGAACAGACGTGGTACAGGCAGAGCCACAGTCCGGCATGGACCTCGCCGCATAGATGGCGATCGACGGGTTAGCGACGGTTCCGACCGCCTCCGTTGACACCGCACCGATTAACTCGGGGCGGAAGTCCGAAGGTATGGTCAACTTTGAAACGTCGGCTCTTCGTGAGTGACGATAATTTCTCCCGCGTTCGATTTGAGCTCTACAATTGAGGTGGATGTCAAACTCCCGGCGAGGGCGGCGGCAATCCTTCTCAGCAAGGGCCGTTCGTCTATCGCGGTGAGTAGATTTAGCACAGCGGCTCCTGATCGAGTTACCTGCAGGCCAGACAGCGTCAGCTTCCCGGCAGGCGGGCCTCTCACAAGCAAGCTTTTCCGTGCTCCAATATAGTAGGTTGTTCCGTCGTCGCGGATGGTCTTCGTTGCCGTAAGTCCAGCTCCTGGATCAGAGATTAATCCGACTCCACATGCGGTGAGCATGTCGGCCATCGCGGGTCGGTCTGTCTTGTCCGAGAAGGTGTATAGAAAGTCGTCCAAAACAAACGACTGCAGGTTTGCCATAGCTTGAATGTCAGCCTGCTCTAACTCGGCGATCGTTCTGATTACAGAGCGGGGAAATGTTCCTCTCTGCTTTATCTCGCCCGCAAGAACCCGGCCAAGCCGATCACGCAACTGTTCTGAAGAGGCAAGTTCAGCTTCACGAGAGAGGGTGTCGGCCCACTCCTGATCTAGCCCCGCCTCGCTATTTTCATCAGCCGGTTCGCTGGTTGTGTCGAGGTGGGAGAGGGAGGCTTTGAACACTCCCTCAATGTTTTCTTGCCCCCGAAGGGCCTCAGCAAGGTATCGTGAGCGGGCTCGCTCCATGACGAGTGGGTCACTGATGGCCTTCCTTCCGACAGCCTCGGCCACCATCTTACTGACGGTTGATTGAGCTTCAACCTCGTCGAGGCGGGCCCGGGCTTTGGCGTAGACCTCTACGCCTGCATCAGATCCTGCGATGATCTGGAAGGCTATGCGCCCTAGTTTCTGCCGCCATCTCTCGGGCCCAACCTGGTCGATAAGCGCAAGTGCGCCCCCCGACTCGCTTCTTGTCTCATCCGCCATGTCGCCCCCCCCGATCTAATCGTACTTGTGGACCGAGGCTTGGCAAGCGGGACCGTTGGGTCCTTCCCGGCCCCAAAATGGATACGGGGGGCAAAGGCCCGGAACGTTTCTAGGCACGAAACTGCCTATGGTGCCGCCGCCTCCTAACGGTTTCGCGCAGTTTTCCGCCACTTTCGACACCGAGGAGGCGGCACTTTGCCGATCGACACCGTCACCCTCACCCGTGCCGACGTCGCGTGGCTCACCGGCATGTCCGATAGCTGGGTCCGCGACCGCATGCAGGCCGGTGACCTGCCGCGGCCGGGTGCGACCGCCGACGAGTATGTCGAGGCGTTCGTCGCCTACCGCGTGCGCAAGTTCGAGATCGCCGACGAAGACGGCACGCTGAACAAAGAGCAGGAGCAGGCCCGGCTCGCCAAGGAACAGGCCGACGCCAAGGCGATGGACAATGCCGAGCGTCGGCGCGAGCTCGCCTCGCTGCCCGACATGATGGCGGCCGGCGCGGGCGTGATCATCATGGTGGTGGCGCAGCTGCAGCAGATCGGCGCGCGCGTCGCCGGGGCCGACATCAAACTACGGCAGCGGATCGACGCCGAGGTCAACAACGTCCTCACCGACCTGAGCATGACGCGGATCGAGGAGGCGCGCGGCGGGGGCCTTGATGAAGAAGAGGCCGCCGAAACCGAGGGAGCCTGACACCTACCGCGCTCCCGGCGCGCACGGTGCCGCCCTCGCCCGCAGCTGGTTCGCCGCCTGCAAACCGCGCGAGCGCCCACCGCTGTCGAAGTTCATGGCCGAACACGCCCGCACCGATGATGGGCAGCGCATTCGGCCTTTCCCGTTCCAGTCGGACATGGCCGACGCGTTCACCGATCTCGACACGCAGCAGGTGTCGTGCCGGAAGAGCAGCCGCATCGGCTACTCGACGATCCTGCAATGCTTCGTTGCCTGGGCGATCAAGCACGATCCGCGCCGCCAGCTGTTCTACCAGCCGACGATCGACGACGCGGAGAAGTTCAGCCGCGACGATCTCGACCCGGTGTTGCAGTGGCCTGTCGTACGCAGCGTCGCGACGTTCAAGCCGCGACACGCCGACAACCAGATCCGGGCGAAGCGCTACAAAGGCGGCTGGATCCAGATCAAGGGCGCGAACAGCCCGAAGGAATTTCGCCGCGTCACCGCCGACGACGTGCTGCTCGAGGAATGCGACGGCTATCCCTGGGCGTCGAAGGAAGAGGGTGACCCTGCCCGTCTCGCGTTCAAGCGCAACCTGACATCGCCGCGCCGGTTCAGCGCGGCCGGCTCGACGCCGAAGGTGAAAGGCTTCAGCCGCATCGATTCCCTGTTCGAGCAGGGCAGCCAGGAATACCGCTACGTTCCCTGCCCGCACTGCGGCGAGATGCAGCAGCTGGTGTTCGGTGACGGTACCGGCGCCGGGATAAGATGGGAGCCGACGGAGAACCCGACCCGCGCCTGGTACCAGTGCGTCAACGGCTGCGCGATCGACGAGGCCGACAAGGCTGCGATGGACGAAGCGGGCGAGTGGCGAGCACACAATCCCGCAGCGTTTCCACGGCACCGGTCATTCCACATCTGGGCCGCGTACAGTCAGCACCCCGGCGCCGCGTGGTTGGAGATCGCACGCGAGTTCATGGAGGTCCGCAAGGATCCGAACCTGCTCCGCACGTTCGTGAACCAGGTGCTCGGCGAGGCATGGGCCGAGCGCGGTGAAGCCCCCGAGTGGCAGCGGCTCTACGATCGCCGGGAGAAGGCGATGCGGCTTGGGAAACCGCCGGAATGGGCCGGTCTGCTAGTCGGCGCGGCGGACGTCCAGCGCGGTGGCGGTGGTCGTATCGAGCTGGATGTCTGGGCCTTTGGGTCCAACCGGCGTCGCGCTCTGGTCGAGCACATCGAGATCGACGGCGCCGCGTCGGACGCAGCTACATGGGCGAAGGTCGACAAACAGATCGCCCGTGAGTGGACGTCGGAAGATGGCCGCTCGATGAAATTGGCGCGCGTCGGCATCGACTCTGGCGACGGCGAGTCGACAATGGAGGTCTACAATTGGGCGCGCCGGCATCCCGGCTTCGTCATGGCACTGAAGGGCCGCGAAACCTTGGCCGCGGCGCAAGCGATTGCCGGGCCCACCTGGGTCGATGTCACGATCCGCGGGCGCAAGGTAAAGCGCGGCGTGCGGTTGTGGACCGTCGGCACTTCGATGCTGAAGCTGGAACTCTACGGTCAGCTCGCGCTCGAAAAGCCGGTCGACGGCGAGGTATACCCTGACGGGTACATCTACCTGCCTGACGGTACGCCAGACGAGTGGATCAAGCAGCTGGTCGCCGAGGAGCTGCGCATGACGCGGCTGCGCAACGGCGGATTTCGGCGGGAATGGCACAAGACCCGCGATCGCAATGAAGCGCTCGACATGGCGGTCTACGCTCGGGCGATCACGTACGCCTTAGGCATCGATCGATGGTCGGCGTCGCACTGGCAGAAATTGCGCGGCGAGATGGATAAGCCGGCCGAGCCCTTAGCCTCGCCGCTCAAGCCGCCACCGCCAAAAACCGGCTCGGAGCTACGGAAACAGGCTCCCGCGAAGCGGCAGCTCGCCCGTCCGACCGCACCGTCCCGCAAGCCGAACCCATTTACGACGCGGAGGCGCTGATGGCGTTCCAACAGTCCGACCTCGACAAGCTCGACGCGGCCATCCTCGACGACACGCTTGAGGTGCAGTTCGCGGACGGCCGGAAGGTGCGCAAGCACAGCAAGGCCGACATGCTCGCTCTGCGCGTTGAGGTGAAGGCGGATCTGGCGTCGGCAGCCTCGCAAACGCGACCGCTGCGCCGCACCACCATTGGCCGGTTCCGCCGGTCGTGAACCTGTTTGAGCGATCGATCGCAGCGGTGGCGCCTCGCTATGCGGCAAAGCGAGCCTTGGCGCGCATCCAGTTCGATCAGGTGCAGCGCGTTCGTAGTTCGATGCAGCGCCTGCGCGAAGAAAACCCATCTTTCGGCGTCAACACTGGCGATCCGAACGACGCCCGGCCAGCTCGAATTGTTGATCGTGCCGCGGTGTTACGGCTCGCCTACCAGAACCCGTATGGCCGGAAAGCCATCCGCGCGCTGCTGAACGGTACGATCGGCTGGGGCATCACGGGTGCGCCCAAAGGCCCGAAGGCTGTCCAAACGCTGTGGGCGAATTGGGTGCGCGTGAGCGATTTCCGTGGGCGTCTGAATTTCTACGGGCAGCAGGCGTTAGCCACCCGCACCATGTTCCGGGAGGGCGACAGCTTTATCGTCCGACGCCTGGTCAAGGGCGCAGCTGTCATCCCGCTGCGCATCGACGTGCTCGACGGTGGGCTGCTCGACACCAGCAAGGTCGGCGAGAACGTTGAGGGCGGTATCGAGTACGATGCCGACGGCAATGTCACCGGTTACTGGTTCCTGCCGGCGCGCGCCGACTATCGTCGCAGCCGCCCGTCGTTCCGCATTCCTGCCGAGGATGTGATTCACCTCTACGAGCAGGAGGAGGCGGGGCAGAAGCGCGGCCGGTCAGTGTTCGAGCCGGTCATGAAGAAGCTCGGCGACATCGACGATGCGCTCGACGCCGACCTTGTCCGCCGCAAAATCGAATCCTGCTTCGTTGGGTTTCGCCGCATCAATCCCGACTGGGTTGATGAGCCCTTCGGACAAGTCCAATCGCGCGGTGACGAACTCCCGCCTGTCGAGTTCTTCGAGCCCGGCACCATGACGACGTTGGCACCCGGTGAGGATGTACAGTTTGCCGATCCGAAACCCGCGGGCGGCCTAAATGACGCGGTCAAGATCAATCTGCTGGCAACCGCGGCAGGCGTCGGCGCCACCTATGAGCACGTCACCGGTGACCTCTCGAACGTCAACTTTTCCAGCTACCGTGCGGGAGCGTTGGAGTTCGACGCGACCAACGAAGAGCGACAGTTCAACACCATCATCCCGGTCTTTCTCGACCGGGTGTGGGACTGGTTCTGCCAGGCGGCGTACGAGTTCGGGAAGACGCGCGCGCCGTATTACGAGATGCGGTGGACCCCTCCCCCTCGCAAGTCGATCGACCGCGAGGGCGACGCGAAAGCCGACATTCTGGAGATGCAGGCCGGTCTAGAGAACCGCCGCAGCCTGCTGAATTCCCGCGGCATCGACCACGATACGTTCATGGCCGAAACCAAGGCCGACCTCGCCAAGCAGCAAGGTGAAGGTCTGTTCTACAAGGGCGATCCCTTCACCGCCGCGCAGGCCGCGGGCGGGAGCACCGGCGCCGCAGCGCAAGGAACCAGCTGATGACCGCAACCGCACCTTCCGCGGGGACGCGCGCGGTATCCGCGCCGACAATGCTCCGCGCGGCCGATGTCCGGCCCTCGTCGTACCAGGAAGAGGACAATTCGATCGAGGTCGTATGGTCGATCGGGGCCGCTGGGCTTCGGTTCGACTGGCTGGACGGGGGTTACTACACCGAAGAGCTGAGCATGGACGCGGGCGCTGTGCGCCTCGGCCGCCTGAATGCCGGCGCGTGCCTGCTCGACAGCCACAGCACGTACAGCCTTTCGAGCGTGCTTGGGTCGGTAGTGCCGGGCAGTGTCCGCATCGAGAACGGCGAAGGACTATGCCGGGTTCGCCTCGCGCGCACGCCGGACGTCGCCGACACGGTCGCGAAGATCATCGACGGTCACATCCGATCGCTCAGCGTATCCTATAACGTCTTCGAGTTTCAGCGCACCGAGCGTGAGGGTGAATATCCCCACATGCTCGCCACGGATTGGGAGCCGGTCGAGCTCTCGTTCGTGACGGTGCCTTTCGATGCCGCGGCGCAAGTGCGTCAGCGGAGTGCCGCGCAGGGCGGCGAGCACCCCTGCACCATCCGCGGCGTCGCCGCGTCCACCACCCAGGAGATGACCATGGCCGATGAGGCTACCCAGGCGGCGGACACCGCGCCCGCCGAGACCACGACCGCCGCAGCCCCGGAGCAGCGACAGGCGCCCGAAAATCAGACCCGCGCCGCGCCCGCGATCACCGCGACCCGAATCTTCGAGCGATGCGGTCGCGCCCCCGAGCTTGGCGACGCGTTCGCGCGACAGCTGATCGAGCGGAATGAGGCAACGCCCCTGAGCGAGGTCGAGTTCGAACGCGCGATTAGCGATCACCTGATCGACAGCCGTGCGTTGCCGACGATCGACGCGCGCGCGGGGCGCACCGGCACTGACAGCGACGGCTATCGTCGCGCGATCGAAGCAGCGGTGGTGCTGCGCGCGGACCCGTCCGCACAGGTCGCCGAGGCCGATGCGCTCGCCGCGCGCGAGTTCCGCGGCATGTCGATGATGGAGATGGCGCGTGATTACTGCCAGCGCACCGGCATCGGCGTGTTCGGCGGCAACAAGCTGGAGATCGCCGGAGCGGCGCTCGGCCTGCGGTATGGCGCACACACGACCAGCGACTTCGCGAACGCCCTTTCGAACGCAGCCGGAAAGCGGGTGCGCGCTGCCTACGAGGCGGCGCCCCAGACGTTCGGCCCCATCGTGTCGCGCGGCACCCTGCCGGACTCAAGGACACCAACATCATCGGCCTGGGCGATGCGCCCTCGCTGCTGCTGGTGCGCGAGAACGCCGAGTTCACGTACGGCGCGATGTCCGACACCGGCATGACCTACCGGCTGCAGACCTATGGCCGCATCATCGCGATCACGCGTCAGGCGTTGATCAACGATGACAAGCGGCTGTTCTCGCGCGTGCCGCAGCAGTTCGGCTTCAAGGCGAAAGACCTCGAGAGCGACCTCGTCTGGGGCATCATCGTCAGCAATCCGACGATGGCGGATGGCTTCGCGCTGTTCTCGAACCAGCACGGCAACCTCGGCGCCGGCGCGGCTATCAACGTCACGTCGGTAGCTGCCGGCCGTCAGGCGATGGCAACGCAGAAATCTGCCGAGGGTGGGTTCATCACCGTTCGCCCCGCCTTCCTCGTCGTCGGCCCCGCCAAGCAGACCGAAGCCGAGCAGTTCTTGACGGCCGTGGCCGCGGCGCAGCCGTCGAACGTCAACCCGTTCGCGGGCAAGCTGCAACTGATCGTCGAGCCGCGCATCACCGATAACAGCTGGTACCTGGTCGCCGATCCCAGTGCGATCGACACGATCGAGCTGTCGCACCTGGAAGGCCAGGAGGGCGTGTTCATCGAGACGCAGGCCGGCTTCGACGTGGACGGCATCAAGACGAAGGCTCGTCTCGACGTCGGCGCCGCGACGATCGACTTCCGCGGCTTCTACCGCAACCCCGGCAACTGAGCCGAACCGAGAAAGGATTGAGCGATGAAGATCGTGGACCTGATCGGCCCGGCGGTGATCGCCGGAGCCGTTCGCTACCCCGTCGAGGGGCCGTTGACCGTCACCGACAAGGAGGCGGAGCAGCTGCAGGAATCGCGCCGCCTGGATGGTGAGCCCGAGGACATGCCGGAAGAAGGTGAACTTGAGGACGACGGGCTCGATGCCCTGAAAGTCGAAGAGCTGAAGTCGCTCGCGGGCGACGAGGGCGTCGACTTCACCGGCGTCACCACCAAGGCGGCGATGATCGCCGCAATCCGGGCCGCTCGCGCGGACTGATTGGGAGAAACAGCATGAAGAACTACGTGCAGAAGGGTGAGAACCTCACCTTTACCGCCCCTCGCGATCTAAAGAGCGGCGACGGCTTCCTCGTCGGCTCGATCTTCGCGGTCGCCTCCGGTGCTGCGGCATCGGGCGCGCCGGTGGTCGGGGTCACCGAGGAGGTGTTCGACCTCCCAAAGGCGGCCGGCGCGGTCACGCCGGGCGCCAAGGCGTATTGGGACAACACCGCGTTCGTGGTGACGCCGAACGCCTCGGGCGCGGTGCTGATCGGCGCTTTCACGCAGGCGGCAGCGTCGGGTGACCCAACCGGTCGCGTGAAGCTGACCGGGCAGATCGCCGCCTGATCATGTCGGACCCGTTCGCCGCGGCGCTGGACGCGCTATTCAACGCGCCCGGCACCGCGGCGGCGGTCTACCAGCCCGATTACGGCGAGCCCGTCGCTATCCGCGTCATCATTTCCAGCCTGGAAGACGACGCCTCGTATGGCGGCGGTCAGCGTACCCGCATGCGCGGCACGGTGCTGGAGATCCGCCGCTCGGACGCGCCCCGCATCAGGCCGGGCGAGATCGTCGCGATCGGCGGCAGCATCGCTGACGGTCAGCTTGTCGGCGGCGACCCGGTCCTTCGCATCAGCGGCGACCCGCGCGGCGACGTCGAGGGGCTCACCTGGTTCTGCGGCACCGAGCCGCTCGACGAATGACGAAGGAGCGCGCCATGAAGGACGTCTATCTGTTTGGGCCGACAATCGTGAGGTCCGGCGACACGCAGAGCGTGCAACACCCGCACGACAACCCGATCAGCGTCAGCGACGCCGAGGAGAAGCGTCTGCGCGAGCAGGACGTGCTCGCCGAGCCGCCCGTTAAGGGTGAGGTCGCGCCGACGCCCCCTGCCCCGGCAGCGGAGTAACCGCCATGCGCGTCGACGTCGGGTTGCCGTCATTCGGCAAGCTGGCCGACGAGATCGAGGGCGGCATCGCCAAGGCTGCCACCCGCGCCATGCGCGCCTCGCTGATCCCGACGCGCGACGAGCTCCGGCAGCAGATTGTCTCAGCGGGACTCGGCACGCGGCTGGCGAACACCTGGACCGGCCGCGCCTATCCTGACGGCGAGAAGAACAGCATCAATCCCGGCGGCTTCATCTGGAGCCGCGCGCCGACCATCATCGCTGGCTTCGTCGCTGGCGCCACCATCCGTCCGGTCGCCGGTGCGCGCTACCTCTGGATCCCCACCGACAACGTGCCCCGCGCGCGCAGCCGGAGCGGTCCGCGCATCGGCACGACGGGCGGGCGACCGCGCTACCAGCGCTATGCCGCCGGAGCGATCACGCCGGAGGAGTGCGAGAGCCGGTTCAACACCGACTTCGTCATCCGCCCTGGTCGAAACGGCAACCTGCTCGCGTTCATGGACCTGATCGCTGGCCGCTCGCGGGGTGTCCGTCCGAACACGCCCGGTCGGCGCGCGCGTGGTCGCGTGTCGAAGCTCACGCTGATGTTCACGCTCACCCGGCAGGCGCGCTTGCCGAAGCTGCTCGACCTCGACGGCCCCGCGCAGCGCTGGACCAACCGCTTCGACAGCGCATTTGGCGAGGAGTTGCAGCGAATATGAGCAGGCGACTCGATGTGCTGAACGCGGTCAAGCAGTTGATGACGATCGCGGTGCCCGGCGCAGAGGTGCTTGGGCTCGACGGCAAGGACATGGCACCGTCGGACGTGCCGGCAGCGGGTCGCGTCATCGTTCGCGCGGGGGTTCCGACGCTGACCGAGACGACGCTGAGCCCGCTGACCTATTGGTACGATCACGAGATCCCAGTCGAGGTCTACGGTTTCCGCTCGGGCGGCATCACGCGCGAGGAAGCGCTCGACACCATGCTGGTCGGCATCGGCGAGCAGATCGAGGCTGATCGCACGCTTCGTGGGCTGATCGACTGGCTCGACACTTCGGCGCCGGAAACCGACGACCTCGCGAGCTACACCACAGACGGCGACATCATCGGCAAGCCCGAGCGCGTCACCACCCTCACCCTTACCGCCTCGTATTCGACGAGCGGCCCCCTCGCCTGACCCTGGAGACCTGACCTATGGGACGCGCACGCGGCGCTACGGCGCAGATGCTCGCCAGCATCGAGACCACCTACGGCACCCCGCCAGGCAGCGGCTTCCTCAAGCTGCCCTTCATCTCGTCGCAGCTCGGTGCCGAACAGCCGCTGATCGACAGCGACTTGCTGGGGCTCGGCCGCGCGCCGGCGGACCCGACCTATGATGTCGTGACCAACGACGGCGACGTCGTCGTGCCGCTCGACGCCAACAACCTCGGTTACTGGCTGCGGCTGCTGCTCGGCACTGCGGTCGACAGCACGGTCTCGGCCAATGTCTACCAGCACGTCTTCTCCAGCGGCGCGGACCCGCTGCCCTCGGGCTCGATCGAGATCGGGCACCCGTCCGTCCCGAGCTTCCAGACCAGCTACGGCGTGCGGGCGAACACGTTGCGCATCGCGATGCAGCGCTCGGGCAACACCAGCGCCACGATCGGGCTGATCGCAAAGGGCGAAACCGCGCCAGCCTCGGCGTCGAACGGCGGCACGGCAACCGTGCAACCGACCACCCGCTTTGCCGCGGCGACCGGCGCCATTCGGATCGACGGCGTGCAGGTCGGTGAGATCGTGTCGGCCGACATCAGTTTCAGCAATGCGCTGGAGAAGATCGAGACGATCCGCCCCGACGGCGAGATCGCCGACGCCGATCCCGGCATGCCGATGGCGAACGGGTCGCTGACCGCCAAGTTCAGCGACAATGCCCTGTTCAACAAGGCGACAGCAAAGACCCCGGTGTCACTCGAGTTCGCGTGGACCGCGGGCGCGTACAGCCTCAAGATCGTCATCGCGCGCGCGTTCCTGCCGAAGGTGAAGCGGCCGATCACGGGGCCGGGCGGCGTGCAGCAGGACTTCAACTTCCAGGGCGCGACCGGCGCAGGCGCGATGTTCGTCGCCACGCTGGTGAACGCGGTCGCGGCGCACTGATGCTGATCATCTCGACCAAGCCGACCGAGCCGGAGTGGACGCCCGTGCTCGGCGCCGAGGTGCTGTTCGCACCGATCGACCGCGCGGCCGTCCTGCGCGCGCGGCATGCGGCGCGTGCGGTGTCGCAGGCTGAGCCTGAAGATAGCGATCGCTCGACCATCGACTTGCTCGACGACATGGGGACCGCGGTCAGTCACGCATTGATCATCGCCGGCGCGCGTGACTGGCGCGGTGTCGCGACGCAGCGATTCGACAATGAAGGCGAGCCGGTGCTGGAAGACGGCGAGCCGGTGTTCGATGACCTGCCCTTTACGCCCGAAAACCTCGACGCCGCGCTCAGCGACGCCATCACCTTCGACGCCTTCGACGAGGCGTATGTTCGCCCGTTCTGGCAGCGCGAGCGGGAGCGCAAAGCGCCGGGAAAAGGCTCGCCGCGCTCGCCGCGTGGCACTGGAACGAAGGCGCGGAAGGTGCGGACTACTGCAACCTCTCGTGCGGCGGCGAGCGCGGCCCGTGCAACGAATGCCCCTATCGGATCCACGAAGCGCGGTCGGTCGAAGAGGAAGACGTCTGGCGAGTCCTGACCGATTGCTCTCACCAGCTGCGCATGGCGCAGTTCGGCCCCTTCGCGCTCGACTTTGGTGCGATCATGCAGGTCGGCGCCGCGCGCGGCGTTGATCTCGACCTGCTCTCCCAAGCGCTGCCTCACGTTGAAGCCGCCATTATCAGCAACCTGACCGATCAGGCACCGAGCGACCAGGAGGGCGGCGATGGCGGATCGTAAGGTCGCAATCCGGTTCGGCACTGAAGGCAAGGCGCAGATCGTCGCTGATCTGGGTGAGATTGGCACGTCCGGTGATGCAGCGTTCAATCGCGTCGCCAAGTCTGCCGCGCGCGCCGGACAGGAAGCGGAAGCCGCAGTCGCGCGCGCGAACAGGCAGGCCGACAAGCTCGCCGCGCTGATGCCGGGCCTGAACCCCGGCAAGCTCGACATGTACGCCGGCATAACCGAGGGTGTCCGAAAGGATGCCGCGGCATCAGGCGCGATCTTCGAGGCCGCGTTCGCCCAGATGGAGAGACGCGCCGACGCGCTGCGTGCCGCCATTGATCCGGTCTATGCCGCACAGCAGCGCTTCAACCGCGAGATCGGTGAGGCGCGCGGACTGGTCAATGCGGGCGCGCTCTCGCTCGATGATTACGTCGCCAAGCTGCGCCACGAACAAGCCGCGCTGGACGCCGTCGCTGATCAGCACCAGCGTGTGTCGCAGAAGTCGGGGGCGATGGGTCAGGCGATGGCCGGAGCTTCGTACCAGCTACAGGACTTCTTCACGCAGGTCAGCATGGGGCAGAATCCGGTGCTCGCCTTCATCGTCCAGGGCGGACAGCTCGCCGGGCAGTTCCAGAATATCGAGAATCGTGCCGGCGCCGTCGCGCGCTTCTTCATGACCGGCTGGGGTCTGGGCCTTCAGATCGCCGTGCTGGCGCTGGCGCCGTTCGTGTCCAAGCTGTGGGAGGAAAGCGAGGCCGAGAAGGCCGCGCGCGAAGCGGCCGACGAACACCGCAAGGCCGTGCTGGACCTCGCAGACGCGCAGGGCACCGCTATCCGCACGGCTGAGCGCAAGCAGGCGATCGACGTCGCTAATATCAAGATCATGCTCGACGCCGCGATCGCGACGCGGCAGCAGACACAGGCGCTTCTCGAGCAGGCTGTCGCGCAGGAGCGGATCGACCGCCAGCGCGCGGGTGCACCGGGGCAGCGCGGCGAGAACGCGTCGTTGTCAGCCGTCGTGTCCAGCAACCGTGCGGCTGGGCTCGAGGCGTTGCTGACGAAGAACCAGGGCGATCTCGACCGCTTGCAGAAGGGATTCGACCTTGGCGTTGCGCGGCTCGTCGGCATGAAGATCGACGCACGCTCTACGCCGACGGGCATCGTCAACGCGCAATATGAGCGCGCGCGGGCTGACGCGATGGAGAAGTATGCGGGAAACGAGCAGAAGCTCAGCGCCCGGCTGCGCGAGCTTATTTCCATCCGCGACAAGGAGATCGAGCGCATCCAGAAGGCGGAGGCAGCACAGCGTTCGCTCAACAAGTCCGTTAACGAATATGGTCGCGAGGTCACCTCGGCGCAGGCATCGGCGATCGCGCGCGCCGCGGGCCTCACCGTCAACAGCGCCGACCGCAGCGTCGAGCGCCAGCGGCAACTGTATAACGCTTGGGTTGCAGCCGGTAAGCCGTCCGACAACCCCGTCGCCAAGCCGGGATCCAGCGCGCACAACCGCGGTAACGCGCTGGACATCCAGATGTCGGCCGGCGTCACGGTCGCCAAGATCAAGTCGGCATTCGAGGCCGAGGGCGTCCGCCTTACCAAGATCATCACCGAACGCGGGCACTGGCATATCGAATGGGCGCGCACGTCGGGGCAGAGGCAAGCCGACAAGGACATGGCCAAGGATGTGCGCGACGCGGCAGCCGCGCACCGCGAGCTGCAGAGCGACGTTGACGGGCTGATCAAGCTGCTCGACCCCGCGCGTGCCGCGGGTGACGCGTACGCGCAAACGCTGCTGACGATCGCGAAGGCCGAGCAGGCCGGCATGCTGACCCAGGGCGAGGCTCTCGGCTATCGGCTCACCGCTGCGCAGCAGGAGCGTGATCGGCGCGGCAAAGAGCTGGTGCAGGCCAGCACTGCGATGTTTGGCGGTGACGACCCGCTGAAGGATCTGCTCGACCGCGGGCAGCGCGAGAAAGAGCAGCAGGTCGACCTGTGGAATGAGAACCGCGAGCGCGGGATGGAGAGCTACCGATCGGTCGCAGACTTCTACCTGAACGCGATGAGCGGCGGCACCCGGTCGATCTGGGACCTGTTCCGGCAGAACGGCCTGCGCGTGCTGTCGGAGCTGCTTGCGAAGTGGACCGTAGGACAGTCGGGTGGCGGTGGCGGTCTGCTGAAGCTGCTCGGGCTGGCGGGCAGCGCGACCGGTGGCACCAGCGCGGAAGCTTTGCGCATGGCTCAATATGATGTGCCGGCTGGCATTACGATGCCGCCTGGCTTTGCGACCGGGACCGAATACGCGCCTGGCGGCTGGGCAAAGGTTGGAGAATTTGGACAGGAGCTGATCCGGCTGCCGCGTGGGTCGCAGGTGAAGTCGGCGGCAATGACTCGCGGCATGATGGCAGCCAACGACGCTGGCCCGCGCCGCGTCCGCGTTGATGTCGGTCTCAACAGCGAGATGCTAACTGCGACAATCTCCGACACGGCCGATCAGCGCATCGGTGTTCACGCGCCAGGCATCGCCGCGGGCGGCGCTGAACTCGGGCGAGATCAGATGCGGAGAGCAAGCCGTAGAAAGCTGGGGCGCCGCTAGTGACGATCTACCTCCCGCCCTCACCGATGCCACGTGCCGCGACGCCTGCCCCCGTTGTGTTCGGCGGCTGGCAAACGCCTCCCACCGGCGGCGTTGAAACATGGCTGGGCTTCATGGGGTCGCGCATGTCGCTGACCATTGAGACACCCAATCTGAAGCCGGAGCCTGATAGCCGGCTGTGGACGGCCGCCCTCCTCGATGCCTGGATGACTGGTGAGACGGTCGCCTGCCCGTTCCCGCAACCAGGGCTGAAATCGCTTGTATCGAGCAGGCAGTCGATCGTTGTCGATGGCGTCGACCAGGCTGGCATGGTGCTCGCGATGCGCGGTTTTACCCGCAGATCCGTCGTTCGTCGGCGCCAGTTCTTCTCCCTGATGCACGGTGGCCGGCGCTATCTCCACTATGCGCGGCAGGAAACGCTTGCAGACGAGGACGGGAGGATGTCGCTCCCGATCGGTCCCATGCTGCGGGTCAGTCCGCTCGACGGCGACGTCTGCGACTTCGTGCCGATGATCGAGGGGAAGCTGAGCGGTGATGCGAGCGGGTGGAAGATCATCCCTGCGCGCGTGCAGGGCCTGACTTTCACAATCACTGAGATCGCCTGAATGTCGCTGCTCGATCCCGCACTCGAGGCGGCGCTCTCCGCCGATCGCGCGACGATCTTCGGAGCGATCCGCATGGCGCTGCCCGGCCGTACGGTGCGGCTGCTCGTCGGCAGCGGCTTTGTCGATTTTCTCGTCGACGGCGTGCTCGAGCGGTTCACCGGCGAAGACGAGGTGGTCGGCACTTTCACGGCGATCGACACGCTGACGGATGGTCTCGGAAACGAGGCCCCGCAGTTGTCGCTGACTTTCACCCCGCGCAACGGCGTCGCGGCCGCGCAGCTCGCGTCGGTGGCGATGCAGGGCGCGTCGGTGTTGCTCTGGCTCGGCGCGATCGATCAGCAGACCGGCCGCGTGATCGGTCAGCCGCTGCTCTTGTTCAACGGCCTGCTCGACACCGCCACGCTGTCGCTCACCTCGAACAGCCGTAAGGTCGAGTACGAGGTGACGTCGATCTTCGAAGACTTCTTCCTCTCCGACGACGGCGCGAGGCTGTCGGACAGCTTTCACCAATATCTGTGGCCGGGCGAGCTCGGTTGCGCGTTCGTCACCTACGTCGCGCAGCAGATTTACTGGGGCACGTCGAGCCCAGATGGAGTGCGGCGATGAGCCAGCCCGAGATGGTGCGCCGCGTCGCGGCCGCGACCGCCACCCGCGACCAGTTCATCGGGCGGCCGTTCCGCTGGGGGCGTAGCGACTGCGCGCGCCTCGCCGCCGCGCACCTTCGCCGCATGGGGTACCAGGTGCAGCTTCCGCCCTCGGGCAGCTACGGCGGCGCGAAGTCGGCGCTGAAGGCGCTGCGCGCGCGCGGGCACGAGACGCTGGCTGCCGCGCTCGACGCGCTCGGGCTAGAGCGCATCCCGTGGTCGACCGCGGTCACCGGCGATATCGTCATGGGCGCATCCGGCGACGTGTTCGGTGCGCTCGGCATCAAGCTCAGCAACGGGCGGCTGCTTGGCTTCCACGAACACGCGGTCGGCGCTGCAATTCTTCAGGAGGTTGGGCTCGACACCGCGTGGCGCGTGACGCCCCGCTGATCTCGGGAGTGGCGCATGGCTCATCGCCATGCGCCTGAGATCGCGACGCTAGCGCTTGGAAGGCGGTGGCGGCGGTGGCGGCGGAGGAGGCGGTGGTGGAGGTGGCGGGCTGGTACGACCGCCATCGCGATAACCGGGGAAGCCTTTGGTCCCTCCCCCATCTTTGTCTGGCAACACAGGCACCCCCGAATCGTGTAGGAGCAGCAGGATGACACAGGCATCGCTCGACGCCAACGATCGCGACATCTGGGAGTGGCTAGCGCTCCGGGCCGAGGTCCGTCTTCAGGCTCAGTTATCAGCCGCGATCGCGGCTGATCAGCGAGCGATGGTGTGGTCGGGCCTTTTGGCGGCAGCAGCGGCGGCCCTTGCCAGTGCAGCGTCGGTTTGCCTGACTAGCAGCCCGCCTAAGATTGGTCTGGGTTACACAGCGGTTGTGGGGTGTGGGGGACTATTGATCGGGCTGCTCTTCGCTGTTCTGGCAGCCCGACCGTCACGCTGGTTCTATCCGGGCAGTCTTCCGTCCGCGTGGATCAGCGACATACGCACCCATAAGCCTCAGGCGCAGGCAATGCAGGAGTTCTGCGACGATCTCTCCGACATGATTTGCAAGAATGAGCGGCTGATGGCCGATAATGGCAAAATGCTCATGCTATCCGTCTACCTGACGGTCGCGACCCTCTTCGGATGCGTGATCTCCATCGGCAAAATCACCTTTGGCGCATAAGGTCTAGCGCTGGCGAGGTGCGCATTCTTCCACCTGTTTCGCCGGCATCCACGAGCGCACGTGCGTGCCGGTCACGGTGCGGCGCAGGTCCACACGGTACAGGATCGCGCCTCCCACCTCCGGTGCCTTGAACCATATCAGCATGGCGTCGTCGGGTCGGTCGGGTTGACGATACACGCTGGGTGCGGGCGCCTGCGGCAGGTCAATCAGGCAGCGCTCCACATCGCCGGCCTGAGCAGCGCTGTTGTAATCCGCGAGCGGCGGCCGCGATTGAAACCTCGCGATCGGCCCGGAGCTGCTGAGCGTCACCGCGGCAAGAACAGTCAAAAGCTCGTTCATGGAAAGGGAGGGTACCGCCGTGTCACGCTTCCTTGCAACTGCCGCGATGGTCGTTGGTGGCGTCGCCTTGGTCGCCACCGGCGTCGGCGCAGCAGCCTCGATCGGACTTCTCGGGCAGTATGCCGCTGGCAGCGCGACTGCGGCGTTCGTCACCACTGCCGCCACCGTCGCGAAGGTTGCGGGCTTCGCCGCCGCGGCGCTGATGGCGACGAGTGCGCTGACCGCGCCCAAGGCGACCGGCGGCGGCTCGCCCGATCAATGGAAGGCCGATCCGAACGCCGGCATCGATATCGTGTTCGGTGACGCCTACAACGGCGGGCACATCATCTATCGCCAGGCATACGGCTCGACCAACAAGTACCAGTCGATCGTCACTGAGTGGTCGCTCGGGCCGGTCCAGTCGCTCGATACGCTCTACATCGACCAGATCGCGCGCGGCGTCGTCGGGCAGATCGTCGACGTGCCAAATCGCGGCTTCGTGTTGGAGGCGCGGCAGCTGGGGCAATGCCCGGAGCCGGCTGCGCTGACGCTCGCGGGCGCAACGCCGTATGGTTGGAGTGACGCGCATCGCTTGTCGGGCAAGGCCGCGACGATGATGCGCTTCGAATACGACACGAAGGGCAAGAACACGCAGACCTCGATGCCGACCTGCGGTTGGCGCGGGAAGGGCGTGCTCTGTTACGATCCCCGAAAGGACAGCACCTATCCCGGCGGTGACGGGCCGCAGCGCGTCGCCGATCATTCAACCTGGGCGTGGAGCGACAACCCCTACGTCGTCGCGCTGACGTGGTGCCTCGGCTGGCGGCAGAACGGCAAGCTCGCCGCCGGCGTGGGCCTCCCGATCAGCGGAATCATCGTCGACAATTTTGTCGAGGGCGCGAACGTCGCGCAGATCAACGGCTGGCGGGTCGGCGGGGTCAAATCGACGCTCGACGACAAGTGGGACGTGCTGACGGACATTCTGCAGGCGGGCGCGGGCGAGCCTCTGCGCCTCGGCGCCATGCTCGGGTGCATCGTGTCGACCCCGCGGGTCAGCCTCGCGACGATCGACCGGGACGCGCTCGCGCAGGGCGAGGTCAGCATCGTCACCATGCAGGCGCGCCGTGACCGCATCAACGCGCTGGTCCCGCGCTACTGGTCGGAGCAGATCAGCACCGATCCGCAGAGCGGTATCACCACGACGACCTGGGCCGAAGTGCCGGCCGAGCCGATCATCGTTGCTGAGCACGTTGCGGCCGACGGGCGGCAGGTCCGAAAAGAAACGTCATTCCCGTTGGTGCAGTGCTTCGCTGGCGAGGAACCTAAGCAAGTCGGAACCTTGGCGCGCTACGCGATCGAGAACGCGCGCGAGTTCGGGCCAATCAACCTGCCGCTCAAGGTCCGGTGGATCGGTTATAAACCCGGCGACGTCGTTACAGTCGACCTGCCGGATGCGGGCTTGCTCGATCAGGACGTAATGCTGCTGACGCGATCGCTCGATGCTGGCAGCGGCATCGTGACCGTGACCGCGCGATCGGAGACGGCGGCGAAGCACGCCTTTGCGCTTGCGCAGACTGCGGTGCCGCCCGTTTCGCCCGGGCTGCCCTCCAACGCCTGGATGTTCGAGGTGCCCGGCGCTCCCACAGGCGCCGCCACCCAGATCGTTCAATCCTCCGCCTCGCTCGCCTACCCGGTCACCAGCAGCGACACGACGATCAGTATTGCCGCATTCACCGCCGCGCTGTCGGACGGCACCACCAGCTTCGCCTTCCCCGCCGCAACGATCACCGGCCTGACTGCGGCGACGTCATACCTCGTGATCTTCGACCGCTCAGCGAACGCCTATGCCGCGCTCGTCCAACCAGCGAGCGGGCCCGAGGTGGTGGATCCCGACAACATCATCGTGCGCAGCTTCGTGACGGCCAACGCTGATCGAACCTATCCGCCGACCGAGACGCCGCCAGGTGGTGACGGCGGCGGCGGTTACGGAGGCGGTGGCGGTCGCAACCCGAACGTGGTGCAGCAATGACCAAGGGCCTGCCGACCAACCGCCAGCTCTACGGCATCATCCGCCAGCGCCCGGGTGGCGGCCGCGTCCTTCGCTTGACGACGCAGAACGCGCCCGATGTGAGCGGCGCGGACGGCGCGCTGATCTGGCGGGGCGAGATCATGGCGGGCGCAGAGCTCGACATCGACCTGCTTGCGGAGCCTTCCGCAGTCACGCTCGGCACGCTGACGCTGACGCAGAAGGCAACGGTCGCGCTGGTCGCGGGTGTCCGCCGTCTCACGATCACCACCCCGGCAGCGTGGAAGGTAGACGCCAGCCAGGTGCTGACGATCGCGCCTACCGCCATCCTGACCGGCTACGCGGTGCACGACGTGGTCGCGACCAAGGCCAACGAGGTGAGTGTCGCGCTCACCTGTCCCGCACTCGCTGTCGGCGCAAGCTTCACCCTGCCCGCGAAGCTGATCCGCTTCACCTGATCATCGGAGATCTGCATGTCCAACGTCGCGGAGCTGCCGATTCTGGCAGACCGATACACCCCCTGTGTCCGTACGATCCGTGTGGTGGGCGTCGACCTGACCGGCGTCGCGATGCAGGCGCAGGTACGGCTGCGCGGCGACACCCCCGGCGCGCCTGAGGTCGACCTCGCCACCGTCACCAACGGCAACGCGGAAGGTCTGCGGCTGATCGGTGTAACGGTGACCGATGGCGTGCCGACCAGCACCGTCGAGCTCGTGATCAACGAGACGACGATGGAAGGGCTGCCTTACCAGGGCGAGATCGGCGACACGACCGCGCTGGCGTGGGATTGGCAGGCAACGTTTGCGGGGCGCAAGCGGCGGATCGCGGCTGGGCCGTTCCTGATCACCGGCGACGGTGTAACCGGCGCAGACAACGCGCCGTCCGCGCGCCCAATCGGGTACGGCATGCAATCCGTCAGTGTGTCGGGCATGCGTACTGCAGCGACACTGACCTTCGGCGATGATGTCGTCGAGGTGCGGATCGACGGTATCGACCTGCTCGCACCGTTGCTCGCGGGTGCTGGCGCGAACGGTGATCGCGCCGAGGAGGCAGCTGCGACCGCTGTGCAGGCCCGAGACGACGCCCTCGCCGCCTCCGCGCCCATCGTGTCCGCGCCGCGCAACGAGCTGGTCGACGACCGCGGCGGCTTGCTTGGTGGCGGTTCCGCGATCTACGTACCCCTGCCCTACTACTACAAGCGGGGCACGGTAGCGGCCGGCAACGCTGGCGGCGTCGACATGCCGAGCAGCGACGAGATGGTCGGCTATGCCAAGGTAGCAGTGCCGCCGGTGTCGGACGTGGTCACGGCGCTGATCTACCGCCAGGCGACCAACCGCTTCGAGCTGATCCCGTTCGCGAATGGAGACCTCATTCTGCCGACCGACGGGGTGGTCGACGTGCTCGCCACGATCTGGGGCGACGCGATCCACAGCAAGATGGCGGTACGCCGCGCCGGACAAATGATGGGCGCGAACCAGAACCTGTTCGGGCGCACGATGCGCCAGATCCCTCGCACGTTCCTGACGCCGGCCTATCGCACCGAGACCGAAGCGAAGCTGCTCGCAATGGGGCTGACCGAGTCTTACGCGCCGGCAGCCGATGCGGCGTTCGCGGGCGACAACCTTGATCCGGGCGACACGGGGCTGATGGCGGTAATCGCCTACACGCTGACCACGGACCAGGCCGACGCGTTCGGCGTGCCGATCATCTATTTCCGCGACGCGCAGGACTCGAATGTCGGGAGCGTGAACCCGCGCCTGGTCGCGCGCCTGTCCGACCGCGTGCGGCGCTACGAAGCCAGCTTCACCATCCCGAAGGGTGCGACCTACTATCTCGCAGGCACCGGTGAGGTTGCCAGCGGAGCGCGTGCGGGCGTGCTCGGGATCCAGCACCACATCGCGCGCCGCGGTACGCGGCCGACCGGCATCGCGCGCGGTGACTTCCCCGCCGCGCCCGCGCACAACGGCACGATCATCATTCCGGTGCTCGGGCAGAGCAACGCGATCGGCTGGGGTGCCGGCGGCCCCGACCCGATCGTCGACAGCCAAGACATGCGCGTTCTGCAGCAGCTGCCGTTCGGTCTCGGCGTCGAGCGCGCGTCTGCCATCACCGCGGCAAGCTGGGCCAGTCCGAACGGCAACATGGACGTAGCCGCGGATGGCGACGCGGTGGTGCTGACTTCGAACGGCGCTGACCCGACCTATCCGGCAGCACGTTTTCAGCTGAGCGGGCTCGCGCAGGGCACGTACCGCGTCGAGATGGACGTGGCGGCGGTCAGCGGCGTGCAGGCAGGCTTGCGCGACGAGCCGCAGACCGGGCTCGCCTACGCATCCAGCCCAATCGCGCGCACGTCGGTGTTCGACGTGACGGTCGGCAGCAGCGGTGCGCTGTCGGTGTTCCTGATCGGCAACGGCGGTCAGGGCGGATCGCCCGCAGGTACGGTGTGGCGGGTCGAGCGCTTGTCGGTGCGGCAGCGCACCGCCGGCACTGCGATCGTGCGCGCGGCCGAGCCGCTGTCGTGGCAGCAGCCGAGCGACATCGGGGCATGGGCGACGAGCCCGGTCTTCTACGCGGCGAAGGTGATGCTGGCGCTCGACCCGACGCTGAAGCGGGTGGTGATCCTGCCGACCGCACAGGGCGGCACGTCGCTGGTGAACGGTCCATGGGACCCGGATGGCGGCGCGCTCTACGCCAACATGGTCGCGCAACTGGCGGCGGCGTTGGCGACCTATCCCGGCGCAGGTGTCGCGCTGTACGTCGCGCAGGGCGAGGCTGACGCGACCGCAGGCGTCGCGGGAGTTACCTACGAGGACGAGCTACGCCGCGCCATCGCCGGCACGCGCGCGGTGAAGGGCGCGGAGAACGCGCACGCTGCGATCGTCAGCATGGTGCCCGAGTGGGTCGCCGATCCTGGCGCGCCGAACGGGCAGACGCGCGCGGCGATCGACGCGGCGCACCGGGCGATTGCAGCGACCATGCCCGACGTCAGCTTCGTGAACGGCGCGACCGGCTTCGCGACCGCGGGCGACATCATCCACTACACGCGCGAGGGGGCACGGCGGAATGGCCGGGCGGCCGGGGCGGCTTTGTCATGATTCTGCTCATGCCGCTTGATCGTTTCGCCCGCACCTTCCGCGAGCGCGCGCCCGAGTGGGTGCTGGCCTTCATTCTGGCGGGCTGGGGTTTCACGCTGCTGCTGCCTGGAAGCAGCTTCGGTCGCCCGTTCTTCCGCCCCCTCGCCGCTGTTGCCTCGGAAGGCACCTGGGGCTCGATCACCTTCACCATGGGCGTGGTCAGGATTGCCGCGCTCTACGTGAACGGCTCCCGCAAGGAGACACCGCGAATCCGCCAGATCGGCAGCTTCCTCGGCATGACCGTGTGGTCGTTCCTGCTTTGGGGCGCGCTGTCCGTCGAGTGGCTGTCGCCGGCGATCTTCACCTATTCCGGCCTCTTCGCGCTGGAGGCAATCATGTTCTCCTATTCCGCGGCGGATGCTGCTCGCATCGGGACGCCCGCTTATGGACGCGCCTGAGGCTCCGAACGCGGTGTCGCTGCTGGCGCTGACGTTCTCTGGCGGCGTCGCCGCGCTGGTCACGTGGTTCGAGCGACGCAGCCGGAAGCGGGAGGCACCCGAACCGACCACCCCCAACCAAGTCGTTGCGGCCACCTTCACCGAGCGCGGCCAGATGGAGCGCCTGACGACCGCGCTGGTGTCGGTCGAGCGTGCCGTCACCGCCAGCAACGAGAAGACTGGCGAGCTAGTCGACCTGCTCCAAGCCGAAGCCCAGCGCCGCCACGACGAGGCGATCGTCCGCCAAGCGCTCCGAGACAGAGGGATCATTGAGCCATGACCGACGCCGATCGCCACTGGCGCTACGCCCTCGCTGCCATGCTGATCGTGTCCACGGTCGCGCTTGGCTTTGCGGTGATCTTCCATGCCGTGCCGGAGTCCAGCCAGCGGCTCGTTGACGCGCTGTTTGGCGGCCTGCTGCCGATCACCGGCAACGCGGTCACGAAGGCGATCGATGCCGCGCGGTCGGTTGAGGACGCCACCACAATCAAGCAGCAGTCCGCGCAGCTGGCGGGCACGCAGCCTGCAGATGGCCCGAGCGGGCGGCCAGGCGATCCGGTGTCGGTGACGGAAGAGGCTGGCTCCGCATAAATCGAAGGCGCCCCGCCTTTCGACGGAGCGCCCCGGAGGTACTCATGCTGAAGCCGCATGCTGTGACACCGCCGTCAGCAACACAAGAGAAACATGCAAATTGGAAGAAACCGTCATCTCGCTGGGAGAGATTACGCATGTTCGACGCCATTCCGATGCAGCGCCGCCTCGGCGTCACACCTGACAATCAGCCCGGCCCCGTGACGATGAACGCCCTGTTCCTGCGGTGCGGCGCAAAGGCCGACGTCGCGCAGGAGCTTGGCCTCGCCGCGGCCGTCCACTTCCGCACCTATGGTATCCTCGACGCGCCGCTGCGGCTGATTCACTTCTTAGGTCAGTGCGGCCATGAGAGCGGCAGTTTCCGCTACATGGAGGAGATCTGGGGTCCGACGCCCGCGCAGTCTGGCTACGAAGGCCGAGCGGATCTCGGCAACAGCCAGGCGGGCGACGGCAAGCGGTTCAAGGGTCGCGGACCGATCCAGACCACCGGCCGAGCCAATTACGAGCGCGACGGCGCAGCGCTGGGTATCGACATCGGCCGCCATCCCGAGATCGTCGCCATGCCATCGATCGGCCTGCTGACCAGCTGCCTCTACTGGTCGCGCACCGGGCTGAACGCGCTCGCGGATGCCGACGACGGCATCGCGATCGGCCGCTCGATCAACCGCGGCAACCCGCGCGCAACGAAGCCCGCCAATGGCGAGGCTGAGCGCATCGCCTTTACCGCCCGCGTCCGCGCGCTCGTGCTGCCCTGATCACCCCGAAGGAGACGACCATGAAGATCAATCTCGCCACCATCTTCCGCATTGCCAAGGCGCTCGCACCTGTCGCAATCGCGGTCGCGCCGGCCGTCAAGCAGGCGATCAAAGAGGCAAAGAAGCCGACGGCGTGAAGGCGCCGGTCGCGCGCCTTTCTGTCCGCGGGGGAACGCGCGACCGGCTACGCGAACGAACCGGGAGGCGGGTCCGCGCATCCCCATCATGATCATCATCTGCTCCGGCGCAAGTGCTGTTGAGCCGCCTGTAAGGAACCGTGCCGCATGAGCGCCCTTGCCTCTCGCTTCACGATCACCGGTGACGTGCGCTGCTTCGCTGGCGAGGCGCTGACGGTCGAGATCGCCTTCGACAATGACGGCGCCCTGATCGACCTGACCGGGCGCACGTTCGCTTGGACGGTGTACCGCGCGAACGACCGCGAGCCGCTGTTCTCGGCGGCGGGCGTCGCCGTGTCGGTCGGCGATGACCATTGCATCCGCTTCGCTATCGACGGCGACACGACCGACGAGCTGTTCGCGACCAACCGCATTGGCTTGCGGCATGAGATTGCCGAGATCAATGAAGCTGGTCGCGACATCTGGATCGAGGGCCAGTTCTCGATCGCGCGCTCGGCCGCGACCGTTGCGCCGGTGTCGGTAGACGCCTCCGCTGCCAGCGTCACGCGGTTCGCCTTCGAGTACGACACGCGGCGGCTGGTGATCAGCCCGCGCGGCGCACCAGGGATCACGCCGTGGCAGGCTGCCGGGCAGACCTATGCCGAGTGGACCGCCGCTCTCGCTGCCAGCGCGCAGACCAGCTTCGTGCAGGACACCCAGCCCGACCGCGACGGCCCCTACGCCTGGTGGGACACCTCAAACGGCAATCTCACTCTCTGGATCGAGGACGGACGCTGATGACGTTGCGCAATGCCTTCGCCGACTTGGCGACCGATGAGACCCTGCAGGACGTGCTCGCCAAGCTGCCAGCGGCGCCAGCGACCGCGGGTGGTCAGGCGACGGGCAACGCCTCGCTCGCGCAGATCGTCACGCTGCTGACCAGCGAAGGCGGCTATCTCGACGGGGTCGAGACGCTGCTCGCTGCGGTGCGCGACAAGCTGATCGCATCGCCGGCGACAGACGCGAAGGTCGAAGCGGTTCGCGCGCTGCTCGCCGGCACGCTCGCGATCTCGGCGGCTGCCCTGCCCCTGCCAGCGGGTGCCGCATCGGCTGCGCGGCAGGATCTCCAGCTCGGCTTGCTCGCGGGCACCTCGGGGCTTGGTCAGTCGGGAAAGACGCCGGCGGCCAGCCAGCGCACCACCGCCGGTGTCGGCGACGCTTTCACGCCAATCGCTGGTCGCACCATGAACCTCGTCTGCTCGGGCGGCTCAGGCGTGGTCGCGCAGCTCGAGCGCAGCTTCGACAATGGCGCGACCTGGTACGTGAAGATCAGCGACGCGCTGCGGGCGGCCACGCCCGAGACCTTCACCGACACCGAGACGGAGGTTGGCGTCCAGTACCGCTGGAACGTGACCGCGATCGCGTCCGGCACCGTCACCCTTCGCATCTCTCAGTGAGGACACGCGTATGACCGATACGATCGCGCGCGCGCTGGCTGCTCGCGCCAAGGGGTTCACCGACAAGCTGTTCGGAGGGGTGGTGACGTCCGCGGCGGAACGGACAGCACTGCAGCAGGCGCTGACGGCGGCGGCTGTCACAGCACCTGATCCGGTGGCGCGAAAGGCTCTGCCTATTCCGTGCTCGATCGGCACGAACTTTCCGTTTCAGTCGTCGGCATCGGCGGGCATCACAGCCGGTCAGCAAGCGGGTTTCCGTGTTCCGATCTACATCCCACAGGGCTGTACCAACCCACGCCTGCTATTCGTGGGCGGTGCAGTTGCAGGCGCTTCCGAAGCGACCCTCTCAACCGGCTTTCCGCTGAAGGTTAGCGTGGAGGTTGGCCAAGGATGGAACCCTTCCAAGACCTACGCGCCTGGCGAGGTCGTGATGGACTATACAACGAACGGTGGCGGCGGCTCCTACGGTAGCAACCCTTATTTCGAGTGCGTCACGGCGAATAAAAACTCGCGGCCAACACCTACAAACATGGATTGGAAGGCCGGAACTCGTCCAGCGACTTACCCGGTGACCTTCAACGGAGTGCAGGATTGCTCGTTCGGCACCCAGACACTCCCCGATGGCAGCGTGGTGGCGCGCGGCACGCTGCTTACCGATCCCATCCCCCTTACCGTGCCTGTTGGGGGTATGATGGTGGTGTGGGCGTGGCTTCCCTGCTCCGGTTCGCAAGTATTCCCAGTCAGCGGCCAGAGCATGGCCATGTCGCTCGGCGTCGTGACGGAGAACGGCACGACCGTCACCGATCGGACGGCAGCTGGTGGAAACTCCGCGCCGCGCAGCGCCAACGCCTCCCAGTTCGCGCCTGTGGCCGTGCTGGGGCAGCCACTCGCGCCAACGCCAACGGCAATCCTCATCGGCGACAGCTTAGGACAAGGCAAGATCGGCACGTCCAGCTTGTCTTCTGTGACTCTGCAATCCGGCGGCTCGGGCTACAAGGTTGCCGACATCCTCACGCTTGGCCGTAACGGCGCGACCCCGGGAGCGGTAGCCGCAGGATCTGACGCAAAGGTCATCGTGGACGCAGTGTCGTCGGGTGCTATCACCGCTCTGCGCGTTGTCGATCCAGGAGGCTACACAAGCACCGCGACGCAAACCGGCCAGGCGCTTCCCTCCGGCACGATCAGCCTCTCGGGCGGCTCGGGAACAGGGGCGACGGTGACGGCTTCGTTCGGCACTAACCCGTATGACATGGGCGATAGCAATGGCGCGCAAGGCTACCTTGCGCGCGCCATGTCGCAGCGGGGCATCCCATATGTGATGTCCGCAGCAGCCGGTGATCGGCTTAACCTGTGGACTGGTGGGCGCTCGCTTACCCGTATGGCCGTACTCGCAATGTGCAATGCCACGACCGCAGTTGTGGCGTTGAGCCGCAATGACCTGTCGGCCGGCGATAGCGCAGCCACGATACAAGCCAACCTGGCGACTCTCGCGGCTCGCCTGCGTGGTATGGGCGTCAAGCGCCTCATCGCATGCACTGCGATGCCGGAGACGACGAGTACGACCGCGGCGGGCACGTCCAGCGTTGCCGACCAATCCGTCACCGCCAATGATCCAGCCCGTCAGACACTCAATGCATGGATGCGCGCAGGTGCAGGTGGCATCTTCGATGCGGTTGCCGATGTCGCCGCAGTAGTCGAGCAGGGCGGCGCGTCGGCACCTACCGGCAAGTGGATTACGATCAATGGCGAGCCTGCCGCTGCCGATGGCAAGCACCCCGGCATAGCGGCAATCGCACTCATGCAGGCCGTTGTGGCCGCGGCAACCTTTGCATGACCCCCACGTCTCAGGTGTAGGAGAGCAGAGACCTAGGATTACGTATCATCCCGGTAGTGCGTGAGCCGTCGCTGCCTGGGCTTCACATAGTTACGCCACCACCAATCGTCGACTTTGCGCCGGCGGGATCGGCGAGCAACCCGATCAGCCTCAGAGCGCCGCTTCCTGTCTCGTTGAGTGATCAGCAGCGCGGCCACCACCGCACCCATGAGACACGCCACAATCCAGCTTACGTGCACCATAGTCGCTCCTGCGAGTCTGCTGCACTGCACATAATAGATCGTGGGCCGGACGGGTTGCGCTCATCTGTACCTTTTCCCGGATCGGTACAGGAGTGATCCTTGCCGCTCGATCGCGGTGGCCCCTGCCGTGAAGCAGGCGAACAGTGAAGGAAATGTCCCCGCCGGAGCGGGGGAACCCAGCCTCCAACATATTCGAGGTTGAGTGAGATCGGTCCATCCTCGGCGAAGCGAGGGATTTGTCGCCGCTCTGGCTTTATTAGACTGAGTGGGCATCCGCTACGCCACCTCGGTCGGCAGCCCTCGACGTCGCGCAACCTCCGCAGGAAGGGTGAAAATATAGCGAAGCGCCGCGTCAACGAAGCCTCGAGCGGCGATCAACTCATCTCGCGTTACCCCTTCGACCTCATGCGCCCCGTCATTCCCAATTAGCCGGACTTGGTCCAACCAATCCCCGATCGTAGCTGGTAGGTGGTGATCTCGAACAAGGGTCTTTATTCGAGCCGCTAGCGAACCTGTAAGCTGCGGGTAAGCGGATTTGACGCCGAGCTCCAATGATCTGCGATACATCATTGCTGCAGCTTCTTCACAGTCTGGCGTGCTTCTGTTCACCTCTGCTTGACTAAAAGCTTTTTCTACCTCTGAAGGTAAATCAGCAGGTATCTGCGGTTTCAATCGCTCAGGCCACTGAGCAATACGAGTGGTATCCTCGCCTTCTAACTCCCATCCACTCTGCAAACGATTGCGCAGATTAGACGTGAAATGCTCGCTAGACCCGGCACTTTTTGAAAATACTCGGATTACGATCGGCAAACTACATTTTTTGCACGCCGCACTGATGCTGGCAGTGCTTACACCGCCGAAGTCGGCAGCAGCGAAAACCCCGAAAACTGAAAAGGTCATATTCTGAGCCCCGCAGTGGGGGCAATCGGCGGTGATGATCGACATAAGCTATGCCATCGCTTGTTCGTGTTGGCAGAACCGGCACACGCGAGCTTCGTTGCGAATCATCTCCGCGCACGCCGGGCACTTCTTCATTCCCTGGTCTTCAGCCTGACGATCAAGCGAGCGTTGATCGGCCTTCATGATCAATGAATGCGGCATTGCGACAATCCAGATCGCGGCACCGTAAAGCCACCACAGCATGAAGCTGCGCCCTTTGCTTTTCGCAACAGCTGCCGGGATCAGCCCGAGCAACACCGCGAATACCAGAATACCCATGCACCCTCCTGGCCGCGGGTGACAATTCTGCACGTTCCGCGAGAAAGTTAGGCTACTTAGCCGACGTTCCCTGTCCAGCGCGGTGATTTACAGTTTCAGACCGGCCGTCCCTCCAGCGACGCGAACGCCGCGTTCGCCAGCTGCGCATACTTTGCCTGCCACTGATCCGCCCGCTCCCACGGCAGATCGCCCTCTTCCCAGCGGCTATCCCACAGCGCCTGCGCGACCATGAGCACAAGCGTCTCGCGATCGTTGCTGGTGCACAGCAGGCAGCGCCCGTGCCGATCGGCGTCAATGCTGTCGGCAACCACCCCCGCGAACCCACGGTAAATCGCACGATAGCCTGAGCACTCATCCCAGCGGTAATCGTGCGTGCCGTCGCAGCGGCTCTCGAACATAGCGGCCGCGAGCTGCTCCACCAGCGCGGCGCGATCATCCGTGCGACACAGCGCGCAGCGGGTCATGCCGCGGTGATCGTGCTTTGACATTTAGGAGGCCGGCGGAATAATGGACAATTCTTCCGGCAGCGGGAGGCGTCCAGTTTGTAGAAACGTCAGCTGCTTAAGACGTTCCTGCAGGTCCGCTCTCTTCTCGCTCAGAAACTTGCGATACTCGGCTTCGCTGACATGTTCGCTGATACCCCGAAGATCGGAAAGGTCCTTCAGCGTCCGGACTGTCCGGGCGAGCGTGAGAACTAAATCTCCTTCTGCCGGTGCCGAGATCTGCATTCCCTCAGCGCCATCACGAATCGGCTCAATCACGTGGGTTATGCCATACTGCCTGTTTGCCCAGACAAAGCCGTTCGTGAATTCGACCTTGTCATTCTCCTCGTCGATCAGGCGAATCGCCTCTGAGGCAAGCCACGTGCAGGTATGGAGAAATCTCGCTCGCACCCGCTTTGCCTCCTGATCAGCCCTGAGTCGATCAGCATTCGCTCGTCTCTGCTCCAGAATGAACGCTCCTAGCGCGGCGAACAACGCTAAGACTGCGACGAGATCAGAGATCCAAGTTGCCCAGCCCAGACCCTCAGGAGTGAAGGCCCAACTTACTTCTTGCGGTTTCATGCTCCGGACCTTGCCCATGAATCTCTCGCGGAGATAGCCGGCCGCCACGGCATGCGCGTGCCCAGCGACACCTCGTCGACGTCGAGCACCATCGCCATGCGCAGGCGGTCGTCTTCGTCGAGCTTCCGCGGTGATCCTCGCTCGAGCCACTGCTGCACGAAGGCGTCATTCCGTCCGATCAGCCGCGACAGAGCCGCGAAGCTCAGCCCGCGCGCGGCTGCCCGCTCACGCACCACGGCACGCGCGTCCGGCATCAGTATGCCCGCCAGTCGATCTCAGCCTCGTCGACGGCCTCGAACAGGTCGCCCTCTGCCTGCATAGCGGCGAGGTGTCGGCGCACGTCCTCGGGGCTGCCATCGCGCGGGAAACGCCGATCGGCCTTCGCGCCGGCGACCAACTGCCCGACAAGGCCCTCGCGATCGACCTGGACGCGCAGCCAGGCGCCGAATGTCTCGCCGTGGTGATTGAAGGCGCGCCCGTTCGCAGCGCCGTGAGCGGTGGATTGCGACTCGATCATCCGCTCATGATGCCGTTCCCAATCCTACAATTCCAGACTTTTGTTCTGCATCTGTTCCATGTCAAAGCGGGGCATGGTCGGCCACCCGAAGACACTGCATGACCTGCGTCGCGTAGAAGCCGCGGTGCAGGTGACGTGCCGCAAATGCGGGCATGTCGCGGTGCTCGATCGCGAGGAGATGATCGCCAGCCGGAAGCATGGCCGACGCTCGATGGAGTGGGCCGCGGTCCAGCACGATCAGATCTGCCGGAAGCCCAGCTGCGTCAGCAGCGACGTCGTCGTGCTGCCCCTGCCCTTCGGACAGACAATGCCCGAGGTGCGCCAGCGTCGCGCGATGATGCTGGCTGTCAATCTATCGCTCCAAGTCTTGGAGCAGGCCTGTCGCAAGCCGCCGGAGAGCAGCCGGGAGTCGGTACGGCTGGCGCTGCGCGTGCTGCACCCGCACGTGCGCGACGAGGCGCTGATGCTCGAATTCTGGGAGCATGCGATTACGAAGCGCGACGACATCGGATCGCACCCTTATCTCGTAATCAGGTGGATGGTGCGGAAGCTGGTCGAGCGGGGGTATGCGGTGTGGGCGGAGTTGCGATAGCGCCGGGCAAAAAGAAGGGCCGCCGAAGCGACCCAAAGGTTTACTTAGGAGAGGATGCCTGAAAGGCCTGACTAATTTGCTGCGCTCGCGAACGGATGGCGAATGCAAATGTTGAGGTCGTAGATTGCAGCGTCTGCAATCAGACCGTCCCTTGCTTCTGCCGCGTCGGAAACACCGGGCCCCGCACCGTCATCTGCTCAGCCGGATACGGACGCTGTAGCGATACCACGTCGTCGTAGCTGCCGCTCAGCCAGCGATCGTGATCGTCAGGCGCGAGGATCGTGATCATGGCCTTCGGGTGGATCGGCGCGACTAGCTCATTCGGATCGCACGTCACCATTGTGAAGCCCGCGCCCTCGGCCGTGCGCTGCCAGAACCCCGCGACCGCGAACAGGGGCTGGTCGGTGACCTGGAACCACATCTCGCCCTTGATCGCGGGCTTTCCGTCGCCGAGGTCGTGCTTGTCAGGCGTCCACTCGCAGAATTCAGACAGCGGCACGAGGCACCGGTTCTCCGGCTTCTCGGCCAAGCGACGCCACTGCGGCAGGTGCAGCTGGCGGACGTTCGTCATCGGCCACTTCGCGCCCCCGCCGAGCACGTCCCATTCCATGACGTCGAGCCCGCGCTTCCCGCTCTGCTCGCGGATCACGTATGCCCGGCTCTTCGGCCGCAGCTCGCACGGGTCGAAGCGGTTGTCGCGTGGCTTCTCGGCAAGCCAGTTCGCGCCGAAGTGCGTCAGGATCGTCTCGGGCTCGTAGGACAACCGCGCGCGGTTACACATCAGCCGAAGACTCGGCGCGTGAGATAGATTGCGGTGATTGCGACGACGGCGATCACGACCGCGAAGGCGGCCCACGCCCCGCCAGGTGCGGTCATGATGCGACCGGCCAGTATGTCGGAGCCGGCTGCAAAATCCTCATCACCGACTGACCCAAAGGAGAGATTGCGCCGCATCATTTCAACCGCGATTGCCGCGCCGTCGGCGTGCCCAAGTTCCCAATTGCTGCTGACCCAGAACGTTCGGACCTGTTCGTCGGTCCATGTGGCAAGCGCTTCCGGTGAGAGGGGCGAGTCGGTCATGGGGGCAGCGTAGGCCCAGAACCGCGGCGCGCAATTAACCAGACAGCCGCTATTTCGGTTTTCACTTTTCAGCCCCGCCCAGGGGCGAAATGCGGCCCGTTTTCACACCTCGGCTCGCAGAAACGGCCGAAACGCTGGGTGTCGCCTTAATTGACACTTAACCATCCGGGCCCCCTCCGAAATGGCGGGAATCGGGGGTTGGCGCGTGTTTTGCGTAATGCGCGGCATGTGGAGCCGCATTGCACGCCTGTTCGTCATCAAGACCAAGTTCGAGGCGTTCCTCGTCATCTATGGCCTGGGCGTCGGGGCGGTCGAGCGCGGGATGCACTACCGCGCGCAATATCCCGGCGCGCAGGGCTGGCTGCTGTTCGGCGCGTGCACGGTCGCGGTCTTCATGGCCGGGGGAAAGATCATCGAGGCGGTTGAGCACGGCGCGAGCGATTAGCCCGCGCCTGCGCGAAATTCTGCGTCAACGGCCGCAAATTATAGATACGAAAAAGCCGGGTCATCACTGACCCGGCTTCGTCCATCTTCGCGATGGTTTTCCAGCCAATTCTTCCGAAGAAGAATGGCGCGCCCGGAACGATTCGAACGTCCGACCCTCAGATTCGTAGTCTGATGCTCTATCCAGCTGAGCTACGGGCGCCCTGTGGAGGCGCGCTGATACGAGGGCTTTTTCGATCGCGCAAGTGCGTTGCGCACTTTTCTCGAAGAATTTATCGCAACGCCCATGGCGCACCCCATCACCCGCCCGACGCTGCTGCTCTGCACGGCCCTTGTCACGCTCGCGGGCTGCGCGGTGCCCGAGGGGCCTTACCCCTCGCTCGCGCCGCGCCCGGCGGAAAAGCTCGGCTTCGACGAGCCGGCGGTGGCGCCGCCTGCCCCGGTCGCGCCCGATCCCGCGCTCGACGCGCGTCTGGCCACCAACGCGCGCGATCGCGCCGCTGCCGCGCAGGCGTTCGATCAGGCGGCAACGCGCGCGGAACGGTTGGCTGCGGCGGCGCGGGGGGCAAAGGCGGGGAGCGATCGCTGGCTCGACGCGCAGACCGCGCTCGCCGAGCTCGACGCGCTGCGCGCGCGGCATCAGGACGCACTCGGCGTTCTCGAGGATCTCGCCGCGACGCGCGCGCAATCGCTCGAGCCCGCCTATCCCGAGCTCGAACGGGCGCTGGAGACGGCACGCGCCACCAGCACCGCGCAGACCCGCCGCATCGATGCGATCGCCGCGAGCCTCGCCCCCGCCGCTTAGAAGCGCAAGAGCGGCAGGATCGTCCCGTAGTCGTCGCTCCACGCAACGAAGCCCGCGCGCGGCCGGACAGGCCGCCACTGTTCGTCGTGCTGGCGAAGCGTCTGAAACACCGCGTCGTCCCGCGTCATCGCGACCCAGGCCGATAGGCTCGCATTCTCGTCGAACGGATCGGGGGTGTAGTTGAGGATCGCAGCATGCCACCCCTGCGCGCGTGCCGCCGCGGCGACGACGGGAACGAGGTTCAGATAGCGGTTCGAGATGTGCACCGCGAGCACGCCGCGCCGGTCGAGCACCCGACCGTAGGTCGCGAACGCCTCGAGCGTCAGGAGGTGCATCGGCACCGCGTCCGAGGAAAACGCGTCGAGCGCCAGCACGTCGAGCGTATCACCGCCCTCCCGCTCCAGGCTCAACCGCGCGTCACCCAGAACGATCTGCGCGTCGGGGGCGCAGCGACGCAGAAACGTGAACGCGCCGTCGCGCGCGATCCGCACCATCGCGGGATCGATCTCGTAGAAACGCCAGCGTTGGCCGGGTTGGTGGTAGCAGGCGAGCGTGCCGGTGCCCAAACCGACGACCCCGACGCGCGCCCGCTGGCCATATAGCGCGGGCGCGAGCGCCATGACCCGCCCGACGCCCGACCCCGGCACGTAATAGGTCGTCGGCGTCCGCTCGCGCGCGACGCTGCCCGCCTCCTGAACGCCGTGCACGGTGCTGCCGTGGACGAGCATCCGCCGCCTCGGTGCGTCGCTGAGCGTATAGATACCGAAATAGCTTCGCACGCGCGCGCCGGGGTCGAGCGAGAGCGACAGCGATCGCAGTCCGCCGAACAGCATCAGACCGCTGGCGAGCACCAGCACGAACGGCAGTCGCGCACCAACCGCGGCGATCCCGAACAGCGCAACGACCGCGAACATCAACGTGAAGTGCGGATTGGCGCCCGACACCGCCTGCGGGCCGCTGCTGACGATGAACAGGCTGGCGAAGACCGCCACGTAGAGCGCGAGCGCGATCATCCGCGATTTCGGCATCAGCCACAGCCGCGCGAACTGCTGTGCGAGGAAGCTCTGCGGCATCAGCACGCCGGTCGCGAGGATCAGGATCGGATATTCCCAGGTCCAGTCGAAGACGACCGGCGCGATCAGCGCAGTGAAGACCCCACCCAGCGCGCCGCCGGTCGACATCGCGAGGTAGAAGCTCGTCAACTGCGCCGGTGCCGGGCGCAAGCGATAGAGACGCGTGTGGAGCGCGACCGAGGCGACGAACAGCACCATCAACGCGATCCCGACCGCGAGTAGCGCAGCGTCGGAGAAACCGCCCATCAGGATGCCGCCGAACACGACGAGCGTGACCGGGGCGTAACGCGTGATCGCGTCGGCGAGCGCGCGGTTGGCGGCGAAGGCGACCGAGAAACTCAGCAGGTAAAGCGCGAGCGGAAGCACCCACAGCAACGGCATTGCGAGCAGGTCAGTGCTGATGAATGTGCTCGTCGCGAGCATCAGCCCCGAGGGCACGAGACCGAGGATCACCCAGGTCAGCCAGCGCTTCGCCCCCACCGTCGCGGGGGTGGCGACCTGTTTTTCCGGTGCCGCATCGGCGCGCGCGCGCGGCAGCATGCGCGTGCAGACGAACACCAGCGCGACGAGCAGGACGTACCCCGCGCTCCACAGCCAGCGCTGCGCGCTCACCGGCATCAGCGGCTCGACGATCAGCGGAAACGCGAGCAGCCCGACGAAGCTGCCGATGTTCGATGCGGCGTAGAGCGCGTACGGATTCTCGTCCGGGCGCGCGAGCGCGGACCAGCGCTGGACAAGCGGGGCCTGCGCCGACACCGCGAAGAACAGCGGGCCGATCGAGATTGCGAACAGATACGGCACCCAGACGGCCGGCTCGGCTCCCACGGGCATGACGCGATCCGCGAGGCCGATCGGCAGGAACACCGCGGCCGTGGCGAGCACGGCGAGGTGCAGCAGTCCCTGTCGACGCGGGGTCAGCCGGCCGATCGCGTGCGCGTAGGCGTAGCCGCCGAGCAGCAGCGCCTGATAGACGAGCATCGCCGAATTCCACACCGCCGGCGCGCCGCCCAACCGCGGCAGCGCGATCCGCGCGATCATCGGCTGGACGAGGAACAGCAGGAACGATCCGGTCAGGATCGTGGCGATGAACACCCAGCGCGTGGCGCGCGTGCGAACAGCAATCATGCGTGACTTTCGGGTGGGAAACGACGGGGACGAGGCGCTGCCCTACGGCCCCGATGGTTAACCGCGCGGCAACGACGCGGCGTATCTTCGCGGATCAGGGCCGCGTCACCGCATAGGTCACGATGTCGCCGAGCGGGTCACCCGGGGCAAAGCGCGGGTGCGCGAAATCCAGCGCGGGCTTATGCGCCATGCCGAGCCGCTCCATCACCCCGCGGCTCTTTTCATTACGGCGCGCGGTGATCGCGACGATCCGCGGCGCTGTGGTCGTCGCCCAGCCCCAGTCGAGCGATGCGCGCATCGCCTCCAACGCGTAACCCTGTCGCCAATGCGCGCGCGCGATCATCCAACCCGCCTCGATCTCGTCCGCGATCGGCGTCGCAGGGGCGCCGGGCTTCAACCCACAGAAACCGATCACCGCCTCGTCGCTCTGGCGTACCACCGCGCAAAAGCCGAGCGCGGGGCGATAGCTCGCGTGTCGCGCCAGCGCTTCCTCGCTGTCGGCGGCGGTCTTCACGGGGCCCAGATCAGCCATCACCAGCGGGTCGGCCCAGATCGCGTGAAGCGCGGCGTGATCGGCTGCGACCGGCGGGCGCAGGATCAATCGCTCGGTCGCGATCACCGCCACGTCAGCGCGACAGCAGCCGCGCCGCGTGGAGCGCGTGATAGGTGAGCACGCCCGAGCACCCCGCGCGCTTGAACGCGAGCAGCGTTTCCAGCACCATCGCGTCGCGATCAGCCGCCCCTGCCGCCACCGCGGCCTCGATCATCGCATATTCGCCCGACACCTGATATGCGAAGACGGGCACCGCGAACGCGTCCTTCACCTCGCGCACGATGTCGAGATAGGGCAGCCCCGGCTTGACCATCACGCTGTCGGCACCTTCGGCGAGATCGAGTGCGACCTCGCGCAGTGCTTCCTCGCGGTTGGCGGGGTCCATCTGGTAGGTCGTCTTGTCGCCCTTCAGCAATCCACGGCTGCCGACCGCGTCGCGGAATGGTCCGTAGAAGGCGGAGGCGTATTTGGCGGCATAGGCCATGATCTGGACGTTGACGTGTCCGTCGCGCTCCAGCGCCTCGCGTATCAGCCCGACGCGCCCATCCATCATGTCGGAGGGGGCGATGATGTCCGCACCCGCCGCCGCCTGGTTGAGCGACTGCCCGATCAGCACCTCGATCGTGCGGTCGTTGAGCACGTATCCGGCATCGTCGACGATCCCGTCGTGACCGTGCGCGGTATAGGGATCGAGCGCGACGTCGGTCAGAATGCCGATGTCGGGCACCGCCTGCTTGATCGCGCGGATTGCGCGGCACATCAGATTGTCGGGGTTGAGGGCCTCGGCGCCGTCATCGCTGCGGCGCTCCTTCTGCGTGTTGGGGAAAAGCGCGAGACAGGTGATGCCGAGATCACGCGCCTCCCGCGCGCGGGCGACGACCTGATCGACCGACCAGCGCGAGACGCCGGGCAGCGTCGTGATCGGCTCCTCGACGCCCTCGCCCTCGGTCACGAACAGCGGCCAGATCAGGTCGGCCGCAGTCAGGACGTTCTCCGCGTGAAGACGGCGGCTCCAGGCGGAAGCGCGCGTGCGGCGCAGGCGTAACGCGGGATAGGGTGCGTGCATGCGCGGTAATGTCGGCCACGCGGCAGCGCAGCGCAAGTATTTGACCTCGCTCGGACGCTACGGTAGCGCAAGCCGCATTGGAGCGTTCTAGGCGTATGACACACCCACGCATCGCGACGGCCGCCCTGATCGTGAACGCGAAATCGCGACGCGGGCAGAAATTGTTCGCGCAAGCGTGCGAGCAGATGCGCGGCCTGCCCTTCCCGGTCGACGCGCACGCGGTCGAGGACCCGTCCGACCTCGAGCGGACGGTCGAGAAGGCGCTGGCGAAGAAGCCCGATCTCGTCATCCTTGGCGGCGGTGACGGGACGATCAGCGGCCTGGTCGACATGCTCGTGGGGAAGAACGTGATCCTGGGCGTCCTGCCGCTCGGCACCGCGAACAGCTTCGCGCGCTCGCTCGGCCTCCCGCTCGACATCGCGGGCGCGGTGCGCGTGCTGTCCGAAGGCACGCCGCGCCGGATCGACCTGGGCATGATCGACGGCGATTATTACGCCAATTGCGCCGCGATGGGGATCAGCCCGCAAATTGCGGAAAGCGTCCCGCACCTGCTCAAGAAGGTCGCGGGTCGGGTCGGCTATCTCAGCTGGGCAGTGCTACGGTTCTTCCGCTTTCACTCGTTCACGCTCGTGGTTGGTGACGGTCCTGACGCGGCGCGGATCAAGGCGGTCGAGGTGCGGATCTCGAACGGGCCCTTCCACGGCGGCACCGATGTGGTCGAGGGCGCCGAAATCGATTCGGGCGAGATCGTCGTCCAGGCGGTCAAAGGACCATTCAAGCGCAACCTCGTCAAAAACTGGGCAGCCTCGTTCGTCGGACATGACGCGCGGCGCGAGCATACCACGTCGTTTCGGGGTACGAGCATCCGCATCGACACCGTGCCGACGGGAATGCCGATCTCGATCGACGGCGAGGTGCTAGCGCATACGCCGGTCACGGCGCGGATCGCCGCCGGGGTGATCGAAGTGATGGTGCCGCGCTAGCTTGTAGGGCGCATGCTGCCGCCGGCTTCGACGTCAGCGTGGCTGCGCTCATCGCAATGGTGCTCGGGTGCCAGCAGTGCTCCCTTTCGCCAGCCCCCGTGGCGGTAGTAAAGCGCGGCGAGCAGCACCGTCGTGGCCGATCCCAGCGGGAAGCTCCACCACAAGGCGTCCGCGCCCATCGTTGGCCGCAGCGCCAGCGCGACCCCGAGCCGGACCGGGAACATCGCGATGAACAGGATCGCGAGTGGCCCCCACACCGCTCCGTTCGCGCGCACGACACCGAATAGCACCATGGTCGCGCCGAACAGCACGAAGCCCCAGGTCGAGACGAGGTTCACGTGCTCCGCTATGCTGAGCACGGCCGACTGATCGGGCACGAACAATGAGAGCAGCGGCCGATCGAACAGCAGCGCGACCACGATGATCGCGCCGGTGATCGCAAGATTGTAGATGATGCCGCTACGCGTGATAGCACCAACTCGGTCCCAGCGTCCGGCGCCGATGTTCTGCGCCGCCATCGCGCTGACCGCCGCGCCGATCGCCATCGCGGGCATTTGAATATAGGTCCACAGTTGCTGGGTGATGCCGTAGGCCGCCGTGGTATCGACACCGTTGCGGTTAACCAGCCCAACCATGGCCAGGCCCGCGCTGGAAATCACGAGCATCTGCGCGCCGATCGGCAGCCCCTTGCCGACGATCGTGCCTACGAGGTCGCGCTCGGGCAAGATGTAGCGAAGCTGTGCCCCGACCAGCCGCAGCGGCATCTCGCGCGCATAGATATAGATCACCAGCACTCCGCAGGCGACGACATTGGCGATCAGCGTCGCCGTCGCGGAGCCCGCGATGCCGAGCTCGGGTGCTGGGCCTAGTCCAAGAATGAAGACCGGGTTCAGCCCGGCATCAAGCACCACCGACAGCCCCATGAACCACAGCGGCGTCAGCGAATCGCCGATTCCGCGCAGACCCATGAACATCAGCACCAGCAACATCGAAGCGGGCAGTCCGAGAAAGATGACGCGCAGATAGGCAAGCGCCTCGCCGTAAGCATCGCCCGGCGTCGCCAGCAGCGTCAGGATCTGCGGCGCGAAGATCCAGCCGAGTGCGCCTGTCACAATCGATCCTGCAAGCACCAGCCCGATCGCGGAGCCGAACGCGCGCTTCGCCGCATCGTGGTCGCGCCGACCCCATGCCTGACCAACGATGATCGTCGCCGCCATGCCGAAGCCGAACACCATGCCGAACATCAGGAACATGATGATGTTGGCATTGCTTGTCGCGGCGAGCGCGTTTTCGCCGAGGAAGCGGCCGACCCAGATCGTGTTGATCGACCCATTAAGCGATTGCAGAACGTTCGATCCGAGCGTCGGCAGCGCGAAGGCGAGCAGCGTCTTGCCGATGGGTCCGCGCGTCAGGTCGCGCTGGGGTCCGTGCGTCGCGGGCGGGGAGGCTTCGTCCATGTCGCTGCCCTACCCCCGTCGCGCCGATCCGTTCCGCCGACGCTGCGCGCGAACGCTTACAAGCTGCGGGCGCGACGCTTGGAACCGTCACACGGCTTGGGCTAGCATGCGTGCCGAAGGGGAGATGAGATGCCATTCACCGCGTCATGGCTGGCGATGATGTTACTGGTGCAGGGAGGCACGGGCGACGCCGCGCCGACCCCGCAGATCAGCGTGACGGGGAACGGCAGCGCGTTCACGCCGCCAGACCTCGCGGTGGTGAGTTGGACGATCCACGGCGAGGGCCCGACTTCGGACGCAGCGCTGACGCAGCTCAACGCGACGCGTTCGGCGGTCGACGGCGGCATCCGTTCGCTGACCAGTGCGGCCGCGAAAGGCGGCAACGTATCGATCCGCGCGGTCCGCCGCAGCGAATGCACCGCGAACAGCTACGGCCCGCCGCAGCTCGACGCAGGGCTGTGCGCGATCATCGGCTATGTCGCCGATCTGTCGCTGGAACTGCGCACCAGCGACGTTGCGAAGGTCGGCACGATCACCGGGCTGATCGGCCGGCTGGGCGCACGCGATCCGCGTGTGTCGTCGTACCTCATCGCCGATCCGCGCGGCGCGCAGCGGCGCGCGATGGCCGCCGCACTGGCGGACGCGCGCACCCGCGCCGAAGCGATCGCGCAGGGTACGAAGGTGAAACTCGGCGATCTGCTCTACGCCTCGGACACCGGGCGGGACGACACCCCCGACGAGATCATGGTCACGGGAGCGATGATCGCCGCACCCGCGCCGCCACCACCACCGCCACCGCCGCCCCCGATCGACGTGACCGTCGCGCCGCACCCGATCGAGACGCAGGCGATCGCGCGCGTGACCTACCGCATCATTCCCTGACGCGGTCGCCGGCCCGGCGGCGCGTTCGCGCCGTCCCGCCGCCCCGGTCAGCCAAGCCGTGCGAGCGCGGCGGCGAAGCGATCGGCGTCGGCGGATTTCTCCGCGTGGTCGGCCTTGGCCTTTTCCACCGCCTCGGGCTTCGCGCGCTCGACGAAACTCGGATTGCCGAGCCGCCCGGCGAGCGCATCGCGCTCCTTTTGCGCGGCGGCAAGCGACTTAGTCAGGCGTTGACGCTCGGCCCCAAGGTCGATCACGCCTTCGAGCGCGAGTGCGAAGGTGTCGGCACCCCACAGGATCGGCGCGCGCGCGCCTTCGGCCTCGCCCGCGGTCACGGTGACGCGCGCGAGCCGCTCGACGTACGGCACGATCTCGGCCGGGATCGCGCTCGCGCCGGTGTGAAGCGCGATCCGCGCGCCCGGCGGCACGTTCAGCTCGGCGCGGGCGGCCCGCACCGCCTCGATCAGCTCGATCAGACCCGACACCTGCGCGCCTGCGGCGGGATCGAGCGCGCGCGCGTCCGCCATCGGCCAATGCGCGACAATCAGATCGTGCTCGCGGGGTGCCAGCGCGTGCCACAGTTCCTCGGTGATGAACGGCATGAACGGGTGGAGCAGCACAAGGATCTGATCGAGCACCCAGCCCGCGACCGCTCTGGTCTCATCGTCGATCGCGCCCTTGATGAGCTCAAGGTACCAGTCGCAAAAGCGGCTCCACGTGAACTGATAGATCGCGTTCGCCGCCGCGTCGAAGCGATAGTCGGCAAGTGCGAGATCGACCGCCTGCACGGTCGCGATTGCCTCCGCGATGATCCACTTGTTGACCGCGTTGGTTGCAACCGGCGGGTCGAGCGTGGCCGAGCCGCCGATGCCGTTTGCTTGTGCGAAGCGACTGGCGTTCCACAGCTTGGTCGCGAAGTTACGATACCCCTCGACGCGTTTCTCATCCATCTTGATGTCGCGGCCTTGGCTCTCCATCGCCGCCATAAAGAAGCGCAACGCGTCGGCGCCGTATCTGTCGATCAGCCCCAAGGGATCGACCGTATTGCCCTTCGACTTCGACATCTTCGCGCCGTCGGCCGCGCGGACGAGGCCGTGGAGGTAGAGCGTGCGGAACGGCACGTCGCCCATGAAGTGCATCCCCTGCATCATCATGCGCGCATCCCAGAAAAACAGGATGTCGAAGCCCGAGATCAGCACGTCGTTGGGATAACGGCCGGCGAGCGTGCGATCCTCGCTCTCGGGCCAGCCGAGCGTCGCGAACGGCCACAGTGCGGACGAGAACCACGTGTCGAGCACGTCCTCGTCCTGACGCAATTCGACGCCCTCGCCCGCCTGTGCCTGCGCTTCCTCCTGCGTTTCGGCGACGTAGACGTGACCGTCCTCTGCGAACCACGCGGGGATGCGGTGGCCCCACCACAATTGGCGCGAGACGCACCACGGCTGGATGTTCTCCATCCAGTTGAAGAAGGTCTTCTCCCACGTCTTCGGCACAATCTTGATCTTGCCCGATCGCACCGCCTCGATCGCCGGCTGCGCCAGCGTCTTCGCGTCGACGTACCATTGGTCGGTCAGCCACGGCTCGATCACCTGACCCGAGCGATCACCATAGGGGGTCTGGATCACGCGATCCTCGACGCGCTCCAGATACTCCTGGGCCTGCAACGCCTCGACGATCTCGCGGCGCGCCTCGAACCGGTCCATCCCGAGCAGGTAATCGGGGACGAGGCCGTCGGCGGTCTGCGTGATCCGGGCCTGCGCATCGAGCATGTTGAGCATGTCGCGCGCCTCGATGCCTGCGCGGCGCCCGACCTCGAAGTCGTTGAAGTCGTGACCGGGCGTAATCTTCACCGCGCCCGAGCCCAGTGCAGGGTCGGCGTGTTCGTCGGCGATGATCGGGATCGTGCGGCCGGTGATCGGCAGGCGGACGTACTTGCCGATCTTGTCGCGGTAACGCTCATCGTCGGGGTGAACCGCGACCGCCATGTCGGCGAGCATCGTCTCGGGCCGCGTCGTCGCGACCGAGATGAACCCCATCCCGTCCTCGAGCGGGTAGCGCAGGTGCCAGAACTTGCTCTGCGTCTCGCGCGTTTCGACCTCGAGGTCGCTGATCGCGGTGCCGAGACCCGGGTCCCAGTTCACCAGCCGCTTGTCGCGGTACAGCAGCCCCTCGCGGTGGAGCTCGACGAAGACCTTGAGCACGGCCTTCGAGAAGCCCTCGTCCATCGTGAAGCGCTCGTTGGCCCAATCCATCGAGCAGCCCAGCCGGCGCAGCTGCCGCGTGATCTCGCCGCCGCTCTCCGCCTTCCAGTTCCAGACGCGCTCGACGAACTGTTCCCGCGACAGGTTGGTGCGCTTCTCACCTGCGGCGTTCATCTGCCGCTCGACCACCATCTGCGTCGCAATGCCCGCATGGTCGGTGCCGACCACCCAGAGCGCGTCCTTGCCCTTCAGCCGTGCGTGGCGGGCGAGGATGTCCTGCAGCGTGTTGTCGAGCGCGTGGCCGATGTGGAGCGAGCCGGTCACGTTGGGCGGCGGGTTGACGATCGTCCACGGCTCGGCATTCGGCCGGTCGGGGCGGAACAGCCCCTTTTCTTCCCAATGGTTGTACCAGCGGGTCTCGATCGCGGCGGGGTCGAAGGTTTTCGCCAACGTGTTCTGGGGAAGTTCGCTCATGCGCCTGCCCTTAGCCAACCGACCCCGCCGAAGTCACGTTTCAGTTGCGCAGGCTCAGCGTTGATCGCCGCGCCTGGTCCAGCGGTCCATCCAGCCGAGCACCTCGCCGTACCATTGCCGCGAGTTCTTGGGCTTCAGCACCCAGTGATTCTCGTTCGGGAACACCAGCAGCCGCGACGGGATGCCGCGGCGCTGGAGTGCGGTGAAGGCGGCAATGCCCTGCGTGTAGGGGATGCGGAAGTCCTTCTCGCCGGTGATGACGAGCTGCGGGGTCTTCCACTTGGCGACGTAGTTGACGGGGTTCCAGCGCTCGAACGCCTGCGGGTCCTCGTAATAGGCTTTCTGCCCATGCTCCCACTCGTCGAACCAGAGCTCTTCGGTTTCGTACGCCATCGCGCGCGCGTCGAAGACGCCGTCGTGCTGAACGATGCACTTGAACCGATCGGGCCAGCGCCCCTCGATCCAGTTCATCATGTACCCGCCATACGATGCGCCGAGCGCGCAGGCGTTGTCCGCGTCGAGCCACGGATATTTCACGGTCGCCGCTGCCAGTCCCTTTTGCAGATCCTCGAGCGGCCAGCCGCCCCAGTTGTTGCTGATCGCGTCGGTGAACGCCTGGCCGTAGCCGGTCGAACCGTGGAAATCGACCGCGACCAGTCCATACCCCGCGCCCGCGAACACCGCCGGGTTCCAGCGATACGACCAGCTGTTGTTGCTCGACCCTTGCGGGCCGCCGTGGACCATGAAAGCGATCGGCACCTTACCCGTGCTACCGTACGGCTTGACCGCGTAGCCCCAGACGGTGTCGTTGTTCGCGCCCTTGAAGCTGAAGCGGTCGACGCTCGGCATGTCGATGCCGGCGAGGCGCGCGGCGTTGACCTGCGTCAGTCGCTGCGGCTCACCGCCGGCGACGCGGTAGAAATCGTCGGGCGCGGTCAGACTGTTCATCGACACGACCACCCCGCGCGGCCCGACCGCGACGCCCGAGACATTGCCGGTCTGCGTCAGCCGCGTCACCTGCCCGCTGGCGGCGTCGACACGCCACAGCGGGTTCTCCTGCGTGTCCTCGGCGGTGACGTAGAGGCTGCGCGAATCAGGTGCCCAGGCGATCGAGCCGATCGAGCGATCCCAGCGCTCGGTCAGCGATACCGTCTGTCCGCTCGCCAGATCGCGGATCGTCAGCACGTAACGGTCGGCCTCGAACCCCGGGCGGCGCATCGCGAGATAGGCGAGCTTGCGCCCGTCGGGCGAGACGCTCGGCTGCGTGTCGGTCGCCTTGTTCGCCGCGGTCAGGTTGGTCGGCGCGGCGGAGCCGTCGGCGGGCGCGGAGAAGATGTCGAGGTTGGTCGACAGAGGCTCGATCCGCCCTGCCTCGCGCAGCGCGAAATAGACGGTGCGCCCGTCTGCGCTCCAGCTCACTTCCTCGGCGCCGCCGAACGGCTTCGATGGCGCGTCACCGACCAGCGCACCCTCGATCGCAACGCCGTTGCCGGGGGCGCCGGCGCTCGTCAGTGGCAGGACGAACAGTTGCGAGCGCGTGCCGTCGGCCCAGGTGTCCCAGTGGCGCACGAACAGTTGATCGTAGGTGCGACCCGATCCGGCGAGCGCGTCCTTCTTCTCCGCCGCGGGCTCGAGGCTGGGCGCGCCGGGCCTGCGATCGGCCCAGACGACGAGGCGATCGCCGGTCGGCGCGATCTTGTAGCCGTTGAAGCCACCCTTGAAGTTGGTCAGCCGGCGCGGCGTGCCGCCCGTCACCGGTACCGACCAGATCGCGTCGTCGGCGGTGAAATAGACGGTCGAGCCGACGATCTGCGGGTCGTTCTCATCGAGCTTCGCGTCGGCGGCAAGCTTTTCCGGCACCGCACCTGCACGCGTCAGGTCCAGCCGCCAGAGATCGTAATGGCCCCGATCGGCGGCGACGTCCGCCTCGCGCTGCGCCCAGACGAGCCAGCGCCCGTCCTTCGACATCGTCGGTGCGCCGACGCGCGACAAGCTTGTCAGGTCGTTGATCGTTAGCTGGCGTGCCGCAGCTGGCGCGGCGCCGAGTGACAGGGCGGCGGTGGTGGCGAACAGAGTCGCTACGATGATCCTCTTCATGCGCGCGATTAAGCAGATCGTCGCGCGCGAAACAATCGCGTGCGCGGCCGCGCTTTACTGCTGTCCCGCGGTGATCTTCGCGATCTCGCGCGCGACCAGTTGCTCGACGATCGCGGGGAGGTTGCGATCGAGCCACGACGACACCATCGGGCGCAGCATTTCGCGGACGAGCCCCTCGAGCGTCCCGTCGCTTTCGGGCTCGGGCTTCACCAGCAGACGCGAAAGCGAGTCGAGCGCACCGCGCGTCGCCTCCACCGTCGCGGCGGATACGTGGGCGCCGGGGGCATCATGGTCTTTCCCGGGCGTGTGCGATACCGGTGCCTGCGTGCGCTGGGCGGGCGCCGCGGCGACGCGGGGTTCGTGGACGGGCTGAGACGGCGGCACGAGTGGCGGTGTCGGCGGCGAGATCGGGTCGCTCAACTCGAGCACCTCGTCCTCATCCTCGTCGTCGCGGCTCATCGGCAGCGGCGTGGCGCGTCCCTGACCGTTGCGGCGATGCCGCGGCGTGCCGGTGTCGCCCTCTTCCGCGATGATGCGCTTGATGGAGGAAAGGATGTCCTCCATCGACGGCTCCGCGCTCATGTCGCCCATCGTTACCCCGTTGCCCCACCTTCGGCCCCGTCAGGGGCGCCGCGTCTCCGCACCTGTCGTTAATGGCGCGCTTCTGTCAACATTGCTCTGCAACATCGGATCGAGCGGACGCGTGACGACCGCGTTCTGCGCCGGCACGGTCTTGGTCGACGATGCCTGTGTGGAGGTCGGGATGCTGGTGTCGAAGTCCGACAGGCTACCGCGGTAGCGCGCGTAATTGACCGTTGGATCGTAGAGCGGACCGCCCTCAAGCCCGAGATCGCGCGCCTCCGCCTCGCCCATCGCGGCGAGCAGCGCGAAGCCCGCCACGTAGGCGTCACGCCGCGCGGTCACGAGCGTCACCTGACTGTTGAGTAGTTCCTGCTCGGCGTTCAAGATGTCGAGGATCGTGCGCGTGCCGACACTGTTTTCCGCGCGCACGCCCTCCAGGCTCAGCTTGTTGGCGGCGACGGCGGCCTCGGCCGAAGCGATCACCTCCTGCGATGAGCGCCACACCGCATAGGCCGATCGCGTCTGCGCGATCACCTGCCGCTCGGCGAGCGTCGCCTGCTCGATCGCCTGCGAACGGAGCTCCTGTGCCTGGCGGATCAGCGCCGCGGGGCGCCCAGCCTGAAACAACGGCAGATTGAGCGACAGGCCCGCCGCGGTAGAGGTACCCGACTGGGTCCCCTGATATCCCTGCCCCGCGCCGAGCGTACCGAGGAAGTTCGAGTAATTCTGGCCCACGGTCACGCCGACCTGCGGCAGTCGGCTCGCGCGCGCGACCTTGATGTCGTAATCGGTCGCGTCGCGCGTCCGCCGCGCCGCGAGCAATTGCGGATTGTCCTGCAACGCCACCTCGACCGCGGCATCCGGGGTTGTCGGAAGATGCGGCAGCAGCGGCGGCGGTGCGAGCGTGCCGGGCGCGTCGCCGACCAGACTGACGTAGCTTTCACGGCTGGTGATTAGGTTCGCCTGCGCCGACTGCAGCTGCGCGCGCGCGAGGCTGAGCCGCGCTTCCGACTGCGCGACGTCGGTGCGCGTCAGGTCGCCGACCTCGAACCGGTCGCGGCTGGCGCGCAGGTTGGTTTCCAGCACGCGGACGTTCTGCGCATTGAGTCCGACGATCGCCTCGTCGCGCAGGACATTGTTGTACGCACCGACTACCGCGGTGAAGAGCTGCGCCTCGGTCTGGCGCAGCGACGACTGCCCCGCCTCGACGCGGATCTCGGCCGCGCGCACCGAGTTTCGCACCGCACCACCCTGGTACAGTGGCACCGTCACGCCGATCGTGCCGTTGAGCGACCGTTCGGGCGAGGTGAAGCTGTTGCCGCCGCGGATGAAATTCTCGTTCAGCCCGCCGGAGGTCGCAACGGTCGGCCGCCCTGCCGCGCGTGCGAGCGGCACGTTCTGATCCGCGGCGCGCTGCCCCGCGCGCTGCCCGGTCAGCGTCGGGTTGGTCTGGTAAGCCTTCCACAGCGCTTCCTGCAACGTCTCCGCCGACGCGGACGCGACGCAGGTGCCGGCGAGGATCGATCCCAGCAGGAGAAAGGAAGCGCGCAAGAAGGAAATCCTCAGAAGGTGAAGGAACGGGGTTTGGCAAAACCTGGCAGCGGGACGCTGTCGTAGTCGGCGAAAGGCAGCAAACCGATCACGTCGGCGTCGCGCGCGCCCGCGGCGAGGCGCGACACGCCGCGATCGTTGAGCCCGGTCACCACGCGGCCCCGCTCGACGAGCTGGGTGTAGAGCGTCGACGGCGCCTGCTCGACCGCACCGTCGATCACCAGCACGTCGTAGGGTGCGCCTTCGGCATGACCCTTTTCCAACGCGCCCTCGACGACGGTCACGTTGGAGAAGGCGGCGAGATTGGCGCGCGCAGCCGCGGCGAGCGCGGGTGTGCTCTCCACCGCGACGACCTCGGCGACGATCTGCGACAGGACCGCGGCAGTGTAGCCCATCGCCGCACCGATCAGCAGCACGCGATCGCTCGGGCGCAGCCGCGCCTCGACGAGCAGTCGCGCGGTTGCCAGCGGGGTGTTCGCGCGGCGCCCTTCACCCAAATTGATCGTCGAATCGCGATAGGCGAGATCTTCCATGCCCGCGGGCACGAAACGCTCACGCGGGGTTTCGGCCATCACGGCGATCACGCGCGGATCGGTGACGCCGCTGGGGCGCAGCTGGCTGGCCACCATCGCCATGCGCATGGTCTCGAACTGGTCGGAATGGAGCGTCGTCGCGGTCATTGCGGTTCCTGTGCCATAGCTGTCATAGTAAGACAACACACTTCTTCTGCCACGCTATGTATCGGACGCCGCGCCGCTCGCCAACACTTCCGCCCGACGATACTCCTGCGAAGCAGAAGACTTGACACCGGGGCGTGCGCTGCGCATTGGCGCGCCTCCCGACGTCGAGGCCCGATGGCGGAGTGGTGACGCAGAGGACTGCAAATCCTTGCACCCGGGTTCGATTCCCGGTCGGGCCTCCAGACCTCCCGGTGCCGTCAGGCGGTCCAGCCGGAGATATCGTCGGCCTGCGCGATCAGCGCCAGTCCGTGCGCGATCGAGGTGAGTTCGCCCCCCGATACGATCCGCTCCGCGCCGAACCGCTCCTCGAACAGTCGGCGGACCGCCGGGACGAGCGAGGTGCCGCCGGTCAGGAACACGCGGTCGATCGCACCCGTCGACACGCCCGCATCGACCAGTGCCTCGTCGACCGCGGCGGCCATGCGCGCCACATCCTCGGCGATCCACGTCTCGAAAGCCTCGCGCGAAACCGCGGTCGCGATGTCCAGTCCGCCACCTGCGAAGCGAAATTCGGCCTCTTCTCGCGACGACAATGTCCGCTTTAATCGCGCGACCGCGTCGTACAGTTGAAATCCCAGTTCGTGCTCGATCAATGCGATCATTCGCCCGATCGCGTCGGGATCGACCGCGCTGCGCTGCAACCGCTCGAGCTCGGCGAGCGTCCGCCGGTTGCGCATCAGCGCGAGTTTCGACCAGTCACCGAAATCGGCGAAATAGCCCCCCGGTATCTCCAGCACCTTATCGAACGAGCGATAGCTGCCACCCTTCCCCAGCATCGGCAGGACGAGGCGATCGACGATGCGGTAATCGAACCGGTCGCCGGCGATGCCGACGCCGGCGTGGCCCAGCGGGACGCACCGCTGGTGGGCGCCCGGGCGCTCAACCCGCACGACCGAAAAGTCGCTGGTTCCGCCGCCGAAATCGGCGACGAGCAGGGTCGCGGGCTCGGTCGCCTCCGCGGCATAGCTGAACGCCGCAGCAAGCGGTTCGTAGACGTAGTGGACCTCACCGGCGCGTCCGGCGAACATCGCGTCGTAGCGTTGGCGCGCAACCGCGGGGTCGGGGCGCGCGCCGGCGTAGCGGACCGGACGCCCGACCACGAGACGATGCGGCCGATCGAGCACGCCGTCCGCGCGGTGGGCCAGCCGATCGAGGAATATTTGGCCCAATTCCTCGAACCGGAAGCGTTTCGCGAAGACTGGCGCGGTATCGAACGACGCGCTCGCGGCAACCGACTTGAAAGATTGCAGGAAGCGACTGCCGTCGGGGAAGTCGAGATATTCGTGGATCGCGTCGGGCCCCGCCTCGACATTCAGTCCGCCGTGCGCGTCCTCATCCTGCCAGAAGCATAGAGCCGAACGGAAGACGGCGCTGTCCGCCGTCGGGTCGAGCGTCAGCAGCCGCGCCTGGCCCGCGCCGTCACTGACAGCAACGACGCTGTTGGTGGTGCCGAAATCGAGCCCGACGGCCAGAGGTGAGGACATGGGCAGGCGCCGTCTGCTGGAGGAGCGCTGCGCTATGGCAAGCAGGTCACGCCGGGACAAGTTTGAGACGCGCCTCCGCCGCCTTGATCCACGTTGATTGTCGTTGTGCCGGGTTCGATATACGCTAGCGATCGATGAAGCCCGTCGACGCATGACCGACCGCCGAGCGCGCGTCGCAGTGGCGCTACCCGCGAAGAACGAGGCCGACGATCTGCCCGCGTGCCTCGACGCGCTCGACGCTGCCGCCGCGCGGTACGGCGTCGGCGTGACGATTGTGGTGGTCGCGAACAATTGCGTTGATGGAACCGCGGAGGTGCTCGCGCGCACCATGCTCCGCCACGCGACGCTAATGTCCTGCGCGGTATCGCTACTTCCGCCGTTCGCCCATGCCGGTTGGGCGCGACGGATCGCGTTTGATGCGGCTGCAGCGAAGCTCGTCGAGGGGGCCGATATTCTCATGTCGACGGACGCGGACACCTGCGTCGCTCCCGACTGGATCGTGCGCGCCGTCGCGCATCTGGACGCCGGCGCCGATGCGGTGGCGGGTCGCGCGCTGACGCGACGCGGGGATCGCCGGATGCTCGGGGCGGAGCCGATGCGGCGGCTGAATCTACTTGGCCGCTATTATACCGCACTCGACTGGCTGCGCGCGAACGCCGAGCCGGCGGCGCAAGACCCCTGGCCCCGACACTATTACGAAGGCGGCGCGAGCATCGGATTGCGGCTGGCAACCTACCGCGCGATCGGCGGCGCACCGACGCCCGCCCTAGCCGAGGACCGTGCGCTATTCGCCGCGGTGCGCGCACGCGGTGGGATCGTCCGCCATCCCCTCGACGTGCGGGTGTTCACCTCAAGTCGCATCGACGGACGCGCACCCGGCGGGATGGCCGACGCGTTCGCGCGCTGGATTACGCAAGCGCCGGACGAGCGATTGCACGAGACCTACGCTTTTCCCGCCGCGCTCGATCCCGACCGTGCGTGCGTTGGCGACCAGCTCAGCTTCGACACGCTGCCCGCGGCGATCGCGCAGGCTGGCGCGATGATCCGCGCGCGCCGGTCAGGTGCGGCGCCAGCGATCGAGCCGGTATTGCTCGCGCCGCTCGGAGAGCGTCACCGTGACGGCGTCACCGAGCAGGGATCGCAGCCCCTCGACCGCATCGTCGCCTGAGAGCGGGTAATCGGTTTCGCCGATCCAGTGTACCAACATGATCTCACCGCCGGGTCGCACGTGCGCGCGTAGGTAATTGGCCGCCCGCGCCAGATCATGGCGGTCCCAGTAATAGATCACCTCCGACAGCACGACCAGATCGAACAGCGCGTCGGGCGCGTCGCCAGGTAGCTGCCGCCGCTCGAACCGGACCTGCGGATGGTCGGCGCAACGCGCGCGAGCGGCAGCGAGCGCGGTTCCCGAGACATCGACCGCGATCAGACCAGCGCATCGATCGGCCAGCCGCTGCGTCAGCACACCGTTCGCGCACCCGACTTCGAGCGCTAGATCGTAGCGCTCGCGGGAAAGGCTGCCGAGGGTATGGTCGTATTTCGCGGCTTCGTACGCGCTCGTCTCGAAGGACCACGGATCACCCTGCTCGCGAAACAGGTTCTCGAACCAGTCGGGAGTGATCGTCTGCTCACGCCGCATGGCGTTCCTCCAGCAACAGGGTAATGCGCCGGTCGGCCAGCCGCCGCATCGCGCGCGGCAGCACGAAGCGTTCGCGCGTGCCGATGATCCGACCACCCAACTGACTGCGGTGGCATTCGAGCGCGCGTCGCTCCGTCCCGCGGCGCCCCTGCGACGCGATCGCGATCGGGCGGACGGAAGCGATCGCGCCGGCAAGGTCATCACTCGTCCAGCCCCACACGCAATAGAACAACGGGACGGTTCCGATCCGCCGCGCGACCGCGCGCGCCACCGCTGCCGCAGCCTGATGATCGCAGTGCGGGTCCGCTGCCCAGGTCGTGACCACGCGTCGCAATCGCTCGCGCCGGCACAGAGCGACTAGCCGATCGACAGTTTGTTCGAAAGCGCGCGAGCGTCGGTGATGGGGTGCCGCATCCGCCCAACCGAGCAAGAGCGGTGACTTCGTAAAACCAAGCATGCGTAACGACGCCCGCGCCTCGCGCGCTCGCAAGGCAGCCACGCGTCGCGCACTCCACCCCGGTGCACCGATATGGCTGCCCGCGCCGTCGGTCAGAAACGCGATGCTCAATCGGGCACGCGCCTGCGCTAGTCCGGCGATCAGCCCGCCCGCGCCCAGCGCCTCGTCGTCGGGATGCGGCGCGATCACCAGCCAGCCCTCCCGCGCCGCCTCCGTCATCGTCAGTGATCGGGCGCGGAGCAGGGCGTGGCGCCAATGCGCATGTCCGGGCATCACCACCACGGATCGTCACCCCAGCAATCCGCCTCGATCCACGCCGCCGCCGCGCGGTCGCGCGCCTGGTCGGGTACGGGCTGACGCAGGTAGAGCCCGAGATCACGGGTGATGCGGTCGATCCGGCTGGCGGTAAAGAAGGCTGCGGTGCCGACCGCGCGCGCGGCGCCCTCCATCACGAGCAGTCCAGCATCCTCAACTACCCCACGCGTCATCAGCACATGCGCGATCGCCGCCGCGGCGCCGCGTTCGGCAAGATGCGCAGCTTGCGTGACCCAATTAGCGGCCGAGCGCGTCGCAACAATCGCCGCGGCGATCCGCGCACGCTGGATCGGATCATTGGCCTTGCCGGTGCTGACCAGATGATTGCGCCAATGACGTAGCAACGCTTCGACCGCACCCAATTGTACCGCGGTGAAGCGCCACGCGCCGCCCGAGAAGCGCGGCTCGCGCTCGTAATCACCCGGTCGACCGATCAATGCGTCATCGCTCACGGTCATGCCCGTGAAATCAAGCGTCCCGCTCTGCGTGCCCCGCATTCCGCGGACCTGCCACCCGCTGTTGTCGACCCGTGCCCTCGCGTCAGCCAAGTCGGTGAGGATCATCTGTTTCCCGCCATCCGGCAGCAGCGCGGTGATAAGCGCGGCGTCGACATGCCCCGCGCCGGTCGCGAAGCTCTTTGCCCCGACCAGGTGATAGTGTCCCGCGCCTGCCGGCTCGAGCCGCATCCCCGGCGCAGGCTCAGTATTCCACACGCCCATCACGCGCCCCTCGTCCACGTTACGCTGCAATGCCTCGTGCTGCGCCGGCGTCCCGTAAGCGTGAACAAGTTGCGCCGCGTTGACGTGGCCCTCGAAGACGCGGCCGAGACTCAGGTCCGCGCGCCCTATCTCGCGCAACACCGTCAGCAATTCACCGACGGCGCGATCGTCGTTCAGCGCGACGAACGCCCTCGTCGCGCCGAGGTCGATCAGCGTCCGGAGCCGGTCCGTTGGAAATGCTTCGTCACCATTGGCGCAGTCCCAGGCGCGCGCGACGTCGCGCACGCGCTCGACGAGTGACGCCGTCTGCCCTTCAGCTGCCTGCATCAACAAATCCATGCTCTCCCGTGCCGGCGTGAGCGCGCCAGCAACGACCGCGGTTCCGCTGCGCCGATCAGACACGGATTGGCCAGCGTGTACGCCGCAGTCGATTGGTCGAGAAATCCAGTGCCGCGATCATCAGCAACGACGCACCGAACAGCGGCAGGACGATACCGCCAACGATCAGCGCCCCGATCAGACCACGCGCCCGCGCGCCCGACATTAGCGGCGGCGCGCCGAACGCGCCGCGCGGCCGGCGTTTCCACCACATCGCCACTCCGCTGATCGTCAGCACCCAGATCGCAATGCAGGGCAGCAGCATCAGCAACTGGTTCGCGCGCCCGAAATAGTTGCCCATGTGAAGCTGCACCCCGAGCTCGACGGCGCGTTGGACGATGCCGTAATCGGCGAAGCGTACCTCGGGTCCGATCTGGCGCAGGCTGTATCGATCGACGTAGATCGTCCGCTGCCCCTGCGGCCGGTCGGGATAGGTTACCGCCGTGTACACCCCCTCGGGCCCGCTCGGCAGGTAGAGCCAATAGCCGCGCACCAGCCCCCGCGCAGCGAGCAGATCGATAACGCGGTCGACCCCGGTGATCGCCGCCTCATCCGCCACGGGCGCAGGCAAGGCGTGTCCGGCATGCCCGATATGCGCGCCGTTATCCGCGGGCGGCGCCGAATGCGGCATCGGCGCGCGTTCGAGCGTCCAGGGCACACGGCCGAGCCTTCTCTGCATCGTCGTGCTGCGGGGTGCATTGTGCGTGCGGAACGACGGCGGATACCCTACCCCCGCCGCAGCACTGGCGCGCTGGAGTAGATCGCCGCTGACCCCCGACCAGGGCAGACCGGTCATGATAAGAAACCCGATCAGCGCTGCGCTCCACACGCCGACAGGGCCGTGCAGCGATCGCCAGAAACGGCGACCACGCAGGTCGAACCGCGGCCAGAACACCCCCGCCCCGCGCCAACGGCTGCGCCCGGTGCCTCGCGGCCACCACAGGATCGTACCGGTGACGATCAGCACAAGCGCCCAGCACGCCGCCAGCTCGACCAGCCGGTCGCCCATTGTCCCGATCATCAGCGACCCATGCAACTCGTCAGCGATGCCGACCAACGTGCGCTCGTACACCAAGCTGCCGAGTACACGTCCGCTGCCGGGATCGACGTGGATCCGCAGCGGCGCGCCGGTTTGCGGCGCGACGTAGATCACCGCCGCGCGCGTCGCCGTTGCCGGCAGGTCGACGCGCGACACCGCACCGGGATGCGCCGCCAGCGCCGCGGCGATCATCCGCGAGACGGGCACCTCGCCGACATGCGGCTGGACTAGGCGCAGGTCGGGGTAGATCAGGTCGTTCAGTTCGTCGTTGAACAGGTAGATCGCACCCGTCGCGCTCAGCATGAGCAGAAACGGCGCGACGATCAGCCCGGCCCAGAAATGCCAGCGCCATATGGTGCGGTGGAACGCAGCGACGCGGTGATTGCGGGTCATGATGCCGCCCCGCGCAGTCGCCACGCCGGCGAGCGCGTCGAAGATCGCGACGCGCCGATGAACACGCTTTCAGCTCCACAAGCCTGCCGATGATCAAGCAATCGATTGAGGGGATCATGCTCTTGCACCGCCAGCATAATCCACAACGACATCTTCGTGCCGATCAAATTGCGCCTATGGGCCGACCCTCCCGACAAAACCGTTTTAATGATCGGCTGAAGCATCGACGCGACGGCAATCATAGAGGGGTTAAGCGTCGCGCGGCTAACCCACCGGTTGGCAGCCTTCATGAGAATGACGTGATTTGCTCCGTCACGACGCGCGACCATTTGGCGCGCACCAATGGGGAAGAAATAATGGAACATGGGATACCTTTCACCACCGGGCGAGCCGAAGCTCGCCACGCTGCGATGGCGGGACGGCACCGCGTTGTCGCGCGGCATCGATCGGGTCAAAGGACGGCTGGCGGGCCTCTCAACGGCGGGCGTATTCGCGCCGGCTCGGCCAGACGCGGCAACAGGATCCCGGCGAACGCGGTAGCGACGATGAACGCGATCAGCGCGGCGAGCAGGATCGGATCGGTCGCCGCCAGCACTGCGGCCGATAGCGCAGTGAACACGCATGGCATTTCGGCCTTGCCGTGCCCATTCGTCCTGCCGTGCTTAGCCGACATGATGTGGTCGCCGGTGTGTGCCTGCTGCATCATGTCCTGCCTGTCACCATGAGCCGTGATGACGGGGGCACTGGCGTGCGAGTCGAGCGGTGCCGGGCCGGCTTGCGGACAAAGCACGATCGTTGGCCAACCGGACCCCTCGCTCACCATGTAGCCGCCGGGGATGAGTAATCTCACCAACAAAGCCGCCGCACAGACCAGGGTCGCAATGTAGCGTTGCGCGACGAGACGGCGGATCGAGCCCACGGGGGGCGATTAGCTGCCGAGGGGCGGTCTGTCACGAAGCAGATTCCCGGCTCGGTTCAGGTGGGGCGACACCAGCGATAGCAGATCGATCCACTATGGACACAAGTCTACGTAAATGACCGGTAATCACCCTGGGACGGCCTTTTCTTTCTCGGAGCGGCCGCATAATCAGGGCGGGAGACAAAAGGAGGACGCGATTGGCCGGCGCTGGCACCCATGATGCGACATTGGTGCTGCTGTCGATCGCGATTGCGATCTTCGCCTCCTATTCGGCGCTCGATCTCGCCGGGCGGATGCGCGCGTCGCATGGCTGGGCGCGATCGGTGTGGTTGTGCACCGCCGCGCTCGCAATGGGTGGCGGGATCTGGGCGATGCATTTCGTGGCGATGCTGGCTTTTAATATGCCGGGCATGGAGGTGCATTACAGCCTTGGCCTGACGCTGCTGTCGGTGGTGGTCGCGGTCGGCTCGACGGGGGTGGCGTTCGCGCTGGTATCGGGCGGCGAGGTGATGTGGCGGCAATTGCTGCCGGCGGGGCTGTTGATGGGGCTCGGCGTCGTCAGCATGCATTATATCGGCATGGCGGCGATGCAGATGCCCGCGACGATCCGCTACGATCGTTTGTGGCTGAGCGCCTCGATCTTCATCGCGATCGGCGCGGCGACGGTGGCTCTCTGGCTAGCGGGGCGCAACGCGAACCGGCTGCTTCGCGCGGGCGCCGCACTCGCGATGGGGTCGGCGATCGCCGGGATGCACTTCGCCGGGATGCGTGCCGCGCAATTCACTCCGGTAGGCGCGTCGATGGCGCCGGACCACGCGAGCCTGGGTCAGACCGCGCTTGCTCTCGCGGTTGCGGCGGCGGCGTTCGTGATCCTGCTGCTGTCGCTCGTCGCCGCGAATGTCGACCGGCGACTGGCGGCGGCGGCGTTGCGTGAAGCCGAAGCCTTGCGCGAGAGCGAGGAACGCTTCCGCGCGCTTTACCTGCGCACCCCGCTGCCGCTGTTCTCGCTCGATCAGGACGCCCGCGTCGAGCAGGTGAGCAACAACTGGCTCGATCTGTTCGGGCTGTCTCGTGACGCGGTGATCGGGCACCGGCTGGCTGAGTTTCTGGCAACCGACGACGCACAAGCCTTCGCCGCGCGCGACTGGCCGATCCTGATGGCGAAGGACGTGCTGGAGGAGCGTAGCTACCGCGCGATCACCCACAATGGCAGCGTACGCGACGTGATCGTGTCGGCGCGCGTAGAGCGCGATGGCCGCGGCAATTTCCTCCACGTCCTCGGCGGTTTGACCGACGTCACCGCGCGACGCGAGGCCGAGGAAGCGCTGCGACAGGCGCAGAAGAGCGAACTCCTCGGGCATTTGACCGGCGGTGTCGCGCACGATTTCAACAATCTGCTCGCGGTCATCATCGGCAACCTAGACTTATTGCGTAACCGAACGCTCGACGAGAAGGCCGCACGCTTTCTCGACGGTGCGATGCAGGGGGCGCAGCGCGGCGCGGCGCTGACGCAGCGCCTGCTCGCCTTCGCCCGGAAACAGGATCTCCGCCCCCGCGCGGTCGACGTGCCGATATTGGTTCAGGGCATGGACGACCTGCTGCGCCGTTCGCTCGGCCCTGCCATGACGATCACGACCGAGTTTCCGGTCATGATGCCGCCGGCGCACGTCGATGCGCATCAACTGGAACTCGCGTTGCTCAATCTCGCGGTGAACGCGCGTGACGCGATGCCGGATGGCGGGGAACTGCGGATCGAGGGCGCGACCGAGCATCTCGCCCCGGGCAACCGCGCCAATCTGCCCGCGGGCAGCTACGTGCGCGTGTCGATGACCGATCGCGGACACGGCATGGACGCCGCAACGCTGGCGCGCGCCACCGACCCGTTTTTCACCACCAAGCCCGCGGGCAAGGGCACCGGCCTGGGGCTGTCGATGGTGCACGGCCTTGCCGCGCAATCGGGCGGCGGGCTGCTAATCCGCAGCGAGCCCGGCGCGGGAACGACGGTCGACCTGCTGCTGCCGGCTACCGTGCGAGGTCGCAGTAAGATACATGTGACCGTGTCTGCGACCGGCGACCAGCGGACTACGCAATCGCATCGCGTTCTGCTGGTCGAGGACGACGCGCTGGTTCGCGACAATACCGCGGCGATGCTCGGCCACCTGGGACATCACGTGACGGTCGCATGTTCGGGTGAGGAGGCACTCGAACAACTCGCGCGCGATCACGTGATCGACCTCGTCGTGACCGACCAGTTGATGCCGGGGATGCTGGGCACGCAATTGGTACGTCGCATTCACCAGGGCGCGCCGTCGATGCCGGTATTGATCGTGAGCGGCTACGCCGAGTTCACCGCGACGGAGGCGGGCATCTACCCCGTGCTTGGAAAGCCATTTACCCGCACGCAACTGGCAGAGGCCGTCGCGAGCGTGATGGAGCGCCAGCGCGCGACGATCGTCGCCAGCGCCTGATATGGGCCCGAGGCGGGCATCAGCGCCGTGGATACGCGACCAGATGTTCGAGTAAGGGAACATCCAGGGGCGGCATGGGTAGGCGCCGCAATTCGGTGGGTACGTTCCAGCACATGGCATCCGCGGCGCGAGCGATGGGTTCGCCACGCCAGACGCAGCAGGTGAACAGCAACAGGATGATGGTGCGCGAACCCTGCTGGTCGGTCGCGAACGTACATGGCGCGAGGTCGTCCGCGTGCACGCTGAGACCGAGTTCTTCGTCGAGTTCGCGGATGAGCGCCTGATCCGGGGTCTCTCCCGCATCAACTTTGCCCCCGGGAAATTCCCACAGACCGGCATGTGCCTTCCCGGGTGGGCGTCGCTGCATCAAAACCCGCCCGTCAGCATCGATAAGCGCGGCGGCAACGACGAGCAGCGGGGGGCGGTCGGGTGACGTGTTCAAGGTGCCCAAATCATTAAGGCTCACTGTTTATTCTCCCGAACCATGACGAGACGCTGTCCCCGACTGCGACGGTTCGCCCATTTTGCGGGTACGCTCGCGCGTTCGCGGCGTGGCGCGAGTGCGATCGAATATGGCTTTCTCCTGGCGCTGATCGCGCTGGCGAGCTTCGTCGCGCTGTCGCAGTTCGCCGACACCACGCAATTGATGTGGGGCAACATCCGCGCCCGTGTCACCACCGCGACGCAAGGGTCGTGATTCCCGTCCGCGTTTAAGCATTTCTCAACCGATGCGGACGTATCGATCGATTGCTGGCTACCGAGCTTCGGAAAACCAGCCGGGTAACTGAAGTTTCGAATAGCCACTGGAGATCGACATGCAGCAGATTCGCGCATTCCTGAAGAACAGCAAGGGCGCCACCGCAATCGAGTACGGCCTGATCGCCGCACTGATCGCGATCGCCGCCATCACCGCGATGAGCAGCCTGGGCAACCAGCTGACGTCCACGTTCACCAAGGCACAGACGAAGATGGCAGCCGGCGTCACCGCGGCAGGCTAATGACGAAGAAGGGCGGCAGGACCATTGTCCTGCCGCCCTTTTTATTTGTCCAAATTCGATGACCGGCGTGATCAGGAAAGCCGCCCCATCGCGAGGAATTTCGCGCGGCGCGCCTGACGCAGTGCCGCCGCATCGAGTGAAACCAGATCGCCGAGTGCTTGCTCGATCGCATCGCCTAGGTTGGCAATCGCCCGCGCGGCATCGCGATGTGCCCCACCCAGCGGCTCCGGGACGATCGTGTCGGCGACGCCCAGCGCATTCAGATCCTGCGCGGTCACCTTCATCGCCTCTGCGGCGTCGGCCGCCTTGTCGGCGGTGCGCCACAGGATAGATGCGCACCCCTCGGGCGAGATCACCGAGTAGACCGCGTGCTCGAACATCAGCACCTTGTTGCCGCTCGCCAGCGCCACCGCGCCACCCGAGCCGCCCTCGCCGACGATCGCGGACACGAGCGGCACGCCGAGCGATAGACACGTCTCGGTCGAACGCGCGATCGCCTCGGCCTGACCGCGTTCCTCGGCCTGAATGCCCGGAAATGCGCCCGACGTGTCGACCAACGTGATCACCGGCAGACCGAAGCGGTCGGCAAGCTCCATCAGCCTGATCGCCTTGCGATACCCCTCGGGCTTACCCATGCCGAAATTGTGACGAAGCCGCGTTGCGGTATCATCGCCCTTCTCATGGCCAAGCACCATGACGCGGCGCCCCCGAAAGGTCGCGAAACCGCCGAGGATCGCCTGATCGTCACCGAATGCGCGATCGCCCGCGAGCGGCATGAATTCGCTGAACAGCCCGGCGACGTAATCCTTGAAGTGCGGCCGCTCGGGATGGCGCGCGACCTGCGTCTTCTGCCACGGCGTCAGCTTGGCGAACGTGTCCTTCAGCAGCTTGTCCGACTTGGCCTGGAGCCGGGACACTTCGGCGGCGATGTCGACGCCGCCCTCCGCCCCGGTATCGCGCAGTTCGTCGATACGCGCCTGGAGTTCGGCGATCGGCTTCTCGAAGTCGAGGAATTTGAGCATCGCGCGCGGTTAGGACGCGCGCGCGCCAGCGTCAACGAGCGCCTCGCGTAGTGGATGCCGCTCGTTCACCAGTTGGACCAGGTGCCGGCGGTCGACGTGCGTGTATATCTCGGTCGTCGCGATGTCGGCGTGGCCGAGCATCGATTGCAACGCGCGCAGGTCCGCGCCGCCTTCGAGGAGATGCGTCGCGAAGGCGTGGCGAAGGACGTGTGGGCTGATGCGGTCGGGGGCAATCCCGGCCTCGATGGCGACGGCGCGCACGATCTGAAACAAGCGCACGCGCGACAAATGCGACTTGCCGGAAGGGAACAGGAACGCCTGATCGGCGGGCACGTGCATACGCCAGGCCGCGACCGCGGCACGCGCGCGGTCGGACAAGGGCACCAGACGCTCGCGACCGCCCTTGCCCTTCAGGATCAGAAACGGCTTGTCCGGTTGCACCGCGAGCCGTGGCAGGCTGACCAACTCGCTGGCGCGCAAGCCCGAGCCGTAGAGCAGCTCGATCAACGCCGACAGGCGCAGGTCAGGCACGAGCGGTGGATCGCGCTCAAGCCGGGCCGCAACCACCGCGAACAAACGATCGATGTCGTCGTGTGACAGCGTGCGTGGAAGACCGCGGTCGGTGCCCGGCCGCGGCAGTGCCGACGACGGATCGTCGGGGCGGTCGCCCTCCTCGACCAGAAACGCGAAGAAGCGCCGCAGTGCAGCCGCTTTCCGCGCAACCGTGGCGCGCGACAGATCGCTCCAATGCGCCGCCAGGCGATGCAGCGCCGACGCATCCGCGACGCTGAGCGAACCACCCAGAGATTCGGAAGCCAGCCGCAGATCGGTGCGGTAAGCCGTGAGCGTGTTGCGGGCGGCACCGGCTTGCGCGGCCATCATTTCCATGAACCGCTCGATCGCGTCGCGGTCGCCGGGTGGTGATGGCGAGGCGTTCACTCGCGCCTCACAGCCGCGTCAGTGCCTCGGCCGCTATCATTCGCGCTTCTCCGGACAGCCCGACGGCGCGCAGTGCGGCGATGATGCGGTACAAGGCGGCCGGGGGAACGCCCGCCCAGTCGCCGGTCTGCATCCCCACCGCGGCGAGCAGCAGGACCGTGCCCGACTGCCCCTCGGCCGCCGCGCGGTCGAGTGCGCGTGTCCAGGCGTTGGCGGCGCCGATGCGGACGTCGAGTGATGACGCCTGGCTCTCGATATCGCCCGCCGACATGCGGCCGAGCGCGGCCATCGCGGCGAAGAACAGTTCCTTCTTGCGCGCGGCGTTCGCCCCGGTCGGAGAATAATCGTCGACACTACCCCAGCCGGTGCCGGTGCGATCGGGGTCGGCGATCTGCAGCAGCGCCCACGCGTCGCTGCCGCCGGGGACATGCCCCTGCCAGCGCATCGCGGTGCGATCGAGCCCGGCCGACAACATCGAGGCGATCAGCCGATCGGGCTGGTCGACGCCGTCGAACACGGTCAGCCGGCCCGCGGCGCGCGCGGTGAGGATCAGGCGCGCGTACCGCATTGCAGGGGTCTGCGCGCCGTTCCAGAGCGTCGTCATCGCCTTCATCCGCGTCGCGCGGTCGGTCCCGACATAGGCGTCCTGCAGATCGTTGGCGGTCTGCGCGAGGTCGGCAGGCGCTTCCTCGAGCTCACGTGAACTTGCGAACAGATCGACGAGCGCGGCGTTCGACAGTACCCCCATCGCGGCGGCCTGTTCCGCCGCGACGATGCGATCCGCGAGCGGGATCGCGGGGGCGAGCGCGCGCCAGCCCGTTACCTGCGGGCCGACCGTCGCATAGAGCGTATCGGGGATCGCCACGCCCGTCGCGGTCGCGAGACCGAAGCGCCACGCGGTCAGTTGCGACACCGGATCCCATTCGATCGTGATCGCCTGCCGGCTGTCGGCCCCTGCCCCGATCACCTTTTGAGCTAATTGCAGGTCGATCCCGCTCGCGATGTGGCGGCGGCGCAGGCCCTGGATCAGCGGGCGCGTCGGCTCACCGGTCAGCCCGGCGCACATCGCCTGCGCCACGACCCAGCCGCGCTCGCTCGCGGCGATGCGCGGCATCTGCGCGAGTGTGCACAGCCCCGCGGGGTCGGCGTTGGCCAGTGCCGCCTGCATCCACACCTGCGCGAGTTTCGGCGTGACGTTGGTCGCGTCGACCGATTGGGCCACGGCCCGCGCGGCGACCGCCTCCCCCATGCGAAGCAGCAGCCATGCGCGTTCGGCCGCGAAATCGGCGCCGTTGACGTGCGCAGGCGTATCGAGGCGCGACGCGAGCACCCGGCGCAGCGCGATCGACAACCAGCGCGACGGCACCGGTGCCGACAATCGCCGCATCAGCGTTTCGAGATAGCGCCCGTCGACGCGGCCGAACGCATTTGCGCTGACGCCGCCGTCGCCCGCACCGATCGGGCCGACCTGCGCGAGCGAACGACGCGCGAATGCCGGCATTTCGTAGAGCGCGAGCTGCGCCGCATCGGGGGATGGCGCGGCCGAGGGAGTCGGGCTGGGAAGAACGAGCGGGGGTAATGCCGGCAGCGGTCCGGCGCCCGTCGACGCACGCGGCGGCGCGCTCGCGTCGCTGGTCGCGGCAGGCGTGGGCGTCGGCGCCGGCGCGGGCGTTTGCCCGAACCCCGGCGGAAGCAGCGACTCGGGTCGTTCCTGCGCGAGCGCGGTCGCCGCGATCGCGGCCGCCGCAACCCCGATCAGCAGGTGCTTAATTGGCAAGGTTGCCGAGCTCGACCGGCTTCTCGATCTGCGTCATCGGCCGCTCGGTCGCGCGCCCCGCGAAGAAGAACAAGGCACCCACGACCAGAACGATCAGTACCACGAGCGAGACGATGAAACGCATATCGGGACCTTAGCATGAACGGATCACATCACCGAGCGCTAGGTCTGGCGCCGGCGTCGAAGTGCGCTGTATAGCCCGCCTCATCATGTTGCATAGCCCGCCCGTGACACCCGCCTGGACGGGGCAACCGATCGTGCTGGTCGGGTTGATGGGGGTGGGCAAGTCGACGGTCGGGCGGCGGCTCGCCAACCGCTTGCGATTGCCGTTCGTCGATGCCGACCACGAGATCGAGCACGCCGCCGGGATGACGATCGCCGACATCTTCGACCGGTTCGGCGAGGCTTATTTCCGCGACGGCGAGCGCCGCGTGATCGCGCGGCTGATCGACGGCAGCCCCAAGGTGATCGCGACCGGCGGCGGCGCGTTCATCAACGACAAGACCCGCGCGCTGATCCTGTCGGACGCGCTGTCGATCTGGCTCGATGCGCCGGTCGAGGTATTGGTCGACCGGGTACGACGCCGCGACACGCGCCCCTTGCTGCGCGGACGCGACGCGGGCGCGGTGCTGCGCGACCTCGCGGCGAAGCGTACCCCGTATTACAGCCTCGCGAACCTGCGCGTCGCGAGTGCTGATGCGCCGCACGAGAACACGGTGCGCGCGATCCTGGAGGCAATTGGTCGATGACGGTGGTTCCAGTCGCGCTGGGTGCGCGCAGCTACGAGGTGCGGATCGCGAGCGGGCTGCTGACGCGTGCGGGCGACGAGCTATCGCCGGTGATCGGCACGCGACCGGTCGTGATCGTCGCGGACGAGCATGTCGCGCCGCATCTCGCGACGCTCCGCCAATCGCTACGCGCAGCCGGCATCGTGTCGAGCGAGATCGTGCTGCCCGCGGGCGAGGGCACGAAGAGCTGGGCGGTGCTGGAGCGGTTGTGCGACGCGTTGCTGGCGGCAGGCGTCGAGCGGCAGGATCACGTGATCGCGCTGGGCGGCGGGGTGATCGGCGACCTCGTCGGGTTCGCCACCGCGATCCTGAAACGCGGTTGCCGTTTCGTGCAGGTGCCGACCACGCTGCTCGCGCAGGTCGACAGTTCGGTCGGCGGCAAGACGGGGATCAACGCGCGCGCGGGCAAGAACCTAATCGGCGCGTTTCACCAGCCGAGCGTCGTGCTGATCGATCCCGACGTACTCGATACGCTTCCCGAACGGCAGGTCAGGGCCGGTTACGCCGAAGTGGTGAAATACGGCCTGATCGACGACGCCGACTTCTTCGCGTGGTGCGAGGCGAACGGCGCGGCATTGATCGCGGGCGACGCCGACGCGCGGGCCTACGCGATCGCGCACGCGGTATCGGCCAAGGCGCGCATCGTCGGCGAGGACGAGTTCGAGACGACGGGACGCCGCGCGTTGCTCAACCTCGGCCACACCTTCGGGCACGCGCTGGAGGCGGAAGCGGGCTTTTCCGACCGGCTGCTCCACGGCGAGGCGGTCGCAGCGGGATGCGGGCTCGCCTTCGACTATTCGGCAACAATCGGTCTGTGCTCGCGCGACGATGCCGACCGCGTCGCGGCGCACTGGCGCGCGAGCGGGCTGCCCGATGGCCTGGCGGCGTCGCGCATCACCGCGCCGGCCGCGCGGCTGGTCGAGCACATGCGCCACGACAAGAAGATGGCGGCCGGCACCCTGCCCTTACTGCTCGCGCGCGGGATCGGCGAGACGTTCCTCGACAAGACGGTGGCGCTCGACCGCGTCGAGCTCTTCCTAGAGACGGAAGCACGCTGACCGGAACGTCGCGCGCAGCACCACGTTGATCCCGCTCAACAACGGGCTGGAGCTAGCCGCATGCCTTACGTCAAAACCCGCGACGGAACAGACATCTACGTCAAGGACTGGGGCTCGGGCCGCCCGGTCGTCCTCATCCACGGCTGGCCTTTGTCGTCGGACAGCTGGGACCCGCAGATGATGGCGCTGGCCGATGCGGGCTTCCGCGTGATCGCATACGATCGTCGCGGCTTCGGCCGTTCGAGCCAGCCGTGGTCGGGCTACGATTACGATTCGCTAACCGACGATCTCGCCGACGTGCTGAAGGCGACGGGTGCCGAGAGCGACGTCAGCCTCGTCGGCTTCTCGATGGGTGGCGGCGAGGTCGCGCGCTATATGAGCCGCCACGACGGTCGCGGCGTCACCTCCGCCGGGCTGATCTCGTCGGTGGTGCCGTACATGCTCAAGACCGACGACAATCCCGACGGCACGCCCGAGGAGAAATTGCAGGAGATCGGTGACGGCATCAAGAAGGACCGCCCGGCCTTCTTCCAGTCGTTCTTCAAGGATTTCTTCGGCGAGGGCTATCTGACCAGCCCCGTCAGCAGTGCGACGATCGACTGGGCGTGGCGCCTGGCGATGCAGGCCGGGCTGAAGCCGACACTCGCGTGCGCGGAGAGCTTCGGACACACCGATTTCCGCCCCGACCTCGCCGCCTTCCGCGTCCCGACGCTCGTGCTGCACGGCACGTCCGACAAGACCGTGCCGATCGACGCTGCGGGCCGTGCCGCGGCCGCGGGGATCGCGAACAGTCAGTTGGTCGAATATGACGGCGCGCCGCACGGCCTGTTCGCGACCGAGGGCGATCGGCTGACGCAGGATCTGCTGACGTTCCTGCGCTGATCTGAATTGGGGTGGGGTCGCGCGATGCGGCCCCGCCTCACTTACTTGAGCGGAACGATCACCTCGTCGGGATGCGCAACGTTCAGTTCCTTGCGCACCAGTTCGTCGACGAGGTCGGGATTGGCGTGGCGCGGATCGAGCAGTGCGACGCGGTTGCGCAGCATCGTGCGGCGCTGATCGAGCTGCTGGAAACGAAGCTCGCGCGCAGCGATCTGCTGCTTATAGTCGCCGAGCGCGAAGATGCCGTTCGAGCCCGTCACCGCGTAGGCGCCGAAGAACGCCATCACTGACAGCGCGGCCGCAGGCGCGGCGGCGCGGCGGAGGATCATGGACGGCGGTGTCGGCTTGCGGCGCATCGAGGCGAAGAATCGCGCAGATGCGCCGCTTTTGCAAGGCGGTTTAGCGCGTGCGCAGCACGTCGCGGCCCGCGTAATGCGCGACCTTGTCCAGCTCTTCCTCGATACGCATCAACTGGTTGTACTTCGCAAGCCGGTCCGAACGTGCGAGGCTGCCGGTCTTGATCTGTCCGCAATTGGTCGCGACGGCGAGGTCGGCGATCGTCGCATCCTCGGTTTCGCCCGACCGGTGGCTCATGACCGCGGTGTAGCCCGCGCGCTCGGCGATGCGGATCGCCTCGAGCGTTTCGGACAGCGTGCCGATCTGGTTGACCTTGACCAGCAACGAATTGGCGAGCCCGCGGCCGATGCCGTCGCGCAGCCGCTTCGGGTTGGTGACGAACAGGTCGTCGCCGACGAGCTGGACCTTGCCCCCGACCGCGTCGGTCAGTGCCTTCCAGCCCTCGAAATCGTCCTCGGCCATGCCGTCCTCGATCGACAGGATCGGGTAACGCGCGACGAGGTCGGCGAGATAGTCGGCCATCGCGCCGGGTTCGAGCGTCAGCCCCTCGCCCGAGATGACGTATTTGCCGTCCTTGAAGAATTCGGTCGCGGCGCAATCGAGCGCGAGCATGACGTCGTCGCCCGGCGTGTAGCCCGCCTTCTCGATGCTCGTCATGATGAAGTCGAGCGCGTCGATGGTGCTGGCGAGATTGGGGGCGAAGCCACCCTCGTCGCCGACCGCGGTTGCGAGCCCCTTGTCGTGGAGCCCCTTCTTCAGCGTGTGGAAGATCTCCGACCCGCAGCGCACTGCCTCGCCGAGCGAGGGCGCGCCGACCGGCATGATCATGAATTCCTGGAAGTCGATCGGATTGTCGGCATGTTCGCCGCCGTTGATGATGTTCATCATCGGTACCGGCAGCACGTGCGCGGCGACGCCGCCGACGTAGCGGTAGAGCGGCAGGCCGCGCGCGTCGGCCGCGGCCTTCGCGACCGCGAGGCTGACGCCGAGGATCGCGTTCGCGCCTAGGCGGCCCTTGTTCTCGCTGCCGTCGAGCGCGATCATCGCGTGATCGATCTCGAGCTGATCCTCGGCGTCCATGCCGACGATCTCGCCCGCGATCTCCTCGTTGACCGCGGTGACCGCCTGGTCGACGCCCTTCCCGCCCCATTTCGCCTTGTCGCCGTCGCGACGCTCGACCGCCTCGTGTGCGCCGGTCGAGGCGCCCGACGGCACCGCCGCGCGGCCGAAGCTGCCGTCCTCGAGCAGCACATCGACCTCCACCGTCGGATTGCCGCGGCTGTCCACGATCTGGCGTGCGTGAATGTCGATGATTGCGGTCACGTAACGATCCCCCTAGCTGTTCGGGCAAGCATGTCGTGGGCGGCTGTAGCGAGCGGCGGGGGATGCCGCAACGCGAGGGAACCGGCTGCGGCGCGCGGGGTTCACGACGAAACGATAAAGGACATGACCACGATGCCCGACGCGAACGATCGCAACGATTTGGCGCCGATGACCAGCGCAGACACCCAGACGCCGAGCGGCGACGCGTCGTTCCGGGCCGCTGCCCCGCTGAAGATCGCGAGCACGGACAGCGTTGCCGCAGGCGCGTCGAGCACGGTCGACAAGGTCGCGCAAAAAGGTGGCGAGGCCGCCGATACGATCAAGCAGGGCGCCGCGGGACTGCGTGACCAGGCGACCGACCGGGTCCGGCTGTTCGCCGAGGACGGCAAGTCGAAGGCGACCGACGCGCTGGGGCAGTTGACGCAGATCCTGAACGATGCCGCGGCGCAGGTCGACGACAAGCTGGGCAAGCAATACGGCCAATATGCGCGCACCGCCGCCGATCAGGTGCAGTCGTTCGGCGCGAAGCTGGACGATACGACGGTCGACGAGATTTTCGACGAAGCGCGCGAGCTGGTGAAGAAGAGCCCCGGCGTGGCAGTGGGGATCGCGGCGGCGTTCGGGTTCGCGATCGCGCGTCTGGTGTCGGCGGGTGTCGACCAGCGCGGCGCCTGACACGATGGATGACAGCTCCAACGTGACGCCGTTTCGGCGCGCGGCCGACGCCATCCGCGACAAGGTGGCGCCCGAGCCGGGCCTCACCGACCTCGTCTCGCGGTTGACGGGCGACGCGAAAGACGTCGCCCGCGCCGAGATCGCGTTGCAGAAAGCAAAGGTCGGCGAAGCGGTCGCGCGCTATCGCAACGCCGTGATCTTCTTCGCGATCGCGGGCGTGCTGGCACTCGCCGGATTGATCGCGCTCCTCGTCGGGATGATCGAGACGCTCGCGACGTTGACCGGGCCGGGTCTAGCCACCCTGATCGTGGTCGGCGGGACGTTCCTGGCCGCCGCCATTCTCGCGGTGATCGGCAAGAACCGCTTGTCGCCGAAGGTGGACGCGTGAGTTCGCCGGCCGACGTCGCGGCGGCCGAGGCGCGTGCGGCGGAAGCGCGCGCGCGCCTGAACGGGACGGTCGAGCAGTTGCAGGAGCAACTCGCCCCGCGCAAGCTCGCACGCACCGCGGCCGAGAATATGACGGAGGGCGCGCAGCTCGCAGCGCGCGCCTCGGTCAAGACGGCGATGCGGAACCCCTCGGCCGTGACCGGCGGGGTCGCGGCGATCGTCATGCTGTTGTGCCGCAAGCCGCTGGCGCGCGCGCTTGGCCTGAGCAAGCGCCCGCCATCGGCGGCAACACCCCCTCACCTCAAACGCGGCCGATAAGGCCCGAACCCGTTCGCGAAAGGAACGACGACATGACCGACCACCATCATGCGAACGACCATGGCGCGCTGCGCGACAGCCTCGACACCGCGAAGGCGGCCGTGAGCGACGCGGTCGAAACCACGCGCGAGAAGACACGCGAGCTCGCGCATCAGACGGCGCAGGCAGCCGAAACCAATCCGCTCGCGATCGTCGCGGGTGGGCTGGCGCTGGGCGCACTCGTCGGCGCGATCGTGCCGCGGAGCCAGAAGGAACGCGAGCTGCTCGCGCCGGTCGGCAAGCGTCTGGGTGCGACCGCGCTCGCGGCGGTCGCCGCGGCACGCGAGAGCGGCAAGAGCGAATTGCAGAACATCGGCCTGACCAAGGGCGGCGCGAAGGATCAGGTGAAGACGCTGCTCCAGAACGTCGCCGGTGCCGCGGCCACGGCGGGTAAGGCAGCGGCGTCGGCGGGCAAGAAGGAGCTTCGCCACGCCGACGATCAGTCGGGCGCGCAGACCGGCGTCGCCTGACCCTTCACGTTTCCCGCCGACGACGTTAGAGGGGCGCGCATGAGCAAGCTTCACCTCGTTTTCGGCGGGCGCGTGAGCGACCCGCGCACGCTGGAATTCAACGACCTCAATTCGATCGACGTCGTTGGCGTCTTTCCCGACTATGCCAGTGCCGAGAAAGCGTGGCGCGGCGCCGCCCAGCGCACGGTTGACGACGCCGAGATGAAGTACGTCGTGGTGCACCTGCACCGATTGCTCGAGCCGTCGCTGACCAAGCAAGGCTGAGTGAGACACGACGTCGCCCCAATTTAAGGGGGCGGCGTCGCTGATGTTATGTATGCGTGACCGACCCCCTGAGGTAGATCGATCGACGCGAGACAGGTCACTTGGCTAGCGTGGTCCCACGCTGATCGCCCTGTACATCCGACGGGTCAGCGGGGATGGCGTGCCCAAATGACGCCCAAGCACCTCAGTGTTGTTCGACTAACCGCCAGGCATCAGTTCGCCCGGCTGACCGATCAGATGAACTCGATCTTCGACACGAGGTAGTAACGGTCGCCCGACGGCACCGTCACCTCGACTTCATCGTCGACGCTCCGCCCGATCAGCGCGCGGCCGAGCGGCGAATTGTAGCTGATGCGGCCACCCTTCGCGTCGGCCTCGGTCTGACCGACGATCTGGTAACGGATCGGCTTGTCGTCCTCGTCGAGCAGCGTCACCGTCGCGCCGAACACGATCTTGTCGCCCGACAGGTCACGCGGATCGATGATCTGCGCGCGGCTGAGCTTGTCCTCGATATCGGCGATCGATGCCTCGATCTGCCCCTGGCGTTCCTTGGCGGCGTGATATTCGGCGTTCTCGGACAGGTCGCCGTGCGCGCGTGCTTCCTCGATCGCGTCGACGATCTGCGGGCGTTCGATCTTCAGACGCTTCAGGTCCGCATTCAGCTTTTCATAGCCTTCCTGCAGCATCGGCATCTTTTCAACGGTCGCCATGCATCACTTCCTTCAAACGCCCCCGAGCGGCCTCCCCCTGCGAAGCCGCACGCACGATCACTATCTGTCCGAGGTTCAGTTGTGCGATTGCGAATAATAGGATTGCAACGGGCGCACTTCAAGCGTGCCGCTCGCGGTCGACAGGACGCCCGCCGCAATTGCCTTCGCCGCCTCGACGCTGGCGGATGCGGTTGTAAAATAAGGGATACGCCCGTTCACCGCGCTCGAGCGGATCGGCTGCGAGTCCTTGAGGCTCTGCCACCCCTCGGTCGTGTTGAAGATCAGCGCGATGCCGCCGTCCTTGATCCGATCGACGATGTGCGGACGCCCCTGCGCCACCTTGTTGACCAATTCGACCGGGATACCGGCGCGGGTCAGATAGTCGGCGGTTCCCCCGGTCGCGACGATCGTCAGCCCGGCGTCGACCAACTGGCGCGCAGCGGGGACGATCAGCGGCTTGTCGCTGTCCTTCACGCTGACGAACACCGCGCCCGATGACGGGAGAATGGTGCCCGCGCCCAATTGCGCCTTGGCAAAGGCGGTGGTGAAGTCGCGGTCGATTCCCATCACCTCGCCCGTCGATTTCATCTCGGGGCTGAGCACCGGATCGATGCCGGGGAAGCGGTTGAACGGGAAAACGGCTTCCTTGACCGCGACATAATCGATGCGGCGATCGATCGGCGGCAGATCGCTGAGCTTCTCCCCCGCCATGACGCGCGCGGCGATCTTCGCGATCGGGGCGCCGATCGCCTTGGCGACGAAGGGTACGGTGCGGCTGGCGCGCGGGTTGACCTCGATCAGATAGACCTGCGCGTCCTTGACCGCGAACTGAATGTTCATGAGGCCGACGACGTTCAAACCGCGCGCGAGCGCCTCGGTCTGGCGTTCGATCTCGGCGATGATCTCTGCGCTCAGGCTGTATGGCGGGATCGAGCAGGCGCTGTCGCCCGAGTGGACGCCCGCCTCCTCGATATGCTGAAGCACGCCCGCGACGACGACCTGATCGCCGTCGCAGATCGCGTCGACGTCGACCTCGACCGCGTCGCGCAGATACTGGTCGATGAGGACGGGCGAGTCGCCCGACACCTGCACCGCGGTCTGGATATAGTCGTCGAGCTGCTGATCGCTGTCGACGATCTCCATCGCGCGGCCGCCGAGCACGTAGCTCGGGCGCATGAGGACCGGGTAGCCGATGCGGTGCGCGACCGCGATCGCCTCGTCGCGGCTGCGCGCGATGCCGTTCGAGGGTTGCAGCAGACGCAGCTTGTTGACGAGCGCAGCGAAGCGTTCGCGATCCTCCGCGAGGTCGATCGCGTCGGGCGCGGTGCCGAGGATCGGGATGCCCGCTGCCTCGAGCGCGCGCGCGAGATTGAGCGGGGTCTGCCCACCGAACTGGACGATCACGCCGACGAGCTCGCCGCGTGACTGCTCGACGTGGAGGATTTCGAGGACGTCCTCGGCGGTCAGCGGCTCGAAATAGAGCCGGTCGGAGGTGTCATAGTCGGTGCTCACCGTCTCCGGGTTGCAATTGACCATGATCGTCTCGAACCCGGCGTCGGCGAGCGCGAAGCAGGCGTGGCAGCAGCAGTAATCGAACTCGATCCCCTGCCCGATCCGGTTCGGGCCGCCGCCCAGAATGACGATCTTGCGGCGGTCGGACGGCATCGCCTCGCTCTCGGGCTCGCCGAAGCTAGGCGCCTCGTAGGTCGAGTACATGTACGGCGTCTTCGCGTCGAATTCGGCGGCGCAGGTGTCGATCCGCTTGAAGACGGGGCGGACGCCCAGCTTGACGCGGTGCGCGCGCACCTCGTCCTCGGTGACGCCGCCGGTCATCGCCTTGACCGCTTCGTGGATCAGCCCCGAGCCACGCGCGATGCCGCGGCTCATGCCGCGCAAATTGGCCGATTGCAGCGCCAGCCACGCGAGCCTTTTGTCGCTGAACCCCATCGACTTGAGCCGACGCATCCCTGCGGCGTCGATCGGCAGGCCGTTTTCCATCACCTCGGCCTCGGCGGCGACGATCTCGGCGATGCGTTCGAGGAACCAGGGATCGTATTTCGCGATCGCGTGGACCTCGGCGACGGTGAAACCTTCGCGGAGTGCCTGCGCGGCGACGAGCAGCCGGTCGGGCGAGGCGACCGCGAGTGCGGCCTCGATCTCGGCGCGCGGCGCGCCGACGAGGGCGTCGACCTGATTGAAGCCCGACAGACCGGTTTCCAGCCCGCGCAGCGCCTTCTGCATCGATTCGTGGATGTTGCGACCGATCGCCATCACCTCGCCGACCGATTTCATCGCGGTCGAGAGGATTGCTTCCGCACCCTTGAACTTCTCGAATGCGAAGCGCGGGATCTTGGTAACGACGTAATCGATCGTCGGCTCGAACGACGCGGGTGTCGCACCGGTGATATCGTTCTCGATCTCGTCGAGCGTGTAGCCGACCGCCAGCTTCGCTGCGACCTTGGCGATCGGGAATCCGGTCGCCTTCGACGCGAGCGCCGAGGAGCGCGAGACGCGCGGGTTCATCTCGATGACGATCAGGCGACCGTCCTTCGGATTGACCGCGAATTGGACGTTCGAGCCGCCCGTCTCCACCCCGATCTCACGCAGCACCGCGATGCTCGCGTTGCGCATGATCTGATATTCCTTGTCGGTCAGCGTCAGCGCGGGCGCAACCGTGATCGAGTCGCCGGTGTGGACCCCCATCGGGTCGACGTTCTCGATCGAGCAGATGATGATGCAATTGTCCGCGCGGTCGCGGACCACCTCCATCTCATATTCTTTCCAGCCGAGGAGCGATTCCTCGATCAGCACCTCGGTCGTCGGCGAGGCGTCGAGCCCCTTGCGGACGATGTCGAGGAACTCCTCGCGGTTGTAGGCGACGCCGCCACCGGTGCCGCCGAGCGTGAAGCTCGGGCGAATGATCGCGGGCAGTCCGACCTTTTCCAGCCCCGCGAGCGCCTCGGCCTCGGTGTGCGCGATCGCCGAGCGCGCGCTTTCTAGCCCGATCTTGTCCATCGCGTCGCGGAATTTCAGGCGATCCTCCGCCTTGTCGATCGCGTCGGCGTCGGCGCCGATCATCTGCACGCCGAACTTCTCGAACGTGCCGTCACGGAACAGCGCGAGCGCGGTGTTGAGCGCGGTCTGCCCGCCCATCGTCGGGAGCACCGCGTCGGGGCGCTCCTTCTCGATGATTCGCGCGACGACCTCGGGCGTGATCGGCTCGACATAGGTCGCGCCGTCGCTGCCGACGAGATCGGGATCGGTCATGATCGTCGCCGGGTTCGAATTGACCAGGACGATGCGATAGCCCTCCTCGCGCAGCGCCTTGATCGCCTGCGTGCCCGAATAATCGAACTCGCACGCCTGACCGATGACGATCGGTCCCGCGCCGATGACGAGGATGGTGGAGATGTCGGTGCGTTTAGGCATTAATATCTCTTGTGAAGGAGGCGGTCGTGCATCGCGAGCTGCCGTCTGATGGCTCGCGATAATCTGGCGAGGCCCGTCAGTCTTGGTGTTCGATCGATATAATTGGCTAATCGGCGCAACCGATCAATGTTGAGCGGTTGCGGCACACTAAGCTGGAAAGCCTTCGGCGATCTTTGGTCGACCTCAACAAAGACAATGCCGTAGTGCTCCGCGATCCGCTTCAGGCCCGATCGAGTGAGCCCAGGTCCAAATCTAAGCGGCGGGATTGGCCTTTGGTTGGCTCTCATATCACGTGAAAACTCGAAACGTCGGAACCGATATTCGGGTCGCCAAGGCTTCCGATTTGCGGTCAACGCAAAGAACCTACGAACCGCTCAAAAAGATAAAAGCTATCCTGCGGCCCCGGACTTGCCTCGGGGTGATACTGCACCGAGAACGCCGGGCGATCGGTCAGCTCCAGCCCCGCGTTGCTGCCGTCGAACAGCGAGACGTGCGTCTCGCGTGCGTTCGCGGGGAGGCTGTCGCGCTCGACCGCGAAGCCGTGGTTCATGCTGGTGATCTCGACCTGCTCGGTCGCACCGTCCGCGTCGACGCGCTTGACCGGGTGATTGGCGCCGCGATGGCCCTGGAACATCTTGGTCGTGCGCGCGCCGACCGCGAGGGCGAGCAACTGGTGACCGAGGCAGATGCCGAACAGCGGCTTGCCGGTGTCGAGCAACTGGCGGATCACCGGCACGGCGTATTCACCGGTCGCGGCGGGGTCGCCCGGGCCGTTCGACAGGAAGATGCCGTCGGGCGCGAGCGCCATCACCTGCTCGAACGTCGCGGTGGCGGGCAGGACGCTGACCTTTGCGCCGGCGTGAACGAGGTTGCGAAAGATGTTGTGCTTGCTGCCGTAATCGATCGCGACGACGTGCGGGCGGGCGTCGTCACCCTGCGTGCCGTAGCCGAAGCCGAGCCGCCAGGGTCCGCCCTCGCGCGTCTGGCCCCAGGCGTAATGCGTCTCGGTCGACACCGTCTTGGCGAGGTCCATTCCCTCCAGCCCCGGCCACGCGCGCGCCATTTCGAGCAGCGCATCGAGGTCGAATTCGCGCGCGGCCGAATGCGCGACGACGCCGTTGGGCGCGCCGCCCGCGCGGATGCGCTTCGTCAGCGCGCGCGTGTCGATGCCCGACAGGCCAATGCGCGCGTGGCGGCGCATCCAGCCGTCGAGATTCTCGACCGCGCGGAAGTTCGACGGCGCGGTCACGTCCTCGCGCACGATCATGCCGAGCGCGTGCGGGGCGTCGGCCTCGATATCGTCGGGGTTCGCCCCGACGTTGCCGATGTGGGGGAAAGTGAAGGTGATGATCTGCCCGGCGAACGACGGGTCGGTCATGATCTCCTGATAACCCGTCATCGCGGTGTGGAAGCACACCTCGCCGACCGCCTGCCCTTCCGCGCCGAAGCCGCGACCCCAGACGACCTCACCCGAGGCGAGCACGAGGACGCCGGTGGCGCCGTCGGGCTGGGGAGCGATAACGGGCGCGTGCAAAGGCTTGGCGTCGGCCATGATCGGCGGGCACTCCTGGGTCAAAATCTGCGATGTCGCTAAGCCCCGCCCGCTAGTGCCACCGCCCCCGTTCGTCAACCGATCGCGCGGCCCCTCTCGCGTCGCGCGCGCCGCCGCGCTATCGCGGGCGGCATGATCAGAGACGACATCAAGCAAGCCCAGATCGCCGCCATGAAGTCGGGCGACAAGGAAGCCCGCGCCGCGATCGGCCTCATCCAGGCGGCGGTGAAGAACCGCGACATCGAGGCGCGCACCGGCAATGCGCCCGAACCCGGGACCCCCGGCGACGACGCGCTGGTGGTCGAAGTGCTGCAGAAGATGGTCAAGCAGCGCCGCGAGTCGATCGACATGTACCGCAAGGGCGGGCGCGAAGAACTCGCCGCCGCCGAGGAGGCCGAGGTGGCGGTGATCGAACGCTTCCTGCCGCAGCAGATGAGCGAAGACGAGACGCGCGCGGCGATCAAGGCGATCAAGGAAGAACTGGGCGCGGGCGGCATGAAGGACATGGGCCGCGTGATGGCCGAGCTGAAGGCACGCCACGCCGCCAACCTCGACATGAGCAAGGCGAGCGGGCTGGTGAAGGAAGCGCTGGCGGGGTGACGCGGGCCGGGCAGGCGCGAAATCGCCCGCTCAGTCGACCCATTGGGCGCGGGGGATGCCCTGCGCCCACAACAAGGCGGTCAGGTCATTGTGATCGATCCGCGCAGCCGCGGCCGCCGCGACGATCGGTTTGGCGAGATAGGCGACGCCCAGACCCGCGACCTCGATCATCGACAGGTCGTTCGCGCCGTCACCGACCGCGAGCGTCGCGCCGTCGGCGAGGCCGAGCGCGGCGCGATGCTCGAGCAGCGTCGCCTTCTTGGTCGCCGCACCGACGATCGGGCGCGCGACGGTGCCGGTCAAATGGCCGTCCGCGATCTCGAGCACGTTGGCGATCGCTTGGTTGAAGCCGATTTCGGCCGCGACCGGCTCGGCGAAGCGGGTGAAGCCGCCCGATACGAGGATCGCGGTGGCGCCCCGCGCGCGCATCGTCCGCACAAGCGTGCGCGCGCCCGGCATCAGCGTGACACGCTCGGCCCGGCAGCGATCGATCGCCGCCTCGTCGAGCCCGCGCAGCAAAGCGACACGCGCGTCGAGCGCCGCCTCGAAATCGAGTTCGCCGCGCATCGCGCGCTCGGTGATCTCCGCGATCTGCGGCTTGATCCCGGCGTAGTCGGCGAGCTCGTCGATACATTCGACGGTAATCATGGTCGAATCCATGTCGGCGACGAGCAATTGCTTGGCGCGGCCCTCCAGTGGCTGGACAACCACGTCGACGCGGTCGAACGCGCCCTCCAGCGTCGCGCGGGCGGCGTCGGGCGCGTGGGCGAAGGTCAGGTCGGCGGCATCGCCCTCGTCGATCCACGCGCACGTCGTCGGCGCGCAGCCCGCCGCTGCGAGGCATTCGCGCGTGTCCGCCAGCGTGTTGGGGGTCAGCCGCCCCGCTGCTATCAGCGTTGCCGTGAACATCGTCTCGCCCACTATTCAATCCCCAAGTCCGCACCCGAGGGTCGCGCTCATCGCAGGGCCGACCGCGAGCGGCAAGAGCGCGATGGCGATCGAGCTGGCCGAGCGGATCGGCGGCACGGTGATCAACGCCGACGCGAGCCAGGTGTACCGCGACCTGCGCGTGCTGAGCGCGCGACCATCGACCGCGGACGAGGCGCGCGTGCCGCATCGGCTGTTCGGTTACGTCGACGGGGCGGAGGCGTGTTCGGCTGCGCGCTGGGCGAGAGACGCTACGGCGGCGATCGACGCGGTGCACGCGCGCGGCGGCGTGCCGGTGCTGGTCGGGGGAACCGGGCTGTACCTGCGCACCCTGCTCGACGGGATCGCGCCGGTACCCGAGATCGACGTGGACATCCGCGCCGCGGTGCGTGCGCTACCAGTGGCCGACGCGTATGCGGCACTCGCGCGCGAGGACCCGTCCGCCGCCGCCCGGCTGGCGCCCGCGGATACGACGCGGGTGGCGCGCGCGCTGGAGGTGGTGCGATCGACCGGACACCCGCTGTCGCACTGGCAGCGCCAGCACGCGGGCGGGATCGGGGCACGCATCACGCTGTCGGCCGCCGTGCTGGTGCCCGATCGCGAGGAATTGCTCGCGCGCTGCGACCGGAGGCTCGAGGCGATGTTCGACGAGGGTGCCGTGCAGGAAGTCGCAGCCCTGACGCGACGCGACGACGTGCCCGCAGACGCGCCGGTGCTGCGCGCGATCGGGGTGCCCGAGATCGCCGCGATGCTCGCCGGATCGCTCGATCGCGATGAGGCAATCTCGCGCGCGCAACTGTCCACTCGCCAATATGCCAAGCGGCAATTCACGTGGTTCCGCAACCAGCCGCCGCCGACCTGGCAGCGAATGGAAAGGCTCGATCCGCAATTTTATTTCCTGCAAGACGGTTGACGCGCAATTTTCGGCGCACTAGCGCACCGGCATCCGGCGGGCATGAGGCCTGCCGCGTGACGGGAGCAGCATGGTGGTTGAGCGAAGCGGAGCGGACATCCTGGTCGAGGCGCTGGTCGATCTCGGCGTGGAGGTCGTGTTCGGCTATCCCGGCGGCGCGGTGCTGCCGATCTACGACGCCTTGTTCCGTGCTCGGAAGATCAAGCACATCCTCGTCCGCCACGAACAGGCGGCGACGCACGCGGCGGAGGGCTATGCCCGCTCGACCGGCAAGCCCGGCGTCGTGCTCGTCACCTCGGGGCCGGGGGCGACCAATGCGATCACGGGCATCACCGACGCGATGCTCGATTCGATCCCGATGGTCGTCATCACGGGTCAGGTTCCCACCCACCTGATCGGATCGGACGCGTTCCAGGAGGCCGACACCGTTGGCATCACGCGCCACTGCACCAAGCACAATTATCTGGTGAAAAATCCTGCGCTGCTGGGCGCGACGATCCACGAGGCGTTCCACATCGCCACCTCGGGTCGTCCGGGTCCGGTCGTGATCGACATCCCCAAGGACGTGCAGGTCGCGACCGCCGCGTACAGCAAGCCCGGCCCGATCCAGCACAAGACCTATCGCCCTGCGCTCAAGGCTGACCGGTCCGCGATCGAGCAGGCGGTCGACATGATTGCCGCGGCCGAACGCCCGGTGCTCTACACCGGCGGCGGGGTGATCAACTCGGGTCCGGCGGCGGCGCAATTGCTGATCGAGCTGGCGCGGATCACGGGCGCACCGGTCACCTCGACGCTGATGGGTCTGGGTGCCTACCCCGCGTCGTCGCCGCAGTTCCTGGGGATGCTCGGGATGCACGGCACGTACGAGGCGAACTGGGCGATGAACCAGGCCGATCTGATCGTGAACATCGGCGCGCGCTTCGACGACCGTGTCACCGGGCGGCTCGACGCGTTCGCACCCAACAGCCGCAAGATCCACGTCGATATCGACCGGTCGAGCATCAACAAGACGGTGCGGATCGATCTGCCGATCGTCGCCGACGCGGGTCGCGCGATGGAGGACATGATCCGCGTGTGGAAGTCGCGGCAATATGCCAAGCCCGACCTGTCGGCATGGTGGGCGCGGATCGCCGAATGGCGCGCCAAGGACAGCCTCGCCTTCCCCGAGGACGAGCCGAACGGTTTTCGCGGCGAGATCATGCCGCAGCGCGCGGTGCGCGCGCTGTGGGAGGCGACGCACGCGCGCCAGCCGATCATCACGACCGAGGTCGGCCAGCATCAGATGTGGGCGGCGCAATATTTCGGCTTCGAATTGCCCAACAAGTGGCTGACCAGCGGCGGGCTCGGTACGATGGGCTACGGCCTGCCCGCGGCGATCGGCGCGCAGCTCGGCAACCCGAACGCGCTCGTCATCGATATCGCGGGCGAGGCGTCGATCCAGATGAATATCCAGGAGCTCGCCACCGCGACGCAGTACCGCCTGCCGGTCAAGGTCTTCATCCTCAACAACGAATATATGGGGATGGTGCGTCAGTGGCAGGAGCTGACGTACGAGAGCCGCTACGCGGAGAGTTATTCCGATTCGCTCCCCGATTTCGTGCGGCTGGCGGAGGCCTATGGCTGGAGAGGCATCCGGATCGAGCGACCCGACCAGCTCGACGGCGGGATCGCCGATATGCTCGCCTATGACGGCCCGGTGATGGTCGACTGCCGCGTGGCGAAACTCGCCAACTGCTTCCCGATGATCCCGTCGGGGGCGGCACACACCGACATGATCCTGCAGGCGAACGAGGTATCGGGCACGATGGACGACGAGGCTCGCGCGCTCGTCTGATTTACCCGCCGCCCAACAACCTCCGCTCCGTCAGGACGCAGAAGGACGACTATGCATATCCGAGAAGAAAAGGCCGAGCGGCACACGCTCGCGGTCATCGTCGACAACGAACCCGGCATTCTGGCGCGGATCGCCGGGCTGTTTACCGCGCGCGGCTACAATATCGAGAGCCTGACCGTGAGCGAGGTGACCGCGGACAAGTCGGTCAGCCGCATCACGATCGTCACCAGCGCGAGCCCGGCGACGCTGGAACAGATCGTCGCGCAGCTCGACCGACTGGTGCCCGTCCACCGCGTCCACGACCTGACCGCCGAGGGCCCGCACGTCGAGCGCGAGCTGGCGCTGGTCAAGGTACGCGGTACTGGCGACCACCGGATCGAGGCGTTGCGCCTCGCCGACGTCTACCGCGCACGCGTGGTCGACGCGACGACCTCGTCGTTCGTGTTCGAGGTGACCGGGGGCATCGAGAAGATCGACAAGTTCGTCGAACTGATGGCCGAAGTCGGCCTGATCGAGGTCGCGCGCACGGGCGTGGTCGCGATCTCACGCGGCAAGGACGCCGCCTGAACAAACCTCACGCGGCGCGCGGAATGCAGCCGCTTTTCACGATCAAAGGGAGCACATCATGCGTGTCTATTACGATCAGGACGCCGACCTGAACCTTGTCACGGGGAAGAGGATCGCGATCGTCGGCTACGGCAGCCAGGGCCACGCGCACGCGCAGAACCTGCGCGATTCGGGCGTCAGGGACATCTCGATCGCGCTGCGTGAGGGCTCCGCGACCGCAAAGAAAGCGGAGGATGCCGGCTTCGCGGTCAAGAGCAACAAGGACGCCGCGGCCTGGGCCGACCTCGTCATGATCCTCGCCCCCGACGAGCATCAGGCGGCGATCTGGGAGCAGGACCTGAAGGGCAACATGCGCGCGGGCTCGGCGATTGCATTCGCGCACGGGCTGAACGTTCACTTCGGGCTGATCGAGGCGCCCGCCGACATCGACGTCATCATGATCGCGCCCAAGGGGCCGGGCCACACCGTGCGATCCGAATACGTCCGCGGTGGCGGCGTGCCGTGTCTGATCGCGGTCGAGCAGGACGCGAGCGGCAACGCGCACGATCTGGCACTCGCTTATGCCAGTGCGGTCGGCGGCGGTCGTTCGGGGATCATCGAGACGAACTTCAAGGAGGAATGCGAGACTGATTTGTTCGGCGAGCAGGCGGTGCTGTGCGGCGGCATCACCCATCTGATCCAGGCGGGGTTCGAGACGCTGGTCGAGGCGGGCTACGCGCCCGAAATGGCGTATTTCGAATGCCTGCACGAGACCAAGCTGATCGTCGATCTGCTCTACGAGGGCGGGATCGCGAACATGCGCTACTCGATCTCGAACACCGCGGAATATGGCGACATCACGACGGGCCCGCGGATCATCACCGACGAGACCAAGGCGGAGATGAAGCGCGTGCTCGCCGACATTCAGTCGGGGCGGTTCGTCAAGAACTTCGTGCTCGACAATCGCGCGGGGCAGCCTGAACTCAAGGCATCGCGCAAGGCGGCCGCCGCGCACCCGATCGAGAAGGTGGGCGCGGAGCTGCGCGCGATGATGCCGTGGATCGGCGCCAACAAGCTGGTCGACAAGGCGAAGAACTGAGGTCCGATAAATTGCGTCGCGGCCCCGTTGCCGCGACGCGCGCGCGCGCGTAGGGCCGACCCGTCATGAGTGCGGCGTCGTACCGGTCATTGTCGTACGACACCCGCGCCTCACGCGGTGGACGCGCGGCGTCCTGGGCGCTCGCGCTCGGCATCGCCGCGGCGATCATCCTCGCACTGCTCGACATGGGCGGATACCAGCGTTCGGAGCCGGGCGACGGGCGGCGGCTGTCGACTTTCGACGTGACCCCGCTTGGATCGTCGGAGACGAGCAAGCGATCGGTCCAGCGCACCCGCGCGGCGGCACCGACCGCTGCCACGCCTGAGCCGCGGCCGGTGACCGAACCGCGCGAGGCGCCGATCGTGCCGCCGCCGCCGGTCACGCTCCACCTGCCGGGCGTCATCATGCTGAGCCAGGCGGACTATGCCGCCTCCAACATCGGCAAGATCAAGGGCAGCGCGGGTACGGGTGACGGCACGCAGACCGCCTCGGCCGGCGACGCGGGTGGCGATCCGAGCATCGGAACCGGCCCGGGCGGCGAGCCGATGTATGCTGCCGAATGGTATCGCAAGCCGACCCGTGCGGAGATGGCGACCTACCTGCCCGCCGGTAAGATTGGCTGGGGCGTGATCGCGTGCCGCACGATCGCGCGCTATCACGTCGAGGATTGCCGCGAGTTGGGCGAGACGCCGGGATCACGCATCGCCGGCGCGGTCCGACAGGCGGCGTGGCAGTTCCTGATCCGTCCGCCGCGGAAAGGTGGTCAGCCGCTGCTTGGTGCCTGGGTGCGGATCAGATACGACATCCTGCCGCAAGGTTCGAAAGAACTAGACGACGAGTGAAGGCCTGCGAAACCGACCGTTTCGGGCGCGACATATTCCCATGCGTGCGCGGCTGTGGTTGGATTGAGCGATCAACAGGGAGCCTTCGACCATGCGCATCCGTCACCTCGCCGCCGCCACGCTGGCGCTCGTCTCCGTCTCCGCGCTCGCGCAGATCGCGACCACGCCACAGCAGCCCGGACAGCCGATCGCCTCGCGCGTCCCCGCCGGCACCTATCAGGTCGACCCCGCGCACACGCAGGTGAGCTGGCAGGTCAATCACATGGGCTTCTCGATGCTCGAAGGGCAGTTCGGCGCGAGCGGCGGGTCGATCACGCTCGATCCCAAGAAGCCCGCCGCGACCAAGGTCGACATCACGTTCAACGTCGACGATCTGTCGGTCACCGCGGCGCCGTTCGCCAAGCATCTGAAGTCGACGGACTTCTTCAACGCCGCGCAATATCCGACCGCGCGGTTCGTCTCGACCCGCATCACGCCGAAGGGCGCGAACAGCGCGACGATGGCGGGCAATCTGACGATCAAGGATCAGACCAAGCCGGTGACGCTCGAGGTCACTTTCGTCGGCGCGGGCGACAATCCGATGAGCAAGAAACTGAACGTCGGCTTCACGGCGAAAGGGCAGATCAAGCGGAGCGATTTCGGGGTCGGCGCCTACGCCCCGGTCGTGTCGGATACGGTCAACCTGACGATCCACGCGGCCTTCACCGCCTAATCCCCAACGCGGACGGCCCGGTGCCGTCCGCGTCGATCACGCCGCGCGACGCAGCTTGATGAAGCTGTCGAACGTCGCGCGGACGTTGGGGGCAGTATTCGCCAGCAGTCGGTCGACGCGCGCGCAGAACTGATCGCCTTCCTCGCCGACGCGTCGTTCGGCCATCGCCCAGTCGCCGAACTCGCGCGACTCGACCTCACGACGCGACAGGATAACCAGTCCGTGGTGGCGCGGGTCCTGCTTGATCCGCTGATAGGCGGTTTCAACCGCGAGCGGTGGTCCCTCGAGCGCCTGAAGAAATCGCACGCTGTCGCTGTAGAGCAGCCCGCTGATGCCATCCCGCCGATTGTTGACGCGCGACACCGCGAGGATGCTGCCGAGGTCGGCGGTCGCGGCCACCGAGGAAATATAGACGAGTTGCAGCATGGAATGGCTCCTTGGCCGCCCGGCCTAGGCGTGAGAGGTTAGGCAAGCGTGAATGCTTGCACCCAGGTTAAGCACTTTCCCCGCTTCGACCGCGATTTACGCTAATGAGGCGATCACGCGACGTGGGGGTGGACAGCCCGGCGCATGGTCGGCAAAACGGTCCGCGATGACGCCGGCCGCCCGCCTTCGACTTACGCGCCCTTAGGCGCGACATCGACGCGTGCGCGCTTCCCGCGCACCCCGCGCCTAAGGGCCAGCCGAGACTCCCTAAGCCAGAGAGCCGAGCCATGCTGCGCGATCCATCGACCAAATACCGCCCCTTCCCGACGATAAACCTGCCCGATCGGCAATGGCCATCAAGGACGATCACGCGCGCGCCGCGATGGTTGTCGACCGATCTACGCGACGGCAATCAGGCGCTGATCGATCCGATGAACGCGGAAAAGAAGACGCGTTTCTTCGACCTGCTCGTGAAGGTCGGGTTGAAGGAGATCGAGGTCGGCTTCCCGAGCGCGGGCGCGACCGAGTTCGACTTCATCTCCGGACTGGTCCGGTCGGGTCGCGTGCCCGACGACGTGACGTTGCAGGTGCTGACGCAGTCGCGTCGCGACCTGATCGAGACGAGCTTCCAGAGCCTGGAAGGCGCGAAGACCGCGATCATTCACCTCTACAACGCGGTCAGCCCGGCATGGCGGCGGATCGTGTTCGGCATGTCGCGCGACGAGGTGCGGGGGATCGCGGTCGAGGGCGCGAAGATCCTGCGCGACGAAGCCGGAAAACGGCCCGGCACCGATTGGCAGTTCGAGTACAGCCCCGAGACCTTCTCAACCGCCGAACTCGATTTTTCGGTCGAGGTTTGTGCAGCGGTAATGGAGGTGCTGCGCCCGACGCCCGAGCGCCCGATCATCTTCAACCTGCCCGCGACGGTCGAGTGCGCGACCCCGAACGTCTACGCCGACCAGATCGAGTGGTTCGCGCGAAACATCCCGAACCGCGACGCGGTGGTGATCTCGCTCCACACGCACAACGACCGCGGCACCGGCGTCGCGGCCGCCGAGCTGGGGATGATGGCGGGGGCCGACCGCGTCGAGGGATGCCTGCTCGGCAACGGCGAGCGGACAGGGAATTGCGACCTCGTGACCGTCGCGCTCAACATGTACACGCAAGGCGTCGATCCCGGGCTCGACCTGTCCGACATCGACGCTGTGGTGAAGACGGTCGATTATTGCACCAACCTGCCCGTCCATCCGCGCACGCCCTATGCCGGCGATCTGGTGTTCACCGCTTTCTCGGGCTCGCACCAGGACGCGATCAAGAAGGGGTTCGCGGCGCAGGCGGCGCGGAACGACGACGTCTGGGAAGTACCGTATCTGCCGATCGATCCCGCCGACCTCGGGCGCAGTTACGAGGCGGTGATCCGCGTCAACTCGCAATCGGGCAAGGGCGGCGTCGCCTGGGTGATCGAGCAGGACAAGGGACTTCGGCTGCCCAAGCGACTGCAGGCGGATTTCAGCCGCCACGTTCAGGCGCTCGCCGACGAAACCAGCCGCGAACTGAACGCCGCCGATATCTGGGGACGGTTCGAGGCGACCTATCTGCCGGGCACCAACGACCGTTTCGTGCTGCGCGATTACGAGGAAACGGGCGCGTCGGGCGACCGGTTGTTCGTCGGACGCGTGGCGGTGGACGGCGAGGAGCGGTCGATCTCGGGCCGCGGAAACGGGCTGATATCGGGTGTCATCGCTGCGCTCGCGGAAACGACGGCGCCGAACCTGGACGTGGTGGATTACGCCGAGCACGCGATCGGGCATGGCGCGGGTGCGCAGGCGGCGGCATATCTCGAATGCCGGACGGCGGACGGTCGCGTCGTGTGGGGCGTCGGCATCGATACCGACATCGCAACGGCCAGTGTTCGCGCAGTGCTATCGGCGGCCAACCGCGCCTGAGGGCGGGCGGGGTCGCCCCCCGCCCTGCCCGGTCACGCCGGCTCGTGGATCGGGCAACCGTTGGCGCGCGCGCGGAAATCGGCGCTGTGCTTGTACACGTCCTTGCGCGAGCGGTTGATATTACCGAGAGGCTGATGAGCGGCGAGCCCGGTCCACACGCTGAACCGCAATTCCTCGTTGACGTGATCGACGCGCGCGTCGTCCCAACTGTCCTGCGCCTTGGTGCGGATCGTCGCGACGGTGACGAAGGGAGCGTCTTCCTCCTTCCACTCGACCGTCGGATCCTCGATCGGCTGCTTCTCGCGGTCGCGCTGTAGCTGGACACGAAATTCCCATTCGCCAGCGATGTCGCGCAGTTCCTGCTGAAGCGTCTCGCGGATCGCGTTCGGGCGACCCGAAGCGTCGATGATCGCGCCGGTCCGCTCCTTCAGCGCCGCAGCGGTCGGCACGAGCGAGAATTTGGCGACGTAATCGCCGTAGCGGAACGGCGTCGCGCTGAAATAGGTCTCGCCGATGGGATCGACGTTGGGGGCACCACCCAGCGAACGGATCGCAGCGCTTTCCACGCCGACCGCGGTCAGCGCGGTGTTGACCCCGCGCAGCACCGCCGACAGCGCGATCTTCGCACCCTCCGCCTTGTCGGTGGTGCGGGCGAGCAGTTTGAGGTTGCCGAGGAATTTCTCCGCGGTCTTCGCCTGAAAGACCGGGCCGTTGACCATCACGAAATCCTGCGTCCGCCCCTCGGCGTCGGGTAGCCGTTCGCCGTCGACGTCGAGCACCTTGATCGCGAGCCCGCGCGGCAGCGAGATGGCGTCGCTCAGGATATCGCCGGGGTTGGTCGAGAAGCGCATGAACACCGGATGCTCGCCGGGCGTCGCGAACAGTCCCTGCGCGAGTTCGGGCGGCAGGTTCGGGTGGATCGTCAACCTGCCCTCGACGATCGCGTGCGCCTTGGCATGGACCGAGCGGACGGCGTGGCCGTAATCTTCGTGCGTCGTCTTCAGGATGATGTCGAACTGCTCATTGAGCTGCGCGACCGTCTCGCCCTCGTCGGGCTTTACGTCTTCGAGGTCGGGTGAATAACGGATCGGATCGGTCATGGGTGAAGCCCCTTTGTTCTTCACCCAGATTAACCCGCCGTCGGCGCGGCCGTTCCGATATCACACCGCGGTGCGGCCATATTCCTGCTTCGTGACCGGGTGGCTCGACGACAGGCCGCCATCGACCGCGATCGCCTGCCCGTTGACGTAGCTGGCATCGTCGCTGGCAAGGAACAGCGCGACCTTGGCGAGTTCCTCGGGCTGCGCGCCGCGGCGCAGCGGGTTGAGGCGACCTAGCCGATCGGTCTTGCCGGCGTCGCGCGCGTAATCGAACGTCGGCTTGGTCATGCCCGTCTCGGTCAGCCCGGGGCAGATCGCGTTGACGCGGACGTTCGCGCCCGACAGTTGCTGCGCCGACACCATCGCGAGGTTGATGACGCCCGCCTTCGAGGCGGAATAAGCCGGGGAGCCGGCGCCCGATCGGATGCCGGCGACGCTGGCGGTCAGGATGATCGCACCGCTCCTGCCCGATTGCGCCGCGCGCTCCGCGATCCTGGGGGCGGCGTGCTTCACCGCGAGATACGGGCCGATCAGATTGACGCGCAGCACCTCGGTGATGAGCGACACGTCGGTGTCGAAGATGTTGGCCATCCCGCCCGAGATGCCCGCATTGGCGAACATGACGTCGAGCCCGCCATGCTTGTCACACGCGAGCGCAACGGTACGGATCACGTCCTCCTCGTTGCCCGCGTCCATGCGGATCGCCTCGGCGGTGCCACCGGCGTCGCGGATCAGCCGCGCGGTTTCCTCGGCGCCCTCGCTTACGTCGGCAACAACGACGCGCGCGCCTTCGGCGGCGAAGAGTGTGGCGGCCGCGCGGCCGATGCCCGAGCCTGCGCCCGTGACGATGATCGACCTGTCGGTGAAGCGTGCCATGTCTTTCCTCTCCCGTTCCGCGGTCAGATCGTGACGCCGCCGTCGATCACCATCGTCTGCCCGGTCATGAACGCGCTCGCCTTGCTGGCGAGATAGACGACCGCGCCCGCGATCTCCTCGGGCTTGCCGATCCGGCGCAGCGGTGTGGTCGCGTTGCGCTCCGCAACCGCGGCTTCGTCCTCCCACAATGCCTTGGCGAAGTCGGTCTTGATCAGGCCGGGCGCGATGCAGTTCACGCGGATGTTGTCGCGGCCGTATTCGTGCGCGAGGTTGCGCGCGAGCTGCATGTCGGCGGCCTTGCTGATGCAATAGGCGCCGATGACGGTCGAGCCGCGCAGGCCCCCGATCGAAGATACGATGACGATCGAGCCGTCGCGGCGCTCCTTCATCTCGGGTGCGACCATGCCGATGAGCCAGTGGTTGGAAATGATGTTGTTGTCGAGGATCTTGCGGAACTGATCGTCGGCGATGCCGGCTTGCGGACCGTAATACGGGTTGGACGCGGCGTTGCAGACGAGCACGTCGATGCGCCCGAACGCGCGACGCGTTTCATCGACCAGATGCTGCAAGCCCTGCTTGTCAGAAATGTTGGCGGCGACCGCGATCGCGGTGCCCTCGCCGAAGCGCGCGTTGATCTCGGCCGCGGCGGCGTCGCACGCGTCCTGCTTGCGGCTGGAGATGACGACCTTCGCACCCTGCTCGGCGCAGGCGATCGCGGAGGCCTTGCCGATCCCGCGCGAGGAACCGGTGATGAGCACGACCTTGTCGGTCAGATCGAATAGCGACATGGGATGGTCCTTCGGGTCAGGCGCGGGCGCGGGTAGCGACGGTGGTCAGGCTCCCGCGCGACGGGCGAACATCAGCGCGGCGTCGGCGAGCATCGGCACGCGCGCACTCGTCTCTTCGGCGCGCGCATTCGAGGCCGTGCCGATCAGGAAGCGTTTCTTGATCCCCTGCACGATGCTGGCGAGGCGGAAGAGATTGAAGGCGAAATACCAGTCGAGCTCGGGCAAACCGTCGCGCCCCGTCCGCGCGCAGTAACGCGCGACCATGTCCTCCAGCGTCGGAATCCCCGTTTCGGGGCCGGTCAGCCCCTGCACGCCCGAGCGCCCCTCGGGCTCGGTCACCCAGCTCATCAGATAATAGGTCAGGTCGGCGGTCGGGTCGCCGAGCGTGCACAATTCCCAGTCGAGCACCGCGACGACGCGGGGGTCGGTGCCGGGTGCGAACTTCATGTTGTCGACGCGGTAGTCGCCGTGGACGATCGAAGTGCGCGTCTGCTCGGGCACGGTGCGCGGCAGGAACTCGATCAGCGTCTCCATCGCGGGCATGTGCTCGGTTTCGGCCCCGCGATACTGCTTGGTCCAGCGGCTGACCTGACGCTCGAAATAATTGCCGGGGCGGCCGAAATCGCCGAGCCCGATGGCCTCGTAATCGGTGTTGTGGAGATCGGCGAGCGTGTCGATCATCGCGTGATAATGGTCCCGCCGCTGATCGGGGGTGAGGCCGGGCATGCCGCCGTCCCAGATCGTGCGCCCCTCGACCATCTCCATCACGTAGAAGGCCGATCCGATCACGGCCGGGTCTTCGCACAACCCGTATTGGCGCGGCACCGGAAAGCCGGTCGGGTGGAGCGCGGCCATGACGCGGTGCTCGCGGTCGACCTGATGCGCGCTCGGCAACAGGTCGCCCATCGGCTTGCGGCGCAGCACGTAACTCGCGTTCGGTGTCGTCAGTTTGTAGGTCGGGTTCGATTGGCCGCCGGCGAACTTGGCATAGTCGAGCGGCCCGTCGAAGCCCGGCACATGCGCGCGCATCCATTCGGACAGGCGATCGACGTCGAGCCGGTCGCGCTCGGCAATCTCGGTCTGCAGCTCGCTCACTGATCGAACACGATCACGCTGCGGGTGGTGTCGCCCTTGCGAAGCTCGTCGAACGCGCGGTTGATCTCTGCGAGCGGCAGCCGGTCGGCGATGATCGTGTCGAGGTCTAGCTGCCCGCGCATGTAGAAGTCGACCAGTCGCGGGATGTCGACCGGGAAGCGGTTGTAGCCCATGATCCCGCCCTGAAGCCGCTTGCCCGAGAGAAGGTCCATCGCCGACAGACCGACCTTCTCGCTGAGCGGCATCATGCCGAGGATCGTCGCGGTACCGCCGCGGCGCAGCACGCCGACGGTCGTCGCGGCGGATTGCGGACGCCCGACCGCCTCGATCGCGTGGTGGACGCCGCCGTTCGTGATCTCGACAACCTCGGCGACCGCGGTGTCGCTCATCGGATCGAGCGTGTGCGTCGCGCCGAGCTTTTCCGCGACCGCGCGCTTCTCGGGCACCGGATCGAGCGCGATGATCTTTCCCGCGCCCGCGATCTTCGCGGCGTTCACTGCGGCGAGGCCGATCCCGCCGCACCCGACGACGCAGACCGTCTCGCCCGGCGATACGTCGGTCGTGTTGAATACCGCACCGGCGCCCGTCGTCACCGCGCAACCGATCAAGGCGGCACGGTCGAGCGGCATGTCGCGGTCGATCGACACGCAAGCGTGTTCGTGGACCAGCATCATCTCGGCATAGGCCGACAGGTTGAGCATCTGCTGGACCTGGCCGCCGTTCGCGAGGCGGAGCCGCGGCTCGTCCTTTGCCGAACGTCGCGTCTCACCCGAGACGCACAGATACATGCGCCCGGTGATGCAGAACTCGCAGTGACCGCAGAAGGCCGACAAACAGGTGACGACATGGTCACCCGGCTTGACGGTGCGGACCTCCTCGCCGACCGCCTCGACGATCCCCGCGGCCTCGTGCCCCGGAATGGCGGGGAGCGGGTGCGGATAGGCACCGTCGACGAAGTGGAGATCGGAGCGGCACACCCCGCAGGCGAGCGTGCGGATCAGCACCTCGTGCGCGCGCGGCTTGGCGACGTCGACGTCCTCGATCTGGAGCGGCGACTTGGTTTCGAACAGAACGGCGGCTTTCATGACCCCACCCTCTCCTGATGACATGCCCCGGCGTCTGGCCGGTGGCGAATAGCGGCCCCGCGCCGGTCGCGGCGCGGGGCGTGACGGTCAGCGGCTGACGCCGATGTCGCCACTGGAAAAGGCCGGCGCCTGATCGTTCGACGGGCGATCGATCTTCCAGTCGGCATATTTGCCGAACTCGTTGCGCGCGATCGAGCGGGCGTGGACCTCGTCCGGCCCGTCTGCGAGCCGCAGCGTCCGCTGGCTCGCCCAGGCATGCGCGAGCCCGAAGTCGTCGGACACGCCCGCGCCGCCGTGCGCCTGCACCGCGTCGTCGAGGATCTTGAGTGCCATGCTGGGCGCCTGCACCTTGATCATCGCGATATCGAGCTGCGCCGCCTTGTTGCCGGCCTTGTCCATCGTATCCGCGGCCTTGAGGCACAGCAGCCGCGTCATCTCGATGTCGATCCGCGCGCGCGCGATCCGCTCCTCCCATACGCTATGGTCAGCGATCCGCTTGCCGAAGGCGACGCGGCTGACGAGCCGCTTGGCCATCGCCTCGATTCCCGTCTCGGCGACACCGATCGTGCGCATGCAATGGTGGATGCGGCCCGGCCCTAGGCGCCCCTGCGCGATCTCGAACCCGCGCCCCTCGCCGAGGATCACATTCTCGACCGGCACGCGGACATTGGTGAAGACGACCTCGCCGTGGCCGTGCGGCGCGTGATCGTAGCCGTAGACCGAGAGCATGCGCTTGATCTCGACGCCCGGCGTGTCCATCGGCACGAGCACCTGGCTCTGTTGCTGGTGGCGCGAGCCCTCGAAGCTCGTCTTGCCCATCAGGATGCCGATCTTGCAGCGCGGATCACCGACGCCGGACGACCACCATTTGCGGCCGTTGATGACGTAGTGATCGCCGTCACGCTCGATCCGCGTCTCGATGTTCGTCGCGTCGGACGAGGCGACCTGCGGCTCGGTCATCAGGAAGACCGAGCGGATCTCGCCGTTCATCAGCGGGCGCAGCCAGCGCTCCTTCTGCTCGAGCGTGCCGTAGCGGTGGAGAACTTCCATGTTGCCGGTATCGGGCGCGGAGCAGTTGAAGCACTCGCTCGCCCAGCCGATCTTGCCCATCTCCTCGGCGCACAGCGCGTACTCGAGATTGGTGAGCTGCGTTCCCTCGAACTCGAAGGTTTCGTCGACGTGCTGCTGCCCCGAATGCGGCGGCATAAAGAAATTCCACAGGCCCGCGGCTTTCGCGTTCTGCTTCACTTCCTCAATGACGGGGATGACCTTCCAGCGATCGCCGGTGTGTGACTGCTCATGGTATTCGTGGTTGCGCGGCGCGATCTCGGCGTCGATGAACGCCTTCACGCGATCGCGAAAATAGGTCTCGCGCTCGCTCAGGGTGAAATCCATCTCGTCCCTCCGCCTTGATCCGTTTGCCCACGGCTTAGGCCATACCGATTATTCGGTAAAGCGTCTGATTGCGCCGCTTGCCGCTGCGACGGGTTGACCGGGCGCACGCGCACAAAGGGACTGTTTCTTCGAAAAGCTTTTGCTACAGTCCAGCAATGGGGGACACCCGAGTAGACGAAACCACCAGCACGCGGCGTTTTCGCGAGAAGCGCGACGCGATCCTGGCCGCCGCTGCCGAGGCAATCAACGAGCAGAGCGCGAAGGGCATGACCTTCGCCGACGTCGCGCGGCGCGTCGGGCTCAACACCACCAGCGTGACCTATTATTTCAAGCGCAAGGAGGATCTCGCCGCCGCCGCGTTCGAATACACGCTCGATTACCTCCTGCGGATGATCGACGAGGCGATGGAGGCGGACACGCCGGCCGAGCGGGTCGAGGCGTACCTGCGGCTCAACATGGCTCGGCTCGCGCGGATCGAGCGCGACGAGGAGAAGCAGTTCGCGGTCCTCTCCGACCTGCGCGCGACCGAGGATCCGGTGCGCACCAAATTGATGGCGGGATGGCGCGAGGTGTTTCGCCGTACGCGCTTGCTGTGGGGCCACCCGACCAGCCGCGCGCAGACCGACCTTGCGGGTGCGCGCGCGCACGTGTTGCTCGAGAACACGTTCTGGATGCCGGTGTGGCTGCCGCGCTACGACGTCGATCAGTGGCCGCGCGCGTGCGAGCGGTTGATCGACATCTTCCGCCACGGCGTCGCTGGCCCCAGCGCGGGCTGGTCGCCCGAGCCGATCGCGCTCGGCCACGACGACCCGGTACCGGGGCGCGAGGCGTTCCTGCTCGCTGCGACGCGCCTGATCAATGAACTCGGCTATCGCGGCGCGAGCGTGCAGCGGATCGCGTCCGAGCTGAACGTGACGAAGGGCAGCTTCTATCATCACCTCGACGCGAAGGATGATCTGGTCGCCGCCTGCTATCGCCGTAGCTTCGACACGATCGCGGCGGCGCAGCGTCAGGCGGACGAACGCGGCGGAACGCAGTGGCAGCGTTTGTGCGACACCGTCGCGGCGCTGCTCGACGTGCAATTTTCCGAACATGGCCCGCTGCTGCGCACCACCGCGCTCAGCGGCCTGCCGACCGACACGCGCGCCGCGATGGTGGAGCGGTCGAACCGCATCGCGCGGCGGTTCGCGGGCACGATCTCCGACGGGATCACCGAAGGCACGATCCGCCCGGTCGACAGCCTGATCGCGGCGCAGGCGATGATGGCGTTCCTCAATGCTGCATTCGACATGCGCAAATGGGCGTGGTCGATGCCGCGCGGCCGCGCGACCGCGCTCTACGCCTCGACGTTGATGTTCGGGATGTTCGACGACCGCGCACTGTAGGCGCGAAAGGCCGAGACGTCAGGTTGGGCGAGGCGCGCGCCCCCGCCCGACGCCGTCATACCGGGCGGCCGAGGACTTTCTCGCGGACGCGCAGCGCAATCTGGTTGAGCGGGCCACGGCGACGATTGAAGTCGCGTACCGAGCAGCCGAGAAACAGATGGCTGTCGCGCAGGAAATGCGAGCGATCGTAGTAACCCGCTTCCTCGAGCACCACCGCGCCCTGCTCGGGTTCGGCAAGCAGCGCGCTCAACGCCCGGACGAAGCGGGTGCGTCGCAGCAACAGCTTGGGCGTGAAACCGAAATTGTAGCGCGTCATGGTCGCGAGCGAGCGCGGGCTGGTGCCGAGCATGTCGGCGATGACGTCGATGCGGGTTTCCTGCCCCTGTTCAAGGATGGCGAAGAGTTGCGCGATCCGCGGGTCGGCGGCCGGGCGTCGATACAGCCGTGCCTCGAGCCAGCGGCCGAACGCCTGATCGGACGCATCATCGGCCTCCAGCGCCTCACGCAATTGCTCGGCACCCGAATCGAGCTGCGCCAGCGGGACGACGCGATTGGCATGACGCGACACGTCGCCACCGAACAATCGTGCCCAGCCGAGCGGCTTCAATCCGACGCCGACCAACGTGCCGCCCTGCGTCGACAAATATCCGGCGCAATTGGTCGGGCCGATGAACGCGATCTGCGGCATCGGATCGAAGGTTCGCGGCCCCATACGAAGCGACCACGTCGAATTTTCATGCAGCACGACACGGATCGAGGCCCAGCTCGGCAGGAACACATCCTGCAACGTCAGCCCCGGCGGCAGTGCCGCATGATAGGAATGAAATCCCGTAACGTAAGGCGCCAACGTGGCGCTCGGCTCCCAATATTGCACCGGCGAAATTGCTTCGCTCATCTCTCCCGCCCCCCAGCAGTGATGAACAGGTCTGCTATCATGACCTTTATCGAAAGGAAATAATCAATATCGGACCCATTTGGTCACTTCGTGTCGACGGCACTGCGCTTCATCAACACGCCGGCGCGCCAGTAGGCGAAGATCGCGAGCGGCGTCAGCATCGCGACGCACAACATCGACCAGCGCAGCGAATCCGCGCCATAAGTGGGACGAAGTTGATCGCTCAACTGGCCGACCAGAAACGGCCCGAGCCCGAGCCCGACCAGATTGATCACGAGCAGCGTCAACGCCGCCCAGACACTGCGCAGTTTCAGCGGGGCCAGATGCTGGATGAGCGCGAACGACGGGCCGAGATAGGCCCCGGCAAACAGTGCAGCGATGAAGTAGCTGGCAAGGGCGAGTTGCGGATCGTCGACGAAGTAGAAGCCGACCGCGAAGGGGAAGGCAACGACCTTGAACACCGCGACGACCCAGCTCTGCGCATGGAGGCCGTGTCGCTTCGCAGCCCGGTCTGCGGCGGCGCCGCCCAGCAACGCCGACGTCGACCCGATGATGGCGGCGGGCAGCGCGACATATTTGGACACGTCGAGCATCGACATGCCGAGCGAGCGCTGCATGTAGCTGGGCCCCCATCCCGTCAGCGCGTAGCCGACAAGCGAGGTGATCGTGACCGCGACGACGAGGTACAGCGCGGCGGGATCGCGCCACATCGCGGCAATCCCCTCGCCCAGCGACGGCATCGCGTCGGGCGCGTCCATCGCGCGCTGCGCATCCGACAAGCCGCGGCCCGGTTCGGCAACGAACAGCCAGACGATAACCGCGAGGACGACACCGGGCAGCCCGACGACCATCATCGCCACCCGCCAGTTATAGGCGTGCGCGACGAACCCGCCGATCATCATCCCCAGGCCGCCACCGAGAAGGACACCGAGCGAGTAGATCGCCATCGCCGAGGCGCGTTTCTCGGGCGGGTAGAGGTCGGCGATGATCGAGTGGCTGGGCGGCCCCGCCCCCGCCTCACCGATACCAACGCCGATACGCGCGAGCATCAATTGGGTGAAGTTCTGCGCGACGCCCGACAGTGCGGTCATCGCGCTCCAGATCGCAAGACTGATCGCGATGATCCGCTTGCGGCTGGTGCGATCGGCGAGCCGCGCGATCGGAATACCGAGCGTCGCATAGAAGATCGCGAAGACGAGCCCGGAAAGCAGCCCGAGTTGAGTATCCGACAGTTTCAGATCGGCCTTGATCGCCTCGAGCAGGATCGCGAGGATCTGCCGGTCCATGAAGCTGAAGAAATAGGTCAGCGTCAGCAGCGCCAGCGTCCACCCGCGCCGCTTGAGCGCCAGCGTGTCGTCGATCTCGGGGCGATCCAATCTCACCGCGCTGCTCTCCTGATCTTTTTCCGGCAGGCTAGCGGGTGAACGGGGACTAAGCCAGTCGCTTCAATCGCCGGAAATACTCCGACACGATGATGCAGGTTAGCGTATTGACGACTGTGCGATCTGCGTCGCGAAAACGGAAGCGGGGGCCCCCCCGGCAGGCGGGGCGCCCCC
>NZ_JAHXZM010000002.1 GCF_019429535.1 Sphingomonas citricola | reverse complement strand
CCCCCAACACGCCTTGTACGTGTCAGAACCCGCAAAAGCCGCCGCCCGCATGTCCCTTCATCTAAACCAACAATGTCAAAGAGCGACAAAAACACAGCGCCTTGATCACCCCCTCACCCCCAGGCAAAAAGACAACCACCGCGCCATCGTTTCCGATCACACTCGCTAGCCGATGGAGCGTCTAGCGCCCCGCCGCTGCGGTGACACCCATCTAGGGGAGCACACACACACCGTCAAACGGTTTTTGCAGAAAAGTTGCAAAGACGAGCAAAAAACACACCAGCACCACCAGGACACGCTCACCCAGCCTCCCGTTTACCAGGAAGTAGGCCAGTCGGTGGCCTTGTTTTCCCTACCGCTCGCAGGCGAGGTCACACGTCCATATAATACGCTCGGTTCGGTGGTTGCGCTGCCGCTGACATAACCACGTCCACCGCTGCTCGGCGCGGCCTCAATCCAAAGGTAAGGCGCCCTCGCTCACCTGGATGTGTGCCACAGGCCATTGATCGAATGGAGTCGGATCGGGCCGATCCAGTTGCCGGCCGGTCATGCTAGAAAAGCTGGGCTCCACGGACATACACGAGTCCGGGGTGCTACCGGGCCCAAGAATAATGCAGGGCTACAAATAAGGCGCACGAGGCCTCGATACGCTATCTCGCCGGCGGGGCCGGCAAACGATCGAGTAAAGGCGAACCGTGGCGGAGAGGGTGGGATTCGAACCCACGGTACCCGTGAGGGCACGCCGCATTTCGAGTGCGGTACATTCGACCACTCTGCCACCTCTCCGCGAGGTCCTTCGAGCCCGGCCTGAGCGGCCGGTGAAGTGGTCGGAGCGCGGCCTCTAGCGGCGTGATCGGGGGCGCGCAAGCCTTTCGTGCGATCAATAGTGATGCGCCACGGAGCAGGCGGACCACACCGTCGTTGTGCACCTCCGCGCTGCCACTATCTATATAGGCATGAACGACACCGCGTCCGCGCTTACCGGCTTCACCTCCAACCGACCCGTCGCCCCTCCCATCTCTCACGCACGCTTTTCGATCGGCGATGTCGTTCGGCACCGTATGCTCGACTTCCGCGGGGTCGTGTTCGACGTTGACCCGGTCTTTGCGAACACCGACGAATGGTATGAGGCGATCCCCGAAAGCTTTCGGCCGCGCAAGGATCAGCCGTTCTATCACCTCCTCGCGGAGAATGCTGAATCAAGCTACGTCGCTTACGTCAGTCAGCAGAACCTGGTCCATGACGAGACCGATGAACCAGTCGAGCATCCCGCGATCGACGGCCTATTCGACCGGTTGGCCGATGGCCGCTATGGTCTGAAGTCCAAGCACCGTCACTAGACTGCGTGGAGCAGTGGGGCGGTTGACAGGCCGCCCCACGTTTATTAGCAGCGCGCTTTCTTCCGCGGGGTCTGCCCCGGCGGGCATAGACATTTGGGAAGTGAAAAGAGCCATGTTCGCTATCGTGCGCACGGGCGGCAAGCAGTACCGCGTTGCCGCTGGAGACAAGATCGTCGTCGACAAGATCGACGGTGATGCCGGGGCGTCGGTGACGCTGGGCGACGTGCTGCTTGCGGGCGAAGGTTCCGATCTGAAGCCGACCAACGGTCTGTCGGTCGCAGCAGAAATCATCGCGCAGGCGAAGGGCGAGAAGGTCATCGTCTTCAAGAAGCGCCGCCGTCACAACTATCGCCGCCGCAACGGCCACCGTCAGCAGCACACGATCCTCAAGATCGTGTCGATCGGCGCGTAACGGACAGCGGCTCCCAGGAGGTATTCGATATGGCACACAAGAAAGCAGGCGGTTCGTCGCGCAACGGTCGTGACTCGGCCGGCCGTCGTCTCGGCGTCAAGAAGTTCGGCGGTCAAGAAGCGATCGCGGGCAATATCCTCGTACGTCAGCGCGGGACGAAGTTCTATCCGGGCCGCAACGTCGGCATCGGCAAGGACCATACGTTGTTCGCGCTCGTCGATGGTCGCGTGGTGTTCCACGACGGCAAGCTCGGCCGCAAATTCTGCTCGGTCGACATTATGCCGATGGCGGCTGAATAACATCGGGTAACCATCCGGGTTGCCCACCAGGGCGACCCGAGTGCCACGACGGCATCGAACCAACAAAGGGAGGCGGGTTACCCCGGCTCCCTTTTTTCGTGTCTCCCTCCATCCTGTCGCAGGCGCGTCATGCAGGCGTGCTTGGGGCCTTGGTCGAGGAGAGCGAGACCGTGTTCGCGCTGACGAAGAGATTGACGCTACGGCCCGGCTGGCCGGAAGACGCCCCTGCCCTGTCCGCCGCGATCGGGCACGAGGCGGTGGTCCGCAACCTGTCGCGTGCGCCGTGGCCATACGCACTGGGTGATGCGGAGGCGTTCCTGTCGCTACCCCGCGCGCCGCACCAGCCGCGTTTCCAGATCATGACCCGCGACGAGAATCGCCTGGTCGGCGGGATCGAGCTGATCTCGCTGGACACGCGCGTCCACGAGCTCGGCTACTGGCTGACCCCTGATATCTGGGGGCGTGGTTTCGCGACCGAGGCGGGCCGGGTCGTGATCGAGATGGCGCGCGATGCACTACGAAGCGAGCGGCTGATCGGGCGGCACATGGACGACAATCCCGCGTCCGGCCGGGTGTTGCGCAAGCTCGGCTTCATCGAAACCGGACGGAGCCGGCTATTCTCGCTCGCGCGCGGGTCTGAGGTCGAGTGCGTCGATCTGGCGCTCGATCTCGCGGAGCCGTGCTCGGCGCCGCTCCCCATCGCGGCCTGAAGCGGCGGAACCATTGCCTTGGTCAGCGTTATGGCGGATCACGCAGCGATGAGCGTCACGCCCCTTCGCCGCCGCCTGAGCCCGGAAGAGTCGCGTGAAGCCGCACTGGAGGCCGCGCGCGCTCTGCTGGTCGAGGTTGGTCCGCAGGCCGTAACGCTGAAGGCGGTGGCCGGGCGAATTGGTCGCACGCACGCGAACCTGCTGCACCATTTCGGGTCGGCCGACGGACTCCAGAAAGCGCTGATCGAGAGCATGGCGAGCCGCATCGTCGGGACGATCAAGTCGGCGGTGTGGCGCGCGCGCGAGCGTGAGGACCCCGCCGAAGTGGTCGACCTGACGTTCGACGCCTTCGGCCGGAACGGTGCCGGCGCGCTCGCCAGCTGGATGATCCTGTCGGGAAACGAGGACGCGCTCGACCCGATCCTGACCGCGATCCACGATCTGGTCGAGGAATTGGCGCAGGAGAACGATCCCGGCGCGCTGATCCACGAGGAGACGCTGCAACTGGTGCTGATGGCGCTGGGCGACGCGTTGCTGGGCGCACCGATGGCGCGCGCACTCGGGCTTCCGCGCGACAAGGCGCGCGAGCTCGCGCGCGCGATGCTGCTCGCCGATCGCGGCAAGCTCCCGCCCGCGTGACGCGCGCGACTCGCACCGGGTCGCTTTAACGATGCGGACGCGCTAGGCAGCGGCCCATGCATTTTCTTGATCAAGCAAAGATCTTCGTTCGGTCGGGCGCGGGTGGCCCCGGCGCGGTCAGTTTCCGGCGCGAGAAGTTCATCGAATATGGCGGCCCGGACGGCGGCAACGGCGGCAAGGGTGGCGACATCGTGTTCGAGGCGGTCGCCGGGCTCAATACGCTGATCGATTTCCGCTATACGCAGCATTTCCGCGCGCCGCGCGGGCACGGCGGGTCGGGCAGCAACCGTACCGGCGGTGGCGGTGACGACCTCGTCATCAAGGTACCTGTCGGAACCCAAATCCTCGCCGACGACGATGAGCGCACCTTGCTCGCGGACCTGACCAGGGTGGGCGAACGCATCGTGTTCCTCCGCGGAGGCGACGGCGGGCGTGGCAATGCGAGCTACAAGACATCGACCAACCGTGCCCCCCGCCAGCACGGCACCGGCTGGCCAAGCGAGGAGGCGTGGGTGTGGCTGCGGCTCAAGCTGCTCGCCGACGCGGGGCTCGTCGGTCTGCCCAACGCGGGCAAGTCGACCTTTATCAATCAGGTCACCAACGCGCAGGCGAAGGTCGGTGAATACGCCTTCACCACGACACGCCCGCAACTGGGCGTCGTGCGCCACAAGAGCCGCGAGTTCGTGCTGGCAGACATCCCCGGCTTGATCGAGGGTGCTGCCGAGGGGGCGGGAATTGGGGATCGCTTCCTTGGACATATCGAGCGGTGCCGGGTGCTGCTGCATCTGGTCGATGCAAACGACGCGGATGTCGGCGAGAGTTACCGGATCGTGCGCGAGGAATTGTCCGCCTACGGCGGCGGGCTCGACGAGAAGCCGGTGGTGGTCGCGCTCAACAAGATCGATACGCTGGACGACGAATTGATCGCGGCGCTCTCCGCCGAACTGGAGGATGCGAGCGGCGCCGAGGTGATCCCGATTTCGGGCGTCAGCGGCACGGGGGTCGACTGGGTGCTGGACCGGTTGCTCGAGGCGATCCCGTCGAGCGACGCCCCCGTCGACGACGACGGCGAGGAGGACGCGGTCGAATGGTCGCCGCTCTGACCCTTCGCACGATCAGCCTCAAGTCGGGATCGCGGGCGTAACGCGCGTGCTTGCCTGCGCGTGCCCGTTCGCTAACGATCATCGGCCATGACGCTGTTTCCCCCTTCCGATTGCGCGCGGCTGATCGTCAAGATCGGCTCGGCGTTGATCGTGTCGCCGGACGGCAGCGTCCGGCGCGACTGGCTGGCTGGAATCGCGCGCGACATCGCGGCGCGGCGCGCGGCGGGCCAGCAGATCGTGGTGGTTTCCTCGGGCGCGATCGCGTTGGGCGCGCGGCGGCTGGGGTTGGCCAAGGGCGGACGCGCCAGCCTGGAGGACGCGCAGGCCGCCGCCGCCACCGGGCAGATCGCGCTCGCTGGCATCTGGTCCGACCTGCTGGGCGCCGAGGGACTGACCGCCGCGCAGATGCTGGTGACGATCGGTGATCTGGAGGAACGGCGCCGCTATCTGAACGCCGCGGCGACACTCGACCGGCTGCTGACGCTCGGGGTGGTGCCGATCATCAACGAGAACGATTCGGTCGCGACCGAGGAGATCCGCTTCGGTGACAACGACCGGCTCGCGGCGCGCGTCGCACAGGCGGCGAGCGCCGGCGCCGTGATATTACTGTCCGACGTCGACGGGCTCTACGATCGCAACCCCACGCTGCCCGGCGCGTCCCACATCGCGTCGGTGACGCGAATCGATTCGGCGGTCGAGGCGATGGCCGATGCGGGATCGTCGTCGGGCATGGGGTCGGGCGGAATGGTCAGCAAGATCGCCGCCGCGCGGCTGGCGAATGCCGCGGGCGTATCGCTCGCGATCGCGAGCGGACGCATCGCGCATCCGCTTTCCACGCCCGCGCGCCACACGGTCTTCGTGGCTCCCGCGGGCGCGCCTGCGCGCAAGGCATGGCTCGCCGGGGGACTGACCGCGGCGGGGGCAATCCACGTCGACGCGGGCGCGGCGCAGGCGCTGGCGGAAGGAGCCAGCCTGCTCGCCGCCGGGGCGACGCGAATCGAGGGACGATTCGCGCGCGGCGACCTGATCACGATCAACGGTGACCAGGGACCGATCGCGCGCGGCTTGAGCGAATATGACGCGGTCGATGCCGCGCGCCTGATCGGGCGCCGCAGCGACGAGCACGCGGCGCTGCTAGGCTACGCGCCGCGCGCCGCGCTCGTCCACCGCAACCACATGGCCTATCTCGGAGACGTCGCGCGATGATTCTCGCCATCACCGGTGCGACGGGATTCGTCGGCAGCCACCTCGTGGACCGCGCGCTCGATGCGGGACACGAGGTTCGCGCGCTGACCCGTCGCGAACAGCCGCCGCGCGACGGCGTGACCTGGGTTCCCGGAAACCTGGCGGGCCCCGGTGCGCTGGTCGAAGGCGCGGACGCGGTGATCCACGTCGCGGGCATCGTCAACGCCGCCGACCGCGCCGGTTTCGTCAGCGGCAACATCGACGGCACGCGCAGCATGATCGCCGCCGCAGGCGCCGCCGGCGTCGAGCGGTTCATCCACATATCCTCACTCGCCGCGCGCGAGCCGCATCTGTCGGATTACGGATGGTCGAAATCGCAGGCCGATCGACTGGTGCAGTTGAGCGGGCTCGACTGGACGATCGTGCGTCCGCCCGCGATCTTCGGGCCCCGCGATCACGAGATGCTGGAGCTGTTCCGCTTCGCGCGCCGCGGCCTCGTCCCCCTGCCCCCGCGCGGCAACCGGATGTCGGTGATCGCCGTGGAGGATCTGGCGCGTCTGCTGCTGACGCTCGCGACGGGTGACGGGGCACGCCACATGATGCTCGAGCCCGATGACGGACGCCCCGGCGGCTGGGATCACCGCGACTTCGCGCGCGCGCTGGGGCGTGCGGTCGGTCGGCGCGCGTGGCCGGTATCGCTGCCGGGCGCCGTGCTGTCGGGCGCCGCGCGAATCGATCGGATGGTGCGCGGCGCCCGCGCGAAGCTGACCCCCGACCGGGTCAATTATTTCCGGCATCCCGACTGGGTCGCGCACGCGCTACCCTCGCCCGCGCTGTGGCGTGCCGAGCATGACACCGCGGCCGCGCTGGCGGCGACGGCCGAGTGGTATCGCGCCCACGACTTGCTATAGCCCCGCCGCAACCCGGCCTTAATCATCACGCATCGAAAGCCACCATGAGCGACCGCGACCAGATTTTCGACACCGTCCAGGCCCAGATCGAACCCTTCAACAAGAAGGGCGTCGCGATCAGCGACGCGACGACGTTCCAGGGCGATCTTGAATGGGACTCGTTGACCGTGATGGATTTTGTCGCGGCGATCGAGGACGAGTTCGACATCATCATCACGATGAACATGCAGGCCGAGATCGAGAACGTCGGGCAGCTGGTCGACGCCGTGGCGCGGTTGAAGGCCTGACCATGACCGAGACCGGTTTCCAGCCCGAGGCCCTGCCCGCCGACCCCGCGCCGGTCGCGCCCGAGCGCGACCTGTTCTCCAAATTCGACGCGCTGATCGCGGAACGCCAGGCGCTGCTCGACACCGGCGTGCGCGATCCCTTCGGGATCGTGATGGAGGAGGTACGCTCCCCGACCGAAGCGGTGATCAAGGGGCGCGAGACGATCCTGCTCGGCACCTACAATTACATGGGCATGACCTTCGACGCCGACGTGATCGCCGCGGGCAAGCAGGCGCTCGACCGATTCGGCAGCGGGACCAACGGCAGCCGGATGCTGAACGGCACGTTCCGCGACCACGTCGACGCCGAGGACGCGCTGCGCGAATTCTACGACGCCGATCACGCGATGGTGTTCTCGACCGGCTATCAGGCGAACCTCGGCACGATCTCGACGATCGCGGCGAAGGGCGAGTATGTCATCCTCGACGCCGACAGCCACGCGTCGATCTACGACGGCTGCAAGATGGGCGACGCCGAAATCGTCCGGTTCCGTCACAACTCGGTCGAGGATCTCGACAAAAGGCTCGGCCGACTGCCCAAGGAGCCGGGCAAGCTGGTCGTCCTCGAAGGCGTCTATTCGATGCTGGGCGACATCGCGCCGCTGAAGGAAATGGTCGCGGTCGCGAAGAAGCACGGCGCGATGGTGCTCGTGGACGAAGCGCATTCGATGGGCTTCTTCGGGACGCACGGCCGCGGGGTGTACGAGGATCAGGGACTGATCCTGGGCGAAGACGTCGATTTCGTCATCGGCACCTTTTCCAAGTCGGTCGGGACCGTCGGCGGTTTCTGCGTCTCCAATCACCCGAAGTTCGAGGCGATGCGGCTCGCGTGTCGGCCGTATATCTTCACCGCGAGCCTGCCGCCCTCGGTGGTCGCGACCGCGGCGACTTCGATCCGCAAGCTGATGCACGCCGAGGCGAAGCGCGCGCAATTGTGGCGCAATGCGCGCCGCCTGCACGCCAATTTGCGCGAACTCGGCTTCACGCTGGGCACGCAGGCGGCCGATTCGGCGATCATCGCGGTCATGCTGGAGGATCAGGAGCGCGCGGTCGGGATGTGGCAGTCGCTGCTCGACCAGGGTCTGTACGTGAACGTCGCGCGTCCCCCGGCGACGCCGTCGGGCACGTTCCTGCTGCGCTGCTCGCTGTCGGCCGAGCATAGCGACGCGCAGATCGACCGGATCACCGCGATGTTCGCCGACGCGGGCCGCGCGACCGGCGAGATCGGCTGAGCACGCCGCCCGGCTGACTTTGCACGCGGCGGGGTGCTGCGGTACACGTGGCCGTCGTGAGCGGGTTGGAGACGGATGCACCGCCCGGGCTGGTGTCAGCCTGGCGCACGGTTGCCTTGATCGTGATGGCGATCGCGGGCGTGGCCGTGCTCACCGCGCTCGTCATCACGCTGGGCGAGGCGAATCGGCAGCGCGATCGCGCACTCGCCGCGCAGAGCCACAGCTACGACGTCATGAATCTCGCCCGCGCGTTGCAGGGCACGATGGCGAAATCGGAGGCATCGCTCGGCCGCTACGTCATCTCGGGTGACCAGCGGCTCGGACAATCCTATTTCGACGACTGGCGCCGGGCGGGCGAGAACGTGGCGCAGCTGCGCCGCCTGATCGCTGACAATGCGGGGCAGCAACAGCGGCTGACGACCCTGCAGGAGGCGTTCCACGCGCGCGGCGAGGAATTGGCCGCGACCGCGCTCGCGACCAATTACGGCAAGAACAGCCAGGCCCTGTCGCGTTATTACCAAGTCCGCACGTCCCCCGCGCTGACCGCGATCAACGCGGCGCTCGACGGCCTGATCGCGGACGAGCGCGCCTTGCTGGAACAGCGGACCTCGCAGGCGATGGCGCTGGTGCATCGATCGACCGCGGCGGCGAAGATACTGTCGATCTTCGGGGTCCTGCTGCTCCTCGGCATGATCGCGCTCGCGTGGCTGACGATGCGCGTGCTGGCAGAACGCGCGGTCGCGCAGGCCGAGGCCGCGTCCGAACGCGAGCGCGCCGACGACCTGGCGAGCGCCGTGGCGGTCGCGACCGACGAGCTCCGCGTTCAGGAAGCGCGCCTGCGCCAGGTCCAGAAGATGGAAGCCGTCGGGCAGTTGACCGGGGGAATCGCGCACGACTTCAACAACATGCTCGCGGTCGTGATCGGCGGGCTCGAACTCGCGCGCCGCGGCCTCGCGTCGGGGAGCCGCGATGTCCTGCGCCACGTCGAGAGCGCCACCGAGGGCGCGACGCGCGCGGCGGCGCTCACCCGGCGCCTGCTCGCGTTCGCGCGCGAGACCGCGATCAACCCCGAGCGCATCGACGCGGCGAGCCTGTTCGCCGGGTTGAAAGATCTGCTCGACCGAACGCTCGGCGACGGCGTGACGGTGATGGTCGACGACCGGAGCGACGGCTGGTGTGTGCGCGTCGACCGCGTCCAGCTAGAGAACACCCTGGTCAATCTCGCGGTCAACGCGCGCGACGCGATGGAGGGGCGCGGCACGCTGACGATCACCGCGTTGGCGCAGCGGCTAGAGCAACCGAGCGTCCACGGGTGCGCGGCGGGCGAGTATCTGGCGCTGGCAGTGAGCGACACCGGGCACGGCATGTCGGCGGAGGTGCTGGAACGCGCGTTCGAGCCGTTCTTCACCACCAAACCCGTCGGCAAGGGCACCGGACTGGGGCTCAGCCAGATCTTCTCCTTTGCCAAGCAGGTCGACGGCGACGTGTCGATCGCGTCGACACTTGGGCACGGCACCACGGTCACGCTGCTGCTACCGCGCGAGGCGGAGGGCTGTTCCGCTCTCCCCGCGGCGGCGGCTGCGCAGGGTGAGGTCGTGTCGGACGACGATATCGCAGCCAGCCTCGACATCCTGGTGGTCGAGGACGACCCGCGCGTGCTCGCGGCCACCGTCGGGGCACTGGAGGAACTGGGCCACCGGGTGACCGCGTGCGACGATCCGACCAGCATCGGTGGCGTATTGGCTGAGATGCCCGCCCCCGATCTGATCCTGTCCGACGTGCTGATGCCCGGGCTGACCGGGCCCGAGATGGTCGCGGGGCTCGACGCGCGCTATCGCGGTATCCCGGTGCTGTTCGTCACCGGGTTCGCAGGCGACGCGGCAGCGGTCGATCTCGGCAACCGGCCCGTGCTCCGCAAGCCGTTCACGCTCGCCGCGCTGGAGCAGGCGGTCGCCACCGCCGCACGGCGCGAGCGCATCCACGCCATCGCGGCGGAATGACGCCGCGAGAACAGGTGACGCGTGCCGCGGTCGTGCCTATAGCCGAAGCCTTTCCGTCGTTCTTGCGAGGCCGCGTCGCGCGCACATGAAATCGATCGACCGCTACATGGCCCGGCTGATCGCGCTGCCATTATTCTCCACCCTGTTCATTGCCGCGATGCTGCTGATCCTCGATCGCATCCGCCGCTTGTTCGACTTCGTGGCGACCCAGGGCGGCCCGGTGAGCGTGGTGTGGAAGATGCTCGCCAATCTCCTCCCCGAATATCTCGGGCTCGGCATCCCGATCGGGCTGATGCTGGGCGTCCTGCTCGCCTTTCGCCGTCTCGCGACGTCGAGCGAGCTCGACGTGATGCGCGGCGTTGGAATGAGCTACGCCCGCCTGCTGCGCGTGCCGTACATGTACGCGATCGTGCTGGCGGCGGCGAACATCGCGATCGTCGGCTACGTCCAGCCGATCGCGCGCTATAATTACGAGAAACTGCGGTTCGAGCTGCGCACCGGCGCACTCGGCGCCTCGGTCAAGGTGGGGGAGTTCACGCATCTGGGCGACCGCATGACGATGCGGATCGAGGGCAGCCGCGACAAGGGACGTAAGCTGTCGGGCATTTTCGTCCATGCGCAGACGCCCAGGGGCGACTGGGTCGGGGTGACCGCCGAAGGGGGGCAGTTCCTCGCGACCGACGATCCCAACGTCATCATCTTCCGCCTGACGAACGGCACGCTGATCCACAACCGCGCCGACTTCCCGACGCCGCGCACCCTATCCTTCTCGTCGCACGACCTGCCGATCGACCTGCCGAAGTTCGAGAGTTTCCGCAGTCGCGGCGGCAAGAACCTGGAATATACGCTGCCGCAGCTCGCCAAACTGGGGCACGCGGGCGGTACCGAGGAACAGCGCGACAGCAGCCGGTCCGAGTTCCACTTCCGGCTGGCGGAGGTCGTCTCGATGTTCCTGCTGCCGCTGCTCGCGGTCGCGCTCGGCGTGCCGCCCAAGCGATCGAGCTCGGCGTTGGGCGTGTTCCTGTCGATCGTGATGGTCGTGACCTATCACAAGGTGAACCAATATGCCGCGAGCGTCGGCGAGCGCGGCGCGATCGACCCGCTGATCGCCTTGTGGGTGCCGTTCCTGGTGTTCGCGGGGCTGGTGCTGTGGATGTTCTACACCGTCGCCTATGTGCCGGGTGGCCAGCCGATCGGCGCGCTGGAGCGCTTCTTCTCGAAGACATGGAAATTGATCGTGCGTTATCTGCCGGGCCGCAATCGTCGTGGAGCGGCGGCATGAAGGGTTTCTTCCCCTCGCGCACGGTCGCGCTCTACATGGCGCGGCTGTTCCTGACGCGCACCTTCGGCATCCTCGCCGGGCTGGTGCTGGTGCTCCAGGCGCTCGACCTGCTGAGCGAATCGGGCAAGATTTTGTCGGTCGCGGGCAACGGCGATGCCGAGGTATGGCGCTACGTCGGGCTGCGGCTGCCGCAGATCATCTCGACCTTCCTCCCCTTCTCGGTGCTGCTCGGCACGATCCTGACGCTGATCACGATGAACGCGAACAGCGAGGTGATCGCGCTGAAGGCCGCGGGGCTGTCGGCGCACCAGTTGCTCGCACCACTGGTCCTCGCCAGTCTAGGGGTCGCCGCGGTCACCTTCGTCTTCACCGACCGCGTCGTCAGCCGATCGACCGCGACCCTGTCGCAGTGGCAGAAGGTCAATTACGGCCCGCTGCCGATCGATCGCGGCGAACGATCGAACGTCTGGGTGCTGTCGGGGCAGGATCTGATCCAGGTCGACCAGATCAAGGGCCGCGGCGACCAGGCGCGATTGGGCGGGGTGACGGTCTACCTACGCTCGCCGACCGGTGGCCTGCGCGGTCTGCTCAACGCGCCGAACGGCCGCCGCGACGGCGACGGCTGGCGCATCTGGCCGACCAAGCGCTTCGATGTCGCGAGCGGGCGGGTCCAGATGGTCGGTCAACAGATCATCGGTCGCGGCGTGCGGACCGACCAGTTCACGCTCGCGACCGTCGACGCCGACAGCCTGTCGTTCGGCGCGCTGCGCAGCGCGATCAACGATCTCGAAGAGGCCGGACGTCCGGTGAAGGCGCTGGAGGGGTCGCTGTGGCACAAGCTGTCCGCGCCGCTTTCGTCGGTGCTGATGCCGTTGCTGGGCGCGGTCGCCGCGTTCGGCATCGCGCGGTCGGGGCAGTTGTTCGTCCGCGCAGTGATCGGGATGGCGCTGGGCTTCGCCTATTTCGTCGCGGACAATTTCGCGCTCGCGATGGGCAATCTGGGGGCCTACCCGCCCTTCCTCGCCGCCTGGGCGCCGTTCCTGCTGTTCCTCCTGATCGGCGAGGCAGTGCTGCTACGCACCGAGGAATGAAAAAAGGGGTGGCGCCTCCCGCGAGACACCACCCCCCCTAATTCGTTCGATGACCGGTTCAGCGCGGGCGGATCGTCGCCACCGCGAGCTTCCCGACCAGCCCCGGCAGTCCCTTGTAGCTCGCCTTGTGATAGGGCGACGCGGGATCGAGCACCGAGGACAGGCGGCGGTGCGCCTCGCCGAGCGAATGGTAGGGCAGACCCGGCAGCAGGTGGTGGAGCGCGTGGTAGCGCAGCCCGACCGGCGCCCACAGCACCGGCAGCAGCGCGGGCGGGGGCACGTTGACGGTATCGAGATACTGCGCGGTGACGCTCATCGCCTCACCCTCATTCTCCCACAGGTGCGCGACGAGCGTGCGGACCTGGTTGATCAGCGCGACACCCGCGCCCACCACCATGAAGATCGCGAACGCCTTGAACGGGATCACGCCCGTCGCGGTCAGCACGATCAGCGCGATCGCCCACATTGCGGTCGCCGTCTCGAGCCGGACCCAGCGCGCGCGCTCCTCACCCTCGGGCATGCGGCGGCGGAACGAGGGGTTGATCGACAGCGCCGAATAACGCGACACCACCGCCGCGCGCAGCCGCGGCGACACGGCCGACAGCGGCGCGAGGATCGCGTAGCGGATCAGCAGGCCGACCGGCGCGAGCAGCGACACGATCACGAACACCGGCAGCGTCCACGGCTTCATCAGCGCGAGCGGCAGGTACTCGGGATCCTCCGACGTGCCGTAGCGCGTCTTGGCGTGGTGCAGATTGTGCACGCCCTCGTACATGAACGACGGGATCATCATCGGCACGCCGATCAGCACGTTCCAGCCGGTGCGGAAACCGCGCAGATGCGCGTGCTTCACGTGCGTCAGTTCGTGGATCATGCTCATGCCGCGATAGAGCGCGAGCATCGACACCAGTCCTGCGACGATCATCACCGCGGTCGAGGCGGTGACGACGGCGATCGCGAGCGCGGCATAGCCGACCACGGACGACGCGATCAGGTCGGCCCAGTAGATGCCCGCGCGCGGCTGCACGAGGTCGCGCGTCAGCTCGGCTGCGGTGCGAAGCATCGCCTTGTCGTCGGGGATGCGCGCGCGGATGCTCGCGGCCTCGGCGGGCGCACGGTCGAGGGTCATGCTGGTCATGGCGTGGTCCATTGCCCGAATATAGTGGCGACACGGTGACGCGAACAGGCGCGCGCCGCCGCGGCGCTGTGCAAATGCTCACTCGCCATGATCGATTGCGCCGTCTATTTCCCGATCATGTCCGACACCCTCCGCATCTCACCGGTCACCAGCAAGCGCGATCGCAAGGTCTTCGTCGACCTGCCGTTCCACCTGTACCGCGGCGATCCGAACTGGGTGCCGCCGCTGAAGGGCGAGGCGCTGGGGCTGATCACGCCGGAGAAGAACGGCTGGTACAGCCATGCCGAGGTGCAGCTCTTCCTCGCCTATCGCGGCGCGAAGGTCGTCGGGCGGATCTCCGCGCACATCGACACGCTGGCGCTGACCATGCCCGCGGCGCAGGGCTTCGGCCCCGGCGTCGGGCAATGGGGGCTGATGGAGGCGGAGGACGAGAAGGTTTTCACGCACCTGCTCGCCGCGGCCGAGGATTGGCTGCGCGGCAAAGGGATGACGCGCGCGCTCGGCCCGATCTCGCAATCGATCTGGGAGGAGCCGGGGCTGCTGATCCAGGGGTACGACCACCCCCCGACGATCATGATGGGCCATGCGAAGCCCGAATATCGCGGCTGGATCGAGCGCGCGGGCTATCAGCCGGTCAAGCAGCTCATCACCTACGATCTCGACATCACGCAGGAGTTCCCGAAACTCGTCAAGCGGATCATCAAGTCAGGCGAGGCGAACCCGAGCATCGTCATCCGCGAGGTCGACAAGCGCCGCTTCGAGGAAGAGGCCGCGATCATCCTCGACATCCTGAACGATGCCTGGTCGGACAATTGGGGCTTCGTCCCCCTCACCCCGCCCGAGATCAAGGATGTCGGCGTCAAGCTGAAGCCGATCGTGTTCAACGACCTGATCCGCATTGCCGAGGTCGACGGCAAGCCGGTCGCGTTCATGATCACGCTCCCCGATCTCAACGAGGCGATCAAGCCGTTGAACGGATCGCTGCTGCCGTTCGGTTGGGCGAAGCTGCTGCTGTGGCTGCGCAAACCCAGGGTGCGTACGATGCGCGTGCCGTTGATGGGGGTACGCAAGGAGTTGCAGTCGTCGCGCCTCGCCAGCCAACTCGCCTTCATGATGATCGAGGCGATCCGCAAGGCATCGGTCGATCATTACGGCGCGAGCCGCGGCGAGATCGGCTGGGTGCTCGACGACAATCAGGGCATGAACTCGATCGCCACCGCGATCGAGAGCAAGGTCAACAAGGTCTATCAGGTTTACGAACGCACGCTGTGACCGCCGGACAGGCGGGGGCGTTGCCGGCTAAACGCCCCCGTCAGACCATCGCGGTGGGGATCAACGCTTCAGCAGCGCCAGCACGTCGACGTCGCGCTCCTTCCACTGCGCCGCGGTGTGACACTCGCGGCGCGAGATGCGCGAACCGGTTACGTCGCTCTCCAGGCAATAACGCGGCCCCGCCGCCGGCGTCTGCGCAGGGGCGGTCAGTTCGGTCGCGGGTGGCGGCGGTGCCTTGGGTTCGGCAGAAGCGGCGGTGCCGACGGCGGCGGTGGCCAACACGGCGAGGATGAAGGTCGATGTCACGGTAGCTCTCCCAACGGCATCATGCCGTTGCGGACAGCACTGCATCCGCCGTGCCAGATGCCGCGCCTCGACCAATCAATCACTTAGCTGGTGTAGCATCTGAATAATACACCAGTGTTTGGCAGGACGCGCCGTGACTTGGCGTCAGAAGACGAACGCGCCCCCGAGCGCCAGACGCAGGTCCGGCGTGTTGTGGTTGAGCCCGGCGACGGCGAGCACGTCGAGCTGCGTCCGCTTGGTCGGCTGCCACGCGAGCGAGCCGGCGAGCTGCGTCATCGTGACGTGCTGCGCGGAATCGTTATCGCGCTCGACCACGACATCGCCGAACGCCGTGACGCTGGGTGAAATCGTGTAGCCAACCTCGACGATCCCGCTCGCGTCGAGATGCCGGCCGTGGCGATCCTCGTCCGCCAGCGCGGCGGCCTGCGCGGTGAAGCCCAGGCTCCACGTGTCATTGACCTCGTAGACGACGGGGACGACCGCGCCGGCCGACCACGTCCCGTCGCTGATCTGGCCGCGTCCCGTCGGCAGCGTGACGAACGGTTGCACCGCGGTCGACAGGCCGTGCCCGTCGGCGTGGGTGATGTTCTGCCGCACCGCGAGCGTCAGGTCGCTAATGCCCGAGATGCGCGATACCTCGCCACTCGTCTTGTTACGCGTGCGCTGCACGACCTGCGGGCTCCAGCCGAGCTGGAATTCGGTTTTCGGGCCGACCCCGATCCGGGCGATCGTGTCGACGAAGCGGATCGTGTCGACGCGCTCGTCGGTGTTGTTGTCGAGCGTCCAGTCGCTGCCCGCGACCTCGACCTGCACTTGCCCCGGCAACGTCGTGCAACCACTCGAGCCGAGGCTCGGGCGATTGGGACAGAAGCGATCGTCGTCGCGCTGCTGCGCCGAGGCGGGATGTGCGAGGGCCGCCCCGGCGACGCAGGCGGTGAACAGCAGCGTGCGCACAAGCCTCACGACAGCCGTACCCATGTGGGGGCGTGGTCGCTCGCCTTCTCGCGACCACGATACGCCTTGTCGACGTTCGCATCCTGCAGGCGATCGGCGACCGCCGGGCTCAGCAGCAAATGGTCGATGCGGAAGCCCGCGTCGCGTTGCCACGCGCCCGCCTGATAATCCCAGAACGTCCACACGCCCCCGCGCGGATGGCGGCTGCGCAGCGCGTCGCTCCAGCCCTGCGCGACGAGCGCGCGGTAACCCTGCCGGCTCTCGGGCTGCATCAGCGCGTCGCTCGCCATTGCCACGACGGAGAACGTGTCGTCGTCGTTCGGGATCACGTTGTAGTCGCCCGCGAGGACGGCGGGCACCTCGGCGTCGAGTAGCACCTGCGCGCGCGCGCGCAGCCGGTCGATCCAGCGCAGCTTGTAATCGAATTTCGGCCCGGGCTGCGGATTGCCGTTGGGAAGGTAGATCGAGGCGACGACGAGCCCGTCGACCTCGCATTCGAGGTAGCGACTGTGGTCGTCCTCGGGCTCGCCTTCCAGCCCGCGCTGGCGCTCGACCGGGTCCTGCCCGCGCGCGAGCACGGCGACGCCGTTGAACCCCTTCTGCCCGTGCCATACCGCGCCGTAGCCGGCGTCGCGGATCGCGGCCTCCGGAAACGTCTCATCGGACGACTTGAGTTCCTGCAGGCATACCACGTCGGGCTGCTGCTCGGCGAGATATTCGATCAGCCGCTCGAGCCGCGCCTTGATCCCGTTGACGTTGTAGGTGACGATTTTCACGTCACGCAGCCTTACACCGCGAAGCTGGTCCCGCAACCACAGCCTGAGGCGGCGTTCGGATTGCTCACCTGAAACGACGCGCCGCCGAGCGACTCGACGTAATCGACCGCGCAGCCGCGGACGAGGTCGAGGCTGACGTCGTCGACGACCAGTTGCACGCCGTCGGTTTCCGCCACCGCGTCGGTCGGATCGGCGGCATCCGCGAAGCCGAACTTGTACTGGAACCCCGAGCAGCCCCCACCCTCGACCGAGAGGCGCAGGACTGCAGGCCGGCCTTGTTTGGCGGCGATGGAGGACACGCGCGCGGCGGCGGCGGGGGTCAGCGCGATGTCGGGTGCGAGCGTAGCCATGCGCATCATGTAAGCGGGGCCGGCTGCACCCGCAACCGACCCCGCCAAAGCCCCCGAACCGGGGCGACATCGAGAATGTAGCGGCTCAATCCTGCGGCACGGGACCGCTGGTCGATACCGGGATCATGCCGACCGCACGGTCCTGCGCGGCGAGCAGATAGTCGGCGGTGATCAGGAAGGGCACCGGATTGACCGCGTGGCCGTCGATGCGGACCTCGTAGTGGAGGTGCGAACCCGTCGAGCGGCCGGTCGACCCCATCATCGCGATCAACTGCCCACGCTTCACGCGCGCATTGTCGGCGACGATGATGCGCGACAGGTGGCCGTAGCGCGTCGCGATCCCCTTGCCGTGGTTGATCTCGACCAGGTTGCCGTAGCCGCCCTGACGCCCGGCGTGGCTGACGATGCCGTCGGCGGTCGCGTAGATCGGGGTGCCGATCGGGCCCGGGATATCGACGCCCGCGTGCATCGCGGCGGTGCCGCGGAACGGATCGGAGCGGATGCCGAAGTTGCTCGTGAACTTCAGGTTCGACACCGGCTGGACCGAGGGGATCGCGATCGCGCCGGTATTGCCGCCGTCGAGCTTCTTCCAGCTCATGAACAGCGAACGGAATTGCGCGTCGGCGGCGATGTCGCCCCGTGCCTCGGGGCTGGCGGCGCTGATCAGCGGGCCGCCGGCGGGAACGTGGTGCGTGGTGGTAACCTGAGCGGCGGCGGGCGCCTCGGCGGCGGCGCCCCCTGCGAACATCGATCCGGCAGCGGCGATTACCGCCGTGGCGGACGTCAAAGCGAGCTTAATCATCAAACCCCATCGTCGATCGATCAGCCGCGCGCCTACCCGTCAGGGTCGGCGCCCGCCCGCATGAATGAACCTGGATCGGTAGGGACCCCCCGCCCGTCCTGATGGCGGCTTTGTGGCGCAATGTGTCATTCCGAGGCAAGCCCGCCCCAATATTCGCGCGTCAAACCGGCCAAGGTGCGCGCCGAGTCGTTGAACGGGGGCCGAACGAGCCCGCGAAAATGCCGCTCGATCAACGCGCGCCAGTGTGTCGGAGGGTTCAGGCGCTGTTCGGCGCACGCCCATTCGAACCAGGTCGTCCCGAATCCGACGTGGCGGATCTCGTCGTTGAAGATGCGCTGGAGGATGCGCGCGCCCGCCTCGTCGCCGCTCTGGCGAAAGCGGGTGATCGTCGTCGGCGTGACGTCGAGCCCGCGCGCCTCCAGCACCATCGGCACGACCGCGAGCCGCGCGAGCACGTCGTCGGCGGTGCGCGCCGCCGTTTCCCACAGACCGGCATGCGCGGGGAGCGCACCGTAAGCGGAGCCGAGCGCTCGCAAGCGTCGGTCGAGCAGCGCGAAGTGCATCGCCTCGTCCGCGCCGACCGATATCCAGTCATCGACGAACGCGCGCGGGAAACGTCCGCCGAACCGCCCCGCCATGTCGAATGCGAGATCGACCGCGACGAATTCGATATGCGCGAGCGCGTGGAGCAGCGCGACGCGCCCGCGCTCAGAGCCGGCCTTGCCGCGCTTTGGCATCTTGCCCGGGGGCAGCAATTCGGGGCGCGGCGGCCACGTCGGTTTCGCGGGCATGGCGACATCGAAATCATGGGTCAGCGCGCCCTTGCGCCACGCGCGGGCGACCCGGCGCGCCGCCTTGAGCTTGGCGACCGGCGCGGGTGTCATCAGCACCTCGCGGCACGCCGCCGCGATCGAGGTCGGGGACGATCCGGTCAAAGCGCGCGCGCCGCCTCCAGCACCGCGGCCGCGTGGTCGGGAACCTTCACCTTGCGCCACGCGCGGGCGAGATGGCCGTCGCGGTCGAACAGGAACGTCGCGCGCTCGATCCCCATGTAGGTGCGACCATACATCTGCCGCTCGCCCCAGACGCCGAACGCCTCGGTGACCGAGCCGTCGAGGTCGCTGGCGAGCGGCACGCGCAACGCGTGCTTCGTGGTGAACTTGTTGTGCTTCGCAATCGTATCGCGCGAGATGCCGACGACGTGAACGCCCGCGCCGGCGAATTCGTCCGCCAAAGCGGAGAAGTCCTGCGCCTCGCGCGTGCAGCCCGGCGTATCGTCCTTGGGATAGAAGTAGACGACGAGCGGGCGCGGCAGATCGGCGAGCCGCAGCGGGGCGCCATCGGCATCGGTCGCGGTTACGTCGGGCAATTCATCCATCAACCAGCTCCTGCCAGAATGTCGCGACCTCCTCGCGTACCGCATCGAAGCTGGCAAGCACGGCGTCCCAGTCGCGCAGGCGCAGCGCCTGCGCGATCAGCGCACGCGTCGCGTCGGCGGGTGGTTCGGCGGCATCGGGTGCGACCAGCCGCGCGGTGACGAGCAACCGCGTGAGCAGATCGTGCGCGTCGCGCAGCGCCCCCGGCACGCGACCATCGGCGGCGAGCCCGTCGATCGCGACGGCGAGATCGGGGCTGAAGCCCGAGCGTGTCTGAAGTTGCACGATGTGGGTGATGAACTCCAAGTCGACCAGTCCACCGGGCATCAGCTTGGCATCGATCGGCCCCTGCGCCGGTTTGTGCGCGGCCATCTCCGAGCGCATCGCGCGCGCGTCGCCCACGACGTCGCGGGCCGGACGATCGCCCGCCAGGACGCCGGCGATCACCTGATCAAGTGCGGCGCGCGCCTCGGCCGAGCCGTACACCGCGCGCGCGCGGGTGAGCGCCATATGCTCCCACGTCCACGCCGATTCGCGCTGATATCGCGCGAACGATTCGATCGTCACCGCGAGTGGGCCGTGCGACCCCGACGGGCGCAGCCGCGTGTCGACCTTGTACAGCGGCCCCGCCGCGGTCGGCACTGACAAGGCCGCCGCGACGCGCTGCGCGAGGCGATTGTAGTAGAGCGTCGCGCCGAGCGGCTTGGCCCCATCCGATTCGGCCATGAAGTCCCCGGTAAAAAGGAAGATCAGGTCGAGGTCGGACGCGTGCGTCAGCGCCCCGCCGCCGAACCGCCCGAGCGCCAGGATCAGCAGTTCGCTGCCAGACACGTGGCCGTGCACGCGCGCGAATTCGGCGACGGTGGCATCGGCGAGGACGCACAAGGCAGCCTCCGCGACGTGCGAATAGTCGCGCGCGACGTGCAGCGGGTCCGCCGCGGCGGTGACGAGCTGGACGCCGAGCGCGAAGCGTCGCTCGCCCACGACGCGGCGGACGTGATCGAGCAGCGTCTGGTAATCCGCCCCCGCCTCGACGCGGCGCATCGCGCGCGCCATGTCCGCGACCGAGCCGACCTGGTCCAGCGCGCTCGCGTCGAGCAGGCCGTCGAGCAGGTCGGTGCGCCGCGCCAGTTCCTCCGCCAGCGTCGGCGCGTGGCTGAGCACGCGCGCGACGAGTGCGGTGAGCGCGGGCTGCGCCTCCAGCAGGCGAAAGAAGTTGATCGCGCTCGGCAGTCGCTCGATCACGCGGTCCAGCCGCTCGACCGCGGCGGCGGGCACCGGCGCGGCGGCGAAGGCGGTGACGAGATCCGGCAGCACCGCTTCCAGCGCGGATTGCGCCGCCGGGCTGCGCAGCGCGGGGTATCGACGCCCGCGCCAGTCGTTGATCCGCTGCGCGACCGCGTCCGCGTCGGCGAAACCGGTCTCACGCAATCGATCGGCGAGTGCGACGGGGTCGTGCGGCAGGTCGCCCCGTGCCGCGGGCGCGAGCCGATCGAACGTCTCGGCCACGCGCGCGACGTGCGGGCGCAGAAGGTCGAGCAGCGCGGTACCATCGGCAACCCCGTGCAGCCGCGCGACCGCGTCGAGCGCGTCGCCCGTCGGCAGATGGTGCGTCTGGCGATCATCGATCATCTGCACGCGGTGCTCGATCGTGCGCAGCAGCGTGTAGGCCTCCGCCAGCGCGGTTGCATCCGCGGGCGGGATGCGACCGGCGGCCGCCAGCGCGGCGAGCGCGTCACGCGTCGCGGGCGCCCGCAGCGCGGCATCACGACCGCCGTGAATCAGCTGATGGATCTGCGCGAAGAACTCGATCTCGCGTATACCCCCGCGCCCGCGTTTCAGATCGAAGCCTGCGCCGAATGCCTGTCCCTGCGCGTGATGGTCGCGGATACGGCGCGTGATGTCGAGGATCTCGCCGACCGCGCCGAAATCAAGGCTGCGGCGCCAGATGAACGGGCGGATCGTGTCGAGGAAGCGCTGACCGAGCGCGACATCCCCCGCCGCGGCGCGCGCCCGGATGAACGCGGCGCGCTCCCACGGCAGCGCCTGCGATTCGTAATAAGCGATCGCGGCGTCGACGGGCACCGCGAGCGGCGTGATCTCGGGCGACGGGCGCAGTCGCAGGTCGACGCGCAACACGTAGCCGTCGGCGTCGCGCGTCTGCAGCAGATCCAACACCCGTCGCGCGATCCGAACCGCGGCATCACCGGGCTCCTCGCGCGGCCGGCACGGCAGCGTCGCGGGATCGTAGAGAAGGATCGGATCGATATCCGACGAATAGTTGAGCTCGAAACTCCCCTGCTTGCCGAGCGCCAACGCGGCGAACCCCGTCGCGGCCGCGCCCGGCGTGCGCTCGGCGATGGCGGTGCGGATCGCGGTGTCGAGGCTCGCGTCGGCGAAGCGAGTGAGCCGATCGGTGACCTCCGTCAGATCGAACGCACCCGACAGATCGCCCAGCGCGATCTCGCGCGCGACGCGGCGCCGCTCGATGCGCAGCCGCCGCGCGACCGGGAGGGTTTCCGCATCGGCGAGCATTGCGGCGTCGCTCGCTTCGCGCGCGATCAGTCCGGCGAGGAACGGTGCGTTGGCGAGCGCGCGGTTGCGGGTATCCTGGTCGGAAACGGTCATCCCGCCATCATAGCGGATGATCCGGCCGATGGACGGTCGTTTATCAGGCGCTGGCTATGGAGCGGTCACGAGGCAAGATCATCAACCATCGCTACGTGAGATGCATCCCGCTACAAAAGCCACGTGACGTTATGCGTCGAACCATTCGCCAGATCGGCTTCATCGTACGTTGAAAATTCTTTCGACGATCGTTCGGCGATGGCCAAATACCGCCGACGCTTCACCAAATTCAACGTTCGCGGGCGAGTTCATCCACTTCACCCATGATCGAATCGAGCGTCGAGCGACCGTTGTCGATCTCGTGATCGCGGCGCGACTTGAGCGCGCCGTCGCTGAGCAGCGCCTCGAGTGCGACACGCCCGCGCGCGACGCGGCTCTTGATCGTGCCGACCGCGACGTTGCAGATTTCGGCTGCTTCCTCGTACGCGAAACCGCCGGCACCGACGAGGATCAACGCCTCGCGCTGCGGCTGCGGCAGATGCATCAACGCGCGCTGCATGTCGGCGAGTTCGACGTGCTTGTCCTGGCTGGCGGGAGCCGCGAGGACGCGGTCGGCGACGAGATCGTCCCACTCGCCCTTGAACCGCGCGCGGCGCATCTGCGAGAGAAACAGGTTGCGCAGGATGATAAAGGTCCAGGCACGCATGTTGGTGCCGGCCTGGAAGCGCTTGCGCGCCGCCCACGCCTTCAACAGCGTCTCCTGCACCAAATCGTCGGCGAGATCGCGGTTGCCCGAGAGCGAGCGGCCGAAGGCACGGAGATGCGGAATGACCTGCGCGAGCTGAGTTTTGAATTCGGGATCGGTGAGCGACACGTGCTCGACCGGCGCCTCGCCGTTCGCGCCGTGCGCACTCGCTGGGGATTGGGTCATGCCGCTCCGTTGCATAGGCTTCGCCCCGCCACCGGGCACGTTTGCCTCATCAAGATAGTTACCGTCGACCGGCTTTGCCACCCCCACCAACATCAGCCGTGTCCGATCAGAACAGCAGCAATGCGGCGAAAATGACGATGACGAGGATCAGCGAGGCGCCGAGGACGTAGCGCCCCACCCCGGGGGTCGATCCGGCACGCGCCTGATCGGTTTCGACATGCACGCGTTGGTTATCATTCGCCATGGTCGTTCAACCCGCCTGAACCGTTTTGGGTCCGTATCGAACGAACGAACCATGTCGATGTTGCGTCATTACCTGCGTGCACGGCCCGTTCAGGCCGGCACGGTGCTCTGATCGAAGAACAGCGCCTGGCTGATCGCGGCCTTCACGGTCGAGCGCTGGAACGGCTTGGTGATCAGGAACGTCGGCTCGGGCCGCTCGCCCGTCAGCAGACGCTCGGGGAAGGCGGTGATGAAGATCACCGGCACGTTGAACTCGGCGAGAATGTCCTTAACCGCGTCGATCCCCGAGCTGTCGTCGGCGAGCTGGATGTCGGCGAGGACCAGACCGGGGCGATCCTCCATCGCGAGCGCGACCGCTTCGTCGCGGGTCACGGCGACGCCGGTCAGCTCGTGACCAAGGTCGCGCACGATGCTCTCGATATCCATCGCGATGATCGGCTCATCCTCGATGATCATCACGCGCGCGCGCGTCTGCTTCTCGATCTCGCCGAGCGCCTCGTTGACCAGTTCCTCGACGCGCTGCGTATCGGCGTCGATCAGATAGGCGGCATCCTCGGGCGTGAAGCCCTCCATCGCGGTCAGCAGCAGCGCCTGGCGCGACAGCGGGCTCATCCGCGCGAGACGGGCACGTGCGATCGCTTCCGAATCGTCGACGCTGCCCGCGTCGGGCTGATCCTCAATATGCGCTGAATTCCAGATCGCCTGAAACGTCCGGTACAGGCCCAGCCGCGGATCGACGTCGCGCGGGAATTCCTCAGGTGCCGCGACGATCGCCTCCAGTGTGGCGCGAACATAGCGGTCGCCCTGCATCTGGCTGCCGGTGAGCGCGCGGCCGTAGCGGCGCAGGAACGGCAGATGCGGAGCGAGTTGTTGACCCAACGACATTGGTAGAAAGCCCTCCCTTGAGCAGGCAGCCGGATCGGCGCTTGCCCGTTTCAATCACGCGACTTAATCGCCCGAGACACTGGCCCCCCGGAGCGTGATTTTCGTCACTCGAAGCGGGAACCATCGAGATGCTGTTTGGTTTCATCGCTCCAGCGCGGGAACACACGCGTACAAAGGGTCAGAGTTATTTCTTTCGTCCAGCCTCCCCAAGTCGGAGGCGATTGGGGGGCTTGCGTTGACGTCCGAGAAGAAGCTGCCGGATAAGCCGAAAAAGGGTACGGCGGCGCAATCGAAGAACCGTGACATGGGTTCGGCGCTACGCTCCGTGTATCAGAAAACCGTCGAAGAGGCGGTGCCCGACGATCTGATGTCCCTCCTCGGCAAGCTCGACTGATCGCGCAATGACTGACGTGTCTGCCGCGAGCGTCACACGCGACGCGCGGCATGATTACCTCGCGCGCTGGCCGACCGGCGCCAAACTGTTCCTGATCCTGAGCCTCGCGCTCCTCCCGCTCGCGCTGATCGCGGTGTTCGCGACGTTGCGCGTCACGCAGATCGCCGACACCGAACTACGCTCGCACCTGCGCGTCGCCGCCGCGGAAAGCAGCCGCTCGATCTCGATTGAGCTCGCGGGCGACATGACCGCACTTCGCGTCGCGGTCGACGCGCTGACGCTCGACCCGCGTGACGCACCTAGCTGCGCGCGGGTCCAAGGCGTGTTCGCGCAGCAGTCGGTCGCGGGTGCCGAATTCGCGATCCTCGACGATCGTGGTCGGCTGATCTGCGGGCGCGACTTTCCCGGCGCGAAACCCGACAGCGACGAGCCGCCGTCCGCCAATACGACCGCCGCTTTCATCGCCGAGCGCGGGCTGGTGCTGCGGATTAGCGGCGACGACCGAGGGCTGAGCGGCGCGGCGTTCTTCCCGCGCGCGTTCCTCAGCAAGATCGGTCGTCCGACCGGCTTCTCGTCCGAATATGGCGCGACGATCGTCGACAGCGACGATCGCCTCGAGCTCGTCCCGCTCAGACGCGAGCGGGCGCTGGAGCGGCGCGAGGCGATCCGCGAGGATCTCGGCATCGCCGATCTCGCGCTCGAGATGCAGGTGCGCAGCGCGCCGGTCGGCTCGCCGTTGATCCTCGCACTCGCGCTGCCGCTGTTGATGTGGGCGGCGGCGGCGGCGATCGCGTGGTTCGTGGTCGACCGTCTGCTGATCACCCCGCTGCGGTCGCTGCGCAGCAGTATCGCGGCCTACGAGCCCGGCGACGATCCCGACCCGGCGCTCTACCGGGCGTTGCCAGCGCAGGAATTACGCGATCTGGGCGATACCTTCCGCGCATTGAGCCGTACGGTTGCGATCCACGAGGCGGGGCTCGCCGAAGGGCTGGTGCGGCAGACCAAGCTGACGCGCGAGGTGCATCACCGCGTCAAGAACAACCTGCAGGTCATCTCCAGCCTGATCAACTTCCACGCCCGCGGTGCGAAATCGCCCGAGGCATCGCAGGCGTACAGCTCGATCCAGCGGCGCGTCGACGCGCTGGCGGTCGTGCACCGCTACCATTTCGCGGAGATGGAGGAAAATCGCGGCGTCAGCATGCGATCGGTCTGCGGCGAGCTCGCGTCGAACCTGCGTGCAACCGCGCCCGAGCACATGCACATCGGCATCGCGCTCGAGATCGACCCGCTGTACGTCACGCAGGACGTCGCGGTTCCCGTCGCCTTCCTCATCACCGAACTGGTCGAGCTAGCGATGACGTGCGACCCGTCGGCGCAATTCCGCATCACGCTGCGTGCTGGACCCGAACCCGATCGCGCGCTGCTGCGGATCTCGTCGCGTGCGCTGGTCGACAGCGACTGCCTGCGTGACGGCCTGAAAAACAGGTTCGGGCGCGTGATCGAGGGACTGACGCGGCAGTTGCGCTCGACCTTGCAGCACGATCCGTTGTCGGGCGCCTACGAGGTCAGAATCATCACGATCGGCAGCGACTGACCCCTCTCTCCAGGCTCCGGGGTGGCGCCGATCTGCGGTCATGCGAGTGCGAGAAAAATGCGTTCCACCCGCGGAACCCTGATCAAGAGGTGACGTTCTACATCGCGGACCGCGACTAACGCCCCCGCTCTCGCGGTCCGCGACATAGGCCCGGAAGCGTCAACCCCTCCCCCCCCCGGTGACGCTTTCGGGCCTTATTTCTTCCCCCCACGATCGACACGCATGCGGAACGAAGCCGCAGGGCGAACATTGAACCCGCAGGCATCTAGCCGAGCAGGAGATATTCAATGCGTAAGATCGTGGCAGCCGTGACCCTCGCCAGTGCACTCGTCCTCGGGGCGTGCAACACCATCGAGGGCGCGGGCAAGGATGTATCGTCGGCCGGCAACACGGTGGCGAAGACCGCGAACGACGCCAAGTAAAACTCTCGGCAGGCGAGAAAGAGAGCGGTCGACGGGGGTCGGTCGCTCTTTCCGTGTCCGCGTCCGGTGGTGACCTCACCTAGCGGGCGATTTTAGCCTGGGCCTATCAATTCTCGTTCAGGCGGCCGCTTCGGCCTCGGCCTCACGCGCGCGGCGTCGCTCGGTGAACCAGATCCCGACGATCGCGAGTTCGTAGAGGATGACGAGCGGGATCGCGAGGAGGAGCTGCGACCCGACATCGGGCGGGGTCAGCACCGCCGCGATCGCGAACGCGCCGACGATGGCGTAGCGCCGCGCGGCGATCAATTGCTTGCGCGTCACCACCCCCGCGCGCTCCAGCAGCATCAGCAGCACCGGCAGCAAGAACGCCGCGCCGAAGCCGAACAAAAACTGCATGATGAACGACAGATAGTTGCCGACCGCGGGCAGCGCCTGCTGCTGAACGCCGCCCACCATCCCGGTGTAGCCGAGGAGGAAATGCAGCGCCATCGGCACCGCCACGTAATAGGCCATCGCCGCGCCGGTCAGGAACAGAACGGGGGTCGCGAGCAGGAACGGCAGCAACGCGCGCTTTTCCTTGCGGTAGAGGCCGGGCGCGACGAATTGCCACAATTGATTGGCGATCACCGGGAACGACAGCATCATCGCCGAGAAGAACGCAACCTTCACCTGAACGAAGAACGCCTCGAAAATCTGCGTGTAGATCACCGTCTTCTGCCCGGCGTGGAGCAGCGGCTGGACGAGGAAGGCGAAGATGTCCTCGGCGAAATACCAGCAGACGAAGAACGCGATCGCGATCGCGGCGATGCAGTAGAGCAAGCGCCGCCGCAGCTCGAGCAGATGGTCGAGCAAGGGCGCGCGCGACTGGTCGAGTTCGTCGCTCACGATGATGCCCTGTCGATGATGGCGGAGCTCCGCGCAGGCTCGCCCTCGTTCTCGTCACCGGTGCTGGCCGGGCGATGCGCGTCCGTGGACGTCGCGTCCGGCTTGTCGGCCGCGACGCCGTGCGGATGCTCGATCATCTGCGGCTGCGCGACCATCACCGGCGGGGGATCATCGTGCGACGAGGACGGCGGTGGCAACGCCGTATCGACGGGACCCTGCCCGGTAGCGTGATCGATCGCGGGCGTCGCATGCTCGCGCATGATCCGCTCGTTTTCCTCCTTCCACTTCTTCTCCATCTCGGCGAGTTCGGCCTCGCGGACCATCTCGTCGAAACCGGAGCGGAACTGGCGACCGACGGCGCGCGCGCGCCCGACCCAATAGCCGACGACGCGCAGCGCCTTGGGCAGGTCCTTGGGGCCGATCACCACCAGCGCGATGAACGCGACCAGCAGAAATTCGGACGGAGCGATATCGAACATTCAGCGCGTCGCTGTTGGATCAGGAAGCGTCAGCGATCCTCGCGGACGCGGTCGGCGTCGCGCTCATAGGCGGGATGCGCCGACGACTGCGCCTCGATGCGCGGCTTGGGACGGCTGGGCGTATCGTCGTCCTCCTCGGCCATGCCCTTCTTGAAGCTTTTTACACCCTTGGCGACATCACCCATCATGGCGGAAAAACGCCCGCCACCGAGCAGCAGGATCGCGATCACCGCGAGCACGAGGATATGCGGAAGGCTGAAGCTGCCCATGACGTGATCTCCTATTCGATTCCCATCTAATCGTCCTCGTCGCGCTTTGCTACCACGACCTGCACCGCGGTGCCTTCCGCCTGTTCGGCGGCGAGATCGACGGGATCGAGTAGTCCGGCGGCGCGCAGGTCGGCGATACCGGGCAGGTCGCGTCGCGAGGCAAGCCCGAAATGGGCGAGGAATTCGGGCGTCGTCGCGAAGGTCAATGGTCGCCCCGGCACTTCGCGGCGCCCAGCCGGGCGCACCCACCCCGCCTCCATCAGGACATCGAGCGTGCCACGCGAGATCTGCACGCCGCGGATCGCCTCGATCTCGGCGCGACTGACGGGTTCGTGATAGGCGATGATCGCCAGCGTCTCGATCGCGGCGCGGCTGAGGCGTCGTTGATCCTCCCGGTCGCGCCGCAGCAGATGCGCGAGGTCGGGCGCTGTCTGAAAATGCCAGCGGCCGCCGCGCTCGACCGGCATGAACCCGCGGCCGGCATATTCGGCGACGAGGCGGGACAGCACGGCGTCGATATCGCACGGGCCGACGAACGAGCGGATCGCGTCCGCCGACAGCGGTTCGGTCGCGGCGAACAGGACCGCCTCGACCGCGCGGACGATGTCGTCGGGCGGGGTCACGCAGGCGCGCGCAGGTAGAGCGGTGCGAACGCCTCGCTCTGGCGCAACTCCACCCTGCCCTGCCGTGCGAGTTCGAGCGCGGCGAGGAACGAGGATGCGAGTGCCGACCGGCGGAATTGCCCGGACGCGGCCGCGGGCAGGAACCGCTCGATCGCGTGCCACTCGACCGCGGCCCCGACCATCGCCGCCACCATTGCCAGCGCGACGTCGAGCGTCATCACCTCTCGGTCCTGCACCACGTGCATGACCGGGCGGGTACGTGCGCTCACCTGCCCATATGCCGCGATCAGGTCGTAGAGGTTCGCGGTCCAGGCGTGGCGGCGCACGGTGCGCAACCCCTCGGGCGCGCCGCGACGAAACACGTCGCGCCCCAGACGGTCGCGCGCCATCAATCGTGCGCCCGCGTCGCGCATCGCGTCGAGCCGCTCGAGCCGGAGCTGGAGCCGCAGCGCGAGTTCCTCCGGATCGGGTTCGACCGCGGGATCGCGCGGCAGCAGCAGCGCGCTTTTGAGATACGCCAGCCACGCCGCCATCACGAGATAATCGGCGGCGAGTTCGAGCTTCGTCCGCCGCGCACGCTCGATATAGGCGAGATATTGCTCGACCAGCGCGAGGATCGAAATCTGCTTGAGATCAACCTTTTGCGCGCGCGCGAGCCCGAGCAGAACGTCGAGCGGGCCCTCCCATCCGTCGAGGTCGAGCAGCAGTTGCTCGGGCACGCCCACGCGCCGACGCTCAGGCGAGCGCCAGCAGTGCGTCGCGCTTTGCGATGAGCTCGGCAAAATCACCCGCGGGCGCGGCGACGCTTGCCATCGCCGCGTCGAGCCGTTCGCGCGCGCGCGGCGTGATGTCGGGCAGCGCGCCTGCGATCTGCTGCATCTCGTTCATGCGGGCCCAGCAGTCGAGCACCACGTCGCAGCCCGCGTCGATCGCCCCGCGCGCCTTTTCCGCCGGGGTGCCCGACAGCGCCTTCATGTCGATGTCGTCGGTCATCAGCAGGCCGTCGAACCCGATCGTGCCGCGAATCACCCGTTCGATGACGATCGGTGACAGCGTCGCGGGGCGATGCGCGTCCCATGCTTCGTAGACGATGTGGCTGGTCATCCCCATCGGCGCGCCCGCGAGCGCGCGGAATGGGGCGAGGTCGTCGTCCAGATCGTCGACCGAGGCGGTGACGGTCGGCAAATGGTGGTGCGAATCGGCGAGCGCGCGGCCGTGGCCCGGCATGTGCTTCATCACCCCGACCACGCCGCCCGCGCGCAGCCCCTCCAACGTCGCGCGCCCCATCGCGGCGACACGCATCGGCTCGTGCCCGTAGGCGCGGCACGCGATCGCCTCGGTCGTGTCGGCACGCGCGACGTCGAGCAGCGGCAGGCAGTTCACGGTGATGCCGACCTCGGACAGCATCAGCCCGAGCGCGTGCGCGTTGGCGCGCGCGGCCTCGATCCCCGACATCGGCGCGCGCTCGTATAATGCGTCGAAGGCCGGACCGGCGGGGAAGGCCGGCCATTCGGGCGGACCGAGCCGCGCGACACGTCCCCCCTCCTGGTCGACAAGAATCGCGACGTCGTCGCGTCCCTCGATCTCGCGCAGACTATCGGTCAGCGCGCGCAGTTGCGCTCGGTTCTCGGCGTTGCGCTTGAACAGGATGTAGCCGGCGGGACGCGCCTCGGCGAAGAAAGCGCGTTCGTCCGCGGTGAGAAGCGGCCCGGACAGGCCGAAGATGACGGGCTTCATGGCGCAGCGGTTACGCCAAACGGGCGGGTCGCGAAACCCGCCCTCACGTCGCCCGGCGGACCGATCAGCTGGTGACGAAGCAGCTCTCGCCCGCGACCTTCAACCGGCCGCAGATGTCGGCCGCGGCATTGGCGCTGCCCGCGTTGACGCGCAGGCGGTATACGGTGCGGCCGTTGACCTCGGCCTTTTGCACGTCCTTGCCAAGCGGCGCGACGTAGCTGAACCGCTTGGCAACCGCGCTCCACGCCGCATTCGCGGTGGCTTCGCTCGGGAACGCGCCCAGCTGCACGAGGCTGCCGCCCGACCCGGCACCGGGCACCGCGGCGACGGGTGCGCTCATCGGCCGCTGCGCGCGCAGCGGCGCGGTGGCGGCGGGGACCGCGACACTGGCGGAGGCAGCGCCGGCGTGGTTCTGGGCGGCGGGTACGGCACGGCGCGTGCCGCTGATCGGTGCCTCGGGCACCGCTTTCAGGTCGATCGAGCCGTTCGGATTGGCGCCCGCGCTGGTCGCGATCGCGGCGTCACCCTCGCCGTCGACCTTCAACCCGCCGGGATCTTCGGGCTTGATCTTGTAGTCGCCTTCCTGCGCCGCGATCAGTTCGCCCGACCCGTCGGCGCCACGCCCTGCCTGCAGACGGTAGAGGCCGAAGATGACGCCGCCGAGGATCAACATGGCGAGCAGGACCAGGAGCACGATGCGCCCGCCGCCCGAGCGATGCGGCTCGTCGGGTTCGACCGTTTCCAGCCACGGCAGCCGGTCCTCGTCGCGCTCGAACTGATCCGAGGTCGCCATCAATGCATCTCCGATACCGCCTCCACGCCCATGATGGAGAGGCCATTGCGAATAATCTGTCCGATGCCCGCCGCCAAGGACAGGCGTGCAGCGGTGACCGCGTGATCGTCGGCGATCAGGTAGCGGCGATCGGGGCGGTCGTTACCGACGTTCCACGCGGCGTGAAATTCCGCCGCCAAGTCGTACAGATAGAAGGCGATTCGGTGCGGCTCGCGCGCTGCCGCCGCAGTTTCGACGACGCGCGGGAATTGCGCCGCCAGCTTCACCAGCGACAGCTCCTCCGTATCAAGCCGGGACAAATCCGCCCCCTCCGCCGCGATCCCCGCCTCGGCCGCGCGGCGGTGGAGCGAGGCGACGCGCGCGTGCGCATATTGGACGTAGAAGACGGGATTGTCTTTCGATGCCTCGACCACCTTAGCGAAGTCGAAATCCATCTGCGCGTCGGCGCGGCGGGTGAGCATGGTGAAGCGCACCACGTCCTTGCCGACCTCGCGCACCACGTCGGCGAGCGTGACGAAATTGCCCGCGCGCTTGCTCATCTTGACCGGCTCGCCGGCGCGCAGCAGGCGGACCATCTGTACGAGCTTCACGTCGAAGCGGGTTCGCCCTTCCGTCAGCGCGGCGACCGCCGCCTGGATGCGTTTCACGGTACCGGCATGGTCGGCGCCCCAGATATCGATCAGCTGATCGGCCGACTGCGCCTTCTGGAAGTGATACGCCATGTCGGCGCCGAAATAGGTCCAGCTGCCGTTCGACTTCTTGATCGGGCGATCCTGATCGTCGCCGAAGCGGGTCGAGCGGAACAGCGGCAGCTCGACCGGCTCCCAGTCGTCGGGCGTCTCGCCCTTGGGCGCCTCGAGCACCCCGTCGTAGACGAGGTCGCGCGCGCGCAACCACGCCTCGGCCTCTTCGGGCTTGCCCGCCGCCTGTAGCGCCGCCTCGGATGCGAAGACGTCGTGGTGGATGCCGAGCAGCGCGAGATCGGCCTTGATGAGCGCCATCATCGCATCGACCGCGCGCGTGCGGAACGGGATCAGCCAATCGGCCTCGGGCGCCGACACGTACCGATCGCCGAACTCGGCGGCGAGCGCCTGGCCGACGGGGACGAGATAATCGCCGGGGTAGAGCCCCTCGGGGATCGCGCCGACATCCTCGCCCAGCGCCTCGCGGTAGCGGATGTGCGCGGAGCGCGCGAGCACGTCGACCTGGCTGCCTGCGTCGTTGATGACATATTCGCGGATCACGCGGTGCCCGGCGAAGGCAAGCAGGTTGGCAAGCGAATCGCCGACGACCGCGCCGCGGCAATGGCCCATGTGCATCGGGCCGGTCGGGTTGGCCGACACATACTCGACGTTGACGCTGACGCCCTCACCCACCCGCGACCGGCCGTAATCGGCACCGGCGGCGGCGACCGCGCGCAGTTCGTCACGCCACGTGTCGTCGGACAGCCGCAAATTGATGAAGCCTGGTCCAGCGACGTCGGCGGCAACGACGCTAGGGAGCGCGGCCAGCTGCGCCGCGATCTTCTCGGCCAACTGGCGCGGGTTTGTTCTCGCAGGCTTCGCCAGCACCATCGCCGCGTTGGTGGCGAGATCGCCGTGCGTCGCGTCGCGCGGCGGCTCCACCGTCACGTTGCGGCGATCAAGATCAGCCGGCAGGTCTCCGGCGGCGACGAGCGCGTCGAGCGCATCACCCACGTGGGCGGCGAAGCGGGCATACAATGTCATAGCGGCGCGGCCTTAGACGAAGGACGGCGCACACGCAAAAGCTCGCCCCGCCCCGGTCCGACCCGCCCCGATCTGACCCGGTCCGATCTGACCCGATCCGATCTGACCCGATCCGATCTGACCCGGTCCGGCAGTGCGGGTAACGATTGCATCCGCTGCAATCGATCGCGCACTCAAGTCATTTGCGAGTGCTGCACTGCACCAAATATATTGCGCTGCAAGGTCCGACTGGGGACCATCAACACGGGAGCCTTCTTTATGCACCAGATCAAGTTCATCGCCGCTGCCGCCGCCGCCGCGCTCATCTCGACCGTCGGCATCGCGGCCGAGCCGGCGCAGCAGACCTTCACGCACGAGGGGCGCACCTACGTCTACACCGAGACCGCGCGCGACAACGGCAAGACGCTGATCGAAGGTCACGAGGTTGGCAGCCGCGAGAAGTTCCGCCTGCTGGTCGACGGTGACCGCGTGCGTGGTACGACCAACGGCTATCCGGTGTCGTTCCGCGCCAAGGGCAACATCGTCGCGAGCGCCGCTGCCGCGAACTGATCTGCCCGCCCGGGCCAATCGAACCCCGGGCCAATCAAACGGCGTCCGCTCTCGCGAGCGGGCGCCGTTCTCGTTTGCGTCAGAAACCCTCGGGCAGGTCGATCGGGCCGACTACTTCGCGATAGCGCGAGACGGCGTAGCGGTCAGTCATGCCCGCGATGAAATCGGCGATATGGCGGCTGAGATACGGTTCGGCATCGGGAAGACGGATACGCCATTCCTCGGGCAGCAGCGACGGGTCGGCATGATAGGCGGCGAACAGTCCGTCGATGACGTGATCGGCGGCGGCCGCGGCAGCCAATTGGCGCGGATGGTGGTAGAGATTGGCGTACATGAAGGCCTTCAACCGCCGCTCATCGGCTGCCATGTCGGCGGAGAAGCCGACCAGCGCGCGACCAGCGGCGCGTACGTCATCGACGCTCGCGACCCCGGAGGCGTGGATCCGTTGCCGTGTTTCCGCGATCAGGTCGTTGACCATCGCGCCGATCTGGCTGCGGATCACCTCCCCGTGCAGGCGATCGTCGCCGAGGTCGGCGAAGTCACGCCGCGCGATTGCCCACCCGCGCGCGACGAGCGGTACCTCGCATAACTGATCGATCGACAGCAGCCCGGCGCGCAGACCATCGTCGATGTCGTGATTGTCGTACGCGATATCGTCGGCGAGCGCCGCGACCTGCGCCTCGAGCGAGGCATAGCTGGTCAGTTCGAGCCGGGCTTCGGCATCCGCCTCCGCGAGCGCCCAATTGGGTGCGAAGATCGGGCCGTTGTGCTTGGCAAGCCCCTCCAGCGTTTCCCACGTCAGGTTAAGACCGGCGTAGCGCGGATAAGGCCGCTCGAGCATCATCAACGTGCGCAGCGTATGCCCGTTGTGATCGAAGCCGCCCTTCCCCGCCAGCGCGCGCTCCAACGCCTCCTCGCCCGCGTGCCCGAAGGGGGGATGCCCGATGTCATGCGCGAGGCAAAGCGCCTCGGTCAGATCCTCGTTGAGCCCGAGCGCACGCGAGATCGTGCGGCCGATCTGCGCGACCTCGATACTGTGCGTCAGGCGAACGCGGAAATGGTCGCCATCGGGCGCCATGAACACCTGCGTCTTATGACGCAGCCGGCGAAAGCTGATCGAGTGGATGACCCGGTCGCGATCGCGCTGGAATGCATCGCGCGGGCCGCGCTCGGCCGCGCCCGGTTCGGCGTGGAGCCGCCCGCGGCTGGCGCGGGGCGACGACGCCCAGGGTGCGAGTGCGGTCACGCTGCGTGTGTCTCGACCCGACGGATCACTTCTCGCCCAGCTTGGTCATCTTTTGTCCGGCCTCGCTGGTGAAGGTGAAGGCGGAGACGCCATCCTTCGACAATTTGTTGACCATCGCCTGCGCCTCCGCCTGGGTCTTGAACGGACCGGTCACGACGCGATTGGTGGCACGCAGCGGTGTCGTATAGCCCCCTCGGCTGGCAAGCAGCGACGATTTCGCCCGCACGTTCTTCCACGCCTTGCGCAGGTCGCCCTCGGTGGCGCCGCCCGCGACCTGGACCCAATAACGCTCGGGCTCGGCGCGTGCCGCCTTCTTCTCGGCCGCGGCGGCTTTCGCGTCGGCGAGTTCCTTCGCATCGGCCTTTGCCTTCGCCGCCGCCTGTTTCGGTGTCAGCTTCGGCTCGTCCGATTTCGCCTTCCTACCCGCCACGCGTGTCGTCGCGCGCTTGGACGCCGGCGTGTCGGTGTCGGTCTCGGCGACCTCTTCCTTCGCTTTCCCCGCCCGGCGCGATGTCGGCGAGGCGCGTTCCTCGGCCGCGGCCGGGCGGCTCTTCGCCCCGCCGGTAATATCCGACTTGGTCGCGGCGAGCTTCGCTGATGCGTTCGCGTGCGCGCGCGGCTCGACCGTCGCAACTGCCGCCCGCTCACGGCGCCGCTCGACCGCGGCGGCGTTGCGTTCGGCTGCGACGGCGGCCTCGTCGATCGTCGCGGCGGAACCCGGTTGCGATGCGGCGCCGGGCATCGGTGCCACCCCCAGTTCGGACGCGGGGATCGAGATGTTGGCGACGATGCGAGCGAGGATCGTGTCCTCATTCTCCAGCCGCGGCGGCGTGGCGGGGCGGGCCGATGGCGGCGCGACCGGCTGCGCGCTGGCCGCGGCGACTTGCACCGCCGGCGACGATGCTGTGGGGAGGCCGGTGGTGGCGGGCGCTGCGCTGCCGCTCGCGGGTGACGGAGCCGGGTTGGACGCGGGCGTAACATGCGCAACACTCGCGACGTTTGCCGGCGCAGGCGACGGGGTCGCAACCACCTGGCTGCGAACCAAGTTATTCGCCAGCGCGGCCGAGCTGGCGCTGCCGAAGGATGTGGTGGAGCTCGGCACCGTCGTACGCGTCTCGGCCGCGGCGGCGAGATTGCTCGCGATCGACGGCGCGGTGGTCTGCGGCGTGTAGGTCGGGCGCGCGGAGATCGTTGCCGAGGCGAGCTGTGTCGGCGCGACGGCGGAGCCGACCGGTACCGGCGACAATGCCGCGCCCGGTTGCGGCGCTGGGGCCGGGCGTAGCGGTGCGGGAACCTGCGCGAGCTGCGTCGGCGCTGGCGCGGGCTGGGTCACCGGCTGGGGCAAGGCTGCCGACGTAATTGTCGCGACCTGCGCTGGTGGGGTCGATCGCGCCTGCCTCGTCGCCGCGGCGACCTGACGCGCGTCGCGACCGCGACGGCTGCCACGCGCCGATTGCGCGGGCGTCGCGACCGACTGGGCGGCCAGCTGAACGGGCGCGGGCCGCGGGGCATAGGGGTCGGGGCCGAGCGCGGGCAACGGCGGCACCAGCCGCGCGTCGGCGATCCGCTCGGGCGTCGGCGCCACTTCGCCGAAATGGACGGCGAAGGCGCGGTCCGCGGGCGACAGCGTCGGCAAGCGGGTAAAAAATGCCGCGAGGCCGCCCGCCATCCCGGCTGGCATCATCGTCGTCGCAATCTGGTTCGCACCCGCCGCGTCACCGTTCATCGCCAGCACGAAGGCGCGCGCGCGCCACGCCCCGCGGTCGCTCTTGCGCAGCAGCGCGTCAATCTGCTGCAGCGCCTCGTCCTTGCGCCCCGAGATACCGAGCGACAGCGCGTAGCGGCGACGCACCTCGTCCTCATTGTCCTGCCCCGACCGCGCGAGCGCGAGGCGATAATCACGTTGCGCGCGGTCCTGCTCGCCGATCAGGTCGTAAGCAAGGCCGCGATCGTCGGCGAACAGCGCCGGCGACAGTCCGGCACGCTCGGCCTGGTTAAAGTAGTGCAGCGCCTCGCCCGGATGCTCGCCGTTGACGAGGATGCGCGCGATCCCCGCCTGAACGCGTGCGTTATTGGGGTCGACTTGCGACGCGCGCTTGTAGAGCGACGCCGCCGCGGTCGTGTCGCCCAGCTTCGCCGACAGGTCGCCTGCGTCAACGAGCGCGCCGACGTCGCGCGGATTGCGCCCGATCTGGCGGACCAGATCGGCGAGCTTGTCGGCATCGGTCGTGCCCGGCAGCGGCTGCACCACCGCCTGTGCGGCGAGCGGAAGCGGGAGCGCGACGCCGGCGAGCAGCAGCGACGCGGAATAAAGCATCGGAAAACGCATGTCGTACAATGCTAAAGCCGTTGAAGCGTCGCCCGGCAATGACGCGGGTCAACCCGTGCGGCGAAACGAGCCGCGACGGCGACGAATATGCTGGGTCATGCAGCCGGAACGAGGCGGCCGCGCCGGTCGCGCGCGGCCGCCTCGTATTTTACTGGTTGTTCTGCCGGTGCAGGAAGCGCGGCAGATCGGTGCCGGGCGTGTCGGCCGATGCGTCACCCGTGCGCGGCGCACCGCGGGTGGCGTTCTGCATTCGCTCGAACAGCGTACCGCCGAGCTTCACGCGCGGCTGCGGCGGCGCTTCCTCGTTACCCTCGGGCGCGAGGAAGCGGCGGCGCGGTGCGTCACCGTGGTCGCCCACTGCCGGCGCGCCGGGCTGCGCGAGTGCTGCCTGCGGGGCGTTCGCCTCGGGGAGCATCGCGTCGGAGCCGAGCAGCAATTCGTCGTCGCTCGCATTGGTTGCGGCATCGACCTGCGCCTGCGGTACGACGCCCTGCGCCAGCGCGTCGCTCTGCGGAACGGGCTGTGACGGCTCGTAGCCCGCGTAACCGCGCGGTGCCGCATTCGGTGCGGCAGGCGCCGGGGCGGCCGGCTGATAGCTCGGCTGGGGTGCGGGCGCGTGGCTCTGCTGCGGCGCGACGGGGGCCGGCGCAGGAGCGGGCGTCGGCGCGGCGGCGGCAGGCTCCGCGCGGCGCGGCGCCGAGAAACTGAACGGACGTGCGGGCTCGCTCTGCACCGGCACCGCGGCACCGCTGCCGGGCTTGTCGGGCTGCCCCACGCTCTCGATCCCGGTGGCGACGACCGAGACGCGGATCTTGCCCTCGAGGTCGGGATTGAATGCCGAGCCCCAGATGATGTTGGCGTCGGGATCGACCAGTTCGCGGATGTGGTTCGCCGCCTCGTCGACCTCGAGCAGGCGCATGTCCTCGCCGCCGGTGATCGAGACGATGACGCCCTTCGCGCCCTGCATCGACACGCCGTCGAGCAGCGGGTTGGCGATCGCCTTCTGCGCCGCGATGATCGCGCGGTCGTCGCCGTCGGCTTCGCCCGTTCCCATCATCGCCTTACCCATCTCCTGCATCACCGAGCGGACGTCGGCGAAATCGAGGTTGATGAGGCCGGGCATGACCATCAGGTCGGTGATGCCGCGCACACCCTGTTGCAGCACCTCGTCGGCCATCTCGAACGCCTGCTTGAACGTCGTGTTGGCGTTCGCGACGAGGAACAGATTCTGGTTCGGGATGACGATCAGCGTGTCGACGAACTTCTGCAGTTCCTCGATGCCCGCCTCGGCCGATTTGCCGCGACGGTTGCCCTCGAAGCTGAACGGTTTGGTCACGACGCCGACGGTCAGGATGCCCATGTCGCGCGCCGCCTTGGCGATGACGGGGGCCGCGCCGGTCCCGGTGCCGCCGCCCATGCCCGCCGCGATGAAGCACATGTGGCTGCCCTCGAGCAGCCGCGACAGTTCGTCGATCGACTCTTCGGCCGCGGCGCGCCCGATCTCGGGCCGCGCGCCGGCGCCCAGGCCGCCGGTGATCTTCGTGCCGAGCTGGATCTTCTGCTCCGCCTCCGACGAGCGCAGCGCCTGCGCGTCGGTATTGGCGACGAGGAAGTTCACACCCTGCACGTCCGCGCGCATCATGTTCGCGATCGCATTGCCGCCCGCGCCCCCCACGCCGACGACGGTGATGCGCGGCGTCAGATCGTCGACGTCGGGCGCAATGAATTCGATGCTCATCGCCTGTTTACTCCGGTCACAAGCCCCCGCTTTTTTGATTGTGAACGGGGCGTTGGCTTATTTTTCACATGGATGGTCAACGCACCAGCGAAAACCCACCCGAATCGGCAAATGTTCTAATAATTCGCTTTCGCGGCCTGGATCAGCCGGCGCAATCCCCGCCAGCCCTTGCTGCGGTGGACCGTCTGCTGCTTGGGCGCGACGCCGCGCAGGTCGATCGGATCGGCGGCGGCGAAATAGGCGAGGCCAGCGAGCGTCGCGAACCCCGGCCCCGAATGCGCCTCGGGCAGGTTGGTGAGCCCGCGCGGTCGCCCCACGCGCACCGACCGGCCGAGCAGCTGCTGCGCATAGTCGGCGATGCCCTTCAATTCGGCACCGCCGCCGGTGATGACGACCTGCCGCCCGACCGGCCCCTCGAAGCGCAATTCCTTCAGCGCGGCCTGCACCTCGCCGATCAGCGCCTCGAGCCGCTGGCGGATCACCGCGATTAGCGCCGCCTTGGTGATCTGGAGCGAATCATTGTCCTCGACCTCGCTGCGCTCGCGGATCGTCACCATTTCGTGATTGTCGCGCGGAGACGCATTGGCGGAGCCGTGGAAGCATTTGATCCGCTCGGCCTGCAACCGGGTCGTGCCGAAGGCGGAGGCGATGTCGTCGGTGATGTCCGCGCCGCCGATCGGGATCGACTTCAACCCCACCAGCATCTCGCCCGCGAACAGCGACACGTTGGTGATCCCCGCGCCGATCTCGACCAGCGCGACGCCCAGATCGCGCTCCTCCTGCGTCAGACAGGCAAGGCCCGTCGCCACCGGCGCGGCGATGATCGACTTGACCTCCAGATGCGCCGAGCGGACGCACAGGTCGAGATTGCGCACCGGCGAGCCGTCGGCGGCGATGACGTGGATGTGGACCCCAAGCCGATCGGCGTGGAGCCCGAGCGGCTTCTTGACGCCGTTCAGTCCGTCGAGCGTGTAGAGCGCGGGCTGCGCGTGGAGCACCATGCGGCCCTGCGGATCGATCGCCTGGCGGCCCTCCTGCAACAAGGCGTCGATATCGGCCTGCTCGATCCGCGTGCCGCCGAGTTCGGCCTCGATGAACGCTTCGTCGCTGACGAGGCCGCCGGCCGAGAAGCCCGCCCAAACATTCTCGATCGCGACGCCCGCGATCCGTTCCGCCTGCTCGACCGCTTCGCGCACCGCGACCTCGGTCGCCTGCATGTCGGCGATATAGCCGCGCTTGACCCCGCGGCTCTCGCGTTGCCCGGTACCGAGCACGACGAGCTCGCCGCCGTCGCCCTTCTGCGCGATCATCGCGGACACCTTCGACGACCCGATGTCGAGCGCGGTGATCAATCCTTCCGGTGCCGGTTTCGCCATCTGCCCTGCCCCCTCATGCCCCCGCTTATACGTCGCCGGCGCCGAGCGGTCGCGCCGCGCGTGCTTCCGACGTTTCGGGCGTATCGCTCGGCGCGCTCCCCTGCGCCTCCTGCCCAGGCTTGCGCGCGACGAGCTTTGCCGGATCGCGCATGTCGAAGCGCAGCCAGCCCTTGCCGAGCAGCGGGCTCGCGCGCTCCATCGACGCGAACTTGACCAGCGCCTCGCGCGCGCCGTCCTGCGGCAGTGCCAGCGTCTCGCCGGTATCGAAGGTCAGGTCCCAGCGGCGATTGCCGACCCAGGCGGCCGCCTTGATCCGACGGCGCAGGCCCGGCGTCGCCGCGAGCAGCTCCTGATAGGCGGGCTCCTGCCGATCGGCGCCAGGGCCGATCACCAGCGGCAGATTGGGCATGTTGGCGCGATCGACCGGCGCGAGCAGGCGACCGCCCGCGTCGATGAGCGTCAGTTGCCCGTTGTCCTGCCACACCGCCGCGGGCTCGCGCTCGGTAACGTGGATCAGCAACCGGTCGGGCAGGCGACGCGAGACGTACACGTCCTCGATCCAGCCGTAGGCGAGCAGCCGCTGGCGCACCGCCTCCAGATCGAGCCGCAGCATCGCGCGCGAGGGTTGTTCGAGCGCGACCGCGTAGACCGTCTCGCGGTCCATCCGCTTCAGCCCCGTGATGTCGACCTGCTCTACGCGGAGCCCCGCCTGCGCCGCGGTCTCGGCGATGCCGATGCCGATCGCGGACGGAATGCCGATCCATGTCGCGACCGCAATCGCCGCCGCCCCGCCTGCGCCGAGCAGCGACCAGGTCACGGCGCGGCGCACGAACGCCTCGCTGATTGGCAATTTCGCCATCACGCGCTGCCCGAACGTCTTCTTCGGCGCTGGCTTGCGACGATTGACGGTGCGGCGCGGCGCGCTGGCGGGTTCGCGTCGGATCGTGCGGCTCATGGTGCGCGCTTGCCTTGCCGCCCGGCAGCATCGCGCAGTGCTTCGTCGACGATCGCCTGAACAAGCTCGGGGTAGCTCATGCCGGTGTGACGCGCCTGTTCGGGAACGAGGCTCAAGGGCGTCATCCCGGGCTGGGTATTGACCTCGAGCAGGAACAGTCCCTCGACGCCGCGCTCGTCGTCCCAGCGGAAATCGGAACGGCTCGCGCCGCGGCAGCCGAGCAGTCGGTGCGCGTCGACCGCCAGCGCCATGCACGCCTGCGTGATTTCATCGGGGATCGGGGCGGGAAACAGATGCTCGGTCATCCCGTCGGTGTATTTGGCGTCGTAATCGTACCAGCCCGACTTCGGCCGCAGCTCGGTGACACCGAGCGCGCGCGGGCCGTCGGCGCCGCCAAGCACCGCGGTCGTCAATTCTCGCCCGCGCACGTAAGGCTCGGCGAGCAGTTCCTCGAATTCGGCCCACGGTCCCTTCGCGTCGCGCGCGATCGGGTTGCCGTAATTGCCCTGATCGGTGACGATCGCGACGCCGACCGACGAGCCTTCGTTGACGGGTTTGAGCACGTAGGGCCGCGCGAGGGGGTCGGCCTCGAACACGTCGGCCGACTTGACGATCCGCCCACCCGGCATCGGTATACCGTGCGGCACCAGCGCCTGCTTGGTCAGTACCTTGTCGATCGCGATGACCGAGGTCGCCATCCCGCTATGCGTGTAGGCGAGGCCCATCAGGTCCATCAGCCCCTGGACGCTGCCGTCCTCACCGGGGGTGCCGTGAAGCGCGTTGAAGACGAGATCGGCGTTCGCCTCCGCCAGCCGCGCCGCGACGTCGCGCGTCATGTCGATCCGCGTCACGCGGTGGCCGAGCGATTCGAGCGCCTCCGCGACGCCCGCCCCCGACGACAGCGACACCTCACGCTCCGCCGACCAGCCGCCCATCAGCACCGCGATGTGCAACGCCCCGTTCATGCCGCCCCACTCACGCCAACGCCCACTCGCTGTATCTCCCATTCGAGCGTCACCCCGCTCGTCGCTTTCACAGCGGCGCGGACCTCCTCGCCCAGCGCCTCGATATCAGCGCTGGTCGCCTGCCCGACGTTCAGAAGGAAGTTGGTGTGCTTGTCGCTGACCTGTGCGTCGCCCAGGCGTTTGCCGCGACAGCCGGCTTGGTCGACCAATGCCCACGCCTTGTGCCCGTCGGGGTTCTTGAAGGTCGAGCCGCCGGTCTTCGAGCGCAGCGGCTGCGACGCCTCGCGCGCGGCGGCGATACGGTCCATCTCCGCCTGGATCGCAGCTGGCTCGCCGGGTTGGCCACGGAAGGTCGCCGCGATCACCACCGCGCCGTCGGGCAATTCGGAATGACGATAGGTGTAACCGAGATCGTCCATCGACAGCGTCCGCCGCTCCCCCGAGCGCAGTACCACGTCGGCCTCGACCAGCACGTCCTTCACCTCGCGGCCGTAGGCGCCACCGTTCATCCGCACGAAGCCGCCGACGGTCCCGGGGATGGAGCGCAGGAATTCGACGCCCGCGATCCCGGCGTCGCGCGCGGTCGAGGATACGAGAATGCCGCTCGCGCCGCCGCCGCAGCGAAGCGTCGTCGCATCGAGCGCCTCGACGCGCGCGAACGGCTTGCCGAGCCGGATGACCACGCCCGGCACCCCGCCGTCGCGCACGATCAGATTGCTGCCCAGACCCAGTGCCATCACCGGCACCGCGGGGTCGAGGTCGCGCAGGAAAGCGGACAAATCGTCGGCGTCGGCGGGCTCGAACAGCCATTCTGCCGCCCCGCCCGCCTTGAACCAGACCAGCGGCGCGAGCGGCGCTTGGGGCGTCAGGCGACCGCGGACGTTGCTATTCTCCCCAATATAGGGAGGGGGACCGCCAGCCGCAGGCTGGTGGTGGAGGGGAATTCCCGCGGGCGATGCCGGCAGAGGCGTTCCCCCTCCACCAGCTTCGCTGGTCCCCCTCCCCGTTTCGGGGAGGATATGGTCGGCGATGCTCACCGGCGCGCCTCGATCGCGGAGGCGAGCGCGGCAGCCCATTTGGTGATGTCGCCCGCACCGAGGCAGATGACTTGGTCTCCGCCGCGCACCTCACTCGCGAGCGCATCCGCGAGCGCATCGGCATCGGCGACCGTTTGCACGTCACGGTGCCCGCGACGGCGAAGGCCGGCGACGAGCGCGTCGGCATCGACGCCGTCGACGGGTGCTTCGCCCGCGGCATAGACGGGGGTCACGTAGACCGCGTCGGCGTCGTTGAACGCACCTTGGAAGTCTTCCATCAGGTTGCCGAGCCGCGAGTAGCGGTGCGGCTGGACCACCGCGATGACGCGTCCCTGCGCCGATTCGCGCGCGGCGGCGAGCACCGCACGGATCTCGACCGGGTGGTGCCCATAATCGTCGATGATCGTCGCGACGCCATGCTCTGCCGTCACCTCCCCGACCTTGGTGAAGCGGCGCTTGACCCCGCCGAACTTCTCGAACCCGCGCTGGATCGTCGCGTCGTCGATGCCGAGTTCGAGCGCGACGCCGATCGCGGCGAGCGCGTTCTGCACGTTGTGGCGGCCGGGCATCGGCAGGTCGATTCCCTCGATCGAACGCGTCGTACCATCGCGCGACCGGATCAACGCCTCGAAGCGATTACCACCGGGATAGGGCGACACGTTCACCCCGCGCACGTCGGCCGATGCCGCGAAGCCGTAGGTGACGATGCGACGGTCGCGCACGCGCGGTATCAGCGCCTGCACTTCGGGGTGATCGAGGCAGAGCAGCGCCGCGCCGTAGAAGGGCACGTTCTCGACGAACTCGACATAGGCGTCCTTCGCACGCTCGAAGCTGCCATAATGGTCGAGGTGTTCGGGATCGATGTTGGTGACGACCGCGATCGTGCCGTCGAGGCGCAGGAAGCTGCCGTCGCTTTCGTCCGCCTCGACCACCATCCAGTCCGATGCGCCCAATCGCGCGTTCGAGCCGTAGCTGTTGATGATCCCGCCATTGATGACGGTCGGGTCGACCCCGCCCGCGTCGAGCAGCGCGGCGACCATCGAGGTCGTCGTCGTCTTGCCGTGCGTGCCAGCGACCGCGACGGTCGATTTCAGTCGCATCAGTTCGGCGAGCATCTCCGCGCGGCGCACCACCGGGACGCGGCGATCTAGCGCCGCCTCGACCTCGGGGTTGCCGCGTTTCACCGCGGTCGAAGTGACGACGACTGCCGCGTCCGCGACATTCTCGGCCGCGTGTCCGATCGTGACCGCGATGCCACGCTTGCGCAGTCCCTCGACGACATAACCCTCCGCCACGTCGCTACCCTGAACCGAATAACCGAGGTTGTGCATCACCTCGGCGATGCCCGACATGCCGATGCCGCCGATCCCGACGAAGTGGATCGTGCCGATGTCGGTAGCGACGCCCTTCACGCAAATGCTTCCTTCTGTCGCACGCGCCCGACGTGGACCGGCGCGCGCGGCGCGTCGAGGCTCTCGACCAGATCGGCGAGATCGCTGACCGCGTCGGGCATTCCGCATGCGCGCGCACGCCCCGCGGCATTCTCGAGCGCGGCGGGATCGAGCCCAAGCTTCTGCATCTGCTTGGCGAGTTCGGTCGGGGTGAATTGCGGCTGCGGGATCGTGCGCGCGCCGCCCGCGTCGGTGATCGCGCGCGCGTTCGCGGTCTGGTGGTCGTCGGTCGCGCCGGGCAGCGGCACGAGAATCGCGGGGCGCCCGGCGGCGGTCAGCTCGGCGATCGTCGAGGCGCCCGCGCGCGCGATGACGAGATGGGCCCAGGCAAGCTGTTCGGGCATGTCGGGCAGATAGGTGGCGAGATCGGCGGCGATCTCCAGGCTCGCATATTTCTCGCGTGCGGCATCGATGTCCTCGATCCGCGCCTGATGCGTCACCTGCAAGCGGCGGCGGAACGCCACCGGCAGCATCGCGAGCCCGTCGGGCACGACCTGGCTCAGCACGCTCGCTCCCTGGCTGCCGCCGGTGACGAGCACGCGGAAGATTCCGTCTTCCTCCAACAGCGGATACGGACGGCTGCGAAGTGCCAGCACCGCCTCGCGCACCGGATTGCCGACGAGGTGGACCTTGCTCGCGTAGGCCGGCTTCAATCGTTCGGTGTTCGGGTAGCTGGTTGCGATCGCGTCGACGCGGCGCGCGACGAGACGGTTGACGCGGCCGAGCACGGCGTTCTGTTCGTGCACGGCGGTCGGTATGCCCGCGGCGAAGGCAGCGGAGAGTGCCGGGAACGCCGGATAGCCACCGAAGCCGATCACCGCGGCAGGCTTCAACGACCGGTAGAGGTCGCGCGCGGTGCGGCGGCCCTCGACCATCTGCCGCGCGGCCTTCGCCCAGCCGACCGGGCCGCCGGCGAAGCGGCCCGCGGGGATGACGTGCGTCTCCACCCCGTCGAACAATCCCGGAAAGCGCACGCCGCGCGCGTCGCTGACCAGCGCGACGCGGTGGCCGCGCCGCATCAACTCGGCGCCGAGCGCGGCGGCGGGGACCATGTGACCGCCGGTACCTCCGGCGGCGAGGACGAACGAGCGCGCACGCGTCATGCAGCGTTCCAGCGATTGATATAGGGACTACGCATTAGGAACGGGTTGCGCCGGGTGAACGCAAGGAGCAACCCCATCCCGATCGACAGCGCGACCATCGACGATCCACCGTAGCTGATGAACGGCAGCGTCATGCCCTTCGACGGCGCGAGCCCGGTGTTGACCGCCATCGAGACGAGCGCCTGAGCGCCGAACTGCACCGCCAGCCCCGACGCCGCGAGCAGCTTGAAGCTGTCTTGTTCGTCGAGCAGCTTGACGAAGACGCGCACGACGATCGCGAGGAAGACCAGCGCGACGATCATGCACGCGATCAGCCCGAACTCCTCACCGATGACCGAGAAGATATAATCGGTATGCGCCTCGGGCAGCCCGAATTTCGCGCTGCCGCCGCCCGGACCGGTGCCGAACCAGCCGCCCGCGGTCAGCGTGTTGTGTGCGGCATTGGTCTGGAAATGGTCGCTCGCGCCCTCACCCTCGATACCTGGAAAGAGGAACGCATCGATGCGCGCACGCGCGGTGCCATAGAAGACATAGGCCGCAACCAGCCCGACCGGTACCATCGCCAGCAACCCGACGATCGTCCGCGTCGGCGTGCCCGCGATCACGATCAGCGCGAGCCAGATCGTGCAAAAGATGATCGTCTGCCCGAAGTCGGGCTGCATCATCAACAGCACCGCGACCATCGCGGTTATCGCTGCGGTGATGATCGTGGCGGGCAGCTCCTCGTCGCGCGCCTTCAGCGACAGAAGATAGGCGACGGTCACGACAAAGAAGGGCTTGAGGAACTCCGATGGCTGGAACTGCGCGAAGCCGAAGCCGATCCAGCGCCGCGCACCGTTGACCGTCACGCCGACGAACGGCGTCATCGCGAGAAACGCAACGCACACGCCCGCACCGACCAGCGACATGCGCCGCGCGAGCGTGACCGGCAGCATCGACACACCGAACAACACGGGCAGCGCGACCGCGACCCACATCACCTGCCGCCAGAAATAATGCAGCGGCGTGAACTTCACGTGCTCGCCCGAATAGCGCACCGCCGTCGCCGGCGATCCTGCCGCCACCGCGATCAGTCCGATCGCGATCAGGAACAGCGCGAGCAGCAGCAGCACGCGATCGATATCCCAGAACCACGTGCCGAGCGGCGACGGATCGCCGCGCCCGCCGCGCCCCTGCAACCGCCCGCGACGTATCGCCTGCATGTCGTTCATGGCCGAACCCCTACGCCGTACATGCCGTCGCCGCGCATCATGCCAGCGCCTCGACCGCTTCGCGGAAGGCGCGGCCGCGATGCTCGTAATCGCGGAATTGATCGAACGAGGCGGCAGCAGGTGACAGCAGCACGACGTCGCCGCGCACCGCCTCCTGCGCGGCGAGCTTCACCGCGCGCTCGAGCGTCTCGACCTCTGCGACGGGAACGTGGGGGCGCAGCACCTCGGCGAAACGGGGTCCCGCCTCGCCGATCGTATAGGCGCGAGCGACGTGGCCCAGATGCGGCAGGCAGGCGTCGAGATCGTCGCCCTTGGCGCGCCCGCCCAAGATCCAGTGGACGCGCGGGAAGGCAGCGAGCGCGGGCGCCGTGCTCTCGGGATTGGTCGCCTTGCTGTCGTCGTACCAGGTCACGCCGCCCAGGGTTGCGACGCGCTCCATGCGATGCGGCAGCCCGGTGAAGCTCGCGAGCGCCTGCTCGATGACGTCGCAGTCGATCCCGAGCGCGCGTGCGGCGGTAATTGCGGCGGCCGCGTTCTGCGCGTTGTGCGGCCCTTGCAACGCCGGCCACCGCGACTGGTCGAGCGCCGGATCGGCGTCGATCAACGTCGCGCGACCGGCCAAACTGTCGGCGATCTGCCTGGACGCCGCATCACCCGTCCCGACGATCGCGACGTTGCCGTCGGACTGCATCGCGAACAATCGCGCCTTCGACGCGGCATAGGCATCAAAGCCATCGTAGCGGTCGAGGTGGTCGGGAGTGATGTTGAGCAGCATGGCGACGTCGCAGTCGAGCGAGCTCGTAAGGTCGATCTGATAACTCGACAGCTCGAGCACGTAGACCCCGCCCACGGGCAGTGGCTTCTGCCCCAGGATCGGCAGCCCGATATTGCCCCCCATCAACACCGGCAGCCCCGCTGCCTCGCAGATGTGGCGGACGAGCGCGGTGGTAGTCGACTTGCCGTTGGTGCCGGTGATCCCGACGACCTTGTGCGGCGGCAGTTCGGCGCGCGCCTGCGCGAACAGCTCGATATCGCCGACGATCGGTACGCCCGCCGCGCGTGCCTTCGCCGCGAGCGGGTGGGTGTTTAGCGGTACGCCGGGGGAGACGACGAGCGCGTCGAAACCCGCGAGGTCGAGCGTGTCGAGATCGGCGATTGCCACGCCGTCCAGCCCCTCGCGCCTCGTCGCATCGCTGTCCCACGCGACGACATCGGCGCCGGCCGTCACCAGCGCCGCGACCGTCGCGGCGCCCGAGCGCGCGAGCCCGAGCACCGCGAAGCGCTTCCCCGCCCAGGCGCGCGCGACGATCACCTGAGTTTCAGCGTCGACAGGCCGGCGAGCGCCAGCACCAGGCTGATGATCCAGAAACGGATCACGACGGTCGGCTCGCTCCAGCCGAGCTGCTCGAAATGGTGGTGGATCGGCGCCATGCGGAACACGCGCTTTCCCGTCCGCTTGTAGACGAACACCTGGATGATGACCGACAGCGCCTCGACCACGAACAGCCCGCCGATGATGCCGAGCACGATCTCGTGGTGTGCCACCACCGCCATCGTGCCCAATGCGCCGCCGAGCGCGAGGCTGCCAGTGTCGCCCATGAAGACGGCGGCGGGCGGCGCGTTGTACCACAGGAAGGCGAGCCCCGCGCCGACTACCGCGCCGCAGAAGATCGCGAGCTCACCCGCGCGGGGCACGTGCGGGATGCCAAGGTAATCGGCGAACTTCACGTTGCCCGCCAGATACACGATCACCATGAATGCGACCGAGGCGATGATTACCGGCATGGTTGCCAGGCCATCGAGCCCGTCGGTCAGGTTTACCGCATTGCCGAACGAGACGATCACGAAGGCGGCGAAGATCGGATAGAAATAGCCGAGGTCGATGTAATAGCGGTTGGTGAACGGCAGGAAGAGCCCCGAGCCGTTTTCCTGCATGATGATCCACGCCGCGATTCCCGCGATCGCGAATTCGAGCAGCAGCCGCACGCGCCCGGGCACACCCGCGGTGCTCGCCTTTCGCACCTTGTCGTAATCGTCGAGGAAACCGATCGCGCCGAAGCCGAGCGTCACGAACGCGCATGCCCAGACGAACGGGTTGCGCAGGTCCATCCACAACAGCATCGCGAGCGACACGCTGGTCAGGATCATCAACCCGCCCATCGTCGGCGTGCCGCGCTTCGCGAGGTGCGTCTGCGGACCGTCGGCGCGGATCGGCTGCCCCTTGCCCTGGCGGACGCGCAGCCAGCCGATGAACTTCGGCCCGATGATCAGCCCGATCAGCAGCGCGGTCGCGACCGCCGCACCGGTGCGGAACGACTGGTAACGAATGAGATTGAGCAAGCCCGCAAAGCCGAGGTGCTGCGCGATCCAGTAAAGCACTTATTTCTTCCCGCCCGCGAGACCCGCGACGACCCGCGCCAGTCCCACCCCGTTCGAACCCTTCACGAGTACCGCATCGCCCGGCGCGATCACACGGTGTACGTGGTCCAGCGCGGCGGCGGCATCGGGCACATGGACGAAATCGACCCGTCCCTCAAGCGCTTGCGCGAGCGGGCGCATCGCTTCGCCGACCAGCACGGCCACCTCGACGCGCGCGGCGACCACCGCGGGGGCAAGCCCGGCGTGATAGTCGGCGCTCTTGGTGCCGAGTTCGCGCATCTCGCCCAGGATCGCGACATGGCGGCCGGGTTGCTCTGCGAGCACGGCGAGCGTCGCCGCGACCGAGGCGGGGTTGGCATTGTAACTCTCGTCGATCAGCAGCGCGTGGCCGTCCCCCACCGCGATCTCGCTGCGCGCGCCGCGCCCCGCGAGCCCGCCGAGTTCGGCCAGCGCGAGCCCCGCGAGCGCGAGATCGCCCCCGACCGCGTCGACCGCGGCGAGCACCGCCAGCGCGTTCGACACCCAATGCGCGCCCGGCTGCGCGACCGTCAGGCTCAGTTCGTGCTCTCCGATGCGCGCGGTGACGAAGGTGCCGCCGTGGTTCGCACGTGCGATCTCGATCGCGGACACGTCCGCGGCGCGATCGAGCCCGAAGGTGACGATCCGCGCTGCGTACGGCTCGGCGGCGGCAATCAGCCGGTCGCGGTGCGGGCTGTCGTACGGCACGATCGCGACCCCGCCGGGCTCCAGCCCGCGGAAAATCTCGCCCTTCGCGTCGGCGATCGCAGCCTCGTGGGGGAAGAATTCGGTGTGCGCGGGCGCGATCGCGGTGACGAGCGCGACGTGCGGGCGCACCAATGTCGTCAGGTGCGCGAGTTCGCCCGGATGGTTCATCCCCATCTCGAGCACCGCATAGTCGCTGCCCTGCGGCATGCGCGCGAGGCTCAGGGGCACGCCGGTGTGGTTGTTGTAACTCTTCACCGAACGGTGCGCGCTGACCGACGGCGCGCGATCGAGCGCGGCGAACAGCGCCTCCTTCGTTGAGGTCTTGCCGACCGAGCCGGTGACGCCGATCACCTTGCCCTTCACCCGCGCACGCGCGGCGCGGCCAAGGTCTTCCAGCGCCGCGAACGTGTCGGCGACCTCGACCACCGGGTGGTCCACCGCGCGCGAGACGAGCGCGCCCGCCGCGCCCTGCGCGAACGCCTGATCAACGAAACGATGGCCGTCGGTCGTCTCGCCGGTGAGCGCGACGAACAGATCGCCCGGCCCGACCTCCCGCGAATCGAACGCGACGCCTCCGACCGCGAAGTCGGCCGAGGCCGTTCCGTGCGTCGCTGCGGCGATCTCGGCTGCGGTCCACAACGTCACGCCGCGACCTCGCGCGCGACCGTGACGTCGTCGAAGGGAAGTACCATGTCGCCGACGATCTGCCCCTGCTCGTGCCCCTTGCCCGCGACGAGCACGATGTCGTCCGCCCGCGCGATCTCGACCGCATACGCGATCGCGGCGCGACGGTCGCCGATCTCGGTCGCTGCCGGCGCGCCTTCCAGCACGTCGCGGCGGATCGCCGCCGCCTCCTCACCGCGCGGATTGTCGTCGGTGACGATCACCACGTCGGCCTGATCGGCCGCCACCTTTCCCATCGGCGCGCGCTTGCCCTGGTCGCGGTCGCCGCCCGCGCCGAACACGAGGATCAGCCGGCCCGCGACATGTGGGCGCAGCGCCGCGATCGCCGCCTCCAGCGCGTCCGGCGTATGTGCGTAATCGACGTAGATCGGCGCGCCCGACTGGGCGATCGCCGCGCGCTCCAGCCGCCCGCGCACCGGCTGCAACCGCGCGAGGCCCGCGAGCGTCGTCGCCGCGTCACCACCCGTCGCGATGATGAGCGCCGCCGACAGCAGCGCGTTCGCCGCCTGATATCCGCCGATCAGGGGCAGGTTGACACGGTGCTCGGTTCCGTCCGGCGTCGCGATCACCAGACCCTGCCCGAGCAATGTCGGCGCACGCGACACGAGGCGCAGGTCGTCGCCGTGCTCGCCGACCGTCATCACGCGGTTGCCACGCTCGCGCGCCAGATCGATCACGCGTTCCGACTGCGGATCGTCGGCCCAGACGACCGCGGTGCCATCGTCGGCGAGAACTTCGGAGAAGAGCCGCAGTTTCGCGGTGAAATAAGCCGCCATGTCGCCGTGATAATCGAGGTGATCGCGGCTGAGATTCGTGAACGCCGCGGCAGAGACCCGCAGCCCTTCGGTACGGTATTGACTGAGGCCGTGGCTCGATGCCTCGAACGCCAGGTGCGTTACGCCCTCGCGCGCCAGCCCGGCGACGTTCGACAGGAAGGTAACGACGTCGGGGGTCGTCAGCCCCGTCACGACGCGTTCGTCGGCGGTGGTGACGCCGAGCGTCCCGATCGAGGCGGCGTGATGCCCCGACATCCGCCACAATTGCCGCGTCATCTCCACGGTCGAGGTCTTGCCATTGGTGCCCGTTACCGCGACCGCCGTGGCGGGAAACGGCGCGAAGAAACGGGCGGCGAGCTTCGCGAAGCGTTCGCGCGGTGAATAATCGGCGATGTGGACCGCACCCTCTACCCGCGCCTCAGGCCGCGCCACCACCGCGACCGCGCCGGCCTCGATCGCTGCGGGAATGAAGTCCTCTCCGTTGACGCGCGCGCCTTCGAACGCGCCGAAGATCGTGCCCGGCGCGACCTTACGATGATCGATCGCGAAACCGGTGACGACCGCGTCACCTGCCGTACCGCTCACGTCGGTCAGGGCCGACAATCTCATTCGCCCTGCCTTTTCACTCGTTCAACTCCGTTCAACCCGAAACCCCGCCGTCACTGTCCGCCGCTGGTCGGCGCGCGCGAGGGGTCCTGCCACAATGTCGGCAGAATGTCAGACACGTCAACGTCGCGGCGATCGTCCGGGGTAACGCCCAGCATCGCGCCGATCCGCGCGATCGTCCGCCCGACGACGGGGGCCGCGTTCCATGCCGCGGTCTTCCACCCGTAGGTTTCCTTGGTCCCGAGCGGCGAATCGAGCATCGCGACGACGACGTAGCGCGGCGCATCCATCGGGAAGGCGGCAGCGAAGGTCGCGACGTTGCGCGACCGGTCGTATCCGCCCGCGACCGCCGCCTCGGCGGTGCCGGTCTTGCCGCCAACGCGGTAGCCCGGCGCATCGCCCTTGCGACCCGTGCCGCGCAGCACGACGAGCCGCAGCATCTGCCGCATCCGTGCGCTGGTCTGCTCGCTGATGACGCGGCGCCCCGCGACCTGATGCCCCGGCGCTACCTTCAGCAGCGTCGCCGGCCGCCACGTGCCGCCGTTGACGAGCGCGGCATAGGCGCTGGCGAGATGCAGCGGGGTCACCGCAATGCCGTGGCCGTAGGCGGTCGTCATCGTCGTGGTGCGCGCCCAGTAGCTCGGCAGCAGCGGACGCCCCTTCTCGCGCAGCTCGATGTCGGGCGGGGTGTCGAAGCCGAGCTTCTTGAACATCGCCTGCATCCGTGCCGGCCCGACCTCGTCGGCGACGCGCGCAGTCGCGACGTTGGACGAGTAGATCAGCGTTTCCGCCATGTTGAGCCAGCGTTTGGGATCACCGCGCTCGTCGTGGATCGTGAAGCGACCAACCTGCAGCGGATGCGTCGCGTCGAAGCGACGCTGCATCGAGGTGACGACGCCGTTGTCGATCGCGGTCGCCATCGTGATCGGCTTGAAGGTCGAGCCGAGCTCGAACACACTTTGCGTCGTCACGTTGCGCAGTTCGTCGAGGCCCGCGCGCCCGACGCGGTTGGGATTGAACGTCGGCAGCGATACCATCGCGATCACCTCACCGGTCGCAACGTCGAGCACGACCCCGCCGCCGCCGCGCGCCGAGAAAGTCGTCATCGCGCGGCCGAGTTCGCTCTCCATCGCGGCCTGCGCGCGGCTGTCGATCGCCAGTTGCACCGGCTTCGCCTCGGTCGCCGGATTGGTGAGCCGGTCGTTCAGCGCGCGCTCGATCCCGCTCATGCCGGTGCCGTTGCTGATGAACCCCAGCACGTGCGCGGCGAGCGAGCTCTGCGGGTAGAGGCGCTGCGTCTCGCGTTCGAACACGATCCCCGGCTCGCCGATCGCGTTCACCGCCTCGACCAGCGCGGGGCTCGCGCGGCGATTGAGATAGGCGAAGCTCGATGGCTTGGTGATCTGCTGATAGAACCAAGCCTGATTGCCGCGATCGGGCATCAGGTCGGCGAGACGCTGGGCGATCTCGGTCGGATCGCCGATCAGCTTGCGCGGGTGGACGGCGATCGTCCACGCATCGATCGTCCGCGCGAGCGGTTGGCCATTGCGGTCGACAATGTCGCCGCGCGGCGCGGTCAGGCGGTTGGACAAGGCATCCTCGCCGCCCGACAGGACGCCGAGGAGCGCGAGCCGCGCGATGATCGCGAGCACGCCCGCGACGAACAGCAGCATCAGCACCATCAGGCGCATGTGCTGCGTCGCGACCAGCGCGTGGCGTTGGTCGATGTTTCTCGTTGGTCGGATAGGACGCGCGACCAAGGTGGTCACCGCAGGCGGCTCCGCTCGGCGCGCGCGCCGCTCGCCAGATCGCCGAGTGTGCCGGCACTGAGTAGGGAATTGTCGATCATCGCGACCGAGCGGACGTTGCGGTCGCCGCGCGGGCGCTCGTCGGCGTGCGCGATCGCCTGACGGATCAGCACGCGCGCGGTGGCGACCGCGGGGGCGGGCCGACCGGCGGGGGCCGGCGTCGCGGGCACGACATGCGCGATGCGGACCGCGTCGTAACGCGGCGCCGTCACCGGCTTGGTCACGACCGCCTTGACAATCGCGGGCGCGGCGTGCGGCGAGGCGGCGGGCGGGGCAACGGTCATCGGCGACGACGGGACGATCAGCGACGCGGTCTGCACCGCGCCCTCGCCGCCTGCCTGAAGCGGGGTCATATCGCGCGGCGACAGCCCGGCAAGCGTCGTTTCATCGCGCACGAACTGCTGCGTGGTGGGAACGGTCAGCGCCAGCGTATTGCCGTTCCAGCGCTCGAGCTGCGCGAGGTTGGAGCGCACGTCGAACTCGGTTTCTAGCGCGCGGATATCGCGCTCGGCGCTGGCGATCTTGACGTCGACCATCTGCAACCGCTTTCGCTCGGCGGCGACCTGCGAGGAGACGAGATAGAAGCCGATCGCGACCAGCGCGCAGCTCGACAGCCAGCCGAGCCCTTTCAACCGGTACAATGCCACCACGGTTACGCCTCCAACACAGGAACGGATGCCGCGCTACGCCGTGCGGCACGAAGGGTCGCGGAGCGCGCGCGCGGGTTCGCCGCCAGCTCCGCCTCGCCCGCGCGGATCGCGCGGGACAGATTCTCGAACGCCGCCGGCGCTGTCGCCGCGGCCACGGGCAGGTGGCGCGATCCGGCGGGCGCGGCGCCACCGCGCTCGCGCAGGAAACGCTTCACCATGCGATCTTCCAGGCTGTGGAAGCTGACCACCGCCAGCCGCCCGCCCGGCGCCAGCACCCGCTCGGCCGCGGCGAGCCCGTCCGCCAGTTCGTCGAGCTCGCGATTGACGTGGATGCGCACCGCCTGAAATGCGCGCGTCGCCGGATCCTTCTTCTCATGCGGGCGATGACCGAGCGCGCGGCGCACGATGCCCGCGAACTGCGCGGTCGTCGTCAGCGGGCGCGCCGCCACCACGAAGCGCGCAACGCGTCGCGACTTCGGCTCATCGCCGTAGCGATAGAGCACGTCGGCGATCTCCTGCTCGTCGGCGGTGTTGAGGAAATCGGCCGCGCTCGGACCATCCTGGCTCATCCGCATGTCGAGCGGACCATCGGCCTGAAACGAGAAGCCGCGCTCGGCCTGGTCGAGCTGCATCGACGAGACACCGATGTCCATCGTCACGCCGTCAACGGGCAGCTTGCCGCGCTCCGCCAGCGCCTGCTCCATCGTGGAGAAGTCGCCCGCGATCAGCGTCAGCCGCGGCTCGGCCGCCTCCAGTGCGCGACCGGCAGCGATCGCGTCGGGGTCGCGGTCGAACGCGATCACCTCGGCCCCCGCGGCGAGCAGCGCGCGCGTGTAGCCGCCGGCACCGAAGGTCGCGTCGACGTGGCGCTCACCGGGCGCGGGCGCGAGCGCGGCGATCACCTCGTCAAGCAGCACGGGGATGTGCGGGGATTGGCTCACAGCGCGATCCCCTTTTCCTCGCAGGTGAACTCGACGAACTCGCGGATGAACGGATCGACGTCAACGTTTTCGAGCAACAGCGTCGGCGACCAGATCGTGATCCAGTTGAACGAGCCGAGGAATACCGCGGCACCGCCGATTCGCGCGTAGCGGCGCTCGAACGCCGGCATGATGAAACGACCCGATCCGTCGAACGGCAATGGCTCGGCAGCGCCCGCGCGATCGAGAATGTTCCAGTCGGTGCGGCCTTCCTTCAGCTCGTCCGCCGCCTCGCGCGCCTCGAGCTTCGCCTTGTGGATCGGCACGAAGCCGGGATCATAGGCGATCAGGCAACGGTAATGCGGGTGCGCGGCGATGATGACGGTGCCGCCGTCCTTACCGTCGTCGCGCGGGCTGTTCTTCGCCAATGCACCGCGAAGGGTGTTGGGAATAGCGACACGGCCCTTGTCATCGACAAGACCAAGCCCCTTCCCCTGATAATCCACCCGTTCGGCCACGCCCACCTCGCACTCGGGGTACAAGACCGCGCTGCCCGCCGAACGACCATCGCCGCCCGACGCTCAAGCATGTCTGTTTACAACAATGGTGCTGCCCCCAATGTCGAAACAGGCGTAGCGCAATCCTTGTGGGAGCGGAAGGGATTTCCGGGGAAATACGGGGAAAAGACGTAAGACGTTGGATTAGCGTGGTCGTCTTGCAACACGCACGCACAAGTTCTCGGTTTGTTCATAGAGGTTCGCGCTAAGTCGCGCAATTCACACAGTAATCAGGTCAGAATTGATGCCCGATCGTCCGGCGGGAAGGGCGTCGCAGCTAAGCGCGTCTTCCATCAGGCCAGACCAGTCAACGCTGGTCGGCAACGGCCGCGCTGTTGGCGATGCTGGGTGTCACGCCAAGTTCCGCGAGCGGCTCGTTGCCCGCGCTCGGGGTCGGTGCGGGCGCGCGGGTCACGACACCGCCGCCGACGGTGATCGCGGGCGAAACCGGTCGCTCACGCGACACCGTCGAGAAAATCGCGCTGGCGAGGCCGATCAACAGCACGACCGCGGCGAGCCCGATCATGCCGACGCGAACGCGCTGACGCGTCTGATCTGCCTGATGGCGGGGGGTGGATTGCTGCTTCATGCGACCGCGCTTTTATAACGGATCGCCGCGCATGTGTCGAACGGGGTCACGCCGCGCGACGCAGGCCCTTCGACTCGAGCCATGCGGGATCGTAGAGCGTCGAGAGATAGCGGAAACCCGTGTCGCACAGGATCGTCGCGACGCGCTTTCCCGGCCCCAGGTGCCGCGCCAGGCGCACCGCGCCCGCGACATTGATCCCGGACGAGAGACCTAGGCACAATCCTTCCTCGCGCAACAGCCGATCGACCCAGTCGAGCCCTTCCTGATCAGAGATGCGGAATTGCGTGTCGATCGGCGCGCCTTCGAGATTGGCGGTGATCCGCCCCTGCCCGATCCCCTCCGCCACCGACGAACCCTCCGACCGCAGTTCGCCGTGGGCATAATATTCGTACAATGCCGCGCCATGCGGGTCGCTAAGCGCGATGCACACGCGCTCATCCTTCGCCTTCAGCCCCAGTCCGACGCCCGCGATTGTGCCGCCGGTCCCAGCGGCGCAGGTGAAGCCGTCGACTCGCCCGCCCATCTGCGCCCAGATCTCCTCGGCCGTACCGGTGATGTGCGCGCGGCGATTCGCGATATTGTCGAACTGATTGGCCCAGATCGCCCCGGGCGTTTCTTCGGCGATCCGGCGCGAGGTGTGCACGAAATGGCACGGTGACGAATATGGCGCCGCCGGCACGGTCACGAGTTCCGCACCGAGCGCACGCAGCGTGTCCATCTTCTCCTTCGATTGCGTATCGGGCATCACGATGATCGTGCGGTACCCCTTGGCGTTCGCGACCAGCGCGAGGCCGATCCCGGTATTGCCGGCGGTGCCCTCCACGATTGTCCCGCCCGGCGCCAAGAGCCCGCGCTCCTCCGCATCCTCGACGATCGACAAGGCGGCGCGGTCCTTCACGCTGGCGCCGGGGTTCGCGAACTCGCATTTGCCGAAGATGTCGCAACCGGTCGCCGCGCTGGGACCGGCCAGACGAACGAGCGGGGTGTTGCCGATCAGGGCGAGCGTGCCAAGGGTGGTATCCATCGCAACGACATAGGTGCGCGACCGCACCGACCGCAAGCAAGCGTCGCTTTCCTTCAGCCAAGCCGCGGCTGCGCCAGGCCGGAAATCGCGCTCGCAGTGCGACTTATTATGTCGCGACGCGGCACGCATCTTGACCTATAATGCCGCATGCGCGAAGCGCCGCGGCGCTATGGTAAACCGTCTCCTCCCCGTCGCCGCCGTCGCATCGTTGTTCGCGCTCGCGGCATGCAATTCACAGTCGAACCCGGAAGTGGTCGACTCCAACCCCGATCCGATGGCCGCGAACCTCGCCAAGGCGGCGCCGGTCGAACTGCCGCCCGCGATCAAGGCCGACAAGACGATGCGCTGCAAGGACGGCAGCCTCGTCTACGTGACCTTCTTCCAGGGCGACAAGCAGGCGGTCGTCCGCACCAAGAAGGACGGCGCCGCCACGACGCTGAAGGGCGAGGCGGGCAAGGCGCTGACCGCGGAAGGCGGCTGGTCGATGACCGGCGATACCACCGAGGTGAAGCTGACCCAGCCCGGCAAGCCCGCGCTGTCCTGCCACGCGTAACACGCGTCTCCCGATTGCTTGCTATCGATCCGCACGCGGCGTAGCGTCGCGCATCGATGGCGACGATCGCGATCTACAGTTTGAAAGGCGGCGTCGGGAAATCGACGCTTGCCGTGAATCTCTCCTGGTGCGCCGCGACCCTGTCGTCGCGGCGCACCTTGTTATGGGACCTCGACCCGCAGGCCGCGTCGAGCTGGATGCTCGGCGAGGACGGCGGCGGTGAACGCGCCCATGCCGTTTTCTCGCGCCACGTGCCGCCCGCGCGGCTGATCCGCGTCACCGCGGTCGATCGGCTCGACCTGCTTCCCGCCGACGCGTCGCTGCGCGACCTCAACCACCTGTTCCGTACGCTGGCGAAGAAGCGTCGGCTGGCGCGACTGCTGGAAGAACTGGGCGACCACGACCGTGTCGTGCTCGATTGTCCACCCGGTTTGACCGAGACGGCGGATCAGGTCGCGCGCGCCGCCGACCTGATCGTCGTCCCGGTGGTTCCATCGGCACTGTCCGAGCGCGCGTGGAGCGAGGTCGATCGCCACCTGGGCGGGCGCACCCCGACGCTTCCCGTCCACGTCATGGTCGATCGCCGCCGCGCGCTTCACGCCGAGGCGCTGGCGCGGCACCCCGACTGGCCCGTCATCCCGATGGCTAGCGCGGTCGAGAGCGCCGCCACCAGCCGCCGCTGCCTGGGCGAGGTTGCTCCGCGCGCGCCCGCGTCCGCCGCCTTTGCCGAGCTATGGAAGAGGATCGAGAAACGTCTCGCTTGATGTTCGAGCCCTTGGACCCTGCCCTGGTGCTCGGCGCCTATTCGGTCGGCGTGTTCCCGATGGCGGACAGTCGCGACGCGGCAAGCGTATACTGGGTCGAGCCGCGCCGACGCGCGATCCTGCCGCTCGATCGTTTCCATCTCTCCCGGTCGCTCCGCAAGGTGGTGGTCGCCGACCGTTTCCGCGTCACCGCCGACCAGGCCTTCGGCGAGATCGTCCGGCTATGCGCGCAGAGTGCCGACGATCGACCCGAGACATGGATCAACCGGTCGATCGAACAGGCCTTTCAGCGCTTGCACGACATGGGGCACGCGCACTCGGTCGAGTGCTGGGCGGGCGACCAATTGGTCGGCGGGCTCTACGGCCTCGCGATCGGACGCGCATTTTTCGGCGAAAGCATGGTCAGCCGCGCGACCAATGCGTCGAAGGTCGCGATCGCGACGCTCGTCGCGCGATTGCGCGCGGGCGGTTTCACGCTGCTCGACTGCCAGTTCATGACGGCGCATCTCGCCTCGCTCGGTGCGGTGGAGATCAGCCGGCGCGATTATATGGCGTTGCTGGGGGCAGCGATTGGTTCATCGGACGCTTCGTCGTCCGGGGTGGTCGCGGACGGAGATTTCGTCGCGCTCGAACGCCTGGGGGCCGGCGACGATGCCGCCGCGGGTTCAACCGTGCCCGGAAAACTCATCGCGCAACTCTTGACCCAGACATCGTAGACCGGGTGCAGCACGACGTTCAGTTGCGGGCGTTCCTTGTACAGCCAGCCGGAGAAGACCCGCTGCCACCGTCGGTCGATGTTCTGTACATCGAGTTGGACGAAGGCGCCGGTCAGCGCCTGCTGCTCCCACGGTGCAGTCTGTTCGCACGCCGACAGCCGCACGACGACATCGCCGACCCGCACCGCCTGCCCCGGCTTGAGCGTCAGGTCGCGGCTGACGCCGTTACGCTTGTTCAGCAGGCCGATCACCGCGACGCGCTGCGCCATCGGCGTCGTACCCGCATCGACCGGCGATCCCGCATCGGCAGAGACGATCTCGGACGCTTCAGCTTGCGGGGCCGCCTGTCGCAGCCCTTGGGGGGCGGCGGGGACCGGCCTGCTCACCTGCACGCGCGCATCGGGATTAGAATCGCGTTGGCCGAAGCCATACCATGCCGCGCCCGCACCCGCCGCCAGCACCATCAGGCCGCCGATCGCGGCCGTGCGGTTCACGCGTCGGGGCTCCACGCCTCGTAGTCACCCGTCGCTGAGGCGCGGTTGCCACCCTTCTCTAGTGAGCCTGACGGACGATAGGCGAATGCCGTGCCGGTCATGTTGGGGACGGCCGGTTTCTGCCACTGCCGCGGCGCGGGCAGCGACTGATCGGGTACATCGGCGATCTGGTGATGCAACCAGCTGAACCAGTCAGGCGGGACGCGGCTGGTATCGTTCGCGCCCTTGTAGATGACCCAGCGGCGCGTGGTCCCCTGCGGCGTCATGCCACCTTCCCAATAGGTGTTGCCCAGACCATCCTCGCCGACCTGACGCTTGCCACGCAGGCCGTAGATCATGGTGCCGATCGTTGCGCCATTCCACCAGGTGAACGGATTGAGATTGATGCCCATCGCGCTCCGCTTACCGTCCCGCCCGCACGCGGTAAACGGCTATTCGCGCTCGGGGGCTGCGACCGCGACGGCGAGCGGCCCCTTGCGGCCATCGACGATGCGCGCGCGCAGCGGCTGGTCGGGCTCGACCTCCGCCACCCCGGCGCGCCGCAACGTCTCCATGTGGACAAAGATGTCGCCGGGGGCGTCCTGGCGCACAAGGAAGCCGTATCCCTTCAGGCGGTTGAACCATTTGACCGCGACGTCCTGCCAATCGCCCGCGTCGTCGAGCGCGGCGTCGGATTCGATCCGGTCGCGGTCGCGGTCGCGGACCACCGTACCCGCCGCCGCGACGTCGATCGCATGCACCGCGATCGCCTGATATCCGCGCGTGCGCTTGACTGCCGAGACGTCCATCCGCGAACCCTCGGGCAGCGTGCGCCGGCCGTATTCCTGAAGTACGGTGAAGTGGATCAGAACGTCGCCTATCGCCGGATCGTCGGCGACGAGAAAACCGAACCCCCGCGTCGAATCGAACCATTTCAGCGTGCCAGACACCGCCATCGCCTCGACTGCCTCGCCGAGAACGTGCGCGCGTTCATCACTGCCGTCGGCCAGGGCCGCCTGTTCCGGCACTATCGATCGAAACTCCCGTTCGCATGCGCAGCGACTGCCATGCACTGCACAATGATTGGTCGGTTTGCCGCGCAGGTCAATCGTCGTCGACGTCCTCCAGGTCGGACAAACGTACGATTTTCGCCGAAATCGCGAACGAATGCCCTGCCCGCAGCATCGCGGCGAGGTGCTTGCGGCGCTGATCCTCATCGGCCGGCGTGCGGGCGAACGGACCGATCCGCTTGCGCCGCGCGAAGGCGAGCGCCTGGTCATAGGCACCGTCGCGTACCTGATCGACGGCGGCCGCGGCATCCTCCTGGCTGACCCGCGCGGCATGCAGTGCGGCGGTGATGCGACGCTCGCCGTAACCGCGTCGGGCGAGCGACGCGGTCTTCATCTCGGCGTAGCCACGGTCATCGACGTAGCCCAGTTCGGCGAACCGCTCCGCGATGCCCGCCACGTCGGCCGGCTCGCCGGTCCAGCCCCGCTCGCGTATCTTGCGCGTCAGATAATCGGAGAGCTTCCCCCGCGTGGTCGCGAACCGTTCGACGTAGCGGAGCGCCAGACGTTCGAGCGCAGGCGCATCAAGCGGCGGGATCATTCGCCGCTCGCGCGAGTCGCGCTGCTCCCGGTGCCGCCGTCCATCGCCAGCGGCCGTTTCCGCCCCCGCGGCGGGCGCTCTGGCCTTCCTTGAACCCGTCACGCCTTGATTGTGCCACAGTGGGAGTGGATTTTGAACGCTTGGGTTTCATCGCCCGCTTTTATGCCGCCCATGATCCATGCACGTGCGCATCGCGCCGCGACAGGACCGACTTGAATGACCAGTGACCTCGCCCCGATGCTGCCGACCCCGACTGCCGACGCGCTGCCGCGGCGGTTCTCCGATTTCGGCACGCTGGGCGAGGCGCTCGATTATGCGGCGCAGGGCGTGCGTGGGCTGAACTTCCACGATGCCCGCGCCACGTTGGTGCGCGTCTATTCGTACGCGCAGCTGCGCGACGATGCGCGCGCGGCGGCGTTTCGGCTGATCGCCGCCGGGGTGGCGCCGGGCGATCGCGTCGCGTTGGTGGCGGAAACCAGCGCGGAGTTCGCGCAACTGTTCTTCGGCACGGTGCTCGCGGGGGCGTGGCCGGTGCCGCTGCCGCTGCCGACCTCGTTCGGCGGGCGCGATTCGTACATCGACCAGCTTCGCAACCAGCTGTCGAGCTGCGACCCGCGCATGTTGATCTTCCCGGCCGAACTGGAACAGATGGCGGGTGCCGCCGCCGCGGCGGAAGGGGTCCTGGGCGTCGACTGGAGCGAGTTGCTCGCGCGTCCGGCCGAGGTCGTCGCGCTCCCGACGGCGCAGGCCGACGACATCTGCTACCTGCAATATTCAAGTGGCTCGACGCGTTTTCCCCACGGGGTCGCGATCACGCATCGCGCGCTCCTGAGCAATCTCGCCGCGCACGCGCATGGCATGGAGATCGGCGCTACCGATCGCTGCGTGTCGTGGCTGCCGTGGTATCACGACATGGGTCTGGTCGGCTGCTTCCTGTCGCCGATGGCGAACCAGGTATCGACCGATTATCTGAAGACCGAGGATTTCGCGCGCCGCCCGTTGTCGTGGCTCGACCTGATCAGCCGCAACGAAGGCACGACGCTCTCCTATTCGCCGACCTTCGGCTACGACATCTGCGCGCGCCGCATCTCGAGCCAGACCAAGGCGTCGGACCGGTTCGACCTGTCGCGCTGGCGCGTCGCGGGCAACGGCGCCGACATGATCCGCCCCGACGTGATGCAGGCGTTCGTCGACGCCTTCGCGAGCGCCGGGTTCAAGGCGAGCGCCTTTCTGCCGAGCTACGGTCTGGCCGAGGCGACGCTCGCGGTGTCGCTGATGCCGCCGGGCGAGGGCATCCGTGTCGAGCTGGTCGAGGAGACCGAGCTGTCGGGGATGAGCCACGGCGAGGATCGCCCGCAGCGCTACCGCGCGATCGTCAATTGCGGCAAGCCGGTGCGCGACATGGAGGTCGAGGTCCGCGAGGAAGACGGCACACCGCTGCCCGACGGCGCGATCGGCAAATTGTGGTGCCGTGGTCCGTCGGTCATGGTCGGCTATTTTCGCGACGAGGCGGCGACCGACGCGTGCCTGGTCGACGGCTGGCTCGACACCGGCGACATGGCGTACATGTCTAGCGGCTACATCTATATCGTCGGTCGCGCCAAGGACATGATTATCATCAATGGTCGCAACCATTGGCCGCAAGACATTGAATGGGCGGTGGAACAGCTTCCCGGTTTCAAGGCGGGTGACATTGCCGCCTTCGCGATTACGACGCCGGGCGGTGAGGAAACGCCCGCGGTGCTGGTGCAATGCCGTAGCTCCGACGATGGCGAACGCACCCGGCTGCGCGAAGAGATCCGCGACCGTGTACGTTCGGTCACCGGCATGAACTGCGTCGTCGAACTGATCCCGCCGCGCACGCTGCCGCGAACCAGCTCGGGCAAGCTCAGCCGCGCGAAGGCGCGCAACCTTTATCTCGCCGGTGAGATCAAGCCCTACGACATCGCCGCCTGACCAAACCGTCGCCGGGCGGCGGTGTTGACGAAAACGTCAGGTCTAAACCTTTAATCAACCCGGACGACGTAACCACAAGGGGTGACGTTGCCCCTCCCCTCTACGATGCCGCGGATACGTCTCGGCGCCATGCTCGGGTTGGACGACGGTGGCGATGCGTCGACGTGGGGGCGCTTGCGTGCGATCCAGTTGGATGCGCTGGGGCGGCGCGCGGCGTTGCTGTTCGGGCTGCACGTCGTCGCGGTAATGCTGACGCTTCCCGCGTTCGTGCCCTGGCAGCGCGTACTGTGGGCAAGTACGGTCTTGGCGGGGACCGGGGCGGTTGCGTGGCGCCGACGTCGCATGTCGGATCGTATCGAGAACGAGGCATCCCGACGCGACATCGCCGGCGCTGTGATCGACAGCCTCGCTATTGCACTCCTCTGGACGTTTCCCTTCCTCGCGGCCGCGCGCGGGCACGTGCTCCCCGCGTCGCCCGATCTCTGGTTGGCCGGACTCGCGTTGACGCTCGGTTCGGCGCTGATCCTCGCCCCCGTCCCGCTTGCAGGCGTGACGTTCGTGGTGGTCGTCGCCGCCGCGATGGCGCTGGCACTGCTGACCGCGCAAATGCACCTCGCCGCCGCCGCGACGGTGATGGTCGCGGGCCTGCTGACCTATCTGACGCTCGCGCTCGGACACGCATTGGTTGCGCGCCACTTGACGCAAGCTGCGCTCGATGAACGCAACGAAACCGTCAGTCTCCTGCTGCGTGACTTCGACGAACAGGGTTCGGATTGGCTGTGGGAGATCGATGCGGCGCGCCGCATCGTGCACGCGAGCGAGCGGTTCGCCGCTGCGTGCCGGCTGCCCGCCGAAACCATGACCAACCTGCCGTTCCTTCAGGTTCTCGCCGGGCCGACCTGGGAAGCGGGCAATTTCGCCGCTGGGCTCCGGCAACTGGCCGAGAAACTGAAGCAGCGCGAAGGCTTTCGCGACCTGACGCTGCCGATCGTCCTCGACGGGGAGGAGCGCTGGTGGGAAATCGCGGCACGGCCGCGCTACGACGCCAACGGCGTATTCCTCGGTTTTCGCGGCGTCGCGTCCGATGTGACCGAGCAGCGCGCCTCGGCCGACAAGATCAACCGCATGGCACGGTTCGACACGCTGACCGGGCTGCCCAATCGGCTTCACGTCAACGAAGCCTTGTCGCGCGCGCTGACCGACGCGGAGCGCTGGCGATCGCGCTGTGCGTTCATGATGATCGACCTCGACCGCTTCAAGGCGGTCAACGACACGCTTGGCCACCCGATCGGCGACCGGCTGCTCGGCCGCGTGTCGGAGCGGTTGAGCCAGATGATGAGCGAGAACGAGCTCATCGGTCGATTGGGCGGCGACGAATTCGCGGTGGTGGTGCGCGATGCCTCCGATCCGCAACGCGTCGAGCGGTTGGCGCGCACCATCATCGATACCTTGTCGCGCCCGTATGAGGTTGACCAGCACACGTTGCTGATCGGCGCCTCGGTCGGCGTCGCGACCAGTCCGCGCGACGGGCGTACCGCAGAGACGCTGATCCGCTCGGCCGACCTCGCGCTCTATCGGTCCAAGGATCGCGGCGGCGGCGTGTTTCACGCCTACGAGCCTCAGCTTCACGCCGATGCCGAGGAGCGCCGCGTCCTCGAACTCGAACTGCGCCAGGCGCTGGAGCGGGGCGAACTCGCCCTCCATTACCAGCCGGTGGTCGATGCAGGCAGCGGCAATCTGCGCGGTTTCGAGGCGTTGCTGCGCTGGAACCATCCGCGGCTGGGGCCGATCGGCCCGAACAGGTTCGTCGGGATCGCCGAGGAAACCCGTCTGATCTCGCCGATCGGCGAGTGGGTCGCGCGAACCGCATGCGAGGAAGCGGCGCGCTGGCCCGGCGACCTGCGCGTCGCGGTCAACGTGTCGCCCGAGCAATTGACCAATCCCAATTTCGTCACCGTGATCGCCTCCGCGCTCGCGCAGAGCCGGCTGCCGGCACAGCGGCTCGAGCTCGAAGTGACCGAGGGCGTGTTCATGCGCGAGGGCACCGGCGCGACGCGCGTGCTCGAACAAGTTCTTGACCTGGGCGTACGGCTGAGCCTCGATGATTTTGGCACCGGATTTTCGTCGCTCGGCTATCTCAGCCGCACGCGCTTCTCGTCGATCAAGATCGATCGCAGCTTCGTGGTGTCCGCCGCGCAGGGCGTGGCCGAGCCGCTCGCGATCATCCGCGCGGTGGTGGCGCTCGCGCGCAGCCTCGGGATGATGACCACGGCTGAGGGCGTGGAAACCGAGGCGGAATTAGCGTTGGTCCGCGAACTGGGCTGCACCGCGATCCAGGGTTATTATTTCGGTCGCCCCCTGCCCGTCGACGACACGCGCGACCTGATTAGACGCAACCTCGGCAAGGCGCGCGCCGCCTGAGCCGGTGACAAGGTAGTTGACGAAACCGGCCGCGTACGACAATAGCCGCAGCCGCACAGGGGTGTAGCTCAGTTGGTTAGAGCGTCGGTCTCCAAAACCGAAGGCCCTCGGTTCGAGTCCGAGCTCCCCTGCCAAACTATTTTCATGGTATTACAAGGCCTTAGCTGCCGCACTCGTGCAGGTAAGGCGAGCCTTGACTGTCGCCGAGTCGCCACTGAGTCGCCACTGCGCTAGACGGAGCGACGCGTCGAAAATTTCAACACGCCGCCCTCTCGTTACGCGGGTTCGGCAAGGCTCATCGACAACGCGGCAAAAAAGCCAGCCTCCACGCCGCCGAAGGTGCCGCGCTCTGCTATCGTGCGCACGATGCCGCCCAGAGCCGCAGCGTCGCCAGACGATCGGATATAGTCAACCGCCTCGCGGCCGTATTCGCGACCAGCATCGCACTCGGCAGCCCAACCGCCACCAACGTCGGCGGGGGCCCACAGATCGACGCCGCTATCGTCGGGCCGGCGGCCGGTGAAGGAAAGCTGTCCCACGCCCGGCGTCGCGGGCACTGCCGTAGCAGCAGTTTCGATGGTAGAAGTCTCGGTAGCCATGATCGATCTCCTAGTGATCGGTTGCGGTGAGAACTGGCGCGAGGGTTAGGCTCCTTGCGCCAGTTCGGCTTTTATGGCACCCAATATTAACCATGTCAATTACGGGTGCCATAAAACGGAGAGGCCGGCCTGCCACTGGCAGAGGCGAAAGTATCAACGTCCGGCTGCAGCCGGACCAGCTTGCAGCGCTGGACGAGTGGGTCGCGAGGCAGGCTTCGGCACCGTCACGCCCCGAGGCAATCCGGCACGCGCTGGCGGCGTTCCTTGCCAAGGAAGCTAAGGCTTAGCCGTGTAGCCGGAAGGGTCGGCGATCCAGGCATCCACGTCGGACTCACGCCAGCCGGATGCGCGTCCGCCTAGTGGTATCTGGCGGGGGAACTTACCAGCCGCCGACTGACCATAGATTGAGCTTTTGCCTAAGCCGGTGCGGGCCATAACGGCTTCGATCCTAAGCATCCGGTCTGCCACTGGAGCGGCGAGCGCGGGCGCCACCCGCTTCACCTTCCTCCCATTCTGTGCCGCCGGCACATAAGACGACAGGGTCTCAGCATAGTCGCGCAAGGCCTGCGTTGGGATCAACGTGCGGCCGCCGCTTTTCACGGCGTGAAGGGCACCGGAGTTAAGCAGCTTGTAGACCGTCGGTCGGCTCATGCCGAGCATGGTCGCCGCCGTATCGACGCTGACAAGGATCGGATTAGGCTGTTGCACCGAGTTCATGTCGATTTTCAAAGCCTCGCGTTAAGAAGACAAAAAGTTGAATGGCTTTCACCATTAAGTTGAATATCTATGATAATAGTGAATTGACTCCCATTCTGTAGGTAAGCGTATTATGTTGGCTGTGACCGTAGAGTCTACAGCTGATGTGAGTCGCCCTCGATGACCTATTACACTTCAATCGAGCTACCTGAGCGCCGGACTGTGTCCGTCTCGGCGAACGACAATATTTCCGGGAATGTCCATCCACTGTCCGCGGCGGATATGGCTGCAGTGATCGAAGAGCATGGCAGAGACATCGGTGCCACAATCGACCGCCTCGCGCGCGAGAGCGACCCGGCAGATAAGCCCTACAAGACCTTCATGGAGGTTCTGCTAGCGCTCCCCGAGCTGCAGCGCTGGGTCGTCTGGTATGGATCGGACTTGAAGCGGCAGGAAGTCGACCAGATCGAAGAAGGAAGGAAGTTGTTTGAGGCTTGCTTCCAAGTGGTTGTCTCTACCAGAGCTGGATATTCAGCCGAATGCATCGCACAAGTCCTTCTCGACTCGGTTCGGGAGTTCAGCAACTACCTTATGCTGGAGGCGGCCCACCGATGAGCACTCGCAGCGCTGACGTGAATCTCGTTATCCGCGCGAAGAACGAGGCGGATCAGGCAATCAAAGCCGTCTCGAGCGCGCTGGACTCGCTCCTTGGTGATGCCACGGACGCCAGCGGCGGCGTCGCGGAACTCGGCAAGACGCTCGGCGCGCTCGACCGGGCGTTCGCCGCCGTCAGCGGCAAGGCAGATGCGGCTGGCGCGGCGTTTGAACGGCAGCAAGCCTCCATAGCATCGAACAAGGCCCAGCTTGCCGCCATCGTGGCGCAGGCCGAAGCTGCTTCCCGCGCGCTCGCCAGCTTGCGGCAAGGCGTCGTTGACGAAGTGCTGGCGGGGCGTGACCAAGCACCTTTCATCGCCCAGATCAAGGCCGTCGAGCAGGAACAGACGTCTCTCGCCAGCCGCGCCGACAACCTGACGCGCACAATCGCCACGCAGGAAGCGGCGCTCAACGGCTCCCGTTCGTCCCTCCTTCAGCTCAGCGCCACCGTTCATGCGGTTGAGGACGCGCAGGCCGTCGCGGCCGCCCGGATCGAGCTGACGACGCAGGCGCTGAACGAGCAGGCAGAGGCCGCTCAGCGCGTCACCGCCATTCAGCAACGCATCAACGATGTAACGGGCGTCAGCCGACCAGCAGCGACAGGCAACGCCGCGGCGGCAGCCTCGGTCCTGATCGAGGCCGACAACATCTTCCGGCGGACGGAGGCACGCACCGCCGAGATCGAGAAGCTCCGCGAGCAGGAAATTGCGACGGCTGCACTCGCGGACGCAGAGCGCGCCGAGCAGGCCAACCGCAACCGGTTCAACATCACCGACGATCCGCGCGGAGCACAGGCCCGCGCGTCCGCCGCCGCCTTCATCAAAGCGGCCGAAGGCGAAGAACGCATGGCGCGGGAGGCGGCGCAGCTTCGAGCGCAGCTTGATCCGCTGGCGGCGATCCAGGACAGGTTCAACGCCTCCCTCGCACGCTATCGGGAACTCGCCGCCGCCGGGAAGCTCGAGGCCGACGAGCTGGCCCGTGCCGAACAGCACCTTGCCGCGGAGGCAGAGCAGGCCCGTGTCGCGCTGGAGCGCAACAGCCGGGCAGGCAGTGGTGCCAAGGTCGGGCTCTTTGGCCTGAAGCCCTATGAACTGACCAATCTCGGCTACCAGATCAACGACGTGGCAACTCAGCTCGCGTCCGGCACCAGCCTGACACAGACGCTTGGGCAGCAGGGCGGGCAGATTCTCCAGATCTTCCCTCGCGTCACCAGTGCCATCGTGGGCGCGTTCAGCAATCCGGCGTTCCTCGGTGCCGCGGCGGTGATCGGCGGCATCATCATTGGGCTGAAGGAGGCTGGTGATCAGGCAGAGCGCCTGCGCAAGTTTAGCGCGTCGCTGGCGTTCCGGGCCGATGGCGGCAGCTATGATGCGGGTGCGCTGGCGGGCCAGGTGGCGGCGCTGGAACGGCTAGGCGCAAGCGCCAAGGACGCCGATGCGGCGATCAATGCCTTGGTGGACCAGAGCGTCGCCGCAGACGCGATCGGCAGCTTGGGGCGCGCCGCGCAGGAGACGGCGGAACGGCTGGGGCAGTCGCTGCCGGACGCAGCCAGGGCTGCAGCGGAGGCTTTCACCGGCGGCTATGATGCCGTCGCCCAGTTCGATGACAAGCTGCAGTTCCTCACCGCGTCGGAGCGGGAGCACATCCGCGCGCTGTTCGACTCTGGCAACGCCGAAGCGGCCCGCACTGAAGCGCGCCTTGCCTATCAGCGCATGGAAGATGGCATTGCTGCCAAGTCGCGTGGGCCGTGGGGTGAAGCCGCGCGGTCACTCGGCAACGCGTGGGACTCGCTCATCAAGTTCATCGCCGACTCGGCACCGATCAAGATCACCATCGGCGTGCTGAACGAACTGGCGGGCGCCGTGGGGGACGTGGGCGACGCTATCTCGGGCGCACTCGGCGACGACAAGCCCGCCACCGCAGGCGTATCCGCTCGCATCGCGCAGGTGCAGGCGCAGATCCGCGACCTGCAAAAGACGATCACCGACTATGAGGCGGCCATCGCGAAGGGGTCGCCGATCGCCGGCACTCTCCAGCACCTCGTTGATGCGTCGAAGGATCAGCTTGCCAAGGCGAAGGCCGAACTGGCGCGGCTAGAGCGTCGCGCGCCCGACACGGCCAACGATGATCCGAACGGAACGGACGCGAAGCATCGTGCCGAAAGGCTATCGGACCTTGACGCCGAACAGCAGCTTCAGGCGCTTCGCCAGCGCGGGCAGACGGGGCTAAATGCCGCCGATAGCCGGCGCCGTGCGCAGCTTGCCGGCGAACTCGCCTATCGCCAGGAAATGGCATCGACCGGGGATGCGATCGTCGCTGCCAGGCTGCGGGAAATCGCCGTCGCCAAGGAACAGGCGGACATCGACAAGGCGAACGATGTGGCGCGCAAGTCCGCTGCGGCGGCCCGCGAGCGCGAGATGCGGCAGTTCGAAAGCCGCGTGGTCGGCGCGGAAGGTGGCGCCGGGAAGAACCCACATTCGTCGGCGCGCGGCTATGGGCAATTCACCGAAGAGACGTTCGCCGCCGTGTATAGGCGCACGCCCGGTGCCGATCAGAGCCTGAGCCGCGGCCAGGTGCTCGCCCTGCGCGGCAATGAGCGAATCGCCCGCGGCGTCATCGACCAGTATGCGCGCGAGAACGCCCGCTTCCTTGAGTCGTTCGGCGCCAAGGTGACGGCGGGGAACCTCTACCTTGCACACTTCCTTGGTGCCGGTGGGGCGAAGGCCGTCCGCACTGCGCCGAGCGACAAGCCCGTCGACCAGATAATACAGCGCCTGCCGCGCGCCGCACAGATCCTGAGCGGCAACCAAGGCTATTTGCGCAAGGACATCGGGCGCGGACGCTATCGCACCGCGGGCGAGTTGCAGAGGTTCATCGCCGGCCGCGTCGGCGACACGGGTTCGGCCCAATCCGATCTGGTGGAGGAACAGGCGCGAATCGCCAAGTCCAACGTGGATCGGCAGGAGGCGCTAAATCAGGCTATCCGGCACGGCAACGAGGACCGTCAGCGCAGCGTCGATGCCTTGCGCGCGGAAGCCGGGCTCTACGGCACTGCCCTCCTTGCGGAACAGCGGCGCCAGTCCATCGCCGCCGCCGAGCTGGAGCTTCGCCAGAAGGCGGAGGATGCGAACCGCAACCTGAAGGACGGCGACGCGCCCGTCGTCGTCACGGACGCGCAGGTTGCTACCGCGAAGGAACTAGCAGCGGCCCTGTTCGATGCCCAGCACGCCCGCGACGCCCTGAACGCGCAGCTCGCCGACGCGCAACGGCCGGTGGATGAGCTGGCGTCGCAGCGTGACCTACTCAGGGAACAGGCGGACTTCCTGCGATCGATCGGCGACAACACGCAGGCCGATGCGGTGGACGAGCAGATTCGCACGCTCGGTGGCGACATCCGGCAGGCCTATGATGCGCTGATCGCCTTTTATGAAGCGCTTTCCCCCGCGCAGCGGGTGGAACTAGGCATCATCGATCAGGCGCAGCTCGACAACATCATCGCCAAGCTGCGGCAGGCGAAGCAGGCGACGCAGGACTGGGGCAAGACGCTCGGCATCGAAAACACGGCGATTGCCCAGGCCTTCGCGTCCGCCGCGGCCACCGCGTTCACCGGCTTCATCAATAAGGTCGCCGCCGGGAAGAACGTTTTCAAGGCGCTGGGGCAGAGCGTCCGGGAGTTCGCGGCCAACTTCATCGCTTCCATCGCGCAGGCCCTCGTGCAGCTCCTAGCCTTTGCCGCCGCGGTGCAGATCCTGCGCGCGCTTGGCGTGCCAATCCCGGCGAGCTTCAGCGCCGGTTCACTTCACACCGGCGGCGTCGTTGGGCGGGGCACAGGTCAGCGTCGGAACCTCTCGCCGCTGGTGTTCGCTGGCGCACAGCGCTTCCATACCGGGGGGATCGTCGGACTCGCGCCCGATGAGCAGGCCATCATCGCCCGGAAAGGCGAGGAGGTGCTGACTGAGGGTGACCCGCGCCACCGCAACAACGGCGGGTTGACGGCGGCGAACGACGCCGGCAGCGGCTCGAATGGGAATGTCACGGTGATCCAGGTGACGGACCCCGCGCAGGCGCTGGAGGAAGCGCTGCGAACTCCCGCGGGCGAGCGCGTCTTCATCCATCACGTCAGCAACAACAAGTCCGCGTTTAGGGCGGCGTTGGGCTAATACCGGAAGCTTGCCGCATGTACCCGACGGACACACGCACCCTAAAGAGTGTCGAGGCGGCTCCCCGAGCCGGCTTGGTTGTCAAAACAATCGAAGTCGCGCGATCGGCTGACATAAGGGTTAGCAGGTTTCTAATCAGCAGCGGACACAATTAGCGTTCGAACGGTAAAGTGACGGAGCATGACGGCCTCATCGCTATCCCTGCTGGTAAGCGGCCTCGAACAGCGGCTTCGCCTTCTCGATGTCGGCTGCTGACTGGAGCGTCACTTCGAGATCACCCGTTCCGAAGTGGCCGATGCCGCGAACGTCACGAGAAAAACCTGGCTCCAGCGCGACCGAGTCCGGACTGACGCGGAGGTAGACAAGCAGCTTCCCGAGCTGGTTGCGCAGCTCGACACAGGCGAAGTTCTTCATACGCCGATATGCGACGTAGAAGTCGGTCGTCTTCACCTGAACGTCATCGCCCAGCGCTTCCAGGTAGGCTGACACCGCGTGATGGAGATCCAGCACAGCGGGAGGAGCCCCCGCAATCTGCTGGGTGATGGTCTTGTACTTCTTGCCCTGTGCGGGCGCGAATGGCTCAGGGAACGTGGCGATCACCGGGACAGGCGGCTTGGCGCTGGTCGCCGTGAGCTGCTCCAGCAACAGCAGATCGTCCGCGTGGCGCCGATAGCGCACCAGAGCGATGGTGCGATTCATCTGCTTAACCGCATGCTCGTCATATTTGCCGAAGTCGCCGGCCACGCAGATCAGCCGCGAGCCCGACCAGTCGACCTTGTCGGCAACTTCCTTGCCGAGGCGCTCCATCACCAGCCACTCGAAGTCCTTGCGATGGCCCATCAGCCAATCGAGATAGAACAGCCCCTGGTTGATGACGTTTTCGTTGGACGAGCGCTTATACTCGATAACGACAGGTGCGTTATTCTCGTCGATGCCAAGAGTGTCCATTCGACCGCCCTCGTTGGTGACGAACTCCGACGCGAGGAAGCGGACGCCCAGCAAGGCTTCGAGATTGGCTTCGAACAGCGTTTGGAGCGACCTCTCCAGAGCCACTGCGCCGCCGGGCAGCTCGGTAACGCCGGATGATGTGGTGCGGAAAAGCTTGAGGTCGCTCATGCCGCGTAGCGCCCGTCATTGAGGCGGCGGGCCATGCCGAGGCCGGCGAGTGCATCGAGCACCGGCCGGACAGTGGCGGCGCGCTTGCCCTTGAAGCTGCGGGCGATGTCGGCAGCGCCGAGCGGCGCGGGCGCGGCGGCGAGGATCGACTGCACCGCGCCGACCTGTTCGGGCAGAGTCGCCGGCCACGGAATGACGTTACTGATCGGCGCCACCGCTGCCTCGCCGAGATCGAGCGTGGCCGCGACCGGCGCGCGATAGCCGGGGTCCTGAAACTCGGGGCGCAGATAGCGCACCAGCCCGCGCGCCTCCTCTGTTGCGCGCTCCTTATTGAGCGCGACGAGGCGGGTGAGGATCGTCTCCTCGTCCAGCGTGCCGGCGCGATGCGCGTCCCCCCAACCATAGGCGTCCGCCACGCCTTCATCGATCGCGTCATGATGCTGGCGGATCAGCGTGACGAGCCCGCGATCGTGGATGTCGCGCTCCTGCGGGCTGAGCACGCGGCGGTCGCGCAGCGTTTCGAGGACGTTGTAGAGCTTGGTGAGGGTCAGGTCGTCATGTTCGGCGAGAACGCGCTTGCGGAGCGCGTCGAGCGCTTCGGCTTCGGCGCGAATGCGATTCTTGACGATTTCCGGTACCTCGCCAGGAAAGGGAAAAGGATCGAAACAGTCACTATGATTATATGTCGGATCATCACCAACCCCGAGGCGTGAGCCAGCGACGTTCGAGAAATGGACGTGAAACTTGCTTATTAAGACGCCAAGATGGAAGTAATCCTGAAGCGCTATCACTAGAACCTTAGTTTCTGGTAGAACACTAGATTCGATAAATTCGAATGTTCGGTGCTTAGACGTCCTTGAACTGACCGCGAACCTTGACACACCCTCAAGTGCTTTGCGAAATCTTGCTCTTGGTTCAGCATGCAACCACCACTCGCGAGCGTACTTAGGTCGTGGATTGTGAGACCGCTCAGGAAGAACATGCATCACGAGGTACTGGTACACCGCCGGATGTGTACGACGGAGCTCCATTTCGGAGAAGCCGAACGTGTCAATGACCCACCTATTCTTCGGCCTTGCATTAAGCTCTGATCCAGTGAGGTACCTCTTGAACATCTCTCTGTCATCTGCCGAGAACTGCGACAACATCGCCCAATCGACGATAAATCCCTGTCCGGATAACTGGACCCCGGGGCAGGCAAGCCCGACATTTGCCCTCAATGCTTTCGCTTCGTGAACATTTGCTCCCGTACGTAGGCCACCTGATATATGCACACCGACCTGTCGAATCGTCGAAATAGCCCGCTCTCCCTGTCCCCCGGGAATTGGTTCCTCAGCTGTAACCTCTTCAAGTAGTGTCGAGCCGTCATCCCGAGAGCAGACGGTCATGGCAATTCGAACGTCAGCGCCTTCGCCAGCGTCAATCCATGGGTGATTTGCAATCGCAAATACGATCCTTCCCGATGTTAGACCATCGAGAACAGGTCGATTGAAGGCTTGAGATATCGAATTTGTCGTAATGAAGCCGAACCGCCTCCACTTCTCAGATCGAGAGGCTCGCCACCACCAGTACATGACAAAGTCGATGGAAGAAGGAACAGGCGCGTATACCTTGCGGAGTGCTTCGACGTATCCTGCACTCAGACGCTCACGCATCCGCTTGTTGCCGATGAACGGCGGATTCCCGACGATGAAGTCCGCCTTCGGCCACTTGGCCGCGCGCGGCTTGACGTAGCGATACACCTCCACCCGCGCCGCCTCGTCCGGCACCGGCTTGCCCGTGACGGGATGAGGCTTCATCGTCTCGCCGTCCCAGCGGGTGACGGGCGCGCCGCGCTCGTCGCGCTCCAACACGCGCTCGTCCCAGTCGAGCAGCGCATCGCGGTTCTCGATCGTGCGGATGTCGCGTAGGATCGGCTCGGGCGGCGGGCGGTCGGCGCCGTTCACGCGGAAGTGCCACTGAAGATAGCCGATCCACAGCACCAGCTGCGCGATGGCTGCGGCCCGCGGGTTGATCTCGATGCCGAGAAAGTTCTCCGGCGTGATCGTGTGGCCTGTGAGTTCGGCCAGGTATTGGTCGTCGCCGAGGTCGACGAGCAGGTCGAGCACCTCGCCCTCCAACTCCTTCATCCGCGCCATGGCGACATAGAGGAAGTTGCCCGTGCCGCAGGCGGGATCGAGTACGCGGGTCTGCGCGAGCCGGGTGTGGAAGGTTTCCACCGTGCGGCGTGCTTCCTCCGCGCGGCCCTGATCGATCAGCTCGGATGCGGCAACTCGAACGCCCGCCCAGTCGGCACGCAGCGGCTCGATAATCGTCGGCCCGACCAGTCGCTCGACATAGGCGCGCGGCGTGTAGTGGGCACCGAGCTTGGCGCGCTCCTTGGGGTTGAGCGCGCGCTCCAACAGCGTGCCGAAGATGGCGGGCTCGACCTCCGTCCAGCGATGCTCGGCCGCCTGGATCAGCACCTCGAGCTCCTCGGCGTCGAGCGGAATGGCGGTGCGATCCTTAAACAGGTAGCCGTTGAACTTGCGAAGCGGCACGCCGAGCGCAGGCGAGAACTCGCCCGCATCCATCGCCGCCCACAAGGCGGTGAGTTGGTGCTCAAGGTGCTGCGGCGCCGCCCGCTGCGCCTTGAGCAGGTTTGTGAAGCTCTTCTCCGGGATCAGCCCGCTGTCCTCGGCGAACATCGTGAAGAGCAGGCGCATGAGGAAGCCGCTGGTGCGCTCGGCGGTGTGGCCGCGCTTCTCTAGCCGGCGGGCGACGGTGGCGAGCAGGTCGGCGATATCGCGGGTGACGCGGGCCGCGCGAGCAGCAGGATCGAGGCTGGCGGGCGCGTCCCAGATCGCGGCCAGCCGCTCGCGCACCTCGGGATCTCGCAGGTCGTCGAGCATGATCCGATAGCGCGAGCGATCGGGAAACTGGGCGTACGACTTTCCCGTTCCGGAGAAGTCGGCATAGACCTCGATGCAGTAGCCGATGTCCGCGATGAGCAGGAACGGCGGCCAGCCATGGTCCGCCGGCAGCGCCTTCGCGTAGCGCTCGGCCTGGCCCTTGGCCTGCACCATCGCTTTCGCCCAACCGGGTGTCCCGCGCCGCGCCGTGCCTCGCTTCAGGCGCGCGGACGCGGTTTGGCCGAAGAGGTCGAGATCCTCCTCGCCGCGTTCGGCGGCCGCGCGATCGGCCTCGCTGCCCTGCTTAGCCTCGAGGATGAACGCGCCGCGCTTGTAGCAGTCGATCCGGCCAAAGCTGACGGTGCCGTCGCCATTGTCTTGGAACACGCGACGTTCGAACACATAGTCGTTCTGGGTATCGTCGGTGCGGCTGCCGCGCGGCGGCTCGACCCCAATCAGCCGGCAAAGGTCGTTGATGAAGCTTTGAGTGTTCGCGAGCTCCGATCCACCCGTGCTGCGCCACTCCGCGATGAACTGCTCGGCGTCAACACTTTCCCCCATGTGAGCATCTTAGCCAGCTGCGAATGGGTCGAGCAACATGTGCCGCTCTCGCAAAGACAAATTGAGCACCGGCCGGGCACGCTGTTGATCAGCGACGCTGCTCGACAGCTTCCTCAATGAGATAATCGCCTGCACGGCGATAAATCAGTCGGCGGGCTTGATCGAGGCGCACCTACGTCCGCATCCCACGCCCCCGCGGAGCACATTCCGGTGCATCGGCAACGCGCCTCTCTAACAGAGAAGGTCACTGGTGAAGCGCTCGCAGGCCGGCAGCCGTAAACGTTCATTCCGGTACGATCTCGCTGCCATCGGCCAGCCGATAAGAGTCGACCTCGGCGCAGACGATGCGCCATAACGCGGATGCAACGTCGGACCTCCGAACACAATCGGCAGGGCGACGCGAGGGGGAAGTTGATGCGCGCCTGGTCATCACCAACGAGTATTATCTGGTTGGTAGTGCATCTCTTCCTCGTGCTCAGCGGCATGCTGTTGATGACAACGGAAGGAGAAAAGCTGCTGGGCGCGACGCTCGCGCAGAGCCTGGGGAGTGGTCTGCTCGCGACCGGCATCGCCGGTATGGTATTATACCTTTACGTTCGGATGTCGGAGCAGACGCAGAACCGGCTTGAGGTCATCACTGCTGCCGGCATCACCGGCGTGTTTCGCCACCGCTCGGTGCGCATCAAGGAGCATTATGACAAACGGCTTCACTCGGCTAAGCGAATTGATCTGATCGGACTCGGCCTGTCGTCGTTCCGCGAGGATTATGCTCGCGACTTTGCGGAGTGGTCGCGCAAGGCCAAGGTACGTATACTCGTGCTCGACCCGGATTTTCCGAACCGGGCCCATAGCCTCGCCGACTATCGGGATCTGGAGGAAGGCGGCGCGAAGGGAGAAATCCGCGCCGATGTTGTGGCCTTCCTGCGCGCGGTAGAGGACAATGCCGAGATCGACCGGACGCGGTTCGAGGTGCGCAAGATGCGCTCGATCCCGGCGATTAACTTGCTAAGGATCGATGACGAGATCTTCTGGGGTCCATATTTGATGGCGGAGCGGAGTCGCAACACGCCGACGCTGCTCGTGCGCGGCGGCTTTATGTTCGACAATCTCGTCCAGCATTACGACGAAACCTGGAAGGCGGCAGCGCCTAACGCGGCGGCTTGACCCCTTTGCCCGTTCGCGTTCGCGCCGCATCGCGTATTCATATTAGCCTCGCTGATATGGGCTTCGCCTCGCTCCGGGCGTTCGGCGGCGTCGGCTTTATGCTCAATCGAGTTGCTGCAGACGTCGAGCTCGAACCCGCCGCGGCGACCGCACTGGTCGGCGCGGACACGCTCGATACCGCCTGCCAAGCGGAGGTGGAGACCCTCCTCAACACCCTCGCAGGGGCAGGAGGGCGGCATGTGCAGGCTAGGGTGCATGCGCATGCGCCGCAGCATGTCGGATTGGGGACCAAGACGGCGCTCAAATTGGCTGTCATCACCGCGCACGACAAGCTGTTCGGCACCGGCAGTACCCGGGAGAGTCAGCAGCGGCTGAGTGGTCGCGGCGGCGCCTCGGGGATCGGCGTGCACGGCTTTTTCGAGGGCGGTGTGTTATGGGACGCGGGCCAGCCGGCGGCGACGGTCAGCAGCCTTTTGCCGTCTAGCTGCGGCGCCCGCGCCGCCCCGCCCCTATTGATGATGCGGCAGCGCTTTCCGTCAGCGTGGCGGATCGTGTTGTGCCTGCCGGAGGCGAAGCTGTCGCATGGTGCCGACGAGCGACTATTCTTCGAAACTCAGGCCCCGATTCTGAGGGCAGAGGCGCTTGAGACGATGGCTCTTCTGCACCACGGTATCCTCCCCGCCTTCAGGCTCGCAGACCTCGACCTTCTGGCGGAATCGCTCCTCCGTATATCCCAAGTTGGATTTAAGCGGCGCGAGATCGAACGGTGCGGCAGCGCGGTCAGCAGCTTTCTGGGCGACTTGCATGCAAAGGGCTATGCTGCGGGCATGAGTAGCATGGGCCCCCTCGTCTATGTTGTTATCGCCGGCAATGACCGGGCATCGGCGGCGGACATCGCGGCGATTGGCACAAGACATGGCGCCGCGTGGCTCGGCATCCATGCCGGGCAGAACAGCGGCGTCACCGTCCGCCGGACGGTAGCCCGATGAGGCTTCAATATGGCGACGTGTTCCGGTTCGACCGGCTGCTCCGGACGTTCTTCTATACTTCGAATGCCGACAAGCTGATCCAGGCGCGGATGATTTTCATGCGGAGCGGTTATCAGCTCAGTCACTACCGCAGCCAGCATGAACCCTATGACGAAGATTATTCGCTCAGCACCGTAGGGCTGCTGAGCAAAGCGCTGAAGCAGGTCAGCCAAGAGTTTGAACGTCGCTCGGTGCTGTTCGTCGAGGACACGTCGGTCCGCATCGAGGCGCTGAGCGACGAGACTGATTATCCGGGAACGCGGGTCAAGGAGTGGTTCGCGGAGACCAATTTCGCCGACCTAGATCGTCAGATCGCGCTGCGCGGCGGCAACCGGCGGTGCACCGTGAAGTCGGATATAGCGCTTCGCCTCCCCACCTTGTCGCGACCAATATTTTTTCACGGCGAGACCTCGGGCCGGGTGGCCGATAGCGCCCCAATGTTCGAAGCCTCACCGCAATATCCGTGGCTGACCCCCGACACGTTCAACGGCTGGTTCATTCCTGACGGCAGCAACCGGCGGCTGGGCGAGATGGAGTTCGAGGATTCGATCGCGTTCGACTTCCGAGCAAAGTCGCTTAAGTTGCTGATCGAACGGCTGGAAGAGCTGAATGCTTCCGCCAACCTCGGGCGCTGGAACCATATCGCTAGGCGCCCGGCTGACGCCAACGCCGAAGTCGGCAACCAGCTGTCGCTGCTCCCGACCGAGCGCCGTGACGTGCTGATCGTGATCGGCCACAAATGCGCGGGCAAATCGACCTTCAGCGATTTTCTGACTGGCAACCGCTCCGGCGTTTTCGCGCTAGAGGGAAGCACGCTGTTGCGGCAAATCGCGGCGGAGGAAGGCGAGCAAATCGGCAGCTCGGCCGATGCCTTGGCGTTCCTCGGGCAGCGCGGCTGGGACGTGGTGGCGAAGCGGGCCGCAGACTATGTTGCGCGCGAGAACGCGGACCTATCTATCATCACCGGCATGCGGACGGTCGAGGAGGTGCTCTGGCTGCGATCGGCACTGCCTGCCGCAAGGGTGGTGCTGGTCGAGGCAGATGCGCGAACGCGGTTTGAGCGCCACCTCAGGCGCGCCAGGGCCGACGACGCGCGCACGTTCCGCGACTTCGCAATGCTGGACGTAGAGCAGATGGGTTTCGGTGCGCTGCGGGTGGCGAATGAGATCGCTGATGTCGTGATCCGTAACGATGCCGACCTCAACAGCTACTGGCGCCGGGTCGATGAGCTGGTGGAGATGCCGAAGCCATTCTCTTCGACCCGGACGGCCGCGTCGGAGCTTCATCGGTCGCTACGGGCGCTGCGCAAGATCGGGCGAGCCGCGACTTGCGACGAGATCGCCGCCGCGACGGCGGAGCAGGGACCGGCGGTGCGCAAGTACAATAACAATCGCGCGTTAAAATCAGTCCCCGAGTTCGCGACCCGTGTGGAGAAGCGCGGTGAATTGCTCCGCTACCGCCTGTCGCCGCGAGCACCGGCGCTGCTGCGACTGCTCGATTTGGTGGCATCGTCGCCGAACCCTGCGCAATAGAGCCTGTAGGGTAGATGCCGAGCCGATCTTCCCGTCGGCCCTTAACGCAACTGGGCGGCGAGCGATCGAGCGAAGCACAGGTTTCTCGGCGCAGCATAGCGGCAACGGCACTGATCGAGCGATCATGTTAGGCGATCGACGCCGGCCTCGTCGGGCACCATTCGATGCAATGATGCCCGAATCGTTTAGCCCGCTCTTGGGCATTGCTCGGGGTCGCTCGTTCCGGCTTTGGTGCTACTGAGAGATATGACTTACGACTTCTCCCAATTTTCAACCCAGTCGTTCGAGCGCTTTATTCAGGCGATGGCTGCTGCAGTCTGTGGAGGGGCGACGCAGATATTTGGTGCGGGCGCAGATGGTGCGCGAGAGGCTACCTTCGAAGGGGCGTGCCACATCGGCGAAGAAGCTTGGCATGGGTACACGGTGTTTCAGGCGAAGTATCGCACGTTTGCCGACGATCCGGCTTCCAACGCCGATTGGTTGATAACGCAGATCGACGCCGAATTGGCGAAATTTGAAAGCGCTCGGCGGGCGCTGCGCCGACCCGATTATTATGTGCTTGCGAGTAATGTTCGCCTTAGCGCGGGAGCGGCGGACGCGGCAGGAAAGCGTGAAGGCGGCGTCGATCGGGTCAGCCGTCACCTTAACCAAAAAGCGGCCGCACTGGGGATCAAGCAGGCTATCGTCTGGCACTATGATGTACTGGTGGCGCTCCTGGATGTGCATGCGGGAGTCCGTCAGTCGTATAGTGCATGGGTTCGAGCCGGTGACGTGCTGACGCAGCTGCTGGATGCTGGGAGTGGGCCGGAGCTGGGTGAAACACTGCTCGCGCACGCCAGCGAACGGTTGCGACAAGCCCGCGAGATTAAGACCCGCGACGTCGGCCAAGCGATTGGACGCGTCGTCAACCTTGAGGAGGTGTTTGTCGATCTGCCGGTGATCCAGCGGGCGGCGCAACGTACATCCGTCTTTGCCTCGACACATAGTTGGGATCAGGATGAGGTCGACCTTACTGACATCGACGAGGGTGACGAGTATTTCGCGCCATTCAGCCCTAGGACTGCCGTCGCCGAGCTGATGCGGGTCGCTGCGGATCGCTTGTTGCCGGCGACGGATAACGGGGAGGAGCGGCGGCGGCCGGATCGTGGGCGCGCCGTTCCTGGGAGGATCGTTCTGCTTGGCGGCCCCGGTCAGGGCAAGTCGACCATCGGGCAGTTTCTGGCGCAGATCTGTCGAGCCAGGTTTCTTGCCGCGCGTGACGAAAGCTATGCGCCAGAAACCATTGAGCTGATCGAAGCGATCCTAGCTTGCGCGCGGCTCGAGAACATCGTCGAACGCGGCCCGATACGTTATCCGTTTCACGTCGAACTGCCTCGTTACGCCGACCGGCTGAACGCGGGCAGTGCCCCCGGCAACTTGCTCTCAATCCTCGCCTATATGGCAGAGGGTGTGTCACAGGACGCTGAGGAGGCGGTCAATGTGAAACTGCTGGGCCGTTGGCTCGCCACACTGCCGAGCGTAGTAATTCTAGATGGGCTCGATGAGGTGCCGCCAAGCGGCAACCGCGCTGACGTGATTAGGGCCATTGAGCGGCTGATGGACGAGCTTCACCGCCTGGGCGCGGACTGCCTCGTTTTTGTGACGAGCCGACCTCAGGGGTACCGAAATGAGCTCAGCGAGAAGCATTGGTCGCACTGGCGTCTAGAGGCTCTGGAACCCGAACACGCACTTCACCTCGCTCGCCGGGTAGCACCGGTCCTCGTAAGCGAGGTGTCTCGTCGGGCCGAAGTTCTCGCCGTGCTAGGGAATGCGGCGCGGGAGCCGACGACGGCACCGCTCATGACTAGTCCACTTCAGGTCATGCTACTTTTTCAGCTTGCTCAGACGCACAACAATATTCCGGAAGACCGCTGGACCCTTTTCCTTCGGCACTATGAGACGCTACGAGAGCGAGAAATCGCCAAAGGCGGAGCGACGGGCGAGATCATTCGCGAACTCCGCCAGCAGATAGATAAGGCGCACGCCGACGCCGGCTACCTGTTGCACGTCCGCGCCGAACAGGCGGGCAGCGCCGATCCGCACCTAACGCTTGCCGAATTTCATCGCCTAGTGCGGGACATCCTCGACCGTGACGGCTTCGAGGGCGACCTCGACGAGATGGCGCAGAACGTAGTCGATATAGCTACCGAGCGACTGGTTTTCCTGCGCAGCCAGACTGAGGGGCAGGTCGCATTCGATGTTCGTTCGCTTCAGGAATTCATGGCGGCTATGCGCCTTACTGCGAGCCCCGAGGCTCGAATTATCGAGAGGCTGACACCAATCGTCGGCCGTTCCCATTGGCTGCATGTGATCAGAATCATTGCTAGCAAGATCTTCGGCTCACCGCATCACGAAGCATTGCGCAATCCGCTGATCGCGCTGATCGACTCGCTCGATCGCGGCGATCGCGATGAGGATGACCGGCTTCTCTTGACGGGAACCCGCCTGGCCGCGCAGCTACGGGCGGACGGAGTGTCAACTTCAGTTCCGCTTCATGATCGCAAGATCGCGAGCCGGGCCCTCAACTTACTCGAAACCTATGATGCCGAAGGGCCAAGGCTTCTCGCCGATCTGTTCGGTTTTCAACATCGCGGGTTGCTCGAGCCACGACTGCGGGAGAGGCTAACCGCAGCCGATCGTGCTGAGCACGCGCGGGCGCGTCGTTTACTTCTCCTGCTTGCGGGGCGAGCAACGGGCGGTGAGGCGGACTGGGCGCAAGACCTGCTGCTTGAGTTCTGGCCATGCGAGCCGGAAAGCGCGATCTCAACTATCGACGCGGACGACCTACTCCCGCGAGACGGCCTCCTGGTCGAGCGGTTCCGGGCGGCGCAATTTGCGCTTCACCCGGAAGTGGTTCGGCGTTGGATCGACTCGTTGTCGGATGAGGACGAGGAACAGCCGGCACTCGGGGAGGTGGCGGTCACAGCGTTGGTGGGGGAGCCCGCTGCGATGCCGCTGATCGGCGACGATGACCACCTCACCGATTTTGTATTTACCTTCCTGCCCCTGTCGGCGGCACCGGCGGTGGATCCTGTTCCCGCCGATGCGCTGCCGATCTGGCAAGTGGCCGCGGCAGCGGGGCAGTTCTCCGAGGCACCGTCGGTGAAGCTAGCGGCTGCCTTCCTCGATGTGGTGATCGAGTGCGACCAGCATGAAGAGGCCAAGAAGCTGGCGTTGCCCTGGCTACTTTATGCCCTGTTGCGGCCGGAAGGAGGTACCTCGCTGAGCGCAGTACGCGAGCAGCTGAAGCACGGAGCTTACGGCACGGCCGACACGTGGCGGAGCCGTGAGGAAGGCTGGACCCAAGGTTTGTCGGTGTCCGATTTGGTCGCTGCGCATCAGGTTTCGGCTGGTGCTTGCGGAGTTCAATTGGTGCTTCCTCGCTTTGTCGGCCGACGGCTGAGCCGAGGCCGGGACCATGCGTCAGCCCGGGAAGTACTTCGCTCGGCGGCAATCCAGCTGCCCGACTCCGCGCCGGTGGCGATCGGCCTCATGTTCCACGCTGATCGACATGACGACCCCGTTCCCGAAGAAAGCGTGACCTGGCTTGAACGCCATGACGATCCGACCCGCTACTCTCTTGCATCCCGTTTGATCGCTGCAAGAACGATGGCAAGGCTCCTCGCTTCAGGGTCGTCACCTGCATGGGCGAAAGCGGGGCTTATGAGCTTCAGCGAGCCAGTTCCCCGCTTGATGTTGTCAGCAAAGTCCTTCGACCGTTTCATCAAGGCGGCTGAGGCCGATAAAACGCTGCGGCAGTTTCTGCCTCTCATCGCTGCGAGCGGACGATTGCGTTTGCGAGCCAACCTGCGATCCGGAGGTGAGTCGGAGATCAAGGCATCTGTGGCCAGTCTCACGGTGCAGCCGACCGATGATGCGAGTGTCAGCGGCGCCATCACGCTGCTTCATTTGTTCGCACGGTCCAATGTGGACGCTACAGATGCTATTGATCGGCTGTTCCAATGGCCAGCCGCGCCCATCAACACGGTGCTGATGGAACTCGAGCGCGCGCCCGCGCAGGACGATAACCTAGTGGCTGAAATTGCGCGACGAGTATTCGTCGCCGGCCGTTGGCGTATGGCGCCTCGAGCCTATCGCTCGTTGCTCCAGGTTGCTGAAGCAGTGCCTTCGGGCTTGGACAGCGATGAACTGGCTGACCGTCTCGAGCTACCTCATGTTCTCACTTCAATGTGAGCTTGGCCGGCGGGCTCAAGGCTGCAGAATGGAGGGCTAAGCAAGCGATCCTGCAACCGTTCAGATCGTTGCCGTTGTCCCAGCTGAGGCGCTCGTTGTTCGTTCGCGGCTAGCCCGAGTTCCCTGCCCTTGACCGCCGACAGCCACGGACGCCGTCGATCGATCCCCCGCAATCGGCGAGTAGCGTAACTTCCTTAGGTGCTTCGCCTCCCGCTTCATCTTGGCTACGGGTCCTTCCCGCCGCAGCGGTGCATCGGGGCAAGCGTTGAGCCCCGAACCTCAACCCTTTTCAGATCCACCATAAGAGCAAATGCCCTCTTTTCGAACTGGGCATTGGTGGTCGGACATTGGACACCCCCTTAGGGGGATGTCCGTGTCTGTCCGGTCCACACTCCGTTATGCCGGTCGCACAATCTCCCAGACATTGCCGGACATTGCCGGACATCACACCGGGGCAAAGGCGTAATCCAGCCGTTTTCATCGTACCTTGAATGTCCGGGCGCTTGTCCGGTGCTATGCCCCCTCCCCTTCGCCAACGTCGTCGCTACGCGATCACAGCAGGTGGAAAAATGTCCGGCAGAGTGAGCCGTTAATCTGCCCGGACATAGGATACGGACATGCCGGACATCACCGGACATTTGCGCAGGAAAAAGGCACGGAATGCCGCACCTTTCCTGGCTGTCCGGCGATGTCCCGGGCTATTCGCCGTCCTCGTCGAATGCGGTTCCGACGCTTCCCGGCCGTCGAAGGACGCCGCCGTCGCTGATGATGGCCCCCTTGCGAACCAGCCCTTCGAGGGCGCGCTTCGTGGCCTTCTGGCGACTCCCCCGGTCCTCGGCAGCCGACACGCTCCGGCCGACGATGCATGCACTCCGCCAAGCATCTTCGGTAACCTCGCCGAGCCCCGCCAGCGACGCAAACACCGCGAGCGCCGCGCGCTCGCTCGCCGTCAGCTTTTCCCGAACAGGCGCTTCACCTGGGGCTAATTCATCGACCAGGGCCACTGTGATGGCGTCGCCGTCCTCATCCTCCCCCAGTGCCTCAGTCGAGATGCGGAAGGCGATGTCACGCTCGCTGGTGCCATTGCGGTTCTTGGTCAACTTGGCCCGCACGATCCCGGACTCGTCGCGTGGAAAGAGCTGCAGCCCCACATCCAAGGCGCCATTCAACAGGCTATGCCCGCGAGGTGTCGGCCCCTGGGCCTTCGTGTCGTGATGGATCAGGATCACGGCGGCGCCGTGCACAGTCAGGCTTCGGGCGATCGACACGACACGCCCCATGTCCTCAGCCGTGTTCTCCTCCAGGCCGGGGAAGCTCATCGCCAGGGTGTCGAGAAACACCAAGGAAGGGCGCTGATCGGCGATGGCGTTGCGCAGGGCCAGCAGATCGGGGCTGCCCGGTGCCAGCAGGTTTGACACTCCCTCCACCAGCACGAAGTCGGGGGCATCGCCGTGGCGCATCCGCAGGGCAGTCACACGCCCGCGCATCCCGTGCGGATCTTCGGCAGCAACATAGAACACTCGGCCGGGCTTTGTCCGCAGCCCGAACGCCGCCTGCCCTAGCGCCGCTTGATAACCAATATGCGGGGCGATCAGCGATTTTCCGGCACCAGGAGCCCCGAAGATGCAGGCCAGATCCTTGGGGGCGAGCAAACCCTTCACGACATAGCCGCGAGAAGGAGAATTGGCGCAATCGGCTGGCACCAAGAAACGCAGGGGGGTGGGAAGGGCGACCGGCGCCAGAGGGACGGCAGAACCAATCGCGTCAATTGCGTCCGGCTCCGCTGTGCTGGTGGCGGTGGCGGTGGCGGTGGCGGTGGCGCTCCAGCCATAGCGCTTCGCGAGGTCGTAAAGCGTTCCGATACGCACCTGCTTCCGTGCGTCCGAACGGAACGACTTCCAATCGCGCTGGATATGCCGGGCATTGTATTTCGCGCCGCCGCGCGACCAGGCGTCCCACCGCTCGAACCCGTCTTCGCCGCCGCTGCTGACGTTGTGCAGGGCCTGCCCGACGCGCAGCCACATATCCCGCCCGCCGGTTTCCTGATCATCCGCGTCGGCAATCGGAATAGCTGCAAGCGCCGCGTCAATCCGATCCCAGTCGGCCGGGGGCTGCCATTGCCAGTCGTCTTCGTCATCAACCGTGGCGGCCGGCACTGGGGCAATTGCAGGATTGGGTCGATAGGGCTCGCCGTGGCGCCCGATTGCGCTGGCATCCAGTTCCGCCGCGGCGTCCAGCCCGCGCCCGTCCACCACCGTCATCACCGGGGCTGGGGCACCCTCAACCAAGCCGAAGTAATAGGACTGCGACAGGGTGAACGACTCCCCCGACAGCAGGCCGCCGAGGGCGCTGTTCAGTCGGGCACACAGACGCTCGCGATCGTCGGGAGCGGCGGTGTTGGCGAGCGGGCAGAGCACGCGCCAGCGCGGCCTCTCCGGGGTATGGGAAGGACTGGAATAGAGCACCGCGGCGATGTCGGCCGCCTTTAACAGCGCCGCGGCTTCGGCAATGCCGATCACCTCGCCGTCATAGTCACCCTCGATCCCTTCAATTGCCAGGACGTTGTCGTTGTTGCGGAGCGTCCCCTTCATCGTAGGGACGTTTCCGAACCGCGCGAGCTTCAACAGCGGGAGCTGCGCCTTGGCACGCGCAGTGGGGCGATGCACCCGATCCGCGAAGTCGCGCAACGAGATGGTTTCTTCCGCCTTCGTGCGGGCAAGCTCATCGGGGAACGTGGTCAATGTCAAAGGGCGATCAAGCACGGAGCTGTCGCCGCCCAAGATGTCGTCGAAGCTGCTGAAGTTCGACGGGGACGCAATAGACATGGTTCGGGCGTGTCCTTGTAATTTTCCCGAACGACGTTAAGTCTGACGTAAGTCACTCGACTTAGTCGGCGTTTCAGGAAGTTGTGAAGGGCGCGTCCGGTCCCCACCAACGCGCCCTTCGTTTATGCCGACGACCCGGCAACCTGTTCGGCAGCGAGTCCGGCGATGCCCCCTGTGAGGGCAAACCGCAGATTTTCGCCCTGCCCGACGACGATCAGGTCCGCGTCACGGGCCGCCTGCTCGCCGATGACGGCGGAAATCTGGTGACGACCTTTCGCCTCGCCTTTCGCCACTTCCCACGCGAGGTGACTTGCGAGCCCCTGCGCGCTAAGGGACTGATAGCGACGGCGGCGCCAGCGGACCCAATGGGTAGGAAGGGTGTCCTTCTTCACTGGCGGAAGCGCCCGTTGCGCGTCTCGCCCGCCAGGGCGATCATGCCCGCACCTGTTCGACTTCCACGCGCAATTCAGCGATGTGTTCGTCAACTCCAGCAAGGCCGTGCAGTCCCACGCGCCCACTGCGCACCCAATCGGGTCGAACGCTGTAGGGCCAGTTTTCCCAACCCATTTCGCGGAGAGCCGACACAAAATGGGCCGCCGGACCAAAAAGGTCATTGTAACAGTTTGGCGTTTTCGCCCGATCATCGAATTCGACAAAGGCAAGCTTGTGGATCGCCATGATTTTCACAAGCGAACAGCGAACGCTGTCCCACGCCTCCTCCAGCTCTCCTAGTGTAGGCTGAAGAACATCCGTCCGAAGATATAGCGAAATCGCTTTCCTATGCTCTGCTTTGGCCTTCTCCAAAGCCGCCTCGCATCTCTCTAGATTTATCGCCAACTGGCAACGAACCGGCTCGGCGACGGAAGCATCAGCGCGGAGCTTCTCGAGCGCGGTGGCATCGGGCAGAGCCCGCGTCGGCTCAAGCCCAAGCGCTTCAGCGGTGGCGTTCGCGGCATAATCGGCCTCGAACGCGGCGAGCTGCGCCGCCTTTGCCGCGGTGGCACGCTCATGGGCGTAGAGGCGCGCGGCAGCGTCGTCGCGCACGATTGCAAGGCGGGCCTTTTCGGCCGCGTGCTGCTCATGGATGGCGGTAACGGCGCTCACAGGGCCGCCCCCGTCTGCATCCGCGCCGCAGCCCAGGAGCCCAGTCCTCGCGGCCCATTAAGCGGGTAAAGGACCCGCCGCCCGACGCGAAAGAACGGCGGGCTGTTTTTTGGATCATAGAGGCGCAACTTGACCAGATGCCCCTTGGAGATCCCGGTCAGTTCTGCGACGCGCTTCACGTCGCAGAACTGCACCTCTTCATCGTTGTGATTGGCTGACACGGCATAAACTCCTAACACTCGGCACGCCATCATCGGCGCAGTGTCAGGGATACTCAGGCGTTCTCAGGGAAATAAGGAGTATAAGCCATCGGGTAAAATCGGAGTTTTAATCCTGAACTTGGCACTGTGGTTTTACGCCTCAACCCCACCCACAACCCGCAGCTTCGGCCAGAAGTTCGCATACTGGAGGCGGCTAACCCGCTTATCAATTGTGGCATAGACTTGCCCAGCCCCGCCGTTATTCTGAAACCAGTCTTTCAGGAACGTCTCACTTGGACGCAACGACCAGAGTTCAGAGACGGACGATTTTAACTCGTTATCTGCATCCGCTGCATAGTTCAGACACTGTTGCAGATGCGATACGAATGATCGCATGAACTTGACAGTCGGACCATTAACGCCGCCCGCCGGCCGCAATCCGGTCACCAATTGGTATATGAGCAAAAGGGTCATATGGAAGTCGTCGCGCTTCCACTCTTTCGGACGACCGGAAGGCCTCTCCCGCGCATAATGAAGAAGAATGCTGTCGTTGATCTGATCTACATAGACACTCGGAAGCGCGACGCTGCTTCGAAGCGGCTCCGAAAGGTTTTCAATCGTTGCCACAAAATCGGCGTAGGCAGCCTTAAACGCCTCCTGTTGATCAAGGATCTTCTTGTCATAGTGATCTACACAGGATGCTAGGCCGATCGTCATGCTGATCTCGAAATTTATTAGATCAAGCAGGGTGGCATCGGAATAGCTGACCGTGCCCACCTTTCGGCCCTTCGCGGCAGCCCTAAATCTGGCGAGGTCGTCGGTTTCGACCAGTCGGACGCCCGAGCCCAAGCTATTGTTGAGAGACCAAGGAGTCAGGCTCATGCCGGCGTACCTTCCATTGCGGCCGTAATCGATGTGCAGATAATGTCGGTCGCGCGGCGCAGCGGATCGGCGTCTAGGTGGGCGTAACGCTCCGTCGTCTTGGTCGCCCGATGCCCCAGCAACTTGCCAATGATCGGCAGCCCCAAGCTCGCAGCTGCCCCGATGCTGGCATAGCTATGGCGCAGGTCGTGAAGCCGAAGTCCCTGAAGGTCAGCCCCTCGGACGATCAGCCGCCACGGCTTATTCAAGTCGTGCTTGGGGCGCTTAAGGTCCTCGGTTGGAAACACATATGCGCTGAGGGGCTTCGTCACTCCCGGTTTTGCCGGTCGAGCATCTTCAACGGCGAGGTCATGCAGCGATTGCAGGATCGCAATCGCTGGCGCGCCAAGCACGATCACCTTCTTTCCGGTTTTGGAGTCCGGCAGGAACAGCATCCCTCGACTTAAATCAACGTGCTTCCACTCGAGGTGCAGAACCTCTCGCAGGCGAGCGCCCGTGAAGAGCAATAGCCTGATAGCGCCGGCTGACTGGGGGCTGATTTTCGTAACCCGCTTCTCGGGCTGTTTAGTTGCGTGCTTTGCGTTGGGATTGGAAAGGTCGGTCGGCGCCCACGGAATGCCGGCCGTCTCGGCGAGCCGCAGGGCAGCACCCAAACGCCCGAGTTCGTCGGCAGTTAGAAAGCGCTCCTTGCCGGCTTCCTTAAATCGCTCGATAGCGGATGCGGGATTGAAGCCCTTTGGCACATGGCCGCCATCCTGCGCCCAAGAGAAGAAGTGCGCCAACAAGGTTAGAAGCCGATTGGCAGTAACTTGCTTCTCCGCTCCTATCGACCGATGCAGCCGAACCAAATCAGCCTTCGTGATCGCTGACGCGATCGTGCTGCCCAGTGCAGGTAGCAGGTGATTGTTCCAGTACGTCGCATAGGTCTGGACCGTCCGAGCCTTCCTGACAGGGTCCGTTTCGGCGGAATAGAGTGATGCCAGTTCAGCGATCGTTTTGGCCGATCGCTTCTCCGCTCGCGCGGCGCTCGGGTCCGCCCCTAGCCGAACGCTGGCCAGCATCGTTTTTGCCGCGTCACGGGCCTGCTCGGGCGTGAGTGAACCAACCGCTCCCAGCACGACCCGCCGCTTCGCCACGCCACGACCGCCGGCACCAGGACGATATTCAACGATCCATGACTTGGCCCCTTCGGGGTTCTTGCCGCTTGGCGGCAGCAGCTTGATGCCGAATCCCTTCAGGTCTGAGTCATAGATAATGCAGGGCTTGGTAACCGGGCCTATTGTGGCCAGGAGCCGACGCCCGAGCTTCTGAGTCGCCATATCGCTAAAATCGCCACCGAGTCGCCACGGGGTGTGGCATCTCAGGATATTAGCGAGAACCTGAAATTAAGAAAAGTGAGGAGTTCCGGGGGTTTCAGGAGCTGAAATAATCCTAAAGTATCTCTGATTACTTGGCGCACCCGGTCTCCAAAACCGAAGGCCCTCGGTTCGAGTCCGAGCTCCCCTGCCACGCTGCTGAAAAGTCTATTTCAGATCGGCAAACCACCCAGCCATAATGTGCTGACATACACCTCACCCGCGCAATGGTCCGCCGCCCAGGCGAGCCCAGCAGCCTCGGCATCGTCGTAACTCGAATAGGGTTCGCTGCCGATCATCGAGATCGACTCCGCTTCCTCGGTGTCGCCGCATGCCATCAGCGCGGTTCCGTTCAAGACGAAGCGGCCGTCATCGCGCTGCTCGATCGTGACGCAATCAGCCTCGGGCGGGGCGAGTTCCCCGGCGGACAAGCGAACGACGTGCATGGGCTGGCTCCTGTCAATCGTGATCGATCTGAAGCCGAAACGTTCAATGCGGGCGAACGTGCCCGCCTGTGGCGGCTCAGGCCTTGGCGTCGGAAGGAAAGAAGTGCTGGACGATCTCGCGGGCCAACCGCGCGGGCCGCAATGTCTCCGCGTCGAGGCAGCACCAGCTCGATTTCACCTCGGCGAGCACGTCCTCGCCGCGGCGGATGACCGTCTCGTAGAAGGCCCGCGCACCCTGCACCTTTTCCAGCAGCACGGTCGCGACCACGTCGTCGCCGAGGAACGTCGGCTTGCGGTAAGTGATCTCGTGCTTCAGCGCGACCCACAGGTGCTGCGCCACCGCCTCCGCGGGGGCGAGTGCGCGCCAGTGGTCGATCACCGCGTCCTGCACCCATTTCAGGTAGCTGGCGTTGTTGACGTGGCCCATGAAGTCGATGTCGATCGGGTCGACGCCGATGGGAAAGCGATGAAGGGCCGCGCTGGTCACGGAATTTATATAGGCCCGGGCGCGACCGATGGCCAACGAAACCCGGTTGCCAACCCGACAGCCTTTCTTGGCCGTACGCGATGACACCCGCCCTTGTGTTCCGGGCGCCTTCTCGCTAAGTCCCGCACACATCCGACAGCACGGACGGCCTTCACCGCTACCTTCCAGCAAGGCAGCGGTGGAAAGCCCATGCCGGGCGATATCGAAGGTTCAACACGCGTGGCGAAGACGACCCCGATCGAATTCATCAACCAGGTTCGCGCCGAAACCGCGAAGGTGGTGTGGCCGACTGGCCGCGAGACGGTGATGACCGGCGTGATGGTCGTCATCATGACGACCGTGCTGGCGCTGTTCTTCCTCGCGGTCGATTCAGTGTTCAACGCGATCGTCAAAGCGTTGCTGAGCCTGGCCAAGTAAGGGGCGGAAAACACAACACGATGTCACGCTGGTACATCATCCACGCTTACTCGGGTTTCGAGGGCAAGGTACGCGATTCGATCATGGCGGAGGCGCAGCGCCTCGGCCTGGAGCAACTCGTCGAGCAGATTGAGGTCCCGACCGAGACCGTGACCGAGGCGCGACGCGGTAAGAAGATTGCGGTAGAGCGCAAGTTCATGCCGGGTTACGTCCTCGCCAAGCTGGCGATGACCGACGACGTCTACCACTTGGTGCGCAACACGCCGAAGGTGACGGGCTTCCTTGGTTCGTCGGGCAAGCCGCAGGCGATCTCGGAGGCCGAGGCCGCGCGCATGCTCAACTCCAAGGAGGAAGCAGCCGCCGCGCCGAAGCAGAAGGTCAAGGTCGACTACGAGATCGGCGATGCGGTCAAGGTGCTGGAAGGCCCGTTCGCGAGCTTCAACGGCACGGTCGAGGAACTCGATTTCGACCGCAGCCGCGTCAAGGTGTCGGTGTCGATCTTCGGTCGCTCGACGCCCGTGGAGCTGGAATTCGATCAAGTCGAGCGCAGCAAGTAAGCCAAGGCTTGCCCGCGATCAGCGCTCGACCGGCCAGTCTCGGCATCACCGGGACTGACGACACGGGATTAACTCCCGTGCCGGCCTTCCACGTTCGGGAGGCGACAAGAAATCACCCGGTCGACCCAGTCGGCCAGTGACAAGCCGCGGGAGGCGCCTTCGGGCGCCGCTAACACCGCTAAACTGAAGAGAGTGACATGGCGAAAAAGATCACAGGTTACATCAAGCTGCAGGTGCCCGCGGGCTCCGCGAACCCGTCGCCGCCGATCGGCCCGGCGCTGGGTCAGCGCGGCGTCAACATCATGGAGTTCTGCAAGGCGTTCAACGCGCAGACCGGCGACATGGAGAAGGGCTCGCCCCTCCCCACCGTCATCACCGTCTACGCCGACCGCTCGTTCTCGTTCGTCACGAAGACGCCGCCGGCGACCTTCCTGATCAAGAAGGCGGCGAACCTCAAGTCGGGCTCGAAGGAGCCGGGCAAGGTGTCGGCCGGAAAGATCAAGCGCTCGGCGCTGGTCGAGGTCGCGCAGACCAAGATGAAAGATCTGAACGCCAACGACATCGAGGCGGCGACCAAGATCATCGAAGGCTCGGCCCGCGCGATGGGCCTCGAAGTGGTGGAGGGCTGAGCACGTGACCAAGCTGACCAAGAAGCAGAAGACCTGGACGATCGACGCCGAGAAGCTGCACAGCGTTGACGAGGCGATCGGTCTGGCGAAGACCAACGCAACTTCGAAGTTCGACGAGACGATCGAAGTCGCGCTGAACCTGGGCGTCGACCCGCGTCATGCCGACCAGATGGTTCGCGGCGTCGTAACGCTGCCCGCGGGCACCGGCAAGACGGTGCGCGTCGGCGTGTTCGCGCGCGGCCCCAAGGCTGACGAGGCACGTGCCGCCGGCGCAGACGTCGTCGGTGCCGAGGACCTGATGGAGGAGATCCAGGGCGGCAAGATCGAGTTCGATCGCTGCATCGCGACCCCCGACATGATGGGCATCGTCGGTCGCCTGGGTAAGGTTCTGGGTCCGAAGGGCCTGATGCCGAACCCCAAGCTCGGGACCGTCACCATGAACGTCGCTGACGCCGTCAAGGCGGCCAAGGGCGGTCAGGTCGAGTACCGCGTCGAGAAGGCCGGCATCATCCACTCGGGCATCGGCAAGGCGTCGTTCGCGCAGGAAGACCTGCGCCGCAACTTTGACGCGCTGGTCGAGGCGGTCGTCCGCGCGAAGCCGTCGGGTGCCAAGGGCAAGTACGTCAAGAAGGTCGCCGTGAGCTCGTCGATGGGCCCGGGGATCAAGGTCGACGTGGCGGAGATCGCCGGCGCATAAGCGCGGGTAACATCGCTGGACCAGATCGAGGGGTCGGAGGCACGCGCTTCCGGCCCCTTTTTTCGTGCCTGCCGTGTCTCCATGCCGTCCCGGCCTTCGTTAGCAGCGGGATGATTGACGATCGAATGCTGACAAGCCGGAGGCAGGATTAGCCGCTATTATCTGGGTTTCCGTTGGGGCTCATGGCGTGGCAGACACCAAAGGGTTTGCACTGCTGACCTTTAATCGCTAGCCGACCGGCCCCGGTGGCGATGCGATCGTGCGCCGAATATCTTGGAGAGTAAGCGCGCATGTTCTCGCGTCATCGTGTTTCCGCCGCGGTCGCGGCCGTCCTCGTTTCGTCAACCGTCGCGGGTGCGGCGCATGCGCAGGCATTCTATCTGCAGGAACAGTCGGCGCGCGGTGCCGGGCGTGCTTTCTCGGGTGAGGTCGCCGATACCGGTGCCGCCTCCCTGTGGTGGAACCCCGCCGCGATCGCGGGCAGCACCGACGCCGAGGCGACGGTCAGCGCCGCCGCGATCCTGCCCAAGGGCAAGGTGGTCGACAACGGCACGCTGATCCGCCGCCCGACGCTGCCGGGCCTGCCTGCGCAGACGTTCGCGCCCGTCGGCGGCAATGCGGTGTCGCGAAACCCGATCAACAACGGCGTCCTGCCCTCGGGCGCGTTCGCGCTGCCGCTCAACGAGCGCGTCGCGCTGGGGCTCGCAGTCACCTCGCCGTATAGTTTCACAACCAACTACGAGACGGGCAGTTGGGCGCGCTATGGCGCGGACCGCACACATCTGCTGACGATCGACATCCAGCCCGGCATTGCAGTCGCGGTGACCGATTGGCTGCGCGTCGGCGGCGCCGCCAATGTCGAATATACCGACGCGAGCCTCAGCAACGCGCTGCCCAACGTGCTCGCCTCGCTGCCCGACGGCAGCCAGAAACTCGAAGGAAACGGCTGGGATCTCGGCTGGAGCGCCGGTTTCCAGATGCACAACGAGAACACCACCGTCGGCTTCAGCTACAAATCGGCGATCAAGCACACGCTGAAGGGCGATCTGACGATCAGCGGGCTGGTCGGGCCGCTTGCGGGGTCGAACGCTGATCTGTCGGGGATCAAGGCGCGCTTCTACACTCCCGCGCAGATCATCATGGGCATCCGCCAGCGCGCCGGCAGCGCGCTGACGCTCAATGCGCAGATCGTGCGCTACACGTGGGAGAAGTTCGACGCGATCCGTCTCGGCGCGCCGCTCAACACCGCGCTGCCCGAGAATTACCGCAACACGTGGAGCTACGCTGGCGGCCTCGATTACGCGGTCTCGCCTGCGCTGACGCTGCGGGCGGGCGTGCAGCGCGCGATCACGCCGACGCGTGACGGCGAGCGCGACCCGCGCGTGCCCGACGCGAACCGCTGGAATTACGGCGGCGGCCTGTCGTTCCAGGTCACCCCGCGCTTCGGCATCGATGCGGCGGCCAATTATGTCGATTTCGAGAATGAGACGATCGACCGCGTCACTGCCGCCTACGTCGGCACCGCAGCGCAGACCCCGGTGTTGACCAACGGTCGACTGGAAGACGCGCACGCGGTGGTGCTGTCGCTCGGCGGCCGTTTCACTTTCTGACCTGAACTGAGCGGGAGGCGGGCAGCGTCCGCCTCCCCTCACCCCGCGCCCGCGCCCGCGCCGGCCAATGGCTCCTCGACAAGCCCGACCGCGCTCGCCATGCTTCCGCGAAACTAGTGGGAGGGGCGCGGATGGCGCATTTCGGCGATTTCCAGAACGCGATCTATTACGCGGGCCTGTCGGGCGTGCAGCCGACCTGGCCGGTCGATTTCGCGACGCTGAAGGCGCGCGCCGAAGCCGCGATGCCGCCGTCGGTGCTGAACTACGTCCAGGGCGGCTGCGGCGACGAGTGGACGCAGGACGAGAATGCGCGCGCGTTCCGCCACTGGGGCATGGTGCCCAGGATGATGGTCGATTGCACACAGCGCGACCTATCGACCAGCGCGTTCGGCATGTCGCTCGCCTCGCCACTGTTCATGGCGCCGATCGGGGTGACCGGCATCTGCACGCAGGACGGCCACGGCGACCTGGCCGCCGCGCGCGCGAGCGCCGCGACGGGCGTTCCGCTGACCGCCTCCACGCTGTCGAACGATACGCTGGAGGACGTCCACGTGGCGTGCGGCGAAACGCCCGCGATGTTCCAGCTTTACACCCCGCGTGACAAGGAGGTGGCCGCCAGCCTCGTCTCGCGCGCCGAGGCCGCTGGATACAAAGCGATTGTCGTCACACTCGATACCTGGGTGACCGGCTGGCGTCCGCGTGACCTTAACGTGTCGAATTTCCCGCAATTGCGCGGGCACGTGCTGCAGAATTACTTCAGCGATCCCGCCTTCCGCCGCCTGCTTGCCAAGCCGCCCGAGGAGGATTTGCGCGCCGCGATCGGCACCTGGGGCGCGACGTTCGGGAAGGTGCTGACGTGGGACGACATGGCGTGGTTGAGATCGCTCACCACGCTGCCGATTGCGCTGAAGGGCATCTGCCATCCCGACGACGCGCGCCGCGCGATCGATACGGGGGCCGACGGCATCTATGTTTCCAATCACGGCGGGCGGCAGGCGAACGGCGGGATCGCCGCGATCGACATGCTCGGTCCCGTTGCCGAGGCAGTCGCGGGGCGCGTGCCGGTGCTGTTCGACAGTGGCATCCGCTCGGGCACCGACGTGATCAAGGCGGTCGCGCTCGGCGCCGATCTGGTCGGTGTCGGCCGACCGTATAGCTACGGTCTGGCGCTGGGCGGCGCGGAGGGATGCGCGCACGTACTCCGCTCGATCCTGGCGGAAGCGGACCTGTTGATGGCGGTCAACGGACTGCCCGACCTCGCGGCGGTCCGCGCCGCCGGCGCATCGCGGACCGATCGCTGAGCCTCAGCCCGCGCCGTCGGGAAAGTCGGTGGCGAGGCTCGCGTCGCGCTGCGCCTCGATCTCGTCCAAACGCGCGCGTAGCCGATCAGTGACCGCGTCGATCCCGAACTTGCCCAGCACGAAGTGGCGCGGCGGATGGTCGCGCGCGACCGCGTCGATCATCGCGTCGGCCGCGCGGACCGGGTCGCCGGGCTGCTGCCCCGAATAGCCGCTTGTTTGCGCCATTCGCGCAGCGGCGGTGTCGGCGTAATCCGCGATCCGGCTCTCGGTCTGCTTGAGCGACCGCCCCGCCCAGTCGGTGCGGAACGGTCCCGGCTCGATGCAGGTGACCGAGATGCCGAGCGGTGCGACCTCGGCGGCGAGCGCGTCGGAAAAGCCCTCCACCGCGTGTTTCGACGCCGCGTAATAGCCCGACGCCGGAAAGCCGACGAGCCCCGCGACCGACGTCACGTTGACGATCGCGCCGCCGCGCCGCTCGCGCATGCCGGGGAGGACCGCGCGCGTCATCGCGAACAGGCCGAAGACGTTGGCGTCGAATTGCGCGCGGATCTCCGCCTCGTCGCCCTCCTCGACGCTCGATTGGTAACCGTAGCCCGCATTGTTGACGAGCACGTCGACGCGCCCGAACCGTTCGGTCGCGGCGGCGACGGCCGCCCGCACTTGCGCTGGATCAGTGACGTCGAGGTCGACCGCGAGCGCGCGGTCGGGCGCGCGCGCGATCAGGTCGGCGACACGGTCCTCGCCGCGCGCGGTGGCCACGACGCGCCAGCCACGCGCCAGCACGCGTTCGGCCAGCGCGCGACCGAACCCGGTCGAACAACCGGTGACGAGCCAGACGGGATCGGCGGGAAGCGGCATGGGGTACCTCGGCAAGGAACAAGTGAAGACGCGAGGGCAACGGCATGCGACCGGCTACGTTCCGGGATCGGGCTGGGTTATGGTCGCTGATGGCCACGAACAGGCGTGAACGGGTAATCAGTGCCGGCGGGGTGGTCGCGCTTCACGCGGCGATACTGCTGCTCGTCCTGCACGCGCGCGCGCCGCAGGTAACGCCGACCGCCGAGCGATCGCTCGTTGCATTCGACGTCGTCACTCCCCCGCCGGTACCACCGCCGCCAAAGCCAGATTGGGAACGCGCATCCCGCAAAACCGGTGACGCCGGGCTGGCGGGAGTCGCGGCGTCACGCAGTGCCGTGGTCGCCCCCCATCCGATCGTCGTGCCACCGCTGCCGACGATCACCGCGCCGCTCGTTCCCGGCGAAGGAAGCGCCGCAGTCGGCGGGAGTGCAACCCTCGGCGCGAAAACGGGAGCCGGATTGGCCGGAACGGGGCCGGGCAGCGGGGGTGCGGGCGACGGCAGCGGATCGGGCGGCGGCACGCGCGCCCGGCTCGCCTCCGGTGCGATCGGCCCGCGCGACTATCCCAAAGCCGAGCGACGCGCCGGGATCGAGGGTAGCGTGACGGTCAGCTTCGTCGTCGAACCCGACGGCGGCGTCGCCGACTGCAGAAACGTGCAATCGAGCGGGAATGAGAACCTCGATGCTATAACCTGCCGACTGATCGCGGCACGTTTCCGCTACGAACCAGCGCGCGACGCGAGCGGCCGAGCAATCAGCGAGCGGCGCGGCTGGCGTCAGCGCTGGTGGATCGAATGACGACACCGGCGCCGAGCAGGCGCCGACGCTTCATCGGATCAGTAATTCGCCCAGGAACACCATCGCGCTCGCGGTTGCCTGCGCGAAGATGATGGCGGCGGCGGACAGGCCAATCGCGGCGGCGGCGATGCCCCCGGTGTGTCCGACTTGCTTGATCGTGGTCATGTGGCGTCCTCTCCAAAACGGAGCCGGGGCCACCTGTCCGGGGTCTCCCGGTCCGTCCTGAGGTTGTACGCTTCTCGCGCCGTCGAGTCCAGACCACGACCGACCTGGCCGTTTGCGTCAAGAAATCGCCACAAATCGGGGCGGGAGGACGTCGCGAAGACGCCCTCCCTATCACGCGTCAGATACCCACGATGCCGCCGTCGTTCTTGGTGATGACGATCGTCGCCGAACGCGGGCGGCTGGTGCCCCCCTGCCCGCTCTGCGACGCGGGCCAGCTCGACGTGATGTTGCTGGCGCTGCCGTTCTCACCTGGGTGCTGGATGTTGACGAACAACGAGCGGCCATCGGGGGTCGAGGTGATGCCGGTGATCTCGCACTCCTTGGGCCCGACCAGGAAGCGCTTGAGGTTCGCGCCCGGCGCCGCACCGACGCGCGTCGTCGTCGTGCTAGTGGTCGTCACCCCCGCCGCGGTTGTCAGCGTATTGTTGACGGTACGCGTGCCGCCGTCACCGACTCGTCCCGGCAGTGCGGCGAGCAGCATGCAATTGGTGACATCGGTATAGGCGCCGTCGTCGGTCTCGATCCACAGCACCGGCGCGACCTGACCGGTCACATTGGTGTTGCGCCCGAACCAGAGCCCGTCGGGCGACGAGAAGTCGTTCGACGCGTCGAGCCCCGACAGGTTGATGTTGGTGCGATCGAGGTCGGCCCCCGCACCGAAGGCGTAGATGTCCCACGTGAACGCGGTCGCCTCGGTCGTGTCGCCGGTTTCACGCAGCCGGATGACATGGCCGTTGGCGTTGCCGCGCGTTGCTTGGCTCGAGGTGGGCGGATCGGCGTTGACGACGTCGCCCTGCGGCAGCTTGGGATCGGTGTAGGCGCGCGGATTGGGTGCGTCGGTGGTGGCAGGGGTGCGCGATGAATTGTTGGTCAGCGTGCAATACATCTCGCCGTTGACCGGATTGACCGCGGTCCATTCGGGCCGGTCCATCTTGGTCGCGCCCAGCACGTCGGCGGCGAGGCGCGTGTTGATCAGCACGTCGGCCTGATCCGCGAAAGGATAAGTGGTGTTCGACGCGGTCAGCCCGTTCTGCCCGAACACGAGCGGCAACCACTGCCCCGAGCCGTCAGCGTTGAATTTCGCGACGTAGAGCGTGCCCGCGTCGAGGTATTTGTCACCGATCGCCAGCCGGTCGGCACTGCTCGCGTCGGCGTCCGACCAGGCGGTGTTCGACACGAACTTGTAGATATATTCGTTCTGCGCGTCGTCGCCCATGTAGAACGCCGGGCGCGTACCCGCGATCGTGCGGCCGGGCCAGCAGCCCTCGTGGTTCATGCGGCCGAGCGCGGTACGCTTGCGCGGGGGCGCGGCGGGATTGAACGGATCGATCTCGACCACCCAGCCATATTGGAACGGCTCGTTGCGGAAATCGGCGGTACCGTCGGCGGCGAGGCCGGCGGTCGCGGTCGCGTTCCACTTGGCGAAGCGCGTATCGCCCGCGGTCGCGGGCTGCACGGTCGACCAGCCGTAATTGCCCGTCGCCCCTTCGCGCACGCCGTAGCGCGCGAGCGAGACGTTCTGCTTAGCCAGCCCCGCCGCGGTGCGCACCGCGGCGTCGCCGGCGGTGCGGCGGAAGTACCCCGCCCAATTCTCCTCGTTGGTCAGATAGGTGTTCCACGGCATCTGGCCGTTGGCGCAATTGTTGATCGTGCCGCGCCCCGCGGTCGCGTCGTTCGAGTAGAGCGTGCGGAGTTGCGCATTACCGCGTACCGGGCCGCTGAACACAGTCGGCGTGTTGGGGGTGATCCGGCGATTGAGCGCCGAGGCCTGGACGTAGCTCCACGCTCCACTGCTCGCGCGCGTGATCTCGATCGCGGAGACGCCATGCGCCTCGATCTCCTTGATCGCCTCCACCTCCGGGCGGCGGCCGCCAACCGTCGTCGGGCCGGCGGGGTGGAGATAGGCCTGCGTGATGTTCTCGTGATTGAGCACCAGCATGCCGCGTGTGTTGTTCGCGGCATCGGGCGCGCTGGCGGTCGCGCCCAGCCCGAAGAAGCTCATCCCGTCGTGATGGTCGCCCGCGCGCTGCGCGAAATTGGTGTCCTGTCCGTCATTCGCGAACACACCGACACCCGATGCGATCGGATCACCCAGGCGGTAGAGCACCGCGACCGAATAGCCCTCGGGCACCGTCACCACGTCGTTCAGGTTCTTCGACACCGCGGTGAAGCCGAGCGACGCCGGATTGACCGTGACGGTCGTGTCGCTGCTGCTCGTCTGGCCGTTTTTGCCGGTGGCCGAGAAGCGGAACACCAGCGTGGTTGCCGCCGCGACCGCGGGCGCGACGAAGGTCGTCACTCCGCCCGCGGTGCTCAGTGTCACCGCCGGACCGCTGACCTGCGTGAAGCCCGACGCGGTCGCATTGTTGCCCGCGGTGCCGTTCAACGTCACCGTCTTGCCCGCCGACGTCGTGATCGATCCGCCCGCGCTCACCACCACGCCCGGATCGTCGAGTTCGTCACTGCCGCACGCCGACAGCAGCACCGAGCCGAACGCCGCGGTAGTCATCGCCGACAGCCCGCCGAGCAGCGTCTGGCGTCGCGAGTAGCGCTGATGGACGATCTCGTTCAGGTGCAGGTTGCGGCTGGCGTTGGTGTCGATGTCACCATCGTGGTAACCAATGGTGGTGAGGCTGAGCTCGGTCATGTGATGTCCCCCGGATCGCGCCACTCCCACGGCGCCACCCCACCGCTTTGGCGGCGTCGCGCGACACGGCGGTGGCAGTTCGATGATGGATCGGTGACGTGCGCGTTGCAGTTGTGCGACACGTCGCAGGCCTCTTGTTTACCGGGTGATTTCTGCTAAAGGCGCGCTCGAACCGGTCGGGGCTCGCTCCGTCCGGCTCATCCGTCCAAGACAGTGGGTGCTGCGGATCTGCCGCGGCTTAATTTCCCGCCGAGACGGGGAAACAGGATTTGAACGCATCCGGATCGGCTTATGCGCCGCCCGCGATGCCGCTCCCAGCGGGCATCCCCTTCCCCATCGTCGGACACACCGCCTCTGCCGTTCGGCAAGGGTGGGACAAGCAACCGGGCGTGCCGTTTCGGCGACACGCTCATGAACGTGGAGAATGGCATGGATCGTGCGCAGAAAAGCGCAGCCGTTGCCGAGCTGAACAGCACCTTCTCCGAGGTCGGCGTGGTGGTTGTCACCCGCAACCTCGGCATGACGGTCGCGCAGTCGACCGACTTGCGCAACCGGATGCGGGATGCCGGCGCGGTATACAAGGTCTCGAAGAACAAGCTTGCCAGGATCGCGCTCGACGGCACCGACTATGGCTCGATCGGCGACATGCTGACCGGCCCGGTCGGCCTCGCAACCTCGGTCGATCCGGTCGCGGCGGCGAAGGTCGCGGTCGATTTCGCAAAGACGACCGACAAGTTCGAGATCATCGGCGGCGCGATGGGCGCAACCGCGCTCGACCTGGCTGGCGTACAGGCACTGGCGACGCTGCCCTCGCTCGACGAGCTGCGCGCCAAGATCATCGGCCTCGTCGTGGCACCTGCCACGAAGCTGGCGACGATCGCGCAGGCACCCGCGGCTCAGATCGCGCGCGTCCTGTCGGCCTATGCCGAGAAGGAAGCCGCCTGAGTTCTTCGGGCGAGTTCATTTTGTTGACGAACGGGACCCTGGGTCCCCGCAAATGGGAAAAGTAACATGGCAGACCTGAACGCGCTGGTTGACCAGCTGAGCGAACTGACCGTCCTCGAGGCCGCTGAGCTCTCGAAGATGCTCGAAGAGAAGTGGGGCGTCTCGGCCGCAGCAGCGGTTGCAGCAGCGCCGGCAGCCGGCGGTGGCGCTGGTGCGCCGGCCGCTGAAGAGAAGACCGAGTTCGACGTGATCCTGACCGGCGACGGTGGCAAGAAGATCAACGTCATCAAGGAAGTCCGCGCGATCACCGGTCTTGGCCTGACCGAGGCGAAGGCGCTCGTCGAGGGTGCGCCGAAGCCCGTTAAGGAAGGCGTGTCGAAGGACGAGGCCGAGAAGGTCAAGAAGCAGCTGGAAGAAGCTGGCGCGACCGTCGAGCTCAAGTAAGCCGCAGCGGATGCGGGCCTGAACCCGCATCCGCGAGGCCGGCTGGCGCGGGCGACGCCCGCGCACGACGTCATGGGATGTGTTCCCGCGACGATCAGAGCCAAGGAAACAGGGCGGCTCCGCTTCGGCGGGGCCGCCCTTTTCGTTGCGCGCGATGCACGCAAGTCTCGCCGCACGATGTCACCCGAAGGGGTAATCGACCCGCGCCCCAGTGAATGCGACGATCGGCGTCATCGAAGCTTGCCACTGTTCATTTGCCACGACATATATTAGCGCGACAAGAAGATAGGAGAGGTCGACATGTCCATCACTGCTGCGAACGTCACCGAAGCGCGTCGCGCCTGGTCGATGATCGCAATGGCGGTCACGTCGCTGGTGTTGTGGGCGATCATTATCGAGGCGGTGCGCGCGCTCTTCTGATCGTCGCACGAGACGACGCGAGTTTATGACGCGGGGACGCGGTCGTCCGCGCGATCCTTCTTCCCGAAAGCGGCCGTGCTTCAGCTCGACACGGCGAGCGCGTGCGGTCGAGCGGCGACACTCTCGAACATGCGCGCGGGGCCATCGAGCCAGAAGGGCGCCAGCTTCGCCGCCCCGGCGCGCTCGATCCCCAGCGCGACCGCCTGCGCGGTCTGCCCCTCACCCGCCCCCGCCTCGCCGATCGCGTAGCGCGCGTTGAGCGTCACCACCGGCACGAACATCGGGCGCTCGGCCGCGGTCAGCACGTTGATCTCGCCGCGCGGCAGCGTCACGAGCGCGCGGATGGTGCGCTCCGCTCCCGCGGCGAGTGTGAAGGGCACGGCGGCCGGACGACCGCCGGCCTCGGCGAAGATCCGCCCCAGTTCGGCGTCCTGATCGGCGCGCGCGCTGACAAGGCGCGTCTCGACGCGGACGTTGCGCGCCTCTGCCTCGCCGCGATTGCGCACCACGATCTCAACGTCCGCGGTGGCGGTGACCAGATTGACCCCGGCGCGCCGCGCGCGCAGCTCGAGCTCGATCCAGGGACGCGGTTGCGCGGGACCGGGCACCGCCGGTGTCCCCGCTGTGCTGCGACGCGCGAGCATCCGCGGCGCCGGGCTTTCCACGCGCGTCGCAATCACTTCGGGGGCGACCGGCTCAGCCCCGAGATCGGGTGCGGGTGCCGGCTCTTCGCTGACCTCGATCACGGGCGCTGCCGCCTCGCGCTGCCGACGCCGCCACCACCGCCAGCCTGCGCCAGCGACCAGCGCCGCACCGAGCACCCATAGCCAGTTCAGGCCTGCTTCCCCGTTCTCGACTGGCATCGACGAGGCAGCCGTCGGGCTTGCCAGCGGTGTCGGCGTCGCCGGGCTGGTCGCCGCAGGCGCAACTGACGCCGCAGGCGATGGTACCGCGCTCGCCGCCGTCGGAGTCGGCGTTGGGGTGGCGGTGGCGGTGGGCGCGGGCGTCGCGCGCGGGATGGGCGCAACCTGCCGGCTTGGCGTGACACGCGGGCTCGACGCCGTCCGGGGGGCAGGCGTCGCGCGGGGTGTCGGGGCCACACGCGGCGTCTCGCTCGCCCGGGGCGCGGGTGCCGGCACGGGGTCACTGGTCGGCGCGGGCGTCGGCGTGCCCGACGGCAGCGAGAAGGTGATCGGCGGCAGCGACAGCGTCGGCGTCGCCGCGGGGGCGGAGCTTTGCGCCAAGGCGGTCGGCGCCGCGGTCAGGAGCAGCAGGGCGAGTGGAAAACGCGCGCGAGAAGCACGGCAACGACGCGATACGATCATGCGGCCGCGCTAACGCACACGCGCGCGAGGTCAACCGTTTAGCCGCACGCCTGCCCCCACCCCCGCGGCCGTGCGTGCCCGCCGCGCGACGGCTCCGCGTGGCGCCGTGCCGACGGCCTACCGATTGACGCGCCCGTACCGCTGTCCTATATTGCAGCTCTTCCGCAGTTCCGGGAAATGGGGTGCCGTCGCGCAGCGCTTCGTACGGATAGGAACGCGGAAAACAGGACGCCAGAGGCTGCCGTCTCCCATTGCGGGATCAGACGTGCGGCCTTTTGCCGTTCTTGCGCTTCGTGATTTTCTTCGGCTGACGAGGCAACAGTCCACATGGCAACCAAGGCGATCGACGCGGGCACCGGCCGGCGCGACACCACCGGCGGGACGCGCAAGCGCCGCATCCGCAAGGTCTTCGGCAACATCCACGAAGTCGTGCAGATGCCGAACCTGATCGAGGTGCAGCGCGAGAGCTACGAACAGTTCCTTCGTTCCGATCCCTCGATCGGCTACGTCTCGGGCCTCGAGAAGACGCTGCGCAGCGTGTTCCCGATCCGCGATTTTGCCGGCACCGCCGAGCTCGACTTCGTCAACTACGAGCTCGAGCCGCCGAAATTCGACGTCGAGGAATGCCGTCAGCGCGGCATTACCTACGCAGCCCCGATGCGCGTCACGCTGCGTCTGATCGTGTTCGAGGTGGATCCCGATACGGAAACCCGCTCGGTGCTCGATATCAAGGAGCAGGACGTTTACATGGGCGACATGCCGCTGATGACGGAGAACGGCACGTTCTTCATCAACGGCACCGAGCGCGTGATCGTCAGCCAGATGCACCGTTCGCCGGGCGTCCTGTTCGACCATGACCGCGGCAAGACCCACGCATCGGGCAAGTTCCTGTTCGCGGCGCGCGTGATCCCGTATCGCGGCTCGTGGCTTGACTTCGAGTTCGACGCCAAGGACATCGTCAACGTCCGCATCGACCGCAAGCGCAAGCTGCCGGTGACGGCGCTGCTCTACGCACTCGGCCTCAATTCCGAGGAAATCCTCAACCAGTTCTACAACCGCGTCACCTTTGTGCGCGGTCAGGGTGGCTGGCAGATTCCGTTCTCGGCCGAGAACTGGCGCGGCGTGAAGCCGTCGTTCGACATCGTCGACGCGAAGTCGGGCGAGGTCATCTTCGCCGCCGGCACCAAGATCACCCCGCGCGCCGCCAACAAGGCCGCGAAGGATGGTCTGGAGACGCTGCTGATCCCGACCGAGGAAATCTACGGTCGTTATTCGGCCTACGACCTCATCAACGAGGCGACGGGCGAGATCTACGTCGAGGCCGGTGACGAGATCGGCCCCGACAGCATGGAGAAGCTCGACAAGGCCGGGCTCGACCGCGTCGAACTGCTCGACATCGATCATGTCACGACGGGTCCCTGGATTCGTAACACGCTCAAGGCCGACAAGGCCGAAGAGCGCGAGCAGGCGCTGTCCGACATCTACCGCGTCATGCGCCCCGGCGAGCCGCCGACGCTCGAGACCGCGGAGTCGCTGTTCGCCGGCCTGTTCTTCGATCCCGACCGCTACGACCTGTCGGCGGTCGGCCGCGTCAAGCTCAACATGCGCCTCGACCTCGACGCCGAGGACACGGTAACGACGCTGCGCACCGAGGACATCCTCGCGGTCGTTAAGACGCTCGTCGACCTGAAGGACGGCAAGGGCGAGATCGACGACATCGACAACCTCGGCAACCGTCGCGTGCGTTCGGTGGGCGAGCTGCTGGAAAACCAGTACCGCGTCGGCCTGCTGCGCATGGAGCGCGCGGTCAAGGAGCGCATGTCGTCGGTCGACGTCTCGACCGTCATGCCGAACGACCTGATCAACGCGAAGCCCGCGGTTGCCGCGGTGCGCGAGTTCTTCGGTTCGTCGCAGCTGTCGCAGTTCATGGACCAGACCAACCCCTTGTCCGAAGTGACGCACAAGCGTCGCGTTTCGGCGCTTGGGCCGGGCGGTCTGACGCGTGAGCGCGCGGGCTTCGAGGTTCGCGACGTTCACCCGACGCACTACGGTCGCATCTGCCCGATCGAGACGCCGGAAGGCCCGAACATCGGTCTGATCAACTCGCTGTCGACCTTCGCGCGCGTCAACAAGTACGGCTTCATCGAGACGCCGTATCGCAAGATCGTCGACGGCCGGGTGACCAACGAGGTCGTCTACCTGTCGGCGATGGAGGAGCAGAAGCACACCGTCGCGCAGGCGTCGGCCGAGCTTAACGAGGACGGTTCGTTCGCCGAGGAGCTAGTATCCGCGCGTCAAGCAGGCGAATTCCTGATGGCGCTGCCGGAAACGGTGACGCTGATGGACGTGTCGCCCAAGCAGCTTGTCTCGGTTGCGGCCTCGCTCATCCCGTTCCTGGAGAACGACGACGCGAACCGCGCGCTGATGGGCTCGAACATGCAGCGCCAGGCGGTGCCTCTGGTCAAGGCCGAGGCACCGTTCGTCGGCACCGGCATGGAAGAGACGGTGGCGCGCGATTCGGGCGCCGCGATCTCGGCCAAGCGCGCCGGCGTGGTCGATCAGGTCGACGCGGCCCGCATCGTCATTCGCGCGACCGGTGAGGTCGATGCGAATGAGAGCGGCGTCGACATCTACACGCTGATGAAGTTCCAGCGCTCGAACCAGTCGACCTGCATCAACCAGCGTCCGCTGGTGAAGGTGGGCGACGTGGTGAAGGCGGGCGACGTGCTGGCCGACGGTCCCTCGACCGAGTTCGGTGAGCTAGCTCTGGGTCGCAACGCGCTCGTCGCGTTCATGCCGTGGAACGGTTACAACTACGAGGACTCGATCCTCATCTCCGAGCGGATCGTGAAGGACGACGTGTTCACGTCGATCCACATCGACGAGTTCGAGGTGATGGCCCGCGACACCAAGCTCGGGCCGGAGGACATCACGCGCGACATTCCCAACGTCGGCGAGGAAGCACTGCGCAACCTCGACGAGGCGGGCATCGTCTACGTGGGCGCCGAGGTCGAGCCGGGCGACATCCTCGTCGGCAAGATCACGCCGAAGGGTGAGTCGCCGATGACGCCGGAGGAGAAGCTGCTCCGCGCGATCTTCGGCGAGAAGGCGTCGGACGTGCGTGATACGTCGCTGCGCCTGCCGCCGGGCGTTGCCGGTACGATCGTCGACGTCCGCGTCTTCAATCGCCACGGCATCGACAAGGACGAGCGCGCGATGGCGATCGAGCGCGAGGAGATCGAGCGCCTGAAGAAGGACTCGGACGACGAACGCACGATCCTCAATCGTGCGACGTGGAGCCGTCTGCGCGAGATGCTGCTCGATCAGGTCGCGACCGCGGCGCCGAAGGGCGTCAAGAAGGGCTCGACCATCGACATGGACTTGCTCGACTCTGTCGACCGCCACGAGTGGTGGAAGTTCGCGGTCGCCGACGATGCGGTGCAGGCGAACCTCGAGGCCGTGAAGGGCCAATACGACGAGGCGGCCAAGCGCATCCGCGACAAGTTCGAGGATCGCCGCGAGAAGCTGGAGCGGGGCGACGAGCTGCCGCCGGGCGTGCTCAAGATGGTCAAGGTCTTCGTCGCGGTGAAGCGCAAGCTGCAGCCGGGCGACAAGATGGCCGGCCGTCACGGCAACAAGGGCGTCATCAGCCGCATCCTGCCGGCAGAGGACATGCCGTTCCTCGCCGACGGGACGCCGGTCGACCTCGTGCTCAACCCGCTGGGCGTGCCGTCGCGCATGAACGTCGGGCAGATCTTCGAGACGCACCTCGGCTGGGCGGCGCGTGGCCTGGGTCAACAGATCGCGCAGCAGCTCGACGAGTGGCGCGAGGCCAACCCCGATGCGGCGGCGGGCGCTATGCCCGACGCGGTGAAGGCGCGGCTCGAGGAGGTCTACGGCGAGCATTATCTCGACGACATCCAGGCTCGCTCGGGTGAGGAGATTGTCGAGCTGGCGCAGAACCTGCGCGGCGGCGTTCCGATGGGCACGCCAGTCTTCGACGGCGCGGTCGAGAAGGACGTGTCGGACATGCTGGCGCTCGCGGGGCTCGACCCCTCGGGTCAGTCGGACCTGTTCGACGGGCGCACCGGCGACAAGTTCGACCGCAAGGTGACCGTGGGCATCATCTACATGCTCAAGCTCCACCACCTGGTCGACGACAAGATCCACGCACGTTCGATCGGGCCGTACAGCCTCGTCACCCAGCAGCCGCTGGGCGGCAAGGCGCAGTTCGGCGGGCAGCGTTTCGGCGAGATGGAGGTCTGGGCGCTCCAGGCCTACGGCGCCGCCTACACGCTGCAGGAGATGCTGACGGTGAAGTCGGACGACGTGGTCGGCCGCACCAAGGTCTACGAGGCGATCGTCAAGGGCGACGACACGTTCGAGGCCGGCATTCCCGAGAGCTTCAACGTGCTGGTCAAGGAAATGCGCTCGCTGGGTCTCAACGTCGACCTGAAGTCGATGGAAGAGTCCGAGGATGACGGCATGGCCGAGGCCGCGGAGTAACTGTCACCACTCCCTCTCCCCGCCGGGGAGAGGGTCGGGGAGAGGGGCTGCGGGATTACCCTGCCCTCTCCGGTCTGCCCCTCACCCAACCCTCTCCCCGCGGGGCAGAGGGCTACGAGGTAAGAAAATGAACGAACTGACCAATTTCGCCAATCCGCTCGCGAAGCCGGAAACCTTCGACCAGATTCAGATCGGCATCGCATCGCCCGATCGAATCCGTTCGTGGTCGTTCGGCGAGATCAAGAAGCCGGAAACGATCAACTATCGCACGTTCAAGCCCGAGCGTGACGGCCTGTTCTGCGCGCGCATCTTTGGTCCGATCAAGGATTACGAGTGCCTGTGCGGCAAGTACAAGCGCATGAAGTACAAGGGCATCGTCTGCGAGAAGTGCGGTGTCGAAGTCACGGTGTCGAAGGTCCGCCGCGAGCGGATGGGCCATATCGAGCTCGCCGCGCCGGTCGCGCACATCTGGTTCCTGAAGTCGCTGCCGAGCCGCATCGGCCTGCTGCTCGACATGCAGTTGAAGCAGCTCGAGCGTGTGCTCTACTTCGAGGCGTATATCGTCATCGAGCCGGGCCTGACCCCGCTCGAGAAGTATCAGCTCCTCACCGAGGATGAGCTGCTCGAAGCGCAGGACGAGTATGGCGAGGACGCGTTCTCGGCCGGCATCGGCGCTGAGGCCGTACGCAACATGCTCGAGAACCTCGACCTCGAGGGCGAGAAGGTCGCGCTGCTCGAAGAGCTCGCCACCACCAAGTCGGAGCTCAAGCCCAAGAAGATCATCAAGCGGCTGAAGGTCGTCGAGAGCTTCCTTGAATCGGGCAATCGTCCCGAGTGGATGATCCTCGAGGTCGTTCCGGTCATCCCGCCCGAGCTGCGCCCGCTGGTGCCGCTGGACGGCGGCCGCTTCGCGACGTCCGACCTGAACGACCTGTACCGCCGCGTCATCAATCGCAACAACCGCCTCAAGCGGCTGATGGAGCTGCGCGCGCCGGACATCATCGTCCGCAACGAGAAGCGCATGCTGCAGGAGGCGGTCGACGCGCTTTTCGACAACGGTCGCCGCGGCCGCACCATTACCGGTGCGAACAAGCGTCCGCTCAAGTCGCTGTCCGACATGCTCAAGGGCAAGCAGGGCCGCTTCCGCCAGAACTTGCTCGGCAAGCGCGTCGACTATTCGGGCCGTTCGGTCATCGTGACGGGTCCGGAGCTAAAGCTGCACCAGTGCGGCCTGCCGAAGAAGATGGCGCTCGAGCTGTTCAAGCCGTTCATCTACGCGCGCCTCGACGCCAAGGGCCTGAGCATGACGCTCAAGCAGGCCAAGAAGTGGGTCGAGAAGGAGCGCAAGGAAGTCTGGGACATCCTCGACGAGGTGATCCGCGAGCACCCGGTCATGCTCAATCGCGCGCCGACGCTTCACCGTCTAGGCATCCAGGCGTTCGAACCGGTGCTGATCGAGGGCAAGGCGATCCAGCTCCATCCGCTCGTCTGCTCGGCGTTCAACGCCGACTTCGACGGTGACCAGATGGCCGTGCACGTCCCGCTGAGCCTCGAGGCGCAGCTGGAAGCGCGCGTGCTGATGATGTCGACCAACAACATCCTGTCGCCCGCGAACGGCAAGCCGATCATCGTGCCGTCGCAGGACATGGTGCTCGGGCTCTACTACCTCTCCATGATGAAGGAGAAGGAGCCGGGCGAAGGCATGCTGCTGTCCGACATGGCCGAGGTGCATCAGGCGCTCGATTCGGGCGCGGTCACGCTCCACACCAAGGTCATCAGCCGCGTTCCGCAAACCGACGAGAATGGGAAGCAGTACCTCAAGCGGTTCGAGACGACGCCGGGCCGCATGCTGCTCGGCGAGACGCTGCCGAAGAGCCACAAGGTGCCCTTCGATGTCGTCAACCGCCTGCTGACCAAGAAGGACGTCGGCGACGTCATCGACGAGGTGTATCGCCACACCGGTCAGAAGGAGACGGTGCTGTTCGCCGATGCGATCATGGCGCTCGGTTTCCGTCACGCGTTCAAGGCCGGCATCTCGTTCGGCAAGGACGACATGATCATCGCGCCCGACAAGGACGCGCTGGTCGACGAGACGCGTGACCAGGTGAAGGACTTCGAGCAGCAGTATCAAGACGGCCTGATCACGCAGCAGGAGAAGTACAACAAGGTGATCGACGCGTGGTCGCGCTGCGGTGACCAGGTCGCGAACTCGATGATGAACGAGATCAAGGCCGTGCGTCACTACGGTGACGACGCGGGTGCGAACGCGGGCCGCGAGAAGCCGATCAACTCGATCTACATGATGGCGCACTCGGGTGCGCGTGGTTCGCAGGCGCAGATCAAGCAGCTCGCCGGCATGCGCGGGCTGATGGCGAAGCCGTCGGGAGAGATCATCGAAACGCCGATCATCTCGAACTTCAAAGAAGGTCTGACCGTCCTTGAATACTTCAACTCGACCCACGGCGCGCGCAAGGGCCTCGCGGATACGGCGTTGAAGACCGCGAACTCGGGTTACCTCACCCGCCGCCTCGTCGACGTCAGCCAAGACTGCGTCATCATCGAGGAGGATTGCGGCACCGAGCGTGCGCTGGAGATGAAGGCGATCGTGCAGGGCGGTTCCACCATCGCCTCGCTCGGCGAGCGCATTCTCGGGCGCACCACGGCCGAGGACGTGGTCGACAAGGATGGCAAGGTCGTCATCCCCGTCGGCACGCTGCTCGACGAGCCGATGGTCGCTCAGATCGAGGCAATGGGCGTGCAGGGCATGAAGATCCGCTCGCCGCTGGTCTGCGAGAGCAAGATCGGCGTCTGCGGCAAATGCTACGGCCGCGACCTCGCGCGCGGTACGCCGGTCAACATCGGTGAGGCGGTCGGCGTCATCGCCGCGCAGTCGATCGGTGAGCCGGGCACGCAGCTGACCATGCGTACCTTCCACATCGGTGGCGCAGCGCAGCTCAACGAGACGTCCAACCTGGAGGCGCACGCAGACGGCACCGCGGAATACCGCGACCTGCGCGTGATCGTCGATCAGCGCGGCCGCCGCGTGGTGCTGAGCCGTTCGGGCGAGATCGTGATCAAGGACATGGACGGCCGCGAATTGTCGGTCGATCGCATCCCTTACGGTGCGTACGTCATGTTCGACGACGGTCACATCGTCTCGAAGGGCGACCGCATGGCCGAGTGGGACCCGTTCACCATGCCGGTGATCACCGAGACCGGCGGCACGGTGAAGTTCCAGGATCTGGTCGAGGGCAAGACGCTGACCGAGCAGGTCGACGAAGCGACGGGCATCGCCCAGCGCGTCGTCACCGAGTTCCGCGCCACCACCAAGTCGAAGGAGGATCTGCGTCCGCGCATGACGCTCCTCGACGAGGGTTCGGGTGAAGCGGCACGCTACATGCTCGCCCCCGGCGCGGTGCTGTCGGTCGAAGACAACGCGACCGTCCACGCCGGCGACGTGCTCGCCCGTGTGGCGCGCGAGTCAGCCAAGACCCGCGACATCACCGGCGGTCTGCCCCGCGTCGCGGAGCTGTTCGAGGCGCGCAAACCGAAGGAAAACGCGATCATCGCGAAGGTCTCTGGCCGCGTCGTGTTCGGCAAGGATTACAAGGCGAAGCGCAAGATCGGCATCCAGCCCGAGGATGGCGGCGAGGTCGTCGAGTATCTGATCCCGAAATCGAAGGTGATCGACGTTCAGGAAGGCGACTACGTCAAGCGCGGTGACAATCTGATCGGCGGCTCGCCTGATCCGCACGACATTCTCGAGGTGCTCGGCATCGAGCCCCTCGCGGAATATCTCGTCGCCGAAATCCAGGAAGTCTACCGACTTCAGGGCGTGAAGATCAACGACAAGCACATCGAGACGATCGTTCGTCAGATGCTTCAAAAGGTCGAGATCACCGACGGCGGCGACACCACGCTGCTCGCCGGCGAGCAGGTCGATCGCGACGAAATGGACGAGGTAAACAGCAAGCTCGAGAAGGGTCAGAACCCGGCACAGGGCAAGCCGATCCTGCTCGGCATCACCAAGGCGAGCCTGCAGACGCGGTCGTTCATCTCGGCAGCGTCGTTCCAGGAGACCACCCGCGTCCTCACCGAGGCAGCGGTCCAAGGCAAGCAGGACACGCTGATGGGCCTGAAGGAGAATGTGATCGTCGGTCGCCTGATCCCGGCGGGCACCGGCGCAGGCATGAACCGCCTGCGCGTCGCGGCCTCGTCGCGTGACGCGGCGCTGCGTGTCCAGCAGCGCAAGCTGCAGGACGCAATGATCGCCGCCGGCACCGCGGCACAGGTGAAGGCTGCCGAGGACGCACGCTCGACCCGCGACGCCGCCGGCACCGGCAGCGATCCGCTCGCCGAGGTCGTGCCCTCGGGCACCGGCACCGACGCCGATGCAGGCGAATATCTGAACGACTGATCGTTCGGACCACGACGAGAATGAAGGAGCCGCCGTCCGGGAAACCGGGCGGCGGTTTCCGTTTACAGGTAGGCGACAGACGTTGATCGTCAGCTTCACCGACAAATGCACTGGTTCTCGCGCGATGAGGAGCCGAACGAGGGCATTTCGTTTCAGCTTCCTCCCTGACCCGGCCGGGGCGGCACGCCCGCCCTGCGGCAGCCCGCGGACCCCTCTGCACAACGTCAAAGTTAGCTGAGCGGCGTCGTTGACCGTCATTTAGCCCCAAGCAGCGCCCCTGCTTCACGTCGGCGAAGCCATATCCGATCGAATATCGCCATTGTATTCGGTCGGACATAGCGTCATGAGCAGCTCACGCCAGCGCGCAGGCAATCGCAACTGGACGTCACAGGGGTCACGTCCATGAAGCTCGCATCATCGCTGACCTCACTCGCGCTCGCGGCGCTTGCATTCCCTGCCGGGGCGAAGACTGCGGATACGATCACCACGCCGGCCAGCGACGCCGGGCCCACGCCCGGCGAGCCGAGCGCGGCCGACGACACCGATGGCCTACCCGCCGTCATCGTCACCGCGCGCCGCCGCGCCGAAGATGCTCAGCGAATTCCGACGTCGCTGTCGGTCGTCGGTGGCACCCTGCTCGACCAGGCCTATGCGGTGAACGCGCAGGCGCTGACCACGCTGATCCCCAGCCTCAACTATTCCTCGGCGAATCCACGCAACACCGCGTTCACGATCCGCGGGCTGGGCTCCAGCGTCGTCGCGGTCAGTCAGGCGAACGACGGGCTCGAATCGGGCGTCGGCTTCTACGTCGACCAGGTCTATCACGCCCGCCCCGCGACCGCGGCGTTCGACTTCGCCGATGTCGCACAGGTCGAGGAACTGCGCGGACCGCAGGGCACCCTGTTCGGCAAGAACACGACCGCGGGCGCGATCAACATCACCACGCGCGCGCCGACCTTCACGCCGGAGGGGTTCGCTGAACTTTCCTACGGCGACTACAATTTCGTTCAGGCGAAGGGCTGGGTGTCGGGCCCGATCAGCGACACCGTCGCCTATCGCCTGTCGGGGGTATCGACGCGGCGCGACGGCGTGATTGACAACGTTCGCACCGGCCGTGCCGCCAACACGCTCGGCACGCAGGCGGTGCGCGGGCAATTGCTGTTCCAGCCCGACGACCGCCTCAAGCTACGCCTGTCGGCCGACTTCACCAATTTCCAGGCCTATTGCTGCACGCAGGTTCCCTACGTCGTCGGCAGCAGCCTGCGCGCCGCAAACCGCCAGTTCCCCGCGCTCGCGCGCCAGTTCAGCTACGCCCTCCCCTCGCTCGACTACCGCGACCGCGTAACTGACATCGACGGCCCGCTCGGTACCGACACCAACGAGGGCGGCGTATCCGGGATCACCGATTGGAACGTCGGCCCGGCGACAATCACCTCGGTCACCGCGTGGCGCTTCTGGAATTGGGACGCGGAGAACGACCGCGACTACATCGGCCTGCCAATCCAGCTCAGCCAGCACATTCCCTCGCGGCAGGACCAGTGGAGCCAGGAACTGCGCCTTGCTTCGAACGGTGACCGCAGGCTCGGCTATGTCGTCGGCCTCTACGCCTTTTCTCAGACGATCACCGGGCGTCCGATCAGCATCTACGGCCCCGCGGCTGCGAACTGGTTGATCGGGCAGAGCGTGCCGACCAGTGCCACCAACGCGACCCCGGTCGCGGTACCGTCGAACCTGCTCGACGGTTACGGACAGGACGGCCGCACCCGTTTCCACAGCGCGAGCTACGCCGCCTTCGGCGAGGCGAACTGGCGCGTCATCGACCGCGTCACGCTGACCGGGGGGCTGCGCTACACGCATGAGAACAAGGACGGCCAATACGACACGACCGTCTCGGGCGGCCCGGCGACGACAATCCCCGCACTGACTAATGCGCGGTTCAACATCCTGCGCGCGCAATCCTATGCCGCGCGCGACCGCGACGGCAGCCTGTCGGGGCGCGGCAATGTCGCGATCGACCTTGCGCCCGGCGTGCTTGGGTACGCGAGCTACGCGCGCGGGTTCAAATCGGGTGGGATCAACATGTCGGGGCTACCGCTCGACGCCAACAACCGCCCCGTCCTCGCCACCGCGGTCGTGCGGCCGGAGCGTAACGAGACCTACGAGGTGGGCCTGAAGACGCAAGCGTTTGACCGCCGGCTCGTCTTCAACATCGACGGTTTCTACACGAAGGTTCGTAACTTTCAGGCGACCGTGGTCGAGAATTCGGTGACCCAGACCGCACAGCTGCGCGGCTATCTGTCGAACATTCCCGAGGTGACCGTGAAGGGTATCGAGGCGGACGCGACCGCGCTCGTCCTGCCGGGCGTGTCGCTGCGCGCCGGGCTTGCCTACGCCGACGGTGAATATAGCGATTATCCCGCCGGCCCCTGCCCGCTCGAGCAGCAGACCGCCGCGACGACGCGGTGCAGCCTGACCGGCCGTCGCCTCGCCTCGCTGCCGCGGCTTGCCGCGACCGCGGGCGCCGACATCGAACAGCCGATCGGCAGCGGCACTGTCTTCCTCCACGTCGATACCGCGTCGCGCAGCGGATATAGCGGCGACCCCAGCCTGTCGCGCTTCACTTATATCCGCGCGTACAACCTCACCAACGCCAACATCGGTTACCGCTTCGCCGACGGGGTCGAGGTCGCCCTGTTCGCGCGCAATCTCTTCGACGCCGACTATGTGCAGAACGTAACCGTCCAGGCGGGCAACAGCGGCCTGATCCTCGCGACGCCGAGCGATCCGCGGACGATCGGCGCGACGCTCAGGCTCAGGCGTTGAGCGTCAAAGACGCGCAGAGTTGCGCTGCGGCTCGATCGTGAAATCGACCCCGCCGCGCCGGCTCGGCCACATCGCCACCAGAAAGCCGCGACGCTGGCCGCACACGCGCGCCGACCACGCCTCCCAATGCCCGCCGCGGCGATACACCACCGACGTCACGCGGAACCGCTTGGGCAGCGATTGTGCCTGCACCCGGTCGAGCCGCGCGCAGCGATAGGCCGCGGTCGCGTAACGCTGCATCCCGCGCAGCACGTCGGCCTTCAGCCGCCGGTCGGCGCGCGATGGTCCCGCCTTGTTTGCCGACGCCGCGCCTGAATTGTCGATCGGCGCCGCCGCGATCAGCAGTAACGGCAGCGCGAGCGTGACGGGTCTCACGCCGGCTCCCGGACCGGCTCACCGAGCGCGAGCATCCGGTCTCCCTCCATCGTCCGCACGATCGTCGTGATCGCGCCATCCACGACGCGCAATTCGTTGAACGCGGGCGGCGAGTGACGCACGCGCTTCGACAAGGTGCCCGCCCCGATCAATCGAACAGTGCGCCCGCCGTGCGTGAACGGGACGTCGAACGGATCATGGACATGCCCCGACAGCACCGCATCCGCCCCCGCCTCCGCCAGCGCGACGAGCGCGCGGTCGCCGTATTTCGTCTTCGCCGTGCCCTTGGTAGGCCCCTCGATCAGGGGGTGGTGTCCGGCGACGATAATCAGGTGATCCTTCGGCACACCGGCGATCAGCGACAGCGAACGGTTGAGCGATCCCGGGCTTACCCGCCCCTTTGACCAGTTCCAGCGCCACTGCGCGCGCGCGGTGGTCTTGAGCGGGATCACCGCAATGCCCTGGATGTCGAGCGGTCGCTCGATCATCTTTTCGACCGCAGCATAGCGCGAATAGGGTGAGAACAAGCGCCGCAACGGATCCCAGTAATAAGGGATGTCGTGATTGCCGACCTCCAGCGTCACCGGCACGCCGAGCGAGCGGAGCCAGTCGCCTCCCGCCTGGAACTCCTTAGGCTTGGCGCGCATCGTCAGGTCACCCGTCATGATGACCGCGTCGGGCTTCTCCGCCGCGACGCGCTCGCCGAACCAGGCGATCGCTGCCGGGTCCTCGGCGCCGAAATGTACATCGCTGACGTGGAACAGCTTGGTCATGTATTCTCCCCGTTGACCGCTTCTAACGCCCAAGCGGCCACGCGGGTGCCTATTTCTCCATCAGCTCACGGCGCAGGAACGCATCGAGCAGCGCGGCGCGGCGCGCGTCCTCTGCATGATCGGCCCCGACCGCGTGCCCGCCTTCCAGATATTCGTGAAAATAGACGGTGTTGCCGTTCGCCTTGAGCAGCGCGGCGAGCTTTCTCGCGTGCCCCGGATGGACGCGGTCATCCTTGGTCGATCCGTAGAACAGCACCGGCGGGTAGCGCACGCCCGCGCGGACGTTTTGATACGGCGAATATTTGCTGATGAACGCCCAGTCGGCCGGCTTGTCGGGGTCGCCGTACTCGTCGATCCAGGAAGCGCCCGCTGACAGGTGCGAGTAGCGCCGCATGTCCTCGAGCGGCGATCCCGCGATCACCGCGCCGTACAGGTCGGGGCGCTGCTGCATCGCGACGCCGACCAGCAGCCCGCCGTTCGAGCGGCCCGAGATCGCGATCTTCTTCGGCGCGCTAACGCCCGTCCTGACCAGATCCTCCGCGACCGCGTGAAGATCGTCGAAGACGTTCTGCCGCTTCTCGCGTAGCCCCGCCTGATGCCAGCGCGGGCCATACTCACCGCCGCCGCGCAGGTTGGCGAGCACGAAGGCATTGCCCTGCTCGACCCAGAACAGCCCCAGCGGACCGGCGCGGTACGGCTGATCGGTCAGGTAGGTCGGCGTCTGCGCATTGCGAAACCCGCCGTACGCGTGGATCAACGCCGGCGCGGGCTTCGTCGCGCCCTTCTTGGTCACGAGGAAATAGGGAACGCGCGTCCCGTCCCTCGATGTCGCAAAATGCTGCGCAACCGCATATCGGCGCGCGTCGAATTTCGCGGGCAAGGACTGCACCGCTGCTAACTTTGCGTCCGCACCGACCGCGTAGAGCGTAGGCGGGGTCAGCATCCCCTCGACGGTCGCGAACGCCAAATCGCGCGTGCCCGCGCTGCCGACGATGTGAACCGTGCTTGCAGCGGCGAGCGGCATCGCCTGTTGCGACCAGCGGCCATCGGCCCCGCGGCGCAGCGCGAGCAGCTTGCCCGATACGTCGTCGAGCACCTTGACCCACAACACATGGTCGGTCGCGCTGACTTCCTCGACTGCCTGGCTCGCGGTCGGCGCCATCACCAGCTCGGGGACCGCACGCCGTCCGGCCGCCACGTCGGCGAGCGAGTAGGCGACCAGCACGCCCGCGTCGAAGCCGCCCGCAGGCTTGCTGTACGACACGATCGCGCGGCCATCGATCACGTCGCGCACGTCCGTGCCCGGCGGCAAGGGCAGTGGCGCGAAGCGGCCATCGGGCAGCCGCACGATATAATCGCTCTGGAAGAAGGTCGTGTTGACTGCGATCATCGGCCAGCGCTGCGTCGCGTCGACGGGGGCGCGCACCTCTAGCCCCACGATCGACGCCGGCGCCTCATGCACCGTCTTCGCCGCGGTGATGGCGGTACCGCGCGTCCACACCTTCGCGATCCGCGGATAGCCCGATACGGTCAGCGATCCCGCGCCCCAGTCGCTCGCAACCAGCAGGTGATCGCGGTCGATCCACGTGTAGCGGCTCTTCGCCTCGGGCAGGACGAAGCCGCCGGGTACGAACGCCCCCGCCGTCAGGTCGAACTCACGCACCACTTGCGCGTCGGTGCCGCCCGCACTCAGCGCGACCATGCAGCGGGTGTATGCGGGCTCCAGACACTGCGCGCCGTGCCAGACCCAGCTCTTGCCTTCTGCCTTGCCGAGCGCATCGACGTCTATCAGCGTCCGCCACTCGGGCTTTCCCGCGGTGTAGCTGGAAAGGCTCGCGATCCGCCACAGCCCGCGCGGATGCGCCGCATCACGCCACAGATTGGTGACCTGCGCCCCCATCACGGTTTCGGGCTCAGCGATCTGTGCCTCGTCGTCGAGGATCGCCTTCGCACGCGCCCGATCCTCTTCGTAGCGCGGGTTGCGCGTCAGTAGTTGCTCGGTCTCGGCATTCCACGCCTTGACCTGCCCGAGCGCGCGGCTGCCCTCGATATCCTCCAGCCACGCATAAGGATCGGCGGCGGGCGCAGCGGCAATCGCGAGCAGCGACACGAGCGGAAGGAGCGATTTCATCGCCGATGCGTAGCGTCCCTGTTGGCCCCGCTCAACCGGTGTGTCGCAGGGGACCAAGTGACGGAGGACCGATGGGGAAGGCCAAACACCACCACAAGCTGCAATTGGGACTCGTCCGGATGCAGGCGGCAATGGCGAAGAGCGGCGAACGTGCAGTCGTCGTGCTCGAAGGTCGCGACGCCGCTGGCAAGGACGGCACGATCAAGGCGATCACGCAGCACCTGTCGGTCCGTAACACCCGCGTCGTGGCGCTGCCCAAACCGAACGACCGCGAGGCGACACAGTGGTATTTCCAGCGTTACGTCGCGCATCTGCCCGCCGCGGGCGAGTTCGTGATCTTCAACCGTAGCTGGTATAACCGCGCCGGCGTCGAGGTGGTGAACGGCTTCTCCACCCCCGCGCAGCAGGCGCAATTCCTGCGCGACGTGCCCGATTTCGAGCGTATGCTGGTTGAGAACGGGATCACGTTGGTGAAGCTGTGGCTCGACATCGAGAAGGACGAGCAGGCTCGCCGGCTAGAGAAGCGCCGCACCGATCCGCTCAAGGCATTGAAAGTTTCCGCGCTGGACGCAGTCGCGCAGGACAAATGGGCGGATTATTCGGCCGCGCGCGACACGATGCTGGAGCGGACGCACAGCGTCTGGGCACCTTGGACCTGCGTGCGCGCCGACGACAAACCTGCCGCGCACAAGGCGGTGATCCGCCATCTCCTCCACGAAATCGCCGACGAGGGGATCGCGCGCGAGATCAAGCAGCCCGACCCCGACGTGCTGCTCCCGTTCGAACCCGACGCGATCAAGGACGGGCGGCTCGCCGATTGAAGCGAAGAGCCAACAGCGCGTTGATCTGCCCCCCCCCCCCCGGCGATCCAGTTACCGTTGCCCTCGTTGTCCCCGCAGTAGCCTGGCTCGTCGTGGTAGCCGGTTAGCGCACCCGCCGCCCACGCGTCGGCGAGGCGCGGCTACCTCGCTGCTAAAACGCGCTTCGAAGTAATCTATTCGACGGTTTTCATTAGGGCCGCTCGTATTCTCGGCGTGGTCATCATCGCCTCGAAGCGCCGCGCAAGGCCAACAGCCTGCCGGCGATCCATTCTGCATCGCCTCAGCTAGTTGGCGGGAGTGCGTGCCCCGCCCCTGATCTGGACCAGCGACGAAGCGGGCCATAGCGGCTCAGTCGCCGGTGACCCGCACCGGCCCGAGATCACCCAGCCCGACCGAACCGTTCGCCATCGCCAGCATCGCGTCGAGGCTCTTCTTCGCGCGCAGCCGCAGACCTTCCTCAATCTCGATCCTGGGGCTCAAGTCACGCAGCGCGACGTACAGCTTCTCCATCGTGTTCAGCGCCATGTAGGGGCAAATGTTGCAGTTGCAGTTGCCGTCCGCGCCCGGCGCTCCGATGAAGGTCTTGTTTGGCAGCGCCTTTACCATCTGGTGGATGATGTGCGGCTCGGTCGCGACGATCAGCGTGTCGCCGGGCATCGCCATCGCGTAATCGAGGATGCCGCGCGTCGAGCCGACGTAATCGGCGTGGTCGACGATCACCGCCGGGCATTCCGGGTGCGCCGCGACCGGTGCGCCCGGATGCTGCGCCTTGAGCTTCAGCAGTTCCGTCTCGCTGAACGCCTCGTGGACGATGCACACACCCGGCCACAGGATCAGGTCGCGCCCGGTCTTGCGCGCGAGGTATCCGCCAAGATTGCGATCGGGGCCGAAGATGATCGGCTGTTCGGGCGGGATCTGGCTCAAAATCTTTTCCGCCGAACTGCTCGTCACGATGACGTCGGACAGCCCCTTCACCTCGGCCGAGCAGTTGATGTAGGTCAGCGCAATCGCGTCCGGATGCTGCTTGCGGAAAGCAGCGAACTGCTCGGGTGGGCAGCTATCCTCCAGGCTGCAGCCTGCGTCCATGTCGGGCAGCACCACCGTCTTCTGCGGGCTGAGGATCTTCGCCGTCTCCGCCATGAAGCGCACCCCGCAGAATGCGATCACGTCGGCGTCGGTGTCCGCCGCCTTGCGGCTGAGGTCCAAGCTGTCACCGACGAAATCGGCCAGATCCTGAATCTCGGGCTTCTGGTAATAATGCGCGAGGATCACCGCGTTGCGCTCACGGCGGAGGCGGTCGATCTCGGCGCGCAGGTCGAGGCCGGAGAGGTTGGTGGGCTGTTCCATGCGCGCGGATGTGGCCCAGCGCGCGCGCGCGATCAAGTCAGCGCCCGTTGCCGAGCACCTCTTCGAGGCTGCGTGTCAGATCCCACTGCGTGACATCGCCTCCACGCGGCTCACCCTGAAAGCGCACCTGCACGCTAACCGGCAGCCCCGCCGCCGCCAGCGTCCCGCCGAACAGCCGTTCGAGCGCGACGCATCCGTTCTCGCGCGCCTTGAGGATATTCTGCGGCTCGTGCGCCTTGGCCGCCACCACGCGCGTCGCCGTGCCCGACACACGGCGCTGCAGTTCCGCCATCGCGTCGCGCGAGACGAACGCGCCGCTGGTCTGGTCGATTGTCACGTTCGCTTCGTCGACATTGGGACGCCCGACCACCACGTCGGGCACCTCGACTAATAGGCGGCGGTTTGCCTCGTCGTAGTGGAAGTCGCGCGGCGACAGCGATTGCAGCGCGACGAAGTAATCGACCTCGTACGGCGCCTTCACCACCCGCGTCGATTTCAGCCAGCCCCACAAACGGCTGGTTGCCGCGGTCGCCTGCACGATACCCGACAGGCGACTGACGCGCAGGTCGCTGCTGCCGTAGAGCTTCCCCGTCACGACGCGCGCAACCGCCAACCCGTTCTCGTCAGTCGCGACGGTGTAGCTGTCGGTGTAGCGTCGATAGCCCGCGACCGACACGACGACGATCGCCACGGACAGTGCGAGGCCGAGCGCAGTCTTGACCAGATTGTTCACGACGCCTCGATGCTCCACGCTGCACCATCGGCCCGCACCAGCGCGCGGCGATCGAGATCGATCAGATGCGCCAACACCGATCGCTCGGCCGCGGGCAGCAGCCGTCGGTCGAGCCCCACGTACATCCGCTCCACCATGCCCGGCACGGTGCCGACCCCCTCGCCGAGCAGCCGCAGGATTTGCCCCTCACGCTGCTTGCGGTGCCCGAGCAGCCCGCGCACCAGCCGCTGCGGTCGCTCAATCTCCAGGCCATGGCCGGGATAATAAATGCGGTCACTGCGTGCGAGCAGCTTCTCCAGGCTCGCCATATAGTCGCCCATGTCGCCGTCGGGCGGTGAGACGACGCTGGTTGCCCAGCCCATCACGTGATCGCCCGAGAACAGCGCACCCGTCTCCGCGAGTGCAAAGGCGAGATGGTTGCTGGTGTGGCCGGGCGTCGCGATTGCCTCCAGCGTCCACCCCTCGCCGCTCACCCGCTCACCCTCGGCCAGCACGCGATCGGGGGCGTAATCGGCGTCGAACGCCGCGTCGCCGCGCGGGCTGTCGTCGCTGAGCGCGAACGGCGCTGCGCCCATGATCGGCGCACCCGTCTCCTCCGCCAGCCGCCGCGCGCCGGGGCTGTGATCGCGGTGATGATGCGTGATGACGATCGCGTGCACCCGCCGCCCCGCGATCGTCCGCAGCAGTGCGGCGTGATGCGCCTCGTCCGCCGGTCCCGGATCGATGATCGCGAGATCGGTCGTCCCGACCAGATGCGTCTGCGTCCCCGTGAACGTGTACGGCGAGGCATTGGGCGCCAGCACGCGGGTGACGAGCGGCTCGAGCTCGATCGCGAGCCCGGTCGGCGGCGGTGACGCATCGTTCATTGCGCACCGAGATGGCGGGTCGGGCGCAGCGACGCAAGCGCCGCGCCCGAGACCCACTAATCGATCGCCGCCATCTGCGCGCGCACATTTGCCAGCGCCTTGTCGACCTGACGCAGCGCCTTCGTCCGAACGTCGCCGGTCAGGTCGCGGTCACCTGCAAGACTCGCGCGCGTTCTCGCGAGGTCCGCCATCGCCGAGCGCAATGCGGCCTGATTTTCGCGCTGCGCCTCCATCTGCTCGCGCATCGCCTCACGCCGCGCGTCCATCGCCTCGCGCTGTGCCTCCTTCTGCGCCTCCATCGCTTCCCGTTGCGCCTCCATGCTGGCACGCAGCCCCTCGCGGCGGGCTTCCATCGCGGTCTGCATCGCTTCGCGCCGCGCCTCGCGTGCCTCGTCCAGCGCCTCGCGGTTGACGTTCGTGGCGTAGCCCTCGCTTCCACTATCGCAGATCACCACCGCGCGACCGTTGCCGGAACGAGTAGTGATCGCGGCACCATCCTCGCACCCGCCGCGGCTGACACTCACCGCCGCGGGGATCGGCGGCGGCGCGGGTGTGACGGGCGGCTGGCTGCGTCCGCCCTGCACGGGGGGCATCGGTGGGACTGGCGGCACCGGCGTCACCGGGACAGGATGCGCCGCGACATAGGCGGCGGCGTCACGGCCGCTTAATACGGTCGCGCGGCCATTCTCGACGATCGTCACCCGGTGCGTCGTGCGGACGCGCGTGATCGGCGCCATCACCTCGGCGAAGGTGCGATCGAGCGAGTCGAGTGGCACGCCCGTCACCTGCTCCACCCCGGCGCGCACGCGCGCGGCCGCCGGCATTCCCGACGCGGTCAGCACCAGACCGGCACCCGCGAGCGCGGTGATCGCGGCCCCCCCCGCCGCTACGCGCCGACCCGACACGCGACCGCGCGCCAGCATCCGCAAGCGCCCTTTCAGGTCGTTGATGGTGTTCAGGTGACAGGCCGGGGTCAGCGCGCGACCATGCGCCGCCTTGACGATCGCACAACCATAGGCGTGGCGTTGCGCGACGCCTGCGCGGGCGAGCACGCCGGCGTCGTTCGCCATCTCCTGATCAGCGCGAAAGGCGCGGAAGGCGATCCAGGCGACCGGATTGAACCAGTGCAGCGCCAGCAGTGCGAGCGCGACCCAGTTCGCCCACAGGTCGCCGCGGCGATGATGGCCGATCTCGTGCGCGAGTGCGAGCTCGCGTTCCTGCGCATCGTACCGCTCGGCGAAATCCGCCGGAAAAGCGACGATGCGGCGGATCAACCCGAAGGCGAGCGGCCCGCTCGCGCCCGCACTCTCAACCACCTCGACCGATCCGACGCGCGTCACCGCCTCGGCGCCGCGCAGCACCCGCGCGCGGAAGCGCAGGTACGCTGCGAGCTGGAAACCCAGAATTGCCACCGCACCAGAAATCCACACGAGCGCGAGCCACGGCACGGCGCCGCTTGCCGACGCAGCCGGCGTCGCGATCGCGGCGACGTCCACCGGCACGGCCGGGGTCATCAGCACCGCGGCGCGCTCGCTGACGTCGGCGATTGGCGCGGCCTCGAGCGGACTCCACCCGCTCGGCAGCGGCGGCAGCAACAACCGCAACACCGGCAACGACCACAGTAGATACGCCATTTCGGCGCCGAAGGCGCGGCGCACGGGTCCGCGAAGCGCTAGGACCAGCAGCATCAGCGCGGTCGAGGCGATCAGCGCCTCCACGGCCAGCGCGATCACTGTTTCAACGCCTTGAGCAGCGCCTCAATCTCGGCGATATCCTGCCGCGACAGTTCGTCACGCTCGGCCAGATGCGCGACGAGCGGGGTCAGCTTGCCGCCGAACAATCGATCGATCAGCTTGCGCGACTCGCCCGCAACATAGTCTTCGCGCGCGACCGCGGGCGAATAAAGGTAGCGCCTGCCATCGACTTCGTGCCGTACCGCGCCCTTGCCGAGCAACCGTCCGAGCAATGTCTTGACCGTGGCGGCACTCCACGCGCGGTTGGGATCGACGCGCTCGGTCACGTCCTGCGCGGTGAGCGGGCTCTCGTCCCACAGTACCTCCATCACCGCATGCTCGGCATCACTGATACGCTCGGCCATCGGCGCCATCCTCGTCCCGCTTACAGATGTAGTCTTCTCGCATCGACTACACCTGTTGTCAACGGCGCGGGCACAATGTCGACCTGCTTTACACCTAAGTGTCTCCGGTCAGATGGCTTAACCATTCTATATGAGGAAAACCGCGGTATTGATAATTTGGCACGCGCCATGCGACGTACACTACGCTACCGAGCGCATCGACGCTTCAGCTGGACGGGCCGCCGCTTTCTCGATCTCTCGGCGCCCGTCCAACCCGGTCTCGCCCGCAATCTTCACCAAACCTGATACGTACGTCGGTGATCGGGCGCCGCCGCGAGCAGCGCCCGTCGTTCGATCATCTCACTGAGCGGCAGTTTTGCCTGCGAACAGCTCGGCCAGCTCGCCGCTCTCGTACATTTCCATCATGATGTCCGATCCGCCGACGAACTCGCCGTTGACGTAGAGCTGCGGAATCGTCGGCCAGTCCGAATAAGCCTTGATGCCTTGGCGGATCCCCTGATCCTGCAGCACGTCGACGCTCTCGAACTCGACGCCTAGCCGCTCAAGGATCGCAATCGCACGGCTGGAGAAGCCACACTGTGGGAACAACGGCGTGCCCTTCATGAACAACACGACGGGATTGTTCTTCACCACGGCATCGATGCGGGCGTTGGTGTCGTCGGTCATGGTCTGGTCGTTCCTATCGAAAGGCTATCTGCCTGATGTGCCTTTTACTTCGGTACGGCGGTGGTGAGCTGCAAGGCGTGGAGCACGCCACCCATCCGGTCGCCGAGCGCGGCATAAACCGCCTGATGCTGGCGCACGCGCGGCATGCCGGCGAACGATGCACTGGTCACGCGCGCCGACCAATGATCCTTGTCGCCCGCCAGATCGGTCATCTCGACCTCGGCATCGGGGATGCCGGCGCGGATCAGCGCGGCGATCTCGTCACCTTCCATCGGCATCGCGCCTACTCCGCCTTGAGGAGCTGCCGGCGCGCCTCGATCGTTTCCTGGGTCAATGCCTGGCGTACCGCCGCCTCGTCGATGTCGACGCCTGCGGCCGTCAGATCGCCCAACAGCTTGCGCACGACGTCCTCGTCTCCCGCTTCCTCGAAATCGGCCTGTACGACCGACTTGGCATAGGCGTCAGTCTCCTCGGGCGTCAGCTTCATCAGCGCCGCTGCCCATTGCCCGACCAGTCGGTTACGCCGCGCGGTGACGCGGAAGGCCATTTCCTCGTCGCGCGAAAACTGGTTCTCGAACCCGCGTGCGCGGTCGTCGAAGGTGGTCATGGCAGCTCCCGTTGCTCGTGTCGGCGGAGATAGAACGCGCCGCCCGCACAAGCAACGGGGCTGCCCCCGTGCGGCCGGACGCTCAGTCGGCGACGCGCACCACCAGCTTGCCGATGGCGGCGCGCGCCGCCATCTTCGCGATCGCTTCGCCGCCGCGCTCGAACGGGAAGACCTCGGTCACGCGCGGTGCGATGCGCCCGTCCTTCCACAGATCGAACAGGCGCTGGATGTTGGCGCGATTGGCCTCGGGATCGCGCGCCGCGAACGCACCCCAGAACACGCCGCACACGTCGCAGCTCTTGAGCAACGTCAGGTTGAGCGGCAGCTTGGGGATACCCGCGGGGAAACCGATGACGAGGTATCGCCCCTCCCACCCGATCGAACGCAGCGCGGGCTCGGCATAGTCGCCGCCGACCGCATCGTAGATCAACTGGTATCCGGCCTTGCCGCCCTTATCCTTGAACTGCTCGGCGAGCGACTTCGACTCGTCCTTTCCGAACGGGCCGCGATCGTAGATAATGACCTCGTCGGCGCCCGCATCGCGCACAGCCTGCGCCTTCTCCTCGCTCGACACCGCCCCGACGACGCGCGCTCCGAACGCCTTGCCAAGCTCGACCGCGGCGAGCCCCACCCCGCCCGCGGCACCCAGCACCAGCAGATTGTCGCCTTCCTTGATGTGACCGCGGTCGATCAGCGCGTGGATCGTCGTGCCGTAAGTCAGCAGCAGCGCGGCGGCTTCCTCGAAACTGCGCTCGTCGGGAATCGGGTAGAGCGCGGCTTCTTTGAAAAGCAATCGCTCAGACAGGCCGCCCATCCCGGTGTTACCCATCACGCGGTCACCGACCTTCAGCCGCGTCACCCCCTCGCCGACCTGATCGACCACGCCCGACACCTCGCCTCCCGGCGCGAACGGGCGCGGCGGCTTGAACTGATACTTGTCCTCGATGACGAGCACGTCGGGATAATTGATCGCGCAAGCCTTGACCGCGATCACGACCTCACCCACGCTAGGCGTCGGATCGGGCAGGTCGCCGATCTCCAGAGTTTCAGGTCCGCCCGGCGCCCTCGACAGCAATGCCCGCATTTCCGCTCCTTTGGTCGATCCAGGGGCGCTGCTGGTGCATCGCCTCCTCGAATTTCGAAATCGCGGTATCCTTTGACAGCGTCAGACCGACCTCGTCCAGCCCTTCCATCAGGCAGCGTCGGCGAAAGGGATCGAGCGTGAAGGTAAAGCGGCCCTGGAACGGCGTCGTGACCGTCATCGTCTCCAGGTCGATCGTGACCGGCTGATCCGTGGCCACCACGAGCAAGCGGTCGATCGCCTCCTGCGGCAGTACCACCGCGACGATGCCGTTCTTGAACGCGTTGCCCGAGAAGATGTCCGAAAAGCTTGGCGCGATGACCGCGCGCACGCCCATGTCGGCAAGTGCCCAGGCGGCATGTTCGCGGCTCGATCCGCAGCCGAAATTATCGCCCGCGATCAGGATCGGGCTGCCGGCGTAGCGGGGATCGTCGAAGATGTTGCCCGGAGCACTGCGCACCGTCTCGAACGCGCCGCGCCCCAGCCCCGACCGCTTGATCGTCTTGAGCCAGTGCGCGGGGATGATGACGTCGGTGTCGACGTTCTTTTGCCCCCAGGGATAGGCGCTCCCCGACACGCGCGTCACCGGCTCCATGGGCGTCAGCGCGCCGGCTTGGCGGGTCGTGCCGGGGCGGGGCCCGCGTGCGTCTTCGCCACCGCCGCATAGGCTGCGACGCCGCTCACCGCCGCACCCGCGACGAGGAATGCCAGAACCATCTTCATCGAAAGACCCCGTTTGTTTTGGTTCAGATCAGCTCGCGCACGTCGGTTAACCGACCGTTGACCGCCGCCGCCGCCGCCATCGCCGGGGATAGCAGATGCGTGCGCGCGCCGGGACCCTGCCGCCCGACGAAATTTCGGTTCGACGTCGACGCGCAGCGCTCGCCCGGCGGCACCTTGTCTGGGTTCATCGCCAGGCACATCGAACACCCTGGCTCGCGCCACTCGAACCCGGCCTCCGCGAAGATGCGGTCCAGCCCCTCGGCCTCCGCCTGCCGCTTGACCAGTCCCGATCCCGGCACGACCATCGCGCGCACGCCGTCGGCGACGCGGCGGCCGCTCGCAACACGCGCCGCGGCGCGCAGATCCTCGATCCGGCTGTTGGTGCAGCTGCCGATAAAGACGTGCTGTACCGCGACGTCCTGCATCCGCATGCCCGGCACGAGACCCATGTAATCGAGCGACTTACGCGCCGCCGCCTGCTTCGACGGATCGGCGAAGCTCTCGGGCGCGGGCACGACGCCGGTGATCGGCACCACGTCCTCCGGGCTTGTGCCCCAGGTGAGCGCGGGCGCTATGTCGCTCGCCGACAAGGTGACGGTGCGATCGTAGCGCGCGCCTACGTCGCTCGGCAGCGTACGCCACCATTCGACAGCGCGGTCCCACTCGGCCCCTTTCGGCGCCATCATGCGACCCTTCAGGTATGCGAAGGTCGTCTCGTCGGGTGCTATCATGCCGGCGCGCGCGCCGCCCTCGATGCTCATGTTGGCGATCGTCAGCCGTCCCTCGACCGACAGGTCGCGGATCACCTCGCCGGTGAATTCGATCACGTAACCGGTGCCGCCCGCCGCGCCGATCCGCCCGATGATCGCGAGCACCACGTCCTTCGCCGACACGCCGAAGCCCAGGCTGCCGTCGACACGCACCTCCATCGTCTTCGACGGCGACAGAATTAGCGTCTGCGTGGCGAGCACGTGCTCGACCTCGCTCGTCCCGATCCCGAACGCGATCGCGCCGAGCGCACCGTGCGCCGAGGTATGGCTATCGCCGCACACCACGGTGGTGCCGGGCAGCGTGAAGCCCTGCTCGGGCCCCACGACATGAACGATCCCCTGTTCGACTGCGAGCGCGTCTATATACGGCACGCCGAACTCCGCCACGTTGCTGCGCAGCGCGCCGAGCTGTTCGGCGCTTTCGGCATCGGCGATCGGCAGCTCGCGCCCGGCGGCATCGACACGCGCGGTGGTCGGCAGATTATGGTCGGGCACCGCCAGCGTCAGGTCGGGTCGGCGCACGCGACGCCCGGCACTGCGCAGCCCCTCGAATGCCTGCGGGCTGGTGACTTCGTGGACGAGGTGACGGTCGATGTAGATCAGGCAGGAGCCGTCGTCGCGGCGCTCCACGACATGGGCGCCCCAGACCTTCTCGTACAAGGTGCGTGGTTGAGGTGACATCGGGATGCGCCTTAACCGCGATCGACAGGAGGCGAAAGGAAACAATGCGGAAGCCCCCACATTCATTTCTTTATTTCACCGCAGTCTCGCCCTGCCCCATTGCTGCGTCGATGAAGGTGATGCTCTCCTCCAGCACTGGGGCCAGTCGCCGGAACGGCACTGACAGCGCCATGACGACATTTTCGTGGCTGAGCCCGTCGTGCTCGACCAGCTTGGCACGCCCGCCCGCGGCCCTAACGCGCTCGAACAGGTGATAGGCATTGTAAGGGCGCACCTGCGTGTCGCGGCTGCTGGTTACGAGGAGCAGCGGCGGCGCATCGGCGCGCGCGAAGCTGATCGGCTGCGTCGCCATCGGATCGGTGACCCCCATCATCGCCGCGCGCGAACGCGGCTTGTCGAAGGGATAGAAGTCGTACGGTCCGCTCAGCCCCACCGTTGCTTTGACGATCGCCGGGTCGACACCCTCCGCGCCTAACCAACGGCGGTCGAGGGCCAGCATCACCGCATTGTACGCGCCCGCCGAATGCCCCGCGAGCGCGACGCGCGCCGGGTCGCCACCATATTCGGCAACATGGTCGCGCACCCAGTGCACTGCCGCCGCGCCGTCCTGAACGAAAGCGGGGAAGCGGACCTCGGGTACCTTGCGATAATCGGGCACGACGACGACGAAGCCGGCGCGCGCGAATGCGCGGGCGGCAAAGGCGTAGCTGCGGCGATCCCCGTTCGCCCACCCGCCGCCGTAGATAAACACGATTACCGGCCGCCTGCCCGCCGCCGTCGCAGCCGGGCGCCAGACGTCGAGCGTCTGTCCGTCGCTTCCGAACGACACTGCGTCGCCGACCAACTCGACCCCGCGCCCGCCGCCCATCGCGGCATCGAGCCAGCTCAGCACGCGTGGCGCGGGCACGAAAAGGTAGATCGCTGCGGCCGCCAGAAGTAGCGCTGCCATCGCGCCCGCTAGCCAGCGCCAGATCACTGCCGCGCGCCCAGGCTCAGGCGTCGTAATGCGCCGTCGTCTTCGCCGCGACCTCGTCCGCGGTAACGCCGGGCGCCAATTCGATCAGCCGGAACGGTGACTGGTGATCGGGACGCTGGAACACCGCCAGATCGGTCACTATCATGTCGACCACGTTCCGCCCCGTCAGCGGCAGCGAACACGTCGGGATGAACTTCGGGCTGCCGTCCTTCGAGGTATGTTCCATCACGACGATGATCTTCTTGACGCCCGCGACCAGGTCCATCGCGCCGCCCATGCCCTTGATCATCTTGCCCGGGATCATCCAGTTCGCGATGTCGCCGTTCTCCGCCACCTCCATCGCGCCGAGCACGGTCAGGTCGATGTGCCCGCCGCGGATCATCGCGAAACTCTGCTCCGAGCCGAAATAGGCCGATTGCGGCAGCTCGCTGATCGTCTGCTTCCCCGCGTTGATCAGGTCGGCGTCCTCCTCGCCCTCGTACGGGAACGGGCCGATGCCGAGCATCCCGTTCTCCGACTGGAGCGTGACGGTCATGCCCTCGGGGATGTTGTTCGCAACCAGCGTCGGGATTCCGATGCCGAGATTGACGTAGAAGCCGTCCTCAAGCTCCTTCGCTGCGCGCGCAGCCATGCCATTGCGATCCCAGCCCGCCACATCAGCCCTCTTTGGGTCGGCCATTACTTCACTCCTTGGGGCTCGGGAGCCGGTTGAGAGGCCCAGCGGCGCGCCGCGGGAAAGGTATCGTCCCAGCCCGAGCCGAGACCGGTGCCGTAGACGGGATTGGGCAGGATAAACCACCCCGAACCCCAGCGCGCGACGAGGCGGCTGGTGCTCGGCAGCAGGCGGCGGCCAGAGGCGGGCGCAGGGCCGGGCGGGTTGAAGAAATCGGCGAAGTCGCCGAGCTGGTCGCCCATCTGCGCGACGACGCAGTAGCGCTTGGCGATTGCCAGTCGCCTGCCGTCCTTGCCCGACTTGCCGTCGACGTCGCCCTTCAGCCACAGGGTCGTGCCGTGCTCGAACGTGCCGAGGCCGGCGTCGGCGAGCGCCTGCGCGGTATCGGCGGCGTTCGCCGCGCTGCGGTTGGTGTTGATGACGACCGCGACGCCCATCGCGCGCAATTGCCGGAATGCGGCCACCGCGCCCGGCACCGCGACCAGCTTGTCCGCGCCTTCGCGCTCCCACGCGTCCCAGCGTTTCGCGTCGTACGGCTGACCAGTCTGCGCATCGTTATATTCGTACCCGAGGTTCAGGACGGTGGTCTCGTCCATGTCGAGCACCACCGCGGGCGGCAGCGCACCGCACGACGCCGGCTGCGGCACCGCCGCGGTCGACCCCGCCGCGAGCACCGCCGAGGCGGTCGCCGCCCAGCGCGGCAGCGTTCCGCCCGCGCGCTGGTGCGGCAGTCGCCCGCGCGAATCACGCGCGCGGTCGACGAGCGCGCGGACGTAGCCGAGCATGCCGTTATACGCCTGTTCGCTAAGCGCATCCGCTTCGGCCGAACCGTAGAGGTACGCCATGCCGGACGGCGGAGCCTCAGGGACCATGCGAAAAATGTGAGGGTGCGTCGCGTTGTGCACCTGGTTCGCGAGGCGCTCTTCAACGGTCTGCGAGACGCACCCGGCAAGGGCCGTCACCGCCAACAGCGCGACTAGCGGTTTCACACCTCCGACCCTGCCACAGCCGCACTCGCCTCCGGCCGGGGACGCGTCAGGCGGAACTCGATCTTCTTGTCGTAGGGCGCGCCGACGATCATCCGCTTCACATAGATACCCGGCAGATGGATGTGGTCGGGATCGAGCGTGCCCACCGGCACCACTTCCTCCACCTCGGCGACGCAGACACGGCCCGCGGTCGCCATCGGCTGGTTGAAGTTGCGCGCGGTCTTGCGGAAGATCAGGTTGCCGCTCTCGTCCGCCTTCCATCCCTTGATGATCGAGATGTCGGCGCGGATGCCGCGTTCGAGGATATATTCCTCGCCGTCGAACGCCTTAACCTCCTTGCCCTCGGCCACCAACGTGCCGACGCCGGTCTTGGTGTAGAAGCCGGGGATGCCCGCGCCGCCCGCACGGCAACGCTCGGCGAGCGTCCCCTGCGGACAGAACTCGACCTCCAACTCTCCCGACAGATACTGCCGCTCGAACTCCTTGTTCTCGCCGACGTAGCTCGAGATCATCTTCCTGACCTGGCGCGTGCGCAGCAGCTTGCCGAGCCCCTCGCCATCGATCCCGGCGTTGTTGCTAGCGATCGTCAGGTCGCGTGTGCCGGCGTCACGGATCGCGTCGATCAATCGTTCGGGCACGCCGCACAGGCCGAAGCCGCCGGCGCAGATCGTCATGCCGTCGAACAGCAGGCCTTCCAGCGCCGCCGCCGCATCGGGGTAAAGCTTCTTCATCGGCTACGCCTCTCTCTCGCGTCGCCGCTTAGCGAGGCGCAACCGAACCGGTCAACGCCCCCGCGTCAGAACGAACCCGGCATCACACCCAGAACGCGCGCCAGATCGTCGAGCGCCTGGCCTTCGCTCGTCACCTTGATCGCGGTCATGCCGAGCGCGGCGGCCGGTTTGCAGTTGATGCCCAGGTCGTCGAGATAAACGCACTGGTCGGCTGCCTTGCCGAGCGTGTCGAGCATCATCCGGTAGATCTTCGGGTCGGGCTTGCGCACCCCCACCTTGCTCGATTCGATCACATGATCGAATCGTTCGAGCACCTCGGCGACCAGCGCCGCCTTCTCCGCCGAGCGCGACATACCCGCGCCCTCGCCCGCGGGCACGTTGTTGGTGATGCAGCCGAGATGATAGCCGTTCCGTTTCAACCAATCGAGCGCGTGAACCATGCGCGGGCGGATATCGCCCGAGAGCAGCGCGAGCACATCCTCGCCGCGAACCTCGTGCCCCAATATGCGAGCTTCCCCAGCGAAAGCTGCATCGAACCCCGTCGCATCGAGCTCGGCGCGCTCGAACCTTGCCCAGGCGTTCGTGTCGGGGTCAGTCGCGTTGATGCGGCGGATGAGATCATGCGGCAGCCCGCGCTCGCGCTCCAACCGCGCGAACGCCTCGAAGGGCGACGACGTGATCACGCCGCCGAAATCGAAGATCACCGTGTCGCGCACCTGCTTGTCCCCCATCGTTCGCCGGTGCTCATCGCCGCTCGCGCGGCGCTTGTCCACGCGCCCGGCGCGCAAGCTCAATACCGAAGCTTCAGTCCCGGCCGCGCCCATCGCGTCTTCACGAGGCGTCCGGTGCCCGACAGCGTGATGTATGCGTCCATCATGTCGGAACCGCCGAAGGCGATGTTGGTCGTGAATATGTCGTCGGTCGAGACGAATTCGACCAGTTCCCCGCCGGGAGAGACGACGCTGATCCCACATTCGCCGATCGTCGCGACGCAGATGTTGCCCGATGCCTCCATCCCCAGCGAGTCGAAGAATTTATATCCCGCCGGGCGGTACAGCGGGATGCCCGGACCGCCCGGCCCTGCGTCCGGCGCGACCTTGCCGGGTGCGGTCACGTTGAACTTCATCAGCCGGCACGTGTAGGTTTCCGCGGCGTAAAGCGTGTTGCCGTCGGGTGATAGGCCGATGCCGTTCGGATTCATCGACGGAAAGATCACCTCCTCGATGAAACTGCCGTCGGCCTTCGCGTAGAAGATCCCGACCACGTCGTGGCAGCGCGCGGTGTAATCGACCTTGCCGTGGTCGGTGAACCAGAAGCCGCCATGCGCGTCGAAGACGATGTCGTTGGGTCCGCGCAACGTGACGCCGTGGTCGCCCGATTTGTACAGCACCTCGACCCGCCCCGTCGCGGGGTCGATCCGCTCAATCCGCCCGCCCGAATAGTCCGCCGCGATCCCGTGGGGCGCGAGCATCCCGTTGTTCTCGACGTAGTGAAAGCCGCCGTTGTTGCAGCAATAGAGCATTCCGTCGGGCCCGAGCGCGAGGCCGTTCGGGCCACCACCGGGCGTCGCCATCACGTCCTTGCGCCCGTCAGGCGTCACGCGCGTGATGCGGCCGGGCTCGATCTCGACAAGAATGACGCTGCCGTCGGGCATGACGACCGGCCCCTCGGGAAAGCGCAACCCATCCGCCACCAGCTCGAATGCCGCCATGATCGTGATCCTCTCGCTCTTTTGCCGGGGAGGATCGGGCACGTTGCGGCGAAGCGCAAGCGCTTGCTGCCACGACGCCGCACGGGCTAGGCACCGGTCATGGAGACCATCGAAATTCAAAAGAGCCGGACCGGTGGCCGCATCCTCGTCGACCAACTCGTCGCGCAAGGATGCGAGCGGATCTTCACCGTGCCGGGGGAGAGTTTCCTCGCGGTGCTCGACGCGCTGCACGACGCGCCCGCGATCGACACCGTCGTATGCCGACAGGAAGGCGGAGTCGCGTTCATGGCTTGCGCCGACGGCGCACTGACGCACCGCCCCGGCATTGCGTTCGTGACGCGCGGGCCGGGCGCGACGAACGCCAGCATCGGCGTCCACGTCGCCCGGCAGGATTCGCAGCCGATGATCCTGTTCGTCGGCGACGTCGACCGCGGCACGCGCGACCGCGAGGCGTTTCAGGAGATCAATTTCGAGGCGATGTTCGCGCCGGTCGCCAAATGGGTCGCGCGGATCGATGATGCGCGCCGTATCCCCGAATATGTCGCGCGCGCCTATTCGGTCGCGATGAACGGGCGTCCCGGCCCCGTCGTGCTCGCACTGCCCGAGGACATGCTGCTCGACCGGGTCGAGGCAATCGACCGACCGCGCGTCGAGCGAGCCGCGCAGGCGCCCGACGCGGCCGCCATGGCGCAGCTTGCCGACCTACTCGCGACCGCGGAGCGCCCCGTCGCGATTCTCGGTGGCGCGGGCTGGGACGAGCGCGCCGCCGAGGACATTGCAGCCTGGGCCGACCGTGTCGGCGTGCCGCTCGTCGCCGCATTCCGGCGGCAGGATGCGGTGCCGAACGACTGCCCCGCTTATGCCGGCAATCTCGGTTACGGCCCCAACCCCAGGCTCGTTGCGCGGGTGAAGGCCGCCGATCTGCTGCTGGTCGTCGGCCCTCGGCTTGGGGAGGCGACGACCGACGGCTACACGCTCGTCACGCCCGACCATTCGGGCCAGCGGCTGGTCCACGTCCATCCCGACGCCAACGAGCTGGGCATGACATACCGCACCGACCTCGCGATCTGTGCCGGCATGGCGGAGTTTGCCGAGGCGCTTCTCGCACTCGACGGCCCTGCGCACCCGGCCGCGTCGGACGCGCGCGCGGAATATGAGGCGTGGACCACGCCCGCGCCGCGCGAAGGCGTCGCGCTCGATCTCGGCCCCTGCGTCGCGGCCATGCGCGAGCGGCTGCCCGCCGACACGATCATCTGCAACGGCGCGGGTAATTTCTCGGGCTGGTGGCACCGTTATTGGCGCTATGCAGGGCCGGGCACGCAGCTTGCCCCTACGTCAGGCGCGATGGGATACGGCGTTCCAGCGGCGGTCGCCGCAAGCTTGCGGCGGCCGGAGCGCATGGTGGTTGCGGTGGCGGGAGACGGCGACTTCCTGATGAACGGTCAGGAACTGGCAACTGCGGTCCAGCACGACGCATCGCTGCTGGTCATCGTCGTCGACAACGGCGCCTATGGCACGATCCGCATGCATCAGGAGCGCGAGTTTCCTCGGCGCGTCTCGGCCACCCGATTGCACAATCCCGACTTCGCCGCGCTCGCGCGGGCGTACGGCTGCTGGTCGGAGACGGTCGAAGCGACTGCCGATTTCGCGCCCGCACTCGACCGCGCGATGGCGCAGGGTGGCGTCCGATTGCTCCACCTGAAGACCGACGTCGAAGTCATCACCGCGGCGACGACGCTAGAGGCGATTCGCAACCGTTGATCGGTCGGCGGGAGCAGTTATCCCGCCGTAGGCGCAAAGAAGAAGGGCCGCCCCACGACGTGGAGCGGCCCCTTCATAAGCGAATGATCGCTGCGATCAGATGTCGTCGCCAAGCGCGCCCTTGACGCTGCCCTTCATCTGCTCGCCCTTGCCCTTGGCCTGCTGGGCTTCGCCTTCGGCCTTCAGGCTGGCGTCGTTGTTGTGCTCGCCGAGAGCTTCCTTGGCCTTGCCGACCAGCTCGTTTACGTTGCCCTTGATCTTGTCGGTCAGTTCACCCATCGCGATTACTCCTTCGTTTCAGGCTGATTGAACCCGGTGAGGAGGAAACGAGGATGCCCGTGGGTTGTTCCGCGCCCGGTTTGATTCAGATCAGGCCCGCGAGCGGGCTCGACGGGTCGGCATAGCGGCGTTGCCCCATGCGCCCGGCCCGGTAGCTCATCCGCCCCGCCTCGACCGCCGCCTTCATCGCAGCCGCCATCATGATCGGGTCCTTCGCCTCGGCGATCGCCGTGTTCATCAAGACCGCGTCGCAGCCCAGCTCCATCGCGATCGCAGCGTCGGATGCGCATCCGACCCCCGCGTCGACGACGACCGGCACCTTGGCGCCTTCGACGATCAGCCGGATCGTGACCCGGTTCTGGATGCCCAACCCCGACCCGATCGGCGCGCCGAGCGGCATGATCGCGACCGCACCCGCCTCTTCCAATTGCTTCGCCGCGATTGGATCGTCGACGCAATAGACCATTGGCTTGAAACCCTCGCGCACCAGCACCTCGGTCGCCTTCAGCGTTTCGCGCATGTCGGGGTAGAGCGTTCGCGCCTCACCCAGCACCTCCAGCTTGACCAGATCCCAGCCGCCCGCCTCGCGCGCCAGCCGGAGCGTGCGGATCGCCTCGTCGGCCGTGAAACAGCCCGCGGTGTTAGGCAGATAGGTGACGCGCGCGGGATCGATGAAGTCGGTCAGCATCGGTGCAGTCGGATCGGACACGTTGACGCGGCGCACCGCGACCGTGACCATCTCCGCGCCCGACGCCTCGAGCGCGGCGGCGTTCTGCGCGAAATCCTTGTACTTGCCCGTGCCGACGATCAGCCGCGACCGGAAGGTCTTGCCCGCGACGCTCCACGTGTCGTCCGCGATCGGCTTCGCGTGATCGCCGCCGCCCCCCGCGACCGGATGGTCGCCACCGCCGACAAAATGGACGATCTCCAGCTCATCGCCGTCCTCGACGCAGACCTGCGCCAGCGTCGAGCGCGGCACGATCTCGAGGTTGCGTTCCACCGCCACCTTCTCCGGCACCAGCCCGAGTTGCTCGGCGAGTGCAGCGATCGACAACCCCGCCTTCACGCGCTTGTGCTCGCCGTTGACGACAATCGAGACGGTTCCGTCGGAATGGGGCATGGTCATGTGCATCGAGGGCGCACGCCCCCGTCCGTCGTCGGGCTGGATGATCGCTGGCCCCACGCCCCGCCTTCCCGGCGAAACGGAGCGCGGCCCTTCGACAACGAACGGGCAAGCGGGCTAGCGCGGTGATGCACCGGCACCTAATCCCCCCCTGCCCCTTGTTCAAGAAAGCAGCCCATGCCCGCACCCGACCACGCCACCGTTTACGTGCTGAACGGCCCCAATTTGAACCTGCTCGGTACGCGCGAGCCGGAGATCTACGGCCACGACACGCTCGACGACATCGCCGGGCGGCTGGAGGATCGCGCACGCGAGCTCGGGCTCGCGATCGACCTGCGGCAGTCGAACCACGAGGGGCATCTGGTCGACTGGCTACACGAGGCGCAGGCATATGACGCACGCGCGGTGATCCTGAACGCGGGAGCGTTCACCCACACCTCGATCGCGATCCACGACGCGATCAAGGCGATCCGCACGCCGGTGATCGAGGTCCACCTGTCCAACCCGCACACGCGCGAGGAATTCCGCCACACCTCGTTCGTCAGTCGTGCCGCGCGCGGAACCATTGCGGGATTCGGCGCGCTGTCCTACGCCCTCGCGCTTGAAGCGGCGGCACAGTTCTGACACAGCGCGCGCCCTTGAAGGGGAATCAAGGCTGATGGCCGACATGAATGACGCAAATGGCGGGGCAATGCAGGTCGACGTGAACCTCGTGCGCCAGCTCGCCGAGTTGCTTGACACCACGCAATTGACCGAGATTGAGGTTGAGGACGGCGATCGCAAGATCCGCGTCGCGCGGAAAGCGGCGCAGGTCGCCGCCGCGCCGATGCACTATGCCGCCGCGCCTGCGCCCGCCCCGGCTCCCGCCGCTGCGCCCCAGGTCGACAACGCCGGCCCGTCCGCGCCCGATCACGCCAACGCCGTGCGCTCGCCGATGGTCGGCACCGTCTATCTGGCGGCCGAACCGGGTGCTAAGCCGTTCGCGAGCGTCGGGCAAACCGTGGCGGCGGGCGACACGCTGCTGATCGTCGAGGCGATGAAGGTGATGAACCCGATCACGGCGCCGTCAGCGGGCACGGTCAAGGCGGTGCTGGTCGACAACGGCCAGCCGGTCGAGTTCGACCAGCCGCTCGTGGTGGTCGAGTAAGCACGCGTGCCGCAGATCAAGAAACTGCTGATCGCCAATCGCGGCGAGATCGCGCTCCGCATCCACCGTGCCTGCCATGAAATGGGGATCAAGACGGTCGCGGTGCACTCCACCGCCGACGCCGACGCGATGCACGTGCGGCTCGCCGATCAGGCGATCTGCATCGGCCCGCCGTCCGCGGCGGAAAGCTATCTGAACATCCCCAACATCATCTCGGCAGCCGAGATTTCGGGCGCCGACGCGATCCATCCGGGCTACGGATTCCTCAGCGAGAACGCCAAGTTCGCCGAGATCGTCGAGCTGCATAACCTGATCTTCGTCGGGCCCAAGCCCGAGCACATCCGCACGATGGGCGACAAGATCGAGGCGAAGCGCACCGCGGGCGCGCTTGGGCTTCCGCTCGTCCCCGGCTCGGACGGCGCGGTCAGCGACGTCGACGAAGGAAAGGTGATCGCCGAGCGCGCGGGCTATCCCGTGATCATCAAGGCGGCCTCGGGCGGCGGCGGACGCGGCATGAAGGTCTGCACCTCGCCCGACCAGCTCGAAACGCTGATGGCGCAGGCGGGCAGCGAGGCGAAGGCCGCGTTTGGCGACGCGACCGTCTATATCGAGAAGTATCTCGGCAATCCGCGCCACATCGAGTTTCAGATTTTCGGTGACGGCAAAGGCAACGCGATCCACCTGGGCGAGCGCGACTGCTCGCTCCAGCGCCGCCATCAGAAGGTTCTGGAGGAAGCGCCCTCCCCCGTCATCACGCCCGAGGAACGCGCGCGCATGGGCGGCATCTGCGCGCGCGCAATGGCCGACATGGGCTATCGCGGTGCGGGCACGATCGAGTTCCTGTGGGAGAACGGCGAGTTCTACTTCATCGAGATGAACACCCGACTGCAGGTGGAGCATCCGGTGACCGAGGCGATCACCGGGCTCGATCTCGTGCGCGAGCAGATCCGCATCGCCGAGGGTGAGCCGCTGACGCTCAGGCAGGAAGACGTCGTCTTCCGCGGCCACGCCATCGAGTGCCGCATCAACGCCGAGGACCCACGCACCTTCGCGCCCTCGCCCGGCCTCGTGAAGCAATATCACGCGCCCGGCGGCATGCACGTCCGCGTCGATTCGGGGCTCTACGCCGGCTACAAGGTGCCGCCTTACTACGACAGCATGATCGCCAAGCTGATCGTCTACGGCACCACGCGCCAGGGTGCGCTGCGCCGCCTGCGCCGTGCGTTGGAGGAGTTCGTGATCGAGGGGATGAAGACCACCATCCCGCTCCACCAGGCGCTGCTCGACGATCCCGAGTTCCAGACCGGCGATTACACGATCAAATGGCTCGAGGACTGGCTGGCGCGTCAGGACGCCTGATCTGCATCAGCGAGAAAGATTATCGCCGGGGCAAGTCGTTGAGCTTGCCCCGGCTTTTTGTTGCGTACGCACGCACAAGACCGTGACGCTCTGGACCGCCGACCGATGCGCAGTAGAAGGCGTCATGCACGAGACCCGGCGATGAAGGCGACGATCCTCCACAACCCACGCTGTTCCAAATCGCGCGAGGCGCTCGCAATCCTTCACGGGGCGAACGCCGAGGTGACGGTGATCGACTATCTCAAGCAGCCGCCGACGCGCGACGAACTTACTCGGCTCTACGCGGTCGCCGGGATCAATCCGCGCGACGCGCTGCGCAAGGATGCGCCGGCCGTCGCCGATGACGCCGCCGCGCTCGACCTGATGGTGCGTGACCCGCGCACGATCGAGCGTCCGCTCGTCGAGACCGACAAGGGCGTGCGCCTCGGCCGCCCGCCCTCCGCGATCCGGGCGATCCTGTGACGCTGCCGGAGAAGACCCGCTGGCGCGTCGAGCGCGCGACGAGGGCCGCGGTGATCATCGATGCCGACGCCTACTTCCGCGTCGCGCGCGAGGCGATGCTGAATGCCAAGCAGCAGATCATGCTGGTCGGCTGGGATTTCGACGCGCGAATCACGCTCGCCTACGAAGACGATCATCCCGAGGCGCCGACGACGGTCGGCGACTTCATCCAGTGGCTGGTGAAGCGTACCCCGACGCTCCAGGTCTATATTCTTCGCTGGGACAAGGGCGCGATCAAGACGCTGTTTCGCGGGCGCACCCTGTGGATGCTGACGCGCTGGCGCTTCCGCGAGAAACGCATCCACCTGAAGCTCGACGGCCACCACCCGACCGCCGCGTCGCAACACCAGAAGATCGTCGTGATCGACGATTGCATGGCATTCTGCGGCGGGATCGACATGACCGACGAGCGCTGGGATACGCGCGACCATGTCGCGGACGACGATCGCCGCCGCTCGCCCAACGGCTTCTCGTACAAGCCGTGGCACGATGTCACCACCGCGCTCCAGGGTCCGGTTGCGCGCGCGCTCGGTGAGTTGTGCCGCGCGCGGTGGATGATCGCGGGTGGTGGCGAGATCACGCCGCCGTCGCACATCGGCGAATGCTGGCCCGAAAGCCTGCCCGTCGAATTCTCCGACGTTGACGTCGCCATCTCCCGCTCGCAACCGTTGCACGACGGGCAGGAGGAAATTCTAGAGATCGAGGAACTCTACCTCGCGCTGATCGCGCGCGCGAAGCATCGCATCTACGCCGAGAGCCAGTATTTCGCCTCGCGCCGCATCGCCGAGGCGATCGCCAAGCGTCTCGCCGAGCCCGATCCGCCCGAGATCGTCGTCATCAATCCGACGAGCGCGCAAGGCTGGCTGGAACCGATCGCGATGGACACCGCGCGCGCCCGGCTAGTCGCCGAATTGCAGCACCGCGACCATGCCAAGCGGTTTCGCATGTATCATCCGGTGACGACCGACGGCACCGGCATCTACTGCCATGCCAAGGTGATGGTGATCGACGACGACGTGATCCGCATAGGCTCGTCCAACTTCAACAACCGTTCGCTGCGGCTGGACACCGAATGCGACGTGACGATCGCGGACGACGGTGATCGGATCGCGGCGATCCGCGACGACCTGCTTGCCGAACACCTTGCAGTCGAGGTGGCGCAGGTCAGCGGCGGCATAAGGCGCGACGGATTGATCGCCACGATCGAGCGGCTGCGCGGCGACGGCAAGACGCTGATCCCGTACGAAATTCCCGATCTGAATGGTGTCGAGGCGTGGCTCGCCGAGAACGAGGTGCTCGATCCCGAGGGCCCGGCGGAGATGTTCGAGGCGTTCGAGAAACGCGGATTGCTGCGTCGTCTCAAGCGTCGTCGGCACCGCCGCCGCTGACCGAGAGGCCCGCGCCGCGGCTCAGCCCTCGGTCGCGGCCTCGTTCGCGCTCTGCTGATCGACCACGCCTTCGTGCTCTTCCTCGGCGGCGACGTCTTTCAGTTCCTCGGGCGTCAGCTCGGTCGGATCGGTCATCGGATATTCTCCTTCTCAGACAGGAACGCGCGAACATCACGATCGGCTGCGCTGGCATCGGCACGCCTCCCCCGCTATGCGCGCCCACATGACTTCGATTACCCCCGAGATCGTCGCCGAACACGGCCTGTCGCCCGAGGAATATGACCGCGTGCTCCACGCGCTCGGCCGCGAGCCGAACCTCGTCGAACTCGGCATCTTCTCGGTGATGTGGAGCGAGCATTGCTCGTACAAGTCGAGCCGCATCCACCTGAAGAAGTTGCCGACGGAAGCGCCCTGGGTGATCTGCGGTCCGGGCGAGAACGCCGGCGTGATCGACATCGGGGATGGCCAGGCGGCTATCTTCAAGATGGAGTCGCACAATCACCCGTCGTACATCGAGCCTTATCAGGGCGCGGCGACCGGCGTCGGCGGCATCCTGCGCGACGTGTTCACGATGGGCGCGCGCCCGGTCGCGAACCTGAATGCGCTGCGCTTCGGGCGGCCCGACCACCCCAAGATGCGCCACCTGATCTCGGGCGTCGTTCACGGTATCGGCGGCTACGGCAATTGCGTCGGCGTGCCGACGGTCGGCGGCGAGGTGAACTTCCACCCGGCCTACGATGGCAACATCCTCGTCAACGCGATGACCGTCGGCGTCGCCGACACGGACAAGATTTTCTATTCGGCCGCATCCGGCGTCGGCAATCCGATCGTTTACGTCGGGTCGAAGACCGGGCGCGACGGCATCCACGGCGCGACGATGGCCTCGGCCGATTTCGGCGAGGATGCCGATGCCAAGCGCCCGACCGTCCAGGTCGGCGATCCCTTTACCGAGAAGCTGTTGATCGAGGCGTGCCTCGAATTGATGGCGTCGGACGCGATCGTCGCGATCCAGGACATGGGTGCGGCCGGGCTCACCTCGTCATCGGTCGAGATGGCATCGAAGGGCGGCGTCGGCATCGAACTGATCATGGACGACGTGCCGCAACGTGAAACCGGCATGACGCCGTACGAGATGATGCTGTCGGAAAGCCAGGAGCGGATGCTCATGGTGCTGAAACCCGGCCGCGAGGCGTTCGCGCAAGCGATCTTCGAGAAATGGGAGCTCGACTTCGCGGTCATCGGCCACGTCACCGATACCGGGCGGATGGTGCTCAAATGGCAGGGCGAGACCGTCTGCGACATTCCGCTCGGCCCCCTCGCCGACGACGCGCCGCTCTACGACCGCCCGCACGTGCCCACGCCGCCGGCCAAGGCGCTGGTGAACGTGCCCGAGTGCCGCGACCCCGCCGCCGATCTGCTGAGGTTGATGGGTTCGCCCGACATCGCCAGCCGCCGCTGGATCTGGGAGCAGTACGACCACATGGTCGGCGCCGACACGGTGCAGCGCCCCGGCGGCGATGCCGCGGTCGTGCGCGTCCACGGCACCGCCAAGGCGCTGGCGATGACCACCGACTGCACCCCGCGCTACTGCTACGCCGACCCGGTCGAGGGCGGGAAGCAGGCGGTGGCGGAGGCGTGGCGCAACCTGACCGCAGTCGGCGCATTGCCGCTCGCGGTCACCAACTGCCTCAATTTCGCCAACCCGCAGCGGCCGGAGATCATGGGGCAGATCGTCGGATGTCTGGAGGGGATGAGCGAGGCGTGCCGCGCGCTCGATTTCCCGATCGTGTCGGGGAACGTCAGCCTCTATAACGAGTCGAAGGCGACCGGCGGTGGCTCGGCGATCCTGCCCACCCCCGCGATCGGCGGCGTCGGGCTGCTGAAGCGATGGGACAAGAGCGCGACGATCGCGTTCAAGCAGGCGGGCGACATCATCATCGTCATCGGAAAGCGCCGCGGCGATCTCGGCCAGTCGCTGTGGCTGCGCGAACTGCACGCGCGCGAGGAAGGGCCGCCGCCGCGCGTCGACCTGGACGCGGAGCGCCGCACCGGCGACTTCGTCCGCCGCGCGATCGATGCAGGCCAGCTCTCCGCGGTCCACGACGTGTCCGACGGTGGCCTGGCGGTCACGATCGCGGAGATGGCGCTCGCGGGCAACATCGGCGCGATGATCGACCGCGCGCTGCCGTTCGATACCGCCGCCTCGCTCTTCGCGGAGGATCAGGGCGTCTATGTCGCGACGGTCCACGACCATGCCTTGCTCGATTTCCTGCAATCCGCGCTCGACGCCGGGATCGATGCCGAACCGCTCGGGCGCGCGATCGGCGCGCGCGTAATCTTCGAGTTGCGCGACGGTGATTATGCGGTCTCGCTCGCCGACCTGCGCCGCGCGCACGAGGGTTTCTTCCCCGCGCTGATGGCGAGCGAGGCCGCGCTGTAGGCGAGCCGCTGTACCTTCGCCCCGGTCTGCCGCACAACGCTGGCGTGACCGGGGAGGATGGTGCCATGAGTGACGATCAGGATGTCCGCTACGATGTGGCGGATGGTATTGCGACGCTGACGCTCGATCGGCCCGAGAGGCTCAACACGATCTCGCACGCGATGCTCGATATGCTTGGCGCGTTGCTGACGCGCGCGAACGACGATCCCGCGGTGCGCGTCGTCATCCTGACGGGCACGGGGCGGGCGTTCTGCGCCGGGCTCGACCTCAACGCCGCCACGAGCGGCGACGGGATCGGTGCCAGCGACGCGCGGCACCCGCCGACGATCGACCTGCGCACCGCACCGCCGACCGTGCTGTTCGCGATGGACAAGCCTGTCGTCTGCGCGCTCAACGGCTCGGCCGCGGGCTATGGCATGGACCTCGCGATCGGTTGCGATATCCGGGTGATGGCCGAGAATGCGAAGCTCGCCCCCCCCTTCGTCAAACGCGGGATCGTCCCCGAATCGGGCGGGACCTGGCTGTTGCCGCGGATGATCGGCGGGGCAAAGGCGGCTGAGTTGATCTTCACCGGCCGCACGCTTGACGCTGCCGAAAGCCTCGCGCTCGGCCTCGCCAACCATGTCGTTCCCGATGACGAGGTGCTGGTCCGGGCACGGCAGATCGCGCGCGAGATCGCCGCCAACGCGCCGCTCGCGGTACAGGCGTCGAAACGAATGATGCGGATGGGCCTGAACGAGACGTTCGAGACGCACGTCCAGCACGTCTATCTGCAATTGCTGCCGCTGTTCGCCTCGGACGATTTCCAGGAGGGCATGCGCTCGTTCCTAGATAAGCGCGCGCCAACGTTCGCGGGACGCTGACGCGCGTGGAGGCGACCCCGCGTTTCCCATCGCTCGACGTCATCCGCGGGGTCGCGGTGATGGGCATCCTGCTCGCCAACATCGTCGCGTTCGGCCTGCCCGAGGCGGCGTATTTCTCCCCGCTCGCCTGGGGTGGATCGGAGTTGCCCGAAAAGACCGCGTGGTTCCTCAACTTCGTTTTCGTCGAGGGGCGTTTCCGCGGCCTGTTCTCGTTCCTGTTCGGCGCATCGATGCTGCTGGTGATCGAGCGCGCCGACGCGGCAGGTGAGAATGGTGCTGAGCTGCACCTGCGACGAATGTTCTGGCTGTTCGTCTTCGGCTGCATTCACCTCTACCTGTTCTGGTGGGGTGACATTCTGGCGCATTACGCGCTGGTCGGGGTGCTTGCGCTGTTCTTCGGCCGGCAGAGCACGCGCACGCTGGTGCTGCTGTCGCTCGCCCTGCTCGTCGTCGCGCTTCTCTTAAATGCGGCGACTGCCAGCGCCCTGTTCGCCGCGGCGGCGCGTGCCACCGCCGGCGACGTCGCGTTGTGGAAAGGGTTCGCCAGCGCCTTCGGTGTGCCGCCGCGCGCCGAACTGCTCGAGCAGATCGCCGCGATGCGCGGTAGTTTCGGCGCGGCCGCGGCGTGGCGGTGGAACCACGCGCTCGATCCCCTCACCTTCCTCCCCATCGGCGGGGCGGAGACGCTGGGCGCGATGCTACTTGGCATGGCGGCACTTCGCACGGGCTTCGTGACGGGCGAATGGTCTCGCCATGCCTATGCGCGGGTCGCCCTCGTCTGCGTGCCGCTCTCGCTGATCGGTTATGCCGCGATCGGCTCGCACACGATGGCAACCGGCTTCGACCAGCGTTACGTATATCTGGGTTCACTGGTGGTGAGCGAGCCGTTCCGGACGATCGGCTACGTCGGTTATGCCGCGCTCGTGATCCTGCTGCTTCGTCCCGATGGAGCGCTGTCGACGCGGATCGGCGCCGCTGGGCGGATGGCGTTCAGCAATTATCTCGGCACCACTTTGCTGATGGATCTGGTCTTCGCCGGGTGGGGCCTCGGCCTGTTCGGCGTGATCGGTCGCACGTGGCTCTACGCGATCGTGCCGCTGGTGTGGGCGATCATGCTCGTCTGGTCGCCCGCGTGGCTCGCGCGCTATCGCTACGGTCCGCTCGAGTGGCTGTGGCGCAGCGTAGTCCGCGGGCGGCCGGCTGCGCTTCGGCGTTAGCCGACGCGGCGACCGAAGCCGCCGCCGCGGCGCAGCGGGGTCGCCGCCGCCTCGCGCTCCAGCAGGTTGATCGTTGCCTCGAACAGCGGACGCAGCGCGAGCACGTCGGACACCCCCGCAACTGGGCTGGTATGCAGTTCAACGCACTCGCGCGCGAGCGTTTCAAGCTTCTCCGCCAGCGCGGCGAGCGGCGTCGCGCCGAATTGGCTCGCCTCGCCCTTCAGCGTGTGCGCGGGCAGCACCAGCGCCGCCGCATTCCCATCGCGCGACGCCGCCTCGATCGCGTCGAGCGACTTGATCCCATCCTCGCGGAAATAGCCGAGGATACGCGCAAAATCACCGCCCAGTTCGGCCCGCGCGCGCGCCAGCGCGACGCGGTCGACCAGCACTCCTCCTTCGAACGACACTAACCGCCTCCCTCGCACTCTAGAACAGTCGTACGCCGACGTTAGCCGCCCGAGGGTAAACGGACGGTAAGGAAGAGGGCGGGCTTTCCTACAATTGGGTCAGCTGTCGAACGGGTTCTTGGGTGCACGCAACGTGAGGCGCACGGGCACCGCACCGAAGCCCAGTTCGCGGCGAATGCCGTTGATCAGGTAGCGCTGGTAGCTCATCGGCAATTGGTCGACGCGCGTGCCGAACAGGACGAAGCCCGGCGGCCGCGTTTTCGCTTGCGTGATGTAGCGCAGCTTGATGCGCTTGCCGCCAGGCGCGGGCGGGGGGTTCGCCTCGACCGCTCGCTCGAACCAGCGGTTGAGCTCGCCGGTGCCGACACGGCGCGACCAGGCGTCGCGGGTCTCGAACGCGGCGGCGATCAACTGGTCGATCCCCTTCCCCGTTGCCGCCGACACGGTCAGCAAGGGCACACCCTTTACCTGCGCCAGCCCTTCCTCCAGCGCCGCCTTGACGCCGTTGAAGGTCTTCGACGGCTCCTCGGATACGTCCCATTTGTTGAGTGCGATGACGAGTGCGCGGCCTTCTTCCAGTACGCGGTCGGCGATGCGCAGATCCTGCGATTCGAGCCCCAGCGTCGCATCGAGCAACAACACCACGACCTCGGCGAAATCGACCGCGTGGAGCGCATCGGCGACCGACAGCTTCTCCAGCTTGTCCTGCACCTTGGCGCGCTTGCGCATCCCCGCGGTGTCGATCAGCCGCACCTGGCGCGGGCCCATCGGGCTGCCGAGCCATTCCCAATCGACCGCGATCGAATCGCGCGTGATCCCGGCTTCGGGGCCGGTGATCATCCGGTCCTCGCCGAGCATCCGGTTGACCAGTGTCGACTTGCCGGCGTTGGGGCGCCCGACGATCGCGAGCTTGAGCGGCGCGTCGGGGCTTTCGTCCTCTTCCTCCTGCTCGAACGTGTCGTCGTCGCGCTCAATGTGCGGCAGCAGGGCTTCGAACAGATCGGCGATCCCCTCGCCATGTTCGGCCGAGAGCTGCACCGGATCGCCGAAGCCGAGCGAGAGCGATTCGAGCACGCCCTGCTCGCCGCTACGCCCCTCGGCCTTGTTGGCGACGAGCACGATCGGCGTCGACGAACTGCGCAGCCAGCGCGCAATCTCTTCGTCGAGCGGGATCACCCCGGCGCGCGCATCGAACAGGAACAGCGCGACGTCGGCGCTGTCGACCGCAGCCTGCGTCTGGCGCCGCATCCGGCCGGGCAGCGTATCGAGATCCTCGTCCTCGTAGCCGGCGGTATCGATGATGCGGAAATCGAGGCCAAGGAGATGCGCCTCACCCTCACGCCGGTCGCGCGTCACGCCTGGACGATCATCGACCAGCGCGAGCTTCTTGCCGACAAGGCGGTTGAACAGCGTCGACTTGCCGACGTTGGGACGGCCGACAATCGCGACCACAGGTAAACGGGACATGATGCGCCGCACCTAGCGCATCATGCCGTTCCCGTCACCTCACCTCGGACCGTTCCCAGTCGGTCGGCTAAAGGCGCTCAGCGGTAGGCGGAGAGCTGCCCCTTGTCGTCGAGCACGTAGAGCGTCTTGTTCGCGACGATCGGCGGCAGCGAGAAGGCGTTGCCCGCCTCGATCGTCGCCTGCTGGCTGCCGTCCGCCGGCGATACCGCGACCAATTGCCCGCGCGAATTGGTCAGCCACAACCGCTCGCCCGCCAGCACCGGGCCGAACCAAGTGTAAGCGTTCTCGCGCTTCTTCTCGTTCTTGAATGCGGGGAGCTGTCCGATCCAGCGCACCTTGCCGTTGGCGCGCGACAGGCTGACGACCCGTGCGTCGTCGGTGACGACGAACAGCCATTCGCCCGCGAGCCACGGCGTCGAGATGCCCGCGAAGTTCTGTTCCCACAACCGCTGCCCGGTGCCGAGATCGAGCGACACCATGCGCCCGCCCTCTCCGATCGCATAGACGCGACCGTCCTCGATCACCGCGTCGGCGTTGATGTCGGCCAAGCTCGACACCGAGGTCGAGATCGCGGTGCGCGACAGCGCGTCCTGCCACAGGTTGCGGCCGTTCTCGTAACGATAGGCGTTCAGTTCGCCCGAGGAGAAGCCCGCGACGATCGTGCCCGAACTGACCGCGGGCGCGGCGACGCCGAACAGCCCCTGCGTTTCTAGGCTGGCGCTCTGCGTCCACACCACCTTGCCGTCGGCCTGATCGAGCGCGAAGATCTGATTGTCCTGGCTCAGCACGTAGACCTGGCCGTTCGCGATCGTCGGCGCGCCGCGCAGCGGGCCGCCCGGCTTCGCACGCCACAGCTGCTTGCCATCGGCCGCGTTGAACGCGACCACGTCGCCCAGCCCGTCGGTCGCGAACACCTTCCCGTCGTCGTAGCTCGCCCCGCCGCCGAAACGTGCCGAACGGTTGTTGTCGCCCTCGGGAACCGCGGCAGTCCACAGCTTGGCGCCGGTGTCGGCGGCAAAGGCGTGCAGCGTCGCGTCGACGTCGACGACGAACAGCCTGTTCTCGGCCACGACCGGCGCCGCACCTAGGCGCTGCCGGTTGCTGCCGCCGTCGATCTGCGCGGTCCACGCGCGCGTCGGCGAGGCGGCGAGTGCCAGATGCCCCATCGACTTGTCTGCGCTGCCGCCCGACTGCGACCAGTCGGTGTTCACGTCCGGCGTCGGCAGCAACACCTGCACGCTGGCGAGCGAGGGGTCGATCTCGGCGCGGTTCTCGCCCGCGAGGATCGATACGCGGTTGCCGACCGTCGGCGTCTTCTTCGGCGCGCTCTTGAACACGCCGCAGCCGCCCAGCGTCAGCGCGATGCTCAGCGCAACGGGGCCAAGCGCGATCCGCGCCGCCTTGCCAACCTTCATTCCGTCATGCCCCTGCTGGCCGCGACATCCTGCGGCAGTGCGTCGATTCCCAATACACCCGCCATCTGAACCGCACGTTGACGCAGCGATGCGGGCGCGGTCGTGTCGCGGGCGATCCGGGCGAACGTCTGCCCCGCCAGGTCGCGCTTGCCCTGTGCCAGATACGCCGCGCCAACCATCTCGCCGGCGCTTCCCATGTACGCATTGCCCTGCACCGCCAGCGGGCTCAGCCGCTGGATCACGACGTCGGGCTTGAGCGTGTCATACTCGGCCGCGGTCTGGCGGATCAGCGCGAGGTCGCGGAACGGCTTGGCGATGCTCGCATCGTTCGCGACGCCGGCGAACTTGGCCGCGGCGCCCTTCAGATCGTTCTTGGCAAGCAGCACGTCGCCCTGCGAAAACAAGGCGAGCGTCCGGTATCCATCGCGCTTCGACTGCGCGAGTTCGGCGAGCGGCTTGGCCGCGCCCTTGAAATCGTTGGCGCCAAGATAGTCGTAGGCGGTCTGGAGCGTCTCACCCTCTTTCTCCGCCGCTGCACGCTCGCGGTGTTGCCAGAACAGATAGCCCGCGAAAGCGACGAGCAGGGCGACGACCCCGATCACGATCAGGCGGCCGTAGCGCTGCCACAACCCGATCATCTGCTCGCGACGATATTCCTCGTCGACCTCGCGCAGGAACGCCTCGTTATTCTGCGGCGTCAGGGCCACGTCTTGCTCCACATGCTCAAAAAAGTCGCCGCGCCTTAGCCGGTCACCGGGCGAAACAAAAGGGCCGCGCGCCTCACCCCTTGGGGGCGTAGACCTGCTCCGCCGTCGGGAAGGCACGCGTGCGAACCTCCGCGGCATAGCTTTCGACGCGTTCCGACACGTAACCCGCCAGATCACCGTAGCGTTTGACGAAGCGGGGCGTGCGCTCGAACAGGCCCAGCATGTCTTCCGCGACGAGCACCTGCCCGTCGCAATCGGCGGAGGCGCCGATGCCGATCGTCGGCACCGCGATGCTGCGCGTGATCGCCTGCGCGATCGTCTCGACCACGCCCTCGATCACGACGGCGAACGCACCCGCCGCAGCGATGCTCTCCGCGTCGGAGACGATCTTCTGCGCTTCCGCCTCCGATCGTCCGCGTGCGCCGTAGCCGCCGAGCGCATTGACCGCCTGCGGCGTCAGCCCGACGTGCCCGACGACGGGAATGCCGCGCTCCGACAGGAAGGCGACGGTCGGCGCCATCGCCGCTCCCCCTTCCAGCTTGACCGCGGCGGCGCCCGTTTCCTTCAGCAAATACGCCGCGCTCTCGAACGCCTGCTGCGGCGAGGCTTCGTAACTGCCGAACGGCATGTCGATGACGACCACCGCGTGATAGCTGCCGCGCACCACCGCCGCGCCGTGCGCCGCCATCATCGCGAGCGTGACCGGGACGGTCGACGGCAAACCGTAGATCACCTGACCCAGACTGTCGCCGACCAGGAGCATGTCGCAGTGCGGATCGAGCAATTGCGCCATCCGCACGGTGTACGCGGTCAGCATGACGAGCGGCTTGCCCTTACCTGCCGCGATCGCTGCCTTGCGCGCGCGCAGTGCGGGCACGGTCAGCCGCTTCATCGGCGCGGACACCGGGGTCGCGCGGCTGGTCGAGGTGTCGATCGTGAAGGTGGTGGACATGGCTCTCCTTACGCGGGTGCGGTTACGCGATCCAGCCGCGTGATCGGGCATGACGGGCGAGCAACACCGACAGCCCGGCGACCGCGACGATCACCAACGGGAAGATCGCGGTCCACGCGCCTTTCGCCGCGACGATGTCGCTGGTCGCGAACAGCCAGCCGAACTGGAGCAGGACGCCGATCAGTGACAGGGTGGTGAGCGGGATCGCCAAAACCGATCGCGCGAGCAGCGCGACCGCGCCGAGCAATCCGCAACCGACCGCCACGGCATAGACTGCATTGTACCACACCGGCAGCGAGGCATAGAGCGCGCGATCGTATGAACTCGCGGACCCCATCGCGTCGGCACCGAGCCGGAATTGCTGCGCGCAGGCGTAGCAGCCCGCGATGGCCCAGAGCAGCAGCACGACCGAGACGATGCGAAACCACGTCGGCGCGCGGCTTGATCGGTCATTCATCATCGTCCCCTCCCCCATCTCGCATCCTGCGACGACCAAGCGAGCGATGCAATCAGGGGAACAATGCGGCGTAACGATCGGGCTTGAAGCCGACTTCGATCCGGTCGCCAGCGATCAACACCGGACGCTTGATCATGCCGGGTTGCGCGAGCATCAGTGCGGTGGCGCGTTCACGGTTCAGCTCGGTACGATCCGCCTCGGGCAGCTTGCGGAACGTCGTGCCGGCGCGGTTGAGCAGCACTTCCCAACCGACCCGGTCAATCAGCGCGTCGAGAAGCGCCCGGTCGAGACCGTCCTTTCGGTAATCGTGAAAGGTGAACGCGATTCCATGCTCGCCCAGCCATCCCCGCGCCTTCTTGATCGTGTCGCAATTGGGGATGCCGTACATCGTAACAGCGTCGGTCACCGTGCTTCCTCCCGCTGGCGCGTCAGTTCGCGCTCGAAATCTTCGCCGGCCGTCCGCATCAGCGCGGGGAGCAGGGACGGCGCGATCAGGCGATGCTCCGCGGCACGGGCGCGCACGTCGGCTTGTTCGGGATGGAACGGCAACACCACGTCGGCGGGCTCGCGCGCCAGCCGGGCGATGCTGGTGCGCAGATCGGCGACGATCGTCGGGTAGCGCCGGTTGCCGATCAATCGGTTGCCTGCGACCGACACGCTGCACGGAAAGATCACCCGGAGCGGGCGGCCGTGATCGACCACGCGCATCGTCCAGCTCGTGCAACCCGGCGTATGTCCCGGCGTCGCGATCGCGGTCAGCGTCGTGCCGCCGAGCGTCACGCGGTCGCCGTCGCGAACCGCACGCGCCACCCTGACCGGCGGAAAGCGGATGACACCGTAGCTCGTCTCACCGGGTGGAATGCCGCTTTCGAGCGCGGCCACGTCCCCGGCGCCCGCGACGACCGCCGCCCCCGTCGCATGCACCATCGCTGCGTCGCCCCCCGCGTGATCGAAGTGCGCGTGGCTGACGAGCAGCAGTTTCACACGGTGGAGCGGGACGCCGGTAGCGCGGATGTTGCGCGTCACCGCCGCCACATTCTCCGCCATCGTGGCATCGAGCAGGATCGCCCCGTCGCGTGTCCTGACGAGATAGGCCGCCAGGCCCTGCGTGCCGACGTACCAGATCGGGCCGACGAGGTGGTACGGCGCCGTCGGAGTCGTCCATGCCGGTGGATTCGGCGTCGCCGCGGTCGCGAATGTCGGGACCGCGACCGCTGCCATCAGCGCGACGGCTTGCCGGGCTATCCGCCCCAGTCGGGGAGCGGCGGTAGATCGGGTCGATGCGCCGAGCTGGCTTCGACCACCGTCGTTCGCGCGGAAGACCGGGGCGTGGCGATGGCCTTCTGCTACCCCAGCGCCCTCACGGCCGCTTGTGTAGCCGAGTAAATCGGGCGAGCAGCCCCCGGCTGCTCGCGTGATCCGATTTACTCCCACTCGATCGTGCCCGGCGGCTTCGAGGTGTAATCGTAGGTGACGCGGTTGACGCCGCGTACCTCGTTGACGATCCGCGTCGAGACGCGCGCCAGGAAGCCGCCCGGGAATTCAAACGCCTGCGCGGTCATGCCGTCGGTCGAGGTGACCGCACGCAGCGCCAACACCGAATCGTACGTCCGCCCGTCACCCATCACGCCGACCGAGCGGACCGGCAGCAGCACCGCGAACGCCTGCCAGATCGCATCGTACAGCCCGGCGTTGCGGATTTCCTCGAGGTAGATCGCGTCGGCCTTGCGCAGGATGTCGCAGCGTTCCTTGGTCACTTCGCCGGGGATGCGGATCGCGAGGCCGGGTCCGGGGAACGGGTGGCGACCCACGAAATGTTCGGGCAGCCCGAGTTCGCGACCGAGCGCGCGGACCTCGTCCTTGAACAATTCGCGCAGCGGCTCGACCAGCTTCATGTTCATGCGTTCGGGCAAGCCGCCGACATTGTGGTGGCTCTTGATCGTTACCGACGGGCCGCCGGTGAAGCTGACGCTCTCGATCACGTCGGGGTAGAGCGTGCCCTGCGCGAGAAAATCCGCGCCGCCGATCTTCTTCGCCTCGTCCTCGAACACCTCGATGAAGGTCTTGCCGATGAACTTGCGCTTCGCCTCGGGGTCGGTGACGCCGGCGAGCCCGCCCATGAACAGCTCTTCGGCGTTCACGTGGACCAGCGGAATGTTGTACGCGCCGCGGAACAGCGACACGACCTGCTCGGCCTCGCCCGAGCGCATCAGGCCGTGGTCGACGAACACGCAGGTGAGCTGATCGCCGATCGCCTCGTGGATCAGCACCGCCGCCACCGCCGAGTCGACGCCGCCCGACAGCCCACAGATGACGCGGCCCGCGCCGACCTGTTCGCGGATCTCGGCGATCTTCGTTTCGCGGAACTCCGCCATCGTCCAGTCGCCGGCGAGACCGCAGACGTGACGCGCGAAATTGGCGATCAGCCTGGCACCATCGGGGGTGTGAACGACCTCGGGATGGAATTGCACGCCGTAGAAGCGTCGTTCCTCGTCGGCGACCATCGCGAAGGGCGCGCCTTCCGACGTCGCGACCGGCGTGAAGCCGGGCGGCAGCGCGTCGACCTTATCGCCGTGGCTCATCCACACCTGGTGGCGCGAGCCGACCTCCCACAGTCCGTCGAACAGCGCGCATTCGGCCTTCACGTCGAGCATCGCGTGCCCGAACTCGCCGCCGTCGCCCGAGACGATGACGTTGCCGCCCAGTTGCGCGCTCATCACCTGCTGGCCGTAGCAGATGCCGAGGATCGGCACCCCCGCCTCGAAAAAAGCTTGCGGCGCGCGCGGGCTGTGCTCGAGCGTGACCGACGACGGCCCGCCCGACAGGATGATCCCCTTGGGCTTCATCCGCTCGAACGCCTCGGCGGCGGAATTGAACGGCGCGACCTCGCTGTAGACCCCCGCCTCGCGCACGCGGCGCGCAATCAACTGGGTTACCTGGCTGCCGAAATCGACGATGAGGATACTGTCGGGATGCTCCATCCGCGCGCGTGTAGCGACTGCGCGCCGCGCGTGGAAGGTCGCAAAGGTCACACCCCTACGCGTGCGCGCGCGAGCCGGAGGTCGACATGAGAAAGACGCGCGCAGCCTATGCGCCGATCCGCGTGTAGGACAGCGGCTACGCCAGTCGCGCGGTGAACAACGCAGCGCCGAATGCGATGAAGATCGTGCCGGTCACGCGGTCGAACACGCGCCGTACGTTCGGCCGCGCCATGTAACGCGACAGCGATCGCCCGCCGAGCGCGTAGGCCGCGTACCACAGGCATTCCATCGCGACGAAGGTGACGACGAGGATCGCGAACTGCGGCGCCTGCGGCGCGCCGCGCGCCACGAATTGCGGCAGGAACGCCGCGGCGAACAGGATAAGCTTGGGGTTGCTGATCCCGATCGCGAAGCCGCCGCGGAACAGTGCGCGCTTCGACACCGCGTTCGGCAGCGTGCCCGTGCCGACGTCGACCGGCGCCTCGTCGCTGCGCCACGCCTTGATGCCGAGAAAGATCAGATAGGCGACGCCCGCGTAGCGGAGCACGTCGAACGCGCCGGGGATCGCGCGCAGCAAGGTCGTCAACCCCGTCGCGGCCGCGGCGAGCACGATCAGCATTGCCGACAGACACCCCGCCATCGCGAAGGTCGTCCGCCGCACGCCGACCTCGACGCTGCGCGACAGGATATGGAGCATGTTGGGGCCGGGCGTGCCGCACAACAGGAACACCGCGACGACAAACAGCCACCAGGTGTGAAGCGTCATCCGGAATTCCCTGAGTTCATGCGAGAAGAGCCGCCCCATCGCTGGAGCGGCTCCTCTTGTCAGCCCGCCGCGGCAACGCCGCGCCGTCAGTCGGCGCAGTGCGCCGCTGGCCGGGCAAGTGCACCTCGTGAGTAGCCGAGGCTACTCACATGCGCTCACTCGCCGTCGAAATCGTCTTCGGTCAGGACCGGACCCGAGTCCTGTCCCTTCGCCGCCACGTCGCGGTCGACGAACTCGATGATCGCCATCGGCGAGGCATCCGAGGCGCGGATGCCGGCCTTGATGATGCGGGTGTAGCCGCCGTTGCGCGACGCGTAGCGGGTCGCGAGCGTGTCGAACAGCTTCACCAGCTGCGCGTCGTCGAGCAGGCGCGCGTGCGCCAGACGGCGGTTCGACAGGCCACCCTTCTTGCCGAGCGTGACGAGCTTCTCGACGTAGGGGCGAAGCTCCTTCGCCTTGGCGACGGTGGTGGTGATCTGCTCGTGCTTGATCAGCGCGGCCGACATGTTGCGGAACAGCGCCTGGCGGTGTGCCGAGGTACGCTGAAGCTTACGACCGCCTACACGGTGACGCATGGGTGTCTTCCTTCTCGTTCGTCAGGGGGCCGTATGAGGTACCCCGGGCCTGGTGGGACGGTGGGCCACCGGTTGTCCGTCGCTCCCCGGGAGGAGCCCTGTTCGTTGCGGCCGGGCCGCGGGAGCAAGTCCCGCGCCTCCACGTCGAACGGATCGGCTGGGCCGATCCGCCGGCCGGGCTGGCGCCGTCTTCGGGTTAGCAGTGCTAACCCGATGCGGCCTAGCCCATAATTTCCTGCTCGAGCTTCTTGGCCATTTCCTCGATGTTCTCGGGCGGCCAGCCGGGGATCTCCATGCCGAGGCGCAGCCCCATGCTGGAGAGCACCTCCTTGATCTCGTTGAGCGACTTGCGACCGAAGTTCGGCGTGCGCAGCATCTCAGCCTCGGTCTTGCCGACCAGATCGCCAATGTAGATGATGTTGTCGTTCTTGAGGCAGTTGGCCGAACGCACCGACAGTTCGAGCTCGTCGACCTTCTTGAGCAGGTAACGGTTGATCTGCGCGGTATCGCCCGCGACCTCGCCCATGCTCGCCGCCGGCGCCGCGACGCCGACCGGCGCCGAACGAGTGACCGACGAATCGTCGAAGTGGACGAACAGCGCGAGCTGGTCCTGCAGGATGCGACCGGCGTAGCCAACCGCGTCCTCGGGCGTAACGGTGCCGTCGGTCTCGATCGTCAGCGTCAGCTTGTCATAGTCGAGGTCCTGACCGACGCGCGTCGGATCGACCTTGTACGACACCTGGCGCACCGGCGAGTAGAGTGCGTCAACCGGGATCAGGCCGATCGGCGCATCGGCCGGACGGTTGGCGGTCGCGGCGACATAACCCTTACCCGTGTCGGCGGTCAGCTCCATGTTGAGCGTCGCGCCCTCGTCGAGGTGGCAGATCACCAGCTCTGGGTTCATCACCTCGATGTCGCCCGACACCGCGATGTCGCCCGCCTTCACCTCGGCCGGACCGGTGGCGGAGAGCTGAAGCCGCTTCGCGCCCTCGCCCTGCATGCGGATCGCGATCTGCTTCACGTTCAGCACGATGTCGGTCACGTCCTCGCGGACGCCCGCCAGGCTGCTGAATTCGTGCAATACGTTCTCGATCTTGATCGAGGTCACCGCCGCGCCCTGCAGACTCGACAGCAGCACGCGCCGCAGCGCGTTGCCGAGCGTCAGGCCGAAGCCGCGCTCGAGTGGTTCGGCGATGAACGTCGCCTTGCGCTTCCCGTCGCCGCTCTTCTTCTCGAGGCCGCTGGGCTTCTTCAGTTCCTGCCAGTTCTTTGCATTGACAGACAAGATCTCGTCCCCTGGGGTTGGGCGGAGCGCGTGCGCACGCGACACCGCCTGGTAAGAAACGCGGCCACTCGTCAGCGGCCGCGCGAGAGCATCAGACGCGACGACGCTTGGACGGGCGGACGCCGTTGTGCGGGATCGAGGTCACGTCGCGGATCGACGTGATCTGGAAACCGACCGCCTGGAGCGCGCGCAGCGCCGACTCGCGGCCCGAACCCGGACCCTTGACCTCGACCTCGAGCGTGCGGACGCCGTGCTCGGCGGCCTTCTTGCCCGCGTCCTCGGCCGCGACCTGCGCCGCATACGGGGTCGACTTGCGCGAACCCTTGAAGCCCATCATGCCCGCCGAGGACCAGCTGATCGCATTGCCCTGCGCGTCGGTGATGGTGATCATGGTGTTGTTGAAGCTGGCGTTCACGTGTGCGACGCCCGCGGTGATGTTCTTGCGCTCGCGCCGACGAATGCGCTGCGGTGCCTGAGCCATGTGGTAGTTCCTGACCTATATTCCAAGTGACGCCGGGCTGGAGCCGTTCGACCGGAGCGCGACCGAGGTTGCGCTGCCGGGATAGCTGCCTCCGGCGGAGTAAATCGCCCCCCGGACGATTTACTTCTTCTTGCCGGCGATCGGCTTTGCCTTGCCCTTGCGGGTGCGCGCGTTGGTGTGCGTGCGCTGGCCGCGGACCGGCAGGCCCTTGCGGTGACGCAGGCCGCGGTAGCAGGCGAGGTCCATCAGACGCTTGATGTTCATCGCGGTTTCGCGACGAAGATCACCCTCGACGGTGTAATCGGCGTCGATCGCCTCGCGGATCTGCAGCACTTCCTGATCGGTCAGGTCCTGCACGCGGCGGTCTTCCGCGATGTTCAGCTTGGTGGTCAGCGCCTTGGCGTGTGCCGGGCCGATGCCGTGGATGTAGGTCAGCGCGATGATTACGCGCTTGTTGGTCGGGATGTTGACACCCGCGATACGTGCCATGAAATTCGTTCTCCTGTGCTCCACGGGGTGCGGCATGGCTGCCACGCGCCCCATCTCGTCGCATTGCACTTCCGTCGCACCGATCCTTACGCAAAGCGCGGCGCACGCAAGCAAGCGCCGCCGGGACCGGTGTGTCGGAAGCTGAGGCAGTTAGGCGCGCGCAAACGCCGAGTCAAGCGCGTGGTTCCGCGCGCCGCCTGAGTTTCATCCAGCGTTGCAGCGCGACGACGGTCCAGATGATCTCCACCATCGCGAACGGCCATGCGCCCTGAAGGAAGCCGTACACCCCGCTCGCCACGCAACCGAGCGCGAACAGCAAGGTCCAGAACGGCGCACGATCTTCCAGCACGTAGCAGACGAGCATGAACAGCACCGCCGCGAAGCCGAACAGGGTCAGACCATCCATGTGAAATCCGCTGCCACGTGAGCGGATGCTTGTCGAGCGGGAGACAAGAAAGCGCCGGCGAGAGCGCGAGGCCCTCGCCGGCGAACCCGACGCCACCGGGAGTGTGGGCGGCGGGTAGTCAGAGCCGCGGAACCGTCAGGCGGGGGTGGTGCCTGCCGATCGCGTTCGGCGATCCGATGTCCCTGCTCTACCCGTTCGGCCCCGCGGTGGCGGTGACCCGCGCATGAACTCTTCGTCATCTCGCCGCGCGCAAGTCCCGCAGCGGGGCATCATCCGGTAGCGGGCGGCACGGCGATGATCACTCCGCGCTGAGGATCGCCTCGATCGACGCGGTCACCACCGCGATGTCGGCCATGCCGTCGACACGGCGGACAAGCCCGCGCGCCTCGTAGATCGGGATGATCGGCGCGGTCTTGGCGCGATATTCGGCCATGCGGGTCCGCACGGTCTGTTCGTTGTCGTCGGGGCGCCGCTTGAACTCGGTCGACCCGCACACGTCGCACACGCCTTCCTCGCGGGGCGTCTTGAACGTGTCGTGATAGCCCGCGCCGCAATTGGCGCAGGTGAAGCGGCCGACGATCCGCTCGACCAGCGCGTCCTCGTTCACCTCCAGCTCGATGACGTGATCGAGCGTCTGCCCGCGCTCGGCGAGAAGGAGGTCGAGTGCGTCGGCCTGCGCGGCGGTGCGCGGGTAACCGTCGAAGATCGCCCCCGCACCGGTGCCCGCGTCCATCCGTTCGCCGATCAGCGCGGAGACGATCGCGTCGGAGACGAGCTCGCCCGCGTCCATCACCGTCTTCGCCTGGACGCCGACGGGCGTCCCCGCCTTCACCGCGGCGCGCAGCATGTCGCCGGTGGACAGCTGGACCATGCCGCGTTCGGCGACGAGCCGTTCCGACTGCGTGCCCTTGCCCGCACCCGGCGGCCCCAGCAGGATGATGTTCACGCGCGCGTTTCTCCCCGTTTGTCGCCTGCCCGTCACCGCGTGTCAGCGGCGACGCGCCCCCTTCAGCTTCGACTTCTTGATCAGGTCGCCATACTGGTGCGCCAGCAGGTGCGACTGGATCTGCGTCACCGTGTCCATGGTCACGTTGACGACGATGAGCAAGCTGGTGCCGCCCAGGTAGAAGGGGATCGACAGCGCCGAGACGAGATATTCCGGCACCACGCAGATGAACGTCAGGTATGCAGCACCGATCACGGTGATGCGCGTCAGCACGTAATCGAAATACGTCTCGGTGTTCTTACCCGGACGGATGCCCGGGATGAACCCGCCGTAGCGCTTCAGATTCTCCGCCGTCTCCTCCGGGTTGAACACGACCGCGGTGTAGAAGAACGAGAAAAAGATGATGCCCGCGGCGTAGAGCGCCATGTACAGCGGCGCGCCGTGCTGGAGATACTGGTTGAGGCTGATGATCACGTCGCCCCACCAGCTGTCACCCTGGACGCGGTTGCCGGCGAACTGCGTGATCGTCAGCGGCATCAGCAGCAGCGACGAGGCGAAGATCGGCGGGATCACGCCCGCGGTGTTGATCTTGAGCGGCAGGTGGCTGCGATCGGCCTGCATGCCGCGCTGCGTCTGGCGCTTGGGATACTGGATCAGGATGCGGCGCTGCGCGCGCTCCATGAAGCAGATCAGCAGCACGAGCCCGACGACAACCGCGATGATCGCGAGCAGCACGAACGCGCTCATCGAACCCGAACGGCCACCCTCGAGCAGGTTGACGATCGTCGTCGGCAGATGCGCGACGATGCCCGCCATGATGATCAGCGACACGCCGTTGCCGATGCCGCGGCTGGTGATCTGCTCGCCGATCCACATCAGGAACATCGTGCCGCCGATCAGCGACACGACCGCGTTGATGCGGAACAACATGCCCGGCTCGACCACCGCCTGGATGCCCGAGTTCGCGCCCAGCGTCTCGAGGCCCACCGCGATGAAATAGCCTTGCACCGCGGTCAGCGCGACGGTGCCGTAGCGGGTGTACTGGTTGAGCTTCTTGCGACCGCTCTCGCCTTCCTTCTTGATCGCGGCGAGCTGCGGGCTGAGGCTGGTCGCCAGCTGCACCACGATCGAGGCGGTGATGTAGGGCATCACGCCGAGCGCGATCAGGCTCATCCGGCTGAGCGAGCCGCCCGAGAAGGTGTTGAAGAAGTCGAGCACGCCGCCCTTGGTCTGGTTGGCGAGCAGGCCGAGCGCGGTCGCGTCGACGCCGGGCAGCGGCACGTAGCTGAGCAGACGGAAGACGATCAGCGCGCCGATCGTGAACCACAGCCGCTTCTTGAGGTCGGTCGCCTGCGCGAACTTCGCCAGACTGACGCTTGAGGCCATATTGTTGGCTACGGATGCCATCGTTGTCGCATGTCCTGGAACCGGGATGTCGCGGCACTCGACGGCGCGCGAATCCAAACAAAAGCGGCGGGGAAGCCCGTGCCACCCCGCCGCTCATATAGGCACATCACATGCCGTGTCTATTCTCGAGCCCGAGCGGCTGGTGTTGTCTGCCCCGGCAGCGTGGCCGGGGCGCAACAATCACGCGCGCGGTGCCGCGCGGCCGGTGCGGTGCTTGGCCTTGGCCTTCTCCGCAGCCGGGACGATCTCGGGCACGTTGACCGAGCCGCCAGCCTTCTCGACCGCCTCACGCGCGCCGGCCGAGACGCCCGCGACGGTGAAGTTGAGCGCCGAGGTCAGCTCGCCCTTTCCGAGCAGGCGGACGCCGTCCTTGCCACCGCGTGCCAGACCAGCCGCCTTCAGCGCGGCATGGTCGATATCGGTCGCAGTTAGCTTGCCCGACTCGATCGCCTTCTGGATCGCGCCCAGGTTCACCTCGGCATAATCCTTGGCGAAGATGTTGTTGAAGCCGCGCTTCGGCAGACGCATGTGGAGCGGCATCTGGCCGCCCTCGAAGCCGGCGATGGACACGCCCTCGCGGCTCTTCTGACCCTTCACACCGCGCCCCGCGGTCTTGCCCTTGCCCGAGCCGATGCCGCGGCCCACGCGCATGCGGGACTTGCGGGCACCCTGGTTGTCGCGGAGTTCGTTGAGCTTCATGATATGCACTCGCTTTCGCTTTTGTCGCGCTAAAGGAAAAGGAAGGGGGCCGCTTAGCCCCCTTCCCCCAATCTGTCACCGGTAAAGGTGGGGAAGGCTCAGCCCTCCTGCACCTCGACCATGTGGTGCACCTTGCGGATCATCCCGCGGACCTCGGGGCTGTCCTGCAGCTCCGAGACCTTGTGCATCTTGTTGAGGCCGAGACCGATCAGCGTCGCGCGCTGATCCTTGGTACGGCGGATCGGCGATCCGGTCTGCTTGACCTTGATGGTAGCCATTGGTCGTTACTCCACGATCGCCGCGGCATCGGCCTCGGCGGTCTGGGCGTCAGCGCCCTGGCCGCGACCGAGCAGGTCCGCGATCTTCTTGCCGCGGCGCTGTGCGACGGCCTTGGGCGAGGTCTGCTCGCCCAGTGCCTCGAACGTCGCGCGGATCATGTTGTACGGGTTCGACGTGCCGACCGACTTGGTCACGACGTCGTGAACGCCCAGGCTCTCGAAGATGGCGCGCATCGGGCCACCCGCGATGATCCCGGTGCCCGACGGCGCCGAGCGGACGGTCACACGGCCTGCGCCGAAGTGTCCATTGCCGTCATGGTGCAGCGTGCGGCCGTCCTTGAGCGGAACGCGCAGCATCTTCTTCTTGGCCGACGCGGTCGCCTTCGAGATCGCCTCAGGCACCTCGCGCGCCTTGCCGTGACCGAAGCCGACGCGGCCCTTGCCGTCGCCCACGACGACCAGCGCCGCGAAGCCGAAGCGCTTGCCACCCTTCACCGTCTTCGACACGCGGTTGATGTGGACGAGCTTCTCAATCAGCTCCTCGCCGCCGTCGTCCTGACCGCCACGGCGATCGTCGCGACGTCCACCGCGGTTGCCGTCACGGCCGCCACGGTTGCCGCCGGGGCCACCGCGACCGCGATTGCCACCCGGGCCACCGCGTCCGCCGCCCTGACCACCGCGGTATCCGCCGCCCTGACCGCCGCCGAAGCCGCCGCCCTGACCGCCCGCGTTCTGACCACCGCCGTTGGTGTTCGCGCTCTGGCCGGCGTCCTGCGGCGCGGTCGCCGCCATCGGCTCGCCCGCCGTCTGGTTGTTGTCGTCAGCCATGTCTTAGAACTCCAGTCCGGCTTCGCGCGCGGCTTCCGCAAGCGCCTTCACCCGGCCGTGAAAGAGGAAGCCGCCGCGGTCGAAGACGACCTGCGTCACGCCCGCCGCCTTGGCCTTCTCGGCCACGCGACGACCGACCTCGGTCGCAGCCGCGACGTTGGCGCCCGACGTGTCGCGCACGTCCTTCTCCAGCGTCGAAGCCGAAGCGACCGTGCGACCGGCCTCGTCGTCGATGACCTGGGCGTAGATGTGCTTGCCCGAGCGGTGGATCGACAGACGCGGACGCGTGCCCGACCGCGCGCGAAGCGCGGTACGGTTGCGGCGACGCCGCTTCTCGAAAAGCGAAAGGCCCTTGGTCACTTCTTCTTTCCTTCCTTACGGAAGATGAACTCGCCGTCGTACTTGATGCCCTTGCCCTTGTACGGCTCCGGCTTGCGCCAGCGGCGGATCTCGGCGGCGAGCTGGCCCACCTTCTGCTTGTCCGAACCGCTGATCTCGACGGTGGTGGCGTCCGGCGTCTTCACCTCGATGCCCTCGGGCACGTCGATGTTGACGTCGTGGCTGTAGCCGAGCTGCAGCTTCAGGTTGCGGCCCTGCGCCGCGGCGCGGTAGCCGACGCCGGTGATGACCAGCTTCTTCGAGAAGCCCGTCGTCACGCCCGTCACCAGGTTCTGCACCAGCGTGCGCTGCATGCCCCAGAACGCGCGAGCGCGCTTGGTGTCGTTCGCCGGCTGCACCGAGATGCCGTCCGGCTGGACGTCATAGGTGATCTCGTCGGCGAGCGGCATGGTCAGGGTGCCCTTGGGACCCTTCACGCTCAGGACGCGGCCCGCGATGTCGGCGGAGACGCCGGCGGGAACCGGGACTGCCTTTTTACCGATGCGGCTCATCAGAACACCTCCGCCAGCACTTCGCCACCGACGTTCTGCTCGCGTGCCTCGGCATCCGAGAGCACGCCGCGCGGCGTCGAGACGATGGTGATGCCCAGGCCGTTCATCACGCGGGGAAGCTCCTGGCTGCCCGAATACACGCGGCGGCCGGGCTTCGAGACGCGCGCGACATGCTTGATCGCGGGCTGGCCTTCGAAATACTTGAGCTCGATGCGGACGCCCTTGGCGGGGCCCATCTCTTCTTCGCTGTAGCCACGGATGTAGCCTTCGCGCTGGAGCACATCGAGAACGCGGGTCCGCAGCTTGCTGGCGGGCGACAGGACGCTGTCCTTGCGCGCGCGCTGGCCGTTGCGGATGCGGGTGAGCAGGTCACCCAGGGGATCGGTCACTGCCATCTGTCGTGTCCTTACCAGCTCGACTTCGTGAGGCCGGGGATCAGGCCCTTGTTGGCCAGATCGCGCAGCATGACGCGAGCGAGACGGAACTTGCGGTAATAAGCGCGCGGGCGCCCGGTGATCTCGCAGCGGTTGCGGATACGGGTCGGGTTCGCGTTGCGCGGCAGCTCGGACATCTTGAGGCGCGCGATGAGACGCTCGGTCTCGTCGAGCGACTCATCGTTCGCGATCGCCTTCAGCTTCGCGAACTTCGGGGCATATTGCTTGACGAGCTTCTTGCGACGCTCGTTCTTGTTCACGGAACTCAGTTTCGCCATGGACTTAAGCTCTCTTTGTTACGCGGCCTGACGCGGCGCTTCGGCCTCGCCTTCGGGCTGCGGGAACGGGAAGCCGAACAGACGGAGCAGCTCGCGCGCCTCGTCGTCGGTCTTCGCGCTGGTCGTGACGATCACGTCCATGCCGCGCACCTTGTCGATGCGGTCATAGTTGATCTCGGGGAACACGATCTGCTCCTTGATGCCGCAGGCGTAGTTGCCACGGCCGTCGAAGCTCTTCGGGTTGAGGCCGCGGAAGTCGCGGACGCGCGGAAGAGCGATCGTGATGAAGCGGTCGAGGAACTCGTACATGCGCTCGCGACGCAGCGTCACCTTGACGCCGATCGGCATGCCCTCGCGCAGCTTGAACTGCGCGATCGACTTCTTCGCCTTGGTGATGACAGGCTTCTGACCGGCGATCAGCTCCATCTCGGAAGCCGCCTGCTCGACCTTCTTCTTGTCCTGGGTCGCCTCACCGACGCCCATGTTGAGCACGATCTTCTCGATCCGCGGAACCTCGAGCACGTTCTTGTACCCGAACTTCTCGGTCATCGCCTTCGCGATCGAGTCGTCGTACATCGACTTCATGCGGGGCTTGTAATCAGCCATCGATCTTGCTCCCGGTCTTGACCGCGACACGGACCTTCTTTCCGTCCTGCGTCTCGTAACGCACGCGCGTCGGCTTGCCGTCGGCGGTCACGTGCGCGACCTTGGAGACGTGCAGCGGCGCCTCGATGCGCTCCAGGCCGCCCTGCGGCTGCGCCTGGCTCGGCTTGCGGTGACGGGTCGCGACGTTGATGCCGCCGACCACGACCTTCTGGTCGCGCGGGCTGGCGAGCGTGACCGTGCCGGTCTTGCCCTTGTCCTTGCCCGACAGGACGATGACCTGATCGCCCTTCTTGATCTTCATCTTCACGTTGCTCATCACAGCACCTCCGGCGCCAGGCTGATGACCTTCATGTGGCCGCGGCCACGCAGCTCGCGCACGACCGGCCCGAAGATACGGGTGCCGATCGGCTCCTCGTTCTTGTTGACCAGCACCGCGGCGTTGCCGTCGAAGCGGATGACCGAGCCGTCGGCGCGGCGGATGTCCTTGGCGGTACGCACGATGACGGCGCGGTGAACGTCGCCCTTCTTCACGCGGCCGCGCGGCTGTGCTTCCTTGACGGAGACGACGATGATGTCGCCCACGCCGGCCGTGCGACGCTTCGAGCCGCCCAGCACCTTGATGCACTGCACGCGCTTCGCGCCGCTGTTGTCAGCGACGTCGAGGTTCGACTGCATCTGGATCATTGACCCAATTCCTCATCAAATGGGGTGGATACCGACCCAACCCCGCCTAAAATAACGACCCCCGGCGCGGGCGACCGTTCTTGACGGGCCTGCACCAGGGGGAGCGGTCCGGTAACCGCCCCGGCAACGAAACGCAAGCCCGTGGTGGACCTACGCCTCGATCGCTACGTCGCCCCTCCGCCCGCTCATGTGGTCTCTGCGTTACGCAGACCCTGCACGAAACGACCGAAGGGCTCTCACGCCCGACGCGTTACGCGTCGACGTCGACCCGTTCCGGCGTCGCGTGGGTGTTGACCCGCTCGACCACCGTCCAGTTCTTGAGCTTCGACATCGGCGCAGTCTCTTCGATGCGCACGGTCTCGCCCTGCTTGTACTCGTTCGCCTCGTCATGGGCGTGGTACTTCTTCGAACGGCGGATGATCTTGCCGTAGAGCGGGTGCTTGACCTTGCGCTCCACGTTGACGACCACCGTCTTCTCGCCCTTGTCCGAGACGATCACCCCGGTCAGCACGCGCTTCGGCATGTCTCTCGTCCTCTTACTTGCCAGCGGCAGCGTTGCGCTGCGCCTGCTGGGTCTTGATGCGGGCGATGTCCTTGCGGACCTCGCGCACGCGGCTCGGCTTCTCGAGCTGGTTGGTCGCAGCCTGGAAGCGCAGGTTGAACTGCTCGCGCTTCAGCTGGCCCAGGCTCTCGCTGAGCTGATCATCGGTCTGGCCGACGAAATCGGTCTTGGTCTTTGCCTTAGCCATCTCACTCGCCTCCCAGGTGCGACGTGTCGCCCAGACGCGCCACCACCTTGGTCTTGATCGGCAGCTTCATCGCGGCGCGCTCGAACGCTTCCGCGGCGATCTTGCCCTCGACGCCGTCGAGCTCGAAAAGGATCCGGCCCGGCTTCACGCGGGCGGCCCAGAACTCAGGGCTACCCTTGCCCGAGCCCATGCGGACTTCGGCCGGCTTCGACGAGACGGGAACGTCCGGGAAGATGCGGATCCAGAGACGGCCCTGGCGCTTGATGTGGCGCGTGATCGCGCGGCGGGCCGCCTCGATCTGACGCGCGGTGATGCGTTCCGGCTCCATCGCCTTCAGCCCGTACGAGCCGAAGTTCAGAGCCGTGCCGCCCTTGGCGTCGCCGTGAATGCGGCCCTTGAACGCCTTGCGGAACTTGGTGCGCTTTGGTTGCAGCATGTTCTGTCCAGTACCTTAGCGGCGATCGTCGCGCGCCGGGCGCACGCCGGAGGTCTGAGCCTCCATCATCAGCCGGTCCTGCGCCATCGGATCGTGGCCCAGGATCTCGCCCTTGAACACCCACACCTTGACGCCGCAGACACCGTAAGCGGTGTGCGCCTGCGCTTCGGCATAGTCGAGGTTGGCGCGCAGCGTGTGCAGCGGCACGCGGCCCTCACGATAGCTCTCCGAACGCGCGATCTCGGCGCCGCCCAGGCGACCACCGCACGCGACGCGGATGCCGTCGGCACCCAGGCGCATCGCCGACTGCACCGCACGCTTCATCGCGCGGCGGAAGGCGATACGACGCTCGAGCTGATCGGCGATACCCTGCGCGACGAGCTTGGCGTCGACCTCGGGCTTGCGGATCTCGACGATGTTCAGCGACACGTCGGACGAGGTCATCGTGCCGAGCTTCTTGCGAAGCTTCTCGATGTCCGAACCCTTCTTGCCGATGATCACGCCGGGGCGTGCAGCGAAGACGGAGATGCGGCACAGCTTGGCCGGACGCTCGATCACCACCTTGGAGATCGCCGCCTGCGGCAGCGTGTCCATGATGTACTGGCGGATCTTCAAATCCTCCAGCAGCAGGCGACCATAGTCCTGGCCTTCCGCGAACCAGCGGCTGTCCCAGGTGCGGTTGATCTGCAGGCGCAGACCGATCGGGTTGCTCTTGTGACCCATTAGGCTTCTTCCTGCTCGCGCACGACGATCCGCAGCCGCGAGAACGGCTTCAGGATGCGGGTGGACTTGCCGCGGCCGCGCGTGGCGAACCGCTTCATGGTGATCGACTTGCCGACCGACGCCTCAGCAACGACGAGCGCGTCGACGTCGAGGTTGTGGTTGTTCTCGGCGTTGGCGATCGCGGAGGCGAGCACCTTGCGCGCGTCAACGGCCATCGCCTTGGTCGAGAACTGCAGGATGTTGAGCGCGTCGCTCACCTTGCGGCCGCGGATCAGGCCCGCGACCAGGTTAAGCTTCTGCGCCGATCCGCGGATCTGCGTGCCGACGGACAAGGCTTCCTTGTCGCCGACCTTGCGAGGGGATGCTGGCTTCGACATCAGCGCTTGCCCTTCTTGTCAGCCGCGTGACCCGGGAAATACCGGGTCGGTGCGAACTCGCCGAGCTTCATGCCGACCATGTCCTCGTTGATCGAGACGGGCACGAACTTGCGGCCATTGTACACGGTGAACGTCAGACCGACGAACTGCGGCAGGATGGTGGAGCGACGCGACCAGGTCTTGATCGGTGCGCGGCCACCCGCGTCCTGTGCGGCTTCGGCCTTCTTGAGCAGGCTCAATTCGACGAACGGGCCCTTCCAGACGGAGCGCGCCATTACTTCTTCCTCGCGTGACGGCTACGGATGATCATCTTGTCCGTAGACTTGTTGTGGCGGGTGCGCGCACCCTTGGTCGGCTTGCCCCACGGCGTGACCGGGTGACGGCCGCCCGAGGTCCGGCCTTCACCACCGCCGTGCGGGTGGTCGACCGGGTTCTTCGCAACACCGCGCGTCAGCGGACGCTTGCCCAGCCAGCGCGAACGACCGGCCTTGCCCAGGTTGGTGTTCTGGTTGTCCGGGTTGGACACCGCACCGACCGTCGCCATGCACTCGGCACGGATGTAGCGCTGCTCGCCCGAGTTCAGACGAACGATGACCATGCCGCGGTCGCGACCGACGACCTGCACGTAGGTGCCGGCCGAGCGCGCGATCTGACCACCCTTGTTCGGCTTCATCTCCACGTTGTGGACGATGGTCCCGACGGGGACCTGACCGATCTCCATCGCGTTGCCGGGCTTGGTGTCGGTCTTCTTCGCCGCGATCACCTTGTCACCGACCGCGAGACGCTGCGGCGCGATGATATAGGCCTGCTCGCCGTCCGCATACGACACCAGCGCGATGAACGCGGTGCGGTTGGGATCGTACTCGAGCCGCTCAACCGTGCCTTCAGCGTCCCACTTGCGACGCTTGAAGTCGATGAAGCGGTACTTCTGCTTGTGGCCGCCCGCGATGCCGCGGCTGGTCACGTGGCCCTTGTTGTTGCGGCCGCCGGTCTTGTTCTTGCCCTCGGTCAGCGCCTTGACGGGCTTGCCCTTCCACAGCGCCGACTTGTCGACGAGGATCAGGCCGCGCTGCGCGGGCGAGGTCGGGTTGTAATGCTTGAGTGCCATCTTACTTGGCCCCCTCGGTGACGTCGATCGACTGACCCTCGGTGAGGGTCACGATCGCCTTCTTCATGTCCGACCGCTGGTAGGGCGCACCCTTCCAACGCTTGGTCTTGCCCTTCTGGACGATCGTGTTCACGCTCTTCACGGACACGTCGAACAGCGCCTCGACCGCTGCCTTGATCTCCGGCTTGGTCGCCTTGCCGGCAACCTTGAACACGACCGCGTTCTGCTCGGAGAGAAGGGTCGCCTTCTCGGTGATGTGCGGCGCGACAATCACGTCATAGTGACGGTTGTCGATCGCCTTTGCCTGCTTAGCCATTGAAGCGAGCCTCCAGCTTCTCGACCGCCGCGCGGGTCAGGACCAGCGTGTCAGCCTTGATGATGTCGTAGACGTTCGCGCCCACTGCGGGGAGCATGTCGACGCCGACGAGATTGCGACCGGCGCGGAAGCCCTCGCCCGCGTCACCGTCGATGACGAGCGTGCGCTTGCCGGCGTTGAGCGTCGCGAAGTGGCCCTTCAGCTCGGCGGTCTTGGCGACCGAGAAGCCGTCGAGGACGATCAGCGAACCGTTCTTCGCGTGGCTCGACAGCGCCATCTTCAGACCCAGTGCGCGAACCTTCTTGTTCAGCCCCGGATTGAAGTCGCGGACGCGGGCGCCGTGCGCCTTACCACCGCCGATGAACACCGGCGCGCGACGATCGCCGTGACGAGCCGTACCGCCGCCCTTCTGGCGACCGAACTTCTTGCCCGACCGGGCGACATCGGCGCGCTCGCGGGTGCCGCGCGCGGTGGCGCGACGCTTCTCGAGCTGCCAGGTCACGACGCGGTGCAGGATGTCGGCACGCGGATCGAGGCCGAAGACCTCGTCGTTAAGCTCGATCTCTGCAGCGTCCCCATTGCTACCTGGGCCGGCAAAGGAGGAAACCTTGACCTTCACGTTCAGCCCTCCTGGCCGTCGGTCGCCTGCGTGTCGGCCCCGGAACCGTTCTGGTTCTCGGCCGGCGTGTCAGCGGCGGTGTTGTTGTTGGCAGCCTGCTTCAGGCTGGCCGGATACGGTGCACCTTCGTGGCGCCCCTGCTTGACCGCGTCCTTGACGAACAGCCAGCCGCCCTTCGAGCCGGGCACCGAGCCCTTCACGAAGATCAGGCCGCGCTCGACGTCGGTGCCGACGATCTCGAGGTTCTGCTGGGTGCGGTTCTTGTCGCCCATGTGGCCGGCCATCTTCTTGTTCTTGAAGACGCGACCCGGATCCTGGCGGTTACCGGTCGAACCGTGCGAACGGTGGCTGACCGACACGCCGTGCGTGGCGCGCAGACCGCCGAAGTTCCAGCGCTTCATGGCGCCGGCGAAGCCCTTGCCCTGCGTGCGCCCCTGGATGTCGACGTACTGGCCGGCGACGTAGTGGTCGGCCGACAGCTCGGCGCCGACGTCGAGGAGGTTGTCCTCGGTTACGCGGAACTCGTGGACGACCGCCTTCGGCTCGACCTCGGCCTTGCCGAAGTGGCCGCGCTGCGGCTTGGCGACGTTCTTTGCCTTGGCGCTACCTGCACCAAGCTGGACGGCGGTGTAGCCGTCACGATCCATCTCGCGACGGGCGATGACCTGCAAGCCTTCGAGTTGCAGAACGGTGACGGGCACGTGCCGGCCATCATCCTGGAACAGGCGCGTCATGCCCATTTTCTTCGCGATCACGCCAGTGCGCATGATCTTGTGCTCCTTGACAGAGGCACCCACGAGCCCATCCCGCAGGTGCTTGTGCCGCCCGCGCTCTCGCACGGACGACCGTTCAACCCGGATAAGCGAAGCGTGCCCCCGTCCCGGGCTGGTCACCCCTTTCAGGGCGTGACGGGAGACGCTGTCCCGGAGGCGTTGCCGCCGGCGGTATCTCTTTGTTGTGGCAAGCCCCGCCGTGGCGGAGCCGTCACCGTCGTTCCCGTACCTGCGAAAACGACGAACCCGCGGGACTCACGTCGACCGCGGGAGCCGGCGCATTAGGCCAGCTTGATCTCGACGTCAACACCGGCCGCGAGGTCGAGCTTCATCAGCGCGTCGACGGTCTGCGGCGTCGGCTGCACGATGTCGAGCATCCGCTTGTAAGTGCGGACCTCGAACTGCTCGCGGCTCTTCTTGTCGACGTGCGGGCCGCGGTTGACGGTGAACTTCTCGATACGGGTCGGAAGCGGGATCGGGCCACGGATCAGCGCGCCGGTGCGGCGCGCGGTGTCGGCGATGTCGCCGGTCGCCTGGTCGAGCACGCGGTGATCGAATGCCTTCAGGCGGATGCGGATGTTGGTGTCCATGTTCCCTACCGATGCGAAAGAGCGGGCCGCGGCAAGCGGCTCTTGCTGGTTTGATACGCGAGTAACCGGACACGAGCACGCAGGGCGATGCCGCGGCGTGAGGGTGTCCCTACTAAAAGCGAACGGCCCGCACCGTCGCCGGTGCGGGCCGCTTTGCCAGAGGCCGGCGGTCCAACCGCCGATCTCCGTAAGGCTGGCGCCTATATTACTTGTCGATCGAGCTGACAACCCCTGCGCCGACGGTACGACCGCCCTCGCGGATGGTGAAGCGCTGGCCGACGTCCATCGCGATCGGCGCGATCAGCTTGATGCCCAGCGCGACGTTGTCGCCCGGCATCACCATCTCGGTGCCCTCGGGCAGCTCGACGGTGCCGGTCACGTCGGTCGTGCGGAAGTAGAACTGCGGACGATAGTTGGCGAAGAACGGCGTGTGACGGCCGCCCTCGTCCTTCGACAGCACGTACACTTCCGACGCGAAGTCGGTGTGCGGCTTGATCGAGCCCGGCTTGCACAGCACCTGGCCGCGCTCCACCTCGTCACGCGCCACGCCGCGGATCAGCGCACCGACGTTGTCGCCGGCCTGGCCCTGGTCGAGCAGCTTGCGGAACATCTCGACGCCCGTGACCGTGGTCTTGCGGACGGTCGGGTGGATACCGACGATCTCGACTTCCTCGCCGACCTTCACCACGCCGGTCTCGACGCGGCCGGTGACGACGGTGCCGCGACCCGAGATCGAGAACACGTCCTCGATCGGCATCATGAACGGCTTGTCGAGCGGACGCTCGGGCTGCGGGATGTACTCGTCGACGTTCTTCATCAGCTCGAGGACCGCGTCCTGGCCGAGCTTCGTGTCCGAACCCGACAGCGCGCACGTCGCCGAACCCTTGATGATCGGAATGTCGTCGCCCGGGAACTCGTACGAGCTCAGCAGCTCGCGGATTTCCAGCTCAACGAGCTCGAGGATTTCCTCGTCGTCGACGAGGTCGACCTTGTTCATGAACACGACCATTGCCGGCACGCCGACCTGACGCGCGAGCAGGATGTGCTCACGGGTCTGCGGCATCGGGCCGTCGGTCGCCGACACGACCAGGATTGCGCCGTCCATCTGGGCGGCACCGGTGATCATGTTCTTCACGTAGTCGGCGTGACCCGGGCAGTCGACGTGCGCGTAGTGGCGGTTCGCCGTCTCGTACTCGACGTGCGCGGTCGAGATCGTGATGCCGCGCTCGCGCTCTTCGGGAGCCTTGTCGATGTTCGCGAAGTCAACCGCTGCGTTACCCGCAACGTTCTCCGCCAGCACCTTCGTGATCGCCGCCGTCAGCGAGGTCTTGCCATGGTCGACGTGACCGATGGTGCCGATGTTCAGGTGCGGCTTGGTCCGCTCAAACTTAGCCTTAGCCATTGTTTCCCTACCTTCTGGATGTCACTTGAGCCGCACGCAGGACTCGCCGTGAAGGCGGCCCCATAGCGGCTGAATTCGTGTTGCGCAAACCCCTTGGCCGAAGCGTCCGGGGCTTATTGGCCGCCGCGGGAGTAAATCCCGCGTCGTCGAACGAACCGGCGTTCGCCGGATCGCCGGCCGGCCTAGCGGCGAGGTGGAGCCAGGTGACCCTGGCTCCTCCCGCCGTCGGTTCAGGCCAACTTAGCCTTCACCTCGTCGGCGACGTTCTGCGGCACTTCGTCGTAGTGCGAGAACTGCATCGAGTAGCTGGCGCGACCCTGCGTGAACGAACGGAGCGCGTTCACGTAGCCGAACATGTTCGCCAGCGGGACCATCGCCTCGACCGTCTGCGCGTTGCCGCGCGTGTCGGTGCCCTGGATCTGGCCACGACGGCTGTTCATGTCGCCGATCACGTCGCCGAGGTAATCCTCGGGCGTCACGACCTCGACGCGCATCACCGGCTCGAGCAGCGTGATGCCGGCCTTCTGCGCCGCTTCGCGCATCGCGCCGCGGGCGGTGATTTCGAACGCGAGCGCGGACGAGTCGACGTCGTGGTACGCGCCGTCATACAGCACGATGTCGAAGTCGATGATCGGGAAGCCGACCAGCGAGCCGGTCGCCGCGGTCTCGCGGAAACCCTTCTCGATCGCGGGGATGTACTCGCGCGGGATGTTGCCGCCCTTGATCTCGTCCTTGAAGACGATGCCCTGGCCGCGCTCGCCCGGCGTCAGCTTTACCTTCACGCGTCCGAACTGGCCGGTACCACCCGACTGCTTCTTGTGCGTGTAGTCGATGTCGACCGGCTTCTTCAGATACTCGCGATACGCGACCTGCGGCGCACCGACGTTCGCCTCGACCTTGAACTCGCGCTTCATGCGATCGACCAGGATCTCGAGGTGGAGCTCGCCCATCCCCTTGATGATGGTCTGGCCCGATTCGTGATCGGTCGACACGCGGAACGAGGGATCCTCGGCGGCGAGGCGATTGAGCGCGATGCCCATCTTCTCCTGGTCGGCCTTGGTCTTCGGTTCCACCGACAGCTCGATCACCGGCTCGGGGAATTCCATCCGCTCGAGGATGATCGGGTGTGCCGGATCGCACAGCGTATCGCCCGTTGTCGTCTCCTTGAGACCCGCGATCGCGACGATGTCGCCCGCGCGTGCCTCGTCGATGTCCTCACGCGAGTTCGCGTGCATCAGGAGCATACGGCCGATCTTCTCCTTCTTGTCCTTCACCGAGTTCAGGTAACCACCCTTGGTGAGGACGCCCGAGTAGATGCGGGCGAAGGTGAGCGAGCCGACGAAGGGATCGTTCATGATCTTGAACGCGAGCGCCGAGAACGGCGCCTCGTCCGACGACGGACGCTCGTCCGGCGTCTCGCCGTCGAGCTTGACGCCCTTGATCGCCGGCACGTCGAGCGGGCTCGGCAGATAGTCGACCACCGCGTCGAGCAGCGGCTGAACGCCCTTGTTCTTGAACGCCGAGCCGCAGACGACCGGCACGAACGACATGTTGAGCGTGCCCTTGCGGATCAGCTTCTTGAGCGTGGCGGTGTCGGGCTCGTTGCCCTCCAGATACGCCTCCATCGCGTCGTCGTCCTGCTCGACCGCGAGCTCGATCAGGTCGCTGCGATACTTCGCGGCCTTGTCGGCCAAGTCGGCGGGGATGTCCTGATATTCGAACTTCGCGCCGAGCGACTCCTCGAGCCAGATGATCGCGCGGTTCTCAACCAGGTCGACCAGGCCCTTGAACTGACCCTCGATACCGATCGGGAGATAGAGCACCGCAGGCTTCGCACCCAGACGATCGATGATCGACTGCACGCAGAAATAGAAGTCGGCGCCGGTGCGGTCGAGCTTGTTGACGAAGCACATGCGCGGCACGCCGTACTTGTCGGCCTGGCGCCACACGGTCTCCGACTGCGGCTCAACGCCGGCGACGCCGTCGAAGCACGCAACCGCGCCGTCGAGCACGCGCAGCGAACGCTCGACCTCGATCGTGAAGTCGACGTGACCCGGGGTGTCGATGATGTTGATCAGGTGCTCGGGGCCCTTGCCCTCTTCGGCGCGCCACTTGCACGTCGTCGCGGCCGACGTGATCGTGATGCCGCGCTCCTGCTCCTGCTCCATCCAGTCCATCGTCGCGGTGCCCTCGTGGACCTCGCCGATCTTGTAGGACTTGCCGGTGTAATAAAGGATACGCTCGGTGGTCGTCGTCTTGCCGGCATCGATGTGCGCCATGATGCCGATGTTGCGATAAAGTTCGAGCGGATGGCTGCGGGCCATGATGCTTCACTCCTGTGCCGGATCAGCCCGGCGATGCCAACGTTTGCGAGGTCGCCCCCTAGCCGTTCGGGCCGAGCTTGTCCAAGCTCGACCCTACGCCTCTGCGATCAGAGGAAAACGGCTATCGGGAGTGCGGGCGAACCCGCCCTCCCCATATAGTGTATGTGACCGCGAGCGCCAACCGACCGGCCGGCGCTCCGTCGCCATTACCAGCGGTAGTGGCTGAACGCGCGGTTCGCTTCCGCCATGCGGTGCGTGTCTTCGCGCTTCTTCACCGCATTGCCGCGGTTGTTCGACGCGTCGAGCAGTTCACCCGACAGGCGCGCGGCCATGGTGTTCTCGCTGCGTGCACGGGCCGCGGCGATCAGCCAGCGGATCGCCAGCGCCTGCGCGCGCTCCGGGCGCACCTCGACCGGCACCTGGTAGGTCGCACCGCCGACGCGGCGCGAACGGACCTCGATGCCCGGCTTGATGTTGTTGAGTGCATCGTGGAACACGCCGATCGGCTCGCGCTTCGCGCGGGTCTCGACGGTTTCCATTGCACCATAGACGATGCCTTCAGCGACGGACTTCTTGCCGTCAAGCATCACCGAATTCATGAACTTCGAGAGCGTGATGTCTCCGAACTTGGGGTCCGGCAGGATCTCGCGCTTCTCGGGACGACGACGACGCGCCATAACAGAAACCTTTCAAACAGCTTGGAGGATACGGTAGGCGCGGCTTACTTCGGCCGCTTCGCACCGTACTTCGACCGCGACTGCTTGCGGTCCTTGACGCCCTGCGTGTCGAGCACGCCGCGCAGCACGTGGTAGCGCACACCGGGAAGATCGCGCACACGCCCGCCGCGGATCAGCACCACCGAGTGCTCCTGCAGGTTGTGGCCTTCGCCCGGGATGTAGCTGATGACTTCGCGCTGATTGGTCAGGCGGACCTTGGCCACCTTGCGCAGCGCCGAGTTCGGCTTCTTCGGGGTCGTGGTATAGACACGGGTGCAGACGCCGCGCTTCTGCGGGTTCTGCTCCATCGCAGGGACCTTCGACTTGGCCTTCTGCGGGTCGCGGCCCTTGCGGACCAGCTGGTTGATCGTCGGCATTGAAGCCTTCACCTTTCCATAGGTTACTTTGCTGGAGCCATAACAGCACTTGGAATACGAAAAGGACCTTCCGAGCAGCCGACAACGGCCCTCGCGGTCCTTCAAGCATCCAGCAATGTTCAAGCTTGCCCGGCGTGGAGTCGCCTCCGGTCGGACGACGGCGCCTATACGCATGGGGGGCCGAAGCGTCAATGCCGCGACCGCGACCCGCGCCTTAACCCCGCGACAACCCCCGCCGTGGCATCGCCCCCGGGGTGGACGCTCTCAGCCTTATACCCGCGCCGGTAGCGCGGCGACATCGGCAGGTTCGGCGACAGGCCGGGCTGATCGCGCTCGTCGTCGCGCTCGCCGGCACGCTGACGCCGATCGCGTGGGCTCTGCTGCCGCTGGCCGCGGCGCAGGCGTGGCGGGTGCGGGCGGAACGGGCAGCGGTGCTGGCGAGCGTGATATGGGTAGTGGTCGGAGTCGCGATCATCGATCCGCGCGCGGTGACCGCCTATTCGCCCATGTTGACCGGGCCGTGGGTCACGTTGCTGACGGCGGCGATGGCGACGTTGGCCGCCTGGGCGATATCGCAGCGGCGCGAGGGTGGCGCGTTGCTCCGCGCCGCCGCACTACTCGCCATCGCGGCATCGCCTTGGTCGCCGTTGCCCGCACTGCTGATCGCGCTCGGCTGCCGGCTTGCCGCGCCGGTAAGAGCGTATCCAAGCGCTGCGAACGACAATCACGCGGGGAGCCGCGCGCTCGTCACCCCAGCATCGATGCCCTACCCGCCGCGCCGGGTCGTCGGCGTGGCAGCGTGCGACTAAATTGCCACGTGCACCCGCGGGGGAGCGGTGCGGGCGGGCGGCATGTCGGCTAGATGATCGGTGACGGGCGCGAAAGTCGTCATGCTCTCGCGCGGATCAAGCGGCAGATCGCTGCGCGTCAGTCCTTCTTCGGATCATGTCCCCAGTTCATCAGCGAATAGCGCCAGTCCGAATCCTCGCTGTCCTTCGACGGCCCGCCCTGCGCCAGATGCCGGTGGACGTAGCCCGTCACCTTTTTCATGTGCTTGTAGTCGTCGTCGGTCAGGTCGGCCTTCTTCTTGCGCTTGATCTCGACGATCCGCTTGCCCGCCTTGTGCCCGACGCTCTCGCCTGCGCCATCGCCGTCGTCACCCTTCCAGCCGACGCGCTTGCTGTCGTCGCTGTCGAGGAATTTCTCGAGCGCGGCCGGGGCCATGTTCACTGCATCGTTGAACTCCTCGTAGATCTTCTGCTGCTCGTCGGACGTGTCGGCCACGGTGATTTCTCCTTACGCGCGGCCAACGCCGCGGCTGCGCGTGCGGTTTCGCCGCCGCGCGTGGATTGTGCGCCGCGGGTCGCTCGCCTAGCGCGGCGCACATGCTCTCGTTCAAACCCATGCTCGCGGGCGCACATCTCGGCGACCGGATGATCGCTGCGGGCGGCGCGCTGGTCGGGATCGCGCTCACCGCCGCGCTGTGTACCGCGCTCCTGCCGCACGGACCCGCGCTGCTGCTCGTCGCACCGATGGGCGCGTCGGCCGTGCTCGTCTTCGCCGTCCCCGCGAGCCCGCTCGCGCAGCCCTGGCCCGTGATCGGCGGCAACATGCTTTCCGCGCTGGTCGGGATTGCCGTCGCGCGGGTCGTGCCGCAGCCGGCGATCGCCGCCGGCGTCGCGGTCGGGGCTTCGATCGCGGTGATGTCGCTCACGCGCTCGCTCCATCCGCCGGGCGGCGCGGCTTCATTGCTGGCGGTACTGGGCTGGAGCGCGGTTCAGGCGCAGGGATGGGCCTTCGCATTCGTGCCCGTCGCCGCCAACGCGGTCGTCCTTGCCGCGACCGGAGTGCTGTTCCACCGCCTGTCGGGACACAGCTATCCGCACCGTGCGGTGCCCGCCGCGGGGCACACGCCCGCGACAACAGGCGTGCCCCATCCCGAGGACATCGACCGCGCGCTCGAGGATCTGGGCGAGACCTTCGACGTGTCGCGCGACGATCTCGATCTGCTGTTCCGCACCGTCGCCGCGCACGCCGCCCGGCGCGGCTAGTCGCGCAGGCGCTCGGCGAGGAACGCGATCAGCGCCTCGACCCGCGCGGGGCGCAGCGCGCTCGGCGGGGTGAGCAGATGGAGCGCGACGCCGGGCGGGGTCCAGTCGGCGAGGATCGGCACCACCTTGCCCGAGGTCAGCGCCTCGCCCAGGATGAACGCCGGCAACCGCGCGATCCCGAGCCCGGCGACGAGTGCGGGCACCAGCGCATCGCCCGAATTCGCCGACAGCGGCCCTTCCGCCTTGACCGACACCTCCGCCCCGCCCGGCCCGCGGAAACGCCACGGCCCCGTCAGGTTGGTGTAACCGAGCAGCCGATGCTCGCCCAATTGCGCGGGATGGGTCGGCGTTCCATGCTGGGCGAGATACGCCGGTGCGGCGACCAGATGCGCCGCCACCGTGCACAACCGCCGCGCGCGCAACGATGAATCGGGCAGGTCGGCGATCCTGAGCGCCACGTCGAACCCTTCCGCGACGATGTCGACGCGCGCATCGGACAGATGAAGCTCGATCTCGATACCCGGATGCGCCGCCAGAAACTCCGCCACCAGCGGCGCGACGTTCGAGATGCCGAACGACATCGGTGCCGCCATCCGCACCCGCCCGACCGGCGCCGAGGCCGCATCGCGCGCCAATTCCTCCGCGCCCTGCGCCTCCGCCACCATCCGCGCCGCGCGCTCTGCGAGCGAGCGCCCCACCTCGGTCAGCGCGAGCCGGCGCGAGGTGCGGTGAAACAGCGATTGCCCCAGATGCGCCTCCAGCCGCGACACCGCCTTCGACACCGTCGCCTTGCTCAGCCCGATCGCGTCGGCCGCGCCGCTGAACGAGCGATGTTCCGCCACCGCGGCGAAGATCGCCCATGCTTCCAGATCAGGTAGTCGCATGCCCCCTCGCTAGCTCGTGAAACGATGCGTTTCAATCGTTTCCATTTTCGCGCACCACTCACTCGCTTATCTCTGTGGCAACAACGGAGGCTATCATGACCGACACCGCAGTCGCGACCCGTATTGCCCAGAATGCCCGCATTGAGCGCCGCCCCTTCGCCTCGCTCGGCCATGCCGACCACGGCTGGCTCGACGCGCGGCATCATTTTTCCTTCGCCAATTACTACGACCCCGACCGGATGAGCTGGGGCGCGATCCGCGTCTGGAACGACGACACGATCGCGCCGAACAGCGGTTTCCCGCCGCACCCGCACCGCGACATGGAGATCATCACCTATGTCCGCTCGGGCGCGATCACGCACAAGGACTCGATGGGCAACACCGGCCGCACTGCTGCTGGCGACGTGCAGGTGATGAGCGCGGGCTCAGGCGTCCGTCACGCCGAATATAATCTTGAGAGCGAACCCACGACGCTGTTTCAGATCTGGATCGAGCCGACCCGCACCGGCGGCAGCCCGTCCTGGGGTGCGAAGCCCTTCCCCAAGGGTGAGCGCTCGGGCCGCTTCGTGACGCTCGCCAGCGGGTTCGCCGACGACGGCGACGCGCTGCCGATCCGCGCCGAGGCGCGCGTGCTCGCAGCGACCGTGAAAGCAGGCGAGCAGATCAGCCACGAGGTCGGCGCCGGGCGCCACGCTTACCTCGTCCCTGCCACCGGCGCGGTCGAGATCGACGGCGAGCGCTACGAAGCGCGCGATGGCATCGCGCTGACCGGCGGACAGACGGTGACGATCACCGCGCTCGCCGACGCCGAGCTGGTGCTCGTCGACTCGCTCTGATCGCACGCAGCGACTGAACCGAACCGCCGCCCCGGCATTCTCGCCGGGACGGTTTCAACCAACCTGCATCAAGGAACGCCCGATGACCAAAGTCCTCGTTCTCTATTATTCCTCCTACGGCCATATCGAGCAGATGGCCGCCGCGGTCGCTGAAGGCGCGCGCGCCGGCGGGGCCGAGGTCGACATCCGCCGCGTCGCCGAAACCGCGCCCGCCGAGGTGGTGAAGGCCGCGCATTTCAAGACCGACACTGCGCACCCAGAGATCGAGGGCCCCGACGCGCTCGCCAACTACGACGCAATCGTCGTCGGCGCCCCCACCCGCTACGGCCGGATGCCTGCGCAGATGGCGGCATTCTGGGACACCACCGGCGGCCTCTGGATGAAGGGTGCGCTGGTCGGCAAGGTCGGCGGCGCGTTCACCTCGACCGCCAGCCAGCACGGCGGGCAGGAGACGACCCTGTTCTCGATCCTGACCAACCTGCTCCACCACGGCATGACGATCGTCGGGCTCGACTACGGCTTCAAGGGCCAGATGGGCGTCAGCGACGTGCTGGGCGGGACGCCCTACGGCGCATCGACGATCGCCGACGGCGACGGCAGCCGCCAGCCGCACGAACAGGAACTGGCCGGCGCCCGCTACCAGGGCAAGCGCATCGCCGAACTGGCAGCCAAGCTCAAGTAATCGCGGGGAGGAGCGGCACGGCCCGCTCCTCCTGCGCCGTTCGCCGCCGTACCATTCGAGCAAACATCAGCGCCGCCGCTTCCTCTTGGGGTCCACCCATGCGGGCAGCGCGAGATACACCGGTGGCGGTGTGACGTTCGCGACCTCCACGGCGGTGTCGACGCCCGGCGACGCGGGAAAGCGCCGCCGGGCGGTCGCGAACAGCGATCGCGCGCGCGCCGCGCCCAGCGAGGTCGCGCTCGTGCCGACCCAGCGCCAGTGCCACGGCTCCCATTTCACCCCCTGGGCATTGCTGACCGGGAACGACATCTCGAATCCGAACCGCGGTGCATTCTCGCGCAGCCAGCGGAACGCGGGGGTCGCCGCCACGCACGCCTCGGCGTCGGGGCAGCCGTTCTCGCGCGGCCGAAACGCGAAGTCGAGCGCGTAGCCGGTCGCGTGCTCGCTGTGTCCCGGCGGCGCGACCGATACCGCGCGCGTATCCGAACTGGCACCCGGTTCGCGGCAGAAGACGCCGCTCTGCCGTCCCTGCGAGCGGTGGCACGACAGCGCGAGCACGCGACCGCCGATCGCGGGGCTCGCCGCCGCGGTCGCCAGCAGCCGTTCGAGATCGGGAAGCACCTCGCGTCTCAGCGTACAGCCGTTCACCGCCATGCCGCCCGGCACCGGCACCAGTTCTGCCGGCGGCGCATCGCCGTAGGGGAGATGCCCCAGCACGCGCCCGTCCGCCTCGACCGGCGGCGGCGCGCCGGTACATACCTCGGCGCTTGCCGGCAGTGCGATCAGCATCGCCGATGCTGCCAGCACTAGCCGCCGGGCCCGCGTAGTGGCAGAGCGCGTGCCATGCTTGGCGAACGCGTATTGTTTCTGGACGGTGAGGCGCTGGTGATCGACAAGCCCGCCGGGCTTCCCGTCGATCGCCCGCGCGACGGCGCGATCAGCCTGGAAAATCACTTGAACTCCCTAACCTTCGGCTTCCAGCGCTGGCCGCAGGCCGTGCACCGGCTCGACCGCGACACCAGCGGTTGCCTGCTCCTGTCGCGCAACCCCAAGGCGCACGCGCGGTTCCAGCAGGCGTTCGAGGCCGGGACGGTGGAAAAACGCTACGTCGCGATTCTCGACGGCGTGCCCGAGGGGGAAAGTGGCGTGATCGACCTGCCGCTCGCCAAGGTGTCGACGGTCGAGCGCGGCTGGTGGATGACGGCCGACGCCAAGGGAAAGTCGGCGCGCACCGCCTGGACATTGCTCGGCACCCACGACGGTCGCGCACTGGTCGAGTTCCGACCCGAAACCGGGCGTACGCATCAGATCCGCGTCCACGCGCTCGAGGGGCTGGGGCTTCCCGTGACCGGGGACCCGACCTACGGCACCGCGCACAAGGGCGGCACGATGCTCCACGCCGCCAAGCTCACCGTTCCGCGCGGGACGAAGGAGCCGATCGTCGCCGAGGCGCCGTGGCCGGAGCGGTTCCGCGCGCTGGGCTTCGATGGTTGAGATACCCGAGGACGCGCTGGACGAGCGTTTCCTCGCCGCCACCGGCCCCGGCGGACAGAACGTCAACAAGGTCGCGACCGCGTGCCAGTTGCGCGTCGACGTGTTCCGCCTCGGCCTGTCGCCCGAAACCTATCGCCGGCTGAAGCTGCTCGCGGGCAGCCGCCTGACCGCCTCGGGTACGCTGGTGCTCGTCGCGCGGCGGTTCCGCACGCAGGAGGCGAACCGCCAGGATGCGCGGGCCCGCCTAGCCGATCTGCTCGCGGAAGCGGAGAAGCGCGAGGCGCGCCGCGTGAAAACCAAGCCCACCCGCGCCGCGAAAGCACGCCGCGTCGACGAGAAAAAGGGCCGCAGCGTGGTCAAGGCCGGCCGCGGCAAGGTCCGGCTCGACTGACGCGTCTCAGCGGAGCGTCGGCCGCGCACTCTCGGGCAGACGCGCCCGCAAATCGTCGGGCAGGCGCGCGAGCAGGTGCGTGCGGATCGCGTGCCACCACGCCGACAGGCACAAGAGCGCCGTTCCGATCACCAGCGCGGTCAGCGCGACGTTGAGCTTGATCGCGCCATAGGATCGGAACAGTTGCGCGAGCGCGACGAGGACATAGGCGAGCGCCGACACCAGCAAAGCCCGCCGGTCGACAGCGAGCGCGACCAACGCGAACACCAGATACACCGCGATCACCCCGATTGCGGCCGCGACGCCGACCGTCCCACCGGTCGTCACGCCCATCCAGTAGAACAACGGATGCGCGATCAAGGGCGCGGCGACCAGATGCAGCCAGAAGGCGATGTCGGCACGCTGCGTCGTGCGTGTGCGGTCGGACATGTCCCAGCGCATCGCATAGGCGAACACACCGATCCCGCACACCAGCGCGACACCCGCGATCAGCCCCGCATCGGCCGTGGGCGCATTGCGTACCGCGCCGACCAGCGCGAGGACGAGCAGCACCAGCGCGCCGACCGCCGCCGCGACGGTTATCGCGACGCGGAACCGCCGCCAGTGCGCCAGCGCGGCGAGCCCGGCCCCGATCGCCGCCGCCACCATGATCCCCGCCACCTGTCGCTGCGAGAAATTGCCGTCACCCATGATCTTCGCGGCCAACAGCGCCGTCGCGCTGCCGCACGCGGTGACGAAAGTCAGCAGCAGGATGATCGAGGGAAGCGCCATGCGGCGGCGGCGCGTGAACACCTCCGCCATGATCCACGAGGCGATCGCGACGAGCACCCCCGCCGCGATCCCGCCGACGAGTGTGCCGCCGACCGCCCCCGCGGCGAAGACGACCAGCACGCACGCGATCGAGACGAAGATGTCGTTGAACCCGGTAATGAGCCGGAACTGCTCCTCGTCGACCATCGAGGTCGCGCGCAGTCCCGCCACATGATCGCGCAGCGCCGCGGCGGCGGCCGGGCTGATCGCGCCGGCGTCCACCGCCGATTGTAGTTCACCGTCGCTGTACATGCTGCACCCCCGACGCGCAGCCTAGCCGCCGTCCCGCGCCGGTCAATCGGTTCCGCGATGCGTCGCTTGGGCGACACACTGGCGCTAGGGGTCGCGTCGTCCTACCTGCGCCGCCATGTACCATTTCGACATCGCGGCCGGCTCTAAGGCCGAGCTTTATCACGATCTGTACGCGGCACTCGACGCACTGACCGCGGACGAGCCCGACGCCATCGCCAACATGGCGAATGCCGCAGCGCTGATCGGGCAGTATCTGCCCGACCTGAACTGGTCCGGCTTCTACCGCATGGTCGGCGACGGGCTGGTCCTTGGCCCGTTTCAGGGCAAGGCGGCGTGCATCCGCATCGCGGTCGGTACGGGCGTCTGCGGTACGGCGGCGGCGACGCGGCAGACGCAGCGCGTCGACGACGTGCACGCTTTTCCGGGGCATATTGCATGCGACGCCGCCAGCGCATCCGAGCTGGTCGTGCCGATCGTCCACGAGGACCGGCTGATCGGCGTGCTCGATCTCGACAGCCCCTCGCCCGGCCGGTTCGACGAAGACGACGCGGCGGGATGCGAGCGGCTGATGGCATTGCTCGCGCCGCGGATCGCGGCCGTCACCGGCTGACGATTGCACGCGGCACCCCGACGGCGGCTGCTCCACTTCGGGACGGTCGTTGCAGTGGCGGCACGACAGGCGTCTTGGTAAGCAACCGGTAAACGCGATGCGCGTTCGAGCGCGCAGCACCTTACTGGGGAATGAACGGCCATGCGCATGCTGATGATCGCCGCCACTGCCGCCACGGTCCTCGCCGCACCCGCCGAGGCAGGTCCGCGCGGCGGCTTGGCACCCGCCCATCCCGGCGGTTGGAACGGCCCACGGCCGGGCGGATGGAACGCTCCGCGCCCCGGCGGATGGAACGCTCCGCGCCCCGGCGGATGGAACGGACCGCGCCCAGGCGGCTGGAATGGTCCACGCCCCGGCGGGTGGAACGGCCCGCGTCCGATCGGCGGCAACGCATGCCTCGGCGGTTGCCGTCCGCGCTGGGGCGGGCACATCAACAACCGCTGGTGGGGCGGCATGCGCGCGCCCGGCGGCTGGGGCGCCTATCGTCGTCCGGTGCGCGGCTACGTGCTGCCGGGATATTGGGTGTCGCCCAACTGGTACATCAGCGACTGGTCGACCTACGGCCTCTACGCGCCGCCCGCGGGTTACAGCTGGTCGCGCTATTACGACGATGCGGTGCTCGTCGACGGGCGCGGGTCGGTCTACGACAGCGTCGGCGGGATCGGCTGGGATCAGTATGACGGCGACGGCGTCGACTACACGTACCGCGACGACGGCGGCTATGGCGCGAGTTACGGCGCGCCCTACGCGACGCGCGACCGCGACAACGGTGTGGGCGGCGCGGTGATCGGCGGTGTCGCGGGCGGTGTCGCCGGCAACGTCATCGCCGGGCGTGGCAATCGTCTGCTCGGGACCGTGGTCGGTGCGGGCGCAGGCGCGCTGGTCGGTCGCGAGATCGACCGCAACGACTCCGCCGGTCGCGTTCCCGTCGCCCCGCCGGTCGGGCCCGGACCCGGCCCGTATGGCGCGCCTTATCCCGCGCCGGGTGCGCGCGGTGGCGCGTATCCGCCCGCGGGCGCGCCGGGTGTCGCCTATCAGGAGGGTCGCTACGGCGGCGACTATGCCGGGACGACCTATTCGGGCGTGACCTATTACGGCACCGATGGCGCGGGTTACGCGCCGCCACGCGGCTACGTGCCGGGTCCGCAGATCGCCTATCCCGCACCGTCGGTCGTCGCGGGCAACGGCACCGTCGTGACGACGTCGAGCACCGCGGGCTCGCCGGGTTACTACGCCAACGGCTGGTATTATCCCGGCACGACCGTGACCACGGTGACCGTCAGCGGCGGCGCGGGCGCGAACGTGGTCGAGGAAGAAGTGTACGAGGACGCCTCCTACGGCCATGCCAAGGGCTATCGATACAAGGGCAAGTGCCGCTGCTGAGCAGCACGGCCGCGAGCATCACGAGCGCCGCCTCGCCGACCACCGGCGGGGCGGCGTTTTTCTTTGCAGTACGTCAGCGACAACGAGCGAGCACGGGCTGGCCTGCCCTCGCCGACACGTCGCGCGGCGCAGGCACGTCGACCGCGGCCCCCACCCCGACGTCGCTGCCTCTTACGCTCAGCCGCGATCGCGCCCCGCGAACGTCACCAGACTTTCCGCGCCATCGGCGCCGACCGCGCTGACCCCGACGAAATTGTCGTCGACCGGCACGTTCCTGAGCAGGGTCGTCGTTGCCCCCGTCACCGTCTGCGCGTCGCTCCAGTCCTGCCGGTCGTTGGCGCGCCACCGCACGCGGTAGGATTGCGCGCCCGGCACCGGGTCCCACTTCACCGTCGTGTCACGCGTCAGCGCACCCGCGACCGACACGGTCGCTGGAGCCGCGGGCGCCGCCGCCAGCCGCGCGATCGTCGCGACGTTGATCGCGGTGACCTTCGCCAGATAGTCGAAGTCCATGCCATCGACCGTGTCGGCGAAGACGCGTCCGTTCTCGGTCCGTACGTCCTGATGCTGGCGATCCCAATTCTCCGCCCCCACCGAGAAGCGGACCGCGGGGAAACCGAGCTTTAGGAACGGTTCGTGATCCCCGCCGCGCCCGAATCGGTCGGGCCGCCGGTCGAGCACCACGTCGAACTTCCCCGGCAGCGCGTCCGCCACGCCGTCGATCGCCTTGGCGAGCGCGCGGCTCGGCCCGTCGTCCTCGCCGCCGATCGCACGGCGTTCCTGATCCTCGGCGAGCGATTCGCTCGAGCGGATCCCCTCGGAGAAGACGCGGACGCGATTGGCGTCGACCACCCCGCCCTGCCCGAGCGAGTTGCCGACGATATCGTTGTTGAGCATCGCGTCGACCTGCCACCCGCGGGCCTTGGCGGTGTCGGCGAGCAGCGTCGCGCCCCACAGCCCCTGCTCCTCACCCGAGAAGACCGCGTAGACGATCGTCGCGCGGAACTTCTGCTTCGACAGGATGCGCGCCGCCTCCAGCACCAACGCGACGCCCGAGGCGTCGTCGTTCGCGCCGGGCGCATCGCTGGTCACGTTCATGACATCGGTGACGCGCGAATCGATGTGTGCGCCGACGATGACGTAGCGGCCGGGCTCGGTCCCCGCCTGCATGCCGAGCACGTCCTCGATCACCACGCCTTGTGGCGCGCGAGGCCCGGTGAAGCGGCGCGACAGCCGCTCGGTCGTAATGCATCCGCCGCAGGCCTGCGACAGCGACGCGAACTGCGCCGCGGTCCAGGTACGTGCCGCGCCGATCCCGCGCACCGGATCGCTCGCCGACGACAGAGAATGGCGCGTGCCGAACGAGACGAGCTTCTCGACGCTGGCGCGCATCCGCTCCTTCGACGGCATCTCCCGGAGCGCGGGCGTCGCCGGTGCAAGCTTGCGCGGCGCGGCGGCGGCGGGATGCACGAGGATGAGCGGCGCGGCGGCGCACAGGCTGGCGAGCAGTGGCTTGCGGTTCATGGTCGCCGGTTGTGGCCGCGAACGCCCCCTCGCTCAAGCCCCCGCTCGAGGCTTGGCCAACGGCTGCGCCGCGTTCAGCTGAGCCGGTCGATCGCCTCGCGGTCGAGCCCGCCCGGCACGATCATCAGCGGCACGGTCAGGCTGCCCGCGCACTCGGCAAAATGCCCGACGAGTTCGCCCGGCGCCCCACTCGCCGCCGCGCCCAGTACCAGCGCCGCGATCTGCGGGTTGGCCGCGATCAGTTCGCGGATCACCTTGGGGCCATCGCCGCCGCGCACGGTGAGCGACGGGCGCAGTCCCGATTCCTCCAGCAGCGTTCCCGCCGCGCGCTGCACCAGCCCCTCGGCATGGCGGCGCTGGTCGTCCTCGATCGTCGCCTGCACGCCGCCGAACGCGATGAACTCCTGCGGCGGGATCAGCGCGAGGATCTCGACCCCCCCGCCCGTCTTGACCGCCCGGCGGGCAGCGAAGCGCAGCGCGATTTGCGCCTCGGGCGTGTCGTCGATGACGGTCAGGTAGATGCGCATGGAGCGGGGCCTTTCTCTCCTACCAAGCTAATAGGCTTTACGACCCGCGCCAAGCGACCTGCATCACGCCGCGGGCTTGACGCTACGGTGTCTGGGGGCGAGAGACGCGCGCATCCCCAGGAAAGCATTCGCGCAAAGGTTTGCCATGCCGATCGAGATCAAGATGCCTGCCCTTTCCCCGACGATGGAGGAAGGCACGCTCGCCAAATGGCTGGTGAAGGAAGGCGATACGGTGAAGTCCGGCGACATCATGGCCGAGATCGAGACCGACAAGGCGACGATGGAGTTCGAGGCGGTCGACGAGGGCACGATCGCGAAGATCACCGTGCCCGAGGGGACCGACGGCGTGAAGGTCGGCGCGGTGATCGCGCTCTTGAACGGCGACGGCGAGGAAGCGGGCGAGTCGACGCCCGAGCCCGCCGCGAAGGAAAGCGAACCGCGCCCCTCTCCCGAGGACCCCAACAAGACCGGGAGCGAGGCGAAGCCCGCGCCCGAGAATGTCGAGGATCACGGCAAGCCCGCCGACACTGAAGCCGCTCGCAGCGACGCCGCGGCGCCCGCACCCACCGCGCAGCACGACGGCGACCGCGTGAAGGCGAGCCCGCTCGCGCGACGCATCGCCGCCGACAAGGGGCTCGACCTGTCGCAACTGACCGGCAGCGGTCCGAACGGCCGCATCGTCAAGGCCGATGTCGAGCAGGCGAAGCCCGGCGCGGCTCTCGCGCCCAAGGCCGAAGCAGCGCAAGCTGCCGCCGCGCCCGCTTCCGCCGCGCCTTCGCCGGCACCCGCCGCGGCGGCAGCGCAGCTCCCCGATGTGCCGCACGAGACGACCAAGCTCAGCAACATGCGCAAGACGATCGCGCGCCGCCTGACCGAGTCGAAGCAGCAGGTGCCGCACATCTACCTGACGGTCGACGTGCGCCTCGACAAGCTGCTGGCACTGCGCGGCGACCTCAACGCCAGCCTGTCGGCGCGCGGGGTCAAGCTGTCGGTCAACGACCTGATGATCAAGGCGCTCGCCGCAGCATTGATCCAGGTGCCCAAGTGCAACGTGATGTTCACGCCGAACGAGCTCGTGTCGTTCAAGCGCGCCGACATCTCGGTCGCCGTCTCGACGCCCGAGGGGTTGATCACCCCCGTCATCACCGAGGCCGACACCGCCTCGCTGTCGAGCATCTCGACCCGGATGAAGGACCTGGCCGCCCGCGCGCGCGACAAGAAGCTCAAGCCCGAGGAGTTCACCGGCGGCACCGCATCGATCAGCAACATGGGCATGTTCGGAATCAAGCAGTTCGAGGCGGTGATCAATCCGCCGCAGGGCATGATCCTGGCGGTCGGCGCGGGCGAGAAGCGTCCGTGGGTGATGGAGGACGGCACACTCGGCGTCGCGACGATCATGTCGGCGACGGGCAGCTTCGACCACCGCGCGATCGACGGTGCGGACGGCGCGGAGCTGATGCAGGCGTTCAAGACGCTGGTCGAGAACCCGCTGGGCATGCTCGCCTGAGCAGCTGCGATGTCGCGCCGTCACGCCACTCCGCTCGAGCTCGACCCGGTCATCCGCGAGGTTGCCTGGGGTCTGCTCGGGCTGGGGTTCACCGCGCTCGTCTTCTGGGGCGCGGCGTGGAGCTATCCGCAGGGGTATGACACGATCTGGCTCGTCGGCGCGGGCACGATGCTGGCGATGGGCGTGTTGAGTGCGCGCGAAGTATGGAGGGTGCGCGGTGAGTGACGAGACCTCCGTGGCGGGGCCGACGTTCCGCGATCCGGCGATGCGCGTCACCGCGATGCCCGCGGACACCAACGCCTACGGCGACATCTTCGGCGGATGGCTGATGAGCCTGATGGACTCGGCTGCCGGGCTCGTCGCCGCGCGCCGGGCGAAGGGGCGCGCGGTCACGATCGCGATGGAGGGGATGAAGTTCCATGCCCCCGTCCACGTCGGCGACGAGGTCAGCGTGTTCGCCGACGTCGTCAAAGTCGGGCGCACCTCGCTGACGATCGCGGTCGAGGCGCACGCGCGCGACCGCCACCGCGAAACCACGCGCAAGGTGACCGAGGCGCATTTCACCTTCGTCGCGATCGACCGCGACCGCCGTCCGCGCCCCGTGGACGCCTGATCTCGCGCCGCACGCACCTATATCGGATCAAACGGCATCGCTCGCACGGGCGGTGCGAGCGAACAGGGCGACAAGCCCGGGAGTTGACGTAAATGGCTGACCAATACGACCTCATCGTACTCGGCTCGGGTCCGGGCGGTTACGTGTCCGCGATCCGCGCGAGCCAGTTGGGCATGAAGGTTGCGATCGTCGAGCGCGAGCGGCTGGGCGGCATCTGCCTCAACTGGGGCTGCATCCCGACCAAGGCGCTGCTGCGCACGTCGGAGGTCTATCACTACATGACCCACGCCGCCGACTACGGGTTGAAGGCGGACAATATCGGGTTCGACCTCGGCAAAATCGTCGATCGCAGCCGCAAGGTCGCGGGACAGCTGAACGCGGGCGTCAAGGGCCTGATGAAGAAGCACAAGATCGCCGTCCACGAGGGCGTCGGCAAGCTGACCGGAAAAGGCAAACTGACGGTCACGCAGGGCGACAAGACGACCGAGCTGACCGCGACGCACATCATGATCGCCACCGGCGCGCGCGCGCGCGACCTGCCGTTCGCCAAGGCCGACGGCAAGCGCATCTGGACCTACCGTCACGCGATGGTGCCCGAGGTCATGCCGACCAAGCTGCTGGTCATCGGGTCGGGCGCGATCGGGATCGAGTTCGCCAGCTTCTACAACGACATGGGCGCCGACGTGACCGTGGTCGAGATGCTGCCGCGCATCCTCCCCGTAGAGGACGAGGAGGTCAGCGCCTTCATGGAGAAGCGGCTGACCAAGGAAGGCATCCGCATCGTGACGGGCGCGGGCGTCGAGAAGATCGACACGTCGGCCAGCGGCGTCAAGGCGACGATCAAGGGGAAGGACGGCAAGTCGACCGCGGAGGATTACAGCCACGTCATCGTCGCGATCGGCATCGTCCCCAACACCGAGAACATCGGGCTCGAGGAACTCGGCGTCGCGACCGAGCGCGGCCAGATCAAGGTCGATGGCTACGGCCGCACCAACGTCGAGGGCGTCTACGCGATCGGCGACGTGACCGGCGCACCGTGGCTCGCGCACAAGGCGAGCCACGAGGGCATCGTCTGTGTCGAGGCGATCGCGGGCGAGAAGCCGCACCCGTTCGAGACGTGGAACATCCCCGGCTGCACCTATTCGCGCCCGCAGGTCGCGAGCGTGGGGCTGACCGAGGCGAAGGCAAAGGAAGCCGGCCACGACGTGAAGGTCGGCAAGTTCCCCTTCATCGGCAACGGCAAGGCGATCGCGCTCGGCGAGGCCGACGGCTTCGTTAAGACGGTGTTCGATGCGAAGACCGGCGAGCTGCTCGGCGCGCACATGGTCGGCGCGGAGGTGACCGAGCTGATCCAAGGCTATGTCATCGCACGCCAGCTCGAGACCACCGAGGCCGAGCTGCAGGAAACGGTGTTCGCGCACCCGACGCTCAGCGAGATGATGCACGAGAGCGTCCTCGCCGCCTACGATCGGCCGATCCACATCTGACTCTGGGGCGCACCTGCCGCAACGCGGGTGCGCGTCCTTGCGTCTGGTCGAGTGGTACTGGACGCTGCAGCACGCAGCGATGATGATCCGGCGTGATGTCGTCCGTTCCCGCCCCCCGACTGTCCAGAACGCCGTTGATCGTCGCAGGCATGCTCGCCGCCGCGACGCTTTTGGTGTTCGCGCCCGGCTACGCGCAATATGACACGGTTGCGCAGTTCAACCAGGTACTGTCGGGCCAGATCGACGACTGGCACCCGCCCGTCATGGTGTGGATGTGGGCATGGCTGCACCCCCTCGCCGCCGGCGCCGCGCCGATGTTCACCACGCAGGTGTTGCTCTACTGGACCGGGCTCGGCCTGATCGCCGCCGCGCTGCATGGCAATCTGCGACGTGCAGGCGTGCTCGCGCTCGGCGCGTCGCCCTTGTTCCTCGGCTGGCAGGTTGTCGTGCTCAAGGACGCGCAGATGATCGCGGCCGCCGTCGCTGCCTTCGCGATCGTCGCCGCCTTTCAGCTACGCGGCCGCCCGGTACCGCTGCTCGCTGCGGCGATCGCGGTGCCGCTGTTCCTTTACGCGCTGCTGCTGCGTGCGAACGCCGTCTTCGCGCTCGCGCCGCTGATCGCAGCGCTGCTACCGACCGGCGGCATTGTCCGGCGCGCAGCGGTTGCGATTGCGGTCATCGCCGCTGTGCTCGCCACGTCGGGCGCGGTCAATCATCGCCTGCTCGGCGCATCGGCGAGCGGGGTCGAGAAGACGCAGCCGCTGTTCGATCTCGCCGGCATCGCCGCACGCAGCGATGCGGCAGCGTCGACCGGACTGTCGCCCGACGCAGTCGCGCAGCTTCGCGAGCGTCACTGCCTATCGCCGTTCTTCTGGGATCCGCTCGGCGAGCCGGCTCGCTGCGCCGGCGTGATGGCGCCGCTCCGCGCGCTTCCGGGCGGACGATTGTACGTCCGGCTGGCCGGCGCGGTGCTGCACCACCCGATCGCTTATGCAGAGCAGCGCCTGTCGCACTGGAACATGACCGAGCGCTGGCTGGTGCCCGCCGGGCTGACCGGCACCGCGCCACCGGCCGGCAACGAGCCGAACGATCTCGGTCTCATGTCCCCCGGCCACCTCGCAGCGCAGTGGCAGCGCGTCGCGGCGGTGGTCGCCGAGACGCCGCTTGGCTGGCCGATCGCATGGCTCGCCGCCGCCGTGGTGCTAGTCGCGACGATTGCCGCCGCGCCCGAGGTCGTGGCTGATGATCGGACACGGCGACGCCTCGCACTCGGGCTGCTCGCCTCGGCGATCGCGCTTGAGGCAAGCTTCCTTGTCGTGTCGATCGCGTCCGATCTGCGCTACCATCTCTGGCCGATGCTCGCGACCGGCCTCGCCGCTTTAGTCGCGCCGCGGATCGAGAACAGCCGGCGGGCCGTAGCAATAGCGGGCGTCACGGCCCTCATCATCGTCCTGCCGGGCGTGTTTGCGCGCGCGATGTTGGCTCATGCGCCGGCAAGCTATCAGGCGATGCTGGCGTGGGATGCCGGGGCGCTTGCGCTGCTGCGCGATTGATCCGTTTCGCGTTCACGCCGCGTCACCTTTTTGGCCAACGCACGTTGTGCCGCACATGCAACGACCACAGCGCGCCGCGTGAACCGTCTCAGCCCCGACGCGGACGACGCGCGCTTCATCCGCCGCGTGCTGTGGCTGATCGCCATCATCTCGGTCATCGCCGCGCTGTATCTCGCCCGGCATCTGCTGATCCTCGCGTTCGGGTCGATGCTGATCGCGATCGTCATTCACGCGATCGCCGAACTGTACGAAACGCACCTGCACATGCGAAAAAAGGTGGCGCTGGGGTTCGGCGTCGCCTCGGTGCTCGGCTTCCTCGGGTTGCTTGGCTGGCTGTTCGGGGTCGAGTTCCGGCAGCAGGTCAACACGCTTGTCGTCTCGCTGCCGGGGCTGCTGCAGAAGCTGCAGGACTATATGTCGCAGTCGCCCGTCGGCGCGAAGGTCGCCGATGCCGCGCGCGCCGCCTTCGCGGGCAGCCGCGTCGCGCAGGACATCGGCAGCCTCGCGCGCGGGGCGGGCGAATTGCTGCTGAACGCGGTGCTGGTGCTGTTCGGCGCGATCTTCTTCGCGGTCGACCCCAAGATATACGAGCGCGGCGCGCTGCTGCTTGTGCCCCCGACCAAGCGGGCCGCGGCCGAGGATGCGCTCGGCGACGTCGGCTCGACGCTGCTGCTGTGGCTGCGCGCACAATTGATTCAGATGACCGCGATGGGCGCGATGGTCGGCATCGGCCTGTGGATCGCGGGCGTACCCTCGCCCGCCCTGCTCGGGCTGCTGACCGGGATCAGCGAATTCATTCCCTATGTCGGGCCGCTCGGGGCGATGCTGCCTGCACTCGGTCTCGCCGCGACCGCGGGCACCGATCAATTGCTGTGGGCGCTCGCCGTGTTCGCGATCGTCCGCGTGGTGCAGACCAATTTCGTTACCCCCTTCGTCACCAACCGCGTGATCTCGATCCCGCCCGCGCTCAGCCTGTTCGCGATCATCGGGACTGGCGCGGTGTTCGGCCTGTTCGGCCTGTTCTTCTCGGGCGGTATCCTCGTCGTCGCCTTCACGCTGACGCGCAGCCTCTACCTGCGTGAGATGCTGGGTGAGGACATCCCCACGACGCGCGAGCGACGGCTGTTCACCGCGATGGGCAAACCGCGTTTCGCGAGCCCGCGTGAAAAAGATGAGTGAACGAGCGCGCTTAAGTGGGAATTAACCTTTTGCGTTCAGAACCCGGATAGTTAATTTATCTGGCAGACTCGCGAGCGAACAGGGCAGCCGCAGGTCGGGAAACCGGGGAATAGCAGATGCGCGTACTCTTGATCGAAGACGAGCCGACCACTGCCAAGGCAATCGAACTGATGCTGTCGACCGAGGGCTTCAACGTCTACTCGACCGATCTCGGCGAGGAGGGCTTGGACCTCGGCAAGCTGTACGATTACGACATCATCCTGCTCGACCTCAACCTGCCCGACATGCACGGCTACGACGTGCTGAAGAAGCTGCGGGTGGCGCGCGTGTCGACCCCGGTGCTGATCCTGTCGGGCGTCAACGAGATGGACTCGAAGGTGCGCTCGTTCGGCTTCGGCGCCGACGATTACGTCACCAAGCCGTTCCACCGCGAGGAACTGATCGCGCGCATTCACGCCGTCGTCCGCCGCTCGAAGGGCCATTCGCAGTCGGTGATCAAGACCGGCAAGCTCGCGGTCAATCTCGACGCGAAGACGGTCGAGGTCGACGGCGCGCGGGTGCACCTGACCGGCAAGGAGTATGCGATGCTGGAGCTGCTCTCGCTGCGCAAGGGCACGACGCTGACCAAGGAAATGTTCCTCAACCACCTGTACGGCGGGATGGACGAACCCGAACTCAAGATCATCGACGTATTCATCTGCAAGCTGCGCAAGAAGCTCAGCATGGCGTGCGACGGCGAGAATTATATCGAGACCGTGTGGGGCCGCGGCTACGTGCTGCGCGAGCCCGACGAGGTGCTGGCGGCCGAGGTCGCCTGACGAACCAGTTTGTTCCGGCGTTTTCGGACACGAAGGCCGCGGCACCGGGGGGCACCGCGGCCTTTTCGTATCTGCCTTATCCCAGGATGTGCATCCACAGCGGTTCGCCGACCAGGCTCTGCGATCCGCGCAACCGCTCCAGTGCCGCGGCCACGCAGCGCTCCGGCCCCTCGTGCGTCACGATCGCGACCAGCACCGCCCCGCCCGGGTTGGCGCCGCGCTGGATCAGGCTCTCGATCGACACGCCTGCGTCCCGCATCGCCGCCGCGATCTCGGCGAGCACGCCGACGCGGTCGGCGACCGTGAAGCGCAGATAGGCGCGACCGCGCCGCTCACCGCTGTCGGCAGCCTCAGCGGCGGCCAGCGCGTCGACCGGCATCGCGAAGGCGGGGCCGAACTCGCCGCGCGCGATGTCGATCAGGTCGGCGACCACCGCGCTCGCGGTCGGCCCCTCGCCGGCACCCGCGCCCTGGAACAGCAGGCGGCCGACGTAATTGCCTTCCGCGACGACTGCATTGGTCGCGCCCGTCACGTGCGCCAGCGGATGATCGGCGGGCACCAGATGCGCGTGGACACGCTGGAACAGCCCGTCAGCGCCCGCTTCGGCTACCCCGACGAGGCGCACGCGGTAACCGAGTGCCGCTGCCTCCGCGATGTCGGCGGCGAGCACGTGGCGGATGCCGCTGACCGCCACCGCCGGGAACGCCGGGCGGGTGCCGAACGCGATGCTCGCCAAAATCGACAATTTGTGCGCCGCATCGACCCCGTCGATGTCGAACGACGGATCGGCCTCGGCGAAGCCCAGCGCCTGCGCCTCGGCGAGCACGTCGGCGAAGTCGCGGCCCTCGGCTTCCATCCGGCTGAGGATGAAATTGCACGTGCCGTTCAGGATACCGGTCACGCGGCCGATCGCGTTCGCCGCCGCGCCCTCGCGCAGGCCCTTGATGACCGGGATGCCGCCCGCGACCGCCGCCTCGAACTTGAGCGCGACGCCGGCCTGCTCCGCCGCCGCGCCTAGCTCGAGCCCGTGATGCGCGAGCATCGCCTTGTTCGCGGTGACGAAGCCCTTCCCCGCCGCCAGCGTCGCGCGCGCGAGCGCCAGTGCCGGACCATCCGCCCCGCCGACCAGCTCGACCACGACGTCGGCGTCGGTCCCGGCCAATTGCGTCGTGTCGTCGACCCAGGCGAAGCGCGACAGGTCGAGGCCACGGTCCTTGCTGCGGTCGCGTGCCGATACCGCGACCACCTCGATCGGCCGCCCGGCGCGGCGCGCGATCAGGTCGCGGTTCTCGTCGAGCAGGCGGATCACGCCACCGCCGACCGTACCCAGCCCCGCCAGCGCCACTTTCAGCGTATCCGCCATTCGCTTCGCCCCTTTTGCCACGCCCCTTGTCAGTCCCGCCGACTAAGCGAGCGCCGCGCGGGTGTCGAGCGCGTGCACCTTCGCGGCGCCCAAGCGTTCGTCGCCGGTCACCCCCGGAGGAACGGTTATGCAGATCACCCGCAGCGGAACGCAGCCTTCGACGGAGGGGCCGGCCGACTGGTTCACCGGCACCGTCCGCATCGACCCGTTGTTCGCCGCCGAGCCGCCGTCGCAGGTCGCCGGCGCACACGTCACCTTTGAGCCCGCCGCGCGCACCAACTGGCACACGCACCCGCTCGGCCAGACGTTGATCGTCACTTGCGGGCGTGGCTGGGTTAGCGCGAGGGGGCGCCGGTCGAGGAGATCCGCGCCGGCGACGTCGTCCGCTTCGCCCCCGACGAACGCCACTGGCACGGTGCGAGCGCCGACAGCGCGATGTCGCACATCGCGGTGCAGGAAAGCGTCGACGGCAGCGCGGTGACGTGGCTCGAACCCGTCAGCGAGGCCGATTACTGCCGCGGATGATCGTCCCGCCCGTGGCCCCACGCGGTTGCATTGCGGCGCCTCGCCCGCGATGACGGGGGCATGACCCGTACCAGCGCCACCCCGACCACCGAACCAGCCGGCCACGACGCCGGCCATACCGGCGTCCCCGAACTGACGCTGCGCGGCATCGTGCTGGGCGGCGTTATCACGCTGCTTTTCACCGCCGCCAATGCGTATCTGGGGCTGAAGGTCGGGTTGACCTTCGCCACCTCGATCCCCGCCGCGGTAATCTCGATGGCGGTGCTGCGGCTTCTGCCGGGCAGCAACATGCTCGAGAACAACATCGTTCAGACGATCGCGTCGGCCGCGGGCACGCTCGCCGCGATCGTGTTCGTGCTGCCCGGGCTCGTCATGATCGGCTGGTGGAGCGGTTTCCCGTTCTGGACGACGAGCGCGATCACCGCGACCGGCGGCATTCTGGGCGTCATGTTCTCGGTGCCGCTGCGCCGCGCGCTCGTCGTCGGCGGCGACCTGCCCTATCCCGAGGGTCGCGCCGCGGCTGAGGTGCTACAGGCGGGATCGAACACGCAAGTCGGGGCGAAGGAGAGCGAGGCGGGCTTGCGCGTCCTCGTGCGCGGCTCGGTCGTCTCGGCGCTGTTCGCGATCCTGACGCAGATGAAGCTCGCCGCCGCCGAGGCCGCGACCTGGTTCCGTGTCGGCGCGGGCGCGACGGGGATCGCGGGCGGGTTGTCGTTCGCACTGTTCGGCGTCGGGCACCTCGTCGGCCTGTCGGTGGGCCTGGCGCAGGCGGTCGGGCTCGTCACCGGCTGGTTCATCCTGCTGCCGTTCCTGACCGCGCAGGCGCCCTCGACGCTCGGCATTGAGGAATGGGCGAGCACGATCTTCCGGCAGGACGTGCGTTTCTTCGGCGCGGGCGTGATCGGCGTCGCCGCGATCTGGACCCTGCTGAAGATCGCCGGGCCCGTCGTCGGCGGCATCCGCAGCGCACTCGCCGCCAGCGCCGCGCGTGCCGGTGGCGAAACGCTCGCGCTGGAGGAACGCGATCTGCCGATCGGCATCGTCGCAGGCGGTGCGCTCGCGGTCCTGCTGCCGATCGCGTGGCTGTTGTGGAGCGTGCTGGCGGGCGGGCCGCTCGCCGGGTCGGCGGCGCTACTGATCGCGGGGGCGCTCGTCTTCGTCGTCGTCGTCGGGCTGATGATCGCCGCGGTGACGGGCTATATGGCGGGGTTGATCGGTGCGTCGAATTCGCCGGTTTCGGGGATCGGCATCCTCGCGGTGCTTGCCGCCTCGCTGCTGCTCGTCGGGCTGGTCGGGCGCGACGTGGCACCCGAACAGACGCAGGCGCTCGTCGCCTACGCGCTGATCGTCACCGGCATCGTGTTCGGCATCGCGACGATCGCCAACGACAACCTGCAGGATCTGAAGACCGGGCAACTGGTCGGCGCGACGCCGTGGAAGCAGCAGGTCGCGCTCATTATCGGCGTCGTGTTCGGATCGATCGTGATCGCGCCGGTGCTCGACCTGCTCCAGACCGCGTTCGGCTTCGCGGGCGCGCCCGGTGCCGGCCCCAACGCGCTCGCCGCACCGCAGGCCGGGCTGATCTCGGCGCTGGCGCAGGGCGTGCTCGGCGGCAATCTCAACTGGTCGATGCTCGGCTGGGGCGCGGTCGCGGGCGTGATCTTCATCGCGATGGATGCGCTGCTCGGGCGCGCCGGGCGGCTTAGGCTACCCCCGCTCGCGATCGGGATCGGCATTTATCTGCCGATGGCGGTGATCCTGCCCGTCACGATCGGCGCGGTCGTCGGTCATCTCTATGACCGCTGGGCCGATCGCACCCGCGATGCCGAGTTCGCGCGCCGCCTCGGCGTGCTGGTCGCCACCGGCATGATTGTCGGCGAGTCGCTGTGGCAGGTCGTGTTCGCCGGCATCGTCGCCGCGACGGGCAGCGATGCACCGCTCGCGGTCGTCGGCGCCGGCTTCACCCACGCCGCGCTGGTGGGCGGGACGGTGTTGTTCGTCGCGCTGGTGTGGTGGCTCTACCGGGGAACGAAGCGCGAGGCGCTCGCCTGAACCCTACGTTCAGCCGGAGAGACGGTGGTGGCGCGCGATCAGCCTGCCGGGACCAGCTCGAGTTGCGGCGTCGAAACCGTCGTCTTGTCACCGGGATTAGTCGAAGCACTAGGCGCAGGTGACGGGGCGGGCACGACGTTGTCGGCGCCGCTCGTACCATTCGGGGTCGCACCGCCCGTCACGGGCTGCGCCCCCGGCGTCTCCGACGGCACGGCTTCGGGCGGCTTCGCCGGCAGCGGACGCCCGCGCTCGTCGACCCCGCCCTTCGGCGGCTCGGACATTCCCCCGACCAGCGGCTTGCCGCGCTTCAGCGCGTCGATCTCGGCCTGGCGGCGTTGCAGGTAGAAGGTGCGCGTGTTGCCGTACGGATCGTCGGTCTTGTCGTGCAGCTGCTTCAGCGTGTCGTCGAACTCGGACCGGTGATCGAGCACGCTCAGCACCGCGAACGGCACAACCACCTCGGGCTTGGTGACGCGGCTGCCGTAGGTGAACGGCAGGATCAGCCGGTCGATCGCGCCACCGAACAGGTCGCGCACCGTCGTCGGCCCGGTGATCGGCAGGAACAGGAACGGCCCATTCGGCACGCCGTAGAAGCCCAGCGTGTTCGCGAACCCGTTGCTGCGTCGCGGCAGCTTGAACGGTTTTTTCTTCGCGACATCGAACAGCCCCGCGACGCCCGCGGTCGTGTTGATCGCGAAACGCGCGAAGGTCTCCGCCGCCTTGCCGATCTTGTGCTGGAGCAGGAAGTTCACGAACACCACCGGCTCGCGGAAATTGTACAGGAAGTTGTGAATGCCGTTGCGCACCTCGCGCGGCAGCGTCTTCTTGTACGCGCGCGCGACCGGCGCGGTGATCGCATCGTCGACCGCCTGCGTCGCCTTGAACGCGGTTTCGTTGACCGAGCGGAACGGGTCGGGTGCGATCCCGCGGCGTTCCCCCGTGACGACGATGTCGTTACTCGCCGGCGTGCTGGTGGACGGGGCCGTGGACGATGTCGTCTGGGGCAGCGTGCGCACGACGGGCGGCGGCACGATTTCGGGTTCGACCGCGTCGGGGGTCGTGGCTGCCTGCATCGGCATGGCTGAGGGCGCGACCGCCGCCTCGACCATCACGGGCTGGTCGGCGAACAATGCCGTCTCGAACGCGCCCGGCGTCATCGCGGCGACCGACACGCTGGTCCAAAGCAACAGGCTCACTCGACGGCTCCTAGCAGCCGGTGCAGGGCACCGGGAACACCGGCCGCAGCAGCACCGCGTTCGCGGCTACTACAAAGCCCGCTGGCGACACACAACCGGCCCACGCCGCCCCGCCCTCACCGAGCTGTCCCACAACCCGCCGCGCTCACGCGTCGATCGCCTCCTCATCGAGCCGCGCCGCATTCTCCTGGATGAAGGCGAACCGGTGTGCCGGATTGGTCCCCATCAATCGGTCAACCAGATCCTTCACGCCCGCGCGCTCCTCATATTCCTGCGGCAGCGTGATGCGGATCAGCGAACGGGAGCCAGGGTCCATCGTCGTCTCGCGCAACTGACCCGGGTTCATCTCGCCCAGCCCCTTGAACCGCGCCACCTCGACCTTCTTGCCCTTGAACGCGGTCCGCTCCAATTCGGCACGGTGCGCATCGTCGCGCGCGTACAGGCTCTTGGCGCCATGCGTCAGCCGGTAGAGCGGCGGTTGCGCGAGATAGAGGTGTCCGCGCCGTACGATATCGGGCATCTCCTGAAAGAAGAACGTCATCAGCAACGTCGCGATATGCGCGCCGTCGACGTCGGCGTCGGTCATGATGATGACCTTCTCGTAGCGCAGATTGTCCGCGACGCAGTCCTTGCGCGTCCCGCAACCCAGCGCGAGGCCGAGGTCGGCAATCTCCTGATTGGCGAGGATCTTCGCGCTGGTCGCGCTCGCGACGTTCAGGATCTTGCCGCGGATCGGCAGGATCGCCTGCGTCTTGCGGTCGCGCGCCTGTTTCGCGCTGCCGCCCGCCGAATCGCCCTCGACGATGAATAATTCGGTCCCGCCCGGCGCATCGGCCGAACAGTCGGTCAGCTTGCCCGGCAGGCGCAGTTTCCGCGCGCTGGTCGCGGTCTTGCGTTTGACCTCGCGCTCCTGCTTGCGCCGAAGCCGCTCGTCCATCCGCTCGAGCACGTAGCCGAGCAGCGCGCGCCCGCGGTCCATGTTATGGCTCAACCAATGGTCGAAATGGTCGCGGACCGCCTTCTCGACCAGCCCGGCGGCTTCGGGCGAGGTCAGCCGGTCCTTGGTTTGGCTCTGGAACTGCGGATCGCGGATGAACACCGACAGCATCAGCTCGCTGCCGACCATCACGTCGTCCGCGGTCAGCTCCTTGGCGCGCTTGTTGTTCACCAGCTCACCGAACTGGCGCAGCCCGCGGACCAGCGCCTGGCGCAAACCCTGTTCGTGCGTGCCGCCGTCGGGGGTCGGGATCGTGTTGCAATACCAGCTGTAGCTGCCGTCGCTCCACAGCGGCCACGCGACCGCCCATTCGACCTTCCCCATCTTCATGCCGCCGGGGCCATCGGCGAAGTCCTGCGTGCCCGCGAACGCGTCCGCGGTCGCGCACTCACGCCTGCCCAGCTGCTCGCGCAAGTGATCGGCGAGCCCGCCCGGAAACTGGAATACCGCCTCCGCGGGCGTCTCGTCGGAGATCAGTGAGGCCGCGCATTTCCAGCGGATTTCGACGCCCGCGAACAGATACGCCTTCGACCGCGCCAGCTTGTACAGCCGCGCCGGCTTGAAGCTCAGCTCGGGCCCGAAAATCTCGTGGTCGGGCACGAACGATACGCTCGTCCCGCGCCGGTTGGGTGCAGCACCGACGTGCTCCAATGCGCCGACCGTCTGGCCGCGACTGAACCGCTGACGGTACAATTGCCGTTCGCGCGCGACCTCGACCACCGTTTCCGCCGTCAAGGCGTTTACGACCGACACGCCGACGCCGTGCAAACCGCCGCTGGTCGCATAGGCTTTCCCTGCGAACTTGCCGCCCGAGTGCAGCGTCGACAGGATCACCTCCAGCGCCGACTTGTCGGGAAATTTCGGGTGCGGGTCGACCGGGATGCCGCGGCCGTTGTCGGTGATCGTCAACCGGTTGCCCGGCTCCAGCGTCACCTCGATCCGCGTCGCGTGGCCCGCGACCGCCTCGTCCATCGCATTGTCGAGCACCTCCGCCGCCAGATGGTGCAGCGCGCGCTCGTCGGTGCCGCCGACGTACATGCCGGGGCGGCGGCGTACCGGCTCCAGCCCCTCGAGCACCTCGATCGATGACGCGTCGTAGCTGCCGGCAGTCGCGGTGGAGGATGCAAAGAGATCGTCTGCCATGCCGCGGTATACGACAGCGCGACCGTGAACAGAAGGGGCACAGCGCAGCAATCAAACGTCACGCAACATAATGCCGGATCGGGTGGTTCAGCGGCCAAGTTCACGGGAGGATTTAATGAAGATCAATCTCATCGTCGGCGCCGCCGCGGCGCTGGTCGCGACGCCTGCGGCCGCACAGGAGGTCACCACCGGTTTCAGCGGCGTCTACGTCGGGGTGGCAGGCGGGTATGACGTACAGGGCAACGATCGCGGATCGTCGATCCTGTTCGATCGCAACCTCGACGGCCGTTTCGGCGACACGGTGACGACCGCGGCGGGCGCCAACGCGTTCTCGCCCGGTTTCTGCAACGGCCGCGCGACAAGCGTGAACGCGCCGGGCCGCACCGCGACCGCCGCGCCGACGGTTGCCGCGGGTACCGGTTGCCGCAACGACAAGGACGGCTGGTCCTATTATGGTCGCATCGGCGCCGACCAGCAGATGGGCCGCTTCGTCGTCGGCGTCGTCGGCGAATTCGGCAAGACCGAGATCAACGACAGCGTCTCGGCCTATTCGACCACGCCTGCCAATTACGTGATGTACCGCGAGATCAGCTGGGAAGCGGGCATCCGCGCGCGCGCCGGCTATACGCCCAACGATTCGACGCTGTTCTACGGCACGTTCGGCCCCGGCTATGCGCGGATCGATCGCGAGTTCTTCACCACCAACACTGCCAATTCGTTCGCGCAGCGCGGCAAGCGCAACCAGTTCGGCATCCAGGGCGGCGGCGGCGTCGAGCAGCGGATCGGGAACAACTTCTCGATCGGGCTCGAATATCTGTTCCACCAGTATGACGACAGCGATTACCGCGTGCGCGCAGGTTCGACCGGCACCACGCCCGCGACGAATCCGTTCATCCTCGCGCCCAATACGGGCGGCACCGATTTCGCGCGCAGCGACAACAACTTCCGCTGGCACTCGCTGCGCGCCACCGCGGCATTCCGCTTCTGACCGATCACCGGGCCGGCGTTCGCGCGTCGGCCCGGGCCCTCACCCGACCAGCACGACGTTGCCGCACCGCAGGCCGTTGACCTGCAGATCGCCTTCACCGATCCCGACACCCAGCGTCCCCGTTACGGCGGCCAGCACCGCGTCGATCGGCGCCGCCACCCCCGACAACAACGCCCCCACGGCGCGCAGCAGCGGATCGATCGGGATCGAAAGCCCGATCAACGACCCCTTGAGTGTCGCTTGCTGGATCAGCGAGGCCGCAATACCCTGCACCGGCGTGGTCGACCGGATCGTTTCGGTGCTGCCGGCATCGATCATCGTCTGCGTGAACCGACGCGCTTGCCACGGCTCGGCAGCGCCCAGCGCCACGCGGCTGCTTCCCGTGACGTCGACAAGCAAGGTATCGACGATGCGCGCGGTCGATGGTGTCACCGCGCGCGAGAAGTCGCCCAGCGACGCCTCGTCGACGTTGCCGATCGCGGCCTGCACCGGGCTGACGCGCCCCTCCAGCGTGACACTGCGCGGGGTCGCGCCGCAATCGATGCTTTTCAGCCGCGCCTCGGCACCCGCCGCCTCGACGAACAGCGGCAGATCGACCGACGCGAGACTCGACAGCCCCGGCAACAGCGTCGGGGCGAGTCGCGCGCGCGCGTAGATGCGCGCCTGCGCAGTCCGGACGATCGTTTCCCCCTTGTCGCTGATGGCGAGCCACGGTGACGATTGCGCGCGTTCCCCGATCGCCACCACCAGCTTGAGCGACGCCACACCGGGCACGCTCGTACCCAGATCGAGCGCCAGCCGCCGCGCCCCGCCCGTCTCCAGCACCGCGGTCGTGAACGCCAGCACGGGCAGGCGCGCGCTCAGCCCGCCCGCCCCCGCCTGCCGCGCGAGGGGCCCGGCGTCGATCAGCGCGCCGAGCCTGATCATCTGCCCGCCGACCGCCGCACCGATCCGCCCGATCGCGCCTGCCGCGGCCCCCTGCCCGCTGGCGTTGAGCGTGTCGCCCAGCGCGGCGAGCACGTCGCCGACCTGTACCTCGCTCGAGAGCAGCGTCGCGTAATCGGACGTCGAGAGGCGCGCGCGTACGCGGACGCGATCGAGCAGTTGCACGAGGTCGACGTTGGACGAGACGAGCGCATTTTGATCGAGCACGCCCAGCGTCACCGTGCGACCCGTCAGCGCGGAGAGCAGAGCGTTGAGCACGCCGCCGTCCAGCCCGACCAAGCGCGACCCGATCGAGAAGCTCGCCACCGCGCGGCGCTGCGCGGTCGCCTGCCGCACGATCTGCACCGTCTGGATACCGAATATCTTGGCGAAGAAGGTGGGGGACTGCGCGGACACCTGCACTTGCGCGGCATCGCCCGACGCGTCGGCGACGAACCGCTGCGCGACGGGGACCGCGGGGTCGGCACGGTAGCGCCCGGGGGCAACCCGCAGGATCGACGCACCCGACCAACTGGCAGCGACCAGTCCGCGCGCCACCGCGTCCGCCCTCGCCGGATCGCTCGCCGCCGCGAGCGCCGCCGCATCCGCGACCCCCTGCAATCGTCGCGCGTCCAGCTGGATCGTGCCGAGGTCGACCGCGAAGGCGGCGAACCCCGCGAGGAGCGGCATCGCGAGCGCGACGAACACCCCGACGCCGGCACGCGCGTCGCCCCATAGCCCGCGCATCACCATGCCGCATTAACCGCGGCGACGGCCTGACGCTCGATCACCGGGTCGGGCAGCGGCACCATGCCGGTCGAGAGCAGCGTCAGCGCGCGCGCGTCGACGCGCAGCCGCACCGTCGCGCGCGCATTCGCTTCGTCGATCGCGACCGAGATCTGGTTGCTCCGCAACTCGGGCACGCTCGCCATGTCGACCGCCACCGCGGCTTGCGCGAGCGACAGTCGCTCCGCCGGGGTCACGCCCGCGACGATCGCGCGCGCCGCGTCGTTCGCCGCCGCCTGCACGCTGTGCGCGAGCCAGATATACTGGCCATAGCACAGCACCCCCATGACGAGGCTGAGCAGCGCGGGCAGCAGGATCGCGAATTCGATCAGCGCCGCGCCGCGGATATCGCGGGCGAGCCGCCTGACGCGATTGAAATGCGAAGATGTGAAGCCGACCATGACCTGACCTTTCAAGCCATGTGTTGCACACCCCTGGTATATGATCGGAAGCACCCAAGCGGCGCTAAGTTACGGTAATCGCGTATCTCTGACGCGACAAAGGGCCGATCGATCTATCCAGATCGGACCGGCCCTTCGTGTTACGCGGACTTACCGCGGCGGGATGATGGTGCGCGCTTCAGCGCATCCGCGGACCACCGAACGGAAGCGGCGCAGCGCGCCGATCGCGGCGCGGCAGCTGCGCCTGATAGGCATGGCCGCAATGCGTCACACAATATGGAAAACCGGGGTTCACCTTCTCGCCGCAGAAGTGGAAGTCAGGCTCGCCGGGATGACCGAGCGGCCATTTGCAGACCTTGTCGCTCAGATCGAGCAGCGAGGTCTTGTCCGCATATTCGGGCGCGGTACGCGCGGGAACCAGCCGGCGCGGCGGCGCGGGCGTGCTTGGCGCCTGCTGTTCGCCCGGCGCCTGCCGCACGAAACCGCCGGGGCCGACCGAGCGGAGGATCGGCTGCTGCGACTCGACCGGACGCTCGCGCGGGGCAGGAGCGGCCGCAACCACGGCTTCCTCATCCTCGTCGTCTTCCTCAATCTGCTCCGCGACAGGCTCGGGCGCCACTTCTTCGCGCGGAGCCGGCGCAACAACCGGCTCGGGCGCGGGGATCACCACCGTCTCGGCGGGTGCTTCTTCGACGTGGGGCGTCGGCGCCTCGACAACCGGGGCCGCGTCCTGCGCGGCTGCGGCGGCGGCCTGTACGCGCGCTTCTTCCTTGCTGACCACGGGCGACGGACGCGATTGCAGCCCCAGCCGGTGCGCCTTGCCGATCACGGCGTTGCGGCTCACGCCACCCAGCGCCTCGGCGATCTGGCTGGCGGTCTGGCCGGCTTCCCACATGGTCTTGAGCGTGTCGATGCGCTCGTCGGTCCAGGACATTCGTGTGTTTCCTCAAGCGGTGCCAGTTGCGGGCGGCACCGGCAACGTTTACCCGCACGCGGGATGAGCAGCCAGCCCCCAATCGGCCAAGTCCAATCGGCAGTCAGGAACGCACCGGGCGTCCCGGTCATCCGGAACGTCAATTGGGGCGGCCTTAGAACCCTCTATGTGAAGGAGGTGCGCCGTTTCTTCAAGGTGCAGCTCCAGACCGTGTGGGCGCCCGCGATCACGACGTTGCTGTTCCTCGTCATCTTCACGGTCGCGAACGGCGCGCGCGCGCCGGTGCGCGTCGGCGGCACCGTGGTGCCCTTCGCCGATTTCGTCGCGCCCGGCCTGATCATCATGGGGATGATGCAGAATGCGTTCGCCAATGCGAGCTTCTCGCTGCTCGTCGGCAAGATCCAGGGGACGATCGTCGACTATCTGCAACCGCCGCTGTCGACCGCCGAACTGCTCGCGGCGCTGACCGGTGGCGCGGTGACGCGCGCTTTCTGTGTCGGCGGCGCGGTGTGGCTGGCGATGTCGCTGTGGCCCGACGTCCACGTGACGCCGCAGCACCCGCTCGCCGTCCTGTGGTTCGGACTGCTCGGCGCGCTGTTCCTTAGCCTCGCGGGCGTGCTGACCTCGATCTGGGCGGAGAAGTTTGATCATGCCGCTGCGGTGACCAACTTCGTCATCGCGCCGCTGACGCTTCTGTCTGGTACGTTCTACTCGGTCGATCACCTCGCGCCCGCCTTCCGCGCGTTCAGCCACGTCAACCCGTTCTTCTACGTCATTTCGGGCTTCCGCTATGGCTTTCTCGGGACCGCCGATTCGCCCGTGATGCTCGGCAGCGCAGTGATCCTCGGGATCGACGTGGTGATGGGCGTCTTGTGCTACACGCTGCTCAAGCGCGGATGGAAACTCAAGAATTGACCGAGACTTCGCTGCCCGACCTCGTTTGACGCGGACCGCGTCCACGCGCTGCTCCAACGTCTGCGCGCCGCCACGATCAAGATCGCCGGGAAGGCCGACAAGTCGCAGGACAAGCTCAGGGCGCTCGGCGAGGCGCTGACCGAGGCCGGCGAAGAAGAGCACGACGAGGAAGAAGCCGCGGAAGCAGCCGCCCCGACGCGCGCGCAAGAAGTGAAAGGGCTAGGGCGTTTAACCTCGCCCCACCCCTTTTGTCATCGCGAGCCCGATCGATCAAATCGAGCCCTAAGGGGTGATCGCAATGGGGACGATCCGGTCAACTTAACCCCGCCGACTGTGTCATCAGCCTAACCCGCGAGCGCCTCGACCAGCGCCTGCACCTTGCGCTGCCGCCATTGCGGGGTAGGCGCGACCAGCCAGTAACCCAGTCGCGACGGCTGCGCTTCGCCGACCACCGCGACGCGCCCCTCGCGCAAATCGCGCGCGGCGAGCAATTCGGGCACGATCGCGCGCCCCAGCCCCGCCGCCGCGGCGTCGATCGCGAGGCCGGCATCGCCGACGCGCACCACCGGGGTCGTCTCCCCATTGGGCGATCCCGGCCACGCGATCAGCGTCTGCGCGCCGCCGCCCGGCCGCTCGACCGTGATCAGCCCATCACTCTCGATCGCCTCGCCCTCGTGTGCGCCGGGCCCCTCGCCCCAACGGATCGCGAGGTCGAGGTTCGCCTCGGTAAAATCGAGCCCCTCGTCCGCCACCACCAGCGAGAAACGCAGATCGGGGTCACCGCTCGCGATCTCGGCGAGCCGCGGCAGCAGCCATTTCTCGGTCAGGTCGCGCGGCGCCGCGATCGTCAACGACTTGGACGACTGCCCCGCCTGCATCGCGCGCACCGCTTCCTCAAAGTGGAGGAAACCGTCACGCAAGGGGCCGAGCCCCGCCGCCCCCTCGTCGGTCAACTCCAGCCCCTTGGTCGTGCGGCGGAACAGGACGACGCCCAGCGTATCCTCGAGCGCGCGGACCTGCTGCCCGACCGCGGCGGGGGTCACCGCGAGCTCGTCCGCCGCGCGCGTGAACGACAGGTGCCGCGCCGCCGCGTCGAGCACGCGCAAACCGTTCAGCGGCAGGTGCGTCCGCTTCATCCCGCCACCTTGGGCGCGTGCAGCGCGAACTTCGGGATCGCGACGTCGAACACCGCCCCCGCCTCGTCGACCATGCGGTAGCTGCCCTGCATCGCCCCCGTCGGGGTGGAGAGCGGACAGCCCGACACGTAATCGTAGCTGCCGCCGGTCGCGATCACCGGCTGCTCGCCGACGACGCCCTCGCCCTCGACGCTGTGGCGAGCCCCACGGCCGTCGGTGATGACCCAGTGCCGCGTGAGGAGCTGCACCGAACCCGGGAATTCGTTCTCGATCCGGATGTGATAGGCCCAGAACCACCGCCCGCGCGCCGGCTCCGACTGTTCGGCAAGGTAGCTGACCGACACGCGCACCGTCACCCCGCGCGTCGTCTCGGCGACGTCGAACAGCGACTTCACAGGCCGACCTGGCCGAGCGCCTTGTCGAGATCGTCGATCAGGTCGAGCGGGTCTTCCAGTCCGACGTTCAACCGGATCAGACCCTCGGTCACCCCCATCTCGAGCCGCTTGTCCTCTGCGACGCCGTAATGCGTGGTGGAGGCCGGATGCGTCATCAGCGAGCGCGAATCCCCGATGTTGTTTGAAATGTCGATCAGCGTCAGCGCATTGAGCAGCGCGTGCGCCTGCGCGCGATCCTCGACCTCGAACGCGAAGATCGGCCCCGCCGCCTCCATCTGGCTCATCGCCAGTTCGTGCTGCGGGTGGCTGGCGAGACCTGGATGGAGGATGCGCGGCACGCGGCTTTCCATGAAGCGACCGACCTCAACCGACGATGCCGACTGCCGCCTGATCCGCAGGTCGAGCGTTTCCAGCCCCTTCAACACCACCCAGGCGTTGAACGCCGACAGCGTCGGGCCGGTGTTGCGCGTGAACGGCAGCAGCGTGTTATTGATGAAATCGGCGGTCCCGCACACCGCGCCCGCCAGCACGCGACCCTGCCCGTCCATCATCTTGGTCGCGGAGTAGGCAGTGATGTCCGCCCCCAGCTCCATCGGGCGCTGCAGCGCGGGCGTTGCGAACGCATTGTCGACCACGGTGCGGATGCCGCGCTCGCGCGCGATCGCGCAAACTGCGCGCAGGTCGACCACGTCCATCGTCGGATTGGCGGGCGTCTCGAAGAAGAACAGCTTGGTCTCGGGGCGCACCGCGTCGACGAATTGCTGCGGGTCGCGCGCGTCGACGATCGTGGTCTGAATGCCGAATTTCGGCAGCAGCGTGTCGGTCAGCCAGCGGCACGACCCGAACGCAGCGCGCCCCGCCACCACGTGATCGCCCTGTTCGAGCTGGCACAGCAGCACCGCGGTCATCGCCGCCATGCCGGTCGCCATCGTCCGGCACGCTTCCGCCCCCTCCAGCAGCGCGATGCGTTCTTCCAGCATCTCGACCGTCGGGTTCTGCAACCGCGAATAGGTCATGCCGGCCTGCTCGCCCGCGAAACGTGCCGCGGCGTCCTCCGCCCGGTCGTAGCTATAGCCCGAGGTGAGAAACAACGCCTCGCTCGTCTCGCCCCATTCCGACCGCGCGGTGCCGCCGCGGATCGCCTGGGTGGCGGGGCGCCAATTCTGGGTGATCGAACGGTCCTGGCCGGTGCGACGCTTCATGGCCGATGCTTTGCCCGTGCGAGGCGGCATTCTCAACCCCCGGCTCGTGCAGGCCCGCCAAGCTTCCGCTTGCCCCCGGCGGCGCGGCGGGTGAGAGAGCCCGTGTGGCCGCCTCTCCCCACACCATGCGACCGTTCGCCCGCCCGTTCATCGTCGGCACGCTCGTCGCGCTGCTGAGCGAGCTGATCTTCCTGATCCGGCTGGGCGTGCCGGACAAGCTCGTGTTCGACGAGGTTCATTACGTCCCCGCCGCGCGCGCCATCCGCGACCTGTCGGGGCCGACCAACATCGAGCATCCGTTGCTCGCCAAGGAATTGATCGCGCTGTCGCTTCGCTGGTTCGGCGACGAACCGTTCGGCTGGCGCTTCGCCTCGACGATCGCGGGTTCAGCGACGGTCGCGGGCGTGTTCGCGCTCGTCCACCTCCTCACCGGCCGCCTGCGCGCCAGCTTGATCGGCAGTGCGCTCGCGCTGATGTCGTTTACGATCCTGGTGCAGGCGCGGATCGCGATGCTCGATACCTTCCTCGCCGCGTTTCTGCTGTGGGGCATCGTCGTGCTGACCTGGTCGATGCGGCATCCGGGCTATGTGCGCTGGTGCGCGGGCGCCGCGCTGCTGGGGCTCGCCACCGCGTGCAAATGGACTGCCGGGCCGTACGTCGCCTTCGCCGCGCTGACCTATCTCCGCCTGCGCCATCGCCGGCCGGATCGCTGGCCGGACATGAACCCCGCGGTCGCGATCGCGCTGCTCGGCCTCGTCTCGGTCGGAACCTATTTCCTCACCTTCGCGCCGGCGTTCTTCTACGCGAGCGACCCGCTCACGCTCGCGCGGTTGCTCCCGTTCCAGCTCGAGATGTACGCGCGGCAGACGCAGATCCTGCCGCCGCACACCTATCAGTCGAACTGGTGGACCTGGCCGCTGATGCAGCGCCCGATTTGGTACCTCTACGAACCCGTCGCGGGCATCCAGCGCGGCATCTGGATGATCGGCAACCCCGCGATCATGTGGGGCGGGCTGGTCGCGGTCGCGGTGCTATTCCGGGCGTGGGTCAAGACCGGCTCCGCCCGCCTGCTCGCGCCCGCGATGCTGTGGGTCGCGAGCCTCTTGATCTGGGCGCTGATCCCGAAATCGCTCGGCTTCTATTATTATTATTATCCCAGCGGCATCTTCCTGGTCGTCGCGGTCGCGGTCGCGCTCGATCATGAGCGCGCCGCCTTGCGCGGCTGGGACGAGCTCTACCTGCTCGCCTGTTTCGCGCTGTTCCTGTACTTCCTGCCGGTGCTCTGCGCCGAGCCGTTGACCGACGCCGGCGCCTTCCGCCGGTGGACGTGGTTCGCGCGCTGGGTCTAGAGCGCCGCCACCACCGCGTCGCCCATCGCGTCGGTCGACGCGTCGCCGCCCAGGTCGGGGGTGCGCACCCCGGTCCGAAGCGCCGCCGCCACCGCCGCCTCGACCCGGTCGGCGGCGGCTGGCTCGCCGAGCGAGTGGCGCAGCATCATCGCCGCCGACAGGATCGCCGCGCACGGATTGGCCTTCCCCTGCCCCGCGATATCGGGCGCGGAACCGTGGATCGGTTCGTACAATCCTTTGCCGCTCGCATCGAGCGAGGCGGACGGCAGCATCCCGATCGAGCCGACGCACATGCTCGCCTGATCCGACAGGATGTCACCGAACAGATTTCCCGTCACGATCGTGTCAAACGCGCCGGGATTACGCACCAGCTGCATCGCGGCATTGTCGACGTACATATGGCTGAGTTCGACCTGGGGGTAGTCCGCCGAAACCTCCACCACCACGTCGCGCCACAATTGCGAGGTTTCGAGCACGTTGGCCTTGTCGACCGAGCAGAGCCTGCCGCGCCGCTTGGCCGCGGTCTCGAATCCGACGCGCGCGATCCGCCGCACCTCGTCCTCGTCGTAGCGCATCAGGTCGTGCCCCTCGCGCAGGCCCGCCGCATTCGTCCGCCGGCCCTTGTCGCCGAAATAGACGTCACCGTTCAGCTCGCGCACGATGACGAGGTCGATCGCGCACGCCACCTCGGGCTTGAGCGTCGAGGCATCCTCCAGCCCGGCAAAGATCTTCGCCGGCCGCAGGTTGGCGAACGTCTCCAGCGCCTTGCGCAGACCCAGGATCGCCTGCTCGGGCCGGAACGCACGCTCCAGCGCGTCGAACGCCGGATCGCCCACCGCACCGAACAGGATCGCGTCGGCGCGCTTGGCCAGCTCGAGCGTCTCGGGCGGCAGCGGATGCCCGCTCGCGCGGTACGCCGCGCCGCCGACCGCTGCTTCCTCGAACGCGAGATCGAGCCCCAGCGCTTCCAGCACGCGCCGCGCCTCGGCGGTGACTTCGGGGCCGATGCCGTCGCCGGCCAGGATCGCGATCAGGGGCGTGCTCATGCCCGTCGGAATGGCGCGTCCGCCCCGCTCAGGCAACCGCCCTTTTCAGCCGGTCGACCAGCCGGTCGCGCGCCGCCAGCGTCTCGCGCCGCCGATCGACCAGCACGTCGCGTTCGAGGAAATGCCCGGTGATCGCCAGCGCGTCGGTCACCTCGTCCCACGTCGCCGCGCCGCCGGTGATCAGGAACGTGGGCAGCCGCAGCAGCCTGGCCTCATACCCCTCCGCCGCCACCCGGCTCACCGCCGCGCCGCTCCTGGGGCTGACGAAGGCGAGATCGTCGACCCGACCGGTCGCGACGCACGCCGACAAATCGAGCCCGAAGCCCAATTCGGCGAGCAGCAGCAGCTCGTAGCGCGCCAGCGCCCCCGCCCAGCCCTTGGCACTCGGCGCTGCCTCGACCGCGTCGAGCGCGCCCGCCAGCGCATCGTGCACGCGCGGATACGGCTGCGCTTCGGGCAGGGCCGCCGCGGTCAGCGCGGCGAGCCATTCGAGCGCCGCCGCCGCCAGCGCCTCGGCGTAGAGCGGCGCGCGGCTGTGGATCAGCTCGACGGTCAGCGCAGGCAATTGCTCGTCGGTCCGCGCGCGCCACTCGGCCCGCACCAGATTGGCGGGTTGCAGGATCGGGCGCAGCCGCCGCGAATGCCCGCCGCGTACGTATCCCGGCCACACCCCCGCCTGCCGCGTGAAGCCACGCACCACCGCGCCATGCTCACCGTGCGCGCGCACGGACAGGACAATGGCATCGGCGACGAGGTGCATGGTCGAGAGATAGGGTCGCAGGCCCCGCGGGTCACCTGCTCGGTCGTTGACGCAAGCGCCGTACCCCGCCGCTCACGCCCGCCGCACCCGCTGCGCGACCCCCCGCAACGCCGGCGTCTCGCTCCACCTCTTCGCGATCACCATCGCCGCATCGAACCCGCCGACCGCGGCCACCGCCGCGCGATTGGCGATCGTCGGGCGCAGCAGCAGCACGTCGTGGCACGCCACGCCGCCGCTCGCCAGCCCTCGCTTGTGCTGTCCCTCGCCTTCGGTGAAGTCGAACCACCGGAAGCGATCGGCGAACAGGTCGCCCAGCGCCTCCCCCATCAACACACTGCCCGGTGACAGCGCCTGATAGGCCGGATCGTGCCCGACGTAATCGTAACGCAGCGTGTCGCCGTCAGCGCCGCACCACAGATAGGCGATCGGTGCGTCGCCCAGGAACAGCAGCCACGCGCGCGCCCGGTCCGCCGCCGCCGCCGCGACCAGCCCCGCCGCATCCTCCGGCAGACCGGCGCCCAGCAACCGCTCCTGATAGGTCGTCGCCGACACGCGCCGCGCCAGCGGGTGGAACGCCGCCATCTCGACCCCGCTGCGATAGCGCCGCACGTCGAGCACGCCGCCGTTCGCCGCCGCCAGCTTCTTCGCCTTGCGCTTCAACCCCGACCGCGCCTGCCCCGATAGCCCCGCCGCCCAAGCCTCCCGCCCGCCCGCGAGATCGACGTAATAGCGCACGTAACGCTGCCGCACGAAGCGCAGGCCGCCCGCGTCGAGCGCGATCCCCTCGGGCAACGAGGTGACGAGGTAACCGTCATCCGCCTCCGTCAACGCGGGCAACGCCGGCGCGTGCACCGCCAGCACCTGTTCCAGCGACCACGCCACGCGCACCAGCCGGCGCGGGAAACTGACCAGCGTGCGTGCGCCGACCTGCAGCTTCAGCGCGCTCGAACTCACGCCGCGCGCTCCGCCACCAGCGTCGACCACAATTGCTCCGCCTGTCGCCAGCGCAGCCGCAGCGCGTCGGGCGCCAGCGGGCGGTCGCGCTGCCCCAGCGGCAGCGCGGGGCGGTCGGCGAAATGGCACGTCGGCGCCACGTCGCGCCGCTCGGCCAGCATCGCGCAGAGTGCCTCGAACCGGTGGACGTGGACGCGATTGGGTGCAGTGCCCGCGCGGTTGGCGAGCTCGAAACTGTGCCCGACGATCGTCACCGCGGCGTGATCCTGCGCCACCGCATGGTCGATCGCCGCACGCATTTCGCGCGTCGACAGCGCGCAGATCTGGAAGTTTCGCCAGCAACCGGGCTTGTCCTCGATCACCGTCACCGGCACCTCGGTTACGCCGCGCCGCACGACGGGCGCGATCTGCGCCGGATCGAGCGGAATCGCGCTCGGCCACGGATGGTGCGCGCCGTTGTGGCTGCTGTCATACGCCAGCCCCAGCGCGGCGAGCGCACACAAGGTTTCGTCGTTCGCCGAGTAGCTGCCGGCGCGAAACGCCACCGGCCGCGGCGCGCCCGCCGCCACCAGCAGGTCGATCGCGCGGGACAGCACCGCGCGCTGTCGGTCGGCGGGCAGGTCGATCAACTCGAACGCGCCATGCGCCAGGCCCCGGTCGCCCGCCACCGCGCCGATCCAGTTCGGGTGGCAGTGGAGCTGCACCTCCTGGCCGGCCGCCAGCACTGGCTCGACCATCCGCCGCGCCCATTCCTCGCCGTAGATCAGCGCGGGCAGCGGATCGACGAAGAACGTCGCCTTCAAGCCCGCCCGCGCCAGCACCGCGAGCTGCCACGTCAGCCCCACGCCCGCGGGCTCGACCGATCGTGCGTGGATCGTCGCCGCGTCGAGCCCGGCGGCATGGTGCCGCCACGCGAATTCGGTATCGATGGTCAGGAAGACGGCCGGCATGACCGCCTTCCTAGCGTGCAAGGCTTACCGCGGCGTTGCCGTCACGGTTTGATCCCCCAGCGTGCGTAATCGGCATCAACCTGCGGGTCGATCAACCGGGCGAGCGCCAGTTCCTTGTCGCCCTCCGCGATTTTGCCGGTGCGGTGTAGCACCACCCCGCGCATGAAGCGGCTCGCCGACAGGTCGGGATCCGCCTCCAGCGCGGCGGTCAGATCGGCGAGCGCGTCGTCGAACCGGCCCATGCGGTAATAGATCAGCGCGCGGCTATCGAGCGCCATGTAGGTCGAATCGCTCAGTTCGATCGACCGGGTGCAATCCTTCAACGCAGCCTCGAGCGCGACATTGCCGACACCGCGTTGCCAGCAGCGCGCGTTGAGCAGCGTCGGGTTGCCGGGCTTCTCGCCGATCGCGCCGTCGAGCGTGGCGAGCGCCGCCTCCTTCTGCCCCGCATCCGACTGTGCGTTGGCCTTGGCGACCAGCCAGTCGGGCCGCTCCTTGCTGCCCGCGCGGTCGAGCCGCGCGTCGATCAGCGCGAGCGCGGCGCTGCCCTGGCCGTGTTTCGCCTGATAGATGGCGAGCGCGCCCAGCGCCTCGTCGTTTTCGGGATCGAGCTTTCGCGCCGCCTCGATGTCGGCAAGCTGCTTCGCGCCCTGCCCGAGCTCCTCATACATGTTGGCGCGGGCGAGATAGAGGTCCACGCTCGGTTCGATCGCGATCGCGCCCGAATAATCCACCGCCGCGGCTGCGCGGTCGGCCGATCCATTGTGAAAGCGCGCGCGCCACGCGTAATTGCCGGTCGATTTGGGATCGGCCGCGATCACGCGCGCGAACATCGCGTCGATGGGCTTGTGTAGTCCTGCCAGACGCGCGGCCTGCCAATAGGCGCGGCCGCCGACGCCCGCCGGCGCGATCACGACCGGCGAACGGCTGCGCGCCTGCGCCAGTGCCGCGCGCATCGCGGGGAGGTCCGCCGCTGCCATCTCGCCCCCCAGTTCATCGACGCGGTCCTCGATCACCACCGTATCGCCGTTCATCGAGACACGGCGCGCCATACGCTTGCCCGCCAGGGTCGCGGGCAACGTGCGATCGCCTTCCAGCGTATAGCCGCGCCCGCCATCGGGCAGGTGGAAGGTCGTGCGATACACGATCGCGGCAGGCCCCGGCAGCTGCACCGGAACCGCCGACCAGGCAGTGCGCGCGCGATCGGGCGTGAAATCCAGCTTGCCCACCGCGGTATCGAGCGGCAGGCGATAACGCCGCTCCGTCTGCGACCAATGCGTGCTCGCGATGCCCGTGGCGCTGATCGTCGCGATGCCCGCAGCGGGATCGTAAACGATCTTCGGGTCGACGTAGCTGCCCGACCCCGCCTGGCTCGAAAGGATGCGCTGCGCGATCTCGCGGCGCTGGTCGGGGGTCGCCTGCGCCGCCGCTGCACCGATCGCGTCGGCACCGTGGCTGCGCAGCTGCACCTCGGCCTTGACGATCGACGGCGTGTCGACACCACCGCGATCGTCGAGATCGACCGACACGGTCACCGTCGGACGCGCGTCGGGGCGCAGCGCGATCGGCATCAACGTGGCGCCGTTCGCACGCACCGGCAGCACGGTGCCGAGCGCGGGCGTGTCGCGAATGTCGGCCAGACGCGCGCCCGATGCGGTACCGTCGAGCCATAGGCTCTCGCCGTCGATGGTCGCGCGAACCAGCACGTGATCGAACGCGCCCGCGCTTGCCAGCCGGTCGGCGACCAGACCCGGCATCCGCGCGCTCGCCAGCACCGGCTCGGCCTCGATATCCATCGCGTGCAGCATCGCGAGCAGCAGCAGCGTCTTCGCCTTGCAATCGCCGAATCGCTTCTCCCACGTCTGCGCCGCGGGCTGCGGCACGTAATTGCCCGTGTCCATCCCGAGCACGAGGTAGCGGATGTTGTCCTGCACCGATTGCAGCGCGAGCGCCGCGCGCGCGAGCGGTTGCGCCTGCGCCGCCTTGATCCGCGCCACTTCGGCGGCGAGCGGACTGCCCGGCGCGATCGCGCCATCGGTCGTGTACAGCGGCGCCATCACCTTCGATACCGCGGCCCAGTCGGCGAAGGTCGTCGCCTCCAGCATCGGAAGCTTCCGAAACCGCGCCGGCGCGTCGTCGGGCACCTCGGGCTGTTTAACGAGCGGTAACGGCACGGTCAGCTCGCGCCAGCCATTCTTCGTCACCGGTTTGGCGGTCACGCCATCGGCGTAGCTGCGCCATTTGAGGTCGGTCGTCTCCGGCCACACCACCCGAACGCGCCCGAAACCGATCTGCGCCGGCGCGGTCGGCAGTCCGGCGAACAACTGCGCGTCGCCCTTCAGCGTCGGGTCGCGTCGCGTCATCGAGAAGGACACGTGCAGCACGTCGCCGACGCTCAACCCCTCGGCGTTCATCATCGCGGTCAATGCGCCGTCGAGCTGACGCTGATCGAGCTGCTCCTCGCGACGCAGCACGGTGAACGGCGGCTTGTTGGCCAGCAGGTCGATATGCTGCGCGCCGCGAATGATCTCGGCCCGGTGGATGACCAGGTCACCCTGCGCGGGCTGCCATTGCAGCTTCACGTCGCCGATCTCGCTCAGCGCCTGCGCCGAGGAGGCGCGCGTCGCGGTGTCGAAATACGACCACACCTGTCCGTTCTCGACGCGCTGCTGGCTGTCGAGCAGGACGAGCGCGGGCGACGCATCGGTCAGTTTGGTCGCGTCGATCGACGGCGCGGGCGCGATCCACGTCGGCGCAGGTTGGTACAACGGCTTGTCGCCCGCCTGCGCGGCACCCGCCACGCACAACCCGCACGACCCCAACAACGCGAACAACAACGGCGAGCGCCGCATCCCTGATCCCCCGATGATCCCCGGGTTCAGCTTAGCGGACGCGCGATCGCCGACAAGCGACCGGAATTTACAGTTTCCGCGCTCAATGCGCGTGATAGAAGTCGTACACCGTCTGCGCGACGCTCGCCGATACGCCCGGCGCTTTTTGCAGATCCTCGAGGCTCGCGTTCCTGACCGCGCGCCCGGTGCCGAAATGCATTAACAGCGCCTTTTTGCGCGCCGGCCCGATGCCCGGCACCTCGTCGAGCGGGCTGGCGCCGATCGCCTTCGCGCGCTTCGCGCGGTGCGCGCCGATGACGTAGCGGTGCACCTCGTCGCGCAACCGTTGCAGGTAGAACAGCACCGGCGCGTTCACCGGCAGCGTCAGTTCGCGCCCGTCCATCAGGTGGAACACCTCGCGCCCCTCGCGCCCGTGGTGCGGCCCCTTGGCGACACCCACCAGGCACACGTCCTCGATGCCCAGATCCTCCAGCACCGCCTTGGCCGCGTTCAACTGCCCGCGCCCGCCGTCGAGCAGCACCAGATCGGGCCATTCGCCGGAGTCGCGATCCGGGTCCTCCTCCAGCGCGCGCGAGAAGCGGCGGGTCAGCACCTCGCGCATCATCGCGAAATCGTCGTCGGTCGCGGCCTGCTTGATGTTGAACTTGCGATACTGGCCCTTGCGGAACCCCTCCGGCCCCGCGACCACCATCGCGCCGACCGCGTTCGTGCCCTGGATGTGGCTGTTGTCGTACACCTCGATCCGCTCGGGCGGCTCGGCGAGCTCGAACAGGTCGGCGACTTCGCGGTTGAGCCGCGTCTGCGTCGTGCTCTCCGCCAGCCGCCGCTCCAGTGCTTCCTTCGCGTTGCGCGTCGCCTGATCGAGCAACCGCCGCCGCGTGCCGCGCTGCGGCACCGTGATCTCAACCTTGCGCTTCGCCTGCTCGGTCAAGGCCTCCATCAGCAGCGGCGCCTCGGGCAACTCGCGATCGACGAAGATCGTCCGCGCCGGCGGCACCTCCTCGTAGAATTGCATCAGGAACAATTGCAGCACCTCTTCCTCGCTCACCTCGGCGGTGTGCGACGGGAAAAAGCTGCGGTGCCCCCAATTCTGCCCGCCGCGGATAAAGAACGCCTGGATGCCGATCACCCCCTCCAGGCACGCCAGCGCGAAGATGTCCGCGTCCCCCACGCCTTCGGCGTTGATGAACTGCGTCCCCTGGATGAAGGTCAGCGCCTTCAACCGGTCGCGCAGCACCGCGGCGAGCTCGAAGTCCATGTTCTCCGCCGCGGCCTGCATCTGCGCGCCGAGCTTCGCCTGCACGTCGGTGGTTTTCCCGGCGAGGAACTTCTTCGCGTCGCCGACCAGCTCGTCGTAGTCGGGTTGCGAGATGCGGCCGACGCACGGCGCCGAGCAGCGCTTGATCTGGTACAGCAGACACGGCCGGTCGCGCGTCTTGAAGAAGACGTCGGTGCAGCTTCGCAGCAGGAACAGCTTCTGCAACGCGTTGAGCGTATTGTTGACGCTGCCCGCGCTCGCGAACGGGCCGTAGTAATTGCCCTTCGCCTTCCGCGCCCCGCGATGCTTCTGCACTCGCGGAAAATCGTGGTCGGCGCGCAGCAGGATGAACGGGAAGCTCTTATCGTCGCGCAGCAGCACGTTGTACGGCGGGCGATAGCGCTTGATCAGTTGCGCCTCGAGCAGCAGCGCCTCGGCCTCGTTGTTGGTCGTGACGATCGTCATCGACCGCGTCTGCGACACCATCCGCTGGATGCGCTTCGACAGCCGCTCGATCTGGACGTAATTGCCGACGCGGTTCTTCAGCGCGCGCGCCTTGCCGACGTACAGCACCTCGCCCTTGGCATCCTGCATCCGGTACACGCCGGGCTTGAGCGGCAGCGTTTTCAGCACGTTGCGGATTGCCGCCACGCCCGCCTGCAGATCGGGCGCGTCGCTGCCGCGGATCGTGAAGGTGGCGGCTTCTTCGTTGAATCGTTCGGGGGGGCCGTAGCCTGACATGCCAGCCCATCTAGGTAAACGCGGACTCTCCGGCAACCGGTCGGCTACCCGGCGGCAAGCGCTCGAAATCCCGTGCTGCATCTGCTAAGCGCGCGCGCATGCTCAATCTTTCCGACATCACCGTTCGCCTCGGCGGGCGGACGATCCTTGATCGCGCCACCGCCGCGCTGCCGCCGCGCGGGCGTATCGGGCTGATCGGCCGCAATGGTGCTGGCAAGTCGACGCTGGTGCGCGTGATCGCGGGGATGCTGGAGCCCGACACCGGCAGCGCCGACATGCCGCGCGGCGCGCGCCTGGGCTACATCGCACAGGAGGCCCCCGGCGGCGACTCCACCCCGATCGAGACGGTGCTCGCCGCCGATGTCGAGCGTACCGCGCTGCTCGCCGAGAGCGAGAACATGGAGGACATGGACCGGCTCGGCGACATCCACGAGCGGTTGATGGCGATCGACGCCTGGTCCGCGCCGTCGCGCGCCTCGCGCATCCTCGTCGGCCTCGGCTTCGACGAGGAGATGCAGAACCGCCCGCTCGAAAGCTTCTCGGGCGGCTGGCGGATGCGCGTCGCGCTCGCCTCCTTGCTGTTCTCCGCCCCCGACCTGCTGCTGCTCGACGAGCCGTCGAACCACCTCGATCTCGAAGCGGTGTTGTGGCTGGAGGATTTCCTCAAATCCTATCAGGCGACGATCGTCGTCGTCAGCCACGAGCGCGATTTCCTCAACAACGTCGTCGACCACATCCTCCACCTCGACCGCGGCAAGCTGACGCTCTACCCCGGCGGCTATGACGCGTTCGAGCGCCAGCGTGCCGAGCGGCAGGCACAGCAAGCCGCCGCGCGCGAGAAGCAGATGGCCGAGCGAGAGAAGCTGAAGGAGTTCGTCGCGCGCAACTCCGCGCGTGCCTCGACCGCGAAACAGGCGCAGTCGCGCGTCAAGGCGCTGGCGCGGATGCAACCGATCGCCGAGGTGATGGACGATCCGTCCTTGTCGTTCGACTTCCCGGATCCGACCGCGCTGCGCCCGCCGCTCATCACGCTCGACCTCGCCACCGTCGGCTATGGCGAGACGCCGATCCTCAAGCGGTTGAACCTGCGCATCGACCCCGACGAGCGCGTCGCGCTGCTCGGACGCAACGGCAACGGCAAGACGACGCTCGCCCGACTGCTCGCCGCGCAACTCACCCCGATGGAGGGGGCGATGCAGGCGAGCGGCAAGATGCGCGTCGGCTATTTCACCCAGTATCAGGTCGAGGAACTCGACCGCGACGAAACCCCGCTCCAGCACATGTCATCGCTGATGGAGGGCTCGTCGCCGTCGGCGGTGCGCGCGCAGCTCGGCCGCTTCGGGTTCCAGGGCGACAAGGCGATCACCAAGGTCGGCAAATTGTCGGGCGGCGAGCGCGCGCGGCTCGCGCTCGCGCTCATCACCCGCGACGCGCCGCACCTCCTGATCCTCGACGAGCCGACCAACCACCTCGACGTCGACGCGCGCGAGGCGCTGATCCAGGCGCTGAACGGCTACACCGGCGCGGTCGTCATCGTCAGCCACGACCGCCACATGCTCGAGATGACCGCCGACCGGCTCGTGCTGGTCGATGGGGGCACCGCGCGCGACTTCGACGGCGCGATCGAGGATTACATCAAGCTGATCCTCTCGGGCGACGGCTCGGGCAAGCAATCGAAGGCCAAGGCGAAGGCCGACGCGCGCAAGCAGGCCGAACAGCGCGAACAGGACAAGGCTTTGCGTAAGCAGGCCCGCGATGCCGAGGCCGCGCTCGCGAAACTGACCGAGCAGCGGAGCGCGCTCGACCGCGCGATGTTCGATCCCTCGACCGCGCAAGGCCCGCTCGCCAAGCTCAGCATGACCGAACTGATGAAACGCCGCGCGAGCGTGCAGGAACAGATCGACGCGTCGGAGCAGAGCTGGCTCGAACTGAACGAGCAACTCGAGGCCATCGCCGCCTGACGCGCGACCGCGTGCGGCGAGATCGGTTCGACGCGGGGCGATTGGACCCGCGTCGCACGCGGCGCTAGTCTCGGGCGATCGTCGTCTGAGAGGATGCAGCCGTGACCGACACCTACACCCCGCCCGAGATCTGGATCTGGAACAAGGACAACGGCGGGCGCTTCGCCAACATCAACCGCCCGACCGCGGGCGCGACGCACGACAAGGAGCTGCCGGTCGGGCGTCACCCGCTGCAACTCTACTCGCTCGCCACGCCCAACGGGGTGAAGGTGACGGTGATGCTCGAGGAATTGCTCGCCGCCGGGCACAGCGGTGCGGAATATGACGCCTGGCTGATCCGCATCAACGAGGGCGACCAATTCTCCAGCGGATTCGTCGCCGCCAACCCCAATTCCAAGATCCCCGCTCTGGTCGACCACAGCGGCGATACGCCCGTTCGCGTGTTCGAATCGGGCTCGATCCTCGTGTACCTCGCCGAGAAGTTCGGTGCCTTTCTCCCCAGCGAACCCGCCGCGCGCGCGGAATGCCTGTCGTGGCTGTTCTGGCAGATGGGCGCAGGCCCGCTGCTGGGTGGCGGCTTCGGCCACTTCTACGCCTACGCCCCGACCAAGATTGAGTACGCGATCGACCGCTACGCGATGGAGGTGAAGCGCCAGCTCGACGTGCTCGATCGCCGTCTGGGCGAGAGCGAATATATCGCCGGTGCCGATTACACGATCGCCGACATGGCGATCTGGCCATGGTACGGTGCGCTGGTGAAGGGGCTCGTCTACGAGGCCGGCACCTTCCTCCAGGTGCACGAATACAAGAACGTGCTGCGCTGGACTGACCAGATTGCGGAGCGTCCCGCGGTCAAACGCGGCCGCATGGTCAACCGCGTGATGGGCGACCCCGCCAGCCAGCTTTACGAACGCCACGACGCGAGCGATTTCGACACCAAGACGCAGGACAAGATCGCGCCCGAAAACAAGGACGCGCAGGCATGATGCGCCTCTACGACAGCCGCCGCGCGCCCAATCCGCGCCGTGTGCGCTGGGTGATGGCGGAAAAGGGCATCGAGGATATCGAGATCGTACAAACCGATATCTTCAAGGGCGAGCACCGCACCCCCGATTATCTCGCGCGCGCCGGCCTCGCCAACGTCCCCGCGCTCGAGATCGACGCCGACACGACGATCACCGAATCGATCGCGATCTGCCGCTACCTCGAGAGCGTCTATCCCGAGCCCAATCTGTTCGGCCGCGATCCGCTGGAGATCGCGGTGATCGAGATGTGGATGCGCCGCGCCGAGATGCTGCTCGCGACGCCGCTGATGATGTCGGTCCGCCACGGCCACCCCGCGCTCGCCGCGATCGAGACGCAGGTGGCGGCGATTGCGGACACCAACACTGCCGCAGCGACGCGCGCATTAAAGGTGTTCGACCGGCGTTTGGCCGAAAGCCCTTTCATCGCCGCCGACCGCGTCACCATCGCCGACGTGGTCGCCTACACCGGCCTCGACTTCGCGCGCATGGTGAAATTCGCCCCCGCGCCAGAACACATCCACCTTACGCGCTGGATCGAGGCAATGCGCGAGCGCCCGGCCGCCAGCGCGGGCGTCTGAGCTTATGTCCTCTTGGAAGGGAGTGGGTTGGTTGTCGCTGAACCGCGTCGTCTTACGCCAGCCGCTCCCTCGTCAGGGAAGGGATTCGTAGTGCCAGATAGCCGAACGCAAGCCCCAGCCTTTCCCCTCCCCGTAAGGGAGGGATTGGGGGTGGGTGGGCGCGGAAGGCACCCTTCGCCTGCCCAATTATTCCCCGTCACCCGGGACTTGATCCGGAATCTAGCTTCCAGTCAGCGGGCGAAGAAGCGAGATCGCGGCTCAAGGCCGGGATGACGCCGTCAGGCCCACCCGTCCCGCTTCGCTTCAACCGCACACCCGCACCCGCGCTCGTCATTCAGCGGCCGCTGGCACCGCTTGCACATCGCGCGGTGCGTTGGCGTCAGGTCATGCGTCACGCTCACCCGCTCGTCGAACACGAAACACTCGCCCTGCCAGCGCGTCTCGGCCTCGGGCACCTGCTCCAGATAGTTGAGGATGCCGCCCTTCAGGTGAAATACGTCCTCGATCCCCTCGGCGCGCACGAATGCGGTCGCCTTCTCGCATCGGATGCCGCCGGTGCAGAACATCGCAATTTTGGGCGCGCGCCCCTCCTCCAGCAACGCATCGCGTCGTTCGCGAAACCACGCCGGAAAGTCGCGGAAGCTGCGCGTGCCCGGATCGATCGCCCCCGCGAAGGTGCCCAGCGCAACCTCGTAATCGTTGCGCGTATCGATCAGGATCGTGTCGGGATCGTCGATCAGCGCGTTCCAGTCCTCCGGCGCGACATAGGCACCGACGCCGTCTACCGGATCGAGGTCGGGCTGCCCCATCGTCACGATCTCGCGCTTCAACCGCACCTTCATCCGCCCGAACGGCATCGCGTCGGTGCGCGAATATTTGACCTCCAGCGCCGCACATCCCGGCAGCGTGCGCAGGTGCGCCAGCACCGCCGCGATCCCGTCGTCGTTGCCCGCGATCGTTCCGTTGACGCCTTCGTGTGCCAGCAGCAGCGAGCCTTGCACTCCCGCTTCCTCGCACACCGGCAGCAGCGCAGCTTTCACCGCGGCCACGTCGTCGAAGTGCGTAAATTGATACAGCGCCGCGACGAGGATCGGCGGCGGAGGCGAAGTCTCGGTCATTCTCATCCACTTGGGGGCACGCTGGCTCGCGCGTGCCCCTAGCAGATCCGTCGCCCGCGCGTCAGATCAATCCTGATCCGCGTCGCCGTAACCGTGGCCGGTGGTCATCCGCGTGCCAGTACCGCCGCCGCCATTCGCACCCTCGAACCAGTAGGGCATCCGCTGGCGGTTGCCCGTCTCGACCTCGTTGAGCGTCGCGGCGTCGTACAGATGCCCGCCCAGCATCACGCGGTTCACCTTGTCGGTGTTGCGGATGTTCACCGTTGGATCGGCGTCGAGCACCACCAGATCGGCGAGCTTGCCCGGCTCGAGCGAGCCGACGTCCTTCTGATATCCGAGCGACGTCGCCGGCATGATCGTGCCCGCGCGCAATGCCTCGATCGGCGACCAGCCGCCCTTGGCAAAGCTCCACATTTCCCAGTGCGCGCCCAGCCCCGCCTGCTGCCCGTGCGCGCCGATCGACACCTGCACGCCCTTGTCGGCGAGCTTCTTTGCCTCGCGCGCGCTCTCGCCGTCGACGTAATCCTCTTCGGGCGCCAGTTCGCGCCGCGCGTTCTGCGCCGCGAGCAGCGCTTGCGGTGCGTGGCGCGACAGGATCGGGTGACGCCACACGTCGGTATGCGCGCGCCAGTACGGATCGCCCGCCGGCCCGCCATAGGTGACGACCAGCGTCGGCGTGTAGTTGGTCTTGGTCTGCGTCCATAACTGAACCAGATCGTCGTAGAAATGCTCCAGCGGAATGTTGTGCTCGACGGTCGAATTGCCGTCCTGGATCAGCGTCACGTCCTGCGTGAACAGCGACCCGCCCTCGGGCACGACCTCCATCCCCTCGGTCTGCGCGGCGGCGACGACCATCTGGCGCTGCTCGCGCCGTGGCTGGTTGTAGTTCTTGACGCTGTGCGCGCCCTGCGCCTTCAACCGCCGCACGTCGGCGAGTGCGTCATCGTAGCTGTTGATCTCCGCGTACACGTCGGGCGATTTCGCGCCGTAAATGATCTCGCCGGTGGAGAAGATGCGCGGTGCCAGGATCAGCCCCGCACGCTGCATCTCGGCCGCGGGGAAGATCTCGGCCGAACGCGACGACGGATCGTGGATCGTCGTGGTGCCGAGCGCGAGGTTCGCCATCGCGTTCCAGTTCTGCTGCGGCACCAGCTCGTCGTCGCCCTGCGGGCCGTGCGCGTGCGCGTCGACCAGCCCGGGGATGATCGTCTTGCCCGCGACGTCGATCGTCTTGGTGCCGGCGGGAATCGTGACCGAGGCACGCGGGCCGACCGCGACGATGCGGTCGCCGCGGATCAGGATCGTCGCATCGTCGATGATCCCGCCATCGGCGCGCGCCATCGTCACCACGCTCGCGCCGGTCAGCGCGACCGTCCCCGTCGGCTTCGCCGCGGGCACGTCCATCGACAGCGACACGCCGGTGCGGGGTGTAGCGAACTTCGGCGCGTTCTCGCCCGCCGGTGCCTGCTGGAACAACGCGTTGACCTGCGCGGTGTAGAGCGTCGGCCCGGTGCTCCAGTGCAGCGCCTGCCCGTCGTTCGACCAGTTGATGAAGTCGGCACCGTCCGCGCTCACCTGCGTGACGGGCAGCGGCCCGGCCTTCTTGTCGGTTTCGACCCCCTGCGTGCCGGGCATCAGCGGCATCACGAACGCTTGGTAATTCTGCTTGAACGCGACGAACTCGCCCGTCGGCGACACCTGATAATCGCTGACCAGCTCGCCCTGCGCATGGACTCGCTTGGCTTCGCCGTTCAGGTCGGTGCTGACGAGCTGGCGCTTGTCCTTCTCGCTCGTCAGCAGGAACACGCGGTCGTTCCGGTCGCCGAACTGCGGCTCGGCCGCGCCTTCCGCGATCCTGACCGGCGCGCCGCCCGTCGCCGCGACGCGGTACGCGCCCGATCCGCCGGCCCCCCGCGACGCGGTCAGCCCGCCGCCCTCGCCCTGCTCGAACACGATCACCTTGGCGTCGGGCGAGAAATGCGGACGGCGATACAGCCCCGCCGCATTCGTCACGACCTTGGCCGAGCCGCCCCCCGCCGCGACCGTCTTGATCTGCCCCAGCCCCGCATCGGTCCAGCCGACGAACACGATCTGCCGCCCGTCCCGCGACCAGCTCGGCCAGAGCTCCAGCTCGTCGGTCGCGCGCGTCAGCCGCCGCGCCGCACCGCCCGCCATCGGCTTGACGTACAATTTGCCCAGCGTCTCGAACACCACCTGACGCCCGTCGGGCGACACGCTCGCCCAGCGCGGCATCTTCGTCTTGATACGATCGGGAGAGACCTCGACCTGCGGGTGCGTCGCGTCGATCACCACGCGCGTGTCGTTAACCCGGAACGGCACCACGCGCGCGCCGGAGCCATCGACCGCGACGCGCTGGATATGCCCGTCCGCCCAGATCAGGATCGCGGCATTGTCGGGCGTCCACGCCATGTTGGGGTACACGCCCGTCACCGCCCAGGTTTCCTGCACGTCGCGGTCGAGGTCACCGTAGACGACGCGCTCGACCCCGGTGGACAGGTCCTTGACCCACAGCTTGGTCTTGTTGTTCTCGCGCCGCACGAACGCGATCCGCTTGCCGTCGCGCGACGGCGTCGGGCGCACCGATCCGCCGACCCCCGACACCGCGGTGGTCACCTCACCGCTGTCGATGTCGTAACGCTCGATGTTAAATAGGTCGGTACGCGAATTCTGCGCATATTCGAAGATCGGACCCGGCGTGACGTTGCGCGTGTAGAAGATGCTCTTGCCGTCGGGCGCGTAGATCGGCTCGCCCAGTTCCTTTTGCAGCTGCTCGCTCTTGCGCTTGACCAGCTGCACGCCGCCGCCCCCGGAGACATGGTACAGCCACACCTCGCCGGTGCCGAGCGAGCGGCCGGTCGTGAAATGCTTCTTTGCCGCGATGAAACGTCCGTCGGGGCTCCACGACGGCTGGTTGAGCAGGCGGAAATCCTCCTTCGTCACCTGGCGCTTGTCGCTGCCGTCGACGTTCATCACCCAGATGTTGTCGCCGCCGCCGCGATCGGAGGTGAACGCGATCCGCCGCCCGTCGGGCGAGAAGCGCGGCTGATGCTCGTACGCCAACCCTTGCGCGATCCGCGTCGGCGTGCCGCCGGCGATTCCCATCGTATAGATGTCGCCCAGCATGTCGAACGCGATCAACCGGCCGTCGGGCGAGACGTCGACGTTCATCCAGCTGCCATTATCGGTGTTGATCGCCACCTCGCGCGTCCGCATCCCCGGCGGGGCGTTGACATCCCACTTCGCGGGCTTGGCCGGCGTCGTCGCCGCGACCGTGCGTGCATTGGCGTTCGGCGCCGGCGTCGCGGGCGGCGCGACCGGCGGGCGTTCGGTGACGACCTCGGGGTTGGGCTGCGTGATCTGGTTCTCGGGCGCCTGCGTCTGCTCGATCGGATTTTGGGCCGGCGCAATCTGCGCCGAGAGCTGGCCCGCCATCAGGCACAAGGCGATGGCGGTGGCGGCACGGTAGGTCATCGAGCAATCCCCTCTTTTGCCGCCTGTTTACCCGATCAATCGCGCGCGTCACCCCTTTCCGGCCCGCGTGCCCCGTCGCGTGGCGCTGCCGCGACCATCTCCAGCCGCTGCGGCACCGTGCCGATGTCGATCCCCTCGTCGTGGAACCGCCCCAGCAGCGCCATGAACACGCTCGACCGCGTCGGATAGGCGGCCCGCGGTGTCTCGACGTGCGCGAAGCAGTTGAACAGGATGCGGCCGTCCGCGATCGAATCGACGAACGCCGATGGCGCGGGATCGTCGAGCACCGCGGCTTCCGCGGTGAAGATCGCCAGCACGATCGCGCGCACCCGCGCCGCATCGGTGCCGAGCGGGACCGAGAACTGGATCTGGATCCGCCCGAGCGGGCTCGCCAGCGTCTTGTTGAGCACCGATTTGGTGATCAGCTCCGAATTGGGCACGATCAGCGTCGAATGGTCGGCCAACTCGATCTCGGTCGAGCGTACGCTGATCCGCTTCACGTCGCCCTCGTCGGTGCCGACGCGCACCAGGTCGCCGATCTTGATCGGCCGCTCGGCGAGCAGGATCAGCCCCGACACGAAATTGGACGTGATCGCCTGCAAACCGAACCCGATGCCGACCGACAAGGCAGACAGCAGCAGCGCGATCCGCTCCACCCCGATGCCGAGCGAGGCGAGTGCCCAGATCACCGCGAGCGCGACCCCGACGTAGCGCGCGACGAGGCTCACCGAATTGCGCCCCGACCCATCCAGGTCGGTCGCGGGCAGGTAGCGCCCCTCCAGCCACCCCATGAACGCGCGCACCAGCGCCAAGCCGACGAACAGCACGACAAGCCCGCGCACGATCGTACCGGGCGAGATCGCGACGCCGCCCACCTCGACCCCCTGCGCCAGCGTGCCGACGCGCCCGAACAGCGTCGACACGCCGTTCCCCGCACCGAACGGCGACAGCAGCAGCCCGATCGATGTCAGCGCGACCACGACGCGCAGGCACCCCGACAACAGCACGCCGAACTGGTCGACGCTGCTGCCGCGCAGTCCCAGCGCACGCACCAGCGTCCGTCCGGTCGCGCTGCTGCGCTTGAACAGGCTGGTCGCGATGTCGTCGATCGCCGCCATCAGCAGGTATGCGCCCGACCCGAGCACGACGCCCCAGGCGAGCAACTGCACCAGGAACAGGCTGAACCCGATATAGCCGATCAACAGCGCGCCGCCCGCGACCAGCACCACCGCCCAGGCGAGCAGCGTGACCGCCGCCAGCCCCGCGCGCGTCGTCTCGCCCTGTTCGTCGCGTGCCTGTTCGGCGCGCAACCGACCCAGCGCCAGCAACGTCGCGGCGAGCAGCAGCAGGTGGAGCGATGCCTCGGCCGCCTGCGACGCGACGCGTGCCGCGCCGCTCGCGTTCACCGCGCGGTTGAACACCTCGACCATGATCGTCACGAACGACAGGCCGGCGAGCAGCAGCGAGAACGGCCGCAGCCGCGTCGCCGCAGCGTCGCCGATCGCGGCGACCCGCCACGACGGCTGCGTCCGCATCAGCAGCGCGCCCGTCACCGACGCGGTCAGTCCGGCAAAGGTGATCGCGGCCACCAACCCGTCGAGCAACGGGCTCCAGCTCGTCGGCTCCAGCCGTGCCCAGCGCAAACCCTGCACCAGCATGAAACTCGCGAGCAGCGGAGCGAGCGTCCCGACCGCAATCCGCCAGATCGCGAAGCCCGATCGCCGCACGCGGTGCCCCGGCGCACCATCGATCAGGAAACGCTTGCCGACGCGCCGCAACGCGAGCCGCCCCGGCCCCAGCAGCGCGACGAACATGACCGCACCCAGCAACGCCTGCCACGGCAGCTGCCCGCGCGCGCGGCTGCGCAATTGCGCGCGCACCTGCGTGGTACCGCTCGTCACGAACGCGGAAACGCGGCGCAGGTCGCGCGGCGCCGACAGCAGCACCGCGCGCCAGAACGCCGGGCTGAGCGGCGACGGGCTGTGCGCCGACAGGCGCTCGCTGAACTGCGCCGCCTGACCCTGCGCGATTTCGTCGACCAATTGCTGCGCGGTGACGCCCAGCAACCGCCCGCGCTTCACCGCTGAATCGAGCGCGGCATGTTGGCGCGCCAGGTCGGCCCGCTGCGCACGGATGTCCGCCGCCTCGCTGACACCCGCTGCGGGGGCGCCAAGCTGCGCGACCTTGGCATCGACCAGCGACAATTGATCCTGCAACCGCCCGGCCGCATCGGTCGCGGCATCCTTCGCCGCCAGCGCCTTGGTGCGCAGCGCGAGCCGGTCGTCGGGGTCGACGCGGCGGTCGAGCGCGGCGTCGACGCTCGCCACGTCGCGCTCGGCCTGCGCGAGTTGCGCGGTCAGCGTCGCGATCGGGGTCGCCTGCGCCGCCGCGGGCGTCGATGCGAACAGTGCCGCGGCAAGCATCCCCGCGATCCAGCCCGCGCGCAGCAATCGGATGATGATATCCATCCGCCCCGCTTATCGAAGCAAGACCCGGCTTGGAAAGCCTCGGTCCGACCTTCGCGGTCGCGGCGGCATGACGTCGGCGACAAGATTCGCAGGTTGATTGCCCCCGCCGGCATAGGATTACGACCGTCGCTCGGACGCGTTGCCCGCACTGCCACCGCTTTGATCAAAGCCCGCGCCGCGCCCGGGCACAAACCGATCCCCATCCTTGTTACCCGTGCAGCCACTGATGTATGTTAAGGTTCAGAGAAAGTGTAGTTTTCTTGCAACTTTCGCCGCCACTCGTCGGCCTGACGGCACCAAATTCCCCGCAGTCCGTTCATTGCGTCAGGAGATATGCGGTGGCTGACAAGATCGTCTCGGTTGGATTGCTGACGCAGCGCGACCTCGACGTGCTGGGTACCAGTTTCACGCGCCATTTCCCGGTGCCGCGCGACGACACGTTCAGTGATCTCTTGCGCCGGATCGATCAGGCCGATCTGGCGAGCGGCATGCGCGAAAAGATGTCGGCACAATCGAACGGCCGATAGTCTGAGCTTCGATATTGGCCGATGCGGTGGCTGTGTGACCACCGCATCATGTTTTCAGCTCGGGTGCGCTTCGCTGTCCTGCGCGGGCTTGCCGCCCTCGGTCGGGACCATCGCTTCGTCATAAGCGGCGCTCTCGTCCGCGATCCCCGCATCTTGGCTCTTCTTGGCCGCATCCTTGTAATCGCCCAGGGCGTCCGCAGGCTTCTCTTGCTCGCTCATCACCGTCTCTCCTCTTTCTATAAATCCTCAACCGAACGCACGGTTATTCCAGATCGTTCTCGCTCACGATGATGATCGCCTGATCCGAATTGCGCGCGAGCGCCGCCAGCGCCGCGTCGCTGATCTGGTCGATGAAGCGCTGGAATGTGTCGGCGGCATCGCCGTCGGGACGATCGCCACTTAGCGCCTCCAGCACGTCATATTGCACCGCGAACTCATATTCTTCCGCGTCGACCTCGCCGGTGAACTCGACCTGTTCGCCGTCGATGTTGTCGAGAATGCTGGAATGATCGATCTCCAACTGGCTCGCTGCCATTTTCTACCTCTTGAACTGCTCAGCAGGTGCTACAAGCCTCGTCGCGCGCGCGTGTTCCGCCACTCAGGCGGCGTCACCACTCTCGTCCCCGCCGCCGTCGCCGGACAGATGCTCCGCGATCCGCCCGATCGCGTCCCCGACGTAGCGATCCGCCGGCAATTCACCTGGCAGCGTCACGGGTCGTTCTGCCGTCAGCACGGCGGCGCCACGCCGCTCCGCGGGCAGATCGAGCCACGCGCGCACCGCGCGTTCCAGACTGGTAACTTCGGGCACCTGCTCGCCGCCGCGGGTCACGTCCTCCAGCGACGCACTCATCGTCCACTCGATCGCACCACCGCCCCAGCTCGCCTCGGTCATCCGTCAATCCTCTCGATCATCCTGCCGACAAGCGCGCCGGTGAACCGGCAGGTTCCGCAGGCAGACGAACGGCTTAACCCGTATCAATACCGGAACGACCGGGTGGAGCGGCGGTTTTCCCGAGCGACGGCAATGACGGTCAGGGGGCAATACCGGCGTGCAAGCGAATGGAACGGACGCGCAATCACCGTGGCAGATGCCGTGGCCGGCATGGAAACAAGTCGCGCTGCGCACCTGGCGCGAAACGAGCAACGACAATGTCGGGTTGATTGCCGCCGGCGTCGCTTTCTACGGATTTCTGGCGTTGGTTCCGCTGCTCGGTGCGATCGTGCTCACCTACGGCCTCGTCGCCGATTCGCACACCGTGACGCAGAACATGGCGTCGCTGACCTCGGTCCTGCCCGAACAGGCAGCGCGCCTGATCGGCGAGCAGTTGCTGAACGTCGTACAGACCTCCGACGGGAAGAAGGGGTTCGGCCTGCTCGTGGCGCTCGGCATCGCGCTGTTCGGCGCGCGCAACGCGGCGGGGGCGGTCATCACCGCGCTCAACATCGCGTACGAAGAAGAGGAAACGCGTGGATTCGTCCACGTGACGTTGCTGGCGCTTGGCATCACCGCCTGTGCCGTCGTCGTCGCGATCCTTGCGATGATCTCGGTGACGGTGCTCGGCTATCTGCAGACGTTGCTGCCGGCGCTGCCGGGACCGGTCGCGGTGCTGGGCAAGATCGTCACCTACCTGCTGCTCGCCGCGGCCGGATCGGCGGGGGCGGCGACGCTCTATCGCTACGGCCCGTCGCGCCGTCACGCGCGCTGGACGTGGTTGACGCCCGGCTCGCTGCTCGCCGCGCTCCTGTGGCTGCTGTTGACGATCGGGTTCGGGATCTACGTCGCCAATTTCGGTAATTACGACGCCACCTATGGCTCGATTGGCACGGTCATCGTGCTGCTGACCTGGCTGTATCTGTCGAGCTACATCCTGCTGTTCGGCGCCGAGCTCAATTCGGAGCTGGAGCATCAGACCGCGCACGACACCACGCGCGGCTCCCGTCCGATGGGTGAGCGCGGCGCCTGGGTCGCCGATCACGTCGCCGACGAAGCGGTTACCGACACCGTATTGCCATCGCAGGATGTTGGACTGGCCCGGCCCCATGCCGGTCTGAACGGAGATGCCGCCGCAAAAATCGCCGCGCGCGCGACGCGCTTCGCCGGCGTCGGGAAAATCGGCGCTCTACCGACGATCGGCGCGACCGTCGGCCTCGCACTGCTGCGTCGCGACGGACGCGCGCTGCCCGGCGCGGCATTATTGGCGGGGGCGGGACTGCTTGCCTGGGCATCGCGGCGACCGGCACGGCAGCACGCGGTCGAAGCGGTCGTGTTCGACATCGACGGCACGTTGGTCGACAGCAACGACTATCACGTCTGGGCGTGGCAGCATGCGTTTCACGAATGCGGCTATGACATCGCGCCCGCGCGCATCCACGATCAGATCGGCAAGGGCGGCGACCTGCTGATCCCGGCACTCATCCCCGACGTCGGCGATGCGGAGCGAGACAGACTGTCGGCGCGACACGGGGAAATTTTCAAGACCCGCTATCTCGACCGCGTCCGCCCCTTCCCACGCGCCGCCGACCTGCTGCGCCACGTCGCCGCGCAGGGACAGAAGGTCGCGCTCGCTTCGTCGGCGAGCAAGGATGAGCTGGATCATTACGTCGATCTGCTCGGCGTCGCCGATATCCTCACTGCTGCAACCAGCAAAGACGACGCGGAGACGACCAAGCCCGCCCCCGACATCTTCGCGGCAGCGGTCACGAAGCTGGGCGTTTCCCCCGCCGCGGTCCGCGTCGTCGGCGATACCCCCTACGACGTCGCGGCGGCGGCGAAATGCGGCATCGCGACCGTCGCGGTTCGATCGGGCGGGTTTTCCGATGGCACGTTGGCGCGGGCGGGTGCTTGCGCGCTCTACGACGACGTCGCCGCGATCCTCGCCGATCACCGCCACTCGCCGCTGGCACGTTAGGAGGGGTTGATGGAAAATATCGCCGGATGGGTCGCGCTCGCCGCCACCTGCGTCGCCGCGCTGATGACCGCGTCCAATCTGGGCGCGCGCGTGACCGGCTGGGGGTTCGTGGTCTTCACGATCGGTGCGGTCGCCTGGATCGTCGTCGGGCTGAAAACCGGGCAAACGCAATTGCTGTGGTCGAACGTCTTCCTCGGCGTCGTCGACGTCTTCGGTATCTGGCGCTGGCTGGGGCGCCGCGCGAAGTTCAGCGACGCCGCCGACGCGGAACAGGCCCGCAGCGAGCATGGCAAGTGCGAACCGCTGTTCTCGATCTCTCGGATCGACGGCTTACCGGTGACGGGCGTAGGCGGACAGGTGATCGCGCACAGCGTCGATGCCTTGGCGACCTGCGCGGGCGGTACGATCGACTATTTCATCGTACGCGAAGGCGGCGTGGCAGGTGTCGGCGAGACGCTCAGACGACTACCGCGCAACATGGCACGCGTACGGGACGCCGCACTGGAAACCAACCTCGATACCGCAGCACTCGCGCTGCTGACGTTGGCAGAAACACGTTAAAGAATGTGGAGGACGCGCGGGCATCGACCCGCGCGTCCCGATCGATCAGGCTGCCGACTTGCCGCGCAGCGTGTTGATCAGCGCGAGGCCCACCACGCCGACCAGCGCGGCGGTCGCGAACGGGCGCTTCTTGGCAAAGCCACGTGCCTGGTCGGCGAACGGCGCAACGTTGTCGGCAACCGCTTCCTTGGCCGCACCGACGGTCTTCTGCACCGAGCCCGTTACTTGGTCGGCGACGCCGGCCGCCTTGGTCTCGTGATCGCCGGTGGCGTTGCCGAACGCTTCCTTGACCTGACCCTTGACGTCGTTGCCGGTGCCCTTCAGCTCGTCGATGTTCATTGGAAACCTCCTTGTCGTTGAAGACGCGGGGCGCGCAAGCGCCTCAGGATGCCGGTAACGACGAAGCGGCGGTTCGGTTCATTGCGCGCGGCGCTTTTGCCGCAACGCAGCGCGTCAATCCTCCCAACTCGCCGCGAAGGCGGGCGACGCGATGAAGCTCGCCGGCATCGGGCTGGTCGGTGGCGGCGCGATCAGGCCTTCCTCGATATAGCGCAGCGCCGATGTCAGCCCCGCGCGCGAGAACGGCTTGGGAATCACGCCGTGTGCGCCCGCGAAATCCTCGGGTATCTTCTTCGGGTTGGCGGTGACGAAGATCACCGCAGCGCGCGCCCAGCGCTCGTGGATCAACCTCGCCGCATCCAGGCCGTTGCTGCCGAACGCCAGTTGCAGGTCGACGAACGCGAGATCGGGTGCCGCCGACAGGGGCAAGGCGTGCACCTCGTCGACCGAGGCCGCCTCCCCCACCACCAGATGGCCAGCATCCTCGACCAGCGCCTCGATATCCATCGCGAGCAGCGCTTCGTCCTCGACGATCAGGACGCGGAACGGACTGGTAAGTCGGATCAAGCCGCCGCCCTCACCGCATCGGGCTCCATCGCGAACCGGATCGTCACGCGCGCGCCGGGCGTCGCCGACGACCAGTCGACGCTCGCGCCGATCTGCCGCGACAACCGGCGGATCAGCATTCGACCCAGGCCATCCTCGGGCGTGCTCGACGCGTCGAACCCCGGACCATCGTCGGCGATGCTGATGATGCCCTGGTCCGCGTCGCGTCGCGCGGTGACGGTCAACGTTCCCGCGCGGCCGTCGGCAAATCCGTGCTTGACCGCATTGGTCACGATCTCGTTCAGCACGAGGCCGAGCGCGGACGCATTGGTGGACGGAATGTCGATCAGCGCGACGTCGGTCTTCACGTCGATCTCGGTGCGCCCGCTCGACGCGACCACGTCGTTGGCAAGGTTAACCGCGAACGCCCCCGCGTCGAACCGCGTCACATCGTCCGACTGGTACAGGCGGCGATGGACGCTCGCGAGCGCATCGACCCGCTCCAGCATCGCATTCAGCCGCGCGAGGATGTCCGGGTCGGCGATCCCCCGCGCCTGCAGCCGCAGCAGCGAGCCAATCATCGTCAGGTTGTTCTTCACGCGGTGGTCGACCTCGTGCAGCAACAACGTCTTGTCGTCGAGCGCGGTTTTCAGATCGGCCGTCCGTTCCTCGACCTGCCGCTCAACCTCGGCCTTCTGGCGCGCGATCCGCTCCTGCGCCTCGATCCGGTCACTCACGTCCATCTGGCTGGCGAAGAAGAATTGGATCTCGCCGTCGCTGTTGCGCACCGGGCTGACGTACAGCGCGTTCCAGAATGTCGAGCCGTCCTTGCGATAGTTGAGCAGATCGACCGCCACGTCGGTGCCCGCCTCGATCGCGGTACGCACCTCGGCGACCTTCGCGCGATCGGTTTCGGGGCCTTGGAGGAAACGACAGTTGGTGCCGATGATCTCGTCGCGATCGTAGCCGGACAGGTTCTGAAACGCCTCGTTGCAAAACACGATCGGGTTGTCGTCCTGCCGCGGATCGGTGATGATCATCGGCATCCGCGTCGCGCGCACGGCGGCGGCGAAGGGATCGCCGCGCCCGCTTTCGTGCTCGACCAGATCGGTCAGATGCCAGTTGTCGCGTTGATCCATCATTATCCCGCTTCCTGCCGCGGACGAACGCACGCCGAGCACAAACACCAACCTACATTAGGAACGTCTATGCGGCAGATGTGACCGCAAGCCAAGTTGTGTCGCGTAACGCCGCAACAGGTCGGAACGGTCCTGCCAGATCAGCGAAATGATCTCGCGAAAACATACAACCGGCCTGAAAGGAGGGGCCCATCGGCTCCGCGAGTTTATGAGCCGAGCGCGGCCGCGCGCCTGAGCGTGCCATGCTATGACGCGCGTACCAACACGTTCGCCGCGCGCGTCGGAGGTTCGATCAATAGGTTAGATTATATCGTTTGGCGCGGTCCTCGATCTTCGCGTCGAGCTTGATCGCGGCGGCGCGGTCCTCGCTGCCGCGCTTCGCGTCCCCACTCCGGGTCAGCGCGACGCCGCGCGCGTAACGCGTCCAGGCATTGTCGGGATCGCCCTTCAGCGCGGCATCGTAGTCGTCCACCGCGAGCTTCCACTCGCCCCGCCGCAGCCGCACGAGCGCGCGGCTGTCGAGCGTGCTGCTATCGCCCTTGCGCAGCCGCAGCGCGGCGTTGCAGTCACTCAATGCCTGATCGAGCCCCGTTCCGGCGAGCGCGCGCGTCCAGCATCGCCCATTGAACGCCGATGCGCGGCTGCTATCCTCTGGATGCGCTTTGAACCACGAATCGTAATTGGCGACCGCGCGATCATACTCACCGAGCTCGGTGAGCATGCCCCCGACGCGCAGGCGCTGGTCCGATTGCGGGGCCAGCGTCGCGTCGACGGTACGCAAATCGACGCGCGCGCCCATGCGATCCTCGTCGCGCAGTCGCCGGCTCGCGCGCAGCATCCGCGCGTCGATGTCGCCCGGTGACAGGTCGATCGCGCGGTCGAGGTCGGCCGTGCCCGCCTTCTCGGCCAGCACTTCCGCCGCGGTCGGCTCCTTGCCGCGCTGGTCATAGGCGAGCGCGAAGTTCGCGGAGGCGCGCTGGAAATGGTAATGCCCCTCGCCGGGCGCGAGCTTGATCGCCTGATCGAAATCGGCGATCGCCTCGCGGTACCGCTTGTTCGAGGCAGCGGCCGCGCCGCGTCGGCTGAATGCGGTCGCGTCGGTCGGCTGCGGTGACTTGTCGGCCAGGTCGATCACCGCGCCCGTTCCCGTCACCGCGCGCCGCGGCGACAGGCCGAACAACGGCCCACCCTCGTAGGTGAAGAACATCGCGTTCAGCGAATTGGCGACGAAGACGCGGTGCGTCAGGAAGAAGTCGACCCCGACCAGCATCTCGGTGTCGGTCATGCCCATGTCGGCGAACTGGATCTTCGGCCCCTTCAACAGCTCGCCGCCGACCTCGATCTGCTTGAACGTCGCGCGATAGGTGCGGACGTGATGGGTGCCTAGCCCGCCGCTCACGCCCTCGTCGGTCACGCCGTCGCTCGCGGCCGTCACGCCCAGCCGCTTCGCGACGCTCGCGGCGATCAGCGATTCGTCCGCGCCGGTGTCGAACATCGCATTGACCTTCTGCCCGTCGATCGTGATCGCGGCGACGGTGTGCGGCCGGAATACGCTGTCGGCGGGCCGGATCAGCTTCAACATGCTGACGGGGCGCTGGTTCGCCCAGTAAGCGAGGTTGACGTCCTTGCAGCCCTTGACCTTCATCAACCGGACGACGCCGTGCGCCAGGTCGTATTCGACGTCCATCAGCCCCAGAATGTTCTGCCCGATCAGCCCCGCGGTGCCGGTGTCGCTTCCGGCGACGACGAAATCGACCTTGGGGATCGGAATGCCCGCGAGCGAGAAGTTCCTCGCCATCGCGACGCCCGCGCTCGTATCGCCGCCGATGCCCGAGACGCGGAAACCGTCGAGCGCGCGGATCTGCAGCCCGAATTCCTGCGCCGACGCGCGCGACAGCGTGCTGTAGAACGCGCCACTGTCGAGGATGAAGCGCGCGGTCTTGTCACCGAACTTGGTCGAGATCATCGGCTGCCGCCCGGCCATCGTCACCGGCAGCGCGGCGACCTCGGACACCTGGCATTTCTCCGCCGCATTCGCCGTCGCGGGCAACGTCGCCGCGATCACGCCACCCAGCAACGCCGCAACAACACCCACGCGCATTCGTCACCCCCCCGTGCGTCCCCATCGCACACGAGAGAACCTAGCCCGCGCGGCGGCGCGCGCAAGCGACCGGAATTTACAGTTGATCGAAGTCGATCGCACCGTGACGGTCGAGCCAGTTGGGCGCCTCGGGCATCGGGTATTTGAGCCCGGTGGCGCAGTTGAACAGCACCACCTCCTCGTCCTCGTCGACCTCGCCGTTCTTGAGCGCCTGCTTGTACGCCGCCAGCGTCGCGCCGCCTTCCGGGCACAGCAGCAAGCCGTCGCGCCGCGCGCACTCGTCGACCGCGGCGAGGATCGCGGGATCGCCGACGCCCAGCGCCTTGCCGCCACTCTCGCGAACCGCGCGCAGGATCAGGAAGTCGCCGACCGCGCGCGGGACGCGGATGCCCGCCGCCACGGTATGTGCGTCCTCCCAGCGTTCGGCATGTTCCTCGCCCGCCTCGAACGCGCGCACGATCGGCGCGCAGCCCGACGCCTGCACCGCGTACATCCGCGGGCGCTCCGAACCGATCCAGCCCAGCCGTTCGAGCTCATCGAACGCCTTCCACATCCCGATCAACCCGGTGCCGCCGCCCGTCGGATAGAAGATCGCCTTTGGCAGTCGCCACCCCAGCTGCGCGGCAAGCTCCAGCCCCATCGTCTTCTTGCCCTCGATCCGGTACGGCTCCTTGAGCGTCGAGAAATCGAACCAGCGCCCTTCCGCCGCGCCCTTCCCGACGATCGCGCCGCAATCGTCGATCAAGCCGTTGACGCGCCACACCCGCGCGCCCTGGGCCTGGATCTCACGCACGTTGATCTCGGGCGTATCCTCCGGGCAGAACACGATCGTCTCGATCCCGCAGCGCGTCGCATAGGCCGCCAGCGCCGCGCCGGCATTGCCGTTGGTCGGCATTGCGATCCGCTTGACCCCCAGCTCCTTCGCCATTGCTACCGCCATGACGAGCCCGCGCGCCTTGAAGCTGCCGGTCGGCAAGCGCCCCTCGTCCTTCACCAGCACGTTCGCGCCGCCGCTCTTGGGAACCGGGATCAGTGGCGTCTCGATCTCGCCCAGGCTGACGATGTCGCGGGTATGACGCACGGGCAGCAGCTCGCGCCACCGCCACAGATCGGTTTCGCGCGCGGCGAGCTGATCGCGCGACAGCGCCGCGCCCACCGCGTCCAAATCGTAGCGCACGAGGAGCGGCCGCCCGACCCGCGACAGGTTGTGGAGTTGGTCGGCCGCGTACCGCTCCCCCGTCATCGAACATTCGAGATGCGTGACGAAGGTCGGGCGATCGGCGGAGAGGTTCTCGTTCATGCCGCTGGGTTCTATCGCGCCGCCCGCGCGAAACAATGCCCGACGCCGAAACGAGAAAGGGCGGAGACATTGTCCCCGCCCCTCGTCACCTGATCGAAACGTCGCCGCTCAGTCCGGCTTCTTCGCTACCGCGACCAGCGCGGGGCGCAGCAGGCGACCCTTGATCATCCAGCCCGACTGCATCTCCTGCACGATCGTGCCGGGCTCGGCATCGCTCGGCATTTCCATCATCGCCTGATGCTTGTTGGGGTCGAGCGGCTCGCCCATCGCGGCGATGCGCGTGATGCCGTTGCGCTCGAACACCTTTTCCAGCTCGCGCCCGGTCGCCTCCAGCCCGGTCACCAGCCCCTTGAACTTGTCGTCACCGCGCAATTCGGCGGGGATCGCGGCGAGCCCGCGCTCCAGATTGTCGGCGACCGACAGCACGTCGCGCGCGAAATTGGTCGCGGCATAGGCGCGCGCGTCGGCGGCGTCCTTTTCCGCGCGGCGGCGCACGTTCTGGATGTCCGCACGCGCGTACAGCGTTTCCTGCTGCGCGGCGGCGAGCTGTTCCTCCAGCTCGGCGATCCGCGCGGCCTGTCCGTCGTGTTCGGCAAGCTCGGGTGCTGCCTCGGCGGTCTGTTCGCGCAGGTCTTCGGTCGTCTCGTCGGCCATCATTGCCCCTGTTTCACGTGATACGTATCTGATTGCGATCGGCGCCGCTCAACCCATCAGGCGGGCGAGCGTCGCCGCGGTGAAATCCACTATCGGCACGATCCGCGCGTAGTTCAACCGCGTAGGCCCGATCACGCCGACCACGCCGACGACGCGTCCGTCGAGCCCGCGAAACGGTTTCGCGATCACCGACGAACCTGACAGCGCGAACAGCTTGTTCTCCGCACCGATGAAGATGCGCGTCGCATCGCCCGCACTCGCCGCGCCCAGCAGCGCCGCCACCTCCTGCTTGCCCTCCAGGTCGTCGAGCAATTCGCGCACCCGCTCGAGATCCGCCGCCGCCGCATCATCGAGCAACCGCCCCTGCCCGCGCACGATCAGCACCGACCGCCTGGCGCCATCCTCGCTCCACACCGCCAGCCCACGCTCGACCAGCGTCCGCGCCGCGGCATCGAGCGCGCTCTGCCCCTCGCCCAGCTCGCGCTCGATCCGCGCACGTGCCTCGGCGAGCGTCAGTCCACCGAGCGTCGCGGTCATGTAATTGCCCGCCTCGACCAACGCCGACGCGCCGATTCCCGGCGGCAGATCGACCACGCGATTCTCGACCCCGCCGTCCTCCGCCACCAGCACCGCGAGTGCTTGAGCTTGCCCCAACGGCACGAACCCGATTGAGCGCAGAACCGCCTCGCGCTTGGGCACCATCACCAGCCCTGCGCACGCCGACAGTCCAGACAGCGCCGCGGTCGTCGCCGCCAGCGCTTCCTCGACCGGCCCGCGATTGGCGGCGCGCGCCTCGATCTGCGCGCGCTCCTCGGCACTCGGCTCCAGCGCCTGCATCATGCCGTCGACGAACAGGCGCAGCCCGCGCTCGGTCGGCATCCGCCCTGCACTGGTATGCGGCGCGGCGAGCAAGCCCATCGCCTCCAGTTGCGCCAGCACGCCGCGGATCGACGCGGGTGACAGGTTCAACCCCGCCTGTGCCAGCGTCTTCGATCCCACCGGCTGCCCGTCCTGCAGATAACCGTCGACGACACGACGAAAGATGTCGCGCGCGCGGTCGGACAATTCGGCGATCGGCGGGGTCGCGCTCATGCGCGGGATGTAGGCACGACGCTCCGCCCGCGGCAACCCATCCGCGCGCGCAGAATCCCCCGCACCTCCGCTCACCGCCGCCCGATCAGCTCCGCGATCGGCAACACCCGCGGGACCGACCGCAGGTCGTCGAACAGCGCGCGATTGGTTTGACCCGCGCAACCGAAATCGACCCGGCGCACGTCGCGCTTGCCCGCGGGTGACTGCCACGTCACCGTCGCGCCCGGCAGGTCGGCGGCGTAGGTTGCGCATGCCGTCCCACCTTGCTCGAGCGCGCCGATCGGCGTCGCCCGCAGTGCCGCGACAGCGTGCACGAACGACCGGACCTGCGCCGGCGTCGCCCAGAACCGGCTCGCCCCCGTCACCGCGACATGCTGCGTGCCGATGAACTCGCCCGCCCCCGTGTCGGTATCCACCGTCACCGCGTAAACCGGACACGTGCCGTGGCACGCGCTCGTTTCATACGTGATCCGCTCCACCACGGCGGCTGGATTGCCCGACCCGGCGGACTGCCCCGCGTCGCGCCCCGATGTCGGCAGCGTGGCACAGGCCGACAGCGAAGTTGCGGCGGCGGCGAGCAGGATGATCGTTCTCATATCCCCGGCGATACCGCCGCGATCGTGTCACGCCGCTGAACGCGGCCTCGCTCGCGCCGCGCGACGCCGCACGCTCTGGCGCGCCGCGCCGCCACCCGCTACGGCCACGCCAACGCTTTTCACGACCAGCCATTCAGGAGTTTCCATGCGTCCCAGCGGCCGTGCGCCCGACCAGATGCGCGCCATCACGATCGAGCCCCATTTCACCCGCCACGCCGAGGGCTCGGTGCTGATCGGCTTCGGCGACACGCGCGTGCTCGTCACCGCCAGCGTCGAGGAGCGCGTCCCGCCGTTCCTGCGCGGCAAGGGTCAGGGCTGGGTCACCGCCGAATACGGCATGCTGCCGCGCGCGACCCACACCCGCGGCAGCCGCGAGGCCGCGAAGGGCAAGCAGTCGGGCCGCACGCAGGAGATCCAGCGGCTGATCGGACGATCCTTGCGCGCCGTCACCGACATGAAGCTGCTCGGCGAGCGGCAGATCACGCTCGACTGCGACGTGATCCAGGCCGACGGTGGCACGCGCACCGCCGCGATCTCGGGTGCGTGGGTCGCACTCCGCCTCGCGGTCAACACGCTGATGGCGCAGGGGAAACTCACCGCCGACCCGATCGTGCAGAAGGTCGCGGCGGTCTCGTGCGGCATCTATCAGGGCCAGCCGGTCCTCGACCTCGATTACGACGAGGATTCGAACGCCGACGCCGACGGCAATTTCGTCCTGCTCGGCAACGGCCACATCGCCGAGGCGCAGGCGACGGCCGAGCACGCGACCTACGACGAGGAGGCTTTGCTCCGCCTGCTGCGCCTTGCGCGCATCGGCTGCACCGAGATCTTCGCGGCGCAGGACCGCGCCACGCAATGAGCGGCGAAGGCAACGAACCGCAGGCGATCCGCAAGCTCCAGCCCGGCAAGCTGGTGATCGCCAGCCACAACGCCGGCAAGGTGCGCGAGATTGCCGCGCTGCTCGAAGGCCGCGGGCTCGAGGTTATCTCGGCGGGTGCCCTCGACCTGCCCGAGCCCGAGGAGACCGGCACCACCTTCGTCATGAACGCGGAGCTCAAGGCGCGTGCCGCCGCCGATCTGTCGGGGCTTCCCGCGCTCGCCGATGACAGTGGGCTGTGCGTCGATGCATTGGGCGGCGACCCCGGCATCTTCTCTGCGCGCTGGGGTGGCGAGAACAAGGATTTCGCGCACGCGATGCGGCTGGTCGAGGACAAGCTCGCCGCGCAGGACGCTCCGCCCCGCGACGCGCATTTCGTCTGCGCGCTCGCGCTCGCCTGGCCCGACGGCCACGTCGAATGGTTCGAGGGCCGGGTCGACGGCACGCTCGTCTGGCCACCGCGCGGGGACAAGGGCCATGGCTACGACCCCGTCTTCATGCCCGCCGGTCACGACATCACCTTCGGCGAGATGGACGAGCCCGCCAAGAACGAGATCAGCCACCGCGGCGACGCGTTCCGCCAGATGGTCGCCGCCGTCTTCTGACGATCGCACGGAGGCGCGGCCATCGCCGCGCTTCCGTCATCGGGGGCGGGTCAGCGGCGATGGTGCGACAGGAACGCCCACATCGCCTCGTTGTCGACCACCGACCAGCTATGCGCGCCGCCGCGGCGCACGCGTGCAGCGACGCTCACGCCCGCCGGACAGCCGGTATAGCCCTGCTCATAGGTGCGCGCGTCGATCACGCGCACGTACGGCGCGCGGCACCCATCGATCGCTGCCCAGCGCTGCAGCGCGGCGGCCTGCGAATAACGCCAATAAGGCGCGCCGCCGCCCGCGATCGGATTGGTCGTGTCCGCGTCGCCAGAGAAAGCAAGCAGCGGCACCGGGACCGCGGCACGACACGTCGCCGGATCGGGCTGCGTCGGATCATCGCCGGCGGGGCGTCCGGCGCGCAATCCCACGACCGGTGCGATCGCAGCGAAGCGCCGCGCAGCGACGCAGCCCAGCCAAGAGGTCATTCGCCCGCCGCCCGACAGCCCCGTCGCGTAGACGCGCGCCGGATCGACGCAACCCGTCGCGACCAACCGGTCGATCAGCTGCGTCAGATACGCGACATCGTCGCGCGCGTCCGCTGCCGGCATGGTGCCGCTGACGGTCGGCACCCCGGGGATGTTCCAGACGTAACCGTTCCCCGCCGCGATCCCGCCATTGGGTGCGGCAATAACGAAGCCGTGGCGATCGGCGGTCGCCGCAAGCCCGCTCTCGCGAAGGATATCCGCGCCCGTCCCGGTGCTGCCGTGGAGCAGCAGGACGAGCGGCATCGGCCCGGTCGTCTGCGTCGCCGGCAAACGAACCTGTGCGCCCTCGGGCATGGCGGCGATCGATCCTGGCCGACACAAAGGCGCGGCCGTTGCGGGCACCGCCGCCAGCAGACCGGACAGACCGAGGACAAGAGCGAAGCAGGAGCGAACATTCATGGCGGTCAGCCTAGCTCAGTGCGAAGCCGCCTTGAACCGTTGTCCGCCACATTGTTCGCCGCCCTGTAATGACGAAGCCCAGCCGATCGCGTCGGCCGGCCGCTCTGTCAGACATCCGATTGCACTTGCCCGCCGCGCGGATCGCGCAATAATGCTTGGAGCCACCGGGAGACGATCGATGCCCGTCCGCCTGTATCTTCTCGTCGCCACCGTTATCGCGAGCATCGCGTTCGGCATCGCGCAACTGGTCCCGGGTGCGGGCATGCCGTTCGTGGTCTTGGCGTCACTGCTGTGGACCGCATGGTCAGCCCATCGGGCGCGACGCCACGGGTAGGACCGCACGGCGCGTCGCCACCGTCCAGTCGCGACGGATTTCTGGCGACCAGGGCATCTTGCCTCTCGATCGATTACTCCGCTGCGATCGCCTGGGCGATCGGCTGCGCCACCACCCGCACGGTCCGCTCGCTCGGGTCGATCGGATCGAGGAAGAACGCCCCCGCATCGCGATTGGCCGTCAACCACGCGACGTGCGTCGCACTGATGCGCTGACCCGGCACCAGCCGCGGCACTCCCGGCGGCGCGGGCGCGATCATCTCCGCCGCGATCCGCCCCGCGGCTTGAGCGAGCGGCACCTGTTCGGCCGCACCAAACAGCGCCTCGCCCGGGTCGATCGCCATCTCGACGGTCAGCGCGCCGATCGGCGGTGCGTCGCCCGCGGGTGCGAGCGATAGCGTGCCCTTGCGCACGCCCTTCGCGCACGCCGCCAGGCCACGTGCCAGCGCACGCACGTCGCTGGCGGTCGTCCCCGGCGCGATGATCGCCAGCAGATGCCGCGCATCCGACAGCCCGACGCTGACGCGGTAATGCTCGTTCAGCCAATCGTCGATCGCGTAACCCGACACGCCCAGCGCCGCGACGTCGATCAGCACCTTGGTCTCGTCGAGGTCCGCTCCCGCGGGCAGGTCATCGCGCCCGAGCACACGGATGCCCTTGATCTTGCTGAGCTTGCGACGAAGCTCCACGGCGCGCGCCAGTGCCGCACTCCACATCGCCTCACCGTGGAGCGCATGCTCGCGCCGCGCGACATCGAGGCTGGCTAGAATGGGCACCGACGGGCTCGTCGTCTCGAACAACTCGTACGCCATCCACAGCCGCTGCCGGTCGACCAGCTCGCCCCGCGCCAGCAGGGCCGACCCTTGCGTCAGGGCACCCATTGTCTTGTGGACGCTGTAGACCGCGATATCGGCATCCTTGGTCAGCGGGTCGTCGGGCAGGTCCTCGCAGAACGCGAATGCCCCGCCCCATGCCGCGTCGCAGATCAGCGCGACGCCGCGCACGTGGCAAATGGCGGCGAGCGCCGCGATATCGCTGGTGACGCCGTAATAGGTCGGCGAGACGACCACGAACGCCTTGGCATCGGGGTGCTGGTCGAGCGCCGCGGTCAACGCCTCGGGCGCGACACCGTGCTCGATGTCGAGCGCCTCGTCGATGATCACCGGTACGATCCCGGCCTTCAACCCCACCGCCAGCGCATGCGCGCGCTCGGCCTTGTGGACGTTGGCGGCGAGCAATACCGTGTCGCCCGGCGCGGCGACCGCGGCGAGCGCCGTGTGCAGGCTCTGCGTCGAACCACCGGTCACGAAGCGGCAGAAATCCGCCTGCCACGCCTCGGCCGCGATCTCGTGCGCGCGTTGCAGGACGTGCGCACCTTCAGTCCGATCGTCGAGTCCCTTGGGCGTGATGACATCGGCCTCGAACACCCTTTTGCCCAGCACCCGGGCGAGATCGCGGGGCAAAGCCGCGCCCTGGTGATGTCCCGGCGCGCCGAAACCGTGCACCTTGTTGCGCTCGATCTGCTGAAGCGCGTCGAGAATGGGAGCCTGGGTCTGATCCATGTGGCAGGAACGCTACCCTGACGGCGCGTGTCCAACCATTACACCTATGTCATGAAAATAAATTGATAATCAGTAGCTTCGCTCTCCAACGACATTGCCCGGCGGCGAATACCGACACACGAGGAAGTCGTCGCGGGCGTTGCTGGCGATTGCACAGCCGACCCCGCGCGTGCGCCGCCACACGATCTGCGTATAATGCGCTACGTCACCGGCGCGCCCGGTGCGGCTGAACCCGGGCGTCGCCGCGTTGACGAAATCGCGCCGCTCGGCCAGCCACAGATCGACCATCTCGGCGTAGGAATAGGCGCCGCGCGTGCCGGTGAAGAGGTTCTCGCCCTCACCGTGCTGTTCGGCATGCGCGAAGCGACCGCTCAGCGCCATCTGTTCGGCGTAGCGGCGCGCGTCCGCCACCAGCGCGTCGTCCCATTGTAGCGGCGCGACCCCCAGTGCCGCGCGTGCCGCATTGTGCCGCGAGATCATCACCTGGCGTAGCAACCCCGCGCCGCGTGCGGCCGGCGCACTGCGCGTCATCGGCTCCACCACCCGCTCGGCCGCCGGGGCGCCGCTACCCGCGGAACACGCCCCGAGCGAAAGGGCGAGCAGCGCGGCGTGGCGTTTCGGCGTCATTCTCGCCATATGGGCGCGGCATGACGCCCGACAATCCTGCCACGCTGCCCCCGACCGAGGACGAGCCGCTCGCACTCTACGTCCACTGGCCGTTCTGCGTCTCCAAATGTCCTTATTGCGACTTCAACAGCCACGTGCGCGACGGCGTCGATCAGGCACGCTGGCGCGACGCGCTGCTGCTCGATCTCGCGCACGAAGTCGCCGCGCTTCCCGGACGCCGGCTCGGCTCGATCTTCTTCGGCGGCGGCACACCCTCGCTGATGCCGACCGCGACCGTCGCCGCGATCATCGACGCGGCGACGGCCGCGTGGGCACCCACCGCCGACCTCGAGATCACGCTGGAGGCGAACCCGTCGTCGGTCGAGGCCGCGCGCTTCGCCGATCTCGCCGCCGCCGGTGTCAACCGCGTCTCGCTGGGCTTGCAGGCGCTTGACGACGAAGCGCTTCATTTCCTCGGCCGCGCGCACGACGTCGCCGAGGGGCTCGGCGCGCTCGCCACCGCGCAGCGTTCGTTCGCGCGCGTCAGCTTCGACCTGATCTACGCCCGTCCCGGTCAGCCGCTCGCCGCATGGGAAGCGGAATTGCGCCGCGCGCTATCGTTCGGGACCGAGCATCTGTCCTTGTACCAGCTTACGATCGAGCCCGGCACGCGCTTCGCGACCGAGGCGGCGGCCGGGCGGCTCGTCATTCCCGACGCCGACACTGCGGCCGATCTGTTCGAGCTTACCCGCGCGATCACCGCCGCCGCGGGGATTCTCGCCTACGAAGTGTCCAACCACGCACGCGCCGGTGCGGAGAGCCGCCACAATCTCGCTTACTGGCGCTACCGCGATTACGCAGGTGTCGGGCCGGGCGCGCACGGCCGCCGCTACGGCCACGCCACCCAGCGCCGACGCAAGCCAGAGAACTGGCTCGCCGCGGTCGATCGCAACCGCCACGGCATCGAGGTGGAGGAACGCTTGCCCCCCGCGCTCCAGGCGTCTGAGGCACTGCTGATGGGATTGCGGCTGCGCGAAGGGGTCGACCTCGCGCGCGTCACCCGCCGCACCGGCCTGCCACTCGACGCGCTGATCGACCGCCGCGCCGTTGCGCAATTACCCGAGCTGATCCGGCTCGATGGTGATCACCTGACCGTGACCGAGGCGGGGATGCTGCTGCTCAACGCGATCCTGCCGCGCGTCGTCCGCGCCGACGAGGCTGCGGCGGCCTGATCCGGCCGCCGCGCCCCGATCAATCGTCGAACCGCGTCGGCGCGGGCGATACCGTCACCGTCGTGCCGCCGCGCACCTCCTGCACCGCCAGCGCACGCTCGGCGACGCCGTCGCGCCCGAACCGGAACGCGCCGTCGATTCCCGCAAAACCGTCCGCGTCGCGCAGGCGGCTCTGCGGGAACGCGCTGCCCACGCGCCAGTCGCGCGAGATACGCACCACCAGCAGCACCGCGTCATAGCCCAGGCTCGACAGCCGGTACGGCGCGGCGTTGAAGCGCGCACGGTAGTTCTGCGCATATTGGCGGTACAGATTGTCCGGCACGCTCGCGAACCACGCGCCGTTCAACGCCGCCTGCGTCGCGACCGCGCGATCGGAATTCCACAATTCGGTCCCGAGCACGCGCGTCGACGGGCTCGCGCGCCGCAGCAGCGGTGCCGCCGCCGCCGCCGTGCTGCCGCCATCCGCGATCAGCACCGCGTCGAACGGCGCATCCTTGTTCATCCGCGTGACCGCCGACGTCACGGCGGCGGGCGCGCGATCATAGGTCTGGAGCGACACGACACGCCCACCCGCCTGCTCGACCGCGCGCAGAAACACGGTCGACGCGCGCGATCCGTATAGCGCGTTCGGCACCAAGCCGCCGAAATTGGTCACCCCCTGGCTGCGCGCGAAGGCGACCACGCGCTCGATCGACTGGCTGGGCGCATAGCCGAGCACGTAGGTGCCGTTCCCCGCCACGCCGACGTCGTTGGAAAAGGAGATGACCGGCACGCCCGCGCGGCGCGCGATCGGCGTCACCTGGCGCACGTCGTCCGCCAGCAGCGGCCCGAGGATCAACTGCGCGCCCTCCGCGATCGCACGGTTCGCCGCCGCCGCCGCGCCGGTCGCGGTGTCGTAATTGGTGATCCGCACCTGCTGGCTGCGCGCGTCGAGCAGGGCGAGCTGCGTCGCATTGGCGATGCTCCGCCCGACCCCCGCATTCGTCCCCGACAACGGCACCAGCAGCGCGACGCGGTTGCGCTCGGCATCCTGCGGCACGCCCGCGATCACGCCGCCCGCGTCGCCGCGCGTCGGGCGCGGTGCCTGCGTCGTCGGCCGGTCGGGCGCGGGCGCGGGCCCGCGCGGCACCACCGTCGCGCAGGCGGACAGCAGCACTGCCCCCGCGAGCGCTAAAGCCTTCGACACCGCGCGTGCGAGTTGCGGCCCCCGCTTCGATTCTGCCATGACACCCCTCGTGGAACCTCTATCCCCCGGTCTGTACATCGTCGCGACGCCGATCGGCAATCTCGCTGACCTTTCCCCCCGCGCCGCCGACATCCTGTCGCGCGCCGACGCGGTCGCGGTCGAGGACACGCGCGTCACTGCCGGGCTTTTGCGCCATATCGGCGTCAAGCGACCGATGCTCCCCTATCACGACCACAATGCGGAGGGGATGCGCCCGCAACTGATCGCGCGGATGGCGACCGAGGCGATCGCGCTCGTCTCCGACGCGGGCACCCCGCTCATCTCCGATCCGGGCTACAAACTGGTCCGCGGCGCACGCGCCGCCGGCCACGCCGTGGTGACGATCCCCGGCCCCTGCGCCGCGATCGCCGCGCTGACGCTCGCCGCGCTGCCGACCGACCGCTTCTTCTTTCTCGGCTTCCTACCCTCCAAGCAACACGCCCGCGCCGAGGCGATCGCCGAGGTCGCGGCCGTCCGCGCGACTTTGGTCCTCTACGAAAGCGGCCCGCGCCTCTCCGCCTGCCTCGCCGCGCTCGCCGATGGTCTGGGCGATCGCGAGGCCGCGGTGGCGCGCGAGATCACGAAGAAATTCGAGGAGGCCGTGACCGGTCGGCTGTCTACCCTCGCCACGCGCTACGCAGAGGCCCCGCCCAAGGGCGAGATCGTCGTCGTCGTCGCCCCGCCCGAGCCGCCCGCCCCGGCAAGCGAAGCCGATGCCGACACCGCGCTTGCCGAAGCGCTCACCCGCCTGCCCGCCGCGAAAGCCGCCGGCGAGGTCGCGCGCGCCCTCGGCCTCGACCGCCGCACGCTCTACGCGCGCGCGATGGAGCTGAAGGGCGAACGCACCGACTGAGCACGGCCACCCCCGCTCACGCGGCGCGCGACTGCGGCGCGCCGGAGAGGTCGTTCAGGTCGGCGAAGAACCGTTCGAGTGCGCCGCCCAGTCGCTCGGTACGCCCGGCGATCCCCCCGGCGTCGCGGCGAAGCTGGCCCGACAGATCGTCGACGCGTTCCGCTCCGGTCACCGCGTCCGACACGCGTGAGGCAATCAGGTCGAGGTCGGCCGCGGTCCCTGCGACATTGTGGCTGATGATGCTGCCCTGATCCGCCTGCGCGCCGATGTCTTCGGCAAGCGTGGCCGCCTGGTCCGCCAGTCGCACCACCGTGTCGCCCACGAGCCGCAGGCTTTCCCCCGCCTCACCGGCCGCCGCGCGCATGCCGTCGACGCGCTGGCCGATCTCGGCTGTCGCGCGCGCGGCCTCCACCGCCAGCAATTTCACCTCGTTCGCGACGACCGCGAAGCCGCGCCCCGCCGGACCGGCGCGCGCCGCCTCGATCGACGCGTTGAGCGCGAGCAGATCGGTCTGCCGCGCGATGTCGCCGACCAGGCCGATCGCGGTGGCGACCCGCTCGGCGTCGTCGGTCACGCGTCGCATCCGAACGAGCAGCGCGTCGACCTGTCCCGCCGCGGCACGGCCGTCCTGCGCCGCACCGTGCGTTGCCGCGCGCGATCGATCGAGGTCGGTCATGAACTGGTCGGTCGCGGCCGCGATGTCGGCTGCGCCCGCGGTCACCCGACTGGTCGCCGCCTTGACCTGATCCAGTTCGGTCCGCGTCGAGGCGGACAGGTCGGCGAGAGACGCCGCGGCATCGTGCAGCGAGCCGGCGGCGGCGCGGCTGTCCGCCAGCGTCAGCGCCGTTTCCCGCTCCAGCACCGCAGCCGCATTGGCCAGCGTCCTGCTGCGCTCGGCATGCGTTTCGTCGAGCGCGCGTTGACGCCGTTCGGCCGCGAGCGTCCGTTCCAGTTGCTCCGCCTGCGCCGCGCGCAGCGCGTCCTGATGGCGGGCAGCCGCGCGGAACACCTCGATCGCGCGCGCCATGCGTCCGATCTCGTCGCGTCGATCGATATGGGGCGTCGCCCCGTCGGCCTCGCCCTCTGCGAGCCGGGTCATCGCGCGCTCGATCTCGCGCAACGGCCGCGCGACAAGCCAGCGCACCAGCGAAAGCGTCGCCACCGCCGCGGCGAGCGACAAGGCGACACTGACCGCGAGCCACAGCAGGGTTTCGCGCCGTTCGATCGCGCGCGCGATCGCCAGTTGTTCGTCCACCGCGCGTGCCTGATCGGCGACCAGACGATCCGCCAGTGCCGACGCACGCCGCTCGGCGGGCCGTACACGCGCGCGGAAACGTGACAGCGCATCCGCCCGCCGGCCCTGTTGCGCCAATTCGGCCGATTGGCGCAACAGGGCCATGACGTCGCGTTGCTCGGCGACGAAGGTGGCACGATCACCCCTGATGATCGTCCGGTCGCTACGCAGTTGGTGGAGCGCTGCCCCCATCTCGCGCAATCGGCTCGCGACCTTGACACTGATCGTCGCCCGCTCGGCCGGCATCGGTTCGATGATCAGGTTGAGCGCGTCGCGCTGCAACGACCGGCTGAGCGATCGTATCTCGATCAACGCGACGCGTACCTTCTGCCGCGCTTCCACCTCGTGATGCGCGGCGACGATCCGCTGCCGCGCGGTCGAGCCCATCACGCCCAGCAGCAGCGCGAGACACAACATGATCGCAATCGGTGCGAGCAGCCGCGCAGTCAGCGTACGGTGCCACGGAAGATGGTCGCTATCGATCATGTCGCGCGCCCTAGGAGCGGCTTCTTAACTGCGTGTGACAGCGAGCCTGTCGAAAGTGACATTCGGTCAACGCGATCGTATTGCGCCTCCGTGGCTTGCGCCGACGTGCCGGCTCGCGCACCCTCGCGTCATGCCTCGCCCCACGCCTGCCCGCTCCCCCGATCTGCGCCGCGCGGCCGAGACGAGCGGGCGGCGCGGGGAGCGGCTGGCGGCGTGGTGGCTCAGGCTGAAGGGCTGGCGCATTCTCGATCGCCGCGTCCGCACGCCGGCGGGCGAGGTCGACCTCGTCGCATGCCGCGGCACGCTGATCGCGTTCGTCGAGGTGAAGATGCGCCGCACCGCCGCCGAACTCGACCACGCGATCGATCAGCGCCGGCTCGCGCGCGTCGCGGCTGCGGCCGAGGTGCTGATGCCGCGCTACGCGGGGCCCGGCGACGACATCCGCGTCGACGTCATCCTCCTCGCACCCGGCACCCGCCCGCGCCACATCGAGAATGCGTGGATCGGCTGAGCGGGCGCGGCTGTCCTACATGTCGCATCCGCCGCTATGTCGGGGGCGGGCCGCGATGGTCACGTGTCCCTCGCGCGCGCACATGCGTAGGGGTGTGACTTTTGTGACCTTCCGGGGGTGCCACGGCGCCCGCGGGTGACAACCGCCCACCCTGCGCCTAGGTCGGCGCGACCACGCTGCCCGGAGGAACCATGTCGCTCACCGTCGCCGTCCAGATGGACCCGCTCGACCAGATCAACGTCGCGGGCGATTCGACCTTCGCGCTGATGCTCGCCGCGCAGGCGCGCGGGCACCGGCTGTTCCATTACCAGGCGGAAGACCTGAACTGGTCCGACGGGCGGCTGTGGACCAAGGCGCATCCGGTCACGGTCCGGCAGCCCTCGGCGCCGAACGCGGGCGACCATTTCCGCTTCGATGCGCCGGTCAAGCTTGATCTCGGCGACGAGGCTGACGTGGTGCTGATGCGGCAGGATCCGCCGTTCGACCTCGGCTACATCACCGCGACGCACCTGCTCGAACGCATCGCCGACAAGACGCTGGTGGTGAACGACCCGGCACAGGTCCGCAACGCGCCCGAAAAGGTGTTCGTACTCGATTACGCGCGGTTCATGCCGCCGACGCTCGTCACCCGCAGCACCGACGAGGCGCGCGCCTTCCTCGCCGAACACGGCGCGATCGTCGTCAAACCGCTCCACGGCAACGGCGGCAAGGCGATCTTCAAGGTCGAGGAAGGCGGGCTCAACCTGTCCGCCCTGTTCGAAGTGTTCAACCAGACCTGGCGCGAGCCGCACATGGTGCAGGCGTTCCTCCCCGACGTGGCGAAGGGCGACAAGCGCATCGTGCTGGTCGACGGCGAGGTCGCGGGCGCGATCAACCGTCTGCCCGGCGAAGGCGAGATCCGCTCCAACCTCGCGGTCGGCGGTTCGGCCGAGAAGACCGCGCTGACGGATCGCGAGCGCGAGATCTGCGACGCGCTCGGGCCGGAACTCAAGCGTCGCGGGCTAATCTTCGTTGGTATCGACGTCATCGGCGGCGAATGGCTGACCGAGATCAACGTGACTTCGCCGACCGGCATCGTCGTGATCGAGCGCTTCGACGGCACCGACGTCGCCGGGCTGATCTGGGACGCGATCGAACGCCGCGTGGCGGAACGCTGACGCGCTCGCGGCCGTTGCCCGACCGCATGACCGATCGTATCCGCCCGTGACCAATCTCATCATCGACTGGATCGCCTGGGGCGGTTACCTCGGCATCTTCCTGCTGATGGCGCTGGAAAATATCTTCCCGCCGATCCCGTCGGAGGTCATCATGGGGCTCGGCGGGATCGCGGTCGCGCGCGGGCAGATGGCGATGGTGCCGTTGGTGCTATGGGGTACTGCCGGCACCACGATCGGCAATCTGTTCTGGTACGAGGTCGGCCGACGTTTGGGCTACGCGCGCTTCCGCCCCTTCGTCACGCGTCACGGTCGCTGGCTGACGCTCGAATGGGACGATGTGGAGCGGATCCACACCTTCTTTCAACGTCAGGGCGGCTGGGTCGTGTTCGTGTTCCGCTTCATGCCGACGTTCCGCACGCTCATCTCGCTGCCCGCCGGCATGACCGCGATGCCGTTGTGGCGGTTCATGCTGTGGACGTTCCTCGGCTCCGCGATCTGGAACATCATCCTCGGCGGCGCGGGCTATTATCTCGGCACCCGCTACGCCGAACTCGACCAATATGTCGGACCCGTCGGTCTTGTGCTGATGGCGCTCGCGGTCGTCGTCTACGTCTACCGCGTCATCACCTGGCATCCGCGTGGCAGTTGACCGCCGCACGGCGGCGGTGCCCCGGTCAGAGGTCGAGCGCCCAGCCGTCGCGGCCCTTGGGATCGATCGGCCTCGTCGGCACGTAGCGCACCTCGCCGCCGCGCAGCCGCAGGATCGTCCAGTCGCCGCGCCGATCGACCGCCTCCAGCACGCAATCACACGCCTCGAACGCCGCCACCACCTCGGCGCGTTGCGTTTCCAGCAACCCCGCCAACACGATCGCCGCCCCCGGAGCCGCGATCGCCGCCACCTCGGGCGCCATCGAGATCAGCGGTCCGGCGAGGATGTTGGCGATTACCAGATCGTACGGCGCCGCCACCGCAATCTCGTCGCTCAGCGCACCGTCGGCGACGACCAGCCGTAGCCCGGTCACGTCGTTCGCCGCGGCATTCTCCGCCGTAACCGTAATCGCGGCGGGATCGATGTCGGTCGCGGTGATCGATGCGGCGGGCCAGAGGTGCTGCGCGGCGAAGGCGAGCAGACCTGTCCCCGTCCCCAGATCGATGACGTTGCCGAACTCACGCGCCGCCAGACCGTCGAGCATCGCCAGGCACCCCGCGGTGGTCGCATGATGCCCGGTGCCGAACGCCTGCCCCGCATCGATCAGGAAGGCGCGGCCGCCCTCCGGCGCCTCGAGCGGATGCGCACTGGTGTGGACCACGAACCGCCCTTCGCGGATCGGCTCGAGCCCGGCCTGGCTCATCGTGACCCAATCCTGCGCGGTTAGCGGCTCCACCACCGGTTCGACCCCCGCAGCGCTCGGCACCAGCCCCCGCAGCGCCGCGATCATCGCGTCGTCGGGTCGATGCTCGCAATAAGCGTCGAGCCGCCAGCGCTCGCGATCGTCCTCGACCTCCTCGGTCGTCATCAACACCGCGTCGATCGTCAGATCGTCCGCCGCATCGATGGCTTCAGCCTCGGCACGGGTGCACGGCAGCGTGACGCGCCAGCTGTCGATCGCGGCATCGCGCTCAGCGGACATAGCTCGCCCCGTTCACGTCCAGTACCGCACCCGTCATCGACGCCGGCGCGTCGAGCGCCAGCCAGCGCGCGGTCTCCGCCACTTCGTCAGGCGCCGCGACACGGCCGAGCGGGATGTCGGCGAGCAGCTTGTCGCCGCCGCGGCTGGCGAGATAATCCTCCGCCATCCCGGTCATCGTGAAGCCCGGGCAGATCGCGAACGCCAGGATGCCCTCGGCCGCATAACCGCGGGCGATGGTCTTGGTCATGGCGACCATGCCGGCCTTGGATGCCGCATAATGCCAGTGCGCGGGGCTGTCGCCGCGGTAGGCGGCGCGGCTTGCGACGTTGACGATCCGACCACCGCACCCGCGCTGTTGCCAATGGCGGACGGCGCGGCGGCACAGGATCGCCGCGGCGGTCAGGTTGACCTGCATCGTGCGATCCCAATTGGCGAGCCATGCGTCGTCGGCCTCGTCGAGGGGGTTGGCCTCGAACACGCCGGCATTGTTGATCAGCACGTCGACCTGCCCGCCCAGCTGGTCGAGCGCCGCGTCCCACAAACGGTCGAGCGCGGCAGGATCGGCGAAATCGGCCGCGATGCCGCTGGCGGTGCCGTGACCGACGACGTGGTGGCCGCCGGCGCGCAGCGTCTCGGCGATCGCGGCGCCGATGCCGCGGCTCGATCCGGTGAGGAGGATGTTGCTCATGACGTCGCTGTAAGCCGCGTCAGCGCGGGCAGCAACGCCCGTGCAAGCGTGGTCAGGCGACGCTCTGCGCGAACTCCTCGGCCGATCCGCGCAACGCCTCCAACCGCGACCCGACGTTGGCGAACTCATCTTCGAGCGCATCGATTTCGGACGCGACGCCCTCGGTATCTGCACGGATCGCCGCCACAGTGTGCGACATTGAATCGGCGGCGAGCGCGGTTTCGTCGACCGCGGCGGTGATCGCGGTCACCGTGTGCGCCTGCGCTTCCATCGCGTGGCGGATGCGCGTCGCCGAATCCTGTACCTCGAGCACGGTGGTGCGGATCGAGGCCGAGGTATCGACCGTGACTCGCGTCGCTGCCTGGATCGCGGCGATCTTCCCCGCAATGTCGTCGGTTGCGCGCGCGGTCTGGTTGGCGAGGCTCTTCACCTCTTGCGCGACCACCGCGAAACCGCGCCCGGCGTCACCCGCACGCGCCGCCTCGATCGTCGCGTTGAGCGCTAGGAGATTGGTCTGCCCGGCGATGTCGCGGATCAGCCCCAGGATCGATTCAATCGACTTCGCGTGCTCGCTCAGCGTCTCGGACACGCCGACCGCGTCGCCTGCCTGCCGCCCCGCTTTGGTTGCGATCTCCGCCGCGGCCTCGACCTCTACGCGCGCATCCTCGATCGCACGGATCAGTCCTGCCGCGGTCGATGCCGCATCGCGCATCGCCACCGCCGACTGCTCCGCCGCCGCCGCGACTTCGCTCGTCTTGCCCAGCATCCCGCGCGCTGATGCCGACGCCCCCGCCGCCTGATTGCGCGCGCGCTGCCCCGAAGTCGCCGCCTCGCCGATGCCACCGAAGATGCGCTCGCGGAACAAGATGCCTGCGGCATTCCGCTCATCCCGCGCGCGCGCCGCTTCGCTCTCGCCCAGGTACGTCGCCATCACGTTCGCCTCGACCAATGCGAGCCGCTGGACCACGTCAGCGATCTGGGCGAACGGCAGCTGCGTGCTGCCCTCCAGCAATTGAAGCGCGCGCGCGTGCGCGAATGACAAGGCAGCGAGCAGCGCGGGCAGCGGTACGCCCGTCGCACGAGCGAGCTCGACGTGCCCGCGCGCCAGCCGCTGCCATTCCGCGTCGAACGGCCGTGCGTAACGCGTGCGCGTATAGGCGGCACTACGCCGGATCTGCTTGGTCAGACCGATCTCGCCGAGCGTATCGCGAAAGCCGGCCGCGACCGGGAGCGCCAGATAATGCTCCCAGAAGGCGGCGGAAACCTGCTGCCACGTGTCGCCCTCGTCGAGGACGCGGGTAATCTCCGCGCACGTCGTCGCGATCGCACCGTCCCAGTCGTAATCGCGGACTTCCTCGGCGAACGTCCGCTCGCCCGCGCTCCAGATCGCAGCATTCATGATGTCCGTCCTTACGCCGCGACCTTGGTCGCGAAGTCGCTGGCGCTTCCCTCGAGTGATCCGAGCCGGACTGCGAGTGCGTCGAAGCCGCCTTCGAGCGCATCGATCTCGGACGCGACGCCCTCGGTGTCGGCGCGGATCGCGGCCACGGTGTGCGACATCGAATCGGCGGCGAGCGCGGTTTCGTCGACCGCGGCGGTGATCGCGGTCACCGTATGCGCCTGCGCTTCCATCGCGCGGCGGATGCGCGTTGCCGAGTCCTGCACCTCGAGCACGGTGGTGCGGATCGAGGCGGAGGTGTCGACCGTGACTCGCGTCGCCGCCTGGATCGCCGCGATCTTCCCCGCAATATCGTCGGTCGCGCGCGCGGTCTGGTTGGCGAGGCTCTTCACCTCTTGCGCGACCACCGCGAAGCCGCGGCCGGCATCGCCCGCACGCGCCGCCTCGATCGTCGCGTTGAGCGCGAGGAGATTGGTCTGCCCGGCAATGTCGCGGATCAGCCCCAGGATCGATTCGATCGACTTCGCGTGCTCGCTCAGCGTCTCGGACACGCCGACCGCGTCGCCTGCCTGCCGCCCCGCTTTGGTCGCGATCTCCGCCGCGGCCTCGACCTCGACGCGCGCATCTTCTATCGCGCGAATCAGCCCTGCCGCGGTCGATGCCGCATCGCGCATCGCGACCGCCGACTGCTCCGCCGCCGCCGCAACCTCGCTCGTCTTGCCCAGCATCCCGCGCGCTGATGCCGACGCCCCCGCCGCCTGGACGCGCAGATCGTCGCCATCCTGCGTCGCGGCCTGAACGGTCACAGTGATTCCGTCTCGGAACGCGAGCGCCAACCGGTCGCGCTCGGTTTGCGCGCTGTGTTCGCGGTAGGCGTTGTAGATCTCGACGGTGACCTCACCCTCCAACGCCGACAGCCGCATCAGCGTGTCGACCAGATCGGCGAGCGGTGCATCATCCTCGCCGCGGCGCTGGACGAGGCTGTCGAGTGCCGCACGGTCGCTCGCGCTGATCATCGACAGGAGCGCCATCGGTGAAATGTTCGAGGCATAAGCAGACGCGACCGATCGCTCGATCGATTCGATCCATTCACGACCGCGCGTACGGAGGAAACGGTTTTCGAGGAACTTGCAGCCGACGTCGATGACCCGCTCGGTCTCGTACGGTGCCCAGTCGTGGCGATCATTATAGCACCGTAGCCACTGCTCCCAGTACGCCTTGGAAATCAGCCGCACATCGGGCACGATCACGGCCCAGGCTGCGCGACCGCGCTCGGCAAGCTGCCCGTCGGTGTCGAACACGCGCAGGCGCGCATCGAGATCGAGTCTCGATGCGATCGATCCGAGAACGGGCAGGTCGGTGGGCAAGGCATGCTCCATGTTGAAGGTGATGTCGCCAACGCTTACGTCCGGAGGATTAATGCCACGTTGAACGAACCGTGATTGTTGCGCTGTGCTTGCATCGCGCTGCGCCGCGGCTAAGGGCGTAGGCTGAAAGGAACCGACGTTGGCCAGCCGACCCGCACCCCGATCCCGCCCGAGGAGCCCGCACCTCTTCACGGGCCCGATGCAATTCCACTACCGCTTCAGCGCAGCGATGCTGACATCGATCACGCACCGCGCGACGGGCGCGGTGATGGCGACGGTGGGGGCGATCCTGCTGGTATGGTGGCTCGCCGCGATCGCCGCGGGCGAAAGCGCCTATGCGACGTTCCGCGGGGTCTTCACCACCGCGTCGGGTCACCTCAACATCGTCGGCTACGTCATCGGCATCGGGCTCAGCTGGGCCGTGTTCCAGCATATGGCGAGCGGCATCCGCCACCTCGTCATGGATACGGGCGCGGCGTTCGAGCTGAAGGTCAATCAGCTCGCCGCGCGGCTGACGTTCGTCTTCTCGATCGCGATGACGATCCTGTTCTGGCTCTGGCTGGGGTTGAAGTAATGAGCACCGAACTGGGCCGCGTCCGCGGCTACGGAAGCGCGCACGAGGGCGTGCATCACTGGTGGCACCAGAAGCTGACCGCGGGGACCAACCTGCTGCTCATGGTATGGCTGTTCGCATCACTGGCGATGCTGCCATCCTATGACTTCGCGACCGTTCGGCTCTGGCTCGGCTCGGCGTGGGCGGCGATCCCGATGCTGCTGCTGATCGTATCGGTCGTGTATCACTTCCGCCTCGGCCTGCAGGTCGCGATCGAGGATTACGCGCGGATGCAGAGCCGCTTCATCGCGATCGTGCTGCTCAACGTCTACGCCGCGGCGATCGCGGGCGTCGCCATTTTCTCCATCCTCAAGATCGCTTTCGGAGCCGTGCAGTAATGGCTGCCTATCAGATCATCGACCACACCTATGACGCCGTCGTCGTCGGCGCGGGCGGCTCGGGCCTGCGCGCGACGATGGGCATCGCGGAGAGCGGGCTGAAGACCGCGTGCATCACCAAGGTGTTTCCGACGCGCAGCCACACGGTCGCAGCCCAAGGGGGCATCGCGGCGAGCCTCGGCAACAACTCGCCCGATCACTGGTCGTGGCACATGTTCGACACGGTGAAGGGCTCCGACTGGCTCGGCGACCAGGACGCGATCGAATATATGGTCCGCGAGGCACCGCAGGCGGTGTACGAGCTCGAGCACGCCGGCGTGCCGTTCAGCCGCAACGACAACGGCACGATCTACCAGCGTCCGTTCGGCGGCCACATGCAGAACATGGGCGAAGGCCCGCCGGTGCAGCGCACCTGCGCCGCGGCCGACCGCACCGGCCACGCGATGCTGCACGCGCTGTACCAGCAGTCGCTCAAATACGACGCCGATTTCTACGTCGAATATTTCGCGCTCGACCTGATCATGGAAAACGGCGTCTGCCGCGGCGTGATCGCATTGTGCATGGAAGATGGCTCGATTCACCGGTTCCGCGCGCATAACGTCGTGCTCGCGACCGGCGGCTACGGTCGCTGCTACTTCTCCGCGACGTCGGCACACACTTGCACCGGCGACGGCAACGCGATGGTGCTGCGCGCCGGCCTGCCGCTTCAGGACATGGAGTTCGTGCAGTTCCACCCGACCGGCATCTACGGCGCGGGCGTGCTCATCACCGAGGGCGCGCGCGGCGAAGGCGGCTACCTCACCAACTCCGAGGGTGAACGCTTCATGGAGCGCTACGCACCGTCGGCCAAAGACCTCGCCAGCCGCGACGTCGTCGCGCGCTCGATGGCGGCGGAGATGCGCGAAGGCCGCGGCGTCGGCCCGAACGGCGACCACATCTATCTCCACCTCGACCACATCGATCCCAAGGTGCTGCACGAGCGGCTGCCCGGGATCACCGAGACGGGCAAGATCTTTGCCGGCGTCGACCTGACGCGGCAGCCGCTGCCGGTCACGCCGACCGTTCACTACAACATGGGTGGCATTCCGACCAACTATCACGGCGAGGTCGTAACCTTGCGTGACGGCAATCCCGACGCGGTGGTGCCAGGCCTCTTCGCGGTCGGCGAGGCGGCGTGCGTGTCGGTGCACGGGGCGAACCGGTTGGGCTCGAACAGCCTGATCGACCTCGTCGTGTTCGGCCGTGCGACCGGTCTTCGCGTCCGCGATATCCTGAAGCCCAACACCTCGCACAATCCGCTGCCCAAGGGTTCGGAAGAGATGGCGCTGACCCGTCTCGACACGTTCCGCAACGCCGCCGGCAGCACGCCGACCGCTCTGATCCGTCGCGAGATGCAGCAGACGATGCAGAAGCATTGCGCGGTGTTCCGCGACACCGCCCTGCTCGCAGAGGGTGTCGAGAAGATCGATCAGGTCTATGCCTCGATCGGCGACGTGTCGGTCAAGGATCGTTCGTTGATCTGGAACACCGATCTGGTGGAAACGCTCGAGCTCGACAACCTGCTGTCGCAGGCGGTGGTGACGATGCGCTCGGCCGACAACCGCAAAGAGTCGCGCGGCGCACACATGCACGAGGATTTCCCCGATCGCGACGACGCGAACTGGATGAAGCACACCATTGCGACGTTCGAGGGCTGGGGCGGCAAGGGCGGACAGGTCGCGATCGACTACCGCCCGGTGCATGATTACTCGCTGACCGACGACATCGAGTACATCAAGCCGAAGAAGCGCGTGTACTGATTGAGTTGAATACCACCGCCGTTGCCACGGCGTTGGCCCCGGGATCCTGCTGCGCTTCGCGACCGAGCAAAAGCGGGATCCCGGATAGTCTCCAGGGTGACAAGGGCGGTGAGCGGAGGTCGGCGAACCGTCCACCCGTTCCGTCGTCGGCATCCACGAGGTCCTAGCGGGGGCCCTCTCCTACGCGCTCAACTAAGCGGCCTCGGCGACGCCGCTATGGCGCCTCGACCAGATCGCCGCCCCTGCCAGTCCCAGGCCCAGCGCCAGCATCGCGGCCGGATGCCGCATCGCCGAGGTGTAGAGACTGAACCCCTTGCCACGCTGATCCCGCGATCGCTCCACGCCGTTGCGCGCGGGCGCGAACAGATTGTCGGGGCCGGGCTGATTCTTGGTCGGGTCAACGAACAGCGCCGACCCGATCGCCGCCACGCGGTCGAACAATGCCGGTGCGTGTTGGGCAAACAGCACCTGCGCCTTCCCCGCGCCTCCCACCGTGACGCCATGTGTCGGCCGCGTTGCTGCGTCGACAATCGCTTCGGCGACTAGCGTCGGGTCGTAGACGACCGGCGGGATGCGCGCCTTCCCGCCGACGTGATTGCTGGCGTGCTCGGCGACGGGCGTGTCGATCCCCGACGGCTGAATCAGCGTGACCGAGATCGGCGCCCGCTCCCGCAGCAACTCGGCCCGCAGCGTGTCGACATAGCCTTTCACCGCGTGCTTGCTCGCCGCATAGGCGCCCATCAGCGGGCTCGGCATCCCCGCCGCGATCGAGGCGACGGTGATCAGCGCGCCGCCGTGCTCGCGCAGATGCGGCACTGCCGCCGCGCATCCGTTGACGACCCCGAAGTAATTGGTGCGGAACAGCCGTTCATGCTCGTCGAATGGGGTGTCGAGTAACTTGGCGTAGATCGCGACGCCCGCGTTGTTGATCCACGTATCGATCCGTCCGAACCGCGCCACCGCGTGGCGCGCGACACGCGCCGCCGCCGCCGGATCGCCGACATCCGCCGCGACGGCATAAGCCTCGCCACCACCCGCCTCGACGTCCCGGACGAGGTCCGTGAGCGTCAATTCGTCCCGCGCGACGACGACGAGCTTCGCGCCGCGGGTGGCCAGCAGCCGCGCAGTCACCAACCCGATCCCCGACGAGGCACCCGTGATGACGACCACCTGCTGGTCGAGCGGCTTTAGTTTCAATGACATCGCGTTGCTTCCATGCGGTTTGCATCACAGCGAACGTGACGTACGCGCGTTCCGCGGTCTGCTGCGCTTGACTTCGTCTGGAACGTTCCGATTAATTCGGCGCCGGGGGTATCTTGGCCATGCGCACGCTTCTGCCGCTCGTCATCGCATTGGTCGCGAGCGTCGCCGCGGCGCAGGGCTATCAACCCGTGCACCACACCCTGCCCGCGCCGGTCTTCGCCGGCGGCGACGACGAGACGCAGGCCCAGGCCGACATGGGGATCGACGTCGAGCGCGACCGCCCCGCGCGCTGGCAATTGGCGGAACACCGCCGGCTCGAGCGCACACTGGCCGCGGTGCGTCCGCAGCGCGCGGGCAATGTCGAGGCTTTCGTGATCGTCGCCGCGCTCGACAGCGATCCCGTGTTCGGCCGCGAAGCGCGCGAGGCGGCGCGGGTGCTCGCGCGGCGCTACCACGCCGACGGGCACGTCATTCTGCTCGCGGGCAGCGACGGTACGCGCGACAGCGACCTGCCGATGGGCAGCCCCGGCAATCTCGACCTAGCGCTCGCACGTGTCGCGGAGGTGATGGACCCGGCGGAAGACGTGCTCGTCCTTTACACCACCAGCCACGGCGCGCCGTTCGGGCTTTACTACAACGACGGCGATCAGGGATACGGCGCGGTGTCGCCGAGCCGGTTGTGGAACCAGTTTTCGACGCTAGGCATCCGCAACCGGCTGATCCTGCTCAGCGCCTGCTATGCGGGCGTCTTCGTGCCGATGCTGTCGTCGGATACGACCGCGATCGTCACTGCTGCCGCGGCCGACCGACCGTCGTTCGGGTGTCAGGCGGACAATGACTGGACCTTTTTCGGCGACGCACTGATCAACAACGCGCTGCGAAAACCACAACCACTCGCGGCCGCGGCGAACCAGGCGCAGGGGATGATCGCGGGGTGGGAGAAAGCCGCGGCGCTCGACCCGTCACGCCCGCAGGTCGCGATTGGTGCCGGCGCGCAGCGCTGGCTCGACGCGCTCGAGCATGACCTGCCCGTGGCGAACGCGCCGGTCGGCCGCCCCGCGATCCCATTGCTCCAGGTCAAATAGCAGAGGGCAGACCGGAACCTTGGCCGACCCCTGGCGCTAAGCGCGCCATGAACGCTCCCAGCACCGCCGCCACCACGCCCAGCAACGCCAACAGCTATCCGCTGCTCGCACGCCCGCACATCCAATTGTACGGCACCGTCGACGATCAGATGTATGCGAAATTCCTCGACGGGCTCGCCGCCGCACCGACCGACGGTCCCCTGGTCGTCTCGATCACGACGCTCGGCGGTGATCCTGAAATGGCGCGCGCGATGGGCGATTCGATCAGGCTGCTGCGCGAATATACCGGGCGCGAGGCGCTGTTCCTCGGCAAGGTCGCGGTCTATTCCGCGGGCGCGACGTTCATGTCGGCCTTCCCCGCGGACAAGCGTTTCCTGACGAAGAACTCGCGGCTAATGATCCACGAGCGATTGATGAACTCGACGATCGAATTGTCAGGGCCGCTCAACACGCTGTCGCCGGTGCTGAACGCGAAGCTCAACGAGATTGAGGATTCGATCCGGATTCAGGACGAAGGCTTCGCCGACCTCGTCCGCGGCACTCGGGTGACGCTGGATGAGCTAAAGGAGCGCGCGCCCCACAATTGGTATATCGAAGCGAGCCACGCGCGCGACCTCGGACTGGTGCTGGACATCATTTGACGCCTGCGCCCCCCCCGGGGTGTTGGTGGAGCGGGCTGCGCGCATTATATCTTGAGCGCAGGCGCCCGTGCGCTAGAGGCGAGACGGGTCCGTTTGCGGCGCACGCCGCGATGGAGTATCTGAGCCGACAGCGATCGTGACGTGTTTCGCGCCCGCGATCCTGCCCGAACACGAGAACGAGACGCATGGCCGAGTTCACCCTTCCCAAGAACAGCCGAATCAAGGGCGGCACCAAGCATCCCTCGCCGCAACCCGGCGGCAAGATGCGCAGCTTCAAGATCTACCGCTACGATCCGGATTCGGGTGAGAACCCGCGGTTCGACACCTTCGAGGTCAACCTCGACGAATGCGGCCCGATGGTGCTCGACGCGCTGATCAAGATCAAAGGCGAGCAGGATTCGTCGCTTACCTTCCGCCGCTCGTGCCGCGAAGGCATTTGCGGGTCGTGCTCGATGAACATCGACGGGCGCAACGGTCTTGCCTGTACCACCGCGATTGAGGACGTGAAGGGCGAGGTAAAGATCACGCCGCTCCCCGCGATGGACGTGGTCAAGGATCTGGTTCCCGATTTCACGCGCTTCTACGCGCAATATGCGTCGATCACGCCGTGGCTGCAGACCGTGACTCCGCCGCCCTCTGGCAAGGAGCGGCTGCAGAGCCCCGAGGAGCGTGCCAAGCTCGACGGTTTGTACGAGTGCATCCTGTGCGCGTGCTGTTCGACCTCGTGCCCCAGCTATTGGTGGAATTCGGACAAGTTCCTCGGTCCGGCGATCCTGCTTCAGGCATACCGCTGGCTCGCCGACAGCCGCGACGAGATGACCGGCGAGCGGCTCGATGCGCTGGAGGATCCGTTCCGTCTGTATCGCTGCCACACGATCATGAATTGCGCGAACGTCTGCCCCAAGGGTTTGTCACCCGCGAAGGCGATCGCCGAGATCAAGAAGATGGAGGTCGAGCGGATCGTCTGATCCGCCGACACCCCCTCGTCCGTTCATGCCGGTCCTGCCGCGGCGCGTGGCTGAACACGTTCCCGCCGCAGCCCGCATGAATGGATCACCATGGACCGTAGCGATCATAGCGAGGCCGAACCCTCGCGCGCCTTCCTCTTCGACGAGCATCCCAACCACCCCGGCTGGATGCACTGGCGCTTTCGCGACGAGACGCGGTTCAATTCGTTCCTGGGCGACGTGATCGTCCGGCAAGAAGGTGACCTCGCTCGGGTCCGGATGATGCCCGAGCATCGTCATTCGAATTTTGGCAATAATGTCCACGGCGGTGCGCTCCTCGGCTTCATCGACGTCGCGCTGTTCGCCGCGCTGCGCAGTTTCGGATCGCTGTCGGCGGGGCCGGCGGTCACGCTCGACCTCAACACCCATTTCATCGGGGCGGGCCGCGTCGGCGAACCCCTCGAGGCGCAGGTCGAGATCCTGCGCGAAACCCGCCGCTTGATCTTCGTCCGCGGCCTGCTGGTGCAGATGGCGATGACGGTGGCCGAATTCTCCGGCACGATCCGCAAGCCGAGTGCGGGCTGATGGGCAAGGTCCGCGCCGCCTACGACGCGCTGATCGCAGGCGGCGAGTTGCGCGCCGACGCGGAACAGTCGGCCGCCGCCGACCGGCTCGACGCCCTTGCCCACGAACTCGAGCATCCGCGCACTACCGGCTTGTTTCGCAAACGACTGGTGCAGCCGCGCGGCGTCTATCTTTGGGGTGATGTCGGTCGCGGCAAGTCGATGCTGATGGACCTGTTTTTCGATCACGTCGATGTCACGCCCAAACGCCGGATCCACTTCGCGGAGTTCATGATCGAGGTGCATGGCCGGATCGCGGTCGAGCGGCGCAAGGAAGCGGGCGACCCGATCCTGCCCGTCGCGCGCCAGCTGGCCGACGACGCCCGGCTGCTCGCGTTCGACGAGATGATGGTGACGAATTCGCCCGACGCGATGATCCTGTCGCGACTGTTCACCGCCATGATCGAGGCGGGAGTGACGATCGTCACTACCAGCAATCGCGCGCCGTCCGACCTATACAAGAATGGTCTAAACCGCGAGCATTTCCTGCCCTTCATCGCGTTGATCGGCGAGCGGCTCGACGTGCTCGTGCTCAACGGCCCGGTCGATTACCGCCGCGACCGGCTCGGGCAGCAGGACACGTGGCTCGTGCCCAATGGCGCCGCAGCGACCGCGGAATTGTCCGCCGCCTTCTTTCGCCTGACCGATTATCCGCCCGAAGACCGCGAACACGTGCCCAGCGAGGAGCTGTCGGTACAAGGCCGCACGCTGCACGTGCCAAAGGCATTGAAGGGCGTTGCCGTGTTCAGCTTCAAGCGGCTGTGCGGCGAGGCACGCGGCCCTGCCGACTACCTTTGCATCGCGCGACGCTATCACACCGTCATCATCGTCGGCATTCCGCAGCTCGGGCCCGCAATGCGCAACGAGGCGGCGCGCTTCGTCAGCCTGATCGACGCCTTGTACGAATATAAGGTCAAGCTGCTCGCCGCCGCCGATGCCGAGCCGGATCAACTCTACCCCGCCGGCGATGGCCGCTTCGAGTTCGAGCGCACCATCAGCCGGTTGGAGGAGATGCGATCCGAAGATTATCTGGTACAGGGCCACGGCCAGAATTAGGGCTATCGCTATTGCGAACCGTTATCTTTGCTATCGTACCCGGCAGGCTTTTGCGGGTTGTCGCGCGCGTGCAAAGGGCGTAGGCGACCTACCCATCCACCGTAACGACGAGAGGGGATGGAATGGCCCGCAAGAAGATCGCGCTGATCGGCGCCGGCAACATCGGCGGCACGCTCGCGCACTTGGCTGCGCTCAAGAATTTGGGTGACATCGTCCTGTTCGACGTCGTCGAAGGCGTGCCGCAGGGCAAGGCGCTCGACCTGTCGCAGTGCGGCCCGGTCGAGGGCTTCGATGCCAAGATCACCGGCACCAACGACTACGCCGACATCGCGGGCGCGGACGTCATCATCGTCACCGCGGGCGTGGCGCGCAAGCCCGGCATGAGCCGCGACGATCTGCTCGGCATCAACCTGAAGGTGATGAAGGCGGTCGGCGAGGGCATCAAGAACAACGCCCCCGACGCGTTCGTCATCTGCATCACCAACCCGCTCGACGCGATGGTCTGGGCGCTGCGCGAATTCTCGGGACTGCCGCACAACAAGGTCGTCGGCATGGCGGGCGTGCTCGATTCGGCGCGTTTCAGCCACTTCCTTGCGACCGAATTCGGCGTGAGCGTGAAGGATGTGAACACCTTCGTTCTCGGCGGCCACGGCGACACGATGGTGCCCGTGCTCGAATATTCGACCGTCTCGGGCATCCCGGTCAGCGACCTGATTGAGATGGGTTTCTCGACCAAGGAAAAGGTCGACGAGATCATCAAGCGCACGCGCGGCGGCGGCGGCGAGATTGTCGCGCTGCTCAAGACCGGCTCGGCCTATTACGCGCCCGCGACCAGCGGCATCGCGATGGCGGAAGCCTATCTGTACGATCAGAAGCGCATCCTGCCCGCGGCCGCCAACCTGTCGGGTGAGTACGGCATCGACAACCTCTACGTCGGCGTCCCCGTCGTGATCGGTGCCGGCGGCGTCGAGAAGATCGTCGAGGTCAAGTTGTCCGACGAGGCGAAGCAGAACCTCCAGGTTTCGGTCGACGCGGTCAAGGAACTGCTCACCGCGTGCCGCGGCATCGACAACACGCTGGCATAATCGTGCGCGGCACCTTCGCCTCCGCGTTGCCGCATCGCGCGGTCGTGGCGTTCTGCGTCGCGGCCGTCACGGTGCTGCCGGCGAATGCGAAGGGGTTGGAGACGGCTTCTCAGGACGAGATCGTCGCGGGCGCGCGCTCATGCGTCGCCAGCGTCGGTCCCGCCGGGCTCGATCAGACCCGTCTCGTCGCCGACGGCTGGTCGAAGGGATCGATCGCGTCGAAAGACGGAAAGCCGATCGACACCAGCATCATCCTGTACGGCAAGGGCCATCTCATGCTCATGTCGATGCAGCCGCAGCCCGGCAAACCGCAATTGTGCACGCTGCTCGCCCGGATCGAATCCGTTCGCGCCTTTGCCGGGATACAGACCGCCTTCGCGTCGACGTACGGCGCGCCGTTCAAGGACGATGGCAAGGGCGACCAGTTCTTTCAGGCGCCCGATCACCGTTTCATCAATCTCGCATCCACCGGCAGCAACGACCGCCCGTCGGTCAGGGTCGCAGTCGGATATCTTTGTCAGGAGTCGAAATGAGCATCCTCGTCGACAAGAACACCAAGGTCATCACGCAGGGGATGACCGGTAATACCGGCAGCTTCCACACGCAGGCGGCGCTCGATTACGGCACGCAGATGGTCGGCGGCGTCACGCCCGGCAAGGGCGGGACCGAGCATCTCGGCCTGCCGATCTACAACACCGTGCACGAGGCGGTGGCCGCGACCGGCGCGACCGCGAGCGCGGTGTACGTACCGCCGCCCTTCGCCGCCGACTCGATCCTCGAGGCGATCGACGCGGAAGTGCCGCTGATCGTCTGCATTACCGAAGGCATCCCGGTGCTCGACATGGTCCGCGTCAAGCGCGCACTGTCGGGCTCGAAGTCGCGCCTCATTGGTCCGAACTGCCCCGGCGTGCTGACGCCTGGCGAGTGCAAGATCGGCATCATGCCGGGCAACATCTTCCGCAAGGGGTCGGTCGGCGTCGTCAGCCGGTCGGGCACGCTCACCTACGAAGCGGTGTTCCAGACCTCGAACGCTGGCCTCGGACAGACGACCGCGGTCGGCATCGGCGGCGATCCGGTCAACGGTACCAACTTCATCGACGTGCTCGAACTGTTCCTCGCCGACGACGCAACCGAGTCGATCATCATGATCGGCGAGATCGGCGGATCGGCCGAAGAAGAAGCCGCGCAGTTCCTGCGTGACGAGGCGAAGCGCGGCCGCACGAAGCCGATGGCGGGCTTCATCGCGGGCCGTACCGCCCCCCCGGGACGTCGCATGGGCCACGCCGGCGCGATCGTGTCGGGTGGCCAGGGCGGCGCCGAGGACAAGATCGCGGCGATGGAAGCAGCCGGCATCAAGGTTGCCGCCTCACCCAGCGAACTCGGCTCGACATTGCTGGAAGTGCTCAAGGGCTGATGCAGGGTCGCCTGCGGGCGACACGATAACGGACGGGCGCTTGTAACCGGGGCCACCCGCGCTCGTCCGCTAACCGCCTTCGAGGTGGGCGGCCCCACCCTTCCCGGCGTGTCGCGGGGACGGACATGAGGTGTGTGATGGGCTTCGAAGGTCAGGATTTCAGCGACATCGCCGGCGGCGTGAGCCCCGCGTTCATCGACACGCTCTATGCCCGCTACAAATCCGCGCCCGACAGCGTCGAGCCGGGCTGGCGCACCTTCTTCGAAGGGCTGGAGGGTGCTGGCAGCACGCCGTCGTGGACCAACGAACGCTGGCCGCTCACCACCACCGACGATCTGACCGCCGCGCTCGACCCGACACAGATGGAGCCCGCGCCGAAGCCCGCGAAGGGCGGCGCGAAGCCTGCCCCTGCGGCCCCTGCCCCGTCGAAGGACGACATTATCCGCGCCGCCGGCGACGCGATCCGCGTGCAGATGTTGGTGCGCACCTACCGCGTGCGCGGTCATCTTGCCGCCAACCTCGATCCGCTCGGCCTGTCAGGCCTGCGTGAATTGCCCGAAGATCTGAAGACCGAATATTACGGCTTCACCGACAACGACATCGATCGCCCCGTCTACCTCGGTGGCACGCTCGGACTCGAATGGGCAACGGTGCGCGAGGTGGTCGACACGTTGCGCAGCAACTACTGCGCCAACGTCGGTCTCGAGTACATGCACATTGCGGACGTGGAGGAGCGCCGGTTCCTTCAGGATCGCATGGAGGGCAAGGACAAGGCGATCGAGTTCACGCCCGAGGGCAAGAAGGCGATCCTGAACAAGGTGATCGAGGCCGAGCAGTGGGAGAAGTTCCTCGGCCGCAAATATGTCGGGACGAAGCGGTTCGGGCTCGACGGCGGCGAGAGCATGATCCCCGCGCTGGAGAGCCTGATCAAGTACGGTGGTGCTGCCGGGGTCAACGAGATCGTGTTCGGCATGGCGCATCGCGGGCGGCTGAACGTGCTCGCCAACGTCATGGGCAAGCCGCTGCGCGTCATCTTCCACGAGTTCGCGGGCGGTAGCGCCAACCCCGATGACATCGGTGGTTCGGGCGACGTCAAATATCACCTCGGCACTTCTACCGACCGCGAATTCGACGGTCACAAGGTGCACATGAGCCTGGTTGCCAACCCGTCGCACCTGGAGGCCGCCGACCCGGTCGTGCTCGGCAAGGTTCGCGCGATCCAGACGATCGCGGGCGACCTGACCGACCATTGCAAGTCGCTGCCCGTGCTGATCCACGGTGACGCCGCCTTTGCCGGGCAAGGCATCGTGTGGGAATGTTTCGGTTTCTCGGGCATCCGCGGCTACAACACCGGCGGCTGCGTCCACTTCGTCATCAACAACCAGATCGGCTTCACGACCAGCCCGCAATTCGCGCGGTCGTCGCCCTATCCGTCGGACGTCGCCAAGGGCGTGCAGGCGCCGATCTTCCACGTCAACGGCGACGATCCCGAGGCGGTCACCTTCGCGACCAAGATGGCGATCGAGTATCGCCAGAAGTTCCACCGCGACGTCGTGATCGACATGTGGTGCTATCGCCGCTTCGGCCACAACGAGGGCGACGAGCCGGGCTTCACCCAGCCGATCATGTACAAGGCGATCCGCAGCCACCCGGGCGTGAGCGACATCTATTCCCGTCGGCTGGTGCAGGAAGGCGTGGTCGACCAGGCGTGGGTCGATGACAACGTCAAGCAGTTCACCACGCTGCTCGAAGGCGAGTTCGAGGCTGGCGCGGCGTACAAGCCCAACAAGGCGGACTGGTTCGCGGGGCGCTGGTCGGGGCTCCACGCCCCCGCCGATGCCGACAGCCAGCGCCGCAGCGTCGACACCGGGATCGAGCCCAAGCTGTTCGACGCGATCGGCCGGCTGCTGACGACGATCCCCGAGACGATCGCGGTCCACAAGACGCTGTCGCGCGTGCTGGATGCCAAGCGCGAGATGTTCCGGTCGGGCGCGAACTTCGACTGGGCGACGGGCGAGGCGCTGGCGTTCGGGTCGTTGTTGTCCGAAGGATATGGCGTCCGCCTGTCGGGACAGGATTCGGGCCGCGGCACCTTCTCGCAACGTCACGCCGTCTGGGTCGACCAGAACGACGAGCACAAGTACGTGCCGCTGTGGAACGTCGAGCACGGCAGCTTCGAGGTGCTGGACAGCCCCTTGTCCGAATATGGCGTGCTCGGGTTCGAATACGGCTACGCGCTCGCCGATCCGAAGACGCTGGTGCTGTGGGAGGCGCAGTTCGGCGACTTCGTCAACGGCGCGCAGATCATGATCGACCAGTTCATCACCTCGGGCGAGGCCAAGTGGCTGCGCGCCAACGGTCTGGTGATGCTGCTGCCGCACGGATACGAGGGCCAGGGCCCCGAGCATAGCTCGGCACGCCCCGAGCGGTTCCTGCAGGCATGTGCGGGCGACAACATCCAGGTCGCGAACTGCACCACCCCGGCGAACTATTTCCACCTGCTTCGCCGGCAGATGCACCGCAATTTCCGCAAGCCGCTGGTCGTGTTCACGCCCAAGTCGCTGCTGCGTCACAAGCTGGCGGTGTCGAGTGCGGCGGACTTCCAGCGCGACACGCATTTCCGCCGCGTGCTGTCCGACCCGTCGGCACCCGCGGACGCCGCGACCAAGCGGCTGGTGCTGTGCACCGGCAAGGTGTCGTACGACCTGATGGAAGCGCGCGATGCGGCGGGCGACGAGCACACGCAGATCGTGCGCGTCGAGCAGCTCTACCCCTTCCCCACGCAGTCGCTGGTCGAGCGGATCGCGCGGATGCCGAACCTCGAAGAGGTGATCTGGGCGCAAGAAGAGCCGCGCAACAACGGTTACTGGTTCTTCGTCGAGCCTTTCATCGAGGAAGTGCTGGGAGAAGCGAACTCCCCGGTCAAGCGTCCGCGCTACGCCGGCCGCGCCGCCGCCGCATCGCCCGCGACGGGGCTGATGAAGCGCCACCAGGCCGAGCAGGGTGCGCTGATCGCCGACGCGCTCGGCCACAATGTGCGCGAGGAAATCCGCCGGACCCGCGAGGCCGACACGACCAAGAAGGCCGGCACCGCCGGCGCCTGACCCTTCGCTCAAGACAGGAATAGATTATGGCAACCGAAGTTCTGGTGCCCACGCTGGGCGAATCGATCACCGAAGCCACCGTCGGCGAGTGGCTGAAGCAGCCGGGCGACAAGGTCGCCGCCGACGAGCCGATCGCGAGCCTCGAGACCGACAAGGTCTCGGTCGAGGTCCCCTCGCCGGTCGCGGGCGTGATGGGCGAGCACGCGGTCAAGGTCGGCGACACGGTCGAGGTGGGCGCATTGCTCGCGACGGTCGACGCGGGCGGCGCGGCACCGGCGCAGGCGAGCGCACCGCAGCCCGCGGTGACGCAGGCCCCCGCCGCATCGACGGGCGGTAGCGGTCAGGGCGGCGCGACGCCGACCGCCGGCGGCTATGGCAACCACGGCGCGACCCCGGTCGCGGGCGAAGGCCCCGCCGCGCTCTCCCCCTCGGTCCGCCGCGCGGTGCTGGAGCACGGCGTCGATCCCGCGACGATCAAGGGCACCGGCAAGGACGGCCGCCTGACCAAGGAAGACGTTGCCGCGGCCGCGTCGTCCAAGCCGGCGGCTGCGCCTGCCGCGGGCACGTCGGACGGTGGCGCCGCCACCGCCGGCCGCGCGGACGCGGGCTCCGCGCCCGCGCGCCGCGAAGAGCGCGTCAAAATGACGCGCCTGCGCCAGACGATCGCCAAGCGCCTGAAGGAAGCGCAGAACACCGCCGCGATGCTGACGACGTTCAACGACGTCGACATGACCGCGGTGATCGAGGCGCGCGCCAAGTACAAGGACCTCTTCGAGAAGAAGCACGGCGTCCGCCTGGGCTTCATGGGCTTCTTCGTGAAGGCCGCGACGATGGCGCTGAAGGACATCCCATCCGTCAACGCCTCGATCGAGGGGGACGAGATCGTCTACCACGATTACGCCGACATCTCGGTCGCGGTGTCGTCGCCGGGCGGTCTGGTCGTTCCCGTCATCCGTGACGCGCAGGACCTGTCGGTCGCCGGGATCGAGAAGACGATCGGCGACTTCGGCCGCCGCGCGAAGGACGGCACGCTCAAGATGGACGAGATGCGTGGCGGCACGTTCACGATCTCGAACGGCGGCGTGTTCGGCTCGCTGATGTCGACCCCGATCATCAACCCGCCGCAGTCGGCGGTACTGGGCCTCCACCGGATCGAGGATCGCCCGGTGGTGGTGAACGGCCAGGTCGTGGTGCGCCCGATGATGTATCTGGCGCTCAGCTACGACCACCGCCTGATCGACGGTCGCGAGGCGGTGACTTTCCTCGTCGCCTTGAAGAACGCGATCGAGGACCCCACTCGAATCCTGATCGACCTGTAATCATATCAAGCGTCACCCCGGCTGCGGCCGGGGTCTCGTGCCCCGGGGCGCATCGCTCCTGCCGCGCGAGACGCCGGCCTTCGCGCCGGTCTGATGCCCGGGAGAAGTACGATGGCTGAATACGATTATGACGTGCTGGTGATCGGCGCCGGCCCCGGCGGCTACGTCGCCGCGATCCGCGCCGCGCAGCTCGGGCTCAAGACCGCGTGCGCGGAGAGCCGTGAGACGCTGGGCGGCACCTGCCTCAACGTCGGTTGCATCCCGTCGAAGGCGCTGCTCCACGCATCCGAATATTTCGACGCCGCGGCGAACGGCGCGATGGCGAAGATGGGCATCAAGGTGACGCCCGAGCTCGACCTCGAGGCGATGCACGGGCAGCGCCGCGACGCGGTCAAGCAGCTGACCGGCGGCATCGAATTCCTGTTCAAGAAGAACAAGGTGACGTGGCTGAAGGGCCGCGCCGCGTTCGAGGATGCGCACACCGTCACCGTCGCGGGCGAGCGCGTGACCGCGAAGAACATCGTCATCGCGACCGGTTCGACCGTCACGCCGCTGCCGGGCGTCGAGATCGACCAGAAGGTGATCGTCGATTCGACCGGCGCGCTCGAGCTGCCCAAGGTGCCCGAGCATATGGTGGTGATCGGCGGCGGCGTGATCGGGCTCGAGCTCGGCAGCGTGTGGCGGCGGTTGGGCGCCAAGGTCACCTGCGTCGAATTCCTCGATCAGATCCTGCCCGGCTTCGACGGCGACGTCCGCAAGGAATCGAACAAGATCTTCAAGAAGCAGGGGATCGAGTTCAAGCTCGGTACCAAGGTGACCGGCATCACCTCTGACGGGACGACCGCGACGTTGACGCTCGAGCCCGCCGCGGGTGGCGAGGCGACGACGCTCACCGCCGACTGCGTGCTCGTCTCAATCGGCCGCCGCGCCAACACCGATGGCCTCGCGCTCGACAAGATCGGGCTGTCGCCCAACAACCGCGGCCAGGTCGAGACCGATCATGATTTCCGCACGTCGGTCGACGGCGTATGGGCGATCGGCGACGTGATCCCGGGCCCGATGCTCGCGCACAAGGCCGAGGACGAGGGGATCGCGGTGGCGGAGAACATCGCGGGCCAGCACGGCATCGTGAATCACGCGATCATCCCATCGGTCGTCTACACCTGGCCCGAGATCGCGGGCGTCGGGCTGACCGAAGAGCTCGCCAAAGAACAGGGCGAGGTGAAGGTCGGCAAGTTCCCGATGATGGCGAACAGCCGCGCGAAGACCAACCATGAGCCCGACGGCTTCGTGAAGATCATCGCGAACGCGAAGACCGACCGCGTCGTCGGAGTCTGGGCGATCGCATCGGTCGCGGGGACGATGATCGCGCAGGCCGCGCAGGCGATGGAGTTCGGCGCGACGAGCGAGGACATCGCCTACACCTGCCACGCGCACCCGACGCATTCGGAAGCGATCAAGGAAGCCGCGATGGCGGTGACGGGCAAGCCGATCCACATCTGATCGACCTCCGCGCGATCCTGATGACGGCGGTGGTGCAGCGATGCGCCGCCGCCGTTCGCTTGTCCGGGTGACCGAAGTTTAACGCCGCCGCCACCGCCGCGACAGCGCGGCGGGCGCAGAACGGTCACCTTCGAAAAGGAGAGTAACCGTGAAGCACGCAGCGATCATCCTGGCCCTCGCCACCTCCGCCACGCTCGCCACCGCGCCCGCCGAGGCGAAGGGGTGTCTGAAGGGCGCAGCGGTCGGCGGGGTCGGCGGGCATTTCGTCGGCAAGGGGCACGCGGTCGCGGGCGCCGCGATCGGCTGCGCGGTCGGCCATCACCGCGCCAAGGTCGCCGCGCGCAAGCAGGCGACGCAGGCGCAGCCGCATCGCGGCTGACGCGGCAGGTGACGGGGCGGTGCGGCCTTGCCCGCCCCTCGGGCGCGTAGCATGACGATCTCCGACGCGACCGCCCCGGCCGCGCGTCGGAGACATTCGGACATGAAGATCAGCGCGCGCAATCAATTCCCGGGCACGATCACCGCGATCAACCCGGGCGCGGTCAACGGCACGATCAAGATCGATATCGGCGGTGGCAACATCGTCACCTCCTCGATCACCGAGGAAGCGATCGGCGAACTCGGCCTGTCGGTCGGCGACCGGGTGACGGTGCTGGTGAAGGCGAGCGACGTCCTGATCGGCAAGTGACGTGTGATGCGCTGGAACAGCGCTGGCTGACGCTGAAGCGCGAGACGATGCCTGCGCTCGCCGCCGCGCGCGGCTGGCCAGTGCGGAGCGATCACTGTTTCCAGCGCATCCTGCTCGACACCGCGGTAGGCGGCGTCTGGTACGATGCGATCCCTGAGCGTCCGGCGTATCGCCACGCCGATGCGGCAGTGCTCGCGCGCGCGATTCAGATGGGCGAGGCGGTGATCGCGGGCAGCGCCGATCTGGGGGCGCTCAACCGTCAGTCGCTGGCGTGGCGGGGCAAGCTGGCGCGCTAAGCGCGGATACCGGTCACGCGTCGCGATACCGTCCGACGCGACGCCTCGCGCCAATCGTTTGGGAGGGTTGCCCCTCACCCCGTCGCGCGGGCGCGCGCGATTGCGGACTGGAGCTGGTCGATCGGCAGCGCGCCGGTCAGCACCTGATCGCCGACGACCCAGCTAGGCGTCCCGGTGATGCCGAGCTTGGCCGCGGTTTCGAGATTCTCGCGGATCGTCGCGTCGGCGTCGGCGGGAATCGCGGCGACATTGACGCCGGAGGCACGCCCCGCCGCGGCGATCGTCGCGTCGCTGACCGGTCCGGCGGCGTAGAGCGCGTCGTGGAACGGCTTGAACCGGTTCTGCTGCGCAGCCGCCAGCGCGACGCGCGCGGCGACGCGGCTCTCCGTCGACAGCACCGGAAGCTCCTTGAACACGATCCGCAGATTGGGGTCCTGGTCGACCAGCTTCTGCAACACTGGGAGCGTCGCGCGGCAGAAACCGCAATTATAGTCGTAATATTCGACCAGCGTCACGTCGGCCTTGGGATTGCCGATCCACGCCCCCGCATACGGCTCCTGGATCGTGCCGCGGCTCGCCGCCACCGCGCGCGCGGTGTCGCGTTCCTGCAGTTTCTGCATCGCCTGCGGGATGAGGTCGGGGTTGGCGAGCACGTAATCGCGCACAACGCGCTCGACGCGCGCCTTGTCCGCGCTGCCCAGATCCCCCGGCGCGACGCGGTCGGCGAGGAACATGCCACCCGCGCCGAATGCCGCGCCGAGCGCCACCATGCCCAACAATGTCGCCCGGTTCATTTGCGCTTCTTGCCCTTGTCGATCACGTCCTGCGACGTCATCGAAATGTCCTGTGCCCTGATCCAGTCGGGCGTATTTTTCGGCAGACCCGCCATCGCCATGCGCGCACGCACCGCCGCGGTTCGCGTATCCCCGGTCAGGCTCGCCTGCTCCGCCCCTGCGAGTGCCGCGCGCGCCTCGTCGCCAGTGCGTTCGTAGACGGTGCCAAGCTGGAACCACGCGAACAGATTCTCGTCGTCGCGCTGGACCGCAACGCGCAGCACGCGCTTCGCCTCGTCGTAATTCGCCGGGTTCTCGGTCGCGATCAGCGCGTGGCCGTAGGTGGTGCCGATCAGTGGGTTGCTGCGCGTCCCCTCGAAGGCGGCGCGTAAGGGGACCAGCGCGTCCTTCGGCCGCCCTGCCTCGAGCATGATCTGCCCGACGATCTCCTGGAAATAAGGGTCGTCGGGTTTTGCCTTGATCAGCGCGGCGGCCTCCGCGTCGGCGCGATCGGGATAGCCAGCCTTGTGATAGGCGTAGGCGCGCGCATAATGCGCGTAGATCGACTGATCGGTGTCGGGATATTCGTTGAGCGTCCGCTTGGGATCGGCGACGTAGCCGAGCAGCTTGGCCTTCACGCGGCGGAACCGCTCCTGCAATTGCGCGTCGATCGGCTTGTTGAAGTAGGGCGATTCCTTCACGTCGCCTTCCAGCGTCGCGATGCGCGTGCCCGACAGCGGGTGCGACTGCATGAACGGGTCGATGTTGCCGAGCCCGTAGCGATATTCCTGCTGCTGCAACGTCTTGAAGAAGGTAAGCATACCCTTTGCCGAGATGCCGGCGGTCTTCAGATATTTGACCGCGCTCGCGTCCGCGGTCGCCTCCTGCGTCCGCGTGAAGGCGAGATAATGGCCCATAGCGGCTTGCTGCCCCGCCGCCATCACGCCCATACCCGCCGCGCCGCCGCCCGCCGCCGCAGTCGCGAGGCCGAGCACCATCGAGAGCAGATACATCGCCATCGCGGGCTTCTGCCCCGCGTCAGCGTTGGCGACATGACCGTCTGCGATGTGCCCGAGCTCGTGCGCGATGACGCCCTGAACCTGGTTCACATTATCCGCGGCCTCGATCAGCCCCGAGTGGATGTAGACCGTCTGCCCGCCGACGACGAAGGCGTTGATCGACCCATCGTTGACCAAAGCAAACTGGACGTCGTTGGGACGCAGGCCCGCCGCGGTCACGATCGGCGCGGACATGTCGTGGAACAGCGCTTCCGTCTCGGCATCGCGCAGCAGCGACTGCGCCTGGACCGGGACGGCGGCGAGCATCGCGGCACCCGCGACCAGCGCGATGACGCGGCGGATCACCGCGCAGCGCTCGCGCGGGTCGATGCCGGGGACGAGGGGTGACGCATAAGCGTCACCGTAGCGCCGAACGGCGCGGGATCATAGCAGCGCATCGCCCGGACACTTGCGGCGGTGGCGGTGAACCACCGCTGAAGCGTCCGGGCGACGGCGTCGCGATCAGTTGCCGAAGGTACGCTGCCACCAGCCGCGGCGCGGCGCATTCTCGGCCTCGGCGGGCTCACTGGCTGCGTCGCTCGCGGCATCGGCATCGGCGGTCGCCGGTGCGTCTTCCGCGGCGATCTCGACCGGCTCGGCTGCTACCGGCGCGGCGTCGGTTGGTTCAGCAGGCGCTGCATCGGCCTTCTTGCGCCGCGTCCGCTTGGGCTTGGCGGGTGCAGCCTCCACCTCGGCGGTGTCGGGTGCCGGTAGGCCGCTCGTGACCGGCGCGGCATCCCCCGCGTCGACGGTGGGCGCATCCGACTTCTTGCGCCGGGTGCGCTTCGGCTTGGCGGGTGCCTCGGTCGCGGCGGGCGCTTCCTCGACCACCGGTTCGGCGTCGGCGACGGCCGGAGCCTCGGCTGCTTCCGCGGCGCGCGCGCGCGGGCGACGGCGGGTCTTGGGCTTCGCGGCTGGTTCGGGTGCGAGCTCGTCGGCGACGGGTTCCCCGGCCGTGGGTTCAGCGACCGCGGGCTCGGCGTCGACGACCGCGTCCTGCTCGACCTCGGGTGCGTCGTCCGCCCCGGTGTCAACCGCGGTGTCATCGTCGACCGAGGTCTCGCCGACGGCGTCAGCGGCAATTGCGCCCTGACCGTCGCGGCGGCGACCGCGGCGGTTGCGACGGCGGCGGCGACCATTGCTGGTAGGCGCCTCGTCACCCGTCTCGCCACCGACCGCCGCTTCGACGGTCTCTGACTCGTCACCCTCGACCGCGTCGCTCGGCTCGTCGGTGTCGGCTGTCTCGGCGTCGTCACCGTGCGCCTCATCGCCCTCGCCACGGCCGCGATTGCGGCGACCGCGACGACGGCGGCGGCGGCGGCCACCGTCACGATCGCCCGCGTCTCGCTCGCGCTCCTCGCGCTCGGCGGGCGCGTCCTCGACCGCTTCCTCTTCCTCGACTTCGTACTCGTCCTCGATGTCTTCCTCGACCTCGATCATCGGCGCGTCGAACTTGGGCGCGTAGGCGGGCGGCGGACCGGCGGCCTCGACCGACATGCGCGCGCCCTCCTCCTCACCGTCGGCGAGGATGTCGACCTGGACGCCGTAGCGATCCTCGATCTCAGCGATGTCGCCGCGCTTGCGGTTGAGGACGTAGAACGCTGCTTCCTGGCTGCAACGCAAGGTGAGGTGCGAGCCGCGCCCGCGCGCCGCCTCGTCCTCGATCAGGCGCAGCGCAGAGAGACCCGCCGACGATGCGGTGCGCACCAGACCCGTGCCCTCGCAATGCGGGCACTGGCGGGTCGATGCCTCGAGCACGCCGGTCCGCAGACGCTGGCGGCTCATTTCCATCAGACCGAACGACGAGATGCGGCCGACCTGGATGCGCGCGCGATCGTTCTTGAGCGCCTCCTTCATCGCCTTCTCGACCTTACGGACGTTCGATCCGTGATCCATGTCGATGAAGTCGATGACGACCAGACCCGCCATGTCGCGCAGACGCAGCTGCCGCGCGATCTCCTGCGCCGCCTCGAGGTTGGTCGCGGTCGCGGTCTGCTCGATATTGTGCTCGCGCGTCGAGCGGCCCGAGTTGATGTCGATCGAGACGAGCGCCTCGGTCGGGTTGATGACGAGGTACCCGCCCGACTTCAGCTGCACCACGGGATGGTACATCGCGGCGAGCTGATCCTCGACGCCGGCGCGCTGGTACAGCGGGATCGGGTCGCTGTAATGCTTCACCTTGCGCGCGTGCGTCGGCATCAACAGGCGCATGAAGTCCTTCGCCTGACGATAACCTTCGTCACCCTCGACGATCACCTCGTCGATGTCCTTGTTGTAGATGTCGCGGATCGCGCGCTTCATCAGGTCGCTGTCGCCGTAGACGAGCGCGGGCGCCGACGAGGTCAGCGTCTTGTCGCGGATCTCGTCCCACAGCCGTGCGAGATAGTCGAAGTCGCGCTTGATCTCGGTCTTGGTGCGCTGGAGTCCCGCGGTGCGCACGATGCAGCCCATCGACGACGGCAGCTCGAGGTCCGCCATGATCGCCTTCAACCGCTTGCGATCGCCCGCGTTCGAAATCTTGCGACTGATCCCGCCGCCGTGCGACGTGTTGGGCATGAGCACGCAGTAACGCCCGGCAAGGCTCAGATAGGTCGTCAGCGCCGCGCCCTTGTTGCCGCGCTCTTCCTTGACAACCTGGATCAGCAGCACCTGACGGCGGCGGATCACGTCCTGGATCTTGTAGCGGCGGCGCAGGTTCATGCGGCGCTGGCGCAGCGCCTCGACCTGATCATCGCCGTTCGAGCGGCGGCCCTTGCGGCGGCGGCCCCCCGGACCCTCGCCGGCGTCGTCGCCGCCCGCCTCGTCGACGTGATCGTCGTGCGCGTCGTCGTCGTCGCCGTGATCGTCGTCGTGCCGGTCGTCGCCGTCGTGCGCATCGTCGTCGCCGTGCGCGTCGTCGTCCTCGTCGAAGCCCGCGTCCTCGGCGTCGAGTTCGGCGCGCAGCTTGGCTTCCTCGGCGGCGTGCTCGGCTTCTTCGCGGAGCAGCGCGTCGCGGTCCTCCTTCGGGATCTGGTAGTAATCGGGGTGGATTTCGGAAAAGGCGAGGAAGCCGTGGCGGTTGCCGCCATAATCGACGAACGCGGCCTGGAGCGACGGCTCGACGCGCGTCACCTTGGCGAGATAGATGTTGCCCTTGAGCTGCTTGCGCTCGGCACTTTCGAAATCGAATTCCTCGATCCGGTTACCCTTGACGACGGCGACCCGGGTCTCCTCCCGGTGGCGTGCGTCGATCAGCATACGCGTGGTCATTGATTGTTCTCCGCGCGCTGGGCCGTCCGGCTAGCGGTGCGCCCGCGCGATAAGGGGTCGCGCGCCGCAGCTTGCCGGGCGCGCACGATGTTGCAGAAAATGCCTTCGTCCACCGTGCAGCCCCGGACGCCTGATGGCCGGGAAACGCCGCGCCCGCTCCGCCGGCAGAGGCCGGGCGGAACAGCGAACGGGCGGGATGCAACATGCGGACGTCAACCTGATGGCCCGGCACCGGCAGAAGGCCGGTCGGACAGTGTCACCGAAGCTTCACGTGCGCGTGCACTACTCCGGTCAGACGACTGCTAGCATTGGTTAAGCGAGGCATCAACTGCCGGTTCTTGCAGGCCAGGCGGCAGCATCTTGCCGGCAAATCGTCCCGAACGGCCCGTTAACCCCGAAACGCAACCCGTATTTGAGACCCGCCGCCTACACCGGCAGTCCTAGTCAAAGGGTTGCGTAACATGGCTTTTCGCTGGACGGGTGATCGACTTTCGCGGCATGGCGGCCGCGTGTCGATCGTGCTCGCGTTATTGTTGGGCGTGTTTGCCGGAACACCCGGCTGGGCTGCCACCGTCGAACGGATCGACGTGTCCGACGACACGGTCGTCATCCGCTTCGACGACGCGGTCGCCGCCGCGTCCAGCTTCCTTCTCGCCGAGCCGCAGCGGATCGCGGTCGATATCGACGGCGCGCGGCCGGGCTCCGGCAATGGCGACCGCGACCGTGACGGGGTGATCACCTCGGTCCGCCAGGGCGTGCGCGGGGCGGACGGCGCGCGCGTCGTGCTCGACCTCGCCGAACCGATGATCGTGGAGCGCGGCGGCTTCGGCGACAACGGGCGCGAGCTGCGCCTGCGGCTGCGCCCGGTCGCGGCGCAGCAATTCGCCGCCGCGAGCACGCACGCGCCGCTCAGCTGGACCGGCCGCGCTGAGCCGATGGCGCGCACCGCCGCCTATACCGTGTCGCAGGCGGTGCCCGCGGCGCGGGGCGCGCTGCCGATGCCGCGGATCCGCGGCGACGCCAGCCGGCCGCTGGTCGTCATCGATGCGGGCCACGGCGGGCACGACCCAGGCTCGATCTCCCCCGACGGCGAATTGCGCGAGAAGGATCTGACGCTTAAGATGGCGCTGGCGGTCCGCGACGCGCTGTTGAAATCGGGCCGCGTCCGCGTCGCACTGACCCGCGACGACGACCGCTTCCTCGTGCTGCGCGAGCGCTATGGCGTCGCGCGCAAGCTGAAGGCCGACCTATTCATCTCGATCCACTGCGACAGCGCGCTGTCGACCGAGGCGTCGGGCGCGACCGCCTACACCTTGTCCGAGGTCGCGAGCGACAAGGAAGCCGCGCGTCTCGCCGCGCGCGAGAACAAGGTCGACATCATCAACGGCGTCGATCTCGACCGCAATCCCGACGTGTCGTCGATCCTGATCGACCTGACGCAGCGCGAGACGATGAACGCGTCGGCGGGTTTCGCACGATTGCTGGGGCGCGAGGCGCAGCCGTTGATGGCGATCAAGCCCAATTTCCACCGCATGGCATCGCTGATGGTGCTGAAGGCGCCCGACACGCCGTCGATCCTGCTGGAGGCGGGCTATATTTCGAACGCGAGCGACTCGGCCTTTCTCGCGAGCAACGAAGGGCGCGCGAACGTGGCCGAAAGCGTCCGCCGCGCGGTGGAAATCTACTTCGCACGCCGCCTCGCGCTGCGCTGACGCACACCCGTCGCAGCACGCGCGCTGATCGACCCGCTGGGCAGCGGCGCTTTCGCGCGGCGCGGAACGTGCTAAACGCGCGGACCATATGGCTTCTTCCCCTTCGGAAAAGACGACAGACGATCAGGGCGCCGGCCGGGTCGGCGGCGCGGTCGGCGGATTGTGGCGCCGACGGCTGGTGCGCTGGTTCGCGGCGCTGGTCGCGCTGATGCTCGTCGCGATCGGCGCGTTTTGGCTGATCTTCGCGCGGGATCTGCCCTCGGTCGAAAAGTTGAAGGCGTACGAGCCGCCGCTGCCGACCAACGTACGCGGGATCGATGGCGCGCCGATCTATTCCTACGCGCGCGAACGGCGCGTCCAGCTCTCGTTCGCCGAATATCCCCCGCTGCTCATCCGCGCGTTCCTGGCCGCGGAGGACAAGACGTTCTTCGAGCATCACGGCGTCGATTTCCCCGGCCTGGCGGGGGCGGTGGTCGATTACGCGAGCAAGTTCGGCACCGGGCAACGCGCGCGCGGCGGATCGACGATCACGCAGCAGGTCGCGAAAAACTTGCTGATCGGCAACGAATATTCCCCGACGCGCAAGGTCCGCGAGGCGATCCTCGCCTATCGCATCGAGCAGACGCTGACCAAGCAGCAGATTCTGGAATTGTACCTCAACCAGATTTTCCTCGGGCGGAACGCCTACGGCGTCGAGGCGGCGAGCCACGCGTATTTCGATAAGGAATTGCCCGAGCTCTCGCTCGCGCAACTGGCGTATCTGGCGATCCTGCCCAAGGGGCCCGCGAACTACGATCCGTTCCGCAACACCGAACGCGCGCTCGAGCGGCGCAATTATGTGCTGCGCGAGATGGCGCGCAACGGCTTCATCACGGCCGCGCAGGCGCGCGCTGCGAACGCCGAGCCGATCGGCGCGATCCGCCGCCGCACGCCCAAGTTCGAGCGCGTCGGGGGCTATTTCGTCGAGGAAGTACGCCGCCAGTTGATCGACAAGTTCGGCGAGAATGCCGAGGCGGGGCCGTACAGCGTCTATTCGGGCGGGCTGTGGGTTCGCACCTCGCTCGACCCGCAGGTGCAGCGTTACGCGGCGGAGGCGCTGCGCGACGGGCTGCTGCGCTACGAGAGCGGGCGCGGCTGGTCGGGGCCGCTGCGCCATGTCGACCTGGACGATCCCGAACAGTGGCAGGGCGCGCTGCTCGGCACCAACATCCAGCTCGATTACAAGGACTGGCGCGCCGCGATCGTCTACGCGCGCGACGGTGGCGAGCTGTCGCTGGGGTTCGCCGACGGGCGCACGGGGATGCTGCCGCGCGCGAACGCGCAGATGCCGGCGCGCGGCACCGGCACGCCCGCGTTCGGGCAGATCAAGGTCGGCGACATCGTCGCGGTCGCGCCGTCGGGCGGGTCGTTCAGCCTGCGCAGCGTGCCGCGTATCTCGGGCGGGTTCGTCGTGCAGGAGCCGTCGAGCGGACGGATCCTCGCGATGCAGGGCGGGTTCGACGCGAGCGTGCAGGCGTTCAACCGCGCGACGCAGGCGTTTCGCCAGCCCGGCTCGACGATCAAGCCGATCGTCTATTCCGCCGCGCTGGAGCATGGCATGACGCCAGCGTCGATCATCGTCGACGGGCCGTTCTGCGTCTATCAGGGCGCGCGGCTGGGCCAGAAATGCTTCCGCAACTTCGGCAACTCGCGCGGCGCGGGCCCGCACACAATGCGCTGGGGTATCGAGCAGTCGCGCAACCTGATGACGGTGCGCGCCGCGGCGCAGACGGGCATGAAGAACGTCGTCGCACTGATGAAGAAGATGCAGATCGGCGATTACGCGCCCTATCTCAGTTATTCGCTCGGCGCGGGCGAGACGACGGTCGAGCGGATGGTCAATGCGTACGGCGTGCTCGCCAACCAGGGGCAGTGGCATGACCCGTCGCTGATCGACTTCGTGCAGGACCGCCACGGTCAGGTGATCTGGCCGGCGAACTGGCGCGCGTGCGACGGCTGCAACATGGCCCGCTGGAACGGGCGCGCGATGCCCCGCCCGGTCACGCGCGGACGCCAGGTGCTCGACGCGATGAGCGCGTACCAGATGGTGCACATCACCGAGGGCGTGATCCAGCGCGGCACCGCCACCGCGCTGCGCGATCTTGGCCGCCCGATCTTCGGCAAGACGGGCACCAATACCGGACCGACCGACGTCTGGTTCATCGGTGGCACGCCGCAGATGGTCGGTGGGTTGTACATCGGTTATGATTCGCCGCGCGGACTCGGTGGCTACGCGCAGGGCGGCACGCTGGCGGTGCCGATCTTCAAGCAATTCGCGACCAAGGCGTACGAGAACCTGCCCGTTCTCGCATTCCGCGCGCCGCCGGGCATCCGGCTGGTGCGGATCGATCGCGGTTCGGGCCGCCCGGTCTATGGCCCGTGGCCGAACGAGGACGATCCCAAGGCAAGCGTGATCTGGGAAGCGTTCAAGCCGCAGAGCGAGGCGCGCCGCCCGCGCCGCTACGCTCCCGCCGCCGCCCCGACCGCGGCACCGCGCGCGCAACCGAGTGCCGCGCAAACCCCGCGCGACAGCGAGTTCCTGCAACAGCAGGGCGGTATCTACTGACGGTATCGGCGGCCGCGACGGGAGCGTGGCCGCGCCGCGCAGCGCCGTCGCGGGCGCGATCGGGACGCGGTGCGTCAGGCCGGGCGGTGGGCTGTCAGCCGTTCGTACACTTCGATCTTTTCGAGCAGGCGCGCGCGCGCCAGTTCGTACTGGCTGCTGTCACCCGTCGTTCCCGCGCGCTGCCGCGATTGCTCGAGTTGGTCAAGCATGCGCTTCGCGTCTTCCAAGCCAGCGGTGTAAGGCATGAACGTCGTTAACACGGCGGGACGTCCACACCAGCACCGAAGTAGGTGAAACTACGGTGTTGGAAGGAAAGGTGGTTAATTGCGACAGCGAAACGGTGTCGCCTGCCCCCTTCCCCGCCGCGCGACGGCGGATCGTCATCGATCGGGTGTGCCCCGTTGCCGTTTGCGGGCGCGCGGCCTAGATCGCGTGATGATTGATCCGTCGTTCGACGGACTGCCGGGCGCCTCCTCACCACATGCGTCGCCGGCATCGAGGCGTTTGGAGAAAAGAATATGCGCGCCGAAGCGCAAGCCCATGTCGACACCATCAACGAGGCGCTGGCGCTGCTGCGCCGCTTTCTCGACTGGGACCGCGCGCTGCGGCGGCTCGACGAGCTGAACGCGCGCGTCGAGGACCCGACGCTGTGGGAGAATCCCAAGGCCGCGCAGGACGTGATGCGCGAGCGTCGCCGCCTCGACGAGGCGATCACCGCGACGCGCGACATCGAGCGCGAGCTGTCCGACACCGCCGAACTGATCGAGATGGCCGACGCCGAGGGCGACGCCGAGATGGCGGACGAAGGGACGCAGGCGCTCAAGGCACTCGCGCAGCGCGCGCAGGCCGACAAGATCAAGGCACTGCTCGCGGGCGAGGCGGACGGCAACGACAGCTATGTCGAGATCAATGCGGGCGCGGGCGGTACCGAGAGCCAGGATTGGGCCGAGATGCTCCAGCGCATGTACACGCGCTGGGCCGAGCGCCGCGGCATGAAGGTCGAGCTGATCGACTATCACGCGGGCGAGCAGGCCGGCATCAAGTCGGCGACGCTGCTGCTGAAAGGCGAGAACGCCTACGGCTATGCCAAGACCGAGAGCGGGGTGCACCGCCTCGTCCGCATCAGCCCGTACGACAGCTCGGCGCGCCGCCACACCAGCTTCTCCTCGGTATGGGTCTATCCGGTGATCGACGAATCGATCGATATCGAGATCAACGACAGCGAACTGCGGATCGACACCTACCGTGCGTCCGGCGCGGGTGGTCAGCACATCAACACGACCGACTCCGCGGTGCGCATCACCCACCTGCCGACCGGCATCGTCGTCGCGTGCCAGAACCAGCGCAGCCAGCACAAGAACAAGGCCGAGGCGTACAACCAGCTGCGCGCCCGGCTGTACGAGCATGAGCTGCGCAAGCGCGAGGAAGAGGCGAACGCGGTCAACGCGACCAAGACCGACATCGGTTGGGGTCACCAGATCCGCTCCTACGTGCTGCAACCCTATCAGCTGGTGAAGGACCTGCGCACCGGGGTCACCTCGACCAGCCCGGGCGACGTGCTCGACGGTGCGCTCGACGACTTCATGGCGGCCGCGCTCTCGCAGCGCGTGACGGGCGAGAAGGTCGACGTGGAGGATGTCGATTGATGCCTGCGCGTGCCTGGTCGGCGCTGTTGCTGCTCGGCGCGGCGGGGATGCTCGCCGCGTGCGACGGCTCGCAGCCGCTGATCAAGCGCGCGGCGAAACAGCCCGGCCCCTTCCCCGCCGCCGACCGCCCGGTCGCGAACATCGTCTCGTCGCGCTGGTCGAACGAGGAGGAGCGTGACCGGCTGAACGAAGCGGGCGCGGTGATGGACGGCGCGCGCATCCGTCCGGGGATGACGGTCGCCGACATCGGCGCGGGCGAGGGTTATTACACCATCCGCCTCGCCTCCCGCGTCGGGGAGGACGGGCGCGTGCTCGCCGAGGATATCTTCCCCGCGGTGCGCGATGCGCTGGGCGAGCGCGTCGCGCGGCAACGACTGGAGAATGTCAGCGTCCGTCTGGGGCGTCCGGCCGACCCGCGGTTACCTGCCAACAGTTTCGACCGCGTGCTGATGGTCCACATGTATCACGAGATCGCGCAGCCGTACGAGTTCCTGTGGCGCATGCGCCCGTCGCTGCGGCCGGGCGGCCTGGTGGTGGTCGTCGATGCCAATCGCACGACGCCCAACCACGGCACGCCCCCCGCGCTGCTGCGCTGCGAGTTCGAGGCGGTCGGTTACCGGCAGGTCAGTTTCGACGACATGCCCTCGGCAGGCGGGTATCTGGCGACGTTCGAGGCGGTCGGCGCGCGGCCCGAGCCCGCGGCGATCAAGCCGTGTCGGATCGCGTCACAATAACCCGCGCGCCCGGAAACTGACCCAGTCGTTTTCGGTGACGACATAATGGTCGAGCAGCCGGACGCCGATCGTGTCGAGCGTGCCGAACAGGCGGCGGGTGAAGCGGATATCCTCGCGACTGGGATCTGCCACGCCGCGTGGGTGATTGTGCGCCAGCAGAACCGTCTGCGCGTTTAGCGCGAGCACGTCCGACACGATCAGCCGCACCGACACGTCCACGCTCTCGCGCCGATCGGACATGAAATGGCGCGCGCCGATGTGCTCCCCGATGGGGGTAAGGTAGAGCGTCACCGCGACCTCACGCGACAATCGGCCCAGCGCGTGGAACGGCGGCGGCAGGCCGATGGCGTCGCGCGGCGTGTCGAGCATGGCGCGATGCTATGGTGAGGCAGCAACCGTGCCCTATCGAGACTGGACCGGTCCGCTTCGTTTGATGCGGGATTTGCGTATCGGAAGCAGCGACTGAACGAGAAAGGGCCGCGACGCATGAGCATCGCGACCCCTTCGATCTCTTTGGGCAGGTCGGCTTAGTTGAAGCGACCGACCCGCTGGATCGCGCTGTTGACGAGCGCGCGATCGGCCTCCGCATTATGCTGCTCGGCGATGACGCGGCCCGCGGCGGCGGTCGCGGCGGCGACGACGGTGGCGCGGACTTCGTCGAGCGCGGCGCGCTCTGCCGCGGCGATCTTGTCCTCCGCCATCCGCGTGCGACGCTCCATCAGCGCCTCGGTGTCGGCCTTCGCCTTGGCGACGATCTGCGCGGCTTCGTGATGCGCATTCTCGCGCATCTGCGCCGCATCGGCCTCGGCCGAGCGGGCACGCGCCGCATATTCGTCGCGCAGCGTTTCGGCCTCGCGGCGCAGCTGGGCTGCCTCGTCGAGCTGACGGCGAATTTCGCCGATCCGCTTGTCGAGCATCGCGCCGATCGTCGCCGGCACCTTCCAGATCACCGCGGCGATCAGGACGACGAGCGCGGCGAGACCGACCCAGCCGGTGTCGTTGAAGCCGAGCGCGGTGGGCGCCGCGACATGCTCGGCCCCGCCGGGTTCGGACACGTTGCCGACGAGCCCGCTGCCGTTCTGCACATCGGCGGTCTGCAACGATTGCTCGTGCGTCGCCTCAGCGAGATTGTCGACCGCGGGTGCTGCGGAAGCGTTAGACATTGTGCAGCTCCTGGCGAACCGCGGCATGCGCGACGTCGGGCGAGACGGTCATTCCCGCCACCTTGGCGACGAGTTCCTGCACCGTTTCCGCGGCGATGTCCTGCACCTTGACCATCGCGGCGGCCTTGGCGTTGCCAATCGCGAGATCGTGATGCGCGATGCGTTCATTCAATTGTTCATCGACCGCGTGAAGCTGCGCTTCGCTCGACTGCGCCGCGCGCTGCTTGGCCGCGGCGACCTCGGCCTGCGCGGTCGCGCGCGCCGCGTCCATGTCGGCCTGCCACGCGGCTTCGGTCGTCGTCGCCTCGGCGCGGGTGCGCTCGGCGGCGGCGAGGTCGTCGGCGATCTGACGCTCGCGCAGGTCCATCACGCCGGTGACCCTGGGCACCATCATCTTGCCGATCCCGAAATACAGGATACCGAAGGTGATGAGCAGCCAGAAGATCTGGGACGCATAGGTTGCGGCGATCTGACTGATTTGAGGCATGGCGGTCCGTTCAGGACCCGCCACGCGGCGTTACACCGCGCGGCGGGTGGATAATCAGGCGACGAACACCAGGATGATCATCGTCACGAAGGCGAGCAGGCCGAGAAGCTCCGCACCCGCGAAACCGATGAACAGGCGGCCCTGCTGGCCGTCGGCCGCGCCCGGGTTGCGCAGCGCGCCCTCGAGGAAGGCGGCGAACACGTTGCCCACGCCCAGGGCAGCGATGCCCATGCCGATTGCAGCGAGACCGGCACCGAGCAGCTTGGCGGCGTTTGCGTCCATTTTGATATACTCCCAGTTCAGTTCAATTGGTGGATTGGAAAGTCACGAAAGTCACACCCCTACACGTGCGCGCGGGGGAGAGATCAGTGCAGGTTCACCGCGTCGTTCAGATAGACGCTGGTGAGCAGCGCGAAGACATAGGCCTGGATCGCGGCGACCAGCAGCTCGAGCAGCGTGATGCCGAGCATCAGCACGAAGCTGGGCAGCGAGACGATCGCGACATAGCCCGGCCCGAGGTTGATGCCGTTGATCACGAACGCGGCCAGCACCTTCAGCAGGATGTGCCCCGCGGTCATCGCGACGAACAGTCGGAGACCGAGGCTGAACGGGCGGACGAGGAAGCTCATCAGCTCGACCACGAAGATCAGCGGGATCATGATGACCGGCGTGCCGTGCGGCACGAACAGGCTGAAGAAGTGGAAGCCGTGGCGACCGAAGCCGACGATCAGCACGATCGAGAAGCTGATGATCGCGAGCACGCCGGTGACGGTCAGGTGGCTCGTCACGGTGAAGGGGTGCCAGCCCGGCACGATGCCGACCGGCATCAGCCCGAGGATGTTCGCGAACAGAATGAACATGAACAGCGAGAAGACATAGGGCACGAAGCGCTTGCCCTCGGGCCCGATGTTCGAGGTCAGCATGTTCTGCACGAACCCGGTGAAGCCCTCCACCGCCGCCTGCCAGCGACCGGGCACCAGTTCGCGCTTCATGCCGCCGAGCATGAACAGCCACAACGTGACCAGCGTGATCACCATCCACAATGCGGAATTGGTGAAGGACAGATCATAGCCCGCCACATTCCAGCGCAGACCGAGCACGGGCTCGATCAGGAACTGGTGCATCGGATCGATCTTGCCGCCTTCTGCCGCCACGTTAGCCCCTTGTGCTTCCCACATACGTCAAGCGCCCGTTATTCCGGGCGCTTGGTCGTTAACCGAATGATCTGCCTGAACGCCACCGCGATTCCGAGGAACAGCGCGACGATCAGCGCCCAGGGCGTGGTGCCGAACCAGCGGTCGATGAGCCAGCCGATCAGCGCCGAGCCGACGAGACTTCCGATAAGGGCGGCCAGGACGCGGTTGCCGAGCTGATAGCCCGCTTCGCCATCGTCACGCACCACCCCCGTGCGCTTCGCTTCGTCCCTGCGGGCCCGTTCCAATCGCTGATCCAGCGAGGCGAGCCGCGGGTCCTCCGCGTCGTGGAAATCCTGTCCGGAACCGTTATCCGCCATGCGCCACCTCTCCACATCCATTGAGCCGGGGAGTTGAGCGCACGGTGGGCAAGCGACCCCCGCCAAGGCGCCGTCCGGTTAGCCGGGGGGTCGGGGGGTGTCAACCATTGTGACAATCGCGTCATCGGCGACGCCGCACGAACGCCGCCGATGACGCCGGACGATCAAGCCGTAATTTGACCCGGCAGCTTCATCCGGGCGGGCACGGGACGAACGCTTTCGTCGCCCCGGTCGCCCTTAAGTTCAGACGCAGCGCGGATCGCGGGTCGGCGCGCCGCTGCCGCGGGTTTCCCAGCTGCCCGCGGGGGTGCGATACTTCTCGCCCGCCTGCGTCTGCGCGATGAGGTTGCATCCGCTGGTGAAGGCGAGTTGCTCGACGGTCGCGCCCGATGCCTGCGCCTTCTGCGTATAGGCGGCCTTGCGCTGGATGTTGATGTTGCTGACCAGCGCGCGCAGCTGCGCGTTGCCCGCGCCCACGACGCCGAGATAGCCGTCGGGCTGCTCACCCACCTCGCCCGCCGACCGGGCGGCGGCATAGGCGGGGTCGCGCTGCGCGACGGCAGCGCCCGACACGCCCGCCAGCGTCACCGCGGCGGCGAGCATCGTGATGGTCTTGGCGGTCTTGGGCGTCATGGCTCAGAATATCCCCGGGTTCTGCTTGATCAGCGACTTTGCATCATTGTCGAGGCGGTAGACCACCTCCTGCGTCACGTTGATGTTGAGGTTGATCTCGATCGGCTTGGTCGGTGCCGAGATGTTGACGCAGGCGGCGTTGATCAAGAGCGCCGCACCCGCCAACCACCGCACCACCAAACGTCCACGTGCGATTCGTTTCACCCTCGTTGCTCCTGTTACGCTCATGGCACGATCTCGCTTGCGGAAGGCTGAACGGGTGGAACGAGCGGCGCATCGGTCGTCGCGCCCTTGCCCGGCAGTGCATTGGGCAGTGCGCCGGGCGCGGTGCGGCGGTTCTGCTCCTCGATCAACTGCTGGAGATTGCGCGCGACCAGCCGCTGGGGATCGTAGAAGCTCGCCGCCGAATCGATCAGCCCGCGGAAGGGCGCACGGATGCGGATGTTGAACAGGATCGGCAGCCGCGTCAGCCGGCGGATCAGGAAGTTCGACTTCGCCCCCGCCCCCTGCTTGATTCCGGCGAAGCGCACGTCGGTGATCATCTCCCCCGCGAGCGGCCCGTTCATCCCGATGTCGAGGTTGCGATAGGTGAGCGATTTGAGCATCTGGAACGCGTAATTGCCCCAGAAGCCGAGGTTCTTCTCGCTCAGCTCGCCGACGTAAGCGAGGCTGCCCCCAGAACGCGCGGTCAGCCGCCCGCCCTCGATCCGCCCGCCCGACGCGTCGAAGATCATCGGCAGCACGCCGTCGAACGTGCCGGTCGCGTTCAGGTTCTTGAAGTCGAACTGCTGCAGGAACGCCCCCGCCTCCATCCCCGCGACGCGGAAGGTCAGCCGCCGCTCGCGCGCGTCGGAGAAATCGAGCAGCGTCGGCTCGAGCGTCAGCGTGCCGCCCGCGAACGGCCACGTCCCCGACGCGACTCTGATCCGCGTGCCGGGCAGCGTCTGGTAGACGATCCGCCCGTCGGTCACGGGCACGCCAGGGTTGATCGAACGAACGGTCGCGACCTGACCGGGGGCGCTTTCCAGCGCCAGCAGGTCGTTGAAGCGGATCGTACCCGACAGCCCCCCGACGGGTCCGAACGCGGCGGCGAGCGCGGTATTGGTCGTGGAGAAGGTGCCCGTGCTGGTCACGCCCGCCGTGCTCCACGCGATGTCGCCGCGCCCGCTGACGCTGCCGCGCACGTCGGCGATGACGCCGAAGGTCAGCGGGGTGATCAGCTCGGGCTGGAACGCGTCGCCGAAGGTGATGCCGGGGACGCCGAGCCCGGCATGCCCCGCACCGGTGCTCAGGCGGTGATCGATCGCGACATCGGCGACCTTCACCCCGCGCGTCGGCTCGACGAGCACGCCCGTCGCGCGGATCGCGCCGCGTTCCAGCGTCAGCGCGACGTCGCGCGCGTCCATCGGATTGAAGCGCGCGCTCGCCGCGGCGTCGCGCACCTTGAGCGCGCCCGCGAGTGCGAGTGCGCCGTTCGCGAACCGCCACGTCCCCGTGCCGTCACCGAGCAGCAGCGGCACGTTGGCGATCTGCCCCGCCAGGCCCGCGAAGCCGCCCGCCACGCCGCTTTGCCCGAGCATCCCGGTCAGGCGCGTCGCGTCGATCCGCGTTTCGCGCGTCGCAGCACCGATCCGAGCGCGTACATCGTCGAGCTGGAACCCGCTCGCGCCGAGCGACAGTCGCGCACCCGCTGCGGCGACGCGCAGCGGGGTGCCGCCGATCGTGCCCGACAGCGTTGTTGCGGGCAGCCGCGCGGCGACGTTCACGCCGCCCCCGCGCCGCTCGACCAGCGCGCCGCCTACGGGGCAGAGCGTCAGCCGGGCGGGATCGAGCCGCAGCGAGGAGACGCGCAGCCGCGCGAACGCGACGGGCGTGCACGCCGGATTGACGCGAAGGTCGCTCCCCGTCCAGCGCAGGTCGAGCGGCAGCGTCAGCGCGTCGACACGCCCGTCGGGCAACGGCCCCGACAAGGTCACGCGCGCGGTCGCGTTGCCTGCACGCGCGCCGATACGGAATTGCACCCGGTCGAGCGCGATCGCAGCGTCGCCCGCGACGTAGCGCGCCACCTGCGCCTGCCCGGTCAGGGTGCCGCCGTTTCCGCCGCGCGCGACGCTGGCGACGAGTTGCGGCAAACCGCCGCCACCGACCCGAAGCGTCCCCGCGCCCGCCACCGCCGCATCGCTGCGCCAGCGCAGCGGTTGCCGGGTGACGAGCACGGCCTTCGCGCCGCTCGCCGAGGAGACGCGCGCGCGCTCGATCGCGATCTCGGTCACGCCGTCGGCGATCGTCGCGGCGACGTCTGCGTTGCCCGACAGGTCGCGCGCGGCGCGCGTTGCGGCAGCGGTCGCGCGCGCGAGCAGCGGGGTGATCGGTGTCGCGGCGCCAGTCGCGAGCGTGCGGGGCACCAGCGCTGACACGTCCGCACGCTGCACTGCGACCTTCCCCGCGAACGCGGTGCGCCCCGCATCGATGCTGACGCTGCCGTCGAGTGTTATGCGACGCGCCGATCCGTTGGTCGCGCGGACCTGCTGCGCTGAGAGGACGAGCGGGACGACCGCGGCACCGCCCTGCCCCAGGCTGAGCGCAGCCTCGCCCGACACGCCCGCGGCGCGAATGGCGGCGTAGCGCGCCGCGCCGGTGCCGAACCGCGCTCGCAGCGTCGAGCGCCGGAAGTCGCCGATGACCACGCGGCCCTGTAGCGCGCTCGTGACCGCCGCGACCTGCGCGTCGCCGCACACGACCGTGGCCGCGCGAAGCGGCCCGTCGAGCGTCACGCCGTAACCGCCGCGCGGTGCACGCCCGGTCGATGTGACCCGGCCCGCCGCGCGCATGCCGCCGGCGCGGCAATCACCCTGCCCCAGCCGTTCGGCCGCGAGCGCATAGTGCCCGGTGAAGCCGCCATCGAGCCTACCGCTGCCGCTCAGGCTGACCCCGGCGATCCCGTACGGCGTCTCCAGCCGCATCGCGCCGTCGGCGAGCGAGAGGTCGATCGACGGCAGCGTCGGCGCGCCGCCGCTGCCCGTGGGGATCAACCGGTCGAGCGCGCCGAACGACACGCGCCCGTCGACGAGCCGCGCGCGCACCCGCACGCGGCCCGCGCGCACGCCGATCAGATGCGGACCGTCGAACCCGACATCGGTGCGCGTCTCGACCCAGTCGGCGACAAGATCGGGGTGTGCGGGATCGCCGATGACGACGTCGGTCAATCGCTGCCGCCCGAAGCCCAGGTCCTCGATATGGTAGCGCGCGGGCACGTGTTTTGTTGCCAATTCGCGGTCGATCAGCCGCGTCGCGATCGGTACCCGGCTGAGCCAGACGCCGCCGACCGCGGCGAGCGACAGCGTCGAGACGGCCACCAGCACGCGCGCGCGTCGCCGGCTGGCGGGCGATCGCTTCGCCTGGTCGTCCGATCGCTCACCGCTCATTGCGGCGGCAGCATAAGGCGGCGGCGGTGGCGTGCAAATGGCGCAATTGCCCGCGGGCGCCCGCCGACCTAGCCTGCCGCGCATGACAGCCGCGCCCCCGCTCTTCGACCAGATCCCGCCGGCACCCACGGCCGACGCACAGCGCGTGGCCGACGCGAAGGGCCACCGCGAGCGGTTGCGCGCCCGCCTGCTGGGCGATGCGGAGGGGCTCCAGGACTACGAGCTGGTCGAATATCTGCTGACGCTCGCGATCCCGCGCGTCGATACCAAGCCGATTGCTAAGGCATTGCTGCGCGAATTCGGCGGCATCGGGGCCACACTCGCCGCCGATCCGGCCGAGCTCCGGCGCGTGAAGGGAATGGGCGACACCGGGATCGCCGCGGTGAAGATCGCGCACGCCGCCGCGATCCGGCTGATCCGCGCGCGCACGACCGGGCTGCCCGTGCTGTCGAACTGGCAGGCGCTGGAGGATTACCTCCACGCCGATATGGCGCACGACGCGGTGGAGCGGTTCCGCGTGCTTCACCTCAACACGCGCAACGTGCTCGTGCGCGACGAGGTGATGTCACGCGGCACGATCGACGAGGCCGCGGTGCACGTGCGCGAGGTGATCAAGCGCGCGCTCGACATCGGGTCGGCCGCACTGATCCTGGTACACAACCACCCGTCGGGCGATCCGTCGCCGAGCCAGGCCGACATCCGCATCACCCGCGCGATCGTCGAGGCGGGCCGGCCACTCAACATCCAGGTGCACGACCATATCATCGTCGGGCGGAACGGACAGACGAGCCTGCGTGCGACGGGCGTGATCTAGCGCGGGGTCGGCAATGCGGGGGACGTGATGGGTGCTCCCGCCGGCGTCCACTGGCCCCAACACGAAAACGGCCGCCGGATCGCTCCGGCGGCCGTTCGGTCATTCAGTCAGCCAAGCTCAGCCAGCCTTGGCGCTGCTGCTGAGGAAGGCGGCGAGCTCGGTCTTGCTCACGCTCGACGACTTGTCGGTGTCGGCCTTCTTGAACGCGGCGGTGTTCCACGCCTTGTCGGGCTTCGCGCTCGGATCGGCCTTCGCCTTCAGCGTATCCATCCAACTCGCGAATTCCGCCTTATTGAGCGACCCCGACTTGTCCTTGTCATAGGTCGGGAACTCGCTGTCGAGGATCGCTGCGACCTGATCGGGCTGGTTCGTGCCCTGCGTCGCGGGGTCGCTCGTCGGCGTCTGCGCGGTCTGCGCCGGCGGGGTCGTGGCAGTTGCGGCATCGCCCTGCGGCGTCGCCGTCACGTCGGCCTGCGCGCCCTGCGACGGGGTCGCCGCAGTTCCGGTCGCGTCCGCACCAGTTGCGGGTGCGGTCTGCGGTGCGGTTTGCGCCTGCTGCGCAATTGCGGGGGCGGCCATCGTCATCGCCGAGGCGAAAAGAACATACTTGAGCATCACCGTCTCCTTTTGGTTCTAACCGTGTGCTGAGCAGGATGTAGGGTTTTACTTTCACGGCCGCAATCACGACTGCCGCCGCAACAAAGTTACCTTTTGTGGTGCCGATCGCCCTGAATCCGGTGGATTTGCTAGGGTTTGCGGGCTTTGCTAATGGCCGCCGCGCCGCCGTTCGGGTGCGATGACCCGTTTCCCTGCTGCGGCGCATGGTTCGGATTTGATAGCCGTACCGCACCCGTTTCCCCGCTCAAGGAGCCGCCACGTGATCCCTCGTTACTCCCGCCCAGAGATGACCGCGCTGTGGGCGCCCGAGGCGCGCTACCGCATCTGGTTCGAGATCGAGGCGCACGCGACCGACGCGCTCGCCGAGCTTGGCGTGGTGCCGAAATCGGCGGCGGAGGCGCTGTGGCGCTGGTGGGCGACCGACCCCGTCATTGACGTCGCCGCGATCGACGCGATCGAGGCGGTGACCAAGCACGACGTGATCGCGTTCCTGACCTGGGTCGCCGAACAGGTCGGCGACGAAGCGCGCTTCATGCACCAGGGGATGACCTCGTCCGACGTGCTCGACACGACGCTGTCGGTGCAGCTGGCGCGCGCGTCCGACATCCTGATAGCCGACCTCGACGCGCTGCTGGTCGTGCTGGAACGGCGCGCGCGCGAGCACAAATTGACGCCGACGATCGGGCGCAGCCATGGCATCCACGCCGAGCCGGTGACGTTCGGGCTGAAGCTCGCCGAGGCCTATGCCGAGTTCCGCCGCAACCGCGAGCGGCTGGTCGCCGCGCGCGCGGACATCGCGACTTGCGCGATCTCGGGTGCGGTCGGCACCTTCGCCAACATCGATCCGGCGGTCGAGCGCCACGTGGCCGAGAAGATGGGGCTGACGGTGGAGCCCGTCTCGACGCAGGTCATCCCGCGTGATCGCCACGCGATGTTCTTCGCGACATTGGGCGTGATCGCGGGCTCGATCGAGCGCGTCGCGGTCGAGGTGCGGCACCTGCAGCGCACCGAGGTGCTGGAAGCGGAGGAATATTTCTCGCCCGGACAGAAGGGCTCGTCGGCGATGCCGCACAAGCGCAACCCGGTGCTGACCGAGAACCTGACCGGGCTCGCGCGGATGGTGCGCGGCTACGTGACCCCGGCATTGGAGAATGTCGCGCTGTGGCACGAGCGCGACATTTCGCATTCCTCGGTCGAGCGGTACATCGGACCGGACGCGTGCGTGACGCTCGACTTCGCGCTCGCGCGGTTGACGGGCGTGGTCGACAAGCTGCTCGTCTACCCCGAGCGGATGCAGAAGAACCTCGACCGCATGGGTGGCCTCGTCCACTCGCAGCGCGTGCTGCTCGCGCTGACGCAGGCGGGGGTGAGCCGCGAGGACGCGTACCGCCTGGTCCAGCGCAACGCGATGAAGGTGTGGGAATCGGATGGCGCGCTGTCGCTGCTCAATCTGCTCAAGGCCGACGACGAGGTGACCGCCGCGCTGTCGCACGCGGAGATCGAGGACAAGTTCGACCTCGGCTATCACTTCAAGCACGTCGATACGATCTTCGACCGCGTATTCGGCGGCTGAACGCCTGCAACGATTGCACCACGTGCAAGCAAGATTGTTGCGCACGTTTATTGCGTGCGTAAGCAACGATCTACATATCTCCGGTACCGGGATGACCCGGTATCGGAGACCCCATATGCGCATGTTCGAAACCGCGGCCAGCACGGTGCTGGTGCTCGCGGCTCAGGCGCTGGTGGTCGGCGCCATCATCACGACGCTCTGACCCATCGGCCCTCCGCCTTCGCTTGTGCGAGGGCGGGTTGGCCGGGGCCGCCTCCCCTTTTCTCCCCTCCACTGATAAAGCCGAACCCATGACGATCCTGGGTGCGGTGCTGGCGGGCGGGCGCGCGACGCGCTTCGGGCGCGACAAGGCGCTCGCGCAGCTAGGCGAGCCGACGCTGCTGCAGCACGCGATCGCCAGCCTTGCGCCGCACGTCGACGCGCTGGTCGTTGTCGGGCGGGCCGACGCGCCGATCGCGGTAACGCCTGATCTGCCGCACGCCGATCTCGGCCCGCTCGGCGGGATCGCGGGGGCGCTTGGCTTCGCGCGGGCGCACGGCCATGCCTCGGTGCTGACCAGTGCGTGCGACACGCCCAGCCTGCCGGACACGCTCGTCGCGGCGCTGCTGGCGCGGGAGGCGAGCTATGCCGCGGACGCGCCGACGGTCGGGCATTGGCCGGTGCGGCTGCTCGACCCGCTGCTCGCACGACTGGCGTCGGGTGAAAGCCGGTCGATCCGGCGCTGGGCAACGGATGCGGGCGTCGCGGCGATATTGCCGGGGGTGACGGTGCCGAACGTCAACACGCTCGGCGACCTGGCGGCGCTCGCGGCGTCACACGGTGACGCGCCGCACGCCTGAGCCGCCAGCGATACTCAGATACCGCCCGCGGTGATCGCGTAACCCGCTTCCTCCAGCGCGCGCGTCAGGTCGGCGAGGCAGCGGTCGACCAGCGCCTCGTCGGGGGAGCGGACGACGAAGTTCGCGCCGACGCGACCTTCGCGGAAGAAGGGGTAGCTGCCGATCGCGACGCCGTCGTGCGCTTTCTCGGCGGCGCGCAACGTGTCGGCGACCTCGCTCTCGGCGACCCAGCCGCCGATCGACTTGGATACGACCGGGCGTCCGCCCTCGAGCGTGCCGGTCAGCGCGTCGAGCATCCCCGCGGTGATGTGCGGCACGCCCGCCATGATGAAGATGTTGTCGATGCGGATACCCGGCGCGCCCGAGACGCGGTTCTCGATCAGGTCCGCGCCCGCGGGCACGCGCGCCATGCGCAGCCGCGCCTCGGTGACGCCGCCGCGCGTCTCGTAGTAACGCTCCAGCGTCGCGACCGCTTTCGGGTGATGCTCGACCCCGACACCGAGTGCCGCGGCGATCGCGTCGACGGTGATGTCGTCGTGCGTCGGGCCGATGCCGCCGGTGGTGAACAGATAATCGTTGCGCGCGCGAAGCGTGTTGACCGCCTCGACGATCGCTTCCTCGCGGTCGGCGACGACGCGGACCTCGGCGAGCCGGATGCCCTGGACGTTGAGCCACGCGGCGATCTGCGCGACATTCTTGTCCTGTGTGCGGCCCGACAGGATTTCGTCGCCGATCACCACCAGCGCAGCGGTCCAGATGCGTTCGCTCATGCCTGACTCCTATGACGGCGGGGCTTAGCCTCGCAAACGCGGGCGCGTCACGCTATATCCGGGCGATGACCAACTACGTTACCGTCACCAGCGACGCGCCGCTCGGGCGCGATGGCGCGATCAAGCTGCACGGCCCCGACGCCTTCGCGGGCATGCACAAGGCGGGGCGGCTCGCCGCCGAGACGCTCGACATGATCGTGCCCCACATGGTGCCGGGTGTGACGACCGCCGAGATCGACCGGCTGATCTACGACTTCATCGCGGAGCGCGGCGGCGTGCCCGCGACGCTCGGCTACCGCGGCTACACGCATTCGTCGTGCATCTCGATCAACCACGTCGTCTGCCACGGCATCCCCGCCGAGAAGGCGCTGAAATCGGGCGACATCGTCAACGTCGACGTGACTCCGATCGTCGATGGCTGGCACGGCGATTCGAGCCGGATGTACCTGATCGGCGACGTGCCGCTGAAGGCCAAGAGATTGGTCGACGTGACCTACGAATGCCTGATGCTCGGGCTCGAACAGGCGAAGCCCGGCAACCACATGGGCGATATTGCGAACGCGGTGCAGCGCCATGCCGAGGCGCACCGCTACGGGGTGGTGCGCGATTTCTGCGGGCACGGCGTCGGGCGGCTGTTCCACGACGCGCCCGAGGTCGTCCACGTCGGGCGGCCGGGCACCGGGCCCGAATTGCGCCCGGGCATGATCTTCACGGTCGAGCCGATGATCAACATCGGCCGCCCCGACGTGAAGCTGCTCGACGACGGCTGGACCGCGGTGACGCGCGACCGCTCGCTCTCGGCGCAGTTCGAACATTCGATCGGCATCACCGAGACGGGGTGCGAGATCTTCACGACCTCGCCCGCCGGGCTGCACAAGCCGCCCTACGCCTGACGGACGCGCACCTGCCCGTTTATCGGGCATCGCGCGGGCGGCCTGCCCAATTTGACGGCACGGGAATGGCGGAAATCCGCGCTTTTCTGCCCTTGCCCTCCGTCGTCCCGACTGGCACGTTCGCTGCAAGACGACGCGCCGGGGTGTCTGTCGGAGTTGGGACGTTCACGCGTGAAGAAGATCGAAGCGATCATCAAGCCGTTCAAACTTGATGAGGTGAAGGAAGCGCTCCACGAGATCGGCGTGAGCGGCATCACCGTGACCGAAGCGAAGGGCTTCGGCCGGCAGAAAGGGCATACCGAGCTCTATCGCGGCGCCGAATATGTCGTCGATTTCCTGCCCAAGGTGAAGCTAGAGGTCGTCGTCGAGGACGGTCTGGCCGAACGCGTGGTCGAGGCGGTCGCCGCCGCCGCGCAGACCGGTCGCATCGGCGACGGCAAGATCTTCGTCATCCCCATCGAGACCGCGCTGCGCATCCGTACCGGCGAACGCGACAACGACGCGATCTGACGCATCGGTCATCCGCGGGTCACTGCCGCGGCGACCGACATCCCCTAGGTTTCATTTCTCCAGTTCCATCACGGCCGGCCCCTAGGGCGCGGCGCACGATCAAGGAAGAAGCGACATGGCGAACACGGCCGCAGACGTTCTGAGCAAGATCAAGGACGAGGAGATCGAGTGGATCGATCTGCGCTTCACCGACCCCAAGGGCAAGTGGCAGCACCTGACGATGGTCGCGAGCGTCATGGGCGAGGACGAGTGGACCGACGGCCTGATGTTCGACGGCTCCTCGATCGAGGGCTGGAAGGCGATCAACGAGTCGGACATGATCCTGAAGCCCGACCTGGACGCGGTCTACACCGATCCGTTCTCGGCGACGCCGATGCTGATCGTGTTCTGCGACATCGTGGAGCCCTCGACCGGCGAGGGCTATGCGCGCGACCCGCGCACCACCGCGAAGCGCGCCGAGGCCTATGTCGCGCAGACCGGGATCGGTGACACCGTCTACGTCGGCCCGGAAGCCGAGTTCTTCATGTTCGACGACGTCCGTTTCGACACGTCGTACAACCAGTCGTATTTCAAGATCGACGATATCGAGCTGCCGACCAACACGGGCCGCGAATATGAGGGCGGCAACCTTGCGCACCGTCCGCGCGCCAAGGGCGGCTACTTCCCGGTCGCCCCGGTCGACTCGGCGGTCGACATCCGCGGCGAGATGGTCTCGACCATGATCGAGATGGGCCTGCCGTGCGACAAGCACCACCACGAGGTGGCGGCGGCGCAGCACGAGCTTGGCCTGACCTTCGGCACGCTGACGCAGACCGCCGACCGGATGCAGATCTACAAGTACGTCGTGCACCAGGTCGCGCACGCGTACGGCAAGTCGGCGACGTTCATGCCGAAGCCGATCAAGGAGGACAACGGATCGGGGATGCACACGCACTTCTCGATCTGGCAGGGCAAGGAGCCGCTGTTCGCGGGCAACGGCTACGCGGGCCTCTCGGACACCTGCCTGTATTTCATCGGCGGCATCATCAAGCACGCGAAGGCGATCAACGCGTTCACCAACCCGACCACCAACAGCTACAAGCGGCTGGTGCCGGGCTATGAAGCGCCGGTGCTGCTCGCTTACTCGGCGCGCAACCGTTCGGCGTCGTGCCGCATCCCGTACGGCACCGGTCCGAAGTCGAAGCGCGTCGAGGTGCGCTTCCCCGACGCGATGGCGAACCCGTATCTCGCCTACGCCGCGCTGCTGATGGCGGGTCTGGACGGCATCCAGAACAAGGTCCATCCGGGCGAGGCGATGGACAAGAATTTGTACGACCTGCCGCCGGCCGAACTGGCGGAAGTGCCGACGGTGTGCGCGAGCCTGCGCGAGGCGCTCGAGTCGCTCCAGGCCGATCACGACTTCCTGCTGAAGGGCGACGTGTTCACCAAGGATCAGATCGAGGCGTACGTCGAACTGAAGTGGTCGGAAGTCGCGCGCTGGGAGATGACGCCGAGCCCGGTCGAGTTCGATATGTATTACAGCGCCTGAGCGGCACGCGGGCAGCGGCGCTGCCCGCGAGACCGCGAAGGCCGGCCGGCCTCGCATCGGCGAGGACCGACGACGCGGCTTCGCCGCGGCGCTGCCCGAGATGAGAAAAGGTGCCCGGAGCGATCCGGGCGCCTTTTCGCTTTCATGAGCTATGTAAGCCGCCCCCCCGGCTCAACACCGGGACACCGGGAGCAGACCGACCGCGCCTAGAAACTCACCGCCGCGCGCGCCGCGATCCGGTCGCCCGCGTTGTTCCGCGCCGCGAACGGCGACAGCGCGCGCGTGTTATCGATGTCGGTGCCGGTATATTCCACCGTCAGCACGAGCGGTCCGGTGGCGTGCTGCACGCCGAACGACCAGTCGTAATAGCGATTGTCGGGCCGCAACCGTGCCGCGCGAACGGGGTCGTTCACGTCACCGCTCGACCGCCCGGCGCTGGCGGTGAAGCTGAACGGGGTCAACGGCACGCCGACGCGCCCGCGCACCGCCAGATACAGGTTGCTGCCGCCGATCGCGTCCTGCGACGGGGCGTAACGCGCCTCTAGTCCCGCTTCTGCCGGGCCGAGCGTGTAGCTCGCCCCTGCTCCGCCCTCGTAATAATCGAGCGGACCGTTGCCGTTCGTGAAGACGTGTCCGGTCGCGAACGCGTCCAGCCGGAAGCCGTCGACCGAGCGACTGTACCCGAGCGTCGGCTCGAACACCGCGTCGGCGCCGCCGTGGCGCGGGTCGCCGCGGGTGGTCAGCGCGCGAACGCCGACGTCGAATCCGCTCGACAAATCGAGCCGCGCGGATGCGGCGAGCGCACCCTCGCCGTCGCTCCAGCTGATCCCGCGCCGCCGCTCGTCCGTCGTCGCCTCGACGCCGGCGTGCGGGGTGACCTGCGCCTGCGCGGGCACGGCGGCCGCGGCGAGGAGCGCCCAGGCGGCGATGGCGGATGTACGCATGAACTACCCTCGTATCTGCTCGAATTCGGCGATCAGCGCGGGTCGGTCGCGCATCGCCATCCCGGCCAGATGCGCGCGCAGCCGTTCGCCCGCGGCGGCGACCTCGGCCTCGATAGCGGCACGCTGCGCGCTACACCAGCCGGGGCGCGTGCCGCCCGGCGGCACCGATGTCTCGATCCGTCGCGTCACGACGTGATCGTCACCGCGTCGCGCGTAGCGCTCGACGGTGACGCGCGTCTGCCAGCGGCAATGCAGCGTGGCCGGGCGTCCGGGCGCCGACACGGTGCCGACCTGCCGCACGTCGGCCGACACGGCGCCGCGGTAGGTAACCTCGACCGGTGCGCCGGCATGGTCGAAGCGTTCATGATGGACGAGCGCGGCGTCCGCGGGGGCGGCGAGCAGCGCGGCGGCGATGATGATGGACATGATCCTCTCCCGATCCTGAGCGGGCCTGATGGCACGCGACGAGGGCGAGATGATCGCGGCAACGCGACGGGGCAACGCACGCGCGTGCGACAGACATCATTCGTCGGACCCCAGCCGCAATCGTTACGGCAACGACGCGTAAGGCATTGATCTACGTCAACAAGTGACCCGCGAGACGGAACGCGCGCACGACCCGCGCGCTTCCAAGGGCGCGCTGATAACGGAGGCTCGCATGACCGATAGCCGCGACGACGGTCCAGTGGTGACCGCGAAGAAGAACCCCGACGAACTGACCGCGGCGACGATCCCGCAGGCGAACGGCAGCAGCGCGCTTGCCCGCGCGGTGACGATCAACAGGCCGGTGGCGGAGGTCTACGCCTATTTTCGCGACTTCTCGAACCTGCCGCATTTCATGGAGAACGTCGTCAGCATCGACACGCCCGACGCCACGCGTTCGCACTGGGTGGTGAAGGCGCCGGGCGGCACCACCGTCGAGTGGGACGCGCGCGTGACCGAGGATCAGCCGGGTGCGCTGATTGCCTGGACCAGCGAGGAAGGCGCCGACGTCCCCAATTCGGGTCGCGTCGAATTCCGTGACGCGGGGCAGCGCGGCACGGTGGTGACCGCGACGATCCTGTACGACCCGCCCGGCGGCGTCGTCGGCAAGCTGATCGCGAAGATGTTCCAGCGCGAACCCGCGATCCAGGCGCGCCGCGACCTGCGCCGCTTCAAGCAATTGATGGAAGCGGGCGAGATCGCGACGCCCGCGATGAACCAGAAGCAGTTCGAGGAGATGGGATTGTGAGAGCGCTGACCTGGCACGGCAAGCATGACGTGCGCGTCGACACCGTCGACGATCCCGGCATCGTCAACCCGCGCGACTGCATCATCAAGGTGACGTCGACCGCGATCTGCGGGTCAGACCTCCACCTCTACGACGGCTACATCCCGACGATGAAAGCGGGCGACATCCTGGGCCACGAGTTCATGGGCGAGGTGGTCGAGACGGGGCCGAAGTCGACCCTCAAGAAAGGCCAGCGCGTCGTGGTGCCGTTCACGATCGCGTGCGGGTCGTGCTACCATTGCGGCAAGCATCAATATTCGGCCTGCGACAACGGATTGCCGGCGGACAATCAGGATATCGCGCAGGAACTGTACGGGCACCCGATGGCGGGGCTGTTCGGCTATAGCCACATGACCGGCGGCTACGCGGGCGGTCAGGCCGAATATGTCCGCGTGCCGTTCAGCGACGTCGGCCCGATCGTGATTCCGGACGGCATCGAGGACGACAAGGTGCTGTTCCTGTCCGATATCCTGCCGACTGGGTGGATGGCGGCGGAGAATGCCGACATCGAGCCCGGCGACACGGTGGCGGTATGGGGTTGCGGACCCGTAGGGCTGTTCGCGGTCCAATCGGCATTCCTGATGGGGGCCGAGCGCGTGATTGCGATCGACCATTTCCCGCGCCGGCTCGAACTCGCGCGCAAGTTCGGCGCGGAAACGCTCAATTTCGAGCAGACCGACATCTACGACGCGTTGATGCTGATGACCGGCGGGATCGGCCCCGACGCGGTGATCGATTCGGTCGGGCTCGAATCGCACGGGCTGTACGTCGATAATATGATCGATCAGGTGAAGGCGTCGACCTTCCTCGGCACCGACCGTCCGCACGCCAACCGCCAGGCGATCATCGCGTGCCGCAAGGGCGGGCGTGTGTCGATGCCCGCGGTCTATGGCGGGTTCGTCGACAAATGGCCGCTGGGCGCGTTCATGGAAAAGGGGCTGACGCTCAAGACCGGGCAGACCCACGTCCAGCATTACCTGCCGGGGCTCCTGCAGGCGATCATCGACGGGAAGATCGACACCACCTTCCTGATCTCGCACCGGATGGACCTCGAAGACGCGCCGCTCGGCTACCAGAAATTCCACGACGAGCAGAACGACTACACCAAGATCGTGCTCAAGCCCGGCCTGAACGGCTAACAGGAGACAGACTTATGGCCGACAAATTCGCCATCATCACCGGCGCATCGACCGGTATCGGGTTCGAGCTCGCGACGCTCGCCGCCAAGGACGGGTACGACATTCTCGTCGTCGCCGACGAGCCGCTGATCAACGATGCCGCGCGCGATTTCGAGCAGTTTGGCACGAGCGTGCAGGCGCTCGAGGCCGATCTGTCCACGATCGAGGGCGTCGACACGCTGCTGGCCGCCGCGAACGGGCGTCGTATCGACGTGCTGTGCGCCAACGCCGGGCGCGGGCTGGGCCACGGCTTTCTAGACCAGAAGGTCGACGACTGGCGGCACGTGGTGGACACCAACATCACGGGCACCGCCTATCTGCTTCAGCGCGTGCTGCCCGACATGGTGGCGCACAACGACGGCAAGGTGCTCGTCGTCGGATCGGTCGCGGGATACATCCCCGGCGCGTTCCAGGCGGTGTACAACGGGACCAAGGCGTTCATCGACAGCTTCACCGAGGCGTTGCGCAACGAGTTGAAGGACGCCGACGGCGTAACGATCAGCACGCTGATGCCCGGCCCGGTCGACACCGAATTCTTCGCGCGCGGCGACCTGCTCGATACGCAGGTCGGCAGCGACCCGAACAAACGCTCGGCCGAGGACGTGGCCGCGGACGGGTGGAAGGCGCTCAACAGCGGCAAGCCGTCGATCTTCTCGGGCTGGACGACGAAGATCCAGGGCGTGCTCGCCAACGTGGTGCCGGGATCGGTGCTCGCCGAGCAGCATCGCAAGATGGCGGAGCCCGGTTCGGCGGAGAACTAAGCTCGCAGCCGCGCGGCATGACAGGCCCGCCCCGCCTGACCGGCGAGGCGGGCTTTCGCTTGTCCGCCGCGCTCGCTAGCCTCGCGCGATGATCTTTACGCTCGTCTCGCTCGCGGCCGCCGCCACGCTCTCCCCCGCCGAGACGCGGATGCGCGCCAGCGTTGCCGCGGAGGCACCGCGGACCGAGGCGCTGCTCGAACGGTTGGTCCAGCAGAATTCGGGCTCGCTCAACCTCGATGGCGTGACCAAGGTGGGCGCGATGATGCGCGCCGAGCTCGCCCCGCTCGGCTTCGACGTCCGCTGGATCGACATGCGCGCGACGGGGCGCGCCGGCCACATCGTCGCGACGCACAAGGGCAATGGCCGCGGCAAGCGCGTGCTGCTGATCGGGCACCTCGACACGGTGTTCGAGCCCGACAGCCCCTTCACCGGTTTTCGCCGCGACGGCACGCGCGCCTACGGCCCCGGCGTCGGCGACGACAAGGGCGGGCTGGTCGTGATCGTCGCCGCGCTGCGCGCGATGCAGGCGGCGGGGACGCTTCGGAACGCGGACGTGACCGTCGTATTGACCGGCGACGAAGAACGCACCGGCGCGCCATTGGCGCAGGCGCGCGCCGATCTGATCGCGGCGGGGAAGTGGGCCGATGTCGCGCTCGAGTACGAGAATGTCGCGACCGAGGGCGGGCGCGACTGGGGGACGACCGCGCGGCGTAGCTCGACCAACTGGGCGATCACGGCGACGGGCGTCACCGGCCATTCGAGCGCGGTGTTCGGCCCCGCGCTCGGCTACGGCGCGGCCTACGAACTTGCGCGCATCCTCGACGCATTCCGGCGCGAGCTGCCCGAGCCAAACGTTACCTTCAATGTCGGGGTCATGGCGGCGGGCACGCCCGCGGTGCTGGACGACAGCGGCGTGCGCGCGAGCGCGTCGGGCAAGACCAATATCGTCGCGGCACAGGCGGTCGCGCGCGGCGACCTGCGCACGCTCTCGCCCGAACAGGACGCGCGCGTGCAGGCGCGGATGACCGCGATCGTCGCGCAGCACCTGCCGCGTACCGATGCCACGATCACCTTCTCCGACGGCTACCCGCCGATGGCGCCGACCGCGGGCAATCGCGCGCTGCTGGCGCAACTGAACGCGGTCAACCGCGACCTGTCATTGCCCGAGATGCCCGAATATGATCCGGCGAAGCGCGGCGCGGCGGATTCGAGCTTCGTCGCCGCCGACGCCGACACGCTGGGGGGAATGGGCGCGTCGGGCGGCGGCGCGCACGCCGAGGGCGAGTGGATCGACCTCGCCAGCCTGCCGCGCCAGGCGACGCGCAGCGCGATCCTGATCAGCCGGCTCGCCGCGCAGAAGCGTTAGTCGCGCCGTGCACGCTCGGCCCTGACCGCGCGGAAATGCCCGGCGAGATACCAGCCGAGCAGCAGCCAGCCGATCGCGGCGCAGGCGAGTGCTACGCCGGGCGCGAGCATCGGCCAGCCGGCCCGCGCGAGCACGATGCCGACCGCGAGATTGCCGCTGCCCCACAGCATGTTGGTGCGCGGGCTCGATAACCCGCGCGCCGGCGGGGTCGCGAACGGCGTCGGGAACGCTTCGCCGCGCAGCCCCGCACTCAGGTGCGGCACGCCATTGACGAGGAACGCCCCCGCCAGGATCATCCACAGATAGCCCATCCGCCCTCTCCTCGCTTCTCCGGCAGCGAAGCGTTCGGGAGCCCACCGCGTTCCTCGGTGCTTGCGGCCCCCGTCTGCTTCGTGGATGCTGCTACGCGATGGATGCCACCCCCACGACTGCCGCCCCGCCCGCGTCGCGCGGCAGCGCCACGCGCAACGAACTGAAACGCGCCGCACGCCGCCTGTTCGCCGAACGCGGGATCGCCGCGGTCGGGATGCGCGAGGTGGTCGAGACCGCCGGGCAGAGGAACGCCGCGGCGGTTCATTATCATTTCGGCAGCAAGGACGATCTGCTGCGCGAATTGCTGATCGACGGCGCCGAACTGATCGACGCCGGACGCCGCGCGCTGTTCGACGAACTGGAGGCGCGCGGGCAACCGACGCTGACCGAGGTGGTGCGCGCGATGGTATTGCCCAACATCGAGCTACGCGGGCCGACCGGCGAGCACGAGACGTATTTCCGCTTCATCGTCAACGTGCAGAACGAACGCCGCGCGCTGTTCCGCGACACCGTGCCCGAACATTCGGAAGGCTTCCGCCGCTTCGTCGCGCACGTCCATCGCCTACTCGCCCCGCTGCCGGCGGCGACGATCAACCAGCGTATCCTGTTCGCCAGCCTGGCGCTCCAGACGCTGATCGCGGCGCGCGAGGCGTCGCTCGACCGGCTCGGCAGCGGCGACCATCATTTCTGGAGCCGCGCGGACGCGCTCGCCGGGTTGCTCGACGCGGTGGAGGCGATTCTAGTCGGCGCGGGCGGGCACGCGGGCACGGCGGGCTGACGCGGTGCCGCTTTACTCGCCCACCGTCTCGACGATCGCCGAGACGATCCAGGTATCGCTCAGCCCCGTGTTCATGCTGGCGGGTATCGGCGCGCTGCTCAATGTGCTCGCCGGGCGATTGTCGCGCGTGGTCGATCGCGCCCGCGCGCTCGAGGTGCTGCACCCTAGGTCGAGCGGGATCGAGCACGATCGCCACGTCGCCGAACTCCGCCTGCTCAACAAGCGGATCGGCATCATCAACGCCGCGCTGCTGATGGGGGTGTCGAGCGCGGTGATGACCTGCGTCGTGGTCGCGCTGCTGTTCATCGCCGCGCTGCTGAAATTCCACATCGGGCAATATGTGGCTGCGGGGTTCATCCTTGCGATGCTGCTGCTGATCGCCAGCCTCGTCGCGTTCATGATCGAGGTGCGCGTGTCGCTGCGCGCGATCCGCATCCGCGAGGAATTGCTGCGCTGACGGGCCTCAGCGCGTCCCCCGCGCGTTGATCGGGATTAATGGTTTGAGGTGAGGCGCGTGGGGTCACTGCTGAAGATCGTCGGCGGCGCGCTCGTGCTGCTGCTCGTCGCCGCCGGGCTCGCGGTCACGATCGTGCCGCGCTTCCTCGATCGCATCTATTACGAGGGGCCGGAGAGCGGCCACTATGACGGCGCGCGGTTTTTCAATCCCGACGGCGACGACACCGCGCGCGTGCCGGGCGGCGGCAGTCGCGGCAATTTCCTGTGGCGGCAGCTGACCGGCCGCGACGACCGCGCGCCCTGGCCCGATCGCGTCGCGGTTCCGGCGAGCCGCCCCGCCGCGCGGGTCATGGGCGAGCGGATGGTCGCGACCTGGATCGGACACGCGACCGTGCTGGTGCAGACGCAGGGGATCAATATCCTGACCGACCCCGTCTACGCCGATCGATCGGGCCCGTTCGGCTTCGGCCCGAAACGCGTCGCGGCGCCCGGCGTCGCGTTCGACGATCTGCCGCGCATCGACCTCGTGCTCGTCAGCCACAATCACTACGACCACCTCGATCAGACAGCGCTCCAACGATTGTGGCAGCGTGACCATCCCGTGATCGTCACCAGCCTGGGCAACGACAGCGTGATCGCGCAGACGGGCGCGAAGGCGACCGCGCTCGATTGGGGCGGGCGCGTCACCGTGCGACCGGGCATCGAGGTCGCGGTGACGCGCAACCATCATTGGGGCAGCCGCTGGTTCACCGACCGCAATCGCGCCTTGTGGTCGAGCTTCGTGGTCCGCTTCCTCAGCGGCGGAAACCTGTTCTTCGCGGGCGATACCGGGTTCGGCGACGGGCGCTGGCCGGCGGAGGCAGCGGCGCTCGGCCCGATCCGGCTGGCACTGATCCCGGTCGGTGCGTTCCGTTTCGCGAGGGGGCAGATGTCGTCGGGGAGCCATATCGGCCCCGCGGAGGCCGCGCTCGTCTATCAGCGGTTGGGCGCGACGCGCGGGCTGCCGATCCACTGGGGCACGTTCCGGCTGTCGTACGAAGCCTATGACACGCCGCCGCGGCTACTCGCCGCGGCGATGAAGTGCACCGGCGGCGCGGGTTTCGCGGGCGTGCCGATCGGGCGGCCGCAGGAAATCGCGCCCGCGCGCGCGCCCGGCCAAGCGACCCCGATGACGCGCGCGGCGATGCTGCGCTGCCTCGATACGCCGGCGGTGCGCGCGCTGCGGTGAGCGGAACGATCGCCGGCACGGCGCGCTGATCGCGGCATGGACGACGACCGCACCAAGATCAGCACCGGCCAGAACGGCCGCCCGCTCGGCGACAGCATCTCGAGCCTGGGGCCGGGCATCCCCGACGACGCGCTGGCGCCCGGTGAGGAATTGCCGACCCCGCCGAGCGACGAGGAAGTAGCGGCCGGCAAGCGCGCGCTGGGCGCCGACGAGTAACCGACGCCCGGCACGTGATGCCCCTGCCCCTCCCGCCACGAAGGAGGGGCACGGCCGTCGGCGCTTAGCGGCTGGGGTCGATCAGATACTTCTCGCCCGTCGCCTTGCGGTCGTAGGCACGGATCACCTCGGGATCGAGCGCTTCGGTGAGGCCGATCGTCCGCGTGTATTTGCTGGCGAAGGTGGTGGTCAGTTCGTCGACGACGCGCTGGCGCATCCGCCCGACGACCTCGGCGCCAGCGCGCTTCATGAACGGGGTGAGCAGCCAGCCCGACACGCTCCACTGGAACCCGAAGGCGAGCCGGTTGAGCACCGTCGGCGACAGGTCGAGCGCGCCGTAGATGTAGAGCTGCTTGAAGCTGTCCGACCCGTAACGGCTGAACTCCTTCATGTTGCGCGCCGCGGCCTGCTCCATCGCCTGCACGATGTCGCTGCCGAGCGAGCCGCCGCCGATCGCGTCGAACGCGACCGTCGCCTGCGTTTCGGTGATCGCATCGAGCAGCTTGCGGCGGAAATCATCGTCGCGGCTGTTGAGCACGTAGGTCGCACCGATGTCGCGCAGGATCGCGGCCTGCTCCTCCGAGCGGACGATGTTGACCAGCGGCACGCCGTCGGCGAGGCAGATCTTCTGCAACATCTGCCCGAGGTTCGACGCGGCGGCGGTGTGGACGATTGCCTTGTGCCCCTCCATCCGAGCGGTCTCGACGAAGCCCAGCGCGGTCAGCGGGTTGACGAACATCGACGCGCCGTCCGCCGCGCTCGTGCCCTCGGGCAACGGCACCACGTCGCGCGCCTTCAGCTTGCGGAACTGCGCGTACATCGCGCCGCCCATCATGCCGACGCGGCGGCCCTGCAAGCTTTCCGCCCCCGCACCGGCCGCGACCACGGTGCCCGCGCCCTCGTTCCCGACGGGCAGCGATTGGCCGAGCCGCGCGCGCACCCCGCCCTGACGCTCGCGCGGGATCTGGAAGGTGACGCTGGGGCGGCCATCCTCGTTCGCGGTCTTCATCGTCGACACGTCCGCCGGGCCCAGCAGCAGGCCGAGGTCGGACGGGTTGATCGGCGCGGCTTCGACGCGGACGACGATCTCGCCCTCGCCCGGCGGCGTCAGCGTCGTTTCCTCCAGGCTGAGCACCAGGGTGCCGTCCTCGGTCGCGGTGGAGCGCAGTTCGAGGCCCGTGAACGTGTCCGACATCGTGTTCTCCTTCAGGGGTTTATCGTCGATGGATGATGATGGTGGCCCGGCGGGTTACTTGCGCTCCCACGCCTTCTCGCCGCCGATCCAGGTTTCGAGCACCTTGGTCTGGCGCAGGTCGGCCGGCGCGGCGGTGGCGGGATCGCGGTCGACGATCAGGAAGTCGGCCCTCTGCCCGGGCGCGAGATTGCCGAACTTGTTCTCCGCGAACCCGGCATAGGCCGCGCCGCCGGTAAAGGCCCACCACGCCTGTTCGCGCGTTACCGCTTCCTCGGGCCGCCAGCCGCCCGCGGGCTCACCCGCGGCATCGGTGCGGGTGAAGGCGGCAGCCCAGCCTGCCCAGGGGTCGGGCCGCTCGACCGGGAAGTCGGAACCGAACGCGAGCCTCGCGCCGTTCGCGAGCATCGAACGCCACGCATAGGCGCCCGCCAGCCGCGCCTCGCCCAACCGCGCCTGCGCCATCACGCGGTCGCCGGTCGCGTGCGTCGGCTGCATCGAGGCGATGATGCCGTTCTTGCCGAAGCGCGGCAGGTCGGCGGGATCGACCACCTGCGCGTGCTCGATCCGCCAGCGGCGATCGCCCTTGTAGGTCTGCGACAGCTCGCCGATCGCGTCGAGGACCTGCTGGTTGGCGCGGTCACCAATCGCGTGGACCGCGACCTGGTAATTGTCCATCGCCGCGCGGCTCATCGTGTTTTGCAACTGGTCGTCGGTCAGGAAGCCGAGCCCGCGGTTTCCGGCTGCATCGGCGTAGGGCGCCTTCAACCACGCACCGCGCGATCCGAGCGCGCCGTCGGCGTAGATCTTGACCCCGTTCAACCGCAACCGGTCGTCGTACAGCCACGGGGTTGGGCCGGTGCCGCCGATCATCACCGTGGTGTCGATGCCGTGACCATAGGACATGATCCGCACGCGCAGCGCGCCGATGTCGCCCATCCGGCGATAGGTCATCCAGTCGTCGATCGTGCTGCCCATGTCGGCGACCGCGGTGACGCCGTAGCCGAGCAGGATCTGCTGCGCCTTCAGGAACGCGGCGGTGCGGTCCTTGGGCGACACCGGCGGGATCGCGCGGTCGAACAACTGGGTCGCGGCATCGACGAAGACCCCCGCGGGCGCGCCGTTCGCGCCCTTCTCGATCCGCCCGCCGGTCGGCGCGGCGGTGGCGGCGGTGATCTTCGCCGCGCGGATCGCAGCCGAATTCGCCCAGGCGGCGTGGCCATCGGCGCGGGAGAGGTAGACCGGGCGGTCGGCGACGACGACGTCGAGATCGGCCGCGGTCGGGAAGCGGCCGAGCCCCCATTTTTCCTGGTTCCAGCCGGTGCCGATGATCCATTTGCGCTCAGGGTTGCCCTTCGCATAGGCGGCGATCTTCGCCTTCGCCATCTCGAGCGAGGTCGTGTCGGACAGGTCGAGCGTCAGCGCCTGCAACCCCAGTTCGATCACGTGACCGTGCGCGTCGATCATGCCGGGCACCAGCACGCGCCCCTTCATGTCGGCGCGCCAGTCGTACACCGGGCCGGGGTTCTTCTTCGTCCGCTTGGGCGGCTGTTCGTCGGGGGCGACCAGGCGGACGACGCGCCCCGCCTTGTCGATCACCATCGCCTTGAAGCGGATGATGCGCCCCGATTGGTCGATCGTCACGCCCGCGACATTGTCGATGAGCGCGTCGGCGAGCGCCGGGGGGGCGGCGACGAGCGCCGCGACGCTGGCGAGGAACGACAGGTGACGGGCGTGACAGCGGGTGTACATATGACCTGCTCTATGACGGTCGGGCAAATTTGGCGAGGGTGGACGATGCGGGTTGCGGTGGCAGCAATGGCGATGGTGATGGCGATGGGGGCGGGGGCAGCGAACGCCTCGGCGGAGACGGTCAAGACCGCCGATTACACGTTCAACTACAGCTATCCGGCCGAGGCCGCCGCGATCCCGCGCCTGCGCGCGCTGCTCGAGACGGAGAGAAAGGCGATGGGCGTGCGAACGGCGCGTGACGCCGCCGCCGCGCGCCGCGACGCCGCGGGAATGGCCTTTCCCTTCCACCCGTACGACCAGGACAAGACGTGGCAGTTAGTGACGAATACGCCGCGTTTCCTCAGCCTGTCCTATGCGGCGTATAGTTTCACCGGCGGCGCCCACGGCAATCCGTCGTCGGGTGCGCTGGTGTGGGACAAGGCGCGCGGGGTCCGGCTCGACCCCAAAACCGTCTTCACCTCGACGGCCGCGCTCCAGCGCGCCGTCGCCCCGACCTATTGCGCGCGATTGAAGGCCGAACGCGCGCGCCGCCTCGCGCCCTACAAGGATACCGGCGACCTTTTCAGCAAATGCCCGCCGCTCACCGACCTGACGTTGCTGCTCGGTTCGACCGACCGACAGCGCGTGAACCGCATCGGCCTGATCGCCGACCCCTATGTCGCCGGTTCCTACGCCGAAGGCCAATATGAGGTGACGCTGCCCGTCACGCGCGCGATCATCGCGACGGTTAAGCCGGAGTATCGCCCAGCGTTCGCCGTGGAATAGGCCGCCTGCGTCGTTGACGGTACGCGACGCGAGGCGCAGCCTGATCCGGCAACCCGGAGACTTTCGTATGCGGCAATCGCTCATCGTGTGTGGCATCGTCGGCGCGACGCTTTTCACCAGCGCCAGCATTGCCCAATACCACCAAACGAGCGCGCAAGCCCGACCCTCGGCGATCGATCCGCGTCAGGTTGGCGATTACGGCGTCAATTCCAACGTCCGTTCGACGATCGAGATCGAGCGCGCGAAATGCCTGAAGCGCAAGGTCAGGGAGCGGCGTGCCTGTCTGGCGCAAGCCGAGCAGGCGCGAGACGCAGGGGGCCCCGGCAAGACCGACTGATCCACACGTCGATTGCCGGGCAGCGGCGGCGTGGCCTGCGGGCGTACGCCACGCGCCTGCCATGTTCGATCGGATATCGCGGGTGTTCCTCTCGCCCGCGCATTCCGCTACGGCGCTGCGATGGCCACCCAGCTCGCATCCGCCACGCCGTCTTCGGGCGCCCCGCTTCCCGTCACCTGCGCCGACGTTGCGGCGGCGCATCGGCGGATCGAAGATCAGGTGGTGCGCACGCCGACGCTCATCAGTCGCACACTGAGCCAGCTGACCGGCGCGACCGTGTATCTGAAGTTCGAGAACCTCCAGTTCACCGCCGCCTACAAGGAGCGCGGCGCACTCAACACGCTGCTGCAACTGTCCGAGGAGGCGCGTGCCAAGGGCGTGATCGCGGCATCGGCGGGTAACCACGCGCAGGGTCTTGCCTATCACGCCAACCGGCTTGGCGTGCCCGCGACGATCGTGATGCCGCGCAACACGCCGATCGTGAAGGTGACGCAGACGCAAGGGCACGGCGCGACCGTGATTCTGGAGGGCGAGACGTTTGACGCCGCCTACGCCCACGCGCGCGTGCTCGAAACGGAACACGGCTATACGTTCGTCCACCCGTTCGACGATCCGCGCATCATCGCGGGCACGGGGACGGTCGCGGTCGAGATGCTCGCCGACGTGCCCGAGATCGACACATTGGTGGTGCCGATCGGCGGTGGCGGGCTGATCTCGGGCATGGCGACGGTCGCGCGCGGTGCGGATCGCGCGATCGAGGTCGTGGGGGTCGAGGCCGAGCTCTACCCCTCGATGTACAACCGCGTGAACGGCACGCAGATGCCGTGCGCGGGCGACACGCTGGCGGAAGGGATCGCGGTCAAGGAACCGGGCGGCATCACCTCGATGATGGTGCGCGAACTGGTCGACGACATCGTACTGGTGTCCGAGCGCAGCCTAGAAGAGGCGGTCAGCCTGCTGCTCCAGATCGAGAAGACCGTGGTCGAGGGCGCGGGCGCGGCGGGGCTCGCGGCGCTGCTCCAGCATCCCGATCGTTTCAAGGGCCGCACGGTCGGCGTCGTGCTGTGCGGCGGCAACATCGACACGCGGCTGCTCGCCAACGTGCTGCTGCGCGATCTCGCACGCTCGGGCCGGCTCGCGCGGTTGCGCATCCGCCTGCAGGATCAGCCGGGCGCGCTGTTCAACGTCGCGCGCATCTTCGATCAGGAACGCATCAACATCATCGAGGTCTATCACCAACGCGTGTTCACGACGCTGCCCGCGAAGGGGCTGATCACCGACATCGAGTGCGAGGCGCGCGACCGCGCGCATCTCGACAAGCTGGTCGCCGCGTTGCGGGCGGCGGGATACGAGGTCAGCGCGGTCGAGCTCGCCTGAGCGGCCCCCGCGTTAACCCATAATCGTGGTAAAGCGGCTTTTCACCGCGGTGCCGGCGATTCATATGCGTGATACGGGCGCAAAGAACCGCGCCCATCAGGAGAATCGTCGGCGGTGACCGCGCCTTTTCGTTTCCCGCGTTTCTTCGTGACCAGCCCGCAGCCGTGCCCGTATCTGCCCGGCCGGCAGGAGCGGAAGGTGTTCACAGAGCTGTCGGGCCCGCACGCGGCCGAATTGAACGACGCACTCGGCCGGATCGGTTTCCGCCGCAGCCAGTCGGTCGCCTATCGCCCGTCGTGCGCGGGTTGCGCCGCCTGCGTCTCGGTACGCGTGCTCGCGCGCGAATTCCGCGCCAATGCGACGCAGCGCAAGCTGATGCGCCGCCACGTAGGCATCGAGATCAGCGCCTGCCGCCCCTGGGCGACCGACGAGCAATATCAGCTCCTCCGCCGCTATCTCGCCGCGCGACACCCGACCGGCGGCATGGTCGGGATGGACGAGATGGATTACGCCGACATGGTCGAGCAATCGCCGGTCAATTCGGTCATCGTCGAATATCGCACCCCGGCCGAGAACGGCGTTCCTGGGCAATTGATCGGTGCGTGCCTGACTGACCGGCAGGCCGACGGCCTGTCGATGATCTACAGCTTCTTCGAGCCCGACGACGCGACGTGGCCGGGGCTCGGCAACCTGATCATCCTCGACCATATCCAGCGCGCGTGCGAGGCCGGGCTCGATCACGTCTATCTGGGTTACTGGGTGAAGGGGTCGGCGCGGATGGCGTACAAGACGCGCTATCGCCCGATCGAGGTGTTAGGCCCGCGCGGCTGGGCGCTGCTCGAAGACGACGTGGCCGAGACGCAGGCCCAGGCAGTCAGCCAGCCGGCCTGATCCGCACGCGATCCCGCCCTAGCCCTCGGCGTTGACCGATACCGCGACGTCGAGCCGCTCGTCACCCTCACCCATGCGCGTGCCCGCGACCGGCGACGCGCCGACCGCATCGAATCCGACCGCGACGCGGACATGATGTTCCTCGGGCGAGCGTCGCAGCATCGGGTCGAACCCGACCCAGCCAAGCCCCTCGATCCACGCGTCGGCCCAGCCGTGCGGCGCGGGACGATTGTCCTCCAGCCGGTCGCAATAGCCCGAGACGTAGCGCGCCGGGACGCCGCGCGCGCGCGCGGCGGCAATGAAAACGTGCGCCAGATCGCGCGGCGTCGCCGCCCCGCGCGTGAACGCGTCCGCGACCGCCAGCCCCGGTTCGGGCCGTCCGCGTGCCAGCGTGAAGCGATCGCCGACCGCGTGGTTGAGCCGGTGGAGCGCGGCGACCGTCCCCCCCTCGTCACCGATCACGTCGCGCGCGAAATCGGTGATCGCCGCGTCGGCGCGCGTCAGCGGCGTGTCGCGCAGGAACAACCGCGCCGGCAGCGGCTCGAGCGTGCCGTGAAGCACCCCGTCCGAGTGGCTGGTCACGACCTCGCCGGTCACCGACAGGTCGATGCGATCGACCGGACCGTCGATGTAGAGTATCGTGGTCGCGTTGCCGAACCCGTCCTGCCCCTCGGTGATCCGCGCGTCGCAATCGAGCGCGATGTGCCAGTCGGCGACGATCTGGTCGTGCGTGTTGCGCGGGGTCATGCGCAGCAATTGCACCACGCGCGCCTGCGGCTCGGTGAAGCGATAGGTGGTGCGGTGATCGATCGACAGCCGCATCTCAGTTGAACTTGAACTGGCGGCCGATCGCCGCGTGCAACTGGTCGTTCTCGACGATCAACGCCTCCAGATGCTGGTGGAGTCCCGATGCGATGACGTCGCCGGTGCGGGTGTGGAGCGTCCGCTGGTGGCGCCCGCGCGCCATCCGATCGGCCTCGCCCTGCCCGCCCAGCGACTTGGCGAGCGAGTTCAGGATCGACACCGTCTCGTCGATCGCCCCCGCGACGCTGCGCGGCAGTTCGGCGCGGCTCAGCAGCAGGTCGATGACGTTGGCGGGCTGCAATCCGTCGTTGTAGAGCCAGCGATACGCGGTCACCGCCGACACCGTCTGCAGGATCGTCGTCCACTGGTCGCGGTCGACGGTGCCGCCGATCGACTCGCCCGCGGGCAGCAGCAGATGGTATTTGACGTCAAGCAGCCGGGCGGTGTTGTCGGCGCGCTCGATCACCTGGCCCAGGCGGATGAACAGCGTCGTCTGGTTGCGCAACATGCGGTGGACCGCGCCCTCGAACCCGCGCGTCTCCGCCTTGACCTTGTCGACCAGACCCAGTGTCGCGGTCGAATCGAGCGGGGTCACCCGGCGGTCGAAGATCAGCCACGCGCCGTTGATCGCGCTCCACGCCTCGCGGCTGAGCGCGGTGCGCACCGCGCGTGCATTGTCGCGCGCGGCGTGGAGGCAGCGGACGATCGATCCCGGATGCGACGTGTCGGTGCTGAGAAACGCAACCACCGCCTCGCGCGTCAGCGGCGCACCGCTCGCCTCGAACGCCGCCTCGGTATCGGTGACCGCGAGCGCGGAGCGCCACGCGGCCTCGCCCGCGGGGCGCGACGACAGCACGTCGAGCCGCACGGTCGCCTCGACCAGCCGCGCGATGAAATCGGCACGCTCGAGATAACGCCCGAGCCAGTAGAGCGAGGCCGCGGTCCGGCTGAGCATCAGCGCACCTCCCGCGTCAGGTCGGCATTGCCGAGCGACTGGACCATGCCGTCCGCGCCGATCGACTGCGTCATCCCGCCCATCGATTGCGTCATCGCATTGGCGTCGTCCATCAACACGAACGAATCCTTGGTGCCGCCGCCCTGGCTCGAATTGACGACCAGCGATCCTTCCTTCAGCGCGACGCGCGTGAGCCCGCCGGGGACGACCTTCACCCCCTTCGATCCCGTCAGCACGAAGGGGCGGAAATCGACGTGGCGCGGCGAGAGGCCGCTGTCGGCGAGCGTCGGCACGGTCGACAGGGCCAACGTCGGCTGCGCGATATAGCGGTGCGGCTCGGCGATCAGCGCGGCACGGAACGTCTCGATCTCCTGCCGGCTGGCGGTCGGCCCGACGAGCATTCCGTAACCGCCCGATCCGTCGACCAGCTTCACCACCAGTTCGTCCAGATGGTCGAGCACGTATTTGAGCGCCTGCGGCTCGCGGCAGCGCCACGTCTCGACATTGGGCAGCTTCGCCTCGCCGCCCGAGTAGAACCGCACGATCTCGGGCATGTAGCTGTAGATCGCCTTGTCGTCGGCGATGCCGTTGCCCGGCGCATTGATGATCGCGACTTTGCCCGCGGCATAGGCCGCGATCAGCCCCGGCACGCCCAGCATCGAATCGGGGCGGAAGACGAGCGGGTCGAGGAAATCGTCGTCGACGCGGCGATAGATCACGTCGACCTTCACCCGCCCCGCGATCGTCCGCATGTAGACGACGTCATCGTCGACGACGAGGTCGGCCGCCTCGACCAGTTCGACCCCCATCGAGTCGGCGAGGAAACTATGTTCGTAATAGGCCGAATTATAGTGGCCCGGCGTCAGCACGACGCAGGTCGGGTTCTGTCCGCACCCGCGCGGGGATACCGAGCGCATCGTCTCGAGCAACATGTCGGGATAGCTGTCGACCGCGGCGACGCGGAATTGCGAGAACAGTTCGGGGCACAGTCGCACCATCGCCTCGCGGTTCTCCAGCATGTAGCTGACCCCCGAGGGCGTGCGCGCATTGTCCTCCAGCACGAAGAAATCGTCGGGCCCGGTGCGCACCAGATCGATGCCGCAGATATGCGCCCAGACGTCGTGCGGCGGGCGGATTCCCGCGATCTCGGGGCGGAACTGCGCGTTGCCGAGGATCAGATCCTCGGGCAGCACGCCTTCCCTCAAAATACGGCGCTCGCCGTAGATGTCGTGGAGGAACGCGTTGATCGCCTCGACGCGCTGGATCAGCCCTTCGGACAGCCGCGCCCATTCGCGCGCGAGGAAGATGCGCGGGACGATATCGAACGGGATGATGCGTTCGGAGGCGTCGCTGTCACCGTAAACGGCGAAGGTGATGCCCAATTGCCGGAACGTCGTCTCGGCGGCTTCCTGACGGCGGCGCAATTCGTCGGCGGGGGTTGCTTGCAGCCAGTGGCAGAGGTCGACCAGTTCGCTTCGGGCCCCCTCGCGCTCGGGTGGCCCCATGATCTCGTCGAATGCTTGTGTCCCCATGCCGTCTCGTAACGCTCCCGCAGCGATTTCGACGCATGCTGGGACACAAAGCGGCGCTTCACAACACCTGCGTCAGGACGAAAGCCCGGTCAGCGTCGCTTTGGTGAGGATTTGGGGCAGGACGCGCGGGCTCTGTGCGCCCTTGGCGTACCATAGATACAGCGGCACGCCCGCGCGGTTGTGGCGCTCGATGAAGCGGCCGAGCGTTGGATCGCCGTCGGTCCAGTCGCCGACCAGCACCGCGACCTTGTGCTTGGCAAACGCGTCCGCGACCGCCTGTGTCTCGATCGCGGCCTTCTCGTTGACCTTGCACGTCAGGCACCAGTCGGCGGTGAAATACGCGAACACCGGCCGCCCCTCGGCCTGCAAGGCGGCGAGCCGCGCCTCGCTGAAGGGCTGCGCGCCCGGCAGTGCGGCGACGCTCGACGCAACGGTGGGTGCCGCGCGGACGAGCAGCACGCCCGCCAGCGCGAGCGAGAGCGCGACGCCCGCGGGCCAACCCGCGCGCTCGCGCCCGGCGTGCTGCCGCCGCCCGGTCCACCACAGCCCCAGGCTGGCGAGCAGCACCGCCGCCAGCCCCAATGTCATGCCGTCGACCCCGGCCTGCCGCCCGAGCACCCAGGCGAGCGCGAGCGCGGTCAGGAACATCGGCACCGACAGGATGTGGCGCAGCCGCTGCATCCACGCGCCCGGCCGCGGCAATCGCCGCCTGAGCGCCGGCACGAAACCGATCAGCAGGAACGGCAGCGCAATGCCGAGGCCCAGTCCGGCGAACACCGCCATCGCCGCCACCGCGGGCAGCACCAGCGCCGCGCCGAGCGCCGCGCCCATGAACGGCCCCGTGCACGGCGTCGCGACGAACGCGGCGAGCGCCCCGGTCATGAACGCACCGCCCACCCCGCTCGTGCTCGCGAAGCGCGGCGTCGGCAGCTCGAACAATCCCGCCAGGTTGAGCGCGATCGCGGCGACGAGGATCAGCAGCACGCCGACGACGCGCGGGTCCTGCAACTGGAACGCCCAGCCGGCACTCGCCCCCCCGGCGCGCAGCGCGAGCAGTATCCCGCCTAGTGCGAGGCAGACGAGCACCACGCCCGCGGTATACGCCAGCGCCTCGGCGCGCGCGTGCGTCTCGCTCTCGCCCGACTTGGCGAGGCTCAGCGCCTTCAAACTCAGGATCGGAAAGACGCACGGCATGACGTTGAGCAGCAACCCGCCGAGCAACGCGCCGCCGAACGCGATCAGCGCCGCCGCCCATACGCCGCCGCCCGCCTCGCCCGCGGCGACGGTGCCGGGCGTCGCCGACAGCGCGAAACCCTGCCCGTCGGCGGTTCCCAGCACGCCCTCGATTCGACCCGTCGGCACGGTCGCGGCGGGCTTGGTCTCGATCACGACGCGGTCGCCGTCGCGCGTCACCTGCTGCGGCGCGGCCATGTCGATCACGCCGCCCGCCGCGGGGTAGAACCACGCCTGTCCGAGCGACGCGTCGGCGGGATAGGGAACCGACAGCCGCAACCGGCCCTGCTCGACCTGATAGGTGGCGGGCGAGCCGAGCGGACGCGGGATCGCGCGCGCGTGGGCGTCGAACGCCGCGCGCCGTTCGGGCGCGATCGTGCCGTCGCCGATCGTCACGCTGGTCGCGACGTCCTGCTGCTCGGGCACGCAGATCTGCTCGGTACAGACGAGGTAGGTGAGTTTCGCCGCGATCGGCAGGCGCGTGCCCACGGCGAGCCCCGCGGGCAGCGTCACGTCGGCGAGCAGTGCGAACGGCCGCTCGTAGACGTAGTTCATCAACCCAGCGATCAGCAGCCGCCCCGGCACCGGGTAGCGCAGCGCGCCCGCACTTGCCCCCGCGGGCAGCGTCCACGCGACCTGCGTCTCGACACCCGCGTCGCCCGGGTTCTTCCAATAACCGTGCCAGCCGGCTTCCGGTACCGCCTCGAACGCGACGCGCATCGTCGTGCCACTGCGCGGGCGGTCGCTCTCGGCCACCAGGGTCAGGCGGATGTGCTTCACGCCCGGTATTTGGGCTTGGGCCTGCGCCCACGCCGCCGGCAACCCGAGCGCCACCACCGTCATCAGAATGAAAAGCGCCGCGCGCACAGCTTGCCTGACCATCGACCCCGGCTCATAGCCCGCGTGTCCACGCTTTGCATCAAGGTTGCTCATGAAAGCCCTCGCCGCCGCGCTGCTCGTCTCCTCCGCGCTCGCGCTTCCTGCCGCCGCGCAGAACTCACGCGAGGCGCGCGAGCGTGCGCCCGCCGCACCCGTGGTCGCGCCCAGGAACGAGGCTGCCGCCCCTGCCGCACCGCGCACGCCGCCCAAGCTGATCGTCGCGATCTCGGTCGATCAATTCTCCGCCGACCTGTTCGCGCAATATCGCAACCATTTCACCGACGGCTTCGCGCGACTGCTGACGGGTGCGGTGTTTCCCTCGGGCTATCAGAGCCATGCCGCGACCGAGACGTGCCCCGGCCATTCGACGATCCTGACGGGCATGCGCCCCGCGCATACCGGGATCGTCGCCAACACCTGGATCAACCAGCGCGCGGGGCGCGAGGACAAGCAGGTCTATTGCGCCGAGGACGAGACGGCGGCGGGCAGCGACCACGAGAAATACGTGCCGAGCGACGTCCATCTGAAAGTGCCGACGCTGGGCGAGATGATGAAGGCGCGCGACCCGCGCACGCGCGTCGTCTCGATCGCGGGCAAGGACCGCGCCGCGATCATGATGGGCGGGCACAAGGTCGACGAACTGTGGTTCTGGGGCGGGCAGAATTTCATCTCCTACGCCGGCCGCAAGGCACCCCCCGCGGTCGAGCGGACCAACGCCGCGGTGGCCGCGTTGCTTGCGAAACCGCAGGCGGGGCTCGAGCTGCCGGGCTTCTGCCGCTCGATCGCCATGCCCGTACAGGTCGGTGACCAGGTGCTCGGCACCGGCCGGTTCGAGCGGCAGGCGGGCGATGCCAAGGCGTTCCGTGCCTCGCCCGCTAGCGACGGCGCGGTCTTCGCGCTCGCCGCCGCGCTGATCGGCGACATGAAGCTCGGCCGCGGCGCACAGACCGACATCATCGCGATCGGTGCGTCGGCGACCGACTATATCGGGCACGCCAACGGCACGCAGGGGTCGGAGATGTGCATCCAGATGAACGAGCTCGACCACACGATCGGCGGGTTCCTCGCGCAGCTCGACCAATGGGGGCTCGACTACGAGGTCGTGCTGACCGCCGACCACGGCGCACACGACATGACCGAGCGGCAGCAGCAGCGCGCGATGCCGATGGAGGCACGCGTCAACGCCGACGTGACCGCCAAGGCGATCGGCGCCGCGATCAGGCGCGACATGGGAATTGCAGGCCCGGTGCTGCTGGCGAGCGAGGGTGACGTCTACGTCGCCGACGACGTGGCGCCCGCACGCCGCGCCGCGGTGATCGCGGAGGCCGTCAAACGCTTCGCTGCGCAGCCGCAGGTCGCCGCCGCGCTGACCCGTCAGCAGATCGCCGCGACGCCGATGCCGACCACGCCGCCCGAGACGTGGACATTGCTCGAGCGTGCGCGCGCGTCGTTCGATCCCGACCGCTCGGGCGACTTCCTCGTCCTGCTACGCCCGCGCGTGACCACGATCGCCAAGCCCGGCCCGGGCTATGTCGAGACGCACGGCTCGCCGTGGGACTACGACCGCCGCGTGCCGATCATGTTCTGGCGCAAGGGGATGGCTGGGTTCGAGCAGCCGCTGTCGGTCGAGACGGTCGACATCGTCCCCACGCTCGCCGCGACGATCAACCTGCCCGTCTCCGGGCTCGACGGTCGGTGCCTCGACCTCGATTCGAGCGCGGCGAGCACCTGCGCGCGGTGACGACCGGGCGCGACGGCGGCTAGGGGCGACGGGTGCCCGAGCCGCCGCGGAGGATGAGTGACGATCATCGCATCGCGCAGGCCCCGGTGGGCGATCGCTGACGCACCGGTGGTAACGGCGCCGTTGGCCGCGTTCGCGTGACGCCGTCACGAAAGCGATTGCACGCGCCGCGTGTTTCCCCAAAGCACGCCGACGTGCGCGCCGCTACGCCCCCACCCCCGACCGACCGCGTCCTGCTCGCGATCGGGCTGCGGCTGCTGTCCGTCCTGCTGTTCGCGTTCATGAACGTCGGCATCAAGCTCGCCGAAGCGCGCGGAGCGTCGCTGCCCGAGATCATGTACTGGCGGCAGTTCGGTGCGACCCTGCTCGTCGGCGGGCTGGTCGCCGCCGGGCCGGGCATCGCTAGTCTCAGGACGCGGCGGTTCGGCGCGCATGTCCTGCGTACCACGCTCGGGCTCGCGGCGATGGCGCTGACCTTCGCGACGCTGACGATGCTGCCGCTGGCGGAAGCGACGACGATCGGCTTCTCGATGCCGATCTTCGCCACCGTGCTCGGCGCGCTGGTGCTCCACGAACCGACCGGCTGGCGGCGCTGGGCGGCGGTGTTCGCGGGCTTCGTCGGGGTGCTGATCGTCGCGCAACCGGGCGGAACAGCATTCCCGCTCGCGGGGGCGCTGACCGGGCTCGCCGCGGCGGCGGGAACCGCGACCGTCTCGATCCTGCTGCGCACGATCGGCCGCACCGAGGCACCGCTCACCACCGTGTTCTGGTTCTCGTGCCTGTCGCTCGTGCCGCTGGGCGTCGCCTACCCGTTCGCGGCGCAGGCGCATGCGCCGATGGTGTGGGCGATCCTGCTCGGGATCGGGTTGATCGGCGGCGCGGCGCAGATCGCGATGACGCGTTCGCTGACGCTCGGCCCGGTCTCGACCGTGGTGCCGATGGATTACACCGCGCTGCTGTGGGCGACCTTGCTCGGCTGGCTGGTGTTCGACCGGCTGCCCGCGCCCGCGACCTGGGTCGGCGCGCCGGTGATCGTCGCCTCGGGGCTCTACATCGTCTGGCGCGAACATGTCCGCCGCCGCGCCGACACGCGGCAGGCAGTGGCGCAGGGGATCGCCTAGCGCGCGCCCACGAGCAGCCGTCGCCCGCGCAGGAACATCTCGACGCGCATCGCGGCGAACAGCCCCAGCGCCATCGCCATCAGCACGTCGGTGACGACGAACGGATCGATCCCCCAGCCGCCGCGCTCCACCACCGCCCGCGCACCGCTACGCGCCGCGACCAGCGCGACGATGAACAGCAATGCGGCGGGCGATCCGGTCTGGTTGAGCGCGTGGGTATCGGGGTCGACCGCGATCCGCATCATCCGCCCGCGCTGCCATCCGAGCAACGCGCCCGGCCCCGCCGCAGCCGCGCAGAACAGCCACGCGTCCCCGCGCGGCGGGTGCTGCGCGTAGAGCACGATGCACAAGGCTGCGTAGAACGCGGGCAGCACCCACAACCATTCGAGCTTCAGCGGCCGCGCGCGGCTCATCCGTTTCCACCGGAACGCGATCACGCCCGCCAGGACCGCGAAGGTGACGGCGTAGCTGATCCAGTTGGCAGACGCGTCGTTCATTCCGGCAGGCTAGTCGTGCGGCACGCGAAACGAAAGCCGCGCCTCACGCGCTTGGAAAGGAATGCACGACAGACATTTGCGTATCCTGGGCTGGGTCGCGACCGCCACCGCGGTCGCGATGTATCTGTCCTATATCGACCAGATCCAGCTCAACCTCGCGGGCGAGAAGGGCTCGCTGATCCAGCCGCTGGCGACCATGGTCAATTGCAGCCTGTGGGTTGCCTACGGTTCCTTGCGCCGGCCGCGGCGCGACTGGCCGATCGTCCTCGCCAACGCGCCGGGCGTGCTGCTCGGCGCGATCTCCTTCGCTACCGCGCTGTGACGAAGGACCGCTTCCGCGTAGGGCGATGACGGTGTACTAGTCACCTGACTCACCGAGGAGATAACGATGCCCGCTCCTGACCGAAGGGCCCGTGTAAAAAGCCTCGCGCTGCGGATCGCGGCAGTTCTTCGCGCGGGTAGCGGACAGCGACGCCGCCCACCGCGCCGCCCGGATAATCCGGGCAGCGCCGCCGCGCCGGTCACGCCCGACCCTGCGCCGCGACCGCTGATCGGCGGCGCGGCGGCGGAGATCGACTAACCTACTCCGCAGCTTGTGCGACCGGAGCGGGCTCCTTCCACACCAGCTTGGGCTTGCGCGCGGCGAGCGTCTCGTCGAGCCGCGCACGCGGCGCGAAGTGCGGCGCACTCTTCAAGCCCGCGTCACCCGCCTTCGCGCGCTCGGCGACCGAGCGCAGCGCGCCGATGAACTGGTCGAGCGCCGCCTTCGATTCGGTCTCGGTCGGCTCGACCAGCATCGCGCCGTGGACGACGAGCGGGAAATACACCGTCATCGGGTGGAACCCCTCGTCGATCAGCCCCTTGGCGACGTCGAGCGTCGAGAAGCCGTCCGCCAGGTTCGCGTCCGAGAACAGCGCCTCGTGCATGCACGGTCCCGCCTTGCCGAACGGCGCGTCGAGCACGTCCTCCAGGCTGCGCAGCACGTAGTTGGCGTTCAGCACCGCATCCTCCGCCACCTGGCGCAGACCGTCGGCGCCGTGGCTGAGGATGTAGGTCAGCGCGCGCGTGAACATGCCCATCTGGCCGTGGAACGCGACCATGCGGCCGAAGCTCTGCGCGTGGTGCTCGCCCGCATTCTCTTCCTCAACGAGCTCGAAGCGCCCGTCCTGCTCCTCGACGAAGGGGAGCGGCGCGAACGCGGTCAGCCGCTCGGAGAAAACCACCGGCCCCGAACCCGGCCCGCCGCCGCCGTGCGGCGTCGAGAAGGTCTTGTGCAGGTTGATGTGCATCGCATCGACGCCCAGGTCGCCCGGACGCACGCGCCCGACAATCGCGTTGAAGTTCGCGCCGTCGCAGTAGACGTAACCGCCCGCCGCGTGGACCGCGTCGCTGATCGTCTTCAGATCACGCTCGAACAGCCCGCAGGTGTTGGGGTTGGTGATCATTACGCCCGCGACGTCGGGCCCCAGCCGCGCGATCAGCGCATTGGTGTCGACACGCCCGTCGGCGGTGGCGGGGATGTCCTCGACCGCGAAGCCCGCGAAGGCCGCAGTCGCGGGGTTGGTGCCGTGCGCGCTCTCGGGCACCAGGATGATGCGGCGCTGCCCCTCGCCCTTCGCTTCCAGCGCGGCCTTGATCGCGAGGATGCCGCACAGCTCGCCGTGCGCGCCCGCCTTGGGGCTCATCGCGACCGAGTGCATGCCCGTCAGTGTGACGAGCCAGTGCGCAAGTTGATGGATCACGCCCAGCGCGCCCTGCACCGTGTCGATCGGCTGGAGCGGGTGGACGTCGGCGAAGCCGGACAGCCGCGCCATCTTCTCGTTCAGGCGCGGGTTGTGCTTCATGGTGCACGAACCGAGCGGGAACAGTCCCAGGTCGATCGCGTAATTCTGCCGGCTGAGCCGGGTGTAGTGGCGCACCGTCTCGGGCTCCGACAGGCCGGGCAGACCGATCGGTGCGGTACGCGCGAGGTCGCCGAAGCGCGACGTCGCGGCGACGGGCTCCGCCACCTCGACGCCCGTCGTCTCGCTCGAACCGATCTCGAAGATCAGCGCCTCTTCCAGCATCAGCGCCTTGTTGCCGGTGAAGGTCGGGGCGGCGGTATCGGTGCCCTTGACGGTCATCTCGGGCCGCCAGCCGCTCTGGTTGATGCTCATGCCAACACCTCCTCAAGCGCGGTCGCCAGCGCATCGATATCCTCTCGCGTCACCGTCTCGGTCACCGCGACGATCAGCCCGTTGGCGAGCTCGTCCTCGCCCGGATAGAGCCGCCCGAGCGACACGCCCGCGAGCACGCCGCGCTCGGCGAGCGCGCGTACGATCGGCCGCGCCTCGCGACCCAGATCGAGCGTGAACTCGTTGAAGAAGGTGTCGTTGACGAGGTTGACGCCCGGCACCTGCGCCAGCCGCTCCGCCGCCGCGACCGCGTTCGCGTGATTGGTCGCCGCCAACTGCCGCAAGCCCGCCTCACCCAGCAGCGTCATGTGGATCGAGAAGGCGAGTGCGCACAGCCCTGAGTTGGTGCAGATGTTGCTGGTCGCCTTCTCGCGTCGAATATGCTGCTCGCGCGTCGACAGCGTCAGCACGAAGCCGCGGCGGCCGTCCGCATCGACGGTCTCGCCGCACAGGCGCCCCGGCATCTGGCGGACATATTTCTCCTTGCAGCCGAACAACCCGACGTAGGGCCCGCCGAACTGCAGGCCGACGCCGAGCGACTGGCCCTCGCCGACGACGATATCGGCGTCCATCTCGCCGGGGCTGCGGATCGCACCCAGCGCGACCGGCTCGGTCACCACCGCGATCAGCAGCGCCTTGTTGGCGTGGCACGCGTCGGCGAGCGGTTTCAGGTCCGCGATGCGGCCGAGGATGTCGGGATATTGCACCACGACGCACGACGTATCGCCGTCGACGTAATCGAGTAGCGATGCAAAATCGCCGGCGTCATCCAAGTTAGGCGTCGAATAAACGAGCTGGTCGCCCGTGTATTTCGCCATCGTTTGCGCAACCGAAACATAGTGCGGGTGTAGACCGGACGAAAGCACCACCTCTCCGCGCTTGGTGATGCGGCGCGCCATGCCGATCGCTTCCCAGCACGCGGTCGAGCCGTCGTACATGCTGGCGTTCGCGACATCGGTGCCGAGCAGACGCGCGACCTGCGTCTGAAACTCGAACAGCATCTGCAGCGTGCCCTGCGCGATCTCGGGCTGGTAGGGCGTATAGGCGGTCAGGAACTCGCCGCGCTGGATCAGGTGATCGACGCTCGCCGGGACGTGGTGGCGATACGCGCCCGCGCCGAGGAAGAACGGCACCTCGCCCGCCACCGTGTTCTTGCGCGCGAGCGCGGTCATGTGCCGCTCGACGCTCAGCTCGCTGGCGTGATTCGGCAGGTCGCGGACCGGCCCGTCGAGCCGTGCGGCCTCGGGCACGTCGACGAACAGGTCGTCGATCGATCCGGCGCCGATGACGGACAGCATGTCGCGGCGATCATGTTCGGTGAGCGGTAGGTAGCGCATGGCAGTTCCTTGCACGCCGCCCGTCGCCGGGCGGCGGGACAATCGTTAGAGCTTCTCGACGAACGCCGCATAGGCCTGCTCGTCCATCAACTGGTCGAGCTCGGACGCGTCGGCGAGCGTGATCTTGAAGAACCAGCCCTCGCCCTCGGGATCGGAATTCACCAGCGAGGAATCGTCGGCGAGCGCAACATTGCCCTCGATCACGGTGCCCGACACGGGCGCGTAGACATCGGACGCGGCCTTGACGCTCTCGACCACGGCGGCGTCGTCACCCTTCGAAAGCGACTTGCCCTCCTCGGGCACCTCGACGAACACGATGTCGCCGAGCTGGCTCTGCGCATAGTCGGAGATGCCGACGGTGCCGGTCTCGCCGTCGACGTCGATCCACTCGTGGTCCTGCGTGAAATAACGGCTCATGGGATCAGGCTCCTCGGTAGTAACGATGGGGAACGAACGGCATTGCGGCAACGGTCGCGGCGTGGACCTTGCCGCGCTGGACGAGGCTGATAGCCGTGCCGGCGGTCGCGAGCTCGGTCGGGACATAGGCCATCGCGATCGGTGCGCCGACGCTGGGCGCGAAACCGCCGCTGGTCACGCGCCCGATCACTGCGCCGTCGTCGCCGACGACGCTCGCGCCCTCGCGCACCGGCTGGCGCCCCTCGACCAGCAAACCGACGCGCTTGACCGCGGGGCCGTGCTCGCGCTCGGCAAGGATGCGTGTCGCACCCGGAAAGTCCGCTGCCTCGCGGCGGCGCTTCCACAAGGCGAAGCCGAGGTCGGCCATCACCGGCGTCGTCTCGGGATCGAGGTCGTGGCCGTAGAGCGGCAGCCCCGCCTCAAGGCGCAGCGAGTCGCGTGCGCCGAGGCCGATCGGCTTCACCTCGGGCTGTTCGAGCAGCGCGTCGGCGAACGCCTCCGCCGCCTCGGCCGGAAGCGAGATCTCGTAACCGTCCTCACCGGTATAGCCCGAGCGGCTGAGCCAGAGGTCGTGGCCTTCCCACTGGAACGCGCCCGCCTGCATGAAGGTCAGCGCTTCGACGCCGGGGATCAGCCGCGACACCGCGTCGACCGCCTTCGGCCCCTGCACCGCGAGCAGCGCGTGATCTTCCATCAGATTGATCGTCACGTCGTCGGGCAGGTGCTCGATCATGTGCGCCACGTCGTCGTACTTGGTCGCGCCGTTGACGACTATGTAGACGCGGTCCTCTGCCTGACGCGTGAGCATCAGGTCGTCGAGCACGCCGCCTTCCTCGTTCAGCAGCAGCGAGTAACGTGCCTTGTTGAACGGCAGGCGCTCGATCTCGGCGGGCAGCAATGCCTCGAGCGCCGCGACGACGCCCTCGCCCGTGATCGACAATTGCCCCATGTGGCTGACGTCGAACAGCCCGGCGCTCTCACGCGTCCAGAGGTGCTCGGCCATGATTCCTTCGTACTGGACGGGCATGTGATAGCCGGCGAACTCGACCATGCGGCCGCCGCGCGCGCGGTGCCACGCGTCGAGCGGGAGCGTCAGCGTTTCGATGACGACTCCATCGTCATCCGATGCGCCATTGGTGGGTTGGATCTTGTCGCTCATCACGGCTTCCTGACGCGAGGGTGTCGACGCACGAACTGCTCGTCCGACGATCATGTCCCCCTCTGTCACGGAACCTGAGAGCTTTCTCGCCGCTTTCGCGGGATTACCCCTTCGGTGGATCGCGCCGGGTGAACGGCGCAACCGCTTTCCAGAGTGTCGGTAAGGCTGCGCGGTCCCTGCTGCCTGAGAGATTCCGGGGTGGTTGCTCCTTCGGCGGCGATCCTTGCCTGAAAGGCCGGCCGCACTCTCCCGCGCCGCCCACGCGAGGAAAAGTCCCCCGCGTCGACGCGCGCCGCTCTGCCGCCGCGCCTCGGGCGTGTCAATCGGCCACGAACATCCTCACCGCGCCCGCACCAGGGCGACGCTGCGCGACAGCCGCGGCGCGGCATAATCGATCGACGCGTGCGTCGGAGCGGGGTGACGGAGCTTCGACGCGCGACCGTCGGCGCGCATCCGCCGATCGGCCTCGCGCCAGTCGGGCGGCACCGCCGTGTCCTGCGTCCAGCGCACGACGCTCGCCTCGTCGCACCAGTCGAGCAGCAACGGCATCGCCCGCAGATGCGCGCCGCTCGTCATGTAACGCTTCATCGCGGCACCATCGTCCCACAGCGTCATCGTCCAGAACGCGCGCCGCCGGTCGGGCAGCAGCGCCCCACCCAGGAACCCGTCGCTGCCGCGCACCTGGCGAGTCGTACCGAGCGTGTGGATCACGAAACGCGGCATGAACCGCCACGATCGGATACGCAGGCGCGTGACGCTGACGACCGGCATGGCCACTCTCCCCGACGCCCGCGTTATCCCCGCAACCGTGTGGGAAAGGTCAGCGCGTGGCGTTGTAGCGTAACTGGTCCTGCGTCAGCTGGAAGCCGACCAGCGCCTCGAACGTCGCCGACAGCACCGCCTGGCGCACCTCGGGCTGCGACAGCGGATCGACCGCCGCGTCCTCGTCGCCCGCCTTGCGCTTGCGCGTCAGCTTGTCGCGGATTTCCTGTGGCACGGTCGCCAGCGCGCGCGACACGATCGTGGTCGCCTGCGGGTTCGCGGTCGCGACCGCCTGCCCCGCGTCCCAGTGGAGCGCGACGCCGCCGATCCGCTTCGACACGACCGAATTGCCGCCGCGCGTGATCGCGATGAAATACGGCAACGTCACGTCGCGCGCCCCCGCGGTCTGCGTCCGCCGCGCGCGCACGTCGAAGGTGACGGTCGTCTGGATGTCGTCGCTCGCGTCGTTGCAGGTCGAGCGCACGTTGCTGATCGCGGCAGTCACGTCGATCGCGCTCGCGTCGGTGCTGTTGGCCGGATTGAACACGGTCACGTCGCCCGTCCCCGCGGGCACGCCGACCACCGGACAGGCCGAGCGGACCGAGGTGATGCCGGCGGCGCCGCCCGTCACGTCGATCTCGCCCGACTTGGCGCATCCCGCCAGGGCCCCGCTCGCGGCGAGAAGCAGGGTGAGTGGCAGGCGGTTCGAGCGAAGCGGCACAGGCAGCGTTCCTGGTACAAGAAGCGAATACGCGACGGGACCGCCTCCCCATCTGGAAAGGCCGGCCCCGCTCGCCACGCACCATAGGAACCGCCTTTCGCCGGAGCAAGCATTGGCGTACATGGGCGCGCATGTCCGACATCGCTGATCTCACCGCCCCCACGCGCCGCCCGCTGGAGTTGATGATCGCGGCGCCGCGCGGCTTCTGCGCCGGCGTCGACCGCGCGATCCGCATCGTCGAACTCGCGCTCGAGAAGCACGGCGCGCCCGTCTACGTCCGGCACGAGATCGTCCACAACAAGTTCGTGGTCGACGCGCTGAAGGCGAAGGGCGCGGTGTTCGTCGAGGAACTGGACGAGGTGCCCGACGACGCCAACGTCGTCTTCTCCGCGCACGGCGTGCCCAAGTCGGTACCCGCCGAGGCGCAGGATCGTGGCCTCAGCTACCTCGACGCGACCTGCCCGCTCGTCTCCAAGGTCCACCGCCAGGCCGAACGGCTGGTCGCGGCGGGCCGCCACATCGTCTTCGTCGGCCATGCCGGCCACCCGGAAGTCATCGGCACCTTTGGACAGGTGCCCGCGGGCTCGATGACCCTGGTCGAGACGGTCGAGGACGTCGCGGCGCTCGACCTGCCCGACGCGCAGAATGTCGCCTTCCTGACGCAGACCACGCTGTCGGTCGACGATACCGCCGCGATCGTGTCGGCGCTCCACGCGCGCTACCCCTCGATCGACGCGCCGCGCGGCGAGGACATCTGCTACGCGACCTCGAACCGCCAGGCCGCGGTCAAGGCGATCGCGGATTCGTGCGACGCGGTGCTGGTGATCGGCGCGCCCAATTCGTCGAACTCGGTCCGGCTGGTCGAGGTTGCCGAGCGGCAGGGCGTGCGCGCCGCGCTGATCCAGCGTGCGGCCGAACTCGACTGGTCGTTCCTCGACGGCGTCGGCACATTGGGCATCACCGCGGGCGCATCCGCGCCCGAGTTGCTGGTGCGCGAACTGGTCGACCGGCTCGCCACGCGCTTCGACGTGATCGAGCGCGAGGTCGAGACGACGCGCGAGTCGATCGCGTTCAAGCTGCCGCGCGGGCTCGACGCCGCCGCCTGAACGCGGCTGTCCTACACGCGCGGCCTGTGCCACGCCTCAGTGGTGATCGCGAGCGCGCGGGCGGGCGCGCGCACCCGCGTCGGACTGTGACCTTTGTGACCTTTCGACGCGGGGGAGATTGAGCATGGCCGTCTACACGCACGTCTCCGCCGAGGCATTGAGCAAATTTCTGACGCGCTACGACGTCGGCGACCTCGTCTCCGCAAAGGGGATCGCCGAAGGGGTGGAGAATTCCAACTATCTCGTCGATACGACCGCCGGTCGCTACATCCTGACGCTCTACGAGCGCCGCGTGGCGGCAGACGACCTGCCCTTCTTCATGGCGCTGCTCGACCATCTCGCGGCGAAGGGCTTGCCGGTGCCGCCCGCGATTCCCGATCGCGAAGGCCAGTCGATCCAGCAATTGGAGGGCCGCCCCGCCTGCCTGATCCGTTTCCTGCCCGGCGTGTCGCTGTCGCATCCGACGCCGGCGCAGGCACTCGCCGCGGGCGAGGCGCTCGCGCAGATGCACCGCGCGGTCGGCGATTTCGCGCTCACCCGCCCGAACACGATGGGGGTCGACACCTGGCGTCCGCTGTTCGCACGCTGCGGGCGCGACCTCGACACGATCGCGCCCGGTCTTCACGACGCGCTCGACCACGCGCTCGATCACATCCTCGCACGCTGGCCGCGCGACACGCTCGACACCTGCGCGATCCATGCCGACCTGTTTCCCGACAACGTGCTGATGCGCGGCGACCGCGTGTCGGGGCTGATCGATTTCTACTTCGCCTGCACCGACACCCGCGTGTTCGACCTCGCGATCACGCACAGCGCATGGGGCTTCGATGCGTCGGGCGTGCGCTACGAGGCCGCGATCGGTGATGCGTTGTTCGCGGGTTACGAGCGCCATTTCCCGCTCTCGCCGGCCGAGCGCGATGCCTTTCCGACGCTCGCGGCGGGCGCGTGCCTGCGCTTCGCACTCAGCCGCGCGTGGGACTGGCTCAACACGCCCGCCGACGCGCTGGTGACGCGCAAGGACCCGCTCGCTTACCTGCGCCGGCTCGCGCATTACGCGCCCGACCTGCTTCCTGCTCACATGAAGAACGACCGATGACCACCGAATCTACGCCGACCGAACTCCCGCTGGTCGAGATCGCCACCGATGGCGCGTGCAAGGGCAATCCCGGCCCGGGCGGCTGGGGCGCGCTGCTGCGCATGGGCGAAACCGAGAAGGAGCTGTCGGGGGCGGAAAACCCGACCACCAACAACCGGATGGAGCTGACCGCGGCGATCGAGGGGCTGAAGGCATTGAAGCGGCCGTGCCGCGTGACGCTGTCGACCGACAGCCGCTACGTCATGGATGGCCTGACCAAGTGGATCCACGGCTGGCAGAAGAACGGCTGGCGCACCGCCGACAAGAAGCCCGTCAAGAACGCCGAGCTGTGGCAGGCGCTGCTCGCCGCCGCGAAACCGCATCGGATCGAGTGGAAATGGGTCAAGGGTCACGCCGGCCACCCCGACAACGAACGCGTCGACAAGCTCGCCAGCGACGCCGCGGTCGCGATCGCCAAGCGCCCGCGCGCCGCCGCCTGACCGGCCGGATTCCATGCGCGCGCGCGACTTCCTGATCCTGCTGCTGGTCTGCCTCGCCTGGGGCTACAGCAACGTGCTCAGCAAGATCGTCGTGGGCGCGTGGCACGTGCCGCCGCTGTTCTTCGCCGCGGTCCGCTTCGCGGTCGTGGTGATCTCGACGCTGCCGTGGCTGTTGCCGATGCCGCGCCCGCGGCTGCGGGTGGCGACGATCGGGCTGCTGATGGGTGCGGGTAATTTCGCGCTTTTGTTCATCGGATTGCAGACCGCCTCGCCCTCCTCCGCCGCGATCGTGATCCAGATCGGCGTGCCGTTCACGACGTTGCTGTCGATCGTGCTGCTGGGCGAGCGCATCCGCCTGCGGCGTGGGCTGGGCATCGCGCTGACGCTCGCCGGGGTGGTGATCGTGGTGTGGAACCCTAATGGCGTCGCCCTGTCGGCCGGGCTGTGGTTCATCGTCGGCGCGGCGTTCGCCGGCTCGCTTGGCGCGGTGATGATGAAGCAGGTCGAGGACGTCGCGCCCCTGCGGTTCCAGGCGTGGGTCGGTGTCGTATCGTGCCTGCCGCTCGCGCTCGGCTCGGCACTGTTCGAGCGCGGCCAGTGGGCGAGCGCGGTCGCGATCGGCTGGCCGTTCGTCGCCGCGGTGCTGTTCGCCGCGCTCGTCGTATCGGTCGTCGCGCACACCAGCTATTACGCGCTGATTCGCCGGTACGAGGCCAATCTGCTCGCGCCGTTGACGCTGATGACGCCGCTCGCGACGATCGCGTTCGGGGTCGCGCTGACCGGCGATCACCTCGATCGCCGCATGATCGCGGGCGCCGCGCTCGCGCTGCTCGGCGTGCTCGTCGTCGCGATGCGCGCGAGGCCCAGGACCGCGCTCCTCGCCGAGCGCGAGCAGGCCTAGGTCGGCGCGAACCGCGTCGCGGCGTAGCGGTCCGGGTCGACGCCCGCGGGCATGTCGCCGCCGACCGACAGCGCGGCACCGATCGCGGCCGCCGCGGGCGCGGTCTGGATGCCGAACCCGCCCTGCCCCGCGAACCAGAAAAACCCCGGTACGCGCGCGTCGAAGCCATAGACCGGCACGCGGTCGGGCGCAAACGAGCGCAATCCCGCCCAGCGGCGTTCGACCTTTTCGACGCGCCAGTCGACCACGCCCTCGAACCGGTCGATCGCGACCGCGACGTCGATTTCCTCGGGCGCCACGTCGTGCGGGTCGACCGGCGTCTCGTCGTGCGGGCTCAGCCACAGCCGCCCTCCCGCCTCCGGCTTGAAATAGAACCGCCCGGCGATGTCGGCGACGTGCGGCAGACCGGCGGGGGCAGGCGGATCGGTCAGCATTTGCACCATCGTGCGACGATACGCTTGTATCCCGATTGGCGGCACGCCCGCCGCGTCGGCCACCGCATCGGCCCAGGCACCCGCGGCATCGACCAGCACGTCGGCGCAGAACCGTCGGCCGTCGCTGGTCGTGATTGTCCACCCCCCGCCGCTCCGCGCGGCATCAGCGAGCCGGGCACCGGTCTCGACCACCGCCCCGCTCCGCCGGGCAGCGGACAGCAGGTCGGCGTGAAGGCGGCCAACGTCGATATAGGCGCACGTCGCCTCCATCACGCCGTGCCGCCACTCGGGCCTGATCCCCGGAACCAGCGTTGCCGGATCGACCCGTTCCAGCGCGACCGGCGTGTCGGCGAATTCGCCCATGAACGCCTCGATCGCGGCGGCGTCGTCGTCGCGGCCGATGTGCAGCGATCCGAGCGGCTCCAGATAGCCGCCGCCCCTCAGCATCGGCCCCGACGCGGTGGTCAGCGGCTGGATCGCCGGCCCGCCGTATGTCTCCGACCAGAATGCCGCCGAGCGTCCGGTCGCGTGATATCCCGGCCGATCCTCGCCCTCGAGCAGCACGACCCGCGCCCGGTCACCGATCGCCGCGGCAAGGCTCGTCCCGGCGATGCCCGCCCCGACGATCGCGATGTCGTACTTCATCGCCGCAGCCGCGCGTCCAGAAACGCGTCGATCGCCGCCAGCGCCCGGTCGCGCACCAGATCGGCCTCGCGCAGCAGCTCGTGCGCGGCCTCGGCACCGAAGCGCAGGATCTCAGCGTCCGGCAATCGCGCCCCAATTGCAGCCGCCGCGGCCGAATCGACCAGCGCGTCGCGCTCGGCGAGCAGCATCAGCGTCGGCACCGCCATCCGCGTCAGTGCCGGATCACGACGCAGCCGGTCGGTAGCCGCGAACGCTTCCGCCAGCCATGCCCAACTCGGCGGCCCAAGCCGTAGCTCGGGCGCCTTCGCGTACCACCAATCCTCGTCGGAATAGCGCTCGGCGTCCGCCGTCAGGATCGATTGACGATTGACGCGGACACCCGGCTTCTCGTGCCCCTTCCACGCCGCACGTGCCGGATCGCCGACCCGCCGCATCAGCGCGGCGAGCCATCCGCCCGCCCTAGCCCCCACCGGCGAACGCAGCCCCAGCATCGGCGCGACCAGCACCGCCGCGTCGGCCGCGATCGCCCGGTCGACGAGCGCGCGCAGCACCAGGAACCCGCCCATCGAGTGCCCGACGACGACGCGCGGCCCCTCGTTCTCTGCCGCCCAGCCGCGCCAGAAGACGCCCAAGTCGGCGATCCACGGCGCGAAATCATCGGCGTGGCCGACATTGGGGTCGGCCGACAGCCGCCCCGACCCGCCCTGCCCGCGCCAGTCGAACGCGCTGACCGACCAGCCCGCGTCGTGCCAGTGCGCGAACGCCTCCAGATATTTTTCGAACACGTCGCCGCGCCCGGTCTGGAACAGGATGGCGCCGCGCGGCTGCTCGGCCGGCCAGTCGAACCGGCGGATCGGCCAGCCGTCGGCGGCGTGCCAGGTCGAGACGCGCGCTTCGGTCGGGATCGTGCGGCGAAAGGCGGCATAACGGCTCATCCCGGGCATGGTTACGGTTTCCTAAGGCATATCGTCTAGCCACCCAAATCATGGGGTGGAGCATTCTGGTCTGGGCATTGCCCGTGTGTCTGGCGCTGCTGCTGGTATCGGCCGGCATCGAGGACGCACGCCGGCGCGAGATCGCCAATTGGAAGAACGCGGCGATCGCGCTGCTGGCGCCGTTGTGGTGGGTCGCGGTCGGGCTCGATCCCTGGCCGATGATGGCGATCCAATTGGGAGTCGCTTTGATCGCGTTCGCACTGTTCTGCGGCGCGTTCGCGCTCGGCCAGATGGGCGGCGGCGACGTCAAGCTGATCGGCGCGCTGGCGCTGTGGCTCGCGCCGCTCGCGGTCATGAACATGCTGATCGTCATGTCGATCGCGGGCGGCGCGCTGACGCTCGCCTTCGTCATCGAGCACAAATTGCTCAAGCGCGAAGGCGCGATCGAAATACCGTACGGCGTCGCGATCGCCTTTGCCGGACTTCTCGCGCTGCGCGAACCGCTCGTTAACCAATTTACGTAATCATGCAGGTCGAGAGAATCGACCGTTCCGCCGCTCGGCCAGGAACAAGGGGCAAGGCATACGATGGATAGTCGCAAGGTGGTTCTGCTGGTCGGCGCGCTGTTCGTGGCGGCGATCACCGCCTTCATGGCGCGCACGCTGATGGCAGGCAGCGCGGCACCCGCCGCCGCCGCGGTCGCGATGCCCGCACCGGTCGTGCCCGATGGGCCCGAGGTGCTGGTGGCGACGCGCGCGCTGCCGGTCGGCACGATCCTCGACGCGACGGCGCTGAAATTCCAGCCCTGGCCCAAGGAACTGGTCGAGAACGCCTATTTCAAGAAAGACGGCACCGACATGTCGAAACTGCTCGGCACCGTCGTCCGCCTGCCGATCACCGCGGGGCAGCCGGTCACGCAGGGCGCGCTGGTGAAGCCCGGCGATCGCGGCTTCCTCGCCGCCGCGCTCGGCGCCGGGATGCGCGCGGTCACCGTTCCCGTCTCGGCGCAGACTTCGGTCGCGGGCTTCGTCTTTCCCGGCGATCACATCGACCTGATCCTGACGCAGTCGGTCGAGGGCGGCGGCGATGGCCCCCCGCTCAAGACCAGCGAGACGGTGATCCGCAACCTGCGCGTCCTCGCCACCGATCAGCGCACCAGCGATGAGAAGGACGACAAGGGCAACACCATTGTCAAGACCTTCTCGACCGTGACGGTCGAGGCGACGCCCAAGATCGCCGAGCAGATCGAGCTGGCGCAGACGCTCGGCAACCTCTCGCTGTCGCTGCGCTCGATCGCGGACAATGCGGGGCAGCTGGAGGAGGCGATCGCCTCGGGTCAGTTGAGCGTTGGCGACGGCAAGAACGAGAAGGCGGTGCTCGCCCAGGCGGCCAGCATGCCGCAATCGGGCGCGGGCAGCTTCATGACGGGGGCCGACATCTCGCGCTTCCAGCGCCGCACGGTGCCCGGCAAGCCCAGCTCGGGGATGGGCGCTGCGCCCGCACCGTCGATGGCAGCACCACAGGTTCAAGGGATCGGCGCGCCCGCCGCGGCACCGAGACCAGCGGGGCCGGTCGTTCGGATCGCCCGCGGCAACAACGTGACCGAAGTTCCGGTCGGAGGGAAGTGAGCATGCGTTTCTCGACCACGCCGCTCGGCTGGCCGCTGGCGCTCGCACTCGCGAGTGCAGCCATCGCCGCCACGCCGGCCGCCGCCCCCGCCCAATCGGGCGTCGCCACGACCAACGGCGGCACGGTGCAGGTATCCACCAACCGCGGCCGCCTCGTCACCCTGGCACGCCCGATGAGCGACCTGTTCGTCGCCAACCCGGACATCGCCGACGTTCAGGTCCGTTCGCCGACCCAGCTCTACGTCTTCGGCAAGAAGCCGGGGGAGACAACGGTGTCGGCGACCGCGAAGGGCGGCGCGGTCGTCTACGCCGCGACCGTACGCGTCGGCAATAATTACGACTCGATCCAGTCGATGCTCAACCTCGCGATGCCCGACGCGCAGATCACCGCGACGACGATGAACGGCATGGTGCTGCTGACCGGTACCGTGCGCGGCCCCGAGGACGGCGCGGAAGCCGAGAAGCTCGTCGCCGCGTTCGTGGGGGAGAATACGAAGGTACTCAGCCGCCTGCGCACCGCGACGCCGCTGCAGGTCAATCTCCAGGTCAAGTTCGCGGAAGTGAACCGCAGCTTCCTGAAGAACATCGGCAACAACCTGCTGACGCGCGACACGACCAACGGGTTCAATTTCAGCATCGGTTCGGGCCGCGTGCCCGGTACGATCGGCAACGCGGACACCTCGGGCTTTCCGCTCGTCGACGCATCGTCGCGCTACGGGCTGCCGGCAGGTTCGGTGAACCTGCCGTTCAATCCGAAGACCGGGCAGTTCGTGTATCCCAATTCGGGCAGTTCCTATTCGTTCAACAACGACCGTCCGACGACCGCGCGCACGTCGATCGGGCTGGCGGGCAAGTTGTTGGGCCTCGACGTCCTGTCCGCGATCGACCTCGGCGAACAGAACGGCCAGGTCACGCTGCTCGCCAACCCGAACCTGACCGCGCTGTCGGGCGAAACGGGCACCTTCCTCGCGGGCGGCGAGATCCCGATCCCGATCGCGCAGGGGCTAGGCTCGGTATCGATCGAGTACAAGGAATTCGGCGTCAGCCTCGCCTATACACCGACCGTCCTGTCCGACGGCCGCATCTCGCTGCGGGTCCGTCCCGAGGTGTCGAACCTCGATTATTCGAACGCAGTCCCCTTCGGCGGCACGCAGATCCCCGCGCTCACCACGCGCCGCGCCGAGACGACGGTGGAACTCGGCTCGGGCCAGAGCTTCATGATCGCCGGGCTGATGTCCAACAACCATTACAACAATTTCTCGAAGACCCCCGGGGTCGGCGACGTGCCCGTGCTCGGCGCCTTGTTCCGCTCGAACGCATTCCAGCGCAACGAGACCGAGCTGGTCATCATCATCACGCCGTATCTGGTGAAGCCGGTCAACGGGACCGACATCGCGCTGCCGACCGATGGCTACAAGGCGCCGACCGACCTACAGCGCGTGCTGCTCGGACAATTGACCGACGGCCAGAGCGCGGCCGAACGGCCCAAGCCGACGATGCAGGTCGCCCCGGCCGCGGCCCCCGCGATCGGTGCCGCCGCCACGACGAGCGCCGCACGCCCGCTGCCCCAGCCGCTTCCCGCCGCCCCGGCACAGTCCCAGGCGACGGGTGCTGCCGATCGCAAGGCGGCCAAGCCCGCCACGCGCAAGGGCCCCGCGCCCGCCCCCGGCTTCTCGATCAACTGATGCGCGCACTGACAAGCAAAGGGACCATGCCCATGACCAAGCGCCCCCTTCTTTTCGCGACCGCCGCCGCCACACTGCTGCTGGCGGGCTGCGGCACGCCGAATCGCGGCCTTGAATCCGTCCATCAGCCGGTCGTGTCGCGCGCCGATTACGCGCTCGACGTGCAGAGCGGCCCCGAGGGGATCGGTCCCGACGAGGCGCGCCGCGTCACCGGATGGATGGACACGCTGCGGATCGGATACGGCGACACGATCGCGCTCGACGATCCGTACGGCGCGACTCGCGCGACGCGCGGCGACGTCGCGCAGATCGCCGCGCGCTACGGCCTGCTCCTGTCCGACGAGGCGCCCGTGACCGGCTCGCCGGTCGCCCCCGGCACGGTACGGATCGTCGTCAGCCGCACCCGCGCTTCGGTACCCGGCTGCGCCGACTGGTCACGGATGAACGACCCCAATTTCAACGCGCACACCGGATCGAACTACGGTTGCGCGACCAACACCAATCTCGCCGCGATGATCGCCAACCCTGCCGACCTGGTGCGCGGCGCACCCGGCAGCGGCGATTACGACGCGGCGACGGGTTCGCGCGCGATCAACACCATGCGCGCCGCGACCCCGACTGGACAGGGCGGCACCTGGGTCCGCGCCGACGCCGCGGGAGCCAAGAAGTGAACGCGCCGTGGAAACCGGGCGGGCTCGCCCAGCGCATCCCCTTCCTCGCCTTCGCGAGCGACGAGGCGGGCGCCGATGCGATCCGCCCGATCGCGTCGGAAATGGGCTGGCCGTCGGACAACGTCCATCAGGGCGGGCTGCGCAATGCGGTCCAGACGCTGTCGGTGTCGACCAGCCCGCACGTGCTGTTCGTCGACCTGTCGGGGTCGAGCGATCCGCTGAGCGACATCAACGGCCTCGCCGAAGTCTGCGAACCCGGCACGGTGGTGATCGCCGCGGGACAGGTCAACGACGTACGGCTCTACCGTGACCTGCTCGCATCGGGGATCCAGGATTATCTGCTGAAACCTTATTCCGCCGACATGCTGCGCGATTCGTTCGCGCAGGCGCAGGCGATCATCAACGCGCCCAAGATGACCGAAGCCGCGGTCGACCGCCCGCATTGCGCGATCGCGGTCATCGGCACGCGCGGCGGCGCGGGCGCGTCGACCGTCGCGACCTCGCTCGCGTGGCTGCTGAGCGACAAGGAGAAGCGTTCCACCGCGCTCCTTGATCTCGACGTGCATTTCGGCACGGGCGCGCTCGCGCTCGACCTCGAGCCCGGCCGCGGACTGACCGACGCGATCGAGAACCCGAGCCGTATCGACGGATTGTTCATCGAGCGCGCGATGGTGCGCGCGTCGGAGAACCTGTCGGTCCTGTCCGCCGAGGCACCGATCAGCCAGCCGGTGATGACCGACGGCGCCGCTTTCTATCAGTTGCAGGAGGAGATGCGCGGCGCGTTCGAATGCACCGTGGTCGATCTGCCGCGGATGATGCTGGTTCAGCACCCGCACCTCGTCGCCGACATCAACAGCGCGGTGATCGTCACCGAGCTGACGCTCGCCGCCGCGCGCGACACGATCCGATTGCTGTCGTGGGTGCGCAGCAACGCGCCGCAGATGCAGGTGACCGTTGTTGCGAACCGCGTCCACCCGGGCACGGCGCTGGAGATCACGCGCAAGGATTTCGAGGGCTCGATCGAGCGCAAGATCGACCTGATCGTGCCGTTCGACCAGAAACTGGCGGCGCAGGCAGCGAAGCTCGGCAAGCCACTCGCCGAAGCGGGCAAGGCGTCGAAGACGGTGCAGCCGCTGATCGAGCTGGCGGCGTCGCTCGCGCAGACCGACGAGAGCGGGAACCCGCAGGCGGCCAAGTCAAAGGGCGGATCGCTGCTTGGCAAGTTCAGCAATCTGAAGGGCCTCGTCGCCAAGAAGGAGCTGGTCAAGAAGCCCGCCTCCAAGAGCGCGGCGAAGTAAGCGGGCACGGCACGAGCGTGAGGGGCGAACCATGCTGCCAATGATGTTGATCGGGATCGGCGCGCTCATCACGCTCGGCATGATCCTGTTCGCCTTCGCCGGCCCGTCGGCGCAGAAGACGAGCAACCGCCGCCTGTCCGCGCTGCGCGAGCGTCACTCGACCTCCGCAGAAGGTGCGATGGAGGCGCAGATGCGCCGCATCACCGGGCGCAACCAGACCAAGGCCGACAAGGCCGCGATGCGGCTGCTGCCCAATCCGGCCGAGTTGCAGAAACGGCTGAACATGACGGGCAAGTCCTGGACGGTCGGCCAATATGGCATGGTGTCGCTCGGCCTCGCGGTCGGGCTGACGCTGCTGATGCTTCTGCGCGGCTGGCCGCTGCTGCTCGCGCTGTTCCTGGGGCTCGGCATCGGCGCGGGCTTCCCGCACTGGTGGGTCGGCAAGGTCATCAACAAGCGCGTCGCCAAGTTCAACACGAAGTTCCCCGACGCGATCGAGCTGCTCGTCCGCGGGCTGCGCTCGGGTCTGCCGATCAGCGAGACGATGTCGGTCGTCGGCGCCGAGGTCGACGGCCCGGTCGGCGAGGAATTCCGCTCGGTCAGCGACAAGATGAAGATCGGCCGTTCCATGGACGTGGCCTTGCAGGAAACCGCCGACCGGCTGGGCACGCCCGAGTTCCAGTTCTTCGTCATCACGATCGCGATCCAGCGCGAGACGGGCGGCAATCTCGCCGAAACGCTGCAGAACCTCTCCACCGTGCTGCGCGGACGGATGCAGATGAAGCTCAAGATCAGGGCGATGTCGTCCGAATCGAAAGCCTCGGCCTATATCGTCGGGTCGCTGCCGTTCATCGTGTTCATCATGATCATGGTGATCAACGGCAAGTATATGCAGAACTTCTTCGTCGACGAACGCCTGATGATCACCGGCGCGGGTGGTCTGATCTGGATGGGGATCGGCGCCTTTATCATGGCCAAGATGGTGAGCTTCGAGATATGATCGCGTCCACGCCCGGCCCGACGTTGATGGGCATCGACGTGATCTGGGTCGCGACGATCCTGTCCGGGGTCGCCGCCGCCGCGGTCGTGTTCGCGATCTACGCCGCGGTGAGCGTGCGCGACCCGATGGCGAAGCGCGTCAAGGCGCTCAACGACCGGCGCGAACAGTTGAAGGCGGGCATCACCGCCTCGACTTCGAAACGCCGCGCCAAGCTCGTTCAGAAAAGCGAAACCGCCGACCGGGTGCGCGACCTGCTGTCGAGCCTCAAGATGCTCCAGGACGAACAGGTGCGCGCGGCGCAGCAGAAGCTGTTGCAGGCGGGCATCCGCAAGAAGGACTGGGCGATCGGCGTCATCTTCGGCCGGGTCGCGCTGCCGCTGGTGATCGGCGGCTTCATGGTGTTGTGGGTCTACGGGCTCGACGCCTTTCCCACCTGGGGCCCGATCAAGCGCTACGGCATCGTCGCGGCGAGCTTCCTGCTCAGCTACAAGGCGCCCGACATCTATCTGAAGAATCTGATCAACAAGCGGTCGGACGCGATCCGCAAGGGCCTGCCCGACGCGCTCGACCTGCTCGTGATCTGCGCGGAGGCGGGCCTGACAGTCGACGCGGCGTTTCACCGCGTCGCGAAGGAACTGGGCAAGGCCTATCCCGAACTGGGCGAGGAATGCGCGCTGACCGCGATCGAGCTCGGCTTCCTGACCGACCGGCGTCAGGCGTTCGAGAATCTGTCGAAGCGCGTCGCGCTGGACGCGGTGAAGGGCGTGGTCACCACCATGATCCAGACCGAGAAATACGGCACCCCGCTCGCCAGCGCGTTGCGCGTCCTGTCGGCGGAATTCCGCAACGAACGCATGATGCGCGCGGAGGAAAAGGCTGCGCGGCTGCCCGCGATCATGACGGTGCCGCTGATCCTGTTCATCCTGCCGGTGCTGTTCATCGTCATCCTGGGGCCCGCCGCCTGCTCGATCAGCGACGCCTTCGCGGGCAACGGCCCGGGCGGCTGATCGCGGCGACGCCGCCCGGTGCGAGGGAACGGCGCCACCCTAGCATCGTTGTGCAGCCGTAACAGGAGACATGAGATGCTGTTCACCACCACCACGCAATATATCGCGTTGGTCGTTGCGCTGGTCGCGGGTTGGTTGTTCGGGCTGGCGAGCCATCCCGGCGGCAAGAAGTGGAAGCAGCGCTACGCCGACGAGCGCAACGGCCACGCGGAGACGCGCAAGTCGCTGGAAGCGCGGATCAACGAACTGGAACGCGAGAACAGCCGGCTGGCGAACGCCGCGCCGGTCACCGCGGCGACGATCGCCCCGCACGCCGCCCAGCATGCTGCGTCGCGCGCCGAGCCCGCGTACCGCGACGAAACGCTCGTTCGCGACGAGCAGGGATTGCGCGACGCGGACCACCGCCCGCTCTGATCGCCCCCATCGGGTAGAATGAAGGCCGCCGCGGCACAGCGCCGCGGCGGCTTTTGTCGTCAGCGCGCCTTTAATGCCGCCTGCGCCGCCGCCAGTCGCGCGATCGGCACGCGGTAGGGCGAGGCGCTGACATAATCGAGCCCGACCTCCTCGCAGAACGCGATCGAGGCGGGATCGCCGCCGTGCTCGCCGCAGATGCCGAGCTTGATGTCGGCGCGCGTCGCGCGGCCGCGCTCGGCCGCGAGGCGGACCAACTCGCCTACCCCCTCGACGTCGAGACTGACGAACGGGTCCTTGGCGTAGATGCCCTTGTCGACGTACGCCCCCAGGAATCGCGCGGCGTCGTCGCGGCTGACGCCAAGTGTCGTCTGCGTGAGATCGTTGGTGCCGAACGAGAAGAACTCGCCCGTCTCGGCGATCTCGCCTGCCTTGAGCGCCGCGCGTGGCAGCTCGATCATCGTGCCGACGAGATAGGTGATCTCGCGCCCGCGCTCGGCGAAGACGGCCTCCGCCGCGGCGTCGACCACCGCCTTCATCAGGTCGAGCTCGCGCTTGGTGGCGACCAGCGGGATCATCACCTCGGGGATCGGCGCCTCGCCCGACTTCTCGGCGACGTCGACCGCGGCCTCGAAAATCGCGCGCGCCTGCATCTCGTAGATTTCAGGATAGGTCACGCCCAGGCGGCAGCCGCGGTGGCCAAGCATTGGGTTAAACTCGTGCAGCTCGGCGGCGCGGCGCTTGAGCTGCTCGACCTCCAGCCCCGCGGCGGCGGCGACCTCAGCGAACTCGGCTTCCTCGTGCGGCAGGAATTCGTGCAGCGGTGGGTCGAGCAGGCGGACGGTGACGGGCAACCCCGCCATCACCTCGAAGATCGCGGCGAAATCGCTGCGCTGTTCGGGCAGCAGCCGGTCGAGCGCGGCGCGGCGGCCGCGCTCGTCCTCGGCAAGGATCATCTGGCGCACCGCGGTGATGCGCGTCGCCTCAAAGAACATGTGCTCGGTGCGGCACAGCCCGACGCCTTCAGCACCGAAGTCGCGCGCAACCTGGCAGTCGGCGGGCGTCTCGGCATTGGCGCGGACCTTCAGACGGCGGACCGCGTCGGCCCATTCCATCAGCGTGCCGAAATCGCCCGCGAGCTCGGGCTGGATCGTCGCGACCTCGCCCGCCATCACCTCGCCGGTCGAGCCGTCGATCGTGACCGTGTCGCCCTCGCGCACCTCGCGACCAGCGACGCGCATCACCTTGGCCTTGGCGTCGATCGCGATCGAGCCCGCGCCCGAGACGCAGGGGCGGCCCATGCCGCGCGCGACGACCGCGGCGTGGCTGGTCATGCCCCCGCGCGCGGTCAGGATGCCCTTCGCCGCGTGCATGCCGTGAATGTCCTCAGGCGACGTCTCGGTGCGGATCAGGATCACCGACTTGCCCTCGCCCGCGTGACGCTCGGCGGTGTCGGCGTCGAACACCGCCTCACCGCTGGCGGCACCCGGCGACGCAGGGAGCCCCTTGGTCAGCACGTCCCGCTTGGCCTCGGGGTCGAGCGTCGGGTGGAGCAACTGGTCGAGCGCCTGCGGGTCGACGCGCGCGACGGCTTCCTCGCGCGTGATCAGCCCTTCGTTCGCCATGTCGACCGCAATCTTGAGCGCGGCCTTCGCGGTGCGCTTGCCCGAGCGGGTCTGGAGCATCCAGAGCTTGCCCTGCTGCACCGTGAACTCGATGTCCTGCATGTCGCGGTAATGCGTCTCGAGCCGGTCGAAAACGCCGGCGAGCTCGGTGTACACCTCGGGCAGCGCTTCTTCCATCGACGCGGGCTTGGCGCCAGCTTCTTCGCGCGCGGCGCGGGTTAGGTATTGCGGCGTGCGGATGCCGGCGACGACGTCCTCACCCTGAGCGTTGATCAGGAACTCGCCGTAATAGGCGCGGTCGCCCTTCGACGGATCGCGCGTGAAGGCGACCCCGGTCGCAGACGTATCGCCCATGTTGCCGAACACCATCGCCTGCACGTTGACCGCGGTGCCCCAGTCGGCGGGGATGTCGTTCAGGCGGCGATAGACCTTGGCGCGGTCCGACTGCCACGAGCCGAAGACGGCACCGACCGCGCCCCAGAGCTGGTCGTGCTCGTCTTGCGGGAACGGCTTGCCCCATTGCTGCTCGACGAGACCCTTATACTCGTCGACCAGCGCACGCAGGTCGTCGGCACTGAGTTCGGTGTCGAGCGTGTAGCCGCGATCTTCCTTCGCGATCTCCAGCGCTTCCTCGAACGCGCCGTGGTCGAGTTCGAGCACCACGTCGGCGTACATCTGGATGAAGCGGCGGTAGCTGTCCCACGCGAAACGCGCGTCGCCGCTGGCAGTGGCGAGCCCCTCGACGGTCTGGTCGTTCAGTCCAAGGTTGAGGACGGTATCCATCATGCCGGGCATCGACACGCGCGCGCCCGAGCGGACCGAGACGAGCAGCGGGTCCGACGCATCGCCGAAGCGCTTGCCGGTCACCTGCTCGATGTGTTCGATGCCGGCGGCGACCTCTTCGCGCAGGCTATCGGGGAAGCGCTCGCCCTCCTCATAGTAACGCGTGCACATCTCGGTCGAGATCGTGAAGCCGGGGGGGACGGGCAGACCGATCGAGGCCATCTCCGCGAGGTTCGCACCCTTACCGCCGAGCAGGTTCTTCTGGTCGACCTTGCCCTCCGCCGTGCCGCCGCCGAAGCGGTAGACGTATTGGACCTTTTCGCTCGCCCCGTTGGCCACCGTGATCGTCTCCTGCATGCTTTGTTGTTGCGATGCGGCATAGGCGCGGACGGGGGCATTGGAAAGTGGGGCGGCGGCGCGAGACGAGGTGGGTCGCCGTCTCGTTATCGCGCCGTTTTCGCACGGCTCGGCTGGGGCGTCGCGCCTCGCAACGATTGTGCGACGTCAGGAGAGACGCAGCTCGTTCGTGCTGCCTTTGCCCCTCACCCTTCAACCCGGCTCTGCCGGGCGGGGCCCTCCCTCTCCCCGGTAGGGAGAGGGATTGCGCGGCTACCCCTCGATTCTGGAGAAATCGGCGACCGTGTGGACGGAGGCGCGGACGCGGGCGAGGAGCCCGAGGCGCGCGGCGCGCTTGGCCGCGTCGGGATCGTTGACGGTGACGGTGTCGAAGAACGCGTCGATCGGTGCGCGCAGCGTCGCGAGCGCCGCCATCGCCGCCTCGAAATCCTCCGCCGCGACCGCGCGCGCGGCGGCGGGTTCGGCGGCGTCGAGTGCGGCGATCAGCGCGGCTTCGTCCTTCTCGGGGGTGTAGGACAGCGATTCGTTTGCTACCGTTGCCCCGGACGCGTCGACGCCCTCCTTCTTGAGGATGTTGGCAGCGCGCTTGTAGCCGGCGAGCAGGTTCGCGCCGTCGTCGGTTCCGACGAACGATTGCAGCGCACGGACGCGGGCAAGCAGGCGAACGAGATCGTCCTCGCCGCCCAGCGCGAACACCGCATCGATCAGGTCGTGGCGGACGCCCGCCTCGCGCTGCTGGACCTTCAGGCGGTCGGCGAAGAAGTCGAGCACCGCGGCGTGGTCGAGCCGCGGGCCGTCGAGGATCGCGACGTATTCGTCGATCACCGCGGAAATGCCGCCCGAGAATTGCACGTCGTGCATCGGCGAGGCGTAGCTGCCGTCGGCGTTGCGCACGAACGGCGTACCGGCGTCGCGTGCTTCCCAGAAACGCGCTTCCCACTGCCGGAACGCGTCGGGAAATTTCGCGATTCCCTGCCCCGCCAAGGTGCGCGCGACCGCGGCCCCCTGCTGCGCGAGCGCACGTGCGAGCGGCAGGCGGACGTCGCCCGCGATCAGCGTCGCGGACACGCCGAGCGCTGCACGGCGGAGCGCGAAGGGATCCTTCGATCCGGTCGGCTTCTCGTTGATCGCGAAGAAGGACGCGATCGTATCCAGTTTGTCCGCCAGGCTGACCGCCACCGTGACGGGGGCGGTGGGGACGTCGTCGCCCTGCCCGACGGGCTTGTAATGGTCGCGGATCGCTTCGGCGACCCGGGGGTCCTCGCCTTGCGCGGCGGCGTAATAGCCGCCCATCAGGCCCTGTAGCTCGGGAAACTCGCCGACCATGCCGGTGACGAGGTCGGCCTTGCACAAACGCGCGGCGCGTTCGGCGAGGTCGGCAAGGTGCGCCTTATCCTCCCCAGCATGGGGAGGAGGACCGTCCGCAGGACGGTGGAGGGGGGCTGCCTCGGGCGTAGCGCTTCCGGGCGCTCCCCCTCCACCAGCTTCGCTGGTCCCCCTCCCCGTTCCGGGGAGGATATTCTCTCCTCCCACGATGCCTTCCTCGACCAGCCAGCGGGCGAGTTTGGCGACGCGGTCGACCTTGTCGGCGAGCGTGCCCAGTTTCTCGTGGAAGACGATCTTCTGGAGCTTCTTCGCCTGCTCCTCGAGCGGCACCTTCAGATCGGTGTCGTAAAAGAAGCGCGCGTCGGCGAGGCGCGCGGCGAGGACCTTGCGGTTGCCCTCGACGATCTTGGCGCCGCCGTCGGTCGCTTCAATGTTGGCGGTGCAGATGAAGGCATCGGCGAGCTTGCCCGCGCCATCGCGGCAGACGAAATACTTCTGGTTCACGCGCGCGGTCAGCTGAATCACTTCCGCCGGCACGTCGAGGAAGGCGGGGTCGAAGCGGCCGAGCAGCGGCACGGGCCATTCGGTGAGCCCGGCATTCTCCGCGACCAGCCCCTCGTCGGGAACGAGTTCCAAGCCCGCCTCTGCCGCGAGCGCCGCGGCGCGGGTGCGGATCGCCGCGGCGCGCTCGTCCTGGTCGACGATGACGTGGCACATGCGCAGCTTGTCGGCGTAATCCGCTGCCGAGCCGATCGTGATGGCACCGGGATGGTGGAAGCGGTGGCCGTAGGTGACCGCGCCGCTGTCGATGCCGGCGACCGTCACAGGCACCACCTCTTCACCGAACAGCGCGACAATGCCATGCAGCGGGCGAACCCAGCGCAAGCTCTCGGTCGAGGCCGACGCATTGCCCCAGCGCATCGACTTGGGCCACGGAAACGCGCGGATGATCGCCGGGATTGCCTCGGCCAGCACGTCGGCGGTGGCGCGGCCGGGCTTCTCGGTGACCGCGAAGAACACGCCATTGCGCTCGGTCAGCCGCTCGCGTGTCAGGCCGGTCTTGCGCAGGAAGCCGTCGAGCGCCTGCGGCGGCGCGCTGGTCTTGGGGCCCTTCACCTCCTCGCTGACCGCTTCAGTCGCCATCGGCAGGTCGCGCGCGATGAGTGCGAGGCGGCGCGGGGTCGCGTAGGTGACGATCTCCGCGGCGGCGAGCCCGGCGCGGGCGAGTTCGGCAGCGAACAGCTTGGCGAGGTTGGCGCGTGCGCCGTCCTGCATCCGCGCGGGGATTTCCTCCGAGCGGAGTTCGAGCAGGAAATCGGTCACAGGCTCCACTCCGGGAAACGGGATTGCCACTGGGGCGTCATCTTCTCGATCTGCGCGGCGCACGCACCCTTCGCGAGATCGCGGACGCGGCCCATGTACGCCTGCCGCTCCGCGACCGAGATGACGCCGCGCGCCTGCAGCAGGTTGAAGACGTGGCTCGCCTTGATCGCCTGCTCGTAGGCGGCGATCGGCAGCTTTGCTTCGAGCGAGTTCTCGCACTCGGTGACATGCTTGCGGAAGGCGTCGAACAGCGCGGCCGTGTCGGCGACCTCGAAGTTCCAGGTCGACATTTGGCGCTCGTTCTCGAGGAACACCTCGCCGTAACTGACCCCGGCGTCGTTGAACGCGAGGTCATACACGTTGTCGACGTCCTGGATGTACATGGCGAGGCGTTCGAGCCCGTAGGTCAGCTCACCCGCCACCGGCTTGCAGTCGAAACCACCCATCTGCTGGAAATAGGTGAACTGCGTCACCTCCATGCCGTCGCACCATACTTCCCAGCCGAGACCCCAGGCGCCGAGCGTCGGGCTCTCCCAATCGTCCTCGACGAAGCGGATGTCGTGGGTGGTCACGTCGACGCCGATCGCGAGCAGGCTGCCGAGGTAGAGTTCCTGCAGGTCGGGCGGGCTCGGCTTCAGGATCACCTGATATTGGTAGTAATGCTGCAGCCGGTTCGGGTTCTCGCCGTAGCGACCGTCGGTCGGGCGGCGGCAGGGCTGGACGAAGGCGGCGTTCCACGGCTCGGGCCCGAGCGCGCGCAACGTGGTCGCGGGATGAAACGTCCCCGCCCCCATCTCCATGTCATAGGGTTGCAGGATGAGGCAGCCGCGCTCCGACCAATATTGGTGAAGCCGCAGGATCATCGACTGGAACGAAAGCGGGCGCGTGCCGCCGGTCGCGGGCGCGGCGGAGGGGATGTGGGCGTCGGTCATGACGCGCGTCGCCTTGGCCCAGCACCGGCCGGGAATCAACATGGGCGGCACAACGTTGGTCATTGTTACGCGACTTTTTGTCAGGCGAGCTTGACATAGACGCGACTCGCTGGCAATTTGTCATGGTTACCTGACATTGGGTCAGGCGATGCTGACAGGAGGCACCTGATGATGCATGAGTGGCTTATGAAAAATCGCCTCAAGGTGCTGCGTGCGGAGCGCGACTGGAGCCAGGCCGAGTTAGCGGGCCGGCTGGATGTGTCGCGTCAGGCGGTGAACGCGATCGAGACGGGCAAATACGACCCCTCGCTCCCGCTCGCCTTCCGCATCGGGCGGCTGTTCGACCTCAGGATCGAGGAGATCTTCGATGACGGCGAAGCGTGAACGCGCCCGCGCGTGGGCGGCGGAATTGGTGCTGGCGTGCGTGTGCGCGCTCGCGCTGGTCGGTGTCTCGCCGGCGGCGGGCGTGAAGTGGCTGGCGGATGCGTGGAACGGGTCCGGCCCGATCGGCGCGGCCTGGTCCATCCCGCATCTGTCGGTCCGCGTGACCGTGGAGGTGCGGCCGTGAACGGGGTGACGATGCGCGGGGGAATCAGCGGGGGAGCAACGATGAACGAGCGTTGGGGTGAGGCGCGGATACGCGAGCGCCGGAAGCGGCGCGTACAGCGCGCGGTGATCGTCGGCGTGCTGGCGACCGCGGTGATGGTGGTACCGCCGTTCGTGTCGGGGTTCATCGACGGCTTCATGCGCAATCCGTCGCGCAGCGGCGCGCCCGCGGGCGAGGTGATCGGCATCGCGATCGCGCTGCTGGCGGTGATCGCGGTCGCAGGCGTCTGGGGCTGGCGCGAGAGCGACGAGGTGCAGCGGCGCCACGCGGTGAATGCCTGGGCGGCGGTCGGCGTCGTCGGCTTCGTCGGGCGCACGATTTTACAGATGATCGAGCGCGCGCTGCATCTGTCGCCGATGACCGAACAATTGTGGTGGGGGTCGCTCGCGGCGGGGGCGGCGGTACTGATCTGGCAGCGGGTGAAGGGGTGAGCGCGATGACCGACGTCGTAACGAAGGGCCCGAGCGAGCGGGCCAATCACCGGCTGCTGGCGTGGTCGGGCGCGCTCGGCGGGGTGATCGGGCTCGGAACCGCAATCGCGGTCCTGCGCGACCATGATCCCGGTGATTCACAGCTCTCGCTGCTGAGTGCACCGCTGCCCGCGTGGATCGCGTTGCTGCTGGTGATCGCGTGGGGCGTCGTGTTGCCGTTCATCTCGTGGCGCTGGCATCGCGTCGTCGACGAGCACGAGCGTGAGGCGTATCGCGACGGATCGGTGGCGGGGTTCTACGTCTTGTCGATCGGTGCGCCGGTGTGGTGGTTCCTGTGGCGCGGTGGCATGGCGCCGCCGGTCGACCCGGTTGCCATGTTCATCGCGCCGCTAGCTTCATGCGGTATTGTCTGGATTTGGCGCAAATACCGCTGACCACGCCTCTATCTTCGGCAAAGGCCCTGTTTCATGACCCCCGTGATGAAGACCCTCACCTCTGCGCTCGCGCTGTTCCTCGCGTTGCCTGCCTGCGCGAAGCAGGCGCCCGCGCCCGCCGTTGCGACCAAGGACGCCGATCCCGCATTGTGGGTGGTCAAGGACGCCGACACGACGATCTATCTGTTCGGGACGATCCACGTCCTGAAACCGGGGCTGTCGTGGTTCGACGAGGCGGTAAAGACCGCATTCGACCGGTCGAACACGCTGGTGCTCGAAATGGTCGAGCCTGATCAGGCGACCGAGCAGAAGGTCGTGCTGGCAAAGGCGTTCGCGCCCGACCAGCCCGCGCTCAGCACGCAGGTATCGGACAAATATCGCCAGACGCTGGTGACGACGATGGCGGCGGGCAAGGTGCCGCCCGCGACTTACGAGAAGATGCGGCCGTGGTTCGCCGCGGTCACGCTGTCGCTGCTGCCGGTGCAGAAATCGGGCTATGGCGCGGCGAACGGGCCCGAGGGCGTGCTGTCGGCGGCGGCGAAGGCGGCCGGCAAGCCGGTCATGGGGCTGGAGACCTTCGAAGGGCAGCTCGGCATCTTCGACGGCCTGTCGAAGCCCGCGCAGGTCAAGCTGCTCGAAAGCACGATCGACGAGCTGCCGACCGCGAACGCGACGATGGACAAGATGGTCGACGACTGGTCGCGCGGCGACCCCGACGCGCTCGCGCGCGAGATGAACAAGGGGCTGAAGGATTCGCCCGAGGTGGCGAAGGCGCTTCTGACCGATCGCAACAAGCGTTGGGCGGGATGGATCGCGGAGCGGATGCGGACCCCGGGGACGGTCTTCATCGCGGTCGGCGCGGGGCATCTGGCGGGCGCGAACAGCGTGCAGGAGCAGTTGAAGGCGTACAAGCTCGACGCGGTGCGGGTGAAATACTGACGCGGACGCGCGGTACGCAGTGATGCGGGCACGCGCGGTGATGCCGCCGCGCCGATGCCCGCACGCCCGATACCGCACGACCCCGATACCGCACGACTTGTGTTTTACCCCCCGCCCGGCTATGCGCCGCGGCTTCCGGCCATGGTCATCCCTGGAGGCGTGGCGGGAAAACCACACACGAATTTCGGAGCACATCGATGAGCGACACCATTACGCTCGCAGCCGAGACGCGTGACCGGGTTGGCAAGGGAGCCTCCCGTTCGCTGCGTCGCGACGGCCGCGTCCCCGCCGTGATCTACGGTCAGAACCGCGAACCGACCGCGATCCACCTCGAAGAGAAGGCGCTGGTCAAGGCGCTGTCGACCGGTCACTTCTTCACCACGGTGGTGACGCTGAACGGCCAGCGCACGCTGCCCAAGGACGTCGCCTTCCACCCGGTGACCGACCGTCCGGTGCACGTCGACTTCCTGCGCATCCGCGCGAACGAGACGGTGACCGTGCAGGTGCCGGTGAACTTCGTCGACGAGGACGAGTCGGTCTATCTGAAGCAGGGCGGCGTGCTGAACGTCGTGCGCCACGAGATCGAGGTCACCTGTGAGGCGAGCAGCATCCCGACCGAGATCACGATCAGCCTGAAGGGCCGCGAGATCGGCGATTCGATCCACATCAGCGACGTCGCGCTGCCGAACGGCGTCGAGCCATCGATCGATGACCGCGACTTCACCGTCGCGACGATCGTGCCGCCGACGGTCCCGACCGCCGAGGACGAGGCGCTCGACGCCGAGGTCGCCGAGGCTCAGGCCGCCGAGCACGCCGAGGAAGAGGCTGCTGCCGAGGCGGAAGCCGAGGCCGAGGCTGCCGAGGACGCCGACGAGGGCGAGAAGAAGGAGGGCTGACCTCCTCCCCGCCCGCGTGCGAGCGCGGGTGTGTTGTTACGATTTGGGGCAGGCGGGCGGCAACGCTCCCCTGCCCCTTTTCGTTGACGGGCGTTCAATCGCGAAAGGAACTTGCGTGCAATTGTGGGTGGGGCTCGGCAATCCGGGCGCGCAATATGCGATGCATCGCCACAATGTCGGGTTCATGGCGGTCGACGCGATCGCCGAGGTCCACGGCTTCGGCGCGCCGGCGAAGAAGTTTCAGGGCTGGGTGCAGGAGGGGCGCGTCGGCACGACCAGGGTCATGCTGCTCAAGCCCGCGACCTTCATGAACGACAGCGGGCGCAGCGTCGGCGAGGCGATGCGCTTCTACAAGCTCGGCGTCGACGCGTTGACCGTGTTCCACGACGAACTCGACCTCGCGCCGATGAAGGTCAAGGTGCGCGTCGGCGGCGGGCTTGCCGGCCATAACGGCCTTCGCTCGATCGACCAGCATCTGGGGCCGGAGTTCCGCCGTGTGCGGCTCGGCATCGGGCATCCGGGACACAAGGACCGAGTGAGCGGCTACGTGCTCGGTAATTATGCCAAGGCGGAGATCGACGCGCTGTCCGACATGCTCGGCGCGGTCGCGGGCGAGGCGGACTGGCTGGCGCAGCGTGACGACGTGCGGTTCATGAACGACGTCGCGATGCGGATGGCCGATTAGGCGACGAGCCGGGCCGCGGCGCCTGCGCCGACACCCCGCGCAGGCTCGCTGCCGGCGCCGTCGAACAGCGGCGAGGCGCTGACCAGCCGGTTCCGCCCCAGCGCCTTTGCGACATAGAGCGCGCGGTCGGCGGCCGACAGCAGCGCGCCCAGATCGTCTCCATCGGCGCCGGCGTACGCGAGCCCCGTGCTGACGGTCGCGGCGACCACGACCCCCTCGCCGTGATCGCGCAACGCGGCGAAGCGCGCGGCGATCTCCTCCCCGATGGCCTTTGCCGCCGCGCGGTCGGTATCGGGCAAGAGCGCGGCGAACTCCTCGCCCCCCAGCCGCGCGAGGATCGCGTCGGGCGCGGCGACATCGCGCATGACGCCCGCGAACGAGCGCAGCACCGCGTCGCCCGCGGCGTGACCGTGCGCGTCGTTGATCGACTTGAAATGATCGAGGTCGAACGCGAGCAATGTGGCCGCACGGTCGTGGCGCAACACCTCGGCGCCCGCCTCGAACAAGCCCTGTCGGTTGGTCAGCCCGGTCAGGAAGTCGGTGCGCGACGCCGCGATCAGGTGGCGCTGCGCTTCCTCGCGCACCAGCCCGACGAGCGTCATCGGCATCGCGACCGAGTAGAGCACGCCCTCGTACATCGTGATCTTGGACGCGAGCGCGATCACCGCGTCGCCGTCGTGCGCGGCGAACAACGGCAGCACGAACACGCGCGCGGCGTAGAAAGCGGTGTGCATCGCCGGCAGCAGGATCGCGACCGGGCGCGTGCGCAACTGCCGCAGCGCGCGGTTCCGGCGCAATTCGAATACGGTCAGCCCGCTCGCGATCATGATCGGCACGCCGGCGGTGTGCTGCCAGAAGGCGAAGCGGTGGACGCTCCCCTCGATCATCCAGCCGAGCCCGAGCGCGGCGACCAGCATGACCGAGGTGCGCAGGTACAGCCGGCGGTCGAGCGCGGCGACGCCGTTCAGCACCAGCAGATAACCGGTGACGATGACCATGTTGCTGATCGCCCAGCCAGACAGCCCGGGCAGGTGCGTGCGCGCGACCGCAATGCTGCACCCGAGCGCCAGCACCGTCCATCCCGCCGCCCAGATCAGCAGCGGACGCCGCCGCCAGCGACCGAAACCTTCCCACGCGGTCAGCCCCGCGCTGACGAGCAGCGTGCCGATGATCAGTGCGTAGAGGGTGGATAGATCAATCATGCGTAAGCGACATCGATACTGCCGGGCCGCCGAAGAAGGCGTTAACGCGCGATCACACTTCCTTACACGTTCGCCGCACCCGCACCGGACATTATCGCGCCAGGCGCACGTTGGTGATCACGTGCGAGGGGGATTTTTTCGTGAACGAATTGGGCGAAATCGTCACCGCGGTGGCGCAGGAGATCGCGGCCAATGCCGCCAAAATCGAGTGCGAGGCTGACGCGAAGGACCCGGGCGCGATGCCGGGGCCGTTCGGTATCCCGGTCGCGCTGCCCGATGGGCGCGTCCTGCGCGCGGGCGATACGGCCACGCGCTTCCCGATCCAGAGCATCTCCAAGGTCTTCGCGCTGGAGGTCGCGTTGTGCGCGATCGGCGACGCGGTGTTCGAACGCGTCGGGCGCGAGCCGTCGGGCGATCCGTTCAACTCGATCGTCGAGCTCGAGCGCAACGACGGCGTGCCGCGCAACCCGTTCGTCAACGCGGGCGCGCTGGTGACGGTCGACGTGGTCGACGAACATCTGCCGGATGCCGGCGAACATGGTGCGGTGGTCGACCTGATCGCACGCCAGCTGGGCCGCGATCACGTGCCGCTCGACGAGGAGGTGCTGGTGAGCGAGACGAGCGGGGGTGATCTCAATCGCGCGATGCTGAGCTTCATGAAGCATCACGGGAATCTGCACCGCGATCCCGACCGGGTACTGCGCCGCTACGTCGCGCAATGCGCCGTCTCGCTCGACTGCGGCGAGCTGGCGCGGGCGGGGCTGTTCCTGTCGCGCACGCGGCTGAACGGTCGCGCAGACGGTGACGCTGCGCGGGCGACGCGGATGCGCCACCTGCTCGCGCTGATGATGACGTGCGGGCATTACGACGCGTCGGGTGATTTCGCGCTGCGCGTCGGATTGCCAGCAAAGAGCGGCGTCGGCGGCGGCATCCTCGCGATTGCGCCCGAGGTCGCGTCGATCGCGGTATGGTCGCGCAACCTCGACCAGAACGGCAATTCGATCCAGGGCGTCCACGCGCTCGAAATGCTGGCAGCGCGTACGGGCTGGTCGGTGTTCGGCCCGCCCCCAGCCTGAGCCGGCGCTCCGCGTTCAGGCGACGTAGAGCGTGGAGATCATCAGCAGCTGCCGGATCGCGCGCAGTTCGGCCTCCATGCTCCGTCGCAGCATCGCGACCGTCTCGGTCATCTCGGCACGGTACATCGGCCATTCGCTCGCGCGCAGGTGCCGCCATCGCGTGTGATGCGCGGTGACGACCTCCCCCAGGTGAAAACAGTCGAGCTTCATGGTGCGCGCGACGATCTTGCTCGACGCCGGGCCGTGGAGCACGACGGGATCGAAGATCTCCCCGTGCTTGAAACGCTGATAGCGCCCGAGATGCGCGGCCAGCCGGTCGCGGTTGCCCGCCAGCAGCGCGAGACTGCCGATCCGCCCACCCGCGACGAGCGCCTCGGCACGCCGCATCATCGTGAACGCGCGCGACACATAAGCCTCGGCGCGATCCTGCAACGCGGCACGTGCCTCGGGCGGGCCGAACAGCGACGGCGGCGCGGTCGGCGCGTCGTCAGGTTGAACCAGCGCGGTCATGCCGCCGCCGCGATCGATCCGCCGGAAGCGGCCGCGGCCGCCGCGCGCATATGGTCAGACAGCATCGCATAGGCCGCGATCCAGCCTGCGCGCGTGTCGCGATCGAACCGATCCCCCAGTGTCACAGCGAGCGCCCCAACCAATGCCTCGCCGACCGCCGCGTAATGGCGATCGCGCGCGCCGTATTCGACGTGGCGGACGGCGAGCTCGGCCGCGACCGGCAGCACGCGGTCGAGTGCGTCGAGCGAGTCGACGACGGTGGCGAGCGTCAGGAACAGCTTGCGCCCCTGCTCCGCCATATCGGTGCGGAACAGCGCGCGCGTGTCCGGCGCGAGCGCGAACAGGCGGGTGTAGAAATCGTCGGCAACCTCCGCGGTGATCGGGAGGACGGCGGCGAAGCTGTTCTGGACCAGCGTGATCTGACGCGATGTGATCATGCTGCGACGCTTTATCAGCGAGGTACAACGCAAAGATTAACCGCGGTCCCGGTACGATTGCGGGAAATACGTAGCGGCGCACCACCGGTGCGTGGTTTGACAGCCACGCGACGCGCATGCTTCGGCAGATGAATGACCAGCCGCGCCCTTTTTCCCACCCTATTCTACGATGCCGCGATCTACGATGCCGCGCTGCTCGACGACCTCGACGCCTCGTGCCGCGCGCTCGCGCAGGAGGATCGTGCCGGGCGTGCGTGGTCGAAGGAGCACGGCTATCGCGGCTACACGAGCTACGCCTCGCTCGCCGATTTGCCGCAGCGCGATCCCGCCTTCGCCGATCTGAAGCGCGTGCTCGACCGCCATGTCGCGGCCTTCGCGCGCGACCTCCAGCTCGATCTCGCCGGGCGGCGCCTCAAGCTCGACAGTTTGTGGGTCAATGTGATGAAGCCCGGCGGCACGCATTCGGGGCACCTCCACCCGCACAGCGTCGTGTCGGGCACCTTCTACGTCGCGGTGCCCGAAGGGTCGGGGGCATTGAAACTGGAGGACCCGCGCCTCGCGATGCTGATGGCCGCACCGACCCGGCCCGACACGTTCGTCTATGCCGAACCCAAAGCGGGCAGCATCTTCCTGTGGGAAAGCTGGCTGCGCCATGAGGTGATGCCGAGCCAGGCCAAGGCCGAGCGGATCAGCGTCAGCTTCAACTATCGCTGGTAGCGACCGCCCCGACGGCGCGCCCGCGCGCATCCGCCCCACTGGCGGAACCGTGCATGAACGATTAGGTGCGCCCGCAATCCCTTCTCCCCAATCTGTCTTGAAACACTAGGAACAACGCATGGGTTTCCGCTGCGGCATCGTGGGCCTGCCCAACGTCGGCAAGTCCACCCTCTTCAACGCGCTGACCGAGACGGCCGCCGCGCAGGCCGCAAATTATCCGTTCTGCACGATCGAGCCCAACGTCGGGAACGTCGGCGTGCCCGATCCGCGGCTCGACCAACTGGCGGCGATCGCGAAATCGGCCAAGATCATCGAAACGCAGCTGGGCTTCGTCGACATCGCGGGGCTGGTGCGCGGCGCGTCGAAGGGCGAGGGCCTGGGCAACCAGTTCCTCGGCAACATCCGCGAGGTCGACGCGATCGTCCACGTGCTGCGTTGTTTCGAGAACGACGACATCCAGCACGTCGACAACCGCGTCGATCCGATCGCCGACGCCGAGACGGTCGAAACCGAGCTGATGCTCTCCGACCTCGACAGCCTCGAGAAGCGCGTTCCCAACCTCGCCAAGAAGGGCCAGCAGGGCGACAAGGACGCGAAGCTCGCCGCGGTGGTGCTCGGCCGCGCGCTCGACCTGTTGCGCGAGGGACAGCCCGCGCGGCTGACGCAGGTGAACGACGCGGAGGAAGCACGCGTGCTCGAACAGGCGCAACTCCTGACCGCGAAGCCCGTGCTCTACGTCTGCAACGTCAACGAGGAGGATGCCGCGAACGGCAACGCTTACTCGCAGCGCGTGTTCGACAAGGCCGCGGCCGAGGGCGCGCAGGCGGTGGTCGTTTCCGCCGCGATCGAGGCCGAGATCGCGACCATGCCGACCGAGGATCGCGCGGAGTTCCTGAGCGAGCTGGGGCTGGAAGAGAGCGGGCTCGCGCGCGTGATCCGCGCCGGGTACAAATTGCTCAACCTGCTCACCTTCTTCACGGTCGGCCCGAAGGAAGCGCGCGCCTGGACAGTCGAGGCGGGCGCCAAGGCACCGCAGGCGGCGGGTGCGATCCACTCCGACTTCGAGCGCGGCTTCATCCGTGCCGAGACGACCGCGTTCGACGATTACGTCGCGCTCGGCGGTGAGGCGGGCGCGCGCGACGCGGGCAAGCTGCGCCAGGAGGGCAAGGAATATGTCGTCCACGACGGCGACGTGATGCTGTTCCGCTTCAACGTGTGACGCGTGCCGCCGCCATCGCGCGCGGCGTGCTGATCGCGGGGTTCGCGTGGGGCACGCTGACCCACGCGATCGATTGGTGGCGGTTCGGCTGGTGGCCGTACCGCTTCGGCCCGCCGCTGGCGAATGCGTTCTGGAACGCGCTCGTGCTGCTCGACGCGGTGACGGTCGCGTTGCTGATGCGGCACATCGCGCGCGGCGGCGTGGCGATGGCGGCAGCGGTGATGATCGCCGACGTGACGGCGAACATCTACGCGTGGCAAGTGCTAGGTTTCGAGCGGTTCGCGATCAGCGTGGCGTTCCAGGCCGCTTTCCTCGGCTACGTCCTGGGTACCGCGCCGCTGTTGTGGCGTGAGCAAGGAGCGAAAGACCGGTGCGACCGATCGAACCGCTGAGACAGGCTCAGCGGCGCGGTGCGTCGACGACGGGCTGGTTGAGCAGGTTGCCGTAAGGCGCGGTCTTCGGCGCCTTCGCGTCAGAGCGCGGCTCGAGCCACTGCGGCTGCTTTCCGGGCGCGGGTGTCACCTGCATCACGGGCGTCTTGGGGGGCGGGCCGGTGGGGGTCGCCATCGGCGCCGCCGCCGCACTGTTGCCCCCGCCCTTCCCGCCGGCGTCGGACGCATTGCCCCCCTCGCCCTTGCCGCAGGCAGCAAGCGGGACGAGCAGCGCGAGGAGGAGCAATCGCATGCGCGGTACAAAGCGCGAGCGTCGGGCGCGTTCCAGCACCAGTGCATCGCGGTGCGCAGGGTAAGCATGGACGCCGCGACGGGTCCGCACGCGGTGGTCGTCCCGCGGATGGTCAGGAGACGCGTTTGCGGGTAGGACGGCCACGTGTTCCGCCGCTTGCTGCTCCTCCTCGCGCTGATCGTGGCGCTGCCCGCGACCGCGCGGCCGGCGTGCCACGACACGGGGCCAGCGGCCGGCGCGCGAGCAGCGATGCCCCATGCGACGGCGATGCATCACGCCGGCGGTCGCACAGATGGCGACCATCACGGCGCGCGCGGGGGCGGCCACGACTGTCTCGGCTGCATCCCGCCCGACATGCTGATCGGCGCGCGGCTGGACGGTTCGATGCCGCCGCCGTCGCGCGCGCGGCCCGCGCGCGTTGTCTCGCTCGCGCCGGGTGAGGCACCGCGCCCGACACCACCGCCGCCGAAGACCGCGTAGCCGCCCGGGCGCACGCGCGCCCGCGACACGCGTTTTCCTCTGCCGGAGTTTCCCATGTATCGCCCCACCCTGCTCGCCGCCTGCGCGGCGGGCGCGCTGCTGCCGTCAACGGCCGCGGCACAGCACCACCACGACATGCCGATGCCCGCCGCTTCGCCGAGCGTCGCGGAGACGACCACCGCCACGGCGAGCACGCACACCACGCCGCCCCGACACGCCTCGGTTGCGAAGCCAAAGGGCGCCAAGCCCCGCACACGGAGTCCCGTCGCGCCCTCGATATCCGCATCCGGCCATGCGTCGCGCGGCGCAGCCATCAGCCACACCGGCATGACGGATTTGCGGCCCGCGCTCGCGCAGGCACCGGACAGCGCCGCCGCATCGAACCATGCAGACCATGCGGCAATGCCGGCGGGCTCGCTCGATCACGTCCACCAGGATCATACAAGCGCGAAGGCTTCACCGACTGAGTCCGCTCGGGCGTCGCGCACGGAGGCGCAGCCACCGCATCACGCCACGATGCCGGGCATGAGCGGCGATCATCAGGGCATGAACCACGCCGACAATGACATACTGGCGCAGACCGGTGCGGCGGCAGCGGACGACGCCGCTCAAAGTCACGCCGCGATGAACCACACCGGCATGGACCACGCCATGAGCTTCACCGCCCCGCCGGCGTGGCGGCAGGCGAGCGACGCCGCGCTCGCGCACGCGCCGGTCGGTGCGACGATGTCGGGGATGACGATGGGTACCGCGAACGGCTGGTACTCCCCCGGCAGCGGCACCGCGCGCCTGCCCGCGGCGGAAGGTCCGATGCGCGGCGCGATGATCCCGGCCGGCGAATGGATGGTGATGGCGCACGGCTACGCCTGGGGCAGCGTCACCGATCAGGGGGGCGCGCGCGGCGCCGACATGGCGTTCGTCCAGTCGATGGCGATGCTGATGGGCGACCGCGATCTCGGCGACCGGTTCCACCTTCAGTTGCGCGCGATGGGCAGCCTCGAGCCCGCGATGGGGCAGCGTGGCTATCCCAACCTGTTCGCGACCGGCGAGACCGCCAACGGCGTGCCGCTGGTCGACCGCCAGCACCCGCACGACCTGTTCATGGAGCTCGCCGCGCGCGTCGACTACCGGCTGGGAGGCGACACCAATCTGTTCTTCTACGGCGGACCGGTCGGCGAGCCCGCGCTCGGGCCATCGGCGTTCATGCATCGCGGCTCGGCACGCTATCAGCCGCTGTCGCCGATCACGCACCATTGGTTCGATTCGACCCACATCACCTACGGCGTGGTGACCGCGGGCGTATCGGGGCCCAAATTCCAGCTCGAGGGATCGTGGTTCAAGGGGCGCGAACCCGACGAGCGGCGCTGGAGCCTCGATCCGATCGCACTCGATTCGTGGTCGTTGCGCGGCACGTGGACGCCCTCCCCCTACCTCGCGGTGCAGGTCAGCCACGGGCATCTGAAGGAACCGGAGGTGCAGCATCCGGGCGAGAACGAGAACCGCACCACTGCGAGCGTGCAATGGGCGCGCGGGGGCATCGCGACCACAATCGCCTGGTCGCGCAAGGACCGGCAGCCGGGCGACGTGCTGAACGCCTATCTCGCCGAGGCGACGTGGGAGATCACGCCGCGCCACGCGGTGTTCGCGCGGGTCGAGAATGTCGTCAACGATGAGCTTTTCCCCGACCACGACTCGTCGCTTCACGACCGGCGGTTCCGCGTGACCAAGGCGGAAGGCGGCTACGCCTATCGCCTGCCGATCGTCGGGCCGCTGGGGGTCGCGCTGGGGGGGACGGTCGCGGCCTATGCCAAGCCCGCCGCGCTCGATGCCGCATACGGCAACGCGCCGGTCAGCTGGACGTTGTTCGCGAAGCTGGCGGTGGGCTTGTAACCGGGCGGGCCCGCGCGCGGGAATGCTGCCGCCTGCCCCCGTCTCGCCCCGCATCGGGCGAGACAAAGCGGGTCGGGAGGATTAGGGCAAACGGCGATGCTGCGCCCGGCCCTCCCGCTCGCCGCGCTCGCTGCCCTGGGCGCGTGCGCTTATCCCTACACCCCCGCGATGCTGTCGCCGGTGACGCAGCCGGCACCGCCCGCGACCGGCGCGCCCTACACGACGGTCGCGACCCCGCCCGCCGCCTCGGCCACGCGCGACGACGGGATGGGCGACGCGCCCGCGATGACCGAGGCGCGCGCGCCGGTGACGATCCTGGTGTCGATCGACGGCTTCCGCCCCGATTACCTCGCCCGCGGGGTCACCCCCAATCTGTCGCGCCTGGCGGCCACCGGCGTGTCGGCGAACATGCGGCCGAGCTTTCCGTCGAAGACCTTTCCCAATCACTGGACGCTCGTGACCGGGCTGCGCCCCGATCGCCACGGCATCGTCGCCAATTCGTTCATCGATCCCGCGCGCCCCGACGAGACGTTCACGATGGCGAGCGACGACCCGTTCTGGTGGAACGCAGCTGAGCCAATCTGGGTCACCGCGGAGAGAGCGGGGATCCGCAGCGCGACGATGTTCTGGCCCGGCGCGAACGTCGCCTGGGGCGGTGTGCGCGGCTCGGGCGGGCACGGCGAAGTCGACGGCGGCACGCGCCCGTCCGACTGGCAGCAGTTCAACCAGGCGGTGACCGGCGAGCAGCGCGTCGCGGCGGTGATCGACTGGATGCGGCGCCCCGCCGCCACCCGCCCGCGGCTGGTGACGCTCTATTTCGACACGGTCGACAGCGCCGGACACAGCTACGGTCCCGGCGACGCACGCACGACGCAGGCGGTGGCCGAAGTCGACCGCCATATCGGCGAATTGACGCAGGGGCTCGCCTCGCTGCGCCAGCCCGCCAATCTGGTGATCGTCGCCGACCACGGCATGGCCCCGACCAGCAGCACGCGCGTGATCGCGCTCGATCGCATTGTGCCGCCCGCCGACGCGCGCGTGTTCGAGGCGGGGCCGTATGCCAGCCTCTACCCCGCGCCCGGTCGCGACGCCGCGGTGCGCACCGCGCTGCTCGCGCGCCACCCGCACATGACGTGCTGGGCGAAGGCCGATATCCCGGCGCGGTTCCACTACGGCGCGAACGTCCGCGTTCCACCCTATCTGTGCCTCGCCGACGATGGTCCGGGCGGCGCGTGGTCGATCGAAAAGACCGCGCCGACCAAAGCGCGCGAGGGCGGCAACCACGGTTACGACAACACCGCCCCCGACATGCGCGCCTTGTTCATCGCCAATGGCCCCGCTTTCGCCGCGGGCAAGCGCGTTGGTGATTTCGATAACGTCGACGTGGCGCCGCTGCTGCGCGACCTGATCGGGCTACCCGCAGGCCCGACGCTCGACGGCAACGACCGGCCGTTCCGTGGCGTGCTGCGGCGATAACGAAGGAGAGGGGCTCGCGCGATGCAATATTTCGAGGATCTGGAGGTCGGCGCGCGGCAATCGTTCGGCGCCTACGTCGTGACTCGCGACGAGGTGATCGACTTCGCCTCGCGCTACGATCCGCAGCCGTTCCATCTGTCCGACGAGGCGGCGGCGGCGACGCACTTCGGGCGGTTGTCGGCGAGCGGGTGGCACACCTGTGCGATGGTGATGGCGATGCTGGTCGACAATCTGAAACGCAACCGACAGGCCGGGCTCGGCTCGCCGGGGATCGACGAATTGCGCTGGCTGAAGCCCGTCTATCCCGGCGACACGCTGCGCTGCGAAACCGAGGTGATCGAGAAGCGCCGCTCGGCCTCGCGGCCCGAGATGGGGATCTTCAAAAGCCAGCTGACGGTGTTTAATCAGGATGACGTCGCGGTCATGTCGATGATCTCGAACGGGCTGATCGCGACGCGGCCGGCCGACCTTCCCGACGCCGGGTAGGATCGACCAGCCAACGATCGCATTAGGTCAGGCCGCCGCGCCCGACCGGCTTACTGATTGGGACCGCGGCCACCGCGCCCGCCGCGGAAACCGCCGCCGCGCCCGCGGAAGCCGTCGCCGCCGCGACCACCGGGCCGGAACGCGCCTTGCGGCCGCGGGGTGCGATACCCCTCGGCACGGTTCTGCTGGCGCAGGTCGCGGTAGTCCTGCCGCACGTCGCCGCGATACTCGCGTCGCGCGTCCCGGCGTCCCTGCTGGAACTGCTCGCGCGTGATCTGTCCGTTGCGATACGCCTGGCGGTTGTCGCGGATGTCGCCGCGGTAGTCGCGCCGTTCGTTTCGCACGTCGCGGCGGAAATCGCCCCAGTTCTGACGCACCTGCGCGTTGCCGCGACGCCCCTCCCAGTAACGACGCTGTCCGTCGTTCCAGCGATAAGGCCGACGATTGCGATCGTAGACGTACACGCCCGTGCCAGGGTAATAATAATTGTTGTACCAGCCGTAATAGCCCGGCGCGTAGCCGCCGAAACCGCCGGCATAATAAGGATCGCCGTAATAGCCGGCGCCGCCGTAATAACCGTCGCCGTAATAGCCGCTGCCGACGCCCACGTTGACGCCGCTATAGCCGTAGCCATCGGTGCAGGCGCCCAACCCCAGACCCAGACTGCCGAGCAGCGCGACAAGGCCGATACGTTTCAGGTTCATCGTGTCTCCCCCGTACGCAGGAAAGCGGCAGGAACGCGCCGCCGTTCATCGTAGAACGGAGGCGATACATCGAAGTTCCTTTAATGGTCCGGGAACGAAACCAGCGCGTCGACGCGAATGTCCTCGCCGCGCAGGGCGTCCGCGCCACCCAGGTCGGGCAGGTCGACGAGGAACTGCGCCTGCGTGACGGTCGCGCCCGTCTTGCGCAGCAGGCGGACGGCCGCGCGCGCGGTGCCGCCGGTCGCGATTAGGTCGTCGATCAGCAGCACGCGCGCACCCGGCGCGCAGGCGTCGGCGTGGATCGCGATCCGGTCCTGCCCGTATTCGAGCGCGTAATCCTCCGCGATCGTCGCGCCCGGCAGCTTGCCGTCCTTGCGGATCAGCAGCACGCCCGCGTTCAGCGGCACCGCGAGCGCGGCGGCGAACAGGAACCCGCGCGCCTCGATCCCCGCGACGAGATCGACCGGGCCGTCGACGGCCGCGACCATCCGCTCGACCGCGGTGGCGAGCCCGGTCGGCGACAACAGCAGCGTCGTGATGTCGCGGAACTGGATGCCGGGTTTCGGAAAGTCCGGGATGGTGCGGATCAGCGCGCGGAGGTCGTCATTGGCCATGCGTGCGCTTTTCGGCGGTGTGGCGGGGGAGCGCAAGGGTGCGTGCGTCCCGTCACGAACGACAACGGCCGGAGCGTGAGCCCCGGCCGTTTGTTTCGCTGGTCGTCCCGGTGGCGGGCGCCGCGGACAAAGCCCGCGTCGTCGGTCGGCGCCGCGGCGCCGCCGGCCGATCGAGCGCGAGTGGCACGCGGCAGCTATGCTACCTGCGCGCCGCGCTCGATCAGTGCTCGATCCCGCGCCACACGTTCTGGTACGCGCCCCAGGTCAGGAACACGAAGATCATCAGGAAGATCACCGCGGCAAGACCCGCCGCGTGGCGCGCCTCCAGGTTGGGCTCGGCAGTCCAGGTCAGGAACGCCGACACGTCGCGCGCCATCTGGTCGCGGGTCGCCTTGGTTCCGTCCGAATAGGTCACCTGACCGTCGGAGGTCAGCGGCGGCGGCATCGCGATGTTCAGGTTGGCGAAATACGGGTTGTAGTGCAGCCCCGGCGGAGTCTTCGCGCCCGGGAACTCCTTGAGGAGTTCCGCCGGCTGGTTGCGATAGCCGGTGATCAGCGCGTGGACGTAGTTCGGGCCGTCCTCGCGCGCCTTGGTGATCAGCGACAGGTCGGGCGGCAGCGCATTGTTGTTGGCGGCGCGCGCGGCGACCTCGTTCGCGAACGGCGACGGGAAGTGGTCGGACGGCAGGTTCTTGCGCGTCGCGGCCTCGCCCGTCTCGGGGTTCACGCTCGGCTGCTCGATCGCCCACTGGTTGGCGATCGCCTTCACCTCGGCGTCGGAATAACCGATCTTGGTCAGGTCACGGAACGCGACGTACTTGAGCGAGTGGCAGGCGGCGCAGACTTCCTTGTACACCGCGAAGCCGCGCTGGACCTGCTGGCGGTCGAACTTGCCGAACAGCCCCGCCGACGGCAGCCCGATGCTCTCGGGATGCAGGTGGAAGACGTGTTCCGCGCTTTCCTTCGCGGGGTCGGTGATCGCGGTCCGGGCGGTGCCGAACAGCGCCAGCGCCAGCACGAAGACGAACGCCGCGCCGATCACGATCGAAATGAGACGAGCCATTGTGTTCTTTATCCCCTTTTCGTCGCTGCTCGGCTCAGCCCGCCATCGCGGTCTTGGCGGGCGAGGTACCGGCGTGCTTCGCCAGCACCGCCTCGGTGATCGAGTTGGGCAGCGGGCGCGGACGCTCCGATGCCGACACCAGCGGCAGGATGATGAGGAAGTGCGCGAAATAATAACCCGCCGCGATCTGCCCCATGATGACGTTGCGCGCGGTCGCCTCCGCCCCGCCGACGTAGCCGAGCACCAGGATGTCGATCAGCAGCACGACGAGGAACCAGCGGTAGGTCGGGCGATAATTGGCCGAACGCACCGGCGAATTGTCGATCCACGGCAGGAAGAACAGCAGCAGGATCGAGCCGAACATCGCGAGCACGCCCCACAGCTTCGCGGGCAGCAGGAAGTCCGCGGTGAAGCTCTTCAGGATCGCGTAGAACGGCAGGAAGTACCATTCGGGCACGATGTGCGCCGGGGTCGAGAGCGGGTTCGCCTCGATGTAATTGTCCGGGTGGCCGAGCAGGTTGGGCGAGAAGAAGATGAGTGCGGCGAAGATCAGGAAGAACACCGCGACGCCGACGCCGTCCTTGGCGGTGTAATAAGGGTGGAACGGCACCGTGTCCTGCTCGCCCTTCACGTCGACGCCGGTCGGGTTGTTCGACCCCGGGATGTGCAGCGCCCAGATGTGGAGAATGATGACGCCCGCGGTGACGAACGGCAGCAGATAGTGGAGCGAGAAGAAGCGGTTGAGTGCCGCATTGTCGGGCGCGAACCCGCCCAAGAGCCACACGCGGATCGTCTCACCCACGAGCGGGATCGCCGAGAAGAAGCCGGTGATGACCTGCGCGCCCCAGAAGCTCATCTGCCCCCAGGGGAGCACGTAGCCCATGAACGCGGTCGCCATCATCAGCAGGAAGATGACAACGCCGAGCAGCCACACCATCTCGCGCGGTGCCTTGTACGACCCGTAATAGAGCCCGCGGCCGATGTGGATGTAGACCACCGCGAGGAACATCGACGCGCCGTTGGCGTGCGCGTAGCGCAGGAACCAGCCCGCGTTGACGTCGCGCATGATGCTCTCGACCGAGCCGAACGCGACCGCGCCGTTGGCGGCATAATGCATCGCGAGCACGACGCCCGTCACGATCTGACACACCAAGGCCGCGCCCGCGAGCACGCCGAAGTTCCAGAAATAATTGAGGTTGCGCGGCACGGGATAGCCCGCGCCGATCGCGTTGTAGACGAGACGCGGCAGCGGCAGCTTCTCGTCCATCCACCGCATCAGCGGCTGCTTCGGCTCATAATGCTTGGCCCAGGGAAAGCTCATGTGCGGCTACCTCAACCCACCGTCACGACGGTGTCGGAATTGAATGCATACTCGGGGACGACCAGGTTCTTGGGCGCCGGGCCCTGACGGATGCGGCCCGCGGTGTCGTACGCCGACCCGTGACACGGGCAGAAATAGCCGCCGAACGGCCCCTTGTTCTCACCCTCGCCGGCGCCCAGCGGCACGCAGCCCAGATGCGTGCAGACGCCCAGCGTGATCAGCCAGTTCTTCTTGCCCGCCTTGGTGCGCTCCTCCAGCGTCTGCGGATCGCGCAAGCTCGACACCGCGACCGCGTCGGCGGCGGCGATCTCGGCCGGGGTCAGGTTGCGCACGAACAACGGCTGCTTGCGGAACGACGCCTTGATCGCCTGCCCCGGCTCGATCTTCGAGATGTCGAGCTCGGTCGTCGACAGCGCGAGCACGTCGGCCGAAGGGTTCATCTGGTTGATCAGCGGCAGCACGATCGCGAGCGCGCCGACGCCCGCGAACGACACGGCGGCAATGTTGATGAAGTCGCGACGGCGCGGATCGTGGACGGTGCCGTCCGCGAGCAGCGCGGGGTCCTCACCCGGAGGAAGCCGATCGTCGACAGTCGCCATTCACACGCGCCCTTGCATTGCCCTGCGGGGCACGTGGCGAGCCTGACACGCCCGCGTACCCCCCTGTGACGGCCGGCGATCCCCCCGGCCGGTCCCTTGATCGCCTGATAGCCAAGCCACCGTCGCTTTGCCAATCCCATTTTGCAGACGCGTAACGAGCCGGTAAGGCCCGCGTCATGCGTATTGCGCTGTTTCAACCCGATATCGCGGGCAACGTCGGCACCATCCTCAGGCTCGCGGCGTGCATGGGTGCGGGGGTAGACCTGATCGAGCCGATGGGGTTTCCGTGGAGCGACCGCGCGCTCGCACGCGCGGGGATGGACTATGCCGCGGCGGCGAGCGTGACGCGCCACGTCGACTGGGACGCCTTCGTCGCCACCGCGCGCGGCCGCCTGGTGCTGGCGACGACGAGCGGCGCGGTACCCTATACCGACGCCGCCTACCGGGGCGACGACGTGCTGCTGTTCGGGTCGGAGAGCGCGGGCGTGCCCGCCGACGTCCACGCGCGCGCCGACCTGCGCGTGCGCGTGCCGATGCGCGAGGGGATGCGCTCGCTGAACGTCGCGGTATCGTGCGCGATGATCCTGGGCGAGGCGCTTCGGCAGACGGACGCGTGGCCCCAAGGCTCCCCCGCGTGAGGCATTCTGCCGCCTCGACGCGGGGGCCCCTCGCCCGCTAAGCGCTAGCCCCATGTTCCAGCTCGACGACCAACAGACCCAAGCCCGCACCTGGTTCGAGCATCTGCGCGACCTGATCTGCGCCGAATTCGAGGCGATCGAGCGCGAGGCGGGGTCGGACGCGACGTTCGCCTATATCTCCTGGGACCGCGCCGATCCCTCGGGCGAACCCGGTGGCGGGGGGGTACGCGGCGTGATGAAGGGCCGCGTGTTCGAGAAGGTCGGCGTCAACGTGTCCACCGTGGGCGGCACGTTCGAGGGCGAATTCGGACGCACGATCCACGGCGCGGGCGAGGATCCGCGTTTCTTCGCGACCGGCATCAGCCTCGTCGCGCACATGGCGAACCCGCACGTCCCCGCGGTGCACATGAACACGCGCTTCCTGCGCACCACCAAGCAATGGTTCGGTGGCGGCGCCGACCTGAACCCGCCGCTGCCGGTCGCGGCGGATACCGCCGACTTCCACGCGACGCTGAAATCCGCGTGCGACGAGCACGACGCGGGCTATTATCCGCGCTTCAAGGAATGGGCGGACGACTATTTCTACATCCCCCATCGCAAGGTCCACCGCGGCGTCGGCGGGATCTTCTACGATCACCTCGAGAACGACTTCGCGCGCGATCTGGCGTTCACCAAGGATGTTGGGCGCGCGTTTCTCGACGCGTATCCGCGGATCGTCAGGCGGCGGATGAGCGATGCCTTCACCGCCGACGACGTGGCCGAGCAGCGCCGCTGGCGCGGGCGCTACGCCGAGTTCAACCTCGTCTACGACCGCGGCACCTTGTTCGGGTTGAAGACCGGCGGCAACATCGACGCGATCCTGATGAGCTTGCCGCCCGTCGCAAACTGGGACTGAGGCGCATGGCGCTGATCCCCGTGCCAGAGGGCGAGCTGGCGACGATCGTCACCACGCTGGAGATGACGCGCCGCCCGCCGCTGCGCCCCATTCCGCCCGCGCCGCTCAGGCTGGTGCGCTGGCCCGCACCCGAGCCCGACAAGTACCGCGCGCTGTTCCGCCGCGTCGGCGCGCGCTGGTTATGGTATTCGCGGCTGACGCTCGACGACGCCGCTCTACTCGTGATCATCCGTGACCCGTATGTGCAGGTATTCGCCGCGGTCGATGCCGCCGGCGTCGAGGTTGGGATGGTCGAGCTCGACTTCCGTCACACGGGCAATTGCACGATCGGCTATTTCGCGCTGGTGCCCGAACTGGCGGGGCGGCAACTGGGCCGCTGGCTGATGGCGGAGACGCTGGCGCGCGCGTGGCTGCCCGGGGTGACGCGCGTCGCGCTCCACACCTGCACGCTCGACCACCCCTCGGCGCTCAATTTCTACCGCGCGCAAGGGTTCGTCGCGGTCCGGCGCACGATCGAGACGTTTCCCGACCCGCGGCTGATCGGGCTGCTGCCCGCCGACGCCGCGCCTCAGCTGCCCCTTCTCGCCAGCCGGATATAGGTCGCCATCCCGATCATCAGCACGGCGAGGTGATAGGCCCCGCCGAGGAATGCGATCGCGCCGTCGACGAGGCTCAGCACCAGCGGATTGTCGTTGCCCGGTGCGCGCAGCCATTCGTCGGCGGACAGCAGCGGCACGATCGCGAGCCATTGCAGCAGGAACACCGACACGACCGCGCCGGCAAGTGCGAACCCCTGCCCGCGCGTCGCGCGCCACGACGTGCGGATCGCCGCGATCACGCGCTGGCGCGGCGCACGCGCGAGCAGCGGGATCGCCGCCGACAACCGTCCCTGCACCCATAGTCCGGGCAGCACGAACAGCCACATGCCGACGCCGACCGGCACCGCGATCAGCAGGCTGGCGAGAATGAACGGTACCAGGCGCGCGCCCGCGGTTCGCATCGCCCCCGCGACCACGGGGCGATCGGGATCGAGCAGCAGCACCGCGATCGTCGCGAGCCCGAACACGCCGACCGCGTCGGCGAGCAGGTACCAGATCGCGTTCGTCTGCCCCCAGGTGCCGACCTGCGTCATCCACGCCTCCAGCATCGGCTGGTCGCGCGGCGCAGGCGGCAGCGGCGGCAGCGGATCGCACAGCAACTGCACCGCGAAGCCCGGCAACACGACGAGCGGCAGCGCGATGCGCAGGATCAGGTCTGCCTGACGCCGGAACAGCGACCAGGCATCGGCGAGCAGCCGCGAGAAGGTGAGCGTCATTGAACGAGCGGCGCGTCCTGCGCGGCGTCCTCGCGGTCGCGCGCGGCGACGTAGAAGCGCGCGTAGAACACCGTCTGCACGACGGTCGCCAGCGCGGTCAGCGCGGAGGACGCGACACCCACTGCGACGCCGACGCCCCCGGCCGCGTCCGCGCCGAGCAGCAGCCGCGCGATCACGCCCGTCACCGACGTCGCCGCGAGCATCGCGACGATCACAACGATGCCGTAGAGGATGACGACCCCGACCAGCCGCAACGCCGAGCCGCGCGTCAACCGAAAGCTGCGCGCGAAGGCGCCGAGGCCGCGCCGCTCGTTGACGATGATCGCGAACAGCGGAACCAGCTTCGCGGTCACCCACAATCCGACGACCAGCGCGATCAGCGTGATGATGCCGGCGAGGTTCAGCGCACTGCCGCTCGCGCGCGCCAGATCGAACCGCCCGGTCGCGGGATCGAAGGTCGCCCCCGACTGGACGACCAGCAGCGTGATCGGCACCCCGATCGCGATCACCGCGACGACGACCAGCGCGATCGCGCCGATCGCGGGAAGCAGCCGCTGGAACCCGATGCTTGTCGCGCGCGCCGCGTCGACGTCCGGGTCGCTCGCCACCGCGGTGACCGCGAGGACGCCCGCGATCAGCAGCACGCTGGCCGCCAGCGACACCAGCGAGGCGACGAAGGCGAGCGGCGTCGCGGGCGTGGCGAACGCACCGACGGCCGCGCTCACGACGCCCGGTACGAAGAAGAACAACAGCGCCAGCCGCGCGAGAATGCCGCTGCGTCCCTGCAGCACATCAACCGTGCGATCCCAGACCAGCCCCATGTGCACCATCGTTCCCCCTGCTCGCCGACGCCCGTTGCCCCGGCGCGCGCGACGGCGCGGGGGCGATATGCCGCGGCCTAGCCGATCCGCCGCGCCCCGCCAATCACCCGCACGCGGCAGGTGCCGCACGCTCCCCCCTTCGCAATCCCGCCCCGTTGCCAAGCCCGCCCCCGCATCGCATCTGGGTCGCGTGGATGAGATCGACGATATCGAATGGCGCGTGACGCCGGGGCTGACGCCGTACGACCAATCGCTGGCGGAGATGGAGGCGCGCGCCGCCGCGGTCGCCGCCGGCAGCGCACGCGAGCTGATCTGGCTGCTCGAACACCCGCCGGTCTATACCGCGGGGACGAGCGCGGACCCGGCCGAGCTGGTCGACGCGCGTTTTCCGGTGATGCCCGCGGGGCGTGGCGGGCGCTACACCTATCACGGGCCCGGCCAGCGCGTCGGCTATCTCGTGCTCGATCTGAATAAACGCGGACGCGACGTGCGCTGCTTCGTCCACGCGGTCGAGGGCTGGGTGATCGCGGCGCTCGCCCAGGTCGGGATCGACGGCTTCCGCGCACCGGGGCGGATCGGCATCTGGACGCACGACCGTTCAGGGCAGGAGGCCAAGATCGGCGCAATCGGCATCCGCGTGCGGCGCTGGGTCACGCTGCACGGCTTTGCAGTCAATTTGCACCCCGACCTGTCGCATTTCGGCGGCATCGTCCCGTGCGGGATCGCCGATTATCCGGTCACCAGCGCGCAAGCACTTGAAAAAGCGGTCACCAGTGCAACCTTCGACGCCGCGCTGGCGTTCACCGCCAGACCTTTTCTCCAAAGCCTTTCTTGTCACGGTGAAATCGAGGCTTGAGGGGTGGTCGCGTACCGATTACCATTAACGCCGATTTGGGTATTCACGACCCCAACGGTCTCCAAATCTACAGTCTAGGGAGCAAATTCATGCGTGCCATCATCACCAAGGTTCTGACCGGCTCGGCACTCGCAGCAGCCGCGCTCGCGGTTTCGGCGTGCGGTTCGAAGACCGAGACCACCACCGACAACACCATGATCACCGACATGAACGCCACCGAGGGCATGGACACCATGTCGGACAACATGACTGCCGTCGACGGCAGCATGAACGGCGGCATGATGGCGAACGACACGATGGGCGCTGGCATGGGCGGCAACGACATGATGATGTCGAACACCATGACCACCACGACCACGACCAACGCGATGTAATCTGCCGCCAGGGCATTTACGAAGCGAGAGGCCGTCCGGGCGACCGGGCGGCCTTTTCTTTTGCTCGCCTGAAACAGGTGGCGACCGATCGGCGACTGCTTTTCCCATAAGCTTGCCGGCATCGATCGCGGGCCCCACCCGCCGACGATATCCGCAGGGAGGTCGTTTCGATCGCGTCTCCGTTTTGCGACGGAACGCAGCGGAATCATGGCAGAAATCGCTTGGGGCGATTAACCAACATTGGTAAAAGCGCACCACATAAGGCGCGGCCGGGGCGCGCGGGTGAGGAGTGTCGGAACATGGGGTTGGTTCGGTTCGTCGGCATGGGTGCCGCAACCGTGTTGGCGTTTTCGAGCGTATCGGCGTCTGCGCAATTCTACCTGCAGCACAAGGACCTGAGCGCACCCGCGATCACGGGCAGCGAGCCCGATGTCGGCATGGTCCTGCCCGGCGCGACCGCGGCGGAGCAACGCGCCGGCATCGCATGGAACATGCGCGCGGCATTGAACGTCGCGGCGCTGCAATGCCAGTTCGAGCCGACGCTACTGACCGTCGACAAGTACAATGCGCTGCTGACCGACCACGAGGCCGAGCTGAAGTCGTCGTACGACACGCTCACCAAATATTTCTTGCGTGTCGCGAAGACCAAGAAGGAAGGGCAGCAGGCGCTCGACCAGTTCGGCACGCGCACCTATTCGAGCTTCGCGACGGTCAATTCGCAGTTCAACTTCTGCCGCACCGCGGGCGATATCGGGCGCGAGGCGCTGTTCAGCCCGCGCGGGCAGTTCACGCAATTGTCGCTCGACCGGATGCGGGAGTTGCGCAACAGCCTGACGCCGTGGGGCGACCAGGCGATCGTCCGCGTCGGCCGCCCGATGCCCGCAACGCTGCCGCGCTTTGAAAAGGTCTGCTGGAAGGGCAACGAGTATAACGTCAAGCGCTGCGGCGACCCGCTCGTCCCGGTTGCCTACGCCTCACGCTGACGCTGACGACGGTCGAGGGGGCGGACGAGCACCGCCCTCACGACCGGCTGATTGACTAGCGCGCGGCATTGGTCCACCAGGACGAACGACGATCCTGCCGCGAGCGACGCGCGACGGCGGCACTTTAGAACCAAAAATTGCATCGAGCGCGACCTAGCAGGCCGCCGCAGTAAGCAGCGCAGCCCTGCTAATGCTGGGTGTTCAGGCCACCAAGCCACGCCACGCCACGCTCAATAACGTCGCAGCGGCGGGTCATCGATCCTGCGCTATCGACGTGCCAGGCGCCTGGCTCCAAATTGGCGCGACCATCGCGGCCTACCTTGCCGCCCGCCCGGCCCCATCGGTCACCCGCGACTCACACCACCGCGCGAACAGATCGGGTACATCGACCGCCAACCAAGGATTCGCGCCACGAACGCGCCCCGTTCCCACCACACCATATCTAGCGCGTCACTCACTTACCCACACCTAGATATCGAATTTGTTCACAGAAAAACCATGCCCGCAGCCGCTCTGCGGGGTGGCGGCGCAGGCGCGCTTCCCGTATCATCGCACAGCGCATCGGCAACCCCTTCGCCGCGCCGCACCGGGAGCAACCGTTGGTCGAATCGAGCCGAGACACGATCCCTGCCGCCGCGCGGAACGCGCGCGCGCTGCGGTCGTGCGCGCGGGCGGCCGATCGCTCGTCCCGCCCGTCGCGTTGCGGCTCGCGCATAACGAAAACCCCGGCCCGCCTGCCCGCACGGGGCACGCGAACCGGGGCCGTACGTCACCGCTCGCGCGGGTTACGCTTACTCGGATTCCTCGAGCTGCACTGCCTCGGCGCCGTTCGCCGACAGGCGGACCTTGCCATCCTCCACGTCGGCGACGAGGGCGAGCGAGATGTAATGGTGCTTCGCGCCCTGCCCGTCCTGGGTCTGCGGCGAATCGTTCTTGGTCAGCTTGATACGGTCGCCCTCGACATGGTCGACGGTGCCGACATGGGTGCCGTCCGCGCCGATGACTTCGGCATGTTCCTTGATCTGGCTGGCGTCGACCATCGTGTCACTCCTTGCTTGATGGGTTCGGGTGCGCAACGCACGATCGCGCGGTTGGTCGCATCGCCATCGGCGCGCGCCGCATGAGCTGGTCGATCATCATCATGTACGTGGTCGCGGGCGTCCTCGCGCTCGTCGGCGCGGGGCTGCTCCTCGCGCTGACGCGGCCGAGCGGCCCGGCCAAGGTCTACGTCTTCCGCATGGCGGGCATCATGCTGCTCGCGGGCGGCGTCGTGCTGGCGATGAGCGCGACCGCGATGCGCAATTGGAGCGCGGAAGACTCGTTAACCCCGAACGCGCAGGGCACCGCGTCGTGAGGCATCCGCTCGCCCTGTTCGCGACGACCGCGCTCCTGGTCGCGGGTGCGCTGCTGTTCGCGCTCGGGCTCGTGCAGTTGCGCCGCCGCCACCTGCCGCGGCACCCGCGAGGCTTGGCCCCCACCCGCGCCGCGCTCGCCGGCGCGCGCGACTGTTTCCTCGGCGCGCTGACGCTCGGCGTCGCCGGCCACCACCTCAACACCATCCTGTCGGAGTAACCCCCATGTCCCTCCTCCACGCATCGAAGCAGTACAAGCCGTTCGAATACCCCTGGGCGTTCGAATTCTGGAAGCGCCAGCAACAGCTCCATTGGCTGCCGGAGGAAGTGCCCTTGGGCGAGGATTGCCGCGACTGGGCGCAGAAGCTGACCGATCACGAGCGCAACCTGCTGACGCAGATCTTCCGCTTCTTCACGCAGGCCGACGTCGAGGTGCAGGATTGCTACCACGAGAAATACGGCCGCGTGTTCAAGCCGACCGAGATCAAGATGATGCTGACCGCGTTCAGCAACATGGAGACGGTCCATATCGCCGCCTACAGCCACCTGCTCGACACGATCGGCATGCCCGAGAGCGAGTATGGCGCCTTCCTCGAATATGCCGAGATGAAGGACAAGCATGATTACATGCAGAACTTCGGCGTCGACAGCGACGAGGATATCGCGCGCACGCTCGCGATGTTCGGTGGCTTTACCGAGGGCGTCCAGCTCTTCGCCAGCTTCGCGATGCTGATGAACTTCCCGCGCTTCAACAAGATGAAGGGCATGGGGCAGATCGTCAGCTGGTCGGTGCGTGACGAGAGCCTCCACTGCGAGGGCATCATCCGCATGTTCCACGCCTTCTGCGCCGAGCGTCAGTGCCTGACCAAGGCGGTCAAGGACGACATCGCCGACGTGTGCCAGACGACGATCCGGCTCGAGGACAATTTCATCGACCTCGCGTTCGAGATGGGCCCGGTCGAGGGGATGAAGCCCAAGGATATCAAGAAGTACATCCGCTACATCGCCGACTGGCGCATGGGGCAATTGGGCCTGAAGCCGATCTACATGATCGACGAGCACCCGATCCCCTGGCTCACCCCGCTGCTCAACGGCGTTGAGCACGCCAACTTCTTCGAAACCCGCGCGACCGAATATTCGAAGGCCGCGACCAAGGGCCAGTGGAACGACGTCTGGGACGCGTTCGACAAGCGCAAGAAGGCGAAGGACGCCAAGCCCGCGAACGAGGACGTCGTGGCCGAGGCGGATATGTTTGGTGGGGTTGCGGCGGAATAACAGAGCGTCGTTGGAGGGGATTACATGGGCGTCGAGGCTCTCAATCAGCTCGCTATCGTCTTTAAGACGCCCATCCCATTTATGCGTCGGTCATATTAGCCATAATAATAATTTGGCGAGTACTTGACTGGCGTTACAGCTCAATCATTGATAATTTCGAACATCGCCTGAAGCTGCGAGATGACACCTCCGCTCACGCGCCGGAGGTGGGTGAGCGAATAGTGGTAAGCTCAAATACAACAGTAAAGCCTTCAAAATACGAAATGCAGCGGAGTGACACTTGTCCTACTGCCGCACCACCGCCTTCTGATAAAGCACTATCGCCCCAAACACTACGCTCTATCTATCGTGACAGGACCTCACTGCAGGCTGACCGACTGGCGACTTTATACATTGGCAAATGCATGACAGTTCGAGGCCGGGTGAAATCAGTTTACGCTCCCCCGTACGATGGGGCCGCAATAAGAGTATCGTTACAAGACGATGGCAGCTCCACGACAATTGAGGGGGTTTGGCTAAATTTCCTTCAGGATCATGACCGTTTAGAAATTCTGTCACGCGACGACATTATTACCGCAACGGGAGAATTAGAAAGTTTTAGCGCCTTCGATATTGTTTTAAGGGACTGTCGTCTTGCATGATGATGTCGCGCCTGAATACATATCAGATTAAACTGAAGACAAGTAGTTCTGTCCTACACGCCCCTTCCCCGCATACCTCCCCACGCTCCATAACCACGGAGCACACACATGGCCGCTCGCCGATCCGCCGCCGCTCGCTCGTCCGAGCATGAACCGGTCCACGACAACGTCACCGACTTGCCGCTGCCCCCGCCCGTTCCCGTCCGCGTACGCGCCGATGGGTGGACCGCGGAGCGGCAGCGTACCTTTCTCGTCGTGCTGGCGGAGACGGGGTCGGTCAGCAACGCGTGCCGCGAGGCGCGCGTGTCGTCGCGCTCGGCCTATCGCCTGCGCGCGCGGCCCGATGCGGAGGATTTCGCGCGCACCTGGGATCAGGCGCTCAAGATCGCGACGGTGCGGCTGACGACGCTCGCGTTCGAGCGCGCGACGCGCGGCACCGTTCGCGAGATCTGGAAGGAAGGACAACTCGTCCAGCAGACGCGCGAGCCGAGCGACCGGCTGCTCGTGTTCCTGCTCCAGCATCTGCTCCCCGCGGGCAAGCCTGGCGACCGCTGGGACGGGTTCGAGGCGATGACCGATGCCGCCCGCGGCAGTTTCCAGCGCTCGCTCGGCGCGCTCGGCGACCACGCGTGCGAGATGGTGCCGGTGGTGTCGCGCGATTTCTTCCCCGAGGTGCCGGGCGATCTGGAGGAGGATACCTGAGGCTGCGGGCTCGCGCGCGCGCACATGCGTAGGGGTGTGACTTTAGTGACTTTCCGCGCCGCCTCGCACCGCGTCGATCCCGCAATGCAACCCGCGCACCGCACCGCGCGTCTGCTTCCCGCACAGCCAGGGAGGATCGGTGGCGGGACGGGTGAAGCGCAAGGCGGGGCTGGCGGAGGCGGAAGCGCTCATCGCCCGCGCCGCGCCGCCGCCTGTCTGCGCGCTGTGCGGCCGGCCGCTGGGGGTAAAGGTCGAATGGCACCACGTCGTCCCCAAGAGCGAGGGCGGCACGCATACCGCACCGGTGCATCCGATCTGCCACCGCGCGATCCACGCCGCCGCCGACAATCGCGCGCTGGCGGTCGCGGGTACGCTCGATGCGTTGCGCGACGTGCCGGTGATGGCGCGGTTCCTGCGCTGGATCGCGGACAAGCCGCCCGACTTCCACGCGCCGACCAGACGCGCACGCTGACCCCGTACCGACGCGTGCCGCGCGTCGATCACCGATTCGCCGCGCGCGACGCGGGGGAGCCGAGCATGGCGGAACAAGGCGCGGTGCGGCGGCTTTGTGGCGCGCGCGTTCGGGTGCGGCAGCTTTGTGGCAACCCCGTTCATCATTTCGCAAGAAAGCGTGTCGTTCCGGCCACACTTCCGATTTACTCGGCGGGCACGCGTCGATTTGCGCAACCCTGTCAGCATCCGCCGGTTACGTGGGCCTCGGGTACGCTGCTTCGAAACGCAGTCACCCCCGATAAAACAGATAAAACTATACCGAGGTTCATCATGCGTAAGCTCGTTCTTGCGACGGCCGTTGCCGTGTCCGCTCTCGCCGCTGCCCCTGCCTTCGCGCAGGACGCGTCCTATCCGTCGACCACCGACACCGCTTATGGTCAGACGACCACGACCGACACGGCGACCGCGCCCGACGGCACGCGCGCGTTCGGCATCGATCCGTATTTCGCGATTCGTGGCGGCTGGGAGCAGTTCGACAGCGAGCCGAACAAGGCAGGCATCCCCCCCGTCAACCGTCGCGACAAGCTGAACGGTTCGCTGGTCGAGGGTCTGGTCGGCTTCAACGTGCCGCTCAACGCCTTCTTCATCGGCGCCGAGGGTAACGTCGCCAAGGGCGTGTCGGGCGACATCGACTGGGAATACGGCGCCGCGGGCCGCTTCGGCTTCCGCGCTGGCGAGAGCGGCCTGTTCTACGGCAAGGTCGGCTACCAGTGGGTCAACTTCGACAAGCGCGTGAACACCAACCGCGACTATGACGATGTCACCTACGGCGTCGGCTTCGAAGTCGGCCCGAAGGACATCGGTCTCGGCGGTCTGACCGGCAACGCCGGCTTCCGTCTGCGCGGCGAAGTGTCGTCGTTCGGCTGGGTGCACAGCTTCCGCCCGACGCTGGGTATCGTCACCCACTTCTGATCGCATGATCACGAACCCCGCGCCGGTTGCGTAGCGCGCGGTGGTTTTCCGGGGGAGCGGGACCGCAGGGTTCCGCTCCCCCACTCGTATCCGTCAGCCGCGCGGCAGCCAGTCGGCAAGGATCGCGTTGACCGCCTCGGGCGCTTCCTGCTGCACCCAGTGCGATACGCCCGGCAGCCGCCGGATCGTCAGGTCGGGCACGAACCGCTCGGTCCCGTTCAGCGTCTCGAGCCCCAGCGCGCTGTCCTCCTCGCCCCAGACGATCAGCGTCGGCACCTCGACCCGCCCGCCGTTCGACAGCGCCATGCGGTCACGGTGGCGTGCCGCGGCGCGGTACCAGTTGACCATCGCGCTCGCCGCACCCGGCCGCTGCGCTGCGGCGGCGTAGACGTCGAGCACCTCGTCGGGAAAGCGCGACTTGTCGACCGCCATGCCGCGGAACGCGTGGCGGATCGCGGCGGCGTCCTTCGCAGTCAGCGCCGCCTCGGGCAGCCACGGCAGCTGGAACGCCGCCATGTACCAGCTCCGCCGCCGCTGCGGCCAATGCTTCAACGCCTCGGCGAAACAGATCGGATGCGGCAGGTTCATCACCACCAGCCGCTCGACCGGGCGGACCCGGTTGATCGCGAACATCCACGCGATCGCCCCGCCCCAGTCGTGCGCCACCAGCGTCAGCTTGTGCGCGCCGCTCGCATCGAACAGCGCGGCGGCATCGGCGACGATACGGTCGGCGCTATACTGCTCGACCCCGATCGGCCGCGACGAGGCGCCATAGCCGCGCTGGTTGGGCGCCCAGACGCGGTAGCCCAGCTCGGCGAGCAGCGGCATCTGGTAGCGCCACGAGAAATTGAGCTCGGGAAAACCGTGAAGACACAGCGTCAAATGGTCGCCCGCCCCCGCCTCCGCCACCTCGAACGTCAATCCGTTGGCGGCGACCGTGCGCTGCGTGATCCCGCTGTCGGCGGCGGGAGTCCAGCTCGGGCTCACGCCCGGCGGCTGAGCTGGATGTTTGGTTTGACCGCGGTGAAGTTCGCGACGTCCGCGTTCACCTCGGCGGTCCGCGGGTTCGCCATCGCCTTCTGGAACGCCTCCATCGATGTGAACTCGACCAGCGCCACCGTCGAGAAGGCAGGATCGCCCGTCAGCCCGGCGAGCGCGTGATAGACCGCGACGTCGCTCACCGCATCGCCCCACACCTCGCGGACCAGCGGCATGTGGCGACTGTTGTAATAGGCCTCATCGAACGGCTGATCGGCGTCATAAGGGTAAGCAATGGTCATGGTCACCATAAGCGCGCGCTCCCAAACCCGCGCGCCGCCCGGTGCGGCGCCGACGGGTGGTCAGCATAACTGGACTTACGCCGGGTGCAACGGCGATGACGTGCGGCGGTCGGGCGTAAACAGCGACGTCGGCGTCAGATACGTCGGCGTCGTTTGAGCGGCGGCGTCTGAGCACGCAGCGTGTCGAGCAGCGCGGCGGCGGCGGCGGTTTCCGCCTCCTGCTTGCTGGTGCCCGTCGCGCTCGTCTCGTCCTTGCCGACCGCGACGCGGACGGTGAAACGCGGCGCGTGGCCGGGGCCGGAACGGTCGGTCACCTCGTACGCCGGGGTCGCGCGGCGGTTGGCGGCGGCCCATTCCTGGAGCGCGGACTTGGGATGCTGCGGCGCGGCGCCACCAGCATGGATGCGATCGGCCCACAGCCGCCGCACGACGTCGCGCGCCGCATCCAGCCCCCGCTCGCGGTAAAGTGCCCCGAGCAGCGCCTCCATTACGTCGCCCAGCACATTGTCACTCGCCGCCGCGCCATCGTCGCGGGCTTGTTTGCCCAGCCGCAGATACGGTGCGACACCCAGGTCGCGCACCACTGCGGCGCAGACCGACCCGGTGACGAGCGCGTTGAAGCGTTTCGACAAATTGCCCTCGGGCTCGTCGGGGAACGTCTCGAACAACCATTCGGCCATGACGAGCCCCAGCACGCGGTCGCCCAGAAACTCCTGCCGCTCGTAGCTGTCGCCGACGTGGCTCGAATGCGTCAGCGCGCGCTCATAGGGTGCGATCTCGAGCGGGCGATAGCCGAGCCGCGCCTCGATCCAGTCGGCGAGGTCGCTCAAAAGCCCTCCCCGATGCGGCTCCACCGTGCCGCCGACACCCAGGTCCACGGCTTGATCCACTCGACCGAGCCATCGGTCGACCAGAAGTTGACGATTGCCTTGCCCTCGATCCGCTCCATCGGGATGTAGCCCATGCCCTCGGGCGGGGCGAAACGGCTGTCGGCGCTGTCGTCGCGGTTGTCGCCCATCAGGAACACGTCACCCGCCGGCACGCGGTAGACCGGCGTGTCGTCGGCGATCGGAATATATTCCTGATCGATCACCAAGTAGCTGCGACCGTTCGGCAGCGTCTCGCGGAATTGCGGATAGCGGCAGATCGGCTTGTTGTCCGCGCCGACGTCCTGAAACTGCGTGCCGCATTTGTCCTCGGGGAAGTTGGGCGAGATCGGCACGACGAAATCGGCGACGCGCTGCTTCGGGATCGCCTTGCCGTTCAGGAACAATTGCCCGCGGCGCATCTGCACCGTGTCGCCGGGCAGGCCGATGACGCGCTTGATCACGTCGTGGTCGTCGGGCTCCATGCTGCGAAAGACGACCGTGTCGCCGCGCGTCGGATCGGAGGCGAAGATGCGCCCCGGAATCAGCGGCACACCGAACGGCAGCGACCAGCGCGAATAGCCGTAATTCCACTTCGACACGAAGAGATAGTCGCCAATCAGCAACCGCGGCAGCATCGATTCCGAGGGAATCGAGAACGGCGCGAAAATGAACGAACGCAGGATGAAGACGAACAACGCGAGCTTCAGCAGGAAGCGGAGCGTTTCCTTGGTTTCCGAAGCAGCGGTCTTGCCCGCGGGGGTGCTGGTGGCCATGACTGCCCGGTCGCGCAAGCGGCGGTGCACGTCAAGCGGCGCGTTTGGGACGACGTTCCTGGCCTTGGACCCTTGATGCGCCTCGCCCGTTCGGGCGGCGGACGGATTTCCCTAGCAGGACGAGAAACGATGGCTGACTGGTCGACAATCGAGGCGCTGCCGCAGGAACGACTGGAGGCGCTGTTCGCGGCCGATCCCGATCGGCTCGCCAAGCTGACGCTCGACGTCGCGGGCATCCATTTCGACTGGGCGAAGACGCATTTGACGCCCGACATGATCGCGGCGTTCGAGCGCCTCGCGAAGGAAAGCGACCTGGCGGGCAAGCGCGAGGCGATGTTCTCCGGCGCGCACGTCAACGTGACCGAGGATCGCCCGGTCGAACACACCGCCGAGCGTGGTGAAGGCAACCCGGACTCAGTCGCGCGCGCCGGCGCCTATCATGCGCGGATGCGCGCGCTGATCGACGCGATCGAGGCGGAAGCGTTCGGGCCGGTCAACCACATCCTCCACGTCGGGATCGGTGGGTCGGCGCTGGGCCCGCACCTGCTGGTCGACGCATTGGGGCGTGACAGTGACCGCTACGACGTCGCGATCGTCTCCAACGTCGACGGCATGGCGCTGGAGGACGTGTTCGACCGCTTCGACCCCGCCACCACGCTGCTGGTGGTCGCGTCCAAGACCTTCACCACCACCGAGACGATGATGAACGCCGAGAGTGTCATCGCCTGGATGGAGGGTGCGGGCGTGACCGACCCGTACGGCCGCGTCGTCGCGGTCACCGCCGCGCCCGACAAGGCAATCGAATGGGGCGTCGACGAGACGCGCGTCGTGCCCTTCGGCGAGGGTGTCGGCGGACGCTACTCGCTATGGTCGTCGATCGGATTTCCGGCCGCGATCAAGCTCGGCTGGGACCAGTTCGAGGAACTGCTGGAAGGCGCGGCCGAGATGGACCGCCATTTCCGCCTTTCAGCGCTGCACGAAAACGCCCCCGCGCTCGCCGCCTTCGCCGACCTTTACTACACCCAGGTCCGCCGTGCCGAGACGCGGGCGCCGTTCGCCTATGACGAGCGGCTGCGGCTGTTGCCGAGTTATCTCCAACAACTTGAGATGGAATCGAATGGCAAGGGCGTGACCGTCGACGGCAAGCCGGTCGGCCGCCCGACGTCGCCGATCACCTGGGGCGGCGTCGGAACCGACGCGCAGCACGCCGTATTCCAATTGCTCCACCAAGGCACGCATCTGGTGCCGGTCGAGTTTCTGGCAGTGATCGAGGCGGGCGACACGCTGTCGGAGGATCATCACAAGAACCTACTGCTCAACGCCTTCGCGCAAGGGGCCGCACTGATGAAGGGGCGTGCCAACCCCGATGACCCTGCGCGCGCCTATCCCGGCGACCGGCCGTCCTCGACGCTGCTGCTCGACCGGCTGGATGCGCGCACGCTCGGCGCACTGATCGCCTTCTACGAACACCGAGTGTTCGTGAATGGCGTGCTGCTGGGCATCAATTCCTTCGACCAGTTCGGTGTCGAGCTGGGCAAGGAGATGGCGAAGGCGGCGGCAAAGGGCGGCGGTGATTTCGACCCCTCGACCGACGACCTGATCGCGCGCGCGTTCGGCGGCGACGACGAGGCGTGATCCTCGCGCTCGTCGCGGTGGCCGCGAGCATGCCGAGCGTTGCTGAGATGCGGTGGCAGCGCCGCGTGCTCGTCGTCGCCGCGCCGATTGTGAATGACCCTGCGCTAACCGCGCAGCGCCGCACCCTTCGGGGGTGGAAGCGGCAGTCGGAGGATCGTGACGTGCAGGTGGTCGAGGTAATCGGCGACCGGGTCGACGGCGCGCGCGACACCGCGGCCACCCTGCGTGCACGGCTGCGCCTGCCGACCGCGCGTTTCGGGCTGGTCCTGATCGGCAAGGATGGCCATGTCGCGCTGCGCTCGGGCGAGCCGGTCACGGCTGATGAACTGCAAAGGCGGATCGACGCGATGCCGATGCGGCGCGCGGGGCAGCGCTAGCGCGATCTGCCCGGCGGCGGTACGAGCGGCGACATACAGCGCCCCATAGACCAGGACGAGTGACATGCCCGACTATGATTACGACCTGTTCGTCATTGGCGCGGGCTCGGGCGGCACGCGCGCTGCGCGCGTATCCGCAGCGCACGGCGCGAGAGTTGCGGTGGCGGAGGAATACCGTGTCGGCGGCACCTGCGTCATCCGCGGCTGCGTGCCCAAGAAGCTGCTCGTTTACGGCGCGCATTTTGCCGAGGATCTGAAGGATGCGAAGCGGTTCGGCTGGCAGGTCCCCGACCAGTGCGCCTTCGACTGGAAGACGCTGACCGCGAACGTCTTCGACGAGGTCGACCGGATCAATCGCGCTTATACGACGACGATCGAGAATAGCGGCGGCGAGATCATTCATCAGCGCGCGGTCGTGTCGGGTCCGAACGAGGTGACGCTGGCCGACGGCACGAAGAAGACCGCGAAGACGATCCTGATCGCGGTCGGCGCGCATCCGATGGTGCCCGAATGCCCCGGCCACGAATATGGCATCACCTCGAACGAAGCATTCCATCTGGAGGCGGTGCCCAAGCGCATCCTGATCGCTGGCGCCGGCTATATCGCCAACGAGTTCGCGGGCATCTTCCATCAGCTTGGCGCGCACGTCATCCTGATGAACCGCAGCAAGGAGATCCTGCGCGGCTACGACCTGCAAATCCGCGACCGTCTGCTGCAGATCAGCATGATGAAGGGGCTGGAATTCCGCTTCGACGCAACGTTCCAGGGGATCGAGCGCGGCGACGACGGTTGCCTGACGGTCAGCATGTCGAACCACGAGCCCGTCACGGTCGACGCGGTGATGTTCGCGACCGGGCGGTTGCCCAACACGCGCGGGCTCGGGCTGGAAAGTGCCGGCGTCGAGGTCGACAAGCTGGGCGCGATCAAGGTCGACGAGGACAATCGGTCGACCTGCCCCTCGATCTACGCGGTCGGCGACGTGACCAACCGCATTCAGCTGACCCCGATCGCGATCCGCGAGGGGCAGGCGTTCGCCGACAATCTGTACGGTGGAAAGGCGACGCGCGTCGATTACGACTGCGTGCCCTCAGCGGTGTTCAGCCACCCGCCGATCGGCGCGGTCGGCATGACCGAGGCGGAGGCGCGCGCGAAGCTCGGCTCGGTGCGCGTCTATTCCTCCGACTTCCGCCCGATGAAGAACGTGCTCGCCAACCGCGACGAGCGTGCGCTTTACAAGATGGTGTGCGACGGCGAGACCGACCGCGTCGTCGGCATCCACATGATCGGCCCCGACTGCCCCGAAATCATCCAGGCCGCCGCCGTCGCGGTGAAGGCGGGGCTCACGAAAGCGCAGTTCGACGCGACCGTCGCGCTCCACCCGACGATGGCCGAGGAACTGGTACTGCTGAAGTAGCGGGCAGCCTGTGATTGGGTAAGCAATCGCAGGACATGCCACGTTGGACAGCGGGCGAGCGTAGCTCGTCTGTCTGACGGCGTGGCCTAATCGCGCTAGATCTCATCCCGCTTTAGCAACCAAATTACACATTGACCTGCATCAATCCGGCCGTTTCGATCGTATCTGCGCGGGCTCGATGGTCGAGCCGGAGATGGATCATGCTACGCAACAAGATGCTCGGCGCGATGGCCGCCGCCACTCTGATCGTCGGTGCGCCCGCGATCGCCAAGACCAACCCGCGCGTCGGCGGCGCGGCGATGTACCCCAACAAGACGATCGTTGAGAATGCCTCGACCGCGAACAACCTGACCACGCTGGTCACTGCAGTGAAGGCCGCCGGGCTGGTTGACACGCTGAGCGGCCCGGGTCCGTTTACCGTCTTCGCGCCGACCGACGCAGCGTTCAAGAAGCTGCCCGCAGGCACGCTCGACACGCTGACGCGCCCCGAGAACAAGGCGCAGCTCACCAGCATTCTGACCTATCACGTGGTCTCGGGCACGATGACGTCGAAGGATATCGCAGCCGCGATCAAGGCGGGCGGCGGCACCGCGACGCTGACCACGGTGCAGGGTGAGCCGCTGACCGCGAAGATGACCGGCGGGCGCCTGATCCTGACCGATGCAAAGGGCGGCACCTCGGTCGTGTCGACCAAGGACGTGATGCAGTCGAACGGCGTCGTCCACGTCATCGACACCGTGCTGATGCCGTGATGATTCGCGCGGGCGGGGGTTGCACGCCTCCCCTGCCCGCACCTCTTTTCTACATCGCGACCGCGCCGCGATCACGCGGAATCACCGCGAGGGTGAAGCGCGAGATGCAGACGAGTTTTCCCGCCTCGTCCTCGATCCTGATCGACCAGATCTGCGTGGTTCGCCCCCGCGCCTCGGGACGGGCGGTCGCGTAGACATAGCCGTCGCCCGCGGGTCGCACGTGGTTGGCGTTGATCTCCAGCCCCACCGCGCCGAACTGCGCCGGATCGACCGTCATCGCGCCGGCGACCGAACCGAGCGTTTCCGCCAGCACCACCGAGGCACCACCGTGTAGTCGGCCATAAGGTTGCTTCGTGCGCTCGTTCACCGGCATTCGAGCGCGTATCCAGTCGTCACCGACCTCGGTGAACTCGATGCCGAGAAAGCCCGGCATACTGCCCTCGCCGAGCTTGGTCAGTTGCGCGAGGTCGGGAAGTCCGTCGTGCCAGATCATCGCGCGCATCCCCTTCAGGCCGTGCCGAACGGCAGGATCGTCTCATACTGCACCAGCGGCGGCGCGCCCGCTACCCGCGCGCCGCGGCGCAGCAGAAAGGCGTGGCGGACGATTTCCGCCTGCTGCTCGAGCCCATAGCGCGCGAGCGGCCAGCCGGGCTTCACCGTGTAATCGTAGCGGCAGAAGGGGTGCCGCGCGAGCGGCAGGTAGACGCCGCGCTGATGCTGCCAGACGTGGCACATCTCGTGGACGAACAATCCCTGCTCGCCGAGCGACGCGTGCGCGAAATCGTCGCGCCACAGGCCCCCCTTGGGATGGAAGTGGATCGTGCCCGCGGGCGCCATGACGGTGTCCCGCGGCTGAAAAAAGATCCACTTGCGGTTCGATACCCGCACCTGCGCGTAGTCGATCGTGTCGCCGTAGACCGAACGCGCGAGGTTGACCTCGCCCGGCGTCAGCTCGCGCGCGGCGGGATCGCCGGCCATTATTCCGGCCCGCCCCCCCCGGCGCTGACCACCTTTGCATCGGCGACCGCGGTTTCCCCGTCGGCGAAGCGGAACGTCATCGTCGCGGTCTTGCCCGGTGCGAGCGCGGCGGGCACGTCGAACAGCATCGCGTGGCGTCCGCCGGGCGCGAACGGCAGCGTCGCGCGCGCGGGGAGATCGACCGACGGTGTTGCGTCCATCGTCATCATGTCCCCCGCGGTCATCCGCGACAGGTGGAGTTCCACCCGCGGCACGCCCGCGACAGTGACGCCGACCAGCCGCGTGTCCGCCTTGCCGCCGTGGAGCGTGAAATAGCCCGCCGCGGGCCGCCCGGGTACGGCGGCGAGCCGGATCCACGCGTCGCTGGCGGCGGGCGTCTCGATCTTCGCACACGCCGCGGTCATCGCCGCGACCGTCAGAACCGCCCACAAGCCTTTGGTCACGAAATTTCTCCGGCGATGGAACAACGCGCCCCGCCTAGTCGGGCAGAAATCTTGCGGCAAGGAGTGCGGCACCTATATCGCCCCCAGACACGAAGGGTTGCGCTGCCGTAACGGGGCGTGACTTGCATGTTTTTTCATCGTTGTAGGGGCTAGGCAAAGCACTCATGGCAAAAGTTATCGGTATCGATCTCGGCACGACCAACTCGTGCGTCTCGGTGATGGAGGGCGGCAAGCCCAAGGTGATCGAGAACGCCGAGGGCGCGCGCACCACGCCGTCGATCGTCGCCTTCGCCAAGGACGGCGAGCGGCTGGTCGGCCAGCCGGCGAAGCGCCAGGCGGTCACCAACGGCGACAACACCATCTTCGCGGTGAAGCGCCTGATCGGTCGCCGGTTCGACGATCCCGTCACCAAGAAGGACACCGAGCTAGTTCCGTACAAGATCGTGCGCGGCCAGAACGGTGACGCGTGGGTCAATGCGGGCGGCAAGGATTACTCGCCGTCGCAGATCAGCGCGTTCACGCTTCAGAAGATGAAGGAAACCGCCGAGAGCTATCTCGGTGAGACGGTGACCCAGGCGGTCATCACGGTTCCGGCATATTTCAACGACGCGCAGCGCCAGGCGACCAAGGACGCCGGCCAGATCGCGGGCCTCGAAGTGCTGCGCATCATCAACGAGCCGACCGCGGCGGCGCTCGCATACGGGCTGGAAAAGCAGGACGGCAAGACGATCGCGGTCTATGACCTCGGCGGCGGCACGTTCGACGTCTCGATCCTCGAGATCGGCGACGGCGTGTTCGAGGTGAAGGCAACCAACGGCGACACCTTCCTGGGCGGCGAAGATTTCGACAACAAGATCGTCGATTATCTGGCGCAGGGATTCCAGAAGGACGAGGGCATCGACCTCACCAAGGACAAGCTCGCACTTCAGCGTCTGAAGGAAGCCGCGGAAAAAGCGAAAATCGAACTCAGCTCGGCGGCGTCGACCGAGGTCAACCTGCCCTTCATCACTGCGGACCAGAATGGCCCGAAGCACTTGGTCAAGACGATCACGCGCGCGGACCTGGAGCGTCTGGTCGAGGATTTGATCAAGCGCACGCTGGAGCCGTGCAAGAAGGCGTTAGCCGACGCGGGCGTCAAGGCGGACGACATCAGCGAAGTGGTGCTGGTCGGCGGCATGACCCGCATGCCGCGCGTGCGCGAAGTGGTGAAGAACTTCTTCGGCAAGGACCCGCACACCGGCGTCAACCCGGACGAGGTCGTCGCGATGGGCGCCGCGATCCAGGCGGGCGTGCTGCAGGGTGACGTCAAGGACGTGCTGCTGCTCGACGTGACGCCGCTGTCGCTCGGCATCGAGACGCTGGGCGGCGTGTTCACGCGCATGATCGATCGCAATACGACGATCCCGACCAAGAAGTCGCAAACCTACTCGACCGCGGACGATAACCAGCAGGCGGTGACGATCCGCGTATTCCAGGGCGAGCGCGAGATGGCGGCGGACAACAAGCTGCTGGGTCAGTTCGACCTGGTCGGCATCCCGTCGGCGCCGCGCGGCGTGCCGCAGATCGAGGTCACGTTCGACATCGACGCCAACGGCATCGTCAACGTCAGTGCCAAGGACAAGGGCACCGGCAAGGAGCAGCAGATCCGCATCCAGGCATCGGGGGGTCTGTCCGACGCCGACATCGACCAGATGGTGCGCGACGCCGAAAGCTTCGCCGAAGAGGACAAGAAGCGCCGTGCCGCAGCCGAGGCGAAGAACAACGCCGAGAGCCTGATTCACACGACCGAGCGTCAGCTCGCCGACAACGGCGACAAGGTCGACGCGTCGCTGAAGGGCGAGATCGAGGCGGCGATCGCCGAGGCCAAGACCGCGGTCGAGGGTGGCGATCCGGATACGATGAACGAGAAGGCGCAGGCGCTGGCGCAGGTTGCGATGAAGCTCGGCCAGGCGATCTACGAGAAGCAGGCGCAGTCCGAGGCGAGCCCGGGCGGCGACGCCGAAGCGGGCGGTGCCAAGAAGGACGGTGACGACGTGGTCGACGCCGAATTCTCGGAAGTCGACGACAACAAGTAAGCGCGTTCGCCCGCCCCCTCACCGGGGCGGGCTGGGGGAGCGGCGGGCGCCGATCACGGCCATCGCCCTCCCCCCATTTCTTTCCTCCGTTGCGGGAAAGAGCCTCGAGAGGCCGGCATGAGCACCACGATCGATTATTACGAACTGCTCGAATGCGAGCGCACCGCGGACGCGGCGACGATCAAGTCGTCGTACCGCAAGCTCGCGATGAAGTATCATCCCGACAAGAATGCCGGCTGCAAGGATTCCGAGGCCAAGTTCAAGGCCGTCAGCGAAGCGTACGATTGCCTGAAGGACCCGCAGAAGCGCGCGGCCTACGACCGCTTCGGCCACGCTGCGTTCCAGCAGGGCGGCGGTGGCGCGGGACCGCAGGATTTCGGCGGCTTCTCCGACATCTTCGAGAGCGTCTTCGGCGAATTCATGGGCGGGCGTCAGCAAGGCGGGCGCCAGCAGCGTCGCGGTGCCGATCTGCGCTACGACATGGAGATCACCCTCGAGGAAGCGTATCACGGCAAGCAGACCGACATCACCGTCGACATCTCGGTTGCGTGCGACACGTGCCATGGCTCGGGCGCGAAGCCCGGCACCCATGCGCACCAGTGCAAGACCTGCGCGGGTCACGGCAAGGTGCGCGCACAACAAGGCTTCTTCGTGGTCGAGCGCGCCTGCCCCGCCTGCCACGGCTCGGGCGAGGTGATCGATACGCCATGCAGCGACTGCCGCGGCGAGGGCCGGGTTGAGCAGACCAAGACGTTGAGCGTCAACGTGCCGCCGGGGGTCGACGAGGGTACGCGCGTGCGCCTGACCGGCGAAGGCGAGGCGGGCGCGCGCGGCGCGCCGCCGGGCGACCTCTACATCTTTCTCCACGTCAAACGGCACAATCTGTTCGAGCGTGAGGGCACGACGCTCTTCGCGCACGCCCCGATCAGCTTCACGACCGCGTCACTCGGCGGCACGATGTCGATCCCCGGGCTCGACGGCCGCACGCATGAAATCCGCATCCCCGCGGGCATCCAGTCGGGCAAGCAATTGCGCCAGCGCGGCGCCGGCATGCCGGTGTTGCAGGGCCGTGGTCACGGCGACCTGGTAATCCAGATCGACGTCGAGACGCCGACCAAGCTGTCGACGCGCCAGCGCGAGTTGCTCGAACTGTTCCGCGAGACCGAGACGGGCGAGGAGTGCCCGCAGAGCCAGGGGTTCTTTTCGCGGCTCAAGAGCGCGTTCGCCGGGGAGTGAGCGAGATTTCGGAAATGATTACACCCGCGCAGCGCTGCGGCCTCGTCGCGATCGTCGGCGCCCCCAACGCGGGCAAATCGACCCTCGTCAACGCGCTCGTCGGGCAGAAGGTCGCGATCGTCAGCCCCAAGGCGCAGACGACGCGCACCAAGCTGATGGGGGTCGCGCTGCGCGACGAGACGCAGTTGCTGCTGGTCGATACCCCCGGCATCTTCGAGCCCAAACGCCGCTTCGACCGCGCGATGGTCGCCGCGGCGTGGGGCGGCGCCGAGGGTGCGGACGTCATTGCACTGGTAGTCGATGCGAAGGGCGGGCTCGGCCCCAAGGTGACCGAGATCGCCGAGGCGCTGAAAGGCCGCAGCGAACCGATCTATCTTGTGCTCAACAAGGTCGATCTGGCGGACAAGCCCAAGCTGTTGCTCCACGCCGAGCGGCTGAACGCGCTGCTGCCGTTCGCCGAGACCTTCTTCATATCGGCGCAGACGGGCGACGGGGTGAAGGAGTTGAAAGACGCCTTCGCCGCCGCGATGCCCGTCGGACCGTGGCACTATCCCGAGGACCAGGTATCAGACGCGAGCGAGCGCGCGCTCGCCGCCGAGGTGACGCGCGAGCAGCTCTATCTCCAGCTTCACGCCGAGCTTCCCTACGCCAGCGTGGTCGAGACCGAGAAGTTCGAGGAACGCGCCGACGGGTCGGCCGAGATCCACCAGCAGATCCTTGTCGAGCGCGTGACGCAGCGCGCGATCGTGCTCGGCAAAGGCGGCGCGCGCATCCGCGAGATCGGCGCGCGCGCGCGGGCCGAACTGGCGGTGCTGCTCGACCGCCCGGTGCATCTGTACCTGCACGTCAAGGTCAAGCCCGACTGGGATGAGGATCGCAGCGTCTACCGCGACCTGGGGCTCGACTGGGTCGATTGAGCTAGCGTGCCGCCGCCGCGCTCGCCTCCACGCGCGCGCGGTCGGCGAGCATCACGGTCGACGACGCCTTGGCGAGCACCTTTCCCTGTACGTCGGTCAACCGCCCCTCGAAGAAACAGGTCGAGCGCCCGCGCCGCTCGACCCAGCCTTCGGCGACGACCTTACCCGGCCGGGCCGGCGCGAAGAAGCTGACCTTCAACTCTAGCGACATCGGCGTAACCCCCTCGCCTGCCATCGCAATCGCGGCGTGCGCCATCGCAGCGTCGATCCAGCCGGTGACAAATCCGCCCTGCACCACGCCGCCCGAGTGGCACATATGTGTGCCCGCCAGATATTCTATCCGCGCGCGCCCGGCGGGGTCCATCTCGACCACCCGGATCAGCCCGAGGGTTCGGCCGAGCTCACCGACGTTTCCGCTCATCGCGCGCGCTCCCCGATCATCTCATCAACCCACGCGGGCACCAGCACACCCGCCGGCCCCGAACGCGTTTCCTCGAACCAGCGGCTTCCCGCCGAGGGTTCAAGATTGAGTTCCAGCGTGCGCGCGCCATAGTGCGCCGCCGTCTGGACGAAACCGGCGGCGGGATAGACCGCGCCCGACGTCCCGATCGAAACGAACAGGTCGGCTTCGGCCAAGGCTCGCTCGATCCGGTCCATCTGATACGGCATCTCGCCAAAGAAGACGATGTCGGGTCGCAAGGCATCCTCACCGCAATCCGGACACGATGCGCCGGGGGGCAGCGGGCCCGCCCACTCGTGGCGGATACCGCAAAGCGCACAGAGCGCCGAGCGTAACTCGCCGTGCATATGAAGCATTCGCGTCGTCCCGGCACGTTCGTGCAGGTCGTCGACGTTCTGCGTCAGGATAAGCAGATCACCCGTCCACGCTGCATCGAGCCGGGCTAGCGCGTGATGCGCGGCATTCGGCGACACATCGTCGAGCGCGGCGCGGCGCGCATTTTAGAAGCGGTGGACGAGCGCCGCGTCGGCCGCCAGCGCCTCGGGCGTGCAAACGTCCTCGACGCGGTGGCCCTCCCACAAGCCGCCGGGCCCGCGGAAGGTCGCGATGCCGCTTTCGGCCGAGATACCGGCGCCGGTCAGCACCACGATGTTGCGGATGTCAGGCATTGGGCAAGCCTAATGCGCGTGATCCGCGGTTGCCAGCGCCGACGTGGAGATCGGACATGACGATGAACGGCACGTTGTTTCTGGTTCATGCAACCCGTGCCATTTTCATGTCGTTACACCCCCAACAGCAATCACACCGGGAGACTGTAGATGCGTAACTTCATGCTTGCCCTTGGCGCGACCACCATGGTGCTGCCGACCCTGATCGCGACGACGCATGACGCCGACGCGCGCAAGCGTCATTCCTACCGCGAGTGGCGCGGCAACGACGGACGGCTGCGTTGCCGCAAGCCGAACGGCACGACCGGTCTGGTCGTCGGCGGCGTCGCAGGCGCGCTAGTTGGCCGCACGATTGACACACGCGGCGACCGCACGCTCGGCACGCTGCTGGGCGGTGCGGGTGGCGCGCTCGCGGGTCGCGAGATCGAGCGCAGCGGGGATCGTCGCTGCCGCTGATCGGCAACTGATCTTCGGCTGAATGCAACCGAATTGGACGGGTGCGGTTCTCTCCGGCGAACCGCACCCGTTTTAACATCGATCAAGGAGCAGACATGTCGGTCAGAAGCGCATCCGCCCGGTACGAGGGCCTCGGCAAAGACGGCAAGGGTCACGTATCGACGCAGTCGGGCGTGCTGTCCGACAACGCCTATGGCTTCAACACGCGGTTTGAAAACGAGCCGGGCACCAATCCCGAGGAGTTGATCGCCGCCGCGCATGCAAGCTGCTTTACGATGGCGCTGAGCTTCGCGCTCGCACAGGCCGGCCACAGCGACGGCACACTCGAGACGAAAGCCAAGGTCACGCTCGATAAGGACGGCGACGGCTTCAAGATCAGTAAGTCCGCCTTGTCACTGACCGCCGATGTTCCTGGCATTTCGGCCGAGGAGTTCGCCAAGATTGCGAACGAGGCAAAGGCCAATTGCCCGGTGTCGAAGCTGTTGAACGCCGAGATCACGCTCGATCATACGCTGAAGACTGAATGAACGACGTGTAGTTTTTGGTTCACGCAACCGGGGATAAGAGCGGGGGGTCTTGTTTCATCACTGACGATGGAGTTGTCATATGCGTATCATGCTTGCCGCCGCAATCGCCGCCACGGCGCTCGGCACCGCGCCCGCCCTCGCCCAGAACCCCTACCAAGCCGGACGCGAATATAATCGCGACGTGCGCGATGCGCGTCAGGAATATCGCGAGGATCTGCGCGACGCCGACAGCCGCCGTGACGTGCGCAACGCGCGACGCGAATATCGCGACAACATCAGCGATGCCCGCCGCGACTATCGCAACGACGTTCGCGACTGGCGCCAGAGCAACCGCTACGACTACAACCGGCTCGAGCCGGGTCAGCGCGCCTATTATGCCGACCGCTACTACCGCGACGGCCGGTATTATCAGGAGCGTTCGCTGGGTCGCAACGACCGCATCTATCGCGGGCGCGACAACCGTTACTATTGCCGCCGGAACGACGGCACGACCGGTCTGGTCGTCGGCGGACTGGCGGGCGGTGCGCTGGGCAACGTGATCGCGGGCGGCGGTTCGCGGCTGCTCGGGACGGTTATCGGTGCCGGCGGCGGTGCGCTGCTGGGTCAGTCGATCGACCGCGGCAACGTGCGCTGCCGCTGATCAACCTGATCACTACGCAAAGGGCCCGGCGCATTGCCGGGCCCTTTCGCGCGTCAGATGAGGCCGCCGCCCAGCATCAACCGCGCGGCGAAGATCACGATCAGGATGAGGTTCAGGTTCCGTCCCGAATTGGACGACGACAATGCGCCGATCGCAGCGCCGACGATGGCGATCGGAATGACGAACCAGTAACCCCAGGCTAGAAATGGCAGGAACGGCACGATGCCGAGCACCAGTGCGACGAGGCCGATCAGGATCGAGATGATGTTGAACATGGCATCAATGTGGTCGCCTGCGTGGTGTCTTGCAAGAGTGACACACATTTCGTCACACGCTTCCTTAACGCCCATGGCGGCATGACATCGTGCAACGTTCGCGTCGCAATGGACCCAATGGCTCGACTTCTATTCCCCTGCCTCGCCGCGCTGGCGCTCGCCGGTTGTGGCAGCAGCGCACCCGACGAGGCCGCGCCCTCCGCACCCGCCGCGGCGATGACCGGCACTGCGGCCTCCTCGCCCGCCGCCGATCCGGCGCTGACCGCGGCGCTGCGTGACCAGATCATGGTCGACCCTGCGCTCGTGCAACAGGCAAACGCCGACACGATCCGCCCACCGACGCAGCCGCAGAGCGGCGCGTTGCCCCCGGTCGACATCGCGGCCGCCGCACACGCGCAGGCCGCCGCGATGAATGCGACGTCCGGCGAGACGCTGCGCCGCGCCCCCGCCGCGACGGGGAATTGCCGCCAATGCGCGATCGCGCGTCAGTCGCTGACGCTCGGCGCGCTTGCCGAGGCGCAGGGCGGTCGTGCCGGGCAATGCGCGGCGAACATCGACTATTCGGCCGGCTGGGCCAACCGCCTCCCGCGCGGCGTGCCGCTCTACCCCGACGCGCGCGTGACCGAGGCCGCGGGGGCCGATGGCCAGGGCTGCGCGCTGCGCGTCGTCAGTTTCTCGAGCGCCGCACCGATGCAGCGGTTGCTCGATTGGTATTACACGCGGTCGTCTGAGGCGGGCTACGCGTCCGAGCATCACGCCGACGGCGCCGAGCACGTGCTGGCGGGCAACCGTCGCGGTGGCGGCAGCTTTATGGCGACGATGCGCGCGCGTACCGATGGTGGCACCGACATCGACCTGATGGCCGACGGCGGCTGATCATGCCCAAGCGGGCGGGTATGATCGATCACCCCTCGCGCGGCGACGCCGACGCGCTCGTCATCCCGGCGCGCATTCCTTTCGGTGCGTTTTCGCGATAGGGCGCGGTGATGAACCCGCTTATTCCCGTCATGGCAGGCGGCGCGCTCGGCTCGGCCGGGCGTTACCTGACCGGACGCTTTACCCTGTCATTCTTCGGTCCCGACTGGCCGTGGGGCACGATGACCGTCAATCTGCTCGGCGGCTTGCTGATGGGGCTGCTGACCGGCGCACTCGCGCGCGTTTCCGCGCCCGAGGGCTGGCGGTTGTTTCTCGCGATCGGGGTGCTCGGCGGTTTCACCACCTTCTCGTCCTTCTCGCTCGACACCGTCGCCATGGTCGAGCGCGGTGCGGTGTTGCTCGCGCTCGGCTACGTGCTCGTCTCGGTGATCGGCTCGATCGTGGCATTGTTCGCGGGCTTGTCGATCGTGCGGGTGGCGGCATGAACAAGGTGGTCGAGAACGTCCGCCAGTTCGTCATCGCGCCCGACGACGATGGCATCCGCGTCGATCGCTGGTTCAAGCGTCACCTCGACGCGACGAGCTTCACCACGGTCGCAAAATGGGCGCGTACCGGGCAACTCAGGCTCGACGGCGCGCGCGTCGGCCCGGGCGACCGCGTGCAGGCGGGGCAGACGCTGCGCATTCCGCCGGTCGAGGCGGTGCGCACCACCGCACGGCCGCAGCGCGAGCGCACGCCGCTCACCCCCGACGAACAGGCGTTCGCGCAGGAAATGGTGATCCACCGCGACCCGCAGGCGCTGGTGCTGAACAAGCCGCCGGGGCTCGCGACACAGGGCGGCACCAAGACGACCGCGCACGTCGACGGCCTGCTCGACGCGTTGCAGGACGATCTGGAGGGACGGCCAAAGCTCGTCCACCGGCTCGACAAGGATACGTCGGGCGCGCTGCTGGTCGCGCGCACCTCGCGCGCGGCGGCGTTCTTTGCCAAGACCTTTTCGGGCCGGACCGCCAAGAAGATCTACTGGGCGCTCGTCGTCGGCGTCCCCTCGATCGACGACGGGATGATCGAGCTGCCGATCGCGAAGCAGCCCGGCACCGGCGGCGAGAAGATGCACGTCGACGAAGCCGAGGGTCAGACCGCGCGCAGCCGCTACCGCGTCATCGAGCGCGCGGGCAACCGCACTTGCTGGGTCGAGCTGCAACCGCTGACCGGGCGGACGCATCAGTTGCGCGTCCACATGGCGGCAATCGGCCACCCGATCGTCGGCGACGGCAAATACGGCGGACCCGCGGCGTTCCTGACCGGCGGGATCAGCCGCAAGATGCACCTCCATGCGCGCCGCATCCGCGTCGACCATCCCGATGGCGGCGAAATCGACGTGACCGCCGAGTTGCCGCAGCATTTCGCCGAGAGCCTGGCGAGCCTGGGGTTCGAGGAGATGGCGGGCAATTCGATGCCGATCAACGACTTCGTCGCGCCGACGCGCGAGGAGAAGAAGGCGAAAGCACGCGCGCATGCCAAGGGAGTCCGCAAGGCGCGCCGCGGCGAGCGGCGCGGACGCGGCAGCCGCGACGACTGAGCGCGGACGCCGGGTACCGGCGCGGCGGGATTGGCGGCCCGCCGCCGTGCTACGCGATCAAACGGCGGCGATGTCCAGATACGTCCAGCCGGCATAGCCAAACAGCAGCAGTGACGCCGCACTGGTGATACCCACGAGCACGTAGCCGATCGCGGTCAGCATCGCGGGATTGGGTCGGCGTTGCTTCTTATTACGCGACGCGCCCGACATGACGAAGGTCATCAACAGACCATAGGTAAAGGCAACCGCACCGAACATCGACTATCACCCGCTCAGACCGCCCTTCCCCGCGGCCGCGGCTGGGTTAAACATATCCAGGTTAACGAACCTAGCCGAGCCCGCCGCATTCATCGTACGAAAACAACGCCTTGCCGCCCACTGACGGATCGTTCGTGCTATTCGACGATTGTTGGCGCCGTTTGCCGTCATGGCAAAGCGGGCACGTGGCTGCTAGTGGCGCGGTCATGCCGCATATCCCCGTCCGCCTCGCGATCTTCGACTGCGACGGCACGCTCGTCGACAGCCACGCGAACATTTGCCGCGCGATGGAAAGCGCCTTCGCGGGCGTGCGCGTCACACCGCCGTCGCGCGAGGCGATCCGGGGCATCGTTGGATTGAGCCTTGTCGAGGCCGTGGCCGCGCTCGCCCCCGATGCGGAGCCCGCGTTCCACACCGCGGTCGCCGCGGATTACAAGACCGCGTTCCAGCGGATGCGCGCCGACGGATCGTTCGAAGCCGAACCGCTGTACGACGGCGTGGTGGACGCACTCGACGAGCTCGGCCGGCAGGGCTGGATCCTTGGCATCGCGACGGGCAAGTCCGACCGCGGACTGTCGCACGTGCTAGCGCACCACGGATTGACCGACCGGTTCGTCACGTTGCAGACCGCCGACCGACACCCATCGAAACCGCATCCCTCGATGATCCACGCCGCGGTGGCAGAGGCCGGCGCCGATCCCCATCTCACGGTCATGATCGGCGACACGAGTTACGACATGCAGATGGCACGGAACGCAGGCGTTCGCGCGATCGGGGTCACCTGGGGCTATCACGACGCCGCCGTGCTGCGCGGCAGCGGAGCGCATGCGGTGATCGATCGGTACGCCGATCTTGCCGGCGCGATGGCGACGGAGGCCGTGGCGTGAGCGATCCTGCGCTGCCGCGCTGGGCGGCACTGTCCGCAGTACGCATCATCGGCAGCTTCGGCGCGGTGCTGGGGGTGATCCTGGTCGGGCGGGCCGACGATACCGGCCCGAAGGTACTGGGCGTGGCGATCGTGCTGGCCTCGCTCTGGATGCTTGCCAGCGTGCCGCGTGCGCTCGCCGCGCGCTGGCGGAGCCCGCGATGAAGCGGTTCTGGCGCGACGTTGCGATCGACGCCGACTGGGTCGTCCGGCTCGACGATCGCCCGGTACGCACGCCCGGCCGCGTACCGCTCGCGCTACCGAGCATGAAGCTCGCCGAAGCGGTGGCGGACGAATGGCGTGCGGTCGGCGATACGATCGACCCCCGCGCAATGCCGCTGACCGGGCTCGCCAATGCCGCGATCGACCGCGTCGCCCCCGACCTTCCCGCCTTCGCACGCGGGATCGCGGTCTATGCCGACAGTGATCTGCTCTACTACCGCGCCGATCAACCGCCCGAACTGGCGGCACGGCAGGCGGCAGCGTGGAACCCGCTGCTCGAATGGGCATGCGAGCGATACGACGTGCATTTCGAACCGGTCGCGGGGATCGTCCATCACGCTCAGCCCGCCCCGACGGTGCAGCGGCTGGGCGACGCGGTTGCGGCGCGCGACGCCTTCGCGCTGGTGCCGCTGTCGCCGCTGGTGACGATCACCGGGACGCTGGTCGGCACATTGGCGCTCGCGGAAGGCGCGATCGACGCGGATGCGTTATGGAACGTCGCCCACGTCGACGAGGACTGGCAGGCGGAGCATTGGGGAGAGGACAGTCTGGCGACGCAGGCGCGCGCATATCGCCGCGGCGAGTTTGACGCCGCCGCGCGGTTCCTGTCGCTGCTTTAAGTAATTCGCCTCAGGCCGGCGAGCGCAGCTTTCGAATGAACCCGATCAGTCCGGTCTGACGCGAACGCTTCAATCGTTCCGCCGCCAGGATGGTTCGAACGTGTGCATAGCATTGCTCGACATCGTCGTTGACCAGGACATAGTCGTAACCGTCCCAGTGGCTGATCTCGTTCGATGCGCGCGCCATGCGGCGGTCGATCACCTCGATCGCGTCGGTGTTGCGGTTGAGCAGCCGCTTGTGCAGTTCCTCCATCGACGGCGGCAGGATGAAGACGCGCACCACGTCGCCGCCCGCGATCTGATGCAACTGCTGCGCACCCTGCCAGTCGATGTCGAACAGCACGTCCTTGCCCGCGGCAAGCATCTCCTCGACCGGTGCGCGCGGTGTGCCATAGCGCTGGTCGAACACGTGCGCCCATTCGAGGAACTCGTGCGCCGACACCATCTCGCGGAAACGTTCGAGCGAGACGAAATGATAATCGCGGCCGTCCTCTTCGCCGGGGCGGATCGCGCGAGTCGTCGCCGATACCGACAGCGACAATTCGGGCTCGATCGCCAGCAATTTGCGCGCGATCGTCGACTTTCCAGCGCCCGATGGCGAGGACAGCACGAACAGCACGCCGCGCCGCTTGAAATTGTGGGTGTCGGGGTGGGGGGTGCCGTCCATGCGCGCCTCTGGCCCGCGGGACGCCGCGGCGTCAAGTCACGCGCGCGCGTCGCACGACGGTTCGCCGTCGGCGTGGCGCGGCGGACACGCCCCGCTCAGGTATCCCGGCGGAGCCGCGCGGCATGCCACGCGATGTGGTCGGCCATGAAGGTCGAGACGAACAGATAGCTGTGATCGTAACCCGGCTGCATCCTGAGTTCGAGCGCGATGCCCGCGTCGGTGCAGGCGCGTGCGAGCAGGTCGGGGCGCAGTTGTTCGGTGAGAAACGCGTCGGCGTCACCCTGATCGACCAGCAGTTCTGGCAAACGCGCGCCATCCTCGATCAACGCCACCGCGTCGTGACGCCGCTTCGCCGCGACGTCGTCACCTAGGTAACGATCGAGCGCGCTGCCCCACGGTACCTGCGTCGGCGCGACGATCGGCGCGAAGGCGGACACCGAGCGGAAGCGGTCGGGATAGGTGAGCCCCACCGTCAACGCACCGTGTCCACCTATCGAGTGACCCGTGATCCCCTGCCGCGCCACGTCGACCGGGAACGACGACGCGACAAGCGCGGGCAGCTCGTCGGTGACGTAGGTCCACATGCGGTAATTGGCGGACCAGGGGGCCTGCGTCGCATCGACGTAGAAGCCCGCGCCTTGCGCGAAATCCCACGCCTCCTCGTCGGGCACGCCGTCACCGCGTGGGCTCGTGTCGGGTGCGACGAAGATCACGCGGTGCTCCGCGCAGGCGCCACGAAACTCGCCCTTGTCGGTCACGTTGGCGTGGGTGCAGGTTAGACCGGACAGATACCAGACGACCGGCAGCCGCTCGCCCGGCGCGTGGTCGGGCACGAAGACCGAGAAGGTCATATCGGTGCCCGTCGCGGCGGAGGCGTGGCGGTACACGCCCTGCACCCCGCCGCGCGCCTTCGTGGTCGAAACCGTCTCCAGCTCGCCCACGGCTGCCTGCGCGTTGCTCACGCCGCGGCTGGCGTCTGTTGTGTCGGCTTCTCGGCGGGCATCCGGTGAAGCGCGCACAGCTTGTTGCCGTCGGGATCGCGCAGGTACGCGAGGTACAGGTGCATGCCGCCGCCGCTGCGCACCCCCGGCGCGTCCTCGATCGCGGTGCCGCCCGCCTCGACCCCCGCCTTGTGCCACGCGTCGGCCTGTTCAGGGCCGTCCACCGCGAAGCCGATCGTCCCGCCGTTGGCGTGCGTCGCGGGCTGGCCGTCGATCGGCTTGGTGACGAGGAACATGCTGCCGTTGTGGCTGTAGATCAGGCGGCCCTTGGGATCCTGGAACCCGGGCTTGCCACCGATCGAGGCAAACAAGTGATCGTAGAACCTCTTCGATCGATCGAGGTCGTTCGATCCGACCATCATGTGGCTGAACATCGTCTCTCTCCCCTATATGGCCGCTCGGATCGGCGGCGTTAGTAGATCACCACGCTGCGGATTGATTCGCCCGCGTGCATCAGGTCGAAACCCTTGTTGATCTCCTCCAGCGTCAGGCGGTGCGTGATCATGGGGTCGATCTCGATCAGCCCGTTCATGTACCAGTCGACGATCTTGGGCGTGTCGGTGCGCCCGCGCGCGCCGCCGAACGCGGTGCCTCGCCAGACACGCCCGGTGACGAGCTGGAACGGCCGCGTCGCGATCTCCTTGCCCGCTTCCGCCACGCCGATGACAACCGATTCGCCCCAGCCGCGGTGCGCGCTTTCCAGCGCCTGCCGCATCACCACCGTGTTGCCGGTGCAGTCGAAGGTATAGTCGCCGCCGCCATCGGTCATCGCGATCAGGTGCTGCACGACGTCGCCGACGTTCTTCGGATTAACGAACGCGGTCATGCCGAATCGGCGCCCCCATTCCTCACGATCGGGGTTGATGTCGACGCCGATGATATGGAGCGCGCCGGCGAGCTTCGCGCCTTGAATCACGTTTAGCCCGATCCCGCCGAGCCCGAACACGATCACGGTCGACCCCGGCTCGACCTTGGCGGTGTTGACCACCGCACCGACGCCGGTGGTGACGCCGCAACCGACGTAGCAGCTCGTGTCGAACGGCGCGTCGGGGCGGATCTTCGCCACCGCGATCTCGGGCAGCACGATGAAGTTCGAGAAGGTCGAGCAGCCCATGTAATGGAAGATTGGCTGGCCACGGTAGCTGAACCGCGTCGTCCCATCGGGCATCAGCCCTTTCCCCTGCGTCGCGCGGATCGCGGTGCACAGGTTCGTCTTCTGGCTCAGACACGACTTACACTGACGGCATTCGGGCGTGTAGAGCGGGATCACATGGTCGCCGACCGCGACGCTCGTCACCCCCGCGCCGATCTCGCGCACCACCCCGGCGCCCTCGTGCCCCAGCACGCTCGGGAACAGTCCCTCGCTGTCGAGCCCATCAAGCGTGTAGGCGTCGGTGTGGCAGATGCCCGTCGCCATGATCTCGACCAGCACCTCGCCCGGCTTCGGCCCTTCGAGGTCGAGCTCGACGATCTCCAGCGGCTTCTTCGCCTCGAACGCGACGGCGGCGCGGGTTTTCATGCGTGTTCCTCTCTTTTCCGATCGGGGCCTCAGGCCGCGCTGACCAGCAATTTGTCGATCCGGCGTCCGTCGAGGTCGACCACCTCGAACCGCCAACCCTGTTCCTCGAAATGCTCGCCCTCACCCGGCAGCTTGCGGAAGACCGCGAGCGCGAGGCCCGCGACCGTCGCGTAGTCGCGGTCGTCAGGCAAATCGATGCCCAGCCGTTCGGCAAGCGCGTCGGCCGCCATCGTGCCCGCGACCAGGAGCGACCCGTCCTCGCGCTCGACGACGTTGGGCGCCTCGTCGGGATCGGCGTCGGAGGCGAATTCACCCGCGATCGCCGCCAGCAGGTTGGCGGGCGTCACCACGCCTTCGAAATGCCCGTATTCGTCGTGGATCAGCGCCATCGGCACGTCGGCACGGCGCAGCGCGTCAAGCGCGTCCATCGCGTCGATCTGATCGACCACCACCGGCGCCTTGCGCACCAGTTTCGCGAGGTCGAGCGGCTCGCCGCGGAACAGTGCCGCGGCGACATCGCGCGCCTGCACCACGCCGACGACCGCGTCGATCGATCCGTCGCCCACCGGCAGGCGGCTGTGCGGCGAGGTGAGCAGCTTGGCACGCAATTCCGCCTCACCCAGCGTCATGTCGATCCAGTCGACGTCGGTGCGCGGCGTCATCACCTCGCGCACCGGGCGATCGGCGAGCCGCACCACGCCCGAAATGATCGAGCGTTCGTGCTCCTCGATCACTCCCGACTTGCTCGCCTCGGCGACGATCAGGTGCAATTCCTCCGCGGTGACGTGATCCTCGTTCTCGCGGTTGAGCCGCAGGAGCTTGAAGATCAGCGCGCTTGACGAATCGAGCAGCCAGCCGAGCGGCTTCGTCGCGGTCGCGATATAGGTCATCGGCAGCGCGACGACGCTCGCGATCGCCTCGGGCGCGCGCAGCGCGATCTGCTTGGGCACCAGTTCGCCGATGATCAGCGACGCATAGGTGGTCAGCCCGATCACGAGCGCGAAGCCCACCGTCTCCGCAGTGTGGTGCGACAGACCGAGCGCCTCGAGCCGCGCCGCGGTCGGCGTGCCAAGGCTCGACCCCGAGTACGCGCCCGCCAAAATGCCGATCAGCGTGATGCCGATCTGAACGGTCGACAGGAACTTGCCGGGATCAGACGCGAGCTTCAGCGCGGCGGCGGCGCCGCGCCGCCCCGTGCGCGCCATCGCCTCCAGCCGCGCCTTGCGCACGGATACGATCGCGAGCTCGCTCATCGCGAAGATGCCATTCAACGCGACCAGCGCGAGGATGATCAGGACGTCGAACCAGGGGAACGGCGGTAACATGGCTGCGGCTACCCTTGGCGGCAAACGACCGCGCGAACAATCCGCTTTCTCTTACCGCGCGATCGACGAGGTGCGCGCGCCGGCTGCGTCAGCCAGCGTTAAGCCCGTCAGCATCAGTGCACAACCGGAACAATCACCAGCATCGTCCCGTTTCGGGCGAATGATCCTAGTGAAAGGGAGAAGAATGAAGCTGCCGTCCAAGTTCCTCGCCGCCGCGGCGACGCTGTCGCTCGTCACCACCGCCGCCTGCACCACCGACCCGGAGACGGGTGAGCGCCGTATCAGCAAGACCGCGATCGGCGGCATCGGCGGTGCGCTCGGCGGCTATCTGCTCGGCGATCTCGTCGGCGGTCGCCGCGACCGCACGGAGAAGATCTTGGGCGCCGGGATCGGCGGCATCGCGGGCGCGGGCATCGGCGCGTACATGGACAAGCAGGAGCGAGAAATGCGCGCGCGCACCGCGGGGACCGACGTCGAGGTCGTGCGCCAGGGTGACGACCTGCTGCTCAACATCCCGTCGGGCATCAACTTCGCCTACAATTCCGCGAATGTGCAACCGCAGTTCCGCTCGACGCTCGACAAGGTGTCGTCGGTGCTCGCCGATTATCCCAACACCTATATCGACGTGTACGGCCACACCGACTCGACCGGCAGCGACGCGTACAACCAGGATCTGTCGGAGCGCCGCGCGATTTCGGTCGCGGACTATCTGTCGAGCCACGGCGTCCAGTCGGCGCGCATCGCGACCAAGGGCTACGGCGAGACGCAGCCGATCGAATCGAACGAGACCGAGCAGGGCCGCGCCGCCAACCGCCGCGTCGAGATCAAGGTGGTGCCGATTTCGGAGAACGATCTGCCGCCGCGCTGACGCGCCGCCGCATGATCTGACGACGTAGGAGGGCGGCGTGGCGCAGGTGCTACGCCGCTCTTCTTCTTTTCCAGTAAGCCATTAAGGTACAGGGGCGTCTGCGTTCACGCGGTTGCTGCTGCGAACGTCACAATCGGACGTGGTAAGGGGGATCACGCTGTCCCCAACAGACTCATCGCCGCGCGGCGAAGAAGTCGCGCAGCAGCGTCGACGCCTCCCGTTCGCCGATCCCCGCGAATACCTCGGGGCGATGATGGCACGTCGTCTGTGCGAAAAAGCGTGCGCCGTGCGCGACCGCGCCGCCCTTCTCGTCATCCGCGCCGTAGAACAGCCGGGCGATCCGCGCGTGCGAGATCGCGCCCGCGCACATCGTGCATGGCTCCAGCGTCACCCAGAGGTCGCAGTCACCCAGCCGGTCGCGCCCTAGCACCTGCGCGGCGCGGCGAATCGCCAGCATTTCGGCGTGCGCGGTCGGGTCGAGCAGCGCGCGCGGCGCATTGGCCGCGATAGCGACTACCGCGCCGGCATGGACGACGGCTGCGCCGACCGGAACTTCGCCCGCGCGGGCGGCATCCGCCGCGGCGTCGAGCGCTGCGCGCATCGCAGAGGGCAGCGGGAACATCGGCACCGCCGTGCCTCAATCGTCGGTGCGGGGGAAGGCCGCGCTTACTGCTGCGGTGCCGCTTCGGCGGGCTTCTGTACCTTCACGTCGGGCACGGCGACCGTCTTGTTTTCCGTACCGATCGAGATGCGCCCGACATCGGCGTTGAACTTCGGCGCCTGACCACCTTCGAGCCGCGGCAATTGTGCCGGCTGTGTCTGATCGAAGCGAAGAAAGCCGGTCAGCATCGCGGCAAGGACCAGGAGCGCAACGATACCCAACATCACCAGAAACGAGCGCATGATCCATTCTCCCCATCGATTCGCTGCCGCAACAACGCGACAGGTGCGTGCGGGTTGCAGATCGTGCCGCGCCGCGCCGCTGGGACCGGTGACGACTTGACCGCACGCGACTTCATCACTATCGGGACCGGCTTTCCGGGCAACCGTATTTCAGGATTTCAACCATGTCGCGCATCTGCGAGCTGACCGGCAAGGGCCGGCAGGTGGGTAACAACGTTTCCCACGCCAACAACAAGACCAAGCGCACGTTCCTGCCGAACCTGCAGAACGTCACGCTGATCTCCGATTCGCTCGATCGCTCGGTACGCCTGCGCGTGTCGACCAACGGCCTGCGCTCGGTCGAGCACAACGGCGGTCTCGACAATTGGCTGGTCAAGACCAACGACGAGAAGCTGTCGCTCAAGGCGCGTCGCCTGAAGCGCGAGATCGTCAAGAAGCGCGCGGCGGAACCCGTCGCCGCGTAACGCCTCCGTTTTTACGGGGTCCGAACGGCCTGCCATTCATCGAATGGCGGGCCGCTTCGCGTTCGCACGTTAATCCAAACGGAATTTGAGCAGCAGCGTCGGGCGATACCAGGCGAGGTCGTTGTCGGTCACGACCCATAGCATCGTCTGGCCGTGCTCCTGCGTCACCGCCAATCCCTCGGGATTCTCTCCCAGCAGGGGCGGCCCCCAACGCGCGATCTCGCGCCCCGCGACCGTCGCGCCCTTCCTGATCGCGGTGAGTGGCACCCGGACCAGCACCGCGTCGAAGCGCAGCCGGCTGAACCGTCGATTGAGCACCACCACATCGCCCCCGGGTAGCACCGCCGCGTCGCTGGGGTTGAAGCCGGACGGCGGCCGGTAGCGGAACCGCTGGATCTTGGCTTCGGGACGGGTCGGATCACCGTCGAAGATCAGCGCCTCACGCACGCCCCGCCGTCCGTCCGCACGAGCCTGTTCGCTGATGACGACGAACCGCCCGTCACGCAGGCGGACCATCGATTCGGCGCCACCATTGATCGCCCATCCGCGCATCGGCGGCGGCGCGACATGCGCCTGGACGCGGCGCAGGTCGGCGGAATAGCGCCAGATCGCGTTCGCGCGCTCATATCCGATCCACACCCGTCCTGCCCGACGATCGACCGCCAGCGATTCGGTGTCCCGGCTTTCCTTCGCCCAGCCGGTATCCGGCCCCGCGGGCAATGACCCCGCCGCGCGCGTGGCGAGCCGCCTGCCTGTAATCGCGAAGCGGACGTAATTGCCGCCGTCGCTCAGCATCGTGATCTCGCCGTCGTCGATCGACAGCGCGGAGAAGCCGCCGAACGCGGGGTCTCGCGACCACAGGCGCAGCGCGCCGACCGGCGTCAATTCCCCGATCCGGCGCGGCCACCCTTCCTCGGGCACATAGGCTGCGGCGTGAACCACCGCGCCCGGCGCGATCAGCGGCAATCGATCGAGCCCCGTCCATCCCGGAACGAATGCCAGCACCAGCGCGATCGACAGCGGCCATTTCACACGCCCGCCCTTAGGCGCGGATGCTCGCCCCGCCTACCCGCGCGTAACCCGAAGCATGAACGAACGATAACGAGCGCATTCAGGCTCGGCTCAATGCGAATCACCCATAAGCATCCCAACGACGGGGTGATCCCGCCGGCAAGTTTGAAGAAAAACGGGAGTTCGTACCATGTTCAAGAACCTGACCCTCGCCGTCTCCGCCCTCGCGATGGGCAGCGCCGCGCTGACCCCGATGGCTGCCGAGGCGCAGCGCTACGGTCACCGCTACGAGCGCAACTATCGTGACGGCTACCGCAACTATGATCGCCGTTACGACAGCCGCCGGTACAACTACAACCGCCGCTGTTCGGGTGGCACGACCGGCACGATCGTCGGCGCGATCGCGGGTGGCCTGTTGGGTCGTACGATCGACACCCGCGGTGACCGCACACTCGGCACGGTGCTCGGCGGCGTCGGCGGCGCGGTGGCGGGCAACGCGATCGAGAAGTCGAACAATCCGCGTTACTGCCGCTAACCTCCTTGGCCGGTGCGGTGACGGGCCCGATGCCCTCCCGCACCGCCCTCCTCTACTCGCGTAGCGTATCGAGTTCCCCCGTGTAGCGTACCGGGGGCGCGGGCCGGTGGCCGAAAGGCGGCCGGCCCGTTGTTCTTCGCGCGCAGGTCCGCCCCGCGGACTGACGCGCGCAGCGCGCGAACCGGCCGGCGGGCCTGCGAGAGATGTGCCCGTCCGACGTCACGGCGGCGGCTCCGCCGTCGCCGCGGTTCGACAAAAGAACGTGCGAAACCGAGCCCATAGCCGTGCTCTGTCAGCTTGGGGCCTTGTGGCCCCGCCGACTCTCGTATGATCCAGTCGCGGCGACGGCAAAGCCGCCCCCGTGACGTCGGACGGGTTCGCTGATGCGACCCGCCGGCCGTGCCGGGCTGCGCGCCGCGGGCGCACCGCACCGCGAGGTGCGGCGCGCGGCCCGTCAGTACATGTGCTGCCCGCCGTTGATGCTCAGCGTCGATCCCGTCACGAACCCCGCATCGTCCGAACATAGGAATGCGACGCCCCGCGCGATTTCCTGTGCCTGACCGAGGCGTCCGACCGGGATCTTGGCAACGATCTTCTCCAACACCTCGCCCGGCACCGCGGCCACCATGTCGGTATCGATGTAGCCGGGAGCGATCGCGTTCACCGTGATGCCGGCGCGCGCGCCTTCCTGCGACAATGCCTTCGTGAAACCGTGGATACCGCTTTTCGCCGCAGCGTAGTTGACCTGGCCATATTGCCCGGCCTGGCCGTTGATCGAGCCGATATTGACGATCCGCCCCCATTTGCGGTCGCGCATGCCCGGGAACACCGCTTTCGCCATGTTGAAGCAGCCGCCGAGGTTGGTATCGATCACCTCGCGCCACATTTCGTAGCTGAGCTTCATGATCGTGCCGTCGCGCGTGATGCCGGCATTGTTGACCAGCACGTCGACGGGGCCGATCTCGTCCGTGACGCGCGCCACCCCGGACTGGCATGCGTCGTACTCCGCCACGTCCCATCTGAACGCGGCGATCCCGGTACGCTCGGTGAAATCGCGCGCGCGCTCGTCGTTGCCGGCGTAATTGGCCGCGACCGTCAGCCCCATGTCGCGGAGCGCGACGCTGATCGCCTCGCCGATGCCGCGTGTTCCCCCTGTCACGATTGCTACGCGTGCCATCAGACGTCCTCTCCTTGTCCGCCGCGCAGGCTACGGACGCGGCGCCCAGCCTTCAAGCTCGCGCGCGATCACCGCGCGTAACATTTCGATGCCGCGCACGCTGTCGTTGAGGCACGGCAGGTAGGCGAAGTGCGTACCGCCCGCCTCCTCGAACGTTTCGCGCCCGCGGATCGACAGTTCCTCCAGCGTCTCGACGCAGTCGGCCGAGAAGCCGGGCGCGACGATCGCGACCTTTTTCACGCCGTTGCCCGGCATTGCGGCAAGCACGGTATCGGTCGCGGGTTCGAGCCATTTCGCGCGGCCGAAGCGGGATTGGAACGTGATGGTGAGCTTCATGCCCAGCGCCTCGCCCAGCAGCCGCCCGGTCTTCTGGCAGTGGCAGTGATAAGGGTCGCCCCGTTCCAACGTGCGCTGCGGCATCCCGTGAAAGCTCGCCATCACCGCGTCGGGGGTGAAATCGAGCGCGGCGAGCCCCTCGCGCACACTTTGCGCAAGCGCGTCGATATAATCGGGGTCGTCGTAATAAGGCGGCAGCGTGCGGATTGCCGGCTGCCAGCGCATCGTCGCGAGCTTCGCGAATGCCTTGTCGTTGGCGGTCGCGGTCGTCGCGGCGCAATATTGCGGATAGAGCGGGCTAAGCAGGATACGCTCACACCCCGCGTCCTTCATCGCCTGCAACCGATCGGCGATTGCCGGCCGACCGTAACGCATCGCCCAGTCGACCATCACGCCGTCGCCGAACGCGCCCTCGAGCGCGAGCGCCTGCGCACGCGTGATCGCGGCCAGCGGCGAGCCGTCCTCGCGCCACACCTGGCTGTAGGCGTGCGCCGATTTCTTCGGTCGCGTCGTCAAGATGATGCCGCGCAGGATCGGCTGCCACGCGATCTGCGGCAGCTCTACGACGCGGCGATCGGACAGAAATTCGGCGAGATAGCGTTTCACCGCCTTCGGCTCGGCGGCGTCGGGCGTCCCCAGGTTGATAAGCAGCACGCCGACGCGTGGGCGCGGGATCGAGGGATGGCCGGCAGGGATCATGAGCGGGGTCTCAGACGCGGGGTTGCAGGGGAAGCGATCGGTACCGCGAACCGGACGCGGTACGCAGTGCATTGGCAACGGCCGGCGCCACCGCCGGTATCCCCAGGTCGGACACGCCACCCGGATCGGCCGTGCTCTGGATCAACTCGACCGTGACCTCGGGCGCGGTGGCGAGCGTCGGCAGCCCGAAATCGCCGAACATCCGCGTGTCGGCGAGATTGCGCCCGATGCCAGTCGAGCAACCGGTCGCGAGCGCGACCCCCAGGATCAGACCGCCCTCGATCTGCTGGCGCACCACGTCGGGATTGACCGTGCGCCCGCAATCGACCGCCGCCACCAGCCGCTCGACACGGACGCGCCCGGCGTCGTCGATCCGCGCCTCCGCCATCACCGCGATGAAGCTGCCCGCGACCGCGTGGCAGGCGATCCCCTGTCCGCTTCCCACAACCCCGCCCTGCCACCCGCCGAGCGCCGACGCGGTGGTCAGACAGCGCGCGAGCCGGGCATTGCCGCCCAGCATGCCGATCCGGTAGCTCATCGGCTCGTTGCCGCTCGCTTGCGCGAGTTCGTCGATAAAGCATTCGGTGAAGAACGCATTATATCCGTCGGCCAGCCCACGCAGATGCCCGACGGGCACGCCGATCGCGGCAGGATGATGGTCGATCGCGATCGCCGGGATCGCGTAGGGCGGCACCGCGCCCGACATCGCATATCCGTCCACGCCCCCGCGAAGCACCGCCGCGGCACGACGAAGCGGATCGTTCGGCAGCAATCGCGCGGCTAGTTCGGCCCCGGTCGCGGGTGCCGCGATCTTCGCCTGCCATCCCAGGATCGCGCCGCCCGCCCCGATCCGCGCGCTCATCCGCGCGCGCGCCGGCGCGCGAAACCGGTCGCGCAGCGCGCTCTCGCCGCGCGACCAGGTGAGCTGGACCGGCCGTTTCAGTTCGCGTGCGAGGATCGCCGCCTGCTGCGCGACCTCGGTTTCGAGCGCCTGACCGAACGATCCGCCGACCAGCATCGCGTGCACCGTCACCTTGGCCGCCGCGATGCCGAGCGCGGCGGCGGCCGCATCGCGCGCACTGGTCGGCGCCTGGGTCGCGATCCATAGTTCGAGCGTGCCGTCGCGCCAGTGTGCGGTCGCGCCCGGCGTCTCCAGCGCGGGATGCAGCGCGAGGCCGGCGTGATAATCCGCGGTATGGAGCTGCGCACCGCTGAGGACCGCGGATATGTCCCCCGCCGCGGCGACGCGGTGGCCATCATCCGCCAGCGCCGCATCGAGCGCGCGATCGATCGACGCGTCGTCGATCACCGGGCCTCGCGTCTCGAACCGCGGCGCGAGCGCGTCGAGCGCGCGGTTGGCCGCCCACCAATTGTTCGCCGCCACCGCCACCCACGTGTCGCGCGCGACGATGCCCGCCACACCCTGCACCGCTTCCGCCGCGGCGCGATTGAAGGAGCGCAGTCGCGTGTCGCCGATCGGCCCCTGGCGGAGGCTGGCGAACACCATGTCGGGCAACCGCACGTCACCCGCGTAATTGGCAGATCCGTCGACCTTCGCCGGCGCATCGAGCCGCGGCAGAGATTGCCCGCTCAATCGCCCGTCGTCGCCGAAGCGCAGCGGCAGTTCGTCGGGAACGCTGTACGTGGCCGCCGCCTCCGCCAGCTCGCCGAAGCGCAGCTTGCGTCCTTCGAGCACGACGAAACCGTCGGCGGTGTCGCACGCCTGCCAGTCGGCGTCCCAGCGTGCCGCCGCGGCCTTGCACAGCAGCACGCGCGCCGCCGCGCCCGCCTCGCGCAGGACCTGCTCGAACCGCCGCAGCGAGGTCGACCCGCCGGTCAGCATGACCGCGTCGCGCGTCCAATGTTCGTCGCGTAACCCTGGCGGGACATGCTCGAACCCGCCGGCGAACAGCGCCTCGGCGGCGAGCGGGTTGGCGTAGAGCGGATTGATTGGCGCGGGCTCGACCGCGACGGTACGCCAGTCCGCGCCCAATTCGTCGGCGACGATCTGCGGCAGCGTGGTGAACACCCCCTGCCCGTGCTCGACCTGCGGCACTGCGACGATCACGCGGCCGTCGCGCGCGATCTTCAGATACCCGCCGAACAGCGTCTCGTCCGTCGCGACCGGCAGATTGGGCGCGTATCGCCGTGGCCACGCGCTCCACGCGACCAACAGTCCGACACCGGCACCACCGGCGACGAGGAGATTGCGGCGCGACAGCGTTGGCATGGCGCGCTCCTTACCCACCGGACGCGGTGGGGCAAGCTGATGTGCGGCGCGCGATGCTAGACGCTCTCCGTCAGCGCGAGCGCGCGATATTTCGCCCGCAGCGATACCTTGTCGATCTTCTCGGTGCCCAACCGCGGCAGCGGATCGTCCGCGATCCAGATCTTCTGCGGCACCTTGAATGCGGCGATATGCTGCGTCAGGAACGCGACCAGATCCTCCGATTCAACCACGCCCGGATGCGCCAGATGGACCACCGCGCCCGGCACCTCGCCGTAGCGTTCATCGGCGAGGCCGAAGACGGCGGCCTCGGCCACCTCCGCGTGCTCGTAGAGCGCCGCCTCGACCTCCTGGCAACTGATGTTCTCGCCGCCACGGATGATGATGTCCTTCTTGCGGTCGACGATGAACAGATAACCGTCCTCGTCGAGGTAGCCGATGTCGCCGGTGCGAAAATAACCGTCGGCGGTGAAGGCGTCGGCGGTTGCCTGTGGATTGCCCCAATATTCCTCGAAACACGCGACCGAGCGGATGCACACCTCGCCGCGCTGCCCCTGCGCGACCGGCGCTCCCGCATCGTCGAGGATCGCGAGGTCGACCAGCGGCATCGAGGCGCGACCGGCGGAATTGGGCTTGGCGAGATAATTGCCGCGCCAGTTGCCGGTGCCGACGCCGTTGGTCTCCGTCAGCCCGTAACCGATCAACGGCGCGCCCTCCATCTCGGCATCGATGCGGCGGACATGCTCCACCGGGCGCGGTGCCCCGCCCGCGGCGATATCGGCGAGCGTCGACAGGTCGTATTTGCCGCGGTTGGGATGCGTCAGCATCTCGAAGCTCATCAATGGCACGCCGACGAAATAGGTCACTTTCTCCTGCGCGATCAGCCGCATCGCTTCCTCGGCGTCCCATTTGGGCATCAGCACCAGCTTGCGCCCGATCGCCATGCTTTGCAGGAACACCGGCACTTCGGCGGTAACGTGAAACAGCGGCACGTTGAGCAAGGTCGCGGGTTGCAACGTGCTGGCGGTGCCGTCCTGCGTCGCCAGCCCCAGCATCATCAGCGCGGAGGCAAGATAATTGAAAATGCCCTGCGTCACCTGGAAATGGGTCGACAACGCGCCCTTCGACTTGCCCGTCGACCCCGACGTGAACAGGATCGTCGCGCGATCATCGCCGGTGAGCGTCGGCAAGGTCGCGCCGGTCGCGTGCGCGACGATGTCACCGATCGCCTCGCCCAGGGGGCGCAGGTCATCAAACGTCTCGACCCGCGCCGCGACGCCGTCGATCGCGGCGAGCCTCTTCGCCCGCGGCAGGTCGGCGAAGATCAGGCTGACGCCGACGTCGTTGATCGCGGCCTCGAACTCCTCCGCCTGCCACCAGCCGTTGAGCAGCGTCGCGGTGCCGCCCGCCATCAGGATGCCCATGTAGAGCACGATCCACGACGGCGAATTGCGCGCGGCGATACCGATACGGTCGCCCTTCGCGACGCCGTAATGCCCGACCAGCGCGTCGGCGACCTGCCGCGCGGCGGCATGGACCTGCCCGAAGGTCAGCCGTTCGTCGCCCGCGATCAAGAATTCGGCGTCGGCATGCTGGGTGCAGAAATGCGCGAAATAGGCGGTGAGCGTCGGCGGCGCGGCGGCGATGAACGGCAGCGATCGGCCGAAGCGCTCGACCTGCCCGAGCGGCAGCTGCCCGCCCTCGCCGGTCATCGCACCCATCACCGCATCCATCCGCTGGTCGAGCTCGGTCCGCATTTTTCTCTCCGCTTTGATCCAGGCCTTGGGCTTGGTCTTGTGCTTGCGGCTCCTTATGGAGGCGGGAATGCTGAGGGGAAAGCCTTGATCCTGTCCATGCTCGCCGACGCCGCCTACTCGGGCACCGGCCATATCCGCTTCGCCGATCTGGGCCTGCACCCCGACGTGTTCACGCTCGGCTTCTTCACGCTGCGCTGGTACAGCCTCGCCTATATCGCGGGCATCGTCGTCGGCTGGTGGTATCTGCTCAAGCTCTTGGCGCAGCCCGGCGCACCGATGGCGCGGCGCCATGCCGACGACCTCGTCTTCTACGCGACGCTCGGCATCATCCTCGGCGGACGGATCGGTTACGTCCTGTTCTACGCGCCCGAGATGCTGTCGTCGCCGCTGCGTATCCTGAGGTTGTGGGACGGCGGCATGTCGTTCCACGGCGGTGTGATCGGCACCTCGCTCGGCATCATCTGGTTCGCGCGCAAGCACGGGCTCAACTGGCTGCGCATCCACGATTACGTCGCCTGCGTGGTACCGTTCGGTCTGTTCTTCGGCCGGCTGGCGAACTTCGTGAACGGCGAATTGTGGGGCAAGCCCGCCGACGTGCCGTGGGCGATCGTGTTCGAACGTACGGTGCCGACCGGCTTCCTCGAACCCGCCCGCCACCCGAGCCAATTGTACGAGGCCGGGCTGGAGGGCATCTGCCTGTTTCTGTTGCTCGCCTACGCATTCTGGCGCACCAAGGCGCGCTACCAGCCGGGCAAGCTCGTCGGGCTGTTCCTGCTCGGCTACGGCGTGGCGCGCTTCATCGTCGAGTTCTTCCGCGAACCCGACGCGCAATTCGCGGGCACATTCTTCGCCAACACGATCCACATGGGTCAGGTCCTCTGCATCCCGATGATCCTGGGCGGCGCGTTCCTGATCGCGACCGCGCCCGGCCGGCGGCAGCGGATCGAGCCGACCGGTGGATTGGAGAGCGTCGCCTGAGCAATCATCCCCTCGTCCCGCCGCCGGGCGCGCCAACGGGCGAACCGCTTCTCGCCGAGCGGTTGGCGCGCGCGATCACGCTGGGCGGGCCGATCCCGGTCAGCCAGTTCATGGCGGCCACCAACGCGCATTATTACGCGACACGCGATCCGCTCGGCGCCGCGGGCGATTTCACCACCGCGCCCGAGATCAGCCAGATGTTCGGTGAATTGATCGGGCTGTGGGCGGCCGACCTGTGGGATCGCGCCGGACGCCCCGAGGTCGCCTGGGTCGAGCTCGGACCCGGACGCGGTACGCTGACCGCCGATGCGCTGCGAGCGATGCGCGCGGCGGGGCTGACGCCGCCCGTTCATTTCGTCGAGAACAGCCCGGCGTTGCGCGACATCCAGGCGCGCGCCGTGCCCGACGCGACGTGGCACGATGACGTGTCCACGCTGCCGGTCGATCGCGCACTCATCGTCGTCGCGAACGAATTCTTCGACGCGCTGCCGATCCGGCAGCTGGTGCGCGGCCCCGATGGCTGGCGCGAGCGGCTGGTCGCTTGTCAGGACACGTTGTTCCTGCCGATCGCGGGAGCCGCGATGCCGCCGGGGATCATGCCCGACGCGCTCGACGGTGCCGCACCCGGATCGGTGGTCGAGACCTCGCCCGCCAGCGTCGCGATCATGGCGGGGCTCGCGGCGCTGATCGAGGCGCGGGGCGGCGCGATGCTGGTGATCGATTACGGCTACGAAGGGCCAGCGGTCGGCGACACGTTGCAGGCGGTGCGCGGCCACGCCTACGCCCATCCGTTCGAGGCGCCGGGCGAGCAGGACCTGACCGCGCACGTTGATTTCGCGACGCTGGGGCTCGCGGCGGAGGCATCCGGCTGCGCCCGCTCGGGCCCGGTCGGGCAAGGCGCATTCCTGTCCGCGCTCGGCATCGACGCACGCGCCGCGGCGCTCGGGCCGCGCGTGGCGGAGGATCGCCGCCGGCTGGTCGAGGAGATGGGTGAGTCGTTCCGCGTGATGGCGGTGACGCACCGCGACTGGCCCGAGCCGGCGGGTTTCCGATGATCGTCTACCGCGACGCCCTGCCCGACGATGGCCCCGCGATCGACGCGATGGCGCGACGCGTCTGGCTCACCACGTTCGGCCATTCCGCGCCACCGGCGGACATCGAGCGTTATCTGGCCGAGGCGTTCGGTGAGGACGGCGCGCTGATCCGCGACCTGCCCGACCCCGCGTTCGACTACCGCGTGGCGATGAGCGATGGCCGCGTGATCGGTTATGCCAAGATGAGCGCGCCGATCTTCACCGACGAGGTGGATGCGCGCGGCGCACATCAGTTGCGCCAGCTCTACGTCGACGCGGACTTCCACGGCCACGGCGTCGCACAGGCGTTGCTCGACTGGTCGCGCCGGATCGCGCAGTCGCGCGGCGCGTCGAACCTGCTGTTGACGGTGTGGGAGGAGAATGCCCGCGCTCGGCGCTTTTACGAGAAGCACGGCTTCGTCCACGTCGGTGACTACGCGTTCCAGACGGGGACGCAGATCGATCGCGACCTGATCATGCGGCTGGCGTTGTGAGTGACGTCGAGGTGATCCGTGCGGGCGTGCTCGCTGGCGTGCCGCACGGCTTTCTCGGGCGGCGCGGCGGCGCGTCGGAGGGCGTCTTTGCCGGGCTGAACGTGGGGGCAGGGTCGAGCGACGACGGCGGCGTGGTCGCCGCCAACCGCGCCTGGGCGCTGGAAGCAGTCAGGCCGGGCGCGACGCTGCTGACGCCGTACCAGATCCATTCCGCCGATTGCGTCACGGTGCGCGCGTCATTTTCGAACGGTGTTCGACCGCACGCCGACGCGCTGGTCAGCGACAACCCCGCGCTCGCGCTTGGTATCGTCACCGCGGATTGCGCGCCGGTGCTGCTGGCGGACACGGCGGCCGGGGTGGTCGGCGCGGCACATGCCGGGTGGAAGGGGGCGTTGGGCGGCGTGACCGATTCGACGATCGATGCGATGGAAGCGCTCGGCGCGGAGCGGGCGCGGATCGTCGCCGCGATCGGACCGTGCATTGCGCGCAGCAGCTACGAGGTCGACGCGGGCTTCCGGCGTCGTTTCGAGGAAGCGGACGCGGCGAACGAGCGCTTCTTCGCCGACGGCCGGGCGGACCACGCGCAATTCGATCTCGAAGGTTATGTCGCGCACCGTCTGGCCGCCGCGGGAGTACGGCGGATCGAGGCGCTGGGGCTCGACACCTACACCGACGAACAGCGTTTCTTCAGCTATCGCCGCGCGACGCACCGCGGCGAGCCCGATTACGGGCGGCAGATCGCAATCATCGGCCTGCCGGGCTGACGATAGGCCAGCCCGGCGAGCAGCCTTACAAGACAAAGCGGCTGAGGTCGGCGTTGCGCGCCACGCTGGCGAGCTGCTGCTCGACGTAAGCCGCGTCGACGACGAGGCTCTCGCCGCGGCGATCCTCGGCGTCGAAGCTGACTTCCTCGAGCAGCTTTTCCATCACCGTCTGCAACCGGCGCGCGCCGATGTTCTCGATCTCGCCGTTCACTTCCGCCGCGATGCGCGCGACCGCGCGGATGCCGTCGTCGGTGAAGCTGACCTCGACCCCTTCGGTGGCGATCAGCGCCTTGTATTGCGCGGGCAGCGACGCCTTGGTGTCGGACAGGATCGCGACGAAATCGTCCTCGCTCAGCCCCTTCAATTCGACGCGGATCGGCAGGCGGCCCTGGAGTTCGGGCAAGAGGTCGCTCGGCTTCGCAACGTGGAAGGCTCCGCTCGCGATGAAGAGGATGTGATCGGTCTTCATCGGCCCGTATTTGGTCGAGACGGTCGTCCCCTCGATCAACGGCAGCAGGTCACGCTGGACGCCCTCGCGGCTGACCGAGCCACCGCGCACGTCAGACACCGCGATCTTGTCGATCTCGTCGAGGAAGACGATGCCGTTCGCTTCCGCGTCGGCGAGCGCGACGCGGCTGACCTCGTCCTGGTCGAGCCGCTTGTCGGCTTCCTCCTCGACCAGCTTCTCCCACGCGGCGGGGACGAGCAGCTTGCGGCGCTGCTTGGGCGCGTTGTTGCCGAACGCCTTGCCCATCATCTCGCCGAGATTGATCATCCCGACCGAGCCGCCACCGGGAATGTCGAACGGCATCTGCGGAGTCTGGCTGAGTTCGAGCTCGATCTCGGTCTGGTCGAGGTGACCGTCGCGGAAACGCTGGCGGAAGCTCTCGCGCGTCGCCTGGCTCGAATCCTTGCCGACGAGTGCGTCAAGCAGGCGGTTCATCGCCGCCTCCTCGGCCTTGTCCTTGACCGCGAGACGCCGGCGTTCCTTTTCCAGTCGCACCGCTTCCTCGACGAGATCGCGCGCGATCTGCTCGACGTCGCGGCCGACGTAGCCGACCTCGGTGAACTTGGTCGCCTCGACCTTCACGAAGGGCGCGTCGGCGAGCTTCGCCAGACGGCGGCTGATCTCAGTCTTGCCGCACCCCGTAGGCCCGATCATCAGGATGTTCTTGGGCGTCACCTCGTCGCGCAGATCGGCGCCGAGCCGCTGGCGGCGCCAGCGGTTGCGCAGCGCGACCGCGACCGCGCGTTTCGCGTCGCGCTGTCCGATGATGTGCGCGTCGAGCGCGGCGACGATCGCCTTGGGCGTCAGATTGTCTTGCATGGGAAAACTCAATTGACCGAGTCGAGGGTTTCGACGACGAGGCGGTCGTTGGTGTAGACGCAGACGTCGGCGGCGATCTTCATCGCGCGGCGCGCGATCGTCTCGGCATCCTGTTCATAGTCGACCAGCGCACGCGCGGCGGCGAGCGCGAAATTGCCGCCCGATCCGATTGCGGCGATCCCGGCCTCCGGCTCCAGCACGTCGCCGTTGCCGGTCAGGATCAGCGTCACGTCGCGGTCGGCGACGATCATCATCGCCTCCAGATTGCGCAGATACTTGTCGGTGCGCCAGTCCTTGGCGAGCTCGACCGCGGCGCGCATCAACTGGCCGTTGTGGCGCTCCAGCTTCGCCTCCAGCCGCTCGAACAGCGTGAAGGCGTCGGCGGTCGCGCCGGCGAAGCCGCCGATGACCTTTCCTTCCTTACCCAATGTGCGGACCTTGCGCGCATTGGGCTTCATCACGGTCTGTCCCATCGAGACCTGGCCGTCGCCCGCGACGACGACCTTGCCGCCGCGCCGGACCGAGAGAATGGTGGTGCCGTGCCAGACCGGCATGGAATGTGGATCGTTCCCGCTCATGGCGCGCCATGTAGGTAGCGGCGCGGGATTGTGCCAACCCCGCCGCCCCGCGCCGCCCCCCGCCGACGGGCACGAAACTAGTGCGTGCGATGATGCAGAAAACCGGCGCACCATTTCCTATGTTGTAGCAAAACAAGGGAAACACGCGCATGCGATCTTTCCCTCCAAGGAGATGGTGCGTGCGTACCGACGACGACGACGATCGCGAATATTACAACCGCCGCGCGGAGGCCGAGATCGAGGCCGCCAGCGCGACGGAGAATCCCGCGGCGTGTCGCGCGCATTATCAGATGGCCGAACTCTACCTCGAACGCGCCTATTCCGACGACGATGGTGCGGGGGACGGCGCGGCGAGCGGGGGTGCCGCGGGCGCGTGACGCGTCAGCGCGGGCGCTTCCCCCACTCGCGCGCGACGGTGTAGCCGAGGTAGCCCGTCGCGAAGAGCGCGTAGAGCGGTTCGGGCAGCGCGTTCAGATATGCGGTCATCCCGCGTGCGATCGCCTGCGCCGCTGAGGGGCGGACCGCGGCGATCAACCCCAGCGGCACGCTCCAAAGCAGTAACGCGTACATGACGTAGAGGAACGACGGCCGCGCGCGGGTCGACCAGCGATCGGCTGCGGGGGTGGGCGTACGTGCGCCGGTCATCGCCGCGTACAGATTGGTCAGTTCATGGCGATCAAGCCGAAGCAGTTCGAGCTTGGCGGCGTCGCGCGCCTGCTGGTCGGGGATGATCCGGTCGAGCACGCCCGCGATGGGGGCGACGACGTCGGTGGCGGGAATGGCCATGATGAGGCTCCTGAATGGGTCGATGACGCGGCCGGCGGGCGGCCGGAAGGTCACAAAAGTCGCACCCCTATGCGTGCGTGCGCGTGCGCGTGGGGGTGCGGGAGGGCGCGCGACGGTGACGACACCGCGGGCAATGGCACGTTCCAGGCCCCGCTGCGGTCAGCCGAGCCGGTTGGCGAGCCAGCCGTAGAGGAACGCCTCATTCGCGGGACGTTGTTCGGCCAGCGCCAGGTAGCGTTCGCCCTGCAACGCCTCGACCGCCTTGACGAGCACCACCTCCCCGCTCGCGCGGCGCGTGGCGAGATACCGGTCGAGCGCGGCGAGCGTCTGCTCGCCGATGCGACCGTCGAGCGTCACGTCCGGGTAATCGCTCGCGCCGCGGTTGAGCGCGTTCAGCGCGCGCTGGAGAAAGCTCGTCGCGACCGCTGGCCCCATGTTGACCCCGGTGTCGAACAATTCAGCGGCGAGCGCGGGCGCGCGCGTCGCGACACGGTCGAACTGCGGGCGTACCCAATAGACGCGGCGATAGATTGCGACCGCCGCGGCGCGCGAGAAATGTCGCATCTCGCCGGCGAAACCGTTCGCCCGCGCAACCGCCTCGGTGATACCGAAGCGGGTCGCGCCGCCGCGGTCGGCGGGATGATGCGAATAGCCGCCTTCGCGGTCGATGACGGCGTCGATCAATTGGTCGATCATGTGAATGCTTCCCCGTGATGAAGGGAAGAACATTGCGTGAACACACGCGTGTAGGACAGCGCGCGACGGCAAATCGCCCGAGCGCCGTTCCGTGACCGACAATGATTGAATTGGTCGGGGCGACAGGATTCGAACCTGCGACCCCCACACCCCCAGTGTGATGCGCTACCAGGCTGCGCTACGCCCCGACCGAGCGGCGGCCATTACGCGCCGCGGCGCGCGGATGCAAGCGAATGTGTGGCGGGTGCCCGAACGGACGATGGCAGCAGCACGCACCGCTGCTCACGCCCGCCGCACGCCCCCTGCAGTCAGCCCCCGATCAGGTTGCGCGAATGCTGGCCGTCCCAGGCATCGATCTTCATCGACGCAGGTGCGTGTGCGCGCAGCGCGCGACCGAAGGCTTTCTGGTGGTCGGCCTGCCCGTGCGCGGCGAGCGCCTCGGGCGACGACCAGCGTTCGGCGACGCGGACGAGATCGGGGTCGGCCGCGTCGAAGGCGAAGCTGTATTCCTCGCATCCCTCCTCGGTCAGCACGGTCGCGACGTGATCGGCGAGCATCTTTGCCGCCTTCGCGCCTTCGCCCTCGCCCAGCTTGATCGTGCCCATCACCAGGATCGTCATCGGCTTGTCCTCTCGCTCCCGCGCGTGTCCGCCGCGCATCGCCCAAGGGCATATCGGTGCGCGCCGGTTGCGCCAACCCCCGCCTGATGGTAGCGGCCGAGACTTCCTGCGCGTGGGCATCCCTCACGCGCACCCCCGGTTTTGCATGGAAACGATGCTCATCTCCCCAGCTTATGCGCAGGCAGCCGGCGGCGCCGCATCCGCGAACGGCGCACTCGGCGGCTTTCTCGGCCTCGCGCCGCTGTTCCTCATCTTCATCGTCTTCTATTTCCTGATGATCCGCCCGCAGCAGGCGCGCGTGCGCAAGCTGCAGGACGCGGTCGCGGCGGCGAAGAAGGGCGATTCGGTTGTCACCGCGGGCGGGCTGGTCGGCAAGATCACGCGCGTCGAGGACGCCTTCGTCGAGGTCGAGATCGCACCCAACACCCGCGTCCGCGTGGTGAAGGCGACGCTGGCGGAGATCACGCCGCTCGGCTCCAAGCCCGCCAACGACTGAGCCGGATCGCCACGATGCTTGATTTCCCGCGCTGGAAGGTCGTTTCGATCTGGGCGTTCCTGGCCGTGCTGGTCGCGCTCGCGATCCCGAGCGTGGTGCCGGGGTTGAACGCGCGACTGCCGGTCAAGATACCGACGATCAACCTGGGGCTCGATCTGGCGGGCGGCAGCTACCTGCTGCTCGAGGCCGACACCAACGACGTCGCGGCGACGCGGGTCGAGGCGATGCGCGAGCAGGTCCAGACCGAGATGCGGCGCCAGAACCCGCGGATCGAGATCGGCGACATCTCCAGCCGCGGCGGGCAATTGTCGTTCCTGCTGCGCGATCCGAGCCAAGTCGATGCCGCGCGCGAACGGTTGCTCGCGATCACCGGCGGCGGCGCGGGCATGACCGGGCAGCGCGAATGGGACATCCAGGTCGTCGACACCAGCCGCTTCGTGCTGACGCCGACGCAGGCGGGTCTCGCGCAGGCGGTTGACCGCGCGATGCAGGACGCGACCGAGGTCGTGCGCCGCCGCATCGACGAACTGGGCACGCGCGAGCCGACGATCATCCGGCAGGGGTCGAACCGCATCGTCGTGCAGGTCCCGGGCCTGGGCAACCCGCAGGCGTTGAAGGATCTGCTGGGCAAGACCGCCAAGCTCGAGTTCAAGCTGGTCGACCAGAACGCCGATCCCGCGCAGCTCGCCAAGGGGCAGGCACCCGCGGGCAGCCAAGTGCTGCCGTATCCCGGCAGCCAGTTCGGCTTCATCGCGGTGAAGCGTTCCGCGATCATCACCGGCGACATGCTGTCGGACGCGCGGCAGGAGTTCGAACCGCAGACCAACGCGCCGCAGGTGTCGATCACCTTCGACGCGCAGGGCGGGCGCCGCTTCGCGCGCGTGACGCAGGAAAACGTCAACAAGCCGTTCGCGATCATCCTCGACAATTCGGTGATCTCCGCGCCCAACATCAACGAGCCGATCCTGGGCGGGCGCGCCGCGATCAACGGCGGGTTCACCACGGAAAGCGCCAACGCGCTCGCGATCGCGCTTCGCTCGGGCAAGCTGCCAGTGGCGCTGAAGGTGGTCGAGGAATCGACCGTCGGCCCCGATCTGGGCAAGGATTCGATCCGCGCGGGCATCATCGCCTCCGCGGTCGCGGTCGCGCTGGTGGTCGCGTTCATGCTGGTGACCTACGGCCGCTTCGGCGCGTACGCGAACCTCGCGGTCGTCATCAACGTGTTCGTCATCCTGGGCGTGCTGGCGCTGATCGGGGGTACGCTGACGCTGCCGGGCATCGCGGGCTTTGTGCTGACGATCGGCACCGCGGTCGACGCGAACGTGCTGATCAACGAGCGTATCCGCGAGGAATTCCATCGCGGGCGCAGCGTCGTGCAGTCGATCGAGCTCGGCTACAAGGAAGCGAGCCGGACGATCTTCGAGGCGAACGTGACGCACGCGATCTCGGGCATCATCATGTTCCTGCTGGGCTCGGGCCCGGTGAAGGGGTTCGCGGTGGTGCTGCTGATCGGCATCGCGACCAGCGTCTTCACCGCCGTCACCTTTACCCGCATGCTTGTCGCCGGTTGGGTGCGCCGCACCAAGCCCAAGACGATCAACATCTGAGCCGGGCGCACTCATGAAACTCCTCAAGCTCGTCCCCGACAACACCAACATCGATTTCGTGCGGCTGCGCGGCATCGCGTTCGGGCTGACCTTGCTGCTCAGCGTGATCGCGGTCGGGTTGACCGTGTACAAGGGCCTGAACTTCGGCGTCGATTTCGAAGGCGGCCTGATGATCGAGGAGCGGTTCGCCGCGCAGCCGCCGATCGACCAGGTCCGCACCGTGATCGAGCAGCAGAACGTCGGCGACGCCAACATCCAGCCGATCGGCGACGGCACCACGCTGTCGATCCGGCTGCCCGTTCAGTCGGGCGGCGATGAGGGCGCGACCAATGCTGCGGTGAAGAAGGTCGAGGCAGCGCTCGCCGCCAAATTCCCCGGTGCGACGTTCCTGCGTTACTCGACCGTGTCGGGCAAGGTATCGGGCGAGCTGGTGCGCAACGGCGCGATCGCGATCGTGCTCGCGATCCTCGGCATCGGCCTGTTCGCTATCTTCCGCTTCGAATGGCAGTTCGGCGTATCGACGATCGTCGCGATCGTCCACGACCTGCTGATGACGCTCGGCTTCTTCGCGCTGACGCAGTTCGAGTTCGACCTGAACATCGTCGCCGCGGTGCTGACGATCATCGGTTACTCGATCAACGACAAGATCGTGATCGACGACCGCATCCGCGAGAACATGCGGCGGTACCGCAAGATGGAGATGCGCGAGATCATCAACCTGTCGGTCAACGAGACGCTGCCGCGTACCGTCATGACCTCGGTGACGATCCTGCTCGCGCTCGGCGCCCTGCTGTTCCTCGGCGGGCACGTGCTGCGCGGGTTCACCGCGGCGATGATCCTGGGCATCTTCGTCGGCACCTATTCGTCGATCTACGTGTCGTCGTCGCTGCTGATCTCGCTCGGCCTGCGCGCCGAGCCCGAGGGCGGCGCGGCGCGGCCGGGACGCGGCGGCATCGAGAATGCCGAGCGCGTCGGACCGCGGAACTGACGATGATGGTGACGCGCGGATGGTAACGCGGGGCGGCGGATCGATGCGGATGGACCGTGCGGGCGCCGCGGGTCCGCTGATCCGCGCAATGGGGCCGAGCGGGTTTCGCGTCGACGAGAACGTCTACACCGCGCTCACGCTGACGCCGACGCGCGCTGACGGCTGGTCACCCCCGCCGCTCGCCGAGCTGGACGAGGCGGCGCTGGCGGCGATCCTGACCGATAGTCCGGAGTTCGTGCTGCTGGGGACGGGCGCGAACCTCGCGCGGCCGCCGCGCGCGCTGATTGCGGCGCTGGAGGCGCGCGGGATCGGGATCGAGGCGATGGACAGCCGCGCCGCCGCGCGCGCCTGGGGCGTACTGCGCGCCGAGGACCGTCAGGTGGTGGCGGCGCTCTACCCGATCGACGCATAGCTCCGGCGCGATCGACTGCGCGCCACGTCAGCGCCGCGCGATCAAGCCAGACAGGTGATCGTACAAGGCGGCGGTATTCGCCGCCCAGGTGAACCGCTCGGCATGGCGGCGCGTGTCGCCGCGCGCGGGTGGATCGGCGAGCAATGATTGAAGCGCCGCGGCGAAGGCGGTCGGCGTGCGCGCGACGACGCGACCCGCGGCAGGATCGGTCACCACCTCGCGCGCGCCGCCCGCGTGCGCGATAACGATCGGCGTCCCGCACGCGAGCGATTCGATCCAGGCATTGGCGAGCCCTTCCGATGACGACGCGAGCGCGGTCGCGTCAGCCGCGGCGAGCCAGCGCGGCAGATCGGCGTGCGCGACGCTGCCGAGCAGGCGGACACGATCGGCGAGCCCGCGTGCGGCGATCAATTGTGTCAACCGCGCTCGCTCCGGCCCCTCCCCCGCGATCGCGAGTGTCACGCCCGGAAGGTCGGCGACCGCCGCGATCACGATGTCGTGGCCCTTGCGCGGGATCAGCGCGCCGACCGAGACGATGAGCGGTCCGGTGACGCCGAGCTCACGCTTCGCACGAGAGCGCGCGGCGGGGGCGAAGCGATCGAGATCGACGCCGGTATGATGGACGCGGATGCGCGCGGCGGGCAGCCCGAGCGCGAGCATGTCGTCGCGCATCGCGGCGCTGACCGCGAGCAGCCCGTCGGCACGCTGCCCCGCTGCCGCGACCTGGCATGCGGTCGCGCGGGCGCGGCCCCAATGGTGGATGTCCGCGCCGCGCGCTTTGATCGAGACGGGCACGCCGTAACGCGCGCCGAGCGCCACCGCGGCCGGCCCGTCGGGGAAGAAGAAGCTTGCGTCGATCACGTCGAAGGCGAAATCGTCTCGCACCCGGTCGAGCACGGGGCGCAGCGCGCGCGCGAGCGCCGCGGCATGGAAACGCCCGGCAGTCCCGGGCAGCGCGGTGAAGCGCGGACGTCGCACGTCGAGGCCGTGCCATGTCTCGCGCAGCGGCAGTCGGCCGAGCGCGCGGTAGTGCGGGTGTCGCGCGAGCGGCCACGGCGGCAGGCCGACCGGGGCGACGACGCGCAGGTCGACGTCCGGGTGCGCGGCGAGCCCAAGCGTCTGCCGCTCGACGAAGATGCCGAAATTGGGCCGGGTCGCGTCGGGAAACAGCGTGGAGAGCGTGAGCACGCGCATGCGGCGGGGGTATAGGCGGCGAGGGTTAACGACTGGACGCGTGCGGCCCACGTGATCGGAACATGCGCGGGCTCGTTGAGGGCCGGCGGGACGGCGCAGACGCAGAAAGGCCCGGACGTTTCCGCCCGGGCCCTTCGCTTACCTGTCGTTCAACGCTTACTTGTTCTGGTAGGTACCGGAAAAGCTGCTGTTGAGGTTGGTATCTGTGCTGCCCGTGCCCGTCGCCGAGCTGCTCGCACCTGTGGTGCCGGTCGACATACCCGACGTGCTCTCACCGCTGCCGTAGCCGGTCGCGGTCGACTGCGAGCGCTGGCCGGCCGTGTTCTCGCTGGTGCGATCACCGTAACCGAACATCGCCTGCTTGTTTTCCTCGTCGCGCCACTGCTTCTTCGCCTCGTCGGCGGTCTTCGACAGCGTCACCTTCTTGTCCTCGACCGACTGGATCCAGCTCGACGGGATCGAGTGGTGCTGGCCGCCCGCGTCGACGTCGTTCTTGGTCAGCAGGATGCGGTCGCCGCGCACCTTGTCGACGGTGCCGACGTGGCTGCCGTCCGATCCGACGACCTCGGCATGCTCCTTCACCTTGTCGAGCGCGTCGCGCTGCGTCTGGCGGTTGGTGCGCCACGAGCTGAACTCGTTCTGGAACTTGGTGCGGTTCTCGCTACGATATTCGTCATAGTCGCGGTCGAGCGCCGCGATCTGGCCCGAGCGCCAGTGGTGGTAATCGGAGTCGCGATCGTGACGGTCGCGCTGGTTATACTCGCGCTCGTCGTAGCGGTTGTCCATCTCGCGGCGACGCTCGGCATCCTCGTCACCGAACCATGAACGGACCTCGTCGCCCGCGCGCGCGAAGAAACCGCGGTCCTGATAGTCGTAGCCCTGCGGCGCGCGTCCGTAATTGCCGCCGCGCTGCGAATCGCCACGGTCGTTGCCGCCGTAGCGGGTCTGCTCGCCGCGGCCGTAGCTGCGGTTGCGATCGTTGTCGTCGTCCCAATGCTTGCGGTTGCCGACGTCGACGAAGCGACGCCCGTCCGAGCCGTAGCTGCCGTGATACTCGTTGCTGCCCGACGCGCCGTACTGGCCCGACTGACCATATTGGCGCGACTGCCCGTAGTCGGACTGACCGTAGCTAGAGCGGCCATCGTTGGACTGCCCATAGTTGGATTGGCCGTAGTTCGAGCGGCCATAATCCGACCCGCCGTAGTTCGAGCCGTAGCTCGACCGGCCGTCGTCCGAGCGACTGTAGCCGCGGTCGTCGCGATCGCGGTTGTAGTCGCGCGCGTAGCCGGCGTTGCCATACTCACGCTGCCCGTAGGAGCCCGATCCGTCGCGGTCGCGTCCACCGCGATCGTCGCGGTCGTCGTCGCGGCCCATCATGCCCGCCGACTGATAGTCGCGCGCGCTCGAATAGCTGTATTGACGACCCGAGCCGTAGTCGCGGCCATAGTCCTGCGTCTCTTCGCGATTGTAATAATCGCCCTGCGGATTGGTGCCGCGCGGGTAACGTTCGTAGCCCATTAGGTCCTCCTTGCTGGACAGCAACGCGCCGATTGTCTGCGTCGTGCGGGAGGGAAAAAGCCCCGGGCCGATCCTTCGTTCCTGCCGTTTCGGCCACGTAACGGGCGCTCGTCGCAACCGAAGCTCGCTTGATCCACATCAAGATATCCGCGCGTGCCGGTCTGACGGCAGGTCGAACGGCGTCGCCCACTTGCGCGCGGGCAGGCATCACCCGATGAACGTAATCAAGAGGAGAGCGCATGATGGTCGCAAACGCGCCGGCACCGACAGGCAGCATTGATCGGGGGCCCGACAGTCATGATCGGGTGTGCGCATGAGCGATCATCCTACCCGCGCGGCAGTCGAGGATGCCGATCTGCCGCCCGCGATCCCGGCGGCGACGCTGGTGATCTTTCGCGAGCGCGAGAGCGGCGCGCCAGACCTGCTGATGGTCGAACGCGCGCAGAAGATGGCGTTCGCCGCCGGCGCGATGGTGTTTCCCGGCGGCCGCGTCGATCCGGGCGACGAAACGCTCGCGCAAACGCTCGCGCCCGGTGACGACGGCGAGGTCGCCGCGCGGATCGCAGCGGTGCGCGAGACGATCGAGGAGGCGGGGCTGCCGATCGGGCTCTCGCCGATGCCGTCGGCGGCGGCACTAGACGGGATGCGGCGCGCGCTCCACGCCGGCGCGTCGTTCGCCGAGGTGCTGCGCGACGCCGGCGTCGCGCTCGACCTCGACCAATTGGTGCCGTTCGCGCGCTGGCGCCCGGCGCACCGCCACATGCGGATCTTCGACACGCGCTTCTATCTCGCGCGATTGCCCGCCGACGCGCCGGGCGCGAGCGTCGACCGGACCGAGAACGTCCGGCTGGCGTGGGCGAGCGCCGACGAGGTGCTGGCGCAGGCCGATGCGGGCCGGCTGTCGATCATCTTTCCGACCCGCCGCAACCTCGAGCGGCTGGCGCAGTTTGCATCCTTCGACGAGGCGGTCGCGCACGCCCGCGCGACGCCCGTGCGCGTCGTGACGCCCTGGGCCGAGCAGCGCGAGGGAGAGGAACGGCTCTGCATACCCGAGGACCTCGGCTATCCGGTGACGTCGGAGGCGATCGACCAGGCGCTGCGGGGGTGAGCGCGGGTGCGGGTGTGCGCGCGATCCGCCGCGCGCGCCACGCGCTGCGTGCCTTGGTGATCGTTGGCGTGATCGCGCTGCTCGCACTGATCGCCTGGGGCGTGCTGCGCGGGCGGCCGCAGGATCTGCCGTGGACGCCGCTCGACCTGTCGCAACCGATCGGCGCGTTCACCGGGCGAAAGCTGACCGCGCTCACAACGGATTCCGGCGCCTGCCGCGCGCTGCTCGATCGCGCCGGGGTCCGTTACACCGCGCTGCCGCCGCGCGACGATGGCGCGCGCTGCGGATACGACGACGCGGTCCGCTTCACGCGCGGCGGCGCGCGTGACATCGCCTACGCGCCGGCGGGGCTCGGCATCGCCTGCCCGGTCGCGGCGGCGCTCGCCAAATGGGAATGGGACGTGGTGCAACCCGCCGCAGAGCGACATTTCGGGACACGCGTCGCGTCGATCGACCATTTCGGCAGCTATTCGTGCCGACGCATCTACGGGCGCGACGCGGGCAATTGGAGCGATCATTCGACCGCCGACGCCGTCGACATCGCGGGGTTCCGCATGGCGGACGGGCGACGCGTGACGGTGGTGCGCGACTGGACCGGTGGGGACAGCGAGGCAGCGCGGCAGGATGCGGCGTTCCTGCGCGAGGTGCGCGACGGCGCGTGCCGGTTGTTCGCGACGGTGCTGTCGCCCGACTATAACGCCGCGCACCGCGATCACTTCCACCTCGACCAGGCGAACCGCGGCGCGGCGGGATGGCGCGCGTGCCGGTGAACGCGATCACGCTCGACGCGCGCGGCTGGCGGGAGTTTCGCGACATCTACGCCGCGCTGCTGCCCGCGCTCGGCGCCCCCGACTGGCACGGGCCGAACCTCGACGCGGTCTACGATGCCCTGGTCGCGGGGCATTACCGCGTCGCGCTGCCGCTCGTCGTGACGATCCGCGACACCGCATCGGCGAGCGAGGCGGTGCGCGCCTATCTGCCGCGGCTCGTCACCGTCTTCGACGACGCGCGCGCGCAATACGGCATCGACGCGCGACTGGTGATCGCGTGAGCAATCAGTGGAGCGGCACGCCCGCGTCGACCTTCTCGACCCAGTGCGGGTAGAAAGCGGGCTGACGCGACGACCAGCCCGACGCGGTCGCCGCCGCCTCGCTGATCGACTGCAACAGCTTGCGGCGCAGTTCGGGGTGGAGGTGCGGCAGGGCGGCTGCCGAGCAGAACGCCGCGGGCAGCCACGGCCGCACGCGCGCGCCGATCAGCCGCTCGTAGAGGAAGCGATAGGCCGAGAAGCTGAGCAACCGCCCCTGCCCCAGATCGAACGCCGAGGTGACGACGAGCGGACCGAGGAACGGCTCCACCGCGTCGAGCCCGCTGTCGTCGGGCACGGCTGCGCGCAAGTCGGCGAGCCGGCGATAATGGCGCGCCTGCGTACGGATCGATGCCGCCTCGACCACGTCGCGCGACCAGCGCAGCATCGCGTCCTGCCGCTCGAGCCCGACATCGAGGCTGCGGCGGATGTAGCGCTGCGTCGCCGCCGGAAAGCTCGCGAACTCCTTCATCTCCGCCAGCGTCATCGCACCTTCCGCCGGCTTCATCCTCGCGCTCATCGCCCAACCCCGCCCGATCACCATGCCATGCGGAGCATCATGCGCTAGGATGGTTAACGCCAGCCTTAACGGTGGGTGCGCCGCGTCATAAATTCATCACGGACGATGCCGCAGCGCAACATGAATGCGGCAGGACGAGGCACAACTTATCTTTTGTTACGATAGGTGCGTCTTGCCGGCAACAGCGTGTCTATGGTCGCACGCCCCAACGAGAAAGGGCCGACGTAGCGCCGGCCCCCTCTTCTTCGCATCGTACGGAGATGATCAGGCGTCGCGCTGACGCTCGGCCTCTTCCGCCGCGTCGAAGCCCGACGACGCCGGCGGCTCGTCCTTGCGGCCGGGGATCGTCGAGGAAATTGGGTCCGACGCGTCCATCGATTCGTCCAGCCCCTCGTCGAGCTTGGCGTCCTCGTTCGACGGGTCCTTCTGCAGCCGCTTGGTGATCATCTTGTCCTGGCCGGCATCCTGGCGCGCGTCCTTGCTGCCGCCGGCATTGCCCGCCTGCGTGCCCTCGTCGGGGGCCACCGACATGCTGTCGAGCGCGCGATCGTCGATCGGGTTATCGGACACCTGAACCTCCATTGACTGTTTCGGCACATCAACGACGAGCGGGCGTGCCTGTTCCTGCGCCACGCGCTCAGAGGCGGGTCACCGTCACGCGCTGCTGCTGGAGCCAGGCGCTGCCGAAGATTGTCATGAACGCAATGTCGGTCGCGTCGCGCCCGACGCAGACGCGCGCGATCTCGTCGGGATGCGCCATGCCGGTCGGGTCAACCAGCCGCCACGCGCCGCCCAGCCACAATTCGACCACCGCATGGAAATCGGGCGGCTCGACGCCCGGCGCATAGGCCGCGACGCAGCGCGCCGGGATCTCGCCCGCGCGCGCGAGCGCGACGAGCAGGTGCGCGAAATCACGGCAGACACCGCGCCGCTCGGCGAAGGTATCGAGCGCGCCGGTACGCCCGTCGCTGCCCGCGCCGTCATAGTCGAGGTTGGTGCGCACCCACTCGGTCAGCGCGACCGCCAGATCGCCGCCGCGCAGCCCCGCGAACGTGCGGCGCAGGAAATGGTCGAAACGGTGCGACTCGCAGTAACGGCTCGGCAGCAGATAGGGGATCGTCTGCGGCGGCAGCAGCGCCGCGGGGGTGTGCGGCATCGCGGCGAGCGACGGCGTGGCGCGGTCGATCCGCACCACCGCGCGATAATGCGCGACCAGGCGGTGCTCGGCGGTCGCCCAGGTGCGCTGGCCGATCCCCTCCTCGCCCGCCACCGCGCGGATCGGATTGTCGCTCTCGATGATAAGCGATTGTTCTTCGAGCCGCTGGTCGGGCAGCGCCGCCGCCTCGATCTGGAGCAGCACGTCGGCGCGCTCGGGAAAGCCGTAATCGAGAAAGGCGTCGATCGAGAGGCGCACGCGCGGAGGGTCTTTCGCTGAACGGAAACGGGCCCGGCGAAACCGCCGAGCCCGTGTCGCTTGTTCCGTCGCTCGATCGCGATCAGTCGCGGCCGGAGCCGAACAGACGCAGGATAAACAGGAACATGTTGATGAAGTCGAGATACAGCGTCAGCGCGGCGAGCACCACTGCCTTCGACACCAGTTCACCGTGACCGGCGACCTGGAAATACATGCTCTTCGTCCGCTGCGTGTCATAGGCGGTGAGCCCGGCGAAGAGCAGCACGCCGACCAGCGAGATGACCAGGCCGAGCGGGCCAGAGTTCACGAACATGTTGATCAGGCTGGCGACGATCAGGCCGACCAGACCGATGATCAGGAACGTGCCGAACGCTGACAAGTCACGCTTGGTGGTGTAGCCGTAGAGGCTGAGCGCCGCGAAGCCCGCGGCGGTCGCGAAGAACGCCTGCGCGATCGCGACCGGCGAGTAGACGAGGAAGATCGTCGACAGCGACAGCCCCATCGCGACTGCGAAACCCCAGAACATCGCGCGCAGCTGGCCCGAGCTGAAGCGGTTTTGCCCGAAGCTCATCGCGAATACGAAGGCGAGCGGCGCGAGCACGATCACCCACTTGAGCGGCGTCTGAAACACCGCGGCGGCGTAGCCCGACAGCGCGAACGCCAGCGCGACGATACCCGTCAGCAGCACGCCCGAGGTCATGTAGTTGTAAACAGACAGCATGTACGACCGGAGACCCGCGTCGTGGGCGGCATCCCGCGTACCGGCCTGCCCCGCCCCGAAGCGGGCGGTAGAGGACCGGGGGTCCGACCAGTTTGCCATTGTCAATTCGCTCCTTCGTCCGGCATGAAGCGCCGGATCACCAACCGATATTGCGCGCGGGCGATCCCTTTTCAAGCGAGCCGGATGGTTAGCGCGCGGCGGAGCAATTGTTCGTTACACGTGTTCGTCGCGGCATCGGGTCGCGGTCGGCGGTCATGGAATTCTGGGAGGGTCGATGCACCGCCTGTTCGTCGCGCTGCGCCCGCCCCCCGACATCCGCGACGCGCTCGTCGACGTGATGGACGAACTGCCCGGCGCGCGGTGGCAGGACGAGGAGCAGTTGCACGTCACGCTGCGCTTCATCGGCGAGGTCGAGCGGCCGCAGGCGGAGGACATCGCCGCCGCGCTGGCGGCGGTATCAGCCCCGGTGATCGAGGCACGCGTCGACGGGGTCGGCACGTTCGATCGCCGCGGGCGCGTCGACACGCTTTGGGCGCGGATCGTGCCCGCCGAGCCGCTCGCGGCGCTCCACCGCAAGGTCGATCAGGCGCTGGCGCGCGCCGGGGTGGCGCGCGACGAGCGGCGCTACCTGCCGCATCTGACGCTGGCACGCTTTGGACGATCGAGCAGCGACGCGGGCGCGATCGCGCGCTGGGTCGCCGACCACGCTGCGCTGAAGACGGCGACGTTCACGCTGCCGCACCTGATCCTGTACGAAAGCCACCTCGGTCACGATGGCGCGCGCTACGAACCGGTCGTGCGCTGGCCGCTGGCGCCTGGCGACGACGCCCGCTAGGCTCGCCGTCCAGGGATAGGTGAAGGGGACGGGGATGGCAGCGACACGAGCCACGCAGACGGCAGGCGGGCCGGCGGTCGCGGACGATCTGCGCCCGAGCGACGCGCGTGCGACCGGCTACGCCTGGTACGTGCTCGCGCTGCTGTTCGTCGTCTACATCCTGAATTTCGTCGACCGGCAGGTGATTTCGATCCTGGCGGAGGACATCAAGCGCGACCTTCACCTGCAGGACGAGGATCTGGGCTTCCTCTACGGCACCGCGTTCGGCGTGTTCTATTCGCTGTTCGGTATCCCGCTCGGGCGATTGGCCGACAGCTGGTCGCGTGTGCGGTTGATGACGATCGGGCTCGGGCTGTGGTCGACGATGACCGCGCTGTCGGGTTTCTCCGCGTCGGGCGCGCAACTGACCGCGGCACGGATCGGCGTCGGTGTCGGCGAGGCGACCGCCTCCCCCTCGGCCTATTCGCTGATCTCGGATTATTTTCCCAAGAAACTGCGCGCGACCGCGCTGTCAATCTACTCGGCGGGAATCTACGTCGGCGGGGGCTGCTCGCTGTTCATCGGCGGCGCGATCGTGCAGCGCTGGAATGCGGCCTATCCCGCGGGCGGGCCGCTCGGGCTCGTCGGGTGGCAGGCGGCGTTCCTCGCGGTCGGTCTGCCGGGGCTGGTGCTCGCGATCTGGATCGCGACGCTGCGCGAGCCGATCCGTGGCGCGGTGGAAGGATTGCCCGAGCCCGAGGCACATCCCGCGCCCTTCCGCGCCTTTTTTGACGAACTGGTGACGATCCTGCCGCCGCTGACGCTGATCGGCGCGCTGCGCGGGGGGCCGCGCGCGCTGCTGGTCAATTTGCTCGGGCTCGGCGTCGTCGTGGTAGCCGTCACCGTCCTGCTCGCGGCGGGCGAGCCCGCGCCGCAGTGGATCGCGGTCGGGACCGGATGCTATGCCGTCTTTTCGTGGGCCTGCGCGCTCAAGCGGCGCGATCCGGCGACCTTCGCGCTGATCGTCGGCACGCCCGCGTTCGTCTGCACCGTCGTCGCCTACGGCCTGAACGCATTCCTCAGCTACGCCGCGAGTTTCTGGGCCGCGCCCTATGCGATGCGCGTGCTGGGGGTCGAGCCGGCGGTGGCGGGGCTGATCCTCGGCGGCGTCGGCGCCTTGTCGGGGTTCCTGGGCGTGACCGTCGGTGGCGTGGTGGGCGACCGGTTGCGGCAGCGCAATCCCGCGGGGCGGCTGGTGATGGTGATCGCGGGCGCGGCGCTGCCGGTGCCGTTCCTGGCGCTCGGCTTCACCACCGGCTCGCCCGCGGTCCTTTACCCCTGCCTGTTCGCGGCGCAGTTCTTTGCCAGCCTCGCGCTCGGATCGGCGGCGGCGACGACGCAGGATCTCGTGCTGCCGCGGATGCGCGGAGCGGCGACCGCGACCTTCTTCATCGGCACGACGCTCCTTGGCCTCGCGCTCGGGCCGTATCTCGCCGGGCGGGTGTCGACGCTGACGGGGAGCCTCTCGACCGGCATGCTGTCGCTGTTGTTGACGGTGCCGATCACGCTCACCGCCGCGATCGCCGCCTATCGCCTGGTCCCCGCCGCCGAGCGGACCCGCGAGGAGCGCGCACGCGCGGCGGGGGAAATCGTCTAGTCGCAGGATGTGGCAGGGGACGGGCCACTGCCGCCCCGTCCCCCCGCGACCGACGCGCCGCCTCAGGCGGGCTGGAACACGCCGCAGGCGATACGATCGCCCGAATTGCCCGACGGATCGGTCATCAGGTCGTCCGCCTTGGCATGGACGATGAACGCCGCACCATCGGCGTCGAGCAGGCTCGCCATCGTCGCGCCGGGGATCGTCGCGCCGATCGTGCCGCGCCCGCCCGAGTCGACCACGAGATTGGGCAGGTCGCCCTCATGTGGGCCCTGCGGGTTCATCGAGCCATGCTTGCGCCCCGTCGGGTTCCAGTGACCGCCCGCGGTGGTGAAGGCGGGCGCGTCGCAACGGCCGACCGCGTGGACGTGAACGCCGTGCGTCCCGACCGGCATCGACATGCCGTCGACCGTGAAGCGCAGCCCGCCCGCGACCTCGGTCGCGGTCGCGCGACCCACGTCGGTGCCGTCGGCGGTGCGCAGGCTCGCCACCGCCTTCGCGCCGCCCGCCATCGGCGTGCCCGTCGCCATCTCCTCGCGCGCGCACGCGCCGAGCGCGAGCGTCGTGCCCGCCGCGATCATCAATGCCAGCCGCATCATCTTCTCCCTGTTGTAACGGAATCGCGTTGAAACCGGATCGCGAGCGAAACGGGTCGCCGGCCCCGGCGTTCCCACACGCGCTCTCACGCGTCGATTCAGCGTCCCCGCGCGACCAGCGCGACGATCCGGCGCGCGCTGGCGGCGCCCTGCGCGATCGCTAACGCGAGGACGAGGTTGAGCAAGACCAGCTCGGTCAAGAAGAACCACAAGGGCGACCCCGCGATCATGCTCAGCCCGAGCAGGATCGTGCGCGGATTGGCACCGATAATTGCGAGCACCGGCAGCGTGCGCGTCCCCGCGGCGCGGGCGAGGTCGGCGATCCGACGACGCTCGGGCGCGTCGTGCGCGGCGCCGACGACCAGTGCGTCGACGCGGCTGGTCGCACCCGACATGCGGTTCCACGCCCACAGATACGCGCGCGACAGCGCCCCGCCGAGCCCCGGCTGCGGCGTGCGCTGGTTCTGCAGCCACGGCACGTCGTAGACCCACCATTGATAGCTGCGCCGCGCACTCTCGGCATAGACCGACTGCACCGCGCGCGACACCCCCGCCCCGACCGCGATCGCCCACGCGACCCAGCCGATCGACCCGTCGAGCTGCGCAGCGAGCAGCGCGTAGAGGATGCCGTGCCCGAAATAGTCGCACATGCCGTCGACCACCTCGCCGCGCGGCGATGCGCGCCCCGACAACCGCGCGAGCATTCCGTCCGCGCCGTCGACGACGTGCCACGACAGGTGCAGCAGGAAACCGATCGCGATCCCCCACGCGCCGCCGATCAGCGTGTAGAAGACGCCCGCGGCGACTACCATCACCGCGCCGAACACCGACACCATGTTGGGCGTGACGGGCGTCGGGACCAGCGCGCGCGCGAGCGCCCCCGCGATCGGATGGTAGATCGCCGCGTTCAGAAAACCTTGCAGTTCCCGCGGCTTTCCCGCCACAGTGGGTCGAAATTCGTCCACGCTTTCCCTCGTGCAGGCGCGGCCGCGATGGTGTACGATCACCCTTTGCTTGACAGCCGCAACGGTTCTGTCACGAAGCGGCAAATTTTCTGTCTTGTGCCGGACATGCCCGGCAAGTGGGGATCAATGAATACCATCAAGGTCGCGGTTATCGGTGTCGGCAATTGCGCCAGCAGTCTGGTGCAGGGCAAGTACCATTATACCGGCAGCAACACCGCCAGCGGCCTGATCCACGAGGATATCGGCGGCTACAAGGTCGGCGACATGGAGTTCGTCGCGGCGTTCGACGTCGACAGCCGCAAGGTCGGTCTCGACCTGGGCGAGGCGATCTTCGCCAAGCCGAACTGCACCAAGGTGTTCCACGCCGACGTGCCCAAGACCGGCACGATCGTGAAGATGGGCGCGAAGCTCGACGGCGTTGCCCCGCACATGCTGACCGCCGCGAACGACCGCGGGTTCGAGATCAACGACACGCGCGACGCCGAAAAGGCGGAGATCGTCGCCGAGCTGAAGCGTTCGGGCGCGGAGATCCTGGTCAACTTCCTGCCGGTCGGCAGCCAGGAAGCGACCGAATTCTACATGGAATGCGCGCTCGAGGCTGGCCTGGGCGTCGTCAACTGCATGCCGGTGTTCATCGCCTCGCGTCCGGAATGGGAAAAGAAGTTCGCCGACGCGGGTCTCCCGATCATCGGTGACGACGTGAAGGCGCAGGTCGGTGCGACGATCGTCCACCGCGTGCTCTCCAACCTGTTCGGCCAGCGCGGCGTGACGATCGATCACACGTACCAGCTCAACACTGGTGGCAACACCGACTTCATGAACATGCTCGACCGCAACCGGCTGGCGAGCAAGAAGGAGTCGAAGACCGAGGCGGTGCAGGCGGTGATCGCCGAGCGTCTGGCGGACGAGAATATCCACGTCGGGCCGTCGGACTATATTCCGTGGCTCGGCGACAACAAGCTGTGCTTCCTCCGCCTCGAGGGCGATCTGTTCGGCGGCGTGCCGATGAACCTCGAACTGCGCCTGTCGGTCGAGGATTCGCCCAACAGCGCGGCGGTGGTCGTCGACGCGATCCGCTGCGTGAAGCTCGGCCTCGACCGCAAGGTCGGCGGCGCGCTCGCCGGCCCGTCGGCGTTCTTCTGCAAGCACCCGCCCGAGCAGGTGACCGACGACGTCGCGGCGCAGATGACCGACGAGTTCATCGCCGGTCACGAAGCCCGCATCGCGGCCGAGTAAGCTCGAACCTTCACGCCAGGATCGCGCCCGTGCACGCCGTGATCGTCGCCGCCGGCTTCGGCAGCCGGCTGCGCGCGGTTTCCCCGTCGAAGCCGCTGACGCCGGTCGCGGGCATCCCGCTGATCGAGCGCGTCATCCTGGCGGCGCGTGAGGGCGGCGCCCGTGCGTTCACCGTTGTGACGGGTCACGAGGGCGACGCGCTGGAGGCGCATCTGGCGCGGACCGCGCTCGCCGGCGGGCTGTCGATCGACTGCGTGCGCACCGACGACTGGTCGCGCCCGAACGGCCATTCGGTGCTGAGCGGTGCCGCGCGCGTCGGGGCTCAGCGGCACCTGCTGATGATGGCGGATCACCTGTTCGATCCCGCACTCGTCGCGCGGGTGATCGCGTCGCCCGCCGCGCCGCTGGTGCTGGGGATCGACCGCCGGCTGGACAACCCGCTGGTCGATCTCGACGACGTCACGCGGGTGCGCACCGCGCGCGACGAGCACGGCACGCGGATCGTCGCGATCGGCAAGCACCTGCCCGACTACGATTGCTACGATACCGGCGTGTTCGCGGTCGACGGGCGTTTCCATGACGCGCTGCGCCGTTCGATCGATGCGGGCGGGTCGGGTTCGATCTCCGCGGGCGTCGAGGCGCTGGCGCGAGACGGCGCGGCGCGCATCGTCGACGTGGGCGACGCGTGGTGGCTCGACGTCGACGATCCGCGCGCCCTCGCGCAGGCCGAGGACGCGCTCGCCGCGGGCGCGCCCGGGCTGGCCGCCTGATCAGCAAGAATATGTAACCGTTGCGGCCGGAACGCTGCAACGACGGCGGCGATTGAGTGGCTGATCCAGTCCGAGGCCACCACCATGAACCGACGCGAACCCCGTACCCGCACCTTTTCCGGCTGGCCCGTGCTCGCCGTGCTCGCGATCCTGATCGCGGGCGTGCTTTACCTGACACTCGCGCAACGCGAGCCTGCGGTGCGGGTCAAACCCGCGACCGGCTCCGCGCAGGCGATGGCACTCGCCGCCGAACGCGAGCGCGCCGCCGCCACGCGATAGCGCGACCGATTGCGGGCGGCGGGTCCGCGATCTAGGCAGGGGCAAACCCCGAGGAGAGCCCCCATGCGCGAAGCCGCTATCGTATCCACCGCCCGAACCGCGATCGGCAAGGCGTATCGCGGCGCGTTCAACGCGACCGAGGCGCCGGTACTCGCCGGCCACGTGATGAACGCCGCGGTGGAGCGCGCGGGGATCGACCCTGAGCGGATCGACGACGTGTTCTGGGGCATCGGCAATCAATGGGGCACGCAGGGCGGGAACGCCGGGCGGATGGCTATCTTCGCGGGCGCATTGCCGCATTCGGTGCCGGGGTTCACGCTCGACCGCAAGTGCGGCTCGGGGTTGACCGCGGTCGCACTCGCCGCGCGCTCGATCATCGCAGGCGACATCGACGTCGCGCTGGCGGGCGGGATGGAGTCGATCAGCTACACCGTCAACAAAGACGCGCCGCGCTTCGTCAACCAGAGCGTCACCGAAAAGGTGCCCGCCGCCTATATCCCAATGATCGAGACCGCCGAGATCGTCGCCGAACGCTACGGCATCACGCGCGCCGCGCAGGACGAATATGCCGCGATGAGCCAGCAGCGCGCCGCGCGCGGGCTCGAAACGGGTGCGTTCGCCGAGGAGATCGTGCCGATCACGGTCGAGAAGGCGATTCTGGACAAGGCGGGCAACAGGACCGGTAGCGAAACCGTGACCATCGGGCAGGACGAGGGTATTCGCGCCGGCACGACCGTCGAGGCGCTCGGCGCGCTGAAGACCGTGTGGGCGGGCGGCGAGTTCACCGGGCCCGGCGGCAACGTGACCGCGGGCAATGCGAGCCAATTGTCCGACGGCGCCGCCGCGCAGATCGTGATGGACCGCGCGACCGCCGAGGCCGAGGGCAAGGACATTCTTGGCATCTACCGCGGCTTCCAGGCCGCGGGGTGCGAGCCCGACGAGATGGGGATCGGCCCCGTCTTCGCGATCCCGAAACTACTGGAGCGCGCCGGGCTGTCGGTCGGTGACATCGGGTTGTGGGAGTTGAACGAGGCATTCGCGTCGCAATGCCTCTACTGCCGCGATCACCTGGGCATCGATCCCGACAAGTATAACGTCAACGGCGGCGCGATCGCGGTCGGGCATCCGTTCGGGATGACGGGCAGCCGGCTGGTCGGCCACGCGCTGATCGAGGGGCGCAAGCGCGGCGTCCGCTACGTCGTCGTCTCGATGTGCACCGCGGGCGGCATGGGTGCGGCGGGGCTGTTCGAGATCGTCTGACGGATCGGCTGGGCGGGCGGCGCGTTCAACCGGCATGACTGACAAGCTGCGCAACACCGACGGACGCGACGCGAACGCCCCGTTCGACCATGCCGAGGTCGACCCCGAACGCTCGCACGCGCCCAAGCCGTTCAACCGCGCCTCTGGCTATACCGGCGAGGGCTATAGCGCGGCGGACGAGCGCGCGATGGGTGCCGAACGCCCGTCGGGTACGGTCGCCGCGCGCCCGGGTGAGCGCGTCCCCGACGACGCGCCCGTCCCCCCCGACAATGGTCAGCGCGCGTCGTTCGACCCGGCGACCGGCGCGGTCTACGGTAGCGGCAGCGGCGCGGGCGGCGGCAATGCGGGCGAGGCGTTCGACGAGGACAGCACCGGCGAGAGCCCGACGCTGTCGGGCGGCGCGACGACCGGCCAGCCGCAACGCTGAAGCGCCTAGCCGAGCGTCGGCGGCACCGGTCGTTCGAATGTCGCGGTCGTCGTGAACACCGTCCAATCCGGCTTGTCGCTCGGCGAGCCGCTCCATGAAACGCTCGTCGCGACTGCCTCGGTTCTGCATGACGCGCGCGATCGGTGGTGGGTGATCGCCAGTGCCGCCGCGGCCATCCATGGCGCGCGGCCGATCACCGTCGCCGACGTCAACGTGATCCTGAGCGCCGATGACGCGCGGCGGCTGTTTCCCCGCCTGGGCATTGCGCCGCTGCCACCCGGCGACCATCCGCGCTTCCGCTCGGCGATGTTCGCCCGCTGGACACGCCCTCCGCTCGTCGTCGAATTCATGGCGGATTTTTGGTTGCGTGAGGGGGACGGGATCTGGCGTCCGGTGGCGCCGCAGACGCGCGAAGCGGTGACGATCGGCCCGGCTACCATCTTCGTCCCCGAGCGTGCTGAACTACGCGCGATGTTCGTACGGTTCGGTCGAGCGAAGGACCGGGCGCGCATCGCGCTGCTCGATCGGATCGGCTGATCGACCCGCATCGACCGCCCGCAACCGCGCGGGTGATCGCATCCGAGCACCGGTAGTTTTGCACCCGTCATCCCCACCGACCGACGGAACCGCGCTTCTTTCCCAACCGTTCGCGCGGCTCACTTCGAGCGGGAATACAACAACCTATGTCCGACGACGCGTCCGCTCCCGCCACCTTGATCGGCAGCACGCCGGCCGCGCCGACGCTCGAGACGGGCGAAATCGCGGCAGCAACCGCGGAGTTGCTGACGGACGGCGACGTGCTGATCGCCGCGGTCGACGAAGCGCGCGGGATCGCGATCGCGCACGCGCTCGCCGCCGCCGCACCCGATGCGTGCGTGCTCTTCTGTCCCGGAAGCGACGCCCTGCCGGGCGACGATGCCCCCGCCTCGCCCGCCAACGTCGGGCAGCGCGTCTCAGCGCTGCGGCAATTGCGGCTGATGACCGCGAAGAAGAAGCGCGCCCGGATTGCGTGCGTCACCACCGGTGAGGCGCTCGCGCGGGCCTATCCCCCACCCGCCGAATTCGAGGCGGCGCCGCCGGTCGTCACTTTGGGTGCGACGATCGACCTGGGCGAACTGTCCGAACGCCTGCTCGAACTCGGCTATCTCGCCGACGAACGCGTCGACGAACCCGGCGAGGTCGCACTGCGCGGTGCGGTGCTCGACGTCTTCCCCGCCGACGCCGACCTGCCGCTGCGGGTCGAGGTGGCCGAGGGCAAGATCGCCAGCCTGCGCTGCTACGATCCCGCCGACCAGCGGACGGTCGGCGAGATCGAGCGTCGCGAACTCGGCCGCGTATCCGAGCCGAAGCTGGGGAAAGAGCGCACCACGCTGCTCGATCACCTGCCCGGCGCGCGCGTCGTGATCGGTGCGGCGGCCGACGAGCGGCGGCAACGCTTCCTCGCGCTGTCGGCGGATGCGGAGAAACGCCGTCCCCGACGCGCATTGAAGGAAGTGATCGACGCCGCGGCGTGGGAAAAGGCACGCGGCGCCGCCGATCAGGCGACGATCGAGCGCGCGGGCGACCTGCCGCCGCGCTTCGTCGAGCAGAATGCGCCGCTGCGCGCCTTCGCCAAGGCCGCGCGCGCGGCATGGGATGCTGGCACACGCGTCGTTCTGATGGGCAGCACGCGCGACCTGCGCTTCCTTCGCCGTCGCATCGCCAAGGCGGTGAAGCGCGAACCCGAACAGGTCGCCTCCTGGGCCGAGGTGACGGCGGCGAAGGACGACGCGTTCGTGCTGCTGGAGATGGCGACCGATCGCGGCTTTCGTCGCGCGGGCGTGCTGGCGGTCGCGGCCGCCGACCTGCTTGGCAGTCGCGCCGAGCGCGACACGACCTCGACCGGGCCGGCCGACAATGCGCTGTTCGACTTCGGCGAGATCCGCGTCGGCGACGTCGTGGTGCACGAGGAACACGGCATCGGTGTCGTCGCGGGGCTGGAGCGCATGACCCGCGACGAGGCCAGCGGCGCCGGAAGCGTCGCGGGCGACGCGATCAAGCTGACCTATGCCGGGGAGGCGACGCGGCTGGTGCCGGTCGCCGAGGCCGATCGCATTTGGCGCTACGGTGCGGAAGCCGATGCGGTCACGCTCGACAAGCTCGACGGGTCGAGCTGGCAGAAACGCCGTGGCGAGATCGAACAGACGATCGCCAAGGACGCGGCGGCGCTGACCGAGCTGGCAAAAGAACGCGGCGCGCGAGACGCACCGGTGCTCGACCCCGACAGCGCCGCCTATGAACGCTTTGCCGCGGGTTTTCCCTTCACCGAAACCGCAGACCAGGCGCGCGCGATCGAGGCTGTGCGCGCCGATCTTGCGTCGGGCAAACCGATGGACCGGCTGGTGATCGGTGACGTCGGCTACGGCAAGACCGAGGTCGCGTTGCGCGCGGCCGCGCTCGCCGCGCTCGCGGGCGGGCAGGTCGCGATCGCGGCCCCCACCACCGTGCTCGCGCGCCAGCATCTGGAAAGCTTCGCGACGCGGTTCGAGGGGACCGACGTGGTGGTCGCAGGGCTGTCGCGGCTGTCGACCGCGGCGGAGAAGAAACGGGTGAAGGCAGGGCTCGCCGACGGCAGCATCCACGTCGTCGTCGGCACCGGTGCGGTGGCGGGCAAGGGCGTGGAATATGCCAACCTGTCGCTCGTCATCATCGACGAGGAGCAGCGGTTCGGCGCCGCGGACAAGCAGCATCTGCGCGACCTGTCGGCGGGGCACGTGTTGTCGCTGTCGGCGACGCCGATCCCGCGCACGCTGCAATCCGCGCTGGTCGGGTTGCAACAACTCTCGGTCATCGCGACACCCCCTGCCCGCCGCCAGCCGATCCGCACCGCCGTCGCGAGCTTCGACGCCGAGGTGATGAGGGCCGCGCTGCTGCGCGAAAAGGCGCGCGGCGGGCAGAGCTTCGTCGTCGTGCCGCGGATCGAGGACATGGCGCCGCTCGCCGAGAAGCTCGAGCGACTGGTCCCCGAACTCGAGCTGCTCCAGGCACACGGCAAGATGCTGTCGAGCGAGATCGACAATGCGATGGTCGCGTTCGGGCGCGGCGACGGCGACGTGCTGCTCGCGACCAACATCATCGAGGCCGGGCTAGACGTGCCGCGCGCGAACACGATGGTGATCTGGCGCGCCGACCGGTTCGGGCTGTCGCAACTGCACCAGCTGCGCGGGCGGGTCGGGCGCGGCAACCGGCGCGGACAGGTGTTGTTGTTCACCGAACCGGACCATGACATCGCGCCGCGGACGTTGAAGCGGCTGCGCACGCTGGAGGCATTCGACCGGCTGGGCGCGGGGTTCGCGATCAGCGCACGCGATCTCGACATGCGTGGGGCCGGCGATTTGCTCGGCGAGACGCAGGCGGGGCACATGAAGCTGATCGGGATCGACCTGTACCAACAACTGCTCGAGGACGCACTGCGCCGCGCGCGCGGCGAAGAGGCCGATCGCTGGACGCCCGAGCTGCAACTGGGCGTCGAGGGATGCCTGCCCGAGACGTGGATCCCGGACGAGGAATTGCGCGTGTCGATCTACGGCCGGATAGCGCGACTGTACGACGCCGAGGCGCTCGACGCGCTGGAGGAGGAACTGGAGGATCGTTTCGGGGCGATGCCCGACGAGGCGCGCACGCTGATCGCGGTCGCGCGGCTGCGTGCGGAGGCGAGGGCGGCGCAGATCCAGCGCATCGTCGCCGGGCCCGCCGCGATCGCGCTCGAACCGCGCCCGCGCGTGACGCTGGCGGCTGACACGCTGGAGGAGAAGAACGGCCGCTACCTCCTGCGCGAGCGGATCGAGGATGCCGACGAACGACTGGCCAAGGTGCAGGAGGTGGTGGCGGCACTGGCGGCGTGAGACGGCGATGGCGCCGCGCGCGCCATCACCGCCTTTGCGATTAATCAGGCCGCACCGGTCGTCAGAGGTTCGCCTGTTCCTCTTCGGGCAGGTCCGCGTCGGGGCCGTAATATAGCTGCGCACATTCCTCGCGCAGGCAACCACCCTCGATTGTGATGTCGTCGCGGTAGGCGTGGGTGACGAACGCGAGCGTATCGACGCCGTGCGCCTCGAAATACATCGGGTGAACGTCGGCCCCTTCGGCACCGTAGACGACGCGACCGACCTTGGACCAGATCGACGCCATCGTGCACATCCCGCACGGTTGCAGCGTCGAGTACAGCGTCGCGCCGCGGAGTTCCAGTTCGCCCAAGCTCTCGCACGCCCGGCGGATCGCCATCATCTCGGCGTGCGCGGTCGCGTCGGGCAATTCGTGCGTCTGGTTGCGCTCGGCCGCGAGCACCTGCCCGTCGCGGACGATCACGCAGCCGAGCGGCGAGGTCGACGGGTCAGACCCCTTCGATCGCGCGACGTCGAGCGCCATGCGCATCCAGCGTTCGTCATCCTCGGTCATGCATCATCCCTTCGCGCCACCCAACGAGCGGGCGGGCGTAAAGACGCGCAGGCCGCGTGACACCGGCCACGAAAGCGATGCAACCACGAACGCAGACGCGCCCCTGCCGGGGGGCGGCAGAGGCGCGTCGCGTTCGGTTCGGATGCTCGCGTGTGTGTCAGGCGAGCGTCAGGCCGACGTCCAGATTGCCGCGCGTGGCGTTCGAATACGGGCAGATCTGGTGCGCCGCATCAACCAGCTTCTGCGCCTCGTCACGCTCCAGCCCGGGCAGGTCGACGAGAAGGTCGGCAGTGATCCCGAACCCGCCCTCTGAACGCGGTCCGATACCCACGGTCGCAGTCACCTTGGTGTCGGCGGGTACCTTGACCTTCATCTGCGCGCCGGCCGCCTTCAATGCGCCGATGAAGCACGCCGAATAGCCCGCTGCGAACAACTGCTCGGGGTTGGCGCCGTCGCCGCCCGCGCCGCCCAGCTCCTTCGGGGTCGACAGCTTGACGTCGAGCACCCCGTCCTCGCTGCGCGCGTGGCCGTCGCGGCCCCCGGTCGCGGTCGCCTTGGTCGCGTATTTGACGTCAACTGCCATGATCGTGCTCCTGGTACGTTGCTGGACGCGACATCGTGTATCGCGATAACGTTTAGGTAGGTGCGCGGTCCGGGCTTGTCCACCGCTTTGTTTATCGCGATATGGTTCACACGCCGGGCATATCCGCCGGCATTGGAGCCCGCCCCATGTCCGCCCCCCTGCCGCTCGACCAGCAGCTCTGTTTCTCGCTCTACGCAACGTCGATGGCAATCAATCGCGCGTACAAGCCCCAGCTCGACGCGCTCGGCATCACCTACCCGCAATATCTGGTGCTGCACGCCTTGTGGGAGGAGAACGCGCGCACGATCGGGCAGATTGCGGAGCGGCTGTCGCTCGAATCGAGCACGGTGACCCCCCTGGTCAAGCGGATGGAAACCGCGGGATTGATGACGCGCACGCGCAACCCGGCGGACGAACGTCAGGTGCAGGTCCGGCTGAGCGAGCGCGGTCGCGCGCTGCGCGAGGAATGCGGGTGTCTCGCCGAAACCTTGTCGGCGCGCTCCGGCATGTCGTTCGCCGATTTCGAGCAGCTCAACCGGCAGGTGCAGGCGATGCGCGACGCATTGCAGGCGGGGGGCACGCCCCCGCGCGGGTAACGCACGGGCAGGTCTTCGCCCGCCCGCACGCCATTATGCCGTCAGCGGCAGACGCGGACTTGGCGATGGTTGCGCCACACGACGCGGCAGCGGCTGTTGCCATAGCCATTGTAGCCGTAGCGGCGGTGGTCGCGATCGTAGCGGTCGTGACGGCCATAATAGCGGTCGCGGCGCGCGTCGGGGCCGCGATGATGGCCACGATAGTCGCGATGCTCAGGACCGCGCCCGGGTCCGCGATCGAAGCCGGGTCCGCGATCGAAGCCGGGTCCGCGACCGTGATCGCGCCCCGGACCACGATCGTCGTGGTGGCGGTCGCCGCGCGGCCCCTGCGCGTCGGCGGTGGCGGACACGCCCAGGCTGGCGATGACCAGACCGGCGGCGGCGATGATGCGAGGCAGCTTCATGGGTCGTTCTCCTTTGCCCGATGAACGGGATGCCCAACGCCTAGCCACTGCGTTCGGCACCCAGGCTGAACCCGATTGTAGGGCGAAGTACATGTTTGGCGTTCCCGCGCACCGCGATGAGAACACCCGCGCCGGTCGCCCGACGCGGGTGTGTACGCTGCCCGAGGTGGGGGGCGGGTCAGGCAGCGGACCCGTTACAAACCACTGCGTTCCGGCGGCGGACTGCTCCCCTCTCGTCCACCGTCAGGCTGCGAACTGATTCATCGTATTATGCGCGCCGCCGGCCTTGAGTGCCGCTTCGCCCGCGAAATATTCCTTGTGATCGTCGCCGATGTCGGAGCCCGACATGTTCTGATGCTTGACGCAGGCGATCCCCTCGCGAATCTCGCGCCGCTGCACGCCCTTGACGTAGCCGAGCATCCCCGCCTCGCCGAAATACTCCTTGGCGAGATTGTCGGTGGAGAGCGCTGCGGTGTGATAGGTCGGCAGCGTGATCAGGTGATGGAAGATACCGGCGCGCGCGGCCGCGTCCTTCTGGAAGGTGCGGATGCGCTCGTCCGCCTGTGCGGCGAGCTCGGTGTCGTCATAGTCGACGCTCATCAGGCGTGCGCGGTCATAGGCCGAGACGTCGCGCCCCACGTCGACCCAGGCGTCGAACACCTGCTGGCGGAAATTGAGCGTCCAGTTGAAGCTCGGCGAATTGTTGTAGACGAGCTTGGCGTTGGGCACGACCTCGCGGATGCGATCGACCATCGACGCGATCTGCTCGATGTGCGGCTTCTCCGTCTCGATCCACAGCAGGTCGGCGCCGTGCTGGAGCGAGGTGATGCAGTCGAGCACGCAGCGGTCGGCCCCCGTCCCTTCGCGGAACTGGAACAGGTTGGAGGGCAGCCGCTTGGGGCGCATCAGCTTCCCGTCGCGGTTTATGATGACGTCGCCGTTCACGCTCGACAGATCGGTGATCTCCTCGGCGTCGAGGAAGCTGTTATACTGGTCGCCGATGTCGCCCGGCTCCTTCGAGAAGGCGATCTGCTTGGTGAGGCCGGCGCCGAGCGAGTCGGTGCGCGTGACGATGATCCCGTCGTCGACGCCCAGTTCGAGGAACGCGTAGCGGCAGGCGCGGACCTTCGCGAGGAAGTCGTCGTGGGGCACCGTGACCTTGCCGTCCTGGTGGCCGCACTGCTTCTCGTCGCTGACCTGGTTCTCGATCTGGAGCGCGCAGGCGCCCGCCTCGATCATCTTCTTCGCGAGCAGATAGGTCGCCTCGGCATTGCCGAAGCCCGCGTCGATGTCGGCGATGATCGGCACGACGTGCGTTTCATAGTTATCGATCGCGTGGATCAGGCGCTGCGCCTCGATCTCGTTGCCCGCCTCGCGCGCCTTGTCCAGCTCGCGGAACATCATGCCCAGTTCGCGCGCGTCCGCCTGCTTGAGGAAGGTGTAGAGCTCCTCGATCAGCGCGGGGACGCTGGTCTTCTCGTGCATCGACTGGTCGGGCAGCGGCCCGAAATCGCTGCGGAGTGCCGCGACCATCCAGCCGGAGAGATAGAGGTAGCGGCCCTTGGTGGTGCCAAAATGCTTCTTGATACTGATGAGCTTCTGCTGCCCGATGAACCCGTGCCAGCACCCCAACGACTGGGTGTAGTTCGCCGGATCGGCGTCGTAGGCGGCCATGTCGCGGCGCATGATGCCGGCAGTATATTTCGCGATGTCGAGCCCGGTGTTGAATCGGTTCTGCAACCGCATCCGCGCGACCGCCTCGGCGTCGATGCCGTCCCAGGTGCCGCTCTTGCTGCGGATCAGCTGGCCGATCTGGCTGGTGTGGTCCTGGTAGGTCATGGCGTATCCCCTCATCTCGTCGTGTGGTCGGGGCGCGTGGAAATGGCCGCCGACGCGAGAACCCCCGCGCCGGCACACCACCTTTCCTCCCCAGGAACTGTGTCGCCCGCGACCCCGCGGGCGGGTCGCGTCAGCCGAGCCGGCCGAGGCGATGATAAAGGTTGGAGAATTTGGCCGAGCGGGGGTCGTCCGCGATCTGGCGGACGTAGTTCGCGACGGCTTCCTTCATCAGCCCGAAGTCTTCGGTCGAGAAGACGGCACGGCTGCGCTGCGGTTCGGTCGGCATGGACGTTCTCCTCTGGTGATTGGCCCGGCGGGTCGATTGCCGTTGAGGAAGGAATAAGCCGGCGAATCGGCCCGGGTGAACAAGGATTGACAAAGTTTCGTGTCGCGCGGTGCGGCGCGGCAGCGTATGCGCTGTCATTCTGTCAATTTCTTCACAGGTGAAGCGTGGCGCGTGAGAAGGTGATGGGCGGGCACGCGGTCCGACGGCTCCGGCGACGTACCGGGCTGACGCAGGCGGCGATGGCGGAGATGCTGGGCGTGTCGCCGAGCTATTTGAACCTGATCGAGCGCAATCAGCGCGCGCTGCCGACGGGCCTGCTGGTCCGGATGGCGGAGGTGTTCGACTTCGATCCCCGCGCGCTGGTCGCGGGCGAGCCGGGCGGCGGCGCGGAGGCGATCCGGCGGCGGCTCGCCGACCCGCTCTTCGCCGATCTGGAGATCGACCGCAGCGAGGTGGAGGAATGGCTCGCCGCCGCGCCCGGCGGGGCGGAGGCGTTCGCGCGCGCGTTCGACCGCGGCGGCACGGCGAGCGCGGCGGCGCCGGGCGACGGCGACGATCCGACGATCGCGGTCCGGCGCGAGATCGACCGCTGGCGCAACCATTTCCCCGACCTCGACAGCGCAGCGGAGGCGGTCGCCGACGAACTGCGGCTCGCGGGCGCGGACCTGTACGGCGCGCTGACCGAGCGGCTGCGCGTGCGCCACGGCCTCGCGATCCGCATCCTGCCCACCGAGGTGATGCCCGATCATTTGCGCCGGCTCGACCTGCACGCGCGGCAATTGCAACTGGGCGAGATGCTGTCGCCCGCGAGCCGGACGTTCGCGCTGGCGTTCCAGCTCGCCGGGCTCGAGGCGCGGACCGAGATCGACGCGCTCGCGCGCGGCGCGGCATTCACCAGCAGGATCGCGGAGCGGCTGTTCCGCCGGCACCTCGCGGGCTATTTCGCCGCCGCGGTGATGATGCCCTACGCGCGGTTCCTGCGCGCGTGCGAGGGGAGCGGCTATGATCTGGCGACCCTGCAGCACCGCTTCGGCGCCAGCGTCGAGCAGGTCGCGCACCGGTTGACCACCCTCTCGCGCGTCGGCGCGCGCGGGCTCGCATTCTTCCTGCTGCGCATCGACCGCGCGGGACAGGTATCCAAACGCTACGCCGGCGCGAGCGGGGCGAGCCTGGTCGCGGCCGATGCGCGCTGTCCGTTGTGGCGCGTGCACCACGCCTTCGATCGGCCGGGCACGACGGTGACGCAACTGGTCGAGCTGGAGGACGGCGCGCGCTGGTTCACGGTGCAGGTCGCGGTGCCGGGCACGCGCGCGGTCGGTACGGGTACCAGCGCCGTCGCCGCCGAATTCGCGCTGTCGATTGGCGTCCCGGCCGAACAAGCGGCGACGCTGGCGGCGGCGCGCGGGCTCGACCTGGGCGGCGCGGCGACGCCGATCGGGCTCGGATGCCGTGCGTGCCTGCGTGCCGAATGCCCGCAGCGGTCGCTACCCCCCGCCGCGCGCGCGCTGGTCGTCAACGAGCGCGAGCGGCGGGTGTCGGCACTCAGTTTCGCCGGCGACGCGACCTAACGGCGACCGGAATTACGGGCGGCGGCCCTGCGGCTTGCGCGGGTTGGTCGGGCGCGCGCGGTGCATCGGCGCGCCGCGCGGGGCGCCGCCGCGGGGTGCACCGCCGCTGCGGGGCGCACCGTTGCCGCCCGGCGCAGGACCGTTGCCGGGGATGATGCGGATGCCGCTCTCATCCTCGCTGTCGGCGCTCGCGGTGCGCTGAACCGCGGCGTTGAACTTGGCGGCGATGCCGGTCGGCACCTGGAACCACGTCTCGTTCGGGCCGATGCGGATCGCGCCGATCTCGTTGCGCGTGATGTGCCCGCGGCGGCACAGCAACGGCAGGATCCAGCGCGGATCGGCATTCTGGCGTCGCCCGATGTCCATCACGAACCATTGCGTGTCGTCGAAGCCGGGACGGTGACGGTCGGCCTGCGCGGCGCGCTGCGCCTCGGGCGTCGCGGCGACCAGCTCCTCGGGCTCGGGCAGGCGCGCGCGGTGCGCCTGGACCAGCATCGCGGCGATATCCTCGGGCGACTTCTCCGCGATCAACCGCTCGGCGAGCGCGCGGTCCTCGTCGTCGATCTCGACTGGCTCGAGCAACGTGGTGATCAACCGCTCGCGGTCGCTAGCGCGGATGTCGTCGGCGGTCGGCGGGTTGGTCCACTCGACGTTGATCTTCGCCCCGCGCAGCATCATCTCGACGCGGCGGCGGCGCGGATAGGGCACCATCAGCACCGCCGTCCCCTTGCGTCCCGCGCGGCCGGTACGGCCCGATCGGTGCTGCAGCGTCTCGGCGTCGCGCGGCAGCTCGACGTGGATGACGAGGCTTAAGGACGGCAGATCGATGCCGCGCGCGGCGACGTCGGTCGCGACGCAGACGCGCGCGCGCTTGTCGCGCAGCGCCTGGAGCGCGGCGTTACGCTCGTTCTGGCTATGCTCGCCCGACAGCGCGACCGCGGCGAACCCGCGCTCGACCAGGCTCGCGTGTAGACGGCGGACGTTGTCGCGCGTCGCGCAGAACAGGATCGCGGTCTCCGCCTCGTGCAAGCGCAGCAGGTTGATCGCGGCATGTTCGATATCCGCTGGCGCAACCGTCACCGCGACATAGGAAATGTCGCCGTGGCCGCGGTCCTCGCCCTTGGTCTCGATGCGCAGCGCGTCCTTCTGGTACCGCTTGGCAAGCGCGACGATCGGCTTGGGCATCGTCGCGGAGAACAACAGCGTCCGCCGCTCCGACGGGGTGGCGTCTAGGATCTCTTCCAGATCCTCGCGGAAACCCATGTCGAGCATCTCGTCCGCCTCGTCGAGCACCGCGACGCGCAAGCTCGACAGGTCAAGCGCGCCGCGCTCGAGGTGGTCGCGCAGCCGCCCGGGCGTGCCCACGACGATATGTGCGCCGTGGCTGAGCGCGCGGCGTTCGCGCGACGCGTCCATGCCACCGACGCAGGTCGCGATGCGCGCGTGCGCGGCGGCGTAGAGCCATTGCAGCTCGCGGCTGACCTGGAGCGCGAGCTCGCGCGTCGGCGCGATGATGAGCGCGAGCGGCGCTGCCGCCGGCGGCAGCGCGCCTTCCGGCATCAGCTCGCCCGCCATCGCCAGACCGAAGGCGACCGTCTTGCCCGAGCCGGTCTGCGCCGAGACGATCAGGTCGCGGCCCTGTGCGTCGGGCTCGATCACCGCCGCCTGGACCGGGGTGGGAGCGGCATAACCGCGCGCGGACAGCGCCTCGGCGAGAGGCTGGGGAAGATTCGGGAAGGTCATGAGGCTTTCAAAATTGGGTGGCTGCGCGTTGGCTGCAAGGGCAGCACACCTGTTCGGCGCTCGCGCATCTTCGTTCAGGACAAGTTCGGGCTGGTAGCGATAAGAGGCCGCGGTGTCGAGCAGGAACAACAAGGCGCACCGCGCCGCCGCGATGACGATGATGGTGCTGGCCGCGGTGGCGACGCCGGCCGCGGGCGCAGTGCAAACGGCGCCGGTGACGATCGCACCGCCTCCACTCACGCCCGTACCCGCACCCGTGCCTGCCTCCCCCACCACGCCGTCACCGCTGCGGCAGAGCGCGGCTGACGCGATCGCGCAGGACGCGGGCGAATATGCGCGGACCTACGGCGTGACGCTCGCCGAGGCGCAGGCGCGGCTCGCGGCGCAGGAGGAAACGGTGCCCGTCACCGACGCGATCGCGATCGAACTGGCCGATCGCCTCGCCGGGATCGCGATCGAGCATCGCCCCGCCTACCGCATCGTCGTGCTGCTGACCGGTGACGCGCCGGTCGCGACCCGCATGGTATCGGCGGGCGGGATGACGGTGCCGATCGTGTTCCGCACCGGCGCGACCGCGACGCGCGGGCAGCTCGAATTGGCGCTCGCCTCGCATCAGGCCGCGCTCGCCGCCGCGGTCGCGCATCCGCCCGGCATGGGAATTGATCTTGCGACGGGCACGCTGGTGGTCATCGCCAACCCGAGCGATGTCGACCGCGAGGGGGTCGTGCCGCTCACCGCGCGGCTGTCGGCGATCGCCGGGGTGCCGGTGCGCGTGCGGACCGACCGCGTGATCACGAGCGCCGACATGGCAGCGGAGGGCGGCGCGCGCGTCGTCGGCATCGATCCGGCGGACGGGCGACGCTACGCCTGCACGACCGGGTTCGTCGTCACCGACGGCGCGCGGACGGGCATCGCGACCGCGGCGCACTGTCCCGACGCGCTGAGCTACATCGGGCCCAACGGCGAACGGCAGGCATTGCCCTTCGTCGGGCAATGGGGCTGGGGCTATCAGGACGTCCAGATCAACGCGAGCGACACGCCCCTGTCGCCCAGCTTCTTCGCCGATACCGCCAAGACCGCGTCCCGCACCGTTGCGGGCCGGCGCGCGCTTCCCAGCACGCGCGCGGGCGACATCGTCTGCCACCGCGGCGAGCGGACCGGGTACAGTTGCGCGGCGGTCGAGCTGGTGTCGTTCGCGCCCGCGGGGCCCTTGTGCGGCGGCGCGTGCCTGCCGACCTGGGTGAGCGTCGCGGGGCCGAACTGCCAGGGCGGGGACAGCGGCGCGCCGGTGTTCCTCGGCAATCGTGCGTTCGGGCTGGTGAAGGGCGGCAGCTACCGCGGCGACCGCAGCTGCGCCTTCTATTTCTACATGTCGACCGATTACCTGCCGACCGGCTGGCGCCTGCTCGAGGACGCGACCGCGGCGCCGATCACCCCGCCCGCCCCGCCGGCGCCCGCGCCGCCGCCCCGCTACCCCGACCAGGCGCCGATCCGCGGCTGAGCGCCGCTCACATGGATCAGGTCGAAAGATCGCCGAAGCGCGGAACGCCGCCTTCCCCCCTCACGTTTTCAACGCGGTAGCGAAGGAGAGTGTCGATGTTGTGGACGATCGCGGTGATCCTGCTGGTGCTGTGGCTGCTCGGCTTCAGCCTTCATGTCGCAGGCGGATTGATCCATATCCTGCTCGTGATCGCGATCATCGTCGGGCTGGTGCAGCTCTTCAGCGGCCGCCGGGTGTAGCGCGACGCGGCGCGCCGATCAGCGTAGCGGGGTGGCGGCCGCCGGTCCGACGACGGTTTTCCATTCCTCGACCCGCCACGCGGTGACCAGCCCGCCGCTCACGCACGGATCGCGCGCAGCGAATGCCTCCGCCGCCGCGGCGGTGGTGAACAGCAGCAGCGCCTCGCTCGGCGCATCGCCGACCGCCCCGCCCAGCAGCAGGTCGCCCGCATCGCTCGCCGCCCAGGCGACGGCCAGATGATCGGCGCGCAGTGCCGCGCGCCGGTCGAGGTAATCGGGCGCGAGGTCGTAGCGAAGCAGCCAGTGGCTCACGCGCCCGCCCCCGCGATCAATCCGCGAACAGCAGCACCGGCGTTTCGAGCAGCTTCTTGAGCGCCTGAACGTAGCTCGCCGCGTCCCAGCCGTCGACGACGCGGTGGTCGCAGCTGATCGACAGGTTCATCAGCTTGGCGCGGATCACCTCGTCGGTCCCGGCACGGAAGACGGGGCGCTCGACGATCTTGTTCGGGCCGATGATCGCGACTTCGGGGCGGTTGATGACCGGCGTCGTCGCGATGCCGCCGAGGGGGCCGAGCGAGGTCACGGTGATCGTGCCGTTGCCGAGTTCTTGCGGAGTCAGCTTGTTCGCGCGCGCCGCCTCGGCCAGCCGCGTGATCTCCGCGGCGAGCTGCCAGACGTTCTTGTCCTGCGCGTCGCGGATGACGGGCACGGTCAGCCCCGCGTCGGTCTGCGCCGCCATGCCGAGATGGACCCGGCCCGACCGCGTCACGACGCCCGCCTCATCGTCGTAGCGCGCGTTGAGCATCGGGAAATCGGGCAAGGTGCGGCAGATCGCGACGATCATCAGCGGCAGCATGGTGAGCTTGGGCCGGCTGCCGCGGTTGGCGTTCAGATCGGCGCGGACGCGCTCCAGTTCGGTCACGTCGATCTCGTCGACGTAGGTGAAGTGCGGGATGTGCCGCTTCGACGCGGCCATGTTCTCGGCGATACGGCGACGCATGCCGATGACGCGGACCTGCTCGTCGTCGCGCGCGCGGCTGGCGTGCGGCGCGTGATACCCCTGCCCCGCGCCGTAGCGGAGATAGGCATCGAGGTCGGAGTGGCGCAGGCGGTCGCCCTCCGCCTTCACCTCGGCAAGGTCGATTCCCAGGTCACGCGCGCGCGCACGGACCGCGGGGCTGGCTAGCACGGCGCGGGCGGGCGTGGCAGGCTGCTCGATCGCGGGCGCACGCGGCGCGGGCGCTGCGGCCTCGTAGGCCGGGGTCTCGCCGCGCGCGTCGGCGACGCCGGGGTTCTCGGCCTCGACGTTGTTCGCCTCGGTCGCCTGGGCCGTTTGCGACTGCGCGGTCGACGAAGCGACGGGGGCAGCAGCCTCGGGCTTGGCCGGCGACAGGTCGCTACCCGTCTCGTCCGCCGGCTGCGCGACCGCCTCGGCCTCGCCTTCCGCGGCGTCGGTTTCGATCACCACCAGCGCGGCGCCGATCGACACCTGGTCGCCGACCTCGCCCGCCAGTTCGACAACGGTGCCCGACACCGGCGATTCCATCTCAACGGTCGCCTTGTCGGTCATCATGTCCGCGAGCTGCTGATCCTCCTCGACGCGGTCGCCGACGGCGACGTGCCACGCGACGATCTCGGCCTCGGAGATGCCTTCGCCGATGTCCGGCAGCTTGAAGGTGAAACGCGCCATCGCCCTTAGTCCTTCAGAATCTTCTTGAGTGCCTGTCCGATGCGGACGGGCCCCGGGAAATACGCCCATTCGAGGCTGTGCGGATACGGCGTGTCGAAACCCGTCACGCGCTCCACCGGCGCCTCGAGGTGATAGAAGCACCGCTCCTGCACCAGCGCGGATAGTTCCGCGCCGAAGCCGGCGGTCCGCGTCGCCTCGTGGACGATCAGGCAGCGGCCGGTCTTCTTCACCGACGCCTCGATCGTCTCGATGTCGAGCGGCACGAGCGTGCGCAGGTCGATGATCTCCGCGTCGACGCCGGTGTCGGCGACGACCTGCGCGCAGACGTGCACCATCGTGCCATAAGCGAGCATCGTCACCGCCTCGCCCTCGCGCACGACGTTCGCCTTGCCGAGCGGAATCTTGTAATAGCCTTCGGGCACTGCGCCGGCTGGATGCTTCGACCAATTCTCCGCCGGGCGATCCCAGTGGCCGTTGAACGGGCCGTTGTAGATGCGCTTGGGCTCGAAGAAGATCGTCGGATCATTGTCCTCGATCGCCGCGATCAACAGCCCCTTGGCGTCATAGGGGGTCGACGGGATCACCGTCTTGATCCCCGACATATGGGTGAACAGCCCTTCGGGCGACTGCGAGTGCGTCTGCCCGCCGAAGATACCGCCGCCGAACGGCGAGCGCACCGTGATCGGCGCGGTGAACTCTCCGCTCGAGCGGTAGCGCAGCCGTGCCGCCTCGCTGACCAGCTGGTCGAGTGCCGGATAGATGTAATCGGCGAACTGGATCTCGGGGACTGGCCGCAGGCCGTAAGCGCCCATGCCGACCGCGACGCCGATGATCCCGCACTCGGTGATCGGCGTGTCGAACACGCGCGTCTTGCCGTATTTCTTCTGCAAGCCCGCGGTCGCGCGGAACACGCCGCCGAAATAGCCGACGTCCTCGCCCATCACGACCACGCCCGCGTCGCGCGCCATCATGACGTCCATCGCGGAGTTGATCGCCTGGATCATATTCATGCGGGTGGTGTCGCCCGCCTGATCGGTGTTGCCCTGCGGCACCTGCTCGCTCACGGCGCTTTCCGTATCCGCCATCGTTACTTCCTCGCCCACGGCCGACCGCTCGCTTCTTCCTCGTCGATCATCTGCTGGCGCTGCTCCTGCAAGTGCCAGGGCATGTCCTCGAACACGCCGTCGAACAGCGTGTCGAGCGGCTGGTGCAGGCCGTGACCCAGAATGCCGTTCTTCTCGGCCTCCTTCTGCGCCGCCTTGACCTCTTCGGCGACCTCGCGGTCCATCGCCGCCTGACGCTCGTCGTCCCATTCGCCGATCGCCACCAGATGGTCCTTCAACCGCGTGATCGGGTCACCCAGCGGCCACGCCGTCGGCTCGCCCGCCGAGCGGTATTGCGTCGGGTCGTCGGAGGTCGAGTGCCCCTCGGTGCGATAGGTGAAATGCTCGATCAGCGTCGGCCCCGCGTTGGTGCGCGCGCGCTCGGCCGCCCAGGCGGCCGCGGCATAGACCGCCAGCGCGTCGTTGCCGTCGACGCGAAGCCCCGCGATCCCGTAACCGACCGCGCGCGCCGCGAACGTCGTCGCCTCCGCGCCCGCGAAGCCCGAGAAGCTCGAGATCGCCCACTGGTTGTTGACGACGTTGAAAATGACGGGCGCGCGGTACACGGTCGCGAACGTCAGCGCGGAGTGGAAATCACCCTCCGCGGTCGAGCCCTCACCGCACCACGTCGCCGCGATCTTGGTGTCTCCTCGCGACGCCGACGCCATCGCCCAGCCGACCGCCTGCGGGTATTGCGTCGTCAGATTGCCCGAGATCGAGAAGAAGCCGAACCGCTTCTCCGAATACATGATCGGCAGCTGCTTGCCCTGCAGCTTGTCCCCCTTGTTCGAGTAGATCTGGTTCATCATGTCGACCATCGGGCAACCGCGCGCGATGAGCAGTCCCTGCTGGCGATACGACGGAAAGCACATGTCCTCGGCATCGAGCGCGTGCGCGGCGGATACCGCCACCGCCTCCTCGCCCAGCGATTTCATGTAGAAGCTGGTCTTGCCCTGCCGCTGCGCGCGGAACATCCGCTCGTCGAACGCGCGCACGGTCGCCATGTGGCGCAGCATCCGCCGCATCTTGTCGGGCGACAGCTGCGGGTTCCACGGGCCGACCGCCTGGTTCTGCTCGTCGAGCACGCGCACCAGCGTATAGGCGAGGTCGGTGAACTGGCTCGCCGCCTCGGCGGTGTCGGGGCGGCGCACCGAACCCGCGGGCGGTACCTCGACGTCGGCGAAGTCGACCGCGTCGCCGGGCCGGAACTTCGGCTCCGGCACGTGGAGCGACAGCCGTGGCATGTTGTGACCCGACACGTCGGGGCGCGGCAGATTGGTAGGGGCGTCGCTCGCCACGTCACTCTCCATCATGCGTTCATTGGTGAACGCTCGGGACTGCCTTAGTCGCATTTGTAATTATATTTCAAGGGTGCTCACCCTGTTCCGCGCCCGGCACAGCGTGCGAGCCGCGCGGCATCGTTCGGGCAAGATCGTGGCGGGCGGGCATGGACGAACGGTCGCGCGCGTGCGTCGTCCAGCCACCATCGGCAACAAAACTGCGGCGCACGTGCAGCGGCGGATCACCTCGCTTCGGTACCGCGCGAAAAATATCCACAGACAAATATCCGCACCGGGACAGGCGGGGCGGAACGACGGATTGACACGTATCGACCCATGAGAACAAAATAGGAACAAGTTGAGCAGCGAGTCGTATCACCACCGTGTCACAGCCGGAAACATCCCCGGAATCATCCACGAACACGCAGTCGGGTGTGATCGCGCATCTGCGCGACACGCTGCGCGCGATCGAGGGTGACGGGCATCACCGTCGCCCGGTGCTGCCGTTCGGCGTCGGCGGGATCGACTCGCGGCTCGCCAACAGCGGGCTGAGGCTCGACGCGCTGCACGAGGTGACGGCGGCGACCCCGTCGCTCGGCGACGACGCGAGCGCGACCTTGTTCGTGGCGGGCATCGCCGCGCGCGCCTGGGGACCGGTGCTGTGGGTGGTGCGCCGCCGCGACCTGTTCGCGCCCGCGCTCTACCAGGTCGGGCTCGCCCCCGAACGCGTCCTCTATGCCGAGGCCGCCGACGATGCCGAGGTGCTGGCGCTGATGGAGGAAGGATTGCGCCACCGCGCGCTCGGCGCGGTGATCGGCGAGGCGCGCCGCGTCGGCATGCCCGCGACCCGGCGATTGCAACTCGCCGCCGAGGGCGGGCGCACGATCGCGCTGCTGATGAAACGCCACGCACGCGAAGGCGCGGACACGCTTGGCGCGCCGTCCGCCGCGGTGACGCGCTGGCGCATCGCCTCCGCGCCGTCCGCGCCGCTTCCCACCCCCGGCATCGGGCGCGCGCGCTGGCACGTCTCGCTCGTCCGCCAGCGCGGCGGCGAACCCTTTCAACTCACAGTGGAGGCCAGCGATGAAACGGGTCGCATCGCTCTACCTGCCAAACTGGTCGATCGACCGCGTGCGGCGGGCGGAGCGACAGCATACGCCGCCGCCTGAACGCGGCATCGCCGCGGGGGCGGAACTCGCCGCGCTGAAACGCGCGAGCGACGCCGAGCAGGGCGGCAAGCAATGCGACGCGCCGCGCAACAGCGGCTGGCGCCCCGGCGCGCGCTGGGCCCGCAGCGAAGCATCGGCCGCGGACACGCGCCCGTTCGACAGACCGCTCGCCGGCAAGGACGAGCGCGCTGGCGGGGCGAACGCGTGCTGGGCGGGCGAGACGCGCGCCGACGTCGAACGGCGGATCGCACGCATGGAAGCGCACCAGCGCCCGCCGATGCGCGAGATGGGCCGCCGCAGCGAGGCGGCGGAGCATGCCTTCAAACGCCTGCCCGGCGACGACGGCAACAAGGCGAGCGGCTGGCCCGAACCCGGCGCTGCACCGGGCATGGTCGCTGTTCGCTTCGGCGGCGAAGGCGTGCGCCCGACCTCCGCTCAGCGCCGCCGCGACCCGGTCGCCGTGGCGGAGCCCGCATCACCGCGCGCCACCCCGCACGATGGCCGAACCGACGCGCGAACGCGTGATCCGGCCGGCGCGTCGACAGCCGGTTCGCGCCACCCGCTCGCTGCGTGCGACGCCCCGCCGATCGCAGACGCGACGCCAGCCGACACGATGGCCCAGCCGCCCGCGCGGCCACTCCTCCGGCTCGTGGATGCGGACGCCGCTGCTCGCCCGGCGACGACGGGGACGGTCACCCCCGCGGACACGTCGCGCGAGCACACGCTGCGTGCAGCAACCGCGCTCCGCCCCGCGATCAGCGCGATCCGCTATCCCGGCGAGGGGCCACACCCCGACAATCCCGGTGGTGATCAGCCGAGCGCGGGTGAGCGCCGCGTGACGGCCGGGCGCGTCGGATCGAACGACGCGGGCGCGAGCGTGCTGCCGGTCACGCCCTTCTTCGACACCGGGCGCAGCACCGCGGGCACGCTCGCGCGCGTCTGCCCTGCGGACGGGATCGCCAGCGCGGCCGACCCCGCGAATGCGTCGCCGCTCGACCACCCGCACGCCGCGCCGCTCGTCACCGTGCACAAGATCGGCAGTCGGATCGAGGTCGCCGCCGCCTGCCCCGCCGCGCGTCGGCTGGGGATCGATCCGGGCATGGCGCTGACGCAGGTCCGCGCCGCCACCCCCGACGTGCGCGTCCGCGACGCCGATCCGGCGGGGGACCGTGCCGCGCTCGACGTGCTCGCGGTGGCATTGGCGCGGCGCTGGTCGCCGTGCGTGTCGGTGTCGGACGCCCCGCCCGCGGCGATTGGTGGCGAGGCCGGGCTGTTCATCGACCTGACCGGCGTCGCGCACCTCCACGGCGGCGAGCAGGTGATGGCGCGGCGGATCGTGCGGCTGCTCGCACGGCTGGGGATCGCCGCGCGCGTCGGCATCGCCGATACCCCGGCGGCGGCCTGGGCGCTGGCGCAGTTCGCCCCCGGCCCGGTCTCCGCATTGCCCCCCGCGCACGGGATCGCGCCCTTCGCCGATTACCCGGTAACCGCGCTCCGGCTCGAGGCGGGCGCGGTCGAATTGATGCGCCGGCTGGGGATCGACCAGATCGGCGCGCTCGCCGCGATGCCGCGCGCACCGATGGCGCGCCGCTTCGGACACGGCGTGGCAACCCGGCTCGACCAGTTGATCGGCGCGGTCGCGGAACCGGTCGCGCCCGTCATCCCGCGCGATCCCGTGGTGGTCGAGCAGCGTTTCGCCGAGCCGATCCTGACCGCGGAACCGATCGCCTATTGGATCGCGCAGTTGAGCGATCGGCTGGCGCAGGCGCTCGCGCAGCAGGGGCGCGGTGCGCGCGCGCTGGTGCTCGCGCTGACGCGCGTCGACGGCGCGGTGCAGGCCGTACGCGTCGGCTTCGCGCGTGCGACGCGCGACGCGCCGCACATGCTGCGGCTGCTCGTGCGGCGGATCGAGCTGATCGATCCGGGTTTCGGGATCGAGATCATGGCGCTGCACGTGACGCGCGACGAACCGCTCGGTGCCGAGACCCTCGCGGGCGATCTGGAGGACGCGGTGCCCGATCTCGCCGCGCTGGTCGACGCGATCGTCAACCGCATCGGCGAGGCGCGGCTGTGGCGCACGCGCGCGGTCGAGAGCGACGTGCCCGAACGCTCGGTCGCGGCGGCCGCGCCGCTCGACCGCGCCACGAATTCGAACGCGCGGCTGGTCCGCGACGACGTCCGCCACCTCGACACCCGCGGCGCGGCACATCCGTGGCACCCGCGCTGGCCGCGCCCCGCACGGTTGCTGCGCCGGCCCGAGCCGATCGACCACGTCATGGCCGAACTGCCCGATTCCTATCCCAAGCGGTTCCGCTGGCGCGGGCAGATGCATCAGGTGGTGCGTGGCGACGGGCCCGAGCGGATCGCGGGCGAATGGTGGCGCCGCGTCGCCGAGCGACAGGCGGTACGCGATTATTTCCAGGTCGAGGACGATGCGGGCCAGCGTTTCTGGCTGTTCCGCCGCGGCGACGGGCAGCGCCCCGAAACCGGCGACATGACGTGGCACCTGCATGGCACGTTCGGATGAGATCGCGCGCCACGCCCGCGGCGCATGCGGTTCGCGCGTCGCGGTGGCGCCATCCGCGCGCGGGGCGGAGCGCGGTGTAGCCCCCACGCATCGTGCGCGCGGCCACCTTCCCCCTCGCGGCCGATCACGCGCGGTACGGGCGCGCCGCGCATGACCTACAGCGAGCTTCAGGTCACGACGCATTTCTCGTTCCTGCGCGGCGCGTCGTCGTGCGAGCAATTGTTCGCGACCGCCGCGGCCATGGGGATGCCCGCGCTCGGCATCACCGACCGCAATTCGGTCGCGGGCGTGGTGCGCGCGCTCTACGCCGCCGACGAGGTGCGCCGCGACACCGGGCTGGTCATCCGCTCGATCCCCGGTTGCCGGCTCGATCTGGTGTCGGGCGATTCGCTGCTGGTCTGGCCCGAGGACCGCGCCGCCTGGTCGCGGCTGACGCGGCTGTTGTCGCTCGGCAAGAACCGCGCCGACACCCGGCACGGCGAAAAGGGGCAGTGCTTCCTCCACTGGGAAGACGTCGCGGCGCACGCCGACGGGCTGGTCGCGGCGCTGGTGCCGGGCGACGGCGTTTCGGCCGACGAACCGGGCGGCGCGGGCGTGCCGCCGACGTGCGCGCTGCGGTGGATGGCCGATCTGTTCGGCACGCGCGGCCACGTCTGCCTGACGCACTGGCACCGACCGGGCGAGGAACGGCGGCTCGATGCGACCGCGCGGGCCGCGCACCGTTTCGGCCTTGTCCCGCTCGCCACCGGCGACACGCTGTTCCACCAGCCCGACCGGCGCATGATGCAGGACGTGCTGACCGCGATCCGCGAGAAATGCACGATCGACGAACTGGGCTTCCGCCGCGAACGCAATGCGGGGCGCCACCTGCACCCGCCCGCCGAGATGGCGCGATTGTTCCGCGCGCACCCGGACGCGCTCGCCGCGGTGGAGGCGGTGGTGGAGCGCTGCACCTTCTCGCTGCGCGACCTGGATTACCAATATCCCGAAGAGATCGTGATGAACGGCCGCACCGCGCAGGGGGCGTTGGAGCGGCTGGCGCGCCAGGCGCTGGCGGATCGTTTCAATGGCGCGCCGCCCGCGGCCTATACCAGGCTGATCGAGCACGAACTCGCGCTCGTCGGGCGGATGAACTACGCAGCCTATTTCCTGACGGTGAATTCGATCGTCACCTACGCGCGCTCGGTCGGCATCCTGTGCCAGGGGCGCGGATCGGCGGCGAATTCGGTGATCTGCTTCGTGCTCGGCATCACCTCGATCGATCCGGTCAAGCACCAGCTCCTGTTCGAACGCTTCGTCTCGGAGGAGCGCCGCGAGCCGCCCGACATCGACATCGATTTCGAGCACGAACGCCGCGAGGAAGTGATCCAGTGGATCTACGAAACCTACGGGCGCGACCATGCCGCGCTGACCGCGGTGGTCAGCCGGTTCCGCACGCGCGGCGCGATCCGCGAAGTGGGAAAGGCGCTGGGCCTGCCCGAGGATATGACCGCCGCACTCGCGGGGCAGGTATGGGGCTGGTCGAGCGAGGGCGTGCCGACCGAGCATGTGGAGGCGCTCAACCTCGATGCGGGCGAGCCGCGCCTCGCGCTCGCGCTCGAGCTCGCACGCGACCTGATCGGCACGCCGCGCCACCTGTCGCAGCATCCCGGCGGCTTCGTGCTGACGCGCGCGCCGCTCCACGACCTCGTCCCGATCGAGCCCGCCGCGATGCCCGACCGCCACGTGATCGAGTGGGAGAAGGCCGACATCGAGGAACTCGGTTTCATGAAGGTCGATATCCTGGGGCTCGGCATGCTCGGCTGCATGCGGCGCGCGTTCGACCTGCTCGCCGCGCACAAGAATACCGCGCTGACGATGGCGTCGGACGCGATGCAGCACGACGACCCCGCCACTTTCGCGATGATCCAAAAGGCCGACACGCTGGGCGTGTTCCAGATCGAGAGCCGCGCGCAGATGAGCATGCTGCCGCGCATGAAGCCGGAGAAATTCTACGACATTGCGATCCAGGTCGCGATCGTGCGGCCGGGGCCGATCCAGGGCGACATGGTCCACCCGTATCTGAAACGGCGCGAAGGACTGGAGAAGGTCGAATATCCCAACGACGCGCTCGCCGCGGTGCTCAGGAAAACGCTCGGCGTGCCGTTGTTCCAGGAACAGGCAATGCAGGTCGCGATCATCGGCGCGGGGTTTTCGCCTGGCGAAGCGGACCAGCTGCGCCGCGCGATGGCGACGTTCAAGATGACGGGCGGGGTCGGCCCGTTCCGCGTCCGGCTGATCGCGGGGATGCGCAGGAACGGCATCACCCAGGCGTTCGCCGAACGGCTGGTCAAGCAGATCGAGGGGTTCGGCAGCTACGGCTTCCCCGAAAGCCACGCGGCGAGTTTCGCCAAGATCGCCTACGCCTCGTCGTGGATGAAATGCCACCACCCCGACGTCTTCTGCGCCGCGCTGCTCAACGCGCAGCCGATGGGTTTCTACGCACCCGCGCAGATCGTGCGCGACGCGCGCGCGCACGGCGTCGTGATCCGCCCGGTGTGCGTGATGGAGAGCGAGTGGGACACGACGCTGGCGGGTTCTTTGCCCCCAGCCCCATCCCCGGCCCCGGCCCCGGCCCCGTCCCCGCCCCCACGAAATCTCCTGCCGCTCCGGCTCGGGCTGCGCGTCGTCCACGGTTTGTCGGGCGAGGATGCCGGACGCATCCTGACCGCGCGCGCCGAGCGGCGCTTCGCCTCGGTCGAGGATCTGTGGCGCCGCTCGGGCGTGCCGCTCGCATCGCTCGAGAAGCTCGCCAAGGCGGACGCGTTCGCGGGGCTCGAGCTCGACCGGCGACAGGCCTTGTGGGCGATCCGCGGCCTGGGCGAGAAACCGCTGCCGCTGTTCGCGGGCATCGAGACGCGCGAGGCCCCCGTCACGCTCACCCGGCTGACCGAGGGGCGCGAGGTGGTGGAGGATTACCGCGCGACGCAATTGTCGCTGCGCGCGCATCCCTTGCGCTTCCTGCGCGGATTGCTCTCCGAACGCGGCATGGTCCCGTGCGAGACACTGGAGCACCGCAACGGCAAATGGATCGAGGTCGCGGGCATCATCCTCGTGCGGCAGCGTCCGGGCAGCGCCAAGGGCGTGCTGTTCCTCACGATCGAGGACGAAACCGGGGTCGCGAACGGAATCCTGTGGCCCGACCGGTTCGAGGCGCAGCGCCGCACCGTCATGTCCTCCGCGATGGTGAGCTTGCGCGGGCGCGTGCAGCGGGAAGGCCGGGTGACGCACGTCATCGTCGACCGCGTGACCGATCTGACGCCGATGCTGCGCACCGTCGGCGACATCGACCTGCCGCGCCTTACCGCGCCCGCCGACGGGGTGACGAGCGGCGGCACGCCCGACGCGCGCGATCCGCAATGGCGTCCGCCGGTCCGCTCGGACTATCATTTCCGCGACCGTGCCGAGCCCGCTATCCCGATCAAGAGCCACGATTTTCACTGACGGGGCGGGATAGCGATGGCGGCTCCGCGGCGGCGCGGCTATGCACGCCACATCACGACCCACCCGCGCGAGCCCATGCATCCCGATCCGACGCCGACCGACCCGCTGCCGCGCGCGCTGCGCTTTCTGGCGGGCGGCGGGGCCGCGACCGCGCTGATCCTCGCGCGCGACTGGCGCGATCATCCGCTGGGCGAGCCCGCCGACTGGCCGGTCGCGCTCAAGACCGCGCTCAGCCTGATCCTCAATTCGCCCGAATCGATGATCCTGTGCTGGGGGAAGGACGAATTGTTCTTCTTCTTCAACGAAACCTATTTTCCGCTGCTCGGCCCGCGGACCGGCTGGGCGATGGGCGCGCGCTTCGACGAGGTGTGGGCCGACGCGCTCGATCAGGCGATGCCGATCGTGCGCGACGCATTCGACGGCCGCAGCCAGCGCTTCACCGATCTGCCGTGGAAGCTCGACACCGATCGCGGCGCCGCCGACACGTGGTGGACCTTCTCCTACTCGCGCATCCTCGACGAGGCGGGCGAGATCGCCGGGCTGTTCATCTTTACCAACGAGACGACGACGCGCGTCCTCGCCGATGCGGCGCTGCGCGAAAGCGAGGAGCGCCTGCGGCTGGTGATCGAGGGCGCGACCGATCACGTCATCTTCACCACCGACCCCGGCGGCATCATCACCAGTTGGTCGGCGGGTGCGCAGGCGGTGCTCGGCTGGACGCCCGCGGAGGCGATCGGCCAGTCGGCGTCGATGATCTTCACCCCCGAGGATCGCGCCGCCGGCGCCGACGTGCGCGAGTTGATCGGCGCGGCGCGCGACGGTTGCGCCAGCGACGAACATTGGCAGATGCGCCGCGACGGCACGCGCGTTTATCTGAACGGGTCGGTCCACCCGCTGCCCGCCGACGCGCAGGGGCGCGAGCGCGGCTTCATCAAGATCGCGCGCGACGAAACACAGCGCCGCGCCGCGCGCGAGCAGTTGGAGGCGCTCGCCGCGACGCTCGAGCGGCAGGTCGCCGAGCGGACCGCGGATCGTAACCGGCTATGGCAGTTGTCGAGCGACCTAATGCTCGTCGCGCGTTTCGACGGCACGATCGAGGCGGTCAACCCGGCGTGGACGCGGATGCTCGGCTGGGACGAACGCGATCTGGTCGGCCAGCATTTCCTGCCGCTGACGCACCCCGACGACGTGGAGCGTACCGCCGCCGCGGCAGCAGGGATCGGCGCGGGCGAGGCCTATACGCGGTTCGAGAACCGCTATCGCCACAAGGACGGCAGCTATCGCACCGTCGTCTGGGCAGCGGGCCCGGGCGACGGGCTGATCATCGCGATCGGGCGCGACGCGACCGAGGAACGCGCGCAGGCCGACATTCTGGCGGCGACCGAGAGCCAGTTGCGCCAGGCACAGAAGATGGAGGCGGTCGGCCAATTGACCGGCGGCCTCGCGCACGATTTCAACAATCTGCTCACCGCGGTGACGGGCGGGCTCGAACTCCTCGATCACCGCATCAAGGCGGGCCAGTACGACCGGCTCGATCGCTACATGACGATGGCGCGCACCGGCGCGCAGCGTGCCGCCGCGCTGACGCAGCGGCTGCTCGCCTTTTCCCGCCGCCAGACGCTCGCCCCGACCGCGACCGATACCGGCGTGCTGGTGGCGGGGCTGATCGACATCATCGACCGCACCCTCGGCCCCGAGATCGAGTTGAGCGTTGAGACCGGGCGTGATCTGTGGCCCGTCCTGGTCGACGCGCCGCAGCTCGAGAATGCGCTGCTCAACCTGTGCATCAACGCGCGCGACGCGATGCCCGACGGCGGGCGGCTGGTGATCGTGACCGAGAATCTGACGTTCGATGCGCCCTCGCCCGCGGCGCAGGACCTGCCCGCGGGCGATTACGTCGCGCTCCACGTCACCGACACCGGGACGGGCATGTCGGCGGAGGTGATCGAACGCGTGTTCGATCCCTTCTTCACCACCAAGCCGATCGGCGAGGGAACCGGGCTCGGCCTGTCGATGATCTACGGTTTCGTGCGTCAGTCGGGCGGACAGGTACGGGTGAGATCGGTCGTCGACCGCGGCACGACGATGTCGCTCTTCCTGCCGCGTCTGGTCGGCCAGTCGGACACGCGCGCGCCCACGGAGGCGGCGACCGCGCGCGCCCACGATCATCTCGACGCAGCCGACCATGGTCGAACGATCCTGCTGGTCGAGGACGAGGCCGCGATCCGCGATCTGGTGAGCGAAGTGCTGGGCGACGCGGGCTACCGCGTGCTCGCCGCGCCGAACGGGCCGAGCGGGGTCGCAATGCTGCGCGCGGCGGGGCCGATCGACCTGCTGATCACCGACGTCGGCCTGCCCGGCGGGCTCAACGGGCGGCAGGTCGCGGATGCGGGACGTGCGGTTCGCCCGGCGCTGCGGGTGCTGTTCGTCACCGGCTACGCCGCCAATGCCGCGGTCGGCGCGGGGCAGCTGGAACATGGCATGGCGGTGATGACGAAGCCGTTCGACACGCACGAACTGAAGCGGCGCGTGGCGGACATGCTCGCCGGCTGATCGCCCGCATGCCCGGTGCCGGGGCGGCGGAACTGGACTCTCGGGCGGTTTCAATTATATACCAAGCGTTATGGAAATTGCCGTCACCGATGCACCTGCCACGACGCCGTGCGCCGCGCCCAAGGGTCGCCCGCGCGAATTCTGCGTGGATACCGCGTTGACCGCTGCCCTGGGCGTGTTCTGGTCGAAGGGGTATGAGGGCGCGACGATGGCGGACCTGACCCAGGCGATGGGGATCACCAAGCCCAGCATCTACGCCGCGTTCGGCAACAAGGAATCGTTGTTTCACAAGGCGCTCGACCTCTACGAGGCGGAAAAGCTCGCCTACACGCGCGAGGCGTTGCAGCAGCCGACCGCGCGAGCGGTGGCGGAATATCTGATGCGCGGCGCGATCGCGGCGCAGTCGAACGACTGCGGTCCGGGCGGTTGCCTGCGCGTCATCACTTCCAGCGCGTGCGGCAGCGAGGGGGAGTCGATCAAGGCCGACGTGATGAAGCGTCGCGCCTCGTCGCAGGCGGCGCTGGTCGAACGGTTCCGCGCCGCACAGGCCGAGGGCGACCTGCCCGCGCATCTCGAGCCCGAGGCGCTGACCGCGTACATCTACGCGCTGGTCCAGGGCATGGCGGTGCAGGCGGGGTCGGGGGCGACCCGCGCCGATCTGGAGCGTGTCGTCGACACCAGCCTGGCGATGTGGCCGACCCGCTGATTGCGCGCCCGGCGAATTATTTTACCGCGCGGTACACAAAGCTGTTGACCTGATCCGACGCGGTTTCTATACCGCTGGGTATAGAAACGGTGACTGACCTTTACCGGACGGCCGCCACCCACCCACGACCGGTTCTCCGATCGTCATCAACGCCGCTGTGCGGGGCGCCGTCGTGTGCACCGCCGTCACTGAATGAACCCGGACATGGCGCGGCCATGATCGCGGTGGCGCGTGCCCGCACGCGACAGGGAGTATACCGTCATGGCCTATATCGATTTCGCTTCTGAACAGGACCAGCTGCTCAGCCCCGCCCCCCGTCACGATCCCGTACCGGTCGACGCGCCCGCGACGCAGCTCAGCGCGCTCGAATGGTCGGTGGTCGCGATCGCGCGCAACGATCGCCTGTCGAGCCTGCGCGAACCGTCGCGCCTCTCGGTCGCGATGGGCGGGCTGTTCGGCGCGCGCCACAACCCGCGGCTCGCCGATCCCCGTCTGGAGGCTTTGCGCCGCATGGCGGTGCTCAGCTGGCACCACGGCTATACCGTGCCGACCAGCGCGCTCACCGCCTTCACCGACGCGGGCTTCACGATCGCGCAATACGAGACATTGATGGCCAGCATTGCCTCATCCCGCCTCACACGAAAACCGCAGGCCTGAGGCTCAGGCGCCCTCCCACGCGAGGTCCTTCAACGGCACCGCGGCGTCGGCCAGCGCCGCGGGGGTGATGACCGCCCCGCCCTCGACCAGCTTTCGTCCCTGGACGTAATCCTTGACCGCGTTGACGCAATCGAGCGCGACGACACGGCCGCGCTTCAGATAGACCACCGAGAAGCTGCGCGCCGGCGGATCGCCCCGCAGCACTGTCTGATCGAACCCGGTCGACAGGCCGACCGTCTGCAGCTTCAGATCATATTGGTTCGACCAGAACCACGGCACCGCGTGATAGGATGCGGGCGCACCGACGATCGCGTGCGCGACGACGTTCGCCTGATCGTTCGCGTTCTGCACCGACTCGAGCCGGATCGTGGCACCGTCGGCGAAGTCATTGGCGTGAAGCGCGCAGTCGCCGATCGCGAACACGTCGGGCAGGCTGGTGCGACACGCGGCATCGACCGCGACGCCGTTCCCGCCGTCCGCGCCCGCCGCCAGCAACGGCGCAACCGCGGGCACGATCCCGATTCCGACGATCACCAGGTCGGCGGCGATTTCCGCGCCGTCCGCCAGCCTGACCGCAGCAACGCGTCCGTTCATGCCCACGATACAGTCGACCGCGACGTTCAGCCGAACGTCGACACCGTGCGCACGGTGCTCGTTCTCGTAGAAGCGCGACAACGCCTCACCCGCGACGCGTGCGAGCACACGGTCCTGCGCTTCGAGCAATACGACCTGCTTGCCGAATTTCGTGAGCACGGCCGCCGCCTCCAGCCCGATATAGCCGCCGCCGATGACGACGGCATCACGAACACCGTCGAGCTCCGCCATCATCCGATCGGCATCGGCGCGATTGCGCACGGTATGAACACCGGCGAGGTCGTGCCCCGCGCAATCGAGCCGGCGCGGGCTGCCACCCGTTGCCCAGACGAGCGTGCCATAGCCGATCGAGCAACCGACGGCGGTCGTCACCCGGTGAGCGGCGGCGTCGACCGTCGTCACCGCATGGCCGAGCGCGGTGACGATCGCGCGGTCGCGCCAGAAGCTTTCCGGTCGAATCAGGATACGCTCGAACGACTTCTCCCCCGCGAGATATTCCTTCGACAACGGCGGCCGCTCGTACGGCGGGTCGGGTTCGTCGCCTATCAGCAGGATCGACCCGGCGAATTTTGCCTGTCGCAGCGCGATCGCGGTCTGCGCACCACCGTGCCCCGCCCCAACGATCACGACGTCATATTGCTGCACCGGCCGCTCCCTGCTCGCGAGGCCTGTACCTAGTCGCAAGCCGCGCCGCGGAACAAGCCGTAGCCCCCCCGACCACCCGCAGACTGGCGGGCATCTGCGAAGACGGTTAACGCAGGCGTCTGATGTGACGGCAATCAGGGATGACCATGCCTGCCACTACGACCACCGGCCTCGATGCGCTGACCGCCCGCGAACGTGAGGTGATGCGCTTGTTCGCGCAAGGGCTGGAAGGTCCCGAGGTAGCGCGCGCGCTCAACTTGTCAGCCAAGACGATCGAGACCCACGTCCGCAACGCGCGCGCGAAACTGGGCGGCGTGCGCCGACCCGCCGCCGCGCGCATGGTGGCGGAGGATGAGCGCGCCTCAAAAATGCCGCCCGATCAAGGCGTTATCGCGGCTGCGCCTACCAATCCATCCCTTAAGGCAGCAACTGGTATCCCACTGCCGGCCACTTTGCCGCATCAGGATCCGGTCGATGCGTTGGGGGGCGACGCGGAGATGGTGCGGGAGGATCGGGCGATCTTCCTGCACCTACCCACGACCGCTCCGACCCAGCCCATCGGCGGCAACACGGCGGATCGCGCGCCGCCCATGCTGACCAGGTTGCTCGCGATCGCCGCGCTCGCGTTCGCCGTCATGGCGGCGCTCGCGCTGGTCGCACCGGTGACCGACGGGCTGCAGCGCTGGGCTGACGTGATCCACCGATACAACACCAACTAGCCGGACCAGCCGTACGGCGCCCGGCAGGACCGGGAGTTATCGCATGTCGCATCTCCGTCACCAGATCGCACTCGACGTCGGCGCGTCGTTCCTGCCCGCCAAGCGGCAGGCGATCGATGCCGCCGCGGCCAGTTTCGAATGTGTCGCGACGCTGCTGAAGGCGCGACAGCGCGCACGTTTCGCTCCCGACGAAGCGGGCGATGTCGTTGCGCTCGCGGTGGAGGCCGCGAACGCCTCCTATGCGGCGCAGGATGCGCTTTACCGCGTCCATGCCCGGCTTGCCGACTACCGCGCCGCTTGGGCGATCGCGCCGGGGGCGGTCGGCCCCGACGACACGGTTGCCCCCGAGCGGACCGCGCCGTCGCTGACGCTCGCCGCCCACGCCGCCTGAATTTCGCCGCGACGACGCGAGTCGGGGCTTGACCCCGGCGTGGCCACGGTGATGGGACAGCATCCATGCCGTGGTACGTCGCTTTATTCTGGATCGTCAGCGCGTTGCTGGTCGCCGCCGCGTGGATGCGCGGTGAATGGCCCGAGCGGGTGATCACGACCACGCTGCTGGTCGGCGTGATCGTGACCCGCCTCGTCCGCTCCCCGCTCGCCGTCCGTTACCACCACGTCGAATGGCGCATCCTGGTGATCGACGTGATCACCTTCGCGATCTTCGTCTGGGTGGCCGTGAGATCGGACCGCCGATGGCCTCTCCTCGCCGCCGCACTGCTGGTGCCCTCGTTGCTGGCGCACCTCGGCCGGCTGATCAATCCGGCGTTCCACGCCAACGGCTACTCGATCGCTGGGCTGACGACCTATTTGTTGCTTCCGGTGATGGCGGCGGGAATCTGGCGGACGCGCACGCGCCGAACGAATGTGTCAACGCGCGTACGCGGGAGTGCGCGCGACAGCTGAGCTACATCCTGCGCGACCTGCCCGACGCGCAGCACGAGGCATGGGCGCTCGCCGCCGAATTCGGCACGGTCGCAGCGACGCTCGCGGCGACACCGCGACGGGTGGCCGCCGTGGTGCGCGACGGTGCCGCGGTCACCCCCGCGCTCGCCTCCTTTGCCGAGACGTTGAGCGACGTGCTGGAAAGCCGGGTCGACGACCGGCCGCTCGTCTCCGACTCGCAAGCGCTGCGCGACCTGCTCCACGCGCAGATGGCCTTCCTGCCGCGCGAGGAGGTGCGCGCGCTGTTCCTCGATGCCCGAAACCGGCTGATCCGCTGCGAGATCGCGGCGCGTGGAACGATCGACGCTTCGGCCATCCACATCCGCGAACTGATACACCGCGCGCTCGATCTCGGCAGCACCGCGCTCATCCTCGCACATAATCACCCCTCGGGTGACCCGACGCCGAGTGCGCACGACGTCGCGCTCACCCGCGCGGTGGTCGCCGCCGCAGAACCACTGCGAATCACAGTGCATGACCACGTGATCGTCGCGCGCGGCGGACAGGTCAGCCTGCGCGCGTCGGGGTTGATTTGATGGGCAGCAGCCGCCCGCTCGACGTGCTGGTGGTCGAGCAGTTGCTCGATCCCGACCTGCCGCTCAGCCTGTACGAGCGGTTACGCACCGCGATGACGGTCCGCTCGGTCCCGCACGGTGCACAAGCGCTCCGTCTGCTCGAGGCCGGCGACGCGCCAGACATCATCGTGGTCGACCGCCGCACGCCCGGCATCGACCTCGCGGCGATGCAGCGCGTATTGCGGATGCGGACGGATCGCGACCGCACCGCTTTGTCCTTCATCGACGACCAGCACGCGATGCTTCACGCCGGTGATCCCGACGAGCCGATCGCGCTGTTGCACGGGCTGGGGTCGCTGGGTCACCCCGACGACGACATCGCCTGCGATCGTTGCTGAACCATGCGGATGGCTGTCGGCCGGACGAACCGATCGTAACGCTGCGTTGCAGCAAGAAAACGTCACGCGACGCTCACGCGCGGTTGGCGGCTTCCCCGTAGGTCGACCGGGTCCAACAGGAGTTCCCGCCGATGCAAGAGCGCAATCCACGTCACCGCAGCCTGCTGGAGCAGGTCCGCGCCTCGCTGCTGATGCTTGGGTTCGGGCTGAGCGTGCTCGGCTTCCTGATCGCGATCGACCGACCGGAGTGGTTCCATCTGCGCCCGGCGACCGGAACCGCGGCGGCGATGGCGCATGCCGCGGCACCCGCCGAGCAGGCGCGTACCGCGATCAGCCGGATCCGCGGCTAACAACCTCAACTGGCTGCGTCTGACCGCGCAGCCACTCAGTCCGCGGCGACGAGCCGGCGGAAGCGATCTATCGCGCAACGCGCGCCTGTACGGGCACGGATCACGTCGCGGCCGGCGCAAATCTTCCCGTCGCTCGTCGGTCGCAGATAGAAGCCCGACGCGAAGTTTACCGCGGGGCATTCGTCATCGAGCTTGGCGCGCACGCGCTTCACGCCGTCGACGACCAGATCGACGTCATTCTCCCCGCCGATCGCGGCGCCGGTCAGCGACCGCATCTCAATGCAGCGCGGCCCCTTCTTCTCGCGCCATACCGGTACCGCCACCCGGCTGCGCGCGGGTGACATGCGCGGGATGCGGATGATCAGCCGTTCATGGATGGTCAGTTGCGCGAATTGCTCGCCCGCCCACGCCGGCACCTCCTGCGCGCCCACCAACATCGGCGCGGCGATCGCGAGCATGGCGGGCGCGAGCAATGTCGAGCGAAACGGAGGGAAAGAGCGGGCACGCGTGACCATCGGCGGGCCTTCGATGCGTTGAGTCATTTGAACGTTCGATGAATTCGCCGCAAGACACGCGGATGACACCAACGCTCGACCGTTTCGCGACCGACCTTTCCGCTCATTTGCCCGCGCGCGCGATCGTCACCGACGCGAGCACGATCGCGCCGTGGCTGGTCGACTGGCGGCGGCGCTATCACGGCCGCGCCGACCTGCTGATCGAGCCGGAGAGCGTCGATCAGGTGCAGGCAGTGGTTCGTGCTACACGCAAGCATGGCGTGCCGCTGGTGCCGCAGGGCGGGAACAGCTCGATGGTGGGCGGCGCGACTCCCCCCGGTGACGGCACCGCCGCGATCCTGTCGCTTCGGCGCATGAAGCGGCTGCGGCGCGTCGACGCCGACGCGGGGCTGGCAGTGGCGGAGGCGGGTGTGATCCTCGCCGAATTGCACGATGCCGCACAGGCGGTGGGACGACGTTTCCCGCTGACGCTTGGTGCACGTGGATCGGCGACCGTCGGCGGATTGGTGTCGACCAACGCGGGCGGCACGCAGGTACTGCGCTTCGGCACGATGCGCGGACTGGTCGCGGGGCTGGAGGCGGTGCTGCCCGACGGATCGCTCCACGACGGACTGTCGCCGCTCAAAAAGGACAATCGCGGCTACGACCTCAACCAGTTGTTGATCGGCGCCGAGGGAACGTTGGGCATCGTCACCGCCGCGGCGCTGCGATTGGTGCCCGCGATCGCCGCGCGCGCGGTAGCCTGGGTCGCGCTCGGCTCACCCGATGATGCGCTCGTCCTGCTGCGGCGGTTCCAGGCAGCGAGCGACGGCGTCGAAAGCTTCGAACTGCTGCCCACGGAATCGCTCGACGCGGTGCTTGCCTATTTGCCCGACGCGCGTGCGCCAGTGACCACGCGCGCACCGTGGCACGTGCTGATCGAGGTAACCGCGGTCGATGCGGCGATCAGCCCTGCCTCGATCATCGAACGTGTACTAGCCGCCGCGCTCGAAGACGGGCTGATCGCCGATGCGACGATCGCGGCGAGCGAGGCGCAAGCCGACGGATTCTGGCGGATGCGCGAGTCGATCTCGGACGCCGAGCGCGCGACCGGTCCCGCGGCGCAGCACGACATCTCGGTACCGGTCGAGGCGATGCCGCGCTTCATGGTGGAGGCGGCGGCGGCGTGCGAGGCGCGCTTTCCCGGCACCCGCGCCTCGGGGTTCGGGCATCTGGGGGACGGCAACGTCCACTTCCACGTCCGTGCGCCCGCCGGCACCGACCCGGCAGACTGGTACGGCGCGCAGGTGCCGGTCGTGTCCGCCTTCGTCCACGATCTGGTCGTCGCCGCCGGCGGATCGATCTCCGCCGAGCACGGCATCGGCCAGATGAAGATCGCTGAGCTGGCCCGCCTGTCATCGCCCGCGCGGATGGGCGCGTTGCGCGCGATCAAGCAGGCGTTCGATCCCGACTGGCTGTTCAATCCGGGCAAGCTGATCGCGCGCTGAACGTCGCTACTACGCAGCGGACGGGCCGAACCTGCTTGCGCACGCGATCCGCACCGAATAACCCGCGGAAAAAGCAGGGCTGAGCGGGAACCTTTCGCGCGGACCTGAAAACGAACACATCTGGAGACACGTTCAATGGCCAGCGCGCCGCAGCTTCCACTCTTCTACAATGGCCTGGAGCCGCTCTCGAGCGAGGCCCACGCGAATTACCGCATTCGCCCGGCGAACGTCGCCCCCTTCCTCGCGCAGCAGCACGCCGTGCCGTTGACCGTGGAAGAGTTCCCGCTCGTCCAGCGTTTCATGCCGATCGTCTTCTCGGTCGGTGACGACGCGATCCCGATCGGGCTGATGGGCCTGAACGAGGGCGTCAACGTCTTCGTCGACGACGAGGGCAAGCTGCTGAGCGAGGATTTCTACGTCCCCGCCTATATCCGCCGCTACCCGTACATGCTCGCGCGGCTCAGCCCCGACGCGCAGGAGCTGTCGCTGTGCTTCGATCCGACCTCGGACACGATCGGCCCGTTCGAGGACGGTGAACCGATGTTCCAGGACGGCAAGCCGACCGAGATCGTCCAGAATGTCCTGCAATTCACCGAGAGCTTCGAGCAGGCCGGTGCGCGCACCAATCAGTTCATGAAGGAACTGCGCGAGATGGACCTGCTGATGGACGGCGAGGTGTCGATCCAGCAGGAAGGCGTCGAGCAGCCGTTCGTCTACCGCGGCTTCCAGATGGTCGACGAGCAGAAGCTCGCCGAGCTGCGCGGCGATCAATTGCGCAAGATTTCGCAGTCGGGCATGCTGCCGCTTCTGTACGCGCACCTCTTCTCGTTGGCGCTGATGCGCGAGATCTTCTCGCGTCAGGTGCGCCTCGGCAAGATGCCGCAGCCAACCCTTTCTTTCTGATCGGATAACAGCCATGAATCGATCGACCACCGACACCGCCCGCTATTCGTCGGTGGCGATCGCGTTCCACTGGACGATCGCGGCGCTGGTGATCGCCAATCTGGTGATCGGCATCGGGCATGACGGCATCCCGGCGCTGCGCAAGCTGATGGGAGCGCACAAGGCGATCGGCATCACCGTGCTCGCGCTCACCGCGGCGCGCGTCGCGTGGCGGTTGGCGCACCGCCCCCCGCCGCTTCCCGCGGGCACGCCCGCGTGGGAGCGCGGCGCCGCGCACGCGAGCCACTGGACGCTATACCTGCTAATGATCGCGATGCCGCTGACGGGGTGGGCGATGGTGTCGGGGCCGGAGGCGACGCGCCCGCTTAGCTGGTTCGGGCTGTTCAACGTACCGCTGCTGCCGATCGGTTCGGGCGCTGCCGATGCGGGACACAGCGCGCACGGCGTGCTGGGTTGGGTGATGCTCGCGCTGGTCGTCCTGCACATCGCCGCAGCGCTGCGTCATCACCTGGTGCTGCGCGACCATGTGTTCCAGCGGATGGCCCCCGCGCTACGCCGCTGACGCTGCGATGAGGCGTGCGCGGGAAACGGTGTTTTTCTCGCGCGTTGCTTGAAACCTTTGACCCAGATCATATGTTCTCAAGCGTACGGTTCTTGTGTCCCCCCTTTCGCAAGGCCGTACGGCACATCTTCTGATGTGCCTCCTCCCTGAACCTCGGCCACCGTGCTTTTAGCACGGTGGCTTTTTTTTCATTCCGCCGCCTGCGCCAGATCGGAGCCGCTCGCGCCCGCCAGCGCCTCGTCGCGCAGCGCGTCGATGATCGCGCGGACGAGCATCACCGTGCGCGACAGCCCAGGTCCCGGCTGATCGAACCGCGTGTCGAGATAAAGCGCGCGATCGATCTCGAGCTGGATCGCGTGTACCTGCTCGGCGGGCCGCGCGTGGCATTCGAGAATATACCCACCAGCGTACGGACTGTTGAGCGCGTGCGCCAACCCCACGGCCTCGATCTCCGCCTCGACGCGCCGGGTGAAACGCCCGGCCGCCGCGCGCCCAAAGCGATCACCCACCACCACGCGGGTGCACCCGCCCGGCAGCGACGGCATCGAGTGGATGTCGAGGAGGATCGCGATCCCGAACCGGTCGCGTGCACGCGAGAGCGCGGTGCCGAGCGCGTGGTGATAGGGCCGGTGATCCGCCGCGATCCGCGCCTCCACCTCGTCCGCCCCGAGCCGCCGCCTCCAGATATCGCCGGTCGCGGCGGTCCGCCGGGGAACGATCCCCAACCCGGCGCGAACCTTGGCCGACAGGTGAGACCGCCGCGCCCCCTCGTCGAGCAGCGGATCGCGCTCGTGCTCGGCACGGTTGAGGTCGATCCACGCGCGCGGCGCATCCTGCAGCAGCAGCGTCTCGTCGCGGCGCGCCTCGAGCGCCACCGCGTCGACGAAGCGGTCCTCCAGCGCCGACAGGCTGGCGGGCGGCACCCGCAGCGATGCGGATAGCGCGGGCGGATAGGCGCGCCCGGCATGCGGCACCGACAGCACCACCGGGCTATCGGGCACAATGCTGCCGATGGTGCGGAACGATGCGGTCATCAGCAGCCGAGCGTATGGGAGCTTCGCCGCAGGGGCAACACCATGTGCCGCGTTGCGACGGCGTTCACCATTTCCGGCGGTGGAAATTTACGCCTTCGTTGGGCATAATCGCGGTCGTTCGATCGAGGGTGATGATGATCAAGATTTTGCTGGCTGAGGACGACGCGGTGATGCGCGAATATCTGACGCGTGCGCTGGAGAAGTCGGGCTATTCGGTCAGCGCGGTCGACCGCGGCACCGCGGCGCTGCCGCTGCTGGAGCAGGAGACGTTCGACCTGCTGCTGACCGACATCGTGATGCCCGAGATGGACGGGATCGAACTGGCGCAAAAGGCGTCAGAGATGGTGCCGACGCTGCGCGTCATGTTCATCACCGGCTTCGCGGCGGTGACGCTGAAAGCCGGCACCGCGATGCCGCAGGCGCGCGTCCTGTCCAAGCCGTTCCACCTGCGCGACCTGGTGATGGAGGTAGATCGGCTGTTCAACGTCAATGCGATGAATGAATTGAATTGAGTGCTTGCCATGCCCCCCGACCCCCGCTAGAGGCACCCCCCTCGGGCGTGTAGCTCAGTGGTAGAGCACTGTGTTGACATCGCAGGGGTCGCAAGTTCAATCCTTGCCACGCCCACCATGAAAGACCTCGTCGTCCCTTTGGGAAGGCGGGGTTTTTCCGTTGTGGCGTCGGTGGTTCGAGGGTGCCGAGGGCTTGGTCGGCCACGTTGATCTGATGGTCGCCGGGGGCATGCCCCAGGGCATCGCGCTCCACCATCAACATACTTCCTCGGTGCGCCGGATCGCGCCCGTAACTCGATTGCGGCCTCCCTGCCCTCTGAGCGCCCCTCGCCCGGTTCAGTCCGTGCTCGCCGCGGTGGCGACGAGGTCGACCACCCAGACCGTCGTCCCCCTGTCGAGATTGTGGTGATGGCGGTCGCAAACGCTCTTCAGAGAGCACGTTACGCAGAACCGATCGCTCTCAATCGCGGCGTGACATTGTTCGAGATGATAGAAGAGCATTGTCTCGTGGAGGAGGATCGCCGGCCCGACGGCCTGCGCCTTCATCCGGCTTTCCTGCGCGGCACGATGATGGTGGTACTCCCGCGACCTCATTGCCTCCTCCCGCATCGAGGATCAAGCGATTAGGTCCGTATCGGATTCGGTTCGATTCTGCAATGAGTCTGACGCGGCGGCCGGTCGGTGCGATGGGTCGATCTGGTTCAGATTTGGACGGCTTCGATGCGGCGATCTCGCCCGCCGTTGCGCGCGACCGATCGGCGACGTGGCGTGCGCTCAGGCGACAACCACCGCGCGCAGGCGCTGAGCGGACATGAGCTCGGCGGGCGCCCGTCGATCGGACCGGTACTGAGCGGCATCCGCGGAAGAGGCGAGGAGGCGGATCGCGAGATCATCGTAGAAGGCGCAGACGTCGAGGACATCGCGGCCGGTCGGCCACGCAACGGTGCCGACGCGGTATCGCCGCAGCGCAGCCGTACGCGGATCGATCCAACCGCTCGTCAGCCACTTGGCATCCGCCGTGTCGCCGCGGGTGACGAGACCCCGGCAATGGCGAAGGCACGCGCGCGAACGTCCCAGCGCGCGCAGCCGTCGCTGATCGTCCGGTGTGACGAGATCGTGTGCCAAGAGCGCAGCCAGCTTCAGCGCCGCGTTATGGCGCCTCGGCCCGACGGGCGGGGAGATTGCGTCGAGCAGATGGTGGAGAAAGCGATCAAGTTCGCCGAGGCAATTAGCCAGATAACGCGCCTGCACCAGATCGGTGAAATCGTGCCGAAGCAATGACGGAGCGCGGGTCGTGTGCATCCTGGCGCGCAGGAAACGCGTGCCCGCGTTCAGCGCGGCGCGGGCATGGGCGGCGGATCGAGGCTGGGTCAATCCGCCGGCTGACGCGACGCGGCGGTGCGGCGTCCGGTGTCGACCCGCTCCGCGCGGATCGCCATCGCGTCCCATGACGCGGCCGCGCGCTCGCAGCGTTCGCGGACGTTCTGCAACGTCGCCGTCGCGGCATCGCTCCGCTGGGTCGCGGCCTGGTTTCGGCAGAAGTTTGCGTCGTACGACATCGGTGGCACTCCTGATGGCAGCAAAGAGGGGAGGCAGCGAGATTGCCGCCGCCCCCGCACGATCACACGGCCTGGATGTTCACCGCAGCCATCTTGCCGCGCCGATCTTCCTCCAGGTCGTAGGAAACGCGCTGATTTTGTTGCAGTGTGACCATGCCCGCACGCTCGACCGCGCTGATGTGGACGAACGCGTCGTCGCCGCCCGTCTCGGGCGCGATGAAGCCATAGCCCTTGTCGGCGTTGAAGAATTTGACGGTGCCGGTGATGCTCATGTTCGTTCCTTTATTCGGGTCCGAACACATGCCCGCGACCCGTGGCCGCCGTGCAGGGAAGGAAGGAACGAGCCGCAAAGCCGAGAACCGTCGATTTGCGACTTTAGCTGATGCCCATATCGGGGATTGTTCGCGCGGATGTAAGGGGTGCGCAAAAATAAGACCGATGGCGGATCGGCATGGCCGACAATTTGGCGAAGACTTCGATCAGTTATGTATCTCGCGCACGTGCCTGCGGAAGACGGAACGACCTCAACCGCGCGCGACGATCAGCCGAGCGACCGCAGGATGACCTCGCGGACGTGAGTGTTCGCCGACGTGCCCGCCATCCCTGCCAAACCGATAAGGAACGCGCCGCATTCGTCGCCGAGCATGCTCTCGCCCGCCTCGATCATCGACCATGCACCGAAACGGGGAGACTGGATCGCGCGCCTCTCGGCGATCTCGATCGCGGTGTGACGCGGATCGGCGATAATGCGCTGCATCGTCGCGGTGACCGCCGGCTCGCTTCCCTCGAGCGCCTGCACGAAATGCTCACCGTCCGACCATAACATGCCGGTGACTCCCGCCGCCCGGTTACGCTCGGCGGCGTGCCGGACGATGTCGCGGAGTACCTCGCGCTGACCTGCGATGGCGGAACGACTGACATAGATCACGCGGTACATGGTCGGCCTAGCGTGCGGGAAGGACGTCGGGTTCCGCCGGGCGGACGATCGTGACGGCGGATTGTCCTCGCGCGATCAGCGAGCCGGCCGCAGCAGGGTGACATGAGGGGAAAAAAGACATTGTCCCTGCCGTGACTTGCGGGCCTGCGCGCGGGTGTTATGCCGGCAACACGCTTTCCCGTTTGTTCGGAGTGACGATGCGCCTGACCCTCCTAGCCGCCGCCCTGCTCGCCACCACCGTGCCCGCCGCGGCGCAGACGATCCATCAATATGGCGCACTCGCGATCGGGCCCGCGGGCGACCGGGTCGCGTCGATCGAGAGCGGCGAGGGCCACGGGGTCGTCACGCTGCGCGGCGTCGCCGACGGACGGGTGCAGCGCACGATCGATCCGTGCGCGACGTGCAGTTATTCGGGGCTGGCCTTCGCGCCGAATGGCGACCTCGTCTTCCTCGCGCGCGACAGCAAGGCGGGGAACGTCCGGCTGATGTACGCCGACGCGCGCGCGACGCGCACGATCGCGACCGTCGCGGGCATCGCGCAGACGCCGCGCGTCTCCCCCGACGGCAAGCGCGTCGCCTTGCTGGTCACGCTGGGCGCCGCGAAGGAAGCGGGCGCGACGCAGGCGGGCGTGCGGATGATCGGCGAGATCGGCGAGAAGAACGACGAGCAGCGGCTGGCGGTGTTCGACCTTGCGCGTGAGGCGCAGGCGGTGACGCCGCTGTCGCCCGCGGGCCGCTACATCTACGAATATGACTGGACCCCCGACGGCCGCGGCTTCGTCGCGACGACGGCGCTGGGCAACGGCGATAACAATTGGTGGGTCGCGACGCTCGACGCGATCGATGCGGGGACGGGCGCCGTACGCTCGATCGCCAGGCCCGCGACGCAGCTCAACCAGCCACGCGTGTCGCCCGACGGGCGCACCGTTGCGTATATCGGCGGCTTGATGAGCGATTTCGGCTCGATCGGCGGCGACGTGTTCACGGTGCCGCTCGCGGGTGGCACGCCGCGCAACATCACCGAGGGTGCCAAGTCGACCGTGACGACGATCGACTGGACGACGGGCGGCCTGCGCGCGGTGATGCTGGCGGGCGACCAGCTGCAGTTCGGCACGCTCACCCCCGGTCGCGCGGTCGCGCCCGCCTTTTCCAAGCCAGCGAGCTCGGCCGCGGGCGATGGCCGTGCGGTGTTCTCCGCCGACGGGCGCGTCGCCGCCGCGGTGGTGCAGGATTACGAGCATGCCCCCGCGATCTACGCCGGGCCGCTGGCGGGCGTGCGCCAGATCACGCACGACAATGACGCGCTCGCCGCGCCCGGCACCGCGCGCAGCGTGACGTGGAAAAACGAAGGCTTCGATAACCAGGGCTGGCTGCTCGCTCCCCGGAATGCGCCTGCGGGCAAGTCGCCGATGATCACGATGGTGCACGGCGGGCCGTCGGCGGCGAACATGCCCGGCTTCCTGGTGCCGACCAGCATGAATGCGGCATTGTTGAACGCGGGCTATTACGTCTTCCTGCCCAATCCGCGCGGCAGCTACGGCCAAGGCGAGGCGTTCACCGCCGCCAACCGGCGCGACTTCGGCGGCGGCGACCTGCGCGACATCTTGAGCGGCGTCGACGCGGTGACGCGGGTCGCGCCGGTCGACGGCAACCGCCTCGGGCTCGGCGGGTGCAGCTACGGCGGGTTCATGGCGATGTGGGCCAACACGCAGACCAACCGTTTTAAGGCGATCGTCGCGGGCGCGGGCCTGTCGAACTGGGTCAGCTATTACGGCACCAACGGCATCGACCAGTGGATGCTGCCGTTCTTCGGCAAATCGATGTACGACGACATGAAGGCGTACGAGGACGTGTCGGCTATCTATCAGGCGAACAAGGCGAAGACGCCCACCTTCATCTACGTAGGCGAACGTGACATCGAGGTGCCGCCGACACAGTCGATCGAATGGTGGCACGCGCTGAAAGACAACAAGGTGCCGGTCAGCCTGGTGATCTACCCCGACGCGGGGCATTGCGTCAGCGGCGCGGAACAATCGAAGGACGTGCGCGCGCGCTCGATCGCGTGGTTCGACCGTTACGTGAAGGCGGCGCGCTGACGCCGGACGGCGGCCCCGACTGTGATCGCGAGGCCGCGTCCGACGGCAAACTGCCGGTCGAGCGCCCCCGCGACCGGCTTTTTCTTGACTTTGCGCGCCCGATCATGAAGCGCGCAGGCTCAGGAAGAACGGTCGCGAGCGCCGCGCCGGGCACCAATCGGACAATTGCATGAGCTTCGCCGACCTCGGCCTCTCCGACGAACTACTCCGGGCGGTGGGCGACACCGGCTATACCGAGCCGACGCCGATCCAGGCGTCCGCGATCCCCTCCGTCCTGATGATGCGCGACATGGTCGCGATCGCGCAGACGGGCACGGGCAAGACCGCCTCGTTCGTGCTGCCGATGATCGACATCCTGGCGCACGGCCGCAGCCGCGCGCGGATGCCACGCAGCCTCATCCTCGAGCCGACGCGCGAACTCGCCGCGCAGGTCGCCGAGAACTTCGAGCAATACGGCAAGTATCACAAGCTATCGATGGCGCTGCTGATCGGCGGCGTGCAGATGGGCGATCAGGTCAAGGCGTTGGAAAAGGGCGTCGACGTGTTGATCGCAACGCCGGGCCGGCTGATGGACCTGTTCCAGCGCGGCAAGATCCTGCTGACCGGTTGTTCGATGCTGGTGATCGACGAGGCCGACCGGATGCTCGACATGGGGTTCATTCCCGACATCGAGGAAATCTGCACCAAGCTGCCGGCGCAGCGCCAGACGCTGCTGTTCTCCGCCACCATGCCCGCGCCGATCAAGAAGCTGGCCGACCGCTTCCTGACCAATCCCAAGACGATCGAGGTCGCGCGCCCCGCCACCACCAACACCAACATCACGCAGTGGGTGGTACCGGTGAAGGGACAGGCGTTCGAGAAGCGCAAGGTCGTGCGGCAGTTGTTGCGTGGTGAGGACGTGCGCACCGCGATCATCTTCTGCAACCGCAAAACGACGGTGCGCGAACTCAACAAGAGCCTGCAGGGCCACGGCTTCAGGAGCGGCGAGATCCACGGCGACATGGACCAGTCGGCGCGCATCGCCGAGCTGGAGCGGTTCAAGAACGGCGACATCAACATCCTCGTCGCCTCCGACGTCGCCGCGCGCGGATTGGACGTGAAGGGGGTCAGCCACGTCATCAACTTCGACGCGCCGTGGCACCCCGACGATTACGTCCACCGCATCGGGCGTACCGGTCGTGCGGGCGCAACCGGCGTCGCCTACACGATGGTCGGCCCCGACGATGCGGAGAACATCCAGAACATCGAGAAGCTGACCGGCGAGAAGATCAAGACGCTCGACGCGCTGCCCGCCGAGCGCGAAGACGAGCGTCCCGCCCGTGCACCACGCCGCGAGCGTAGCCCGCGGACCGAGCGCGCGCGGCGCGACGAGCCGGCCGCACCGCAGGCCGCTACCGCGGTGGCGGACGAGCGCGGCCGCGACGAGCAGCGCGTTGCGACCGCGCCGCGCCGCGACGCCGTGACGGAACGTACGAGCTCGTCGTCGGACCGATCGCGTGGGCCGACCGACGACCACCGGCGCGGCCAGTATGACGAACCGCGCCGCGGCCGGGGACGCCACGATCGCGCCGATGGTCCGGACGACGGCTGGAATGGCCCCGTGCCCGACTTCCTGCAGGTCACGCTGACGCGCTGATCGCGGCGGCGGTTCCGCCAGCCGGAACCGTTGCGCCACCGTGACGGTTCAACAGCCGATCGAGCGCGCGCCCGTCGCCGGGTTTTGGTGCGCCGGCAAACGGGGGCGTGAATAGATGGGATTGAGTGCGCGACGGATCGAGAACGGCGGTCTGGTGCTGTTCGTCGTTCTGGTGACGCTGTTTCTGGGCGCGATCGTATCGAGCTTCGCGGTCGCGTTGCTGTGGAGCGTCCTCGCCGCGATCCTGTTCCAGCCGCTCTATCGCCGGCTGCGCGCGCGTTTCCCGAACCGCGCCAATCTCGCCGCGTTGTTGACCCTGCTGATCATCACGGTCGCGGTGGTGATCCCGACGCTCATCGTCGGCACGATGGTCGTCGACCAGGCAAGCGGCGTCTATACGAAGGTCCGCAGCGGACAGATCAACTTCGCCGCCTATTTCCAGCAGGTCCACGACGCGCTGCCGGTCAAGCTGCAGCAACTGGCCGATCGCGCCGGGCTCGACAGTTTCGAGCGGACGCAGGCGCAGATTTCCAACGCGATCGGCAGCCGCGTCAGCATGATTGCGAGCCGCGCGCTGTCGATTGGTGCGGACGCGTTCGCCGCGGTGATCGCGTTCGGCGTCGGGCTCTACGTCACCTTCTTCCTGCTGCGCGACGGTGATCGGCTCGGCCCGGCGGTGTGTCGCGCGCTGCCGCTCGACCATGACGTGACCCGCCGGCTGGTGCACCGCTTCATCTCGGTGATGCGCGCGACGATCAAGGGATCGGTCATCGTCGGGCTGGTGCAGGGAGCGCTGGGCGCGATCACCTTCTGGCTGGTCGGCCTGCCCGCGGCGATGCTGTGGGGGCTGTTGATGGCGGTCGCGTCGCTGCTCCCCGCGATCGGCCCCGCGATCATCTGGGTACCCGTCGCGATCTACCTGCTGGCGACAAGTGCGGTGTGGCAAGCGGTCGTGGTGATCGTGTCGGGCGCCTTGGTGATCGGCAGCACCGACAACGTGCTGCGCCCGATCCTGGTCGGTCGCGATACCGGTATTCCCGACTGGGTCGTGCTCGTCACCACGCTCGGCGGCATCGAGCTACTGGGCCTGAGCGGGATCGTCGTCGGCCCCGTCGTCGCGGCATTGTTCATCACCGCGTGGCAGATCATGACCGAGCAGCGCGAACGCGGCGGCGGCGGCGACCACGATAGGGCCGCCTCGCCGGCACCCGGTCATGACGCGAGTGTCCCCACGCCTTGACCGACGGGCCGCCCTCCCCCTGCATCCTCGTCTGCGCGATGGATCGCGCGAGCGGGTTGTGCCTGGGTTGCTATCGCACGCTGGGCGAGATCGGCGACTGGTCGAGCGCGAGCGCGGACGAGAAACGCGCGATCCTCGCGCGTGTCGATGCGCGCCGCGTCGCGCTCACCGCTCGGCCGCCGCAATGAGTGCGTCGTCGATTGCGCGCGCACGCACCCAGGCGGGCCGATCGCGCAGGCGATCGAGGTAGCGCGCGAACGCCTCTCGCTTCTCCAGCATTCCGAACTGGATGAAGAAATCAACCGAACTGCCGACATAGACGTCCGCGGCGGTGAAGCGCGGCCCCGCGATGTAATCGTGCGCCGATACCGCGCCCTCGAGCACGTCGACCGCGCGCGCAAGATTGCCGTAGCCGATCATCGCCTCCTTCTCGGGCGGCAAGGTGACGCCCAAGTGGCTGTCCATCATCGCCGCCTCGACCGGGCCGGCGGTGAAGAACATCCAGCGATAATAAGACGCGCGTTCCTCCGCGCGCGGTGCGAGCCCGGTGTCGGGAAAAGCCTCGGCAAGATAGGCGCAGATCGCCGCCGTCCCGCTCACCACCACACCGTCGTGGATGATCGTCGGCACCTTGCCGAGCGGGTTGGCGGCGAGCAGCGCCGGGTCGGGTGATCCCCACTGCGTCACCATCGTCTCGTACGGCGCGCCGACCTCCTCCAGCATCCAGCGAATGATCCGCCCGCGCGACATCGGATTGGTGAAGAAGGTCAGCATCATCGACTCCTCGCGTGGAACATCAGGAGAACATGGACCCCCCTCACGCGTCAAGATAGCGGCGGAGGAAGGCGATGGTGCGCGACCAAGCGAGGTCCGCGGCGGCCTTGTCATAACGCTGCGCCGAGGTGTCGTTGTTGAACGCGTGGTCGACGCTCGGGTAGGTGTACGCCTCGACCGGCTTGCCCGCCGCCTTGAGCGCCGCCACCCACGGCTCGCCTGTCTGCGCGACGCGCGCGTCCTTGCCGGCGTAATGGAGCAACAGCGGCGCGGCGACCTTGCTCGCCTCTGCCGGATCGGGCGCCGGACCGTAATAAGCGACCCCCGCGCTCAGCCGGTCGCCGGCTGCAATCGCGACACGGTTGACGAGCGCCCCGCCCCAGCAGAAGCCGATCACCCCGACGCGCGTCGGCGGCGTGGCTGCGCCGGCGAAATGACGCACCACGCCCGCCGCCTCGGCGACGATCGTGTCGAGATCGGCAGCACCGATCATGGTGCGTGCCTTGTCCTCGTCCGCCGGGGTGCCGCCGGCGTCGGACAGGAAATCGGGCGCGACCGCGAAGAAGCCGGCGAGCGCCACACGCCGCGCGACATCCTGGATATGCGGCGTCAGCCCGCGGTTCTCGTGGAACACCAGCACGGTCGCGCGCGGACGCTGGCCGCGCGGCGTCGCGACATAGCCCTTGATCGGCTTGCCACCCGCGACTGGCACGCGCGCGTCGGGAAAGGTCTTCAACCGTTTGTCATCGGCGGGAATGATCGCGGCGGCGGCGGGCGACGCCGCGATGCCACCGATCAGCGTCTCCGCCGCGAGCGCGCTGCCGGTCAGCAGCGTCATCTCGCGCAGCAGCGTACGGCGATCGTGATGCTCGTGCGTGAAGCGGTCGTAGATCACGACCGCGCGGTCGCGGATGTCGTCGGCCATGCTCGTCTCCCTTGCCTTTGGTAAGGAGACTAACCGCGCTCAGCCGATTGCCAAGCCGCGTCGAGCGAGCGTCAGGCCTTCTCCAGCGTGCATTGCAGCGGGTGCTGGTGCTGGCGCGCGAAGTCCATCACCTGACTGACCTTAGTTTCGGCGACTTCGTAGGAGAATACGCCGCAGACGCCGACGCCCTTCTGGTGGACGTGGAGCATGACGCGCGTCGCTTCCTCGGCGTTCATCCGGAAGAAGCGCTGAAGGCACAGGACGACGAACTCCATCGGCGTGTAATCGTCGTTGAGCATCAGCACGCGGTAAGGCGTCGGCTTCTTCGTCTTGGCGCGCGTACGCGTCGCGATCCCGACGCCGGTGCCCTCACCGTCGCCGTCGTCGCCGCGCCGCTCGGCCATCAGGTACGGCGGAAGAATATGTTGCTGGTCGGACATCACGCGCACGCCGCAAAATATGGCAACAGACCGCCCGAGGGCAAGGCCCGCGGACACGAAAAGGGCGGCCGGACATATCGCCCGGCCGCCCGCTTGATCACGTGATCGGCGATCAGGCCGCGGTGCGCACCTTCTCGGCGGCGAGCGCGACGCGGTTCTGGATCGGCTGCGCGATCTCACCGACGAGCTTGAGCGTCGCCTCGGTCGAGCGCGAGGTCTCGGCGACCAGCGCGTCCATCGAGTTGCGGAGATACTCGCCCTGCAGCTTGAACAGGTCGGCGGGCGAGCGGACCTCGGCCATCGACTTCAGCGTCTGCACCGTCGCGTCGAACGACTGCTTGGCGAACGCGGCGCGCGCCTGCGTCATCGCTTCCAGCCCCTTGAACGCGACGCGGGTCGATTCGACCATCGCCTCGACGTTGCCCTGACCGAAGGAGGTCATGTCCTCGAACGCCTGCTTGCCCTTGCCCATCGCGTCCTGCGCATTGGCCTGCATCGTCTCGGCGGTGTTCTGCATCGTGTCGGTCATGGTGTGGTCCTCTTCGCTGGTGGGTGCCGTCATTGCGGCGGTCGTTGTCTGGTCGATGGGCGGGGAAGCGCCGGGCTCGTCGGCCGGCGTCGGAGCCGGAGCCGGAGCCGGAGCCGGAGCCTGAGCCTGAGCCGCGGGCGCGTCGACCGGCAGATGCGCGATCGCTTCGATCATCTCTTTGATCGGCTGGTCGAGGGCGACGGTGTCGGCACCGCCGGTGTCGATCCCCGCCGCGAACGGCACTGCGACGCCGGCGCGCTTCGATGCGCGGGGTGCTCGCTTGGGCTTAACCGGATCGGCCACGACGCTTCCTCACCTTTCTTTGCTGCACTGCACAATAGCGATTTGCCGGGGCAACTTCAAGTTCCGTTGTGCAGTGCAACAAAGAGGATCAGCGCTGGCGCACGTAGCTCCCGGGCGCGGGTTCTAGCGCGGGCAATGTGCCACCGCCGGGTTGGCGCGCGCCGCTGGCCTCGACCGCCTCCTCGCCGTAGCCGCGCAGCCACGCGATCCAGTCGGGCCACCAGCTTCCCTTCGTCTCGCGCGCTCGCGCGACGAAGTCGGCGAGCGTGTCGGCCGGGGCGGCGTCGGCGTCGTCGAGCGTCCAATGCTGGTATTTGTCTGCGGCCGGCGGATTGACGACGCCCGCGATATGACCCGAGCCTGCGAGCACGAAGCGTGCCGGCCCGCGGAAATGCTGCGTCAGCTCCCACACGCTCTCCGCGGGCGCGATATGATCCTCGCGCCCCGCCTGGATATAGGTCGGCGTCTCGACGCGCGTGAGGTCGAGCGGCGTGCCGTTCACCGCCAGCCGCTCCGGCTCGACCAGCAGATTGTCGCGGTAGAGATCGGTCAGGTAGCTGTGGTGCCAACTGCTCGGCAGATTGGTCACGTCGCCGTTCCAGTGGAGCAGGTCGAAGGCGGGATAGTCCTTCCCCAGCAGATAATTGTTGGTGACGTAGTTCCAGATCAGGTCGCGCCCGCGCAGCAGGTTGAACGTCGCCGCCATGTAGCGCCCGTCGAGGAACCCCTCTGGCGACAAGGAGCGGATCAGCGCCAGTTGCTCGTCGGTCACGAAATGCTTGAGTTCGCCCGCATTGGCGAAATCGACCTGGGCGGTGAAGAAGGTCGCACTCTTCACCTTGTCGGCCTCCCCGCGCGCGGCGAGATAGGCGAGCGTCGCGGCGAGCGTCGTGCCCGCGACGCAGTAACCGATCGCGTGGACGCTCCCCACGCCCAGCAAGTCACGGATCGTGTCGACCGCGTCGATCTGCGCGGACACGTAATCGTCCCACGTCACGTCCGCCATCGACGCGTCGGCCGACTTCCACGACACCATGAACACGCTGACGCCCTGCTCGATTGCCCAGCGGATGAAGCTCTTTTCGGGTGAGAGATCGAGGATGTAGAAGCGATTAATCCACGGCGGGAAGATGACGAGCGGGGTTTCCAGCACGCGCTCGGTCGTTGGCGCGTAATGGATCAGCTCGTACAGCCGCGTGCGCTTCACCACCTGTCCGGGCGTGGTCGCGATGTTGCGCCCGAGCTCGAACGCGGTCGCGTCGGTGTGGGTCAACTGCCCGCGCCCCAGATCGGCGACGAGGTTCTGCATCCCCTTGACTAGGTTCTGGCCGTTGCTGGCGATCGCCTCCTGCATCACCTGCGGGTTGGTGAAGGGGAAATTGGACGGGCTCATCGCGTCGATGAAGCCTTTCGCGGCGAAGCGGAGCTGCGCCCGCTGCGCCTCGTCCACCCCGTCGAGCGCGTCGACCCCGCGCAATAGATGGTCTGACATCAGCGCGTAGCTCTGCCGGATCCAGTCGAACGCGGGGCTGCGCCACGCCTCGTCGGCGAACCGCTTGTCCTTTTCCGGCGCGGGTGCGGTCGCGGCCGGGGTCATGAAGCGTTCCCACAAGCCGAGCTGGTCGCGCCAGAAATCGGCCACCTGTCGCGCCGCCTGCCCCTGCGCGACGCCGGGCAGCGCCTTGCTCGCCTCGACCATCGCGGCCTGCGCGCCCGTCATCAGCGTGGTCCATTGCTCGACCGCGGCGGCGGCGGGCGATCTGGGCGCGCCGCTGCCCGATCCTGCGTTGCTCGATCGATCGGCCACCCGCACCTCTCCCGTTTTACTGTCCGCGCGTGGCTTATCTTTGCCGCCGCGAAGCAGAACCGCCATTAGTATCTAGCGGCGTTCGTCCGTATAGTGAACGCGCGAAAGGGAGCATGATGTCCGACGAATTCTACCGCATGAAGCGTCTGCCGCCGTACGTGATCGCGGAAGTGAACGCGATGCGGGCAGCGGCGCGCGCGGGCGGCGAGGACATCATCGACCTCGGCATGGGCAACCCCGACCTACCCCCGCCCGACCACGTGATCGAGAAGCTGATCGAGGTCGCGAAGAAGCCCGATGCGCACGGTTATTCGGCGTCGAAGGGCATTCCCGGGCTCCGCCGCGCGCAGGCGAACTATTACGGCCGCCGCTTCGGCGTCGAGGTCGATCCCGAGACCGAGGTCGTCGTGACGATGGGGTCGAAGGAAGGGCTCGCCAGCCTTGCCACCGCGATTACCGCGCCGGGCGATGTGGTGCTCGCGCCCAATCCGTCCTATCCGATCCACACCTTCGGCTTCATCATCGCGGGCGCGACGATCCGCGCGGTGCCGACGACCCCCGACGACGCTTATTTCGAGAGCCTCGAGCGTGCGATGAACTTCACCGTGCCGCGCCCGAGCGTGCTGGTGGTGAATTATCCGTCGAACCCGACCGCGGAGGCGGTCGACCTCGCCTTCTACGAACGGCTGGTCGCCTGGGCACGCGACAATGGCGTGTGGATCATCTCCGACCTCGCTTATTCCGAGCTCTATTTCGACGGCAAGCCGACGCCCTCGATCCTGCAGGTGAAGGGCGCGAAGGACGTCGCGATCGAGTTCACCTCGCTCAGCAAGACCTATTCGATGGCGGGCTGGCGGATCGGGTTCGCGGTCGGCAACAAGACGCTGATCGCGGCGATGACGCGGGTGAAGTCCTACCTTGATTACGGGGCGTTCACGCCGATCCAGGCGGCGGCGTGCGCGGCGTTGAACGGCTCACAGGACATCGTCGAGAAGAACCGCCAGCTCTATCACAAGCGCCGCGACGTGATGGTGGAAAGCTTCGCGCGCGCCGGCTGGGACATCCCCGCCCCGCCCGCCAGCATGTTCGCCTGGGCGCCGCTGCCGCCCGCGCTCGCGCATCTCGGCAGCCTCGAATTTTCGAAGCAACTCCTCACCCACGCGCACGTCGCGGTCGCGCCCGGCGTCGGCTACGGCGAGAACGGCGAAGGCTTCGTGCGGATCGCGATGGTCGAGAACGAGCAGCGACTGCGTCAGGCCGCGCGCAACGTGAAGCGTTACCTGCAATCGATGGGCGTCAACACGCCCGGTCGTGCCAGCGTTTGACGCGCTTGGTACAGGGAGGCACGCGCCCCACCACGCCGAGCCCCGGCGCGGCGAACGTGGCCGGTACGCTGGGGAGCATCTGCCGATGACGGTCAATCCGCTCTACTCGCTCGCGGGCGTGCTGGTCGGCATGCTGGTCGGATTGACCGGCGTCGGCGGCGGATCGCTGATGACTCCGCTGCTCGTGCTGTTGTTCGGTTTCCACCCGACCACCGCGGTCGGCACCGACCTGCTCTACGCCTCGGCGACCAAGGCGGTTGGGACGACGGTGCACGGTTCGCGCGGGACCGTCGAATGGTCGGTGGTCCGGCGGCTGGCGATCGGCAGCGTGCCCGCGACGATCGTGACATTGCTGCTGCTCAGCCGCGTGCCGCGCTCCGACGACACGAGCAGCGCGATCGCGCTGATCCTGGGTGCGGCGTTGGTCGCGACCGCGGTGGCGCTGTTCTTTCGCGCGCGGATCGTCGCCGCGCTTGGTCCGCGCTTCGCCGGCATGTCGCCGCGGCGGCTGACGGGGCTGACCGTGCTGCTGGGCGTCATGCTCGGGGTGATGGTATCGCTCACCTCGGTCGGCGCGGGCGCGCTCGGCATGACCGCGCTGCTGATCCTCTACCCGCAACTGCCGGTGAACCGGCTGGTCGGGTCGGACATCGCGCACGCGGTGCCGCTGACGTTGATCGCGGGGCTGGGGCATTGGTGGATCGGCTCGGTCGACGTGAGCCTGCTCGTGTCGCTGCTGCTCGGGTCGATCCCCGGCATCATCGCGGGCAGCCTGATCGCAACGCGCGTGTCCGATCGCGTGCTGACCCCCGTCCTCGCCGCGACGCTCGCAATCGTCGGCGTGCGGCTGTTCTTCTGAGCCTTCATCGCATGACCCGACCCGGCTTCGCTTTTTCCACCCGCTTCAAGGTCCGCTACGCCGAGATCGACGGGCAGAAGATCGTCTTCAATTCTCGCTATCTCGAATATGCCGACGTCGCGGTGACCGAATTCTGGGACTGGACCGGGATCGCGCAGGCGCTGGGCGACGAATGGCGCAACGCCGAGTTCAACGTCCGCCGCACCGAGATCGATTACCTGGCGCCGTTCCGCCTCGGCGACGAGGTCGAGGCGTTCGTGCGGATCGAGAAGCTCGGCACCACCAGCATCACCAAGCGGTTCGAGCTGGCGAACCCCGCGACCGGCACCTTGTGCTGCGCGATCACGATGGTGAGCGTTCACGTCGATCTGTCGACGGGCCGCCCCGTGCCGCTATCGGATGCGATCCGCGCGCATCTGGAGCGTCTGCCCTCCGGGTGATCCCGCGATCAGCCGGCGCGCGCCGCCTGATCCTCGACGTCGCCGGGTAGCGCCCAGTGGAGGTCGCCCTTGCCCAACGGGCGGCCGTCATGGCTCAGCACCGCGACCTGCTGGATCGGGCGTCCGTCGCGGACGTCGACCAGGATCGGGAATGCCGGGCTGCCCGTCTCCCACCGCTCGCCCCATTGTCTGAGCGCGACCATCGTCGGCAGCAGCGCGAACCCCTTCTCGGTCAGATTGTAGACGATCTTGCGCCGGTCCTCGGGCACGCTGGCGCGTTCCATCAGGCCGTGATCGACGAAGCGCGCGAGTCGGTTGGCGAGGATGTTGCGCGCGATGCCGAGCTCCTGCTGCAGCTCCTCGAAATGATGCAGGCCGTTAAACGCGGCGCGCAGGATCAGGAACGCCCAGCGATCACCCATCAGTTCCAGTGCCGCGGGCAGCGAGCATTCCGCCAGATTTTCACGCACTTGACCCATTACGCATCCTCTTCGCGGGCGAACCTAGCGCAAGGCGCGGGCTCGCCGAAACGCTTTTCACCACGCCATATATAGGTTGCTATTTGATACTCGCACATGCGAGTTTCTACTTGAAACTAAGATTGACGCGAGCTAGGTAGTGATTCGCAACTATTCTTCACGGAGCCTCCCCATGATCCGTCGCATTGCTTCCGCCATCGTCGCTACCGCCGCGATCCTCGCCGCCGCCGGCGTGCAGGCCGAGACGCCGACCGGCTATTACGTCGCCACCCCGGTTGCGAAGGTCGAGAAGACCCGTCTGATCACGCGCTCGACCCTGTGGTCGCAGCAGAACGGTGCCTTCGTCGCCGCCCGCGCGCCCGAGCGCGACACCGTGTTGTGCCAGCTCGTCGCGCGCGACGTCGGCGGCCTGTCGGCGTTCAGCGTCGGCGGCAAGGCGTATGACGATGCGCAGCTCGAGAAGTGCAACGGCAAGGCGAAGCTGCCCGCGCAGAACGTCGCCGCCAACTAAGCAGCATTCCTCAAGCTTTTTAAGCTTCCCCAGGTCGCGGCCCCTCTCCGCCGCGAGCTCGTGAGCCCCGGTCGCAACTCCCGCGACCGGGGCTCTTTTTATTCGCTCGATCAGACCGGTCGAAGCAATTGTGTTGCAAAGCAGCAGCCAATCACCCCATCCTAGCGACGTGCTCAGACAGTACGAATTGGTCGACCGGGTGCTCGACTACGACCCCGACGCCGACGAGGCGATGCTCAACCGCGCCTATGTCTTCTCGGTCAATGCGCACGGCACGCAGAAACGTGCCAACGGCGACCCCTATTTCAGCCACCCGATCGAGGTGGCGGGCATCCTGACCGAACTCCACCTCGACGACGAGACGATCGCCACCGCGATTCTGCACGACACGGTCGAGGATACCGTCGCGACTCCGCAAGAAATCGAGCGGATCTTCGGCAGCAACGTCGCGCGGCTGGTCGACGGCGTCACCAAGCTCAGCAAGATCGAGGCACAGACCGAGAGCGAGCGCGCGGCGGAGAATCTGCGCAAGTTCCTGCTCGCGATGTCGGGCGACATTCGCGTGCTGCTGGTGAAGCTCGCCGACCGCCTCCACAACATGCGCACGCTGCACTTCATCGCGAAGCCCGAGAAGCGGCGCCGCATCGCGAAGGAGACGATGGACATCTACGCCCCGCTCGCGGAGCGGATCGGCATGTACGAGTTCATGAAGGAGATGCAGACACTCGCCTTCCGCCAGCTCGAACCCGAGGCATACGAATCAATCACCAAGCGGCTCGCGCTGCTCAACGAGGGCGGCGGCGACCGGATCGCCAAGATCGGTTCGGGGCTGAAGCTGCTGCTCGCGCGCAAGGGGATCGAGGGCGAGGTGACGGGGCGCGAGAAGCACCCGTATAGCATCTGGCGCAAGATGCAGGAGCGCCACATCAGCTTCGAGCAACTCTCCGACATCATGGCGTTCCGCGTCATCGTGCCGACGATCGAGGATTGCTACAAGGCGCTGGGCATCATCCACGGGCGCTGGCCGATGGTCCCCGGCCGCTTCAAGGATTTCATCTCGACGCCCAAGCGCAACGGCTATCGCTCGCTTCACACCAGCGTGATCCACGCCGAGAACCGCCGCATCGAGATACAGATCCGCACGGAGGAAATGCACGCCGAGGCCGAGTTCGGGCTCGCCGCGCACTGGGCGTACAAGCAGGCGGGCGACCATGCCGCCCCGGTCGATCTCGACAACAAGCCGAGCTGGATCGCCGATCTGGTCGAGATCCTCGACAATGCCGAAACGCCCGAGGAACTGCTCGAGCATACCCGCATGGCGATGTACCAGGATCGCATCTTCGCCTTCACCCCCAAGGGCGAGCTGATCCAGTTGCCCAAGGGCGCGACGCCGATCGACTTCGCCTACGCGGTCCACACCGATCTGGGCGATCAGGCGGTCGGCGCGAAGATCAACGGCCGCGTCGTTCCCTTGCGCACCCCGATCGAGAACGGCGATCAGGTACAGGTCCTGCGTTCAAAGGCGCAGGAGCCGCAAGCGAACTGGCTGTCGTTCGCGATCACGGGCAAGGCGCTCGCCGCGATCCGCCGCCACCTGCGTCAGGTCGAGCGCGAGCAGTCGATCGCGCTCGGGCGCAAGCTCTACGACGACATCGTCCACCGCCTGCCCGCCACCCTCGCCGCCGACGCGATGACCCACGCACTCGCGCGGTTGAAGTTGCCCGACGAGGGCGCTTTGATGCAGGCGATCGCGCGCAAGACGCTGACCGACCAGCAGGTGATGGAAGCGTTGATGCCCGGTTCCGCGGGCGCCGACGTCGCGCACGCGCCGCAGTCGAGCGCGATCTCGATCGAGGGGCTCGCACCCGGCGTCGCCTATGAGCTGGGCACCTGCTGCCACCCGGTGCCGGGCGACCGCATCGTGGGCCTGCGCCGCCCCGACGCCTCGATCGAGGTGCACGCGATCGACTGCGCGACGCTCGCCGACCTCGCCGATCGATCGGAGGAAGAAACCGACTGGATCGACGTCAAATGGGGCAACAAGACCGAGGGCGCGACCGCGCGCATCTCGGTCGAGGTCAAGAACGAGCCCGGCACGCTCGGCAGCCTCGCGACGATCATCGGCCAGCACAAGGCCAATATCATCAACATCCGGCTCGACAGCCGCGACACGCAATTCCACACCAACACCATCGACGTCGAGGTCCACGACGCGCACCAGCTGATGCGCCTGCTCGCAGCGCTTCGCGCCGCCGACATGGTGAACGCCGCCGAACGCGTGTGATCGCAGGCCCCGTGCTGAATGTCGGAACCGGGTAACGCGACCGGCGGCCTCGCGCGTCCGCCCGATGGCTGCTCGCAAAACTAGTCGTCGCGATCGTACTCCAGCCGGCATGTGTCTTACCCCCTTGCAACACCCGCGCGGACGGTTAGGCTCGCTTCCCTGACCTTTCCCCTCGCACAGGATGCCCGCATGGATCGCCGCCATTTTCTCGCCGCCGGAACCGCAACCGCGGCGATCGCCGCGCTGCCCTTCTCGCGCGCGCTGGCGCAGACCGCAGCGAACGCCCCCGCCACTCCCGTCCCCGCGACCCCGGCCCCCGGCGATGCGAGACTGACCGCTGCGTTCGACCGCGTGCTGGCGGAGACGGTCGCCAACTCGCCCGAGTTCGCGACCTCGCTCGGCTTCGACAAGGGTGCCAACGCCCATCTGCGCCACGAACTCGGCGACAATTCGCCCGGCGCGCTCGCAAAGGATCTCGCGCGCGCGAAGCAGATGCGCGCGTCGGTAGCCGCGGTCGATCCGGGCACGCTGTCGCCGCAGGCGAAGATCGACCGCGAGGTGGTGCTCTACAACATCGACTCGCAGATCGTCGGTCCCGAGCGGTTCGGGCTCGGCTCGCCGCAGGGGCCGTACGCGATCACGCAACAGGACGGCGTCTATTTTTTTCTGCCCGACTTTCTCGCCTCGACCCACCCGGTGCAGACCGCCGACGACGCGCAAGCCTATCTCGATCGCCTTGCGCTGATGGGCCGGCAGCTCGACAACGAGAGCGCGGTGCAGCGGCAGGAGGCAGCGAAGGGCCGCGTCGCGCCCGATTTCTCGCTCGACCTGACGCTGGGGCAGATGGCGAAGCTGCGCGGGGCGCCCGCGGGCGAGAGCGGGCTGGTTCAGTCGCTCGTCACCCGCGCCAAGGCGGCGAACCTGCCCGGCGACTGGCAGGCGCGCGCGACGAAGATCGTCGAGACGCAGGTCTATCCGGCACTCGACCGGCAGATCGCGCTGGTGAAGGAACTGCGCCGCAACGCGCGCTCGGCAGCGGGCGTCTGGGCGATCCCCGGCGGCGACGCGCTCTACGCCGCGGCGCTCGCGCAATCGACCACCACGACGCTGTCGCCCGACGAGGTGCACCGGATGGGGCTGGAACAGGTCGCCGATCTGTCGGCGCAGCTCGACACGATCCTGAAAGGTCAGGGCCTCACGCAAGGCAGCGTCGGTGCACGGCTCGATCAGCTCAACAAGTCGCCGGCGCAGCTTTTCCCCGACAGTGATGCGGGACGCGCCGCGCTGCTCGACAGCCTCAACCAGGGTGTGCGCGCGATGCAGGCGAAGCTGCCGCAGGTGTTCAGCAACCCGCCCAACGCCCCGCTCGAGATCAAGCGCGTCGACCCCTCGATCCAGGACGGCGCACCCAACGGTTATTATTTCCGCGCGCCCCTCGATGGCTCGCGCCCCGCGATCTACTGGATCAACCTGAAGGGCGTCGGCGACTGGCCCAAGTATACGCTGCCCAGCCTGACCTATCACGAGGGCGTGCCGGGGCATCACCTACAGATCTCGACCGCACAGCGCGCGCCGACGCACCCGTTGCGCAAGATCGCATTCTTCAACGCCTATCTCGAAGGCTGGGCGCTCTACGCCGAGCAATTGGCGGACGAGATCGGCGGTTACGCGACGCCGGTCGAGCGCGCGGGTTATCTGCAAAGCTTCCTGTTCCGTGCAGCCCGGCTGGTCGCCGACACCGGCATCCATACCAAGCGCTGGACCCACGCGCAGGCGACCGACTATTTCGTCAACACCGTCGGCTTCGCGCGTGGACGCTCGCAGCGCGAGGTCGAGCGCTACTGCGTCTCGCCGGGGCAGGCGTGCAGCTACAAGATTGGCCATGCCGCGTGGCTGCGCGCGCGCGACAATGCGAAGCGAATCGCGGGCGCGAAATTCGACATCAGACATTTTCACGACGTGCTCGAATCGGGCGCGATGCCGCTGTCGATGCTCGAACGCATCGTCGCGGAGCGCGCACGCGCGATCGCCTGACGCATGGGTGCCTGACGCGCGAGGCGGCGCCCGCTTGCAACCCTGATGGCTCCTCCCGCATTGTGTCCGCATCGGGAGGACCATCATGCGTTATCTGTTCGCCGCCACCGCGCTCGCCGCGGTAACCATCGCCACGACCACCGCGCCTGCGGTGGCGCAATCGGGCGGCGTCCGCGCGATCTCGGCGAGCGAACGGTCGCAGGGCGCGCAGGCGAACCCGCAGTTACTCGCGGAATTCGGCGGCAAGTACGACGGCCCGCAAGCCGCCTATGTCGAGCAGGTCGGCAAGCGCGTCGCGGTGCAATCCGGGCTGTCGAACGCGCAAAACGATTTCACCGTCGCGCTGCTCAACTCGTCGGTGGAGAATGCCTTCGCGATCCCCGGCGGCTATATCTACGTCACCCGGCAGCTGATGGCGTTGATGAATTCCGAGGCCGAACTCGCCTCGGTGATGGGGCACGAGGTCGGCCACGTCGCCGCGCGACATTCGGCCGCGCGCAACCGTACCTCGTCGATCGGGGGGCTCCTGTCGGGCGTCGTCGGTGCGGTCGCGGGCAACGGCGCGATCGGGCAGTTGCTCGGCGCAGGCGCGCGGCAGGCAGCGGGGCTCTACACGCTCAAATACGGGCGCGATCAGGAATATGCCGCCGACGGGCTAGGAGTGAAATACATTACCGCCGCGGGGTACGATCCCTATGCCGCTGCCGAAATGCTCGCGCAGTTGAACGATTCGACCGGGCTCCAGTCGCAGATTGCAGGGCGCGATGCCAATGCGGTGCCGACCTGGGCCTCGACCCACCCGAACGGCGCGGACCGCATCCGCCGCGCACGCGCGCTGGCGCAGGCGACGGGCAAGCCCGACGACGCGCCCGCGCAGGACACCGCCTTCCTGCGCCGGCTCGACGGCCTGCGCTACGACGACGATCCCGAACAGGGCGTGATCGACGGCCAGACGTTCCGCCACCCTGGATTGCGCGTCCGCTTCACCGCGCCCGCAGGCTATCAGATCGCGAACGGCACCGACGCGGTGACCGTCACCGGCGCTGCCGGACAAGCCCAGTTCCGCACCGCCCCCACGACGAGCGACCTGTCGGGCTTCGTCACGCAGCGGTTCACCAGCCTCGGCGCGTCGGTGACCGGCGAGGTCCGCACCGGCAGCGCGGGCGGCATAACCTATGCCTATTCGACGGTGCCGGCGTCGGCGAGCGGACGCGCCGTTGACGCGACGATCGTCGCCTACCGCTTCCCGTCGGCGACCTACAGCTTCACCTTGGTGACGCAGGGCGGTGCCGGGATCGGTGCATTCGCGCCGCTGGTCGAGAGCGTCGCTGCGCTGTCGGCGGGCGAGGCCGCCACGATTAAGGGCAAGCGCATCCGCATCGCGACCGTCAAGGCGGGCGACACCGTCGACACCTTCGCGCGCCAGATGGCCTATGGCGATTACCAGCGCGAGCGCTTCCTGACGCTGAACGGCCTCGCCGGTGACGCACGCCTGACCCCGGGAATGCTGGTCAAGCTGGTCGTCACCGCCTGAGGAGGCGGTACGGCACGGCTCACGGGGCTGGCGGCTCACCGGGAGGGCGGCTGACCGGGCGGGCGACGCGACGGATCGCCCGCGCTCGCCCTTTGCCTTAACGGCGGCAGTGCTTTACCCCGCGCAGCCATGCCCTCCCTCCCCGTCAAACGCCCCGCAATTTCCGTCGTCATCCCGTGCTACAACGAGGAGGCGACGCTACCGCTGCTTCACGCGCGCGTGTCGGCGGCGGTGCGCGGCGTGGTCGGCGACGACCATGAGATCGTGCTGGTCAACGACGGTTCGCGCGACGGCAGCTGGCCGGTGATGCAGCGCCTGGCGAGCGAGGATCGCCACGTCGTCGCGATCAACCTGTCGCGCAACCACGGCCACCAGCTCGCGCTAACCGCGGGTCTCGACCTGTGCGCGGGGCAATACATCCTGATCATCGACGCCGACCTGCAGGACCCGCCCGAACTGCTCGGCGACATGTGCGAGGTGATGGCGCGCGAGGGTGCGGACGTCGTCTACGCCGTGCGCCGCAAGCGCCAGGGCGAGACGATCTTCAAGAAGGCGACCGCGGCCGCCTTCTACCGCGTGCTCGACCGCGTCACCGACACGCCGATCCCGCTCGACACCGGCGATTTCCGCCTGATGACGCGCCGCGCGCTCGACGCGCTGCTGTCGCTCCCCGAACAGGCGCGCTTCATCCGCGGCATGGTCGCCTGGGTCGGCTTCCGCCAAGTCCCGTTCCCCTATGATCGCGCCGAGCGTCACGCTGGCGAGACGAACTACCCGCTCGGCAAGATGGTGCGCCTGGCGCTCGACGCGGTGACCGGCTTCTCGACCGCGCCGCTTCGTTGGGCGAGCCATTTGTCGGTGGTGCTCGCGGGCGTGTCGCTGTTGCTCCTGTTCTACATCGCCTGGGGCTATTTCGCGGGCGACCGCGTGCAGGGCTGGACCTCGACGATGCTGGTCGTCGTGGTGCTGAGTTCGATCCAGATGTTCGTGCTCGGCATGATCGGCGAATATCTCGGCCGGCTGTACATCGAATCGAAGCGACGCCCGCTCTACCTCGTCGCCGACATTGCAGGCCCAGTTCACGGCCGCGCCACGCTCGGCTTCCAGGCGGAGACGACGATCATCCCGCAGGCCCAGGTCGCGGGCGACCGCGCCGCCTGACCGGCCGGACGTCGGCGGAAGCCGGCGCCGCGGCGCTTTCCCTTTGTGTTGCCACCCGGCTTGACCTAGATCACGCGACGCACTGCCTGGGGACCGCATTGGCGACACAGCCCGCCTTGTTCGACGCCGGCACCCACGCACGCCGCTGGGTCGGCGATTATTGCGCGGCCACCGGCGGCGCCGACGTGCTGTGCGGGTCGGGCGACCTCGCCTGGACCGCGATGCTGGAGGAGCTTGCCGCGGTCGCAGGCGACAATCTCGCCCACGCGCGCGAACGCGTGCAGCGCCATTCGATCGACATCGGCACGGGCTTCCGCGTCATCGGCGAAGCGAACGAGCGGCCTTGGCCGCTGTCGCCCGTACCGCTGCTGATCGACACCGATGAGTGGGCGCATATCGAGCGCGGGGTCACGCAGCGCGCCGAGTTGCTCGAGCTGATTCTAGGCGACCTCTACGGCCCCGGCAATCTCGTCTCGCGCGGGCATTTGCCCGCCGCGCTGGTGACGGGCAGCCCGCATTTCATGCGGCCGCTCGTCGGGCTTGACCCGCCGGGCGGGCACCACCTCCATTTCGTCGCGGTCGAGCTCGGTCGTGGGCCGTCGGGCGAGTGGCGCGTGCTGCGCGATCACCTGCGCATGCCGACAGGTGCGGGCTACGCGCTCGAGAACCGGCTGGCGGTCAGCCGCACGCTCGGCGGGTTGCAGGCGCGGTTGAACGTCCGCCGCCACGCGCCCTTCTTCGCCGCGTTCCGCGACGGGCTCGCCGCCGCGTGCCGGCGCAGCGACCCGCGCATCGGACTGCTGACCCCGGGGCGCTACAACGTCAGCTATCCCGAACAGGCGCACCTCGCGCGCTATCTGGGATTGCTGCTGGTCGAGGGTGACGACCTCGCCGCGCTGGAGGACAAGGTCTACGTCCGCACGATCGCGGGGTTGAAGCGGATCGATGCGCTGTGGCGCCGCGTCGACCCGCGGCTGCTCGATCCGCTCGCCTTCGACAGCCATTCGCGGATCGGCGTACCCGGGCTGATCGACGCCTACGCCGCCGGCAATGTCGTCCTCGCCAACGCGCCCGGCGCAGGTGCGCTGGAAAGCCCCGCAATGGGGGCGTTCCTGCCGCAATTGTGCACGCGCCTGACCGGTGACGAGCTTCGCCTGCCACAGATTGCCACCTGGTGGTGTGGGCAACCGGCGGAATGCGCGCACGTCGCGGAGGAATATCGCTCGATGCTGCTGTGCTCGGCGTTCGGCAGCGCTACGCTGGGGCTGCCGGGCGACCGCGGCATCGCGGGCAGCGATCTCGACGACGACGCGCGCGCGCGCTTCCTCGCCGACCTGGCCCAGCGCCCGCAGGATTATGTCGGGCAGGAGGTGGTGCGGCTGTCGACCATGCCCGTCGTCGTCGGCGACGCGCTGGTTCCGCGCCCCTTCACGCTGCGCGTGTTCGCCGCGCGCGACGGCGATGGTCGCTGGCAGGTCATGCCGGGCGGGTTCGCGCAGATCGGCGAGCATCCCGACAACCGCGCCGCGGTGATGGGCGAGGGGATGTGGTCCGCCGACGTCTGCGTCCACGGGCCAGAACCGGTCGCGCCCGTGTCGCTGCTGCCCGCCGCCGACACGAACCAGATCCGGCGCAATCCGGGCACGCTGCCCAGCCGCGTCGCCGACAATTTCTTCTGGCTCGGCCGCTATCTCGAACGCGGCGAGGCGTTGCTGACCGCGATCCGCGTCATGCTGGGCAATTCGATCGACGCCGACGCGGGCGCCGCGCTCGGCAGCGACACCGTCGCGCGACTGGTCTCGGAGATCGTCGCGACGGGTGCCGCCCCCTCCCCGCCGTCGCTGCGCCGGCCCGACCTGACGCAGTTCGCGCGGACCGCGATGGAGGCGCCCGACTGGCAGTCGGTGTTCGCGATCAACGCGCAGACCAACCGCATCGCGGGCGGATGCCGCGATCGCCTGTCCGCCGACATGGTACGGCTGCTCGACGCGCCGTTCCCGACCAATCGCGGCATGCTCGACCGCGCGGGTTCGCTCCAGCGCCGCTACGCCGCGATCGCGGGACTGTCCGCCGAACATATGGGGCGCACCGCGTCGTGGCGATTCCACGACCTTGGCCGCCGGATCGAGCGCGCGGGCGCGATCGTGCGCGCAGGCCGCGCGTTCGGCATGGTCGGCGCCAGCCAGGACGACGTCTCGACGCTGCTCGACCTTGCCAACAGCCAGATCAGCTATCGCCAGCGCTACCTGACGGGAATCGCGCGCGTGCCCGCGGTCGACCTGACGTTGCTCGACCCGGGCAATCCGCGCGCGCTCGCCTATCAGGTCAAGGCGATCTGCGCGCATCTGGCGGCGCTGCCCGTGCTCGGCGACGACGGCATGGCCGAGCCGCAGCAGATCGAGGCGACCGAGTTGAAGGCGCTCGTCTCGACCGCGCGCGCGGCGACGCTGGAGGTCGATACGCTCAACGAGATCGAGCGGCGGCTGGCACGCATCTCCGACGCGGTGGCGCGACGCTATTTCCTGCAAGGTGCGGAGCCGCTGCGCGCGAGCGGGCTGACGTTAGCGTGACCAGCGGCATGATCTACGACATCGTCCACGTCACGCGCTTCGATTACGGCAATGCGGTCAAGTTCGCGCGCTGCAACCTGCGCCTGCGCCCGATCGAATGGCCGGGGCAGACGGTCGAGGAATACGAACTGCGCGTCAGCCCGTTCGGGCGCACCTACCCCGCGGTCGCCGAAGCCGGGCTCGCCAACGTGACGCGGCTCGTGGTCGAGCAACCGGTGCGACGGCTGACGATCGAGTCGATGGCGCGGATCAGCGTCGACCGGCTGGTGCCGATACCCGCCGACGACGACCCGACGCTCGGCCAGATCGCCGCCTGGGCGCGCGCCTCGAACGACCTATCGGCGGCGAGCCCGGCCAATTACCTCTTCCCCTCGCCGCTGATCCCGCTCGACCGCGACATCGCCGATTATTGCGCGCCAGACTTATCGCCCGAGCGCGGGGCGCTGGAGGCGGGGATCGCGCTGGCGCGGCGGATCCAGCGCGACTTCGCGTTCGACGCCACCGCGACGCTGGTCGACACCCCCCCGCACGAGGCGTTCGCGAAGCGGCGCGGTGTGTGTCAGGATTTCGCGCAGATCATGATTACCGGGCTGCGCGCGGCGGGTCTGCCCGCGGCCTACGCCTCGGGCTACATCCGCACCATCCCGCCGCCCGGACAACCTCGACTCGTCGGCGCAGATGCGACCCACGCCTGGGTACTGTTGTGGTGCGGTCTCGATCACGGTTGGGTCGGGCTCGATCCGACCAACGGCATCTGGATGGCGGGCGATCACGTCGTCGTCGCGGTCGGCCGCGATTACGCCGAGATCGCGCCGGTCGACGGCGTCGTACTCGGCTCGGGCGCGCAGTCGATGGAGGTCAGCGTCGACGTCGCACCGCAGGACGTACCCGCGTGAGCACGCCGATTGCACTCACCCCCAACCTGCCCCACATAGTCGGGTAACACACCAAACGGGGAATCAATGGCCGATCCGTACCAGACCTTGGGCGTCGCGCGGGGCGCGTCCGAGGCCGACATCAAGAAAGCCTATCGCAAGCTCGCGAAGGAGCTGCATCCCGACCGCAACAAGGACAATCCCAAGGCGTCCGAGCGGTTCAGCCAGGTGACGGGCGCGTACGACCTGCTCACCGACAAGGACAAGCGCGCGCGCTTCGATCGCGGCGAGATCGACGGCGACGGCAACCCGACCGCGCCGTTCGGCTTCGGCGGCGGCGGGCCGCGGCCCGGCGGTGGCCCGGGCGGCATGGGCGGCGGCTTTCAGGGGCAGCAGTTCGACTTCGGCGGCGAGGGTGCGGACATGTCCGACATCTTCGAAGGGCTGTTCGGCGGGCGGCAGGCGGGCGGCGGTTTCGCCAGCGGCTTCGGTCGCCGGCAGCAGCCCCGCGCGAAGGGTGCGAACGTCCAATATCGCCTGCGCGTCCCCTTCGTCGACGCGGCCGCGCTCGCAGCTCAGCGGATTACGCTGGGCGACGGCAAGACGATCGACCTGAAATTGCCCGCGGGCGTCGAGGACGGCACGCAGATGCGGCTATCGGGCAAGGGCGAGCCGGGTCCGGGTGGCGCGGGCGACGCGATCGTGACCATCGAGGTCGTGCCGCACCGGTTCTTTACCCGCGACGGCGACGACGTGCGCGTCGACCTGCCGATCACGCTGAAGGAGGCAGTACTGGGCGCCGCGGTCAAGGCGCCGACGGTCGAGAAACCCGTCATGCTGACGATTGCGCCCGGCGCGACCAGCGGCAAGGTGCTGCGCCTGAAGGGCAAGGGCTTCCACAAGAAGGGCGGCGGCCGCGGCGACCAGTTGGTCACGCTGATGGTCGACGTTCCTGCCGACGATGCCGCGTTGAAGGCGTTCGTCGCGGATTGGGCAGGCGATGAGCGGAACCCGCGCGACGCGATGGGAGTCTGAGGAAGGGTGATCGATACTGACGCACTGCCCGCGCTCACCCCCGAGGACCGCGCCAGGCACCACGGCCGCGCGCGCGCCGTGGTGTCGAAGGAATATGCGCGAGTGAAACCCGGCAGCGCCTTCTTCGAGGTGGTGAAACGTGCCGGGCTGGGTGTGTACAACGACGGGTTCATCCACGCGGGCAACCTCGCCTATCTCGCGCTGATGACGCTGTTCCCGTTCTTCATCGTCGCGGCGGCGGTCTTGTCACTCGTCGGACAGAGCACGGAGACGCAGCGTGCGGTAATCAGCTTCCTATCGGTGCTGCCCCCTGAATCGGCTGATTTGCTGCGAAAGCCGATCGCCGACGTGCTCCAGGCACGGACGGGGTCGCTTCTGTGGCTCGGCGCGCTCGTCGGGCTGTGGACCGTCGGCAGCTTCGTCGAGACGATCAGGGACATCTTCCGCCGCGCCTACGGCACCCGCGCAACACAATCGCTGTGGCGTGCGCGCCTGGGATTGAGTTTAGCAATCGTCGCTTCGGTATTCGTCGCTCTCGTCTCGTTCTTCGTGCAGGGGTTACTTACCGCAGCCGAACAGTTCATCTACCGCCTGCTACCGTTTGCTCAAAACGTCGCTGGATGGCTGGGACTGGCACGGTTCGTCCCTGCCGCCATCATGTTCGGCGCGCTCTATCTGCTATTCTATTCGGTTACGCCCGGAAAATACCGTCACAGCGACAATCGCAAATGGCCCGGCGCGCTGTTCACTGCGATCTGGTGGGTCAGCATGACCGCGGGCCTGCCCTGGGTGTTGTCCCGGCTCGGCGGATATGACCTGACCTACGGCAGTCTCGCGGGGGTGGTCGTCATGCTGTTGTTCTTCTACCTGATCGGTCTGGGCCTTGTATTCGGCGCGCATCTGAACGCGGCACTGGCGGAACCGACCGAAGCGGTTGTAGAGGGGGCAATCGACGGGAAGATAGCAGGGACGGCGACGGCGTGAATGGATTGATGGCGGGCAAACGCGGGCTGATCATGGGGCTCGCCAACGATCGGTCGCTCGCATGGGGTATCGCGAAGAAGCTGAGCGAGGCGGGGGCGGAACTCGCCTTCTCCTACCAGGGTGAATCGCTCGAGAAGCGCGTGCGTCCGCTCGCCGAGCAGCTCGGCTCGACCAAGCTGATCGACTGCGACGTGTCGGACATGACGCGGCTCGACGCGGCATTCGACGCGCTCGCCGCCGACTGGCCGACGCTCGACTTCGTCGTCCACGCGATCGGCTTCTCCGACAAGAACGAACTGCGCGGCAAATACGTCGACACTAGCCTCGACAATTTCCTGCTGACGATGAACGTCTCCGCATACAGCTTCGTCGCGGTGGCGAAGCGCGCGCGCGCGATGATGCCTGAGGGCGGTAGCCTGCTGACGCTCAGCTATTACGGCGCGGAGAAGGTCGTGCCGCACTACAATGTGATGGGCGTCGCGAAGGCTGCGCTGGAGACCAGCGTCAAATATCTCGCGATGGACCTGGGACCGGAGAACATCCGCGTCAACGCGATCTCCGCGGGGCCGATCAAGACGCTGGCGGCGAGCGGGATCGGCGATTTCCGCTATATCTTGAAATGGAACGAGCTCAACTCGCCGCTGCGTCGCAACGTGACGATCGACGACGTCGGCGGCGCGGGACTGTACCTGCTGTCCGATCTGGCCTCCGGGGTGACTGGCGAGATCCACCACGTCGATGCCGGCTACAACGTCATCGGCATGAAGGCCGAGGACGCGCCCGACATCGCGCTGGCCTGAGCAGGCGCGCATGATCACGATCGCGCCCGCCACCGGCCACGACGTCGCCGCGATCGATGCGCTGCTGCGAACGAACTTCGAGCGCGCGGCGGAAGCCGATCTGGTGCGCGACCTGTGCATCGCGGGCGACATGGTGCTAATGCTCGCCGCGCACGACGAGGATGACGGCGCACTCTCCGGTGCGATCGCGTTCAGCCGTATGGATGTGGCGGTCGCGGGCAAGGCGATCGCCGCGGTGGCGCTTGCCCCCGTCGCGGTCGCGGCGGATTACCGCGACCAAGGGGTTGCCGAGGCGCTAATCCAGGCCGGGATCGATCGGCTGGAACAGGCAGGCGTTGTGCTGTGCTTCGCGCTCGGCGAGCCTGCCTTCTACGCGCGTTTCGGGTTCGACGCCGATTTCGCGCGCAATTTCGCCTCACCCTACGCGGGCGATTACCTATTGGCGCTGCCACTCCAGGGCGGGTTGATGCCATGCGGGGTCCGCGAGCACGCGCATCATGCATCCGCCTTCGCGAACCTGTCACAGTCATGAGCTTCAACACCTTCGGACGCGTATTTCGCTTCACCACCTGGGGTGAAAGCCACGGGCCCGCGATCGGCGCAGTGGTCGATGGTTGCCCGCCGGGCATTGCGCTGAGCGAGGATGATATCCAGCCGTGGCTCGATTGGCGTCGCCCCGGCACGTCGCGCTTCACGACGCAGCGCCGCGAACCCGATCAGGTGCGTATCCTGTCGGGCGTCTTCGAGGGGCGAACGACGGGTACACCGATCAGCCTGATGATCGAGAACGTCGACCAGCGATCGAAGGATTATTCGGACGTCGCGCAGGCGTATCGCCCCGGCCACGCCGACTACGCCTACGACGCCAAATACGGCTTCCGCGACTATCGCGGCGGCGGACGATCGTCGGCGCGCGAGACCGCGTCGCGCGTCGCCGCAGCCGCGGTGGCGCGGCTGGTGGTGCCGCAGGTCCGCGTCCGGGCCTGGGTTGAGGCGATCGGGGGGGACGCGATCGATCCCGCCCGGTTCGACGACGCGCAGATCGACGCCAATTCCTTCTTCTGCCCTGACGCCGCCGCGGCGGTGCGCTGGGAGGAAAAGGTCGACGCCGCGCGCAAGGCAGGCTCGTCGCTGGGCGCGGTGGTGGCATGCGAGGCGACCGGTGTCCCCGCCGGGTGGGGCGCGCCGCTCTACGCCAAGCTCGACAGTGAACTCGCCGCCGCCGCGATGTCGATCAACGCGGTCAAGGGCGTCGAGATCGGCGACGGCTTCGCCGCCGCGACGCTGACCGGCGAACAGAACGCCGACCGGATGCGACCCGGCGCGAACGGGCCCGAGTTTCTCGACAACCATGCCGGCGGGATCGCGGGCGGGATCGCGACCGGGCAGCCGATCCGATTGCGCGTCGCGTTCAAACCGACCAGCTCGATCCTGACGCCGGTCGAGACGATCACGCGTGACGGTGCCGCGGCCGAGATCGCGACGCGCGGCCGGCACGATCCGTGTGTCGGTATCCGCGGCGTACCGGTGGTCGAGGCGATGGTCGCGCTGGTGCTAGCCGATCAGGCATTGCTCCACCGCGCACAATGCGGGTGACGGCTTGAAGTCGTAACGGGCCGGCAATGACCATGCGGCACCTGTCAAGTTTCTCGCCGATCCTTCTACTCGGCATCAGGATGAAAACCTACTAATCTACCGCAGTCGCAAAGTCGCCCTGCTCTCTTGCATGATGATACCGACAGTCTCCCGCCTGTAACCCAGCGGAACAACTTGCAGCTCGTCTCGTTCACTGCCCCGATACGAAGGAGAGACTAAGATGCGTTACGTTATTCCGCTCGCCGCGATCGCGCTGGCACTTCCCGCGATCGCTTCGGCACAGACGACCGGCGGGGCCGCCGGTGGCACGACGGGTACCGGCTCGACGATGGGCACGATGGGCACCCAGACCGGCACGATGGGGACGCAATCGGGCACGATGGGATCGATGCAGTCGCCCACTACGACCGACAGCACGATGTCGACCAACTCGACGATGAGCACGCCGTCGACCACCACCACGACGCGGTCGTCGCGCCGCAGCTCGCGCAACCGTTCGACGACCTCGCCGAACTCGAGCTCGAGCACCACGTCGACTACCGATTCGACGATGACGCCGTCGACCGATCCGATGAGCACGACGCCTAACGCAACCGGCAGCACGCCGCGCTAAGCGCTGGTTGATCGCCGATCAAAGAGGCCCGGGTTCACGCCTGGGCCTTTTTCGTTTTCGCGCCCGCTCAATTCGCGAACGGGTCGCGTACGAGGATTGTGTCCTCGCGCTCCGGGCTGGTCGAGACGAGCGCGACCGGGCATCGGATCAGCTCCTCGACGCGGCGGATGTACTTGATCGCCTGCGCGGGCAGGTCGGCCCAGCTGCGCGCGCCCGCGGTCGAGCCCGACCATCCCTCCATCACCTCGTAGATCGGCTCGACCTCGGCCTGATCCCTGGCGTGCGCGGGATAGTAATCGAGTTCCTCCCCGCGCAGGCGGTAGCCGGTGCAGATGCTGATCGTCTCGAACCCGTCGAGCACGTCGAGCTTGGTGAGCGCGATCCCGGTGATGCCGCTGACCGCCGCCGATTGCCGCACCAGCACCGCATCGAACCAGCCGCAGCGGCGCTTGCGCCCCGTCACCGTCCCGAACTCGCGCCCGCGCGTGCCGAGCCGCTCACCCGTCTCGTCGTCGAGCTCGGTCGGGAACGGCCCCGATCCGACGCGCGTGGTGTAGGCCTTGGCGATGCCGAGCACGAAGCCGACCGCCGACGGCCCGAGCCCCGATCCGCCCGCGGCAGTCCCCGCGATCGTATTGGACGAGGTGACATAGGGGTAGGTACCGTGGTCGACGTCGAGCAGTACCCCCTGCGCGCCCTCGAACAGGATGCGACGCCCGGCACTGCGCGCTGCGTTCAGGTCGCGCCACACCGGCTTGGCGAACGGCAGTACGAAATTCGCGATCTCGCGCAGGTCGGCGAGCAGGCGGTCGCGGTCGATCGGTGCCTCGCCGAAGCCCGCCCGCAGCGCGTCGTGATGCGCGCACAAACGGTCGAGCTGCGGCCCGAGATCGTCCAGATGCGCGAGATCGCAGACGCGCAGCGCCCGCCTGCCGACCTTGTCCTCGTACGCCGGCCCGATGCCACGACGCGTCGTCCCGATCTTGCCCGCACCGCTCGCGTCCTCGCGCAGACCATCGAGATCGCGGTGGAACGGCAGGATCAGCGCGCAGGTGTCGGCGATGCGCAGCGTGTCGGGTGTCGCCTCGACGCCCTGCTCCCCCAGCCGCTCGACCTCGTCGCGCAGCGCCCAGGGATCGAGCACCACGCCGTTGCCGATCACCGAAGGCGTGCCGCGAACGATGCCCGAGGGCAGCAGCGACAATTTGTAAACGTTCTCGCCCACCACCAACGTGTGCCCGGCATTGTGGCCGCCCTGAAAGCGGACCACCACGTCGGCGCGCTCGGCGAGCCAGTCGACGACCTTGCCCTTGCCCTCGTCGCCCCACTGGGCGCCGACCACTGCTACGTTCGCCATGAGATACAGAACTCCGCCTGCCGCGTGCAGTCCGCGCGCCCTTCGACAGGGCTCGGCGCGCGAACGGTTCCGAATTGTCCGCGGCGCGGGTAGCGGCCCGGCGGGCGCGGGTCAACCGGGCGGTGGAAGGTCAATCAGTGAGCGTACCTCTCGACGGACTCCCCAGCAGGCTTTGATCGACCGCTATCGTTCAAATACGACTGCTGGTAGATTGCCCGGATAATATGCACGGCCATGAGCGGGAGCGTTAATGCTATGCTTTCGGTTCCCACATGAAGGATAGGGGTATGCCGGCACGTAGAAGGGCAATGACCCTTGCCGAACATAGCCTTCTACTTGAAGCTGATCCAAACTGGATGGCGATGCAGGCGACACAAGCGGCTAAATTGGCAGCATTGAAGCTACAGTTCAGGCGGGAGCAAGCCGAACTTATAAGCGATATTCAGTCAGTAGGCTTAAAGATCGAGAGCGTCTGGGATCTGGTCAACACTAGTATGCCGTACCCGACGGCCCTTCCCGTCCTCCTCAATCACCTACAACGTCCATATTCCGCCAACACAAGAGAAGGCATAGCCCGCGCGCTTGCGGTTAAGGCAGCGCGGCCGTTAGCTTGGGATACGCTCACTTCATTGGCGCGCAACGGTTCGCTACCCGGTGGGGTAACAGAAGGGATCATGGCCGCCATATGCGCGATGGCTCGACCAGCCGACGTTCCTTGTCTGATCGACTTACTTGCAGACCGTTCGATCGGCAACACACGCTGTTTCCTCATCGCTAATCTCAGACGGTCCAAGCGACCCGAGGCCCGACAGGCGTTGATCGACAATCGCCATGACCCAGACTTGGCGACCGAGATCGACAGGCGACTGGGACGTAACCACAAATCTGTTCAGGGCTAGAAAGCAAGATCGTGTCTTGCCTCAGAGTTCCTCGATGTTACCTGCCTCCCAAACGTGGGTGCACAATTGTGCCGCGGGCGTGTCGCCTTCTTCCAGCGCCGCGACGGTGACCCAGCCGGCCGCGCGCATGGCCGCGCCCTCTTCGGCGGGCGTGCCGAGCGGCAGGAACAAGCGGCGGCGTTCGGGGGCGGGCTCGCTTGCCAGCCGGTCGCCGTAAAGCGAGAAGCCCGTGGCGGCTTCCTCCGCGCCGCCCTCGTGGACGATCGTGTAGGTGCCGCCGCGGCCGATCTCCGCGACCGCGCCGCGCGCGAATAGCGAGAAGCCGAGCCAGGTCTGATACTCGAAGCCGTGCCGCTCGGTCGGGTCGAGCGTCAGCGCGACACGCCCGTCGACCGCGTGCGCGATCTGCGCGAGGCCGCCCAACCGCGATGCCAGCACGCCCGCGGTATCGAACGCGCGAAGCCGCGCGAGTGCCTGATCGAAGGGGCCCGCCGCCTCGACCAGCGGCAGGTAAGCGGGGGCGATCTGGGCGACGCTGCCCGCGTCCTTCGCGTCGAGCCGGTCGCGCAGGACCGTGAGGCTTTCGGGGGCGACCGGCATGGGTCCGGCAGCGAGCGCGTCGACCAGATCGGGCAAGGTGAAGTCGATCGACACGCCCGACACGCCCGCAGCCTCCAGCGCATCGACCGCGACCGTCACGACCTCGCGCGCGGCGGCGACCGAATCGAGCCCGATCAGTTCGGCACCGATCTGGCGCAATTCGCGCGCCGGGGACAATTGCCCGCCGCGCAGCTTGAGGATCGATCCGGCGTAGCTCAATCGCACCGGGCGCGGGTGATGCGCCATCCGCGTCGCGGCGATCCGCGCGACCTGTGCGGTCAGATCGGGCCGGACCGCGAGCGTGCGCTGCGAGACGGGGTCGACGAACCGCACCGCGTCGGTGAGGCCACCGGCCTTGAGCCGCGTGGCCAAGCTCTCGGCGTATTCGGCGAGCGGCGGGTCGACGCGTTCGTAGCCGTGCGAGCCGACCGCGGCGAGCAGGCGCGCCTCGACCGCGGCGGCGGCATCGGCGTGCGGCGGCAGACGGTCACGGAGACCCTCGGGGAGGAGCGCGGTCATCGTGAAAAACCCTCTCCCTGAGGGGAGAGGGTTGGGAGAGGGGCTGCCCGCAGCGCCTCCTCAACCACAAACAGCACTCCCTCCATATTACGCATTACATCCGCATTGCTGAACCGGATCACATGGTAGCCCTGTTCTTCGAGCCACGCCGTCCGCCGCTCGTCCCGCGCCTCGTTGCCCGCGTGACTGTCGCCGTCAACCTCGATGACGAGTTTGCGTGATCGCGCGGCGAAGTCGAGAATGTAGGGACCGACGACGACCTGACGACTGAATTTGACGCCGTTGAACCGGTGAGCCCTGAGCGCAGTCCAGAGTTCACGTTCGGGTTGGGTCATCTCCGATCGCATCGCTTTCGCCCGCCGCAACGTCTCGTCCGCCGACATGTCGATCCCCTCTCCCAACCCTCTCCCCGGCGGGGAGAGGGTTTTATGGATCAGAACGTCAGGCCCATCGCGGTCTTGACCCCCGGCAGCGCCTTGACGCGCTGGAGCAGCTCGCCCTCGACCGCCTCGTCGACCGAGAGGAGCAGTACCGCCTCGCCGCCCGCCTGGCGTCGGCCGAGGTGGAAGGTGCCGATGTTGACGCCCGCCTCACCCAAGAGCGTGCCGAGCCGACCGATGAAACCGGGCGCGTCCTCGTTGACGACATAGAGCATCGGGCCCGCCAGATCGGCCTCGACCTTGATCCCGAACAGCTCGACCAGCCGCGGCGCGGCGTCGCCGAACAGGGTACCGACAACCGAGCGCTCACCGTCTGCGGTGCGGACCGCGGCGCGCACCAGCGTGTGATAATCGCCCTCGCGCTCGCTCCTGATCTCGCGCACCTCGACGCCGCGGTCGCGCGCCAGCAGGGGCGCGTTGACCATGTTGACGGTCGCGGTCTGCGTGCGCAGGAACCCAGCTAGCACCGCGCTGGTGATCGGTTTCTGGTTGAGCTCGGCGGCCGCCCCCTCGGTATGGACCGAGATGCGGTCGATCGCGCCGTGCGACAGCTGCCCGACCAGGCTGCCGAGCTTTTCGGCGAGCGCCATGTACGGTTTCAGCTTGGGCGCCTCCTCCGCCGACAGGCTCGGCATGTTGAGCGCGTTGGTGACCCCGCCCGAGACGAGATAATCCGCCATCTGCTCGGCGACCTGGATCGCGACGTTGACCTGCGCCTCGGTGGTCGACGCGCCGAGATGCGGGGTCGAGACGAAATTGGGGGTGCCGAACAGGGGCGACGCCTTCGCCGGCTCCTCGACGAACACGTCGAGCGCCGCGCCCGCGACATGGCCGCTGTCGAGCGCCTGTTTCAGCGCCGCCTCGTCGATCAGCCCGCCGCGCGCGCAGTTGATGATGCGGACGCCCTTCTTGGTCTTGGCAATGTTTTCCGCTGACAGGATGTTGCGCGTCTGCTCGGTCAGCGGCGTGTGGAGCGTGATGAAGTCGGCTCTGCTGAGCAGATCATCGAGCGTAACCTTCTCGACGCCGATCTCGACCGCGCGCTCGGGGGTGAGGAACGGATCGAACGCGATCACGCGCATCTTGAGACCCCGCGCGCGGTCGGCGACGATCGAGCCGATATTGCCCGCGCCGATCAGCCCGAGCGTCTTCGAGGTCAGCTCGACCCCCATGAAGCGGTTCTTCTCCCACTTGCCTGCCTGCGTCGAGGCGTCCGCCTCGGGCAGCTGGCGGGCGAGCGCGAACATCAGCGCGATGGCGTGCTCGGCAGTGGTGATCGAATTGCCGAACGGCGTGTTCATCACGACCACGCCCTTCGCGCTCGCGGCGGGGATGTCGACGTTGTCGACGCCGATCCCGGCGCGGCCGACGACCTTCAGGTTGGTCGCGTGTTCGAGCAGGTCGGCCGTCACCTTGGTCGAGCTGCGGATCGCGAGCCCGTCATAGTCGCCGATGATCGCCTTCAGCTCGTCGGGGGTCTTGCCGGTGATCTCGTCCACCTCGACGCCGCGTTCGCGGAAAATCTGCGCCGCGCGCGGGTCCATCTTGTCGGAAATCAGTACCTTGGGCATGGGGAAGCTCCGGTATGGGGTGAATTAGCTCCCTGTCCCCCTTGGGGAGAGGGGCGGGGTGAGGGGCGTGTGTTTCACCAAGACCAGCGTCTCGGGCAGCCCCTCTCCCAACCAGTTTGGGGTAAATATTACCCCGTAATATTTAGGTCGTGCCGGGGGCACGACCGACCGCAAACTCCCCACAGGGGAGAGGGCTTTAGAAGATTACGCGTTCGCGCTCGCGTAGGCCCAGTCGAGCCATGGCCCGAGCGCCTCGATGTCGGCGGTGTCGACGGTCGCGCCGCACCAAATGCGCAAGCCCGGCGGGGCGTCGCGGTAGCCCGCGATATCGAACGCCGCGCCTTCGGCTTCGAGCAGCGACACCATCTTCTTGATCAGCGCCTCGTCCGCGCCCGCGACCGTCAGGCAGACGCTGGTCTTCGAGCGCGAAGCCTCGTCCCCGGCCAGATGCCCGAGCCAGTCGCGCTCGGCGACGATCCAGTCGAGCGCGGCCGCGTTTGCGTCCGAACGCGCGATCAGCCCGCCCTCCCCCAGCGACTTCGCCCATTCGAGCGACCAGATCGCATCCTCGACCGCGAGCATCGACGGCGTGTTGATCGTCTCGCCCTTGAAGATGCCTTCGGACAATTTGCCCTTGCTCACCAGGCGGAACACCTTGGGCAGCGGCCAGGCCGGCGTGTAGCTCTCCAGGCGCTCGACCGCGCGCGGCCCCAGGATGAGCACGCCGTGCGCGCCCTCGCCGCCCAGCACCTTCTGCCAGCTGAACGTCGCGACGTCGATTCTATCCCACGGCAGGTCGTAGGCGAACACGCCGCTGGTCGCGTCCGCGAACGACAGCCCCTCGCGGTCGTCGGCGATCCAGTCGCCGTTCGGCACGCGCACGCCACTGGTCGTGCCGTTCCAGGTGAACAGCACGTCGTTCGACCAATCGACCTGATTGAGGTCGGGCAATTGCCCGTAATCGGCGCGGATCACATTGGGGTCGATCTTGAGTTGCTTGACCACATCGGTCACCCAGCCCTCACCGAAACTTTCCCACGCGAGCGCGGTGACGGGGCGTGCGCCCAGCATCGTCCACATCGCCATCTCGTACGCGCCGGTGTCGGAGCCGGGGACGATGCCGATCCGGTGGGTGTCGGGCAGGCGCAGCATTTCGCGCATCAGGTCGATGCAATATTGCAGCCGCTGCTTGCCGAGCTTCGAGCGATGCGAGCGTCCGAGTACGTCGGTGGCGAGTTTCGCGGGGTCATAGCCCGGCGGCTTCGCGCAGGGGCCGGACGAAAAATGCGGGCGCGCCGGCCTGGTCGCGGGTTTCGCGGGCGTCTGGTCGGCAGACGGACGGGTGGCGTCGGCGGCAGTCGTATCAGTCAATGTCAACTCTCCTCACAGAGAGCACGCGCGGCGTTGGGACCGCGTGGCCCGTCGACCGCGCTGAAGCAAATGGCGGCGGGCGTCAACCGCCCACATGGATCAACGCTCCATGACGGCGCGGCGGATGGCACGCCTCGTCGGGCGCGCGCACCAGCCCGTCGCAGCGCGCAACATCGTTAACGCGACGGCAGGAAAGCGCGCCCTACGCCTGCGCTTCGACACGGGAGCGGACAAGCGTTGCACAGGCGGCAGATGATGGGACGATGCAGGCGAAGCGCGCGCGAGCGCGGCGTCCGCTCGCGTCTGGTCGCTGCAACGATGCTGCTGGCTGCACTCGCCGCGTGCGGTCGCACCGAACGACCCACCACCGCGCCGCGCATTACCGAGGCGCCCGGCGTGCGCGAAACGCAGCGCTGCTTCGCCGACCTGCGCGCGATGGGGGTCGATTTTCAGCCGTTGCCGGACAGGCAGACGGGGCCGGGTTGCGGGCTGACGGGGACGGTCAAACTGCTCGACATCGGCGTGCCGACCGCGAACCTGGGCGCCGTCCGCTGCGGCGAGGCGCGCGCGTTCGCCGGATGGGCGCGCAATGGCGTCGCGCCGGCGGCGTACCAGATCCTCGGATCGGAGCTGTCGCGGATCGTCAGCATGGGCAGCTACGCCTGCCGCAACACCGTCGGGACGAGCGGGCCGGCGCGCCGGTCGGGGCACGCGGTCGCGAACGCGATCGATGTCGCGACGTTCGAGTTGAAGGACGGGCGTCGCATCAGCATTCAGCGCGACTGGAACTCGCCCGACGCCGACGTGCGGCGGTTCCTGCAGACGATCCACACCTCGGCATGCCGGCGCTTCGGCACCGTACTGTCGCCCGATTACAACGCCGCGCACCACGACCACCTCCACCTCGAGGACGATCGCACCAGCTTCTGTCGTTAGTCTTGCAGCCGTCATCGGCGCGGCTTATCGCCCCGGGATGACAGAAACCCGCGTACCCAGCCGCGTCTTCCCGCGTGCCAAGCAGGATGCCGACGCCGCCCGTCAGAGCATCTCCACCCCGCAGACCGAGAGCCCGGCGTACAAGCTGGCGTTCCAGGACATGGACTTTCTCGTCCGCGAGGATTTACGCCCGGTCCGCTTCCAGCTCGAGTTGCTGAAAACGCAGCTGATCCTCGAGGAAGCGCATATCGGCTCGACCTTCGTCTTCTACGGCTCGGCACGCATTCCCGAGCCCGCCAAGGCGCAGGCGCTGCTCGACATGGCGACCGACGACAAGAGCCGCCGCATCGCCGAGAGCCTGGTCGCTAAGTCGAAATATTACGACATGGCGCGCGAGCTGGCGCAGCTCTGCTCGAATTTTCCGCGCGACGAGGCAGGGAAGCGTCACTTCGTCGTCTGCTCGGGCGGCGGCCCGTCGATCATGGAAGCCGCGAACCGCGGCGCGACCGACGTGCACGCCGAGTCGATCGGATTGAACATCGTGCTGCCGCACGAGCAGGCGCCCAATCCCTATGTGACGCCGTCCTTGTCGACGCAGTTCCATTATTTCGCGCTGCGCAAGATGCACTTCCTGCTCCACGCGCGCGCACTGGCGGCGTTTCCAGGCGGGTTCGGCACGTTCGACGAATTGTTCGAGCTGCTGACGCTCATCCAGACCGGCAAGATCGAGCCGATGCCGGTGCTGCTGTTCGGGCGCGAATTCTGGCAGCGCGTGGTCAATTTCGACGCATTGGTCGAAGAAGGCGTGGTGTCGGAGCGCGATCTCGGCATCTTCCGCTACGTCGAGAGTGCGGCCGAGGGCTGGGCGGTCGTGCAGGACTTCTACCGCGAACGTCAGGAAAAGACGCCGCAACCGCCGCGCTGAGGTGAGCACGTGGCCCCCCTCCCCCACCGGGGAGGGGATCGTCCGGCATCACCTGACCGGCTGGACCTGATCGAACGTCGTCCGCGTGGCGAGCGTGCCCGACTTCCCCATCAGCGATCCCGCGGTGCGGCTGGCGACCTCGGCGGGGACGACCGCGCCGTTCGCCAGCGAGGTGTAGCGCGCGTCGGCGACCAGATTCTGCACCGATGCGACCAGCATGATGCGGAACGGCTTGTTCGTCACGAAGCGCACGCGCTCGACGAAGGGCGCGCGTCCGCGCGTGTTGACCACCACCTCGGCCTGCGCATCGGCGGAAGCGTCGTGCGGGCCGATCTTGAGCGTCCCCGCGGGCAGCCGCGCGAAGCGGTAGGTGGTGACGCCGTTCGCGTCGACGCGGGTCGCGGGCGCCGCGAACCATTTCGTATTCTCGCCGTAGGACGGCACGCGGTCGCGCTTGATCTTGCGCCAGCCCGACAGGTCCTTCGGCGTCGGCGCGTGCCCGTCGACCGAGGCGAGCGACCAGCGGTCGGGCTCGGCGCGGCGCGGGTCATATTGCTCGACCAGCGTCTTGCGGTCGGCACCGCTGCGTTCGATCGTCGTCGTCTGGCGGAACGCGAAACCGTCGCTGCGCGTCGCGCGCATCCCGGCGAGCAACCGCTCCTGCAAGGCGTCGGCGTGCGCCGCGGTGGCGGGGACGAGCAGGAACGCTGCCCACCCGACGATCCGGCCGACGGGCAGGCAGCGCACGGTCGGTTTACTGCTTGGCGGGCGGCGGGGTGACCGCCAGCGCCTTGTCCTTCGACGCGTTCGGATCAACCGAAGGCGCGCCGGAGGCGGGCGTGCCGGTATTGGCGATGTCGGCGGTGTTGCCCTTCGCCGCGTCGGTGACGTTCGCGACCGCGGCATCCTTCGCGCCTGGATCGGCACCGGGTGCGGGGGCGACGGGCAGCGGCAGGTTCGAGCCCTGCTGGTTGAGGTACGCGATCACGTTGGCGCGGTCCTGCGGATTGGACAGGCCCGCGAAGGTCATCTTGGTACCGTTGGCGAACTTGCGTGGGGACGTCAGCCACGCGTTCATCCGCTCGAAATCCCAATTGCCGCCGACGCCCTTCAGCGCGTCCGAGAAGGCGAACCCGCCCTTGCCCTGTCCGATCCCCTCGCCCAGCGTGCCGTACAGGTTCGGGCCGACGCCGTTCGCGCCTCCCTGATTGATCGTGTGGCAGGCGGCGCACTTCTTGAACACCTCGGCGCCCTTCGCCGGGTCGGCGGTCGGCAGCAGCGACGCGATCGGCACGGCCTTGGCTTCACCGCCGCCACCGGCTTCCTCGACGCCCTCGATCGCGTAGCCCATCTTCTCGGGGCGTTCGCCGTGGAAGATCATGCCGCCCACGATCGAGAGCCCCAGCGCCGCACCGCAGCCCGCCAGTACCCAGCCCGCAATCGTGTTGTTCCGATCGTCCATGTCGTGAAACCGCCCCTAATTGTGTTCAACCCATAGAAAAGCATCCGCGACGCTGCAAGCGCACTTGAGCGGCGCGTGCGTGCACCCTACCCGCGACCGCGACGCATGCAGACCTACGCCGCCCCCGCCCGCCCGATCGTCGACGCGATGATCGCCGCCGCCGCCGCCGAACCCGATCGCGCGGTGTCGTTCCAGGGTGCGCCTGGGGCCAACAGCCACGTCGCGGTGATCGAGGCATTTCCCGACGCGCTGCCGCTGCCGTGCTTCTCGTTCGACGACGCGCTCGACGCGGTGAAGGACGGGCGCGCGGCGCACGCGCTGATCCCGATCGAGAATTCGCTCCACGGCCGCGTTGCCGACATTCATTTCCTGCTGCCGGAATCGGGGCTGGTCATCACCGCCGAGCATTTCCTGCCGATCCGCCACGCGTTGATGGGGGTCGGCGCGCGCGACGAAGTGGTGGAGGCGATGAGCCACCCGCAGGCACTCGGCCAATGCCGCCACTGGTTGCGTGCGCACGGCATCCAGCCGGTAAACTATCCCGATACCGCGGGCGCCGCCGCGATCGTCGCCGAGATGGCCGACCCCCGCGTCGCCGCGCTCGCGCCACCGGGGGCTGCCGCGCTCTACGGGTTGAACCTGCTCGGCGTCGACATCGCCGACGCCGACCACAACATGACGCGGTTCGTGGCACTCGCGCGCGGCAGCCGCCCGGCGGTGGGGGCGGAGGCGTGGATGACGACCTTCGTCTTCGCGGTGAAGAACGTGCCAGCCGCGCTCTACAAGGCGATGGGCGGGTTCGCGACCAACGGCGTCAATATGACGAAGCTGGAAAGCTATCAGCGCGGCGGCAGCTTCGCCGCGACCGAGTTCTTCTGCGACGTCGAGGGCAAGCCGGGCGAGCCCGGGTTCGACCGCGCGATGGAGGAACTGGGCTTCCACGCCAAATGGGTTCGCGTGCTCGGCACCTATGCCCAGGCGCGCCGCCGGGGTTAGATCGGCGGCGAAGGATCGCCGCGCGTCAGGGCAGCAGGAACGTGCCCTCGATGACGGTCACGCACGCACCGCCCAGCACCACGCGGTCGCCGTCGAGCCGGCACGACAGCCGCCCCCCGCGCGCCGAGGCCTGATACGCGCTCATCCGGTCGCGCCCCAGCCGCGCGGCCCAGTACGGCACCATCACCGCATGCGCGCTGCCGGTGACGGGATCCTCGTCGATGTCGAACGCGGGCACGAAGACGCGGCTGACGATGTCGGTATCCTCACCGGGTGCGGCGACGATGATGACGTACGGGCCGAGCGGTGCCAGCGCGCGCATGTCGGGTGCACACTCGCGCACCTGCCGTTCGTTCTCGACGATGATCAGCGCGTAACCCTTGTCGTGCCACAGCGTCTCCCGCACCGCGCCGGCGGGCAGTTCGAGCCCGGCGACGATCTCGGGCAGCGGCCTCGCGTGCGGCGTCCAGGCGGGCAGCGCCATCGCGTAGCGGTGCCCGTCGCGCGCGACCTCGAGCACGCCTGCCTGCCGCGTGGCGAAGCGGATGCTCGCGCGGTCGGTGTCGGACGACAGCACGACGTGCCCGCTCGCCAGCGTCGCGTGGCCGCACAGGGCGACCTCCGCGCCGGGCGTGAACCAGCGCAGTTCGTAATCCGCCGCGCCGCTCGCGTCGGGGACGAGAAAGGCGGTTTCGGACAGGTTGTTCTCGACCGCGATGCTGAGCAGCGTGTCGTCGTCGAGCCACCGCGTCAGCGGCATCACCGCCGCCGGGTTACCCTTGAACGCTTCGTCGGCGAAGGCGTCGACCTGGGTGAAGGGGATGCGCATCTGATTTCCTTACCGCCACCCGGCGATCGATGTGAGGGAACGCCGCCCGGCGGGGGGCGTCGTTACAGCCGCTTGCCGAACCAGTGCGGCGTCGCCTCCGCCTCGACCAGCGGATTGTCGGTATCCTCGTGCCCCTCGGGGTCGAGGTGGATCAGCGTCTCGACCTTGGGGAAGCTGCGGCGAAGCGCGACCTCGACCGATTCGACGATATCGTGCGCCTGCCGCACGGTCAGGTCGGCGTCGACCTCCATGTGGAATTGCGCGAAATCGTGGCTGCCCGCGCGGCGCGTGCGGAAATCGTGGATGCCGCGGATGCCGGGCTGGCGCGCGGCGACCTCCATGAAGGCGGCGCGCTGGTCCTCCGACCATTCCTTGTCCATCAGCATGTCGATCGCCTGGCTCGACGCCTGGAACGCGCCCCAGGCAAGCCACGCCGCGATCGCGATGCCGAATACGGGATCGGCGCCCTTGATGCCCAGATACTGGTCGATCACGAGCGCCGCGATCACCGCGACGTTCAACAGCACGTCGGATTGATAGTGCACATTGTCGGCGAGGATCGCGACTGACCCCGTCTTGCGAATGACGCTACGCTGATAGGCGAGCAGCACCAGCGTCGCGGCGATCGCGAGCACCGACACGCCGATGCCGAGCCCCGCATCCTCGTTGACCTGCGGCGCGGAAAACCGCTCCACCGCGCGCCACGCGATGCCGATCGCGGAGGCCGTGATCAGCACGACCTGGAACAGCGCGGCGAGCGCCTCCGCCTTGCCGTGACCAAAACGGTGGTCGTGGTCGGCGGGCTCGGCGGCGAGCTTGACGCCGTAGAGCGTGACGAGGCTGGCGAGCAGGTCGAGCCCGGTGTCGGCGAGGCTGCCCAGCATCGCGACCGATCCGGTATGCCACGCGGCATAGCCCTTCACGACGAGCAGGCTCAGCGCCATCGCGACGCTCGCCAATGCGGCGCGCATCGCGATCGGGATCACGCGGCGGCGTTCGCTCTCGGTCATGGGAACAGCAATCCTTCGCTCCAGGCGTCGCCCTCACGCGTGAACAGGCGGCGCTCGTGGAGGCGATGCGCGCGGTCCTGCCAGAATTCGATCCGTTCGGGCGTCACGCGGTAGCCGCCCCAATTGGGCGGGCGCGGCACGTCCTGCCCGTCGAAGCGCGCTTTCATCTCCTCGAACCGCGCCTCGAACGTTTCGCGCGCGTCGAGCGGGCGCGACTGATCCGACGCCCAGGCGCCGAGCTGCGAATCGCGGCCGCGCGTCGCGAAATAGGCGTCGCTTTCCGCGTCGCTGGCGAAGCTGACCGGGCCGTCGATGCGGATCTGACGGCGCAGCGACTTCCAGTGAAACAGCAGCCCCGCCTGCATGTTCTCGGCCAGCGCCTCGGCCTTGCGGCTGCCGCGGTTGGTATAGAACACGAAGCCGTCGGGCCCGTGTCCCTTCAACAGCACCATCCGCACCGACGGGCGACCGGCGGCGTCGGCGGTGGCGAGCGCCATCGCATTGGGATCATTCGGTTCGCTCGCGCGCGCCTCGGCATACCAGGCGTCGAACAGCGCGAAGGGATCGTCACTCATCCGCGCTCCATAGCGCAACCTGCATCAAGGCGGAACAACCGCGTCGCCAGGTGTCACCGGGCGCGCGGAACGACTCCTTCGCCCGTGATTTGAGTCGCTTACGGAAACGACGGGGGTGGAAGATGGCCGCGCGCGCTTACTGGCAGGGGCAGGTACGCCTCGCGCTCGTCTCGATCCCGGTCGAGATCTATTCCGCCACCAAATCGGGCGCGCAGATCGCGTTCCACCAGATCCACGAGCCGTCGGGCGAGCGGATCAAGTACGAGAAGGTCGCGCCCGGCATCGGCCCCGTCGACGCCGACGAGATCATCAAGGGGTTCGAGGTCGAAAAAGGCGAGTACGTCCTGCTCGAACAGGACGAGATCGACGCGGTGAAGCTTGAGTCGAAGAAGACACTCGAGCTGACGCAATTCGTCGACCAGTCCGAGATCGACGTACTCTATTACGAGAAACCGTATTTCGTCGTGCCCGCCGACGATCTGGCGGAGGAAGCGTTCATCGTGCTGCGCGAGGCGCTCCGGCGGACCAAGAAGGTTGGCCTCGGGCAGCTCGCGATGCGCGGGCGCGAATATATCGTCAGCCTGAAACCGTGCGGGCGCGGATTGATCCTGGAAACGCTGCGCTACGCCGACGAGGTCAACAAGGCGCAGGGCTATTTTCGCGAGATCGGCGACAGCAAGCCCGACCCCGAGCTGCTCGACCTCGCCGAGGCGCTGATCGACAGCAAGACCGCGGCGTTCGACCCGCAGGAATTCCACGACCGCTACGTCGACGCGCTGAAAGCGCTGATCGAGCGCAAGCGCAAGGCGAAGAAGAACACGAAGATCATCGAGGACAAGGACGAGGGCGGCCGCTCGGCCTCCAACGTCGTCGACCTGATGGCGGCGCTCAAGAAGTCGATGGAGGGCAAATCCGGGGGCGAGCCGGCGAAGAAATCGGCGACCAAGGCGACGACGAAGAAGCCCGCCGCCAAGAAGCCGGCGGCGAAGAAGGCCGCACCGGCCAAGAAGCGCGCCTGACCGCGCGATGGCTGCTGCCGACCCCCTCGCCCGCTACAATGCCAAGCGCGATTTCACGCGCACCGCAGAACCCGCAGGGACGCTCGCGAGCGGTCACGGCAACAGCTTCGTGGTGCAGAAGCACGACGCGACGCGGCTGCACTGGGACTTCCGATTGGAAGTCGACGGCGTGCTGAAAAGCTGGGCGGTGACGCGCGGCCCCAGCCTCGACCCCGACGAGAAAAGGCTCGCGGTCAGGACGGAGGATCATCCGCTCGATTACGGCACGTTCGAGGGGACGATCCCCGCGGGCGAATATGGCGGCGGCACCGTGATGCTGTGGGACCGCGGCACCTGGTCGCCGATCAAGGGCAAGAGCGCGAAGGATCTGGAGGCGGGGCACCTCCATTTCGTGCTGGAGGGCGAACGGATGCGCGGCGAGTGGCTGCTGATCCGCTTGAGGCCGCGCGCGAAGGAGAAGCGCGAGAACTGGCTGCTGCGCAAGATCGGTGACGCTGAGGCCGGGGGCACCGACACGCTGGTCGAGACCGCGTTGACGAGCGTCGCGACCGGGCGGACGATGCAGCAGATCGCCGAGGGCAAGGCGGCGAAAAAGGCGAAGCCCACGCGCAACAGAGTTCCATCGAAGAAGGCGAGCAGGTCCGCCACCCTCCCCGCCTTCACCGAACCGCAGCTTTGCACGCTGGTCGACACGGTGCCGATCGGCCCGGCATGGCTGCACGAAGTGAAGTATGACGGCTACCGTGCGATCGTCGCGGTTGCGAGTGGCAGGGCAAAGGTGTTCACCCGCAACGGGCTCGACTGGAGCGACAAGTTCCCCGGCATCGCCGATGCCGTGGCGGCGCTCGACGTTACGTCCGCGCTGATCGACGGCGAGATCGTCGCGTTCAAGGACGGACGGCCGGATTTCTCGACGCTCAAGGACGCGATTTCGTCGGGCGGCGACATGACGATGTTCGCGTTCGACCTGTTGTCGCTCGACGGCGCCGATCTGAGGGCGCTGCCCACGGTCGAGCGGAAGGCGCGGCTTAGATCGATCATCGGCGACGATGCGCGGCTGCAATATGCCGAGCACGTCGTCGGCAGCGGCGAGCAATTGCTCGAGAAGATGTGTGCCGAGGGGCTGGAAGGGGTGGTGTCGAAACGCGCCGACGCGCGCTACCGCGCCGGGCGGTCGTCCGACTGGCGCAAGATCAAGTGCACGCGGCGGCAGGAATTCGTGATCGTCGGCTGGTTGCCGTCGGACAAGAAGCGCGGGTTCAAGTCGCTGCTGCTCGGCGTGCACGAGGACGGCACGCTGCGCTACGCCGGCAAGGTCGGCACCGGCTTTACGCAAGCACTGATGAACGAATTGCGCGAGAAACTCGACAAGCGCGCGCGCAAGACCGCGCCGGTCGATGCGCCGCGCGCGATGGTGCGCGGCGCGCACTGGGTCCGCGCCGACCTGGTCGCCGAGATCGCCTTTACCGAAACGACGCCCGACGGCCTCTTGCGCCACCCGAGCTTCGTGGGGCTGCGCGGCGACAAGCCCGCGCGCGAGGTGGTGCTGGAACAGCCCCACACCGTTTCCGACGCGGCCGCGACGACGATCACGATTACCAACCGCGACCGCGTGATCGACCCCGACGCGCACGTGACGAAGGGCGACCTGGCCGACTATTATGCCGCGATCGCCGCGGTGATGTTGCCGTGGAGCGGGCACCGCCCGATCAGCCTGGTGCGCTGCCCGCAGGGACGCGCGAAGCAATGCTTTTTCCAGAAACACGACGCGGGCTCGTTCGGCGACGCGGTGCACAAGGTCGCCATTTCCGAGAAGAACGGCGGCAGCGAGGAATATCTGTGGGTCGATGATGCCGCCGGGCTGCTGACCTGCGTGCAGATGGGAACGATCGAATTCCACGGCTGGGGATCGCGCGTCGACGCGCTCGAACGACCCGACCGGATGATCTTCGACCTAGATCCCGACGAGGGGCTAGACTTCGGCGACACGAAGAAGGCGGCCGAGTTCGTGCGCGACCAGCTCGGCGAGATCGGCCTCGCCAGCTTTCCGCTCCTGTCGGGTGGCAAGGGCATCCACGTCGTCGTTCCGCTGACGCCGGGCGCCGAATGGCCCGCGGTACGCGACTTTGCGGAGCGTTTCGCCAAGGCGCTGGCGCAAGGCCACCCCGACCGTTTCGTCGCCACCATGAGCAAGGCGAAACGCAAGGGGCGCATCTTCATCGACTATCTGCGCAACCAGCGCGGGTCGACCGCGATCATGCCCTATTCCGCGCGCGCGCGCGCCGAGGCGCCGGTCGCGGCACCGGTGACGTGGAGCGAGCTGCGCGACCTCGACACCGCCGCGAACTGGCACGTCGGCGACGCCGCCGACCTGATCGCGCGCGCCAATTCGCCGGCGCTGTCGGGATGGGGCGTCGCCGATCAGATGCTGCCCGACCTGTAAGACCGGGCGGCTCGCATCACTGCGCGGGCGTCGCCTGCGCGGGTGCGCCCGCGCCGCGATAACGGTCGAACCAGGCGAGGATCGCCGACGCCTTCGCCGCAGACTGGCTCGGCCGCGCGGTGAAGCCGCCGTGGCTCGCACCCGGCACCTTGACCAGCGCGGTCGGCACGCCGCGGATCTGGAGCGCGGCGTAATATTGCTCCGCCTCCGACACCGGGGTGCGGTAATCCTCGCTGCCGACCACCACCAGCGTCGGCGTTTTTACGTTGCCGACGAGGCTCAAGGGCGAGTGGCGCCAGTAATCCATCGGATCCTCCCACGGCAGTTTGTTGAACCAGTAGCGCGAGGTGAACAGCGTCGCGTCCATCGTCAGTGCCTCGCTGATCCAGTTGATGACGGGCTTCTGCGTCGCCGCGGCCTTGAAGCGGTTGTTCTTGCCGACGATCCACGCGGTCAGCACGCCACCGCCCGACCCGCCGGTGACGAACAGATTGTCCGGATCGGCGGTGCCGTCGGCGATCGCGGCGTCGACCGCGGCCATCAGGTCGTCGTAATCGGCGCTGGGGTAGTTCTTGTCGATCAGGTTGGCGAACTCGGCGCCGTAGCTGGTCGAGCCGCGCGGGTTGGTCCACAAGACGGCGTAGCCGTCGGCGGCGTAGAGCTGCACATCGCTCGCGAAGCTCGGGCTATAGGCCGATTGCGGGCCGCCGTGGATTTCGAGGATCAGCGGCACGCGGCGGCCGGGCTGCCACCCCGGCGGGGTCGCGATCCAGGCGTCGATCGCGCGCCCATCGGGCGCGGTGACCGAGAGTTTGCGGATCGGCGCGAGCGCTTTCGCCTCCAGCATCGTCGCGTTGAGGTTCGTCAGCCGCCGCGACTTGCCGCCGGTCACGACCCAGATGTCGGCGGGCGCGCTGCCATCGCCGCCGGTGTAGGCGACGACGCCGCCGCGCGAGACCGAGAAATCGCCGCCGGTATACGGCCGGTCGAGCCCGCCGCCCTTCAGATTGTCGGCGAGCACGGTGACGCCGCCGCCTTCACCCACGCGCGCGACCTTGCGCATCCCGTCGTCGTCGTACGAGGCGTAGAGCGTGTTTCCGGCCCATTGCACGTCCTCGATCGAGCGATCGAGCGCGCGCGTCAGCGAGCGGGCGTTCGCGGCGCCGCGATCGCCGACGTAGAGCTCGCTGTTCTCGTACGCGCGCCGTTTGTCATCGAACCCCAGCCACGCGACGCGCGAACCATCGGGGGAGAAGCGCGGGGACGCATCGGGGCCGTCGCGCATCGTCAGTTGTGTCAACACGCCCGACCCTGCGTCGACTGCGTAAAGATTGCTGTCCATCACGCGGCGGTCGGCATCCTTGCCGCGGATCGCGGAGAACAGGATGCGCGATCCGTCCGCGCTCCACGACAGCGGCCCGGCATCGTCGTAGCCGCCGAAGGTCAGTTGCCGCGCTGCGCCGCCATCGGCCGCCACGACGAAGACATGGTCGCGACCCGGCTTGATATAGCCCGGACCGTCGGCGCGGTAGGTAATGCGGTCGATCACCTGGAGCGGCTCGGCCCATTTCGCACCCTCGGGCTTGTCGGGCGCGCGGCCCAGTTTCGTCCCCTCCCCCATGACGGTCGCGGTGAAGGCGAGCCGGCGGCCATCGGGCGACCAGGCGAGCGCGCCGGGATCGCCCGGCAGCGCGGTGATCCGCGCGCTGCTGCCGCTCGCCAGCCAGCGGACGAACAACTGGCTGTTGTCGCCGTCACCCGCGGCATAGGCGATGCGCGTGCCATCGGGTGACCAGCGCGGCGACGATCCGCTGGCGGCGAAGGGCGTCTGACGCCCGCTCGCGACGTCGACCAGCCATAGCGACGATTGCATCCGGTCGGTCATCACGTCGCCCGACCGGCGGACATAGACGATCGTGCGTCCGTCCGGGCTGATCTGCGGATCGCTCGCCATCTGCAACCCGAACAGATCGTTGCCGGTGAAGGCGCGATTGGCGGCATCGGCGGCGGGAACGGGCTTGTCCTGCGCGTGGAGCGGCGGGGCGAGCGCGATGAGCGCCGTGGATGCGAGGGCGGTGAGGATCGTGCGCAAGACGAACTCCGTGATCGAGAGGGCGCGAACATGCCCGAACCCGCGGGGCGTGCAAGAGGGGGAGCGGCCTCGCCCGCCGTGAACGCCGGTCGCTGTCCTACACGTCGCGTATCGTGCCATCGGCCACCGCGGATCAGATACGGGGGATGGCGATATGCGTGAATTGGTGGAGCGCACGATCGATGCGAACGGACGGCAGTGTGCCGTTCTGCCCGAAACACGCACGGGCGGGCGCAGCGTGTCGGTCAACCTGCGCGAATCCCCGCTCGCCTGGCTCCTGGCGCGCGGATTGGTGACCGCCCGTCAGGCCGAAGCCGGGGAGCGGCTGCGCGCCGATTACGAGGCCGCGGCAATCGCCCCCGCCGTCACGATGCGCTGGGCGGTGCGCGTCGATGGCGGCACCCGCGACGGATTGACGCCGGGCGAGCGGCAGGTGGCGGCGAAGCGCCGCTTCGACGCGGCGATCGACGGTGCGGGGCGCGGTTTGTCGGACATCCTGTGGCGCGTCATCTGCGCGGGCGAAGGGCTGCCCGCGGCCGAGCGCGATCTCGGCTGGCCGGCGCGCAGCGGGCGGCTGGTGCTCGGGCTCGCGCTCGATCGGCTCGCGGATCATTACGGGCTGCATTGAGGAGGCGCGTCGCGCAACCGCGGCGGGGTTGCGCCGGTTGACGGTTCGTGACGATAGGAGCCGACATGACCATCACCCTCGCCGCCGCGCGTATCCGCTGATGCTGGTGCGCTTCATCAAGTGCCACGGCTCGGGCAACGATTTCCCGCTGGTCGACGCGCGCGACTGGACGCTGTCGAATGCCGAATGGGCAAGCCTCGCGCGCGTGCTCGCCGCGCGGGGTGGGCCGGTCGGCGGCGACGGTATCCTCGCGCTCGTGCCGGGCGACGACGCGTCCGCGTTCGGGATGCGGATGTTCAACAGCGACGGGTCGGAGGCGGAGACGTGCCTGAACGGCCTGCGCTGCGTCGCGCGCGCGGGCTTCGCCGCCTTCGGGGTCGAGACGGCGACCGTGCGGCTCAAGACCTCGCACGCGCAGGTCGAGCACGTCGGGGATCTGGCGCCCGGCGTCTATACGGTGGCGGAGACCGCGGGTCCCGCCTCACTCGCCACCGCCGACTGGCCGATCCTGGGTGCGCCGGAGCGATTGATCGACGCGCCCGTGCCGTCGCTGCCCGGCACGCGCGCATACACCGCGGTGTCGATCCCCAACCCGCATTTCGTTACCTTCATCGAGCACATCGACGACGCCGAACTGGTCGCGGTCGGTGAGGCGTGCGAGGCGGCACCCGCGTGGTTGCCCAACCGCGCCAACGTCTCGTTCGTCGAACGGCGCGGGGACGACACGCTGTTCGTGCGCACGTTCGAACGCGGCGTCGGGCTGACCAGCAGTTGCGGCAGCGCGATGGCGGCGTCGACCTATGCCGCGTGCGTGACCGGGCGGATCGAGTTCGGGCGCGAGATCGCGGTGCTCAATCGCGGCGGCATGGTACGCGCACGCGCCGAGGTCGACGCGATGGTGACGCTGCACGGCAATGCGACCTGGGAATGGGAGGGGGAAGTCGACGTCGACCTGGGCGCCGAGCGCGCGGGCGACGTCCAAGTGCTGCGGCGCTTCGACGACGAGGTCGCGGCGTGGCAGGCGGTCGCGGAGAACGTCCAGCGCTAGCGTCGCTTGTCCCGGCCCCCTGCATCGCCGTCTCGACGACTTCGACACGAATGCTATGATCCACCCCGTCGTCGCGACGATCGGCGTGGACGAGCCAGGGGAATGAAGCATGGCCTCAACGGACCGCGCGGCATGACGCGGCATGCGCGCTACCTGATCGCGACGAGTGCGCTGCTGCTTCCCGCCACCGCTCAGGCGCGTGACCGCGACTGGGACCGGGCGAGCGGCATCGCGCGCGACGTGTTGGTCGCGGCGGCGCTCGGCGTGCCCGCGGTGCAGGGCGACTGGCGCGGCGATGCGATGGCGGCGGGCAGCATGGCGGCGGCGGGCGCGACGACGTTCGTCCTGAAAGAGCTGGTGCACGAACGCCGCCCCGATCGCAGCGATGATCGTAGTTTCCCGTCGGGACATACGTCGATCTCGTTCGCCGCCGCGACAACGCTCGAGAAACGCTACGGCTGGCAGGCCGGGCTGCCCGCCTATACGGTCGCGACGTTCGTCGGCGCCGCGCGCGTCGCCGCGTCGAAACATTACGTCCACGATGTTCTGGCGGGCGCGGGGATCGGTATCGCCAGCGGAGTGCTGCTGACCGCGTCACGCGACGACCGGGTTCGGCTGACGCCGTGGAGCGCGCGCGGCGGCGGCGGGGTGGACGTCGCCTTCCGTTTCTGAAGCCGACCCCCGCGTGCTGGGTGCCCCGGCCGAGAAGCAGTAGATTACTTTCGTCCGAAAAATCGAAGGTAGGGTGGGGGCCTCTCCCCGGCGTCTTGGCAGACGGGAGACTTGCCGATGCCGTACCGGGATCAACGTGATCGATCGACGCTCGACCTCAGTTGGGTCGATGACGAAGCCGTTTCAGCGTCGTTCCCGCGAGAATTCTATTATTACGCGACCTGGGGCGTGCTGCTGATCATCATGTCGGTGCTCAGCCTGCCGTTCCAGCGGCTCGACAACTGAACGCGCGCGGTCGCGGCCGGCAAACGTTGACGAATGCCGCCAGTCGCGCCTTCTTATCGGCCACCCTTGTCGCAGCGCATGACGGAGCCGATGACCCCGAACGCTGAAACCGGACTGCGTGCGCTGTACATCGAACACCGTGCCGAGCTGAAACGCTTCCTCGTCGCGCGAACGGGCAACGCAACCGAGGCGCAGGATCTGATGCAGGACGTGTGGCTGCGGATCGAGGCCGAGCGAAGCGGCCCGATCGCGAACGGCCGCGCATATCTGTTCCGTGTCGCGAACAATCTGGTGCTCGACCATGTGCGCGAGCGTGGACGACGCGCAGCGCGCGAGCGGGACTGGGCCGACGTCGCGCTCGACCAGCGCGCGGGTGAGGCCGATCTGGCCGATCCGGGGGCGGAGGTGGCGGCGATGTTGTCGCAGAATGTCACCAGGCTCGCCGCCGCGATCGCGGCGCTGCCGCCGGGTGCGGGGCGTGCGTTCCGGCTGCACAAGATCGACGGGCTGAGCCACGCCGAGATCGCCGCGCAACTGGGGATCAGCCGCAAGGGCGTGGAGAAACACATGGCAGTGGCGATGGCGCACCTGCGGCGGATGCTGAACGACGATAATGATGCCCCGGCGGCGGACGGCAACTGGGGTGATCGGCGCGGGCGGCGTCATGATCAGGTGACAGGCGACGCATCATGAACAGGCACGATGACCCCGAGATCGGCGAAGCCGCTGCCGCCTGGTTCGCCGCGCAGGACGCCGACGACATGGACTGGGACGGTTTCACGACGTGGCTGGAGGCAGACCCGCGCCACCGCGCGGCGATCGACGCGCTCGCCGCGATCGACCACGCCGTCGCCCGGCAGCGCACGGCGATCGGCGCGCTGCTGCCGCACGAGCCGCAGGCGCAAGCGCCGGAATACGGCCACCGCCGCGCCCCGAACCGCTGGCGCTGGGCGATGGGCGCGGGCGGTGCGATCGCCGCCGCGCTGGCGGTCGCGCTCGCGCTACCCGAGGCGGCGAGCGACCGGAGCTGGACGAGCGACGCTGGCGTCCGGCAGGTCGCCTTGTCGAACGGGGTCAGCGCGACGCTCGCGCCGCACAGCCGGCTGGTCGCGCGCGGCGGCGACGTGCGCGAACTCGCGCTGAATGGCAGCGCGTTCTTCGACGTGGCGCACGACCCGGCGCGGACGCTGCGCATCACCGCGGGCGCGATCGAGGTGCGCGACATCGGCACGCGGTTCGAGGTGACGGGCGCGGACGGCGACGCACGCGTCGCGGTGGCCGAGGGGCAGGTGTCGGTCGGCTCGGCCGGGCTCGACCGGCCCGTGACGCTGGCCGCGGGCCGCGCGCTCGTCGCGCACGGCGACACGGTGACGCTCGCCCCGGTCGATCGCGGCGACGTCGCGCGCTGGCGGCAGGGGCAGCTCGTCTACGACCAAGCACCGCTCTCGCTGGTGGCATCCGATGTCGCCCGCTATACGGGGCGTCCGGTAACGGTCGATCCCCGCATCGCCGATCGCCGCTTCTCGGGGGTGTTGACGATCGGTGACGGTCAGAGGTTGGCCAAGGACGTGGCGTCGATCGCAGGTGTCGCGGTTCGCAGCGATCACGCTGGCGTGCGCCTCGAACCCAGCGGCCGCTGAACCGGCCGCAGCGCGCGAGGCTGCGCGCGCGATCGACCTGCCCGCGCTGCCCCTGCCCGCCGCGCTTGCCGCGCTCGCGCGGCAGACCGGCATCTCGCTCGGCTGGCCGACCCCGTTGCCCCAAATCCCGGTCAAGCGGTTGCGCGGCCGGTTCACGCCCGACGCCGCGCTGGGTCGCCTGCTGCACGGAACGCCGTGGCGCGCGCGGATGCTGTCCCCCGGCGTGTGGCGGATCGAGCGGGCGCCAACCGTCACGCGAGGGGCGCCTCGTCTGCGGCCGATGAGTGCTCCCCCGACGTCCGTCGGCGGCGGCGACATCATCGTCACCGCGCTGAAGCGCGAGCAGCCCGCGCGTGACGTCGACGCGGCGATCGCGGTCGCGGGCGGCGCGGCGCTGACCCGGTTCGATCTCGCCCCCGATACGCAGACGATCGCGCGTCAGGTGGTCGGGCTGTCGGCGACGAACCTCGGCCCCGGTCGCGACCGGCTGTTCATCCGTGGGGTCGCGGACAGCCCGTTCGACGGGTTCGGGCAGGCGAGCGTCAGCGTGCAACTGGACGACGCGCGGCTGACCTACGACGCGCCCGACCCCGATCTGCGGCTGGTCGACATCGCGCAGGTCGAGGTGCTGAAAGGCCCGCAGGGACCGTTGTACGGCACCGGCGCCCTGGGCGGTGTGCTGCGGCTGGTGCCCAACAAGCCCGAGCTGACGACGGGCGCGGGGATGATACGGATCGGCGCCAGCGCCACCCAGCACGGCGCGCCCGCGGGCACGCTCGACGCGTGGGTCAACGTACCGTTGATCGCCGATACGCTGGCGGTGCGCGCGGTCGCCTACCGCGTCGGGCAGGGCGGCTGGATCGACACCGACGCGCGCGCGCGCGACATCAATCACGGGGTGACGAGCGGCGGGCGCGTCGCAGTGCGCGCGGCCGTCGGCGCGAACTGGACGATCGACGCGCAAGGCGTGACGCAGGCCGCGCGGATCGCCGACAGCCAGTACAGCGAGAAGCGCGACAGCCTGACCCGACGCGCGCGGCTGCCCGAGCCGCAGGACACCGACGTCGCAATCGCGCACCTCGCCGCGACGGGCCCGGTCGGCGCGATGACGGCGACCGTGTCGGCGAGCGGGACGTGGCAGGAACTGGGCGCGCGCTACGACGCGTCGAGCAAGGCCGCGGCGCTCGGCGGCACCGCCCCGGCGACCTATCGCGATCGTCGCGAGTATCGCGTGATGAACTACGAAGGGCGTCTCGCCGGCAGCGCGGGGGCGATCGACTGGCTCGCGGGGGGATCGCTGTTGTCGGCGCAGACGATCGCGACGGGTACGCTCAGCGACGGCGCGAACGCGCGCGACGTGCTGCGTTTCCGCCGCGAGATCAGCGAGGCGGCGCTGTTTAGCGAGGCGACGTGGCGTTTCGCGTCGCGGTGGCATGTAACGGGCGGCGTGCGCGCGTCGCGCTCGGCAGTCGATGACCGCCGGCGCGAACGCGGCGACCAGGCGATCGCGGACCGGACCGTCATTCGCGCGACGCCATCGCTGTCGCTGACCTGGTCCCCGGACCCGCGGCTGGTGGCGTTCGCGCGCTACGCCACCGCATTTCGCCCCGGCGGGGTCGAGAGCGGGATCGGTCCGGGCGGTGCCGCGTCGCGCTATCGCCCCGACGATCTGTCGACCTTCGACCTCGGCGTGCGCTGGCGCAGTGCCGACGATCGCCTGGGTGTGGATGTCGGGTTGTTCAGCGCGCGCTGGTCGGACGTGCAGGCCGATCTGATCGGTGCGACCGGGCTGATCTCGACCCGCAACGCGGGCGACGCGCACAATCTGGGCGGCGAGGCGACGCTGCGGTGGCGACCCGACGATCATTGGACGTGGGCGGCAGGGGTGCTGGCGCAGCGCGCGCGGCTGGAGCAGACGTCCGCGGCGGCCGCAGGTGGCGATCGCCGCCTGCCCGTCGTGCCCGACCTGAGCGGATTTGCCACCGTCGAATACGCCTTCGCCGGCGGCGAGTGGCACCACCGCGCCGCGATGCGCGCGAGCTATGTCGGGGAAAACCGCCTGAGCTTCGATCCCGGGCTCGATCGCGAGAGCGAACCGGTGCCGCTTGCCACGCTGTCGTGGACCGCGCAGCGCGGCGACTGGACGTGGCAGGCAATTGTCGACAATCTGCTCGACACGCGCGCGGACAGTTTCGCGTTCGGCAATCCCTTCACCATCGACCAGTCGGCGCAGCACACGCCGGTCCGCCCCCGCACGCTGACGGTGTCGATCGCGCGCCGCTGGTAAAATATCCGCGCGACGACTGGGGTAGGCGCGCGGGCACGGCGTCCTTGGAGCATCTGCCGAGGATGCTTCATGCACGATGCCGCGATCCAGTCGCTGATCAGATCCCGCTACGGCGCGATCCACGGCGCGACCCCGACGAGCGACTATCCCGATTACCTGTGCGTCGCGAACGATGACGCGCCGAAGGCGGTGCTGGGGCTGCGACGCGCGGGGTCCGCGACGCTGTTCCTCGAACGCTATCTCGACGCGCCGATCGAGCAGGTGCTGGGCGCGTGGCTCGCCCGCCCTGTCCCGCGGGCGCGCATCGTCGAGATCGGTTGCCACGCGTCGCAGCACTGCCACGCGACGATCGCCCTGTGGCGCGAGGCCGCCGAAACGCTGAGCGACGAGGCCGATGTCGCGGTCGCGGTGATGACCCGCCCGCTGCGCGCGATGTTCGCGCGCCTGGCACTGCCGCTGACGGTCATCGCGCCCGCGTTGCGCGACGCGGTCGACGACCCGGCGGCATGGGGCCGTTACTACGACAGCGACCCGCGCGTCTGCGCCGGGTCGATCGCCGATTGCCGCACCGCGCTCGACGCCGCACTGCCGCGGGGCCGGGCATGAGCCTGCTCCTCGACGCGATCCGGCGCCATGCCGACGACCGGCCCGACGACATCGCGATCGACGGCGCGACGCCGCTTTGCTGGCGCGATCTCGCCACGCTGGTCACGCGCACCGCGGACGAGCTGCGCGCGGGCGACGACGGGCGACCGATCGCGACGCAGCTCGACCACGGCGTCGGCGAAACGGTGCTCGAACTCGCCGCCGCCCACGCCGGGATCGCGACAATCGCGCTGCCGCCGTTCTTTCTGCCGCAACAGGCAGCAGGCGCGATCGCCTTAGCGGGCGCGGGCCGATTGATCGCGGGCGCGGTCGAGGTCGACCGGCAGTCGGGCACGCCGGCGCTTCGCCTGTCGGTGAAGCCGCTCACCCACGCGCGCGCCGCGCTGCCGGAGGGGACCGGGCGCATCACCTTCACCTCGGGGTCGACCGGCACCCCCAAAGGCGTCTGCCTCTCGTTCGCGCACATCTCCCAGGTGGCGAGCGGGGTGGTGGATCACCTCGGTGTCCACCACGCCGGGCGGCATCTCCCCCTGCTGCCGCCCGGCATCCTGCTGGAAACCGTCGCGGGCCTGTACGCGACGATCATCGCGGGCGGGACCTATGTCGCGCTGCCGCAGGCGGGCGTCGGGATGGCTGACCCGTTCCGCCCCGACGTCGCGCGGATGCTCGAGGTCATCGAGGAACAGGCGATCACGTCGCTGATCCTCGTCCCCGAACTGCTCGCCGGGCTGGTTGCGATGATGCGCGCGCGCGGCGTCCGCCTGCCGCGGCTGACGCTGGTCGCGGTCGGCGGCGCGCGCGTCTCGACCGACCTGCTCGACGCCGCCGACGCGGTCGGACTGCCGGTGCGGCAGGGGTACGGCATGACCGAGTGCGGGTCGGTGGTGACGCTGCACGACGGCGGCGCGGCGGGGCGCGGCAGCGTCGGGCACAGCATCGGCACCAACCGCATCCGGCTCGCCGCGGACGGCGAGATCATGATCGACGGCCCGGTCCACCTGGGCACGATCGGTGCGCCGCGGGCGCCCGGCCCGCTCGCGACCGGGGATATCGGGCGCATCGACGCGGCGGGGCGGCTGTGGATCGACGGGCGCAAGTCCGCGCTGATCGTGACGAGCCACGGGCGCAACGTCTCACCCGAATGGGTCGAGGGCGCGCTGACCGCGACGGGCGCGATCGCGCAGGCGATGGTGCGCGGCGACGGGCGCGCGCGCCTCGACGCGCTGATCGTCCCTGCGCGGCCCGACGCCGACGTCGCCGCCGCGGTGGCCGCGGCGAATGCGACGCTGCCCCCCTACGCGCGGGTCGAGCAGTGGCGCGTCGTGCCGCCGTTCACCCCGTCCGCCGGGCTGCTGACCGGCAACGGCCGGCTGCGCCGCGCCGCGATCGACCAAGCCTTTCCATCGGAGGACCCCATGCCGCAACCCTTCTTCGACCGGCTCGTCGCCGAGACGCGCGAGGCGCAGGCGCGTTTCGCGGTGACGCCGCAACTGATCGCCGGGCTGACCGGGCGGATCACCGTCGCCGATTACATCGCCTATCTGGCGCAGGCATACCACCACGTCCGCCACACGGTGCCGTTGATGGAGGAAGCGCGCGCGCGGCTGGGGGATCGCCCCGGTCTCGTCCACGCGCTCGACGAATATATCGAGGAAGAGACCGGGCACGAGCAGTGGATCCTCGCCGATATCGCGGCCGCGGGCGGCGACGCGGACGCGGTTGCGGCGAGCGAGCCCGCCCCCGCGACCAAGGCGATGGTCGACCACGCCTATCGCACGATCCGCGAGGGCAACCCGGCCGCGTTCTTCGGCATGGTCTATGTGCTGGAGGGGACGAGCATCGCGATGGCGAGCCAGGGTGCGGGCGCGGTGCAGCAGACACTGGGGCTGCCCGCGGGCGCGTTCCGCTACCTGACCTCGCACGGCGCGCTCGACCAGGAGCACATGGTCTTTTTCGAGCGGTTGATGAACACGATCGACGATCCCGCCGATCAACAGGCGATCATCGACATGGCGCGCGCGATCTTCGCGCTGTTCGGCGGCATGTTCGCGAGCATCGAGCTGGAGCAGCCGCGTGTCGCGGCTTGAGGGGCAGCACGTCGTCCTGACGGGCGCGGCGGGCGGGCTCGGCGGCCTGCTCGCCGAGCGGCTGCGGGCCGCGGGCGCGCGCGTGACCGGGATCGACCGGCAGAGCGCGGCGGGCTGCAACGAGGCGATCGTGTGCGACCTGTCGAGCATCGCCGCGCTGGAGGATCTGACCGACCGGCTGCGCAACCGCCGCGTCAACGTGCTCTTCAACGTCGCAGGGCTGCAGTATTTCGGGCCGATCGAGCGCCAGGGGCCGACGGGGATCGCGCTCGGCTACGCGGTCAATCTCGTCGCGCCCGCGATCCTGTCCGCAGCGCTCGTGCCGCAGATGATCGAGCGCGGCGAGGGGCAGATCGTCAACATCGGGTCAGTGATGGGCGCGGTGCCCTACCCCTATTTCACCGCTTATTCGAGCGCCAAGGCGGGGCTGAAGGGGCTGAGCCAGGCGCTGCGGCGCGAGTTGCACGGCCGCGGCGTCCAGGTGACCCACATCGCCCCGCGCGCGGTGCGCACCGGGTTCAACACCCCGCTGATCGAACGCTTCATGGCCGCATCGAGGATGAACGCCGACGCGCCCGAACAGGTCGCCGACCGGATCATGCGCGCGGTCGAGCAGCGCGCGCACGACGTGTCGATCGGGATGCCCGAGCGACTGTTCACGCAGCTGAACGCGCTGATGCCGCGCGTGGTCGACCAGGGGCTGACCAAGCAGATCGCCACCGCGCGCGCACTGTTCGCCTGATCCCCATTCCTTTCACAACGGAGCTGGACGCAATCATGGTTCGTACCCGTATCGCCACCATCGTCACCGTGCTGACCGCCGCCGCGCTCGCGTGGACCAGCGCCCCCGCGCTCGCGAGCAACGATCCCGCGATGGATCGCGCGGTCCAGCAGGTGAACGATCAATGGGCGCACATCCGCTATCAGGTCGCCGATCGCGGCGAGCAATATCGCGAGCTCGACGCGCTGGCGGCGCGCGCGGCGCAGGTGTCGGCGCGCTACCCCAATCGTGCCGAGCCGCTGTTGTGGCAGGGCATCGTCGTCAGCGAGGAAGCTGCGCGCGCCAGCGTGCTACGCCAACTGGGGCTGGCGAAACAGGCACGCACCATCCTGGAGCGCGCGCAGGCGATCGACCCGAACGTCGCCGACGGCGGCGTGAAGATGAGCCTGGGCGTGCTGTATTACCGCGTGCCCGGCTTCCCGATCGGCTTCGGCAATACCGCCAAGGCGCGCGGGCTGCTCGAGGCCGCGCTGAAGCAGGATCCGCGCGGGCTCGACAATAATTTCTTCTACGCCGATTTCCTGAAGGACGAAGGCCATCCGGCGGAAGCGCGGACCTATGTGCTGCGCGGGCTCGCCGCGCCGGTGAACGGCGCGCGCCCGGTCTGGGATGCAGGGCGCCGCGCGGAGATGCGGACGCTGCTCGCGAAGATCAACACCAAGCTGAAGGCGTGAGGGCACTCGCCACCGCGCTCGGCCGGCAATTGCGCCGCCCGCGCGGGCTGGCGGGGCAGGCGCTGGCGTGGGTGATGGCGCAGGCCAACCGGTCGGTGATCCGCCAGACGCTCGCCGCCGCCGACATCCGCCGCGACAGCGCGGTGCTCGATCTGGGATGCGGGGGCGGCGAGGCGCTCGACCGGTTGCTCGCCCTCGCCCCCGACGGGTGCGTCCACGGGCTCGACCACGCGCCGCTGATGGTCGCGCGCGCGCAGCGTCGGCACCCCCGCGCGACGGTATTGGAGGGGCGGTTCGACCGGCTTCCCTACAATGATGCCGCGTTCGACCGGGTCGTTGCGATCAACGTGGCCTATTTCTGGCACGACGCCGCGCCGGTGCTGCGCGAGCTAGCCCGCGTGCTCCGCCCCGGTGGCATGGTCGCGGTCTATTGCACCGAGGCGACCTATCTCCACCGCGCCGGGTTGATCCGCGCCGGCACGCACCGCGCGTGGAGTGCGGAGGAACTAGCCGACGCCTTCGCCGCGGTTTGCCCGCAGGCGACCGTCGCGCGCCGGGTGGCGGGCCCCGGCTTCATCGTCACGATGTCGCGCGACGTGGGCGCTAAGACCTGATCGCGATTTGCGTCGCGGTCAGTCGCCGGCACGCTCGGGTTGCGCGGACGCGACGATCCGCCAATAAGCGAGCAACGAATATCCGACCGCCAGCACCGCGAGCGTCGCGAGCGGCAGCGCAACCTCGCGAACGGTCGCGCCCATCTGGTTGAGCGGCACGAAGGCGTGGACGCCCGCGGTCGAGGGAGCCAGGCGCGCGAAGGCGGCGACGAACCAAGGCATCTGATCGAGCGGATAGGTCGCCCCGGTGAGAAAGAACAACGGGACCGACGTCGGCCCCAGCATGTACATCGCGCGCTCCGACCGGTCCATCGCGCTACCCGCGAGCAGCCCCAGCGCGGCGACCGCGGTGGCGAAGACCGGCACGGCCATCACCGTGCCGACGATGCCGGTGTCGACGGGCACCCCCTGGATCCAGAACGCCAGCCCGAAGAGGAAGCAGCAGCCGAGCACACCGACCGAGGAAAAGGCCGCGAGCGTGCCGCCGAACTCCGCGGCGCGCATCCGCCACGTCCCCGCCCGCCGCCGCCCGCCCATGAAGGTCGCGGCGCCGAACAGCAGCGTCTGCTGGACGATAATGATCGCGACCGCGGGGAAGACGTACCCCTTGTAGCCGCCGGTCCGGTTGAACAGCGGCTCCCTGACGATCGTGACGGGTGCGCCGGCGCGGGTGATCTGGCCGCCCGGCAGCAGCCGCGTCTGCGCGATGTTGCGGATCACCGCGCTCACCGCCTCGCCGATCGTGCTCGCGCGCAGCAGATAGGTCGCGTTTACCCAGATCGCGACGCCCGACCCCGGCGTGCCCGCGCGCAACTGCCGCTCGAGCCCGTCGGCGATCAGGACGATCCCGTCGGCCTTGCCCCCGCGCATGTCGGCGCGCGCGGCGGCAGGGTCGGCGACGACCGCGACGACGCTGACCGCGCGGGTGGCATCGAGGTCGAGGATCATCGCGCGGCTGAGCGCGCTGTTGTCCTGATCGACGACGACGACGGGCAGCTTCTGCGGTGCCTCGTGCGCGTAGGGTGCGGGGTAATAGAAGGCGTAGAGCACGACCGACAGCAGCATCATGCTTAGAAGTGTGCGTGAGGTGAGGATCGCGTGCCACGTCGCGGCAAAGGCGCGGTCGAAGGTCATGCCCGCCGCCGCCCCGCCGCCGCGACGATCGCTGCCGCGCCGCCGCCCGCGACGACGACATAGGCGGCGAGCGACGCCATCGGTGCGACGGCGGCGGCGAGCGCCTGACCGCTCACCTGCCCCGTCTGCAGCGCGACATAATGCGTGAGCGGCAGCACGTTGCTCCAGATCCGCGCGAACGCGTGCCCGCCGTTCAGCGGCAATGTCGCACCCGAATAGGCGAGCGCCGATCCGGCGTAGACCGCGCTCGCGGACAGCGCCGTCGCGGTTTCGCGCGTCGCCGCGACCAGCAGCGCGGCGATCGCGGCGGTCGCGGCGTAGAACAGCGCCTGCCCGCCCGCGATCAGGGTCAGGCTCCCTTCGACGCGCCACCCGCGCGCGAGCGTCAGGTACAGCAGCCAGACGAGCCCCCACGCGCTGATCGCGAGGACGTAGGGCAGCATCTTTCCCACCATCGCGGGCACGACCCCGCCGCTGGCGCGTGCCCAGGCCGAGAGCGACGTGTCCCGAAGCTCGCGCCCGAGCGCCATCGCGCAGACGCAGGCGGCGTTCAGGTGCAGCACCGCGGGGAAGATCAACAGCCCCAGGAACCATTCGAAGCTGATCGGCGCGTTGCCGAGCAGCGTCGCCTCGACCGCGAAGCGACGCACACGGCTGGCGGGCACGGCGTGATTGGGCAGGCGTTCCGCGGCGATGTCGGGCAAGGCAGCGGTCACCGCGTCTTCGGCCGCGCTCGCCACCTGTCCGCCCGCGGTCAGGAAGCTGCCGTTGTAGAGGATGCGCAAAACCGCGCCGCGGTGCCGGGCGATGCCGTCGCCCAGCCCCGCCGGGATGTGCACGAACCCCATGATCCGCCCGGCGCGCACCGCGCCGACCGCGGCGGCCTCACCCTGATAGCGTCCCTCGACGCGGATCATCGGCGATGCGGCGAGCGCCCGGACGACCGCGCGGCCGGCGGTGCCCGCGTCGTCGTCGACGATGCCGAGCGGGATCTGGCGCAGCGGACCCTGCCAGAACAGCGCGGCGACGACGAAAATGAGGAGTCCGGGCAGCACGGTGATCCCGGCGAGGTCCCAGGGATCGCGGCGCAGGTGCTCGACCTCGCGCGACCACGCCCGGCGGAACGCGGTCATTGCGGCCAGTCGAACAGCACGCTCATGCCCGGGCGCAGCTTCGCGATCGGGGCCGCGGGATGGAGCCGGATCTCGAAGGTCCGCACGTCGTAGCCCGACGCCTCGCGCGTCGCGCGCCACGTCGCGAAGTCGCCGCGCGGCGCGACGAGATAGACCCTGAAGTCCGCGTTGCGCTGCAACGCCGGGATATGCCCGCGTAGCACCGAGCCGATCCCGATCGCTTGAAAGCGATCCTCGCGCAGGTTGAGCGCGACCCAGGGGTGATCGATGTCGATCACCTGATAGGCGGGGATGACGGGGCTGACGACCTCGCCAGGCTGGACGAGCTTGCGCGCGACCTCGCCCGCGATCGGCGACACGAGCCGCGTCTCCTGCCCCAGCGCGGCGGCGGTGCGCAGTCCGGCCTCGGCGATGCGGACCTGCGCGTTGGCGGCCTGCTTGCTCTGCGGACGCGCGCCCGACAGCGCCTTGACGTATTGCTGGCGCGCGGCCTCGGCGTTGCGCGCGCTGCTGTCGCGCGCCGCCGCCGCTTCGTCGCGGCGCTGCGCGGCGACGACTCCCTCGGCGTAGAGATTGGCGGTGCGCCGGCTGGTGACCGCCGCGAGGTTGGCGGCGGCCTGCGCGGCCTGCCACGTCGCGCGCAGCGTGGCGATATCCTCGGCGCGCGCGCCCTCGTTCGCCTCCGACGCGACCGCGCGCGCCGCGTCGAGCGCGCCCTGCGCCTGCGCCTGTCCGCCCGCAATCTCCGGGCTCGACAGCGTGGCGAGCAGCGTGCCCGACTGGACCCGCTGTCCCTCCTGCGCGATCAGTCGCTCGACGCGGGCGAGCGCCTTGGTCCCCACATTCACCTCGTCGGCATCGACCATGCCCTGCAATTGCTCGGGCGCGGGACGGCTCGCCAGCCATAGCCCCAGCACGACGACGGCGACGACGATCAGGGCGACGGCGATCGCGATCGGACGCGCGCGGCGCGCTGGCGATGTGGTCGGCTCGTCGCTCACTGCTCGTTCCCCAGACGCCGGTCGGCGCGCGCCAGATAGGTGGTGAAATCATCGACGCGGTGGCTCGCGGCGAGCAAGCCTGCGAGGGCGAGGTCATATTCGTACGCCGCCGCGATCCGCTGCGTCTGCGTCGTCGCGAGCGTCGCCTGCGCGTCGACGAGTGAGGAGGACGGCGTCTCGCCCTCCGCGAACGAGATCTGCTGGACCCGTAAGTTCTCGCGTGCGGCCGCCAGATTGCTATCGAGCAGCAGGAACGAGCGCCGCGCGGTTTCGGCGAGGTTCCACGCGCGCACGATCTCGACCGCGACGTCCTTGCGCGCCTGCGCCGCCGCGTCGGACGCGGCGCGTTCCTGCTCGCGCGCGGCATCGAGCGATTTTCGCCGATCGAAATTGGAGAGCAACGTGTAGCGCAGGCTGACGCCCGCGATCCAATCGGGCTCGGTCGGCAGCGCGTGGCCGCGGTTGGCGTTGTAGCTGCCGAACGCGAAGGCTTGCGGACGGTACCGTGACTTGGCCAGCCCCACGCCCGCGCGCGCGATGTCGCGCGCCGCGTCGGCGCCCTGCGCGCGCGGCGTGGCATCGACCCCGTCGAGGAAGACGCCGACGGGCGGCAGCGGTGACGAATTGACGAACAGCGGGGTCGCCGCGATCACGCCCGAAGGCTGGTCGAGCTGCCGCGCGAGGGCGTCGGCCGCACTCGCCTCCTCCAGTTGCGCGCGCAGGAACGCGCGCTCGGCGGCGTCGCGCGCGACCTGGACCTGGAGCGTGCGCGCGCGCGGAATCACGCCGTTGCGTTCGAGCTGCTGCGCGTCGGACAGGTGCCGCTCGAACCCGGCGAGCGTCTCGCGCGTCGATCGCGTCAATTGCGCGGCGACCTGCTGACCGAAATAGCCGCGCACGAGCCCGACGCGCGACAGGTCGCGCGCGCCCGCCTGCTTCGCGCGCGCGACCCCGACCGCGGCGTCCGCCCCCGCCTGCACCGCGGGGATCGCACCACCGGTGTAGAGCGGCATCGCCGCGGTGACGGTCGGGCGGAACACGGTGTCGCGCGTCTGGAAGCGCAGCGTATCGGGGATCGCGCCGAAGATCGTCGGCAATGCCGCGCCGACGCGCTGCACGACCTGCCCGACGATCTGCTGCAACCCATCGGGGAACTGACCCGGCAGTTGCGACAGGAACCCCGTCGCCGCGGTCGCCGCATCGTCGCGCGCACCCGTCAGATCGAGCGACAGCGTCTTTTGATATTCGATCACGCTGGCGGACGCGCTGACGACCGGGCGACGGAGCGTCCGCGTCGCGTCCGCGATCAACTCGCTCGCGCGGACCGCGTGATCCTCGCCCGAGAGCCCCGGCAACGTGCCGTCGATCCGGGCGAGCGCGGCATCGAAGCTGAGCGATTGCGGTGACGGCTGGGTCAATCGGGCCGGAGCAGAAGCCGGGGCCTGCGCCTGCGCGCCCGCCGCGCAGGAAAGCAGCGCGGTCGCGACCGCCACGCCGCGCATCACGCCGCCCCGCGGGGCTTCACGCACGCGGTCCTGACGACGTTCGGCCGACGACGTCGTTTCCTGCCATTGCCGAGCATTTGGTCGAACTCCGTGGGCATCGTTGCCAGCGACCGAATCTTCTCAAGCATCGGCGGCGATGACAAGAGCGATCGATCCACCCCGGCGTCACGTTTCGGGAGAGTCGGGTGGGTTCGATGCGACGGGGTCGACCGGCCCGTCGGGCTGTGCGTGCGTCCTGGCTGGCGGTGTTGATCGGACCGTCCGCGCACGCCGCCTGATGGCGCGCGGGCTGACAAGCGATGGGTGTGGATCAGCGGAGATCGGTAACTACCCGACGACGCGGCGGCGGCCGACGTCGAGCATTGCCGCCGCATATTAACCCAGCGCGCCAGCGGCACGAGCCGTTCAGCCGCCGTCGCGTCCGTCCTGCCCAATCCGAAGGAGTGGGCGATGCATCACAGACGATGCGAACGCGGGCCGACCAGCGCGTGAGGCCGATTTCTCGACCCCGCGCACCCTTTGTCGTCGCGGCACGGACATACCGCGCCGAAATCACGCCTCAGCATTGGGGGAGCGATACGCCCCCCACCCGCTCTCAGTCGCGGTCGCCGTGCATCGTCGGCCAGTCGGAATAGCCGACCGATCCGCCGCCGTACCAATAGTCCTTCGGCGCCTCGGCGAGCGGTGCGCCGGTACGCAGGCGATCGATCAGGTCGGGGTTGGCGATGAACGGGCGCCCCATGCTGAACAGGTCGGCGCCGCCGCGCGCGAGCACCTCCTCGGCGAGGTCGAGCGTATATTGGTTGTTCGCGATATAGGCGCCGTCGAACCGCTTGCGCAGCGCGGCGAAATCGACCCCGTCGGCGTCGCGCGTCTGCTGCGTCACGCCCTCGATGTCGTGGACGTAGAGCAGCCCGCGCTGCGACAGTTCGTCGACGTAGCGGCCGAAGGTCTCCATCACCTGGCTGTCGAGCGGCGTCTCACCCGGCTGCGTAGTCGCTGGCGACAGGCGGATGCCGACGCGCCCCGCGCCCCAGACGCCGACCACCGCGTCGACCACCTCGAGCGGGAAGCGCAGCCGGTTCTCGATCGACCCGCCGTAGCGGTCATCGCGCTGGTTGGTGCTGTCGCGCACGAACTGTTCGAGCAGGTAATTGTTGGCCGAATGGACCTCGACCCCGTCGAAGCCCGCCGCCTTGGCATTGGTGGCGGCGCGGCGGTAATCCTCGACGATCTGCGGGATCTCGTCGGTTTCGAGCGCGCGCGGGGTGACGTGATCCTTCATCCCGTCCTTGGTGAAGGCCTGCCCGACCGGCTTGATCGCGGACGGTGCGACCGGAGGCTCGCCGCCCTGTAGATCGGGGTGCGAGATGCGCCCGGTATGCCAGAGCTGGAGGAAGATCAGTCCGCCGCGATCGTGCACTGCCTGGACGATCGGACGCCACGCCTCGACCTGCGCATCGTTCCAGATCCCCGGGGTCATCGCGTAACCGATCGCCTGCGGCGAGATGTTGGTCGCCTCGGTGATGATGAGCCCGGCATCGGCGCGCTGCGCGTAATAGTCGGCGGCAAAGTCGGGCGGGATGCCGTTGTCGTCGGAACGGCTGCGGGTGAGCGGGGCCATGACGATGCGGTTGCGCAGCGAGAGATCGCCGATCTGCACGGGCTGCAATACCGGGGACGAGGAATGGTCGGGCATGGTCGCTGTTATCCGTCGAACAGGGGTGGAACGGTCGACAGGAACGGACGAGCGACCACATCGGTCCCATGAATACGTCGCCGTGAATCTACGACCCGTCGAGGCGGGCATGACCGACGTGCCGCTGAACGATCGCTCGCCCCAGTCCTACTCCCGCGCGACCGGTGCCGCCCCCTCCAGAGGTTCGGTCAAAGCCAGTGGACGGAAATCTCGCCCCGATGCCCCTCGGGCGCGAGCGTGCGCCGTAGTGCCTCGAGCAGCGGCGGCAGCGCTTGCGTGAACGCGTAGGGCGGGTTGACGATGAACAGCCCCGCGCCGTTGTACACCCCGGGCAGGTCGGCGTCGTAGAGCCAGTGTTCGATGCTCAGGAATTTGGGGATCGCGAGCGCGCGCAACTGCTCCTTCCACCGTTGATGCACCCCGCGATCCTTCAGCGGGTACCAGATCACGGTGACGCCGTGCCCCCATTTGCGCTGCGCGAGCCCCAGCGTCGTGACGATGCGGGCGCGTTCGTCGAGTTGCTCGTACGGCGGGTCGACCACCACCACGCCGCGCGCGGTGCGCGGCGGCACCATCGCGAGCCAGAATTCGTACGCGTCGCGCTCGTGCACCGCAGCCGGGGTGTCGCGCATCGCACCGCGCAGGGTCTGCGCATCGGCCGGGTGTTTCTCGTTCAGGATCAGCGCGTCCTGCGCGCGCAGCAGTTGCGCGAGGAAGCGCGGCGAACCGGGGTAGAGTTTCGGGTCGTCCGCGACGTTCACCGCGCGGACGGCAGCACGGTAATCGTCGAGCAGCACGTCCGGCTCGGCAAAGGCGCGCACCACGCCGTGGACGGCCTCGCCCGTCCGCTGCGCTTCGTCGCCCGCCAGGTCGTACAGCCCGCACCCCGCATGCGTGTCGATCAGCGTCAGCGCGCCCTCTTTCAACTGCAAGGCACGCACGATCGCGATCAGCAGCGCGTGCTTGACGACATCGGCGCTGTTGCCCGCGTGAAAGGAATGACGATAATTCACTGCAACCCCGAAATGCTGCTGATTAATCGGTGACGTATCGCGCGCGCCGGCAAGGCGCGCGCGCGTCAATTACCCTGCGCGTCGACCGTGAACACGACCGGCTTGCCGCGCGACATCGGCTCCCACCCGGCCGACAGCGCGGCGCGGACGCAGCGCGCGATCGTCGCATCGTCCAACTGGAGCCGCCCGCGCGGCAGACCTTTCAGCAACCGTTTGGGCGGCGGGAATTCGACCCAGGCCGCGCGCTTGCCACCCTGCGCGACCAGCGCGATCGTCATGCCCTTCCAGCCTTCGTCGTCCGATTGATGCGGTTCGCGCTGGAGGTGCCATTCGTACGCGGCGCCGTCGACGTCGACGGTGCCGTCGGTGCTGTGGGTTTTCGACATCACGGCGCCCGTAGCACGCCGGTGAGATCCACGCACGGTGCGGGAGGAATCGGATGCTTTCCCTTCTCACCGTCGGCACAACATATAAAGAATTCTTTATATCTCGGTTGACAGGCGTGCTCCGGTGGTGTTGGATCAGGGCGTCGAGGTTCCCCATCCCAGGCATGGCGGTGGGGCTAAGACGGGAAGCCGGTGGTGTCCCCAGGGACAGAATCCGGCGCTGCCCCCGCAACTGTAAGCGGCGAGCGGCGGCTCCATCATGTGTCACTGGGCTCTGCACCGAGCCTGGGAAGGCCGGAGCCACCGTGTTGACCCGTGAGCCAGGAGACCTGCCTTCGGCGCGATAACGTTCCTCGGACGGGGGTTCCTCCGACGGATCGCGCTTGAAAGGCAAGGCCTGGGCGTCGGTGCGCGTCCGCGGGGCCTCGCCGTGCGCGCTCCTCTGCCCCCCTGCCCGACAAGAAGCAGGTGAGACATGAGTGGCGACGTCACGTTCACGATCAGCAGCATCCCGTTCGACGAGGATTATCGGCCCGCCGACAACACGCGGATCACGACCAATTTTGCCAATCTGGCGCGCGGCGCGTCCCGGCAGGCCAACCTGCGCAACACGCTGGCGATGATCAACAACCGCTTCAATTCGCTGATGCACTGGGACAACCCCGCAGGGGACCGGTACGCGGTCGCCCTGTCGATCGTCACGGTCGAGCTCGGGCTGGACGACGCACGCGCGGACGAGCGCTTTCCGCTGATCGAGATGCTGGAGACGGTGGTCACCGACCGGCGCTCGGGCGCGCGGATCGGCGGCATGGTCGGCAACAATTTCTCGTCCTACATCCGCGACTATGATTTCAGCGTGGTCCTGCCCGACCATCTGCGCGATCACCCCGGCAGCAGCGCCCCGGCGGGGTTCGGCGATCTCCACGGCAACCTGTTCCGGCATTTCCTGCGCGCGGGCGCGTACCGCGACCGGTTCGCGAAGCCCCCCGTCATCTGCCTGAGCGTATCGAGCCGGGAGGTGTATCACCGCACCGCGAACGCGCATCCGGTGCTGGGGATCGAATATCGCAACGACCGCCACTCCGCCACCGACGCGTATTTCGCGAAAATGGGGATGACGGTGCGCTACTTCATGCCACCCCACGCGGTCGCACCGCTCGCCTTCTACCATGTCGGCGACCTGCCCGACGATTACACCCATCTCGAACTGGCAAGCACGATCGCCACGATGGAGACGTTCCAGAAGATCTACCGGCCCGAGATCTACAACGCGAACTCGGTCGCGGCGCACGATTATCGACCGAGCCTGAACGACCAGGACTTCTCGCTGACGCGCATCGTCTACGACCGCGAGGAGCGCAGCCGGCTGGCGCTCGAACAGGGGCGCTTCGCCGAGGAGCATTTCATCAGGCCCCACGCCGCGCTCCTCGCGCGCTGGTCCGCGACCGCCGCGGCCTGACACCCCCCTTCGACAAAGGTACCCGATCAATGACGACGTTGTTGCCCACCACCACCGCGGGCAGCCTGCCCAAGCCCGTGTGGCTCGCCGAGCCCGGGACATTGTGGTCGCCGTGGAAGCTCGCCGGCCACGACCTCGACGCGGGCAAGCGCGACGCGTTGCGCCTTGCCGTCGACGATCAGCGGCAGGCCGGCATCACGATCCTCGGCGACGGCGAGCAGACGCGCCAGCATTTCGTGACGACGTTCGTCGAGCATCTGGCCGGCGTCGATTTCGAGCAGCGCCGCACCGTCCGCATCCGCGACCGCTACGATGCAAGCGTGCCGAGCGTCGTCGGCGCGGTATCGCGCCCCGCCCCCGTGTTCGTCGACGACGCGCGCTATCTGCGCGCGCAGACCGATCAGCCGATCAAATGGACGCTGCCAGGGCCGATGACGATGATCGATACGCTCTACGACGCGCATTACCGCAGCCGCGAGCGGCTGGCGTGGGAGTTCGCGTGCATCCTGAACGAGGAAGCGCGCGAGCTGGAGGCCGCGGGCGTCGACATCATCCAGTTCGACGAACCCGCGTTCAACGTCTTCTTCGACGAAGCGAACGACTGGGGGATCGCGACGCTGGAGCGCGCCGCGAAGGGGCTGAAGGCGCAGACCGCGGTTCACATCTGCTACGGCTACGGCATCAAGGCCAATACCGAGTGGAAGAAGACGCTGGGCGCGGAATGGCGCCAGTATGAGCAGACCTTCCCCAATCTCCAGCGATCGACGATCGACATCATCTCGCTCGAATGCCGAAATTCGCGCGTGCCGATGGACCTGATCGAGCTCGTCCGCGGCAAGACGGTGATGGTCGGCGCGATCGACGTCGCGACCGACACCGTCGAGACGCCCGACGAGGTCGCGGAGACGCTGCGTGCGGCGCTGCGCTTCGTCGATGCCGACAAGCTGATGCCCGCGACCAATTGCGGCATGGCGCCGCTGTCGCGCGACGTCGCGCTGGGCAAGCTGCGCGCGCTCGGCGCGGGCGCGGCGATCGTCCGCCGCGAGCTCGGCGCATGACGACCGCCGCGGCGCACGCGACCGCACGCCGCGTGCGGTTGATCGACATGGTGTTTCCCGGCGACACGAACCACCACGGCACTTTGTTCGGCGGGGTGGCGCTGGCGCACATGGACAAGGTCGCGTTCCTGGCCGCGTCGCGCCACGGTCGCGCGCCGTTCGTCACCGCAGCATCGGAGAAGATCGACTTCGCCGCGCCGGCGCGCGCGGGCGACATGGTGGAGGTTACCGGCCGCGTGATCCGGGTCGGCACCAGCGCGCTCGACGTCGAGGTCGAGCTGGTGGCCGAAGCGCCCGTTACGGGGGAGCGGCGGTTGTGCACGCGGGGTCGCTTCACATTGGTCGCGCAGAAGGGGCCGCAGACCCGCCTGCCGCTCCCGCCGATCGAGCCGGGCGCGGCCGAGGAGGCGGACGATGCGGGCACGCCGCTTCACCTCGCCGACATGGTCTTTCCCGGCCAGACCAATCATTACGGCACGCTCTACGGCGGCGATGCGCTCAAGATGATGGGCAAGGCGGCGTTCATCGCCGCGACGCGGCACGCGCGCGCGGTCATGGTGATGGCGGCATCCGACCGCGTCGATTTCACCTCACCGATCCGCGAGGGGGAGATGGTGGAACTCATCGCCGCGGTGCGGATGACGGGACGCAGTTCGGTCCGGGTGGAGGTCGCGCTATGGGCCGAGGATCTGCTGCGCGGCGACCGGCGTCACGCAGCGACCGCCCTGTTCACGATGGTGAGCGTCGGCCCCGACGGCCGCGCCAAGCCGATCGACCGCGGGTGAGCTAGTCGGCTGGGTGGTCGAGTTCCGGCGGGCTTAAGCGGCAATCGTCATTGTTCGTCGGGCGCGAACAGGTCGGGACAGCGTTTGCCGTGGTACAAGGCGGCGAGCTCATCGGCGTAGCGTTGCAGCGGCTTCAGCCCCATCGCCGCACGCCGACGATCGACGCCAGCGTGATCCTCGGTCCGGCTCGCCGCCAGACAGCCGTCCTTGGTCGTGTCGAACTGCGTCGCGTATCGCTGCGGTCGTTTCTCGGCGAGCGCGACGCGGTCCCACAGCAACGCGTAATTCGACCCCGATGCCTCGCCCGCCGCCACCAGCGGCTCCATCAGCGTCAGCACCGCGCGCTGGAACGCGGGTTCGTCGTCGGCGTGCTGCGCGAGCAGCCAGGCGTCGTTCGCGGCCTCGCGCCCGTCGCGCGATACCGTCGGCCATTCCTTGCGCGCCACCACGCCTTGCAGGAACGCGGTGTTGTCGCGATCGACGTGGCACATCCGGCTCCAGAACCGCCACCCGATCGCCTCTGCGGTCGCGGCGTCGTGCTCGCGCGCGAACTCGGCCTCGCGCCACGCCTGATCGACCGCGACGCGCGTGGCGAGCGCGCGGCCGAGTGGCGTCGGGCGCGATGCGGCGTCGCCCCGCGCCGCCCTGGTCCGCGCCGCCCTGGTCCGCGCCGCCTCCAGGCTGACCGCGTCGGCGTAGTTGCGCTCGACATCGCGCCAGATCCGGTCGGCCTGGGCGCGGTCGTTCGCGTGCGCGGCGGCGACCGTCATCGCGCGCACCAGGCTCTTGTGGTCGGCGTTCCAGCACCGCGTGCGCTCGCGCCAGCGCGGCTTGCCGAGCGGATCGACGCCTACCTCGACGTAATGACGCGCGCGCTCCGCGGGCGTTATCGCCTTGGCCCATCCGCGCAGCGCGTCGAACCGGTCGGCGTGATCGCGATCGAACCGCGCGTCGGCCACCTCATCGAACGACACCGGCCGGCCGTCGGCGGCACGCGCGGCGAGATCGGGCGCGGGCCGGGCGGCGGCGAGCACTCCGGCAATGACGAAAGATACGATCATGCCGCACGATAGCGCGCGCCGATCACCGCGCCACCGCTTTGTCGCGCCCACGCTCGCGCGGGTTCACCGCACCGCCCCTTGCCGGTCGGCCGCCGGGCGTTCACCGGTCGTCAAACCTGCGCACGCTAGGTCGAGGGAAATACGAGCGGGAGGGGATGAATGGGGAAACTGGCGGTCGGGGTCGTGGCGCTGTCGCTGGCGGGGTGCACGGTCGAGCGGGTCGGGCCGCCCGGTGTTGCGCTCACCCGCCCCGTTCGCGTGAAAGCGCGCGAGGTCCGCGTGTTCGAGAGCGCATCGGCTGTCCCCGGGCGATTCTCGTTCGTCGACGACCTCGACATCCGCGATGACGGCAGCGACTATCCCGACGTGCTCGAGAAGCGGCTGCGCGAGCTGGCGGGCAGCCGCGGCGCCAACGCGATCATTCTCGATCCCTTGAACCGCAAACCCAACGGCACGCGCGTCGTCACCGGCCTGACGCTCGACGATCCGTTCGCGCATTTCCGCGGCACCGCGATCTGGATCGGCGACGGCGCGCGACCGGTGACCGATCTGGGGACGCGGGGCGGCGAACGATGACGACGCGGCGCGGCCTGATCGCGCTGGGGGTGATCGCGATATCGCTCGCCGCGTGCGCGGTAGGCCCCGCGACGCCGCGCGGCATCGCGCTCGCCGAACCACGTGTGCGGCATGAGGGCGGTGTCGCGATCTATACGCGAATGGGCGAAATCCCCGCGCCGATGCGCGCGCTCGGCCGGGTCGAGATCGCCAACGACGGTCGCGAACGCGCCGCGATCGAGCGCGCGCTGGCGCAGTCGGCCGCGCGAATGGGCGCGAACGCGATTCTCCTCGATTCGCGCAATCGTTGGGCGCTCGGCACCGCCTATCCGCTCGACGCGCCGGACGGGTTCGATCCATCCCGCGTCAGCCGCGCGACCGCGATCCTGGCGCTGCCCGGCGAGGCGACCGCGACGCACCCCGCCGGATAAACGCGAACGGTCGTCAATGACCGAACCCGTCGTCGCCCTGCCCGCGGCGGCGGACGCGCTCGGCGTGGACGACGTCGACGGTGTGGCTATGCCCCCGCCGCTCGGCGCGCAGCACCTGACCGACGCGCTTGCCGTGGATCATCAGCGGCAGGCCGAGCAGCGCGAGCGGGAAGAACACGATCAGCGCCGGCGAACCGTCGAGCGCGAGGCAGATCGCGCAACACGAGGCGAGCAACGCGAAGCCGCCGGCCTTCCATTGCAGGTCGCGGCGCGTCACGCGGCCCTCGCCTGCGCTGGAGCAGTGGGAGCGTCGGCGATGACGCGCTCACCCGCCGCCGCGACGCGCCGGTGGACCTCGGGGCGGTCGTCGCCTGCGCGGCCGCCGTGCCACAGCACGATGTCGGCGGGGAAATCGGCCTCGCTCGCGAGTGCGTCGACTATGTCGCCCACCTCGAACGACAGCCCGATCGAGGGATCGCAAAGCCTGGCGGCGGCGGCGCGGGCGCGCCCAATCATCGCGGGCGCGCGGTCGATGCCGCGCCCCTCGATCGCGGTGAAGCCGAGCGCGCCGGCATGGCGGACCGCTGCGATCAGCAGCGTGCCGCATCGGCACTCGGCGTCGACGATACGGACGCTTCGTCGGCGCTGCCGCCGCAGCTCGGCGAGCGCCGCGCAGATCGCATTCCAGCGCGCGTCGTGGCGCGCGGCGCGGTTGTCCGGCGCGTGCGATGCGCGGACGGGCATCGTCGGGCATCGACGTGGGAGGGCGACGACGACTTCGAGCATGTTTGCCATGTCGGTATCCTCAGGCAGCACGCACGGCGGCGACTACGTCGATCGCGCCATCCGCGATCGGGGTGAACCGCGGTACCGGACTGACCGGACGGCGCGTGCGGAGCATCGCTCGCCCCGCCTTGGCGACGCTGATAGCGGCGATGCCTTGCTCCCGCTCGAGCCATCGGCCCGCCCGCTGCCTCACATGAGTGATCGTCCCGCGTTCATCGGGCTCCTGATCGGATACGGACGCCATGTCGCCTCTTCAACCTCGAATGACCGAGCGTTCGTCGCTCGACGCACGAGCTACGATTTGGCGCATAGCGTTTCGAGATCGATTCCCGGAAAGCGCATAGTGTGCGCGTAGTGGGACGCTCGGTTGGTCGCATCCGACAGGGTGAGCAGACCGAGCGCAGCGGCGGTGCGGCGGCGGTCTGTATGTGCGGCACGGTCCGGTCCGGTGACCGGCGTGCTGCGCGCGATCGCGGCGGATCGCGCCGCGGTTCGGTCAGCTCACCGAACCCGCGTAGGACGGGCGGACGACCGCGGACGCCGCCGACCATTGCCCCTGCCCGTGAGACGCGACCCCGCTCGTCGCGTGGATCGCGTCGATACCGACCTTGCGCGCCGCCGCGATCGACACGCTCGGATCGGCCCGCCCCCGCCAGCGCGCGCTGACCTCGACCTCATCGAAGAGATGACGGCCGAGCGCGGCCATCGCGCTACCGGCGCTCGCCGCCATGAAACCGACCGCGGCGATCGCGAGCGTGGGCAGGCCCGCCTCGCGCGGCGCCACGTGCATCGCGATCAGCCGCGCGATCGCGGCGTAACCGATCCAGCCGAAAAGAAGTCCCGCGGCGCGCAGACCGACGTCGGCGCGCCGCGACCGATGCCACGCCGCCATGCCACAATCCCCGATGTGGCGATCCAGCTATCGCGCACGACGTAGCATTGCGAGATCGATTCCGGCTTATCGCATAGCGCGCGCATAAAGATGCGATCGCGCGGCAGGATCAGCATGATCGCACTCGCGGAAAGGCTCGGGCAGCGCGCCGGGCCGTGCTGCACCGGCTGCCGCGCGTAAATTTCCGAGAACGGCGGCCTCGCTACGGCAACGCGCGGCGTGGCGCATCGGGCGAAAGCGCGGTACGTCGGCGCGATGAAGCTCGCCGATCTCGCCGCATTGGCCGGGGTATCCACGTCCACCGTGTCACGCGCGCTCGCCGGACATCCCTCGATCAGCGCGGCAACGCAGGCGCGCGTGAAAGCACTGGCGCGCGAGCACGACGTGCGTCCCAACCAGCTCGCGCGCAATCTGCGGTTGAAGAGCACCGGCGCGATCGGGCTCGCGCTGCCGCTGGGGCACGCGCGGACGCAGCATCTGACCGATCCGTTCTTCCTGACGCTGCTCGGCTTCCTCGCCGATCTGCTGGTCGAGCGCGGCTACGACATCCTGTTGTCGCGCGTCATTCCCGACAGCGACGACTGGCTCGACCGGCTGATCGACAGCGGGCGGATCGACGGGCTGTTGCTGGTCGGGCAATCCGATCAATCGGCGGTGATCGAGCGGGCGGCGGCGCGGTATCGCCCGCTGGTCGTCTGGGGTGCGAACCGACCCGGGCAGCAGCAGGTGACGATCGGGTCCGACAATGTCGAGGGCGGGCGGATCGCGGCCGCGCGGCTGATCGCGCACGGTCGACGGCGGCTGCTGTTCGTCGGCGACCCCGCCCCACCCGAATTCGCCGACCGGCTGGCGGGCTTTCGCCGCGGCGCGGACGCGGCGGGCCTCGCCGTCGACGTGCTCGAAACCGCGATGACGCCCGACGCGGTGCACGCCGCGCTCGCACAGCAGCTGTCGCGCGGCGCCGTGCCCGACGGCATCTTCGCTGCGTCCGACATCGTCGCGATGACCGCGCTCAGGACGCTCGCGGAAGCGGGCATCGACGTGCCGCGCGACGCCGCGGTGATCGGGTACGACGACGTCACGCTCGCGGCGCACACCTCGCCCCCGCTCACCACGATCCGCCAGGATCTGCAGGCGGGTGCGCAGATGATGGTCGACGCGCTGCTCGCGCGGATCGCGGGCGACGACGCTTCGTCGGCGATCATCCCCCCCGAACTCGTCGCACGCGCCTCCGCCTAAACGCGCTCCTGTCGCCATCGCGCAACACCCGAGTCGTCTTTTGCAATCGATTGCGCAAAGTTGTTTGCAATCGATTGCACTGCTGATATCCATTCCTCGTCGACTCCCCGAGAGGGTCGCTTGCCAGGGAGGATCAAGATGAACGCCCGCCGCTACCTGCTGACCACCGCCGCGCTGTTCGCCGCCACCGCGGCACAGGCGCAGGTCACGCCGCGCCCGCCGGCGGATGCGGCGCCGGTCGACCCGACCACCGCCGCCGCTGCCCCCGCAGCCGGCGCGGAGGAGGACATCGTCGTCACCGCGGTCGCGCAGGGGACGAACCGGCTCGACTCCTCGATCACGACCAGCTCGATCAACTCGACCGCGCTGACGCAACTGGCGCCGCGGACCTCGGGCGAGCTGCTGCGCAACCTGCCCGGCATCCGCGTCGAGGCGTCGGGCGGCGACGGCAACGCCAACATCTCGGTGCGCGGGCTTCCGGTCGCCTCGGGCGGGTCGAAATTCCTGCAATTGCAGGAAGACGGGCTGCCGATCCTCGAATTTGGCGACATCACCTTCGGCAACTCCGACATCTTCCTGCGCGCTGACTTCAACGTCCGCACGGTCGAAAGCGTCCGCGGCGGCTCCGCCTCGACCTTCGCCTCGAATTCGCCGGGCGGCGTCATCAACTTCATTTCGAAGACGGGCGAGCAGGAGGGCGGATCGTTCCAGCTCTCGGGCGGGCTCGACTACCGCGAATATCGCGCCGATTTCGATTACGGTGGCAAGCTGTCGGACGACGTGACCTATCACCTCGGCGGGTTCTACCGCGCCGGCGACGGACAGCGCGCGGTCGGCTACGATGCGGTGAAGGGCGGGCAGATCAAGGCCAACATCACCAAGTCGTTTTCGAGCGGCGGCTATGTCCGCCTGTACGGCAAATATCTCGACGATCGCGCGATCGGTTACCTGCCCAACCCCGTTCGCGTGACGGGCAGCGACAGCGACCCCGACTACATCAGCCTGCCGGGCTTCTCGATCAACAACGGCACGCTTCACAGCGCCAACATCGGCACCGCGCTGACGCTCGACGGCAACAATCGCCCGGTGCGCCGCCAGATCAGCGACGGGCAGCATCCGGTCGTCGCCGCGGTCGGATTCGAGAGCAAGCTGCCGATCAGCGAGGGGTGGAACGTGGTGGAACGGTTCCGCTACGCCGACATCTCGGGCGGGTTCACCTCGCCCTTCCCCGCGAGCGTCGGCAATGCGCAGGCGGTCGCCAACGCATTGGGCGGCGCGGGCGCGCAATTGTTCTACGCCAGCGGCCCCTTGTCGGGGCAGCGGATCGCCAACCCCGCCGCGCTCGGCGGCAACGGCCTGCTCGCCAATGTCGTGCTGTTCGACGTCGACCTGAAAAGCCTGAACAACGTCACCAACGACATCCGCCTGAACGGCAACGTGCCCCTAGGGTCGGGCAGCCTGTCGCTGACCGGTGGCTTCTACGCCTCGCGGCAGGATATCCAGACCGACTGGCTGTGGACCTCGTTCGTCCAGACGGTGGAGGATCACGGCCGCGCCGCGCTGGTCGACGTGCGTACCGCCGCGGGCGCCGCGGTCACGCAGGCCGGCGTGCCGGGGTATTCCGCCAGCTTTTTCGGCAATTGCTGCCGCCGCAGCTATGACCTGAACTACACTACCTACGCGCCGTTCGCGCAGGTCGGCCTCGACCTGGGGCGGTTCAATCTCGACGGATCGCTGCGCTACGATTTCGGCCGCGCGCGCGGCAGCGTCGCGGGCTCGGATCTTGGCGCGGGCTTCGGTGCGGGGATCACGACGTTCGACATCAACGGCGACGGCGTGATCTCGGCGGCCGAGCGGCAGGTCGCGGTGATCCCGGGCCGGCGTTCCCCGCTCAACTACAATTACGATTACCTGTCCTATTCGGGCGGCGTGAATTTCCGCCTGACCGACGCGACTGCGCTGTTCGGGCGCTACAGCCGCGGCGGGCGCGCCAATGCCGATCGCCTACTGTTCGGCCCGTCGATCAACCCGGTGACGGGCGCGCTGACCGACAACGGCGCCGCGGTCGACTTCGTCCGCCAGCTCGAAGGCGGGTTCAAGTTCCGCCAGAACGGCGTCTCCTTCTACGCGACCGGTTTCTGGGCACGCACCGAGGAGCAGAATTTCGAAGCGACGACGCAGCGCTTCTTCAATCGCAATTACGAGGCGAAGGGCGTCGAGCTGGAGGGTCGCGTCGCGCGCGGTATATTCAGCCTGTCGGCGGGCGGTACCTACACCGACGCGCAGATCACGCGCGACGTGCTCAACCCCGCGGTCGAGGGCAATCGCCCACGGCGGCAGGCGAAGTTCATCTACCAGGTGACGCCGCAGGTCGATTTCCAGCGCTTCACGCTCGGCGCCAACGTGATCGGCACCAGCGCGAGCTATGCGCAGGACAACAACCAGTTGAAGATGCCGGGCTATACGCAGATCAACGCGTTCGTCGCGGTCCATCCGGCCGACGACGTCACGATCTCGGTCAACGGCAACAACCTGTTCGACGTGAAGGGCATCACCGAGGTCGAGGAAGGCGCGATCCCCGCGGGCGGCATCGTGCGCGCGCGCTCGATCACCGGGCGGACGATCTCGGCCGCGGTCAAGTTCGACTTCTGATCGCCCTTCTCCCGATCTCCCCGGAGCCAAAGGTCGACCGCGCGTGAGCGACGCTCTCTCCCCCCTTGAGCAACGCTTGCGCGCAGTCGGCCCGCGGCTCCGGCGTCAACTGCGCCGGCTGTACGGTGACGCGGCGGTCGGGCCGCTGTGGCAGCAGATCGAGGATGTGCTGCGCCGCGCGCATGCGGCGCGCGCGCCCGCGCTCGTCGCGCTCGACGAAGCCCGGCTCGCCGATCCCGACTGGTTCGTCGCCCCCGACATGTTCGGCTATTCGACCTATGTCGATCGCTTCGCCGGCAGTGTCGCGGGGCTGACCGCGCGGGCCGATCACCTCGAGGCGCTGGGGGTGCGCTACCTCCACCTGCTCGCATTGCTGAAGGCACGCGCGGGCGACAGCGACGGCGGCTTCGCGGTCGCGGATTATCTCGCGGTCGAACCGCGGCTCGGCACGATGGACGAAGTCGAGGCACTCGCCGAACGGCTGCGCGCGGCGCGGATCAGCCTGTGCGTCGACCTCGCGCTCAACCACACCGCCGACGATCACGAATGGGCACGGCGCGCGAAGGCGGGCGACCCGCACTACCGCGCCTTCTACCATGTCCTCTCGCCCGAGGACGCCGCCGCGCGCGAACGTGACCTCGGCCAAGTGTTCCCGACCACCGCACCGGGCAATTTCACCCGCGCGCCCGAGCTTGGCGGCGAGGTCTGGACGACCTTCTACCCGTTCCAATGGGATCTGAACTGGGCGAACCCGGCGGTGATGCTGGCGATGATCGAGGTGATGCTCACGCTCGCCAATCGCGGGTTCGAGGCGTTCCGGCTCGATTCGACCGCGTTCCTGTGGAAGGAAGCGGGGACCGATTGCCGCAACCGGCCGGAGGCGCATTACATCGTCCGTGCGCTCCGCTCCGCGCTCGACATCGCCGCGCCCGCGACCTTGCTCAAGGCCGAGGCGATCGTGCCGACTGCGTTCGTGCCGCCCTATTTCGGCGCGGACGACGGCGCGATCGACGATGCGGGCGGCTTCGAGCCCGAATGCCACCTCGTCTACAACAATTCGCTGATGGTCGCGGGCTGGGTCGCGCTCGCCGAGGGGTCGGCCGCGCTGCCGCGCGCGATCCTGGCGGCGAGCGGCGGGTTGCCGCGCGGCGCCAACTGGCTGAGCTATTCGCGCTGCCACGACGACATCGGCTGGGGCACGGTGCTGGGCGACCTCGCCGATCTACCCGCAGAGGTCGATCCGGTTGCCCGGCTGCGGGCGGCGGCGCGGTTCAGCGACGGGCAGACGCCCGGCAGCTGGGCACGCGGCGAACCGTTCCAGTCGGACGGATCGGTCCTCCACGGCAGCAACGGCACGATGGCATCGCTCGCCGGGCTCGAGGCCGCGGGCGACGACCCCGACGCGCGCGAGATGGCGTTCCGGCGCATTACGCTGCTGAACGCGCTCGCGATCGCAAGCGGCGGACTCGCCACCACTTACATGGGTGACGAGGCGGGGCTGCTCAACGACCATGTTTACCGCGACGACCCCGAGCACGCGCACGAGGGACGCTGGCTCCACCGGCCGCGGATGGACTGGGACGCGCTCGGCAGCGACGCCGCCCGCCGGATCACGCGCGACCTCGCGCGGCTGCGGCGCGCACGGATCGCGAGCGGCGGCGCGGGTGCCCCTGCCCCGCTCGACAGCGGCGACGCGCGCGTGCTCGGCATCGCCTGCGGGCGCGACCGCGTGTTTCTCAATTTCTCGGGTGACGCGGTAGGGATCGCCGCGCACGGGTTCGATCGCCTGTCGGGCGCGCCCGTTGCCGCGACCCTCGCGCCGTGGCAGACCGTCTGGCTGGGGGAGGACGCATGAGCGAACCGTTGTTCGGCTGCATCGAGGCGGGCGGGACCAAGTTCGTGCTGGGCGTCGCGCGCGCACACGACCGGGTGCTGCGCACGCATCGCGTCCCGACCACCGGCCCGCGCGAAACCATCGACGCCGCGCTCGCCTTTTTCGATGAGGCCGCGCGCGAATGGGGCGCGTACACCGCGTTCGGCATCGCCTCGTTCGGTCCCGTCGACCTCGATCGCCGCTCGCTCGACTGGGGTCGCATCACCGATACGCCCAAGCCGGGCTGGAGCGGGACCGACCTCGCCGGCGCGTTCGGCGCAGCGTTCGATTGCCCGGTCGGGTTCGACACCGACGTCAACGGCGCGGCGCTCGCCGAGCATCTGTGGGGCGCGTGCGTCGGGGCCGATGTCGCGACTTATGTCACGGTCGGCACCGGGATCGGCGGCGGCGCACTGGTCGAGGAACGCCCGCTACACGGCGCGCGCCACCCGGAAATGGGGCACGTCTATCCGCGACGTCACGCGGATGACCGCGACTTCGCAGGCATCTGCCCGTTCCACGGCGATTGCCTGGAGGGGCTGGCGAGCGGGCCCGCGATCCAGGCGCGCTGGGGGTGTTCGCTCTCCGATCTGCCGTCCGGCCACGAAGCCCACGCGATCATCGCCTCCTATCTCGCGCAACTGTTCGTGACGCAGCAGGCCCTGCTCTCGCCGCGGCGCATCGTGCTCGGCGGTGGCGTGATGGCGACGCCGGGGCTGATCGAGCGCGTCCGTGACGAGGCCGCTCGGCTCGCGGGCGGGTATTTCGGCACGCCTGATTACGCCGCGCTGGTGGTGCCGCCGGGGCTGGGCGACCGCGCCGGGCTGCTCGGTGCACTGGCGCTCGCACAGCGGGCGGCCCGATGAACGCGCCCGCTAAAGCCATCACCGGCTCGATCGACGGATCGCGCAAGCCGCGCCTGTCGCTCGCCCGGCTGATCGAGATGAACCTGGGGTTTCTGGGGCTACAATTCTCGTTCGGGCTCCAGCAGGCGAACATGGCGCCGATCTACGGCTATCTCGGCGCCGACGAGGCGTCGCTGCCGCTGTTGTGGCTCGCCGGTCCCGTCACGGGCCTGCTGATCCAGCCGCTGATCGGCGCGATGAGCGATCGCACGACCTCGCGGCTCGGGCGGCGCACGCCCTATTTCCTCGTCGGTGCAGTGCTGTGCAGCCTGTGCCTGTTCGCGATGCCGTACAGCCCGGCGTTATGGGTCGCCGCCAGCCTGTTGTGGATCCTCGACGCCGCCAACAACGTCACGATGGAGCCGTACCGCGCCTATGTCGGCGACCGGCTCGCGCCCGAACAGCGCGCGACCGGGTTCCTGACGCAGTCGGCGTTCACCGGGCTCGCGCAGACATTGTCCTATCTCGCGCCGTCGCTGCTCGTCTGGATCGGGTTCAGCAAGGACGCGGTCGACGCGAACGGCATTCCCGACATCACGCGCATCGCCTTCGTGATCGGCGCGGTGCTCAGCCTGACCACGATCCTGTGGTCGGTTGTGCGCGTGCCCGAACTGCCGCTGCCCGCCGGGGAACGCGCGCGGCTGGCGGCCGAGCCGCTGACGCTCGCCGCCGCGCTCGCCGACCTGCGCACCGCGCTGGTCGAGATGCCGCGGCCGATGCGGCAGCTCGCCCTCGCGATGCTGTGCCAATGGTACGCGATGTTCGCCTATTGGCAGTTCATTACCTTCGCGCTCGCGCGCTCGCTCCACGGCACCGCGGACGCGAAGAGCGCGGCGTTCCGCGACACCGCGCTGACGGTCGGGCAGCTCGGCGCGTTCTACAATGCGATCGCCTTCGTCGCCGCGATCGCGCTGGTGCCGGTCGCGCGCGCGTACGGGGCGAAGCGCGCGCACGCCGCCTGCCTGCTCGCCTCGGGCGCAGCGATGCTCGCGATTCCCGCGATCGGACACGAGGCCAGGCTGTTCGTCGCGATGCTCGGCATCGGCATCGGCTGGGCGAGCATGATGGGCAACCCGTACGTGATGTTGATCGACATGATCCCGCCAGAGCGTAACGGCGTCTACATGGGGATCTTCAACATGTTCATCGTCATCCCGATGATGGTGGAAAGCCTAACGATCCCGCTCATCTATCGCCCGCTGCTGGGCGGCGACGCGCGACACGTCCTCCTGCTCGCAGGCGCGCTGATGATCGCGGGCGCCGCAGCGACGATGCGGGTCGGCAGGGCGCGGTCGAGCGACGTGGGCTAGGTCGCCTTTCGCCGGGCGGTGCGGCATCCCCGCCGCTTTCGAAGCCGCTTGTCCGCGCCCGTTATCCCGCGAGCTTTTCGCTACTTGATCCCGCGCGGGTCGTGCCACGCCCCCTCAAGATCGATGCGAACGGGTTGCCGGTCGCGCAGCGATGAGCGGTCGGCGGGATGACGACGTCGCGCACCACCGCTATTGCCCGTCCGGGTGCGCCGCGACATGGCGGGGTCCCCGCGTCCCGCTCGGACGCGCTTGATGACAGGAGTGGATCGACCGGTGCGGTACGCAATTTTCTTATCCGTCGCCTGCCTGCTCGCGGGATGCGAGCGATCGCCGGCGACGTCGCAGGACGTGCCCGCCAACCCCAATGGCGCGAGCGTCGCGGCGATGCGCAACGAGATCGCGGGGGTCGAGGACCGGGTGAACCGTGAAACGCTGACGAAGCGCCTCGACAACCTCGAGCGGCGGATCGGTGAACTCGAGGCGACGCCCGAGAAGCTCGACCTCGATCTGCTGACCAAGCGGGTCGAGGCACTGGAATCGAAGGCGGCGGCGTCGCAGCTCGCGGATCGCCCGGTGGACCTGCCCAAGGCGTCGACACGCCCTACCGCGAAAGCGAGCGTAAACGTACCCGACTGACGCACCGCATGACATCGGGTTACGTCGCACCGCGCGATGTTTACGCATTATGGCAGAACGTTTGCCATTCTTAATCAGCTTTTCACGCTCGGCTGACATGACACCCCTCCAAAGGGGATAGTCACGTGCGCAAACTACGTAGCATCGGGCGCCACCGCCGTGGCGCGGCATTGCCAATGCTGGCCTTGGGGCTTCTGCCCGCACTGGCGGCGCTCGGCTCGGCGATCGACATGGGGCGCGTCTACGTCGCCAAGTCCGCGCTGCAGGCCGGGGTCGACGCGGCGGCGCTCGCTGGCGCACGCGCCTTCGCCGTGACCGACGACGGCCCGACCTCGCGCGGCGCGCAGGTCAACGCCTATTTCTATGGCAACTTCCCGCTCAACACGCTCGATTCGAGCGGCTTGGTGCTGACCCCGAAATTCAGCACGGTCAACAAGCGCAACCAGACCAGCGTCACCGCCACGGTCAACATCCCCATGACGTTCATGCGGACCTTCGGCATCCAGCAGCAGGCGATCTCCGCCGTCGCGGTGGCGGAAATCCAGCCGCACCCGCTCGAGATCATGATGGTGCTCGACAACACCGGATCGCTCAAGGCCGATCTGCCGGCGAGCAAGGGCAGCGCGTCGAAGACCCGCATCACCGCGCTCAAGGACGCGTCGCGCAGCTTCCTCGACATCCTGTACCAGGGCGCCGACAATCGCGAGGACCTGGCGCTCGGGTTCGTCATGTACGACATCACCGCGAACGTCGGGAAATTGCTGCCGTCGTCGATGGTCGAGCAGCGGTTCGGCTTCAACGACCTGCTCGCGACGCAGTTCGGCGGCGGCTGGCCGACGCAGCCGCTCGCCTGGAAGGGCTGCGTCTTCGACGACGCGACCGTGCCCGACCTGAACAGCACGCTGACCTATCGCGATCCGGGCGCGTGGGACATCGACCGCTCGCTACCGGGCGAAGGCGCGCACCCCAAGCTCGAGCCCTATTTCATCCCGCCGTTCTACACGCCGAAAGAGAAATTCAAGGCGGACAAGCCGACCAACAAGCCCGGCAAGGGCCGCCCCGGCAACGACAGTGCCGCGGACCCGAACAGCGAATATTACAAATATTCGAGCGGGGAAGCCGACTTCAACCTGTACAAGCTGCATCCACAATTTGCCGATACCATGCTCAACTACGACGCCTATGGTGACCGGTTCGCCTCCAACCCGTATCGCCGCTGGTTCTACCAATATTATCTAGGGCTCAACAACGGCGCGGCTGGTGTCGGCGACGACGTCATCACGCAGCCGAACGGCAGCTACTTCGACCCCGACACGATGGATTGGGATTTCGACACCAATTCGGGCACCGCGTTCCGGGTCAATTACGATCGCATCCCGCGCTTCCAGGCCGACTGGAAGGACGCGGCGGTCTACCGCGTCAACCCGCAGGGCGGCTCGACCAACAACGGCGGCGCCAACAAGACCGACGTCCCCTCGCCCAACTGGCAGTGCCCGGAAGAGGCCGAACCCGTCACCTACGGCCGCAGCAAGAGCTACTGGCTGAACGTCGTCCAGAACAAGAACGCCGCGATCTATCCCGCCAACGGCACGTTGCACCACGCCGGGTTGTTGTGGGGATACCGCCTGCTGGTGCGCGACGACGTGTTCAAGCGTACCAACCCGGTGAACGAGGATGCGAAGCGAGCGCTCGTCTTCATGACCGACGGCGAGACCGCACTCGGCACCGCGCCGAACGGCTATGCGAACCGCACCTGGACCTTCTACGGCAATTACGGCGACGCACCGATCTCGAAGAACGTCGGCGACCTGACGAAGCAGTCCGAACTGCGCTTTTCCAAGACGTGCGCGTCGCTTCAGGCCGAGAAGAATCCGCCCAAGGTCTACATCGTCGCGCTGACCACCACCGACAAGGCGACGCTCAACATGTTCGAGCAATGCGCCCCCGGCCACGTGTACCGCACGTCCGACGCGGCGACGCTCAAGGCTGCGTTCGACGACATCGCGTCCGAACTCGTCGACCTGCATCTGGTCAAGTGATGCGCATCCATCAGATAGTGCGATGCAGGCGCGGCGTGACGGTGATCGAGTTCGCGATGCTCGCGCCCGCGCTGTTTCTGCTGATCTGCGGCGCGATCGAGCTCGGCCACCTCACCTTCGCGCGGCAGACGCTCGAGGGTGCGATGATCGAGGCGGCACGCACCGCGACCGCGAGCATGGAGACGAGCGAGGCCGACCGCGGCACGATCATGCGCAAGAGCGTGACCGACGCGATGTCGCTGTTCCCCGCCGCGCCCGGCAAGAAGATCACGATCGAGACCAAGGTCTTCGCCGACTTCGCCTCGGTCACGCCGGAAATCTACACCGACGTCAACAAGAACGGCAAATACGACGCCAACGAGCCGTTCGTCGATCGCAACAAGAACGGCAAATGGGACCCGAGCACGCCCAAGACCGGGACGATGGGCGATGCGGGCGACGTCGTCAGCTACACCGTCACCTATCCCAAGGCGGTGCTGTTCCAGTTCGTCGGCAATGCGATCGGCTTCGCCAATGGGGTGGAGCCGCTGTCGGCGACGACGGTCGTGCGCAACGAAGCATTGCGGCGCAATTCGTGAGCGCCGCGCCTCTCCTCTCGCTCGCGCGCGATCGCCGCGGCGTCGCATTCCTCGAATTCGCGCTCGGCCTGCCGTTGTTCCTCGGCATGACGCTGACCGCGCTCGAATTCGGCAATTTCGTGATGGCGACCAACCGGGTCCAGCGCATGGCGGCGATGACGAGCGACCTCGTCGCGCAGAGCGGCACCGGCGAGGTCGGGATCAGCGAGAAGCAGGTGTACGACCTGTTCAACGCGATCGACCTGACCGCGAAGCCGTTCGACCTGCGCAATCGTGGCCGCGTCGTCATCACCGGGGTGCAGGGCACCGACAAGGACAATAACGGGACGATCGACAACACGATCCTGTGGCAGCGCTTCGACGGCGCCTACGTGCAGGCGGCCCCCGCGGTCGGTTGCGCGCAGAAGGTCACCGTCGCCACGCTGCCGAACAACCGTTCGCTGCTGCTCGACGAGGTCATGTTCCATGTCCAAGTGTCGTACAATTACGAACCGCTGTTCACCGTCATCCCGTTCGGGATGCTGAACGTCCAGCCCGCGATCACCCGCTCGGTCATGTTCCGCGCGCGGTCGAAGGATTTCACCACGCCCAATGAGGACAGCCGGTTTCCGCCGAAGAAGAACTGCACCAGCGCGACGGGTCTGTGACACCATCCGTCGCGCGGCGAGGCTGCCGTCGATGATATGACCGCGAAATAGCAGCGACAGCGGCTTGCGGTCGCCGAAATCGCTGATATAAGCCGCCGCCTGCCCCCGACCTCGTCGGGTCGGCACATGGTCGGGGAATAGCTCAGCCTGGTAGAGCACTGCCTTCGGGAGGCAGGGGCCGGAGGTTCGAATCCTCTTTCCCCGACCAATTTCCTTTTTGCTGGTAATCGACGCGTGTTGGCACTTCCCTTCAGGGAAAGGCTCGTTCGCGTCCGTCGTCGTGGCATGGCTCAGTCAGCGACCCATACGGCATGATCGCCAGCGCCGCCCGCATCGCTCATCCACGCTCCAGTATTCAATTCCCCGGAGGCCGCGGTTCGCCTCGATACGACGTTTGAGCCCGACACCCGGCGACCTGCGCCAAACTGACATTTCAATAGTCTATGAGCGGCGATCATGCCCGGCGCCGCCCCGTGTCGCTCCGAAGGCGCCATGCGCCGCCACGAGGATAAATGAGAATTGAATGAGCGACGCAAGTATTCGCGTGTAAACCAATTGTCACGGCACAGTATTCGATCGTCTCTATCGCCCCCGCAACGGCAAACGCCAAGTAAGGGGACATCACGTGTTACAGGTTTCGCACGCCAGGCTGCAACTTCTCTGCGGTGTCGCCGCGCTGGTCGTGCCTGTTTCGGCGCAGGCGGCGCCCGCTGCGCCCGCGACCGCTGCATCGGCACCGGCTGCTGATCAGACGACGCCGGCGCCGGCCGCGAGCGATGCCACCGCGGCCGCTCCCGCCGGCGGCCTCGCCGATATCGTCGTCACCGCGACCCGGCGTGAGACCAACCTGCAATCAACCCCGGTCGCGATCAACGTGCTCAACACGCAGGCGCTGCAGGACCGCCACGTCCAGAGCCTGTACGATCTCGCCGACGGCGCGGTGCCGAGCCTGCGCGTCGCGACCTTCGAGGCACGGCAGAGCGCGCTGACGATCGGCATCCGCGGCATCGTGCCGCTCGACGCCAACCAGCCCGCGCGCGAGCAGGGTGTCGGCATCTACGTCGACGGCATCTATCTCGGCCGCCAGCACGGGTTGAACGCCGCCTTGTTCGACGTCGAGCGGATCGAGGTGCTGAAAGGTCCGCAGGGCACGCTGTTCGGCCGGAACACCGAGGGCGGTGCGCTCAGCATCGTCACGCGCGCGCCGTCGGGCGAGTTCGGCGGGCGCGTCCGCCTCGGGGTCGCGAACCTCGGCGGCTATAATGGCGACGTCCACCTCGACCTGCCCGAATACGCCAATTTCAGCGTCAAGCTCGACGCGGTGAAGCAATATCAGGGCGCGGTGACGCAGAACCCGCTGCCGGGGCAGGTCGGGTTCGGCTATTACGACCGCGAGGCCGTGCGCGGCGCGATCCGCTGGCAGCCGATCCAGGGGCTGACCAACGATTTCGCCTATGATTACGGGCGTGACAAGAATTCGCCCTTCTACAGCCAGCTGCTGAACGCCAACCCCAACAATTGCGTCGCGGGTGCGCAGTCCGCCTCGCCCAATTGCGTCCTGCCCGGCACCGCCTATACCACGCTGACCGGCGCGGTGCGCCCCGTGCTGCCGGTGGTCCAGGTCAACGGTTCCTCGCGGATGCGCCGCGCCGACATCGGCGTGGTGCAGCAGCCCAGCGTCGACCAGACGCACGGCTTCACCAACGTGCTGAAGTACAAGGCGACGCCCGATATCGAACTGCGCTCGCTCACTGCATGGCGCGGTGTCGACGTGGCGCAGTGGGACAATTCGGGTGGCGCGCACCGCGTGCCGCTGCTCAATTGCACCGCCGCCACGTGCAATTTCAGCCGCTACAGCATCGCCGACCTGCGCCAGCGCCAGTTCAGCCAGGAATTCCAAGCGGTCGGGACGATCGACGCGTTCGACTTCGTCGGCGGACTTTATTACTTCAACGAACACGTCAGCGACGACGCGGCGACGCCCAATTCGCAGCAATACAATCAGGCGACCGGCGTCATCACGACACTCGACCCGTGCATCGGCGGCGGCAGCGTCGCCGCGCCCGCGGGCTGGCAGATCGGCTGCCGCCAGATCGACCGCGCCTCGGAGGTCTGGTCGAAGAGCTATGCCGCTTATGGTCAGCTCACTTGGAACGCGACCGACGCGATCCACATCACCGCGGGTGGGCGCTACACACACGATACCAAGCGCGGCGTGCTGCACTTCTCGCGCAACATCAACTACGACAATCCGGCCAATGCCGCGATCGTCGCGCGCAACGGGTACCAGCCGCTCGACAAGACGTGGAACCGCTTCAACCCGATGGTGACGGTCGCCTATGACGCGACGCGCGACCTGCACTTCTACGCCAAATACGCGACCGGCTACCGCGCGGGCGGCGCGAGTTCGCGGACGTCGAACTATCAGGCGTTCAATCCCGAGGACGTGCGCTCCTACGAAGTCGGCATGAAGTCCGACCTGTTCGACCGCCGCGTCCGCTTCAACCTCGCGGGCTACATCATGGACCGCGACAACAGCCAGGTCGACATCAGTTCGATCCAGGTGACCGCGACGGGCAATTTCAACAACCTCGTCACGATCAACGCGCCCGGCACGACGCGCATTCGCGGCGTCGAGGCCGACCTGACGGTCAATCCGATGGAGGGGCTGACGCTCAATGCGTCCTACGCCTATACCTACACCCGCATCCCGAAGGTCAACATCGTCAACTCGGTGACCACCAACGGCGTCACCACGTCGACCACCGTGCCGCAGCAATTCTACATCGTGTTCACCCCGCGCAACGCGGCGAGTGGCGCGATCGATTACGCGGTGCCGGTCGGCGACGGCAACCGCCTGACCTTCCACCTCAACGGCAATTACGCGCAGGCGACGCAGTCGTTCGACCAGTTCGCGACCAAGGCGGACGCATCGCTGATCTTCAACGGCCGCGTCGCGCTCGGCGACATTCCGCTGGGCACGAACGGGCAGAAGCTGACCGTCGCGATCTGGGGGCGCAACCTGTTCGACGAGCAATATGTCTATCGCCGCGATCCCTCGAACAGCCTGCCCGGCGCGCCGACCACCAACGTGACCAGCGGCAGCATCAACAACGTGCTGGGCGACTACGGCAACTTCAATGCGCCGCGTACCTTCGGCGTCGAAGGCACGGTCAACTTCTGAGGTCGGCCGTCGCGGGGCCCTCGACGCCCCGCGGCGCGACCGTCAGGCTGATCGTCGCGGCGAGCCCCGGCCCCGCGTCACCGAGTGTCAGCGCGCCCCCGTGCAGGTGCGCGATCGCCTGTACCAGCGGCAGCCCCAGACCGTGCCCCGGCCGGTGTCGGCTGGGGTCCAGCCGTCCGAATCGCCTGAGCGCGCGTGCGTGATCCGCGGGAGCGATCCCGAGCCCATTATCAGCAACGCAGACACTCGCGCGCCCGCGATCCTGCGCGACCGCGACCGTGACGACCGATCCCGCGGGCGTATGCGTCAGCGCATTCTCGACCAGATTGACCAGCGCCTGCGCGAGCAACCCCCGGTCCCCGATGATCTGGACCGGGTGCGTCGCGGCGCCGGTCAGGCGGTGCCCCGTTTCCGCCGCCGCGTCGCGCAGCGTTTCGATCACCTCCCCCATCAGCGACGCGAGATCGACGGGCGCGAAGCGCGCGCGCCTGTCTCCGCCCTCGACCTCGGCGATGCGCAGGATCGCGGAGAAGGTCGCGAGCAGCATGTCGCATTGCTCGGTCGCCTGCTCGATCTCGTGTCGCATCGCCGCCGCGGTCGGCGCATCGGCGGCGAGCGCCAGACGCCCGCGCAACCGCGCGAGCGGGGTGCGCAGATCGTGCGCCACCTCGCTGCTGACCTGCCGCAGCCCATCCATCAGCGCCGCCACGCGGTCGAGCATGTGGTTGAACGCCTCCGCCTGCGCGGCGAAGGCGCCGCCGCGCGCGGGGACCGGGACGCGGTGCTGCAAGTCGCCGTTGACGATCGCCGCCGCCGTCGCGCGCACTTCGCCGATGCGGCGCCGAACGATCAGTGCGAAGGTCGCGGTGCCCGTCAGCACGATCAGCATGATCGCGCCGAAGCCGATCATGTAATTGCGCGCGCGGATGAACGCGTAACCGTCGACCGGCTCGGTCTCCGCGATGGTGATGAGGCGCAGCCCCCCGCCCACGTCGCGCCGTTCGGCCCGCCCGGCGGTCAGCCCGGCGATGCCGTCGCTACCCGACACGCTCGAATAACCCGGTGCGATCGCACGCGCGAGCGCGACGTTCCCTCCCAGCCGGCGGCCCCGCACATCCTCGAGCTCGAACCCGATATCCCCGGTGTCGCGGCGATGCGCGAAGCGATCGATCCGCGCGAGGATCGCGGCAGCGTCGCCCGGCCTGACGCCGTCGGTGATCGCGTCGGCGACCAGATCGATCCGCGCGTCGACCAGACCCGTGATCGCGGCGTGCGACGCGCTGTACGTCGCGTAACCGGTCAGCGCTGTCGCCGCGGCGAACAGCGCCAGAAAAGCGAAGAGCAGCGACCGCAGCGAGGTCACCTCACTGCTCCAGCATATATCCCACGCCGCGCTTGGTAACGATCGGGTCGGGGGCGCCGTTCGCGGTCAGCTTTCGCCGCAGCGAGCGGACCTGCACCTCGATGATGTTGGTGGCGGGCTCGAAATCATATCCCCACACCCGCTCCAGCAGCATCGTGCGGGTGACGAAGCTGCCCGCGTTGCGCGCCAGTTCGCTCAGCAGCTTGAACTCGAGATTGGAAAGGTCGAGCGCGTCGTCGCCGTACCACGCGCGGTGCTTACCCGGGTTCACGAGGATCCGTCCGGCGCGCAAGGTGTTGGCCCCCTCCCCCTTCCACCCCCGCGCACGTACCAGCGCGGTCAGCCGCGCGTCGATCTCGCCGACCGGCGTCGGCTTGACGATGTAATCGTCCGCCCCCGCCTTCAGACCGTCGACCTTGTCGATCGAATGCCCGAGCGCGGAGAGCATCAGCACGGGCAGCGTCTGTCCGCGCTCGCGCAGCCGTTCCACCAGTGTCGTGCCTTCCATGTGCGGCAGCATCCGGTCGAGGATGACCGCATCGAAACGCTCGCGATCGTTGGCATCGATCGCCGCCAGTCCGTCCGCCGCGACGGTCACCTGATGGTCGAGCGCCTCGAGCGATTGCGACAATGTGGTGGCGAACTCGGCATCGTCCTCGACCAGCAGCAGCTTCATGACATCCGATCCCTCGCTACCGTTCGCACACGCGGCTGCGCGCCCGACCTGCTGCGCATTGGTAGCGGTCGCGAAAGGAGATGTCTTGTTCGACGGACGATCTGGGGTGCCGCGGTACGCGATCCGAACGCGCTCAGGCCGGAATCACGTCAGTCTGCGACGTGATCAAAGGGACGGGCGCTCGAACCGAATAGCCGGTTCGAGCGCCCTGTTTGCTCAGGAAAGACCGACGCGCAGCGATGCGTTCGGGTTGTTGGTGCCGTTGGGGAAGAAGCCGCCACCGGTCCGGTTGGCACCGGTCGCATTCAGGTACACAATGTTATGCACCTGCTGGCTGTTGCGGCTGTAGGCGAGCCCGTTGGTGTTGGCGGGCACGAGGTTAGCGGTGTTGTTCGCTCCGACCAGCCCCTGATCGTCATCCGCCCCGATGCCGCGGATGTCGTCGTTCGTCGGCGTACCGTCGAGCAGATCGCGCGCGTCGGAGATCTTGGTCGTCGCGGTGATCAGCGCGGTGGTCGACATGCCCTTCGCGTAGAGTACCGTGCGGACGATCCCCGCGTGGTACGATTCGGCAGCGAGGATACCCGCGGCCGCTTCGAGATAGGTTTTGTTCGACAGCAGCGGGGCTGCACCCTTGTAGGCGGTGACGCCCACGTCCTCGAAGATGAACGCCCCGAGCAGGAAGTTCTCGGGCGACGAATACGGATTGAACGTGTCGCTCGCACCGATCACGCCGGCGGCACGCGCCGCGGCGGTAAAGGCACCGTTCGCACCGCCGTCGATGTTGATGTTGGGCATCGCCACCGCCGCCGAGCCGAGCGCGGTGCGAAGGAACGCGACGTGCGCGGCCTCGTCCGCCGCGATCTCGCGCGCATAGGCGCCGACGACGGGGTCACCCGTGAAGTCGACCTTGGCGCCGCCCGTCACCGTACCGCCCGCAGCGCCCGATCCGCTCGCCGTCTGCGCGGCGGACAAACCGGTACCGTTGACCGCGTAGAGGTAGAATTGCGCTTCGAGATATTCGAGGTTGAGCGCGAGGTTCAGGATGTCGCTGTCGCTCACCGCCGTCGGCGTGGGGGTCGGCGTCGGGGTGGGCTGCGGCGTCGGCGGGTAGTTCTGGTCTTCCTTGCACGCCGAAAGGAGCGACGCGCCGCCGAGCAGGACGGCGCCGCCGCCTGCGGCCTTCAGGAAACCGCGCCGCGCGGCACGGCGGTTTTCGGCGGCCGAGAGGATCTCGATGGCTTTGAACGGGTCGATCATGTGAAACTTTCCTTGAGAACGTCGGTGGAATTCATCAGCCGGACGACACCCATCAGGTGGTCGACTTGATGTTTCCGTTGACGCCGTTGGGGAAGAAGCCGCCCATCGTGGCGGTGCCGGCGTTCAGGTAGACGATGTTGAGCACCTGCCCGGGCGTGCGGCTGTAGGCGAGGCCGTTGCTGTTGAGCGGCGCCAGATTGGCGGTCAGCGTCGTCCCGCTACCCGAGGGCGCGATGCCCTGATCGTCGTCGGGACCGATGCCGCGCACCGCGTCGAGCGTCGGGTTGCCGTCGAGCGTGTCGCGCGCGTTCGAGATCTTCTCGGTCGCGTCGATCAACCCCTGCACGCCCTTCGAATAGAGCGTCGTGCGCACGATCGCGGCGTGATACGCCTCAACCGCCAGGATGCCAGCCGCGGCCTCCAGGAAGGTCTTGTTGCTCAGCAGCGGCGCCGCGCCCTTGTAGGCGGTAACGCCCACGTCCTCGAAGATGAACGCGCCCAGCAGGAAGTTGGTCGGCGAGGAATAGGGGTTGAACGTCTCGGTCGCGCCGACCACGCCCGCCGCGCGCGCCGCCGCGGTGAACGCACCGTTCGCGTCGCCACTGATGTTGATGTTGGGCATCGCCACCGCCGCCGAACCGAGCGCGGTGCGCAGGAACGCGACGTGCGCGCGCTCGTCCTCCGCGATCTCACGCGCGTAGGCGCCCACCAGCGGATCGCCGGAGAAATTGACCTGCGCGCCACCGGTGACGGTGCCGCCGGCCGCGCCGCTGCCGCTCGCGGTCAGGGTGCTGGCAAGGCCACTGCCGTTGACCGCGTAGAGGTAGAATTGCGCCTCGAGATATTCGAGGTTCAGCGCGAAATTGAGCACGTCGTTGTCGGTCACGGCGGTCTGCGCCAGCGCCGGATCGGCGTAGGCGAACGCGCTCCCTGCGGCGGCGACGCCGAGTGCCGCGGTAAAGAACGCGCGTCGATCCGCGCGGCGACGGGCGCGCCCGTCAAAGGTCTCGATCAACTGATCCTGCTCGGCTCGAACGTCCTGCATCGTCACTAGGCACCTCCCGCCCACGGAAAATCGTCACGCAACGGCTTCCATCACGTGGGCGCTTGGAGGTACGGGGTTAATCCGGGATAGGATGCGGGCACGGTCATAAAAAAGTGACGGTCGATCAAACTGACGCGCTGGCACGCCGAAAGGCGCTGATCACCGCACTTGCCGAAAGCGCGGGCGGTGACCGGCGGGCGTTTCGTCATGTTTATGACATGACGGCACCGAAGCTATTTGGCATCTGCCTACGTATCTGCGGTGAACGACAGGCAGCCGAGGACGTGTTGCAGGAAGTTTATCTCATCATCTGGCGGCGCGCGGGCGCGTACGAGCCGGCGCGGGGCAATCCCGTGACGTGGTTGTGCACCATCGCGCGCAACCGCGCGCTCGACTGGCGGCGCGCGCGTCCGCTCCACCTCGTGGCGAGCGACGGCGCGAGCGACGCGATCGCCACGACCCTCCCCGACGACGGCCTCCTCGCCGAGCAACTGCTCGTGATCGCGGAGGAGCACGCGCGGCTGCGGCACTGCGTCGACAGCCTCGACGACCGACCCCGCGCGGCCATTCGCGCCGCCTTTGTCGACGGATTGACCTACGCCGAGGTCGCGGAACGGTCGGCGACGCCGCTGCCGACGATGAAGAGCATGATCCGCCGCGCCCTGATCCGGCTTCGCGAGTGCCTGCGCGATGACGGATGACGATCGTCTGCTCGCCGCGGAATTGTCGATCGGGCTCCTGACCGGCGACGAACACGCGCGCGCGTCGGCGCGTGCCGCGCACGACGTCGCCTTCGCGCGCGAGGTGGAATGGTGGCACCAACAGATGGCACCGCTGCTCGACGCCGCGGAGGAGGTCGAACCGCCCGCGGCACTGCGCGACCGGATCGAACAGCGGCTGACGATCCCCCTGCCTGGCGAACCGCGTGGTCGGTCGCGCTGGCGGTGGATCGGCATCGGCGGCGCGCTCGGCGCGCTGGCGGCCTCGATCATCGCGTGGACGCATCCCGTCACGCGCACGGTCCAAGTGCCCGCCCCGCCGACGGTCGCGACATCGCCCGACCTGCTCGTCGCGTCGCTGCTCCCGACCGACAAGGCCGCGGCGCAGCCGATCGTCGCGGTGTTCGACCGCGATACGGCGACGCTGCGCCTGTCGACCAGCGTCGCCGTACCCGGCGGGCGGGCGGGTGAGCTGTGGCGCATCCCCGCGGGCGGCAAGCCCGTCTCGCTGGGCGTGCTCGCGGAAGCGGGCGACCCTCGGCTGACGGTATCGCGGTCGCAGCGGCTCGCCGCCGGGGACCAGCTCGCCGTTTCGGTCGAGCCCGCGGGCGGCTCGCCGACCGGTCAGCCGACGGGCCCGGTCATCCTCGCCGGCGCGCTGTCACACGTCTAGCGCGGCGATCGGCGCGGTTCGTAAGACGACTCGAGTTCATCGCCGCCCCCTGCCCCCCGCACGACGACGCACCGCCGATAGCCGCCCCGCCGGAACCGTTGCCGACCCCGCCGCTCAGCTACGTCGACGCATCGCGATCCAGCCGTCGACCTGTCGCTCGAGGATCGGCAGCGGCAGTGAGCCCGATCCGATCAGCAGGTCGTGGAAGCCGCGGATGTCGAATTTCGCCCCGAGTTCGCGTTCAGCGCGGCGGCGCAGCTCGACGATCTTGATCATCCCGATCTTGTAGCCCGTCGCCTGCCCCGGCAGCGTGATATAGCGGCGTACCTCGGATCGCCCTTGATCGGGAGCGGCGCGCCCGGTGTTGACGAGATAATCGATCGCCTGTTGCTCAGTCCATCCCTCGGCATGGATGCCGGTGTCGACGACCAGCCGCGCGGCGCGGAACAGCTCGGCGTCGAGCCGCATGAAATCGTCCGACGGCTCGGGATAGGCTCCCATCTCTTTGCACAACGCCTCGGCATACAGGCCCCAGCCCTCGCCGAACGCGACGTAACGTGTGCTCTGCCGGAACTTCGGCCCGCCGCTCTGGCCGACCTGGATATCGCCCTGCATCACGTGACCCGGCACGCCTTCGTGGCACATCAGGTCGCGCAGCGCCGACGGCGGGGTCGCGTCGGTGGTGCCGAGCAGGTGGACGTAGACGCGGCCCGGACGCGCGCCGTCGCGGCTTGGTCCGGCGGCGTGCGCCGCGCCGCCCGCGACCTCGCTGAACGACGGCTCGCGAACGACCTCCATCGCGTGGACCGGCAGCTTTCCGAAGTATTTGGGCAGCAAGGTGCGATTGAACGCGAGCGCGGCATTCGCGTCGCGCAGATATTTCGCCCGCAATTGGTCGTTCCACGGCACGACGGGAAAACGCTGTGCGATTTGCGCGTAGAAGGCGTGGCGGTCCTTCAGTCCGGCCGCGCGCGCGACCGCGTCCTGCTCGTTCTCGATCCGCTTCACCTCGGCCAGACCGATCTTGTGGATCTGATCCGCGGTCAGGTCGGTCGTGGTGTTGAGCTTCAGCGCCGCGGCATACCACGCAGCCCCATCGGGCAGGGTCAGCGCGCCGACGCGGCCGCTCGGCGCGGTCGGCAGGTCGGCCTCGGCCCAGCCGATCACGCGGTCGTACGCCGGCTTGATCGTCAGCAACGCGGCGCGCGTGTCGGCGAGCAGGGTCGTCGCTTCGGCAGCGGTGACCTTTCCGCCGTCCTTGAGCTTGGCGACCTTCGCCTGCGCGTCGGCCCATAAGGGCGAGGCCGGACCGCCATCGAACGGCGCGCCGGTCACGATCGCGCGGCTTCCGCTGATGATGCGCTCGATCTGGAATCGCGGCGCACGCACGCCGGCGGCGTCGGACACGCGGCTCTGCTGGATGGCTGTGTCGAGCACAGCGGGCATCGCGCGCAACCGGGCGGCATAGGCGCGCATGTCCTGCGCATCCTGCACCGTATGCGTGTTGATCATGAAGTTCGGCAGTTGCGCGTGCGCCGAATAGAGAAACGAATAAAAGGGCGGCGCCTGCAACCGGAAGCGGTAGCCGAGTTCGGCGCGGTCGAGTTCGAGCGCCCAGATGTCGTAATTGACCTGGGCGCCCGGCGACAGTTTCGCCCGGTCGAACGCTGCCTTCATCCGCGAAACGCTGCCGCGACGCCAATCCAGCCGGCGCAGTTCAGCCGCGTCGCTGATGTCGTCGAGCCGGTCCTGCCCGTCCTTCATGCCCAGCTGCGTCGCCAGTTGCGGACGATCGCGCAGCGCCGCGGCGAATTCCTGGTCGAGGAATGCGTAGAAGCGCGCGTCCTCGACGGGGACGGCCAGCGCCGCGGGCGTCTGCGCCGCGATCCCTGCGGGTGCCGCGACCACGAGAGCGGCGGCGATGAGCCAAGGCAGGTTGCGCATTCTGGTCCCCCGATGATGATCGGGGGGAGCCTAGTGGCGCGGTGATCCGCGGTGAAGCGCTAAAGCGTCCGTCGACGCGACGATCGCGCGCGGTCCCGCCCCGCACCGCAATATCCCGCGCGACGTCAGCTCGAACCACCCGTCATTCGACGTTCGGCGCGACCACCGCGCCGTTCTTCATCACCAGACGTACGGCCTTGGCCGCGGCGATGTCGGCGGTCGGATCGCCCGCGATCGCGACCAGATCGGCGAGCAACCCCGGCTTCACCGCACCCAGCCGGTCGCCCATCCGCATCCAGCGCGCGTTGCCCGAGGTCGCGGCGATCAGCACCTGCGCGGGCGTCATCCCGCCTGCCGCCATCAGCACCATTTCGCGCGCGTTGCTGCCGTGCGCGTAGACGCCGACGTCGCCGCCCATGCAGATCGGCACGCCCGCCGCGCGCGCGGCGCGGAAGCTATCGCGCGCGGTGCGAACCGCGGGCGGCGCAGGCTCCGCGCCGGTCCAGCCACGATAGCGCGCGCTCGCGTCCGCCGCGGCGAGCGTCGGGCACAGCGCGATCCCCTTCGCGGCCATGCTCGCGAAGATCGCGGGCGTCCCGCCGTAACCGTGCTCGATCGTGTCGACGCCTGCCGCGACCGCGCGACGCATCCCCTCCGCGGTCGAGGCGTGGACCGCGACCGGACGCCCGGCATCGTGCGCCGCCATGACCGCGGCCTTGATCTCGTCCACGCTCAACGTCGCGCGCGCGTCCTCGCCGCTGCGCCAGCGATAGTCGGCGTAGAGCTTCACCCAATCGGCCCCCGCCGCGATCTGCCGGCGGACCGCGGCGACCATCTGGTCCGTTCCCGACACTTCCTCCGCCCCTTGCGGGATCGCGACGCCGGGCTCGAACCCTTTCGGGCCATACGCGCCGAGCGCGACGATCGCGCGGGTCGCGACGCTCAGCCGCGGGCCCTCGACGATCCCCTGGTCGATCGCCTGCTTCAGTCCGACGTCGGCGTAGCCCGCGCCTTCGGTTCCGAGATCGCGCTCGCTGGTGAAGCCCGCGCGCAGCGTCGCGCGCGCGTTCGCCACCGCGCGCGCGGTACGCAGCGCGAGCGGCTCGTGCAGCACCTGATCGTCCCAGCTCGCCTCGTCGTACGGGTGGAGGAACAGGTGGCCGTGCCCCTCGATCATCCCCGGCATCAGCGTCGCGCCCGCCAGATCGATGACGCGCGCACCCGCTGGCACCGACAGCGACGGGCCGACCGCCGCGATCCGGTCGCCGCGCACCAGCACCTGCCACCCGGCATGGACGATGCCGTCCACCCCGTCGAACACGCCCGCGGGGCGCAGCAGCAGCGCGGGCGGATCACTCGGTGCTGCCGCCGCGCCGCCCAGCAGCAGCGTCGCCGCCATCAACAGCCACCGCATGGTCATCGCGCTCTCCCCGTCCTAGACTTCACGTCATGGATAGGCTCCTTCGCCGCGCGCGCAATCCGCTGCTTCTCGCCGTCGCGATGACGAATGTGGCAGCCGCGCCCGACCCGGATCGGGCGCGCTGGCAGGCACAAGCCGCGCGGGTGACGATCACGCGCGACGACTGGGGCATCCCGCATATCCACGGGCAGAGCGACGCCGACGCGGTGTTCGGCATGTCCTACGCGCAGGCCGAGGACGATTTCGCGCGCGTCGAGGCGAATTACCTGACCGCGCTCGGCCGTACCGCCGAGGCCGAGGGCGAGACGGCGGTCTGGGCCGACCTGCGCCAGCGCCTGTTTGTCGACGAGGCCGAGCTGCGCGCGCAATATGCCGCCAGCCCCGCGTGGCTGCGCGCGCTCATGCAGGCGTGGGCGGATGGGCTGAACTATTATCTCGCGACGCACACCGCGACGAAACCGAAGGTGCTGACGCGGTTCGAGCCGTGGATGGCGCTCAGCTTCACCGAAGGCAGCATCGGCGGTGACATCGAGCGGATCTCACTGTCCGAGCTGCAGACCTTCTACGGCCAGCCGACCCCGCCCACGCCCGAGGAGCGCGGCACGATCCCGCGCGAACCGTCGGGATCGAACGGCATCGCGATTGCGCCCAAACTGACCCGCGACGGCCACGCGCTACTCCTGATTAACCCGCACACCAGCTTCTATTTCCGCTCGGAGGCGCAGATTACGAGCGACGCGGGGCTCAATGCCTACGGTGCCAGCACCTGGGGGCAGTTCTTCGTCTATCAGGGGTTCAACGCGCACGCCGGGTGGATGCATACCTCGTCGACCGTCGACAATGTCGATCAGTTCGCCGAACGCGTGACGCGGCGCCCGGGTGGCTGGACGTATAGCTACGGAGCGGAGACGCGCCCGCTCACGCCGCGCGTCGTCACGATCCGCGTCCGCCGCGCCGACGGCAGCATCGGGGAACGTCGCTTCACGACGTGGCGCACGCACCACGGCCCGGTCGTCGCGGCGAAGGACGGGCGCTGGATCGCGACCGCGCTGATGTGGCGACCGATCCCGGCGCTCGAGCAGAGCTGGCTGCGTACCAAGGCGACGAACCTCGCCGATTATCTGACGGTCGCCGAGCGCAAGGCGAATTCGTCGAACGACACGTTGTTTGCAGACGACCGCGGCGAAATCGCATTTCTGATGCCGCAGTTCATGCCGGTGCGCGACGACCGGTTCGACTATACCCGCCCGGTCGACGGCAGCGATCCCGCGACCGACTGGCGCGGGCTGCATTCGCTGCCGAGCCTGCCGAGCGTCGCCAACCCGCGCGTCGGCTGGGTCCACAACACCAACGACTGGCCGTGGAGCGCGGCGGGCCCCGACAGCCCGAGGGCGAAGGATTACCCGCACTACATGGATCAGGTCGGCGGCAATGCGCGGGGGGAGCACGCCGACCTGCTGCTGACCGGCAAGCGTGGCTGGACGTCCGGCCGGCTTCGCGACGCCGCTTATGATCCGTACCTCCCCGCCTTCGCGCGGCTGCTGCCGGGGCTCGTCGCAGCATGGCGTGCGCTGCCCCCGCGCGATCCGCAACGCGCACGGCTGGCGGCACCGGTCGCGACGCTGGCGCGCTGGGATCACCGCTGGGCGTACGATTCGGTCGCGACCAGTCTCGCGGTCTTCTGGGGCGACCAGCTCTGGCGCGAGGTCGGCAGCGTCGCGCAGGCCGAGCGCGTCAACGTGCCCGATTACATCGCCACGCGCGTGGACGCAGCGTCCAGGCTCGCCGCGCTCGATGCGGCGGTCGCGCGGCTGACGCGCGATTTCGGTGACTGGCGGACGCCGTGGCGCGCGATCAACCGGTTCCAGCGGCTCGACGACGCGATCCAGCCGCATTTCAACGACGCGCGCGCGTCGATCCCGGTGCCCTTCACCTCGGCGCAATGGGGCAGTCTTGCCTCGTTCGGCGCGAAGACGTGGCCGGGCACGAAGCGCTACTACGGCACCAGCGGCAACAGCTTCGTCGCGGTGGTCGAGTTCGGTCCGCGCGTGAAGGCGAGCGCGGTGATGGCGGGCGGGCAGAGCGGCAATCCCGCCTCGCCACATTTCGCCGATCAGATCGACCGCTACGCGAGGGGGCAATTGCGCCCGATCTATTTCTACCCCGACGAACTGGCGGGGCACGTCGAGCGACGCTACCGGCCGGGCCAGTAGCGCGTCAGCGCCGCTCCGCGTCGCTCTTGGCGCGCTCGGCGAGGAACGGCTCGGATGCGTTCCACGTCGGCCACGCCGCCCCGCCCGCGATCTCGCGGCCGAGCGCGTAAGCGACGCTGCCTTCCTGCGCCGCGCCCGTCATGTCCCACCCAGGTTTGAATTCGTCGCAGGTCTGGTGATAGCATTCGGCATTGTAGCGCGACCGCTCGCGCTCGCCCGCCGCCATGCCGCCGGTGACCAGATCGTGCCCGGCGCGGAAATAGACGCCGGGGACGCCCTTTTGCGCCAGCGCATAATGGTCGGAGCGGTAATACCAGCCCGCCTCGGTATTCTCCTCGGGCACGATCCGCAGCCCCTGCGTTGCCGCCACCCGTTGCAGGTCCGCCTCCAGCGGCGTTCGCCCGACACCGATCAGCTCGAGGTCGCGCGTCCGCCCGAGCACGACGTGCGGGTCGAGGTTGAACTGCGCCGCGGTGGTCGCGAGCGGCAATGCCGGATGGTCCGCGTACCAGCTCGCGCCGAGCAGCCCCTTCTCCTCCGCGGTCCACAGCGCGAAGACGACCGACCGGCGCAACCGCGGCGCCTTCGCGAACGTGCGCGCGATCTCCAGCAGCGTTGCGGTGCCGCTACCGTTGTCGACCGCGCCGTTGCGGATGCGATCGGCGGGCGGGTCGAACGCATTCTCGCCGTACGCGTCCCAGTGCGCGCCGTAGAGGATGCTCCCCGCCTTCGCGTCGGTCCCCGGCAGCACGCCGACTATATTGTGGCTGACCGCGCGGTCGAGGCTGGTGCGGACCTCGCCCGAGAAACTCACGCCCTTCAGCTCGACCGCGCGAAAGGTGGCCGCCTGCGCGGCGCGTTTCGCGGCGGCGTAATCCAGACCGCCCTGCCTCAGCATCGCGACGCCGATGTCGTTCCGCAACGTGCCGCGGATGCCGAAGGCGGGCGGCACGGTTCCGGTGTCGAGCGCGTAGCCCGGCACCGCGTCGCTGTTGGCGAGCTGGAGCCACGGATAGCTCGACGGAAAGGTATCGTGGATCTGGAAAAAGGCGGCGGCGCCGCGCTTCTGCGCCTCGGCCAGCTTGGTGCGCGCGGCCGGGCTCGACGCGCGGCCGCCGAACCCCAGGTCGCGCCCCGCCTCGACATCGGGATCGCCCGCGAGCGCGACGACGACCTTCCCGCGCACGTCGACGCCCTGATACGGATCGTAACCGAGCCTGGGTTCGACCACGCCGTACCCGACGAACACGACGGGCGCGCGGTCCAGTGCGGTCGCGCCGACGATCCGCGACGATGCCGCGATCTCGACACCGGGGCGAAGCGCGCGCGTCGCACCGTTCAACGACAGCTGGAACCGCGCCGCGTCGCGCGTCCAGCGCAGCAGCGGCACCGTCTGGCGGAAACCCTTATCGCCCGCCGGTTTCAGCCCGAGTGCGGCGAAACGCTGTTCGAGGAACGACAGCGTGATCGGCTCGCCCGCCTGCGTCGGCCCGCGGCCGTGGAAATCATCGGCGCTGAGCGTCTTCACGTCGGCCTTGATCCGCGCGGGCGACAGGATCGGCGGTCGCGGCTCGGCGGCGTCGGCGAGCGTGGTGGTGGCGAGCGTGGTGGTGGCGAGCGTGGTGGTGGCGAGGAGAACGAGCGGGAGCCAGCGGATCATGGCCGCATCGTGACCGCGACCTCGGCAACGCGCAAGCGAGGCTGACGTCAAACGCAGGAGAAAATGCGCTTTTTTCTCATCACCCTCGCGCGGGCGAAAAAGGAGCGGCCGCGGCGGATGCTCAGCGCTGCTTCTTCGTGATCGTGGCCGTGAAATCGGGGTCCTTCTTCGCCACCCAGTCGACGAACTTGCGGACGTTCGGATTGTCGAGCAGTCCGGTCACGTCCATTCCGTGCCGCTGCAGTTCCGAATTGGTGAAGTTGGCGGTCAGCGTCTGCTGGCAGATCGGGTGCATCGGCACGACGTCGCGCCCGCCGCGGCTCTTGGGCACCGGATGGTGCCACACGATCGTCGCGCCGGTCGGACGGCTGCACAGCCAGCACGGCACCGCGGTGGCCGGTGCCTCGTCTTCGCGCGGCAGGTGGTCGTAGGGATCGTGTTTCGAACGTCTGGCCATTGCTCAATCCGGTGGCGTCGGCGGAGAGAGCCGGCGCACGCTGCGGTGGCCGCGTATAGCGGCGGATGCGGACCCGAGGGAAGCGCCGCCGGCGTGCCGCCTCCGCTCGCTCACCTTTGGCACCGCTTCAGGCCGCGGGTTCGCCGGTCAGATACGGGTCGACCGGCACGGCCGCCGGGACCGATACCCGCGGCACCGCGCGCGCCGCCGCTGCCGCGAGCCATCGGTCGCCGCCGCTCCTGCTGCGGGTCGATCCGTCGCCGCGCGTCGCGACGCGGCCGTAGATCGGCCGCTCATGCTCCGACGGCGTGCCCGCGAACATCGCGGCGATATTGCCGTAGGTCGAGGGATCGCGGCCATCGAGGCTCAACCGGTCGTTGAGGTAACAGGCCGTCGCCCAGGCCGCCTCCGGGCTCGGCGTCATCGCGATGATGCGCTTGGCCCAGTACATCCGCAGATTGTTGTGCATCCAGCCGTCGAGCAGGAACTGCTTCTGGCACGCGTTCCAGCTTTCGTCGCGGGTTTCGCCGTGGAGCAGCGCGTCGAGCGTCTCGATCGCGGGGCGGGGATCGCGCGCGTGCGCCGCGAGCGTGTCGACGGCCCAGCCCGCGACGCGGTCGTAGCGTTCGGGCGCGGCCAGCGCGCACGCCTGATAATGGAACCATTCGCGCCAGCCGAGTAGTTCGTCGGCGAACTTCGTCTTGTGCTTCGCCCCCGCCGCCGATGCCTCGACCGCCGCCATGACCTCCCGCGGGCCCAACACACCGAAGTGGAGGTACGGCGACAGGCCGCTCGCGCCGTCCGGCCGCGTCGCGTCGTTCCGCGTCGCGGCATAGCCGGGCAACACCTCCGCCACCGCGCGGCGCAACTGCCGCTCGGCCGCCGCGCGCCCGGCCTGGAACACCGGGTTGACCGGCAGCGTGTGATCGATCGCCAGATCGGCGACGAGCGCGTCGGTGTCGATCTCTTTGAGCCGGTCGGGCGTGAACGGCAGCGGGCCGACATAGGCCGGCTGCGTCGGCTCGGCCCCGTCGGTCGCCAGCCATTCGGCGCGTCGCGGTTCGTGCTGGCGCAGGAAGCCCGATCGCCCGCGGATGCCGTCGCCCAGCACGGCGGGCGGCACGAGGCAGGCGGCATTGACCGCGTAGACCGGCACGGCCGCGCGCCGGGTGACGCGGTCGGCTTGCCAGCGCGCGACGAAGGTCGGCTGATCCTCGAGCACGATCGCGGCCGCGTTGGCGCCCAGCCGGTGGACAAGCCCCTTCTCCCGCCGCTCCGCACGATCGAGATGGTGGGCGAAGGCGAGGCCGCGCTCGCGGCATCCCTGCGCCAGATCGCGGCTCGCGCCGAGGATGAAATGGTGCAGCCGATCCGAGGCGTAGGGATAATCTTCGCGCAGGCCGTGGTAGACGAGCACCGGCAACCCCAGCGCGTTGCCGAGCACGATGCTCGCGTCGATCACCGGATTGTCGCGCGCGCGCAGTGCCTGCTGCAACCAGCACAGGACGAAGCGCCCCGCCTCGTCGGGCCGCCCGTCCCTCAGCACGCGGACGCGCGGCGCCTCGCGCCAATCGCGCAATCCTGCCGGCAGTGCGTCTACCATCCCATGCTGCCGGGCACGCCCTTGAACGGGCCAGCCAGATCGGACGTGATCCACCCGCCGTAGAAGCCGCCGGGCTGCGGGGTCACCTGCTCGCCGTCGACGCTGCAATGGTCGAGCGGCGCGACATAGAAGGCGACATGGTCGCGCAGGATCGCGAAGTCCCGCGTCGGATCGGGGTAGCTCCACGCCACGTCGCGCAGCACCGCGTCGCCGACGTGGAGGTGCCAATAGACGGCCTCCCCCTTCCACTCGCAGAACGAGCGGCGCGACGACGGGCGCAGCAATCCCGGGGTCAGCGCCGCGGGCGGCAGGTACCACGTCGGCGGATGGCTGGTCTCCAGCGTGCGGATCGCGGCGCTCGTATCCGCCACCACCACGCCGCGATGCTCGATGCGGACGTGCCGGCCGCTCGGCTCGGCGATCGCGGGGCGGGGATAGTCCCACACGCTTTCCTGGCCGGGTGCCACGGGGGCGGGCCGCGGCCTCATGCCCGTGCGACCTTCCGCGTCAGCCAGCGCTGCAGTCGCGGGCGCACCCGCAGGAAGCCGCGGTACGAACGCTCCAGCAACCACAGGATGACGTGGTTTCTAGCCAACTCGCCGAGCGGACGGAGCAGCGGGATCGCGCGCCACATCGCGGCGAAGGCCGCGGCGCCCGACAAGAGCGGCCCGCCCTCCTCGCGCGCGTGAAAGCGTGCGAGCATCGCCGCGCGATCGAGCGGGCAGTGGCCGGCGCCCGCGACATCGACGAAATCGATCGCCCCGCGTGTGTCGAGCCGACGCATCAGCGCGATCTCGCGCTGGCACAAGGGGCAGCTTCCGTCATGCCAGACGGTGACGCGCTTCACCGCGCGATGCCCCGTGCAAGACGGCGATCACGGCGACCGGCCATGCTCGCCACGTCGCATCCGTCCCGCACCACGCGCTCACCCCTTCGCCAGATAGCGTTCGAGGTCGTCGCTGCCCCCGATCCGCTCGCCGTCGATGAACACCTGCGGCGTGGTGGCGACGCCGTGCTCCGCCTTGAACGCCTCCACCTCGTCGCGTGAGCGGAGGATGCGATCGTCGACCGCGAACCCTGCGTCGTCGAGCATCTCCTTGGCGCGAACGCCGAACGGGCAGACATGATCGGGCAGCACCATGCGGTACAGCGTTGCAGCCAAGCGATCGGCCATTGGGAATCTCCGTCGAACATCGGCGTCCGTGCGGTTGAAGCGAGCGAGACGGCACGTCGTTCCCGGCCGGCACGCACCCGCCACCACCGCCCGTCGACCCGCGTGTCGCGAAACCGCGCGGGCCGCATCCGGCGTTCGAGACAAGGCGCGCTTCTTATCCTAGGACAGTCACCAGACGATCGGCAGTCGCTGCTGCCCGCGCCGGAGAGGATACGGATTGAGCGCTGTCGAGATTTCGGGCCTGACCAAGCGGTTCGGCGACGCGGTCGTCCTTCACCCGACCGATCTGCACATCGAGGACGGCGAATTCCTCGTCCTCGTCGGGCCGTCGGGATGCGGCAAGTCGACGCTGCTGCGGATGATCGCGGGGCTGGAGGAGCCGAGCGCGGGATCGATCTCGATCGCGGGGCGCGACGTCACGGACGCGGCACCCTCCGACCGCGGCGTCGCGATGGTATTCCAGTCCTACGCGCTCTACCCCCACCTCTCGGTCGCGCAGAACATCGCCTTCCCGCTGAAGGTCGCGGGCGTTCCCAAGCGCGAGATCGCCGAGCGCGTGGCGTCGGTCGCCGCGATGCTCGACCTCGACGCCTTGCTCGACCGGCGCCCGCGCGCCTTGTCGGGGGGGCAGCGCCAGCGCGTGTCGATCGCGCGCGCGGTCGTGCGCAATCCGCGCGTGCTGCTGCTCGACGAACCCTTGTCGAACCTCGACACGGCGCTGCGCGCACGGATGCGGCACGAATTCGCGCGGCTCCATCAGCAGCTCGGCAGCACGATGATCTACGTGACGCACGACCAGCTCGAGGCGATGACGCTCGCGAACCGGATCGCGGTGATGAGCGAGGGGCGGATCGAGCAGGTCGGCGCACCGCTCGACGTCTATCGCCGCCCCGCGACGCTAGCTGTCGCGACCGCGATCGGATCGCCGGGGATGAACTTCGTCGCGGTGACGATCGACGCATGCGACGACGCGGGGACGTCGGTGCGGCTGCCCGACGGCGCGGTGGTCAGAACCGCGGCCGCCGTGCCCCGATCGGCGCTCGGCGCGCCCGCCACGCTCGGCGTCCGCCCCGAGCATCTGTTCGCCGCCGACGACGGCCCCTTCGCCGGCACGGTGGAACTGTTCGAGCGGCTCGGCCCGCTGTCCTTCGCGCATCTGGGTGCGGGGGGTGCAGCGGATACGCTCGTCGCGCAATTGCCCGGCGAGCGCGCGGTGACGCTGGGTAAGAGGCTGCGCTTCGCGGTCGATCCCGCCAACACCCACCTGTTCGCGCCCAACGGCCGCGCCTACCCACCGAACGCGTGCACCCCCTGAAACCCTCTAACCCTTGACGCTGCCGCCCAGCAGCCCGGTCAGGTAATAACGCTGGAGTGCGAGGAATAGCAGCAGCACCGGCATCGTCGTCACCACCGCAGCGGCCATCATCAACTCGCCGTCGGCGGCATGCTCGCGTGAGATCGCGGCGACCGCGACCGGCAGCGTGTAGAGATGCTGGTCGACCAGCACGATCAGCGGCCACAGGAAATCGTTCCAGCTCCCCAGGAACATGAACACCGCCAGCGTCACGACGACGGGGGTGAGGAGCGGCAGCACGATCTGCGCAAAGATGCGCAGCTCGCTCGCGCCGTCGATCCGTGCGGCGTCGATCATCTCGTCGGGGATGGCAAGCGTCGCCTGCCGCACGAACAGCACCGCGAAGATGCCCGCGAGGCTAGGCAGGATCACCCCGGCGTAGCTGTTGACCAGCCGTAGCTCCTTGAAGATCAGGAACAATGGCAGCATCGCGACCTGCCCCGGCACCACCAGTGCGGCGACCAGCATTTGCAGCAACCGCGCGCGGCCGCGGAAGCGCAGCTTGGCGAACGCATATCCCGCCGGCACCGTCAGCACGAGCCCGAGCAGGGTCGAGATCGCGGCGACCAGCAGGCTGTTCAGCAGCGCGGGGAAGATGCGGTAATCGAACCACGCGCCGTCGAACTGCCGGCGGACGAGCAGCTCGTAATAATTCTCGATGCTCCAGCGCGACGGCCATAGCGGGGTCGGCAGCGTCGTCGATTCACCGCGCGGCATGAACGACACGATCACCATGTAAGCGAGCGGCAGCACCGTCAGCGCAGTCAGCAGCGCGACCGCTGCGGTCGCGAGGAAGGGCCGCAGCCGCGTCACCGCCATTCGCCGAGTCACAGCCATTCGCGCCGCCGCCCCAGCCGGGTCTGCACGACGGTGACCGCCAGCGTCATCACGAACAACACGAACGCGACTGCGCTCGCCTGCCCCAGGTTCCACCATTTGAAGCCTTCGTCGAACATGAAATAGAGCAGCGTGGTCGTGCTCTGCGCGGGTCCGCCCATCGTCATCACGTACGGCTCGGCGAAGATCTGCAGGAACCCCGCGACGCTCATCACGGTCGCGAGCAGCAGCGTCGGACCGATCGCGGGCAGCGTCACGTGGCGGAACCGCGCCCAGCGCGACGCGCCGTCGAGCCGCGCCGCCTCCATCAGGTCCTGCGGCACCGCGGCCAGCGCGGCGGTGAAGACGATCATGTTGTAGCCGAACACCTTCCACGTGACGAAGATCAGGATCGCGGGGATCGAGAGGTGCGGGTTGCCGAGCCAGTCGACCGGCGCGACGCCGATCGCCCCCAGCGCGCGGTTGATCAACCCGAACCGCTGGTTGAACAGGAACCGCCACACCACCGCGGTCGCGACGATGCTGGTGACGTAGGGCGCGAACAGCAACACGCGCCACAACGGCTTCCACCGGACCGTCGCGTCGTTGAGCAGCAGCGCCACGAACAAAGACGTGCCGATCGCCATCGGCACGCCCAGCGCCGCGAAGATCAGCGTGTTGGCGAGCGCGCGCCAGAACAGGGGGGTCGAGAGCAGGTCGGTGAAATTGCCCAGCCCCACGAAACGCAGGTTCGACCAGTCGGCGAGCGCGTAGATCGAATAATCGGTGACCGACAGGCACAATGCCAGCGCGGTCGGCAGCACGAACACCAGCGCGATGATCGCGAGCACGGGGGCGGCGAACAGCCAGCCGGCGCGTTCCTGCCGCGTCACGCGATCACGCCCCGGTTCAACAGCGCGCGCCGCTTGGCAAGCAGGCGATCGACCCGCTCGTCGAGCGCGGTGAGCGCCGCGTCGAGCGTCTGGACGCCGCGGATCACGCGCTCGGCCGCCGACTGGATCTCGATCTGGATACGCTCCCACTCGATGACGTTGGGGGTCACCGACAGCGCGCGCGTTTGCTTGGCGAAAGGGCGCAACACCGGCAGCGCGAGCTGCGGCGCGCCCCACGCGTCGGTGCGCGCGGGCAAATTGCCGATCAGCCGCTGATAGTCGAGCTCGCTTTCGACCGAGGTCAGATGGCGCACCAGCGCCCACGCCTCGCGCGGGCGCCTGGTCTGCGTCGACACGCACAGGCTCGCGCTCAACCCCGACACCGCGCCGTAACCGTTGGGGCCCGGCAGCCGCGCGGTGCTCCATTTGTCGGCCGGGATCAGATCAGCGCGGCGCGCGAAATCCTTCAGCGTCGGCGGGCTGCTCGGCCAGACCGAGCAGTAACCGGTCGCGAACGCGGCGACGGGGTCCTGCATCTCGGTCGACAGCACCATCGGCGCGTAACCGTCGGTGTAAAGCGAGACGTAATAAGCGAACGCTTCCCGTGCCTCGGGCGTTTGGAAATCGCCGCGCGTGTCGTGATCGCGCAACATCGCCGCGCCCGCCTGCGACAACATCGTGACGAGCGCAGTCGGCCAGTTGAGCAGCATCAAAAAGACGTAATCGTCGGGCCGCCGCCGCTTGATCGCGCGCGCCATCGTTCGCCACCCCGCCCAATCCTGGGGCGGCGCGTCGTAGCCTGCCTCCGCCAGAATGTCGCGACGGTAGAATTGCACCTGCGGCGCGACCGACCAGGGCACCGCGTAATCATGTCCGCCCACCCGCGTCGAGGCGCGCAGCGCGGGGAACACGTCCGCGACCAGCGGTGCTGCCGTCACCGGCGCGAGCGCGCCGATCGTCGCGAACTCCTTCACCCAGGTGTTGAACAGCATCAGCACGTCGGGCATCGCGCCGCCGGCGAAGGCGGTCAGCAGCTTCTCGTGGCTCGCGGTCGTCGGCAGCGACTGCACGTCGACGTCGATCCCGGTCCGCGCGGTGAAGCGCGGCATCAGGAACGGCGAATAATCGCCTTCCCAGCTCATCGCCCACATGCTGAGCGGTGCGGTGCCCGCATCATCGCTGCGCCCGGCGCATCCCGCGAGGCCTAGCGCGGGGATCAGCCCAAGCGCGGCACGCCGCGTCCATCCGGTCCCTTCCCCCATCACCGCGACCATGGCGCATTGCCCCGGCGCGCACCACCCGGTGGCACAATTTAATCTATGTTCTCCACAGCGGGACCGGCGTAAGATCACTGCAACATGCCGGCGGGGGACAAGCCGGCGCGCCCACGGGGCAACAGGGAGATTATCATGTCGCGTTTCCACCGCTGCCGCTGGCTTTCCGGCGCAGCGCTTTTCGTGTCGCCGCTCGCCTACGCGCAAGCCGTTCCACCGAGCGCCGCGCCCGTCGCCGCGCAATCGACCGCCGATCCGGCGCCCCCCGCCGATCCAGCGACCGATCCCGCCGCATCAACGGACGGCGATATCGTCGTCACCGGTTCGCGCATCCGCCGCCCCGATTACGAGGCGCCGACCCCGATCGTGTCGTTCGGTGCCGCCGCGCTCGAACAGTCGGGCAACACCAATGTCACCGCGTTCCTGCAACGCGTGCCCGCGCTCACCAACTCGCTCGACAACACCCGCACCGCGGGCAGCAACCAGTCGGACGGCAGCTTCGGCCAGGTCGGGCTCAACCTGCTCGACCTGCGCGGGCTCGGGCCGACGCGCACGCTGGTGCTCGTCAACGGCCGTCGTCACGTCGCGGGCCAGCCCGACACCGCCGCGGTCGACATCAACGCGATCCCCGTCGACCTGATCGAGCGCGTCGACGTGCTGACGGGCGCGGCATCCGCGGTCTACGGCGCCGACGGCGTCTCGGGCGTGGTCAATTTCGTGATGAAGCGCGACTTCGACGGCGTCGCCGCCCGCTCGCAATTCGGCATCTCGGAGCGCGGTGACGCTGCCAACCGCTTCGCCTCGCTGGTGGCGGGGCGCAACTTCGCCGACGGCCGCGGCAACGTGACGCTCGCCTACGAATATAACGCCGACCAGCCGCTCGCCAACGACGACCGCGATTACCTCGCGCAGGGCAAGCGGCAGTATTTCGTCAACGTCGACGGCTACGATCCGATCCGCGCGGGCAGCTACCAGAAGGGGCCGGTCGGCGACCTGCGCTACCCGTACAGCTCGAACCAGGGCATCGTGTACATCGGCGACCAGACGTTCCGCGGCGACGGCGCGATCTACACGCCGGGGCGCTTCCTCGCCAACGACGGCTACACGATCGGCGGCGATGACACGCCGGTCGCGGGCTATATCGGCGACATCTATCCGCGCACGCGCCGCCACGCGGTCAACGCGCTCGCGCATTACGATGCGTCGGATGCGTTCAAGATCAGCCTGGAGGGCAAGTTCGTTCAGTCGACCGTCACCAGCTTCAGCGGTTACGGCGGCAATTACCCCGCGACGATCGCGCTCGACAATCCGTACATCCCCGCGAGCATCCTGAATGCCGCGCTCGCCGCCGGGCTGACCTCAATCGACGTCAACCGCAACAATTTCGACATTCCGCGCCGCGGCGAGACCGATCGCCGCCGCACCTATCGCGGCGTGATCGACGTCGCGGGGCGGATCAGCGACCATGCCAGCTACGACGTCTATTACACCTACGGCCAGACCGAGGTCCGCGCGAACAAGCTGAACGACCGTCTCAACACCCGCTTCCTCGAGGCGCTCGACGCGGTGCGTGGGCCGAACGGCACGATCGTATGCCGCTCGGCGAGCGCGCGCGCGGCGGGATGTTTGCCGGTCAACACCTTCGGCGGCGACACCGTCGACCCGGCCTCGTTCGATTATTACCTGAGCAATCCGCAGAGCAACGCGCGGATCACGCAGAACGTCGTCAACGCCTCGCTGACCGGCGACTTCGGCCAGTTCCTCGAGCTGCCCGGCGGTCCAGTCGCCTTCGCGGCGGGCGGCGAATACCGCCGCGAGACGAGCCGCTTCTCGCCTGCGCAGGCGCTCGTCGACAATCAATTCTACCAATATGACGAATACATCATCCCGACGCCCTCGTCGGGCAAGTTCGACGTGTGGGAAGCGTTCGGCGAGCTGAACGCGCCGCTGGTCAAGGACCGGCCGTTCTTTCACCTGCTGTCGGTCGGCGCGGCGGGGCGCTATTCCGATTATTCGACGGTCGGCTCGACCCGCGCGTACCAGTTCAACGGCATCTGGGCGCCGATCGCGGCGATCAGCTTCCGCGGCTCCTACGGCCGCTCGGTGCGCGCGCCCAACATCGGCGAGCTGTTCCGCCCGAGCACGGGGTCGAGCGCGTTCTTCTCCGACCCGTGCTACCTCGGCAACCGCAACGCGGGCAGCGCGTCGCGCGCCGCCAATTGCGTCGCTCTGATCAACGGACTCGGCGGCAACCCCGCGACCTTCACCGCGCAGAACAATCCCGACGCCAACATCTTCATCCCCGGCTCGGTGTCGGGCAACCCCGATCTGGCAGCGGAGGTCGCACGTACCTGGACCGCGGGCGTCGTGCTGCGTCCCGATTTCGTGCCGGGGCTGTCAATCGCGGTCGACTGGTACAACATCAACCTGCGCGGCGCGATCAACAATCCCGACGGCGGCGCTGCCAACAGCATCGCCGAACTGTGCGTCGACCAGCCGACGCTCGACAATCCGTTCTGCGCGCAGATCACGCGGCGGCAGGGCAGCGGCTACATCAACGGCTATACGATCCGCCCGGCGAACGTGTCGGCGTTCCGCACCGCGGGGGCCGAGCTGAACGTCGCCTACCGCTTCACCACCGCGCGCGCGGGCACGTTCGACCTCCGCCTGGTCGGCGGCTACCTCGACAAGCTCGAACAGGTCGCGACACCCGGCGCGCAGGTCGAGAACAACGTCGACCAGATCTTCCGCCCGCGCTGGAATGCGACCTTCTCGCCGACGTGGATCAACGGTCCGCTGACGCTCAGCTACAATCTGCGCTGGCAGGACGGCGTGCGCCGCTTCACGCGGTTCGAAACCGACAACAACCCCAGCTACGTCGACCCCCGCTACTTCCGCTACAAGGAATTGTGGCAGCACGACCTGCAGGCGCAGCTGGAGGTTGACGACGGTTTCTCCTTCTACGCCGGCGTTAATAATCTCGCCGATCAGAAACCCGACATCGGGTTCCAGACCAACGTCCCGATCTCGCCAGTCGGCCGCTATTTCTACGCCGGCGCGAAGGTGCGGCTGGACAAACGGTAAGGATCGACGCCCCCGGAAAACTCCCGCGCGGCGCGTTGGCGTTGCGCGGGAGTTTCCGGTCGGCACCTCGACTGCCACGGGGACGGGGACGGGGCCGGGCTGGCCCGTCGCGGGGCCCATGTGAGAAGGCGGCGCGCACTCAGTGACCGGTGAGAAACAGCCCGACGGCCGCATCCTGGTGCTGTTCGGCGCGGGGGATTTCGCGTTCAATCTCTACTGGCAGGTGATCAGCCTCTACCTGCTGTTCTTCTACATCGATGCGCTGCATCTTGCCCCCGCGGTCGCAGGCACGATCTTCATGATCGGCACGATCTGGGACGGCGCGGCGGATTTCTGCGCGGGCGCGGTCGCCGAACGGACGCGGACGCCCTACCGCCGGCTGGTCGGCTGGGGCGCGCTGCCGCTCGGGCTCGGCTTCGCCGCGATGTTCGCGGTGCAGGCGGGCGCCGCGCTCGCGGCGCTGGCGACGCAGGTCACGTTCCGCACGCTCTACGCCTTTACCAACGTCCCCTACGCCGCCTGGACGACGCGGCTGACCGCATCGAGCCGCGCGCGTGCGACGATCGCGGGCTGGCGGATGGCATTCGGCGCGGCGGCGGGCGTGATCGTCGCCTGGTCGCTGCCGCTGCTGGTCGGCACGCTCGGCAGCTACGCGCGCGCCGCAGCGCTGCTCGCCCTGCTCGCGACGCCCCTGCTGCTCGTCATCGCCTGGCGCGTGCCCGAACGCCTGCCACCGACGCGGACGCGCCCGCCCGTTCCGATCGGACGCGCGCTCGGTCTGCTCGCGCGCAACCGCGCCTTCGTGATGGTGAATGCAGCGGTCGCGCTCGGCGGTGCCGCCGCGGCGCTGACGAGCCAGTCGGTGCTGTATTTCTTCCGCTACGTGCTGAACGACGCGGCGAGTGGTCCGCGCGCGCTGGCGGGCATGGCGCTGGTCAGCCTCGCCGCGGTGCCGGCGTGGACCGCACTCGCTCGCGCGCGCGGTGCGCGTGTCGCCTGGGCGAGCGCGGCGGTGGTGGCGCTGGCCCTACCTCTGATCCTCGCCGCCTGGGGTACGACCAGCGTCTCGACCGCCGTCTTCCTCCTCTCGATGCAGGCGGCGTTCGCGGGCGTTTGGCTCGCGGCATGGACGCTCCTGCCCGACGCGGTCGACTGGGGCGCGGCGCGCAGCGGCGAGCGGGTCGAGTCGCTCGCGTTCGGGACCTTCGCGCTGGTGCAGAAGGTCGCGCTCGCCGCGGCGGGCTTCGCGATCGGCGCGGTGTATCAGTTTGCCGGGTTTCGCAGCGGCGCACCGCAGCGCGACACCGCGGTGGCCGCAATCCGCTGGCTGATGCTCGCCGGCCCAGCGCTGCTGGTCGCGGCGATGCTGGCGGCAGTGATCGCCATCCCGCTGCGCCGCCACCCCGCCCCGCGTCAGGCGAGCGTGAACGTCCCCGACACGCCCTCCGCCTGAGCCGACGGCGCGATCCACAGCCGGAACGCGCCCGGCTCGACCACGCGCTGCATCCGCTGCCCGACGAACAGCAGGTCGTCGCGGCGCAGCGTGAAACGCACCACCTTCGCCTCGCCGGGGGCGAGCGTCACGCGCTCGAACGCCTTCAGCTCGCGCACCGGCCGCGTGATGCTGGCGGCGACGTCGTGGACGTAGAGCTGCACCACCTCCGTTGCCGCGCGGGTTCCGGTGTTGCGGATCGTCGCCGCCACGCCGAGCGGCGCCTCCGCCCCCATCCGCGCCGATCCGAGCTCGAGCGCCGAATATTCGATCGCGCCGTAGGTCAGCCCATGCCCGAACGGGAACAGCGCCTCGTTCGCATATTCGCGGTAATGCGCCTTGTATTCGGCGAGCGGCCCCGGCGGATTGGGGCGGCCGGTGCTCTTGTGGTCGTAATGATACGGCTCCTGCCCCGTTGCGTGCGGGAACGACACCGGCAACCGCGCCGAGGGCGAGACGCGCCCGAACAGCACGTCCGCGATCGCCGCACCGTCGCGCGACCCGAGGAACCAGGTGACGAGGATCGCCGACGCTCCCAGCACCGGGCCGGTCAGGGCCAGCGCGCGCCCGGTGCGCAGCAGCACGACAACGGGCTTCCCGGTCGCCGCGACCGCCTCGGTGAGCGCCATCTGCGCGGGCGGCACCACCACGTCGGCGCGCGACTGCGCCTCGCCCGACATGCGCTGGCTTTCGCCGATCGCGAGCACGACGACGTCGGCGGCGCGCGCCGCGGCGACCGCGGCGTCGATCCCGCCCGGCAACGCGTCGTCGACGCCGCTTCCCGCGGTCACGCTGATCGACGCGGCATCGCCGACAGCCGCGCGGACCCCCGCCTCGAGATCGATCGCCTCGGCATCGGTGCCATAGACGTTCCACGGCCCGATCAGATCGTGCCGCCCGCCCGCGAACGGTCCGATCAGCGCGATCTTCCTGCCCCCGGTCGGCAGCGGCAACACACCGTCGTTCTTGAGCATCACGACCGAGCGCGCGCCAGCCTCCTGCGCGAGCGCGAGCGTCGCGGGCATCCGCACGCGCGTCTTTTCGCGGCGGGGGTCGATGCGGCGGAACGGGTCGTCGAACAGGCCGAGCTGAGCCTTCAGCGCCAGCACGCGGCGCACCGCCTCGTCCAGCCGCGCCATCGGCACCTCGCCCTTGGCGACCAGATCGGGCAGATGCGTTATGTAGAACGCGCTCTGCATGCTCATGTCGACGCCCGCCATGAACGCGAGCCGCGTCGCCTCACGCGCGTCGGCGGCGAAACCGTGCGCGATCAGTTCCTCGTCGCCGGTGTAATCCGACACGACCAGCCCGTCGAAGCCCCATTCGCGCCGCAGCACGTCGGTCAGCAGCCATGAATTGGCGGTCGCGGGAATGCCCGCGATCTCGTTGAACGACGCCATCGCGGTCGGCGCCCCCGCGGCAAAGGCGGCCTGGAACGGCGGGAAATACACCTCGCGCAGCGTTCGCTCGGACACGTCGACGCTGTTGTAGTCGAGCCCCGCTTCCCCCGCGCCATAGGCTGCGAAATGCTTGGCGCACGCGGCGACCGCGTCGGGGGCGGCGAGCCCGCGCGTCCCCTGGAACCCACGCACGCGCGCCTCCGCCATCATGCGGCCGAGCAATACGTCCTCGCCCGCGCCCTCGACCCCCCTGCCCCAGCGCGCGTCGCGCGCGACGTCGACCATCGGGGCGAACGTCCAGTCGATCCCCGACGCAGCCGCCTCCATTCCCGCCGCGCGCGCGGTGCGGCGCGCCAGATCGGGATCGAAGCTCGCGGCTTCCGCCAGCGGCACGGGGAACACGGTGCGAAGCCCGTGGATCACGTCGGCGGCGAAGATCAGCGGAATCTTCACCCGCGCGTCGCGCATCGCGACGGTCTGCATCCGCTTCGCCATCACCGCGCCGTTGCCGTTAAAGACGCCGCCCAGCCGCCCCGCGCGCACCTGCGCCAACTGCTCGTCGAAACTCGACGCCGCGCCCGCGGGGTTGAGCGCGGTCGCCGCCCCGCCGGCCCAGGCCGCCGCCATCAGCGTCAACTGCCCCGCCTTCTCCTCCACGGTCATCTGCGCCAGCAATGCCTCGACCGGGGCCGGCAGCGCGGCCCCGCGCGTCTGTGCCATCAATGCCCGCGCCGGGCTTACCGCCCAGGCCGCAGCCGCGCCTGCGCCCATCAACATCGCGCGCCGCGAAACCGTCTTCGTCATCGTCTCTCCCCCTCGCACCGAGGCCGGCTCATGCCGGTTATGGCCACATAAACAAGGTTATTGAAAAGCGCTTGTGCGCGATGTAACCGGTTACATCAAGCGAAAGGCGGATCAGCCTCTCGTGACGGGAGGGGACGCGATTTGGCTGAGGCGCCGAAATCCAATGCGACGATCCGCGACGTGGCGCGCGCTGCCGGCGTATCGGTCGCGTCGGTGTCGCGCGCGCTGAACGGTCTGGCGACGATCCGCCCCGAACTGCGCCGGCAGATCGAGGACGTGGCCGCGCAACTCGGCTATGTCCCCCACGCCGGCGCACGGCACCTGAGCCTGTCGCGGTCGGGGACGATCGGCGTCGTCCTGCCCGACCTCCACGGCGAATTCTATTCCGAGCTGCTACGCGGCATGGACAATGAGGCGTCGGTGCGCGGCCTCCACCTGATGCTGATGGTGATGCACGGCGAAGCCGCGCGGGGTGTCACCGCGCTACAGACGATGCGCGGGCGCGTCGACGGGCTGGTCGTGATGGCCCCCCACGTCCCTGCCGGCGAATTGCTCGCGCATCTGCCCGCGGGGATGCCGGTCGTGCTGCTGAACGGGTCGGGTGCGGCGCCCGGCCGCGCGCGGCTGCGGCTCGACAATCACGCGGGCGCGCAGGCGCTGGTCGAACATCTGATCGCGAGCGGGCGGCGCGCGCTCGTCCACGTCACCGGGCCCGAGGGCAACGTCGACGCGGAGGAACGGCTGGCGGGTGCGCGCGCCGCCTGCGCGCGCGCCGCTCTCCCGCTGCGCGTCATCCGCGGCGACTTCACGCAAGGGTCGGGCGCGCGTGCTGCCGAGCAATTGCTGCGCGACGGTGACGGCGTCGACGCGATCTTCGCGGCCAACGACATGATGGCGATCGGCGCGATGATGCGGCTGCGCGGAGATGGCGTCCCGGTGCCTGAGCAGGTCGCGATCGCGGGGTTCGACGACATCCCGCTCGCGCAGTTGATCTCGCCGTCGCTCACCACCGCCAGCATCGACATCGCCGATTTCGGCGGCAGCGCGGTCGCGCGGCTCGCCCAGGTCATCGCTGGCAACGACGACGCCGCGCTCGAACAGCGCAGGCCCGTCCTCGTCGTGCGGCAATCCACCCGTTCCAACTCCAGCACAACGACCCCGGCCGACCGGGCAGACAGGGAAGAAGCATGAACAAGACGATGTTGCGCGCCGCCTTCGCGGCGGCGACCGCCCTCGCGGGCGGCGCGATGCTCGCGCCCGCATCCGTGAGCGCACAGGTGGGTCAGGCGTCCTTGCGCGGCACCATCACCGCGCCCGCCGACAATCCGGTGGTGGAGGTGACCGCGGTCGAGGTCGCGACCGGCATCCGCCGCAGCGTGCCGGCCGGACCCGACGGCAGTTACAATTTCGCGTCGCTGCGCGCGGGCACCTACCGGTTGGAGATCCGGCAGAAGACCGGCGTCCGCAACTCGGACACGTTCACCCTGCGCGTCGGCCAGACCGCGGGGCTCGACCTCGACCTGAGCACTGCCCCCGCCGCACCCGCCACGACAACCGAGCCCAAGGCAGGCGGCGCGACCGGGACCGAGCCCGCGGGCACGCCCTCGACCGGCGCGGAGACAGCGGGCGACGGCGACATCATCGTGACGGGCAGCCGCATCCGTTCGCTCTCGGGCGGACAGGTCGGCATCAACATCACCCCGCGGCTGATCGAGCAATTGCCGCAGAACAACCGCAACTTCCTCGCCTTCGCTGACCTGGCGCCCGGCGTCCGCTTCCTCGAGGATTCGAGCGGCAATTCGCGCATCCAGGGCGGCGCGCAGGACAGCCGCACCGTCAACGTGTTCATCGACGGCGTCAGTCAGAAGGATTACGTGCTGAAAAGCGGCATCACCGGCCAGGACAGCTCGCAGGGCAATCCGTTCCCGCAGCTCGCGATCGGTGAGTATCAGGTGCTGTCGTCGAATTACAAGGCGGAGTTCGACCAGGTCAGCTCGGTCGCGATCACCGCGATCACCAAGTCGGGCACCAACGAATTTCACGGTGAGGGCTTCTTCGACTATACCGACCAGAGCCTGCGCGATCGCCGCCCGAGCGAGATCTTCCCGACCACGATCGACAAGGTGCAGACCACGCAGAAGCAGTTCGGCGGCGCGCTCGGCGGGCCGATCATCAAGGACAAGATGCACTTCTTCGCGAGCTACGAGGGCAAGCGGCTCGACAACCCATATGACGTCCGCCCCAACAACGGGCTGTCGACCACGCTGCTGCCGTCGCAGTACCAAAACAATTTCGGCACCTTCTCGAACAGCTTCAAGGAAGACCTGTATTTCGGGAAAATCGACATCGTGCCGACCGATGCCGACCTGATCGAACTGTCGGGCAAGTACCGCGACGAGAGTGGGTTGCAGAACGGCACCGGCACGCTCGCGCCGTCGGGCGCGACGCTCAACAAGGTGCAGGACAAGCGCGGGCTGCTGCGCTGGCAGCACACCGCCGACAAGTGGATCAACGACGCGCGCGTCAGCTACGAGGATGCGTCGTGGAGCCCGCAGCCCGCGGTCAACGGCAATGCGACGCTGTTCCAGGCGACGCAGCGCTCGGTCGCCGCGGACGGCAGCGTATCGACGGTGCGCACCGACCTGCTCCAGTTCGGCGCGGGCACCAATTTCCAGAATAAGGGCCAGAAGGGCTGGACCGTCCAGGACGATTTCACCTGGACCGGGTTCGAGGGCCACACGATCAAGGTCGGGTTCAAGACCAAGTTCGTGAAGCTGCGCTCGCTCCAGCAGAACCTCACCAACCCGCTGTTCACCTATGACGTCAACGCGTTTAGCCAGACCGGCTTCAACGATACCCAGCCCTACCGCCTGCAATTCGGCGCGGTCGGCGCGTCGGGCGACGCGCTGATCCAGTCGAACAACTTCCAGCTCGGGCTTTACGCGCAGGACGACTGGGACGTGACCGACCGGCTGACGCTCAACCTCGGGCTGCGCTGGGATTACGAGCGTACGCCGAGCTACCTCGATTACGTCACCCCGGCGGAGATCGTGAACGCGGTGTCGGCGACCAACTACCCGAACCTCGCCGGCGCCAATTATTCGATCAACGACTACATCTCGACCGGGCGCGAGCGGAAGGCGTTCACCGGCGCGTTCCAGCCGCGGATCGGTTTCACCTACCGCTTCGACGAGGCTGGGCGCTTCTCGATGTTCGGTGGCTACGGCCGTTCCTACGACCGCAACCAGTTCGACTTCCTCCAGCAGGAGCTGAGCCAGGGCGCGTTCCAGACGCGGACGTTCAACTTCATCGGCAACGATTCACTCAATCCGTGCGATGCGGGCGCCAATCCCACGACCTGCATCCAGTGGAACCCCGCCTATCTGACCGCGGAGGGGCGCCAGTCGCTGCTGAACACCGCGGTCGGCGGCGGTCGCGAGCTGATCTTCATGAACAACGATCTGAAGGTGCCTTATTCGGATCAGTTCAGCCTCGGCCTGCGCGGACGCTTCGCCGCACTCGAGCTTGAAATCGGTTACACCCACATCAAGAGCCGCGACGGCTTCGCCTTCCTGCTCGGCAACCGCCGCCCCGACGGCTCGTTCTTCTTCAACGATCCCGCGAGCGCGACCGACGTGCCGCAGAACCCGTGGAGCTTCACCCCCAACGGCTACGGCAACCTGATCCTGGGCACCAACGGGCTCAAGACCAATTCGGACGCGGCTTATTTCAAGCTGACCAAGCCCTACACCGCCGCCTCGCCGTGGAGCATCGACGCGACCTACACCTACACGCAGGCGGAGGAGAACCGGCAGTTCGGCGAGGTTTATTCGCTCGATTACGAATCGCTCGACGATTATCCGACGCTGCGGTCCTCGGGCGTGCCGCGTCACCGCTTCGTCACCGCGGGCAGCGTCGACCTGCCGATCGGCGTCACGCTGTCGGGCAAGTTCCAGATCGAGTCGCCCGCCTATCAGAAGGCGTTCCTCGACCAGTCGCAGCCGTTCCAGCGCGTGATCATCGGAAGCACGACGCTCGGCAACGGCGACCTGTGGGGCCGCCGCCAGCTCGACCTCGCGGTGACGAAGTACATCCCGTTCGGCTTCGTCAACGACCAGGCGCGCGTGCGGCTGCGGCTGGACGTCATCAACGTGATGAACGACCGCAACTACGTCGATTTCGACAACAACCCGAACAGTGCGACCTTCCGTCAGCAGGTCGGCTACTCGGTCGGCGGCAACCCGCCGCGCACGGTGAAGCTGTCGGCGGGCTTCTCCTTCTGATGCCGGCGCGGGGCGGCGACGGATCGCCTGCCCCGCGCCCCTTGCCCGGACTGGAACCATCATGATCGATCGCAGGCAGGTGCTCGGCGCGGGCACGGTCGGCCTCGCCGCCATCGGCGCCGGACTACTGGACGGATGCGCGACGCCCGCGCGCAGCGACGGTGCGCGCGCCGACGTGCTGGTGCGCGACCTGCAGCAGCGGACGTTTCGCTATTTCTGGGACACGACCGATCCCGCGACCGGGCTCGCCCCCGATCGCTGGCCGACCCCCTCCTTCGCATCGATCGCCGCGGTCGGCTTCGCACTGACCGCCTACCCGATCGGCGTCGCGAACGGCTGGATCACGCGCGCCCAGGCACGCGACCGCACGCTCGCCACGCTGCGTTTCTTCGCAACCGCGCCGCAGGGCCCGGCGGCGAGCGGCACCGCCAGGCACCACGGCCTGTTCTACCATTTCCTCGACATGGCGAACGGCCACCGCTTCGGCCGCACCGAGCTCAGCACGATCGACACCGCGCTCCTGATGGGCGGCGTGCTGTTCGCACAGAGCTGGTTCGATCGCGAGGATGCGGCGGAGGCGGAAATCCGCCGCCTCGCCGAACAGCTCTATCGCGCGGTCGAGTGGACGTGGATCACGCCGCGCCAGCCCTTCCTGTCGATGGGCTGGCATCCTGAGAGCGGCTTCATCGCCAGCGACTGGAACATCTACAACGAAGGGCTGCTGCTCTACGTGCTCGCGCTCGGTTCGCCGACGCATGCGCTGCCGGCGGAGACGTGGACCGCGTGGACCGACCGGTTCGACGCGCAATGGGGCAACAAGTACGGCGGCGAGGCGCACCTGCAATTCCCGCCGCTGTTCATCCACCAGTACAGCCACTGCTTCATCGACTTCCGCGGCATACAGGACGCCTATATGGCGCGGCGCGGGAGCGATTATTTCGAGAACAGCCGCCGCGCGGTGCGCGCGCAACGCGCCTACGCGATCGCCAATCCGGGCGGCTGGGCGGGCTACGGCCCCGACATATGGGGCCTGACCGCGTGCGACGGGCCGGGCGACTTTACCCGCGACATCAGCGGGCGCCGGCGCGAATTCTTCAGCTATTCCGCGCGCGGTCCGGGCGACCGCGACGACGGCACGGTCGCGCCCACCGCCGCCGCCGCCTCGATCGCGTTCGAGCCGGACCTCGCCGCCCGCGCGATCGGCGCGATGCACGCGCGCTATGGCCGCGGCATCTACGCCCGCTACGGCTTCCTCGATTCGTTCAACCCGACGCTGACCGACGCGGCGGCGCCGCTCAAGCACGGCCGCGTCGTACCCGGCATCGGCTGGGTCGACGGCGACTATCTCGGGATCGATCAGGGACCGATCCTGATCGGGATCGAGAACCAGCGCAGCGGGCTCGTGTGGCAGACGCTGCGCCGCAATCCGCACATCCGCCGCGGGCTGGAACGCGCGGGCTTCACCGGGGGATGGCTGGCGTGATCGCACTCGCGCTGGCGCTCGCCGGGGCGACACCGGTCCGGGCGCTCGACACGTTCGACACCGTGGCCGCGTGGCAGGCGTCGGCATCGGACGGGGTTTCGTCGCGCGTGTCCGTCAACGACGGCGCGCTGCGGCTCAATTACGACTTCGCGCGGGTCGCGGGCTACGCGTTCGTGCGGCGTCCGCTGCCGATCAATTGGCCCGCCAATTTCGTGCTCACGCTGCGCGTCCGCGGCTCGGGCAGCGTCAACGACCTCCAGCTGAAGTTCACCGACGCGAGCGGCGACAACGTCTGGTGGGCACCCTATCCCAATCGCCGCCTGACGTCCGAGTGGCAGACGCTCACCATCCGCCCGCGCGACATCGCCTTCGCCTGGGGCCCGACAGCCGACAAGACGCTGCGCGCGACCGCGGCGGTTGAGATCGTCGTGGTGCGCGGGCGCGACGGCGGCGCGGGCTATGTCGAGGTCGACGACCTGCGGCTCCAGCCGCTCGCCCCGCCCGCCCCGCTGCGCGATCCCGTCGCCAGCGACCCGCGCGCGCTCGACGGACGCCGCGACACCGCCGCCGACCTTTCCCACCCGCTGGTGATCGACTTCGGCCAGCCGCGTGAGATCGGCGGGCTGACGCTCCACTGGGGATCGCGCTTCGCGCCCCGCTACCGGATCGAGGCGTCTGACGACCGCCGCCGCTGGCAGACGATCCGCGTCGTCGATCAGGGCGACGGCGGCGACGATCCGCTGCCGCTCCCCGGCAGCGAGGTCCGCTACCTGCGGATCACGGCGGAGCGCGGCGGCGCGCTCGCCGAGGTCGCGGTGATGTTACGCGACTGGGCGGCCACCCCGAACGCGACGATCGCCGCGCTCGCCAAAACTATGCCGCGCGGTCGCTACCCGCGCGGGTTCACCGAACAAAGCTACTGGACGCTGGTCGCGAGCGACGGCGGCGCGGTGTCGGGGCTGATCGGCGAGGATGGTGCGATCGAGGTCGCGAAGGGCGGCTTCTCGATCGAACCGTTCGTGATCGACGGCGCACGCACGATCGGCTGGGCCGACGTCCGCGCGACGCAGCGGCTGGAGGACGGTTACCTGCCGCTGCCGCACGTCGGCTGGGTCGGCGACGGCTGGACGCTCGACACTGCGCTGGTCGCGGATCAGGCGACGCCGCGACTGCTCGCGCGCTACCGCCTGACCAACACCGGCACCGCCCCGCGCACGCTGACGCTCGCGCTCGCGGTGCGGCCGTTCCAGGTCAATCCGCCCGCGCAGTTCCTCAGCCAGCAGGGCGGCGTCAGCCCGATCGAGCGGATCGCGTGGGACGGCCGCCGCCTGTCGGTGACGAGCGCCCCCGCGATCGCGGGCGATCCGTCGATCACCCGGCACGTGATCCCGCTTACCCGCCCCGACGCGGTCGCGGCGCGCCCGTTCGATCAGGGCGCGCTGGCGACGCCCGCCGCCTCGACCGGTTCGGCCGCCGTCACCGATCCCGCCGCGCTCGCCAGCGCGACGATGCGCTGGACGGTGACGCTCGCGCCCGGCGCCAGCGCCGACGTTCCGCTCGGCATCGACCCGCTCGGCAACAACACCCCCGGCACCGGCGACCTCGCGCCAGCGGGCGTGGCCGGTTTCGACGCCGCGGTCGCCGGCACCGCGGCCTATTGGCGCGATGCGCTGAACAGCGTCTCGGTCAGCGTGCCCCCCGCCAAGCAGGCGATCGCCGACACGATCCGCACCGCGCTCGCGCACGTGTTGATGAGCCGCGACGGTGCTGCGTTCAAACCCGGCACGCGCTCGTACGACCGCAGCTGGATCCGCGACGGCGCGATGATGGGGGACACGCTCCTGCGGCTCGGGCGGACGCAGCCGGTGCGCGAATTCGCCAACTGGTACGGGACGAAGCTGTTCGACAACGGCAAGGTGCCATGCTGCGTCGACGCGCGTGGGCCCGATCCGGTGCCCGAGAACGACAGCCAGGGCGAGTATATCCACCTCGTCACGCAGCTCTATCGCTACACCGGCGACCGCGTCGCGCTCGCGCGCGACTGGCCACGCCTCGACGCCGCCCGCCGCTACATGGACGCGCAGCGCCGGTCCGAGCGGACGCCCGTGAACCTGACCCCCGCCACGCGGATGCGCTACGGCCTCCTCCCACCCTCGATCAGCCACGAGGCCTATTCCGCCAAACCGCAGTACAGTTTGTGGGACAACTTCTGGGCCCTCACCGGCTACAACGACGCCGCTGATGCCGCGCGCGTTCTCGGCAAGTCCGAGGCAAAGGAGATCGTTGCCGAACACGATCAATTCGCGGCTGACATTCACGCCGCGATCACCGCGTCGGTCAAATATTGGAAGATCGACTTTATCCCCGGTGCGACGAGCCTGGGTGATTTCGACGCCACCTCGACGACGATCGCGCTCGACCCCGCCGGCCAGCAGGACCGGCTTGATCCGCAACTGCTGCGCCGCACCTTCGTGCGGCAGTACGAGCGCGTGATGGCGCGCGGCGCGCCCGGCGCCGCCTGGGCCGACTATACGCCCTACGAGCTACGCAACGTGTCCGCGCTGGTGCGGCTGGGCGAACCGCGCCGGGCGAACGACCTGCTCGACGCCTATATGGCCGACCGTCGCCCGGCGGCGTGGAACGGCTGGGCCGAGGTGGTCGGGCACGACCCGCGCGAGGTCCGCTTCATCGGCGACATGCCCCACGCCTGGGTCGCATCCGACTTCATCCGCTCCGCGCTCGACCTCTTCGCCTTCGAGGATGTCGGCAACGATCGCCTGGTGCTCGCAGCCGGCCTGACACCAGAGTGGCTGCACGGACCGGGCGTCCGCGTCCAGGGGCTCGGGACGCGTTGGGGAACACTGAACCTGGTCGCGCGGGCCGATCAGCAAGGCCTGCACCTGAGCGTATCGGGGAAGGCCGCGCCGCCCAAAGGCTTCGCGCTCCGCTGGCCACTCGACGGCGCACCGGGGATCGCCACGGTCGATGGTCGCGTCGTACGCCCGTCGGGCGATGTGCTCTACCTGCCGACCATGCCGGCCGCGATCACGTGGCGATCCGCGACACGATAGGAACGACGTCCGCACTCGTCGCGACGACCCCTGCCCCACCGCCGGAACGACGAAACACGTTGTAGCGGCAGGCTGATCGCCTCCTCAGACCGCGGGCGCATCCTCGTCGCCGGCCGGCGACGTCAGCAGCGTGGTCACGGCGACGTCGGCGGTCACGTTCGCCGCCGTCGCGAACATGTCCGGGATCGTGTCGACCGCGAGGAACAGGGGCAGCAACTCGACCGGCACGCCCACCGCGAGCGCCACCGGCGCATAGGCGGCGAAGAAGCTTATCTGATTGGGAAGTCCCGCAATCACCAGATTGTTGAGCACGGCCAGCATCGCCACCAGAACCAGTTGCCCCGCACCGAGCTCGATCCCGTTCAATCGCGCGAGCGCCAGCGTGACGAGCGTGATGGCGCACGGCGCGCTGATGCGGAACAATGCCACCGCGAGCGGCAGGATCGTGCCCGCCGCCTGCTCGGGCAGCGCCAATGTCCGCACCGCCTGCAGCATCGCGGGCAGCGAGGCGAGCGAGGACTGCGTACTGAACGCGACCGATTGCGCGGGCAGCACCGCGCGCACGAACGCGCGCAGCGGCGTGCGCGAGGCGAGTGCGACGAGAAGCAGGAACACCCCCAGCAGCGTCACGCCCGCGATCACCCGCGCCGCGACGTACCAGGCCAGCAGCGCGCCGACCGCGAACCCGCTGCGCGCCGCGACGTCGAACGACAGCGCGAACACGCCGATCGGCGCGGCGAGCAACACCCAGCCGATGATCACTAACAGCGGGTCGAGCAGGTTTCGGAAGAACCCCGTCATCGCCTTGGCGCGCGCGGGCTCGATCCGGCGCAGCGCCAGCGCGAACAGCAGCGCGAAGATGACGATCGGCACGATCGCCCCGGCCGCGGCGGAGGCGATCGGATTGACCGGCACCAACGCGCGCAGCGTATCGGCGAGCGGGGGCAGCGCCGGCAGCTTCTCGCCACCGATGCGGAGCCCCGACGCGTCTGGGATCGTCCAGCCCCTGAACATCGTAGTGCCCAGCACCACCCCGAGCAGCGCCGAGCCGAACAGGAAAATCACGAATGCGCCGATCGCCCGCCGCGCGAGCCCCCCGGTCGCCCCCGCGTCGCCGCCGCTACCCAGCCCGGTGACCACCAACGCGAAGACGAGCGGGACGATCGGCATCCGAAGCGCGTCGAGCCACAGCCCACCGATCACCTGCATCGTCGGCAGGACGACGGTGCGTGGCCCGGCAAGATAACCCGCCCCCAATCCGACGATCAGCGCCGACAGGATGCGCGCGGCAGGAGGCACCCTCACGCGGGCGCCTGCGCTGTCTCCACGTTCATCACCTGCGCCGCGAACCGCTCCATCTCCTCTTCCTGCGGGCTCATCTGGAGCAGCAGCAGGTCGAGCCCCGCAGCCTCATATTCGGCGATCCGTTCGCGCAATTGCTCGGGTGTTCCGACCAGATTTGGCCGCAGGCCGCGGTTCGACACCGAATATTCCTGCAGCTTCAGCTCGCGTTCGAGCTGCGTGCCAGACAGCCACTGGTCGAAATTGGCGTAGCCCGCGGGCAGTTCGGTGACGGTGGTGATGCGATCCAGCTCGCGCTTCGCCTCCGCCTCGCTGTCGCGCACGATCGCGTAGGCGGCCATGCCGAAGGTCATCGGCGCGCCTCCTGCCCGCGTACGGCGCGCGCGCATGTCGTCGATCTTGGGAGCGATCGCCGCCACCGGGTCGCCGTGCATGACATAGGCGTCGCACTGCGTCGCGATCATCGTCTTCGCCGCGTCGCTTTCGCCACCGGCGTAGATCGTCGGATGGCTGAACGGCTTGGGCGCGCAGATCGCGTTGTCGGTCGTGTAGAATCGACCGTCGTAGCTGAAACGGTCCTCGCGCCACAGGCCGCCGACGACGTCCAGCCACTCGGACGTGCGCGCGTAGCGGTCGTCGTGCTGATCAAACTGCAGGCCGTATTGACGTGCCTCGTCGGCCCACCAGCTCGATACGACGTTGAGCGACAGCCGTCCGCGCGCGATCCGGTCGATGTTCGCCGCGGCTTTCGCGAACAGTGCCGGATGATGGAAGTTGGGGCGTACCGCCACCATCAGCTCGATCCGCTCGGTCACCGCGGCGATCGCCGCAGCGGTCGACCATGCATCGAGTGCGGGTTGCTCGACGCCCTTGATGTCGTTGAGATTGAGCTCGGCGATCAGCGTCAGATCATAGCCCCAGCGCTCGGATGACTGCGCCAGCCGCTTGGCATAATCCCACGTCGCCTCCATCCCCTCGTCGGGCACGTTGCGCAGCCAGCCGCCAAAGACGGGCATCCAGTAACCGTACCTCATGCGCGCGCCTCCGCGATGCGTTGTTCGAGCCAGTCGACCAATCGCTCGTGCGGGTCCCATCCCAGCACCGAGAGCGGGTCGGCGACGAAATTGGACAAGGCGTTGACGTCGTAGAAGCGCGGCGTCCCATCGCGGTCGTCGATCAGCACCTCGACCCCGCCGACGTCGATCCCCGCCGCCGCGACGATCGCCACCGCACCCGCGATCAACGCCGCGTCGGGTTGAACCGCCTTCATCGTGATCGTCGGCCGTCCGGGCAGCGCGCACGCGTCTGCCGGGCACAAATCGAAGCTGCCGCCGCCGTCGACCTCCAACGCGTAGAGGAAACGACCCGCCAGCGTCTCGATCCGCGTGATCGTGCCGCCACGCGCGGGCACATATTCCTGCACCAGCAGGACGCGATCGATGCTGTCCGGCACCTGCCCCGCGGCGACCGCGGCGGCGAGCGCGCCCGGATCGTCGTAGCGCACGATCCCCGCCCCCGACCCGCCGATGTTCGCCTTGACCACGATCGGGAACCGCAACTCGCCCGCCGCCGCCGCCAGGTCGGCCGCGCGGTGGACGACGCGCGTCGCCGGGATCGACAGCCCGCGCCGTGCGATCAGCGCCAATTGCCGCGCCTTCGACGCGTCGAGCGTCAGCGCAGGCGCGCCGTTCAATACCCTTGCCCCCTGCGCCTCCCACTGCGCCAGCGCGGCCGAGGCGAAGAAGATCGGATGCTCGGGCGCGCGCAGGAAGCTCGACATCGCGATCCGGTTGAAGATCACGCGCGCGGGCGGCTCGGTCGCGGCGGGGTCGACGATAAGCCCGTCGGCATGGATGGCACGGTAATCGACACCGCGTCGGTCGAGCGCGGCGAACAACGGCGCGAACCACTGCGGATGTTCGTACAGGATAGCGAGATCGGTCATATCGCCGAGCTAGCGCACTATTCGCAGAGGTGAGCGAAGTTTCGCTTGGCCCGCTGACAGGCGAACTTGTCAGCGCAAGCGTCCGCCCCCGAACCGGTTGTCATGGTCGATCGTCGCGTTCGAAAGGCCGGCTTGTCGCCGATCAAGCAATTGTTGCAACTCCCATCAGGCAAGTAGGATATCGTTGCGGGGAGGGAGATCACCGTACCCATGCCTGTCGGCCAATCTGAAACACGCGATCGCCTGCTGCGCCGGCAACGCCCGTCGCGCGGGCCGATGGCGTGAGCGGCGTCGCGCCCGCCGGGCCCACCGGCACCTCGGTGATCGACAGTGCGGTCGCTGCACTGCGCGTCGTGCGCGAGCAGGCGCGGCAGCGCGCGGTTCACCAGCCGGTGGGCGCCTTTCCGTCGCGCCGCCACGTCGCGGCGGCGTTGGACCTGATCGCGGCCGCCTTGTTTCCGCGCCGACTGGGCGGCTTCCTCGGCGACCCGCGCGGGGAAGATGCCTTTGTCGCAGCCAAGTTCATCGCGCTCGCCACCGAACTCGAGCGCGAGGTCGCGGCCGAACTCGCTTACTGGGAGGGCGAAGCACGCGGTACGACGTTCGATCCCGATCAGGCGTCGCACGTCGTCAGGCTGTTCATGGCGACGCTGGGCGAGATACGCGCGCTGATCGACAGCGACGTCGCCGCGGCGTTTCTTGGCGATCCCGCGGCGCGCAGCGAGGACGAGATCCTGCTGTGCTATCCCGGCGCGATCGCTAGCCTGCACCACCGCGTCGCGCACCAATTGTTTCAGCTCGGCGTACCGATTGTCGCGCGGATCATCTCCGAGCTCGCCAACGAGCGTACCGGCATCGACATCCATCCCGGCGCGACGATTGGGCCGAGCTTCTTCATCGACCACGGCACCGGCGTGGTGATCGGCGAAACCGCGATCATCGGCGCGCGCGTGCGATTGTATCAGCACGTCACGCTCGGCGCGCGAACGCCCGCGGGTGACGCCGCGCCCGGTGTTCGCGGTCGGCTGGCGCGGCACCCGATCGTCGAGGACGACGTGGTGATTTACGCCGGGTCGACGATCCTCGGGCGCGTCACGATCGGTCGAGGAGCGACGATCGGCGGCAACGTATGGCTGCTGAGCGACGTGCCCGCGGGCAGCATCGTCTCGCAGCCGGAGGCACGCGTCCTCGGCAGGATCGCGGCCGACGCGGTCCGCGAACGGCTGGCGGAACGCTGATGATGGCCGCGCCGCGCAAGCCGCTGATCGGGGTATTGTGCTGCAACGAGGTCGCGCAGCGTCCGATCCAGGCGGTCGCCAGCCGGTTCGTGACCCCGCTCGCGCAGCACGCGGGCGCGTGCGTGATGCTCGTCCCCGCGGTCGCCGAAGCGAGCGACGCCGCAGCCCTCAGCGATCACCTCGACGGGCTGCTGCTGACCGGATCGCGCTCCAACGTCGCCGTCCACCGCTACGGCGGAACCGCCGCCGACGACGACCGGTGCGGCACGCGCGATGACGACCGCGACGAGGTCGCGCTGATGCTCGCCGGTCGGATGATCGAGCGCGGAAAACCCGTGTTCGGCATCTGCCGCGGCTTGCAGGAGCTGAACGTGCTGTTCGGCGGCACCTTGTCGCGCGAGCCGTGCCGCGACCAGCATCTGCGCGGCGGGTGGGACGCGCGGCCTTATGCCGAGCTGTTCGACCACCACCACGACGTCGAGCTGTCGGCGGACGGCATGTTGGCGCGCGAGACGGGATGCCGCTGCCTATCGGTCAATTCGGTCCACGAACAGGCGATCGACCGGCTGGGCGGCGGGCTGGCGATCGAGGCATGGTCGGCGGGCGACGCGGTGGTGGAGGCGATCGCCGCACGACCGTGCGGGGCCGAGGTGCTGGCGGTGCAATGGCATCCCGAATGGGACGTCGCGGCGAACGCGGCCAATCGCGGTTTCTTCACCCTGCTCGGCCGCGCGCTCCATCGCAGCGCGGCGGTCCACCGCGGAGTGGAGCCGACGGGATCATGACGTTCAACCAGGAGGAAGCATGAAGAAGATATTCGTACCCCTCGCCCTGTCGCTCGCGCTCGGCACCGCCGCGTGCGGAAAGTCGGACGAGGCGGCCAATACGGGCGCGGGCAGCGACGTCGTACTGAACGACGAGGATGCGCTCTCCAGCGAGAACCTGTCGACCGACGCGTTCGGCAACGACGGCGCGACCGACCTCGGCAACACGAGCGCCGATGCAGCGCTGGCGGCCGGGAACGGCGCGTCCGCCACCACTTTGCCGGGCAACGGTTACTAGAAACCGCCGCCCCGCCAACCAACTCGCCAGGATGCTCCCTAGGCGAAACCTCGGGCTCGCCGGTGTGACCGGCGAGCCACTCTTTCTTGCCAACGATGGCCGGGCACGGGCCGAGCGGAACCGGCGACTGCGCCGCTGCTTGATGTGCGAACAATAATGCGTGGCCAAGCCACCGACCAACAGGGATCATCTCATGACGTTTCGCCCCCTCGCGCTCGCCGGTGCTTCCGCACTGGCGCTGCTCGCCCCCGTCGCCCGCGCGCAGGTGGCCGGCCCCCCGGCCAACACCGATCAGCCGACGCCGCAGGAGCAGACGGGCGCGCCCGAACCCGCCGCGGCGGCCCCTACGGCCGATGCCGCGACGACCGCGGACGAGGGCAACGACATCATCGTGACGGGGACGCGCACTGCCGGGCGCACGCGGCTGGACAGCGTCGCGCCGGTCGACGTGCTGAGTGCGGCGAGCCTGCAACGCCAGGGGACGACCGAGGTCGCCACCGCACTCGCCGCCATCGCGCCGTCGATCGATTTCCCGCGCCCGTCGGCGAACGACGCGACCGATGCGATCCGCCCCGCGACGCTGCGCGGGCTGTCGCCCGACCAGACGCTGGTGCTGATCAACGGGATCCGCGGGCACACCTCGGCCAACCTCAACACCAACGGCACCGTCGGACGCGGGTCGGCGGCGGTCGACCTCAATACGGTGCCGACCTTCGCGCTCGACCGGATCGAGGTGCTGCGCGACGGCGCGTCGGCGCAATACGGGTCGGACGCGATCGCGGGCGTCATCAACCTGCGCCTGCGCGAGGCCCGCTCGGGAGGCGGCGCGCAGGTCAATTACGGCTTCTACGACACCCAGGTCGACACCGCGCAGAACAGCCGCCACGTGACCGGTGAGCACACCGTCACCGCATCGGCGTGGCAGGGGTTCGCCTTCGGCGACGACGGTTTCGTCACCGTGACCGGCGAATACACCAACCGCCGCCCGACCAACCGCGCCGACCTCGACACCCGCGTGTCACCCGCGCGCGTCACCGGTCGCTACGGCGACCCGGCGGTCGAGCAGTACACCGGGTTCGTCAACGCGGGCACCTCGCTCACCGACAATCTCAGCTTCTACGCATTCGGCGGCTACCAGGACCGCGATACGCGCAGCGCGGCATTCCCGCGGATCAACCCGGCCGCGAACAGCGCCGCCAACACGCTGACCCGTCAGCGGCTGGCACTGGCAGGCTATCCCGACGGCTTCCTGCCGCTGATCAATACCAAGACCAAGGACATCAATTCGGCGTTGGGCCTGCGCGGCACGTTCGGCGGGTTCGATTTGGACTTGTCGGTCAGCTATGGGCGCAACACGGTCGACTTCCGCACGCTCAACTCGACCAACTACGCTTTTGGCTCGGCCAGCCCGCGCAATTTCGACGACGGATCGGTCGCCTACGATCAATATGTCGCGGGGCTCGACGTGACGCGCAAGTTCGACGTGTTTCAGTCGCTCAACCTCGCCTTCGGGATCGAGGGACGGCGCGAGGGGTATAAGATCAGCCCCGGCGAGCAGGCGTCCTACGGCTATCCGACGGGTACGACCGACGCGGTCGCCGGGTCGGCACCGGGCGCGCAGGGCTTCGGCGGTTTCGCACCGCGCAATGCGCTCAAGCGCAACCGGCGCAGCGGCAGCGTCTACGCCGATGTCGAGGCGCAGATGACCGACAAGCTGTTGCTCGGCATCGCGGGCCGCGCGGAGGATTATTCCGATTTCGGCAGTACGGTGAACGGCAAGCTATCCGCCCGATACGACTTCGCCGACTGGTTCGCGCTGCGCGGTACCGCGTCGACGGGCTTCCGCGCGCCGTCGCTGCAGCAGCAATATTTCACGCAGGTCGCCTCGGTCGTTACCAACGGCGTTCCCGTGCTGACCGGCACATTGCCCTCGGTCGATCCGGTGGGACGCGCGCTCGGCGGCTTGCCGCTCCAAGCGGAGAAGTCGACCAACCTGTCGCTCGGCACCGTGATCCGCGCGGGCGGGTTCGACCTGACGATCGATGCCTATCGCATCCACATCCGCGACCAGATCGGATTGTCGGAAAACATTAGCGCCGCGAGCAGCCCGCAGGTCGCCGCGATCCTCGCGAGCACCGGGACCGGCGTGTCCGCCGCGCGTTTCTTCATCAACGGGCTCGCCTCCACCACCAAGGGGATCGACGCGGTCGCGCATTACCGCTGGCGCACGACGGGCGCGGGCGCGTTCGACTTCACGGTCGCGGGCAACATCAACGACGTGAAGGTCACGCGCGTCCCGACCTCGACCGCGACGCTCAACCCCGCGCCGACGCTGTTCGCGCGCAGTCGTATCCTGACGCTGGAGGACGGCACGCCGCAGCAGAAGGTGACGGGTACGATCGACTGGTCGCTCGACCAGATCGGTGCGCTGGCACGCGTCACCTATTACGGCGACGTCAACCAGCCGGGTACGACGCCGGCGGGCGACGTCCACAGCGGCGACCGCGCGATCACCGATCTCGAGTTGCGCTACAATGCCACGCGCGGCGCGCAGATCGGGCTCGGGGTCAGCAACGTGTTCGACGTCTATCCGCGTGCGACGAGCGTCGCGAACAATTCGACCGGCACGCTCGGCTTCCCGTATTACTCGCCCTTCGGGTTCAACGGGCGGTTCCTGTACGTCCGCGCCGGATTGAACTGGTAAGCCGATTGCCCGGGTCTGCCCTGGCTTGGGCGCCCCACACATTTGCTTGCTTGGTCCGCGCCCGCGCGCGGACCATCTCGGCACGATGACCAGTCTCGCGTCGCGTCGCCTGCCCTCGTTCGGTATCCAGGTCCTTGTCGGCATGGCCGCCGGGCTCGCACTCGGATTGATCGCGCGCGAGACCGGCGGGGCCGACACCGCGCTCGCCGTGACACTCCAGACGGTCGGCAAGATCTTCGTGCAGTTGCTGAAGGCGCTCGTCCCCGCATTGGTCTTCACCGCGATCGTCGGGTCGATCGCGGCGCTGCGCGATCTCAACAACGCCGCGCGGCTGGTGACGCAGACGTTGCTGTGGTTCGCGATCACCTCGCTGATCGCGGTGACGATCGGCATCACGCTCGGGCTCGTGATTCAGCCGGGCATCCGGTCCGACGTCAGCGCGGCGGCGGCGGTGATGCCGAGCACGCGCGGGTCGTGGCTCGACTTCATCACCGGGATCGTGCCCGCGAACATGCTGGGGCTCGCGGCATCGTCGAGCGTCAAGGACGGCGCGGTCACGACGACGCTCGGCTTCAATGTGCTGCAGATCATCGTCGCAGCGATCGCGATCGGCGCCGCGGCGGTCCGCGTCGGCGAGGCGGGCGCGGCGTTCCTCGCGTTCAACACCTCCGCACTCGCAGTCTTCCGCCGGTTGCTGCGCTGGATCATCGCGCTGACGCCGATCGGGTCGGCGGCGCTGATCGGCGACGCGGTGGTCCGCTACGGCTGGGACACGCTCGCCTCGCTCGGCGCGTTCGCGGGCGCGGTCTATCTCGGCCTCGCGCTCGTGCTGCTCGTCGTCTACCCGGCGCTGCTGCTCGTCCACGGGATCAGCCCGGCATGGTTCTTCCGCCGTGCCTGGCCCGCGATCCAGCTCGGCTTCGTGTCGCGCTCGTCGGTCGGCACCTTGCCGGTGACCGAGGAAGTGACCGAGCGCGCGCTGGGCGTGCCACGCTCCTATTCGGCGTTCGCGGTGCCGCTCGGCTCCACCACCAAGATGGACGGGTGCGCCGCGGTCTATCCCGCGGTATCGGCAATCTTCGTCGCGCAATTCTTCAACGTGCCGCTGCACCTGGGCGACTATCTGCTGATCGCGTTCGTCTCGGTACTGGGGTCGGCGGCGACCGCGGGGCTGACGGGCGCGGCGGTCATGCTGACGCTGACGCTCTCGACGCTTGGCCTGCCGCTGAGCGGTGCGGGGCTACTGCTCGCGATCGATCCGATCCTCGACATGGGGCGCACCGCGGTCAATGTCGCGGGGCAGATGCTGGTCCCGCTGATCGTCGCCAAGCGCGAGGGCATTCTATCGGCCGAGGCGACGCATGCGGAGCAAACTAAGCGCGGGTACATGGTCTGAGCGGCGGCGCTCGCAACAGCACCTCTCGTCCGGCGGTGACCGAGGCCCGCGTCCTAGGCGTTGTCGAACACGACTGACCGGGCGGCGGGCGCGCGCCGCGGCCCCGCCGCACGACGGGTGTGCCACAGGTACGATAGGAAACCCCGGCACAGATGCCGAAGCCGAAACAGGTGGAACCGCCTGAGCAACGTACCGGGCTGCTCGTTTCCGCGAACGTCCGCTGCGGCGGCGCGAACGTCGATGCCGAACGCGCGCTTGCTACGCCGACTGCGCCAATGCTTCGCGTAGAGCGCGCCGTCCCCGAACGCGTAGCCCGCGAGCAGCCGGCGCAGTTCCGCCCGCGTCCGCCGGCCGTGGTGGTGCAGGACGACGAAGTGGGGATCGTAACGCACCGCGATGCCGCGGTCGAGCGCACGCACCAGTAAGTCGGTATCCTCCGCGGCCAGGAACGGCGTGCCCGCGCCGAAACGGTCGTCGAACGCGCCGACCATGTCCACGACATCGCGCGTGAACGCCAGATTGGCCCCCATCACGAACCCGCCGGGGAAGCCGTCGGGATCGGCGCGCATCGCGTGATCCTCCAGTTTGATCGTCACCGGCAGATCGGCGGGATCGCCGAGCAGGATGCGCCCGCCGACCACGACGGGGCCGGGAAGATGCGCGAAACACGCTGTCAGCATCGCGAAATAGCCTGGGTCGAGGACGCAATCGTCATCGGTCATCGCGACGATCCGCCCCGACGCGCACGCCAGACCGGCGTTGCGCGCGCGCGCCAGCCCGGCGCGCGGTTCGTCGACCAGGATGACGGGGAACGCCTGCTGCGCGGACCACGATGCGAGACGCGCGGGGGTGTCGTCGCGCGAGCCGTTGTCGACCACGACCACTTCGATCCGGCACGCCTGTCCGACTGCATGAGTGATCGAGGCGAGCGTCCGCGCGAGCGACGCACCGCGGTCGCGCGTGCAGATGATCAGGCTGACGTCGATCATCGCGGCGCGGCCGGCTCCAGCAGCGGCGAGGCCGCGGTCCACGCCGCGATATAGGCGGACAATTTGCCGTATTCGTTGTCGAGCGCGCGGTGCGGTATCCCGAGCAGGACCGCGAGGATGTGCGCGTGGAGCCGGTCGGTCACGATCCGCCGACCGCGCGACAGGAGCGTCAGCCCGCGCGCGACGCGCGCGTCGGCCAGCCGCTGGTAATGGCTCGCCAGGCTCTCCCCCGCCGCACGCGTCGGCAGATCGTCGTCGACCAGCCAGTCGACGATCGCCGCGTCGCCGGCGTCGGCGCGCACCGTCGCTTCGTGCGGCACCCCCTCCTGATCGGTGCGCAGCAGCATCAACACGTCGAAGTCCGCCGTCCCGCGCGGCTGCGGTCCGAGCGCGAAGGCGCTGTCGGGCGCGAGCGTGACGGGGCACGACCAGTGCGCCTGCGCGAGCAACAGGCTCGGTTCGTCGCGGACACACAGGTGGAAGTCGGGATGGCGCGCCAGCGTGTCGCCGAACGCGGCTATCCCTGCTGCGTCGCGGAAGTGGATCGATTGCGGCAGTTGCACGACGCGGCGATCACGCAGATCGCGCACGATACGGTCGCGGAACCGCTGATGGTGCGGCCAGATATCGCCGAGATTGCCGCCACCGTGCAGGAAGACGACGCCCTCGGGGCTGTCGGCGCGAAACGCCTCCATGTCGAAACCGTCCCACGTCGCGACGTGATCGGGATCGCGGCCGGTGATGCGACGCAGCAGCGTCACCTCGCCCAGCCAGATCGCGCTGTCACCGACGTTGGCGTGATCGGGGAAATCGAGCAACGCGTAGCGGTCGCCCGGTCCGACATGGGTGCGGTACAATGCCTCGAGCGCGCGCTGCTGCGGCGCGATGACGTCCATCGCGGATGCCGTCACGCGGCGCGCGCGGTACGCGCGGCGATGACCTCGGCGTACAAATCCTCGCAGCGATCGAGCCAGCGATCGCGCGAGAACAGTCGCTCGACCCGCTCGCGCGGAATCCGGCGCGGGATCGAGACTGCCTGCCGGATCGCGGCGGCGAGCGCGGGAACGTCGTCAGGGGCCGCGAAACAGCCCGCCTCGCCGATCACCTCGCGCGCGGCACCGCGGTCGATTGCCGCAACCGGCAGGCCGCACGCCATCGCCTCGATCGCGACGAGGCCGAACGGTTCGTCCCAGCACGGCGTGAAGAGGAACACCGCTGCCCGCCCGATCGCCGCGGCGAGTTCGGCCCCGCGCAGGTGTCCGCCGTAGCGGACCGTCGCGTCCAGATGCGGCACCACCAACTGTTCCCAGTAATCGGGATCCTCGATCATACCGTAGATCGTGAGCGGCACACCCGCGGCGCGCGCGGCCTGCGCCGCCAGATGCGTCCCCTTGTTGGGCGTGACGCGACCGCACCAGACCGCGCCCTCGCCTGCCGCGTGAAAGGGCCAGGCAGCCGGATCGATGCCGTTGTGGAGCACGCGCGCCTCCGGCGGGGCGCCGCCGGGGAACCACGCCCGCATCTGCTCGGCGGAGGTGACCGTCAGCCGGTGGGTGGGCGCCGGGCTCGCTTTAACGAACCAGTGTAGTGCGTCGTACGGCGGCACATGGAGCGAGGTGACCGTCGGCACGTTCGCGGTTCGCGCGGGCTCGAGCGGGAAGCGGTGCAGACTGTTGTTGTGAACGACGTCGAACCCGCCCTGCGCGATCCGGTCGCACGCCGCGGCATAGCCTGCATCGACGTGCGCGATCAGCGGCGCCGATCCCTTGTGCTCGGCCCAGGGAAACGTGCGCTCGTAATGCTGATCGAGCACCGGATCGATCGCGAAACGGGGGTCGCTGTCACCCGAGGCGAACAGCACGACGTCGTGCCCGCGCCGCACCAGCCCGTCCGCCAGATGCCAGCTGTGCGATTCCATCCCGCCCATGAACGGCTCGGCGATCGGTTGCCGGACGTGCGCGAGCAGCGCGATCCTCATGCCGCGACCGTCACGCGGCGATCGTTTCCGCGGGCGTCGGGGCGGCGTCCTGCGATGCGGCGCGCGCCTCCAAGATGCGGATCACGGTGGTGGTGTTGGCATAAGGCTGGTGGCTCTGCTGCCCGGTCAGCGCGAGGTCGTCGGCGTCGGGGCGACGCAGGATGCGGATCGGCCGCCCCGCGCTGTCATCGATCAACCCCATCAGGCGGAACGCGTGGAGCCAATGCCCCATCGTGCGATAGCCCCAGCGCCGCTCGAACAATTCGGCGTTGCGCACCACGCTGTCGAGGTGATGGACCGGCGGCATGTGATGCGGGTGATATTGGTGGTGTGCCAGCCCGCCCCTAATCCACGCGATCGGAATGCCCGCGGTGTCGAGTACCTTGCCGAAGTCGGTATCCTCACCGCCGTAGCCGCGGTAACCCTCGTGAAAGCCGCCGACGCGGAAGAACGTATCGCGGCGCATTGCGAAGTTGAGCGACCAGAAGCACCGGTAATCGGTGCAGATCTCGACGCCGTCGGCGGGCGGCCCGCGGCGGTCGGAATGGCGCACCGCGATCGCGGTGAAATCCTCGCTCGTCCAATCACCCGCGGTCGCGCCGCCGGGCAGGTACATGACTTCCCCCATCAAGAGACCGTCGAGCGCGTCCAGGTGGCGCGCGTAATCCGCGACCAACGTGGGCGTCGGGATACAATCCATGTCGAGGAAGACCAGCACGTCGCCGCGCGCCGCCTGCGCCGCGGCGTTGCGCGCCTGCGCCAGCGGAAGGTCACCGCCCTCGACCAGCAATTGCGTCACCGGAAACGGCGCGTCGGGCAGGTCGTATTCCGCATCCTGCATCACCGCGACGATCAATTCGGCGGGCAATTGCGTCTGCCGCGACAGCCCGGTGACGAGGTTGCGAAGGTGATCGGGCCGGCCACCGGCCAGCGTGACGACGGAAACGGACATCAACGGGCTCCAGTCAGGCGGATGCGGGCGAGGGGATCGGGGACACGGGTTCGGTGGTGCTCGGTACGGACCATAAACGATCCGCGAGACCCTCCAGCCAACGCGCGGTATCGGCCGCCGGATCCACCGCGATCATCGCGCGCTGCCGGTCGGGATCGTGCGACCCGCGCGTGTCGTCGAGCGCCTGCGCCCACGCGTCCGCCGAGGACGGCAGATGCGGGCGGACGCAGGCGACGCCCGCGGCGGCCAGCGCCTCCGCCTTGCGGTGCTGTTCGTCGAAATAGCGCCATTCGGGCACCGCGAGCCACGGCCGCGCCGCCGCCATGATCTGCTGGCACGTCGTGTTGCCGACCGATGCGATGACCAGATCGGCGGCCGCGACGTAATCGGCGGCATCGTCGACCCAGCCGCGATGTTCGATGTTGGCAGGCTCGGTCGCGTGCCAGTCGCGTACCACCGGGCCGATCGTGATCCAGCGCGCCGACGGCCGCGTGCGGGCGCCGACGCCGAGCGGCGCCTGCGCGAAGCCCGCTCCCCCGCCCCCCGCCATCACGAGGATCAGTTCCTCCTCCGCGCCGACGCCGATCCGCGCGCGTGCCGCGGCGCGATCGGGCACGCGCGTGTCGACGCCCAGCCCGCCCGCGAAACACGTCCGCGCGCGCATCGCGTCATCCCATTCGGGCTGCGCCAGATCGGCGTGGAACGGGGCGAGGATCCCCGCCGCGCCGTCATAGGCCGCGCGGTGGCCGGCGTCGCTGCGGTCGCCGTGCTGCAACACCTTCACGTGCGGCACGCTGCAGATGCGTGCGAGCTGCGCGACCTCGGCCGACACGTCGCAGATCATCAACGCGGGGTCGGCGTCTGCGAACCAGTTCGCCATGGCCGCCATCGCCTGGCGGATGCCGGGCCAGCCGAGCGGCGCGCAGTGGAGCGTTGATGGGGTCGGCACCCAATCGGCGGTCGCGGCCTCCTGCCCGGTCGGCTCGAACAGCGACGGGATGCGCTTGATCGACACCGTGGCGGGCATCGCAGGAAAGATGTCGTCGGCGGCGCAGAAGATCGTCAGCGGGCGATCGGGTGGCAGCGCGCCCGCGATCGCGGCGCACCGCTCGGCATGGCCGCGCCCCTGGTGATGAACGAAATAGCCGAATGGACGCTTCACGCGGCCACTTCCTCCGTCTGCGGCGCGAGCCCGAGCCGCGCCAGCCCCTCCATCACCCCCGCGGCATGATGCGCGCGCGCGCGGTGGAGGCCCGGGCGCGCGGCGAGCCCGGCGAGTTCGTCGCTCGCATTCCCCACGACGATCGCGCTGCCGCTCGCGTCCAGCATATCCTCGTCGTTGCCGCTGTCGCCCGCGGTAACGCAATCGGCGAGCGTCAGGCCGATCCGGTCGGCGTAGGCAGCGATCGCCGCTGCCTTGCCCGCGTTCACCGGCAGCACGTCGATCAGCGTCCCGTGCGAGAAGACGACGCGCGCCGCGCAATCCGCGGCCTCCAGCGCGTCGCGGATCGCCGCCGCATCCCCCGCCGTGCCGAAGAAGCTGAGCTTGTGCGCACTCGCGGTCTCCGCCCCTTGCGGTCGAAGCGCGAGCGGCACTAGCGCGGCACGGATCGCTCGCAGGTCCCATCCGTCATCGAGCGTCGCGGCGTAGCGCGAGCACGGCGCCCACGTGCCGTCCGCCCCGGCCAGCATGATCCGCGTGCCGACATCGGTGATGAAGGCGTCGGGCTCGGGCAAATCCCAGTCGGCGAGCACGCGGCGCGCGTCGTCGAACGATCGCCCGGTCGCCACCACGAACGGCAGCGCGCTGTCGCCGCGCCAGCGCGAGAATGCGGCCGCCCCACGCACGCATCCGGTCAGCGTTCCGTCGATATCGCACGCGAGCAGCGCGGGACGGCGGCGCAGGTGGGGATAGACCTCGACCGATCGCGCGGCGTAGCGCTGCCAGTCATATTGCCCGACATTGGCGCGCGCGGCGGCGGCGAAGCGCGCGTGCGCGTCGGCATCGTCGATGATCGCCCGGCACGCCGCGGCGATCGCGCGGTCGTCGCGCGGATCGACCAGGATGCCGTGACCGATGCGATCGACGATTTCGACCGGGCCGCCGTTGCGCGTCGCGACGACGGGCACACCCGCCTCCGCCGCCTCGATCACGGTCAACCCGAACGGTTCGTGGAGCGCGGGGTTGACGAACACGCCGCCCGCCGCCGCACGGCGGTAGAGCGCGGACACGTCGGCCTCGTCGTGCCGCGCGGGCAAGGCGATGCGACCGCGCAGCGCGGGCGCGTCGGCGAGCGTGCGCAATTCGGCGCGCACCGCGTGCTCCTCCGCGCCGGCGTGACCATCGTCCTGCCCCGCGAGGATGATCAGATTGGCGGATCGCTGCAACGCGGCGTCGCCGGCATAGGCGCGGATCAGCGCGGCAAGGTTCTTCTTCCTGACGGGCCGCGCGATCGCGAGGATGATCGGCAGATCGGGTCGGTCGAACGATTGCGCCAGCGCGGTCGAACGCGTCGCCCCCGAGGTATCGACCGCCCGCTGCGGTACGCCCGGCGCGATCAGGTGAACACGCTCGCCGAGCGAGGTCGCGTAGGCGGGAAGCTGTCGCTCGGCCTCGTCGCGGCTCGACACGATCAGCGCGTCGACCGCGGCGATGGCGGTACGCTCCGCCTCGATCCGGGCGTGCAGCCCCGCGCTGTCGAGCCCCTGCGCGCGCTTGTCGATCGCGAGCGCGTGCGGCGTGTAGACGACCGGGATACCGAACTGCGCGCGCGCGTCGATCGCGATCGCGGCGGCATCCGCGAAATGCGCGTGAATGACGTCGGGCAAGGTCGGCAAGGCACGAAGATAGTCGCGAAACGCAGCCATGAACGACGGCAGCTCGTCCGCCAGCGCTTCCTTTTCGAGATAGCCAGGGTTGGTCGTCGCCAGCCGCGCGATCGTCACGCCGTCCGCAATCACCTGCGACGCCAGCGCATGTTCATCCGACAGATGTGGCTCGGCGAAAAGCCGCGTCACGATCACGACCTGGTCGGTGCTGGGCAACGTCGCCTGCATCGTCGCGGCGGCCAGCACGTATGCGAGATGGCCGCCGGAATCGGCCGTGATACCGAAATCGATCGGGGGCGCCTTGAGGCAGCCACCCAGCGCCAGATGCAAGATGAACAAGAGGACCCCGTGTTATCGGGTTCGTCTACAATGGGTAAACCGTTGTGTCTCTCTTCTTCGACCGACCTTGATCTGCATCAGTCTGGTTTCGCGTCGTCGCACGGGGCGCGTATCGCATGTTCTCCAGCGCGACCCCGTTCGTCTCGGGCATGTACCGCGCGACCCACAGGAACTGCAGCAGCATCGCGCCCGCGAAGGCGAAGAACACCCAGCCGCCGAGCGCGGTCGCGACGACCGGGAAGGTCCAGGTGATCGCCGCCGCCATCACCCAGTGCGTGGTCGAGCCGAGCGCCTGTCCCTTGCCGCGGATCTCGCTCGGGAAAATCTCGGCGATGAAGACCCAGATCACCGCGCCCTGGCTGACCGCGAAGGCGGCGATGAAACCGAGCAGCCCGACGAGGATCAGCGTACCGTCGGGGCGCACCTGCTCGAGCTGGATCCCGACGAGGATCAGCGCGGCGGCGCAGACGATCGAGCCGACGAACAGCAATGGCCGGCGGCCGAACCGGTCGATCAGCGAAAGCGCGAGCAGCGTGAAGACGAGGTTCGTGCCCCCGACCGCGATCGACTGCAGCAGGGCGCTGTCCGCACCCGCACCGCCCAGCGCGAAGATGCGCGGCGCATAATAAAGCAGCGCGTTGATGCCCGAGAGCTGGTTGAACATCGCGATCGCGATCGCGCAGGAGACCGGCACCGAGTATCTGCGATCGAACAAGCGCGGCCTATCCCGCATCGTGTCCGCGCCCACGCCAGCTTGCGCGGCGCGCATCTGCGCGAGAGACCCCGCCGCGTCGCCGAAACCGAGCCGGCGCAGGACCGCGAGCGCTTCAGCGTCGCGGCCCCTCGCGGCATACCAGCGCGGACTGTCGGGCAGCAGCAGCGTGACGAGCAGGAACACGGCCGAGGGTACCGCGACAATGCCGAGCATCCATCGCCACGCCACCGCCGGCGGCGCGACCTGCGCCACCAGATAATTCGACAGGAACGCCAGCAGGATGCCGAGCACGATGTTGAGCTGGTTGAGCGCGACCAGCCGCCCGCGGAACCGCGCGGGCGACACCTCCGCGATATAGACCGGGGTCACGACCGACGCCGCCCCGATCGCGAGCCCGCCGAGGAACCGGAACAGCAGCAGCGCGGTCCAGCCGCCGGCGAGCCCCGCGCCGATCGACGAGACGACATAAGCGATCGCGATCACCAGCAGCATCGGCCTGCGCCCGTAGCGATCGGCGGGCGCCCCGGCGACGAGCGATCCGATCACGGTGCCGATCAGCGCCGCCGCCACAGTGAAACCCAGTGCCGCATCGCTCAGCGCGAAATGCGCCTGCAACGCGACGGTCGTGCCCGAGATCACCGCGGTATCGAACCCGAACAGCAATCCGCCGAGCGCCGCACCGAGGGCGCTGAGCACGATCGCCGGCGTGACGCGCGCGTCGCCTTCGGCGTCGTCGGAGGGTTCGATCACGCCTGGCGCGCTCATCGCGTCGCCACCGTCGCTGCGGTGACGTTCCACCCCGACAGCGTGACGCGCGGGCTGGCGGAGATACTGGCGGGATAACGGATCGCGATCACGCGGCGCTCGCCCGGCAACATCGACACGTAATTGTCGTCGTAGAACGCGGGCAGGATACGCTTGCCCGCCTCGTCCACCAACGTCAGCTTGGCGTTGAGCGCGGGCACCGCGCTGTCGTTCGCGAGCGTCACCTCGACGACGTGATCGCTGCCGCTCGTCGTCACCGCCCCCGCGCTCGCGGTGAGCGCGACGGGCGCGATCGTGTTGAGCGCGCGGTACGCGCCCTCGTCGCGCCCGCGCCAGTAGAAATTCTCCGACACCGATCGGCCGTCGCGGCCTAGCAGCGACAGCTTGACCAGCAGCATCGGGTTCGCCGCGAACAGACCGGCTAGCGGCACCGCGTCGAGCGCGGTCGCGCGATTGGCGAGCGCGTCCAGTTTCGTGTCGTGCGAATAGAGCGCGCGGTTGTCGAGCCCGACGACGCGCACACGCGCGATGAGGCCGCGCGCGTCGTCACGCGTGGTGTTCAGCACCACCAGCTCGTTACCGGGCAGGTTGAGCTGGACGTGGAGCGGCTCGACCGCCTTTTTCGCGCCGTAGTAAGCGGCGTGGGTGTCGTAATCCCACGAATAGATCTGCCACGCGTTCGACGGCCACGCCGGATGCGTCATCCACAATAGCCGGCCCGAATTCTTGGTCCACAGATGCCCCTGATAGCCCTCGTACATCGCCTTGTGCGTTTCGAGGTTCATCATCTGCGCCTTGCGCTCGAAATCGGCGAAGCTGGTGCCAGCGCCGTACATGCGGTCGAGCGTGGCCATGAACGTCTTCGTGTCGCCGTTCCCGGCGAAATGCCAGTCGTGGTAGGCGAGCACGTCGCCGAGCGGCCAGCGGTCGCCCGCGGGCACGTAGCTCGCGATCGATTCCGCGGTCGAGAAGGACGGCGTGCCGGTCTCGACCGAGAAACCGGTGGCGAGGTCGGTGAAGTAACCGACCGGCGGGCGGTAATTGTACGGCCCCGAGCCTTGCAGGTTGACCATGTTCGAGCTGCCGGTGAACCAGCGTGTCCCGTCGAGGTCGAACACCGCCTTCGCCAGCCCTTCGTTGAGCGTCGGATAGGGCACGCCTTCGTTGCGGCCGAACCACAGGATGATCGAGGGGTGGTTGCGGTAGCGCGCGATCGTGTCGCGCGCGTTATCGAGGAACAGCGACGCGTCCTCGGGCTCGACCTGGAAGTTCTGCGTCGACTGCCAGAAATCGTTCAGGATCATCATGCCGTTCTCGTCGGCGAGATCGTAGAACTCCTCCTCGTTGTTGTTGCCCATCCAGTTGCGGATGATGTTCATGTGCGCCTCGCGCTGGAGGCGGAAATACGGCGCGAGCCGGTCGTAGCTGACGCGCTTCATCGCGTCGTCCATGCCCCAGTTGCCGCCGCGCGCCGCGATCCGCACGCCGTTGACGCGGATCGTCAGATGCGGCTCGGGCAGCGTTTCAGTGATCGGCGTCACCCCGCGCGACCGCTCGCCCGCGGGAGTGAGCGATTCCGCCCAGCCGGTCGGCGTCTGCTTGATCGCGGCGTGGCGCACGTCGATCAGCGGCGTGTGCGCGAGCGCGCCGTCGGTCGTCTGCACGTTGACACGGCGAAGTGCGCCTGCGGCATCGAACAGCGACAGGTCGTAGCTGACCTCGCGGATGCCGAACCGGTCGCGGCGCGTGTCCGACACGCCGTCCGCCCCCGCCACTTCATAGTTCACGTCGTACAAATGCGGCTCGCCGTAGCCGTTCGGCCACCACAGCTTGGGGTTGGCCACACTCAACTGCCGGAACTCGGCCGGGGTGAAGGCAACCTCGCTATGGCCCGCGGGCGCGACCACCCGCTTCTCGACCGTCACGCCTTCGAACGCGACGCGCACGGTGACGTCGGCCGCCGCGCCCGCATTGTCGATCGGCACCGTCACGTAGACGTCGGCGCTGTCGGTGCGCGGCAGCGGCAGGTCGGTGACGACGTGCGGATCGCCGATTTTGACCGCGCCGGTCGCGACGAGCTCGACCGGGCGCCACAGCCCGGTATTGCGGTCGCGGATGCCGGGGATCCAGTCCCACCCCTCGGTCGCGACGAAGGTCGGCCCGTCGATCGCGAGCTGTCCGCCGTTCTCGCCCACGCCCGCCTTTACCGATTGTTCGTGCGGGATGCCGGGATGCGGCGGCGGCGATACCCTGACCGCGATCACGTTCTCGCCCGCGACCGGGGTGTAGGCGAATTGCCCGCGCACGAATGCGCCGTGCGTCTCGCCCAGCCGCGTCCCGTTGGCCCAGATTTCCGCGGCGTAATTGATCCCGCCGAACACCAGCGTCAGCCGCTTCCCCGCGGCTTGCGCGGGCACGGTGAAGCTGGTGCGGTACCAGTAATCCTGCCGCGCGAGGGTCTCGGGGATCTTGAGGTTGTTGAGCCCGTAATACGGGTCGGGATAGACGCCGCGGTCGACCAACGTCTGCAGCACCGTGCCCGGCACGGTCGCTGCGCGCCACGTGCCCTTGGGGGCACCCGCGCGCGACAGCGTCGCGCCGTCGCCCGCCACGTCGGGCGCCGCCGCCAGCGTCCAGCCGTTGACCTGCCAGTGCCCCGGCACGGTCGGCTGCATCACAGGCGCGCTCGACACCGGCTTCGCGACGGGGGCGGTATAGGCGCTGTCGCGCGACTGCGGCAGCGTCCACGCGTCCTGCTGTGTCGTCAGTCCGATGTTGGCCTGTTTCTGGAACGGCCAGCCGACGCCGACCTCGGTCATCTGCACCAATGCGAAATCGGGTCGCGCGCGAACGATCGCGCCGATTGCGGCGCTATGGAGCGCCCCCGCCTCGACGCGCGCGTCGACCAGATCCCCGCCGAAATGCGGCGCGCCGGGGATTGCCGGCGCGACCGCGATCACCGGGGCGACCGCGGTTGCCGCCGCGCGCCCGCCGCCGACCACCTGCCCGTCGAGGAACAATGTGACGCGCGCGCCGTCCGACGATGCCGCGAGATGGTGCCAGCCCTGCCCCACCGCCGCACCGCGCAGCAGCGTCGCGCCGTCGCGCAAGGCCAGGCGCCCGCCCGCCAGCACCAGCGCGCGGCGCGCGGCATCGCGTCCGACCTGCACCAATACGACCTCGCCCGCGTCGCGCGCATCGACGCGCACCCATGTCATGAGCGTATAGGGCGCGCCGCCCGCGATCAGCGCATCGGCCTGCTCGAGCGGACGCTCGATCCCGATGCCCCCCGTCAGCACGTGCGCGTTGTACGGACCGCTGTTGCCGGGGGTCTGGCCGGTCGCCGGCAATGCGGCGAGCGCGACGCCCGCCAGCAGCATCGACGCGATCTTGCTTGACGCGTTCATCTGTCTCTCTCCCTTTGGTCGCCGCGCTCGTCGGCGCGGGCGAGCGTGTCGTTCAGTGGCAGGCGGTGACGGGTTGTACCGGGTTGGCGGTCGCGGCGGGCACCACCGACAAGGCGAGCGCGATCGGGCCGAGCGGCCCCGCCGCCGCACCCAGCCCCGGCGCCGACACGTACGGCGCGGTCGCGCTCGCCGGCGGCAGGGCGAGATAATCGCCGACCAGCGCCCGCACGCGCGCGTCGATCCGCGCGGTCAGATCGGGCCGCGCGCCCAGCACCCCGCCGCCGACGAGGAACCGGCGCGGGCCGGTTGCGGCGGCGAGCGCCTGCAGCATATGCGCCACTGCCTCGACCACGCTCTCCCACACCGCATGGTCGCGCGGCAGTGTTTCGGCAGGCGCACCGACGCGCGCCGCGATCGCCGGGCCAGCGGCGAGCCCCTCGACGCACGCGCCGTGATACGGACACGCGCCCGCCCAGTCGTCGTGCGGCAGCCGCGCAACGCGCATGTGCCCCGCCTCGCAATGCCCGATCCCGCGGGTCGGCGCGCCGTTGACGATCAATCCGACCCCGACGCCCGTGCCGACCGTGACATAAGCGTAGTCGCGCAACCCCTGCGCCGCGCCCCAGCGCCCTTCCGCCAGCGCCGCGCCGTTGACGTCGGTGTCGAACGCGACGGGCACGTCGAACCGCTCGGTCAGCGTCGCCAGCACCGGTGCATCGCGCCAGCCGGGCTTCGCCGTGGTCGTGATCGTACCGTAGCCCGGTGAGCGCGGATCGAGGTCGAGCGGCCCGAACGAGGCGATGCCGAGCGCGTCGAACCCGCCCGCGTTCCACCACCGCGCCAGATGCGCGGTGATCGCGTCCAGCGTCTCGCCTGGCGCCTGCGTCGCGACCGCGTGCTGCTCGAGGATCGCGCCCGACGCGTCCGACAGGACGACGATGCATTTGGTGCCGCCCAGCTCGACCCCGGCGATGCGTTGCGTTTTCTCGTCGCGCATGGCGTCAGTCTTTCCTCATGCCGGTGTCGGCGCGTGCGTGGTCATGCCGCGGCGTCGGCACGCGTGCCGCCCGCGATGCTGTCGGCGGGGAGCATCAGATGCCCGAAACTGAGCAGAGCGGCGCCGATCGCGGGCGAATCTTCCGCCATCGCCGCGGCCTTGATCGGGGCGAGCACCGGCGCGTGCGCGCCGACCCGCCGCATCAGCACGTTGGTGCGCTGCGCCAGTTGCTCGACGAGCGCGAAGGGCAGCCGCCCGCCGATCAGCACCGCGCCGGGATTGAGCAGGCAACTGACCGCGATCATCGGCTGGACCAGCGCCTGCGCGGCGCGCGCGACCCAGTCGTGCGCGACCTGCGCGACGCGCGGATCGCGCAGGTCGAGGTCGCGGATGCTCGCGGGCTCGAGCCCGGCCTCCGCCAGCGCGCGCGCGAACCCCGCGAGCGAGACGATGCTCTGCAACTGCACGCGCTGGCCGTCGCGGTCGTCGACCAGCATGAAACCGATCTCGCCGCTGCGCCCGTCGGCCCCGCGATTGTAGAGCGAGTTCACGACCACGCCGCCGCCCAGCCCGAACGCGATCAGCAGGTAGAAAAAGCTCGAATAATGCTGCCCGAGCCCGAACTGCATCTCGCCGATCGCGGCTGCGGCGGCGTCGTTCTCGACCAGGACGGGCAGCGCGAACGGTTCGACGAACAGGCTCGCGACATCGACGGTCGACCATTGGTCGTAATCGCTCGGCCGCCCCGGCAGATCGATGCGCCCCAGATCGTCGGGCAGCGCGACGCCGATCCCGGTCAGCGACGACACGGTGACCCCGCCCTGCTGCAACAGGTCGTGGACGTTGCTGCGATAGAATTCCTGCACCTGCGCCGGCGTCGCAAAGGCGCGTTCGCAACTGATCCGCGCGCGCATCGCGCCGTCGAAATCGACCGCGACCAGCGTCAGGTGATCGCGGTCGATGTTGACGCCGATCGCGAACGCGCCGGCGGGGTTGACCACCAGCCGCGTCGCCGGCTGTCCGCGCCCGCCACGGCGTTGGCCCGCGCGTTCGAGCAGCCCTTCGTCGAGCAGGCGGTTGGTGATGTTCGAGATCGTCGCCGGGGTGAGCCCGGTCACGTCCGCGATCTCGGCACGCGTCGCGGTGCCCGCGACCCGGATCGCGTGGAGCACGACACGCTGGTTGTGCAGCCCGGCATGTTCGATGTTGGCGCCGACCAATCGGGGCTGCGTGCGGGCGGTGAAGGGATCAGAGGACATCTGATCGCGATCCTAGGGTCCGCCGCCAATAAATCAAACGTCTTGCGTTATCACCACTGGCAGATTTGAGGGGGACGGTCATGCGCACTCGCCCACCACCCGCGATAGGAAACGACCGTGCGGCTCGGCGTGGCGCAGCGTCCCCGCAATCGCGTCGCGCATCCGTGCCAGGCTGTCGCTAAGGCCCGCCGCGTCGAACTGGTCGGCGAGCGGGGAATGGCGCGCGGGCAAGTCGTCGAAACCGGCGTACATGCTCAGCCAGCTCGCGTCCTGGAACGTGTCCCATTCGTTGCGCACGAACTCGCCCGCCGACCGCCACGCGTCGAGCTTCAGCTGCAGCCCCGCGGTCGGCTCGATCGCGCGGACATGGTCCCAGAACGGCTCGCCGTGGCGCGCGTTGCCGCGGTAGTGAAGCATCAGGAAATCGCGGATCCGCTCAAACTCGAGCATCGACTGCCGGTTGTACACCGCCGCCAGCCTGGGATCGAAGCCGCGATCGGGAAAGAGCGGCAGCAACCGTTCGAGCCCCGACTGGATGAGCGTGATGCTGGTCGACTCGAGCGGTTCTAGAAAGCCCGACGACAACCCCAGCCCGACGACGTTGCGCTCCCAGAACCGGTCGCGGTGGCCGGGGGTGAAGCGGATGCGGTTGGGCGCCGCGATCGGCGCGCCCTCGAGCGCGCCGAGCAGCGCGTCCTCCGCCGCCGCATCGTCGATGAAGTCGGAGCAATAGACGTAACCGTTGCCGACGCGGTGACGCAGCGGGATGTGCCAGCGCCAGCCCGCCTCCATCGCGGTCGCGGTCGTCATCGGGCGATGCATCGCGTCACTCGCGCACGGCACCGCGACCGCGCGGTCGCACGGCAGCCAGTGGCGCCAGTCGCGATATTCCACCCCCATCGCTTCGCCGAGCAGCAGGCTGCGAAAGCCCGAGCAGTCGATCCACAGATCGCCCGTCACCTGCTCGCCGGTGTCGAGGTCGACACCCGCGACGTGGCCGTTCTCGGGATCGAGCGCGACGCGGGTGATCCGCGCGTCGCGGTGCGCGACCCCGTTGGCGAGCGCCAACCGACGCAGCAGCGCGGCGAATTTCGACGCGTCGAAATGCACCGCGAAATTGAACACGCCCAGGTCGTTGGCGGGGCGGTCGCTCGGCGGCAGGAACAGGTCACGCTCGGCGAGCTGCGTCGCGAGGCAATAGTCGCCGATCGGCGTCGTGTCGCCGGCGGCGCGCTGCCGCAGCCAGATCTGGTGAAAGGGAACGCCGCGCGCGGGCACGCCGTAGAGGCCGAAGGGATGGAAGAACGCGTGCCCGCGTGTTTTCCAGTCGGCGAAGCGGATGCCGTATTTGATCGTCGCTTCGGTCTCGCGCAGCAGCTCGGTCTCGCCGAGTTCGACCGCGGCGAAGAAGTCGCGGATTGCGGGCACGGTCGCCTCACCAACGCCGACGGTGCCGATCGCGGAGCTCTCGACCACGGTGATCACGATGCGCAGATGCGCGAGCCGGCGCGCGAGGAATGTCGCGGCCATCCACCCCGCGGTGCCGCCACCGACGATGACAATCGATCGTATCTGATCCCGCATCACATCCTCTCCTCACATCCCCTTCCTCGCGTAGCGGCGGGCCCGCGGTAAAGGGCCGCCGTGCCGGTCGAACCGGGCACGGCGGCAGGCAGGGGGGAACAGGGTATCGGGTTACTAGAAGCGCGCGCGTACGCCCGCGATGAAGCGACGCTCGTAGATGTTCTCGTTGAACACCTCGTCCTTGAACGTCAGGTAATAACGCTCGGTCTCCGCGGTCAGGTTCGATGCCTGCCCGTACAGCGTCAGATACGGCAGGATGTCGTAGCTGATCGACGCGTCGAGATAGTTGGTCGGCTGCTGATATTGCGCGAGGCCGGTGATGCCGCCGTAATCGGAGGCGGCCAGCCGCTTCGAGCGGTAATTGTACGCGACGCGCGCCTGCAGGCCGTATTGCTCGTACCAGAGCGCGGCGTTCACCTGGTGCTTCGAATTGTCCTGGAACGGTTCCTTGTTCCCCGCCAGATCGACGCGCCCGGTCTCGCCCAGCGACAGCGTGTAGTTCGCATCGATGCCGAACCCGCCGAAGAAGCCGTTGACACCGTAATCGCGCAGCGACTGGCGCGCCGATGCCTCCAGGCCCTTCAGCGTGCCGCCCTCGCCCTGCACGACGGTGGTGGTCGGCACCGCGCGCCGGATCACGCCGTCATTGTCGGGGATGTCGTTGCGGATGACGGTCGCGTTGGTGATGAACTTGTCGACCGCGATGTGGAACGCGCCCACCGCGACGAGGCTCGAGCGGCCGGTGTAATATTCGAAGCTCGCCTCGACGTTGGTCGCGCGCCACGGATCGAGGTTGGGGTTGCCGCGCGAATTGGCGCTGCTCGCCTCGAACCGGTTGGGCTGGATCGTCGTGTTGATCGCGTAATTGACGTTCAGACCGCCGCCCCATTGCAGGAAGTCGAGCAACGTCATCGTTTTCGAGAACGAGGCGCGCGCGCGCAGCTTGCTCGTCACGTCGAAGGCGACGTTGAACGACGGCAGGAAGTCGGTGAAATCGCGCTTGGTCACGACATCGCCGGTATCGAGCCCCGACAAACCATAGGGCTGGGGCGCGCCGACGAGGTTCTGGCGCACCTGGAAGCGCGTGTTGACGACCTGCAACCCGCCGTTGGCGCGATATGGCATACCGAGCAATTCACCCTCGCCCGATACCTGCGCGTAGCCGGAAATCTGCTGCAGGTTGATGCTGAACGAGTCCGCCGGGTTCACGTTGTTGATGCTGCCGGGGTAGAATTTGTTCTGCCACGCCTCGCTGTTGTCCATCGCCTTGGGATCGAGGACGAACAGCTTGGGCACGCCCGCCGCGGGGGTGGAGAATTGCTTCACCAGTCCGGCGAAGACGGGGTCGTTCGCCTGACGCGTATAGCCCGCGGTGTAGGCGTTGCCCTGCGCGTCGAGCACCGAGCATTTGGGGTCGTTCAGATTGACGTCGAACGCCTTCCATTTGACGAGGCAGCCCGCTGCCGGGTTCGCCGCATTGTCGCGGTTGCCGGCATAGAAGGGCGACACGCGCTCGAACGTGAACTGGTCGACGCTGCGTTCGCCGTAGCGGCCACCGAACTTGATGTTCAGCTGGTCGTTGGGCGACCATTCGGCATCGCCGCGCAGCGCCCAGAGGTCACCCTTCTGATACTGGTTGCCCTCCGACGAGATCGTCTTCAGCCCGTACCGCGACGCGTCGCTCGCCTGCGCCAGGAACGCGGGCGAGAAACCGAACACCGGCGCGCCGCTCGAATAATCGACCGTCGCCTTCTGGCTGTAGATCGCGTAGCCGGTCGGGTTGAAGCGCACGTCGCCGCCGAGCGAGGCGGGATAATTGCCGACGCCGTTATAGGCCCATTGCGCGCCGTTGGTCAGGCTGAACTGCGTGTACGACTGGTCGCGCTCGCGCGAGGCCTTGCCGTAGATGCCGCGCACGGTCGCCTTGAACGTGTCGCTTGGCTTCCAATCGAGTTGCAGGTTGTAGTTCTGCGACTCGCTCTTGGTGCGGAACGTCTCCGAATAGCTGTCGAAGTTCGGCAGATCGTAGGCGTAGGTCTGAATGGTGTTCAGGTGATAGCCGTTCACGATCGCGCCGGTGTCGCGCGTCGAGGTCGGCAGATACGGCGACGACTGCCAGTCGACCGATTGCAGCTGGAACCCGGCGGTGCGGTCATATTGCGTCTGGCGGGTGTAGAAACCGTCGGCGGTCAGGCGCAGCGCGTCGTTGATCTCGAACTGCATCGATGCATTGGCGCCGAACCGGTCGCGGCTGGTGATGCGGTTCCACGCGGTATGCGCCTGCGGCGCGAGGAAGATGTCGTTCGCATCGCCGTCGCCGTTGACGTCATAGCCGGTGATGACGCCCGCCGCGTTGCGCACCGGTTGCCCGCGGCTGACGCCGTTGTTGCCGACCGCGAAATCGCCCGGATTGGTCGCGCTGCCCGCCTCGCTGCGCAGCCCGATGCCAAAGTCTTGGATGCCACGGAAGCTGTTCGACAGATCGAGGTTGGCGTAGGAAGCCGACGCGAGGATCCCGAAGCGACCCGAATTGTACGAGACGAGCCCGTTGGCCGACGGATTCCACTTCTTCGTCTTGTCGCCGTACTGACCCTCGGCCGCGGCAGCGACGGTCAATCCGCTCTTCAGGTCGAACGGGCGGCGGGTCAGCAGGTCGACGGTGCCCGACAGCCCGGCCTGTTGCAGCGACGCGGTCGGCGACTTGAACACGGTCGCACCCGAGAAGAGCTGCGACGGAATGTCGGTAAAATTCGGCTGCACCGTGGTGACCGAATTGGCGCCCAGGAACTGCTCGCCGTTCAACAGCGTCGTCACCTGCGGCAGGCCGCGAATGTTGATCGCGCCGCCCTCGCCCGCCTCGCGGCGAATCTGGACGCCGGGGATGCGCTGGAGCGAATCAGAGATGGTGACGTCGGGCAGCTTGCCGATGTCCTGCGCGCTGATCGCCTCGACGACGCTGTCGGCGTTACGCTTCACCTCGATCGCGCGCGCCTGCGACGCGCGGATGCCGGTCACGACAATGTCGTCGCCCGCATTGTCGGCCTGGGTCGGTGCCGCGACGGGATCGGCCGAGGTGGTGGTCGCCTCCGGCCCGGCGTTTCCGGCGGCTTGCGCGTGCGCGGCGCCGCTCATCATCACGAGCGCGAGCGGCGATACGGCCGTGAGCATGGCACGACGCGAGGCAGTGATCATCACCAGTCAGTCCTCCCCTGTACGATTGTTCGTTTTTAATTAGACGAATTGATTTATCTATTAGGCGGATTGGCTGTCAACTGGTTTGTTGCGAGGCTTACCCGCACCACCGTCACTCGACTGCAGGCGCTCAATGCAGGCCGCCTCTAATTGAGCTTTCAAATTGCACCATTCGCGTCCTATGTGGCGACGGGCGATCAACAAGCCCATCGGGAGGATCGCCATGTCGTTGTTCGCAACCCTGCTGCTCGCCTCGATCGCGGCAGTCCCCGCCGCGCAGACGCCGCCCCCGCCCGCGCCCCCGCGCGCCGTGCCGGCCGCGGAAACCCCGCAGGCCCGCGGCGAGCGCGAGGCGGAGGAGCGGCTGCACCGCGACTGGGCATGGCTGACGCGGTATCAGGCCGCGAATGCCGCGCTCCGCCCCACGCGCGCGCCGCGCATCGTCTTTATCGGCGATTCGATCACGCAGGGCTGGATCGACAAGGCACCCTGCTTCTTCGTCGAAGGGCGGATCGATCGCGGCATCGGCGGCCAGACCACGCCGCAGATGCTCTTGCGCTTTCGGCAGGACGTGATCGATCTGGCACCCGCCGCCGTGCAGATCATGGGCGGCACCAACGACATCGCGGGCAACACCGGCCCGATGACGCTCGACCAGACGAAGGCCAACATCATGACCATGACCGAACTGGCGAGCGCCAACGGCATCCGCGTGATCCTCGCGTCGATCCCGCCCGCCGCGAACTTCCCCTGGCGTCCCGGGCTCAGCACTGCGCCGAAGATCGCGGCGATGAATGCATGGTTGAGGGACTATGCCGCGCGCAGCGGCGCGACCTACGCCGATTATTGGGGGGCGTTGCACGATGGCGAGGCGTTGAGCAGCGCGCTGACCTATGACGGTGTCCACCCCAACGAGGCGGGCTATGCGGTGATGGCGCCGGTAGCCGAGCGGGCGATCCGCGCGGCGCTGTCGCGACCGGTGCCGCGCGGCCTGGCGCGGTGATCGCGCTCGTGCTGGCGCTCGCCACGACGCCGGTGGTCACAACCCAATATGGACCGGTGCGCGGCGAGGCATTGCCGCACGGCGGCGGTGTTTTCCGCGGCATTCGCTACGCAGCCCCGCCGGTCGGCGCGCTGCGCTGGCGCCCCCCGGTTGCGCCACGCGCGTGGCGGACACCCGCGGCGGCGGTCGCCGAGCACGCCGCCTGCGCGCAGCCGATTTATGGCGCGTGGAACAGCCGCGCCGCGCGGTCGTCGAGCGAGGATTGCCTATTCCTTGATGTCCGCTCGCCTCGGCTCGACGCGCGAGCGCAGCTGCCGGTGATGGTGTGGATACACGGTGGCGGTAACCGCGGCGGCGCGGGCGGCGGCACCGTTGAATCGCGCATCACCGACCGCGGAATCGTGCTGGTCAGCATCCAGTATCGGCTCGGTGCGCTGGGTTTCCTGTCGCACCCTGCGCTCAGCGCCGAGCAACGCGGGCGATCGGGCAATTACGCGCTGATGGACCAGCAGGCGGCGCTGCGCTGGGTCCGCGACAATATCGCGCGGTTCGGCGGCGACCCGGCGCGGGTGACACTCGCGGGCGAGTCTGCCGGCGCGCAAGACGTCGGATTGCAGATGCTCTCGCCTGCCGCGCGCGGGCTGTTCGCCGGTGCGATCGAGCAGAGCGGAACGCCGGGGTTCGGCGTCCCGCCGCGGACGCTGGCGCAGAACGAACGCCTGGGTGCCGCGATCGTCGCGCGCGCCGGCGTGCGCAGTCCCGTAACCGCGGGAGCTCTCCGTGCGCTGCCGGTGTCCGCGATCCTCGACGCGCAGGAGCAGGTCGCGGTCCCGAACATCGACGATCCGAGCTTCATCTGGCTGCAGGCGATCGTCGACGGTCGCGTCCTGCGCGAAACGCCAGCGGAGGCGCTAGCGGCGGGCCGTATCGCGCGGGTGCCACTGCTGATCGGTGTCAACGCACAGGAATTCAGCAATTATCGCGAGCGTGATCTCGCGCGAGTGATCATGCGCGAGTTCCCCCGAAACGCGGCCGCCGTCGCCAAGGCTTACGGGCTGGAAGGAGGGCCTGTATCCGCTTCCCGCTTGGGCGATGCGGCGATGCAATTGGGTACCGACTTGGTCTTTCGCTGCCCTACGCTCGCGGTGGCACGCCAAGTAGCCGTGGCGGGGGCGCCAGTGTGGCAATATCAGTTCGACTACGCCCGCCCCGGCAGCCCAGTAGCGCACGGCAGCGAGATCGGCCTGATCCTCAACACGCCGCCGCCCGGCGCGCCGCGATTGCAGGACTATTGGTCAAACTTTGTTCGGCGCGGCGACCCGAACCGGAACGGGCTGACCTACTGGCCGCGATTCAATGGCATCACGCGACGCTATCTCGCCTTCGAGCAACGCAAGACGATCGCGCGTACCGGATTGCGCGACGCGATCTGCCGCTGGCGGACGATGCCCTAAGCGCGACCCTCACGGCGCTATCACGGAATAGGCCGCACTTCAGCGCGCGATGCCGATAACGGCGCTGGCTGGGTAGCCCGCGGAGGCAGTGCCGGTGAGGGTCGGCGTCTGTTGCGCGATCTGCGCTGCGGTATTGCCGCCGGAGACATTGTCGGACGATAGCGAGACGCGCGCGAAATTGGTGCTGCTCGACGGATAGATCGCGGTGTCCGAGTACACCGCGGTGCAGGCCGCCGCCGACATGGCGAGCTGTGACGTCAGCACCGCGTAACGCCCCGACAAGGCATTCGAAAGACTGGAGAAGACCTCGAAATGGAAGTGCGGCCAGCGGATGTCGGAGCGGACGATCCCGCTGAGCGTCAGCACGTTCGAGGTCGAGCCACTGGCGGTGTTGGTGCCGTCGCCGGGATAAGGGCCCGCGGTTTCGGCCGGGTCGGCGATACAGGCAGCGGTGGCGGATGATGTCGTCGTCGCGGTCGGCGTAGGTGTCGGGGTTGCCGTCGTGGTGGTGGCGGTCGACGTCGCGGCATCGCCGTCGCTTCCGCCGCAGCCCGAGACCAGCGCGGCGGTGCCCGCGCCGACGAACCATTGCAGCGCCCGACGCCGCTCGAGCAGCCGGTTCAACCGCGGCAGGTCGTCGGTCATGCCGTGACCGTGGCCGTGGCTGTCATCGTGATCGTGATCGCCGGAGGTGATGGGGTCGTGATGCATGGCGGTCTCCCGGAAGGTCGAATGTCCTTCTGGGCACCGCGGCTCACGCGCGTATGTCGTCGGGCGGCGGCAATGTTACTGGACGTGACCACCCACAGCGACACGGTTGCGACGGCGACATCCGTTCATACCGCGGCGTTCATACCGCGAGCGGCAGGATCACGCGCGCGCGGCCACCGGTCGGCCCGTTCTCGAGCAGCGCCTCGCCGTCGTGGCGCGCCGCGATCGAGCGTACGATCGCGAGGCCGAGCCCCGTCCCCCCGGTCGCGCGGTTGCGCGACGGGTCGCCGCGTACGAACGGCTCGAACAGCCGCTCGACCTGCGCCACGTCGACGCCGGGGCCGTGATCGTCGATCGTGACCTCGACCAGCCCGCTATCGATCCGCCACGCGATCGCCGCCTGCTGCCCGTAGCGGACCGCATTCTCGACCAGATTGCCGAACAGGCGGCGCAGCGCGACGCTGTCGCCGCGGACGATCGCGCGCGGTCCCGGTGCCACCGTCACCGCGCCGCCGGCGTCGGCGACGTCGACGTCGTCGGCGAGGCTTTCGAGGAGGCTGCCGAGATCAAGACGTTCGCGCGCGCCGACCGCCTCGTCGCGTGCGAACGAGAGCGCCGCCGCGATCAGCCCGCGCATCTCGGCGATGTCGGCGGCGGCGCGGTCACGCGCGGCCTCGGGCAATTGCTCGACGCGGAAGGCGAGCCGCGACAGGGGCGTGCCGAGATCGTGCGCGATCGCGGCGAGCATCGTGGTGCGCCCCTCGGCGTGTTTCGCCAGCCGCGCGTGCATCGAGGCGACCGCGCTCGACAGCGCGCGCACCTCGCGCGCGCCGCCGCTCGGGAGTTCCGAGAGTTCGGCACCCGCGCGTGCGCGTTCCGCAGCGCGCGCGACCGCGCGTACCGGGCGCGAGATCGCCTGCGCGATCATCCAGGCCGGAATCGCGAGCGCGACCACCGCGAGCAGCATCGCGAACAGCGTCTTCATGTGCCACGGCGCGAGCCACGGCCGCGCCGTCTCGACCACGCGCCAGCCAGACGGGGTGCGCCGCGCGAGCACGAAATCGGGACCGAACGCGCCCATCTCCTGCGGCGAGGGCCGCCGCGTATAAGCGACGATGTCGTCCGCGCGCACGCCAAGGCTGGTCGCCAGCGCCCGCCGCGCGGCGGGGTCGACGCGCAGGCTGCGGAACGGCCCCGGGGCGGCGTCGCGCATCGACACGTCGAGATTGCGCCCGGCGGCACGCGGCGCTTCACCGGTGCGCAGCGCCTGCGTCACCGTCGCGAGCGACTGCCCCGTGCGCCGCGGCGGCGGGCCGCTGAAGGTCACGGCGAAGATCGTCGCGGCGACGACCACGACCGACGCGATCACCAGTGCGAAGATCGGCCACGCGATCGTGCGGCCGCCGACGCGGCGCTCAGCGGCGCTCGACATCGGCCGCGAACATATAGCCTTCGTTGCGGACGGTGCGGATCAGTTCGTCGCCCCGCCCCCCGGCGCTGCCGCCGCCACTGCTGCCGCCGTCGCGCATCAGCTTGCGGCGCAGCCGGCTGACCTGCACGTCGATCGCGCGGTCGAAATGCTCGGCATTGGCCCCGCGCGAATGGTCGAGCAGAAAATCGCGCGTCAGCACGCGGCGCGGATGATCGACAAAGGTCATCAGCAACCGGAATTCGCCGTCGGACAGGTTGATGACGACGTCGTCGGGATCGAACAGCTGCCGCGCGATCGCGTCGAGCCGCCAGCCCGCGAAGCGCTGGAAATGGCGACCGGGGGCGGCGGCGGACGTCGCCGGCCGTTCGCCCTGCCGGCGCAGCACCGAGCGGATGCGCGCGAGCAGTTCGCGCGGCGAGGCGGGTTTCGCGATATAATCGTCGGCGCCCATCTCCAGTCCGACGATCCGGTCGACCTCTTCGCCGATCACCGACATGACGATGATCGCGGGCGCGGTCGCGCGGTCGAGCGAGCGCAGGATCGACAGACCGTCCTCGCCCGGCATCATCACGTCGAGGACGATCAGCGCGTAGCTTTCCTGCTCGAGCGCCTTTCGCATCGCGACGCCGTCCTCGACCGCGTCGACGTCGTAGCCGTGCGCGTGGAGGAATTGCCGCGTCAGCTCGCGGATGTCGGGATCGTCATCGACGATGAGGAGGCGCGCGCCGCGATCCATCAGATCGTCGACACCGATGTGGGTCTGGAACATGCTGGCGACATTTGCATCACGGCGTATCGCGCGCGTTGCAGCCCCGCAATATGACCAAAAGACGATCCGGTGTGACGTTTATGGCACATGCTGCCGGGGTCTTCGGCTGAGCGACCGCGGACGCGCGATCGATGACGCCGTGACATGATGGCAACGCGTGAGCGACCGGCGGTGGGGCGCAGCGGCGGACGCCGGCGCGGTCGACACGCATGGCCCCGACATCCGCCTCGACCGGTCCCGCGCGTGATCACAGCGCCGACCGTCGTCCGAGGCGGAACGCCGGATGACGAACAATCTGCCCCCCGCGGCTCGCCGCGGCGTCGGCCCCGTGCGGCGCGGGCGTCAGGGATTGGGGGATGCTTCCTTCGCGAGCGAGAAGGCGGTGGCGAGGTCGTCGTAGGAAAATGGCTTGGTCAGGATCGCGACGGCGTGATCGCACGGCTCGCATTCGTCCGCGAGCGCGGTGATGAAGATCGTCGGGAGCGCGCCGTGCGCTGCCCTGATCGCCTCGACCGCATGCGGCCCGCGCCCGCCCTTGATGCGGACGTCGGAGGTGATGACCGTCGGCGGATGCGCGTCGGCCATGCAGATCGCCTGCGCCTCGCTCGCCGCGACATCGAACGACCGGGCCCCCTCGCAGGTGAGGAAATCGCAGATGATCTCGGCGATGAGCGGTTCGTCTTCGATGACCAGAACGTGGCACATGCGAGGCATCCCTTGATCGATATCAAGGTTGAATGGACGGCATCGCTGATTGTTCATCGCGATCGGTGGCTGGTCGGCGGAGGGGGGGGACGGGTTCCGGGTCAGCTCATCTGCCCGCGAAGGAAGGCGATCAGCCTCGGGTCGCTGCGCGTCTGCGCGAGGATCGGCAGGATGACCCGCCAGCCGTTGTCGCTGTTGGTCAGAATGACGATCCCGTCGCCGCGCGCGCGGTCGATCGCGGCGAAGGTGAAGGCGCCGGCATCCTTGCCGGTGTGGAGCATCGTCGTCCCGCCGGGGAAACCGAGCAACTGCCAGCCGAGTCCGAACCCCGTCCACGGCGGGCAGGTGCGCGCTTTCGTTCCGGTGCAGATGTTGGATGTCAGGTCGGCCTGCGATGCGCTGCGAGCGGCGGCGACGGAGGCGGTGATGCCCGTGTCGTTGCGGACGTCGATCAGGAAGCGCGCATAGTCGCGCGCCGTCGCGTGCGCGAGATCCGCCGCATTGTACCGCGTCACCCGCGCGACCGGCAGCGGCCTGCCCGCCTCGTCATAGGGCACCGCGATCGCGGTGGTCCTGCCTTGCGCCGACACGTACCCCGATGCGCGCATGTGCGCCGGGCGGAACAGCCATTGCCCCGCCAGCGCCGTGAACGGCTGGCGGGTACGGCGCTCGGCATAGCGGGCCGCATATTGATAGCCCTCGCCCGAATAGCCGGTCGTCGTGCCCGGATCGTGATCGAACGCCAGTCCGTGCGCGCCGCGCCAGTTGGGCAGACCGGTGCGGTGACTGAGCGCCATGCGGGCGGTCAGCGTCAGCCGCCGGGGATCGCGCGCGAGGTCGGGATCGCTCCAGTAGCGATCCAACGGTTCGTCGAGCGACAGCCTGCCCGCCGACACCAGCCGCAGGATGACCTCCGCAGTCAACGGCTTGGTCAGCGAGGCGAGGTTGTACGGCGTGGCAACGGTCGCGGCGCGGCCGGGACCGGCGGTGCCCCAGGCCTGCACCCGGACGATCCGGCCGCCGCGGATCACGGCGATCGACGCGCTCTCGACGCGCTGCTCGCGCAGGATGCGGACGATATCCGACGGCGTGCGGCCGGTTGCCGCCTGCGCCGCGCCGCCGCCGCCGCCGGCGGCCAGTGCGATCAAGGTGGCGTACGTCAGCGCGCGGATTGCTGTGTTGGTCATGTATGACAGTAACCGGCCGAGGGGCGCATGACAACATCGTTCGCCGCGGCCGAAGGCCGACGACCATTGCTTGACGCTGTGTAACCCACAGGTTACTTGTAACCCGAAGGTGACTTCACACGAGAAGACGGGAGGCGGGGATGAAGGCGGGGATCAAATCACCGGATCAGATGTCGGCGCGGCGCGGCACCATCGTGTTCCTGAACGCGCTCGCGGCGGCCGCCTTTTCCACCGTGGCGATCGGCCGGGCCGGTGTTCATCCGGGGCGCGATCCGATCTTCGCATTGCTGTGGGCGGTGTGGATGGCGGTGCCGCTGATCTGGGTGTTCGGGATCCCGGGTTACCTCCGCTGGTCGAAGATCGAGCGGTCGATCGTCAACGACGAACGCGTGCGCGCGCATCAGGCCGCCGCCGCGCGCGTGGGTTTGGGCGTCGCGATCGCCAGTCTGGCGATCCTGTCGTCGGCGGCGTTCACGGGCACGGTTTTTCCGGCGTGGGCGGCCCCGGCGCTCGCCACCGGCACGGTCGTCGTCACCGCGCTGGTGTTCGCGTGGCTGGAGCGACGGGATGGGTGAACTCGTCGCGCATCTGAAGGAACATCGGACCGCGGCCGGGTTGACGCAGCAGGAGCTTGCCGACCGGGTCGGCGTGTCGCGCAAGACGATCAACACGGTGGAGAACGGCGTGTTCGTGCCGTCGACCATCCTCGCGCTCAAGCTCGCGCGCAGCCTCGACACCACGGTCGAGGCGTTGTTCACGCTGGCGGCGTGATGCGCACGCCGCCGCGGTCAGGCTAGCGCAGCAGTGCCAGCAGCCACCGCAGGCCGATCAGCGCCATCGGCAGCATGACCAGCAGGCCGATCGCCCATCTCTGCCACGTCATCGTGCGCTCGGTCATCATCGCGGCCCCCTCAGCTATCGATGATGCGCGCGCGCCGGCGCTGCGGCAAGCGGCGGCATCACGGCGTCGGTCGCCACCCCGGCCCGAACACGAGCGCGAAGGCGGCGAGCGTTGCGGCACCGACGAGCAGCATCTGACGGTTGGGCGGCAGCGCGAACGGCTTCGGCGTACCCGACGGGTCGATCTTCGCGCCGACGCGGAGCAGCCCGGCCAGCCCGCCGAAGGTCGAGGCCGCGGCCGACATGATCGTCACGAACACGCCGATCGGATTGAGCAGGCCGACGATCAGTGCGCCGACGCCGGCGGTGAGATAATAGCCCAGCGTCACTTCCCTGCGCGCGGGCAAGGTGGCGGGGCCATCGCCGAGCATCGACGACAGCGTTCGCGCACCCAGCCGGATGAGGAACGCGTAGGCGGCGATCCCCACCGCCGCCTCGACATAGGCGAAATAGACCGGGATACCGTGGTTCGCGAGCGCGCCGCCCCGCCCGATCCCGAAATCGCCCGCCCCGGTGATACCCGAGAAGGCGGGATAACCGGCCGCGACGAAGGCTTGCGTCAACCATACCAGCCACAGGACGAGGCGCGTCGCATCACCCGTCGCGCGCCGCCACAGCGCGAAGGCGACGAGCGAGAGGAGGACGTTCACGCCCGCGCCGGCGCAGGCGACGAGAACGTCGGCGACGCCCGTCAGCCCGGTGCACTGGACGTAGAAGGCCCCGATCTCGCGGACGTGCCCGCCCGGGATCGCGCACGCCGCGGCGTGGCCGCCGATTTCGTGCCACATCGTCAGAACCGGCATCAGAAACATCGCCCACCCGACGATGGTGAAGCGATCGATCACGCGGTGCATGTATCCCCCCCGACAATTGCTGCCGAGCTTGGACGATGGCGGCGCCGGCTCCAAGCGGGAAGATGGGCCCAACCGCGTGAGGGTGACGGCGAGGCGGTCGGGGTGGGACGGATTGTCCCGGTGACATGGCCCACGGCAGCGGATATCGAGCCGCGGTGCAGTCCGTCCGGCATCTTCTGGCGCAACGCCGTCTGGCCGTGCTGATCTGCGCGGCGACGCTGCTGTTGAAGTTGCTGATACCGACCGGGTACATGATCGATACCACCCGTGGTCAGATCGCGATCACCTTGTGCCCCGGTGTCGCGCCGGCCGCGGCAGCGATGGACATGCCGGGGATGCACGGCGAGATGCCGGATCACGGCAAGTCGAAGGACCACGGCCAGACCGAGATGCCGTGCGCCTTTTCCGGCCTGTCGGCGGCGATGACGGGCGCGATCGATCCGATCCAGCTCGCCGCGCTGATCGCGTTCGTGATGGCGATCATGCTGACATGGGCGATACCGCCGGCCACGGCTGACCCGGCGTATCTGCGACCACCGCTGCGGGGGCCACCCGCGCGCCTTTGACGTGACCACCGCGCGCCTGCCCTGCCGGCGCGCATTCATGTTTCACGGCCGGCGTCCCGAACGCGCGGCCGGTCAAAGGTATTGCCATGTTCCGATCCTACCTGCTGACGGGGGGCGCGCTGTCGTGTCTGCTCGCGGCTGCACCCGCGTTCGGCGAGGCCGCCGTGCCCGCCGCCCCGGACGAGATCGTCGTCACCGCCACCCGCTCGGCGCGCGCGCTGACCGACGTGCCCGCGAGCGTTTCCGTCGTCACCAGCGAGCAGATCGAGGGAACACCCGCGCGCACGATCGACGACGTGCTGCGCCGCGTGCCCTCGGTCGACCTGCCGATCGCCGGCACCAACGAGCAGCACCCGACCAACACGATCGTGTCGATGCGCGGCCTGTCGGGCATCCGTTCACTCGTCCTGTTAGACGGCGTGCCGATCAACGATCCCTTCTTCGGCTACGTCCAATGGAGCGAGGTGCCGCTCGCGACGATCGATCGGGTGGAGGTCGTGCGCGGCGGGGGCGCGCCGCTGTGGGGCAATTACGCGATGGGCGGCGTCATCAACATCCTGACCCGCCCGATCGACCGGACCGCAATGGTGGCGGAGGCCGCGGGCGGCAGTCGCGGCAGCTACCGGGCGGACGGCCACGCCGCATTGGCCGGCGCGGGCTATGGCATCGGCATCGACGCGGGGGTCAATCACAGCGACGGCTATGTCGAGCAGGTGGAACAGGCGCGTGGCGCGGCCAGCGTGCCGACCTCGTTCACCGCGCGGACGGTGGCCGTCTCGGGTAACGCCGATCTTTCACCCGACGTCACCGTGCGGGCGCGCGTCAGCCGTTACGACAACAACCAGACGTTCCTGACGCGCGCGAACACGAACGATCAGCGCACGTGGCGCTACACCGGGACGCTCGGCTGGACGCCGCGCGCGGGTGGCTCGGTCGAGCTGACCGCGTTCGGCAACGACGAGCGGTTCGTGACCAACAATCCCGGCGCGCCCGAGGGGGCCGATCCGAACGACGTCGAGTTCGTCCAGAACAGCCACCGCACCCGCGCGAACGACTGGGGCGCTTCGCTGATCTGGACGCAGACCTTCGCGGGTCCGATCCGCGCACTATCGGTGGGGGCGGATTATCACGCCATCCACGGCCGCGACCGCGCGCGCATCCTCGATGAGACCGGGGCGCTGGTCCGCGTCGACACGGGGTCGGGCCGACAGCGGTTCATCGGCGGCTTCGCGCAGGCCGACATCCGCCCCGTCGATCGCCTGCAGCTGCTGCTGAGCGTCCGCTATCAGGATTTCTACAGCGACGACGGTGTCGACGACACGCCGGGCGGGCTTGGCCGGGTGGCGAGCCGCCACGACAGTGACGTCGATCCGCGCCTGTCGATCCGGTATCAGCTTCCCGCGGGGGTCGCGCTGCGCGGTGCGATCTACCGGGCGTTCCGCGCGCCGACGCTCGACAACCTGTACCGGGGAGCATCCGTCCCCGGCTACATCCTGTACGGCAATGCCGCATTGAAGCCCGAGACGCTGGAGGGCGTCGAGGCGGGGTTCGACGTGGATCGCGGTGCCGTGCGCGTCCAGGCGACCGCCTATGCCAGCCGCATCGCCGATTTCCTGACCTATCGCTATCTCGACCCTGCGACACTGCCCGCGGGGTTCGATATCGGCGCGCGCCTGATCAACGCCGGCCGCGCGCGCAGCCGCGGCGTCGAGGCGGAGCTGACGTGGCGGCGGAGCGAGACGCTTACCGGCACGCTCGCCTACACCTACGCCGATTCGATCGTCACGCGGAACCCAGAAGACCCCGCCAGCATCGGCAGGCAGCAGCCGGGCATCCCCCGGCACCGCGCGAGCGCGAGCATCGACTGGACCGGGCCCTATGGCATCACGATCAGCCCGCGTGTCCGTTACCTGTCACGCACCAACGGCGACCCCGACGCGATCTATCGGACCGACGCCCATTTCATCGCCGATCTGGGCGCGAGCGTGGCTGCCGGGCGCGACGTCGAGGTCTTCGGCCAGATCGAGAATCTGTTCGACCGCCGCTACATCGGCACCAACGACGGGTTCACCGCGCCGCTCTACGGCAAGCCGTTCACCGCCGTCGCCGGTGTGCGGGTGAGGATCGGTGATCGATAGCGGGTCGGGGCGGGGTCGGGCGTCCGGCAGGTGATGGTCGGCCGCGCGCCCCGCTTGCCACACGCCCGGCTTGCCACAAGGGCCTCGCTGTGTGGCATAGCGTCCCGATGCTGCCGACAGGACATGGTGCGTCATGCTGATCTCGACCCTCGCCGTCGCCGTGCGGGACCGCGAGCGGTTGCAGGAGATCAGCGCGGCGGTGTCGCGCTTCGGGCTCGGGGTGCTGCTCGCCCGCGTCGGGCTGGAGAACGGAGCCGGCGATACGGAGACCGACGAGCACACCCTGCCCCGCCGGCTGCGGCAGGCGCTGGAGGAGCTCGGCCCGACCTTCGTCAAGCTGGGGCAGATCCTCGCCACCCGCGCCGACCTGCTAGGTCCCGAATGGATCACGGAGCTGGAGCAGCTCCACAGCCGCGCGCCGACGCTGCCGTTCTCAGAATTGCGCCCGCTCGTGGAGGCAGCGCTCGGCATGGCGGTCGAGGAGGCGTTCGCCGGCTTCGAGGTCGAACCGCTCGCGGCCGCCTCGATGGCGCAGGTCCACCGCGCGACGCTGATGGACGGGACCGCGGTGGTGGCGAAGATCCAGCGCCCCGGCATCCGCCCGCGGATGGAAGCCGACATCCGCCTGCTGACCCAGCTCGCCGCGGTGATCGAGCGTTCCAGTGCGGCGGCGCCGCGCTACCAGCCGGTCACGCTGGTGCGGCAGCTCGCCGACGGGTTGCTCGCCGAGCTCGACTTCACCAACGAGGCGCGCAACGCCGAATTGCTGCGCGCCGACTTCGCCGATGATCCGCGGATCGTGGTGCCCGCGATCCACGCCGCGCTCACGTCGCCGACATTGCTGGTGATGGATTTCGTCGACGGCGCCGTACCGCGAGATGCGCAGACGCTGCGCGCGGCCGGTCTCGACCCCGCCGTGATCGCGTTGCTGGGGGCGGACATGGTCCTCGACATGGTGCTCATCAACGGGCGGTTCCACGGCGATCCGCACCCGGGCAACCTGCTGTGCCTGCCGCGCAACCGGATCGCGCTGCTCGACCTTGGGCTGATCGGGCACGTCTCGCGGCGGCGGCAGGACGAATTCCTCGCCTTCGGGCAGGCAGTGACGACCGGCGATGCCGCGCTTCTCGCCGACGTGCTGGGCACGTGGTCGACCGGGGGCGGCGTCTCGCGCGCGAGCCTGGCGCGCGCCAGCGAGCGGCTGATCGGTGAGCATGGCGGGCGGCTGATGATCGGGCCGTTGATCCGCTCGTTCCTGACGCTGATGCGTGAGGAAGGGCTGATCATGCCGCCCGACCTGATGCTGATGTTCAAGGCGCTGCTGACGATGGACGGCGTGCTGTCCGCGATCGAGCCCGAATTCGACCTGTTGGGCGCGATGCGGCGGGCGATGGTGCGCGTTGCGGGCCTGCGGCTGGCACCCGATCACTGGCTGCCGCTCGTCCGCGCGCTGGGGATCGAGATCGCGCGGCTGGGCGACGACGCGCCGCGCCTGCTGCGCAGCGCCGTGCGCCGGCTGGAGGCGGAACCTGCCGCGCCGGTCGAGCAGGGGCCGACCCACATGATGCGCGCGGCGAGGCTGATCGCGGCGGCGATTCTGATCGGCTGCGTGATGATTACGATCGCGCTGATCGCGCGCTGATGGTGAACATCGAAGTGGGATTGCCGGGGGCATTGTCGTGCCCGGTTCGCTCCCGCTAGGAAACGACCGGAACGGTCCGCTGTTTCAACCATCCCAGTGGCGTTGAAGGCATCTGTCATGCGTGAAAATGGTCGGCGCGAACATGGCCCGGCGACGAAGCCCGATCCCGCGATCGACGCGACCGCGTCGCATATCGAGCGCGGGCCGACCGGGCGTGGGCCGACCGGGCGCGGGCCGACCGAGCACGGGGCGGACATGACGGCCGGGGATGCCAGCACGATGGCCGACAGCCTCGCCGATGCGGCGCCGACGCCGCTGGTGCAATATCGCCTGACCCAGCAGGCGATCCTGTCGGACTTTGGGCTGGAGGCGCTGCAATCGCGCGATCTGGACGGGCTGCTCCAGAAAGCATGCGCGCTGTGTGCGCAGGGGATGCAGGCACGCCTTGCCAAGGCGCTGCGCTACGAAGCCGAGGCGGACGTGCTGGTGGTGGCGGCCGGGGTCGGCTGGAACCCGGGAACCGTCGGCGTCGCGCGCGTCGGTGCCGATCTCGCCTCGCCCGCCGGGTTCGCGCTCAAGACCGGCAAGCCCGTCATCTCCAACCACCTGGAAAACGAGGAACGGTTCCGCACGCCAGCGCTGATGGTCGAACACGGCGTGAAGCGCGCGATCAACGTCCTGATCATGGCGAACGACCTGCCGTGGGGCGTGCTGGAGGTCGACAGCCCGGACGAGGGCCGGTTCGAGGTCGCCGACATCGCGTTCATGCAAGGGTTCGCCAACCTGCTGGGCGTCGCGATCGAGCGGCACCGCGCCGAAGAGAAGCTGGTCGCCGCGATCGAGCATCAGAAGCTTTTGGTGCGCGAGACGAGCCACCGCGTGAAGAACAGTCTGACGATGGTGTATAGCCTGCTCCACCTCCAGGCGCGCTCCGCCGCCTCCGACGAGGTGACCAACGCGCTCGACGAGGCCGCGGCGCGGGTCGTGACGATCGCGGAGGCGCACGATCAGCTCTGGCGGACGAGCACCAGCGGTTCGATCGAGCTGTCGACCTATCTGTGCGACCTGTGCCGGCGATTGCAGGCGCAGAGCGCGCGGGTCGACGCCGTGTGCGAGGCAGAGCAGCTGATCATCGATGCCGATCGCGCGATCACGATCGGGTTGCTGGTGACCGAGCTCGTCACCAACGCGTTCAAATACGCCTATCCGGGCGGCGACGGCGTGGTGCGGGTCGCCCTGACGGTGGGGCCGGCCGAACTCGTGCTGAGCGTCAGCGATCAGGGCGTCGGCCTGCCCGAGGGTTTCGGCACGGGCGCGCGGGCCGGCACCAGCCTCGGCATGAAGATGGTGCGCAGCCTGACGCAGCAGTTGAACGGACAGTTGCAGGTCGAGCGCGACGGCGGCGCGTGCTTCACCGTCAGGATTCCCCGCCGCGCGTGACGCCTGCGCCGGCCCTTACGCGGCGCCGGAGAGATGCTGGAACAGGATCGAACCGCCGATCGCGACGAGGACGAAACCGCCCAGGATACCGGCGTAGCGGCCGAGGTACGGGCCGACGTGCCGGCCGAGGATCATGCCGCTCGTCGCGACCACGGTCGTGATCCCGCCGATCACCGCGCAGGCGATCCACAGGTTGACGTCCATGAGCGCGAGCGACACGCCGACGGCCGCGGCGTCGATGCTGGTCGCGACCGCGGTCGCCGCCAGCCGCCAGAACCCCGGACGCGACGGTCCTTCCGCGACGGCCCCGTCGTCGTGCCGGACCGCCTCGCGGATCATGTACGCGCCGACCACGAGCAGGAGACCGAAGGCCACCCAATGGTCGTAGCTCGCGATCCAGTCGTTGAGCAGATAGCCGAGGAGATAGCCGATCGCGGGCGTCAGCGCCTCGAAGAAGCCGAAGACGATGCCGACGCGCATCGCGTTCGACCACCCGCTGCGCTGTTCGGTCGCGCCCTTGCCGAGCGATGCGGCGAACGCGTCGACGGACAGGCTGGCGCCGAGCGCGCCGAGCGTGAGGATACCGGTCATTGAACGTCTCTCGGGGGCCTGATGAACAACGACGAGCCCACCTCCGGCCACGTAGAGGCGACGCGTCGTTGGTCTTGCCGGGCAAGCCGGGCGGCTTGCTGTCCACGCCACGACGGCAATCCGAGGACGCCGGCGATCATGTTGACGAGGACCCCGCGCGGCGGGTGGCTACTCCCCAAGGAACGGGGCCGCATCTAGCGGCACGGGGTAATCAGATCAATACCGTCCGATTGTATCAACTAACAAATAGTTATAGGGGGTATGCCTATGTCGCACCTTAGTGGAACCAACGCCGATCTCGTCGCGCGCGTCCGCCGCATCGCGGGGCAGGTAAACGCCGTCGAACGCGAACTCACCGCCGATGCCTCCTGCACGAAGGTCCTGCACCTCGTCGCCGCCGTCCGCGGGGCAGTGAACGGATTGATGGACGAGATCATCGCCGAGCATTTGGAAGCGCATGTCGCGCGTGCCGGCTTGACCGACGCGGAACGCGCCGAGGGCGCCGACGAACTGCTGGCGGTGATCCGCCGCTACGCGAAGTAGCGCGACCGATGACGCTGATCGAACGGGCGGAACGATGAAGTCGCCCTGCGCCGAATTGTGCGGCTTCGACGGTCGCAGTGGCTGGTACCGGGGGTGCGGCCGGTCGCGCGACGAAGTGCGACGCTGGCGCAATCTGCGCGCCGGCGATGCGCGCCGCGTGCTCGACGAATTGCCGCGCCGGCTGACGAAACTGGCGCAGACGGGCGCGCCGGCTCGGGGAAGTAAATCGTGATTTATCTGGCTCTCAAGGCGGCGATCTCCGGGATCCTCATCGCCGCCGCTTCCGAACTGGCGAAGCGCTACCCCGGTTTCGGCGCGCTGATCGCGTCGCTGCCGCTCGTTTCGGTGCTAGGCATGATCTGGTTGTGGAACGCGAAACCCGACGCGGAGAACATGGCTGCGCATTCTGCCGCGACGTTCTGGTACGTCTTGCCGTCGCTGCCGATGTTCCTAGCGATCCCCGCGATGCTGCGCCACGGCCTTCCCTTCTGGCTCGCGCTGACGCTGGGGTGCCTGCTGACGATCGCGCTCTACACCGCGATGACGCTCGTCGGACCGAGGTTCGGCCTGCGGCTGTGACGAGCGGCGGCGTTTCGCTCGCGCACGAACGCTCCGCGCGACGAGCGGTCATCGACGCCGTGATCGCGATCACGTCGGAGTGGCGTGGTTGATGCTCGCCCGACGTCACGGAGCGAGCAGCGTCGAGGGCGTGAGTTCGAGCGCCACCACGACCATGTCGTACTGGAGCACCAGCTTGCGCCATGCCGCGGGCATGTCGGCGGGCGTGTTCGTGCGCAAGCGTCGCAGGTCGACGAGCATCCAGTCGCTGGCGCCTGCACCGCGCCCGTGCACGGCGAGCGCATCCTTTAGCCAGGCATAGTCCTCATCCTCGGTCATGACGAACGGCGTCTGGCCGAGCGGCCGGCCGACCCCGCCGTAGGTCGCGCGCAGACCCTTCGCGCCGTAGACCGCGATGTGGAGCGACGACGCCCCCTCCCCCTCGGCGCGTTCGGCGACGAAATTGCCGACGTCGCGCTGGCGCAGGTCGTTGATGCCCTTCGCCATGTGCACGTCGCCGAACTTGAACAGCACGCGCGACGCGGCGGGCGCGGTGGCGAGATAAGCGACGAGCGTCCGCTTCATCAATCGCGCGCGCTGGCCGTTGGAGGCATAGCCGCCCGTCTGCTGTCCGAGGTAGATCGCGCGTGTCTCGGCGAGCGCGGCGAACAATTCGTTCGCCCGCGCGCCGCCGTCCCTCGCGATCGCGCTGCGTGCCGCCTCCATTCGCGCGTCGCCGATCTGATATATGAAGAAATCGCCGACCGACCCCGAGCGCACCGCCGCCGCCGTAAATCCGCGGTCGAGCGTCGCGAGGTCCGCGATCGCGGCGCGCGCGACGGGTCCGGGGCGGGCCGCCAGCATCTGTTCGAGCAGATAGCCGGTCGCGCCGAAGAACTCCTGATCCAATCCCCAGATTTGGAAGCGCGGACCCGCTGCCTGCGCGCATGACGCGGCCATGTCGCTCTCGTCGCGCCCGTTCTGGAACGCCATGACATCGGGGTGGGCGCGGGTGAAGGCGGCGATGCGGGCGCGGCGGTCGGCGCGGCGCAGGTTGGCGTTGACGACCCTGGTGACCTCGGGCCCGGTTTCGACCGCGAAGGCGTGGAGGCCGCCCGGCGCCATGATCCGGCAGATGCCCGTCGCGAAGCGCGGGATCTCGCGCGAGAGGTGATCCTCGCCGAGCAGCACGTAGCGGGCCTTCGTCACAGCATCTGCGATGACCGCGGCGCCGCCGCCCGCGAGCGTGCCGTCGGCGCCGACCTGCAACGTCGAGCGCGCCTGTTCCAGTCTGGTCGCGAACGGCGCATTCGCGTCTTGCGCCGACGCGCTGCCCGCCAACGCGGACAATCCCGCAGCGATGCCTGCCAACCGCGCGACATGGTTCTTCATCATATCCACCCCCTGTTTGCTGATCCCCTATCAGCAAACAGCATGCCAGTGTTACGCAAGGCGTGGCGCGTGCGCGAAGCAATAGCGCGCGCACCGGATAATGGCGCGCGGTGCCATTTGTCGGTGGCCGATGACGGGGTGACCCCGGGCGCGAAGTCGGTACAAGCGGTGGCTGAGCCACCCGGAGCCTGTATTGAACGTCGTCACCCTGTGTCTTTTCCTGCTGCTGGCGGTCGTTGCGAGCAGCATCGTGTCGCGCATCCTGCCGTCCGCACTGCCGCGCCCGCTCGTCCAGATCGGCCTCGGCGCGCTGATCGGTTTGTTCGCGGGAGTTCGCGTCGAGCTCGACCCCGAGCTGTTCTTCCTGTTGTTGGTGCCGCCGCTGCTGTTCCTCGACGGCTGGCGCATCCCCAAGGACGAGTTGTTCCGCGACAGCCGCGCGATCCTGGGACTGGCGCTGGGGCTCGTGTTCCTGACCGTCTTGGGCGTCGGATTGTTCATTCATTGGTTGATCCCCGCGATGCCGGTGGCGGTCGCGTTCGCGCTCGCCGCCATCGTGTCGCCGACCGACCCGATCGCGGTCGGCGCGGTCGCGCAGAAGGTGTCGATCCCCAAGCGGATGATGCACATCCTCGAAGGCGAATCGCTGCTTAACGACGCCTCGGGTCTGGTGTGCCTGCGCTTTGCGATTGCCGCCGCGCTGAGCGGTACCTTCTCGCTCGGCAGCGCGATCTCGACCTTCGCGTGGATGGCGCTCGCCGGGGTCGCGATCGGCGTCGGCGTGACCTGGGCGATCGTGCGCGGCAAGGCAGCGTTCGCCGAGCGGTTCGGCGACGACACGGGCTCGAACATCCTCGTCAGCCTGTTGATCCCGTTCGGTGCCTATCTGATCGCCGAGCACGTCCACGCGTCGGGCGTGCTCGCGGCGGCGGCGTCGGGGATCGCGATGACGTTCGCGGGCGGCGGCGTGTCGCTGGGGGCCGCGACGCGCATCCGGCGCCGCGCGGTGTGGGACATGCTCCAGTTCACGCTGAACGGCGTCATCTTCGTGCTGCTGGGCGAGCAATTCCCCGACCTGCTCGCACGTGCCCGCGCGACGATCCAGACGACCGGGCACAGCAGCATGTGGTGGTTGCTGCTCTATGTCGCGGCGATCACTGCCGCGCTGGGAATGCTGCGTTACACCTGGGTCTGGGTGTCGCTGCGCTTCACGCTGCTGCGCGCCCGCCGACGCGGCGCGGATGCCGGAAGCCCGCCGCGCCGGATCGTGGGCGCGATGTCGGTGGCAGGCGCGCGCGGCGCGATCACGCTGGCGGGTGCGCTGACGCTGCCGATGGCGATGGGGGACGGCACACCGTTCCCGACGCGCGATCTGGCGATCCTGCTCGCCTCGGGCGTGATCCTCTCCTCGCTCGCGATCGCGTCGCTGGGGCTGCCGTTGCTGCTGCGCGGCCTCCACCTGCCCCACGACGAGGGCGCCGTCGACGAGCGCGACCGCGCGCGGATCAAGGGGGCGAAGGCCGCGATCGCCGAGATCGAGCGCGTCCAGCACCGGATGGCCGAGGAACAGGGCGACGCCGATCGCCCGACCGAGATCGCCGCGCGGATCATGGACCAGTATCGCGAACGGATCGACAGCATCGCGGGCGACGCGGATGACCGCACGCGGCAGGCGCAGGAGACACGGCTGGAGCGACAGTTGCGACTGGCGGGCATCCGCGCCGAGCGCGACGCGATCTTCGCGCTCGCGCGCGAGCGCGCGATCAGCATCACGCTGGCCGAGCAGCTCGGCCGCGAGCTCGACCTCGCCGACGCGCGTCTGACGCGGCTGGGGATCTGAGCGATGGCGCATCATCAATCTGGACTCCGACATCGCGACAGCCGCTCCGCGCAAGGTTCGGCGGCCGGCCACCGCACTGCTGATCGGTGCGATGCCGCCGGCCGCGTCGCCTGCGTGGAGAGCCCACGTCCAACTACCGCGGAAGCGAAGCAGCATCCCGGTAGCGATCGTGATCGGAACCGCCGAGCGGTCGCGGTGGCGGTGCGGTTCGCCTGACGCGAAGCGCGCGCCTGCCACGCGGCCCGCACTGCCGCCCCGCGTCCCTCGCGGACCTGCGATCGACGCGGGGGCGTGCGGTTACTGGAACGTCGCGCCCGCGGCGATCGCCGCCGAGGGGCTCAGCCCTTGCTGCTCGAGGAAGTTGTTGAGCGCCGCGACCAGCGCCTGCGCGGTCGACACCGGCAGGACGAGGCGGCCGACGACGACGCGTTCCATCTCCGGCTGGGCGCGGGAATGGTCGCAGCGTCCGCTCTCTAACGTGATCGCGATCAGCCCGCCGATGTTGGCGAACCCCGCAAGGCCGTTGGCGTAGATCTCGGGCGCGAACGGATTGTCGATCAGCGCGGGCTGGGGCGGCGTCGGCAGCATCGGCGCGGGGAGTGACGGCTGCTTGCTGGTGATGAACATCGGCGACTTCCTTCTGGCGTCGCCCGGCGAATGGGGAGGCGACCGCCGCCGTGTCGCGCCGCCGTGTCTCCAGGGTGTGTCGGCACGTGTGTCGGACCTGCGCGGGCGTGACACATGACGCGCGCGCCCGCGGCGTGCCGGTGGCGTCCGCGCCATACGCGCGTGGCAGCGACGCGAATGTGAAGGCGTCATCACATTTGGTCGACATCGGCAACGAAGCGGAGACGCGGCGACATCCGGCGGCGACGCGCCCGCCGCACAGGCATCGACGACGGGGGAAGCGCTTCAACAGGGCCAGCACAGGAATCGTTCGCGTTGATAGCCACTCTATTCGTCGCCGCAGCCGCTGCCGCGCTGCCGCGCCCTACCCCCGACCCTGCCCCCGACGCGGCGCCGAGCGCCAAGGTGATCGCGTCGCTGACCGTCGCGGGGATGCAGCGGATCGAGCCCGAGACGGTGATCGCCTATACCAAGCTGCGCGTCGGCATCCCTTATTCGAACGAGACGCTGGATCAGGCGCTGAAGGACATCCAGGCCTCGGGCCTGTTCGCCGACGTGACGATCGAGGGCGTGACGAGCGGCGCGATCACGATCCGCGTGCGCGAGAACCCGATCGTCAACCGCATCGTGCTGGAAGGCAACAAGCGGTTGAAGGACGACAAGATCACCAAGGAGCTGAAGCTCGCGCCGCGGCAGGTCTTCTCGCGCAGCAACGTGCGCGCCGACGTGGCGCGGATCGTCGAACTGTACCGCCGCCAGGGACGTTTCGCGGCGAGCGTCGACCCCAAGATGGTGCTGCTCGACCAGAACCGCGTCGATATTGTGTTCGTAATCAGCGAGGGGCCGAAGTCGAAGGTCCGCCAGATCAACATCCTCGGCGCACACCAGTTCGGCGAGGACGCCTTGCGCGCGCAGCTGGCGACCAAGCAGGCGCGCGCGTGGCGGCTGCTGTCGTCGAGCACGACCTACGACGCCGACCGGCTGGCCTATGATCAGCAGAAATTGCGGCAATTCCATCTGACGCAGGGCTACGCCGATTTCCGCGTCACCTCGGCGGTGGCGGAATTGACGCCCCACAAGCGCGACTTCGTCATCACCTATGTGGTGGAGGAAGGACCGCGCTACCGTTTCGGCGACGTGGGGGTGGAAAGCGACATCCGCGATTTCGATGGCACGAAACTCGCCGCCACGCTGCCGCTCAAACGCGGCGACTGGTACAACGCCAAGCTGGTCGAGGACACGGTGGAGAGCCTGGAGCAGACCGCGGGGCTGTTCGGATACGCCTTCGCCGACGTGTCGCCCGATTTTCGGCGCGACGGCGAGGCGCGCACCATGTCGGTGTCGTTCCACATCGGCGAGCGCCGCCGCAGCTACGTCGAGGGGATCGAGATCACGGGCAACACGCGCACGCGCGACAAGGTGATCCGCCGCGAGTTGCGGCTGGCGGAAGGCGATGCGTTCAACAGCGTCCAGGTCCAGCGCAGCCAGGACCGGATCAATTCGCTCGGCTATTTCCAGGACAAGCTGGAGGTGAAACAGGTGCCGGGGTCGAACCCCGACGCGGTGGTGCTGCAAACCAACGTGGAGGAGAAGTCGACCGGCGAGCTGTCGTTGTCGGCGGGCTATTCTTCGCTCGAGAACTTCATCGTCCAGGCGGGTATCACGCAGCGCAATTTCCGTGGCATGGGGCAGGAACTTCGGTTGAACGGCAGTTACTCGACCTATTCCAAGTCGATCGAGCTGGGGTTCACCGAACCCTATCTGTTCGACAAGAACATCGCCCTGGGCGGCGACGTCTTCCGGCGCGACTACAAGTCGTACAATACCACGACCAGCAAAGACACCACCTACCAGCAGGTCAGCACCGGATTTCAGGTCCGCGCGGGCACGCCGGTCAACGAATATTGGTCAACCGCGATCCGCTACGGCTTGATCTACGATCAGGTCTCGCTCGACGCGGACACCTATTACACCAACGGCGTCTGCGACCCCGCGCTGGCGGGCACGTATCTGTGCGAGGCGGTCGGCAACCGCTGGACGTCGTCGGCGGGCTATTCGTTCATCTACGACACGACGAACAGCCGCACGCGCCCGACGCGCGGCACGACCTTCTCGTTCAGCCAGGATTTTGCCGGGCTGGGCGGCGACACGCGCTATCTGCGCACCACTGCCAAGGCGACGAAATACTGGGATCTGGGCAAGCAGTTCGTCTTTTCCGCGCACGCGGAGGGCGGCTATATCGACGGGCTGGGGCAGGGCGTACGCCTGACCGATCGCTTCTTCCTCGGCCAGCCGCAACTGCGCGGGTTCGACATTCGCGGCATTGGGCCGAGCGTGACGCGCACGACCTACGACACCTCGACCGTGCCCGCGACGTTGTACACCGGATCGGATTACCAGACGCGCGAGGCGCTGGGCGGGACGGCCTATTACATGGCGCGCGCCGAACTGGCGCTGCCACTGGGCGCGGGCGCGCGCGAACTGGGGCTTCGGCCGTCGATCTACATGGACGTGGGCGCGGTGTTCGGCGGCAAGACGCCGACGCTGATCGACAGCTGCGCCGTCGCCAATGCGGCGAGCACCGCGTGCACGACGGCGACCAGACAATATACCAACTCGTCGGGGGACCTGTTGTACCTCGATTCGAGCGGCGCCTCGACCACGACCAGCACCGGCACGCCCTACACCTATTCGCTCAGCGCCTATCAGGAGCGTTACTACGGCAATTCGGCGAGCCCGCGGCTGTCGATCGGGTTCGGCATCGACTGGACCTCGCCGTTCGGACCGTTGCGGATCGATATCGCCAAGCCGCTGCTCAAGCAGCCGGGGGACGACACCAAACTCGTCACGTTCAATATCGGCACGACGTTCTGACGCACGGCCACAGCAACGCTTGGTACATGACGTGTAGCTCTTCGCAACAAAGCGTGCCCGTCACAACACTGCAACGGTCAACCTATCGGCGCCCGCTGATCACGCGTTGATACGATCGACCCGAAGTGCTCCGATGCGAACCGCAGACATTTGCTGCGCGACATATCGATTAACCACTCGACACGGAGTGGTCTTCGGGGAGTTCATTAATGTATTCTATCAACCGCCGGTTGTTACTGGCGTCGACGCTGCTCGCCACCGTCACATCGCCCGCGCTCGCGCAGACCGGCCCCGCGCGCGATGCGGTCGCGGCCGATGGCACGTCGTCCGATGCCGCCGCGCAAGGCGACATCGTCGTCACCGGCTCGCGCCTCGCCCGGCCCGAGTTGACGCAGGCGGCGCCGATCTCGACCGTCACCGCGCAGGAATTCGCGCTGTCGGGACAGGTCAACGTTGAGAACGTGCTGAAGGACCTGCCGCAACTGATCCCGAGCACGACGGGGGCGTCGAACAACCCCGGCGGCGGCGTCGCGACCGCCGACCTGCGCGGGCTTGGCCCGACGCGCACGCTCGTGCTCGTCAACGGGCGGCGTTACGTCTCATACGACGCTAACCAGGTGGTCGATCTGAACACGATCCCGACCGCGCTGATCGAGCGGGTCGACATCGTCACCGGTGGCAAGTCGGCGGTGTACGGCTCCGACGCGATCTCGGGCGTGGTCAATTTCGTGCTCAAGCAGGATTTCACCGGCGCGAAGGCGAGTGCGAACTACCGCATCAACCAGGCGGGTGACGGCGGCACGTTCAACACCAACCTGCTGCTCGGCGGCAATTTCGACGAAGGCCGCGGCAATGCGACGATCTATTTCGATTATACCAAGCGCGACGCGGTGCGGCAGAATGCGCGCAGCTATTCACAGCAAGCGCTGGTCGATGACGGGTCGGGCGGGCTGATCGCGGGCGGGTCGGGGTCGATCCCAGGCACGCGCTTCGTGGTCGGCGGGGTCAACCGGAAGTTCGAGCAGGACGGCAGCTATTCGGGCTACAGTTCGCTGACCGACGCGTACAATTATGCGCCGGACAATTACCTGCAGGTGCCGCAGGAACGTTTCCTGATGAGCGCGCAGGCGCATTACGACGTGAGCGACAGGCTGACCGTCTATGCCGAGGGGCAGTTCATCAACAACCGCGTGCGCAACCAGCTCGCACCGACGCCGTTCACCGGCTCGGTCGCGCTCGACGTCGATTCCTCGTTCCTGTCGGCTTCGTCGCAGTCGCTGCTGCGGTCGCTCGACACCGACGGCGACGGTTACGTCACCTCGACGATCTACCGCCGGCTGAGCGAGGTCGGCCCGCGCATCTCCTCGATCGACAACGACGCTTACCGTGTCGTGCTGGGCGGGCGCGGCAATCTGGGCGGCGACTGGTCGTACGACGCTTTTTACAGCTATTCGCGCACCAAGTCGCAGGAAACGCAGACGGGCAACGTGTCGCGCAGCCGCGTGCTGCAGGCGCTGCGCACGACCTATGACGCGAGCGGCAACCTCGTCTGCTCGAACACCGCCAACGGATGCGTTCCGCTCAACATCTTCGGTGCGGGCAACATCAGTTCGGCAGCGGCCGCGTTCATCACCATCCCGGTGCAGAACAGCAGCACGATCAGCGAACAGGTGGCGAGCGCGTCGATCACCAACAAGAACCTGTTCGACCTGGGCGCAGGTCCCGCGGGCATCGTGTTCGGCACCGAATATCGCAAGGAGGCGGGCAGCTACAATCCCGACTTCTCGCTGTCGTCGGGCGACGTCGTCGGCTTCAACGCGGGCGAGGGTTTGAGCGGCGCATACGACGTGAAGGAGCTTTACACTGAAGTCGACGTGCCGCTGATCGCCGACAAGCCGTTCTTTAACCGGTTGGAGGCGAACGGCGCGTATCGCTACAGTTATTATTCCACCGCGGCGAAATCGGTCAGCACCTATTCGGGCGGGCTCGTCTGGGCGCCGATCAAGGACATCAGCCTGCGCGGGCAATATTCGCGCGCGGTGCGCGCGCCGACCGTGTCGGACCTGTTCAGCGGATCAACGCAGAACTTCCCCGCCGCGACCGATCCGTGCACGCTCGCGGTCGCGCTGACCAACGCGACGCTCAACGCCAGTTGCCTGTCGACCGGGGTGCCCGCGGCATTGATCGGCACCGCCTATGACGGCGGCAGCACGCAGATCCAGACGATCCAAGGCGGCAATGCAAGTTTGCGCGAGGAGACCGCCAACACCTGGACCGGCGGCGTGGTGCTGCAGCCGCGCTTCCTGCCCGGCTTCTCGTTCACCGCCGATTATTACCGCATCAAGATCGACAATTACATCGCTACGCCGGGCACCGCGAACCTGATCAACGCCTGCTACGGCAATTCGGGCAACGGTTACGTGCCATTCGACACCAGCTACTGCGCCTCCTTGCCGCGCGACGGCAACAGTTACACGATCACCGACGCGGTCAGCACGCTCGCCAATACCGGCGGCGTCGTCACCAAGGGCGTCGATTTCGAGGCGCGCTACAGCATGCCGCTCGGTTTCGGCGCGTTCGGGGCGAGCGACAGCCGGCTGACGCTACGCGCGAGCGGAACGCGGTTGATCTCGTTCGACTTCAACCCGTTGTCGGCGATCCCCGATCTGACGATCAACTGCGCGGGCAAATTCGGCAATTCGTGCGGCAATCCGTACGCGAAGTGGCGGCTGTCGAACCGGCTGACCTGGGCATCGGGCCCGGTGACGCTGTCGGTGCTGCACCGTTACCTGTCGCCGGTCGACGACGATTCGGGCGACTATTCGGTCAACCACATCAAGGCGTACAATTACTTCGACCTGTCGGCCGCGTTCGAGACCGAGGGCGGCTTCACCTGGTCGGTCGGCGTCAACAACGTGTTCAACTGCCAGCCGCCGATCCTGGGCGACAATCAGGAACAGGCGAACACCTATCCCTCGACCTACGACCCATATGGTCGCGCCTTCTTCGTCGCGACGAAGCTGAGGTTCTGATCTGATTGGGGGGCGGCACGTCGCGCGTGCCGCCCCGTCCTGTCGCGTCAGGCGGCGCGGACCTGGGGCAGGAACAGATAGCCGCGGCTGCGCACGGTGCGCACCATCTCGTCGCCGCCGCCCGCCATCAGCTTGGCACGCAAGCGGCTGACCTTCACGTCGATGGTGCGGTCGTTGATCCCCCCTTCGCGACTGTGGAGCAGATCGGCGAGCTTCTCGCGCGAGTGGACGACGTGCGGTTCCTCGACGAAGAGGAGCATCATCTCGAATTCGCTGTCGGACAGCGGCACCAGTTCGCCCGCCGGATTGACGACGCGGCGCGACAGCCGGTCGAGCCGCCAGCCGGCGAAGGTGAACAACAGCGCGGGCGCGGTGCCGCTGCCCGTCTCCTCCTTCTCGCCGCCGCCGTTCGCCAGCCCGCGCCGCCGCAGCACGGCGCGCACACGCGCCAGCATCTCGCGCGGGCTGTTGGGTTTCGACACGTAATCGTCGGCACCCAGTTCGAGCGCGACGACGCGGTCGACCTCGCTCGTCACCGCGGAGAACATGATCACCGCCGGATGATCGGCCGCGCTCGTCAACGTCCGCAGGATCGATAGGCCATCCTCGCCCGGCATCATCATGTCGAGGATGATCAGGTCGCACGGCCGATACGACAGCCGCTCGCGCAGCGCCGCCCCGCTCGCGACCGCCTCCGCGCCGAGGCTGTGGCTGGTCAGGTAATCGGTCAACAATTCGCGGATGCCGGGATCGTCGTCGACGATGACGATCCGCGGCGCCACCGGCGCGCCGTCGTCGGGAGTGGTCGCTGACAGGCCCGGGCCGGTCACGTCGGCGGGGGGCAGGCAGGCGGCGGTCGAACAGGCGGCGTTCAACACGCACCGCCCGTCACATCATGTGGGAAGGGGCGTACCGACGGGTGCGCGAACGACATGGGCGTCTCCTTGCTGACGGGCCCGTAACGGGCAGCAAGACTGCCGTGTCAGCGTCAGATTTCAGGCGGATTGCACCATGTTGCAACGACCGCGCACAGGCATGTCACGGCGGGCCGCCGGCAACGTTTCGCAGCATCTTGCTCCGACGTAGCTCGATACGCCCTCACCCCGAGAAACCGGGCGAGGATAGCGGCGCGGCGACGCGGGCGTGCGCGACATACGGGCTATCCTAGCGCTGTCGAACCGTCACCGGGTGCGCTCGTCGTGCCGATGCCGGTTCGACGCGTTCGCGATCGGTGATCGACGGGCTGACAGATCGCGCGTGATAGAAGTCGGAGAGGACGCCGAACGCTTCCTTGCGCTCGCCCGTTTCCGAGATCAGCCCCTTGCGGTTCCAGCCCTGCTGGAAATCGGGATTCTGCCGCCTGGGCGAACGGAAATCCTTCAGGATCCACGGCGACATGCCGCGCAGGGTCGGCAACCGCGCCGCCATCGCCAGCGTCGCGCGGTAGTAATCGGCCTGATAATCCTCGGAGAATTTCTGCTTGTTGGCGGGATCGTGGAAGCCTGCGCGCGCATCCGCGCCGAATTCGGAGAAGATCAGCGGCTTGTCCGCGGGCACGCGCCATTCGCTGGCGGGAAGGTCGCGCAGCCGGTCGGGCGTGTACCAGCCGTTGTAGGTGTTGATCGCCAGCACATCGAGCGCGGGGGCGAGCGGATCGGCGAGCGTCATCACCGGATGGTCCGCGGCTCGGTCACGCTCCACCAGCAAGGCCGCGCTGACCAGCCGCGTGTCGTCCATCCGCCGCGCGTCGGCGACCAAGGTGCGCAGGAACGCATTGCGCTGATCGTTGACGGGCGTTTCGTTGGCGACGCTCCAGATCGCGATCGCGGCGCGGTTGCGATCGCGCAGGATGTTCTCCGCCAGCATCGTGCGCGCGCGCCTGAGCGTGTCGGGATTGCCCCAGGCGACGCGCCAGTAGACGGGCACTTCGCTCCACACGATCAGCCCCAGTTCGTCGGCGAGCCGCAGCGTCACCTCGGAATGCGGGTAATGCGCCAACCGCACGAAATTGCCGTGCAGGCCGTCCTTGATCTCCGACAGGAGCGCGCGGCTCGCCGCCGGGGTCATCGCGCGCGTCGGCTCGGCGCCCAGTTCCTCCTCGTGCATCGAGATGCCGCGCAGATAGACGGGCCTGCCGTTCAGCAGGATGTCGGCGCCGCGCACCTCGATCGTGCGGAACCCGATGCGGTCGCGCCAATGGTCGGCACCCGCCTCGACGTTGACGTCGTACAATTGCGGGCGCTCGGGCGACCAGCGTACCAGCGCGGCGGGGGCGGCCATCGTCGCGCGCCAGTTGCCCGCGGCGTCGGTGCGTCCGGTCTGGTCGAGATCCAGCGCCGCGATCCGCAACCGCACCGCGCAGTTCGCCGCCTGCGGCCCGTCGAGATGGACGTCGGCCGCCAGCCGTCCGTCGCGCGTCAGCCTGATCCACGCGTCGTCGACATAGGTGTCGGGCGTGGCGATCAAGCGTACGGCGCGCGTGATGCCGCCGTAATTCTCCCAATCGGTGACGGGCGGCGGCACCGTAGCCTCGGTCGCCTGCGAATCGACGCCGACGGTCAACTGGTTGATGCCGTCGCGCAGCAGCCGCGTCACGTCGAAGGCGAAGGGCGTGAACCCGCCTTCGTGCCGGCCTACTTCCTGTCCGTTCAGGTACACGCGCGTCGCGTAATTCGCCGCACCGAAGCGCAGGAAATATCGCCCCTGCCGCTTCGCGGGCGGCGTGAACGTCCGCTGGTACCACATCAGCCCGTCATAGTGCCGTAGCTCGGCCGCGTGGGTCAGCCACGACGACGGCAGCGACGCGAGCGGCGAGCGCGCGAGATCGAATTCGTACAAGGTGCGACTGTCGTTCGCCATCGCCTGGCGCACGTCGACGTCGCGCCAGCGCTGCTGCCCGCTGTCGGGGGCTTCGCCGTGGAAGCCCGCGATGCCCGACCGGAACGGGTCGATCGAATAATGCCACGGGCCAGACAGGTCGGTGCCGTCGCGCAGATCGGCAGCGACAAGGAGCGGCGCCGGGGCGGGCAGCGAAATATCCGGCACGGCGGGAGCCGATGTCCCGGCGGGCAGCGGCGCTGGCGGCGGGGCCTGCTGCGCCATGATCGGAGCGATCGCCAGCGCGGCGACCAACCCCGCGCCCATCAGCGTGAACCTGTTCGACATATCGCCTCTCCCGCCTCTCCATTGCGCGCGGTCGTTCATCGCCGCATCTCTCGTCTCAGGTCGTCGCGTGCGCGATCCCCGCTTCCAGCCCGCGCAACTCCGCGAGCCCGCGCATCCGTCCGAGCAGCGAATAGCCCGGGTTGGTCACCTTGCTCAGGTCGTCGAGCATCTGGTGCCCGTGGTCCGGGCGCATCGGGATCGCGCGCGCTTCACGTCGCTGCAGCCGGTGCACCGCCGCGACCACCGCCGCCATGCCCGCGTCGCCTGCCAGATGTGGCGCCTCGTGGAACGCGCCGTTCGCCTCGCGCTGTACCGAGCGCAGATGGAGGAAGCCGATCCGCGCGCCCAAGCGATCGACCATTCCGGCGAGGTCGTTGTCGGCGCGGACGCCGAACGATCCGGTGCACATGCACAACCCGTTCGACCGGTTGGGCACCGCGTCGAACAAGGCGGCTACGTCGCGTTCGGTGCTGACGACGCGCGGCAGGCCGAAGATTGGGAACGGCGGGTCGTCGGGGTGGACGACCAATTGCACGCCGACCTCGTCGGCGACCGGACAGACCGCGCGCAGGAATGCGACGTGGTTCGCGCGCAGCGTGTCGGCGTCGATCCCGTCATAGCCGCGCACGGCGTCCAAAAACGCCGCGGCGGTGAAGCTCTCCTCGCTGCCCGGCAGTCCGGCAATGATCGTCCGCTCGAGCCGGTGGCGCGCCGCCTCATCCATCGCGTGATACCGACGCTCCGCCGCCGCGAGCGTGTCGGGCGCGTAATCGTCGCGTGCGCCAGGCCGCGCGAGCATGAACAGGTCGAACGCCGCGACCATCTCGAGCTCGAACCTGAGCGCCAGCGCGCCGTCGGGCATCGGCCACGCCAGATCGGTGCGCGTCCAGTCGAGCAGCGGCATGAAATTGTAGGTGATCACGCGGATGCCCGCGGCGGCCAAGTGGCGCAGGCTGGTCCGGTACGCCTCGATCAGCCGGTCCCAGTCAGGCCCACGCTTCTTGATGTCCTCGTGCACCGGCAGGCTCTCGACCACGGTCCAGTCGAGCCCGGCTGCCTGCACCGTCGCGCGGCGCGCCCTGATCGCCTCGAGCGGCCAGACCTCGCCGTTGGGGATGTCGTGTAGCGCGGTCACCACCTCGGTCGCGCCGGACTGGCGAATGTCGCTGAGGCTGACCGGATCGGCGGGGCCGAACCAGCGCATCGTCTGCGTCATCCGCGGCGCATCGCCGCTCACGTCGTCGCTCACGAGGCCGGCTCCGCCTCGAACCGCAGGCCGGTGGCGCGGCTTGGCTGGAACCCCTTCCACACGGTTGCGACCGGCGCACCGGGGCTGAACCCGTCGTAGCGCCCGATCGGCGCGTTCGGCCAGTTGCCCGCGTCGGCATCGCTCACCAGCCCGTCGAGATAGGCCGCCTTGGCCGTCTCGCCCTTCGCGAACCGGTCGAGGAACGCGGTGATGAAGTGCATCTGGATCGGCAGCAGGCGATCCTTGCGCCACACCGCGTCCTCGAACCAGTCCATGTCCCAGAAGGTGCCGCGCATTTCCGCGGGCGCGCCGGCGAGCGCGATGCTGTGCCCCGCGCCCTTAAAGGTCAGCAGGTAGCGCGGCGCGCGCCGCTCCCGCGCGAACAGGTCGCGCACCGCGTCATAGCCGACCGCGTGATCGTGCTCGCCCGCGACGAACAAGGTCGGTGCCGTGATCGCGCCGACGCCTGCCCCGGAGGTTGACCAGGCCGGTGTCTCGCCGAAGCGGCTGGCGGGCGCGATCGCGACCACCGCCTTCACGTTCGCGACCTTGAGCGATGCCGCGCGCGCGCCACCCGCGGCGTAATCGGCGAGGATCCCGCGCGACAGCGACCCCATCTGCGGGTTGAGCAGCGCGCCCGCGGCGGTCAGCACGCCGTAGCCGCCCATCGAGTAACCGATCAGCACCGTGCGTGATGCATCGGCGGCGGCGAACACGCCGTCGCGCCGCGCGGCGCGGCGCTGTGCCTCGGCGGCCACGAACGCGATGTCGAGCGGACGCCGCGTGATCGGACCCGACCGCGCCGCGGCGGTGCGGATGCTGATCGGTGGATCGCCGAACGCGGGGGCGACGACGACATAACCCTTGCTCGCCAGATTCTCGCCCAGCCAGGCGAGCGCCTCGGGCGCGTTGCCGTACCCATGGGCGAGGATGACCAGCGGAAACCGCCCCGCCGCTGCGCGCGCGCCGGGTGTGGCCAGCCCGGCGAGCGTGAACGGAACGTCGCGCCCGTCCGCGCCCGACATCGCGGCATGGTAGGTGGTGCCGGTCCCGGTGCGTGCCCCCCCGCGAGCCGCCGGGTACCAGACCAGCGTCGGCAGCCGCCGCGCGGTCACCAGCGGCCGGTCCGCGCCTTGCAACGGGTCGGCCTGCGCCGGCTGCACCAGCTCGACGCGCGCGAGCCCCACCGGATATGCGCCGAGCCGCGCGAGTTCGGGCGCGTCGACCGGTGGGCGGGCCTGCGCATCATCCGCGGGCTGGATGGCGGGGCGCGGTGTTCCGGGGTGCGGCACCCCGGCGGCGATCGCGGTGCCGGTCGCGACCGCCAGCAGCGCACCCGCCAGCACCACCTTCTTCATCGTCATCACCAATCCCCGTTCGTATCCCGCCGGTGCCCCTAGAAGTTCAGGCCCAGGCGCAGTCCGGCGTAACGCTTGAAATCGCGCGGCAGCACGGCCTGGGTCGCGATGTTGTTGCCGAAATTGCCCGCGGTGTTGACCAGCGCGCCGTAATATTGCTGGTCGAACACGTTGTTGACGAAGGCGACCAGCTCCCAGCGGCGTTCCTCGTCGCGCACGCCGAGCCCGACGTTGACGATGTGGAACGCGGGCTGGAACAGCTGCGGATCGCGCGGGGCGAAGTACAGGCTGCTCTGATATTGCCAGTTGAACTGCGCGACGCCGCGCAGCCCGGTGGTCAGCGAGGGCGAGTAATCGCCGCTGACGTTGAACTTCCATTCCGGCGCCTGCGCGACGCGCTCGCCGTTCAGGTTCTGGCTCGCGGGCGTGCCGGTGCAGCCCTGCGCCGTCGTCTGGAGCGGATAGCATTGCGCGACCGGGAACGATTTGTAGGTGGCGTCGAGGTAGGTAACTGCGCCGTTCAGGTTCAGGTCGTCGGACAGGCGCAGCGATCCTTCGAACTCGATGCCGCGGGTGTTCAGCTTGCCGACGTTGGTCAGCCGGTAGTTCGAGGTGCCGTCCGCCAGCGTCTCGATCGTCTGCGCCTGCAGGTTGCGGTAATTGGTGTCGAACAGCGTGACGTTCGCGGTCAAACGCCGATCGAAGAACTGGCTGCGGATGCCGAGCTCCTTGTCGCGCGAGCGTTCGGGGCGGATCGGGCCGGCCGCGGCGCGGTTCTGGTTGAACCCGGTGGTCAGATCGTAGGTCTGCCCCTTGTACCCGGTCGCGTAGGTGAAGAACGCGTTGATGTCGCGCGTCAGGTCGTATTTGACGCTCGCACGGTAGGTACCCGCGGTGTCGCTCGCGTCGCCCGAATAGAAGCGGTTGGTCAGATTGTCGCGGTAGGTATAGGCGACCCGCTCGTTCTGCACGCGTCCGCCGCCGGTGAGGGTAAGCCCCGGGGTCAGCGTCCAGTCGACCTGCGCGAAGCCCGCGATCTGGCGCGACTTCGACGTCGCGAACCAATTGGCGAGCGAGAAGACGGGGCCGCGCTGGAACGGCCGCTCGAATGCATTGCTCGCCAGATACACGCCGACCGTATAGCGGAACGGCTTGTCGCCCGGCGACTGTAGCCGGACTTCCTGCGTATATTGCTCGGAGTCGAACTGCCCGACCTGGGTGTTGTTGCCGATCGCGCCCGCGGCCGAGGTGTCGTCGTGGTCGAGAAAATCGTCGAGGTGGAAGCGATCATAGGAGGTGATCGAGACGAGGTTCATCTCGCCCAGCGCGACCTCGCCGCGCAGATAGCCGCCCCCGCCCTCGTATTTGGTGCGCGAATTGTAATTGTTGCTGATCTCGTCGTTGAACTCTTCGACGCTGACACCGGGCAGGACGACCGCCGGGGTGAGGCCGGCGGTACCGCGCAGCCGCGCATTCGGGCCGAAGCGGACGAAGGGGCGGCCGACATCGGTGTTGCCGTTGACGTAGTTGAGCGACAGCGTCAGCGACGCGTCGTCGACCGGCTCCCACCGAACCTTGCCGCGCAGGTTGAGCGTCTCGCGGCCGTTCACGGTCTTGCCGTTGAAGCGGTTCTTCACGTTGCCGTCCCAATTGTTGTACGCGGCGGAGACGACGTAGCCGAGGCCGTCGCCTGCGGGCCCCGAGATGCTGAAGTTCAGGCCGTATTCGTCGTCGGTCGTCGCCACACCGTTCGCGCGCACGCGCAGCGTGCTGGTCGGGCTGCGCGTGATCAGATTGACGAGACCGGCGGACGCCGACTTGCCGTACAGCGTGCTCTGCGGGCCACGTAGCACCTCGATCCGCTCGACGTCGGGCAGGTCGGTGAAGGCGCGCGCCTGGAATGCGAGCGGCACCTCGTCGACCAGCACCGCGACGCTCGATTCGACGCCGATGCCGAACGCGAACGTGCCGACGCCGCGCAGCGAGATGTTGGAATTCTGCGGCTGTTCGGCCGGGCGCACGACGAGCGAGGGCGCGATCTTGCCGATGTCGGTGAAGTTGCGGACGCCCGCGCTGGCGAGCTGTGCCGGGGTCACTACCGCGACCGCGAGCGGCACCTGCTGGATGTTCTCGGCCCGCTTGTTGGCGGTGACGATGATCTCGCCCGCGGTCGCCTCGCCCTGAACCGCGGCGGTCGGGCCGCCGGGTGCGCCCTGCCCGTCCTGCGTCAGTTGCGCGGATGCGGTGTCAGTCGGTGTCGCGTCGAGGGTCGGGGGCACTGGCGTCTGTGCCGTGGCCGGGGCGGCAGCGGTGGCGAGTGCGACCGAAATGGCGATGGTCGCGGCGGACGTGCGCAGGTTCATCGAAATCCTCCCTTTGACGTGTCGCCGCTCTTTGGTCGGCTGGACATGATGGAGGCGTACCAATTGGCCTTACCATTGGCAAGCGGCATTTACGGTTGGTAAGACAGTAGTGTCGACCCTGGCGAGTTTCGACGCGTTGCAGCGGTGTAGCCAACCCGCTAGGCTGCGTAGCCATCCGGGAAGAGTTGCATTGATAAGACCACTTCGCGCGTCGCCGTCGCTCCTCCAGCCCGACGGCCGAAAATTGTACCAGCAGGCCGCCGCCGCGATCGCCGCCGCGATCCAGCGCGGTGACTATCGCCCCGGGCAGCGCATTCCGTCGGAACGCCACCTCGCCGAGGAGCACAAGGTCAGCCGCCCGACGATCCGCGAGGCGTTGATCGCGCTCGAGGTCACGGGGCTAGTCCGATCACGCCACGGATCGGGCATCTTCGTCGTCGACAATCCCAGCAGCGACGCGCTGTCGCTCAGCCTCGATATCGGCGCGTTCGAGCTGACCGAGGCGCGCCGGTTGTTCGAGGGCGAGACCGCCGCACTAGCCGCCTTGTCGATCACCGAGGCCGATCTCGCACGGCTGGAAGAACTGATCGGCGAGATGGAGCGCGAGAACCAGCAGCAGGTCGGGGGCGAGCGGGCCGATCGCGAGTTCCACCTGGTCATCGCGCGCGCAACCGCGAATTCGGCGATCGTCGGCGTGATCGAGTCGCTGTGGGATGCGCGCTACAGCTCGCCCCTATGCGCCGAGATGCTGGAGCGCGCGCGCAAGGTCGGCGTGCAACCGCGCATCGACGAGCATCTCGTCATCATCCAGGCGCTGCGCAACCGCGATCCGGCCGCCGCGCGCACCGCGATGCGCGACCATCTGGCGCGCGTGATCGACGGGCTGCTCGAGGCGACCGAGATCGATACGATGGAACGCACGCGCGCCGAACTGGAGGAGAAACGCAGCGCGCTGGCACGCCGCGTCTCAGTGTGACATCGGCGGTGGTCAGACCAGACTGATCGCCACCCCCGCGCGGCCGCCGTGCCGAACCGCGCTGCCCGCACCGTCGTTCACGATCAGCCGACGCGTGTCGCCGGGCGGCAGCAGCAGCGTGATATCCGAGCCGCCGAACGTGCCGGGACCATTGCGGCGCACCTGCACCGACACGCTGTCCGCGTCGGCGCTGCCGGTTACGAGCCAGCGGTCGATCGGCCCATCGCCGTCACCCGCATCCTCCACCGCATTGCAGGCGAACGTGCCGTCACGCGGCGGGAACAGCCACAATCCGCGGCGATAAGGCTCGGGCCGCCAGCCCCCGCGCGCCAGATCGACCAGCATCGCCGTTCCTGCGCGTGCGAGCAGCGGCGGAGCGCCGTCGAGCGGGGCATCGAGCGTCACCTCCGTGCCGCCCGCGACCCCTTGCCCGCCCCACACGTCGATCCAGTCCGCGCCCGCGGGCGCACGCACGCGCCGCGTCGTCGCGCCCGGCTCCATCACGGGCGCGGCGAGAAGATTGGAACCGAGCAGATGCTCGTCGCACTCGTCCCAGCTTCGCGCGTCGTCCGCGAAATCGAGCCATACCGGGCGCACCATCGGCTCGTAGTCGCGCGCGTAGCGGTGGAGCAGGTCGTAGAAGAACGGGATCAGCGTCTGCCTGAGCGCCATCAGCCGGTGGATCGCGGGCAGTACCTCCGGGTACATCCACGGTTCGTTGACGCTGCGATCGTCGTTCCAGCTATGGATGCTGAAACGCGGCATCAGGATGCCCGCCTGTACCCAGCGCACCAGCAATTCGGGCGACGGCGCCGGGCCGGAAAAGCCGCCGACATCGTGCCCGCTGTTCGACACGCCCGACAAAGCGAGCCCGATCGACTGGCGCGCATTGTAACGGATCGTCTTCCACGCGGTGCGGTTGTCGCCCGACCAGGTCTGCGCGTAGCGGTGCAGCCCCGCCATCCCCGAGCGGGTGACGACGTAGGGACGCAGGTCGGGCCGCGCCTCGACCTGCGCGCGCCGCGACGCACGCGTCATCAGCATCGGCTGCACCGGGCGCATCGCCGCCGCAGCCTGTGCGGTGCCAAAGCCGGCGAAACGCGCGCGTGCATCCCACAGCTCATATTCGTTGTTGTCGTTCCACGTCGCCTCGATGCCGTGATCGAGCAGGGCCTGGCGGACCTCGCAGCGCCACCAGTCCGCCGCCGCGGGCTTGGTGAAATCGAGGTAGCTGCCGACCTCATCCCAGAATTGCGCCTCGACCGGCGTGCCGTCCTCGTCGGCGACGAACAGCCCTGCGGCCGCGACCTCGTCGTAGCGCGGATGGCTGCGCAGAAGCGCGGGCTTGATGTTGGGGACGAGCCGCACGCCCGCCGCGGCATAACCGGCGACGAACGCGGCGGGGTCGGGAAACTTGTCGCGGTTCCAGTGGAACACGTACCTTTTGTCGCCGATCGACGTGTAGCCCGACGACAGGTGGAACGACGTGCACCCCAGATCGTGTTCGGCGCATTGGTCGAGGAAACCCGCCATCTGCACCGCAGCGTCGGGCGCATCGGTATAGGTCATCGTCGAGCCCGAATAGCCGAGCGACCAGCGCGGCATCATCGCCGGACGCCCGGTCAGCCAGGTGAAGCGCCGCGTCACCGCGAGCGGATCCGGCCCCGCGATCATCCACAGGTCGAGGTTCCCTGCGTCGGCGACGATGTGGCGGTAGAGGCCGTGATAATTGTCGAGCTCGCGCCCGAGATCGACCGTCACGTCGGCGACACTGTCGTAGAATGCGCCGTGGCAGCGACCCGCGCTATCGGCGACGAGCAGGTACGGGATCGACTTGTACATCGGGTCGCTGTGCTCGGCGTCGAACCCCATCGGGTCGACGTTGGTCAGCCGGAAGCGCCGCCCGGCGCGGTCGCAGTCGCCGGTGCGGTCGCCCAGGCCGTAGAAACGCTCGCCCGGTTGCCTCGCGACATAATGATGCGCGCGCCCGTCCCACCAGCCGAAGTCGTAGGCCTGCGTCGGGCGATCCGCCGCCATCAGGCACCAGTCGCCGGCTTGCGCGGCCCGCTGCTCCCAGACGCAGTGCAGCCCATTCAGCGCGATCGTCACGCGGATACGCGCGGTCGCCACGATCAATGTGCCGTCCTGCTCCTCGCAGGTGAAATCAGGCAAGGCGAAACCGCTGGTGTCCATCCGGTCGCGACCCGGCTCGGCGAGGTCGCTTGCTCCGGGGGCGATCGCCCAGCTCGGCGGGCTGGTGACGCGCCCCTCGGCGAGCAGCAGTAGCCGCATCACGTCGTCCTCCAGCACGAAGACGTGCGCGATCGCGCCCGTATCGGCGGTGAGCGTGACGCGCCCCGGCGCGCGTGCCGACAGCGCGAAGACCGGGGGGCGGGAAAGCGTCGCGCGCCTCATGCGGGAAGTTCCTTGGATGGGTTCGGTTTGGCGGGGGTCGGCGCCGTCAGCTTGCCGATGAAGATGATGAAGATCGCCGCGCCGATCAGGTCGAGCACCGCGAGCACGCCGAACAGCGGACCATAGCCGACCGTGTCGGCGAACTGCCCGATCAGCAGCGAGAAGATCAGCCCGCCGATCCAGCCCGCCTGCCCGATGAAGCCGTTGGCGGTGCCGACCTCGCCGGGCGCGAACACGTCCGCCGACAGCGTGTTGATCAGCCCGGAGATCATCTGGTGCGCGAAGCCACCGATCGAGAACAGCAGGATCGCGGTATACGGGCTCGCGGCAAGCCCGATACAGCCCGGCGCGATCATCAGCACCGCGCCGAGCGCGATGCCCGCGACGCGCGACGGGATCAGCGCGACGCCGCGGCGCATCAGAAAGGGGGACAGATAGCCGCCCAGAATGCCGCCGAAATCGGCCGCGAGGAACGGCAGCCACGCGAACAGCGCGATCTGTTTCAGGTCCATGCCGCGCTCGGTCGCGAGATACAGCGGGATCCAGAAACTGAACGTCTGCCACGCCGGCTCGGCGAGGAAGCGCGGGACCGCGATCACCCAGAAACGCTGGCTGCGCAGGATCTCGCGCGGGCGGGCGCGCGCCGCCGGAGTGGCGGGCCGGTCGGCGGCGATCATGTCGCGCTCGTCCGCGGTGATGGCGTTGTGATGCTCGGGCGGGCGGTAGCAGGCGTACCAGGCGATCGCCCAGATCACGCCGACCGCCCCCGTGACGATGAACGCCCAGCGCCAATTGGCCCAGATTGCGACCGCGGCGACCACCGGCGGCGCGATCAACGCGCCGAGCGAGGTGCCCGCGTTGAACCAGCCGACCGCGACCGAGCGTTCGCGCGCCGGAAACCATTCCGCCACCGCCTTGATCCCCGAGGGGATCGCCGCGGCCTCGAAGATGCCGAGCAGCCCGCGAAACAGTGCGAGGCTGATCCAGCCGAACGCGAGCGCGTGGAGCATGTTGGCGGCCGACCACGCGAGCCCGAACATCGCGAACCCGATGCGCAGCCCGAAGCGGTCGACCAGCGCGCCCGCGATCGGCTGCATGATCGTATAGGCGAGCTGGAACGCGCCGACGACATAGCTGTATTGCTGCGTCGTCATGTGCAGCGCGGATTTCAATTCGGGGGCGAGCACGCCCAATGAGTTGCGCGCGAGATAATTGGCCATCGTGCCGGCGCAGATCAGCGCCACGATCCACCAGCGCAGGTTCCGTACGCGCAACGCCTGTCTCCTCCCCCGTCGGTTCCGGGCCCGCGCCGAGTTCGGCGTCGCCGGATCGACTAGCGCATCGGCTATGGCCTGTCCATATTGGTCGGGCCAATCATCCGCCCATAAGGCGCATCAGGCGTTCGCTCGGGGATGGCGCCACGCTGCATCACTACCCATCCCGCCACTTCATGCCCCGCGCGTGCGGCGGCGTGCGGCGCCTGCCCGCCGAGACGGGCGTGGAGATAGCCCGCGTTGAAGGCATCCCCCGCGCCGCTGGTGTCGACCGGGGACAGCACCGCCGCGGGTCGCACCAGCGCCCCGTCGACCAGGCAGCCGTCCGCACCTCGTTTCAGCGCCACCTCGTCGACACCGGCGCGCGCCCAGCCGTCGAGGATCGCCTCCGCCGCCCCTGCTCCCGTCAGCGCTTCCTCATCCTCCAGCGTCGGCAACCCGATGTCGGCGACCGCCAATGCGTCGCGGTAAGCCGCGCGCGCGTCATCGATGTCGGGCCACAATGCGGGGCGGAAATTGGTGTCGAACGTGACCCGTCCCCCGTTTCCTCGCACCGCGCGCGCGAGATCGAGCAGTGCCGCGCGTCCCGCGACCGGCAGGATCGCGAGCGTGATCATCGAGAACACGAGCAGGTCGGCCCGCGCCGCCGCGGCGATCGCGCCAGGGCTGCCCGGCAGCGCGAACATCTGCCGTGCCGCGCTGTCGCTGCGCCAGTAGGTGAACTGCCGCTCGCCGCGGTGATCGTTGCTGATCGCGTACAGCCCCGGGAGGCGCGCCGGGTCGGTCAACAGGAACTCGCGCCGCAACCCTTCGCCGACCCACGCCGTGCGCAGTTCGTCGCTGAACGGATCGGAACCCAGCGCGGTCAGGAAGCCAACGTCGTGCCCCAGCCGCGCGAGATGGATCGCGGTGTTGAGCGTATCTCCACCATAGGCGAGCGTCCACGCGCGCGGCTGACCCGCGGGCGACAGCTCGATCATCCCCTCCCCCACTACGACGATCGTCATTGCGCGCCTATCTTGCCTGACCAATGTTGCGGCTCTGGTAAAATGAGTCAGGCTTGGCTAGCAAGCGGCAACGTTGAAGGAGAGAGGATATGCGAGAAAGCACCCCGATCATCACGCTCGATCCGCGGCGATGACCCGCCCGCTCCGCCTCCACCCCGACCGGCTGTTCGCGAGCGACCCGGTGCAGCGCGACATCGCGCGCACCCTGTACGCCGCGGTCGCCGACCTGCCGATCGTCTCGCCGCACGGGCACACCGACCCGCAATGGTTCGCGACCGATGCACCGTGGGAGAATGCGGCCGAGCTGCTGCTGACACCCGATCACTACATCTTTCGCATGCTCTACAGCCAGGGCGTGCCGCTCGAGGCGTTGGGGGTACCGTCGCGCGAAGGTGCACCCGCGACCGACCCGCGCGCGGCGTGGCGGACCTTTGCCGACCATTACCATCTGTTCCGCGGCACGCCGTCGCGACTGTGGCTCGACCATGTCTTCGCCGAAATCATGGGCTTCGACGTGCAGCTGGAGGCGGCGACCGCCGACCTGTATTTTGACGCGATCGCCGAGAAGCTCGCGTCGCCCTCCTTCCGCCCGCGCGCGCTGTTCGACCGGTTCGGGATCGAGCTGCTCGCCACCACCGAGGGCGCGGAAGCCGATCTGTCGGCGCATCACGCGATCCGCGGGTCGGGATGGAACGGGCGCGTCGTCACCACCTATCGCCCCGATGGCGTGATCGACGTCGAGCACGAGCAGTTCGCCCCCGCGATGGCGCGCTTCGCCGAATTGACCGGCGAGGACGTGTGGTCGTGGAAGGGCTATCTCGCCGCGCATCGCCGCCGCCGCGCCGACTTCCGTGCCGCCGGCGCGACCGCGAGCGATCACGGCCACCCATCGGCGCGCACCGCCAACCTGTCCCCGCACGAGGCCGAAGCGCTGTTCGCGCGCGTGACGGCGCCCGATCCCTCGCCCGAGGATGCCGACCTGTTCCGCGCGCAGATGCTGACCGAGATGGCGCGGATGAGCGTGGAGGACGGCATGGTGATGCAATTGCATCCGGGCTCGTTCCGCAACCACAATGCGGCATTATTCGCCAGCCACGGCCGCGACAAGGGTGCCGACATTCCGATGCGGGTCGATTACGTGTCCGCGCTGAAGCCGTTGCTCGACGTGGTCGGCAACGAGCGCGATTTCACGCTGATCCTCTTCACGCTCGACGAATCGACCTACGCGCGCGAGCTCGCCCCGCTCGCCGGCCATTACCCGTGCCTGCGGCTCGGTCCGGCGTGGTGGTTCCACGATTCACCCGAGGGGATGCGGCGCTACCGCGAGATGACGACCGAGACCGCGGGCTTCTACAACACGGTCGGGTTCAACGACGACACGCGCGCGTTTCTGTCGATCCCCGCGCGCCACGACGTCGCGCGCCGCGTCGATTGCGCGTTTCTCGCCCGGCTGGTCGCCGAGCACCGGCTCGAAGACTGGGAGGCCGCCGACCTCGCGCACGAACTGACGGTCGGGCTCGCGCGCCGGGCGTACCGGTTGTGAGGCTGTCGCCCGCGACGCTCTCGCACCTGCCCGGTGACGTCGCACGCCCCGACTATGACCGGACCGACCAGCGCCGCGGCATCGTCCACTTAGGCATCGGCGCGTTCCACCGCGCGCACCAGGCCGCCTATACCGACCGCGCGATGGCGGCGGGCGACCGCGACTGGGCGATCACCGGCGTGTCGCTACGCTCACCGCAGGTGCACGACGCGCTCGCACCGCAGGACGGGCTCTATACGCTGACCGAACGTGACGGATCGGCCGAGCGGACGCGCGTGATCGGTGCGATCCGCGACGTGCTGGTCGCGCCGCACGATCCTGCCGCGGTCGTCTCCGCGCTCGCCGCGCGCGACACGCACGTCGTCACGCTGACGATCACCGAGAAGGGCTATCACCGCCGGCCCGACGGGACGCTCGATCCCGCCGTGACGACCAGCGGCGCACGCACGATCTATTATTATCTGGGCGATGCCTTTGCCGCACGGCGGGCGGCCGGGCATGCCGGATTGACGTTGGTGTCGTGCGACAATCTCAGCGCCAACGGTTCCGCGCTGCACCGGTCGATCGCGGAATTCCTCGACGCCACCGCGCCCGATCTGCGCGCGTGGTTCGAGGCCGAGTGCGCGTGCCCCTCGACGATGGTCGATCGCATCGTCCCCGCGGTCACCACGGCCGAGCTCGACGCGCTCGCGCAGCGGATCGGGCTGTGCGACGAGGCCGCGGTCTTCACCGAGCCGTTCCATCAGTGGGTGATCGAGGATCGCTTCGCGGGACCGCGGCCGCGCTGGGAAGCCGGCGGCGCGCAGTTCGTCGCCGATGTCGGCCCGTATGAGACCGCGAAGCTCCGGCTGCTCAACGGCGCGCATTCCGCGCTCGCCTATCTCGGGCTCGAGCGCGGGCTGTCGTTCGTTCACGAGGCGGTAGCCGATCCCGCGATACGGCCACTGGTCGAGCGACTGATGCGGGTCGAGGCCGCGCCGACGATCGAGGCCGCGGCCGGGCAGGACCTGCCCGCTTACATCGATGCGCTGCTGCACCGCTTCGCCAACCCGGCGCTCGCGCACCGGCTGGACCAGATCGCGACCGACGGGTCGCAGAAGATCGGGCCGCGCTGGTTGGAGCGACTGGCGAGCGCGCGCGGGCGTGACACGCCATGCGAGGCGACGCTGCAGGCGCTCGCCGCCTGGATCGTGTTCGTGCGCGGTGATCGCGGGATCGTCGCCGACCCGCTTGCCGACAGGCTCGCAGCGACGTGGCGGCAGGCGGGGACGGACAATATCGTGGACGCCTTGTTCGCGGGTGACGGCCTGCTTCCCGCGCCCACCGCACTCGACCACGCACGGCGCACGATCCTGACGCAGATGGTACGATCGCGGATTTCGGCCGGTTGATCGTCGATGATCGTCGGGGGAGCGTCGATCCGAGGCTCTTTCGCCAAGCTTCGTTGCGATGGCCGATGCCGACGCGCGTAAGGCTCGTAGTGAACGCAGATTATTTGCCGACCGGATTAGCTCAGGGCGCGAGACGAGTTAGCGGCGCGGGGTAAGCGCCTGCGCTATCCATGAGGACATCAGCCGCCGAATCTGGTTGATTGAACCATGCGTGGCCGCAATCGCCCCCGTCGTGATCGTCGGCACGACGATGTGCCTGACCGAACGGCTACCCCCACCAACGCGCCCGTGAGCATCGAGACGACAGGAAGGGCTGCCCCCCAACCTTTCCTGCCGTCGACCGCGGCAATGGACATCGAGCGATCGTCTGCCCATCCGGGAATTTCCCGGAAGCGTACGTCTCTTTCCGGGAATTTTCCGGGTTGGTCTGCGCAGGCGCGACGCGCACAAGCGTCGGCGTGACCACCGTTGCCGTCCCCGCCCACGCGAATGGCCGCGCATTCGCGAATGTGCGGAGCGGATCGATCGCGCCTGCCGCGGCGCTGCTGGCGCTCTACGCACTCGGCTTCACGCTGCTGCACGAGCTCGCGCGCGCCTGGGGCGGGGCCGGTTTCTACTCTTTGTGGTTCCCCGTCGCCGGATGGCGGCTGGCGCTGCTGTGGCACCAGGGGCCGCGTTGGACGCTGCCGATCGCGCTGGTCGAGCTGGCGATCGATCTCATTCTCGGTGCAATTCCCCTCGGAGGACCCGATGCTCCGATCGCCTGGATCGGCGCGGTTCGACCGGTGCTCGCCTACGGCTTGGCGGTCTGGGGCGTCAGGCGATTGGTGTCCCGGCCAGGGGCGGCGGGTGTGACGCTGCTGGCCCCGCCCATGCCGCTAGCGCTCGTCAGCATCGCGGCGCCGGTGCTCGCCGCGCTTCTCACCTTGCCGCAGGCGCTGTGGCGCGGAGACCTGACCGGGGTCGAGACCGCGCGGGATGTCGCACTGTCGATCGCGGCGTTCACGGTGGGTGATCTCCTCGGCACGCTGCTGATCGCGCCGCCGATGCTCTGGGTAGCCGATCGCTTGTCGGGGGTGCCTCGAACCGGCCTGCCGCGGCCAGGTAGCATGGCAATCGTCGAAGGCGCGCTCGTGCTTGGCCTCGCCGCGCTGACGGGCGAGATGCTGCGCTGGCTGGGGCTCGGATCGCAGTCTGCGCCCGCGCTGATCGGCGTCGCGTGGATCGGGCTGCGCTTCGGCCGCGTGCCGGCGTGGTGCGCGCTGGTGATCGTCTGCGCGATCACGCTCCCCCGCACCGCCGGCGCGGTGAACACGATCGAGCGGCTGCAATTCCACCTCGGGCTCGCGAGCGTCGTGATGGCGGGTTATCTCGCGGGCAGTTTTCACGACGCGCAGGCGCGGGCCCGCGCCGAGGTCGAGCGGCGCGACCGCCTGCTGTTCCAGGCCGAGCGGCTCAAGACACTTCGCGCGATGTCGGTCGCGGTGATCCATGAGATTTCTCAGCCGCTCTCCACGCTCGCGATCGAGGCGCGGCACCTGCACGAGTTGACGGTCGATGCATCGAACGAGGTGGCGACCACCGCCGCGCTCATCGACCGCAAGGCCGCGCATCTGTCAGGCCTCGTCCGGCGGCTGCGGCGCTACGGCGGACGTGCGGTGGACGAGCCGTCGCCACTACCGATCGCGACGCTGATCGAGAGCGTGGTCGCGCTCGCGAAGCCGGAGGTGCAGGCCGCCGACGTCACCTTGACCATCGCGCCGCTCGCCCCTTCCGCGACGGTCATGGCGCAGGAGATCGAATTGTCGCAGGCACTGGTGAACCTGATCCGCAACGCGGCGCAGGCGTGCGGCAAAGGGGGGGAGATTCTGCTGACCGTCGACGCTCAGGAAGAAGCCGTTTGCATCGCCATGTCCAACAAATGCGCCCGCACGGCCGCGCCGAGCGCCGGCATGGGGGTCGGCGTATTGGTCGCACGCGCGATCGTCGAGGCGCACGGTGGCACCCTCTCGCTCTTACGCGCGGAGGACATGGTCCGTGCCGTGATCAGTCTGCCCGCGATAGGGACCGCAGCGTGACGGAGGTGCCCGCTTCCCTGGCCACGGTCTATGTCGTTGACGACGATCACGACCTCGGTGCCAGCGTCGCGCGACTGCTGCGCCGCCACGGCTTCGCCGCCGAGCCGTTTCTCGACCCTGCCCCGCTGCTCGCGGTCTACGCGGACGTGGTGCCGACCTGCCCGGCACATTGCATCGTGACCGACGTGATGATGGGCGACATCGACGGGTTCGCCTTCGCCGATCGCGTCCGGGTGATCGATCCGGGCGTGGCGATCATCTTCATGACCGCCTGGCCCACGACCGCGAACGCCGTCGACTCGGTGCGGCGCTACGGCGGGCTCGACTATCTCGAGAAGCCGATCGACGAGGATCGCCTCGTCCGCGCGGTCACCGAAGGCGTCTCGTGGAGCATCCGGCGACGCTCAGCGCTCGGCCGGACCGCGCGCCTGACGGCGCGCGAGCGCCAGGTGTTCGACCTGCTGGTCGAAGGCCATCCCAACAAGGTCGTCGCCGACCGCCTCGGCCTCTCGCCCAAGACGGTGGAGGATCACCGTGCGGCGGTGCTCGCCAAGACGGGCGCCAATGGCCTGGCGGGCCTCATCGCGCTCTCGCGGTAGGGGTGGAGTGCGGTGATCTGAGCGTCGCTAGGTGGCGCAGGGTCGGCGTGCGTAGTTGGATAAGCGAGCAGGTCTGCCCGATACACGAGCGGACCGAGTGAGGCCATCCTTTCCTGGTAGCCACGGCGGCTTTACAGCAATCACGCAAGTCCTCCCGACGAAGGAAGATACCTTACCGGATGCAACCGGGATAAAGAGACGGGGGAGATCAAAAAAGCAGGTGGCGGTGCTGTCAGTCTGGCGCGAAGTGCTCTCTGGACGATGCACCAGCGCCTTTTGAGAGGGTGCGCCAGACTTGCGAGCACTTGGTCCCCAGCCAGCGCGTGCTTACGCGCAGGAGGCGTCCGTCTGTTCTATCGGCTTTATTTGCACACGGATGCAGGCGGTTTGACGGTGACCCGGTCATACCGTCTCTTAGCCCAGCAACCACCAGCCGCTGTTCAACGCCTCCCCTCAGCCAGATACGCCGCCAGCGGCTCGATCATATCCTCCGGGATGCGACGCGCGATTACCGGCATGATCGCCTGTGACTGGCGCGCATCGATTTCCTTGCCGTCCCCTTTCCAATTCCTGAGACGCGCCGCGAGATAGGCCGCGCGCTGCCCGGCCAAGATCGGCTGCGGCTTGCCCGGGCCATGACAACTGGCGCAGGCGGGCAATTGGACGCGGGGCAGGCCGCGCTCGACAATCTGCTGCGCTCGCCGTGCGGCAAGCGACGTGGCGGGCCGCGTCACCGGTCGGTCGATGAGCCCGGGCATGGCGGCAAAATGACGTGCGAGCATCGCGATCTGTACATCGTCGAGCGTCGCGGCCGCCTGCTGCATGACGGCGCTGTGTCGGGTATTGGCGCGGTAGGCCCGGAGCGCTGCCTCGAGCGCGGCGACGCGCTGCGCGCCCAAAATCGGAATGTCGCGCTGCCCACGTCCCTGCCCATTTGCGCCGTGACAACCGGTGCAGCGCGCGATCACCACGGCGTCCGATGCTGGTAGACTGGCAGGCGCGGCAGGGGTCACGACCAATGCCCGATACTGCGCCGGGGTCATGGTCGGCAGCGATCGGACGAACGCAACCATGCGCCGTATCTCGTCATCGCGCCCGTCGCTGCCCCAAGCCGGCATTCCGGAGAATTTGACGCCGTGACGCAGGATCCAGAACAACTGCCGATCGGTCCACTCGCGCGCGTTGACCGACAGGTCGGGAGCGTGCGGCGTCGCGCGCTGCATGACCGGTAGCGGCCGGACGCCCGGCGCGCCGTGGCACGAGGCGCACGCCTGCGAGAAATGCCCCGCCGCGCTCACCATCCCGCCGCGGTCGATCACTGTCTCTGGGGTCGATACCGCTGCGTGCGTGCGCACCGAATTGCGCATCACCCAGTGGAGGAACCAGTTGCTGATCGCCCAATGCCCGCTCGATGCGGCGACGTTGAAGATGCCTGACCAGGCGAACGCCATACCGAAAGCCGCAAGCCCCAAAAGCGAGACGATCACCCGCTTCCACGTCAGCCGGATCGTCACGCGCGCACCCCCTCCGCTCGCTGCCGAAGCAGCCCGGTCAACATCCATAGTCCGCCGAGACAGTAGCTCGCCCCGCCGATCACGAGCATCACCACGCCGCCGAGCTGCTGATCGGCGAGCGGATCAAGTCCGAATGCCGGATGCATCGCCATCCCGGGGTACAGGACGCGCGGCGCGAGCCCGATCAACACGCCCAGCAGCGTCATATGCATCGACGTAAGCAGCAGCGCCGCGACGCCGCCCGCCGGGCGCACCAGCGCGCTGCGCCACAAGGCGTAGCCGACGCCCAGGAACATCGCCTGCTCAATCAGCGTAATTGAAATCGAGCCGTCTGCCGCCGCCCGCGCGGCGGGGAGGTGCCAGCTCCACACCACAACGAGTTCCACCGCGGCGAGCAGTAGTGGCGTGCCTTGTCCTATCGCCCTACCCGCACCTACGACCGCATTCGTGTCGTTTCGCCACGCTAACAAAGGTGCCGCAACCGCGACCGCGAGCATGTGCCCGAGCATATGCCCGGTCATTCCGAGATGTGTGACCGATAGCGCGACCGAGATGCCCGCAACGCACAGGCCCGCCATGCGCATCATCGACAATCAGTCAGCATCAGCGCGGGCGCGGCGGTGAACAGTACGCCAACGACGCTCAACCCCGCGAGCAACAGCGTCGCGGTCGCTAGGAAGCGGGTGCGATCGATCTCGGTACTCTCGTCGTGCGGCGGCGGGTCGCCCGGTGTCCGGCTTTGGACGAACGCGACCGCACCCGAGGCGATGATGATCGCCAGCGCGACGATCGTGCCGATGACGAAGGCGACCGGAAACCGCGCGAACCCGCCCAGCTTCGCGCACGATACCGCCACCCACAGATAACAGAACATGAAGTGCACCGCCCAAACGGTCGGCGGCACGATCAATGTCCACAAGGTGACGCGGCGCGACCGGAGCCGGGCGGCAAGATTATTTTGATGCTCCTCGCTCATGACGCCGACGGGAACAGCCCGATCGTCGCGTAGGTGACGATCGCGGTCAGCGCTAGGAAGTGGAAATAGACGGTAATGTTGCGGATGTCCGCGTCATGCTCGGATGTCATCCGTCCAGCAAGGCTCCGTGCGAGCGTATAGGCCTGGCATATCACGCCGACACCGGCGTGCGCCGCGGTCCAGATCGCGAGCGTCCAGACGATCGCGGGGTAGACGTGAAGCTTGGGCGCGAGATCGGAGAACCACGGCCCCGCTAGCCCTGCGAACAGGCTAGCGAGGGTCACTGCAAGGCCCAAGCTGAGCAACGCACGCGCTGCGCCGACCTGCCCGCGCGCGTTCAGCTCGCGCGCCGCCACGGTGGTCGCCCATGACACGAGCGTCAGCGCCATCGCCACCATCGGCCAGAACGCGCCGGGCCCGTCCATGCCGGGGCCCGATGGTGGGAAATTCGGATGCACGGTCCAGAAGAAATAGTAACCGAACACCAGTCCCGAGAATGCCGTCGCATCCGCGAGCATGGTGATGAACATCGCCCACCAGCCGGGGGCCGCCGGGCCCGATCGATAGAGCGGAAGAACGATGCCGTGGCCGATCGGCTTCTCCGGCTTCTCGGGGATCTCCGCGGTCGACCAGAGCCACACGAGTACCGCGGCGAGCGTCGCCACCGCACCGCCCAGCGCCAGCCAGTAAAGGTGGTAGGTCGTCAGGATGAACACGCTGCCGAGTGCTACTGCGGTGATCATCGGGATCACACTGGGCGTACCAAGCCGGATCACCTGCGCCGGACGGGCATCGAGCGTCGTCGTGATGATCGTTTCACGTCGCCCCTCTTCCGCGTCGGGCAGGAAGAAGCGCCCCTCATCGACCTTGGCGACGAAATCTCTCTGGTCCCAGATCGGGTAGCGGCTTTCGATCAGTGGCACCGACCGAATGCCCCAGTCCTCGTCATCGGGGTGCGCCAGCCACTCGAGCGTGCCCGCGTTCCACGGGTTGCGTGGTGCCTTCGCGCGCTTGGGGCTGAGCGCCAGATCGATCACGATCACCAGCACGCCGGCAGCGAAGAGGTAGCTGCCGATCGTCGACGCTAGATTAAGCCCATCGACCCCCAGTTCGGCAGGATAGGTGAACACGCGCCGCGGCATCCCGAGCAGCCCGGTGATGTGCATCGGGAAGAAGGTCAGGTTCGCGCCGACGAACAGGATCCAGAAGGCGGTGCGCCCCATCCGGTCGGACAGCTTCTTCCCCGTGATCAGAGGCCAGTAATAATACAGCCCTCCGAACAGCGGCATTAGCGTACCGCCGATCAGGACATAATGCAGGTGTGCGACGATGAAATAGGTGTCATGTGCCTGCCAGTCGAACGGCGCGACCGCCACCATCACACCGGTCAGCCCTCCGATCACGAAGATCGCGATCGCGCCCAGGCAATAGAGCAGCGGCGTGGAGAACACGACGCGCCCCGCCCAGAGCGTGGCGATAAAGACGAATATCTGCACACCAGTGGGGATCGCCACGGCCTCCGAAGCGGCCGAGAAAAATGCCAGGCTGATCTTGGGAAGCCCGGTCGCGAACATGTGGTGGACCCACAGACCGAAGCTCAGGAATGCGGTGCCGACCGCCGCCAAAACTATCCACGGATAACCCAAGATGTGTCGCTGCGAAAAGGTCGGGACGATCATCGCGAACAGCGCAATCGACGGCAAAAAGACGATGTAGACTTCCGGGTGACCGAAGATCCAGAATAGGTGCTGCCAGAGCAGCGGGTCGCCACCCTTCGCGGGATCGAAGAACGGCCAGCCGAGCAACCGTTCCAGCTCGAACAATACATCGCCCGCGATCAGCGGCGGGAATGCGAACAGGATCATCACCGCCACGACCAGGATATACCAGGCGTAGAGCGGCATCAGGTTCAATCGCATGCCGGGCGGACGGCATTTGAGCACGCCGACGATCAATTCCACCGCGGCGGCAACCGACGACACTTCGATGAAGCTCAGCCCCAACATCCAGATGTCGGCGCCGAGCCCTGCCAGGTCGGTCCGCGTCGTGAACGGCGGGTACATGAACCAGCCGCCGTCGGGTGCGACATTGAAGAAAATGGACCCAGCGACGAACACGCCGCCGATCAGGAAACTCCAGTAACCGAACGCCGACAAGCGCGGAAACGGCAGGTCGCGCGCGCCGAGCAGCTGCGGCAGCAGGATGATCGACACCGCCTCGAACATCGGCACCGCGAACAGGAACATCATCATCGACCCGTGCAGCGTGAACAGCTGGTTGAAGGTCGAGGCGGTAACGAGGTCATTCGCGGGCACGGCGAGTTGCGCGCGCATGATCAGCGCCAGCACGCCCGCGAACAGCATGAAGCCGAACGCCGTCAGCGTGTACCACATGCCGACACGATTGTTGTTGACGTCGGTCCAGCGGAAGAACCAACCCGACGGCGGTTTCCACACCGCACGCAGCCGCTCCTCCTGCGCGGCCCGCAAGTTGGCGTCGTCCTGTGCGTGAAGGCTCACGCGACCGCTCCGGCGCAACAGGTCATTTCAAGGTTTCCAGATAGCGCGCGATCGTCGCGACGTCGGCGGGCGCCAGATGCGTATATGCGGGCATGCGCGCGCCAGGCTTCACGGACGGCGCGTGTGCGATGAAACGGCTCAGATTGACCTCGCTCATCGGAATGATCCCCGCGCCGAGCGTCGTGCGCGTGGCGATATGCGAAAAGTCGGGGCCGATCTTGCCCGCCGCCACGGTCCCCGCCACCGCGTGGCAGCCGCCACAGCCATTGTCGGCGAACAGGGCAGCGCCGCGCTGCGCGATCGGCGTGGTAGGTGCGGGCGCGGCGCTTCGCTGCGCGAGCAGCCAGCGATCAAACGCGGCCGGATCCATCGCCACAACATCAAACGCCATCAAAGCGTGGCTTAGTCCGCAGAATTCCGCGCACTGTCCGCGATAACGTCCGGCTTTCGTCGCACGGGCCACCAGCCGATTGGTTCGGCCTGGGATCATGTCGACCTTGCCCGCCAGTCCGGGGATCCAGAAGCTGTGGATCACGTCACCCGCGCTGAGACGAAAGTCGACGGTCCGTCCGACGGGGATACGCACCTCATTCGCAGCCGTGATCGTGCCGCCATCGGGCGTACGGTAGCCGACGCGCCACCAGAATTGCTCTCCAGCGACGTCAACAATGAGCGCATCTCGGTTCGCCTGTATCGGGCGCATCGCGGGCAAGGTGCCGATCAGCAGCGCTGCAAGCACGACCGTGGGGATCATCGCGCCCGCCCAAAGCACGAGCCGCATGCCTCCGCGATGCCCGATCGTGTCGCGTCGCGCCCTGATCGCCAATGTGAACAACACGGCGACGATAACGAAAATAACGAAGCCCGACACCGTCATTAAAATGGTCAAATCGCGCATTTTCGCGGCTTCAACGCCGAAGGTCGAAAAGGCGGACTGGCGAGACATCGTGGTAATGGAGCCCGCAAATTTCCCCCGACGCAAGCGGGCATAGTTCGCGCAACAGAATGTTACATCGATATGTAAGCTTCTCTGCCCAATGATTTCGCAATTTATAAAGCACGGTCGCGAGCAAGTTCGAATCGGATCAAGCCTATTCTACAAGAATAAGCCTGTCGCGATTCGCCCACGATGTTTGCATTGAGAAATACCTGTTAGGGATCAAAGCCGCGACGGAATAACCTGTGACAGCAGCATAATTGGAGACCTGACATGACTAGGGTTTCTTTTACCGTCAACATCCGGGCGGTGTTCCTGCTGAAACGATCCCGCCCGATCCCTGTATGACCGAAAAGTCAAAAAGAATTCAAGAGCTTCGCGTTATACCCAAAAGCACTCACTGAAGCACGGATCTATAGAGTCATAAAAGACAGTAGGTAGGCAGGAAATTAGTATATTTAGTTCGCACGAGATCCCGGCGACCGGTTGAGCTGAGCAGACGAGCGCATATCCTGCCTAACGAACAGCATTAGCCCACCAACTCTTCGAGCCTACCGCTCGGCGACAAGCGTTCAAACATGCTGCTCAGCAGATCAACCGATGCCTGCATGCTGTCGGGATCATCGATGAAGTCGCGGCCAAGCGCCATGCCGCGGACCGCCCAAACGACGAGCCGGATCGCCGCAGGATCGCGAACCGTGGCGCCGATCCGGTCGAAAAAGGCCGTCGCGGCAGCCTCTTCGATCACATTCTGCGCCGGTTTGATCAGGCTCGCCAGTTCGGGATCGCTGCGCGACGCGACGAAGATCTCCAGCACGGCAATGCCGGAAGGGCGCGACAGCACTTCCCACGATATTTCTGGCCAGTCGGATACACGCGCGCCGATCTGACGCTCACGCTGGATTTCACGATAGGCGGCGACCTCCTGATCGAACACCCATCTGACTACTTCCGCAATAAACGCGGCGCGCGTGGCGAAATGATGCGTGATCGCACCCCGGCTAACGCCCGCCTCGTCTGCGATCTCCGCGTTGCTGGCGCGATTGTAGCCCAGCCGGCTGATCGTCGTGACCGCCGCCTCGAACAGTGCGGCGCGCGTTTCCGCGGTTCGTTGTTCCTGGGTGCGTCGCAGGACGTTTACCTCGCTCATGCCGGACCAAATGGTGACACTGGCCGATCGGCCGGCGGCGGGCAAGACCGGACGGCCCTGCCCGCCAGCACGTTCAGAAACGCCACTCGAACGCGCCGCCGATCCGCCGGAACGCATTGTCCGGAAGCGTTTGAACGTACTGTCCAGCAGAGAAATTGCCGGGGAAGATGGCCGCGGCATAGCGCTTGTCGAACAGGTTGCGCACGAACACGCTGACACGCGCATGGTCGCCGATGTCACCGATCCCGACCGTCGCATTGACGAGCGAGTAACCGGCTTGAGTCGTGTTGGGATCGTTGATCGCGTAGAGGAAACGGCTGCGGTAGCGCCAGTCGGCGTTGACGAAGAATTTCAAGTCGCCGCCGATCGGTTGCTCGACATTGGCGGCAAGGCTGGTCGTCCATTTCGATGCACCGACGAGCGGCGTTCCGCGCGCGTTGAAGCTCGGTCCCGGCAGATTACACCCCTGCGCCGCGGTCTGCCCGAAATAGCAGGCAACGTTGTAGTTGCCGTACTCGGTGTCGAGATAGGTGACACCACCCGACAGGCTGATGCCGCGCGTCGGGCGGACCGACGCTTCGGCCTCGACGCCGCGCGTCTTGAGCGTGCTGGCGTTGCCGGTGCGGAACGAGCCCAGTCCGCCGTTCAGCGCCGGATCGAACACCTGCGCCTGAAAATCGCGGAAGTTGTTGATGAAACCGGCAAGGTTCAGGCTGACGCGGCGATCGAGCAGGTCGAACTTGCCGCCGACCTCGTACGCGTCGACCTTCTCAGGATCGACGTCGAACGCGACGCCCGCTGCCGAGCTGACCGCCGGTCCTTTGTAGCCGCGCGTGTAGGTCGCATACAGATTGGCGGTCGGTGCAATCGCATATTCGATGCCGCCGCGCGCGGAGAAGCCGTCGGCGTTGCGGTCACGGTTGATCGGTGCGGGCAGTGTCCCGATGCAGCGTTGTCCACCGCTCAGTGCGAAGACGATCAGATTGCACACGCCCGGCGCCTGCGTCACCGTGGTGGTGGAATCGATCTCGTCGCGCGTGTAGCGCCCGCCCGCGATCAGCCTGAGCGACGAGGTCAGGTTGAACGTCAGCTGCGCGAAGGCGGCGTAGCTGTTGGTGCCATAGTCGAAGTTCGACTGGCCCTGCACCGGCGACAGCCGGACTGGCACCGAGGCCGGGAAGATGCCGAAGGTACCCGCCTGCAGGATTTGCGCGTCGATGTGCTGGCGGAAATAATAGAGCCCGGCGGTATAATCGATCGTGCTGGAGCCGTTGTTCGATACGCGCAACTCTTCCGACAATTGGTATGATTGCGAGTTGGCGATGTTGGTGTCGAAAAACGCGACCGGAGTCTGGTCGACGTCGTTGTTTGCGCGCGCGTGCAGGTCGCGGTAGGCGGTGACCGACGTGACGGTCAGCGGCCCCGCATCATAGCTCGCCGACAATTGCGCACCAAAGCTGCGCTCGTCACGTAGGACGTTCGTGCTGCCGATCGCGGTCTTATTGTTGGTTGGCGAGGCGACGACCCCCAAGGCGGTGTTTTGCGCACGTACGAAATTGGCCGGGGCGAACGGGCGCAGCTGCGGCGGGATCGGCGTCGGATCGTTGCCCCCGAACTTGCGGATCGTCGAATAGGCCTCGATCCCACTGTTGTTCTGGTAATCGACGATCGCGTACAGGCTCAGCCGGTCGGTCGGCTCCCACAACAGCTTACCTGTGCCAAAGTAACGGCGCACCGGATCGAGCCGGCCGGGGCCGACAAGCTGGGTCGAAGGCTTCTGGTACTGATACCCCCCCACCACGCGTAACGCGGCCTTGTTGCCAAGCGGCAGATTGACCACCGCCTGAGTCTGCACCTGACCGCGCTCGCCGGCCTGGACGCGACCGTTGCTGCTGAACTCGCCCAATTGCGGGCGTGTGGTCGAGATCGAGATCAGCCCCGCCGTCGTGTTCTTGCCGAACAGCAGCCCCTGCGGTCCGCGCAGCACCTCGACCCGCTCGACGTCCGCAAGCGAATTCAGCGGCACGTAGCGTGGCAGCGTGATGTTGACGTCGTCCACTGCGATGCCGACAGCCGACTCGATGCCGTAATCAAATGAGTTGGTGCCGACGCCACGGATCGCAAAATTGGGTACTCCCGGCGTGGCGGTAAAGTTGAGGCTGGGTGCTCGCTGCGTGATGTCGGCGAGCTGATTGGCACCTGTTTCACGGATCGATTGGCCGTTCACGACGGTGATCGCGATTGGAACGTCGCGCAAGGATTGGGCCCGGCGCTGCGCGGTAACGATGATGTCACCGCCGGCGGCATCGATACCTTCGCTGGTTGCCTGACCTGTCGCAGGCGCCGTTTCCGAGCTGGCGCTGGGCGTCTCAGGCGGCGGCACCGTCTGCGCTACAGCTGCATTTCCGATCGCCATCAAGCTGCTGCCTGCCAGCAGGACCAATCCGCGCATAAGCTACCATCCTCACCTGATCACGCGGTCTCGCCGCTTGACATGGATCATGATAACCAACAAACATACTGTCAAGCACGCACGTATCATTTTGTTGCTAATATGTGCTGCTGATGGGGAGAGGGTTCGGGATGATCCGGCAGACATTGATGATCACCGCGGCCGTGACTGCGGCAGCGGCTCATTCATCAGCAACGGCGCAGCGGCGTCCACCCGAACGCACGCAAGCGGGCAAAGCCGACGCGCGTGCTGCTCAGACCGAACGTGCGTTGCGTGTTGAGGAGCGGACCACCCTCACCCATGGACTGTGGGCGATCCCGATCATCCCCAACGTCAAGATCCCGGCCGAGGCGATCACCGGGGCCGGCTACGTCGCCGGCATCCCGCGGCTGGGCGTACCAGCGTTGACCGAAACCGATGCAAGCCTGGGCGTGTCGTACATCTCTGGGCTGCGTAAGGATGGCGACACCGCTCTACCCTCCGCCACCGCCATGGGCTCGACCTGGGACCCCGAACTGATCCGTCAGGGCAGCGCGATGATTGCGGGCGAGGCGCGCGCCAAAGGGTTCAACGTGCTGCTGGGTGGCGGCATTAACCTGATGCGCGACCCCCGAAACGGCCGCACGTTCGAGTATTTCGGTGAAGACCCGCTTCATTCTGGGCTGCTGGGCGGCGCGGCGATCGCGGGCGTCCAGTCGCAGCACGTGCTCTCCACCGTCAAGCATTTCGCGCTCAACGCACAGGAGACTGGCCGTCACGCGGTCGACGGCCTCCTCGCCGACGACGCGTTCCGCATGAGTGATCTGCTCGCATTCCAGATTGCGATCGAGCGCGGGCAGCCCGGCGCGGTCATGTGCGCGTACAACCGCGTCAACGGCGCCGCGGCGTGCGGCAGCGAATACCTGCTCAACCAGGTGCTGAAGCGCGACTGGAACTATCCGGGTTTCGTCATGTCGGACTGGGGCGCGGTAACGAGCGTCGATCAGGCACTCGCTGGGCTTGACCAGCAATCGGGCGAGCAGATCGACAAGCAGGTGTTCTTCGGCGTGCCGCTTGCCGCCGCCGCCGCGCGCGATCCCGCTTACGCGGCGCGGGTTTCCGACATGAACCGCCGCGTGCTGCGCTCAATCTACGCGCTCGGGCTCGACACCAACCCGCCGAAACGCGGGCCGATTGACGTCGCCGCCAATGCGCGCGTGGCGCAGAGCGTCGCCGAACAGGGTATCGTCCTCTTGCGCAACGAGCGTGCACTGCTGCCCTTGTCGAAAGATGTGCGCTCGATCGCGGTGATCGGTGGCTATGCCGACGCAGGCGTGCTGTCGGGCGGTGGATCGACGCAGGTGCAGCCGCTGGGCGGTCCTGCCGCTTCGATTCCGATGGGTGGCGAAGGCCCGCTCGCCAGGTACAACAATCAGACCTATCACGGCACCGCCCCACTCGCTGCGATCCGCGCGATCGCGCCCAAGGCGAGCATCACCTTTCGCAACGGCCGGTACCTGACCGATGCGGTCGCCGCAGCAAAGGCGGCCGATGTGGCAATCGTGTTCGCGACGCAGTGGATGGCCGAGGGTGCCGACGTGCCCGACCTATCTCTGCCCGACGGGCAGGATGCGCTGATCGCCGCCGTCACCGCCGCCAATCCGCGCACGATCGTGGTGCTGGAAACCGGAGGACCGGTGCTGATGCCGTGGCTAGAGGACACGGGAGCGGTCCTCGAGGCGTGGTACGGCGGCGTGCACGGCGGCGACGCAATTGCCGCAACCTTGTTCGGCGACAACAATCCGTCGGGTCGGCTGCCGATCACATTTCCGGCGTCACTCGATCAGTTGCCGCGCCCGGCGTTACCGTACGCGGGACTGAGCGAAAGGGATTTTGCCACCGGTCTTGCCGCGGGCAAGCATTACCTGATCGACTACAACATTGAGGGCGCAGACGTCGGCTATCGCTGGTTTGCCCGTACGGGCGCTGCGCCGCTCTTCCCGTTCGGATACGGGCTGACCTACACGCACTTCGACCACGGACGTTTGCGCATGAGCGGGGGTGCGCAGCCGAGGGCGAGTGTTACGATTCTCAACGCCGGCGCGCGCACGGGCAGCGACGTCGCGCAACTCTACCTCGTCTCCACGCCGACCGGAAAGACGCTGCGGCTCGCCGGGTTCGCGAAGGTGACGCTCCAGCCCGGTGCCTCCAGGGAGGCTGAGATCGCAATCGATCCGCGCGTGCTGGCGACCAGCAAGGACGGTCGCTGGACCATGCCCGCAGGCCGCTACGGCTTTGCGCTCGGGCGCTCGGCGGCCGACCTGAGCGATGTCATCACCCTGTCCCTGCCCGCGCGTGCGTGGCGCTGATCTGTGAGCCGAGAGGATTTGCTGTCATGAACTATCTGCGCTTGCTGACCGCCGCATTCGCTTTGGCCCACGCAGCGGTGGTGCCGATCCCCGCGCTGGCGCAGGTGATCAAGGTCGAACCAATGGCGACGCCAGCACAGGCGGGTGCAATTCCGCTAGGAACTGGCGGCGTGGCGGATATGCCGGCTGAAAGCTGGTTCTTGCTCAACGGCCGTGCAACCGTGCGCAATGTCTCCGTCGCCACGTTGACGCCGGTACTGCCGCCCAAGGGCAAAGCGACGGGAGCGGCGATGATCGTCGCGCCGGGCGGCGGCTTCGTGATGGAGTCGATCGACGCCGAAGCGATGAAGCCGGCGCGCTGGCTCGCCGATCATGGCATTGCCGCCTTCGTGCTCAAGTACCGGCTCGATGCCACGCCGGCGGACATGGATGCGTTTAAGCAGGCTGCGCTCGCCCGCTTCGCCGCGGCGATAGCGGCGGGTGCGAAAGGCGGCGCCGACATCAGATCGCCTGCCGTAGCGCTCGCCGACGCGCAGGCGGCCATGCGGCTGGTTCGCGCGCGAGCAGCGGAATGGGCGATCGATCCAAAGCGCGTCGGCTATCTCGGCTTCTCCGCCGGCGCGATCATGGGGCTCGACGTGGTGAAGGCCGCTAATCCCGGCACCATGCCCGACCTGCTTGCCGCAATTTACCCGTCGATGGCGACGACTGCGGTCGCGGGCAACGCACCGCCATTGTTCGTTGCGGTCGCCAGTGACGACGAACTTTTCGGTCAGCAGGGCTACGGTCTGCCAGACAGCTGGCGACGTGCAAGAAAGCCTGTCGAGCTGCACGTCTACGAACATGGCGGCCACGGCTTCGGCTTCGAGGGCAAGCCGGGGACGACCAGTGCGGGATGGACCAACGCTCTGCAGGGCTGGCTTGATGCACATGGATGGCTCAAAAGGGTGCTGTCAGTCTAACGCGAAATGCTCTCTGCACGATGCATTCGGGTCTTTGAGGGCGTACGTCTAGCTTGCGAGCACCTGCCACTCAGCCAAGGCGGCTGAGCGGTGTTCCTTGAAGGTCTGGCGGTCAACGAGGTGGCGGTCGAGATTGAAGTGGTTGTGGACGTTGGCGTGGACGGAAGCGAACTTCTGCAGCGTCTTCATTTGCCTGAACCGGAGCATCGCTCGTTCTCGTCGCCTGAATGGCAGGTGTGAATTCTCGACCCTGTTGTTGGCCCAGCGTTCGACCTCCTGCTTGTCGCGGTTGCCAAGCTCGGTCATCGCCGCACCGTAGCTGCGCAGGCCGTCGGTGGTGATCACCTCAGGTGAGCCGTGGCGTTTCAGCGCCTTCTTCATGAAAGCAAGTGCCGCACCCTTGTCACGCGTTCTGGTGACGTAGCTTTCCAGCACCTCACCCTCGTGGTCGACCGCTCGCCACAGGTAGACCATCTCGCCGTTCAGCTTCACGTACATTTCGTCCAGGTGCCAGCGCCAGTGACGAAAGCCACGCATGCGGCTGACACGCTGACGCCGGATGTCGCCTGCGAACAGCGGACCAAACCTGTTCCACCACAGCCTGACCGTCTCATGGCAGATGTCGATCCCGCGCTCGAACAGTAGGTCCTCTACGTTTCGCAACGAAAGCGGAAACCGTACGTACATGAGCACCACCAACCGGATCACTTCAGGTGACGAGTTGAAGTAGCGAAACGGCGAAGCTGGCTTGCGGGCACGAGGCATGCACCTGCTCTACCCCATCCCAGTTACCAGCAGGTGCATTTGGTTTGACGAAGCCCTTTAGACTTCTGCTCGAATTAGATCACTAGCCTTCTCCGCAATCATGATCGTGGGCGCATTCGTGTTTCCCGAAGTGATCCGCGGCATGATGCTCGCATCAACCACTCGCAGTCCCTCAACGCCGCGAACACGCAGCGATGGATCGACGACCGCCATCGGACCGATCCCCATCGCGCAGGTGCCGACCGGATGGTAGATCGTGCCGCCCGCCGCTCGGGCGTAGTCGAGCAGAGCGTCGTCGTTCGCCGCAGCTTGCCCGGGCAGCAGCTCGCTTTCGATCAGATGCGCGAGCGCCGGCTCCGCCGCGACGTCGCGGGCCTGGCGCAGTCCCGCGGCCAGAACCTCGCGGTCGAGCGCATCCGCGAGATAATTGGGCTGGATGCCGGGCGGGATGGTCGCGTTCGGCGAGCGGATCTCGACGGCCCCTCGCGACTCAGGACGTAGCTGACATACAGCGAAAGTCAGGCCCGGCGAACGTTCGAGTTCCATCACACCGCGCGCCGCAAACGCCTCCAGATCCATCGTCGCGGGGAGGATGTGGAACTGCAGATCGGGCGACGCGAGGCCGGGGCGCGATCTCGTGAACGCGGCGACGTGCGCGGCAGATAACGCAAGAAGACCGCGACGTCGCAGCACGTAACGGACGACCTGACCGGCCAGCGGGATACCGCGCGACATCGCATTGATCGACGGGACCTTCGGCTTGAGCCGGAACATCATGCTGGCGATGAAGTGATCCTGCAGATTTCTCCCGACGCCGGGCAGATCCTGCAGCACCTCGATGCCGTGATCAGCGAGCAGATCGCGAGGCCCGATGCCCGAGAGCTGGAGCAGTTGCGGCGATCCGATCGCGCCGCTCGCCACGATGACCTCGCGCCGCGCCCGTGCGACGCCCGGCACGCCCCCGCGAACATAGGCGACCCCCGCGGCACGCCGTCCCTCGAACAACAGCCTCGTCACCTGGGCACGGGTAAGAATTCGCAGGTTTGTGCGTCCGCGAGCCGGATCGAGATAAGCGGTCGCCGCCGAGCACCGTCGCCCGTTTCTGACGGTGAGCTGAAACCAATCGACGCCCTCCTGATCGAGGCCGTTATAGTCTCGCTGCGGCAAGCCGAACTGCTTCCACGCCTCGATCACGGCTTCGGAGACCGGGTGCCTCATCGTTGGATCGGTGACGTGCAACGGCCCGGCGGTGCCATGCGTGATATCGTCGGCACCGTCGCGATGTTCGCTGCGAAGGAAATAGGGCAGCACCTCCTCGGCGCTCCACCCGGTGCAGCCCATCTGACGCCACCCATCGTAATCGGCCCGCTGCCCCCGTACGTAGAGCAAACCGTTGATCGAGGACGATCCGCCGAGAACCTTTCCGCGAGGCCAGACGTGACGGCGGCCGTTGGTGCCGGGATCCGGCTCGGTCTCGTAGAGCCAGTTCACCCTCGGATCCTTGAGCGTCTCGGCATAGCCTACCGGCACGTGGATCATCATGTTGGACCGGAACTGCCCCGGCTCGCGCCCGGGCCGGTCATCACCCCCGGCCTCGATCAGCAACACGGTGTGGCGGCCGTTCTCCGTCAATCGGTTGGCCAGTACGCACCCTGCCGAGCCGGCACCGACCACGACATAGTCGACATCCACTTCGTCATGCCTGCCGTCGGTTCGCGCCATCACAATCCCCTCACCTCGTCATCGCACCACGATCCGCTTCACGGCTCATCCCGGCGAGGGCGCCGCCTCCTTCGCCGGGACGAAATCCCTCAACGCGATCGACGCATCGGAAAGCAGCGCGGGATCGATCCGGGCGCGCTCGGCAACCAGCGCGCGGCCCTGCACATAGTCGCGCGCACGATTGACGCAGTCGAGCGCGACGACGCGTCCTTCCTTCAGGTAGACGAGCGAGAAGCTGCGTTCGTCGAGGTTGCCGCGAAGAACCGCCGCGTCGTGCCCCGTCGACAGTCCGACGGTCTGCAACTTCAGATCATATTGGTTCGACCAGAACCACGGCACCGTATGGTAGGGCTCCACGGTCCCGGTCAGCGCTTTCGCGACCGTTGTCGCCTGATCGTTCGCATTCTGCACTGATTCAAGCCGGACCATCGCTCCATCGGCGAACGAATTGGCGTGCGCGGCACAGTCGCCAATCGCGTAGATGTCGGGCAATGAGGTGCGGCAGCAGGCGTCGACCGTCACGCCGTTACCGCCCGCCGCACTGGCTTCGAGCAAAGGCTCCACCGCCGGAACGATGCCGATGCCCACGATCACCATCTCGCACGGAAGCACCGTGCCGTCGGCCAGGCGCACGCCGCTGACCGAACCCTCCCTCTCCTCGATGCACAATACCGTGACCCCCGTGCGCAGGTCGACGCCGTGCCTGCGGTGCTCCGCCTCGTAGAAGCGCGACAGCGTCTCGCCCGCGACGCGCGCGAGCACGCGGTCCTGCGCCTCGAGCACCGTGACGTGCTTGCCGAGCTTGGTCAGAACCGCGGCCGCCTCAAGCCCGATATAGCCGCCGCCGACGACCACCACCCGTTCGACATCGGGCAGTTCGGCGATCATGCGATCGACGTCGGCGCGCGTGCGGACGCCGTGTACGCCGCGCAGGTCGTGGCCCGCGCAACCCAACCGGCGCGGCGCGCCACCCGTCGCCCAGATAAGCGTACCGTAGCCGATCGCTTCGCCACCCGCAGTAACGACCCGGTGTCCGGCCGGATCGACCTCGACCACGGTGCGGCCCGGCAGCAAACTGACCTCGCGCGCTTCCCAGAAGGCGGCGGGACGCAGCAGGATACGCTCGAACGGCTTCTCGCCCGACAGATATTCCTTCGACAACGGCGGGCGCTCGTACGGCAGCGAGGGTTCGTCGCCCAGCAGTGCCAGCGAGCCCGCGAAGCCGCGCTGACGAAGCGCGATCGCGGCCTGCGCTCCGCCATGTCCCGCGCCGACGATCAAGATGTCGTGGAAGGTGCGATCAGGCATAGGTGGATTCTCGCTGCGAAAGAGCGCCGCTCGCCTGTGCCCAACCGAGGTCCGCGATCACGGGCAGGTCCGCGACGAGCCGCGACGCATGATCGCTGGCGGCGGTACCGCGCGCAAGCCTCCCCTTGATCCCGTGACAGATCGCTGCGAAGCGGAAGAAGTTGAAGGCGAGATAGAAATCCAGGTCCGGAATGCCCGCCCGCCCCGTCCGTGCGCAATAGGCAGCGACGTATTCGGCCTCGCTCGGGATACCCAGCGCGTGGAGATCGGCGCCGAGCAGGCCGGGGATCGACAATCGCGGCATGCGGTACATCATCAGGTGATAGGCAAAATCCGCCAGCGGATGACCGAGCGTGGACAGCTCCCAGTCGAGCACCGCGAGGATGTCGGTTGTATTTGGTGAGAAAATCATGTTGTCGAGCCGGAAGTCCCCGTGGACGATCGTCGTCTCGTCGCCCGCCGGAATGTGCGCGGGCAGCCAGTCGATCAGTCGATCGAGGTTTGGATCACGCCCGGCGCTTTCGTCCTCGCTGTATTGTCGCGTCCAGCGCGCGATCTGTCTTTCGAAGTAGTGCCCCGATCGGCCGAACTCACCCAATCCCGCGGCCGCCGGATCGATCATGTGCAGGCGCGCGATCGTGGCGTTCATCGCATCGAACACCGCGGCGCGGTCCTCGCGGGGGGTGTTCGGCAGCTCGGGATCCCAGAAAATTCGTCCTTCGACCAGCTCCATGACGTAGAAGGGCGTGCCGGTGACCTCTGCGTCTTCACACAGTCCATATATGTGCGGCACGGGAAAGCCGCTGGGCGCAACGCCGCGCATGACGGTTGCCTCACGCTCGATTGCGTGCGCGCCCTTCAATAGCGCGCCGGGCGGCTTGCGGCGCAGCACGTAGCTACGGGACGGCGTCATCAGGCGGTAGGTCGGATTGGACTGGCCGCCCTTGAACTGCTCGACGCGCAACGGCCTCGTGAAATCCGAGACGTTCGCGGCCATCCAGTCTCCTAACCGAGCCTCGTCGAACGCGTGCGCCGCGCGCACCGGACCACTCCCCGCGAAATGCGCTTCGCTCATGCGACCGGCTCCGCGGCCTTCCAATCACGTTTGATCTTCTTCGCGAGGCTCCATTTGTGCACCTCGGTCGGCCCGTCGTAGATGCGGAAGGCCCGCACCTCGCGGAACACCTGTTCGACGATCGTGTCGCCGGTGACGCCGGTGCCGCCCATCACCTGCACGCAGCGGTCGGCGATGCGCATCAGCGCCTCCGACACCGCGACCTTCGCCATCGAGCTTTCGGCGGTGCCGAGCGCGCCGGTGTCGAGCACATCGGCGCACCAGTCGATCATCAGCTCGGCCTGTTTGAGGTCGATCAGGTTTTCCGCCAGCATGAAGCCGACCCCCTCGTGGTCGATCAACGGCTTGCCGAAGGCGTGGCGGCGGTTGGCGTAATCGGTCGCGATCTCGTGCGCGCGCCGGCACGAACCCAGCCAACGCATGCAGTGCGACAGTCGCGCGGGCGACAGACGCACCTGCGCGTACCGGAAGCCCTCGTGCGGGGCACCCAGTACCGCATCGGCGGTCACCCGCAGCTCTTCAATCCGCACGACCGCGTGGCCGCCGGGCATCGAGCTGTCGATCGTGTCGAGCACGCGCTCGATCCGGATCGCGCCCGTCTCATACGCCTCGATCAGGTCGACCAGGAACATGGTCGCCGCGATCTTGCCGTCACCCTGATCGGTGCGGGCCATGATGATGCCGACCGTCGCGCCTTCGGCACCGGTGATAAAGGCCTTGCGCCCGTCGATGACCCAGTGGTTGCCGTCGAGCCGTGCGGTCGTCAGCATCATTGAGGGGTCGGACCCCGCGCCGCCGTCGATCGCGGGTTCGGTCATGAAGAAAGCGGAGCGCGCCGTGCCCGCGATCATCGGCGCGAGGAAGCGGTCCTTCTGCGCCTGCGATCCAGCCTTGCCGATCAGATACATGTTGCCCTCGTCGGGCGCCATCGTGTTGCACGCGAGCGGTCCGAGCGGCGACAGGCCGGACCGGATCAGAACGTATGCGGTCTCCGACTGCGACAGATGGCTTCCGTCCGCCAGGATGTGCGGCGTGAGCACGCCGGCTGCGCGCGCGAGCCCGCGCAATTCGTCGACCAGTTCATCGGACGGCCCGTGTGCGCCGCGACGAGGATCGCGTTCGAACGTCGTCACCACGTCGCGAACGAAACGCTCGACCGCGGCACCGATCTCGGCGGCCCGGTGGCTGGGAGCGTCGGTTCGCCCGGTGGAGGTGCTGGCGGCTTCGCTCACAACGACTGTCCGTCGTCGATCGTGAAGTCGGACCCGTTAACGCCGGCACTGGCGTCGGAGAGAAGGTAGATCAGCATCGCGTCAAGCGCATCCTCTTCCAATAGGCGACGGCGAGGCCAGCGCGCCATCTGCCGCTGCCCGCCCTCGGTATCGAACCAGTCACCCGCCAGCTCGCTTCGGATATAGCCCGGCGACAAGGTCACGACGTTCGGACCGGACCGCGCCCATTCCTTGGCGAGCAGTGCACCCATGTGCGTCACCGCCGCCTTTGACGCGCTGTAAGCGACGAGGCCGTTGGTCCGCATCGCCGCGGTGATGGACGAGACCAGCACGATGCGCCCCTCGGCGCCGTGGCCCGCCACCTGCAGCCGTCTCGCGCCGACGCGGGCGGTGAGAAACACGCCCCGGACGTTGGTTGCGAACACCCTGTCGAACTCTTCGATCGGCAGGTCGATCGCGCGCCCCTCGGCGGTAATCCCGGCGTTTGCGACGATCCCCGTGATCGGTCCGAAGCGCGCCTCGCCCGCGTCGTAGGCGGCCTCCACGGACGCCTCGACGGCGACGTCCAGCGGGACCGCCATCGCCTCTCCACCGTTCGCTTCGATCTCACTGACAAGTTCGTCCAGCCTTTCGGTGCGCCGGGCTCCGACGACCACCTTCCCGCCTGCGGCCGCAACGATCCGGGCGAAGCGTGCACCGATGCCGGACGATGCTCCCGTGATCAGCACCGTGCGGCCCGTCAAAACCCCGCTCATCGCGCCGTTGCGCCGCGATGAAATCGGAAGTTCCCGGCGACCTCTCGCGGCGCGAGTGACGAAGGACGAACTTGTATCAAGTCACGTGCGAGCCGTCGTCGCCGCCCGCACCTTGCTACGAAACTGCTGTCTTCGCTCATCCATCACCCTTCCCATGTCATTCGTTCGTTCGCCCCCCGCGTGAACCGAGCGAGAAGCGACGCGCCGCTTCGGCCAGCTTCTCACCGACCCTTGCGATATCCTCGTCGTCGATCTGGTTGGCGAGATCGATCGCCGAGAGGCCGAATGCGGGTCGGCCCTGCTCGTCGGTGATGATCGCCGCGATGGCGACAATGCCGTGATAGAGCGTCTCGCGGTCGACGCCGTAGCCGTTCCGCTCGGCCGCCCGCACCTCGCCGATGTAACGCGCCGCGTCGATCGGCCCTGCCCACCGCAGCGGTTTGAAGTACCGCTTCAAGTCAGCGTCCTTGAGCTCAAGCCGTGCCGCCGCCGCGCGTCCGACCGCACCGAGCATCAGCGGCATACGCTGCGTCACTGCGAGGTCCAGACGGACGGGTCTGTCGACCAGCGCACGATCGATCAGCACGACGCGATCGTCCACGATTTCCCATAACGCGATGAGCCGTCCGGTCTCGATCGCGAGACGTGGAAGTTCCTCCCGGATCAGATCGGCCAGGTTGCTGTTGAGCAGCCCCTTGGCGAGTTCGAACAGCCCCGCACCGAGCCGGTAGGTCTTCGTCGCCTCGTCGAAGGTCGTGAGCCCCTCGGCCGTCAGCGTGCGCAGGACGTTGAACGCAGTCGAGGTGTTCACCTTCGCGGTGCGTGCGGCGGCACTGACGCCCATCGGCGCCCCGCTGTCGGCAAGAACGCGCAACAGCCTTACGGTCTGCACGACCGCACCCACGAGCTTGCCCTTGCCGGGCGCTTCATTGTCTTCCGTCATCCGCACAGGGCTATTGAGAAGCCCTGACAGGGTCAACGAAGCTGTCGCTGAGGAACGGTCCAGAAGCATCGGCTCGGCTCAGTCCTCAGGCGCGATGGTGACGCGCAAGCCGTCAAGGACGTCGGACAGCGGCACTTGGCACGACAGACGCGACCGTCGATCCCGATGCGCGGAACTGTCGAGCAGATCATCCTCGTCCACGCTGACGGGCGGCAGTTGATCGATCCACTCGTCCTCGATCCAGACGTGGCACGTGGCGCAACTGCAGCATCCGCCGCACATCGCGAGCAGCTCGTCGATGCCCGCGGCGCGTATCGCCTCCATCAGCGATCCATCGCCGGCTTCGAGCCTATGCTCCACGCCTTCCCGCGTGGTCACCGTGATCCGGGTCATTGCGCCACGCCCAGGTGGGACGGAGCCCCGTCGAGCAGGATCGTCTTGGTTTCGAGGTAAGGCAGCAGACCTTCGACCCCACCCTCGCGACCGACGCCCGACTGCTTGAAGCCACCAAAGGCGATCGAGAAGTCGAGCCGCAGCACGTTGTGGCTGATCGTTCCCGTCCGCAAATCGCGCGCGACCGAATAAGCGCGATCCGGATCGTTGGTGAACACGGTGCCGGCGAGCCCGAACGGACTGTCGTTCGCGAGTTCGACCACATGACGTTCATCGCGTGCGGCGATCACCGCGAGCACGGGACCGAACACCTCCTCGCGTGCCAGCCGCGAACGATTGTCCACGTTGCCGAACACGGTCGGCTCTACGAACCAGCCTCGGTCCAGATGTTTGGGTCGCCCCCCGCCCGTCGCCAGCATGAAGCCGTCGGCACGCGCGGCGGCGATGTGCCCCTCCACGCGATCACGCTGCCGCGCTGTTGCCAGCGGTCCCATCTGCGATGCGGCGTCGAAAGGATCACCGACGCGGACCGATCCCAATCGGTCTGCCAGCGCCGCGACCACCGCGTCGTGACGATCCGCGCTGACGATCACGCGGGTCAGCGATGCACACACCTGACCCGTCAGGTCGCAGGCGCGGCCTGCGATCGCCGCAGCCGCCGTCTCGGCATCGTAATCATCCAGGATGATCGCCGCGGACTTGCCGCCGAGCTCCAGCGTCTGACGCGCGATGCGGCCGCCCAGAACTGCACCGATCCTTCGCCCTGCGTCGGTCGAGCCGGTGAACGCGATCTTGTCCACGCGCGGGTCGCGCACCAGCAGCTCCGACGCGGCGCGGTCGGCCGTGACGACGTTGACCACGCCGGGCGGCAGTCCGACCTCTTGTGCAATCTCCGCCATCAGCAACGCATGGCCGGGTGCTTCCGGAGAAGCCTTGATGACCACGCAGCACCCGGCGAGCAGTGCAGGCGCCAGCTTTAACGCGATGAGAGAGATTGGACCGTTCCAGGGTATGATCGCGCCGACCACCCCCACCGGCTCGCGGACCAGCAGCCCGCACGCGGCACCCGCGGGACTGTGGCGCCGCTCTTCGAATTCGAAAGTGTCCGCAAGCCGACCGTAGAAGGCGTACATGCCGCCGACGCCGCCGGCGAATGCGCGGGCGGTCGCGTGCAGGACGCCCATTTCGTTGGGCCAGATCGCACCGACGTCGTCCGCCCGGCGTGCCAGCGCATCCGCGATCGCATGCAGATAGGCGCCGCGTTCGCGATGGGTCATCCGCGGCCATGGACCGGCGTCGAACGCGGTGCGCGCGGCCGCGATCGCCCGTTCTATATCCGCTTCCTGAGCCTCGGCGACGCGCATCCACACTTGCTCCGTCGCGGGCGCTACGACCGCTATCGTCGCATCGCTCGATGGCGACACCCACTCGCCATCGATGAAGAAGCGGTCGGGATGTCGTATTGGCGACTCGATCACTCCGCTGGCCATCACCCCTCCCATCGATTGTTTATGGTCGATCGACGCTCTACGCAGATCATCATTCTTTATCAAGAACGCTTTTCTCCATGTTGACAGATCACGCGCTGTCGAAAGATACTGAGCAGATCACGGGCGGAAGACCCGTCGAGGAGACTGCGATGTATTTCGATCCGCGTTCGATCCGTCCGATGTCGGGTCAGTTCATCGGCGGCCAGGAGGTTCGCGAGGGCGAAGCACACGCGGTGCCGAGCCCGTCGGACAGCGACATCGCGTTCTCCGTCGATTGGGCAAGCGAGGATCTGGTTGACCGGGCGGTCACCGACGCTCGTCGGGCGTGGTCGCGAAGCGGCTGGGGCTCGTCCGCACCGCGTGAACGGGCGGTGATCCTGCATCGCTGGGCCGACCTCGTCGATACACATGCGGAGGAGATCGCGGGGCTCGAGGCGGTGGTATCGGCGCGGATCTATCCCGAGGTCATGTCGAGGGATGCGAAGGTCGTCTCGGGCGTCCTGCGCTATTTCGCCGAATATGCCGACAAGATCGACGGCACGGTGACGCCCACGCCGCAGAATTCCTTCTCCTTTACCGTTCACGAACCGTACGGCGTCGTCGCCGCTATCGCGCCGTGGAACTTCCCGATCATCCTGGCGGCATGGAAGTTCGCGCCGGCCCTGGCCGCAGGCAATGCGGTGGTGCTCAAACCATCCGAACTGACCCCGTTCGCAGCGGTGCGCATCGCCGAGCTCGCGGTCGAGGCCGGACTGCCCGCTGGGTTGTTCAACGTCGTGCAGGGCGGCGGCGCGGTCGGCGCCGCGCTCGTGAAACATCCTCAAGTCGACTACGTGACCTTCACCGGATCGAGCGCCACGGGCGCGCGGATCATGGCGGACGCCGCGCTGTCGGGAATAAAGCCGGTGAGCCTCGAATTGGGTGGAAAGGGGCCGCAGCTTGTCTTCGCCGACGCCCCCGACCTCGACCGTTTGGCCGCCACGATCGCGCGTGGCATCACCTACAATTCGGGACAGGTCTGCTTCGCGGGCTCTCGCCTCGTGGTCGCCCGCCCGATTGCCGACGACCTTCTCGATCGCGTCCTCGCGCAGATGCGCGGTGGGCGGACGGGGACGACGTGGGACGAGGATACGACTATTCCCCCGATCATCAATCAGCGGCAGCTTGACCGCATTGACGCGATCGTCGCGGATGCGATCTCCGACGGTGCCGAGGCGCTATGCGGCGCCACGCGGATCGACGCCGATCGCGCCGGCTTCTACGCCCCCACGGTGTTGCGCGGGGTCACCACCGCCAATCGCGCCTTTCGTGATGAGATCTTCGGCCCCGTGCTCGCGGTGCAGGAATTCGATGACGAGGACGAGGGCGTCGGACTCGCCAACCACCCTGACTATGGTCTCACCGCTTCGATCCACACCAGCGACGTATCGCGCGCGTTCCGCGCCGCTCGACGTATCGAGAGCGGCACCGTGTGGATCAACGATTGGGGCCGCCGCACCGACTTCACGGCGCCGTTCGGCGGCTACAAGCGGTCTGGGATCGGCAAGGACATGGGGCGATCGGGCTTTGAGAAATACATGAAGACGAAGGCGATCTGGCTGGAGCTTCACTGATCACTGTACTATCTGCCCGAATGGAGAATAACGTTCTTGATATAGAATACTGAATGTGTGATGATCGGTCGGCGAGCAGAACCGCGTCACAGCGGCGCCGCTAAAGGAGAGGATAGGCGTGGACACTGGTCCGCTTGCATCACTGTTCAGCCCACGCTCGATTGCGTTCATCGGCGCGTCGGGCGACCCCACCCGCATCGGCGGGCGCCCGCTCTCCTACTGCATCCGTGACGGCTTCGCGGGCGGACTCTACCCCATCAATCCCGGCCGCAGCGAAGTGCAGGGTCTCCCTGCCTTCGCCACCGTCGACGACGTCCCCGTAGACACTATCGATCTTGCCGTGATCGCGATCGCACCCGAGCTCGTCCCCGAGGCCGTTCGAGCCGCGGGCCGCAAGGGTGTCCGCGCAGCGGTTATCCTCTCTTCCGGCTTCGCGGAGGTCGGTGCCGCCGGAGCGGAACTGCAGCAGGCGATGCTCGCCGGCGCGGCGGCCGCCAACATTCGGCTTCTGGGCCCCAACAGCCTAGGCGTGTTCGCCAACGGCTCCGGGATGTGCGCTACGTTCAGCAGCCTGCTGGAGAGCCGTGACGTGCCGATGGGCCCGCTCGGCATCGTATCGCAATCGGGTGCCTATGGCGCGCACCTGGCGATGCTTGCCCGCGCACGCGGTGTCGGCATCGCGCGGTTCGTGACCACCGGCAACGAGGCTGACATCACGGTCGCGGACTGTATCGCCCACATGGCGATCGATCCCGCCGTAAGCGTGATCGGCTGCTATTCGGAAGGCATCGCCGACGGTCGCGCCTTCCTGACGGCCGTCGAAGCGGCACGATCCGCAGGCAAGCCGATCGTCATGTTGAAGGTTGGGCGCAGCGAGGATGGTCGGAAGGCCGCGCAGTCGCATACCGCGAGCCTTGCCGGCGACGACGCCGTCTTCGACGCGGTCGCCCGCGCCGCAGGTGTCGAACGCGTCGACACGACGCAGGCGTTCGTCGACCTGCTCTACACGCTCGCACGCAAGCCGCCTGTCGCGGGCGAGCGCCTGGGCGTGCTGACCGTGTCGGGCGGGGCCGGCGTGCTGATGGCGGACGCGGCGGCACGGACCGGCTTCGCATTGCCTCCGATGCCGGCGGATGCGCAGGCGCGCCTCGCTCGTCGCGTTCCCTTTGGATCGGCGGTCAACCCGATCGACACGACGGCGCAGGCGATGAACGACGCGACCCTGGTGCGCGACGCCACGCGCGCGATGCTGGATGAGGGCGGCTACGACGCGGTCGCGACCTTCTTCATGAATTGGCCCGACAGTCCGCTGCTCGGACCGCCGCTGCGCGCCGCCATCGCCGAGGGCATGAAGGGCCATGAAGATCGGATCGTCGCCGTCGCGATGAACGCAGGTGACGAGACGCGGCGGTCGTTCGACGCGGCGGGAATGCTGGTCTTCGATGATCCCAGCCATGCGATCGACGCGCTCGCCGCCTCGCGTCGCCTCGGGCAAACGCTCGCACGCTCGAACGTCCCTGTACCGACGCTTCCGGCGTCGACGTCTCTCGCGCTTCATCGGCTCGACGAGGCGCAGGCGTGCAATCTGTTGTCGGAAGCGGGCGTCCCGATGACACGTACCGTTACCGCACGGACTCCGGAGGGGATCGCACGCGCCGCGGCGGCCTTCGACACGCCGGTCGCGTTGAAAATCTTGTCGCCCGACATCGCACACAAGTCGGACATCGGCGGCGTGGCGCTCAACCTGCAAGGTGCGACCGCGATCCACGACGCGGCCGCGCAGATGTGGTCACGCTGCGCTGCAGCCGCCCCCACCGCCGAACTCCGCGGCTTCCTCGCGAGCCCGATGGCTGCCCGAGGTGTCGAGCTGCTCGTCGGCTGTCGGGTGGACGCCGCGTTCGGCCCGATCGTGACGGTTGGTCTCGGCGGGGTGTTCGTGGAGATTTTCCGCGACGTTGCGATCGGCCTGGCGCCGATCGATGAAGCGGGGGCGCTCGCACTGCTTCGGTCTTTGAAGGCGTGGCCGCTCCTGGACGGAGCACGCGGCGCCCGTTCCGCCGATGTCCATGCCGCGGCCCAGGCGATTTCGGCGCTGTCGCAATTCGCCGCCCGGCACCGTGATCACCTCTCGTCCGTCGAGATCAATCCCTTGATCGTGCATCCCGCCGGTCAGGGGGCGACCGGTCTCGACGCCGTCATCGAGAGTAAAACGACCGACGAGATGCGGAATGCCGCACCGTCCAGCAAAGCCGCCTGAGAGCGGCGAGACAGGAAGAGGATCGATCAATGAAGACGACCATGTTGTCCCTGCTCGGATCATGCGCACTGACCGCTTTGACGCCGGGTTTCGCGTCCGCCCAGGCCGGTCCGCCCGCGCCCGCGCAGGATGCGGCCACGTCCGCCGACACCGCCACCCCGACGCCCACTGCGCAGCAAAATGCGGGCGGTGAGATCATCGTCACCGCGAACCGTCGCGAGGAGGCGCTTTCGCGCGTCGGCATCCCGGTTTCGGTCGTGACGTCGGACCAACTGCAATCGCAGGAAATCCGTCAGACCTTCGACCTCGCCCGCGTCGTGCCCGGTTTCCAGGCCACCACCGCGGGACTGTCGGGATCGCCGGTCTACATCCTTCGGGGCGTCGGGTTCGATACGCCAAACCCTTCGTCCACCGCACCGGTCGGCACCTACGTCGACGAGGTCGCCTACGCCTACCCTTACATGTCGCTGGGCGCAAACTTCGATCTGGAGCGCGTCGAGGTGCTGAAGGGCCCGCAGGGCACGCTCTACGGGCGAAACTCCACCGGCGGCCTCGTCGACTTCATCACCGCGAAGCCGACGGCGACCGCGCAAGGCGGTTTCACGCTCGGCTACGGCAATTACGACAGCTTCCTGGCCGAAGGTTTCGTCAGCGGACCGGTATCCAGCACGTTGAAGGCACGCCTGGCGTTTCAGAGCGAGAACCGCGCGAAGGGCTGGCAGTATAGCGTCACCCGCCCCAACGATCGGCTAGGCCAACGCTACCGCCAGTCGGTCCGCGGCACCGTCCAATGGGATCCGACCGATCGCTTCAGCGTGACGGCGAGCGGGACATACTGGGAACTACGCGGAGAACCGCAGGCGCCACAGGCGATCGCCTATGTCGGCAATCCCGCGCTGCAGAACCCGCTGCTGACCGCCAGCCTGATCCCCAATCCATCGAACAATCGACAGGCCGACTGGACGCCTATCGGGCGCCAGCCGCGGCGCGACATCACCGGGATCATTCGCCCGTTCTACGATCTCAATTCGAAATTCGCCGCGGGAATGGTCAAGGCCAATCTCGAGCTCAGCGACACCGTCTCCTTGTCGTCGCTCACAAGCTACAATCGCCTTTCGTTCAATACGGTATCGGAAGCGAACGGCGTGCAGACGGAGAGCCAGACGGCGACGTCGACCGGCCTCATCAAATCGTTCGCGCAGGAACTACGCTTTCTGGGTGACACCGGAGCCCTGAACTGGTCCGTCGGTGGTTATTACGCCCGCGACACCACGCACGAGTTCGTGTCGGGCTTCGTCGACGAACTGTCGACCATCGTCGGTTTGCGCGCCGCTGCGGCGGGCATCAACACGCGGCTCGGCAACCCGGTCAACCCAACTGCGCTGGCGACGAGTTTTCGCAATTATTCCGGTGTGGGAGACTACACCAACCGCGTGCTCGCCGGCTTCGCCAACGTAGAATATCGTTTCGGCGACCTGTTCAAGCTGTCGGCCGGCGGACGATACACGGAAGACCGCCTTCGCGGCAGTGGTTGTGGTCGCGACGTCAACGGCAACAACGTGACGTTGGTGAACTTCCTTTATCCCATCCTGACGCGCAATCCAGGGCTTCAGGGGATCACTCGTGGCGGCTGCTATACGCTGACCGCGGACAACAGCAGGTTCGCGCTCGCCGAACAGGGCCAGAAGCAGCATAACTTCAGCTGGCGCGTGCGCGGCGATTTTACGCCGTCTGACACCGTGTTGCTCTATGGCAGCATTAGTCGGGGCTATAAGGCCGGCGCCTTCCCCGTGCTCGCCGCGTCGAACGCCAGCCAATTGCTGCCAGTGACGCAGGAGAAGCTCACCGCCTACGAGGCGGGGGTCAAGCTGAACCTGCTCGATCGTCGGGTGCAGTTGAACGCGACGGGCTATTACTACGATTATATCAACCGTCAGGTGTTTGGCCGCATCCCCGACCTGATCTTCGGCACGCTGCAACGCATCGTCAACATCCCGAAGTCAGAGGTATACGGTGCGGAACTGGACGTGACGGCGCGCCTGACGCAGACGCTGCGCGTGCAGGCATCGGGCTCCTACCTCCACGCCGAGGTCAAGGAATATACCGGCTTCAACAACCAGGTCGCAGCCGCTCGGGTGGATTACGCCGGTGCGCGCCTGCCCTATTCGCCAAAGTTTCAGGCGAACGGTTCGATCATTAACGACATGCCCGTGGGTAACGACCTGATGCTCTTCACCTCGGTGTTCGGCAGCTATCAGTCTCGTTCAAGCAGCGTGCTTGGCGACGAGGCCGGTTTCGGGATCAAGGCTTACGGCCTGCTCGGTGCGAAGGTAGGCATCCACGCGGCGGACGACAGCTGGGGCGTGGAGGGCTACGTATCCAATCTGACCAACACTTATTACTGGACGAGCGCTCAGCGGCAGAGTGAGACGCTGGTGCGCTACGCCGGCATGCCCCGGATGTATGGCGCGCGCGCGACGTTCCGCTTCTGATGGAGACAGGAAGTATGACGTCGCCGTCGGTGGTTCCCGACCCGCCCGCTCACCGCTACGTCCGAGTCGAGCGGAGCGGGCCTCTGACGATCGTGACACTCGACCGGCCGGATCGACTGAATGCGCTCCATACTGCCGCACACAACGAGGTCGCGGCGGTGCTCGACGACTTCGCCGCAGATCCGGCGCAGTGGGTAGCCATCATCACGGGCGCCGGTCGGGCGTTCTGTGCGGGTAACGATCTGAGGTACATGGCCGAAGGCGGGAGCCTAGAGCGCCCGCCCTCGGGCTTCGGCGGTCTGACGAGTCGGTTCGACCTCAACAAGCCCATCATCGCCGCGGTCAACGGTGCAGCCATGGGGGGCGGTTTCGAGATTGCCTTGTCCTGCGACATCGTCATCGCCGCCGACGATGCCGTATTCGCAATGCCGGAACCGCGCGTCGGTCTGGCGGCGCTGGCTAGCGGTTTGCACAGGCTGCCACGCACCATCGGGTGGCAGCAGGCGATGGGCATCATCCTCACTGGCCGCCGAGTGACGCCCGAAGAGGGCCGTTCGCTCGGCTTCGTCAACGCGGTCGTGCCGCGCGATGACGTGATGACAGAAGCGCGTCGCTGGGCGACGTTGATGCTCGAGTGTAGCCCGCTGGCGATCCGCGCAGCCAAGGAAATCGCGCGCGACGGACTGTCGCAACCATCACTCGAGCAGGCCATCGCCAGCCAACGCAGCGGGGCGGCGCTTCATGCGATGCTCGCGTCCGAAGATTACCGTGAAGGCCCTTTGGCATTCGCCGAGAAGCGCCAGCCCCGCTGGCAGGGACGATGAGAGCCGCGACTAGCTGACGCGCCAGCACGGAACATCATTCTCTCCTTCGACCACGATACCGTTGATACCGACCGCAGGCTGGTCCCGCATGAGCAGCGTCATGGTCGCGTGATCGTCCGCGTCGATCCGCGCAGCGACCCGTTCGCCCGCGGGATTGCGTCCGATCATCACGCCGAAGCGGGGCCGTTCGTCGCGGTCGAACGGTATCGTAAAGGCTTCGAGCGTCGCGGGACCGAGATACGACGTCGCCAGCGGCGGGCCAGCTGTGGCGGCACGTGCTTCTACCTCCTCCAAGCGAAACTGGTCCGCGAGTGGCGACGCCGGCGGTGAGGACCCCAGCACGAGCGCGTGATGCTTGGTGACGTACTCTCCCTGACCGTAGAGCAGCCCGAGGCCGCACCTGTCGCGCAGCCGCCCAACCATCGCCACGATCGCGTGGGTCATGTAGTCGTTCAGCGGCGCACCGAAGAAGGTGAGACCACCGGTAACCGTCAGGTCGGCATCCTCACCGAGACTCAGCGCACGCCGCGCCATCTTGGGCACGCAGGGAAAGCAACTGTAGAGTTCGACCGCATCGAAATTGCCGCCCGATAGGCGTCGCGCAGCATCGAGCACGGCCGTCATGACGACCGAGCCGTCGTAGCGCTCCCGCGCCAGGATGTCGCGCGGTTCGTCCGCGGCAGCCCCACCGTGCACGTAAACGAGCCGATGTTCCGGGATCCCCGCCTCCCTCGCTCGTCCGAGGCTTGTCAGGATAACGGCCGCACCTTGGTTCACGATCGGATTGGCGACCATCAGCTTGCGGTATGGCCAGGCGATCAGGCGATTACCTCCGGCATCGGATAGGATCGCGTCGGCATCCACCTCATCCCTGATCCATGCCGTGTCGCGTCCCGCGCCGATGCGAGCGTTGTTCGCCCAGATGGTCGCACTTTCCCTCTGTCCCTCAGCGAGCGACTGACCCCACGCGGCCCGGGTCGCATTTTCGTAGAGGGGATAAACGTTGACCGGTGTGGTGAGCTCCAGCGCGCGCGCCAGCGGTGATTGGAAGTCACCACCGCGTATCGGCCTGAAATTCGCGATCTGCTCTGGCCAAGGTAACGTCACGCCCTCGCGCCCTGCCCGGCGGACGCTATGCTCGGCCTCGCCGCCACAGATCGCCGCAACCTCTATTTCGCCCGACTGGATCGCGAGCGCCGCCTCGTGAAGCGCAAGGGTCGGGGTCTGCCCTCCGACCGGGCGATAGCGCGCGTCAACGGAACGCACGCCTAGGCGATCCGTGATCTCGCGGCATGGGTCGGGATAGGGCCAGGATATCTCGTTGATGATGTCGAGCCGGTCCAGCATCGGCAGAAGTGCAGCACCGGCATCGCGTTCCGCGACCTCGAGCGCGGCCGTCATCAATCCAGCCGGATCCAGCGCATCCATGACGTGAACCGGCCGATCGGCGATCTCACCAACCCCGACGATGACCGGTTGCCTTGCATCTTTCACCATCGCCTTACCCTCTGGCCAAGCCCAACGAGATTCTATATGCAGAATGTCGTTCTCCAAGCAAAAGTAATCCGCCGAAAACGGCGGCAGCCGGACGAACGTCGGCGACCAGCCGGACATGAGGAGAGGAACGATGATCAATCTGCCGCCACGCCTCCGGACGAAACGCGTCCGTCTGGCGCTACTCGCCGCACCCGCCCTCCTGTCGATCGCCGGAGCGTCGGCTGCGGTCCTCGGGTTGTTTGACGGCTCGTCATCCGCCGGCACCAGCACCGGCGTGACGGTCGTGGACGGCGCGTCCGGCACGCTGACGTCGTCAGTCGGCTCCCTTCTGCCCGCCCTTGCGCAGACGGGAGGTCCGGATCACTGCGCGATCACGCGGACAGGCGAGTATCCGCGCAGCGACCCCGCCGCGGTCGGCCTCGATCCCCAGAAACTCGCGGATGCGCTCGCCTACGCCTCCGCCAACGGATCGTTCACGATCAAGGTGTTCCGTCACGGCTGCCTGGTCGGCGAAGGGCTGCGCGACGCCGCGTTCGAACGCGCGCCTGCCAACAATTGGGGCAACACGAAGACGGTCGTCGCGCTGCTCACCGGCATCGCGCAGGACAGGGGCTTCGTCGACATCGATGCGCCCATCGGCACCTATCTCCCCAACAATCTCGGGGATGCGGCCCATCGCGCGGTCACCCTGCGCCAGCTGCTCTGGGCATCGTCCGGCGCGGAGGTCAACCAGGTGCGTGGGCTTAATTTCTTCGGCGACGTGAGTCGGGTTCGCGATTGGTTCGCGCAGCCTATCACGCGAGCGCCGGGGACGTACTATTTCTATGACCAGACCGCGACCTCGGTCATCGTCTACGTCATCGAACGCGCATTGGCCGCCAAGGGCCAGCCGATGGACTACCAGGATTTCGCGCAATCCTTCCTGTTCGACAACCTGGGCATTCCGAAGAGCGCCTACTTCTGGCAGCGGGATCGAAGCGGCACCACGTCGGGCTATTCGCAACTCTTTCTTCGCCCGCTCGAGTTCGGACGTTTCGGCGAGCTGATCCGCGGCAATGGTGTCTTTCAAGGCAAACAGGTGGTGTCCGCGGCATACATGCGTGAGTTCGCGACCCAGGCGCCGACCAACTGCGGATACACATTCCTGGCCTTCTCGAACGCTTGCCGAAGCGGCCAGCGCCGGGTCAATGTCGGTGTGCCGACGCGGGTGGAGGTAGATGGACGTCCATGGGTCGCGAGCGCGCCGGCGAACATGATCTTCACCGACGGCGTCGGCACGCGCATCTGGGTCATACCCGAACTCGACATGGTCATCACGCGTTCGGGCGAGCAGGAATTCGATGCTGCACCTTCGGCTTCCTCGCTCGACGTCGACAACGTCGTGCCCGGACGGCCGGGTGCGCGCGGCACGCACGACTTCTTCCGACTGCTGATGGCAGCGGTCACTGACATGCCCGCCGCCGTGCGTGCGACGATCGCGAATTCGGGTCCCTACGCCCAGCCGCCGGAAGTGACAGGCGTCGACCTCCTGCAGTTCATCAACCAGCCGTCAGCGCCGATTGAGAGCTATTCCGGCTTCCTGCTCCCCGGTCAGTGCGATCCGCTGGGCTGCGCCGACGAGGACAATGACGGCATCGCACGCCTCGTCCTCGACGCACCTCGTGTCGTGCCCGGCACTGTCGGCCTCGAACAGAGGCCCGACGGCGGCGCCTGATATGACCGGTCGGCCGGCGGTTCGCCGCCGGCCGATCCACGCAACGACGCAGCCGAGTACGCCATGCACGCTTACGTATTTATAGGCCCGCGATGGTGGGGGTTCAGTCACGACGAAGATGGCGCGAACCTTCCGATCGATCTTGGACCTTGGTCGTTCTTCCGTAACGCGTTGATCGCGGATGGATCGGATGACGGCGGCGACGACGACAGGGAGATTGCCGCTCAATTAACGCAGCGGGGGTATGGCATCCTGGCCCGCGACCGATAGCGTAGCCGCTCCATGCCAAATTTCTCAAAGCCATGACGGTCGTTCGCGATGAAGAATAGCGTTCTCCATCTTGACAAAGCGTGATGCCGGGCGAATATTTTTTCAGTATTCGGAGAGATTTGATGGCATCCGCCGCTGACACCGCCGCGCCGAGCGCACGCAAGAAGCCGACACTCGACACCCTCAGCCCAAGCCAGATCGAGGCCATCCGGCGCATACCGGCTCACGACTCCGGACAGAAACCGGTGCCGATCGCCGATTGGCTCGATCCCGTGATCAAGAAGACGCGTCCTGCGTCGATCTTCCTCGACCCGGCCCGCTTCGACCTGGAGCAACGGTCGGTCTTTCGCCGCCTGCCGGTGCCGTTGATGCCGGCCGCCCGTCTGCCGGAAGCCGGCGACGTCGTCGCATTCGACGGCTACGGTCCCGCCCTGATCGTCGCGCGCGGACGCGACGGCGTCGTCCGCACCTTCCACAACGCTTGCCAGCACAAGGGATCGAAACTTGTCGAGACGTGCGAGGTGCACAAGGCCGCCCGCCTGATCTGCCCCTATCATAGCTGGACCTACGGACTGGACGGGCGGCTGCTGGCCGCGGCGCGGTCGGAGATGTTCACGGACTTCGACAAAAGCGAATACCGATTGTCCTCGCTTCCGACGCGGGAGTATGCCGGCATGATCTGGGCGGTGCTCGACCCCGAAGTCGAACCCGACTGGAGCGGGATGGACGACGGCTTTGCCGAGGACATGGCGCATCTCGGCCTTCCCACCGCCCACGTCTACAATCACCGACGTTTCCAGATCGACGCCAATTGGAAGCTGGTGCTCGAACCGTTCATGGAAAGCTATCACGTCACGCGGCTCCATGCGTCATCGATCGGCGATCTGTTCACCGACATGGCGAGCATCTGCACAAAGTTGGGACCGCACCAACGCAAGGTCGCGGGCAAGATCCAGTTCAAGCCATCCGACCTCGATATCCCGGGAGAAAACATCCACAAAACGGTGACGCACGCCTATCAGGTGTTCCCCAATGCAACCGTCATCACGAGCCCCTACTACATCAGCATGATGGTTCTGATGCCGATCGCGGTCGATCGCACGAACGTCGATTACTACATGCTCCTGCCGCAGAAGCCCGACAACGAGAAGGCCGAGAGTATCGCCTCGAGGTCTTACGAACTGATCCTCCGGGTGTTCGGCGAAGAGGACTTTCGTGCAGCCCGTATCACGCAGGAAGGCCTCGCCTCCGGAGGGTTGAAGACCGTCACCTACGGCGGGATGGAGAACACCATACCGACCTATTATGACCAGCTGGAAAGCCATTTTCTGACCAACGAGTAAGCCTACTCACCGTTCAGACGATCCCACCTGATGGCTCGGTCGTGCCGTCAGGTGCGGTCAAGCGCCGCGATCAGCTCCGAGGCCCGCCACGCGACGGCCATCACCGGCGCGAAGGTATTGCCGGCGGGAATCTCCGGCATGATGGAGAGATCCACCACGTGCAGCCCTTCGGTCCCGCGCACGCGTGTCTGCGCATCGACCACGGAATCCTCGTCCAGGCCCATGCGGCAGGTGCCCGCGGCGTGATAGGCCGTCGTGCCCATCGCGCGATAGGCGTCCAGTATCGCATCTTCGTCGAGCGCATTCCTACCGGGGCGGATCTCTTCGATGACTGCCTCGGCGAGCGGCGTTCGCGCCATCATCTTACGGACGAACCGCACGGCCCCGACCATGGTGCGCCGATCGTCTTCGCTCTGGAAGAAGTCTAGTGAGGCCATCGGCAGAACGGTCGGATCAGCGGATCCGATGCTTACCGACCCCGTCGAGCGCGGACGTAGCGGATAGACGGCGATCTGCATGCCGGGCTCTCGTTCCATCCGCAGCGTCGTGGCCGTCTTGTCGATGCTGAACGGTGCAGCGATCAATTGCGCGTCTGGCCTTGTCAGGTCGCGACGCGTTCGGATCAGGCCGAGCACGTCATATGCGGCGCTCGCCATCGGCCCGTCATGCGCCAAATAGTAGCGTGCCGTGTTGCGCAGCAACCGCCAGCCACCGAACTGGGCGTTGAGCGAGAAGCCTGGGCGAACGCGCCACTGCATGGCGAGGGCGCAATGCTCACGTAGGTTCTGACCGACCTCCCCACGATCCGCGATAACGGGGATGCCGAGTTTCTGAAGCAGCGGGGCCGGTCCGATCCCCGAGCGTTGCAAAAGCGCGGGCGACGCCAGCGTGCCGCCGGCCACGATCACCCGACGTGCCGCGAAGGTCCGGCGCGCGCCCTCGATGAGGCAGTCGACGCCACTTACCCGGCGTCCGTCAAACGCGATCCTGTCCACCGTCACCCCGGTCATGACCGTCAGGTTCGCGCGGTGCCGAGCCGGCCGGAGGAAGGCAACGGCGGCGCTCTGACGCCGTCCGCGTGAGATCGTCGCCGGACAATAGCCGATCTTCGCTCGATCGTCGGGCGTATTGACGTCGATCTGCGGATCGAGCCCCAGCGCCGCGCCGGCGGCGATGACGCGGTCCATAAGCGGGTGGTGCTTTGGCAACGAAACGCTGAGTGGCCCGCGATCACCACGCGTTTCGTCCCCACCCAAGGGGTGCGTTTCCACCTGGCGATAGATCGGAGCGATGTGACGCCAGCTCCACCCTTCCCCCGCGACACGGGCGAGGTCGTCGAAATCCGCAGGCTGACCGCGAACATACATCATCCCGTTCGTCGACGAAGAGCCTCCGAGCGTACGGCCGCGCACCCACGTCGCCGGGGGCTGATTGCTGCCCTCCCCTGCGGTCGCTCGGAACGGCCAAACGTATCGTGCGTCCCCGAGCACCTTCGCGACGCCGCGCGGCATGTGGATGAACGGATGCCGGTCAACCGGACCTGCTTCCAGCAGGAGGACGCGTCGCTGCGGATCTGCGGACAGCCGCTCCGCCAGCACACATCCCGCGGTGCCGGCGCCGACAATGATGTAGTCGAAAGGTGCCTTGGCGTCGGAAAGCATGTCAGCGAGCGGCCAACGCAACCGCACGTCGACGACGTTCGGTGAGCGACCCACCGTCATGCAGGCTCGACGTCTCACAGGCAGTCAGACCGGCGGGCCGGTTCATTTCACCATCCATACGGCCTCAAGCTTCAACAATATTGGCGAGTGACGCGCTCACGCGAACTTCCAGTCTGCCGAGTGACGATCAGGCGGCGGCCTGTTCCCTTACATCCCAGACGATCGGCAGACGCTCCAGCGCCATCACCACACCGGCGCGGAACTCGGGTTGGAACCCGTCCGCCAGCCGGAAACGAGGGATACGCCGCAGGAATTCCGTAATGAAAATTCGCATCTCCGCCTTGGCGAGATAATGACCAAGGCACAGGTGCGGCCCCGTGGAGAAGCTGACGTGCTGACGGCGCTTGCGGTCGATGTCGAAGCGCTCGGGATCCGGATTGCGCCGATCATCCATGCCTGCCAGCGTCATTGGCGCAACGATCATCTCGCCCGCGCGCAGCCGAGCGCCGGCGAATTCGATATCGTGACGGATCAGGCGCACCCCGTTCGTCACGGGAAAGCGCCGCATGGATTCGTCGATGAAGCTGGGAATGACGTCCGGCTCCGCGATCAGTCGATCCTGGATTTCAGGGTGACGCGCGAGAAAGTGGAAGGCGAACGTCAGTGCGTTGGCAACTGTATCAAGGCCGGCGACGAAGAGCAGGAACGCGATCGAAAGCAGTTCGTCCATCGTCAATTTGCGCCCATCGACCTCTTCGGCGACCAGACGGCTGAACAGATCGTCGCGTGGCTCATCCATGCGCGCGCGAAGGACCGTCTCCAGCTCGAAGAATATCTTGCGCTGAAGCTCGATCCGTCGCTCAGCAGGTATGTGACTGAAGAACTCGGTGACGATCTGTCGAAACTCGACGTAGCGGTCGAGCGGCAGCCCGGCCAGCTCCATGAAGACCGTCACCGGATACAAGGCGCCGAGCTGCTCGGCGAAGTCGCAGCTTCCGTCGGCATAGACCTTGTCCACCAGCCGTTGAGCCCAGTCCTGCATCTGCGTCTCAAGCCCGGCCACCATGCGCGGCGTAAAGTGACGCATCAGCATCTTTCGATACGGGGTGTGCTCGGGCGGATCCAGATTGATGGGGATCGCCTTGAACGGACTCTGCGTTTTGGGCACCTCCAGTTCGGCATTTGAGAAGTTCGCGGCGTCCTTGATAACCTTCTCGATCAGGTCAAACCGCGTGACGAGCCAATGGCCGCCATTTCGCGGAGTATAGAAGATATCCGGCGCCTCCAGCTGCATCTCCCGATAACCGGTGTGCAGATCGCGCAGAAGCCGTGCATCGCTGTAGATGTCGAAGCGGTAAACCTGGTCGGCATGCACGTGGGGCGGAATCTCGACCTCTGCCGTGCTCGGATTATGCATTACCGCGACTTCCTCTCACCAGTGCGTCGAACATTATCGTCAGCCGCCGCGACGGCGTCGTGGTTCGTCCGCGAGGGAGGTGTTCCATACAGCTTCCAGCAAGTCAACATAGCAGAATGACGTTCTCTCGAGAGAAAAGGGATTGGTCAAGCGAGATGGCGGTTGCCTCCCCCTTTTATTCTGCATAGAAAAAGCTATTCTCATTGGAAACGAGTGTGGCTCACCCACATGGCATGACGGGAGAGGATAATGCCGCTAGCAAACGTGTCCACGCTGCAGGGAATTACCCCCAAGCAAAAGCGCGACGTGATCGCCTCGGTCACTCATGCGCTGTCTTCGAGCCTCGCGGTGCCCCCTGCTTCGGTGCGCGTACTGGTAACCGAGATCCCAGCGGACGGATGGGGCGTCGCCGGTGTGCCGCTGAGCGATCGATGACACGTCGATGATGGCGGTCACGGTCCCTTTAACCCCCGCCTCGAGCCTCGATCAGAAGATCAAGCCGACTTCCGCTTACCGCTACTACGTCCTGACCCTCCTCGTAGCGGTATATGCGCTTAACTTCATCGATCGTCAGATTCTCAGCGTTCTGGCGGTCGACTTGAAGCACGACCTCGGTTTGAGCGATGCCGATCTTGGTTTCCTGTACGGCACAGCGTTCGGCGTGTTCTACGCGTTGTTCGGCATTCCCATGGGTAGACTGGCCGACAGCTGGAACCGGGTGCGCCTGATTACGGTAGACCTGACCCTCTGGTCGGCGATGACCGCGTTGTCGGGCCTCTCCCGGACGGGCGGTCAGCTCGCCGCGGCGAGAGTGGGAGTAGGGATCGGCGAGGCGACCGCCAGCCCATGCGCCTACTCGCTCCTCTCCGACTTTTTCCCGCGCGAGAGGCGGGCCACTGCGCTCGCGATCTATTCGACCGGCATGTATCTCGGCGCCGGCTTGTCGCTGTTCGCCGGTGGATTGGTGGTACAGCATTGGAATGCAGCCTATCCGAACGGATGGTTGGGGCTGGTGGGCTGGCAGGCGGCTTTCCTCGCGGTCGGTCTACCGGGCATCCTGCTTGCCGCGGTGATCGCCACGCTGCGTGAACCCCCGCGCGGCATGTCCGACGGATTGATCACGCCGCCCTCGCCTTACCCTTTTCACGCGTTCTTTGCCGAGTTGATGATCGTCCTGCCGCCGCTGACGTTCATCGGTGCGGCACGACGAGGGCGCGGCGCGCTCCTCGTGAACCTCGTCGCGGCGCTGACGATTGCAGGTACGGCGCTGATTCTGACGGTCGCGACCGGTGACGCGCTGCAATGGACGGCAGTGGCTGTCGGCACCTATGCCGTGTTCAGCTGGGCGAGCGCGCTTCGAACCCGCGATCCGCCGGCGTTCGCGCTCATCTGGGGTACCCCCGCATTCCTGCTGATGCTGGCGGCGCAGGGGTTGCAATCGGTCGTCAACTACGCCGTCTCATTCTGGTCGCTCCCCTATGTCGAGACGGCGTTCAGCGCGAGCAAGGCTGAAGCCGGGCTGCTGATCGGCGGAGCGGGAGCTGCGGGTGGCTTCCTCGGCCTTATACTCGGGGCGCGCGCGAGCGATCGACTGAAACTGCGGCATCCCGCCGGACGGGTCATGGTCATGCTGTTCGCGGCGACCGCGGCGGTGCCCTTGAAGATCGTAAGCTTCACCACCTCCAGCCTCGTAGTCTTCTACGCGCTCCACCTACCGATGATTCTGCTGTCGAGCTGCGCGCTGGGTGCCTATGCCGCGACGTCGCAGGATCTGGTGCTGCCTCGTATGAGAGGACTCGCCACGGCCACGCTGTTTCTTGCCATCACCATGATCGGCTTGGCGCTCGGCCCCTATGCCGCCGGACGACTGGCGACCGTGTTCGACGGCGTCGGCGGGGGCGTCCTCGCGCTGGTGTCGGTCGTTCCGCTGACGGTGATCGCGTTGGCGCTGCTCTTCCGCGTGCTGCCCACCGCCGAAGCGACGGTGATCGAGCGCGCTCGTTCTGCCGGAGAACCGATTTGACGAAGATCTTTCCCGATCCGGATGCCGCATTGCGCGACCTGCTGCGCGACGGCATGACCCTGATGTCCGGAGGCTTCGGGCTCTCGGGCAATCCCGAGAGCCTCATCGACGTGATCCGTCGCGCGGGCGTCCGGAACCTGACCGTGATCTCAAACAACGCAGGCGCCGACGGCTTCGGCCTTTGGTCGCTGCTGAACGCGCGGCAGGTCAGGAAAATGATTTCCTCCTACGTCGGTGAGAACCTACTCTTCGAGCAGCTCTATCTGTCAGGCGAGATGGAGCTCGAATTGTCTCCGCAGGGCACGCTGGCGGAACGTATTCGTGCGGGGGGTGCAGGCATACCGGCCTTCTTCACGCGCACCGGCGTCGGGACGGTGGTCGCCGAGGGCAAGCCGCTGCAGACGTTCGAGGGCGTGGACTATGTGATGGAGCGTTGGCTGCGCGCCGACCTGTCGATCGTGAAGGCTTGGAAGGCCGATTCCGAAGGCAATCTGGTCTATCGGAAGACCGCGCGGAACTTCAACCCGATGATGGCGACGGCGGGCGCGGTGACGGTAGCCGAAGTGGAGGAGGTCGTGCCCGCAGGCGCGCTTGACGCCGACGCGATCCACACGCCCGGCATCTACGTCGACCGCGTGGTCCTAGCGACGATCAACGAGAAGCGTATCGAGAAGCTGACCGAACGCGACCGGGAGAATGTCGGATGAGCTGGACCCGCGATCAGATGGCGGCGCGAGCCGCGAAGGAGCTTCGGTCGGGCTTTTACGTCAATCTTGGGATCGGCATACCGACGCTGGTCGCCAACCAAATCCCCGATGATTTCCACGTCGTCCTTCATTCGGAGAACGGCATGCTCGGCACCGGCCCTTTTCCCTTTCGTGGCGAAGCCGATCCGGATCTGATCAACGCCGGCAAACAGACAGTCACGCAACTGCCGACATCGAGCTTCTTTTCCTCGGCGGACAGCTTCGCGATGGTGCGCGGCGGCCACATCGATCTGACGGTGCTCGGCGCCATGCAGGTGTCGGCCGCGGGCGACATCGCCAACTGGACGATCCCGGGCAAGATGCTGAAGGGCATGGGTGGCGCGATGGACCTGGTGGCGGGAGTGCGCCGCGTCGTGGTCACGATGGAGCACAACAACGCTTCGGGCGAACCCAAGCTCGTGGATGTCTGCACCCTGCCGCTAACGGGCGTCGCAGCGGTCGATCTCGTCATCACCAACCTCGGCGTCTTCACCTGCGACCGGCATGGCGGTGGCGGGCTGACGCTCACCGAATTGGCCCCTGACGTCTCGCTCCACGCCGTGCGCGAACGAACCGGAGCCGACTTTGAGGTTCGCCTCTCGCACATCGCCTGATCCTTTCGAAACATCGGAGCCCCTCATGAACGCCTATGATACCGACCTCGGCCTTTATGTCGGCGGCGAATGGCGCGACACCGCGACGCGCGACACGCACGACGTGCTCGACCCCGCGAGCGGCCTGACGCACGCGGCGCTGCCGCTCGCCTCTGACGCGGATCTCGACGACGCGCTCGACGCGAGTGCGCGGGGGTTCGTTCGCTGGCGGGCGACCGCGCCGGAAGCCAGGGCGCATGTGCTGGCGAGGGCGGCTGCCCTGCTGCGCGATCGGACGGATCGGATCGCGCGCATCGCCACCCTCGAACAGGGCAAGCCGCTGGCAGAGGCCAAGGGCGAGATCGGCTTGGCAGCGACGCTGCTCGACTTCCACGCCGGTGAAGCGGTCCGCATCTACGGCCGCGTCCTGCCGCGACCGGCTGGCACCCGCAGTCTCGTGCTGCATCAACCGATCGGCCCGGTCGCGGCGTTCTGCGCATGGAACTTCCCAGCGCTCAACGTCGTGCGAAAGCTGGGTCCGGCGATCGCTGCCGGCTGCTCGATCATCATCAAGCCGAGCGAGGAGACGGCGGGCACGGCGGTGGAGGTCATGCGATGCTTTCAGGACGCTGGGCTGCCCGGCGACGTCGCGCAGATGGTCTTCGGCGTCCCCGACCGTATCTCGCGACACCTCCTTGCGTCACCGGTTACACGCAAGCTGAGTTTCACCGGGTCCGTGCCCGTCGGCAAGCATCTCGCGAAGCTCGCCGCCGAAACCATGATGAAGACAACAATGGAACTCGGCGGGCATGGTCCGGTGCTGGTCTTCGACGACTGCGATCTCGAAAAGACGCTGGACTTGTTGGTCGCCAACAAGTTCAGGAATGCGGGACAGGTTTGCATCGCCCCCACACGCTTCTACGTGCAGGAGGGCGTCTACGAACGCTTTGCTGCGGGGTTCGCGGAGCGGACGCGGCGCATCAGGGTTGGAAGCGGCTTGAGTGAGGCGACCCAGATGGGGCCGATGGCGAACAGGCGTCGACCGACCGCGATCGCAGACCTGGTCGACGACGCACGGTCCGCGGGCGCACGGGTCCTGACCGGTGGTGAGCCAATCAAAGGAGAAGGCTTCTTCTTCACCCCCACCGTGCTGGCAGACGTACCCCTGAGTGCGCGAGCGATGAACGACGAGCCTTTCGGCCCGTTGGCGCTTCTGAGTCCGTTCGGCAGCGAGGATGAAGCCATTGCGCATGCCAATCGACTTCCGTTCGGTCTCGCCGCCTACTGTTTCACGGAGAACGGGCGAAGGCAGAACTGGCTGGGAGACGAGATCGAAGCGGGAATGATCGGCATCAACAACGTGCGCCTGAGCTGGTCCGACAGTCCGTTCGGCGGGATCAAAGACAGCGGGTTCGGATCGGAGGACGGGCCCGAGGGGGTCGCCGCCCATCTGATCACCAAAACCGTCCACGCCATGTAAATTTCCGCCATAGAGAATATCTTTCTCCATGTTGACAGGCTTTGTATAGGGTATAAGTCGCTGGCAGCAGCCGGACACGGGCGCAGACGAGGAGACGGAAGTGGCGGCCACGGCACGGATCAGGGGCGGCATTGGTGCGGACGGTCCGTTCTGGGACGCACTAGACGCGGGCGAATTCCGGATAGCGCGTTGCCGCGGATGCAACGAGTGGTTGATGCCGGCACATTTCCGATGCGGCACGTGCGGGTCGTGGGATATCGGCTGGGACGAGGTGGACGCAACCGGTATCATTTACGCTTGGACCCGAAACCACGCCGTGTCGGACGTGCTCAAGGAACGACGTGGTGCCCTACCCTACGTGACGGCGCTCGTGGAACTCCCACAAGCAGGTGGCGCCCGCCTCCCCGGTGTAATCGTCGGTGATCCGCCGAACCTGCGCATCGGCGCACGCGTGCGCGGCACGATCCGTCCGCCCGAGGAGCGCTCGCGCGGCTATGCCACCATGGTCTGGCAGATCGAGGACGACAGCGCGCCCGCCACCCGCGTCGGGGAGACGGAAGCATGAGCGGCCTGCGCGGCGCCGCCGCCGTCGTGGGCATCGGCCAGACACCCTATTACAAACGCGGCACCTCGCCGGACAGCGAGATGAAGCTGGCGCTCCGCGCCATCGTCGCGGCGGCGGAAGACGCGGGGCTCGATCCCGCGGAGATCGACGGGTTCGTCTCCTACGGCTCCGAGCGTAACACCGGGCAGAAGCTGATGCCCGGCCTCGGCACCCGGTCCCTGCGTTTCGCCGGCCTCGCCTGGACACACGGCGGCGGCATCCCGGCTGCGGTTGGTCTCGCAGCCATGGCAATCTATGCCGGCCAAGCCGATGTCGTCGTGGTCTACCGCGCCATGGCGGAAGGCAGCAATCAGCGATTGCAGGTCGCAGTCACGCAGGACGACACCCCCGCTCAGTTCCTGGCCAACGGGATCGACATGGTACTTCAGCGCTCGGCGATGCGGACACAGCGCATGATCGAGCATGAGGGCGTACCTCGCGAAACGCTCGAGGCGATCGCCCAAGCGGGGTATCACCACGCGCAGCAAAATCCGCAAGCGGTCGGTTACGGTACTCCCTTGTCGCACGATGCCTACGAGGCGTCGCGCTATATCTCCGAACCATATCACCTCTTCGACTGCTCGCGCGAAAACGACGGTGCGGCCGCGGTCATTCTCGTCTCGGCGGAACGGGCTCGGACGCTGAAGCAGACGCCTGCCTATCTCCTCTCATGCCCGATGGGCGCATCGGCAACGATGGGGTCGCGCGAGGACAATCACGAGCCCTACACCAGCGTGGGCTTCATTGATCTGGCCAAGCGCATGTGGCGTGAGTCCGGCTACGGACCGGAGGACGTCGACGTCGCGCAAATCTACGAAAATTTCACCGGCATGGCCGTGGGGACGATGATCGATCACGGCTTCTGCACGGCGGAGACGGCAGGCGACGTACTGCAGCTCGACAATCTCGTCGCGCCCGATGGCGGGATCCCGATCAACACGTCTGGTGGAAACATCGCCGATGGCTTCATTCACGGAATGGGGCTGGTGCTGGAGGCGGTCCGGCAAATCCGTGGTACTTCGACCAATCAGGTGCCGGGGGCGAAACTGTCGATGATGGCGGGTGGCCCGGGTGACTCGGTCACCAGCACCGCGCTTTTCGGCAGTGAAGCGACGCTTTAGGATCGGGGGACACAAAATGACGACAAACGGCCTGCTCCACGACGGCGTCTCGTATTGGGCGCGACGCAGGCCACGGCATCCCGCGATCGTCATCGATGACCAGCCTCCGCTCGACTACGGCACGCTTGATCGCTGGAGCGACGGCATAGCGTGCCGCCTGCAATCGATGGGTGTCACGCCCGGCGATCGCGTCGGGGTCGCGGCTGCGAATTGCCTGGCCTGGCCGGCGGTCGCGATCGCGATCCTAAAGGCGGGAGGAATCATCACTCCGTTCAACGACCGCCTGGTCGGCGACGAATTAGCCTATCTGGCGGGTTACAGCGATCCGCGCGTCATCGTCGCCGACGACACCCGCGCTGCCCTGCTGCGGCAGGAGGGAGTTGCGGTTCCACTCCTCGCATTCGAAGAACTGGATGCGGATCGCGGGGGCGGACCCGCTGGCTGGACCCCGGTCCGCATAGAATCGGAAGCTGTGGCGATGATCATCTTCACCAGCGGCTCCACGGCACGTCCCAAGGGCGCGATGATGACCCACGGCAACTACCTCGCCAAATACATGGAGATGCGGTTGCTCGACCCGAGGTTGGGGCCGGACACGCGATCGCTCATGCCCCTGGGGCTCCACTCGTCCCCCGGCACACCATGGGGGATCCTGTTCACGACCACGCTTGGCGGCACACTCTACGCCACGACGAAGTATCAGGCCGCGCAGACGCTTCGGACCCTGCGCGACCAAAGGATCAACTTCTTCCTCGGCGTTCCGATGATCTACGACCAGATCGCGCGTGAGCCGGGTTTCCCCGAAGCCGATCTGTCGGCGTTGACCTTTGCGCGGGTCGGTGGTGCGACGCCGAGCCCGGACATGCTGGCGACATGGCGGGCGAAGGGCGTAATCGTTCGACAGTTATACGGCATGACCGAGGTGGGCGGCGGATCGATCATCGCGACAGAGGACGAGGCGCTCGCCCGGCCGACCTCGTGCGGGCGTGGCCTCGCCTTCTCTCGCTTCCGCATCGTGCGAGACGACGGTACCCCCTGCGCACCGGACGAGCCCGGCCACATCCTGCTGCAGGGACCCGGCCTGATGGCCGGCTACTGGCGCGATCCCGAAGCCACCGCCGCGGCGTTGCGTGACGGCTGGATGCACACCGGCGACATCGGCGCGGTCGACGACGAAGGCTATTTCACTTTTCTTGATCGATCAAAGGAGATGATCAAGTCTGGCGGCTTCAACGTCTCGCCGACCGAGATCGAGGCGGTTCTGATGCGGATGCCCGGCGTTGAGGAATGCGCCGTGTTCGGCGTGTCGGACGACAAGTTTACCGAGGTGCCCTGCGCCTGTGTCGTCACGCATGACGCGGTGCGGTCCGACGCGATCCATCGGCATTGCGCCGCGCTGCTCGCCGGCTTCAAGCTGCCACGCTACGTGATCACGCTCGACACGCCGCTGCCACGGCTCTCGAACCAGAAAATCGACCGGCGGGCGCTCAAGCATCACTACGCCGATGCAGCCAATCGTCCGGAACCCGTAGCACGCACTAAGCTCTAACCGGGGCGGGCAAACAGATCGCGCAGGCCGGGTATCGATTGCAGATTCGCGGCATCGGCTGTGAAGACCGGCGCACGCTTTTCGAGAAAAGCCGCAACCCCCTCCTTTCCGTCACCCAGACTGGTGTAGAACATGCCGAGCGAGTCGATCAGATGCGCCTGAAGCGGATGATCGAGCGCGGGGTTGCGCTTCAACATCTGCCGGGAGAGTGCGATCGCGAGCGGTGATCGTCCATCGATGATGCGATGAGCCAGTGCCTTCGCCTCGGTCATCAGCGCATCGCGATCCCGGTGGACCGATCGTAGCAACCCCGCGGCGCGCAGCGTTGCGTGATCGAGGATGTCGGCACACAACACCCATTCCAGCGCGGTCTGCTCCCCAACCAGCCGCGGCAGGAACCAGCTCGAGCACGCTTCCGGGACGACGCCCAAGCGACCGAAGACGAAGCCCATTCTGGTCTGCACGCATCCGAGACGGAAATCCATCGCAAGCGTCATCGTCGCGCCGATACCGACGGCGGCGCCGTTGATCGCCGCGATCACCGGCTTCACACAATCGAAGATCGCCAGCGTCACGCGCCCGCCGGTGTCGCGCACGCCATCCCTGATGACCGGTTCGTCGAGGCGTTCGCGCATGTCGCGCATCGTTGGGGCAAGCGTCTCGTCCAAGCCGAAGACGTTGCCTTCGCCTTCCAGTTCCATGCCGGCACAGAACGCCCTTCCCGCGCCCGTGACGATGACCGCTCCGACCGCATCATCGTCGTTCACGCCGCGGAACAGGTGTTCGAGTTCGTCGGCCATGGTGGTCGTAAAGGCATTCAATCGCGTCGGACGGTCCAACGTGACGACGAGAACGCGCCTGTCCAGGCTGGTCGACAACGTCTCGTAGATCATCCGCGCATCCTCGCCCCCCGTCCGGTCACGTCTCGAATGCCACGATACCTCACCCTGAGGGACGCTGCTCCAGGCCGATGACGCCGAGCAGTGCCGGCGGCACTTGCAGAACCCAGAGGATGCCGTCGTTCGGCTCGGCGCGACATCGGAGCGCGTTACACCCTTCCGCACCATTCGGTCCAAGCGCCGTGTAGCTGCCGAGCGGAGCCGTCAGGGGCAGCAGGAACGGCGCAACGTCGACGCGGAGCGATGCAGGACGATCATAGGGCCCGCTGTTCTGTATCGTCGCTCGCACGCTGACAGGCATGTCCGTGATCGCGTCCATCAGCAGACGGAAGAATTCGTGATCGCCCGGGCCGCCGGCGTTGCCGGGAAATGCACCATGCAGATCGAGGTTCGCGAGCCCGGTTACCGTGTCTAGTTCCTGGTAACCGGCTCGCGTGACCACGATGTCGAGGCTCGGTATAACGAAGGTATTCGTACCCAGACCAAGCGAATAGTAGAGATCGCTGGGTGCACTCTGTATCCATGCCTCGCCTGGATAGGTCCGGCGTGAGGGATAGTCGGTGTTTACCTGCGTCTCGCCGGAACGACAGGAGTTGAGCCAGACGTAAAGGCCGAAACCGCAATTGGCGTTTGATCCTGCCCGCATCTGGGTGATGAACTGCTTGGACACGACCCGTCGTCCGTCAAACGTTCCTCCCGTGCGCAGCAGCTCGCCCAAGCGGCCATATTCGAGCGGCCGTAGCCAGAGCCCGGAATAACCGGTGGTCGTTCCCGCCCGATCCTTCTGCCAGAAATACGCGCTCGCCGGAATGCCGAGCTTGTTGAACAGCTCGGCCTGAGCGAAGGCCTGGAAGTCCCGGTTGGATTCGTGCTGCTTGATGATGCGATCGAGTATGTAGACGACGACGGATGGGGTGATCTCGTCGAACTCGTAATACGAGCCAGCCGCATGCGGGAGGGCCGTGCTGAAATACTCTCTCGCTCTCGATATGTCGGTGAAGAAATTAAGGCCGGTCACGTGATTGACCTGCACACCGGATGTCAGCTGCATGAACTGACGAAGCGTTCGCGCGCGATGTTCCGTGTCGCCGAGGTCGGATGGCAGATAGGCATCGATCGGAGCATCCAAATCGATCCATCCGCGATCCGCCACGATGCCGGCAACCAACGCGACAACCGCCTTGGTCTGCCCGGCATTCAGCTCGGGCACCCGATCAGTCGCGATGTCGCGGACACCCTGACCGATAAGGCAGCCGTGACGGAAAACCTTGATCGAATTCGAGCCGTTCGCTGCGGCATAATCAAGCGCTGCCTGCAGCTTTGCACCATCGACACCGACGGCTGCTGCTGAGGTGGTTAGATATTCGTCCTGAGGGCGGGTGACGCAGGAAGTTGCGTTTCCCGTGGGTAGAACCGACAACGCCAACCGCGAAAATGACGGCATCAGATTTGATGGAACCTGTAGTTGTTGGGCTCCCTGAACGACCGTCACGGTGTGATCGTCAAAGCCGGCATCGCTCGGCTCGAGCAGAGATGCCGATGCAATGCCAATCACGCCGATGATTGATGCTGCCGAAAGCACGAGCGCACGATTGTGCCATATCCTCATGGTCACTCTCCTCTCCACGTCTCTCTGCGCAGTATGACGAAGGTAGATCGTCTACCTACCTGATTGCAAGGATTCTTCTCTACTGAGAACGTTATTCTTGCAAACGTGCTTTAGACTCGCTCGACTTCACCTGCAATCAGAGCAACAGCATGGGCGTGCCCTGCTGCTGGTGAGTGTGCGGCACAGCCCTGATCGACCCTGATCATCGGGGCTGTGGCTGGTGGAAGCGACGCTGGTGTCGCTCCTACCGGAGACCAGATCCATGAAGCTCACCGACACGCAGTCGCTGCTCCTCGCACACGCTGC
>NZ_JAHXZM010000001.1 GCF_019429535.1 Sphingomonas citricola | reverse complement strand
CTGCGTCGCCAAACGGCAAGGGGCGCCGCGCAGGACTTGCGCGGCGCCGCCGATATCATTCAAAGCCGTTTAGAAACGTCCGCGCAGCGTGACGCCATAGGTCCGCGGTTCGGCGAGGAACTGCGAGAACAACTGTCGCCCGCCCGGGTAGGTCGGGTCCTGGAACGCGGCGGTGCTGGCGCCCTGCTGGAACGGCGAGTTGAAGGCGACCTGCGCATAATCCTTGTTGAGCAGGTTCTGCGCCCACAGTTCGAGCGAGAGGCGGTTGTTCGGCGTGCGGACGCCGACGCGCGCGTTGACCAGCGCGAAACTGTCCTGCTCCTTCTGCGGGAAGAGATCGGAGCCGGTGTTATAGTCGCCGGTGAGGCGGGTATCGCCGTAGAACAGCATCGACCAACCCGAGCTGCCGATGTCGGGCGTCCAGGCGGCGGACGCGGTCACAACCACCTGCGGCGCGTTCGACAGATTGTCGCCCGGCAGCTTGCGCAGCGCCGGATTGAGCGGCGCGCCGTTGTTGTTGCCGACCAGATTGTCGCGATATTTGGTGTCGGCATAGGTGAAGCCGGCGGTGAAGCGGAAGTCGCGCGCGGGCACCAGCGTCGCCTCGAGTTCGACGCCCTGCGAGACGACACCGTAGCCGACCTTGTTGCGCGCGCACGCACCGGTGGTCGCGGCCGCGGCATTGTAGTTTGGCGCCGCGGCGAAGATGCTCTGATCGCGGTCGGCACCGTTCAGGCTGTTCGAGCAGCCGTTGACGTTCTGGACGATGAACACGGTGCCGTCGAACGTATTGAGCTGGAAGCTGCTGAACTCCTGACGGAAGCCCGCGATCGAGAAGGAGAATGGCCCGGTCGCATATTTGGCACCGATCTCATACGCGTTGACCTTCTCGGGATCGAACTGGAGGTTTCCGACCAGCGCCTGCGCCCCGCCGAGCGCGGCGAACGTCGTGGTGATCTGACCGTTTGAGACCTGAAGTGGTGCTTTCAAGGCCGAGCGATCGAAGTTGAACCCGCCAGCCTTGTAGCCGCGCGAATAGCTGCCGTAGATCAGCAGGTCATCGATCGGCTTCCACGACAGGATGCCCGTGCCGGTCAGCTGATTTTCCGACCGGCGATCGCGGATGCTGACGCCGTTCAGCTCTGCGGTCGAGTTACCCTGGCATCCCAGCCCGATCAGCGCCTGCGCCAACGCGCGCCGCGTCGCGAGGCCCGGGGTGGCCGCGATCTGCGCCGCGGTGATGTTCGCCTCGTCGGTTAACGTCTGCTGCAGCGCGACGCAGCCGGTGTTGTCGTTGCCGAAGGTCGCGTTGAAGCGCTTGCGCTCTGTCGTATAGCGCAGGCCCAGCGTCAGATCGATGTTCGAGGTGACATGGATGATGTTGTGGGTGAACGCGGCGAAGCTGTTCATGTCCTGATTGTAGCGGTCGACGGTCGAGCCGCGATCGTTGATCCCGTCGAGCGTCACGAAACCATTCGCGACATCCGCACCACCCACGGCCGCGAGCGTGACGGGTCCGACGCCCGGCGCGACGCAGCCGGTGCTGCCCGGCGCGTAAAGCGTGGCTAGGCCGCCACCCGAGATGATGCGGCAGGTCGCGAACCGACCATATTGCGACCCGAAGCGCAGGTTGCTGCGTCCACGGAATTTCTCGTTGATGTAGAAACCGCCGATCAGCCAGTCGAGCTTGTCGTCGAACAGGCTACCGTTCAAACGCACTTCCTGCGTGAACGTCTTGAACTGGCGGCGGTTGTTGCCATTGTTGGCGTTGTACAGGATATCGACCGTGCCATAGTCGGTATCGGTGCCCTGTTCGTTGTAATAATCGCGATACGCAGTGATCGACGTAAGATTGGTGTCGCCGAACTTCCAGTCAAGTTGCCCGGAGACGCCGTAGTCCTGCGTCTTCCCGTCGAAGGTGCGCCCCTTCGACACCGACACGTTGCGGCTATAGCCTTGATTGAGCGCGCCGAGGTTCTGCCCTAGATCGCGCAGCACGTTGACGATGTTGTTGCCGTTGGCGAGCCCGGTGGTCAGCGGTGTCGCGGGTTCGTTCAGATTGCCGATATACGGGTTGACCGAGCGATCGACGTAGGTCGCGGCGCAGCACGCCTCGTTGCGCTTGGTATAGTCGCCGATCAGCCGGAGCGAGATGTCGCTCGTCGGCTCGAACAGCAACTGGCCACGCAGGAAATAGCGGTCGCGATCGTTGATGCGCGTATCGTTGGTGCGATCGCGGTAGAAACCGTCGCGCTTGACGTAGACGCCGTCGAGCCGCGCGGCGAGCGTGTCGCCCGCGATCGGCCCGGTGACCCCGCCCGCCAGACGAACGAAATTGTAATTGCCGTAGGTCGCCTCACCGTTCGCGCCGAAGGTGAAGGCGGGCTTCACGCTAACGATGCTGATGAGACCGGCCGACGAGTTACGCCCGCCGAGCGTGCCCTGCGGTCCGCGCAGCACCTCGATCCGGTCGATCTCACCCAGTTCGTTGAGCCCGATGCCCGCGCGCGAGCGATACACGCCGTCGACGAAGACAACGACCGAGCTTTCGAGACCGGGATTGTCGCCGACCGTACCGATGCCGCGAATACGCGGGGAGCCGTTCGCCTCCGATCCGGTCGAGGACACGAGCAGCGACGGGGCGAGCTGGTTGAGTTGGCGGATGTCGTTCGCGCCCGACAGGGCGAGACTATCGGCATTCACCGCAGAGATCGCGACCGGCACGTCGGCAAGCACCTGCGCGCGTCCCTGTGCGGTGACGACGATGTCCGCCGGCGTGCTCTCGACATTGTCGGTGTTCTGCACCGGCGCTGTCTCCGCAGCACCGGCCGGGGTGGTCTGTGCGCCGGCCTGACCCGCGACGACGAAGGCGGCAGCAGCGCACGCCGACAAAAGCATCTGCTTCGTCATAATCCCTCTCCTGTCGATCGACGCTGTTGCGCGCCGTACCGTATCTTCGAGTAAACCGGATCGGGACTATCAGATCAAGACAGCGGCGCTGCTATATCTCCCTTTATTGCGTACCGTTTGCCTGATGGATGTTATTAGTAACCGTTCAGCCGCGCAAAACGATCGCGATGATACGCGGCATTGCCCCACATCACCTCGAGCACGGCCGAACGTTTGAGATAAAGGCCTGCGTCATATTCGTCGGTCATGCCGACGCCGCCGTACAATTGGACCATCTCGCGGCTGACGAGGCGCAGCGTCTCGCCCGCAGTCGCTTTGGCGAGACTGACCGCCTGGTCGACGTCGGAGCGGCCGGCATCGATCGCCTCGAGCGCGCCCTCGACGGTGGAGCGCATCAATTCCAGCTCGGTCAGCATCTTCGCCATGCGATGCTGGAGCGCCTGGAAGGTCGAGAGGACCTGCCCGAACTGGACCCGCTGCTTGAGGTAGTCGAGCGTCTGGTGAAATGCCGAATCCGCCATGCCGAGCATCTCCGCCGCGGTGATCGCGGCGGCACGGTCGGCGACCTGCGCGGTCAGTTCGGGGCCGCCGAGTTTCTCCGCCGGTGCGCCATCGAAGCGTACCTCGGCGTGGCTGCGGCTGTCCGCCATCTTTCGCGGCGACACGGTGACGCCCTCGCCCTTCGCGACCAGATACAGCCCGTCCTTGGCGGCGACGACGAAAACATCGGCGCCGTCACCTTCCGCGACGAATGCCTTGGTTCCGGTGAGCTTCCCGCCCTCGACCGTCGTCTCGACGTCAAGGCTGTGCGTCGCACCTTCGTCGATCGCGAGCGTGGCGATCGCCTCGCCGCTGGCGAGCTTCGGGAGCCAGTCCTGCTTGGCCGTATCCGACGTCCCCATCACGATCGCGCTTGCCGCCACCGCGGTCGACGACAGCGGCGACACCGCGAGGTTGCGGCCGAGCTGCTCGACGACGAGCCCGAGCGACAGGTAGCCGAACGCCGACCCGCCGAACTCCTCGGGGATCACCACGCCGGCCCAGCCCATCTGCCCGATCGCGCCCCATGCCTCGGTGTCGAAGCCGGTCGCGGGCGCGGCGTCGCGCAACTTGCGGAAGGCGGTCACCGGGCTCTCGTTGTCGGCCCATTCGCGCGCCATGTCGCGCAACATCACCTGTTCGTCGTTCAAGGCGGCCATGTGTCGTCCTTTTGGATATCGCCGCAACGGCGCGGTGCCTTGGGCGGTGAAACGATGTGGTCTGTCGGGGGCGAAGCCGGGGAGGGAGGGACGTTCTGTCGCGCCCGCTCCCTCGACCCGGCCCTCTCCGGACGCGGCGATACGGTGTCGCCGCGCCTACCTCGCGATCATTGGTGGTCGAGCATCCCCAGGATGCGCTTTGCGACGATGTTGTTCTGGATCTCGGACGAGCCGCCGTAGATCGACACCGCCTTGCCCCAGAGCCACGACCGGGTCTGCGACAATTCTTCCTCGCTGAAGCCCTCGCCTTCCCAGCCGAGCCCCTGCATCCCCATGATCTCGATGTTGAGTTCGGCGCGGTCCTGCGTGATGCGCGCGCCGACGTTCTTCATGATCGAGGTCGCGGCCGACGGCCCCGCGTTACCCTTGGCCTCTAGCGCCGCGCGCCTGAGCGTGAGGGCGAAGGCGCGCTGGTCCATCTCGTGCTTGACGATGCGGGTGCGCAGGTCGGCATCGGCGATGCGCCCCTCGGCATCGGTGCCGCGATATTTCTTCGCGATGTTGGGCACCGCATTGCCCGCATTCATCCGGCTCGCTGAACCGCTGCCCCCCGACAGCGAGTTGCGCTCGTGCTGGAGCAGGCGCGTACCGATCGTCCAGCCCTGCCCCTCGTGCCCGACCAGATTTTCCTTGGGCACGCGCACGTTGGTGAAGAACGTCTCGCAGAACGGCGACTGACCGCTGATGAGGCGGATCGGCTTGGTCTCGACGCCTTCGGCGTCCATGTCGATCAGCAGGAAACTGATGCCGGCGTGCTTCTGCGACTTGTCGGTGCGGACCAATGCGAAGCACTTGTCGGCCCATTGCCCGCCCGAAGTCCAGGTCTTCTGGCCGTTGACGAGATAATGGTCACCCTTGTCCTCTGCGAAGGTCTGCAGGGAGGCGAGGTCGGATCCGGCGCCCGGCTCCGAATAGCCCTGACACCAGCGAACCTCTCCGCGCGCGATGCCGGGGATGTGCTGCTGCTTCTGTTCTTCGCTGCCATATTCGAGCAGCGTGGGGCCGAACATCATCACGCCCATGCCGCCGATCGGGTTGTAGGCACCGGCGCGGGCGAGTTCTTCCTGCACGATCCGCGCCTGCGCGCGGTCGAGCCCGCCACCGCCATATTCCTTCGGCCAGGTCGGCACGCCCCAGCCCTTGTCGCCCATCGCCTCGCGCCATTGGCGCTGATCGGGCGTTTCCTCGGTCGGTCCCTCGACCGCCGACATCGCATTGTCGCTGCCGCGCAAGGACGCAGGAAAGTTCGCTTCGATCCAGCCGCGCACTTCCTGACGGAAGTCGTCGGCCGCACCTTCGGGGCGGGTCTGTTCGGCGGCGGTCGCCATCGCTTCAGTCTCCACGTTCTGAATAAACGGTATGGCGACGCTCATGCCATAGTCGCGCGACGGTGCAAAGGGCGAAGCGACCGCGTGCCGTCAGTTCTCGCGCCCCGGACGCCGGCTAAGTCCGACGTCGAGATGCGCGCCCGCGTCCACCAGCATCACCTCGCCGGTGATCGCGCGCATCGCGGGGTCGAGCAGCAACTCGATTGGCGCGGCAACCTCGTCGGGGCCGGTCGCGAGCGCCATCGGGGTCGCAGCGGCGATCTTGGCGTTCAGTTTCGCAAAGCCCTCCTCACCCAGCCGCTTCTCGAACCAACCGGTGCCGACGTAACCCGGCGCGACCGCATTGACCCGGATCGCCGGCGCAAGCGCGCGTGCGAGGCTCTTCGTCATGGTGACGAGCGCGCCTTTCGACGCGGCATAAGCGACCGAGGAACCGATGCCGAACACGCCCGCGACGCTGGCCACGTTGACGACGGCCCCGAACGGGCTTTCCCGAAGCAAGGGCGTGGCGGCGCGAATCATCTGAAACGCGGCGATGACGTTCAGCCGGTAGATGTCGACGAAATCCTCGGTCTCCAGCGCGTCGAGATCCTCGTGCGCGGCGAACTTCGTCCGCCCGGCGTTGTTGACGAGGAAGTCGACGCGCCCGAACGCCTCCGTCGCGGCGCCGACGAGGCGGCGGCACGCGGCATCGTCGACGATATCGGCCTGTACCGCGATCGCCCCCTGCCCGACCTCGGCGGCCAACGCCTCGGCATCGTCGCGGCTGGAGGCGTAATTGATCACGCACGACACCCCGCGCGCTGCGAGCCGCCGAACCGTCGCCGCCCCGATCCCCGTGCCGCCGCCCGTCACGATCGCCACCGCACCATGCATCACACCCGCCTCCGCTTCGTTTTTCGAAGATCGCGTATGGCATTCGACGCCCCGTTCGCCTAGCGATCACGTTCATGAGCGAACAGTCCGACATCGCCGCCCTGCTCGCCGAGGAGTTCGGCACGCTGGCCGACCTGATCCGCGTGCATGCCGAGCAGCGGCCCGACAAGCTGGCGATCGCCGACGATGACACGCAGATCAGCTACCGCGAGCTCGACCGGTTAATGGACCGCGTCGCCGCCGCCTTGCAGCAGGGCGGCACGCGGGCGGGTCAGGCCGTCGCGTCGGTGTCGTACCCGAGTGTCGCGCAGGCAGTCGTGTTCCTCGGCGCCTTGCGTGCGGGGTCGGTCGCGGCGCCAATCCAGCCCTCCGCGACGCCCCCCCAGATCGCCGGCATGATCGCGGACAGCGGCGCATCGATCGTGTTCCTCGACGCCGCCAATGCCGAAGCGCTGGCGGGGCAGACCTTCCCCGCCGAGGTCGTGATGCTCGAGGATCTGGAGGGGTGGCTCGCTCCCGTCGGAGCGACCCCGCGGGCAGTGACGGTCAAGCCAGCCGACGGCTTCAACATCATCTATTCGTCGGGCACCACCGGCGTGCCCAAGGGGATCGTACAGAGCCACGCCATGCGCTGGCAGCATCTGTCGCGCAACACCGCGGCCGGGTTCGACACCGCTGTGACGTTGCTCGCGACCCCGCTCTACTCGAACACGACCCTGGTCAGCTTCCTGCCAACGCTCGCCTGGGGCGGCAGTGTCGTGCTGATGAAGAAGTTCGAGGCGCGCCGCTATCTCGAGCTCGCCGCCCGGCACCGCGCGACGCACACGATGCTGGTGCCGGTCCAGTATCAGCGGATCATGGCACTGCCCGATTTCGACGCGTTCGACCTGTCGTCGTTCCGCTTCAAGACGTGCACTTCGGCCCCCTTTAAACCAGAGTTGAAGCGCGACGTGGTGACGCGCTGGCCGGGGTTGCTGGTGGAATATTACGGCATGACCGAGGGCGGCGCGAGCTGCGCGCTGAACGCCACCGAGCACCGCGACAAGCTGCACACGGTCGGCCGGCCGCTGCCCGGCCACGAGGTGCGCCTGATCGACGACGAGGGCCGCGAGGTGCCCGCGGGTGAGATGGGCGAGATCGTCGGTCGCTCGGGTGCGATGATGAACGGCTATCACGGCCGCGAACAGGCGACGGCGGACGCGACGTGGATTTCGCCGCAAGGCGAGCGCTTCATCCGCCACGGCGACGTCGGCCGCTTCGACGCGGACGGATTCCTGATCCTGACCGATCGCAAGAAGGACATGATCATCTCGGGCGGGTTCAACATCTTCCCGTCCGACATCGAGGCGGTGCTGGCGGAACATCCCGCGGTCGCCGATTGTACCGTCGTCGGTGTCGCGTCGGACGCGTGGGGCGAGACGCCGGTCGGCTTCTACGTACCACGCGAAGGTCCGACGGCGAGCGCGGGCGAGGTGCTGGACGAGATCAATGCGCGGCTCGGCAAGACGCAACGGCTGTCGGCGCTTTACCGAGCCGACGAATTGCCGCGCAGCGCGATCGGCAAAGTATTGAAACGCGAGCTGCGCGACCGGCTCGCCGCGGGGGAGTTCGCATGACGACGTTGAAACAGGTGCTCGACGCGCTCGAGCCGACCGGCGACCAGATGGCGTGGCGCGGCGCGATCCCCGACGACTGGCTCCAGGGCCGCACCGCTTACGGCGGTCTGTCCGCCGCGATCGCGCTCCACTGTGCGATGCAGTCGCAGGACGATCTGCCGCCGCTACGATCGGCGCAAGTCAGCTTCATCGGCCCGCTGTCGGGGCCGATCATGGTCACCACGCAAAAGCTGCGCCGCGGCAAGAACGCCGCCTTCATCCAGTCCGATGTCGAGAGCGAGGCGGGGCTCGGGCTGCGCTGCACCTTCGTGTTCATGCGCGCGATCGAGAGCGAGGTCGATTATCAGACGACCGACCTGCCCGACTTTCCGCGCCCCGGCCCCGGCGATACGACGTTCAAGGGCAACCCGCACGTCGCCTTCACGCGCAACTTCGAATTTCTCGACCGGCGCGAGGGGCCAGCGCTCAAGCCCGCCGAGTGGCTGCGCTGGACCCGGTTGAACGAGCGTGACGGACTCGATCCGATGGTGGAGCTGATCGCGATCGGCGATTGCCTTCCGCCCGCCGCGCTGCGCCTGCTCGGGCGGAACGTGCCGATGAGTTCGATGACGTGGATCCTGAACGTCCTCGGCCCCGCCCCCGCGACCGAGGACGGCTGGTGGCTGCTTCGCTCCAACGCGGATTATGCGCGCGCGGGATCGTCGTCGCAGCAGATGGGGATCTGGAACGCAGCGGGTGAGATGGTAGCGGAACAGATGCAGTCGGTCGCGCTGTTCGCCTGAGGCGCGACACAATTCGCGACAATATCGGGTGCCTTGGACACACGCGCGCGACAGGCGGCGACTAGATCGCCGACGTGGGCGAGGAATGGTCGCGCCTGCGTTCGAGGGATCGTCAATGAAGAGATTTGTGCTCGCCGCGCTACTCGGCGCGACCGTGCTGACTGCGGGCCCGGGTATTTCCGCCGCCGCGCAGACGGTGCCGGCCACGCCCGGCCGCGACCTGCCGCCGGAACCGCGCGGCGGTGGCATGCGCGGCGGCTGGCTGATGCGGGCGGACGCGAATGGCGACGGCATCGTCACCCGCGACGAAGTGATCGCGGACGCCGATCGTCGCTTCGCCGCGCGTGACAGCGACCGCGATGGCAAAATCAGCGGTGAAGAACGCCGCGGCGCGCGTGACCTCCGCCGTGATCCGCCTCCGCCCGGTGCGGACGGCACGATCCCGTCACCTCCCCCGCCCGGCGCCGCCGACGCGCCGCCGCCGCCCGACGCGCGCGGGGACGCTTACCCGCGCCGCGTGATGCGGCCGCAGACGCGTGAGGAGGCCCGCGAGCGCGCGCTTCGCATGTTCGATCGCGCCGACACCAATCATGACGGCCGCGTCGATCGACAGGAGATCGACGCATTCCGCCTGCTGATGCGCGCACGGTTTGCAGGATCGCCCGACGGTGACCGCCACGGCCCGCCGCCCGGCGACGAGCAACGCTGATCAGACGTGCCGGCGGCAGGTAACTGCCGGCACGTCCGCCTTTCATCCGAGGTGCGAACCATGCCAGACGTCGACACCATGGCCGACACCCCCCATTTGCTGCTGGTCGATGACGAGCGATCGATCCGAGAGCCGCTCGCGCAATATCTGACGAAACAAGGGTTCCGCGTCACGCAGGTCGGCGAAGCGGAGGCGGCGCGTGCGCGGCTCGCCGCCTACGCGATCGATCTCGTCATCCTCGACATCATGATGCCCGGCGAGGACGGCTTGTCGCTATGCCGCCACATTCGCGAGACGAGCGAGACGCCCGTGATCCTGCTGACCGCGCGCAGCGAGGAAACCGATCGCATCGTCGGGCTCGAGATGGGGGCCGACGATTACGTCGTCAAACCGTTCTCGCCGCGAGAGCTTGCCGCGCGCATCAAGGTCGTGCTTCGCCGCATCACCGCGGGCGGGACGCGTCAGCATGCACCCGACGCCGGCGCCTATGCCTTTGCCGGCTGGGTGCTCAAGACGGGCGAGCGCGCGCTTGTCGACCGCGAGGGCGTGTCGGTCGCGCTGTCGACCGGCGAATATAATCTGCTGCTGGCGCTGGTGCAGCGTCCACGGCAGGTGTTGACCCGCGATCAGCTGCTTGACCTGACGCAGGGGCGCGAGGCAGCGGCCTTCGACCGCGCAATCGACAATCAGGTCAGCCGCCTGCGCAAGAAGATCGAGCCCGATCCGCGCAACCCCGATCTCATCAAGACGGTCTGGGGCGGCGGCTACGCATTGTCGGCCGAGGTGACGCGGCTTTGACGCGCGTCCGTGTCGGCTGGCCGCAGAGCCTGGCCGGACAGATGGCGCTGCTGGTGGCGGTCGCGTTGTTCGTCGCGCAGGCGATCAATTTCACGCTCGTGCTCCGCGACCGGGCCAACTTCCGATTGGCGCAGGCGACCCGTCCGGTCGCGACGCGACTAGCCGACGCGCTGGAGCGCGAGCAGTCGGGCCGTCCGCTCAGTTCCGCTCGCGGTCGGGTACGTCGCGTCTCCGAAAATCCGATCGGGCCTGCGTTGCCGCGTCACCCCGAGGTATCGAGCGAGTTGCGCGATCAGTTGAAGGAACTCGGCCTGCGTGTCGGGCAGATCGATACCGGCCTGCGCCCCGCACCGCTCTACCCCGACCCGCGTGACCGCCGGCTGGGGCATGACGAGGCGACACTGTTGATCGCGGTCGAGCAGCCCGGACGCGGCTGGCTGACGGTCGTCGCGCCCTGGCCGGGCGGCGGCGGCTACATCTTCTGGCGCCTGTTCGCGCAAACGCTGATCCTTTACGCGATCATGCTCGCCGCGGTGCTATGGATCGCGCGACGCATCTCACGGCCGCTGCGTGCGCTGGCGCTTGCCGCCAACGACTTCGACCCCGGCGTTCCTCCAGTCCCGATCGTCGAGGCCGGCCCGTCGGACGTCCGTGCGGTGACTGCGGCATTCAACGATCTCCGGCTCCGCGTTACGGCGATGCTCGATGAGAAGGACCGGATGCTCGGCGCGATCGGTCACGACCTGCGTACCCCGCTCGCCGCCCTGCGCGTGCGGATCGAGTCGGTCGAGGATGAGCAGGATCGCACGCGCATGGCCGAGACGATCGCGGAGATGAACCGCACGCTCGACGACATCCTGTCGCTCGCGCGGCTCGGTCGCCCGAGCGAGCCGGTGACCGAGGTGGACCTAGCCTCGCTCGTCGACGCGGTGGTGGAGGATTTTCGCGACATCGGTGCGGCCGTCACCTTCGAGGAAGCGGCGCGCCTGCGCATCCGGTTGCGCCCATCCCTGATCCGCCGCGCGATCCGGAACCTGATCGAGAATGCCGTGAAATACGGTGACGAGGCCGCGGTGACGCTGCGCTCGAGTGCCGACGCGGTGGTGATCTCGGTGGGGGATCGTGGTCCCGGCATCCCGGCCGACCGGCTCGCCGACGTCTTCACCCCCTTCACGCGCCTCGAAACGTCGAGGAACCGCGAGACGGGCGGGATCGGGCTCGGCCTCGCGCTCGCCCGCGCGATCGTCGAGGAAGCGGGCGGTCAGATCGCGCTCAGCAACCGCGAGGGCGGCGGGCTTTGCGCCGAGATCACGCTTCCCCGTGGGCGCTAGCAGCGAACACGGCAGGACAGCCGCTAACGGATCCGAACGTGACCTCACCGCAAGCGGCGTGAAGCACGCTCGCCCCGTGTCGGCTGCCACTGTCATGGAGAGGACGATACGAGGCCGCTAGCCTCTCCGTCATTGAAAGGCTTTGTTCGCCGCGGTCGACCGCCGCATACACAGATGCCTCAAACCGCCCTTGCCTCGATCGCCCGGTCAAGCGAGAGGTCGCGTGTCTCAGGGGGTAGCCATCATGTCGATTCAATCCGATCGCTGGATTCGCGAGCGCGCGTTGCAGGACCGCATGATCGAGCCGTTCGTCGAGGCGCAACGCCGCGACGCATGCATCAGCTATGGCCTGTCCTCCTACGGTTACGACGCGCGCGTGGCCGACGAGTTCAAGATCTTTACCAACGTCGACAACGCGATCGTCGACCCGAAGGATTTCGCGCAGAACAGCTTCGTCGATCGCAAGACCGACGTCTGCATCATCCCGCCGAACAGCTTCGCACTGGCAAGGACGGTGGAATATTTTCGGGTCCCGCGTGACGTCCTTGTCATCTGCCTTGGTAAATCGACCTACGCGCGCTGTGGCATCATCGTGAACGTCACCCCGCTCGAGCCCGGCTGGGAGGGGCATGTCACGCTCGAATTCTCGAACACGACGCCGCTGCCAGCCAAGATTTATGCCAACGAAGGCGCGTGCCAGTTCCTGTTTCTCAAAGGCAACGAGCCGTGCGAGGTCAGCTATGCCGACCGCGCGGGCAAATATATGGGTCAGCGTGGCGTCACGCTGCCCCGCTTGTGAGCGTAGCGGGGCCTGGATCTTGCGTATTTCGCACTTCGGTCTCCTCCCGCAGTTAGAGGTTCACGAAAGATCATACCGGTGCGGTTTGGGGCCCGCGCCCCTCCGCGCTGGCGACCGCTCATTATTGGTCACGCCCCACCGTTGAATTGAGGCGCGATCGCCACGCCTCGATCGCCTGCACAAGTTGCCATTTGGCGAACGCCGTGCCTGCGTAGCAGTCCACGACGCTGTCGGGACGCCTCCCCGACAATCGATCGCTCAGCGCGCGGCGATGGTCGTGTTAAGCCTCGCCAGGCCACGCTGCGCGATGACGTGCGACGAAACCGTGTGACCGTTGGCAAGATCGAGCGATACAGGCTCTGACGCCAGCACGTCGCCGTAGAGCGCGCGAGCCTGCGCTGCCCGGTCGGTACGCAAATAGACCGCCGCGAGATTGAGAAGAATTTCAGGACGGTGCGGGAAGATCGCACGCTCTGCGGACAGGGTCGCCTCGGCCTGCGACCAATCCCCCGCGGCGATCGACGTATAGCCCGAACGATCCCTCGCGGCCGCTGGCGTCGCAGCGACCGCCGCCATGATGAGCATTGCCAAAGTGCGCATGACCAACCCTCTCCGTTTCACTTTTGTGACATCGTGATGTCACTTTTGCTACACGTGCGCAAGAGGTGGATTGGGTGCGCCGGCCTCAGGGGCCGAGGATGACGCAGGGTAACCGGAAGTGGGTGGCGATGGCCGCCGCGCTATCCGGTCGAGGCTGACGTAGAACGAGGGTGTTCCGCGACGGGCGTGATCATGATGTCACCGTACGGGGTTGAGCGAAGATAGATTGTGACGCGCTGACAGGTCCATCGGGAGGTAGGCTGGATCGATAAGCGAAGCATTCTTCGGCGTGAATCGTAGCAGCTTTTACTCGAGCCGCCGCAAAGTGCTGCGCATCGTAGCCCCCCCAGGATCGCCCTACGAAGAATGTCTTCGCGTTGGCGGCACCATCCACGGCAAATATCACGGCTTCGCGAGACGTCCTGCTTAATCCGTCTCTTCAGATGCGGTGAATAGCCTAACCATCGTGGCCAGTTGTCGTCTACTGATCACCTTTCCAACCAGAGCGCGTCTTAATCCCCATTGTCTCGCCAAGCAGAGCAGAGCAGAGCAGAGCGGCTGATAAAGAAAGGGCGGACACTCCACCTTGGAGTGCCCGCCCATAACCGAACATCCGATCGCAAGAGGGGCGATTAGAAGTCCTTATAGTATTGTTCGTTGCCGACAAAGCCGAGCTTCGTCACCGCCGAGCGCTTGATGATCGCCAGCGTGTTGTCGACGACCTCGTAGCGCGAGCTTCGGTCGGGCTGGAACTGCAGTTCCGGCTCCGGGGTCATTGCCGCGGACGTATCGAGATACTGCCGCAACGTCGTGTCGTTCACCGGCGCGCCGTTCCACGTGATCGTACCGGCAGCATCGATCGCGATCTTGTTCTTGATCGGGTCGACCGGCGGCTTGGTCGCGTTCGGGTCATTGACCGGCAGATCGACCTTCACTGCGTGGGTCGGAATCGGAAGGGTGATGATGAACATGATGAGGAGCACGAGCATGACGTCGATCAACGGCGTCGTGTTCATTTCCATCATGGGTTCGCCGTCGTCGCTCCCCGCACTCATTGCCATAAAAGCTACTCCTCTGGCCGGGTGTCAGGCGCCGGCGCCGACGCCGGGCTGCGAGATGAAGCCGACGCGCGCGAAGCCCGCCTGCTGCATGTTGAAGATGGCGCCGCCGATGCAGTGCCACGGCGTGTCCACGTCACCGCGGATATGCGCTTCGGGCAGTTCGAGGCCGGCCGCATTCGGGCCACCCTGACGCGCGATCTCGGTCTTCAGCTTCGCGACGGCACGGTCGAGCAGCTCGGTCTGCGTGACGGGGGTGACCCCCCAATAGACCTTGCACGCGCCCGACGGGTCCGAGGTGATCGACAACGACACGTTTTCCGGCTTGGTCGTCGTCGGATCGAAGCGGACGTCGGGCAGCTTCACCTTGACCGTCTGGATCGCGACCGGAACCGCGATCAGGAAGATGATGAGGAGCACCAGCATGACGTCCACGAGGGGCGTCGTGTTGATGTCCGACAAAGGTTTCTCGGTGTTATCGCCACCAACGCTCATCGCCATATGTCAGGCTTTCCTATTCTCCGTCCGACGGGAAACCGCCCGCCGGACCAGTGGCGGGACCGCACCAAGCCGGCGCGGTCCCCCACCCTTTTCTTATGCGCGGGTCTGCACGCCACCAGCCTGACCGGCGGTGGCGGTCGCACCGGCCGGCTTCACCGGCGCCTTGGTCGCGGTGTTGCCGATCGACGGACGCACCTTGCCGTTCGAGGCAAGGAAGCCGAGCACGTCGTTCGAGAAGGCCGACAGGTCCTCCGCGATCGACTTGTTGCGGCGCTGCAGCCAGTTGTAGGCGAGCACGGCCGGAACCGCGACGACCAGGCCGAGTGCGGTCATGATGAGCGCCTCACCGACCGGACCAGCGACCTTGTCGATCGAGGGATCGCCCGACGCGCCGATCTTGATCAGCGCGCGGTAGATGCCGACCACGGTGCCGAACAGACCGATGAACGGCGCGGTCGCGCCGACGGTCGCGAGGAACGCCAGACCACCGCCCAGCTTCGAGTTGATCGCGGCCTCCGAGCGAGCGAGCGAGCCGTGCAGCCAGTCGTGCGCCTCGACCGGATCGGTCAGCTGCGCGTGCTGGTCCTGCGCGGCGAGGCCGTCGTCGACGAGCTGCTTGTAAGCCGAGTTCTTCTCGAGCTTGGCCGAGCCCTCGCGCAGCGAGTTCGACGACCAGAAGCCGGCGCGCATGCGCTTCGCCTGGTTGATGATCTTCTGCTGCTCGAACAGCTTCGAGAACAGGATGTAGAACGACACAACCGACATCAGCACCAGGATGGTGAAGACCGACTGCGAGATGATGCCGCCTTCCTTCAGCGCCTGCTGAAGTCCGAACTGGTTCTCTGCGGCCGCGGTTCCACCCGCGGCCAGGATGTTGATGATCATGCGGTGGTATTCCCTCTAAAAAGCTTAGCTCGATTGACGTGTCGTATCAGTCGCGCGGCAGAACCCAGCGAACCGGCAGCGTGTAGCTGGAAGCGATGGGCGTGCCCGAGGCGTCCTGCGCGGGCGAGAAACGCACCCGGCTCTTGGCGATCCGGCAGGTAGCCTGATCGAGCGCGGATGAATTGCTCGACGTCGTGACGACGCAATCCGTCACACGACCATCGGTGCCCACCGTCAGCTTCGCGACGACGCGACCTTCCTCTTCGGCGCGGATGGCCGAGGGAGGATAATTGTCCGCACCGAAGAACTGACCCGGATTACCCTTCAGACCGGCAGCCTTGCTGACCGCGGGTGCGGGGGGAGCAGGCGCAGGTGCCGGGGGAGCAGGCGGCGCCACGACCGGCGTCGGTACGTAGACCGGCGGCGGGTTCGGCGTCGTGTTGATCACCACGGGCGGCGGGTTCGGGTTACGAACGATCGGCGGCGGCGAGACGACCGGCGGCGGCGACATCGGAATGTCGGGCGGCGGGGGCGGCGGCTCATCCGGCGGCGGGGGCGGCGGTTCTTCCACGTCAAACGTGTTCAGCTTCTCAACCTGCTTCTTCACGAAGTTGGTCGCAAGGCCGGTCACGAAGGCGTAGCCGAGAGCAAGGTGGACCAATGCCACGATCACCAATGCGGTGATTTTGCTCCCGCTCATCTTCTGGTCAGAATAGGCCATTCAGCAACGAAACTCCCTCATCCTGCGGCCCTGTTGGGCGGTCGGACAAACCCGACCGTCGAAAACAACCCACGACGCTCCCCTTTCGGGAAGGCCGTAGCGTCACGGTTTCTATCGCGGCACCGGAAGCGACGCAAACGCTTTGTCGGGCGCAACAAACGTACAAGCGCGAGATGACAGAATAATTTCTGTTTCGTTCACCTCCGCGGGCGTATCAATGGGGGATGTCTGCCCGCAAGCCATTCACCATGCTCGCCGTTCCGGCCGTTCTAACGCTCGCTGCCCCCGCTCTCGCGCAAGTGGCCGCACCGACGAACCCTGTCAGCGCTGTCGGAGTCGCAGGTGTTCCGGCGCTGTCCTACGCCGATTTCGCGGACCTGGTGGTCGATAGTCCGCTGATCGTCGACGCCACGATCCGCTCCGCCACGCGAATCAAGGGCGCCGAGGCGGCAGGCGTCGCCGCCAACGCCGCACGCTTCTACGTCGAGGGCGACGTCGGCACGCTGGTTCGTGGCACCGGCGCGATACCGGCGCGAGTGGGATGGCTGGTTGACGTGCCGCTCGACCCGCGCGGCCGCGCGCCTGCGCTCAAGAAGCAGCGCGTACTCGCCTTTGCGCGGCCCGTCGCGAATCGCCCCGATCAGATCCAGCTCGTCGCCAAGGATGCGCAGCGCGCATGGTCCCCCGCCGCCGACGCGCTGACCCGGCGTATCGCGACCGCGGCGGCGAGCACCGACGCGCCGCCCGTTATCACGGGGGTAAAGAGCGCTTTCTACGTGCCCGGCAGCCTGCCCGGCGAAGGTGAAACGCAGATCTTCCTGCTGACGCGCGGTGATCGGCCCGCGGCGGTGTCGGTCCTGCGCCGTCCGGGTGAGCAGCCGCGCTGGTCGATCGCGCTCAGCGAGGTGATCGACGAGAACGCGACCGCGCCCGCGCGCGACACGTTGCTGTGGTACCGCCTCGCCTGCTTCCTGCCACGTATGTTACCCGATGCTGCGACGGGCGCGCTGGCAGAAAGCGATGCGGCGCACGCGCGCGAGGATTATGCGTTCGTCATCCAGCAACTCGGCGCCTGCCGCGGCACCGGCGCGGCGGATGCGATCAGCGGCGGTGGCGTACCATCGTGATGCCGATCGCCTCGCCGGCCTCGGCGATCGCGAGCTTGACGATCTTCACCTTCACGCGCTGAACACGGGTGTCCTGCAGGAACAGCGTCTCGCAGATGTGATCGGCGACCGCCTCGATCAGCGTGAAATGCCCCGCGCTCTCCAGCGCGGTCGTCGCGGCGTATTTCAGGTCGAGGTAATTCTTCGACGCCGCCAACGGCGTGTCGGGCGCAAAATGCGCGGGCGCATCGAGCAGCACGGTCAGCGAAATTCGCAGCGGCTGAGGCAGATGGGTTTCTTCGGAATAGATGCCGGTCAGCACTGGCACCTCGAGATCGTGCACCTCGAGTTCGAGCGTATCGTTCATTCCGGCGCCGTTAGCCCTAGCAGCACGCGCGCGCCAGTCACGACGCGCTTGCGTTAGACCCGTGCTCCGCTAAGGGCGCGGCGCCCGGCCCGCGCCACGGGCATAGAGGGATGGCGAATGATCGAATTGGTACCGATCGACGAGGTGGATCAGGTTACGGTCGAGCATTTGCTCGATCGCGCCTTCGGTCGCGATCGCCACGGTCGCACCGCTTATGCCTTGCGCGCCGGTACCCGCCCGCTGGCAGGCATGAGCCTCGCCGCAATCGAGGATGATATTCTGGTCGGAACGATCCAGTGCTGGCCAGTGTCGTTCGTGCCCGACGCACCGGGCGATCCGCGGGTGTCGATGATCCTGCTCGGCCCGGTCGCCGTCACGCCCGAGCGGCAGCAGGACGGCATCGGCCGCCGGCTGATGCAGGCGGCGCTCGACGCCGTGGATCCCGATGCGGCGCTGATGCTGATCGGTGATCCCGAATATTACGCCCGCTTTTTCGGCTTCTCGGCCGAACGGACGAGCGGGTGGCGGCTGCCCGGACCGGTCGAGCCGCACCGCCTGCTTGCGCGCGGAACGCACGTGCCCGCGGGCGTGGGGGCGGTCCTGCCGCGCGTCAGCGTCGACGCCTGAGCGACGGCGCGCCTTTACCGCGCGCGCGCACGATCCTACCTGCACGTCATGCCCATGGCGCCGCTACCCGACTTCGACACGCTGACCGTCGCCGACATCGCCCGCATGGCCGAGAGCGATCGCCTGCCGCCGGTCGAACGCTGGCACCCCGCACACTGCGGTGACAGCGAGATGCGCATCGCGCGTGACGGGACCTGGTTTCATCAGGGATCGCCGATCGGCCGCGCCGCGATGGTGCGCGCGTTCAGCCGCATCCTGCGGCGTGAGGCGGACGGCGGCTACGTTCTCGTCACCCCGGTCGAGAAGCTCGATATCGCGGTCGAGGATGCGCCATTCGTCGCCGTCGAGATGAAGGTCGACGGCTCGGGTCGGGATCAGGTGCTCGCGTTCCGCCTCAACACCGGCGACATCGTCACCGCGTCGGCCGACCATCCGCTGCGGTTCGAAGAGCATGACGACGGCCCCCACCCCTATCTCCACGTCCGTGGCGGGCTGGAGGCGCTGGTATCGCGCGCAATCTATTACGAGCTGGCCGAATTCGCGCTCGCGGGCGACGACGAAACCCCGGGCGTGTGGAGTTCGGGCGGCTTCTTTTCGCTCGCCCCCGTCGCATCGGCCACGTGAACACGGCTCCTTCCCCGCCGACGCTCGCCGAACGGCTGACGAGCGCACTTGTGTCGCCGGTCGAGGTCGCGCTCCTGCTGGGGGATCGCGATGATCTGCCTAAGCATGAGGAACTGACACCGGCCGCAGTGCTGATCCCCGTCACCGATCGTGCGCGCCCCGGCGTGATCCTGACGCAGCGGGTCGACACCTTGCGCAAACACGCAGGGCAGGTCGCCTTTCCGGGCGGTCGTGTCGACCCGGGGGAGGACGCGGTAGAGGCCGCCTTACGCGAAGCCGAAGAGGAAGTGGCGCTTCCGGCATCCGCGGTTGCGGTGATCGGCCCGACCGATCGCTATCGCACCGGGACCGGATATTCGATCACGCCGGTGCTGGGGGTCGTGCCCCCCGATCTGCCGCTCCATCCCAACGAGGGTGAGGTCGCGCGCGTGTTCGAGGTGCCGTTCGACTTCCTGCTCAACCCGGCCAATCACCGACAGCGCACGGTTGAATGGCAAGGGCAGATGCGAACCTATTGGGAGATGACGTGGAACGATCACCGGATCTGGGGTGCGACCGCGGGGATGATCGTCAATCTGGGGCAGCGGCTGCAATGGACGGTGTGATCCCGGCCACCCTCCCCGACGCGGAGTGGCGGCAACGCCCGGGGCTTGCCCAACTCGCGAGCGTCCTGGGCGCAGCAGCAGGCGAAGCACGCTTCGTCGGTGGAGCCGTGCGCGATACGCTGCTCGGGCTCGACGCGCATGACCTCGACCTTGCCACCGTCCATGCGCCGGATGCGGTGATCGCTCGGCTGGAGGCGGCGGGGATCAAGGCGGTGCCGACCGGTATCGCGCACGGCACCGTCACCGCGGTCTCCTCGGGCACGGTGGTGGAGGTCACGACGCTGCGCCGCGACGTTTCGACCGACGGACGTCATGCCGTCGTCGCCTACACCGACGATTGGCGCGAGGATGCGGCGCGACGCGACTTCACGATGAACGCGCTCTACGCCGACCCGATCAGCGGCCGGATTTACGACTGGTTCGGCGGCCTCGCCGATCTGGCGGCGGGCCGTGTGCGTTTCATCGGCGACCCCTATCAGCGGATCGCGGAAGACCATTTGCGTATCCTGCGCTTCTTCCGGTTTCACGCACGCTTCGGCGACGACATCGACCAGGACGGCCTCGCGGCCTGCGTCGCGCGCGCGAACGACCTGATGGCGCTTAGCCGCGAACGCATCGCCGCGGAGCTGCTCAAGCTGCTCGTCGCGCGGTCGGCGACGACCGTCGTCGCATTGATGCAAGACACGGGCATCTTCCGCCCGATCCTCCCCGAGATCGATGCCGACGGCGTCGCTCGCCTGCGCGACGTCGCCGAACGGGAGGCTGCGGCGGGCGTTGCGCCCGACGCGATCCGACGCCTTGCCGCACTTCTGCCGCGCGAGGCGGCGGAGAGCGTCGGCGCGCGCCTGAAACTCAGCAACGCCGATCGCCGGCGACTCACCCTAGCCACGGAGGGGCCGGGCGACGAAGGCCCGCGCGGGCTCGCCTATCGTTGCGGTATCAACATCGCGCTCGATCGCCTATTGCTCGCGGGGGCCGACGTTTCCTCGCTCGCCGACTGGGTGGCACCGCGCATGGCCGTCGGGGGCGGCGATCTCGTCGCGCGCGGATTGAACAAGGGGCCGCTGGTTGCGCGCACCTTGAAGCGGGTCGAGTCGCGCTGGATCGTCGAAGGGTTTCCAGAGGCGGCACGTACGTCCGTGATCGCCGACGAAGAGGTCGTCGCCGCGCTCGCCGAGGCTCGCTAGCGATTGCGCGTCAGCAGGAACTCATAGGCATCGTTGGGCTCGAGCGGATGCGCGAAGGCATATCCCTGCCCCGACGCGCAGCCGAGCGCGGCGAGTGTCTGCGCGACATCATGCGTCTCGATCCCCTCCGCGACCGTGGTCATGCTGAGTGCCTGCGAGAGGCTGAGGATCGCGCGCACGATCGCGATCTTGTCGCGGTCGGCTAGCATCCCGGTGATGAAGCTGCGGTCGATCTTGAGCACGTCGATCGGCAGCTTCTGCAGCGAGGCGAGGTTCGAAAAGCCGGTGCCGAAATCGTCCATCGCGATCGTCAGCCCCAACGACTTGAGCGCCGTCAGCATCCGCGCCATGCGCGCGGGCTCTGCGATCAGCGCGCTCTCGGTCAGTTCGAGCTTCAACCGGTCACCCGCCATCCCTGATGTCGCGAGCGCGTGCTCGACCACGTCGGGGACTGAGTCGCGCTGGAGCTGGATCGGTGACACGTTGACGCCGACCTTGATGGTGCGGCTCGCGTCGCCGCGCCGATCCCACCCGGCCAACGTCGTCAGTGCGGCGTCGATCGCCCAGCGGCCGAGCGGCACGATCAGCCCCGATTCCTCCGCCACCCGAATGAAGTCGGACGGCTGGTGCTGCACGCCATGCTCGTCGGTCCACCGTGCCAGCGCCTCGAAACTCTCGACTTGTCCGGTCGCGAGGTTGCAGATCGGCTGGTAGCGCAGCGTCAGGTCGCCGTTGTCGATCGCGCGGCGTAGCGCCGTCTCCATCGCGAATTCCGCGCGCGCCGAATCGAGCGCGCGGGTCTGATACGCCTCGGCCTTCTTGCTTCCCTTGGACTTCTTCATCGCCACCTGCGCGTGGCGGATCACGTCTTCGGAATGCTCGACGTTCGCGTCGCCGAACGCGATACCGATCGCGGAGGTGACGCAGATCTCGTAATCGCTCAGGCGAAACGGGGTCGTGAGCGCCGCCTGCAATCGGTTGGCGACGTGCTGCGCCTCGTCGTCGCGCTCGTCGATGGCGAGCAGGATACCGAATTCGTCGCCGCCGGTGCGCGCCAGCACGTCGCGCGCGCGCAGCGCCCCCTTGATTCGACGCGCGACCGTGATGAGCAATTCGTCGCCCGCCATGCTGCCAAGGCACGCGTTGATCCGGCTGAACCGCTCCAGATCGACCATCAGCACCGCCCAGCGCCGCGATTGGTGCGCGATCGCCGCGTCGAGCGCGTCGGTGAAGCCGCCACGATTGGGAAGGCCGGTCAGCGAATCGGTCGCCATCTCGCGCCGTAGCGTCTCCTCGGTCCGTACTTCCGCGGTGTGGTCGACGAGGGAGACGACGCAGGTGGGCTCATTACGGACCGTGATGCGCGACAGGCAAACGCGGAAATAGCGCCGCTCGACCTCGCCGCCCGACTGCCACTGGTGTTCGGCAATGCGCGCGTCGCTGTTGAGAAAGGCGCGGATGATCGGGTCGAGGCTGTTTTTCGCGCCGATCTGCGCACGGACAAAGGCGCGGTTCGATGCCTCGTGCACGATCGTATCGCCGTGAAGCGACGCCATCAGCAACGGCAGCGGCACGAGCTCGAGCGCCCGCTCACCCGGCGACAGGCCGGGTGGCAGGACGAGCGGCGCGTCGAGGTTGGCGACGTAGGACAAGCTGCTGACCATCGCTGACAACGATAGCCAAGCAGTGATTAAAGCCCGATTACCTTAGCAATTAGAGGCCGCACGATGACGTGCATCCGCGAGGTCAGAACCGGTTGTCGCGCGGAAACCCGGTCGGGGGCATCCGACCCGCAGCCCCGCGCGCGGTCCGCCACGGGTTCAGGTCGGCCTCGGTACGGGTACGCCTGGTTTCGCCCCGCATCATCCAGCTAAGCCCTTGCGCAAAGACGAAGGTCTTGGCGTCCGCCAGCCCGCCTTCGCGATAGCGTTGCAATTGTACGCCCTGTCCCCGCGCCATCTCGGGCAGTTCGGCGAGCGGGAAGACGAGCAGCTTGCGATTGTCACCGATCACCGCGACGTAATCGTCCTCAGCAGCCAGCGGACGAACCACCATCAGCGTCGCGCCCGCGCGCGGTGACATCACATTCTTTCCCTTGCGGGTTTCCGCGATCGTATCTGCGGTGTTGACGACGAAGCCCCGCCCGTCGCTCGCCGCGAGCAAAAGACGTTCGGCGCCGCGTACCGGCAGGAAAGCGACGATTCCGACGCTGCCGTCCAGATCGATCGTCGCGCGAACCGGTTCGCCGAAACCCCGCCCGCCGGGCAGTTTGTCGGCGGCGAGCGTGTAGAACCGGCCATTGGCGGCCGCGAGCAGAAGTTTGTCCGTCGTCTGCGCGTGAAACGCGAAGGCGGGGCCGTCGCCTTCCTTGAACTTCAGCGTCTCGGGCGCTGACAGATCGACGTGCCCCTTCATCGCGCGAATCCAGCCGCGTTCGGACAGGATCACGGAGATCGGCTCGCGCTCGATCATTGCCTCCAGCGGAATGTCGCGCGTCGGCGCTGCTTCCTCAATTCCCGTACGGCGTGCGCCCAGCGGCGTGTCGGGGCCGTAGCGCGCACGAACACGCCCGAAGTCGCGCTTCAACCGCGTGCGCTGCCGCGCCTCACTGCCGAGCAGCAGCGTGAGGTCCGCCTGCTCCTTCTCAAGGTTCGCCTGCTCGCGCTTGAGCTCCAACTCCTCCAGCCGGCGGAGGGATCGCAGCCGCATGTTGAGGATCGCCTCGGCCTGCCGGTCGGTCAGCGCGAACTCCGCGATCATCACTGCCTTTGGCTCGTCCTCCGTGCGGATGATCTCGATGACGCGGTCGAGGTTGAGAAAGGCGATGATATAGCCGCCGACCAGTTCGAGCCGATCGGCGATCTTGCCCAGTCGGTGCTCGGTCCGCCGCCGCAATACAACGAACTGGTGCTCGACCCAGGCCGCGAGCGCGTCTCGCAGGCTCATGACGCGTGGGGTGCGATCCTTGTCGAGGACGTTCAGGTTGAGCGGCACGCGCGTTTCGAGGTCGGACAGGCGGAACAGCCCTTCCATCAAAACCTGCGCCTCGACGGTGCGACTCCGCGGCTCAAGCACCAACCGGACCTCGGCGTCGCTCTCATCGCGGACGTCGGCGAGAATCGGCAGCTTCTTGTCGTTGATCAGGCCCGCGATCTGCTCGATCAGCTTGCCCTTTTGCACGCCGTACGGGATTTCCGAGACGACGATCTGCCAGCCGCCGCCCTTCTCGCGCTCGACCGACCAGCGCGCGCGAACGCGGAAGGCGCCGCGTCCCGTCACGTACGCCTCGGTCAGCGCGGCCTGCGGGTCGACCACCAGACCTCCGGTCGGAAAGTCTGGCCCCTTCACCAACGCCAGCACATCGGCGTCGCTCGCATCGGGCCGGTCGACCAGCATCACCGCTGCGTCGAGCAGTTCGGCGGCGTTGTGGGGCGGAATGCTCGTCGCCATGCCGACCGCGATCCCGGCGGCACCGTTCGCGAGCAGATTGGGAAAGGCGCCGGGGAACAACTCGGGTTCCTGTTCCTCGCCGTTGTACGTCGGGCGGAACTCGACCGCGTCTTCGTCGAGCCCGTCCATCAGGTCGATCGCGACCTGCGTCAGCCGTGCCTCGGTGTAGCGATAGGCAGCGGCATTATCGCCGTCGATGTTGCCGAAATTACCCTGCCCGTCGACGAGCGGATAGCGAAGCGCAAAATCCTGCGCGAGCCGCACCATCGCGTCGTAGACCGACTGATCGCCGTGCGGGTGGTATTTGCCGATCACGTCACCGACGACGCGCGCGCACTTCTTGTACCCCGCCGCAGGATCAAGGCGTAACAGCCTCATCGCCCACAGTAATCGGCGGTGCACGGGCTTCAGTCCATCGCGCACGTCGGGAAGCGAGCGCGCGGTGATCGTCGACAGCGCGTAGACGAGGTAACGTTCGGACAGCGCGCTGTCGAACGGCGCATCGAGCACGCCAACGGGCGGATGATCGGGCAGGTCGGTGATCTTGGTCGGCATCGTCGCGTCATCACCTATCAGCCCGCACGGGCGGCGTTAAGGGGGCCGTACCGCATGGGCTTGCTCGCGACCGCGCGCTATAGGCCGCGTTCGTCATTCGTGAGTCTCGATCGTGCCGCGTTCCTCCGCCCCCTCCCGCCGTGTTCGACGCGGCGTCATCGTGACCGCGGTCATCTCCGCGATCATCTGCATCCTGGTCAGCCTCGCGGGCTATTTCAATCGCGACCCGTACGAACTGTACCCGGCGAAGGGCCGCCCCTTGCCGATCGCCGCCGTCAACTTTTCGGGCGACATGGGGGTGCGGTTCCTGCTCGGCGCCTCGACGATGCGTGGGCTGACCGAGCATGGCATCACGACGATGGCGGTTGTCACGCCGACGCTGTTCCGCCGCCGTCGCACGCGTGCCGACATCGACGCGATCGTCGCCAACGGCATCCGCACTGCGCTCGCACGTACGGGTGCGGGGCGGATCGTCGTCATTGGCCAGTCCTACGGGGCCGACGTTGTCCAGACCGGCCTCGCAGATCTGCCCGAAGACCTACGCGCACGGGTAGCCGCGATCATCCTGATTCTCCCGGGCGAGACGGTCTTCTTCCGCGCCGATCCGAGCAGCATCGCGTATCGTGGCGAGCCCGACAGCCTGGGGATCAGCACCGCCCGCACGCTTTCATGGGCGCCACTCACCTGCATCTTCGGCGTCGAAGAAGATGATAGCCTCTGCCCCCAGTTGCGCGTACCGGGCGCGCGGATCGTCGGCATGCCGGGGGGGCACAACATTCGACATGACGAGGCGGGATTGCTTCGCCATGTCCTTCACGCGATCGCGCGGGTGACGCCGGCGGCGCTACGTGGCAGGCTGGCCGCATGAGCCAGCGCCGCCTTTTCATCACCCTAGCCGCTTGCATCGCGTTCGGGAGCATTTCCGCCATGTCCGAAGCGACCCCACCCGCGCCCGCGACGTTCAAACCGCTGACCTGGGACGACCTCACCAAACGCCCGCGCCCCGAACCGGACGCCACCGTCAGTTACGGCCAGGATCAGATGCAGAAGGTCGACGTGTGGCTGCCGCGCGGCAAGGGGCCGCATCCGACCGTGCTGATGGTCCACGGCGGGTGCTGGACGACCTCGATTGCGGACCGGACATTGATGAACTGGGTCGCCGATGATCTGCGTCGATCTGGCGTGGCGGTGTGGAACATTGACTATCGCGGTGTCGACCGCGCCGGCGGCGGCTATCCCGGCACCTTCAGTGATGCTGCAAAGGCCGCCGACCAACTGCTTGTATCCGCCCGGACGTTCAATCTGGACACGCGCCGCGTCGTCGCGGTCGGGCACTCGGCGGGCGGACACCTCGCGCTATGGTTGGCTGGGCGCGCGCGATTGCCCGCCGCCAGCCCGCTGCGGGTTGCCCACCCGCTCCACCTCGCGCACGTCGTCAGCCTCGGTGGCCTGCCCGACCTCGAGGCAACCGCGAAAAGCCCGGATAACGGTTGCGGGACAGCCGTCGTCGGCAAGCTGGTCGGGTCTGGTCGTGCCGATCCGTACAGCGACACGTCGGTGCCACGACTGTTCCCGCTAGGCGTCGGTCAGGATCTGGTCAACGGACGCGAGGACAGGATCATCCCCTATCGCATGGCGACCGACTATGTCGCGCGCGCCACCGCTGCCGGTGATCGCGCGCTGCTGCACACCGTACCGGACACGGGGCACGTCGAACTCGTGACCCCTGAAACGGCGGCGTGGCGCGAGGCCAAGCGGCTGCTGCTCGAACAACTTCACGTTCCCGATCGGCGTCTCGACACCGCACGCTGATCGCCGCATCGCAGCAGAACCTCTTTTCGGGCGGCGACCTTTCCCGTATAGCGCCGCGCAACATCGCCCCGGTCTCGCGGCCCAGGTCCGCGTTTCCGGGGCGTCATTATTTCGCGAAAGGTCGATCAATGGCGCGCAGGCGGCAGATCTACGAGGGCAAGGCGAAGATCCTGTACGAGGGTCCCGAGCCGGGCACGCTGATCCAGTATTTCAAGGACGACGCGACCGCCTTCAACGCACAGAAGAAGGGCACGATCAACGGCAAGGGCGTGCTTAACAACCGCATCAGCGAGCACATCTATACGCTGCTGGGTCATATCGGCGTGCCGACGCACTTCATACGTCGTCTCAACATGCGCGAGCAGCTCATTCGACAGGTGGAAATCGTCCCCGTCGAGGTGATGGTGCGCAACGTCGCCGCGGGATCGCTGTCAAAGCGCCTCGGGATCGAGGAAGGTGTCCAGCTTCCGCGCACGATCATCGAATACGCCTACAAGTCGGACGAGCTCGGCGATCCGATGATCACCGACGAGCATATCGCGGCATTCGGCTGGGCGAGCCAGGAGGAGATGCACGACATCGCCGATCTGGCGATCCGCGTGAACGATTTCCTGTGCGGCCTGTTCGCGGGCGTCGGCATCCGCCTCGTCGACTTCAAGCTCGAGTTCGGACGTATCTGGGACAACGACTATAGCCGCATCATCCTCGCGGACGAGATCAGCCCCGATTGCTGCCGCCTGTGGGACATGGACAGCGACGAGAAGCTCGACAAGGACCGCTTCCGCCGCGATCTCGGCGGCGAGGTCGAGGCGTATCAGGAGGTCGCGCGCCGGCTGGGTCTCCTCCCCGAAGGCAGCGAGAATGCTGTGCTGGACATGGAAACTCATCGAAAGAAGCGCGGCAAGTAAGTGCATTGACCGCGAATTAACCAGTGATTGCTACCCCCTCGCTGACACCGGTTCGACGAGGGGGTTTTCTTATGCGCGTTTCTTCGATTGCCTTGGCACTGCCGCTGCTTGCGCTTGCCGCGTGCGGTGGCGCGGGGCCGGAGACGGTCGGTAGCATCGCCCCGCCCGCCCCCACCGGCGGAACGACGGGTGGCGGCACCGGCGTCGGAACGCCGGGCACGGGTTCGGGCTCGACCACGCCCAGCAATCTGCTCGCCGTATCGAGCGCGACCAACTTCACCGCGGTCGGCGCGCTTCACTCATTCACGTACAGCGACACCGGCGTGTTGTATCAAGGGAACGCCAGCACGGTGAAGGCCCCCAGCGGCACGATCAGCTACGACCCGCGCGACGGTATTTTCACCGTCGCCCTGACCGACGACAAGGCAGGCTTCGCGCAGAACACCCGGTTTCAGGACCCCGCTCACCGCGCCGACTACAATCCCGAGGCGACGCCGAATCTCGAGGCGCCGAACCTGGCGGGGTTCAACTACCTCGAATCGGGCACCTCGACCGAAACGACGAGCTTCTTCTACCAGCGCCCTGGGGACGGCACCTACGTCACGTTCGCCGGATTCACTCGGAACGTTCACGACGACAAGGGCGTCACCAACCGGCAGCACGGCGTGATGGTGTTCGGCACGCCGACGATCCAGTCACAAATCCCGATCTCGGGCACCGGTACGTACACCGGAGGCTTCCTCGCCTCGGCCGTGCTGAACGACGGCACCTCGCGGGACAGCTACATGCAGTGGCTGACCGGAACGAGCGCGGTCGCGGTCGACTTCGGCCGATCAACCGTCGATGTACGCATCGACGGCGCGGTGGGCCCCACGTTCCAGAATGGCGTTCGCGTCAGCGACGCTGCGCTTGCCAATCCGACCGGCACAGCATTCCAGGCGGTCGGCTCGGCGAAGATCGACCTGTTGCGCTACAACGGCTTCTCCGGCGCGTTCACCAGCGCGACGCTTGGCGGCAAGGCGATCGATTTTACCAGCGCTGCCAGCGGCACGAGCACGGCAGGCGCGAGTTCGATCGATGGCACCTTCTTCGGCCCGAATGCGGCGAACGTCGGCGGCAACTTCCGCATCGTGGGCGGCGTCCCGGGGCAGCGCGTCGACATCCAGGGTGCATTCACCGGCAAGAAGTAAGCGTTCGAACGGATCGTCAGGTCATCCAACGTGTTCCGGCTACTCGCCGCCTTGCTGCTTCTCGTGGCGCCCTTCCCCGCGCTCGCGGGCACAGTCGAGACGGAACCGTCGACGGCCGCCGTCGCGCAGGCACCTGCTCCCGCGGGATGTACCAGAACCGCGCGGTGCGAGGTACGGCTGACCGCGCCGCAATTGCTCGCGTCGGCCGAGCGACTGGTGCAGGCAGGTCGGTATCCCGAGGCACGAGCGCTGCTCACCGCATTGCGGCTGGCGCCCGGCTTCACGATGCAGACGCGCTTCCTGACCGGCTTCATGGCGGCGCAGGAAGGCGACCTCGCCACCGCGGCGCGCGAGTATAAGGCAATTCTCGCCGACGACCCCAACCAGACGCGGGTGCGCCTTGAACTGGGTCGCACCATGATCGCGATGGGGCAGAGCGCGGCTGCCGACCGGCAGTTGCGACTGGCACAGCAGAGCCGGGAACTCGATCCCGATCTGGCGCGGCTGGTGCGCGGCGCGCGCGACGTGATTCGATCGGCGCGTGCGTTCCGCGCCGACGTATCGCTGGCGCTCGCGCCCGATACCAACATCAATAACGCGACCGACGCGCGGACGGTCGACGTGCATCTCGGCGATTACAGCCTGCCGCTCGAGCTCGATGCGGGCGCGCGGCGGCGATCGGGCACCGGACAGACCGCGACCGCCTCCGCCGCGGCACGTCTGCCGGTCGGGGGAGACCTGTTCTTCCTCGGCAATCTGGATGTCAGCGCCCTCAATTACGCCGGCACGCGCTTCGACGACGATCTCGTCCAGGCCGCGGCGGGTGGTGAGGCGCAGCTTTCCAACGACGCCAGCGTGTCCGCGCAGATGATCGGGGCGCAACGCTGGTACGGCGGGCGGGTCGCGAGCCGGCAGATCGGCGTTCGCGGTGGTGGACAATGGTCGCTCGACGCGACGCGGCGTTTCGGCCTGCAAGTCGACGTGCGACGCACCGACACAACGTTCGATCGCGCCTTCGATGGCTGGCAGGGCGGTCTCTACCTGTCCTACGAAACGAGCTTTCGCCGCACGTTCGTTGCCGCCGGCCAGGCATTCGTGCGGCGCGACTGGCTCAACGCGAAAGCCTATTCGAATACCGAGTTCGGCATCGGCGCAAGCGTCGCGGGTGAGCTGCCGCGCGGGTTCAACGTCGGTTTCGGTGGAAGCGTCAGCCGCGCGCGCTTCGATGCCGCGATCCCGATCTTCTCGCTCCAGCCGCGACGCGACTGGCGGGTGACGTCGCAGGTGACGATCGGCAATCGCAAATTGCGCGTGCTGGGTTTCTCGCCGCAGCTTTCCTGGGCAGCGACGGGCATCCTTTCCTCACTAGACCTGTATCGCACGAAACGCAGCCGTTTCTCGATCGGCCTCGCGCGCTACTTCTGAACGGGCGAACGAGCGAAAACCTTGCCCCCGCGCGCGTCGCGCGGCATAGGCGCGCGGCATGAAGCTCACCATCCACGTCACGCTCAAGCCCGGCGTCCTCGACCCCCAGGGCAAGGCGATCGAGCACGCGCTCTCCGGCCTCGGCTTCTCGGGCGTGCACGGCGCACGCGTCGGCAAGTTGATCGAGCTCGACGTCGACGAAGGCACCAGCGACGCCGACGTCGAGGCGATGTGCCGCAAGCTGCTCGCCAACACGGTGATCGAGAATTACCGGATCGCGCGCGCATGAAGACGGCGGTGGTCGTCTTTCCGGGCTCCAACTGTGACCGCGACATCGCGGTCGCGCTGGAGCAGGTGACGGGGACGAAGCCCGTCATGGTCTGGCACCGCGACGCAACGCTGCCCGATGACGTATCGCTGGTCGCGATACCGGGCGGCTTTTCCTACGGTGACTACCTTCGCTCGGGTGCGATCGCGGCGCGATCGCCGATCATGCGCGACGTCGTCGATCGCGCGGGCAAGGGCTTGCCGGTGCTGGGCATCTGTAACGGATTCCAGGTCCTGACCGAGGCGGGACTGCTGCCGGGCGCGCTGATGCGCAACGCAGGTCTCGACTTCGTCTGCCGCGACGTCGCGCTGACGGTCGGCGAGACGCGTTCGATCTTCACGACCGGCTACAGCGCCGGCGAGACGGTGCGGGTGCCGGTCGCGCATCACGATGGCAATTACGTCGCCGATCCCGAGACGCTCGACCGGATCGAGGGTGAGGGGCAGGTCGCGTTCCGCTACGCCGAACGCGTCAACGGCAGCGCGCGCGACATTGCCGGGCTGGTCAACACGGCCGGTAACGTGCTGGGCATGATGCCGCATCCCGAACGGCGGATCGAAGCCGCGCACGGTGGTGACGACGGACGCCGCCTGTTCGAGGGCCTGCTACGAGCGGTCGCGTAAGCAGGCCCGAGCTGAGAAAGTTCAGATTACCGACACTTGTGACGCAGTCTTGACGCTGTCTCACACCCGTGCCCGGAACGGAGAAAAGTCGGTCTTCCGGTCGAACACGTCGACACCCTCAGCGCGCTTGAGGCCGCCGACGACGGCGTAGGTGACAGGCGTCAGCAACGCCTCCCACGCGACCTTCAGCGCCCATTGCGTGAACAGCACCTTCACGACCAGATCCGCGGTCCAGCCGGCCGCGCCCAGGAACGCGAGCGGATAGAAGATCAGGCTGTCGACACCCTGCCCTGCGATTGTCGACCCTATGGTTCGCATCCACAAATGGCGCCCGCCGCTCCACACCTTCATCCGCGCGAGCACGTAGGAGTTGACGAACTCACCCGCCCAGAACGCGCACATGCTCGCGAAGACGATGCGCGGGACTTGTCCGAACACCGCCTCATAGGCCGCCTGATTGGTCCAGTCGGGCGCAGGCGGCAGCGCGACGACGACCCACGCCATCAGCGCCATGAACACCGTCGCGGCAAAACCGACCCAAATCACGCGGCGCGCACGCGCGTAGCCGTAGACCTCGGTCAGCACGTCGCCGATCACGTAGCTGACGGGAAAGAACAGGATGCCCGCGCCGAATGGCCACTCGCCGATCAGCGGGAGCGTCACCACCGCAACCTTGCCCGCTCCCAGCACGTTGGAGAGCAGCAGGATCGCAACGAACGCTGCCATCACCAGGTCGTAGAACCGCAGCGACCTGCCCTGCAACGCGTCGGCATCAAGGCTGGTCGGCGCTGGGTCGGCAGGCGGCGGGGCGCGGTCGATCATCCGACTTTTATAAGCGGCAGTTTCGCGGCGCCGCAATCCGCGCTAATCACCTCCTGCGCGCGCCCGTAGCTCAGTTGGATAGAGCACGAGCCTTCTAAGCTTGGGGCCGCTGGTTCGAATCCAGCCGGGCGCGCCAACATGCTGTCCTTCGTCAGCAAGCCTGCACCTTTTTCTCAAAACGTGCACCGCTGCAGCAAGCGCTGACGCCGCCTCGGTAGGCGGAGCGATGTCATAGTGGCGGTCTCGTCTGCCAGGTCCACGCCGTCATTCAGAATTGTCCAAGCGATGCCGACTAAACAGGGTGCGGGCGATCGCCGGCATGCGCGTAGCGACGGCAAGGCGCCGGAACGCAAGACGGATCACCAAGGTAAGCCTTTCTCGATTTCTCAACAGCTACAGCAGAGCCGTCAGGAAGTGTGAAGATGCGGATCACGCCACGGTGCGGAAAAGATCCTTCGCCACAAGGCTCGGAAAGGTCGTTTGATGTCTCGAGAAAAGATAAACGTGCAGGATCTCAAGCAAGTCAGGCTGCTGGTATCCCGTATGCTCCTGGACAACGGCGTAGGAGTCGAAGCGAGCAAGATCAGGGCCACGCTGCTGGACGACGAGATCACGAAAGCACAGCTGCATCTCTCCTAGAGCACCTCGTATGTCTGCGAGACCGACGCCTGGTAGCCGCCCTCACGCGAGATGAACATGATGCCCTCGTCGTCAGGATGGTTCCAATCGAAGGCGAGCCCATGCATCACCAGTTCCACGAACGGCTCGAACGGCGCCGCGTGCACCTCGTTGAGCTTGGTCCCGCAGAATGAGCACTCGGTCTCGGTCGCGTTGCTCACGATCCACGCTTGCAAGGCCTCCTCGTCAACACAGTCGGAGCAGATCGCGCCTTCTACATAAGCGTAGCCGCGCTCCCATTCCTCGATCATGCGCTCCTTGGCCGCACCCACTCCGCCCTCCCGTATCTACTTTGTCTCTCGACCGACCTGCCGTGTCAGTCCCGTCGAACGTGTGACAGCTTGGCGCGAGCCGCAAGGGGCATGCGAGCGCAACCATGGTGTCCAGGAAAAAGGCCTCCGGAGCGGCCACTTACGAGGATCGGTGCAGGCTTGTGAAAAGGGTAGCTTTGTGAAAAATCGGCGGTCCCTAGGCGGAGCGGTGCAGGCTTAGCGCTGAAGGACACATGCATGGTCAACCATTCAGCAAGATGATCCGATCGCCCAGACGCTCGGCCTCCTCACGGTCATGCGTGACCAGCAGCGTCGGAAGCGCGGTGGCGTCACGCACTAAGGTGATCGCGCGCATCGCATCGTGGCGACGCGCGGCATCGAGCGACGAAAGCGGTTCATCGAGCAGCAGGAAGTCGGGCTTGCTCAACAAGGCGCGGCCGATCGCCACCCGCTTTGCCTCGCCGCCCGACAACGTCCTCGGCCAGCGATCGAGTAGATGCTTAAGGTCAAGCAGTCGCGCCATATCAGCGAGTTGCCTGTCGTTCTTTGCGCCGTAGAGCAGGTTTGCCCGCACACGTTTGTGGGGGAACAACCGAGCGTCCTGAAAAACGTAGCCGGCACGGCGATGCTCGATTGGCAGGTTCACGCCACGCGACGCATCAAACAATGTACGCCCCGCCACTCGCACATGCCCGCGCTCGGGCGTGACAAGGCCGGCGATCATGTCGAGCAAGCTGGTCTTTCCCGCACCCGACGGCGCGAACAGGACAGTGACGCCGTCAGCCACGGCGAAGCGCGCCGATACACGACCGCCGCGCCCCGTCAGATCGACGTCAAAGGACATGCGTCCCCCGCCCTGCCCGTCGGACCAACGCCTCGGACGCCACCAGCGCACCAAGCGAAAGGGACACCGAGATTGCGGCCAGCCGCCATACCTGATCTTCCCCGCCGGGCTGCTGCAACGCGGCATAAATCGCGAGCGGCAACGTCTGCGTTTCGCCAGGAACGTTGCTGACGAACGTGACCGTCGCGCCGAATTCTCCGATCGAACGCGCGAATCCCAGCACCACCGCAGCGAGCACACCGGGCGCCGCGAGCGGCAGCGTGACGGTCGCATAGGCACGCCACCGCGAGGCACCGAGCGTCCGCGCAGCCTGTTCCAACCGACGGTCGACCGCTTCGATCGACAGCCGCATCGCGCGCACCATCAACGGCAGCGCCATCACTGCGGCCGCGATCGCCGCCCCCGTCCAGCGGAACAGCACGGTGACGCCCAACCATCGCTCAAGCAACGCCCCGATCGGACCGGACGGCGCGAACGCGAGCAGCAACACCCAGCCGGTCACGACGGGCGGTACGACCAGTGGCAGGTGAACGATGCCGTCGAGCAAGACCTTGCCAGGGAACCGCCACCGCGCGAGCACCCACGCGAGCAGAAAGGCAATCGGCAGGCTGCCAAGCGTTGCCGTGCCGCCGATCAGCAGCGACAGTCGAACGACGTCGAAAACGTCGCTCACCGCGCCATGAAACCGCGCCGGACGAAGACGGCCTGACCGGCGGGCGAGAGCAGGAACCGGCGAAAAGCCTCACCCTCACGGCTGTTTGACCGGGCGAGGCGCGCGATCGGATAGACGACGGGCGTGTGGCTGTTCGCGGGAAATACGCCGGCGATACGTACCCGCGTCGAGGCGCGGGCGTCGGTCGCGTACACCACCGCATATGGGGCTGCCCCGCGCTCGACCAGCGCGAGCGCCGCGCGGACATTCTCGGTCCGAACGACGCGCGGGGCAATTGCGCTCCACGCGCCCAGTTTGGTCAACGCCTGCTGACCATATCGCCCCGCCGGCACCGAGGCCGGATCGGCCATCGCGATAGGCCCCGCCCCCAGCACCCGCGCGAGCGCGGCGCCCTTCAACCCGCGAAGTGATCCCGCCGCCGCTCGCGAAACGACAACCAATTGTCCGCGCGCGAGCGTCGCCCGCGTCCCGTCTGCGAGCAGACGCCGCCGCGCGAGTTCATCGATCCACGCGGTGTCGGCAGAGACGAACAGGTCGGCGGGCGCACCCGCCTCGACCTGACGCGCGAGCGCCGAGGATGCCGCAAAGGCAAGCACGGGCCGCGGGTGTCCCTGTAGGGCCCAGGCATTCGCCGCGTCGTTCATCGCTTCCTGCATGCTAGCGGCGGCGAGCACGATCGGTGGGCGCTGCTGCGCCGCCAACGGCGTCGCGGCGAGCGACGCGAGCATCAACAGGACGGTGCGACGGATCATCGCGTCGCTGTATCGCGGCGGATACCGCGGCGCCAGCCACGTCGACGCCCATACCATACGCCGCGGCGCAACGCGCGGCGGCGAGGCTCGTTGACGCGCGATGCTTGCTTCTCAGCCCGCCACGCTCGTCATCAGTCGCGCCGTCCGGCCCGGCAAGGCAGATGCCTTCGCCCGCTGGATCGATGAACTGAGCGCGGCGGCTAGAGCGGCGGACGGCTTCGCCGGCATCGTCCGCCTCGGCCAGACCGACGCCCTGCAGCACCTGCTGCTACGGTTCGAGGACGACGCCACACTTGCTCGGTTCCGCGCCAGCGCGGGCTATCGCGCGCTTGCCGAGCACGGTGACGAACTGACCGTCGGCGTCGAGCAGGTCGCGACCGGTCGCGACGTCGACATCGAACTGCCGAGCGACGCGAGCGCATCACCGTGGAAACGCTTCATCGTCACGTGGCTGTCGGTACTCCCCGTGCTGCTGTTGGTCAGCACGGTCGTACGCACGCTGCTGCCGGCGCTGCCCCCGCCGGTGCAGATCATCATCTCGTCACTGCTGCTCACGTCATTGCTGCAGTGGGTGATCCTGCCGCGTGTACAGCGGGCCGCCCGCGCGTGGATGCTCAAGGACGCAGGCGGCGCGCTGCGGGTCGAGGCCTAGCTGAGCAAAGGCCGCCGACGCCCGCTCAATGATCAGCCCTCGTCGCCCATCCGCAACGCGGCGATAAACGCCTCCTGTGGAATCTGAACGCTGCCATATTCGCGCATCTTGAGCTTGCCCTTCTTCTGCTTGTCCAAGAGCTTGCGCTTGCGGGTTGCGTCACCGCCGTAGCATTTCGCGGTCACGTCCTTGCGCATCGCGCTGATCGTCTCGCGCGCGACCACCTTGCCGCCGATCGCCGCCTGGATCGGTATCTTGAACAGGTGACGCGGGATCAGCTCTTTCAACCGCTCACACATGCCGCGCCCGCGCGTTTCGGCGGTGCCGCGGTGAACGATCATCGAAAGCGCGTCGACCGGCTCCTCGTTGACGAGAATCGACATCTTGACGAGGTCGCCCTCGCGGTAGCCGATCTGGTGATAGTCGAAACTGGCATAGCCTTTCGACAGTGATTTCAGCCGGTCATAGAAATCGAACACCACCTCGTTGAGCGGCAGCTCGTACGTCGCCTGCGCGCGACCGCCGACGTAGGTCAGGTTGCGCTGGATGCCGCGGCGGTCCTGGCACAGCTTCAGGATCGAGCCGAGATATTCGTCGGGGACGTAGATCGTCGCCTCGATCCACGGCTCGCTGATCGTCGCGATCTTGTTGGGGTCGGGCATGTCCGCCGGATTGTGGAGCTCGACCCGGCCGCCGTTGTGCGTCAGCTCGATCTCGTACACCACGCTCGGTGCGGTCGTGATGAGGTCGAGGTCATATTCGCGCATCAACCGTTCCTGGATGATCTCCAGGTGAAGCAGGCCCAGGAAACCGCAGCGGAAACCGAAGCCGAGCGCGGCGGAAGTCTCCATCTCGAAGCTGAACGAGGCGTCGTTCAACCGCAGTTTGCTGATCGACTCGCGCAATTTCTCAAAGTCGTTGGCATCGAGCGGGAACAGCCCGCAGAACACGACCGGCTGTACTTCTTTGAAGCCCTCGAGCGGTTCGGCGGTCGGCTTCTTGCTGTCGGTCAGCGTGTCGCCGACGCGCGCCTGCGCCACGTCCTTGATCTGCGCGGTGATGAAGCCAATTTCACCCGGACCCAGATCGGTCAATTGTTCGATCTTGGGGCGAAAGCAGCCCACGCGGTCGACCAAATGCTGCGTTCCCGCCTGCATGAAGGTGACCTGCTGACCCTTCTTCAGTGTCCCGTCGATGACGCGGATCAGGATGACGACGCCGAGATACGGGTCGTACCACGAATCGACCAGCATCGCCTTCAGGGGTGCGTTCGCGTCGCCCTTTGGTGCCGGGATCTTGGTGACGACCGCTTCGAGGATGTCGGCGATCCCAATCCCCGACTTCGCGCTGGCGAGCACCGCGCCCGACGCATCGAGGCCGATCACGTCCTCGATCTCGGCACGGACCTTCTCGGGCTCGGCGGCGGGCAGGTCGATCTTGTTGATGACGGGCACGATCTCGTGGTCGTGCTCGATCGATTGATAGACGTTGGCGAGCGTCTGCGCCTCGACGCCCTGCGCCGCGTCGACCACCAGCAACGCGCCCTCGCAGGCCGCCAGGCTGCGCGACACTTCGTAGGCGAAATCGACGTGGCCGGGCGTGTCCATCAGGTTGAGCGTGTAGGTTTCGCCGTCCTGCGCCTTGTAGGCGAGCCGCACGGTCTGCGCCTTGATCGTGATCCCGCGCTCACGCTCGATGTCCATGTTGTCGAGCACCTGCTCGCTCATCTCGCGATCGGACAGCCCGCCGGTAGCCTGGATCAGCCGGTCGGCGAGCGTCGATTTGCCGTGATCGATATGCGCGATGATCGAGAAATTGCGGATGTGCGAAAGCGGGGTAGCCATGATCCGCGCGCGTTAGCAGGCGCAGCGCAAAAGCCAAAGCGTCACGAAACGACCGTCCCCGCGCCTGCGCGGGTTACGAAGGCGGCCAATCGCAGCCGGGCGTTGCGGCACGACTTGCGGCGTGTCACCGATCTGGGGGGAAACCGGCCGTTCAGCCCTTCGCGTCGTCGCCGTAATAAAGTTCGCCGATGCGGATTTCGTCGCGACCCTGGCTGACGCGGTGGGCGTTGCTGTCACGCAGCGAATAGACGCAGCCGCAATATTCCTGCTGATAGAAACGCTCGCGCTTCGAAATCTCGATCATCCGCGCCGCGCCGCCGCCCTTGCGCCAGTTGAACATCCAGTAATCGATCCCCGGATAATGCGACGCCGCGCGTTCGCCCGAACCGTTGATCTGGTTCATGTCCTTCCAGCGCGAAATGCCGAGCGACGAGGTGATGACCGGGAAGCCGTGCTCGTGCGCGTAAAGTGCAGTGCGCTCGAACCGCATGTCGAAGCACATCGTGCAGCGCGCGCCCCGCTCGGGCTCCCACTCCATCCCCTTCGCGCGCTTGAACCAGTTGACCGTGTCATAGTCGGCGTCGACGAACGGCACGCCGTGGTCCTCGGCGAAACGGATATTCTCCTCCTTGCGGAGGATATATTCCTCCTTCGGGTGGATGTTGGGATTGTAGAAGAAGATCGTGTAGTCGATCCCACTCGCGGTCATCGCCTCCATCACCTCGCCCGAACATGGCGCGCAGCAGGAGTGGAGCAGGACTTTCTTCTCGCCGTTCGGCGGTACGAGGACGGGGCGCTGAAACTCGCTCATGCCGCGCGCCTTATCCGATTTGCGCGATTGCGGAAACAGCCGCGCGACATTCGGCGAACGAAACGGGTACACCGCGGCGCACGCGGCCGCTATAGCGCATGCGTGACCGAGGCGCCCGTCCGCAAGATCATCCACGTCGACATGGACGCCTTTTACGCGTCGGTCGAACAGCGCGACGCGCCCGAATTGCGCGGGCGCCCGCTCGCGGTCGGCGGGTCAAGCGCGCGTGGTGTCGTCGCGGCAGCGAGCTACGAAGCACGGGTGTTCGGCGTTCGCTCGGCCATGCCCTCGTCGGTCGCGCGACGTCGCTGTCCCGAACTCCTGTTCGTCAAGCCGCGCTTCGAGGTTTACGCTGGGGTCAGCCGGCAGATCCACGCGATCTTCGCCGATTACACCGCCGAGATCGAGCCGCTGAGCCTGGACGAGGCCTATCTCGACGTGACGATCGATCGACGGGGGCTCGGTTCGGCGAAGGCAATCGCCGAGGAGATCCGCGCAAGAATCAAGCAGGTGACCGGGCTCACGGCCTCCGCCGGAGTTAGCTACAACAAGTTCATCGCCAAGCTCGCCTCTGACCAGAACAAGCCCGACGGATTGTGCGTGATCCCACCGGGCAAGGGTGCGGCGTTCGTCGCCAGCCTGCCGGTCAAACGCTTCCACGGCGTCGGCCCGGTTACCGCGGCGAAGATGGCGCGGCTGGGGATCGAGACGGGGGCGGACCTACGCGACCGCCCGATCGAATTTTTGCGTGCGCATTTCGGCAGCTACGCCGACTATCTCCACCGTGCGGCACGTGGCATCGACGAGCGGCCGGTGCGTTCGAGCCGCGAGAGCAAGTCGATCGGCGCCGAACGGACATTCGAAACCAATCTGTCCTCACCCGAAGATATCGACGCTGCGCTGGCGCATGTCGCCTCGGCAGCCTGGGCACGAGTCGAGCGCAAGCAGGCCCGCGGTCGCACCGTGACGCTCAAGCTTCGCGACAGCCAGTTCCACACCATCACGCGCGCGCGCTCGATCGGTGATCCGGTTGCGAGCGAGGCGGAAATGCTGGCGATCGGCCGCATGCTGATCGCACCCGAATTGCCGGTCGCGGGCGGGATCAGATTGCTGGGCCTGACGCTGTCGGGGATCGTACGCGCGCACGAGGAAGTGCAGCCGGGGTTGCCGCTGGTCGCAGCGCAATAGCCAAAGCTATTGCGCGCTTCGGCGATCAGCGCGGCCGGCGGCGCAACCGCGCCGACCGACGACGCGGGCTTTTCCCGCGGCGCTGTGGCCTAAGATGTTAGCCGATCGTCAGTTTAACAACACTTCGGACTGACGCGGTAAGGCGCGAGCTCTCTCAAACCGTCTCAAGCGTCACCGACCGCGCGTCACGATCCACCAGCAGCCTGACCTCGCCAACCGTCATCGCGAATCCCGCGCTGCTGTCCCAGTCCCCCTGCGTCATCTCGCCGCCATCGTGGCGATGCCAGCGCGCATCATGTCGCATTGCAGGATCGGATATCGCGGCCGCCGCGCGGCGCTGGCGCGAGAGGTCGGCGACGTAATCCTCGAGCTGCCGGTCACGGCCGTGCCAGTCGAGCCACGTCGTCGCATTGTCCTGCGCGTAGGCGTTGTTGTTGCCGCGCTGCGAGCGACCGAACTCGTCCCCCGCAGTCAGCATGATCGTGCCGCGACTGGCGAACAAGGTCGCGAGCAGCGCACGCTGGTCGGCGTGGCGCCGCTCGATGACCGAGGCATCGTCGCACGACCCTTCCGCACCGTTGTTCCACGACACCTCGTGCGCGTGGCCATCGCGGTTGTGCTCGCCATTGGCGTGATTGTGACGCTCGGCATAGGCGACCGTATCGGCAAGCGTGAAGCCGTCGTGCGCGGCGATGAAGTTGACGCTGCAGGTCGCGCGGTCGCCGAAGACCTCGCTCGACCCCGACAGGCGCGTGGCGAGCGTCCCGTTGCTTCCGTCGCCGCGCCAGAAACGCCGCACGTCGTCGCGAAAGCGGTCGTTCCATTCGAGCCAGTCGGGGGGGAAAGCGCCGAGCTGATAACCGCCGGGCCCGGTGTCCCACGGTTCGGCGATCAACACACGATCGGCGAGCAGCGGGTCGGCCGCGATATCGGCGAAGATCGGCGCATGTGTGTCGAAGCCGGGGCCTCGCGCCATGACAGTGGCGAGATCGAAGCGAAAGCCGTCGACGCCGCAGGTCGCGACGAAATGACGCATGCTGGCGAGCGTCAGGTCGCGTACCGCGGGGTTCGCGAAATCGAGCGTGTTGCCGGTGCCCGCATCGTTGATCAGCCTGCCCTCGCCGTCGCGCGCGTAGACGGCATCGTCGAGCCCGCGCAGCGACAGCGTCGGGCCGTGCTCGTCGCTCTCGCCGGTGTGATTGAACACGAGGTCGAGGATCACGCCGATGCCGTGCGCGCGCAGCGTCGCAACCGTGTCACGCAATTCGGCGACACCGCCGGGTGCGAGCCGCGGATCGAGCGCCATGGGTACGACCGGATTATAGCCCCACGCATTGCGCAATCCGAGCGGCGGCAGGTGCCGCTCGTCGATCCAGGCGACGATCGGCATCAGTTCGACCGCATCGACCCCGAGCTTCGTCAAATGTCCGATCACCGCGGGATGCGCGAGTGCGGCGATCGTACCGCGGATCACCTTGGGCACGTCAGGGTGCAGCATCGTAAAGCCGCGGACGTTGACCTCGTAGATCAGGCGACCATGGCGGAACACGGGCCGCAAGGGCGTGACCAGTGACGGCGCAGTCATCACGGCCTTGGGCACGAGCACCGCGGTATCGACACCACGCTCGCCCAGTCTCATATCGTACGAGAAGGCGCGGTCGAGCGTCGTGGCGTGGGGATCGACGAGCAGCTTGGCGACGTCGTGCGGTGGCGGACCCCCGGCGCGGTAGCCATAGCGGGTGCCCTCGCCAACGCCGGGCACGTCGGCACGCCAGATCGCGCCATCGCGGGCCATCGGAACCCGGCGCTCTGTCTCATCGTGGAACAGGCATAACCACACCGCCTCCGCCGTCGGCGCACGGACGGCGAAGCTGGTTCCGTCCGGCCCAACGCGCGCGCCGAGCTCAGGTGACGACATCGGGCTCGCCGCGACCAGTGTGCCGCTGGATCCCCGCGATGTCGTCCGCCGCCGCGATGATGTCGGCGAGCATGACGCCGGTGTCCGCGTCGAGGTCACCGCCCGCGGGCTCATAGCGTTCGAGGTAAACGCGCAGCGTCGCACCGCTGGTGCCGGTGCCCGACAGGCGAAACACGACGCGGCTGCCGCCCTCGAAAATAATTCGCACGCCCTGATTGGCGCTGGTCGAGCCATCGGCCGGATCGGTGTAAGCGAAATCGTCGGCCTGTGCGATCGTCAGCGTACCGATCCGCTTGCCCCGCAGGGTCGCGAGCTTACCCCGGAGCTCCTGCATCAGCGCGTCGGCGGCGGTGCTGTCGACACCCTCGTAATCGTGGCGGGCGTAGTAATTGCGCCCGAAGCGCGCCCAGTGATCGCGCGCGATCTGGTCGACTCTCTTGCCGGTCACGGCCAGGATGTTGAGCCACAGCAGCACCGCCCACAACCCGTCCTTCTCGCGGACGTGGTCGCTGCCTGTGCCCGCGCTCTCCTCGCCGCAGATTGTTGCCAATCCGGCGTCGAGCAGGTTGCCGAAGAACTTCCATCCCGTCGGCGTCTCGTAGGCGGGGATGCCCAATTCTGCCGCGACGCGGTCGGCCGCGGCGCTGGTCGGCATCGACCGCGCGATACCCTTCAGTCCGCCCGCGTAACCGGGGGCGAGGTGCGCGTTGGCGGCGAGCATCGCGAGGCTGTCCGACGGCGTCACGAACCGCCCGCGCCCGATGATCAGGTTGCGGTCGCCGTCGCCGTCCGAGGCGGCGCCGAAATCGGGCGCGCCTTCCGCCATCATCGTCTCATACAGGTCGCGCGCGTGGACGAGATTGGGGTCGGGATGGTGGCCACCGAAGTCCGGCAAGGGCGTACCGTTGCGCACCGTGCCGGGCGCGAAGCCCAATCTGCGCTCGAGGATCTCCGTCGCGTAGGGACCGGTCACCGCGCTCATCGCGTCGAACGCCATCGTCAGCCCGGCGGCGCGAATTGCGTCGAAATGGAACAGCGTCTCCATCAAATCAGCGTAATCGGCGACGGGATCGACCACCTCGACCGTCATGCCGCCGACGCTCACCGCGCCGGGCGTGTCGAGATCGATGTCGGCGGTGTCCTCGGCGTACCAGGTGTCGATCGCTTTGGTCCGCGCGTAGATCGCGTCGGTCACGCTCTCGGGTGCGGGCCCGCCGTTCGAGACGTTGTACTTGATGCCGAAATCCTCGTCGGGTCCGCCGGGATTGTGGCTGGCCGAGAGGATCAGCCCGCCGAGTGCGCCACGCTTGCGGATGAGGTGCGACGCCGCCGGAGTCGACAGGATACCGCCCTGCCCCACCACCACGCGCCCGAACCCCGCCGCCGCCGCCATGCGGATCGCGATCTGGATCACCTCGCGATTGAGGAAGCGCCCGTCGCCGCCGATCACCAGCGTCGCACCGGCGCGCTCGCGCTCGATCACGTCGAACACCGACTGGATGAAGTTCTCCGCGTAGCTCGGTTGCTGGAATACGCGTACCTTTTTGCGCAGTCCCGAGGTGCCGGGCTTTTGATCGGTAAAGGGGGTCGTTTGAACGGCGCGAATCATTGGTCGAGAAGCCCCCGGTAGAGCTGGGCGTAGCGCAATCCGCTACGGTCCCAGGAAAAATCGCTGCGCATTCCGCGCTTCTGGATCGTCGCCCAGGTCGCGCGGTCGGCGTAGAGGCGCACGGTGCGCGCGATCGCGGCGGTGAGCGTCTCGCGTGAGACGCCGGTGAATTGAATGCCGGTCGCGACGCCCGCCGCCAGCGCTGCCTCGTTCGCGTCGATGATCGTGTCGGCAAGGCCGCCGGTGCGCGCCACGACCGGCACGCAGCCGTAGGCGAGCCCGTAGAGCTGCGTCAGCCCGCACGGTTCGAAGCGCGACGGGATCAGGATTGCATCGCCGCCGCCCTGGAGCAGGTGCGACACGGGTTCGTCGTAGCCGATCATCACGCCGACGCGACCGGGGTGGCGATCGGCCGCGAGGCGGAACGCTTCCTCGAGCCCGGGGTCGCCGGAGCCGAGCATGGCGAGCCGCCCACCCATCGCGACGAGGTCGTCGACGCATTCGCCGAGTACATCCATCCCCTTCTGCCACGTCAGCCGGCTGACCACGGTGAAGATCGGGCCGTCGCCGGGTTCGAGCCCGAAGCGTACCTCGACCGAACGCTTGTTGGCGGCGCGCTTGCCCAGCGTCCGGTCAGTGTAGCGCGCCGGCAGCGCCGCATCCCTCGCCGGGTTCCAGATCGCAGGATCGATCCCGTTGACGATCCCTGACACATGTTCGCGCCGCGCGGCGACGAGCCCCTCGAGCCCCATGCCGAACTCCGGCGAGAGAATCTCCTTTGCATAAGATGGGCTGACGGTGGTGATCGCGTCGGCGAACTGCATCCCGCCTTTCAGGTAACCGACGCCGCCGAAGAACTCGATGCCGTCGACGGTGAACAGGTCATCGGGCAGCCCGAGCCACGGCAGGATGCCGGGGTCGAACCAGCCCGGGAACGCGATGTTGTGTATGGTGATGACCGACCGTGCGACCGTCTCGCCGGCGGGGGCGTGGCGCAGGTAGACGGGCGCGAGTGCCGCCTGCCAGTCGTGCGCGTGAACGATATCGAACGCTCGCGCCCTCACCGCCCCGGAACCGAGATCGGCCGCGGCGCGCGCGAGTGCGGCGAAGCGGCGCCAATTGTCGTGCCAATCCTTACCGCCCGGATCGGCGTAGATGTTGCCGTCGCGCGCGAACAATTCGGGCGCGTCGAGCACCAGCAGCGGATGCCCCTCGATCTCACCCGCGAGCAACCGCGCTGGCGTACCGAGCAGTGCGGGCCAGCGATGCACCGCCCGCACCTTGCCGATCGCGGCGGTGACCGCGGGATACCCCGGGATCAGCGTGGTCGCCTCCACGTCGTGTGCGGCAAGCGCGGCGGGCAACGCGCCGACCACGTCGGCGAGCCCCCCGGTCTTGATAAGCGGATACGCTTCGGACGCGACGGAGAGGACGCGGATCGTCATGCGCGCGTCAGCCCAGCCGATCGATCATCGGTTGCGTGATCAGGCAGATGCCCTTGTCGGTGCGGCGGAAACGATGCGCGTCGGCGACCGGGTCCTCACCCACTACCAGCCCGTCGGGGATGTGTACGCCGCGATCGATCACGACGCGGCTCAACCGCGATCCGCGCCCGATATGCGTGTAGGGCAGCACCACCGCTTCATCGAGGCACGAGTAGCTGTGCGCGCGAACCCCGGTCGATAGCAGCGAGCGGTGGATCGTCGAGCCGGAGACGATGCAGTCGCCCGCGATCAGGCTCGACACCGCCGACCCGCGCCGCCCGTCGATGTCATGGACGAACTTCGCCGGCGGGGTGATCTCCGAATAGGTCCACAGCGGCCAGCTGCGGTCGTAGAGGTCGAGCTGGGGCACGACATCGGTCAAGTCGATGTTCGCCTCCCAATAAGCGTCGACGGTGCCGACGTCGCGCCAATAAGCCGCAGGCTCCTCCGCGGTGCGGACGCAGCTGTCGCTGAAACGATGCGCGTGTGCGTGGCCATGCTTGACGAGATAGGGGATCAAATCCTTGCCGAAGTCGCGATGCGATCCCGGCGTATCGGCATCGCGGCGCAGCTCGTCGATCAGTAGCCGGGTCGAGAAGACATAGATGCCGAGGCTGGCGAGCGCGACGTCGGGCTGGCCGGGGATCGATGGCGGATCGGCGGGCTTCTCAACGAAGTCGATGATGCGGTCGTCGGCGTCGACGTGCATCACGCCGAAGCCCACGGCCTCCATCCGCGGCACCTCCATGCAGGCGACGGTCACGTCCGCACCGCTGTTGCAATGCTGCTGGAGCATCACCTCATAATCCATCTTGTAGATGTGGTCGCCTGCGAGGATGACCATGAACTCCGGCGCGTAACTCTCGATGATGTCGATGTTCTGGTAGACCGCGTCGGCGGTGCCTTCGTACCATTGGAACTCGCTGACCCGCTGCGACGCGGGGAGAATGTCGAAGCTTTCGTTGCGTTCGGGCCGCAGGAAGTTCCAGCCGCGCTGCAGGTGGCGGATCAGGCTGTGCGCCTTGTACTGCGTCGCGACCCCGATCCGGCGAATACCGGAATTGATCGCGTTCGACAGCGCGAAGTCGATGATCCGGCTCTTGCCACCGAAATAGACCGCGGGTTTGGCGCGCGTGTCGGTCAATTCCGCAAGACGACTGCCGCGGCCGCCCGCCAGAACATAGGCCATTGCGTCACGCGCCAGCGGATGGCTGCGTCGGTGTTCCCTCTCCGTCATTCAGCCTGTCCTTTCTTTTCGTTGCGCGGATGAGAAGGCTTACGTACGTTTGTTGTGCTCACCCGCGAAGAGGTGACGACCTTAGGAGCGAACACTGGAACAGGTGAATTCGGACGCCACGTCCCTCTACCCCGCCCCGCCGATTAAGGATCAAGATCAAGCGGCGTCGCCGATGACCGGCATGGCGATCGCGACGCTGATGTCGCTCGCGCTGTGGCTGCTGATGTTCGCGGCGTGGGAGACGTTCGGCTAAGCCCGAGCGACGCAGCGGCACGCTCATGCGACATATTCCAGCATGATCGTCGCGAGCGGAGGCAGCGTCACGTTGGCGCTGCCTCCGCTCGCGACCACGCCGCCTAGGTTGCCGAGCCCCGATCCCCAATAATCGTGCGCATCGGAATTGAGGATCTCCCGCCAGCGCCCATCATGCGGCAGCGGAACCGGATAGGGCATCCGCGCGACGGGCGTCATGTTGGCGATCACCGCGATCGTCGCCGCGCCGGGCGCCTTGCGCAACCAGACGAAGACGGAATTCTCCGCATCGTCGGGAACAGCCCACTCGAACCCTTCCGCCTCGCAGTCACGGGCGTGGAGCGCGGGCTTCGCGCGGTAGAGGCGGTTCAGATCACGCACCAGTTTGCGCATCCCGTCGTGCGCGGATGACTTGAGCAGGTGCCAATCGAGCGCGCGTTCCTCGCTCCACTCGCGACGCTGCGCAAACTCCTGCCCCATGAACAGCAGCTTCTTGCCGGGATAACCCCACATCATCGCGTAGTATGCGCGCAGATTGGCAAATTGCTGCCAATCGTCACCCGACATCTTGGTAAGTAACGAACCCTTGCCGTGAACGACCTCGTCGTGGCTTAGCGGCAGGACGAAGTTTTCGCTGAACGCATACATCAATCCGAAGGTCATTCCTTCGTGATGATGCTTCCGGTGCACAGGCTCGCGCGCCATATACTGGAGGGTGTCGTGCATCCAACCCATGTTCCACTTGAACCCGAACCCCAGGTTCTCGCGTCCGCCCTCGTCATAGGCGGGCTGGCTGACGCCTGGCCATGAAGTCGATTCCTCGGCGATCGTAAAGACGCCGGGATGCTCGGCGTAGACCGCGCGGTTGACGCCGCGAAGGAAGTCGACCGCCTCCCAATTCTCGCGACCGCCGGCCTGGTTGGGAATCCACTCGCCCGACTTGCGGCTGTAGTCGCGGTACAGCATCGAGGCGACCGCATCTACGCGTAATGCATCGACGTGGTAACGATCGGCCCAGAACAATGCGTTGTTGGTCAGGAACGACGCCACTTCGCGACGGCCGTAGTTGTAGATCGCGGTGTTCCAGTCGGGGTGGAAACCGAGCCGCGGATCCTCGTGCTCGTAGAGCGCGGTGCCGTCGAAACGCGCCAGGCCGTGCGCGTCGATCGGGAAGTGCGCCGGTACCCAGTCGAGGATCACGCCCAGCCCGGCGCGGTGCGCGCCGTCGACGAAGCGCGCGAACCCTTCGTGATCGCCGAAGCGCGCAGACGGCGCGTACAGCCCGGTCGCCTGATAACCCCAGCTGGGGTCATAAGGATATTCGCTGATCGGCATGAATTCGATGTGGGTGAAGCCCATCGATACGACGTAGGGGATCAGCCGGTCGGCGAGCGCGTCCCAGGTCAGGAACCAGCCGTGCTCGTCGCGCTCCCATGATCCGGCATGAACCTCGTAGATGCTGATCGGCACGCGGCGCGGATCGACCTTGCTCCATGCCGCACGGTGTGCGTCGTCACCCCAGACGTGCGCCGGGGCGGCGGTGGTGATGGAGGCAGTGGCGGGGCGCAGTTCGGCGGCGAAGGCGAACGGATCGGCCTTGAGCGGCTGCGTCAGCCCATCGGGCCCGACGATCTCGTACTTGTAGGCGCGGCCGGCACCCAGGTCGGGGACGAAGATTTCGCACACGCCGGCGTCGCCGCGACGCCGCATCGCGTGGCGCGCGCCGTTCCAATTGTTGAAGTCGCCGACGACCGACACGCGCCGCGCATTGGGTGCCCAGACCGCGAAGTGGATACCGCTCGCGCCCTCATGCTCGATCAGGTGCGCGCCGAGCTTGTCGTAGAGACGGCGGTGCGTGCCCTCGACCATCAGCAGGTCGTCGATTGGCCCCAGCACCGGTCCGAAGCTGTACGCGTCGCCGATCCACCAATCGCCCCCCGCCCCGCTGGCGCGGTAGCGCAGCGGCTGGGGGTCACCGGCGATCACCCCCTCGAACAGGCCGCGATCATCGACGCGCGCTAGTCCGCCAAGCGGCTCACCATCGAGCGAATGCGCGACCACCCGATCGGCACCGGGGATCCAGGTCCGCGCGAACGTGCCCTCGGGTCCGGCATGGGGGCCGAGCAGGGAAAAGGGATCGTCGTGCCGCCCCTCGAGCAGCGCAGCGATCGTCTCGCTCGGCGGGGTCACATCACGCCCCAGATGTCGCGGGCATATTCGGCGATGGTGCGGTCGGACGAGAACCAGCCCATGTTGGCGACGTTGAGCACGGCCGAGCGGCCCCAGGCATCACGGTCGCGCCAGCGCGCATCGACGTCGCGTTGGGCTGCGGCATAGGCATCGAAATCGCCCGCGACCATGAACCAGTCGTGGTCGTACAGCCCCTGCATCAGGTCTCGGTACCGGCCCGGATCGTCGGGCGAGAACACGCCGGAGGCGATCGCGTTGATCGCCTGCGACAGCTCGCGCGAGCCCTCGATCACGCTGCGCGGATCGTAGCCACCGGCGCGCTTCGCCGCGACCTCGTCGGCGGTCATGCCGAAGATCACGATATTGTCCGCGCCGACATGGTCCCTGATCTCGACGTTCGCGCCGTCGAGCGTGCCGATCGTCAGCGCGCCGTTCAGCGCGAACTTCATGTTGCCGGTGCCCGATGCCTCCATGCCGGCGGTCGAGATCTGTTCGGACAGGTCGGCGGCGGGGACCATCCGCTCGGCCAGGCTGACGTTGTAGTTGGGCACGAACGCGACCTTCAGCAGCCCGCCGATCGCAGGGTCGACATTGATGCGCCGCGCGACGTCGTTCGCCAGTTTGATGACGAGCTTGGCGTTATGGTAGCTCGACGCCGCTTTCCCTGCGAACAGCTTGACGCGCGGGGTCCAGTCGCGGTCGGGATGGCTGCGGATCTGGTCGTAGAGCGCGACCGTCTCGATCAGGTTGAGCAGCTGCCGCTTGTACTCGTGGATGCGCTTGATCTGCACGTCGAAGATCGCGTCGGGATCGAGGCGAAGCCCCATGTCGGTGCGCAGATGCTGCGCGAGCGCCGCCTTGTTGGTGCGCTTGACCGCGGCGAAGCGGTCACGGAATGCGGCGTCGTCGGCGAACGGCGCGAGTGCGGACAAGGCGGTCGCGTCATCGAGGAAGCGATCGCCGATGGCGTCGCGGATCAGCGCGGTGAGCGCCGGATTACACTCCTGCAACCAGCGCCTGGGCGTGATGCCGTTCGTCTTGTTGTTGATCCGCTTCGGGTAAAGCCGGTGGAGGTCGGCGAATACCGTCTGCTTCATCAGATCGGTGTGGAGCGCGGCCACGCCGTTGACGCTGTGGGATCCGGCGAAGGCAAGGTTCGCCATCCGCACGCGCCGCTCGCCACCCTCGTCGATCAGACTGATCGCCGCGATCGCGCGGTCGTCGATACCGTCGGTCGCGCGCGCCTCGCGGAGCAGCTTGGCGTTGATCGCGTAGACGAGCTGCATGTGGCGCGGCAGCATCCGCTCGAACAGCGGCAGCGGCCAGCTCTCGAGCGCTTCGGGCAGCAACGTGTGATTGGTATAGCCGAAGGTGGCGCGGGTCACGTCCCACGCCTCGTCGAAGGTCAGCTCGTGATGGTCGATCAGCAATCGCATCAGCTCGGCGACCGACACCGCGGGGTGCGTATCGTTGAGCTGGATCGCGGCCTTGTCGGGTAGTGTGCGGACGTCGCCGAAATACTGGACGTGTCGCCGGACGATGTCCTGGATCGAGGCGGAGGAGAAGAAATATTCCTGCCGGAGCCTGAGCTCCTGCCCCGCCGCGGTGCTGTCATTGGGGTAGAGGACACGGGTCAGCGTCTCGGCGCGGAGTTGATCGGCGAGCGCGGCCTGGAAATCGCCGGCGTTGAAGGCGTCGAGCTTGATCGGGTCGAAGGCACGTGCAGTCCACAACCGAAGCGTGTTGACGCGCCGGCCGCGCCAGCCGACCATCGGCGTGTCGACCGCGACCGCCTCGACCGCTTCGGCCGGGTGCCAGTGGACCGCGCCCTGCTCGTTCCCCGTCACCTCGCCGCCGAAGCCGATGAAATAGGCGCTCTCTCGGCGCTCGAACTCCCACGGATTGCCGTGGGCGAGCCAGGTTTCGGGCAGCTCCATCTGCCAGCCGTTGTCGATCCGCTGGCGGAACATGCCGTTGACGTAGCGGATGCCGTATCCGTAGGCGGGCAGATCGAGCGTCGCCATACTTTCCATGAAACAGGCGGCGAGTCGGCCGAGGCCACCGTTGCCGAGCGCCGCGTCGGGTTCGATCTCCTCTAGATCGGCGAGGCCGACGCCGAGTTCGGCGAGCGCGGCGGCGACCTCGTCGGTCTTGAGCAGGTTCGACAGCGTGTCGCGCAGCAGGCGACCAATCAGGAATTCGAGGCTGAGGTAATAAACCCGCTTGGCCCCCGCGGCGTGCGCGGCGCGGGTCGAATCCATCCAGCGTTCGATGATGTCGTTGCGGACGGTCAGGATCGTCGCCGCGAGCCAGTCGTGCGGTCGCGCAGCATGCTCGTCCTTGCCGATACGATGGACGAGCGTGTCGAGGATGGCGGTGGCCAAGGACCCGCGCGCAGTGGACGGCGCGGCGACGACGGTTGAAGCGTTCAAGCAGGACCCCCGATTAGTGCTTGAGACAGGATTAGGAGGGACAACGCCCTCTTGTCACGTCCGGTCGCACCAGTCGGAGGGAAAAACCCTTACACGGTGAAGCTCTCGCCGCAGCCGCACGCGCCCTTGGCATTGGGATTGTTGAACACGAAGCCCGCGGTGAAATCGTCCTCGACCCAGTCCATCGTCGAGCCGATCAGGTACAGGATCGATCCGCCATCGACCCAGAGCGTGCCGCCGGGGGTCTCGATCTTCTCGTCGAACGGCTTCGCCTCGGTGACGTAGTCGACCGAATAGGCGAGACCGGAACATCCGCGGCGCGGGGTCGACAGTTTGACCCCGATCGCGTCCACAGGCGCGCGCGCCATCAGCGACGCGATCCGTGCCTCGGCCGTCGGGGTGAGATTGAGCGCGGCGGGACGCGCGCGCGTCTTTAGGTCGGTCATCGCGGAGCCCTCACAACATACCGAGTTCGAGCTTGGCATCGTCCGACATCTTCTGCGGATCCCACGGCGGATCCCAGACGAGATTGACGTCGGCGAACGCGATGCCGGGGACGGCGGCGACGCGCATCTCGACCTCGGCAGGCATCGATTCGGCGACCGGGCAATGCGGGGTGGTGAGCGTCATGGTGACGATCGCCTGCCCCTCGTCGGTCACCTCGACGCCGTAGATCAACCCGAGGTCGTAGATGTTGACCGGGATTTCGGGGTCGAAAATGTCCTTGAGCGCGTCGATCACGGCTTCGTAGAGCGCGCCGCCGGGCTCGCCGGGCTTGTCGCCCGCGGGCTTTTGCTGGAGGAAGCCGGTCAGGTAATCGCGCTCGCGCGGTTCCTTCGCGTCCTCGACGCGTGCGCGCGGCGGGGCTGCAACCGCGTCGACCTCTTCCACTTCGATCCGATCGGGATCGCTCATCCAAAAATCCTCTTCACCCGTTCCATGCCGGCGACCAATGCCTCGACGTCCCCGGGACCGTTGTAGACACCGAAGCTGACCCGCGCGGTGGCATCGACGCCCAGGCTCGCCATCAGCGGCTGCGCGCAGTGATGCCCGGCGCGGATCGCGACCCGGCTCTCGTCCAAGATGGTGCCGATGTCGTGCGGATGCACCCCCTCCATCGCGAAGGAGACGATGCCCGCGGAATCGGCGGGGCCGAACACGCGAACCGAATTGAGGTGCGACAGCGCGGCACGCGTGTCGGCGACCAGCGCCGCCTCATGCGCGTGAATGCGGTCGAGCCCGATCGCCGACACGTAATCGATCGCGGCGTGCAGGCCGAGCGCGCCGACGATGTGCGGCGTGCCCGCCTCGAAGCGGGTCGGCGCAGGTGCGTAGGTCGAGCGCTCGAACGAGACGCGGTCGATCATCGAGCCGCCACCCTGGTACGGCGGCATCTGGTTCAGCAGATCACCCCTGCCCCACAGCACGCCGATGCCGGTAGGACCGTAGAGCTTGTGGCCCGAAAAGACGTAGAAGTCGCAGCCGATCGCGGCGACGTCGACCGCCATACGCGGCACCGACTGGCAGCCGTCGATCAGGATCTTGGCACCCACCGAATGCGCGATCTCGCTTGCGCGAACGGCATCGAGGACGGAACCGAGCACGTTCGAGACGTGCGCGAGCGCGACGAACTTGTGCGCCGGCGTGATCATCGCCGCCATCGCGTCGAGGTCGATGCGGTGATCCTCGGTCAGCGGGATCACATCAATCGCGGCACCGACGCGCTCGGCCGCGATCTGCCACGGCACGATGTTGCTGTGGTGTTCGAGCTGCGACAGCAGGATGCGGTCGCCCGCCTTCAACTGCTGAGAAACCCAGGAATGCGCGACGAGGTTGATCCCCTCGGTCGCGCCGCGAACGAAGACGATCTCCTCGGACTTGCCACCGATGAAGGAGGCGACGCGGTCGCGCGCGGCCTCGTAGGCGAGCGTCATGTCGGCGCTGCGCTGATACACGCCGCGGTGGACCGTCGCGTAGGTCTCGCCGTAGCCGCGGGTGATCGCGTCGATCACCGCCTGTGGTTTTTGCGACGTGGCGGCGGTGTCGAGATAGGCCCAGCCATCGGGGATCGCGGGGAAGTCGGCGACCGTGTCGAGCGGGCGTTCCTGGGTGATCGTGGTCATGCCGGCACCTGCTGGAAAGTCACTAAGGTCGCACCCCTACGCATGTGCGCGCGCGAGGAGGTTCGGGCGCGACGCCTGTGCCGACGCGTAGGCGACGCTGCCGGTGTAGGACAGCACAGGCGCGCGCGTCGTCACAGCGCGGCGTCGAGCCAGGCGTCGGCGTCGCGCTCGAAGGCGGTGCGGACCGTCTCGTTCCCGATCCGCTCCAGCACGTCGGCGACGAAGGCGTGGGTGAGGATCGCCTGCGCGCGCGCGCGCGGGATGCCGCGGCTCTGCATGTAGAACAGCGCGCGCGGATCGAGCTCGCCCACCGTCGCGCCGTGTGCGCACTTCACGTCGTCGGCGAAGATCTCGAGCTCGGGCTTCAAGTTCACCGTCGCGGTACGGTGAAGCAGCAGGCCGCGAAGCGATTGCTCGCCATCGGTCTTCTGCGCGTGGCGCGCGACCTCGACCGCGGCGGCGAGGCTCGCACGGCTCCGGTCCGCGGCGACCGCGCGCCACACCTGACGCGATGAGCCGTTCGGCTGCGCATGGTTGACGCGGACGGCGCATTCCTGCGCCTGGGTTTCGCTCGTCAGCAGCGCGCCGCCGTACTCGGCGAACGCGTTCTCACCCGACATCGTCAGTTGCGCGTCGACGCGGCTGCCCTGCCCGCCCGCACCCAGAAAGGTGGTGACGAGGCTCGCGGCCTCGCCCACGTCGGCCTCCTCGCGCAGCGACGCGAAGCCCGCGGGCTGGAGCAGGCGAACGCTGCGCATCAGGCGAGCACCCTTGCCGAGACGGGTGCGGGTGTAGCGGTTGGCCCAGCCGGCGCCGACGAACGTCTCGACCACTTCGCCGACCGCATCCTCGGCGAGCACGATCTCGGCCGCCAAGTGGTTTTCGCCCGCCGTCGCGACATGGACGATCTGGACCGGGTCGGCGGCGGCCTGCGCGTCCAGACGGAGCGACCAGCCCTTGCGCGCGTGGCGACCGAGCGCGTGGTCACTCCCCGCCACCTCGCCCAGCGTCACTGCGCCGAGCGTCGAGGCGCCTTCATCGAGCACGCCGTCGACGAACAGCAGCCGTGCACCGGGTAGGTCGAGGAAGTCATGCTCGGGCCGCGCCACCGGCGCCATCGCCGCGGCGGCGGAGAGCGCGCCGAGATCGGCCCAACGCCACGCCTCTGCGCGGTTGGAGGGGAGTTGGAGGGTGGTCATCGGATCGTCTCCGCTGCGGGGAGCGGGTTGATCGAGGGAGCGTGCAGCAGGCGGTGCGCTCGCGGCGCTCCCCCTCCACCGGCTTCGCCGGTCCCCCTCCCCGTGCCGGGGAGGATATTCATGCTATCACCTCCGCGTAACCTTCGCGCTCGAGCTGCTGCGCGAGTTCGGGGCCGCCGGTGCGGGTGATGCGGCCGTCGGCGAGGACGTGGACGACGTCGGGCTTCACGTAATCGAGCAGCCGCTGATAATGGGTGATGAGCAGCACCGACTTGTCGGGCTGGCGCATGATGCGGTTGATACCATCGCCGACGATGCGAAGCGCGTCGATGTCGAGTCCAGAGTCGGTTTCGTCGAGGATCGCAAACTTCGGGCTGATGATCCCCATCTGCACCATCTCGTTGCGCTTCTTCTCGCCGCCCGAGAAGCCGACGTTGACCGGGCGCTTGAGCATCTCGGCGTCCATCTCCAGCCGCGCGGCCTCCGCGCGGGCGAGCTTCAGGAACTCGGCACCCGACAGCGGCTTCTCGTCGCGGCTGCTACGCTGCGCATTCAGACTCTCGCGCAGAAACTGGACGTTCGACACGCCGGGGATCTCGACCGGGTACTGAAAGCCCAGGAACACTCCAGCGGCGGCGCGCTCGTGCGGTTCCATATCGAGCAAATCATGGCCGTCGAAGGTGATCGAGCCTTCGGTCACCTCATAACCGGGCCGGCCGCCCAGCACGTAGCCGAGCGTCGACTTGCCCGCGCCGTTCGGCCCCATGATCGCGTGGATCTCCCCCGCGTTCACTTCGAGCGAAAGGCCCTTGAGGATCGGCTTGCCGTCAATCTCGGCGTGGAGGTTTTCAATCTTGAGCATGTTTTATCCAATGAAGCCGGCGAACAAGAAGTACCCAAACACGAGAGCTATCGAGGATGTCAGCAATGCACTGAACGCCATCAGCGAAGTCGAAAGCCAATAGGTGACTGGCTCATGGGATCGCCGGTATCTAGCCCATTTAACAGTAGCGACTTTGTCACGCGCCGACACATAGAAGCGCCACCACATGAAACTTGCCGCACCGGCAAAGAACAAAATGTACAGCGCCGCGACGATCACCCCACACTACCCTCAAGCGAGATTCCCAGCAGCTTCTGCGCCTCGACGGCGAACTCCATCGGGAGTTGCTGCAGCACCTCGCGCGCGAAACCGTTGACGATCAGCGCGACCGCCGCCTCCTGATCGAGCCCGCGGCTCATCGCGTAGAAGAGCTGATCCTCGCTGATCTTCGAGGTGGTCGCCTCGTGCTCGATCTGCGCGCTGGGATTGCGCACCTCGATATAGGGGATCGTGTGCGCGCCGCACTGATCGCCGAGCAGCAGGCTGTCGCACTGGGTGAAGTTGCGCACGCCTTCCGCGGTCGGCGCGACGCGGACGAGCCCGCGATAGGTGTTGTCGCTGCGCCCCGCGCTGATCCCCTTCGACACGATGGTCGAGCGGCTGCCCTTCCCCAGATGAATCATCTTGGTGCCGGTGTCGGCCTGCTGGCGATTGTTGGTCACCGCGACCGAGTAGAATTCGCCGACGCTGTTCTCGCCCGCGAGCACGCACGACGGATATTTCCACGTGACGGCCGAGCCGGTCTCGACCTGCGTCCACGACACCTTGCTGTTCTTGCCCTGGCAGAGCGCGCGCTTGGTCACGAAATTGTAGATGCCGCCGACGCCGTTCTCGTCGCCGGGATACCAGTTCTGAACGGTCGAATATTTGATCTCGGCATCGTCCAACGCGACGAGTTCGACGACGGCGGCGTGAAGCTGGTTCTCGTCGCGCATCGGGGCGGTGCAGCCCTCGAGGTACGACACGTAGCTGCCCTTGTCGGCGACGATCAGCGTGCGCTCGAACTGGCCCGTATTCTCCGCGTTGATGCGGAAATAGGTCGACAATTCCATCGGGCAGCGGACGCCCTCGGGAATGTAGACAAACGTGCCGTCGGAGAAGACCGCGGAGTTCAAAGTCGCGAAATAATTGTCGTGCTGCGGCACGACCTTGCCGAGCCACTTGCGTACCAGGTCCGGGTACTCGCGGATCGCTTCCGAGATCGAGCGGAAGATGACGCCCGCGGCCTCCAGCTCCTTGCGGAACGTGGTCGCGACCGAGACGCTGTCGAACACCGCGTCGACCGCGACGCGGCGCTTGGGCTCGCCGTTCTCGTCACGCTCCTCGACGCCCGCGAGCATCTTCTGCTCGGCGATCGGAATGCCAAGCTTCTCATAAACGCGCAGGATCTCGGGGTCGACTTCGTCGAGCGAACCGAGCTTGGGCTTCGCCTTGGGCTCGGCGTAATAATAAGCGTCCTGATAGTCGATCGGCGCGATGTTGAGCTTCGACCAGTCGGGTGCCTCCATCTCGAGCCAGCGCGCATACGCCTTCAGCCGCCAGTCAAGCATCCACTCGGGCTCGCCCTTCTTGGCGGAGATGTAGCGGACGGTGTCCTCGCTCAGCCCCTTGGGCGCGAAGTCCTGCTCGATGTCGGAGGAAAAGCCCCACTCGTACGTCTTGGAGACGGCCGCATAGGCTTCGGCGTTCTTGGTGGCCATTATGCCAGCACCTTCGTGGGAGTTGGGGGAGCGGGCTCGACCGCGAGTTGCGCGAGCGTGACGCCCGCGAGTGCGCCGCGCACCGCTTCGTTGACCGCGTTCCAGTGCGGCTTGACGCGACACGCGCCGGAGAGGTTGCAATCGTGGTCGCCCGCGTCGACGCAGGCGGTCATGACGATCGGCCCCTCGACCGCCTCGACCACGTCGGCGATCGTGATCGCGGACGGCGGCCGTGCCAGCCGGAAGCCGCCGCCGGTGCCGCGCACGCTGTCGATCAACCCTGCAGCGGACAGGCGACTGACGAGCTTCTGCGCGGTCGGCAGCGGCACGCCAGTCTCCTCCGACAAGAGCGTCGCGTTCAATCGCGCCACACCACCGCAATGACGCGCAGCTGCGGTGAGCAGCACGACGGCGTAATCGGTGAGTGATGACAGGCGCATGTTGCGAATAATTCTCAAATCGGAGCGGATTGTTCCGATTGGCAGATGGCGCGCGGGTGAACGAAAATCAAGCCGATGCTGCGGTGCGAAAAGCTCGATGACCGTGATCGACCGCGCGTCGACGAAAAAAAGCCCGGCGGGAGTGCCGGGCCTGAGTGCAAGGGCGTCGCGGAACGAAGCCCTTCGGGTCGCAGCCCCCTTTGAGCACGGTCGCGAGCGGAAGTATTGGACGGAAGCAACGCCTGTGCGGTCGTTCCTTACAGATCGCGCGGCGAAATGCCGGTTTGATCGCGCGGGCGTGATCGGCGAAGAAGCGCGCCATGCCCGATACGATGCGCCTGCTCCGCCTGCTCGACGCCGAACGAGCCCATGTGGCCGCGGTGCGACTGCTGTCCGCCTGGGGCGCGACCGGTGCACCGATGCGGCCGCGCGTGCCCCGGCTGGAAACACGGGTCGCGGGGTTGACCTTCGCCAACCCGCTCGGCCTCGCCGCGGGGGTCGACAAGGACGCGCGCGCGATCCCGGGCTGGTTCGCGCTCGGGTTCGGCGCGGTCGAGGTCGGCACGCTTACCCCGCTGCCGCAGCCGGGCAATGCGAAGCCGCGGCTGTTCCGGCTGGAGGAGGACGGCGGCGTCATCAATCGCTTCGGGTTCAACAACGGCGGACAGGCAGCGGGCATCGCGCGCGCGGCGGCGGCGAAGCGCGGCGGCGTACTGGGCATCAACGTCGGCGCAAACAAGGATGCGGCCGACCGCGTCGCGGATTACGTGACCGGGGTGACCGCGGCGGCGCGCGTCGCCGATTACGTCACTATCAACATCAGTTCCCCCAACACGCCGGGGCTGCGCGACCTTCAAGAAGGCGCGGCGCTGCGCGACCTGCTCGCGGCCGCGGGCGCAGCGAAGGGGGCGACGCCGCTGTTCCTGAAGGTCGCACCCGACCTGACCCCGGCGCAGATCGACGACGTCGCGCGCGCGGCGATCGAGGGCGGGGTCGATGCGCTGATCATGGGGAACACCACCGTGTCGCGGCCCGCGCTCGTCTCGCGCCACAAGGGCGAGACGGGCGGGCTGTCGGGCGCGCCGCTGCGTGCGCTGGCGCGCAAACGATTGCGCGATTTCCGCCGCGCGACGGGTGCAGAACTGCCGCTGATCGCGGTGGGCGGCATCGACACGGGTGCGGAAGCCTATGCGCGCATCCGCCTGGGCGCGAGTTTGGTGCAGCTCTACTCGGCGATGGTCTACGGCGGGCCCGGCTTGCCCGCGCGCATCCTGCGTCAACTCGACGTGTTACTGCGCCGCGACGGGTTCGCGTGTGTCGCGGACGCGGTCGGGGCGGGTGCGGTCGGGGCGGGCGACTGACCCCCTGATCCGCGGCGCAGGCACTGCCTCGACCACCACCTTGCCCTCGCGGCGCGGATCGTAGCCGCCGTCGTAGCGATTGCCCGCGCGCACAATCATCGCGTGGACGCCCGAATCCTCGCCCTGCCCCGGCTTGAGCGCGACGCCGCGCGCGGCGAGGCCGGCGAGCACCGGCGGCGAGAATTTGGTCACTTCGCCCTGGAACGCGTCCCCGCGCGCGACGAGATTGGGCTGCGCGAGCGCCTGCTGCGTCGGCAGGTTCCAGTCGACCGCGGCGACGAGCGACTTGGCGACATAGGCGAGGATCGCGTTGCCGCCCGCCGATCCGATCGCGCCGGCGAAGCGGCCCTCGCGGTCGAGCAGGACGAGCGGCGTCATCGACGAGCGCGGGCGCTTCCCCGGCGCGACCGCGTTGACCGCGACGCGACCGTCCACGTTGCGCGGCGCGAACGAGAAATCGGTCATCTGATTGTTGAGAAAGAAGCCGTCGACCATCCGCCCCGAGCCGAAGATCGATTCGACGGTCGTCGTCATCGACACGACGTTGCCCGCCCCATCGCCGACGATGAAGTGCGAGGTGCCGGCGGGCTCGCGCGTCGCGTCGGGCGCCGCCGCCGGCGCACCGCGCGGCGTGCCCGCCACCGGTGCGGGGCCGGCGCGCGGACCGATCAATCGCGCGCGCGCGTCGAGATAAGCGGGCTCGATCATCCCCGCGACGGGTACCCGCACGAATGCGGGGTCGGCGACGTAGCGGTCGCGATCGGCGTACATCAGCCGGCTCGCCTCGGCGAAGAGGTACCATCCTTGCGGATCGTTCGGCGCGCGCTTCGCGATGTCGGTACGCTCGAGCAGGCCGAGCAGCTCGATCAGCCCGACCCCGCTCGCGGGCGGCGGCGCCGCGCAGACGCGGTACACCCGCCACGCGCCGCACACCGGCGCGCGCGCGACGGGCGCGTAGGCGGCGAGATCGGCTTCGCTCAGGCTGCCGGGTAAAGGCGCCGCCCGCACGCGCGCGACGATCCGGCGCGCGGTTTCGCCACGGTAGAGCGCGGCGGGTCCCTGCGCGGCGAGGCGGGTCAGGAAGTCGGCGTAGGCGGGATTGCGCAAGCGGTCACCCGCCTGGAGCAGCCCCCCGCCCGCGCGCGCGAAATAATGCTGCACGTCGGGCGCGGACAGTTCGGCATAGCTGCCTTGCAGCATGTGCGCGAGCCGCGGCGAGACGACGAAGCCGTCGCGCGCGGTCCGCTGCGCGTCGTCGAACAGGACGTTCCACGCGAGCGCACCGTGGCGGCGATGCGCCTCGGCGAGCATCGCGACCGCACCCGGCACCCCGGTTGCACGCCCCGACAGGACGGCCTGCGCGAACGGCAGCGGCTGTCCGGTCGCGGGGTCGAGGAACATGTCGGGCGTGGCGCCCGCGGGCGCGACCTCGCGGCCATCGTACACCGTCACGTCGCGCAAACCCGCGTCGTAATAGGTCATGAACGCGCCGCCGCCGATCCCCGAACTCTGCGGCTCGACCAGCGACAGCATCGCCTGCACCGCGATCGCGGCGTCGACCGCGCTGCCGCCGCGCCGCAGCACCGCCATCCCGGCATCGACCGCGAGCGGATTGGCCGCGACGACGAAACCGGGCGTGCGCGGTGCCGCGATCGTATCGGGCGCGGCGCGCTGGACGCCTGGCGGCAGCGGCGCGCACGACGCGAGAAGGAACGTGGCGGCGGCGAGCAGACGGGAGCGCATGGGTCGGCGATAACGTCCGCGGATCGACGCGTCCACGGCGGGTGTCGGGGTGAGCGTCGCACGACCGCCGCCGCGTTCCCGGCGAAGGCCGAACCCCCGATCGCCGCTGCCGGTCCCCCGGCACACTAGCGTCGCCGGGCACCTACCCCTAGAGCGAGGCGGTGATGCGGCGCAGGGGGCCGCGCATGGGAGGATGATCGGTGACACGCAGGCTTGAGCATTTCCCCAATCTGGTCGCGATGTTCTTCACCCGCGCGGCCGAGAAGGGCGACGCGCCGTTCCTTTGGGCAAAGCGCGACGGTGCCTGGACCGCGATCACGTGGCGCGCGGCGGCGGAAAAGGTCGCGCGCCTCGCCGCGGCCCTGACCGCGATCGGGGTGGAGCGCGGCGACCGCGTCATGCTGGTGAGCGAGAACCGACCCGAATGGTGCCTGTCCGACCTCGCGATCATGGCGGCGGGCGCGGTGACGGTGCCGACCTACACCACCAACACCGAGCGCGATCACACCCACATAATCGAGAATTCGGGCGCGAAGGCGGTGATCGTCTCGACCGACAAGCTCGCCAAGACGCTGATGCCCGCGATCCTGCGCTCGATCCAGCCGCAGATCCTGATCGGGATCGACCCCGTCCGGCTGGGGCAGACGCCGTTCGACGTCTACGACTGGCAGACGCTGATCGACACACACCCGGCCACGATCGAGGACGCGCGCACCAAGGCGGATTTCGCGCGCGAGGACCTCGCCTGCATCATCTACACCTCCGGCACCGGCGGGGCGCCGCGCGGGGTGATGCAGCACCACGGCGCGATCCTGCACAATGTCGCGGGCTGCTCGGCGGTCGTCGCGGAGGATTTCGGCTGGGGTGACGAGGTGTTCCTGTCGTTCCTTCCGCTCAGCCACGCGTACGAGCACACCGGCGGGCAGCATTTCCCGATCGGGATGGGCGGGCAGATCTATTATGCCGAGGGGATCGAGAAGCTCGCGGCGAACATCGAGGAGGTGCGCCCGACGATCATGTTCGTCGTGCCGCGGCTGTTCGAGGTGCTCCGCACGCGGATCTCGAAGGCGATCGAGAAACAGGGCGGCATGTCCGCACGGCTGCTCGCCGCCGCGCTCGATATCGGTGCCAAGCGGTACGCGGGCACGCTGCGCCTCGCCGACCGGCCCAAGGCGCTGCTGGTCGACGCATTGTTCAAGCCCAAGATCGCGAAGAAATTCGGCGGCCGGATCAAGGCGATGATCTCGGGCGGCGCGCCGCTGACGCCCGAGGTCGGCGTGTTCTTCCAGTCGCTCGGCCTCACCTTCCTGCAAGGCTACGGCCAGACCGAAGCGGCGCCGGTGATCTCGTGCAACCGGCCGTCGGCGGGCGTGACGATGGACGGGGTCGGCCCCGCGCTAGACGCGACCGAGGTGCGGATCGCGGAGGACGGCGAGATCCTCGTCAAGGGCGAACTCGTGATGCACGGTTATTGGCGCAACCCGGCGGAGACCGCGCGCGTGCTCCACGACGGCTGGCTACACACCGGCGACATCGGCGAGATCGACGCCGCCGGCCGCATCCGCATCACCGACCGCAAGAAAGACCTGATCATCAACGACAAGGGCGACAATGTCGCCCCCGCCAAGGTCGAGGGGATGCTGACGCTCCAGCCCGAGATCGCGCAGGCGATGATCACGGGCGACCGCAAGCCGCACATGGTCGCGGTGCTGGTGCCCGATGCCGAATGGACGCAGGACTGGGCGCGCGCCAACGGCGTGTCGGGCGGGTACAAGGGCCTGATCGACAACCAGGATTACCGCGCCGCGCTGCAAAAGGCAGTCGACCGCACCAACCGCGATCTGTCGGTGATCGAACGCGTCCGCCGCTGGGTAATCGCGGACGAGCCGTTCACGATCGAGAACGAGCAGCTGACCCCGAGCCTGAAGATCCGCCGCCACGTGCTGCGCCAGATCTACGGCGAACGGCTGGAGGGATTGTACAAGAGTTGAACCGGGGCTGAGACATGGCGAGGCCGTTGCCTCGCCCGCTTTGTCGGCGCGCTCTCATCGATAGGCGCGACCCGCCTCCTGTTATTTCGCGCCGTTAGCCGCAGCGGGAGCCGTCGCCGCCTTCGGCATGACCGCGAGCGTCCAGTCTTTTTCCGGGCGCAGGTATTTGGCGGCGGTCGCCTGTAGCAGTTCGGGGGTGATGCTCGTCATGTCGGTGACGATGCTCTGCGTCGCCTCGAGCCGTTTGGGATCGTAGCTGCCGCCCTGCATCTGCATCAGCCAGAACTGGTTCCCCGACGACGCGCGCGACATATACTGCAGCATCGGGACGATCGTGCGCTTGAGCTCGTCGGGACCGATCGGGGTCGACACGAGCTCGGCTGCGATCTGGCGCGAGAGCTGGAAGAATAAGGGCACGCGGTCGGGTGCGACCTGTCCCAGCGCGACGAGCCGTCCGCCACCGGGAAGCCCGGTCGGCCACTGGCTCTGCGCGCTGGGCGAATAGCTCGCGCCCGCGATCGAGCGAAGCCGTTCGAACAGGCGATCGGAGAAGACCGCGGCAAGCACGTCGAGACGGCGCGCCTCGGCGTGGTCGGCCGAGCCGCCGCCGGTCGGCCAGGCGATCACCGCCGCCGCCTGCGTGTCGGCGCCGTCGTGGGTGAGCAGCACCGGCGTCGTGTTGTGCGCGGGGAAGCGGATGGGTGCGGCGTTCACCGGTGCGGGGGTACGAGGCTTGAGCGCGCCGAAGCTCTTGGCGATCGCGGCGATCGCCTCGTCCGCCTTCACGTCGCCGAACACGTCAACCTCGATCGGACCGGTCGCGAGCAGCGGTTCGAACAGGCGGCGGAAGTCGGCCGCGTTCAGCGCCTCGATCTGCGCGAGCGTCGGCGTGCCCCAGCGCGGGTCGCCGTCGCGCAGCAGCCGCTCGAGATCGCGCGACAGTACGCCGTCGGGCGATGACGACAGCCCGGCATAGCCCGCGAGCGCGGCGGCGCGCGCGCGTGCAACCGGTTGCGGGTCCCAGCCCGGTGCGGCGAGCTTCGCGGCCATCAACGTCAGATTGTCGGCATAATCGCCCGGCGTCGTGATCGCGCTGAAGGTGAACGCGTCGTCGCCGATATCGAAATCGAGCCCCATGCGGCGGCCGGCGGTGAGCTGGTCGAGATCGCCCTGCCGCAGCCTGCCGATCCCGCTCGCCACCAGCGCGTTGTCGCCCGCCCAGGCGACGGTCGGCTTGTCACCCGGCAGCGCGAGATTGCCGCGTCCGAAACGCACGCGGACGTAGACGCGGCCCGTCTCCGACGTGTTCGGATACAGCAAGGCGCGGACGCCGTTCGAGAAGGTGACCTGCTCGATCCCCGGATCGGCGGAGACGGTGGCGCGCGCGGTCACCTTCCCCGGAGCGCCGAGCTTGGGCACCTTCGAGAAATCGACCGCAGCCTGCTGGCTGCGCTTGCCCGCGAGCTTCGACACGTCGGCCTTCAACGCGGCGGCGAGCTTGGCAGCGGCGCCCGCGTCGGGCGTGCGCGTGTTAAGCAGCGCGCGGGTCACGTCGCCCTTGAACAGGCGATTGGTCGATTCGAGCATCGCCGCGGGGGTGAAGAACCCTTTGGCGCGCGCGTCCTGCAGGATCTTGTACGACGTCTCCGGCCCCGCGACCGTTTCACGGATGTCGAGCGCGCCGACCATGTCGTCGGCCTGTTTCGATCCCGCCTCGACGCGCGACGTGGCGACGTCGTTCTTCATCGCGGCGTCGAACTCGGTCAGCTCGCGGTCGACCTCGGCTTGCGTCGGCGCGGTCGCCATCGCGTCGGCGATCACCGCGCGCACGTCTTTCAGCGCCGCTTCCCAGTCATCGCCCAGCGGGACGATGTTGGTGAAGGTGCCGTTCGCCGAACGCGACACGTCGTCGAGGCTGACCGAGGCTTGCAGGAAGCTGCCGCCGGCGCGCGCGCGCGTTTCCAGCCGGCGGTTGATGACGCGCAGCGCGACGAAATCGACCAGCCGCTTCTGGTTGAAGATGATCGTGTCGTCGCGGTATTCCCACGGGCGCAGCACCGCGGTCGCGACGATCGGGGGGAGTGACGGTTCGACCACGGTTTTGGTCGGCGCGGCCTTGGGATCGGGCTTGCCGAAATCGGGCGCGGGCACCGACGGGCCGTGGCCGGTCCAGCTCGCGAAATTCTTGACGATCAGCGTCGCGGCGGTCGCGGGGTCGATGTCGCCCGACAAGATCACGACGGTGTTCTCCGGCCGATACCAGCGGTCATGGAACGCCTGCACCGCCGCCGGGGTCGCCGCCTCCAGCGTCTTGATCGTCCCGATCGGCGAGCGGTCGGCGAGCGGTTGGCCCGTGAAGAAGGTCTGGCGCAGCGCGTCGCCGTAGCGGACCTGCGGCCCCGGCGCCTCGCGCTGTTCGGCGAGCACCGCGGGACGCTCGGCAGCAAGCCCCTGCGCGGTGATCGCGGGCTCCTGCATCATGCCGGCGAAGATCTTGAGGCTCTCGTCGAGGTTCGCCTGCGTGGCCCCCGGCAGATCGAGCTTGTAGACCGTCTGCGTCGGGGTGGTCGACGCGTTCGAGTCCGAGCCGAAGGTGGCGCCGAAGCGCTGCCACACGCGCTTCGCCTCACCATCGGGCACGTATTTGGAACCGCGGAACGACAGATGCTCGATCAGGTGCGCGAAGCCCTGTTCGTCGTCCTTCTCGTACAGCGACCCGGCATCGATGCGGACGCGGACCGCGACCTGGCCGGGCGGCACGCCGTTCTTGCGCACCGCGTAGCGGAGCCCGTTGGGGAGGCGGCCGAAATACCACGCCGGATCGGGCGGGATGTCCGATCCCTTGAACAGCCACGGTGCGGTATCGACCTTCACCGAGGCGGGGTCGACCGGGGTCGCATCGGGCGTCGACGGCTTGACCGCAGGAGCAGGCTTGCCGTTCCCGACGCGCTGCCCGGCGGCGGCCGGGACGAGCGCGGTGGCGAGGAGAAAGGCGACGAGCGGCTTCGACAGCGCGCGTGCGGAAAGACTCATATTCGCCGTGTGTAGGCCCCCCGCCGCGTGTCCGCAACGCCCGCACTGTGCCGGGCCCACGCGATAAGCCGCGGGGAAACACATGCTTACCCGCACGCGCGCCGTCGCTCACGCTTCGCCGCACCGATGCCATCATTTCGTCGCGTTGCCGGCGTAGCAGACCGCTGCGACCCCGGACACGCGCATGACCGGGGCGGATCGAGCGAAACAGTGGACGTTGCCATGATTGCAGAAAAGGTCGTCGAACCCCGCACGTGGCAGCGCAGCACGGTCGCAACGGCGACGGCGACGGTCGTTTCAAACCTGAACGTCATCTCCGGCGCGCCCGCCGCGGGCGCAGCGATGCAGGCGGAGCGCAACCGCCCGCTGATCATCCGCGTCGGCAAGCATCTGCGCGGTATCTTCGACCGCTTGATCGCGGGATCGTCGCTGGTGCCCAACGACCCCGTCCTCGACGTCCGCGATTTCGCGTGGACGCAAGGGCTGCGCGATCACTGGCAGGCGATCCGTGCCGAGGCGACCGCGGTCGCGCTCGTCGGCAACGCGGCACCCAGCCTCGCGACGATCTCGCCCGACCACCGCTCGATCGCGGAGGTCAACAAGTGGCGGTCGTTCTTCCTGTGGGGATACGGCTATCCGATCCACGACAATCTGGCGCGCTGCCCGCGCACCAAACAGGTGATCGAGGCGATACCGGGGCTCAATTCCGCCTTCTTCTCGATCCTCGCACCGGGCACGCACATTCCCGCGCACCGCGGGGTCAGCAAGGGGCTGATCACCTGTCACCTGGGATTGATCGTGCCGCGCGACGGCGACGTCCGCATGCGCGTCGACGACCGGGTCGTGCGTTGGTCGGAGGGGCAGACGCTCGTGTTCGACGACACCTACGATCACGAGGTGTGGAACGACACCGAGAGCACGCGGGTCGTGCTGCTGATCCAGTTCGAGCGGCCGCTGCGCCAGCCGGGCAAGTGGTTCGCCGACCTGTTCCTCGGCTTCGTCAAGCGCAGCGCGTTCGTGCAGGAGGCGCGCGACAACGTCGCCAAGTGGAATGCGGCGGTGAAGCAGCTGGACGTGTGAAGGCCGGGCACGCGCGCTGAAACGATCGCTTTCGCGCAACCCGCTTGATCCGGCCACCGCGTCGGGCCACATCGCGGCGATGCTGATCGAAACCGAAACCACGCCGAACCCCGCGACGCTCAAGTTCCTGCCCGGCCGCGTCGTGATGGACGCGGGCACGCGCGACTTCGCGACGCCCGAAGAGGCGGAGGCGAGCCCGCTGGCCCAGGCCCTGTTCGACCTCGGCGACGTGACGGGCGTGTTCTTCGGGCGCGATTTCGTGTCGGTGACGGCAGCGCCCGGCACGTCGTGGGCGACGCTGAAGCCCGACGTGCTCGGCATCCTGATGGATCATTTCGCGGCGCAGATGCCGTTGTTCCGCCCCGCCTCGGCCGGTTTCTCGGTCCCGCCGGAGGAGGAAGCATTCGCCGACGATCCCGCCGATGCCGACATCGTCGCGCAGATCAAGGATCTGATCGACACGCGCGTTCGCCCGGCGGTGGCGAACGACGGCGGCGACATCGTTTATCGCGGCTTCGACAAGGGCAAGGTGTATCTGCGGATGCAGGGCGCGTGCGCGGGTTGCCCGTCGTCGAGCGCGACGTTGAAGAACGGCATCGAGCAACTCTTGCGCTATTACGTGCCCGAGGTGAGCGAGGTGCGCGCGGTCTGATCCGCGTCGCCTAAGCCCCTGCCCTGACCCATCCGGAGTTTCCATGTCCCAGCCGCTCAACGACGCCGCGCTCGACCAGCTGTTCCGCACCGCGCGCAGCTACAACGGCTATACCGACCGGCCAGTGACCGAGGACGATTGCCGCGCGATCTGGGAGCTGGCGAAGATGGGGCCGACCTCGGCGAACCAATTGCCCGCGCGGTTGGTGTGGTGCACGTCCGACGCGGCCAAGGCGAAGCTCGCCGACTGCTGTTCGGACGCCAACAAGCCCAAGGTGCTGGGCGCGCCGGTCACCGTAATCATCGGCATGGACACCGATTTCCACGAGCATCTGCCCGAGCTGTTCCCGCACACCGATGCGAAGAGCTGGTTCGACGGCAATCGCGAGTTGCGCGAGGCCTCGGCGTTCCGCAACTCGTCGCTCCAGGGGGCGTATCTGTTGCTGGCGGCGCGCGCGCTCGGGTTCGATACCGGTGCGATGTCGGGGTTCGACGGCGGCGCGGTCGACAAGGCGTTCTTCGCTGACAGCCCCGCGGTACGCACCAACTTCATCATGACGATCGGTCACGGCGATCCCGCCTCGATCTTCGATCGCAGCCCGCGCCCGGCGTTCGAGAAGTTCAACACGGTTGCATGAAGCTGCGCGGGCGGCGAAAGCCTGCGCGATGCATCTGGTCTTCATTACCGAGCCGCTGACGTGAGCGACGCTGCACGCCTGCTCGTCATCGACACCGCGACCGCCGCCTGCTCGGTCGCCTTGTTCGAAGGCGATACGTTGCTCGCGCACCGGCACGATGTCGTCGGGCGTGGCCATGCCGAGCGGCTGCTGCCGATGATCGCCGACCTGCCGGGCGGCGGGCGCGCAGGCGACATTCTGGTCGATGTCGGTCCGGGCAGCTTCACCGGTATCCGCGTCGGGATTGCCGCGGCGCGCGCGCTGGCGCTCGGCTGGGGCGCGGAAGCGCGCGGGTACAGCGCACTCGCGCTGATCGCCGCCGCGGCGTTGGCTAAGGACGACGAGGGCGCGCGCGCGCCCGAACTTGCGGTCGTGACCGAAGGCGGGCACGGTGAAGTCTTCATGCAGGCGTTCGCCGCCCCTTTCCGCGCGCTGGACACGGTGCAGTCGCTCCGTCCCGAGGCCGCGCTCGCCGCGCTGGCGGGACGCCGCGCGATCGGTAGCGGGACGCGCTGGCTGGCGGATCTCGCGTCCGACTTCCCCATCGCGGACGCGTGGCCCGACGCGGCGAACGCGCTGCTGCTGCCACCCGAGTATCGCACATTGCCCCCCGCCCCGCTCTACGGCCGCGCGCCCGACGCGAAGGTGCCGACGCCCAGAGTGACACGGTGAGCACGCAGCTTCATCTGGTCGAACTCGCCAGCGGGCGCGTCAGCGATGTCGACGCGGTCGACCGCGTCATGCAGGCGGCGTTCGAACCGCGCTACGGCGAGGCGTGGACGCGCGCGCAATGCGTCGGCATCCTGACGATGCCGGGGGTGTGGCTGACCCTCGCCAGATCGGCGGGCGAGACCGTCGGGTTCGCGCTGGTGCGCGCGATCATGGACGAGGCGGAACTGCTGCTGATCGCGGTTGACCCCGCCTGCCGCCGCCGCGGCGTCGCGGGCGCACTGATGCGGTCGATGCTGGCGGAATGTCGCGGCCGCGGCGTCAAGCGCGTCCACCTGGAGGTGCGCGCGAACAATCCGGCGGTCGCGCTCTACACCGCGCACGGCTTTGCCAAGGCGGGCGAGCGGCGCGATTACTACCGCGCAAAATCAGGCGAGCAGTTCGACGCCCACACCTACGCGCGCGACATATAGCGTTTTTGCGAGTCGCTAGCGCTTTTCGCAACAAGCCCGAGGCTTTAAGAGCGCGCTCATGCCTCGCAACATCGATCTCGAAGCCCTTTGCCAGCAGAAGGGCCTGCGCATCACCGAGCAGCGCCGCGTCATCGCGCGCGTCCTGTCCGAAGCCGACGACCATCCCGACGTCGAGAAGGTGTACGAGCGCGCGTCGAAGATCGACTCCGGCATCTCGATCGCGACCGTCTACCGGACGGTGCGCCTGTTCGAGGAAGCCGGCATCCTCGACCGCCACGATTTCGGCGATGGCCGCGCGCGCTACGAACCGAGCCCGGAGGCGCACCACGATCACCTGATCGACGTCGAGACGGGCAAAGTGATCGAGTTCGTCGACCCCGAGCTCGAGCAGCTGCAAAAGGCGATTGCGGAGAAACTGGGCTTCCGCCTCGTCGACCACCGGATGGAATTGTACGGCGTCAGCCTCAGCCGCAAGGATTGAGCGCGGCACGGGCCCCGCTAGCATGATCGCCGCGATACGAATTGCGGCGCGGCTGGCGCTGCTCGTCGTCGCGCTGCTGATCGCGTTGTTGCTTCACGGCGCGTGGCGACTGGTACGCGCGCCCTCGCCCTGGCCGCGCCGGTTCCTCGGCACCGTCGCGCGAATCGTCGGCGCGCGGGTGCGCGTGGTCGGGCGGCCGCTGCGTCGCGACGTCGTGGTGCTCGCCAATCATCTGAGCTGGATCGACATCCTGCTGCTCGCGGGCGCGAACGGCACCGCGTTCGTCGCGAAGGAGGAATTGCTCGGCGTGCCACTGATCGGCTGGCTGTGCACGCTCAATCACACGATCTTCGTCGCGCGCGGCGATCGGATGAACGTCGCGGCGCAGGTGGCGCAGTTGCGGAGCGCACTGGCGCGGCCGTGGCCCGTCACGATCTTTCCCGAGGGCACGACCGGCGACGGCGTGACGCTGCTGCCGTTCAAGGCGGCGCTGCTCGGCGCGCTCGATCCCGCGCCCGCCGGGTTGATGGTCCAGCCGGTCAGGATCGATTACGGCGCGGCGACGCGCGATCTCGCCTGGGTCGGCGACGAGCCGGGGATCAATCATGCACGCCGCGTGCTCGCGCGGCCGGGACGGTTCACCGCGACGCTGCACTTCCTCGAGCCGTTCGCGCCCGCCGGCGACCGCAAGACGATCGCGGCCGAGGCGCGCGCGCGGATTGACGCCGCCCGGCAGTAGCGGTTCCGCACGCTTTCGCCTAAGGGCACGCGCATGAAATCGCCCCCGAAAACTTTTCACGTCAAGTCGTTCGGTTGTCAGATGAACGTCTACGACGGCGAGCGGATGGCCGAGTTGATGGCCGCCGATGGCCTGACCGCGACCGACGACGCCAATGCCGCCGACCTCGTCGTGCTCAACACCTGCCACATCCGCGAGAAGGCGACCGAGAAGGTCTATTCGGACATTGGCCGGATCAGGAAGCACGCCGGCAAGGACGGGCGCGCGCCAATGATCGCGGTGGCGGGCTGCGTCGCGCAGGCAGAGGGCGCCGAGATCGTTCGCCGCGCCAAGGTCGACGTGGTAGTCGGACCGCAAGCGTACCACAACCTCCCGCGCCTCGTCGCCGACGCGGCATCGGGCAATGCCGCGCTCGACACGGACATGCCGCTCGCCTCGAAGTTCGGCGCGCTGCCCGCGCGTCGCAAGGTTGGGCCGAGCGCGTTCCTAACCGTGCAGGAGGGGTGCGACAAATTCTGTACCTATTGCGTCGTCCCCTACACGCGCGGCGCGGAGGTCAGCCGGTCGTTCGCGCAGGTGCTCGACGAAGCAAAGGCGCTGGTCGACGCCGGCGCGCGCGAGATCACGTTGCTGGGGCAGAACGTCAACGCGTGGGAAGACGCGGACGGCCGGGGGCTGCACGACCTGATCCGCGCGATGGACCGAATCCCGGCGTTGTCACGCATCCGCTACACGACCAGCCATCCGAACGACATGCGCCAGGGACTGATCGACGCGCACCGCGACGTCGAATCGCTGATGCCGTTCCTCCACCTGCCGGTGCAGGCGGGCGCGGACCGCGTGCTGAAGGCGATGAACCGCAGTCACACGCGCGACAGCTACCTGCGGCTGCTTGACCGTATCCGCGACGCCCGCCCCGACATCGCGCTGTCGGGCGATTTCATCGTCGGCTTCCCCGGCGAGAGCGAGGCCGAGTTCGCCGAGACGCTGAGCCTCGTCGACGCGGTCGGTTACGCGCAGGCATATTCGTTCAAGTACAGCCCCCGCCCCGGCACGCCCGCCGCCGACATGGCCGATCAGATCGCACCCGAGGTGATGGACGATCGCCTGCAACGCCTGCAGGCCGCGCTCAATCGCGATCAGGCGGCGTTCAACGCGCGGACGCTGGGGCGGACGTGCAGCGTGCTGGTCGAGCGGCGCGGCAAGCTGCCGGGGCAGTGGCTCGGCAAGTCGCCGTGGCTGCAATCGGTGCACCTGATCGGCGATTACGCGATCGGCGACGTGGTCGAGGTCACGCTGACGCAGGCCGGGCCCAACTCGCTGGCGGGCGAAGCACGCGTCGCGGTGGCGGCCTGAACGCGCGCGGCGACGATTTCCTGATCGCGGCGGTGCACGCGGCGGTTGCGCGCGCGCCCGCGAGTGCGCACCTTGGGGCGTGCAACGAAAGGACCGCATGAGTCGCAAGCCTGCTCCCGCTCAGACGGGGGAACGTGCCCGCGTCGAACTCCTGTTCGACAAGCCGCAATTGCTGGTGCAGTTGTTCGGCCAATACGATCAGCATCTGGTCGCGCTGGAAAACCGGCTGGGGGTCTACATCACCGCGCGCGGCAATCGCGTCGGGCTGGAGGGGACCGCCGAACAGGTGGCGCTCGCACGTGACGTGCTGAACGACCTCTACCAGCGGCTGCAACGCGGCGAGGAGGTCGACACCGGCCTCGTCGACGCGTCTATCGCGATGGCGGCGGAGCCGGTGCTGACCGGGATCATCCGCGCCGACGCGGGTCCCGGCGCGCCATCGGTGATGATCCGCACGCGCAAGAAGACGATCGTGCCGCGCACCGCGGCGCAGGCGCATTACATGCGTGAGCTGACCACCCACGACATGATCTTCGCGCTCGGTCCCGCGGGCACCGGCAAGACCTATATCGCGGTCGCGCAGGCGGTGGCGCAGCTCATCACGGGCAGCGTCCAGCGGCTGATCCTGTCGCGCCCCGCGGTCGAGGCGGGCGAGCGGCTCGGCTTCCTGCCCGGCGACATGAAGGAGAAGGTCGATCCCTATCTCCGCCCGCTGTATGACGCGCTCTACGACTGCCTACCCGCCGAGCAGGTCGAGCGCCGGATCGCGAGCGGAGAGATCGAGATTGCGCCGATCGCGTTCATGCGCGGGCGCACGCTCGCCGATGCGTTCGTGATCCTCGACGAGGCGCAGAACACGACGCCCGCGCAGATGAAGATGTTCCTGACCCGCTTCGGTCAGAACAGCCGCATGGTGATCTGCGGCGACCCCAACCAGACCGATCTCCCCGGCGGCGTCCGCGCCAGCGGGCTGGCCGACGCGACGCAGCGGCTGGACGGGGTCGAGGGGATCTCGCTGTGCCGCTTCACCGCCGCCGACGTCGTGCGCCACCCGATCGTCGGGCGCATCGTCGAGGCGTATGAAGGGGTCGAGGCGTGATCCACGTCGAGCTGACGCGCGAGGAACCGTGGGATGAGCGAACCGACTGGGACGCGCTCATCCTCGCCGCCGCCCGCGCGGCGGTGGGCCGGACGCCGCACGGCGAACTGCTGACCACCCCGGCGCACGTCGAGGTCAGCGTCCGGCTGACCAGCGACGACGAGGTCCACGCGCTCAACAAGCAGTACCGGGGCAAAGACAAGCCGACCAACGTGCTGTCCTTCCCGATGGTCCAGCCCGACCTGATCGATACCGTCACGCAGAACAGCGACGACGGCGAGGTGCTGCTCGGCGACATCGTGCTCGCGCACGGTGTCTGCGTCGCCGAGGCGGCCGAGCGTGGTATCCCGGTCGCGCATCACCTGTCGCACCTGGTGGTGCACGGGACGCTTCATCTGCTAGGCTACGACCACGGCACCGACGAAGAGGGGGACGCGATGGAGGAAATCGAACGCGCGGCGCTCTCCCAACTCGGCATCGCCGACCCGTATCTGATCCGAGAGGAATGACGCAGCCACTATGGCCGAGGACCGAAGTAGCGCCGCGCACGGCGGCGACCCCAATGAACAGAATATCTGGAGCGGTCTGCGCAACCTGATCTTCGGCGAACAGCGCGAGGAAACGCTGCGCGACCAGCTCGAAGAGGTGATCGACCGGCACGAGGGCGATCCCTCCCCCGACGCCAAGGGTGACCTGACCCCGCTCGAGCGGCAGATGGTGCGCAACCTGCTCCATTTCGGCGAGCGCGACGCGGGCGACGTCGGCGTCCCCCGCGCGGACATCATCGCGGTCGAGGAGCGCACCACCTTCGATCATCTGGTGCAGGTGTTCGCCGAAGCCGGCGTCAGCCGCCTGCCCGTCTACCGCGGCAATCTCGATACGATCATCGGCATGGTCCACATCAAGGACGTGTTCAACATCCTCGCGCGCAGCGCGGAGAAGCCCGCGGACATCGCCGCATTGATCCGCCAGCCGCTCTACGTCCCGATGTCGCGCGGTGCGCTCGACCTGCTCGCCGACATGCGCCAGACGCGCGTCCATCTGGCGGTGGTGCTCGACGAATATTCGGGTACCGAAGGGCTCGTCACGATCGAGGACCTGATCGAGGAGATTGTCGGCGAGATCGAGGACGAACATGACGAGGCGCCCGCGCGCCTGCTCGTACCGATCGATGGCGGCGCGTGGGAAGCCGACGCGCGCGTCGAATTGGAGGACGTCGCCGAGGCGATCGACCCCCGCCTCGCCGAGGTCGAGAACGACGTCGACACGATCGGCGGGCTGACCGCGGTGCTCGCCGGCCACGTGCCGGTGGTGGGCGACTGCCTCGACCATCCGAGCGGCTGGCGCATCGAGGTGATCGATGCCGACGAGCGCCGCGTCAATCGCGTCCGGCTCCACCCGCCGGTCACGCCACCCGACAGCGACGATGATTGATCGAACACGGCGATCAATACACGTGTGATTTAGCGTTTCACCGATTACCGGTCACGCGCTAGACACACACACCCATTATCACGAGCCGCAGCTTCCTTCGCGTATTCGCGGGGGGCAGGCGGCCGCAACGCGCCGACGAGGAGCCGATACTGATGGACGCGATTACCGAAGGCAGCCCGATCAACGATCCGAACAAGCAGCCCGCCGCGATGCGCTCGCTGCTGGGTCGCACCGCGCGCGACTGGTGGCCCGACACGCTGCCGCTCGAGATCCTGCAGACCGACGGCCAGCCCGCCAACCCGATGGGCGCCGAGTTCGATTACCGTGAAGCGTTCAAGACGCTCGACTATGCCGCGGTGAAGGAAGATCTGAAGGCGCTGATGACCGACAGCCAGCCGTGGTGGCCGGCTGACTATGGTCACTACGGCCCCTTTTTCATCCGCATGGCGTGGCACTCGGCCGGCACCTATCGCACCGGCGACGGTCGCGGCGGTTCGTCGTCGGGCGCGCAGCGGTTCGCTCCGCTCAACTCGTGGCCGGACAACGGCAACCTCGACAAGGCGCGTCGCCTGTTGTGGCCGATCAAGCAGAAGTATGGCCGCGCGCTGAGCTGGGCCGATCTGTTCATCCTGACCGGCAACGTCGCGATTGAATCGATGGGCGGGCCGACCTTTGGCTTCTCGGGCGGGCGCGAGGACGTGTTCGAGCCGCTCAAGGACATTTACTGGGGCACCGAGGAAGAGTGGCTTGGCCAGACCCGCATCGACGAGGAAGCCGGGTTGGCGCTTGAGAGCCCGCTCGCGGCGATCCAGCACGGCCTGATCTACGTCAACCCCGAAGGTCCGGGCGGCAAGCCCAATCCGATGGGCTCGGCGCGTGACATGCGCGAGACGTTCGCGCGCATGGGCATGAACGACGAGGAAACCGCCGCGCTGACCGCCGGCGGGCACACGTTCGGCAAGGCGCACGGCAACGGCGATTCGTCGAAGGTCGGCCGCGAGCCGGAAGGCTCGGACATTGCGGCGCAGGGCCTGGGGTGGACCAGCACGCACGGCACCGGCATGGGCGACGACACGATCACCTCGGGCATCGAGGGCGCGTGGACCCCGACGCCGATCACGTGGGACATGACGTATTTCGACATGCTGCTCGACCACGAGTATGAGCTGACGAAGAGCCCGGCGGGTGCGAACCAGTACCATCCGGTCGGCGATCCCGAGGAGACGCTCGCCCCGTCGGCGCACGTCGAGGGCAAGAAGGTCCCGACGATGATGACCTCGGCCGACATGGCGCTGCGCGAGGACCCCGCCTACCGCGCGGTGATGGAGAAGTTCCGCGCCGATCCGGCGTACTTCGCCGATGCCTGGGCGCGCGCGTGGTTCAAGCTGACCCACCGCGATATGGGCCCCAAGCAGCGCTACATCGGCCCGGAAGTGCCGTCGGAGGATCTGATCTGGCAGGACCCGATCCCCAAGGCCGATTATCCGCAGATCGACCAGTCGGACGTCGCCTCGCTCAAGCAGGCGATCGCCAATTCGGGGCTGGAGATCAGCGAGCTGGTCACCACCGCCTGGGCGTCCGCCTCGACCTATCGCAAGTCGGACCACCGCGGCGGCGCCAATGGGGCGCGCATCCGCTTCGCGCCGCAGAAAAACTGGGACGTCAACGAGCCCGAACAACTCGCGCGCGTCCTCTCGGTCTACGAGGGGCTGAAGGCCGAGTTCGACGGCAAGGGTGACAAGAAGGTGTCGATCGCGGACCTGATCGTGCTCGGCGGCAACGTCGGGATCGAGGCCGCGGCGAAGGCAGCGGGCAAGGCGATCGAGGTGCCGTTCACCCCGGGCCGCACCGACGCGCTGGAGGAGCAGACCGATGCGGCGAGCTTCGACGTGCTCGAGCCCAAGGCCGATGCGTTCCGCAATTACCTCCAGGTGCGTTTCACCGTGCCGACCGAGGAGCTGATGGTCGACAAAGCGCAGCTGCTCGGGCTGTCGACGCCCGAGATGACGGTGCTGATCGGCGGCCTGCGCGTGCTGGGTGGCAACCACTCGAACGCGAAGCAGCACGGCGTGTTCACCGATCGTCCGGGTCAGTTGACCAACGACTTCTTCGTCAACCTGCTCGACATGAAGACGGCGTGGAAGCAGGTCGATGAGAAGAGCGATCAGGAACATGTCGGCACCGACCGCCTGACCCACGAGCATCGCTGGACCGCGTCGCGGACCGACCTGATCTTCGGCTCCAACTCGCAATTGCGTGCGGTGGCCGAGGTTTATGCGATGAACGACGCGGGTGACCGCTTCGTCAGCGACTTCGTCGCGGCGTGGAACAAGGTCATGAACGCTGATCGCTACGATCTGCTCGACGCGTGATGCTTGCGCTGCCGGGCACTGCCCGGTAGCGGAGCGGACCTGAGCTCGGCGGGGGGCGGTATGCGCTTGGCGCGCCCCGCCCCCTTCCCTTCGGACCGGTGGAAGAAGCCCTTCGGGTCGCACCCGGATGCGCCGAACCGCCGGGGGCCGCCGGTATGCCCCCCATGCCGGCGGTCCACCTTCCCCACCACACTGACGGTGCGGGGACCTGCACAAGCCTGATGCATCGCGCGATGAACGCGCCTACATAACGATCATGCTCAAGCACGTGCTCGCCATTTTTGGCCTGATCGCCCTCGTCGCCGTTGGCATCTTCACGTACCTCGCCTGGCCCGACAAGGCGCGGCTCGACGTGAATGCCGTCGCGGGCGGACGCCCCGACATCACCGCACCGCGCGAGCAGGTGATCCCGACGGTCGGCACCGCTGATCCGATCGGGTGGAAGAACGGCGAGCATCCGACGGTCGCCGCCGGCCTGACCGTCCAGCCGTTCGCGACCGGGCTCGCGCATCCGCGCTGGCTCTATCGCCTGCCCAACGGTGACGTACTGGTCGCGGAGACCAACTCTCCGCCGCGCGAGGGCGGCGGCATCCAGGGCTGGGTGATGAAGAAGCTGCTCGGCCGGGTCGGTGCGGGCGTTCCCTCGGCCAACCGTATCACCCTGCTGCGCGATGCCAACGGCGACGGCGTGGCGGAGGTGAAGACCGCGTTCATGACCGGGCTCAACTCGCCATCGGGCATGACGCTGTTCGACGGCGCGCTCTACATCGCCAACACCGATTCGCTCGTCCGCGTCCCCTACACGACGGGCGAGACGAAGATCACCGCGAAGCCCGAGGTCGTCGTGCGCTATCCCGGCGGCGGCAATCACTGGGCGCGCAACGTGATCCCGTCGGAGGATGGGCGTACGCTCTACCTCTCGGTCGGATCGTCGTCGAACATCGCCGAAAACGGACTCGACAAGGAGCACAATCGCGCCGCCATCCTCCAGGTCTATCCGAAGGAGAAGACCTTCCGCGTCTACGCGGCGGGTCTGCGCAACGCGAACGGCATGGCGCTCAATCCCGACACCCGCGCGTTGTGGACGGTCGTCAACGAACGCGACATGCTCGGCTCCGACCTCGCGCCCGACTATCTGACCGCGGTCGAGTTCGGCGATCACTTCGGCTGGCCGTGGTATTACTGGGGCGGCTATCCCGATACGCGCGTCGAGCCGAAGAACCCGCAATTGCAGCAATATTCGAAGCGGCCCGATTATGCGCTCGGCCCGCACGTCGCCGCGCTCGGCCTGTCGTTCGCCAACGAGACGCGGCTCGGCAGCAGCTTCGCACGGGGTGTATTCGTCGGCGAGCACGGTTCGTGGAACCGCAAGCCGCTATCGGGCTACAAGGTGGTGTTCGTGCCGTTCACGCCGCAGGGATGGCCGGTGAAGGGCGCCAAGCCAGTCGACGTGATGACGGGCTTCGTCAACGCCGATGGCGAGGCGCACGGCCGCCCGGTCGACGTCAAGCCCGACGGGCTCGGCGCGCTGCTGGTCGCGGACGACGTCGGCAACACGATCTGGCGCGTTAGCGCCCCGCAGCGGATCGCAGCGGCGCGCTGATCCACGGCGCGGGCGCGCTGGCGCAGCCGATGCCGGTTCAATTACGCCGCCTAGCTCGCGCGCTGGCGTTCATCGCGGTGACGGTCACGCTGGCGAAGGCTGCGCAATATGCCGCGGTGGATCGGCTTGGTTCGAGCGTCGGGTTCGCTGCCGCTTCGTTCGCCGGTGCCGCACCGGTGGTCGCAGCCGCGGCGGTGGTGCGGGCATGACGCGGCGGCGTCGCCATGCCCGACAGGATCAGACGCTGAGATAATCGTCCAGCACGACCGCGATTTCGTGGCACGATGGACAGCCCGGATGCGCGCATCGCTCGATGGTCGATCGGATCGTCTCAAGTACATTCCGGTGGAGCGCCAGCAACATGGCGGCATCGTCTTGCGCCGGCGTCGCCGATTCAGCGACCGGCGCGTCGAGCACCGGGATCGTCACGTCATACATTCGGTAAGGGTCCCTTCGCGCACGAAAGCGAGCAGGTCACGCCTTCGTTGCGCGATCATCCGTTACGGATGTAATTCGCTACTCGAGCAGCTTCGGCCCCTCTTTCTGCAATTTCGCGCGCAGCTGATCGCCGAACAGCGCCAGGAAGCCCGGTAATTCGAATGAGGCATGGACGTTGCTTTCGCCGACGTCGAGCCGCACCGCGACGCGCTGTCCCATGCCCTCGGCGACGAAGTTGAGCGTATCGCCACTCCAGTGATGCTCGGCGACGTGACCGCCGGGGATGAAGCCCGCCAGCTTGCCGAAACCGCTCTCGATCCGCTGCTTCGCTGCGGCCTTGCCCAGCCGGTGCGGCAGGTCGACTTCGATCGGCTGGGTCATGACGGCGTCTCCTCGGTCGCGAACAACATGGCGTCGTCGGCGAACGCCTTGAACTCGAGCGCGTTGCCGGACGGATCGCGGAAGAACATCGTCGCCTGCTCGCCGACCTGCCCCTCGAAGCGCACGTGCGGCTCGATCCCGAAACGCACGCCGGCGGCGGTGACGCGATCGGCGAGCGCCTGCCAATCGGGCATGGTCAACACGACGCCGAAGTGCGGCACGGGCACGTGGTGACCATCGACTGCGTTCTCGACCGCCACCGGCTTCGCGGCGGGGTCGAGGTGCGCGACGATCTGGTGCCCCATCAGATCGAAATCGATCCATTGCGTGCTCGATCGGCCCTCCGCGCAGCCGAGCACGCCGGCATAGAAGGCACGCGCGGCGGCGAGGTCATGCACGGGGAAGGCGAGGTGAAACGGCCTGAGTGTCATGCCGATATGCTACAGCGCCACCGCGGGCGCGTCACCTGCTTGTTGCGGACTTGTGCGGGGAGGGCCGCTCGCCCAAACAGCCGCGACGTGCCGTCCGCTGCCATCCGGCCAGCCGCGGCGACCCGAGGAAGCCCACTTGTTCGCATCGATCACCCGCCGCCCCGCCCTCACCGCGCTCCTGCTTGGTGCGGCGGCCGCGTGCGGGTTCGCGCCGCTGCAATTGTGGGTGCTGACGCTTGCCTGCTTCGCCGCGTGGTTGTGGCTCATTTACGCGGCGCCGACGTGGAAGGCAGCGCTATGGCGCGGCTGGGTATTCGGGGTCGGTCACTTCACGATCAACGACAATTGGTTTCAGCACTCGTTCGATTTCCAGGACAAGATGCCGCCGGTGCTCGGCTACGTCGCCCCGCTCGCGCTCGCGCTGTATCTCGCGGTCTATCCGATGATCGCGGCGGGGATCGCCTGGCGATTTCGCGCAAAGCGCATCGATTTCGCCTGGGTGATGCTGTTCGCCGCGGCGTGGATCGCGACCGAGTGGATGCGCAGCTGGGTCTTCACCGGCTATGCCTGGGACCCGCTCGGCGTCATGTGGGTGCCGGTGCAGCCCGTCGCGGCGCTGGCGCGCTGGGTCGGCACCTATGGCCTGTCGGGACTGACGATTGCGCTGGCAGGCGCGGTGCTAGTGCTGCCGCGGCGGCCGCGTCTGGTGGCGGCCGGTGGCGTCGTGACGGCGCTACTGATCGCGCAAGGGTTCAGCTACCGCGACGCGGCACCCCGCCTCGGCCCCACGACCCCGCGCGTCGTCGTCGTCCAGCCCAATGTCGCTCAGGACGAGCGCGGCGAGAGCGACGGCGAGATGATGCTGCGTCGCCTGTCCGCGCTATCGGGCCGTCCCGGCGCCGCCCCGCGGCTGGTGCTATGGCCCGAGGGCGTGGTGCGCGATTACGTCGAGGAGGGTTATCCCTTCTGGGTCTACGGCGATCGCAGCCCGTCGGTGATCCGCGAGCGGATGGCCGCGCTGCTGGGGCCGCGCGACCTGCTGCTGACCGGCGGCACCGCGCTCACCTTCGACCGGCTCGGCGATATTGCCGCGGGTTACAATTCGGTCTTCGCGATCACGCCCGACGCGCGCATTGCCGCCCGCTACGACAAGGCGCACCTCGTCCCCTACGGCGAGTATCTGCCGATGCCGTGGTTGCTGAAGCCGCTGGGCCTCGCGCGGCTGGTGCCGGGGGACGTTGATTTCCTGCCGGGACCGGGGCCGCAGACGCTCGCGGTGCCGGGGTTCGGCGCGATCGGGGTACAGATCTGCTACGAGATCATTTTCTCGGGACAGGTCGTCGACCGGGCGCATCGCCCGCGCATGCTGTTCAATCCGTCGAACGACGCGTGGTTCGGTCGCTGGGGACCACCGCAGCATCTGGCGCAGGCGCGGATGCGCGCGATCGAGGAAGGCCTGCCGATCGTACGCGCGACGCCCAACGGCATCTCCGCCGTGATCGCCGCCGACGGCGCGTTGCTCGCGACGGTCCCGCACATGAAGGCGGGCGCGATCGAGGCGGCACTGCCGCCCGCCGCGTCGCCGACATTGTTCTCGCGCCTGGGCAATTGGGCGGCAGGCATGGTCGTGGCCCTGCTCCTTCTCGCCGCCCTTGTCCTGCGCCGCCGGGCGCGATAGGGGTGACTTAAAGCTATCTTTATATCGTTATCTGTTGCGGAGCTATCATGCGCCAGTCGTTCCTGTTCACCTCCGAATCCGTGTCCGAGGGTCACCCCGACAAGGTCGCCGACCAGATTTCCGACGCGATCGTCGACCTGTTCCTTTCGAAGGATCCGCAGGCACGCGTCGCGTGCGAAACGCTGACGACGACCAACAAGGTCGTGCTTGCCGGTGAGATCCGCGGCAAGGGCGTGTACGAGAACGGTGCCTGGGCCCCCGGGATCGAGGAAGAGATCGAGCGCACCGTGCGCGAGACGGTGCGCCGCATCGGGTACGAGCAGGACGGCTTCCACTGGCAGACGTTCGATTTCTCGAACAACCTGCATGGTCAGTCGGCCGAGATCGCGATGGGCGTCGACGAGGCGGGTAACAAGGACGAGGGCGCGGGCGACCAGGGCATCATGTTCGGTTACGCGACCGACGAAACCCCCGGCCTGATGCCCGCGACGCTCTACTACAGCCACCAGATCCTCGAGCGGATGGCGGCCGACCGTCATTCGGGCGCGGCACCGTTCCTCGAGCCCGATGCCAAGAGCCAGGTGACGCTGCATTACGAGAACGGCACGCCGACCAAGGCGACTGCGCTGGTCGTCTCGACCCAGCACAAGAAGGGCTTCTGCGAGAAGGGCGACAACGCCGACGCCACCAAATACGCGCAGTTGAAGGATTACGTCACCGGCGTGCTGCGCGACGTGCTGCCCGACGGTTTCGTGAGCGACGACACCGCGATCTACATCAACCCGACCGGCGCGTTCGAGATCGGTGGTCCCGACGGCGACGCGGGCCTCACCGGCCGCAAGATCATCGTCGACACCTACGGCGGCGCGGCCCCGCACGGCGGCGGCGCGTTCAGCGGCAAGGATCCGACCAAGGTCGACCGCTCGGCCGCCTATGTCGCGCGCTATCTTGCCAAGAACGTCGTCGCGGCCGGCCTCGCCAAGCGTTGCACGATCCAGCTGTCCTACGCGATCGGCATCGCCGAGCCGCTCAGCGTCTACGTCGACCTGCACGGTACCGGTACGGTCGACGAGGCCGTGCTGGAGGAAGCGCTGCCCAAGCTCGTGCGCCTGACGCCCAAGGGCATCCGCGAGCATCTGAAGCTCAACGCGCCGATCTATTCGAAGACCGCGGCCTACGGTCACTTCGGACGCGAGCCCGAGGGTGACACGTTCACCTGGGAGCGGACCGATCTAGTCGATCAGCTCAAGGCCGCGGTCGCGGGCTGAGTTGACCTTGAGAATATAAGGAGGAGCCCTTCGCGATCACTCGGTCGCGGAGGGCTTTTTCGTTGCGCGCTGCTGGACGATCGCGCGCTCGATGCGGTCGATCAGCCGGGTCGCGATGCGCTCCGACAGCCAGCCGACGATCGCTCCACTCACGACATCGGTCAGGTAATGCGCGCCGCGTGGCACCTGCGTCGCGCCCGCCACGCCCGCGATCACGCGCGTGGGCACGGCATAGCGGGGCACTTCGTGCGCAAACGCCTGCGCGACCGCGATCGCACCCGCGGTGTGACCCGAAGGAAAGGCGTTCTCCGCCTTGTCATCGGTTCCGCTGCCAGGCTTGATCCTCGGCCGTTCCTCCACCGCGTTGGGGCGCAGGCGATCGACGCTTCCTTTCAGAATCGTCTTCGCGGCATTGGCAACCAAATGCGCGGCGAGCATTCGCGCCCCGATGCGTAGCATCCGCGGATGCCGCAGCACCAGCCCCGCGGCGAGGGTCGCACCGCTCAACATCATCAGCGGTGTCTCATCCGCCAGCTTGCTGAGCGGGGTGAGCGCACGCACGGCCACGCTATCCTGCAATCCAAGGACGGGTTCGAGAAGTTGGTGTTCCACCGCTGCACCACGCTCGATCGTCTGACCGATGCTCATTCGTCCGCCCCCTCGCCGTGCATCTCGGGGCGCACCTGTCCATGCGCGAGCACCGCGAACAGCCCTGCCCCGCCGACCAGATTGCCGATCACCGCCGGCGCAATCTGCACGAACAGCGCCTGCGCCGCGCCGATACGACCGGTCCACATGAGCGTGAACGCCTCGGCCGACCCGACCACCGAATGGCTCAACCCGGTGACGCCGACCGCGTAGGTGACGGCGAAGATGACGAGAAAAGACTGCTCGCGCGCATTGGGCAGCATCCAGGCGATCGACGCGATCATGAAGCCCGCCGGGATCGCGGTCCAGAAGGTCGACGCGGCATCGTGGCGCAGGATCGCGGCCGATACGCTTGCCATCGCATCGCGCAGTGACGGGTCGAGCATCGGCAGGTGTGTGAGCGCCAATGTGGTCAGCGCCGTGCCGGCGAGATTGGCGAGAATGACCAGCGCCCACAGCCGCAGCGTCCGCCTGAGCGTCCACAGCGACGGTCGTGTCACCAGCGGCAGCATCGCGGTGATCGTCGACTCGGTGAAGAACTGCATCCGCCCCAGGATGACGATCACGAACCCGATGGGGTAGCCGAGCGAGACGACCAGCGTCCGCCACGGCACCTCCCCGACCCCTGCGTGCAGCGCGGCCTCGGCGAGGAGCGAGGCGTTGATAGCGAAACCGGCGGCCAGCCCCGACCATAACAGCGACGCGGCGGGGCGGTTGACTTCCACCTCGCCCGCCTCGCGCACCGCGCGGTGGACCTCCTTCGCATCGGCGGCCTTCAGGTCGTCGATCTGCTCGGCATCATCGTTGGGGGCGGGCCGATCGGACTGTCGCATCGGGCTTGAACAAGCGACGACAGTCAGGGTTGCAGTGCTGTCGTAAAGCCGTCGTTCCGAATGATTACTAACAAAGCGTGACGCGACGACTGCATCCGGCTGCGGCAACGACATCGTACGGCGCGCGATATGTGCCCGCCACAATCATACCTGCCCGGCCTATCGCATCCGCAGTCGTGCCGAACCTCCCCGTTTTCGCGCTTGCCCCTTTTGTCCCGTTCCGTTTCGGCGACGCAGCGGTTAGGCGCGCGATGATGAACGATCCCACCACGATCCGCCGGCTCTACGGACGCCGGCAAGGCCATGTATTGCGCGCGGGACAGGCTGCGCTGGTCGACGAGATGCTGCCGCGTGTCGCGGTGCCGGCCGATGGCCCATTGTCCGCCGAACGACTGTTCGGCGACGAACGCGGGTTGCAGGTCGAGATCGGTTTCGGCGCGGGCGAGCACCTCGCCGAGCAAGCGAAGGCCGCGCCCGACACCGGCTTCATCGGTTGCGAGCCGTTCCTGAACGGCGTCGTCGGCGCGCTCGGTCACATTCGCGATGGCGGACTGGACAACGTTCGTGTCCACATGGGCGATGCGCTCGACGTCATCGAGCGGTTGCCCGACGCCAGTCTCGACCGCGTATACCTGCTCCATCCCGATCCCTGGCCCAAGGCGCGCCATGCCAAGCGGCGGATGATCAACCACGGACCGCTCGACCTGATCGCCGCCAAGCTGAAGCCGGGGGCTGAATTCAGGCTCGGCACCGACGACGAGATCTATTGTCGCTGGGCGATGATGGTCATGAATCAGCGCCGCGACTTCGCGTGGCAAGCGAGCAGCCCGCGCGATTTCCTGACGCGCCCCGACGATTGGCCCGAAACCCGCTACGAGCGCAAGGCCCGGCGGTACGGGCACGAGGTCTGGTATTTCCGTTACCTGCGCGTCTGACAGGGTCACGGTTCCCGGGTGAGCGGCCGTTGCGCCGCTCACCCCCCCTTGCGTTGCCGGTCTGACCGGCGACATCCTCCTCGCGCGCATTATTATGGCTTGCGGCTGAGACGACCGCCTAGACGAGCGCGAGGCCAAAAAAAAGGCCGGGGAGACCCGGCCTGTGAAGTTTTTAGGAGAGGATGCCTGAAAGGCCCGAACCTTCTGCAACGCAGCAGCGATCAACGCAAGTGCAATGTCACCGCTGTCAGAATGCAGATTATGCAACCGCCTCGTTTGCGCTGCTAACGTCTCGCAGAAGCAGCATCGCGTCGGCAACGATCCGAGCGGTAAACGACGTTGTCCCAGTCGCGCTCCCACTTTTTGCGCCACGCGAACGGGCGCTCGCACACCGGGCAGATTTTCGTCGGGAGGTTGACCTTCTTGTGCGCCATCGCCCCCCAACGCGCAAAGGTCAGTCGAGGTTCGGCCGCAGCAATCGCGTCGCGCGGTCGCGGTCGACGCCCAGGCGCTGCGCGTAATCCTCGAGCTGGTCCTCGCCGATCCGCGCAACCCCGAAATACTCGGCCTGCGCGTGACCGAAATAGAAGCCGCTGACCGCGGCGGTCGGCAGCATCGCGTAGCTCTCGGTCAACTCAAGCCCGACGTTCGCCTCTGCGTCGAGCAGGTCGAACAGCGTCCGCTTCAACGAATGTTCCGGGCACGCCGGATAGCCGGGGGCGGGACGGATACCGCGATATTGTTCGCGGATCAGCGCCTCGTTGGTCAATTGCTCACCGCTCGCATAACCCCACAAGTCGGTGCGGACATGCTGGTGCAGCCGCTCGGCGAACGCCTCCGCCAGCCGGTCGGCGAGCGCCTTCAGCAGGATGTCGTTATAGTCGTCGTGCGCCGCCTTGTACGCGGCGAGGTGCGGCTCGATGCCGTGGATGCCGACCGCGAAGCCACCGATCCAGTCGCCGGCGGGATCGATGAAATCGGCGAGGCACATATTGGCGCGACCTTCGCGCTTGGCGATCTGCTGGCGCAGGAACGGCAGCCGCGTCGAATGTTCGTCGCGCCGGTCGAGGTTGGGAACGCTGAACCCCGGGGGGATCGCGCCGCCGTCGGGACTGCGATGCGCCTCGGCATGGCGATCGTGCACCCACACGTCGTCGTCGTGGCGGTGGCACGGCCACAGTCCGGCGACGCCGCGCGCGGTCAGCCAATTCTCCGACACGATGCGGTCGAGCATCGCGCGTGCGTCTTCGTACAGACCCGTCGCGCTCTCGCCGACGATCTCGTCCGACAGGATCGCCGGGTAGGTGCCGGCGAGTTCCCACGCACGGAAAAACGGCGTCCAGTCGATATAACCGACCAGATCGGCGAGATCCCAGTCGTCGAACACGTGAACGCCCGGCTGTTTCACCGCGGGGGCCTTTAACGCCATATCCGCCTTGAACCCGCGGCGACGTGCCTCGGCGAGCGGTAGCAGCGCGTTCTGACCCTTGCCCTCGCGCGCATCGCGAACCGCCTGATAGTCGGCGGCGACCTGCGCGACATAGGGGTCGCGCTGCGTATCCGACACGAGCGTCGTCGCGACCCCGACCGCGCGGCTGGCGTCGAGCACGTGGACGACCGGCCCCTTGTACGCGGGCGAGATACGCAGCGCGGTATGGACCTTGCTCGTCGTCGCGCCTCCGATCAGCAGCGGCATCGTCATGCCGCTGCGCTGCATCTCTTCCGCCACCGTCACCATTTCGTCGAGCGAGGGCGTGATCAGCCCGGACAGCCCGATCATGTCGGCGTCATTCTCGTTCGCGGCCTCGAGGATCTTCGACCACGGCACCATCACGCCCAGATCGACCACCTCGAAGCCGTTGCACTGGAGCACGACGCCAACGATGTTCTTGCCGATGTCATGGACGTCGCCCTTGACGGTTGCCATCACGACCCGGCCCTTCCCCTTCGCCCCCGGCTCCTTCGCCGCCTCGATGAAGGGGAGCAGGTGCGCGACCGCCTTCTTCATCACGCGCGCCGATTTGACCACCTGCGGCAGGAACATCTTACCCGACCCGAATAGGTCGCCGACGACGTTCATCCCGTCCATCAGCGGCCCCTCGATCACCTCGATCGGGCGCGCGAACTGCTGCCGGCATTCCTCGGTATCGTCGACGACGTGCGCGTCGATACCCTTGACCAGCGCGTACTCGAGCCGCTTGGTCACAGGGAGCCCACGCCACTCCGCCGCCTGCTTTTCCGCGACCGCGTCGGTACCGCGATAGCGTTCGGCGAGCGCGACCAGCCGGTCGCCGGCCTCGGGGTCGCGGTTGAGCACCACGTCCTCGCACGCGGTGCGTAGTTCGGGGTCGATCGTGTCGTACACGTCGAGCTGCCCCGCGTTGACGATCGCCATGTCCATGCCCGCGGGGATCGCGTGGTAGAGGAACACCGAGTGCATCGCGCGGCGCACCGGCTCGTTGCCGCGGAAACTGAAGCTCAGGTTGGAAAGCCCGCCCGAGATATGGACGTGCGGGCAGCGCGCCTTGATCTCGCGCGTCGCCTCGATGAAATCGACGCCGTAGTTGTTGTGCTCCTCGATCCCGGTCGCGACCGCGAACACATTGGGGTCGAAGATGATGTCCTCGGGGGGGAAGCCGATGCCGGTCAGGAGCTTGTAGGCGCGCTCGCAGATCTCGACCTTGCGATCCCTGGTATCAGCCTGCCCCGTCTCGTCGAATGCCATAACGACCGCGGCGGCGCCGTAGTTCATGCACAGTCGCGCGTGGTGGAGGAATGCCGCCTCGCCTTCCTTCATGCTGATCGAATTGACGATCGGCTTGCCCGACACACATTTCAGCCCGGCCTCGATCACCTCCCACTTCGAGGAATCGATCATGATCGGCACGCGCGCGATGTCGGGTTCGGCCGCGATCAATTTGAGGAACGTGGTCATCGCCTCGAGCGCGTCGAGCAGGCCCTCGTCCATGTTGACGTCGACCACCTGCGCGCCGTTCTCGACCTGGCTTCGCGCCACCTCGACCGCGCGAGTATAGTCGCCCGCCATGATCATCTTCTTGAACGCCGCCGATCCGGTGACGTTGGTGCGCTCGCCGACGTTGACGAAATTGGCGGAGGTGTTGGTCATCGTGCCTTCTCTTTCCTCCCCGGCACGGGGAGGGGGACCGTGCGAAGCATGGTGGAGGGGGGTCGCCGCAAGGAGAGCGATCGCGGCGCTCCCCTCCACCAGCCTGCGGCTGGTCCCCCTCCCCGTTCCGGGGAGGATCAATCACGCCGCCATGAAGAACGGCTCCAGCCCGGCGAGCCGCGTGCGGACCGGCGGCACCGGCACCGCGCGCGGCGCAAGGCCGCGCACGCCTTCCGCGATCGCCGCGATATGCGCGGGCGTCGAGCCGCAGCAGCCACCGAGCACATTGACCTGGCCTGCCTCGGCCCACTGCCCGACCAGCCCCGCGGTCGTCGCCGGCGCCTCGTCGTAGGCGCCCAATTCATTGGGCAGCCCGGCGTTGGGATAGACCATGATCAGCGTATCGCAGATCTCCGACAGCGTCTTGACGTGGGGGCGGAGCTGCTCGGCACCGAACGAGCAGTTGAGCCCGATCGTCAGCGGCCGCGCGTGACGCACCGCGTGCCAGAATGCCTCAACGGTATGCCCCGACAGATTGCGCCCCGACAAATCGGTTAACGTCATCGACAGCATGATCGGCAGGTCGCGCCCGAGCGCCGCACCCGCCTCGATCGCCGCCATCACCCCCGCCTTGGCGTTCAGCGTGTCGAACACGGTTTCGATCAGCACGAAGTCCGCGCCACCCTCGACCAATGCGTCGATCTGCTCGCGGTACACGTCCTTCAGATAATCGAAGTCGATCTCGCGGTAGCCGGGATCGTTGACGTCGGGTGACAGCGACAGCGTCTTGTTGGTCGGCCCGACCGCGCCCGCGACGAAGCGCGGGCGCCCATCCTTGGCGGTGAACTCGTCGGCGATCGAGCGCGCCAGCCGCGCGCTCTCGACGTTGATCTCACGCACCAAGCCTTCGGCACCGTAATCGGCCTGGCTGATGCGGTTGGCGGAGAAGGTGTTGGTCTCGGCGATATCCGCACCCGCCTCGAAATAGGCGCGGTGGATCGCGGCGGGCACCTCGGGCTTGGTGAGCGCGAGGATGTCGTTGTTGCCCTTCTGATCGTGACCGAGCGCCAGCGTGCCGGCGTAATCGGCCTCCGACAGTTTCCAGTTCTGGATCTCGGTCCCGAATGCGCCGTCGGTGATCAGGATGCGTTTTGCGGCTTCCGCGTTGAAGATCTCGCGCACGCTCACATCGCCGAACCCGCTCATGCCGCCGCCCTTGCCTCGCCCGCGTTCCCTGCGCGAACGCCGAGCAGGTGGCAGATCGCGAAGCTCAGCTCGGCCTTGTTCATCGTGTAGAAGTGGAATTGCTTCACCCCGCCCGCGTAGAGCTTGCGGCACAGTTCGGCCGCGACGGTCGCGGCGACGAGCTGGCGCGCGGCTGGACGATCGTCCAGCCCCTCGAACAGCCGCGTCAACCACGCGGGCACGTCGGTCTGGCACATCGCCGCCATCCGCATCACGCCCGCGACGCTCGCGATCGGCATAATGCCGGGGACAATCTCGGCGTTGATGCCCGCTGCCGCCGCCGCGTCGCGGTAGCGGAAGAAGGTATCGGGCTCGAAGAAGAATTGCGTGATCGCGCGGTTCGCGCCGGCGTCGATCTTGCGCTTGAGGTTGTCGAGATCGGCCGCGGCGTCGCTCGAATCCGGGTGACATTCGGGATAGGCCGCGACCGATATCTCGAACGGGTGCAACCGCCGCAGCCCCGCGACCAGCGCCGCCGCATTCTCGTACCCGCCCGGATGCGGGGCGTAGCCGTCCGCCCCCGCAGGTGCGTCACCGCGGAGCGCGACGATATGGCGTACGCCCGCCGCCCAATATTCCTGCGCGATCGCGTCGAGTTCCTCGCGCGTCGCCTCGACGCAGGTGAGGTGCGCGGCCGCCGGCACGTCGGTCTCGCGCGCGATCCGCGCCACGGTCGCGTGGGTGCGATCACGCGTTGATCCACCCGCGCCGTAAGTGACCGAGAGGAAGCGTGGCGCAAGCGGCTGAAGCGTCGCGATCGACTGCCACAACACCTCCTCCGCCTTGTCGGTCTTGGGCGGCGAGAATTCGAAACTCACGTCGATATCGCCGCCGACATCGGCGTAGAGCGGGCCGTCGTGCGCCAGCACCGCTTCGTTCACCTGCTTGGTCATGCCGCTTTCACCTCGCCTGCGCGCCCCGCCGCCTTGCGACCGAGCCACAATTTCACCGTCAGTTCGCCGCCCTCCAGCGTTTCGACCCGTGCCGGCATCAGCCCGGCGGCAGCGAACCAGCCCTCGATCTGCGCGTCGGAGAAGCCCAATCGCGTGTGCGCGTCCTGCGTCCGCAATTCCTCACGGTCGTGGGGCGCGAAATCGGCGATCAGCAATCGCCCGCCCGGTGACAAGACACGCGCCGCCTCCGCGATCGCCGCACCCGGCTGCTGCGCGAAATGGAGTACGTGGTGAAGGATCGCGACGTCCGCGCCGCCATCGGCGAGCGGCAGTGCGTAGAGATCAGCCTGGCGAAGCTCGGCATTGCCCAGCCCCTGCTCGCCCAGCTTCGCGCGCGCCAGCCGCAGCATTTCCGAGCTGCGATCGATGCCGAGCGCGGTCGTCGCCGCACGGGCGAACAGCTCGATCATCCTGCCCGTGCCGGTGCCGATATCGATCAAGCGCCCGATCGGCTCGCCCGCCAGCACGCGGACCATCGCTGCCTCGACCTGTTCCTCGGCGATGTGGAGCGAGCGGATCGCGTCCCACTCACGCGCGTGGCTCTCGAACCATCCCGCCGCCGCCGCGGCTCGATCGGCGCGCACCGCCGCGAGCCGCGCCCCATCAGCGCTTGCCTGCCGGTCGGGCGCACCCGCCTCCCACGCGTCGAGCGCGGCGAGCACGGGCGTGACGCGTGCCTCGTCGCCGAGGGCCACGAAGACCCAGCTACCTTCCTTGCGACGTTCGGCGAGCCCCGCGTCGGTCAGGATCTTGACGTGGCGGCTGACGCGCGGCTGGCTCTGCCCCAGCACCTGCGCGAGTTCGCCGACCGACAATTCCATCGCGCGCAGCAGGCAGACGATCCGCAGCCGCGAGCTGTCGGCAAGGGCACGAAAGATGTCGAGCGCGGCGTCCATGACCTCAAGATATAAAGATATCTTTATATGCGGTCAACGAACTCCTGCGCCGGAGCCAAGCGGGGGTGATCGGCGTTGGCGCGGTCGAACAACGATAGGGGACCGGACATGAAGCTCGTCATCGCCGTCGCCGCCGCGGCGCTCTCGCTGGCGGCGTGCAGCCAGAAGGCACAGAACGAGAGCGCCGAGGCCGCGAACGCCGTCGCCGCCGACACCAGCGCGACGACCGCCAATGCGGTCAACGACGTGCAGGCGGCGAGCGACGCCGCGTTGGACCGCGCCGCCAATTCGATCGATCGCGCGGGCAATGCCGCCGCCAACACCGCGGACGCGGCCGGCGACGCGACGGGCAACGCCCTGACCAAGACCGGCAACGCGATGCGCCGTTGATGCGCCGGATCGCCGCGGCGGCGCTCGCGGCGGCGGCTATCGGCGGGCTAGCCGCCTGCTCGTCGCCCGACCAGCCCGGACAGCTGACCGCCGATCAGGACGCGCGCCTCAACCGCGCGGCGGAGATGCTCGATGCCAACAGCGTCGCGCTGGAGGACGAGCCCGACACCATGACCGTGGAGAACGACCAATGACCGACCTTCGCCGCTTGGGCGCATCTGACCTGAAGATCGCACCGCTGGTACTGGGTGGCAACGTATTCGGCTGGACCGCAGACCGCGACGCGAGCTTCGCGGTGCTCGACGCCTTCGTCGACGGCGGCGGGACGATGATCGACACCGCAGACGTTTATTCCGCCTGGGTGCCTGGTCACAGCGGCGGCGAATCGGAGACGATGATCGGGGAGTGGCTGCGCGCGAGCGGCAAGCGCGATCGCGTCCAGATCGCGACCAAGGTCGGCATGCTGCCGGGCGACGGCGGCGAGAAGCTCGCGCCCGCACGGATCGCGGCTGCATGCGATGCCTCGCTCCAGCGGCTCGGCACCGACCATATCGACCTGTATTTCGCGCATCAGGACGATGAGGCGACCCCGCAGAACGCGGTCGCCGAAGCGTTCGCCAAGTTGGTCGAAGCGGGCAAGGTTCGGGTCCTCGGCGCATCCAATTTCCACGCCGCGCGGCTGAAGTCGGCGATCGAGGGCGCACGCGCCGCCGGGTTGCCGCATTACCAGGTGCTCCAGCCCGAATATAATCTCATCAGCCGCACCAAATTCGAGGGCGAGCTGCAAGATTATTGCGTCGAGTTCAACATTGGGGTCGTGCCCTATTACGGGCTCGCCTCCGGCTTCCTCACGGGCAAGTATCGCTCGTCCGATGATCTGAAGAAGAGCGTGCGTGGCGGGCGGATGACCGACCTGCTCGAGGGCAAGGGTCAGGCGATGCTCGCCGCGATGGACGGCGTTGCGGGGGAGACCGGCGCGACGCTGGCGCAAATCGCGCTCGCGTGGCTCATCGCGCAACCCGGCGTCACCGCGCCGATCGCGAGCGCCACCTCGGCGGAGCAGATCGCCGATCTGCTGCCCGCGATGGACCTGCGCCTGACCGACGAGCAGCTTGCCCGGCTGACCGACGCGGACGTCTGAGGCAATACGGCGGCGTTTACTGCGCCGCCGTCACCTGCGCCGCGGCCGCATCGTCGACGATCGGCAGAAACACCGCGCTCGCCTGCGTACCGCCCCAGGTCACGCGCTGCGTCGCCACCTTGTAGTCGCCGGGCCTCGCATTGAAGATATTGGGCACGAACGTCTGCGGATTGCGGTCGTAGAGCGGGAACAGGCTCGATTGCACCTGCACCATGATGCGGTGGCCCGGCAGGAACACATGGTCGACGTTCGGCAACGCGAACCGGTAGTTTTCGACCCGGCCGGGTGTCAGCTTCGCGGGTGTCGCGCGACCGTGGACGTAGCGGCCGCGGTAGATCTCGATCCCGATCGGCAGCTGATAGCCGGTCATCGCAGGCTTCGATCCCTGAGCCGCGGGCTCAGGCAGCGTGTCGGGATAGACGTCGATCACCTTTACCACCCAGTCGCTGTCGCTGCCGGTCGTTGCGGCGAACAGACTGACCTCCGGCGCCCCCATGATGTGGACGGGCTTGTCGAGCGCGGGGGTCTGCCAGTCGACGACGTCGGGTCGCCCGGTGACGAAACGCTGGTCGCGTACCAGCCACGTCTTCCACTGGTCACCGTTGCCGATGTCGATCGGGCGCGGCAGGAACGGCACCGGGCTGGCGGGATCGGACACGTAGCTTGTGCTCCCCGCCCCCGCGGGTTTCGCGAACGACGCGGTGCCGTTCGCGCCGAGGTAGAGCGGCGTCAGCGTCCCCATCGGCCATTTGGGCGACACCTGCCAGCGGTTCGCGCCCGTCGCATAGGTCAGCACCGGCGGGATCGCGGCGGGCGTGCCGCGCAGATAATGGTCGAAGAACGGCTTCATATATTGCTGACGGAATTGCAGCGCGGTGTCGCCGTTGAACGTCAACGCGCCCAGCTCGTAACCGTAATGATTGACGCCCGAATGCCGCCACGGCCCGATCACCAGCGACACCATGTTGTTAGCCTTATCCTTGGGCTCAAGCGCCGCGTAGACCGCGGGCGCGCCGTAGCTGTCTTCCTGATCCCATTGCCCGACCACCAGCATCGTCGGCACCGTCAGCGGGCGCGCCGCCATCCATTTGTCGACCGCCTGCAACGACCAGAAATCGGTATAGGCCGGGTTCTCCATCACCTTGCGAACGGTGGGATAACGCTCGATCCCCCACTTGCGCGCGTAGTCGCCGATCGACCCGGCATTCAAGTAGGTGGTGTAGTCGTCCCCTGCCCCGCGCGCGATCTTCGCGCCCGCATCACCGTGGCCCGTGCTCATCTCGACCGCGTAATCGAGCGTGCCCACGCGAAACGCGCCATTGTGGAAATCGTCGTCGCCGACCCAGGTGTCGACCATCGGGCTCTGCGGCATCGCGGCCTTGAGCGCAGGGTGCGGGTTGATCTCCGCCATCAGCGTGGTGAACCCCAGGTAGCTGCTGCCGATCACGCCGACCTTGCCGTTCCCCTCGGGGACGTTCTTCACCAGCCAGTCGATCGTGTCGTAGGCGTCGGTCGATTCGTCGATCCCGGTCGAGTTGAGCGGCCCGGACAACGGCCGCGTCATGACGAACTGCCCTTCCGAATGATGCATCCCGCGAATGTCCTGGTAGACGCGGACGTAGCCGTCATCGACGAACTCCGCGTCCATCACCGGCAGGATGTCGACCAGCCGCTGGCTCGCCGTCCGCGCGGTCGATCCCGCTGCATCGTAGGGCGTGCGCGACAGCAGGATCGGGCCGTTACGCGTGCCCTTCTTCATCAGGATGACGGTGTACAGCCTGGTCCCGTCGCGCATCGGCACCATCACCACGCGCTTGATATAATCGGCCTGCTCGCGGACCTGATCGTAGGAGGCCACGACGTCGGGGGTCATCGCCGTCACGCGGTCCTGCGCATGGGCGACGGTAGCGGTGGACAGCGCGAGCGCGGCGAGCGTGAGGCGTGGCATCATGACGCAGGCGTATCGCGTCCCCACCGGCCCCGCAACGCGGCGATGAACGACTTGGCGACACAATTGTTTACACGCGCGAACTGAACCGGGAACCACGACGCTGTCCGACCTCACCGCACGTATCCGCGACAACATCGTCCTCTTCGGCGCGCTCGCCGCGAACCTCGGCATCGCGGTCGCCAAATTCGTCGCCGCCGGCATCACCGGCTCGTCGTCAATGCTGACCGAGGGCGTCCACTCGGTGGTCGACAGCGGCAATCAGGTTTTGCTGCTCTACGGCCAGAAACGCGCCAAGCGGCCGGCGGACGCGGCGCACCCGTTCGGGTACGGACGCGAGCTGTATTTCTGGGCGTTCGTAGTCGCGATCCTCATCTTCGCGATCGGCGCGGGCGTGTCGGTCTACGAGGGGTATCTCCACATCGTCGAGCCTGAGAATCTGACCGATCCGACGATCAACTACATCGTCATCGCGGTGTCGCTCGCGCTCGAGGGATCGTCGTGGTGGATCGCTCGGCGCGAGTTCAAGCAATCGAAGGGCGATCTCGGTTGGTGGGAAGCGGTGCACCAATCGAAGGACCCCGCCGGCTTCATCGTGCTGTTCGAGGATTCGGCGGCGCTCGCCGGCCTCGTCATCGCGGCGGTCGGTGTGTGGGCGAGCCACGCGCTCGGCGATCCCCGCATCGACGGCTATGCCTCGATCGCGATCGGCGGCGTGCTGGGCATCGTCGCGGTGCTGCTGGCGCGCGAAGCGAAGGGGCTCCTGATCGGCGAGCGTGCCGACCCGGAGGTGATCGCGCGGGTGCGCGAGGCGGTCGAGGCGCACCCGGCGATCACCGCGGTCAATCACGTCCGCACGATCCACACTGCGCCCGACAGCATCTTCGTTGCGATTAGCGCCGATTTCGATGACAAGCTGACCATGGGAGAAGGCGAGACGATGATCGAGCAGATCGAACAGACGCTGAAAAAGGCCGAGCCGCGCCTGTCTTCGATCTATATCCGCCCCGAAAAGACGAGCGACGCAATCACCGACGGAGCCGCAGCGCGATGACGCCGATTAAGCGGCTGGCCGGAGCGATCGGCGCGCTGGTGCTGCTCGTCACTGCACTGCCCGCACAGGCAGCGGTGACGATCACCTTCTGGAATCGCGATTTCGGTAATTACTTTCCGCACGCCTTCTTCATGCTGCGCGGCGCGCCCGATCGCGGCGGACCGGCGGTCGACGCGAGCTACGGCTTCACCGCGCAATCGGTCACCCCTGCGCTGCTGTTCGGCAACGTGAAGGGGCGCGTCGAGACGCCCAAGCTCAATTACATGAACGGCAGCCACGTCCGCTTCGCGGTCACGCTGACCGACGCGCAATATGACGCGGTGCTCCGCCTGATCGCAGGCTGGAGCGAGAAGACCGGGAACAGCACGTACAATCTGGGCAAGCGCAACTGCGTCCATTTCGTGCGAGAGGCCGCGCGGACGATCGGCCTCGGCGGGCTCGACCATCCCAAGCTGATAAAGAAGCCCAGCAGCTTTCTGCTCGCCGTGGAGAACGCGAATGTGGGGCGTGTCACCGTGATCGAGAAGGTCGGCAAGGACTATCTCGCCTCACTGCCCACAATCGACGGCGTGCGCCCGATCGACGCCCCCGTCTCCGACCCGGGGACGATGAAGGGCAAGCCCGACACCGAATAAGCGACGAGCGTCAGGCGGGGACCAGATCGAGCACGTCGAGCGTCGATTCGAACGCCGGATAAGGTTGCGCCAGTCGCCACCGCGCCGGGCCGATCCGCTCGATCCAGCCCGCGACGTCGCGCGTCGCGTCGCGGCCGTAACGCATCGCGCTTCGCTCATCGCCGAGCGCGACCGTGCCGAGGAACACCGCACGCGTCGTGTCATGCGGATAGACGATCCCCACGACGCGCTGCGATCCGGTGAGTTTGCTGAGCATCACCCCCGCGCCATCGGTCGCGACACGGCACCGAAAGAACGGGTAAGCGACGAAATCGACCCCGCCCGCGCCCTTCGACCCCAGCTTGATCGTCCGGCACCGATAGTCGCCCGCGGGCGGTATCGGATCGCGCAGCGCTGCGTCATAGGCGTAGAGCGACGGGTCCGCGTCGATGCTGCCGCCTGCCCCGCCGCCGCGCGCCTTGCCCAGCGCCGCGATCCAGGCGGTGCGCCATTCGCGCAAGCGCTGGCGGTCGGCAATTGTCGCCACCGCGCGCCAGTCACGAGGCTCATCGCTTGCCACCGCCACGGGCACCTCCGCCACCGATCGCACCGGCGTTCCGCCGTCCTTGCCCCCGCATCCGCCGAGCAGCGAAAGCGTCATCGCGGCAGCGGCAAGCCGCATGCCCCTCACGCCGCGGTCCAGCCGCCGTCCGCCGACAAATTGGCGCCCGTAATCGCCTTCGCTTCCTCGCGGCACAGGAACAGCGCGAAGGCGGCAACCTGTTCGGGGGTCACGAACTCCTTGGTCGGTTGCGCAGCGAGCAGCACGTCGTTCATCACCTGCTCGCGCGTCATGCCCCGCGCCTTCATCGTGTCGGGGATCTGGCTCTCGACCAGCGGTGTCCAGACATAGCCGGGCGAGATGCAATTGACCGTGATGCCGTGCGTCGCATTCTCGAGCGCGACCGATTTGGTCAGCCCGGCGACGCCGTGCTTGGCGGCGACATACGCCGACTTGTTGGGGCTCGCGACCAGGCTGTGCGCGCTCGCGGTCGTGATGATCCGCCCCCAGCCCTTTTCGCGCATCAGCGGCACCGCGGCGCGCATCGCGTGGAACACGCTGGACAAATTAATGGCGATGATCGCGTCCCATTTCTCTGTCGGGAAATCGTGGACCGGGGCGACATATTGGATGCCGGCGTTGTTGACGAGGATGTCGGGACCACCGAATTCGGCGTGCGCCCGCGCGACCATCGCCGCGATTTCATCCGGCTTGGTCATGTCGGCACCGTCGTGCAGCGCGCGCGCGCCGCTCGTCGCCTCGATCTCGCGACGTGCCTGCTCGATCGCATCCGCCTCGCCAAAGCCGTTCAGCATCACGCTCGCGCCCTCCGCCGCCAACGCGCGCGCGATCGCGAGCCCGATCCCCGACGTCGAACCCGTGACGATCGCGCTCTTACCCTTCAGGAACATGCCCATCTCCTCTTGGTCGACCTGCATCGGCCACTAGCCGGGCCGTTGCAACCCGGAGGCCGCCACGGGGTTCATGCCGCAACAGCAACGATTGCACGGGGGGCAGGCCATGCGGCTCGACGATTACGACAACGATATCGACGTCGGCGATGCCACGTCGCGTGGCGGCTTTGGCGGCGGTGGCGGTGGGCTGCTCTTTGGGCTGTTGCCGCTGATCGGCAGCCGCTTCGGCTGCGGCGGCATCGTCGTCGTGCTGATCCTGATGGCGGTGTTCGGCGGCGGCCTTGGTGGGCTCGGCGGCATCCTCGGCGGCGGCGGCAGCGCGCCGTCGACGCAGGTCGGCCAGCAATCGGGTGGCGGCAGCGTTCAGCAGGTGTGCAACGCCAGCACCGAGCGTCGCGCGACGTGCAATGCGTTCAGCAACGTCGAGAACACGTGGGAGCAGATCTTCGCCGCGTCGGGGCAGCGTTTCCGCGCGCCGGGTCTGCGCTTCTTCACCGCGGAGGGCCGTTCGGGCTGCGGCGCGGCGCAGAGCGCGATGGGGCCGTTCTACTGCCCTACCGACAGCGACATCTACCTCGACACCGGCTTCTTCAACGAGCTGACCAACCGCTTCAAGGCGCCCGGCGACTTCGCGCAATATTACGTTGTCGCGCACGAATTCGGCCACCACATTCAGAACCTGCTCGGCACGTCCGACAAGGTGCAGCAGATCCAGCGCAGCAGCAGCGAAACCGAGGGCAACGCCGCCTCGGTCCGGCTCGAATTGCAGGCGGATTGCTACGCCGGTGTCTGGGCGGCGAAGAACCGCGATCGGCTGGAGGCCGGCGACGTCGAGGAAGGAATGCGTGCGGCGCAGGCGATCGGCGACGACACGCTGCAGCGCGAGGCGCAGGGCCGCGTCGTGCCCGACAGCTTCACCCACGGAACCTCGGCGCAGCGCCAGTTCTGGTTGCGCAAAGGGCTGGAAAGCGGCGACTCTGCGGCGTGCGACACCTTCTCGGGCGCGATCTGAACGAAAAACGGGCGGGACGCACCAGCATCCCGCCCGTTGATCGGCAGAGGACTATGAGCCCGGTGCGTCCAGCGCGCCGGGCTCATCCAGTCTCAGATGCGGCGATCACCCACGTAGGCGAACAACAGGTCGGCATCGTTCGACGCGTGGAGTTTCTCGGACCCGGTGACCGTCACGCACTCGCCCGCCTTCCACGCGACCCCAGCGACGACACCCTCGCCCTTGATCGGCACCAGCCAGCCGGTCTTGCCTTCGGGCAGCGCGATCTGCCGATCGCCGCCGGTCCAGCGTTCGAGCACGAACTTCGGACCTTCGACCAGGATGGTACGACCGGGTTCGATCTCGCCCGGCGCGCTCGGCGGGGTCCACGGCGTCAGCTCGGCAACCGCGATGCCGTCATCGAGGTGAAGTTCGCGCGGGCGACCGTAATCGTAGAGCCGATAGGTCGTGTCCGAATTCTGCTGCACCTCGATCAGCGTCAGTCCCGCGCCGATCGCGTGGATCACGCCCGAGTGCGAATAGAAGAAGTCGCCCTTTGTCACCGGCTTCCAGTCGAGCTTGTGCTCGATCGATCCGTCGAGCGCGCTCTCGCGCAGCTCGTCCGCGGTCATCGGCGCGAGTGGGCCGATCGCGATCGTCGAGTCGGGCTCGGCGTCGAGGATTGTCCAGCATTCGTCCTTGCCACGCGGCAGCCCGCGCTTTTGTGCCTCCTCGTCCGACGGGTGATCCTGCACCGACAATTTCTCGCTGGTGAAGAGATATTTGATTAGGAGCTCCGATTCCTCGGGATGCGGCGACTGGAACCACACCTCGCCGATCGGCTCGCCAGCGGGCGCGGGATCGGGGAAGCCGGGATAAAGCGTGTGCCGGCCCCACGGCTTCTCGACGCGCTTGGTGGCAAGCAGGGTGGCGGGCATGGGAACTCCTGTCTGATCGTAAGGTGCGGAACAACGCGCGCGGTAACACGTCCGTTGCGCAACGCGAGTGCAAAGAACCGATCCGCGGGCGTCATGCAAAAGCCGTTGTTCGGACGCGTTCGCTTGCGCTAAGGCCATCGGCGATGCGTACCCTTCCCGTTCGTGGCCTCGCCGCTCGTGGTCTGCCAATCGCGCTGATCGCCGCGCTCGCGCTCCCCATCGCTGGTTGCGCGCGCAACCGCGCCGGCAGCGACCTGCCCTATGTCGCGCGCGACGTCGGCACGTTGTATACCTCGGCCAAGACCCGGCTCGACCAGGGCCGATACAAGGAAGCCGCGGCGCTGTTCGACGAGGTGGAGCGTCAGCATCCCTATTCGGTCTGGGCGCGCCGCGCGCAGTTGATGGGTGCGTTCAGCTATTATCTCGCGCGCGACTATACCAACGCGATCCAGGGTGCGCAGCGCTTCCTGTCGGTCCACCCCGGCAACCGTGACGCGCCTTACGCCTATTACCTCGTCGCGATGAGCTATTACGAGCAGATCAGCGACGTCACGCGCGATCAGAAGATCACGACGCAAGCGCAGGATTCGCTCGGCGAACTGGTCCGCCGTTATCCCAACACGCGGTACGCGGCCGACGCGCGGCTGAAGCTCGACCTCGTGCGCGATCACCTCGCGGGCAAGGAGATGGAGGTCGGTCGCTTCTACGAGCGGCGGCGCCAGTGGCTGTCCGCGACGCTGCGCTTCCGCAAGGTGATCGACGAATATCAGACGACGACGCATGCGCCCGAGGCGCTGATGCGGTTGACCGAGACGTATCTGGCGCTCGGCGTGCGCAACGAGGCCGAGAAGGCCGCCGCCGTGCTCGGCGCCAATTATCCCGGCTCCGACTGGTATCAGCGCGCGTACAAGCTGATGCGCGAATATCCCTCGACCGCGATCACCCCACTCGCGCCGGGCGCGCAGGTGGTGCCGCCGGGCACGCGCACGACGACCGTCGCGGGCGAGGCGACGACCAGCGTGCCGGCAAAGGCCGATGCGCCCAACGCGGTCACGCCGGCGACCACCGGCGGCGATCCCGCGGGCACCCTGCCGCCCGACACGACCTCGCCCGCCAATACCCCCAATCCGACGTCGAGCACGCCGACCCCGTAAGGGGGCTGACATGCGCGTCCGCGGAACAAAAAGGGTAACTTCGCGCCCGATCTGCGCTAAAGGCGTTGGCGACCTATGCTGACCGCCCTTTCCATTCGCGATGTCGTCCTGATCGAAGCGCTCGACCTTGAGTTCGGCGACGGGCTCGGCGTGCTGACCGGTGAGACGGGTGCGGGCAAATCGATCCTGCTCGATTCGCTCGGCCTCGCGCTCGGGCGGCGCGGCGATAGCGGCTTGGTGCGCCACGGTGCCGCGCAGGCGAGCGTCACCGCGACGTTCGACGCGCCCGCGGGCGTCGATGCGGTGCTCGAGGAGAATGGCATCGACGCTGAACCAGGCGAGCCGCTGATCGTCCGCCGCATCGTCAAGGCGGATGGCGGCAGTCGCGCGTTCGTCAACAACCAGCCCGCCTCCGCCGCGCTGCTGCGCGAGATCGGGCAGATGTTGGTCGAGATCCACGGGCAACATGACGACCGCGGGATGCTCGCCCCGGCCGGCCACCGCGCGCTGCTCGACGCGTTCGCGCGCGCCGACGTGGCGAAGGTATCCGCGGCGCACGCCGCGTGGCGCGCCGCCGCTACCGCGCTCGAGGACGCGCAGGCCGAAATCGCGACCGCGCAGCGCGATCGCGAATGGCTCGAACACGCGGTCGCCGAGCTCGACAAGCTCGCCCCCGAGCCCGGCGAGGAGGAAGCGCTCGCCGAACGCCGCCGCGGCATGCAGCGCGCGGAAAAGATCGCCGACGATTTGAACGACGTGACCGCCCACGTCGGCGGCCGCGACGGCGCGATGACGCAATTGCGCCAGGCCGCGCGCGTGCTCGAACGCATTGCGGAGGATCACTCCGCGCTCGCAGAGGCGCTCGCGGCGATCGACCGCGCGGTGATCGAGGGTGCGGTCGCCGAGGAGAAGCTGCGCGACGCCGCCGCCGCGCTGACGCACGATCCGCGTCAGCTGGAGGAGGACGAGGCGCGCCTGTTCGAGCTGCGCGCGATGGCGCGCAAGCACCGCGTCCAGCCCGACGATCTCGCCGCGCTCGCCGATCGCCAGCGCGCGCAGCTCGAACGGCTCAACGCCGGCGAGGAAGGTCTGGCGGGGCTCGACGCGCGGGTCGAAAAGGCGCGCGCCGCTTACGTCGCCGCCGCCGACGCGCTGACCAAGCAGCGTACCGCCGCGGCGAAGCGGCTCGACACCGCGGTCGCGGGCGAGCTCGCCCCGCTCAAGCTCGACGCTGCGCGGTTCCGCACGATCGTCGCCCCGCTGGGCGAAGGCGAATGGTCGCCCGCCGGACGCGACCGCGTCGAGTTCGAGATTTCGACCAACCCCGGCGCGCCGTTCGCCCCGCTCGCCAAGATCGCAAGCGGCGGCGAGCTGTCGCGCTTCATTCTCGCGCTCAAGGTCGCGCTCGCGCAGCAGGGCGGCGCCGCGACGATGATCTTCGACGAGATCGACCGCGGTGTCGGCGGTGCGGTGGCCAGCGCAATCGGCGACCGGCTCGCGCGGCTGGCGACGCGCGCACAATTGCTCGTCGTCACGCACTCGCCGCAGGTCGCGGCGCGCGGCGCGGCGCATCTGCTGATCGCGAAGAGCAACGACGGCAAGGTCACGCGCACCGGTGTCCGCCCGTTGTCGGCGAGCGAGCGCCGCGAGGAGATCGCGCGGATGCTGTCGGGCGCGACCGTCACCGACGAGGCGCGCGCGCAGGCGGAACGACTGCTCGAACCCGCCTGAGCGCCGCGCCCGCCCCGGCTCAGCGCTCGCTCAGATAATAACGGTCGATCGCGTTCAGATCGTTGTCGAGTTCGTAGACGATCGGCTGGCCGGTCGGGATTTCCAACCCGGTGATCTCGTCGTCGGGAATGTTGCTCAGGTGCTTGACCAGCGCGCGCAACGAATTGCCGTGCGCGGAGATCAGCACGCGCTGCCCGTCCTCCAACGCGGGCGCGATCCGCTCGTCCCAATAGGGCAGGACGCGGGCGATCGTGTCCTTCAAACTCTCGGTCGCGGGCACGTCGATGCCGGCGTAGCGGCGATCGGCCGACAGGTCGTACTCGCTTCCCGCCTCCATCACTGGGGGCGGTACGTCGAAGCTGCGGCGCCAGATATGGACCTGCTCGTCGCCGTGGCGCGCCGCGGTCTCCGCCTTGTCGAGACCGGTCAGACCGCCGTAGTGACGCTCGTTCAGCCGCCAATGCTTCTCGACCGGCAGCCACAACCGCCCCATCGCCTCGAGCGCGAGATTGAGCGTCTTGATCGCGCGCGTCTGCAGGCTGGTGAAGGTCTGATCGAAATCGAGCCCCTTAGCCGCCATCAATTCGCCCGCCGCGCGCGCCTCGGCCGCGCCCTTTTCGGTCACGTCGACGTCCCACCATCCGGTGAAGCGGTTCTCCAGGTTCCACGACGACTGGCCGTGGCGGATAAGGACGAGCGTGGGCATGATAGACCTCTCTTCGGGGTACCGCGCGGGTGGCGGCCGTCCCGCACGCGCTAGGGGAAAGCGGGCGTCGCGGGCAAGTCGCGACGGCTATAGTGCCAGCCGGAAGAAGCGATTGTGCGGGCTGGGGCGATAATCGGCGAAGGCGCCGCACGGCACGAACCCGGCGCGCGTGTAGAGCCTGACCGCGGCGTCGTAAGCAGGCGTCGTTCCCGTCTCCAGGTACAATGCGGCCAAGCCCAGCGCGCGTGCTTCCGCGACGATCGCCGACAGGATCGCATGCCCCGCTCCGTGGCCGCGCGCGGCGGGCGTGCTGCGCATCGACTTCACTTCTCCCGTCGTCTCGTCCAGCCGTTTCAACGCGCCCATGCCGGCGAGCGTGTCGCCCTCCCACGCGGTGAAGAAGGTGACGTCGGGCCCGACAAGCGCCGCGCCGTCAAGCGCGAAGGAGAAGCCCGCGGGCGTGCCGGCACGCTGTTCCGCGACATGCGCGGCGAGCAGCGGCGCGACGGCGGGATTGACGGGTGTGTCACGACGTACCTGCACTTGCGCGCCTCGCTCCCAGCGTGTTGTGTAGCGGTGTATCGCACCCCGGTGCGCGAACAAGCACGGAGAGGACGCACATGGCAGTGAAGCACAGGACGTTGATCCACGACGGCCCGGGTGGCCGCTTCGAAGGCGTTTTCGCGTGGGACGACGTGGTGTCGGGGGCGCGTCCCGGCGTGCTGGTGATCCCCAACATCCTCGGCCAGAAGGAGGAGGACAATGCCAAGGCGGAGGCGCTCGCCGCACTCGGCTACGCCGCCTTCGCGTGCGACGTCTACGGCCAGGGCAAGCGGACGCAGCGCGGGCCGGAGGCTTCGCGCTACATGGATGAGATGAATGCCGATCGGGGGCTGCTGCGCGATCGGCTCGATACAAGCCTGTCGGCGCTGAAGGCGCAGTCCGAGGTCGACGCGGCGAAGACCGCCGCGATCGGCTTCTGCTTCGGTGGCAAATGCGTGCTCGACATGGCGCGCAGCGGGCTGGACATCCTGGGCGGGGTCAGTTTCCACGGTGTCTACGATCGCCCCGGTTACGACAATGTCTTACCGATCGCGGCCAAGCTGTTGATTTGTCACGGCTGGAACGATCCGCTCGGCAAGCCAGAGACCGTGGTCGCGCTGGGGCAGGAGCTGACGGGAAGCGGCGCCGACTGGCAGATTCACGCGTACGGCAACGCCGGCCACGCCTTCACCGACGCGAACATGAAGGGCTCGACCATCCCCGGCGTCGCCTACGAGGAACGCGCCGATCGCCGCAGCTGGCAGGCGATGCAGAACTTCCTGACCGAGGTGTTCGCATGAAGACGCGCGTGACCGAGATGCTGGGGATCGAGAAACCGATCATCCAGGCAGCGATGGGCTGGATCGCGCGCGCACCCCTGTCGAGCGCGGTGTCGAACGCGGGTGGCATGGGGATCATCGAAACCTCCTCGGGCGAACTCGACGTGATCCGCGGCGAGATCGTCAGGATGCGCGACCTCACCACCAAACCGTTCGGGGTCAATGTCGCGCAGGCGTTCGTGCGCGACCCCGGCATCATTCAGTTCGTGATCGATCAGGGCGTCCGTTTCGTCACCACCTCGGCGGGCGATCCGATGAAATATACCGCGATGCTGAAGGCCGCCGGGCTGACGGTCTTTCACGTCGTCCCCAATCTCGCGGGTGCGCTGCGCGCGGTCGAGGCGGGGGTCGACGGGCTGATCGTCGAGGGTGGCGAAGGCGGCGGGTTCAAGAATGCAAAGGACGTGTCGACGATGGTGCTGGTGCCGCAGGTCGTAGCCGCGGTGAACGTCCCCGTGGTGGCCGCTGGCGGGATCGTCGACGGCCGGTCGATGGCCGCGGCGTTCGCGCTGGGCGCGGAGGCCGTGCTGATGGGCACGCGCATCCTGTCGGCGACCGAGTGCCCGGTGCACGACAATTGGAAGCAGGCGATCATCGACGCCGACGCGACCGACACCTTGTTCCTCAACCGTGCAGGCCCTGGCCCCGCGCTGCGCGCGCTGCGCACGCAGCGCACGACCCGGATCGAGGAAGAAGGGACGCCCAGCATCTTCGGCGAATTCGCCAACACGCGCGCGGTCTATTTCGACGGCGACCTGGAGGCAGGTATCGCGCTGACCGGTCAGGTCGCGGGCCGGATCGACGCGGTGAAGCCGGTCGCCGACATCTTCGCCGAAACGATGGCGGAATATGACGAGGTGGTCGCCGCGCTGCCGCGATGACCGCCCCGCCCCGCCGCGATCATCGCACGGTGCGCAGGATATCCTCGAACTCGTCGCGGATGTCGTCGGGGGCGCTCCGCAGCAGCACCTGCAACCGCTCGCGGATCGCGTCGGTCTGGCGGCTGTCGGACATGCTCGCCATCGTCCAGCCGCTAAAGATGCGGCGCGAGTCGTATTCGTCGTGAAGCGTCCGAACCTCGCCGTGGCGCGGGTCGGCGCTGATCCGTGAAAAGACGTGCTCGATCGCCTCGGGCGTCCCTTCCAGCACCTGCAGGAAGCGGCGGCCGTCGGAGAGGAGTATCCCCGAGATACCGTTCAGCCCGTTGTTTGCGCGGGACTGACGCAGAATATCGATCTGCATGTCCTCGTCGGTCCGGGCGGTGGCGATGCTGGAATAGACGATGCGCCGGAAACGCGCATCTTGGCGGTCACTCATTCCTGCGCCGATAGCTAATCCATGTTACCAAGTCGAGACGATCAGCGCGTCGCGGCAGCCCGATGGTGGCGAATTACCTCGTCGATGATGAACCGCAGGAATTTCTCGGAGAATTCGGGGTCGAGCTCGGCGTCGAGCGCCAGTTGGCGTAGCCGCGCGATCTGCTGCTCCTCGCGCCCCGGATCGGCGGCGGGCAATCCGCTCGTCGCCTTGTGCCGCCCGACCGCCTGCGTCACCTTGAACCGTTCCGCCAGCAGGCAGACGAGCGCGGCATCGATGTTGTCGATGCTCTTGCGGTAACCCTTCAGCACGTCGTCGGTCATGCGGCCCTCCGTGCCCCGTGTCGCGCAGACGCGCGCGGGTCGCAAGGTCGATCGCGACTTGCCTTGCCCCGGCGTCCGCTCGTACACGCGCGGGGAGATGAGTGCATCGATCCACCGGCTCTCGGGCCGCACCCCTTCGCTCGATCCGATGGTCGATCTGGTCACCGCGGACATGAACGCGGTCAACACCGTGATCCTCGACCGGATGCAGTCGCAGATCCCGCTGATCCCCAAGCTCGCGGGGCATCTGATCGCGGGCGGCGGCAAGCGGATGCGACCGATGCTGACGCTCGCGAGCGCGAAGCTGATCGGATACACCGGCACGCGTCACCACCGCCTCGCCGCGGCGGTCGAGTTCATCCATACGGCGACGCTGCTCCACGACGACGTCGTCGACGGCTCGGACCTGCGCCGCGGCAAGCGTACCGCCAACATCATCTGGGGGAACCCCGCGAGCGTGCTCGTCGGTGACTTCCTGTTCAGTCGCAGTTTCGAGCTGATGGTCGAGGCCGACAGCCTCAAATCGCTCAAGATCTTAAGCCACGCGTCCGCCGTGATCGCAGAGGGCGAGGTCAACCAATTGACCGCGGTGCGCCGCGTCGACCTGGGCGAGGACCGCTACCTCGACATCATCGGCGCGAAGACCGCCGCGCTGTTCGCCGCCGCCTGCCGAATTTCGGCCGTCGTCGCGGAGCGGCCCGACGCGGAGGAAGAGGCGCTCGACGCCTATGGCCGCTACTTGGGCATCGCGTTCCAGCTCGTCGACGACGCGATCGATTACACGTCGGACGCGGGCACGATGGGCAAGGACGCGGGTGACGATTTCCGCGAAGGCAAGGTGACGCTGCCCGTCATCCTCGCCTACGCGCGCGGGTCGGCAGAGGACCGCACCTTCTGGAAGGACGCGATCGAGGGTCGCCGTTCGAGCGACGCCGATTTCGCACACGCGATCGAGCTCGTTCGCGCTACCCGCTCGGTCGACGACACGCTCGCGCGCGCACGCCACTACGGGCAGCGCGCGATCGACGCGCTCGGCCCGTTCGCGGGCGGGGCGGCGAAGGACGCGATGGTCGAGGCGGTCGAATTCGCGGTGGCGCGGGCCTACTAACGACGCTGCCTGGCGTCGTAGCGGCGGACTACACCCGCCGCTCGTCGGCTAGGCCGCACCCCGCCGCGCCGGTTTCGACCTGGATCGTCGCGTGGCCGATCCCGAAGCGGTCGTGCAGCATTTCCTGAACGCTGTGAAGGAAGGCGTCGCCGGGATGTCCGGCGGGCAGGCAGAGATGCGCGGTCAGCCCCGGCTCGGTCGTCGACATCGGCCAGATGTGCAGATCGTGCACCTCGCTCACCCCCGGCAGCTCGACGAGTGCAGAGCGGACCCCGTCATAGTCGATCCCGCGCGGCACCGCGGCAAGCGACATCTCGATCGTCTCACGCAGCAAGCCCCACGTCTGCCAGAAGATCACGCCCGCGATGACCAGGCTGACGAGCGGATCGATCCAGCCCGCGCCCGTTGCCCAGATGACGATCCCAGCGACGACCACGCCTGCCGAAACCAGCGCGTCCGACAGCATATGGAGGAACGCGCCGCGGATGTTGACGTCGCCCTTGCGCCCGCGCGCGAACAGCCACGCGGTGACCGCGTTGACCGCGATCCCGCCCGCCGCGACCGCCGCGACCGACAGGCCCGGGACGCGCGGCGGCTCGGCGAAGCGCTGCACCGCCTCCGCCGCGATCGCACCGAGCGCGACCAGCAGCAACAGCGCGTTGGCGAGCGCGGCGAGGATCGTCGACCCCTTCAGCCCGTAGGTGAACCGCTTCGACGGCGGCGTCCGCGCGAGCGCCGCGCCGCCCCAGGCGATCGCGAGGCCCAGCACATCGGACAGATTGTGCCCCGCATCCGCCAGCAGCGCGACCGAGCCGTAGAGCCAGCCCGCAACCGCCTCGACGATCAGATAGGCGAGGTTGAGCCCGATGCCGATCGCGAACGCGCGATCCCACCGCTCCGGCGGGGTCGCGTGCGCGTGCCCATGCGAATGCCCGTGTCCGTGCGCGTGACCGTGTGAGTGCCCATGCGAGTGACCGTGATGATGCCCGTGACCCATGCGGCGCGCGTTAGCGCAGCGATTGCAGGTGATACTAGGACAAGTGCACGCAATCAGCCGTCGAGCGACGATGCCGCCGGCAGCCGCAATCGCACCAGCAGCCCGCCCAGATCCTCGCTCTCCTCGAGGCTGACGGTGCCGTCGTAGATTTCGGCAACGTCACGGACGATCGCGAGGCCCAATCCCGTCCCCGGCTTGCCCGAATCGAGCCGAACGCCGCGATCGAAGATGCGGACACGGTCCGCCTCGGGAATGCCCATCCCGTCGTCCTCGACCTGGATCTCGACGAAGCGCGAATGCGCGCCGACGGTCACGAAGACGCTGCCCCCGCCGTATTTGGCGGCATTCTCGACAAGATTGCCCATGATCTCGTCGAGGTCCTGCCGCTCGATATGCGCGACCAGATCCTTGGGGCCGTCCATGTCGACGCGGACGTGCGGGTAGAGCCGGCGCACCGCGCGCTCGACCGATTCGACGCTCGGCCACACTTCGGCGCGGCTGTGCGCGGAACCGCGCCGCCCGACCGCGCGCGCGCGAGCGAGATGGTGATCGACCTGCCGCCGCATCGTGCGCGCCTCACGGATGACGGTGTCGGACAGATCGTCCGAATTGGCGGTCGCGGCGTTCATGATGACGGTCAGCGGCGTCTTGAGCGCGTGCGCGAGATTGCCCGCGTGCCGCCGCGCTTCCTCGGCCTGCCGCTCGTTGTGTTCGACCAGCGCGTTCAGCTCGTCGATCATCGGCAGCACCTCGACCGGCATGTCGCCTTCGACGCGATTGGCCTTCCCCGCGCGCATCCGCGCGATCGCCAGCCGCACCCGCCGAAGCGGCAGCAACCCGTAAAAGGTCTGCAAGGCCGCAAGTGCAACGAGCCCGATCCCGAGCAGCAGGAAGCTGCGGATCAAGGTGCGGCGCAGGATCGTGATCTGCGCGTCGAGCGCCTCGCGACTGGAGGCGACCTGGAAACGCCAGCGCACGGGCGACCCGGGCAGCTTCACATCCTGCTCGACGACGCGCAGCTTCTCGTCCTTGAACTGGCGGCTGTCGTAGCTGTGGACGCTGCGGTCGTTGTGCGGTTGGCCGTAGGCGAGCTGGCGATCCCATAATGAACGCGATGGCCACGTCTCGTGTCCCGGCGCGGACACCTGCCAGTACAGCCCTGAATACGGCTCGAGGAAGCGCTGGTCGGCAGGCTCGCGGTTGAACGTCACCTCGCCCGCGGTGTCGATCTCCGCCGACACCAGCAGCGAGCGCAGCACGTAGCCGAGTTGATCGTCGGCGTTGCGCGTGACCGCCGCGACGAGCACCCGGTCGAGCGCGAAGCCGCCGCCCGCGAGCAGGATCGATATCCACGCCGCCGCAATCAGGATCATCCGCCGCGACAGCGAACCCTGCGTACGCCGCCGCACACTCACCTCGTCGCGCCCCGGAACCATCTCGTCGTGCGCCGGTTCAGCCGCGGACAGGAGGAACGACCATGAAGAACGGTAGAAACGTACCCGCCATCATCGTCGCGATCCTCGGTGGTGTGCTGATTTCGATGATGTCGGGGATGCTGCTTGCATCCTACGCGGTCGCAGGTGTCACGCCGAACTACCTGCCGACGCCTTCGGTCCACAGCGCCCGCGTCGTGCGTGACGAGCACGATACATTTGCCGGCATGACCACCGTACAGCAGATCGCCGAGCGGGTCGACGCCGCGCACGCGGGTGGGCAGGAGCTGTAACCGCGGCGCCATGCGTCAGGCGTCCGGGTCCTCCAGGCTGTAGCCCAGCCCGCGGATCGTGGTGATGACGTCCTGCCCCAGTTTCTTGCGAATTCGGGTCACGAACACCTCGATCGTATTCGAGTCGCGATCGAAATCCTGATCGTAGATATGCTCGATCAGCTCGGTACGGCTGACCACCTTGCCCTTGTGATGCAGAAGGTAGCTGAGCAGCTTGTATTCCTGTGCGGTCAGCTTCACCGGCTCGCCCGCGCGGGTCACCTTGCCGCTGCGCGTGTCGAGCCGCACGTCGCCCGCGGTCAACTCAGATGAGGCATTGCCCGATGCGCGGCGGATCAGCGCACGCAGCCGCGCGATCAGCTCTTCTGTCTGGAACGGCTTCGCGACGTAATCGTCCGCGCCAGCGTCGAGCCCCGCGACCTTGTCCGACCAACTGTCGCGCGCGGTCAGCACCAGCACCGGGGTGACCTTGCCCTCCTTGCGCCAGCGGTCGAGCACGGTCAGCCCGTCGATTTCGGGCAGGCCGAGATCGAGCACGATCGCGTCGTAGCTCTCGGTCGAGCCGAGGAAATGCCCCTCCTCGCCATCGGTCGCGAGGTCGATCGCGTAGCCCGCACCCTCGAGCGTGGATTTGAGCTGCTGCCCGAGGTTCGGCTCGTCCTCGACGATCAGAACACGCATTCTTGTCTCCCTGCGGCACGTCGGCGACCCGCTTATCGGCGAGCGCCGGGCCAGATCAATGATTACCGGCCGGTCTGCCCCAGCACCTGCCCCGAACGGCCGTCGACGTCGACCCAGATCACCTCGCCGTCGCGCAGGAACTTGAGCGTGTAGACCGCGGACTGCGGATCGAGGTTGAAGCCGATATATTGCGCGCCCTTCATCGTCGGGATCACGCGACGCTCGATCTCCTTGATCGGCAACAACTTGCCCGATCGCGTCGCACGCCACGCGAACGCACGCTCGCTCTCCTGATCGGCGGGAGCCGCGATCGCGGGCGCGGCGGCGGTCAGCAGCAAAAGGGCGGGCACCATCTTCACGAGGGGTGGCATAGACACAATGGATTGAACACCCTGTGAATGACGCGGTCAGCGGTCGGTAACTTGCCCGGTCGCGGTCTGTTCCCTAGGTGCGCGGGCATGGCAGCACCGATCCTAGCATATGAAGACCTCGGCCTCGTGCAAGGCGCGGGGTGGCTGTTCCGCCACCTCGACGTGTTCATCGGGCAACGCGATCGTCTGGCGTTGATCGGGCGCAACGGTGCCGGAAAATCGACGCTGCTCAAGCTCATCGCCGGTGCGATCGACAGCGACGAAGGACGGCGGACGATCGTGCCGGGCACCAATGTCGTCATGCTGGAACAGGAACCGAACCTCACCGGGTTCGAGACGCTGGCCGATTACGTTCTGTCGGGTGACCGCGCGCCGGAGGCTTACGAGGCGGAGGCGATCGCGGGGCAGCTCGGCATCGACCTGACCCGTGTCTGCGCGTCCGCCTCGGGAGGCGAGCGGCGGCGAGCCGCGATCGTGCGTGCGCTATCGTTCAATCCCGACGTACTGCTGCTCGACGAGCCGACCAACCACCTCGATCTCGGCGCGATCGAGTGGCTGGAGGAATGGTTGAACCGCTTCACCGGCGCGTTCGTCGTCATCAGTCACGATCGCACGTTCCTGACGCGGCTGACGCGGCAGACCTTGTGGCTGGAGCGCGGATCGCTTCGCCGGAACGAGGTCGGCTTCGGCGGCTTCGACGCCTGGACAGAAGCCGTCTACGCCGAGGAGGAACGCGCCGCGCAGAAGCTCGACGCCAAGCTGAAGCTCGAGGAGCACTGGCTCCAGCGCGGTGTGACCGGTCGCCGCCGCCGCAACCAGGGGCGGCTCACCAAGCTGAAGGAGATGCGCGCCGAGCGCGCGGCGATGATCGGGCCGCAAGGCGCCGCCGCGCTGTCGGTCGGCAGCGACAACGTCAAGACCAAGGTCGTGATCGACGCCGAGCACGTCTCGAAGTCGTTCGGCGACCGCGCGATCATCCGCGACCTGTCGTTGCGTGTCACGCGCGGTGACCGGATCGGCATCGTCGGCAGCAACGGCGCGGGCAAGTCGACGCTGCTCAAGCTGCTGACCGGTGAGCTGCAACCCGACGCGGGGACGGTCAAGCTCGCCAAAACGCTCGACGGCATCGTCATCGATCAGCAGCGCAGCCTGATGGCGCCCGAGAAAAAGGTGCGCGACGTGCTCGCCGACGGGGGTGAGTGGATCGACGTGCTGGGCAACCGCAAGCACATCCACGGTTACCTGAAGGAATTCCTGTTCGACCCCAACATGGTCGACGCGCGCGTCGGTACGCTGTCGGGCGGCGAACGCTCGCGGCTGCTGCTCGCGCGGGAATTCGCACGACCGTCGAACCTGCTCGTGATGGACGAGCCGACCAACGATCTCGATCTAGAGACGCTCGATCTGCTCCAGGAAGTTATTGCCGACTATGACGGCACCGTGCTGATCGTCAGCCACGACCGCGATTTCCTCGACCGCACCGTGACCGTCACGCTCGGGCTCGACGGCACCGGTCACGTCGACGTGGTCGCGGGCGGCTACGAGGATTGGGTCGCCAAGCGCCGACCGCGCGTGGAGGCGAAACGCGTCGCCGCCAAGACGAACGCGGTGCCGCCTTCCCCCCCTCCTTCGCGCGCGAAGCTCAGCTACAAGGATCAACGCGACTTCGAGCTGTTGCCGCGACGGATCGAGGAGATCGACAACCAGATCGCGGGCAAGGAAGAATTGCTCGCCGACACCGGGCTCTACGTGCGCGACCCCGCCGGGTTCGACCGGCTGATGCGCGAGATCGCGGCGCTGCGCGACGAAAAGGACGTAGCGGAGCTGCGCTGGCTCGACCTCGCCGAACAGGTCGAGGCGCTGGGCTAGGCTAGAGCGCGCGGCCCTCGCGTCCGGCGAGGTCGACGACATATTGCCACGCGACCCGGCCCGAACGGCTTCCGCGCCGCGTCGCCCATTGCACCGCGTCGGCCGCGTCGAACGGCAGCGCGTGCGCCGCGGAATAGCCGCGCACGATGTCGAGGTAATGATCCTGATCGACGACGTGGAAGCCCAGGCTCATGCCGAAGCGATCGGCGAGCGCGAGCTGGTCGTCGGCAACATCGCGCGCATTCACCGCGCGCTCCTGCGCGCCCATGTCGCGCGGCACGAGGTGGCGCTGGTTCGAAGTAACTACCAGTCGCGCGTTCGCCGGTCGTGCTTCCGCCCCGCCCTCGAGCAGTGAGCGCAGCGCGCGCGCATCCCCGACCGCGTCGAAGCCGAGGTCGTCGATGAACAGCACGAACGCGCGCCTGACCGCCGCGATCGCATCGAACAATCGCGGCAGCGTATCCAGCCGATCCGCGGAAACCTCGACCAGCGCGAGCGCGCCGTACGCCGCCTGCACCGCCGCGACGCTCGCCTTGACCAGCGCCGACTTTCCCGTTCCGCGCGCGCCCCATAACAACACGTCCTGCGCGGCGTATCCGGCGGCGAGCCGCTCCAGATTGGCGACCAGCGCGGCCTTTTGCGCGTCGACGCCGCGCAGCAGATCGAGCGGCAACGGGGAAAAGTCACGCGCCGCGATCAGTGCATCCTCGCGCCAGACATAGGCAGGATGGGCGAGCGGATCGGCGGCGGCGGGCGGCGGCGGGCTCAAGCGCTCGAGCGCGGCGGCGATCCGGATCATGGCGTCGTCCATCGTGCCGCTATAGGGCGCGGATCGAACGGCTCAAACGCTAGCGTGGCAGTGCCGAAAGCAGTCTCATAGCCGCCACCCGTTCGCCGAATGCCGGATCGCGCAGAGCGAGCGCGATCGATTGCCGTGCCTCTGCCGCGCGGCCGGCATCCGCGAGCGCCTGCGCATGGTGCCAGCGTATCTCCGCCTGTTCCGGTGACAGGCGCACGGCCTTGGTGAGCAATTGCAGCGCACCGTTCGTATCGCCGGCGGCAAACAAGGCCGCGCCGTACGCGTCACTCGCGCCCGCGTTCATCGGCGACAGGCGATAAGCGGCACGCGCGAACGGTATCGCCGCCCGCGGATCACCCGCCCGGGTGTAGGCGCGCGCGAGCTGGGTCAGCACCAACGCGTCACCGTCGCCGATCTGCGTGCGCAACCGCTCGAGTGTAGCGACCGCGCCGCCATTATCCCCGGAGGCGAGCTGGACGTTCGAGAGCAGCCGCCGCGCGATCACCGACGACGGGTTCTGCGCGAGGTAGAGCGCGAGCGCGTCCGCCGCTCCCGCACGATTGCCGGTCTGCGCCCATGCCTCCACCAGCCGCAGTAGAACAGGCTGGTCGAAGCGCAGGTCCGCCGCGCGCGCGTAGGCGTCGCCTGCCCGCGCGTATCGACCCCCGGCCGCCAGCGCGTCGCCCAGCAGCAGTTGCGCAGGCGGCGCGCCGGGTGACGCGCGCGCGATCGCCTCGCTTCGTGTGATGGCGGTCGCGACGTCGCCGCGCTCGATCAGGCCGCGGATGTTGTCGACCGCGGCGGCCGGATCGCTCGGCGCGTCGGCGACCGCTTCGGCGAGCACTCCCGGATCGTCGTCCTGACCGAACGGTGCCGCGCGAACGGCAGGCGCGTGTGCGGCGCGGTCGAGGAAGCGCGCTGCCCAGTCGCGCTCGCCGCGCGCTTCGAACGCGCGCGCGACCAGCGTCAGCGTGTAGGTGTCCGCGTCGTCACGGAGGGCGAGCGGGCGCAGCGCGTCGAGCGCCCCCTTCGCATCGCCCGAGCGCAGTAGCGCCGCGCCGAGCAGCCGCCGCGCGACCAAATTCATCGGTTGCGCGCCGATCAACGCCTGCCATTTGACCGCCGCCTGCTGGTAGCGTGCACTGGCATAATCGATCGCGCCCGACAGCAGCAGACCACCGGGCAGTCCATCGAGCCCGCCACTGCTCTGATCGAGCAGATCGCCTGCGAGCGACAGGTCGCCTGCACGCGCCGCGATCACCGCCAGCAGGTACAGGGCCTGCGGATCGCCGGGCCGTGCGGCGAGCGCGCCGCGTGCGGCCGCGATCGCCTCCCTGGCGCGCCCGATATCGCCAAGCGTCCCCGCATATTCGATCAGCGCGCGGTGGTAATAAGCGTCGCGGCGGAGCGCCGCCTCGAACCACGGCAGCGCAGCGACGAGACCGTATTGGCTGCGTACCAATTCCCCGCGCAGCACCAGCGCGGCGAGATTGTTCAGATCGAGCGCGAGCGCCCGCTGCGCCGCCACGTTCGCGCCACCGACGTCGCCGTTGTCGAGCCGAATGCGCCCGAGGTCTTGCCACGCCCCGGCATCGCGCGGGAACCGCGCGACGGTTCGTTCCAGCAGCGCGATCCCCCCGGCCCGGTCGCCCTGCACGGCGAGCGCGCGCCCCTTCGCACGTTGTGCGATGGCGCGGTCTCGCTCGCCTGCTTGATCGGCCTCGACGATCGCGCCCGCCGCGTCGTCCTGCAGCAGCAGGGCCATCGCTCGCAGTCCGTGAAGTACGGTCGCGGGGGCCCCCGCACCGCGCGCGCGGTCGATCGCGCCGCCCGCCGCGACGCCATCCTCGAGCAGCAGATAGGCCTTCGCGAGCGCGATCAGTGCCGTCGTGTTGTCAGGCTCGGACCGAACCGCCGCGATGAAGTCGTTGCGTGCGGCGGAATAATTGGCGCGCGCGAGCGCCGCCCGACCACGCGCGATCGATACCGCGGCATCGGGTGCGTCAGCTCGCCGCGCTACGTACGCGATCGCGATTGCGATGCCTGCGAGCAGAGCGATCGCCGCACCGATCCGTATTCTGCGAGAGCCGATCACCCCCGCTACCCGCCGCAACCACGCGCCCCGCCGCCGCTTGCGCCGTCCGCGCAGCAGCGGGTAGGTCGCGGGTTCGTCAAGCATGCAGATCGTAGCTCTTCAGCAGGTCGTAGAGGGTCGGACGGCTGATGCCGAGCAGCCGCGCAGTGCCGGAAATGTTGCCGTCGGCCTGCGCCAGTGCGCGGGTGATCGCGCTACGATCGGCGCGCTCGCGCGCAGCGCGTAGGTTGATCGGCAGCGCCTCGGGGGATCCCGGCAGGTCGAGGTCGGCGGCGGTCAGGTACTTGCCCTCGGTCATGATGACCGCCCGCTTCACGCGATTTTCCAGCTCGCGCACGTTGCCGGGCCAGTTCCACGCGTCGATCGCGGCGACCGCGTCGGGGCTCAACCCCTGCACGGCCGGGTTCAGCGCGCGCCGGTGCTGGTGGACGAAATGCCGCGCGAGCAGCGCCGCGTCGCCGCTTCGTTCGGCGAGCGTTGGGATGCGAACGACGATCTCAGCCAGGCGATAGTAGAGATCTTCGCGAAAGCGGCCCTTGGCGACCATCGCATCGACGTCCTGGTGCGTCGCACAGACGATCCGTACGTCGACCGGGATCGCGCGGCGCCCACCGATCCGCTCGATCACGCGTTCCTGAAGGAAGCGCAGCAGCTTGACCTGAAGCGCGAGCGGCACATCCCCGATCTCGTCGAGGAACAGCGTGCCGCCGTTCGCCGACTCGATCTTGCCAGCGGTGGTCTTGACCGCGCCGGTGAACGCGCCCTTCTCGTGCCCGAACAGCTCGCTTTCCAGCAGCGTCTCGGGGATCGCCGCGCAATTGATCGCGACGAACGGCGCGTCGCGGCGCGGGCTCGCTTCGTGCACGCCGCGCGCGAGCAATTCCTTTCCTGTCCCGCTCGCCCCCAGCAGCATAACCGACACGTCGGCGGGCGCGACGCGCTCGATCGTCCGCGTGACGCGCAGCATCTCGGGCGCGGCGGTGATGAGGCCGCCGAGGCCGCCGCTCGCCTCACCACGCGCGGCGAGCCGCCGGTTCTCCGCCTCCAGCGCATGGACGTGAAACGCGCGCGCGACGATCAGCCCCAGCGCGTCGATGTCGATCGGCTTGCTGTAAAAGTCCCAGGCGCCCCCCGCAATCGCGGCCAGCGCCGCCTCGCGCGCGCCGTTGCCCGATGCGACGATCACCTTGGCGTCGGGCTTTAGCGCGAGAATCTCGGCAAGCGCGCGCAGTCCTTCGCTGGCGCCGTCGGGATCGGGGGGAAGTCCGAGATCGAGCGTCACGACCTGCGGTTCTGAAGCACGCACCGCGTCGATTGCACTGGCGCGGTCGCCTGCGACGACGACGTCATAGCCTTCATACGCCCACCGCAACTGGCGCTGCAGCCCCGCGTCGTCCTCGACGATCAACAGCGTCTTCGTCTCGGTCATGCTGCCTGTTCCAGAACGGTTGCGGCCCGCAGCGCGACACGAAACGCACTGCCCTCCCCTTCACGCGACGCGACCGTGACGCTGCCCCCCATCTGCTCCGCCATCTGTCGCGCCTCATACGCCCCGAGGCCGAACCCGCCCGGTTTGTCCGATACGAACGGGCGGAACAGGCGGTCTCGCACGAAGGCGGCGGTCATGCCGCATCCGCGATCAATGACCGTGACGATCGCTTGCGCGTCGACCTGTTCGACACGTAATTCCACCGCCGTCCCATCGACGCTCGCCTCGATCGCGTTCTGCACTAGATGCCCCAGCAGCGTATCGAGCGCCTCGGGATCGGCGATCGCGAAGGTATCGGCGCCGCTGACGGTTACCGGATGCTGCGCCGCCCGCGCAGCGGCGACGCGTTCCGCAACGCGCCGCAAACTGGTCGGCTGCACGCCCCCGCCACTGCCGATCTGACGCTGCGCGAGGCGGCCGAGCAGCGCCGTCATGCGCTGCGAACTGTCTTGCAGCGTCGCGATCATGTCGGCGCGGAATGCCGGATTGTCGGCGTGCCGCTCGGCGTTGCGCGCGACCAGCGCGGTCTGACTGACCAGATTTTTCAGGTCGTGCATGATGAAGGCGAAGCGCCGGTTGAATTCATCGAACCGCTGCGCGTCCGCCAATGCCGCGTGCGCGCGTTCCTCGGCAAGGTAGCTCGCCGCCTGCCTGCCCGCCGCGCCGAGAAGATCGAAATCCTCCCAGTCGAGCGCGCGCGTGACCGGCGGGCGCGCTAGCACGATTGCGCCGATGAGCACGCCGGCGCGGAGCAGCGGGACAACCGCCCACGCATCCTCTCGCGCGATTAGCCAGTCGGGCAAGGCGGTGATCTCCTCTGACGGTGCCTCCCCCAGCCGGCACGAATCGAGGTCGACGATGCGCGCAGTGCGGGTGAGATAGTCGACCAGCGCCTGCGGCGCGGCTTCGGGGGGTGCATCGTCCCACCGCCACGCGGGACCGGCGACCAGGCATTCGCGGTCCACGTGCAGCAGCAATCCGGCGGGTGATGCCGTCAGGTCGGCAACCGCTTTGATGACGCGCGTCGGTAATGGCTGAACGTCGTTGCCCGACACACCCAGCGTATCGGTGAAGCGCATCCACTCGGTTCGGTAATCGTAGCGGTGCGTGAACAGATGCTTGGCGATCATCACCTTGGTCCACGCACGCAGCCACGGCGTCATCAGCAGTGTAAGCAGCGCCGTGCCCGTCCCGACGACGAAAGCCGCCTGCACCACCCGCGCGTGCGTGCCCGCGACCTGCCCAATCAGCGCGGTCATCGAGATCGCCACGACGACATAGGCCGCGCCACCCGCGAGGACGATCGTCTGCGCGGTCGCGCTGCGCGACACACTGAGCCCGCGACCCGCGGGCCGCTGCACCGCGATCACCGAGGCCATCGCGACCAGCACGGTGGCCAGTCCGCGAATTGTCGTGAGCCATTCGGCCCAGTCGCCTGCGGCATAAGCGACAACGAGAACGACGAGGTCACTCGTCCACATCACCCCGATCGCGGTCGCGAGCATCGATGCCGCCCCGACCTGTCCCTCGGCCCTCGTGATCACGTAGCGATGGAGCAACAGCAGGGCGGTGATCGTGGATAGCAGTCGCAGCAACAACCACGCGCGTTCCGCCGCCTGCTGCGCCTCGATCGAGGGCAGCGTCGAACCGGCGATCGTTACCACCCCGGCGAGCAACGTGCACGCGGCGACCGCGCCATAGGCACCGTGACGCCAGCGTCCCCCGCTCGCATTCGATCGCGACAGGACGAACAGCACCGCCACCCACGCGACGTTGCGCAGGACAAGCATGACCCGCACCGGCGTTTCACCGTCGCCGATACCCGCGACGCTCAATGCCCATAATCCGCTCGCACCCAGAGCAAGCAGGAGCAACCCGCGCGGCGCGATCGACGATGCGCGCCGCGCTTCGATCGCGAACGCGCCGCAGAAAAGCAGCGCGGCAAGGCCATGGAGCCAGATGTTGAACGCAGCGCCCGTCACGTCAGCGTGCGCCCTCGGGCCACAGCACGACCCGCAACGTCTGCAGAAGAATCAGCAGATCCAGAAAGGGCGAGTAATTCTTGGCGTAATAGAGGTCGTATTCGAGCTTGTTGCGCGCATCCTCAGTCGAGGCACCGTATGGATAATTGATCTGCGCCCATCCGGTAATCCCGGGCTTTACCATGTGACGCTCGGCGTAGAAGGGCAGCTCGCGCTCGAGGTCGGCGACGAATTGCGGGCGTTCGGGGCGCGGGCCGACGAAGCTCATCTCGCCCTTCAGCACGCTCCAGCATTGCGGCAGTTCGTCGATGCGCACCTTGCGAATCCACTTCCCGATCCGGGTGATGCGCGGGTCGTCCTCCGCCGCCCAGATCGCGTTGCCCGCGATTTCGGCATCCTGCCGCATCGAGCGCAACTTAAGGATGTCGAACGGCTGATTATACAGGCCGACACGGCGCTGGCGGTAGAAGGCGGGGCCCGCGCTCTCCAGCTTGATCGCGACGGCGGTGACGATGATGACGGGGAGCGCGACGGACAGCATCAGCAGGCTGACCGCGACGTCGAACGCGCGCTTGAAGATCGTCGACAGCATCCGCCCCGAGGAGAAGCCGTCTGAGAAGATCAGCCACGACGGATTGACGCTGTCGAGGTCGATCCGCCCCGTCTCGCGCTCGAGGAAGGTTGAATAGTCCATCACGCCGACGCCGGTCGTCTTGACGCGAAGCAGATCGCGCAGCGGCAGCGAATTCCGCCGCTCCTCGATCGCCAGCACAACCTCGGTAGCGTCGAGCGCGAGGACGTGGTCGGACAGATTGCTGATCGCGTCGCGCCCGATCGCGCCGGGAATGGCGGAGTTTGGCTCACCCATCGCAACGTTGCCGACGATCTTGAAACTCGCACGCGGCCGCACCGCCAGTTCGGCCAGTTTCGTCGCGCGCCGGCCCGCACCGAGCACGAGCACGCGGCGCCGCAGCGCATCGCCGCTAATCAGGCTCCCGATCGCGAAGCGGATCGCGACCAGCCCCGCGATCGCGAAGATCATTCCGAAAAACAGGTTCGACCGCCAGAAGGTGACCGACGGAACCAGAAAGAACAGCACCGACAGGAAGATGACGCCCAGCGACACCGCGACGAGCAACCGCGCCGTCGCGAAGCGCCACGATTCAAACGCGTGGACGCCGTAGGCACCGACCGCGACCATCGCGATCTCGAGCGGCAGCGCGAACGACAACAACTGCGGAATGCGCGTCGTGACGGCGCCCGCGTCCATACCGATCTGCCAGGCACGCACCTGCCAGCCCGCTTCCGCCGCGAGCAGCAGGAGGATGAAATCGAGCAATCCCAGCAGCAAGGCCGCATTGGGTACGTAATGTTTGAATACCCGCGTCATGAAGGCGCTCGACCCTGCGTTGTAAGCCTTTCCGACATGCTTTCGCGGAAATTGGCAAAGATTCCCTGAATGCGGGAGCTTTGTCCCGCTACGGTCGTTGCGCAGGCGTTGCCGCATGAGACGACAGCGGGGGGTTCAAGGAGAAAATTATTGTCCGTTATCGTGCCGGTCATCCTGTCCGGCGGCTCGGGAACGCGCCTGTGGCCGATGTCGCGACCCGAGCGTCCCAAACAGTTTCTGCCGCTGACCGCCGCCGAAACGATGCTGCAATTGACCGCGGCGCGGGCGCACGGCGACGCATTCGCAGCGCCGATCGTCGTCGCCAATGCGTCGCACGCCGACGAGGTCGAGACGCAACTGTCCACACTCGACGCGGCACCGCAGGCGATCATCCTAGAGCCCGCCGGGCGCAACACCGCCCCGGCGATCGCGCTTGCCGCACTGGCGACCGACGGCAAGGCGCCGTTGCTGGTGATGCCGTCCGACCATGTCATCCGGGACCGCGACGCATTCCACGCCGCGATCCACGCCGCGCTGCCGCTTGTCGAACAGGGCTGGCTGGTCACGTTCGGGATAACGCCCGACGCGCCGGAGACGGGATACGGTTACATCAAGGTGGGCGAGGAGGTTGCCGCGGGCGTCCACCGTGTTGCCCGCTTCGTTGAAAAGCCGCAGCGTGACGTCGCCGAAGCGATGATCGCGACCGGCGACCATGTGTGGAACGGCGGTATCTTCCTGTTCTGCGCCGACGCGTACCTGAACGCGCTGGATCAGTTCCGCCCCGACATTCTGGCGGCGGCGCGTGCGTCGATGGCGCAGGCGCGTCACGACGGCGTGCGGCTTTATCCAGATGCCACGGCATTCGAGGCATCGCCGTCGGACTCGATCGATTATGCGGTGATGGAGAAGGCGGAACAGGTCGCCGTCGTCCCCGTCGCGATGGGGTGGAGCGACGTTGGCAGCTGGGATGCGCTGCACCAGATTGCCGACAACGACACGCACGGCAACGTCGTCAACGGTGACGCGATCGTGCTCGACAGCCGGAACTGCCTGGTGCGCAGCGATGGCGCGCGGATCGCGATGGTCGGGGTGGAAGACCTGATCGTCGTCGCGAGCGGCAACGACATCCTGATCCTACCGCGCGGCCGCAGTCAGGACGTCAAGTTGTTGCAGGAAGAGATGAAGCGTAGGTGACCGTTTGGGCGTGGCCGGTGCTCAGTGCACCAGCCATGCCCAGCAAGCCGCGAGCCCCGCGCAGCCGAGCAGGAACTGCGGACCGCGCAGGGTCGCGAAATAGGCCGGGGCATTACCCCGCCGCCCGGCACGGCGATCGAGGAGCGCGACGAATGCGTAACCGACCGCGAGCAGCGCGAGCGCGATCGACGCCCGCGGGACGATCAGCGACAGGCCCGCAAGCGAGAAATAGGACAGCGCAGCAGCGATCTCGGTCGGCTTCGACGCCGACGGATTGCCGAAGCCGTAACCACGCCGGACACCGGCGACGAAGGCGAGGATAAGCGCGCCCCAGATGATGGCGCAGTTGAGCGCGATCAATTTCCATTCGCCGGGCAGCACCCACGTGCCGATGCCGGCAGCGACGAGGGGCAGCATGGGACCGAAGCCGAGGATCTTGCCGTCCAGGGGAATACGTGTGCTCATGCGCCGCCGAACGCACGAACGCGCGTTCAGTCGCGCGCGAAAATCTCGTCGTGCGGGATCGACAGGTTGAGGGCGGGGAGGTCGATGGCACTGCGGGCGAACAATGTCTCGATCCAGTTGTCTTGGCCACGCTGACCGACCGACACGGTTTGCGCCGCCGGATCGATGAAAGCGATCGTCGAGATGCTGTCCAATTCACGATATTCGGCACGCTTCACACGTAGATCGACGTCCCGTGTCGATGGTGACAGGATCTCGATGATGACGCGCGGGTTGCGCAGTACCTTGTCGGTATCCTGATCACTGCTCATACCGCAATCGATCGTGACATCCGGGTAGCGCACCCCGCGTTCATGGGTCTGGACTGCCATGTCGGAACCGTATGGCCGGCAACCCGATCCCCTCAGCGCCACGCGAAGATAGGCGAGAACGTTCGCCTGAATGCGTGCATGGTCGCGCGTGCCGCCCGCCATCATGCGGATCACGCCATCGTCGAGTTCGGCCCTCAGGTCGGCACCGAAGTCGATCTGGAGAAATTCCTCGGCGGTCAATAACCGTTCGGATGGTTCGGTGGCCATGACGCCAGAATACGCCTGATGGTCCAACAAAAGAAGGGCCGGCGGATTGCTCCGCTCGGCCCTCTTTTCGGTAGGCTGGCAGCGGCGGAGCCGCTGCTGGATGTCGGACGGGTTCGGCTTGGTGCCGACCCGCCGGCCGATCCGGTGCGAGTCCCCGACCAGCAGCGCTGGTCGGGGCCGCAGCCGGATCAGAAGTCCATGCCGCCCATGCCGCCCATGCCGCCGCCCGGCATCGCCGGCGCTGCCTTGTCCTCGGGCACCTCGGAGACGGTCGCCTCGGTGGTGATGAGGAGGCCGGCGACCGAGGCTGCGTTCTGCAGCGCGGTGCGCACGACCTTGGTCGGGTCGATCACGCCGGCCGAGACCAGGTTCTCATAGGTGTCGGTCGCGGCGTTGAAGCCGAGCGAGGTGTCGTTGCCGTCGAGCAGCTTGCCCGAGACCACCGCACCGTCGTGCCCTGCGTTCTGCGCAATCTGGCGCACCAGCGCGGTCAGCGAGCGGCGGACGATGTCGATGCCGCGCGTCTGGTCCTCGTTCGCACCCGTCAGGCCGTCGAGCGCCTTCGACGCGTAGAGCAGCGCCGTGCCGCCACCGGGGACGATGCCTTCCTCAACCGCGGCGCGGGTCGCGTGCAGCGCATCGTCGACGCGGTCCTTGCGCTCCTTCACCTCGACCTCGGTCGCACCGCCGACCTTGATCACCGCCACGCCGCCGGCGAGCTTCGCCAGACGCTCCTGGAGCTTCTCGCGGTCGTAGTCGCTGGTGGTGTTCTCGATCTGCTGGCGGATCGCCTCGGTACGGCCCTTGATCGCGTCGGCTTCACCCGCACCGTCGACGATGGTGGTGTTGTCCTTGTCGATCGAGACGCGCTTGGCGGTGCCGAGCATGCCGAGCGTGACGCTCTCGAGCTTGATGCCGAGATCCTCCGAGATCACCTCGCCCTTCGTCAGGATCGCGATGTCCTCGAGCATCGCCTTGCGACGATCGCCGAAGCCCGGTGCCTTGACCGCCGCGACCTTCAGGCCGCCGCGCAGCTTGTTGACGACGAGCGTGGCGAGCGCCTCGCCCTCGATGTCCTCGGCGATGATCAGGAGCGGACGGCCCGACTGGACGACTGCTTCCAGGATCGGGAGCATCGCCTGCAGGTTCGACAGCTTCTTCTCGTGGATGAGGATGTACGGGTCGTTGAGTTCGACCGTCATCTTGTCCGGGTTGGTGATGAAGTAGGGCGAGAGGTAGCCGCGGTCGAACTGCATGCCCTCGACGACGTCGAGTTCGAAGTCGAGACCCTTTGCCTCCTCGACCGTGATGACGCCTTCCTTGCCGACCTTCTCCATCGCCTCGGCGATCTTCTCGCCGACTTCGCGGTCGCCGTTGGCCGAGATGATGCCGACCTGCGCGACTTCCTGGCTGCCCGAGACGGGCTTCGAACGCGACTTCACGTCGTCGATCACCTTGGCGACGGCGATGTCGATGCCGCGCTTCAGGTCCATCGGGTTCATGCCGGCCGCGACCGACTTCATGCCCTCGCGCACGATCGCCTGGGCGAGCACGGTCGCGGTGGTGGTGCCGTCACCGGCGGTGTCGTTGGTCTTCGAGGCCACTTCGCGCACCATCTGCGCGCCCATGTTCTCGAACTTGTCCTTGAGCTCGATTTCCTTGGCGACCGTCACACCGTCCTTGGTGATGCGGGGCGCACCGAAGCTCTTGTCGATCACGACGTTGCGGCCCTTCGGCCCCAGCGTCACCTTCACCGCATCGGCGAGGATGTCGACGCCGCGCAGGATGCGCTCACGCGCGTCGCGGCCGAATTTCACGTCCTTGGCTGCCATGTTGGCTACCCTTTCAGTTGGATTGGAAAGTCACAAAAGTCACACCCCTACGCATGTGCGCGCGCGGGGTGCGACGAACCGGTGAATCAGCCGACGATCCCGAGGATGTCCGATTCCTTCATGATCAGCAGGTCTTCGCCGTTGACCTTGACCTCGGTGCCCGACCACTTGCCGAACAGGATCTTGTCGCCTGCCTTGACGTCGAGCGGGGTGATCGTGCCGTTCTCGGCGCGCGCCCCGGTGCCGGCGGCGACGACCTCGCCCTCCTGCGGCTTCTCCTTGGCGGTGTCGGGGATGATGATCCCACCGGCCGTCTTCTCTTCCGCCTCAACGCGGCGAACGAGAACGCGGTCGTGCAACGGACGAAAGTTCATTGCTGTAACCCTTTTCGATTGGTGACACTTTTTTGGCACTCGACCAAAGCGAGTGCCAGCGGGACGGCATATGTGGGGCGTCCCGTGGAGCGTCAATGGGGACGCGGCGCGTTTTCGGAACCTTTTTTCAGGCCGGGCGTGGGCGGAGCAGGCCGAGGCGATCGCGCGCGCTCCACCGCCACAGCAGCAGTACCGACACGACCAGCAACCCCGCCGCGAGCCCGATCCAGATGCCCGTCCCCGCGAGCGGGGTCGCGAAGCCGAGCACCGCCGCGGTGCCGAAGCCGACGACCCAGTAGCCGAACAACGCGACCAGCATCGGCACGCGCGTGTCCTGCACCCCGCGCAGAGCCCCTGCCGCGACCGCCTGCGCGCCGTCGACCAACTGGAACACCGCCGCGACCGCGAGATAACGGAGCGCGAGCGGCACGACCGCCGCGTTCTGCGCGGCATCGACGTCGATATAGGCGGAGATGAACAGGCGCGGCGCGAGCCACATCGCGAACGCGCTCACCCCCATGAAGCCGATGCCGAGCGCGAGCGCGGTGTGCCCTGCCCGCGCGACCCAATCCGCGTCGCGCGCGCCGAACGCGAGGCCGACACGGATCGTGGCGGCCTGCGCGACGCCGAACGGCACCTGGAACGCGACCGCGGCGATGTTGAGCGCGACGGCGTGAGCGGCGACCTCGGTCACGCCGATCAACCCCATCAGGATCGCGGCACCACCGAACAACGCGCCTTCGAACAGCCAAGTGAGCATGATCGGCACGCCCAGCCGCACGATCTCGCGCGCGCGGCTCCATTCGGGGCGCCACCAGCGGCCGAACAGGCGGTAGCGGCGCAGGCGGCGATCGATCGCGAAGATCATCAGATAGGCGACCAGCATCCCGGCGGTGCTGACGACGCTGGCGATCGCGGACCCCTCGAGCCCCAGCCGCGGAAAACCGGCGTTGCCGAACACGAGCAGCCAGTTGACGAGCACGCTCAGGCCGAGCGCGAGCCCCGTCACGACGAACGCCCAGCCGGGGCGACCCAATGCCGCGGCGACGGTGCGCAGCACGCCTGCGACCACGCCGGGGATCACCGCGAGCAACAGGATGTCGAGGAAACGCCCCGCCTGCATCGCGACGCGCGGGTCCTGGTCGGCGAGCAGCAGCAGCCGCTCGCCGTTCGCGAGCACCGCCATCACGAGCAGCGACGCGGCGACGCCGACCCACAACGCCATGCGGACGCTGCGCCGGACCTCGCGCACCGCGTGCGCGCGCTGCCCCAGTTCGGCGGCGATCAGCGGCGCGGCGGCGCTGGTCAGCCCGATCACCGCGTAGAGCAGCAGGTTGAACAGGAACACGCCCATCGTCGCCGCGGCGAGTTCGAGCGTGCCGAGCCGCCCGACGAAGATCACGTCGACCGCCGCCACCGCCATCTGGAGCAGATTGGCCGCGACGAGCGGCGAGGCGAGCCGTGTGAGCGCGACCAGTTCGTCGCGCCAGCCGGCGGGGCGCGGCTCGTCGAGCGGCGCGGGGGTGGTCGGACCGGCGTGCATCGCGCCGCCGTTAGGCGGTTCGGCGCGCGTTGACCATAGAAGCGTATTGCTCAGGCGATACACGGCGCGCTAGACCGGGCGCAGCGGGCGTCTCGCCCGGAGAGGTTCACGTTATGAAGCTGGTGCGCGCATGAAATTGGTGAGGGGCGCCTGGAAATTGCTGGTCGGGATCAAGGACGCGCTGGTGCTCGTCCTGATGCTGCTGTTCTTCGGCGCATTGTTCGCGGCGCTGAACGCCCGCAGCGGCGCACCCGCGATCAAGGAGGGCGCGCTCGTCCTCGACCTCGACGGCCCGATCGTCGAGCAGCCCGAGGACGTGACGTTCACCCAGCTGGTCAGCGGCCAGCAGGTCGGGCGGCAGTACCGGCTGCGCGACATCGTCCGCGCGCTCGACACCGCGAAGAGCGACGATCGCGTCAAGGCCGTGGTGGTCGACCTGGAGCGGTTCGGCGGCGCCTATCCGGCGGCGCTGGGCGAGGTGGCGGACAAGCTCGCCGAAGTGCGCCGCGCGGGCAAGCCCGTGCTCGCCTGGGGCATCGCCTACACCGATGGCGGCTATCGCCTCGCCTCGGCGGCGAGCGAGATTTGGATGGACCCGCAGGGCGGCACGCTGTTCGCCGGCCCCGGCGGCACGCAGATGTATTACAAGGGGCTGATCGACAAGCTGGGCGTCAACGCGCACGTCTACCGCGTCGGCAAGTTCAAGTCGGCGGTCGAACCCTATATCCGCGCCGACCAGAGCCCCGAGGCGCGCGCCGCCTCCGAAGCGCTGTACGGCGGGCTGTTCGAGCAATGGCGGACGTCTGTCCAGCAGGCGCGCCCGAGGGCGCAGATCGCCGCGATGCTCGCCAATCCGGCGCAGATCGTCCAGGCCGCCGGCGGCGACGTCGCGCAGGCCAATCTGCGCGGCGGGATCGTCGACCATCTGGGCGACCGCGTCGCATTCGGGCGCCGCGTGGCGCAGATCGTCGGCGGCGACGACAAGAAGACCGCGGGCTTCTTCAACAAGATCGACTATGACGCCTATGTCGATGCCAAGCCGTGGGCGAAGACGGGCAAGATCGGGATCGTCACGGTCGCCGGGAACATCGTCGACGGTAAGGCGGGCCCCGGCACCGCCGGCGGCGACACCGTGTCGGAGGCGATCTACAAGGGATTGGCGAAGAACGACCTGAAGGCGATCGTCCTGCGCGTCGACTCGCCCGGTGGTTCGGTGTTGGCGTCGGAGAAGATCCGCCTCGCACTGCTGGAGGCAAAGCGGCGCGGATTGCCGATCGTCGTGTCGATGGGCGGGCTGGCTGCATCGGGCGGTTACTGGGTGTCGACGCCGGGCGACGTGATCTTCGCCGAGCCGAACACGATCACCGGTTCGATCGGCATCTTCGGCGTGATCCCGACGTTCGAGAACACGCTGGCGAAGGTTGGCATCACCAGCGACGGGGTGCGTACGACGCCGCTGTCGGGGCAGCCCGACGTGTTCGCGGGCACCAACCCGGTAATCGACGCGGTGATCCAGTCGACGATCGAGCACGGTTACATGCAGTTCCTGACGCGCGTGTCACAGTCGCGGCACCTGCCGATCCAGCGCGTGAACGAGATCGGCCAGGGTCGCGTCTGGCTGGGCGGCACCGCGCGCCAGCTGGGTCTCGTCGACCGGTTCGGATCGCTGTCCGACGCAGTGGCGGAGGCCGCCAAGCGCGCCAAGGTCGAGCCGACCGACGTCGTCTATCTGGAAAAGCAGCCCGGTTTCGCCGCCACGGTCGCGAAACAATGGAACCGTGACGAGGACGACGACGCGAGCGCGGGCCTGGACGTCGTGTCGCGCATGGCGTGGCAGCAGCGGCAGGCGGCAGCGCTCGCGATCGGCGACGCGCGTCGCCTCCTGTCGGGCTCGGCGGTGCGCGCCGAGTGCCTCGAATGCGCGGGGTCGGGACCGATGGTCGCGCGCGCCGGTGATCTGAGCTTGCTCAACCTGTTGCTCGCCAAGCTAGGGCTGTGATCCGGCCGGCTCCACGCGGCGGCCGCGTCGCGTGGAGCCGAACCCGCCCGCCCCGCATTCACACAGGCTCTACCAAGGGTCTTTCGATGCGCGAGATTCCGTTCCGCTTAGCCCTCGCCACCGCGCTCGCGCTGCTGCTTCCCGCGACCGCATCGGCGCGATTGGATCCCGACGCCGAACTGGACAAGCTGCTCGCCGGGCGCGTCATGGGGCAGCCGGCGGACTGCCTCTCGTTGCCGAACGTCACCGGCAACACGATCGTCGAAGGGCGCGCGATCGTGTATCGCATCGGCACGCGACTGTACGTCAACGTCCCACCCGACGGGGCGCGCCAGTTGCGGCGCGACGACATCATCGTGACGCGGACCTTCAGCACCAACCTGTGCCGCGGCGACGTCATTCGCCTGCTCGATCGCACCGCGTCGATCCCGCACGGCTTCATCTCGCTCGGGCAGTTCGTGCCCTACACCAAAGCGAAGACGCGCTGAGGCCGATTAACGCCGGCCGCGATAGGCGGGCAGCGCGAGATGCCACCTGATCGCGGCGGCGCGCAGGCCGAAGCCCATCAGCGCGGCGATCACCGCCGCGGTGCGCGGATCGGCGCCGCCGACGCGCAGCCCGACGAACAACCCCGAGGCGAGCGCGGCGGCGGTGACGTAGAGTTCGGGGCGCATCAGGATCGACGGCTCGCCCGCCAGCACGTCGCGGATGATCCCGCCGACGCACCCCGTCACCACTCCCATCAACGCGGCCGGGAGCGGCGGCACGCCGTAGCCGATCGCCTTCGCCGCGCCGTAGACCGCGTAGGCGGCGAGCCCGACCGCGTCGAACCAGTCGAGCGCCGCGCCCCGCCACCAGCGTTCGGGTGTCAGCCACACCAGCACCGCGACGCCCAGACACACCGCCGCAACGCGCGCGTCGTGGACCCAGAACACCGGCGCGCCGATCAGCAGGTCGCGCACGGTGCCGCCCCCCACCCCGGTAATCAGTGCGAAGAACGCGAGCGTGACGAAGGTCTGCCCCCGCTGAGCCGCCGCGAGCGCGCCCGAGGCGGCGAAGACCGCCAGCCCGGCAATATCGAACCAGGGTGCGAAAACGGGCAGGAGAACCTCGGGCGGCATGCCCCGCGCGTAGCGGATGATGCTCGCGGCGCAAGCATCGCCGCCGTTCGCGACGCGTGATCGATGCCGCAAATTTCGCCCGCGCCGCTGTCGCCCGTGTCACATCGCTGTGCCATACGCGCGGCATGATAGCGTTTTCCTGCCCGTCCCCCGCCCTTCATCTACCCGCCCTTCATTCCACGGAGTGTCAGCGATGACGTCGATCGGCATCTACGGCAGCAACGGCCGCATGGGCCGCGCGATCGCGACGATCGTCGGCGACGAAGGCGGCACGATCGCGGGCGGTGTCGACGCGGGCGGCGATCCCGCGCCGCTCGCGTCCGACGCCGACGTGCTGGTCGATTTCTCGACCCCCGCCGCGCTCGAACCCCATCTCGCCGCCGCGGTCGCCGCGGGCACGCCGATCGTGATCGGCACCACGGGGCTGTCGGCGACGCACCACGCGATGATCGACGAGGCGGCGCGGGAGATCGCGGTGCTCCAGACCGGCAACACCTCGCTCGGCGTCACGCTGCTCAGCATCCTGGTGCGCGAGGCGGCGGCGCGGCTCGGCCCCGACTGGGACATCGAGATCGTCGAGATGCATCACCGCCACAAGGTCGACGCACCGTCGGGCACCGCGATCCTGCTGGGCGAAGCGGCGGCGGCGGCGCGCGGGACCGCGCTGTCCGAGGTTCGCGTCGACGGCCGCGCGGGCCTTGTCGGCGCACGCACCGAGGAGACGATCGGCTTTTCGTCGCTGCGCGGCGGCAGCGTGGTCGGCGACCATCAGGTCGTATTCGCGGGCGAAGGCGAGCGGATCGAGCTCGGCCACCGCGGCGAGGACCGCACGATCTTCGCGCGCGGTGCGGTCAAAGCGGCCTTGTGGCTCGCCGGCCGCGCGCCCGGGCGCTATCAGATGGCCGAGGTGCTCGGGCTCTAGCGCATGAAGAAAGCCGACGTCGTCCAATTCTACGCCCGGCTGGCGGAGGCGAACCCGCATCCCGAAACCGAGCTCGAGTTCGTCAACGCTTATACGCTGCTGGTCGCGGTCGCCCTGTCGGCGCAATCGACCGACGCGGGCGTCAACAAGGCGACGCGCGCGCTGTTCCGCATCGCCGATACGCCCGCGAAGATGGTCGCGCTCGGGCTCGACGGGCTGAAGGAACATATCAAGACGATCGGGCTCTACAACAACAAGGCCAAGAACGTCATCGCGCTCAGCCAGATGCTGATCGACCACCACGGCGGCGAGGTGCCCGCGAACCGCGACGCGCTGGAAACGCTGCCGGGCGTCGGGCGCAAGACTGCGAACGTGGTCATGAACTCCGCGTTCGGCGCGGAAACCTTCGCGGTCGACACGCATATCTTCCGCGTCTGCAACCGGACCGGTCTGGCGCGCGGCAAGACCCCGCTCGCGGTCGAGTTGAAACTCGACCGTGCGACGCCGCAGCCGTTCCGCCTCCACGCGCATCACTGGCTGATCCTTCACGGACGCTACACGTGCAAGGCACGCAAGCCCGAATGCTGGCGCTGCATCGTATCCGATCTGTGCGCGTTCAAGCCGAAGACGCCCCCGCCCGCCGCCGCGAAGGCGGCATCGGTGCCGGCGTCGCCGGGAGAGTGAACCCATGCGCTTCGCCGTTCTCGCCGCCTGCTGCGTCGCCGCCGCCACGGCCCCCGTCACCGCGCGCGACCGCGACGCGGTGCCCGCCGCCACCCCGACCGGGCCGGCGCGCAATTGCGTCCCGATCACCCAGTTGCGCGAAAGCCTGGTGCGCAACGACCGCGTGATCGATTTCCGCACGAGCGGCGGCCGCGACCGTTTCTACCGCGTGACGCTGCCGCAATCCTGCCCGGGATTGGGGTTCGAGCGCCGCTTCTCCTACGGCACCTCGCTCAGCCAATTGTGCGCGCAGGACATCATCACCGTGCTGTATCAGACCGGCCCGATGCGCGGCGCGAGCTGCGGTCTCGCGCCGTTCCAGCCGGTGACGATCGCGCGGGGACGCTGACCCCTCGCCGAATAGGAGCGGCGGCCGAAAAGGGGTAGCGCACGCCTCCCGCCTGCGCTAACCGCGGTCGCCAGGCACCCGTAGCTCAGCCGGATAGAGCGCTGCCCTCCGAAGGCAGAGGCCACAGGTTCGAATCCTGTCGGGTGCGCCAGCATGACTTAGCTAAGCCGTTATGCTCGCTTGGCAATTTTTTCGTTCTTGCCGGAGCGTTCCCACATAAGTTCGCCTTTTCAGCGCGGCTACATGCGAACAACCGCGAACAATCCGGCTGTCACTCTTACCTATCAGCAACCTCTACCGGCTATCTTGCGCCTCCTGCGCGGCGGGGGAAATGCAGTTGACCGACCAGTATGCGATAACACCCAGGCAAGCTGTTGCGCTGCTTGAGCCAACAGGGGTCGCCGACGCCACCAAGTTGATCTGCGACCGTGCTGCCGCTGGACTGTTGCGTTCCTACGCTTTGTCTCAGGTAAGCATCGACGCACGCGGCGAGCGCAGACAGGTCCGCGGTGCTGCTGTTGCGCCGAGTGCGTGGGAGCGCATCGTCAGCGAAGGCATCGACGGCGACGTGTGGAGCGGTGGCACGGTTCGCCTACCCGGTTCCGATCTGATCGGCGGCTTGTCCGCACTGCTTATCACCGGCGTCAGCTTTCATCCTGCTGATGTTCTGGCGATCGCCGACGAGGAAAAGGCGTTCGAAGGTGGCTCATCTAAGCAACGACAATCGGGGCCACCGGAGCAAACCGAAGCCGAGCCGCTTGTTCGTGCGCCAACAGCTGAAGCGAAACCGCAGCGTCAGGCACCAGACCTGGACGTTCTTCAATCAGGAGCGCTGCTGCTGACGGTCAAGCAGACCGAGGCTGCACTCGCGAGAGGTCGGACGTGGATCTACGCCAGGATCAAGGAAGGTAAACTGGAGCGGCCTCCCGGCGACACACGCATCACCGCCGCTAGTGTCCGGCGCTGCGCTGGACTGGACACCTAATCGTCCAGGCCTATCTGCCTGGTTGATGAACCGCGAAAACCCCGCAGCCGGTTCGCCAGCCATCGCGGGTTTCGCTGCTCTACGACCCTGATCAGATGGTTCGCCCCCATCGTTCGGGTCGAGTCCAGCCGGCGCAAAGGCATTTGTAACACTCGGACGCGCATAGTCCGTTCACGGACGCTGCCTGTCGGACGTTTATTCGCTAGCCGCACAACGTAGGATTTTTGAGCTGGAACCTGACAGTCGCCTTATTGGATCACGTTCGGCTTAACGTTGCAGTTCAACCGCGCTGTTGGTAGGGCTCCACAGGAGGGAGGGCATACATGTCGAATTGGGTTCCGGTTAATGAGAACCACGCAATCTCGATTATGGCTGCCTTTGTCGAGTTCGCCAACCCGCTACCCGACAAGGTCATAAAGACGTGCCTCAGTTCTTTAGACCCACTTGCTCGTGACGCAGGGCTTACACACGCAAGTCGAACTTCTCGGCTTCAAATACAATTCAGTGAAGATGGCACACCTACGCAGGATACTAATCTTGCAGGCCAAATGTTCACTCGTCGTTCCGATGCGCCGGAAGAGGGTGCTGGATTGGGTCGCGCCATTGAACAAGTGTCAATCGACGCAGGTGCGCTGATTTACCGTACCTGGGATTATATATCCTGGGAGTGGCAAGAGGATCGTATCGTCTCTCTCCTCGATCCGTTAATCAAGATATGCAGTCCGGTGGTTTCGTTTCAATCTATCGGACTTGAATATGTTGACCGGTTTTGGTTCGATGGCGATCCAGCGAATGCGGATATAGGCGCACTCCTACGCAGCGATAGTCGTCTTGTGGCGCCGCATGTTTTTCATGCGCCCAATCTCTTTCACAGCTACACCGGAGCGTTTGTTGACGGCACTGAAAGCGGCCGAAAACTGCAGGCGATCCGCATTGATGCATCGGATGAGGACGAGCGCCGTTGGGTGAGCATCGCGACGCGACAGGAACTACGAATAACGGGTGATCTACCGGAAAACCCCGACGCATTCGCTGTTTTTGATGAAGCGCACTCCGACTTGAAAGCGTTGCTAAGTGAGATAATTACCACTGAACAAGCGCAGCGAATCTACCTGGAAGGCTGACAATGTATGCGTTGAACCTGATAGACGCGCCAACCGATCGGAGCGGCTATCTTATTGGCACGAGGGGCAATCGATCAACGTTCCGACCTCGGCATGTGAAAGATGGATCGGGGGATCAAGGCCAAGTGATTGTGCTTGATCGGTTTCGCCCAGGTCGTGCGAGTCCGCTCGACACCCCGATAAACGTCAAACAGGAAACGCATAAGTCTGCAGAAGTCGATCGCGCGCGCGCTCAAACGGCCCGACTCACGGCTCGCCTGCGAATGCTAAAACGGCTTCCCTACAACCACGATGGCGAAGGTGCAGCCGCTCCTATTCCGCGCAGCGTCGATGCGGCTTTAGCTTTTTTGCCAAACATCAAGACAGCGATGGCTTACGGCGTCACCCTTGACGATGACGGCAACGCGGTTGTGGAGTTTGAGGATCGCGCGACAGGCTCGTTCGCCGACATTACTTTTTGCGCTGATGCTCACTCGGTTGAGTGTTACCGGCGAAGTGTTGGCAGGCCGTCGACTGCAATGTGCGGTGTGATTAATAGTAAGGAGGTTCTAGACTTCCTACGTGAGGCAGGCATTATCGCTTGAATATGCCGCCAAACGACAAGCCTGAATCAACAGCGGAAAGCTGCCAAGCCACTTTTGCTGGCGCTGATGAAGATCAAGGCTTAGCTGACAAGATAGATAGGGAGCACCCCAATCTTGCTTGTGAAGCTTTTCCGGTAAGTCCAATTTCGCCAGGTCCCGTATCAGAAGATGAGACTCTACTTCGTGTCATGGTTTCCCCTCGTGACGTCGACGACGCTGGTTTCGTTCATGAGACACCTTTCCGTAAAATAGCCAAAAATGGCTTGAGTGTAATTAGATCAATTGCGGCAAGACATGAGGTCGAAGCGCTCGTTTCAGACGGAATGTATTCCAAAGTTTCTGATCCACCCAAGCAAATACGGGCCGCTTATGAGGCCAAAGCTGGCTCCGATGGGCTGAGAGGTCTTGTAGACTCGACCGGAGAACGAGTGCTTGGCGTCTATGATCAAACCGTGCCCCAATCGGATAAGTCTGCACCGCATATTCCAACACATGCCGGTATTTTCCTACGTTTGCCCGCCCCAGGAACGGCTGGACGAAAGCTAATTCAAAAAGACTTCGCTGGGCAGGTTCGTGAAATGTTCCTTTCATCGCCGAAAGAGCTTGCTAGCTTGCATGACGGACTTTTCATCGAGATCAATTCTCGATCCGCTGAAGGCCAGTTTGTGAAAGCACCAGACGCCAATAAATAGGCTGTCCCGCCCTGATATTTTGATGCTGATTACCGCTGATCACGGATCAACTTACGAACATAGCCTCGACGATCGCTTGCATCAGAACGCTGCGCGGCACGGGCACGCTTACCGTCGTGTAGCCTTGGTTTTGCGCTCGGCGTTGCCCGTAGAGCCCGATCCATTGCCGCCCATGCTGACGCCACGCACGCTGTAAGGCGGGCACAGGTAGCAGCACACACGTTGCGGCCGGTGCATGCGCATAGGCAATGAAGTCGGCGGCAAGCGGCTTCTGCACCCAACCTGGACGACGCAGCCCCTCATTCGACCAACGCTCTAGCAACACGTCCGGCCAGTCCTCGGTCCTGATCTTCTCGTCGACGGTATAGGTGCGCCCGCACGCGAGCGTCAGCAGCCGGTCGATGCCGCCACGTTGCGCCCACCCGTCATGCTCGACCGCCACCGCGGACATCAGCGTCGGGAAGGCACGCCGATAGATCGGTATCCACCAGTCGTTGCCATACTGCGTGGAGAGCGACAGGCTCTCGTCGAAGCGGTGGACACGCTGAAACGCCCCGACGCTGTCACGTCGAGGTTGCGGGCGCAGGGCAGGACGCAGGCTCGTCGGCAACGGCGGCGGCGACGGCCAGATCAGTGCGCTAGACGTGGTTTGCCTCCTGTTCACGGTCGTGGGTATCCTCGTCATCCTCACGCAGGTGTTCGAGGTCCGGGTCACCATCGATCTCGTCCATGCGGTCGATCATGCGCTCGGTGAGGCGTGCCAGCTCAGCACGCGGCAGCGACGGAATGGCGGCGAACATCGTGGTCATGCCCGCCAAGCCACCGCAGCGGCACCACGGGCGCCGCCGCTCGCGACGCCAACGAGGACGGCGCTGGTGGGTGTGCGCGGGCGTATAGGGAACGGCACCCATCACGCCCCCTCCCCGCACTGACGGCGCTCAATCGACGTCTTGATCGCCTCCTGCCGGCCGGGCTGACCAATGATCTGCCCCATCACGCCCGCCAGCGCGTCGGTGTCGCAACCGTCGACAAGGAAGGCGAGCTTGCGACCGGACATCAACGCGTAGCCACCGCCGATCGTCGTCAACGCCGACAACCATAGCTGCGCGTCGAAGCGGCTGTGTTGCTCGTCAGCGATCATTGCTGGCGCTCCTGCATGACGAGGAGATCGTTGACGCACCGGAGAAGCATGTGTCCGATGCCTTCGTCGAACGCAGACAGGTCGATCGCCGGTTGGCCGTCGACCATGTCCGGGTTGGTGTAATGCGTGACGATCAGCACCTTCACGGCGAGATCCGCAGGACACGCAGGCTCCGCCTCGGCCACCTCCTTGGCCGCGTTCGACCAGCCCTGCTCGTCGTCGTCGCTGATGAACTGATCGAGATAGCGGCCCGCCAGCGCCGTCATGTTCGACGATGCGCTGGCGGGAAGCGGTGGAAGCACGAAGGTGGTGGCGGCGGCGGTAGGTAGTGCCAGGGTCATGCCATCGCCTCCCGCAAGAGTCGGGCAGCCTCAGCCTCAAGCAGATGGTCGTAGCCGTCCGCAGTGCGCCCCTCCCCCCGCGCCACCAAAAACTTGGCGGCGAACGCAATGGCGTCAGGTGCCGGGATCGGCATGAGGCGTTCCTCCGCATCATACATGATCTCGGCCAGACGCTCCGACTCCGCCCACGCACTGCGCGGTATGCTGTCGACATACGCGCTTCGCGCTGGCCCGATCGGCAGCTCCTTCGGCGTGTTGATGTAGCGTGCATCGAAGGTGTCGAGGTTCGTCTTGGCGGTGCGATACGCGGCAAGCGCTTCGTCCCACTCGGCCCTGCCGCCAGCCTGCACGGCGGGACCGATGCTCGCCCTCGCAGGCGCAACTGCCGGATTATTCGTGGCGGTCATGCCCGGCTCTCCTGCGAGAAGGCGAAGACGTGATCGGCAGCGTGCCGACCAGCTAGGTGCAGCAGGGCACGCAGCGCCTTGGACGCGCCCACCGCTTCCGCCTCGTTGCTGGGCTTGTATGCGGCCGGCAGATTGGCTGTGAACGTATCGGTCACCCGCAACGGCTCGGGCAGACCAAGGTAGCGGTGCCCCTCCCCCTGATCGATGATCCAGCCCCCCAAGTCGCTCCACAGGTGCACCCATGCTAGCGTCAATCCGGGTTCGGACGCGAGATGGTACGTGTCTGCGAGCAGCTCGCGCACGAGGTCCATCGGCAAGGCGCCGAAGTCGTCGTAGCGGCGGATCAGCTCCTGCACCTTGTCCGCCATTGCGGCGGCGCTGCGCGGCCGAGTGCCAGCAAGCTCGGTAAGCGTGTCCTGTGACGCGTTCACCAGTCGGTCAATATCGTCCTGGTCGGCGGCGGCGTCGAGGTCGGTCACTTGCTGGCGGTAGCGGGTCAGCAGGGACGAGAAGACGCTGTGAAGGCTCATCGCGTTCATCGCTTAGTTCTCCCCGGCCGATTGGGTGCGGTCAGCGGCCAGCTTGTCGACTTCGCCCTGCACACGGAGCAGGTGCTGCGCGAGCATGTCGAGCAGGTAGCAGCCGTGGTTGTAAAAGGCGGCGTCATCCTTGTTCGCGGGCAGGGAGCGAAACAGATCGCCCGCTTCGATCGCGAACAGGACGGCATATGCCGACGACACGGCGTCTTGCAGCAGGGTGTTTTCCTGCATGAGGGTAGCGTTGCTCACGATCAGCCCTCCCGTGCGAGGAGGCAGCCGTTGATCGGATGCCGCGTGAACAGGTGGTCGCGGGCGTCGCTGGCAATCACCGCCTCGATGGCGCGCTGCTGGCGGCTATTGGTCGAGCGGTGTTCGCCGGCCAGCGTGCGGGCATATGCACCAGGGTTCCCGGTGCGCAGGTGCAGACGCGCCATGTCGACCGCGTGGGTGGTGGCGCGGCTCAACCCGGATTTTGCATGCGCGATCTTGGCCGGGCACACGGGTGCCGGTAGGGTGTTCGTAGCCATTCTCGTTCTCCTGGAACGTGGGTGGTTAGGCTGAGCTTGGAGGGCCTAATCTCCTCGCTCAGCCGGCTTGTTGATAGCTTTCATATCACCGCGAACGGTGGCGAACAAGCATGAATTGATATTATAGCGATCAAATGATCTCGATCGAGCAATGCAGGGCAGCGAGGTCGTTATTAGACTGGTCTGCTCAAGCGCTAGCCAATGCTGCATTGCTGGGCGTGGCCACGGTCCGTCGCTTCGAAAGCGGCAGCTTTGTCCAGGCGGCTTCGATTGCATCGATTGAGCGTGCGCTCTCCGAAGCTGGCATCACCTTCATCGCCGCTGGTGAGACCTCGTCGGAAGGGGGCGAGGGTGTACGCCTAACACCCAAACCAGAGTAGACCGAGGATCAGCCCCCTCCAACCTGAGTTAACCGATTGGTTGTGGATTGAGGTGCATTACGCAAAATATGCTTTCTACCCACCAGATCGACTTAGTTCAGGACAGCTTCGCAGCGGTCGTGCCGATCACCGATCGGACCGCGGCGGCGTTCTACAAGCGGCTGTTCGAGATGGCGCCGGACACGAAGCACCTGTTCCGCAACGATATGGCCGAGCAAGGCCGCAAGCTATTCCTCACCCTCGCTACCGTGGTTGATGCGCTTGATCGCTTGGACACCATCGTTCCCGTCGCGCGTGAGCTAGCTATCCGTCATGTCTCCTATGGCGCGAAGGAGCACCACTATGCTGCCGTCGGGTCGGCGCTCCTAGCTACCCTTGAACTAGAACTTGGGGCCAGCTTTGACGCCGAGACAAAGGCTGCTTGGTTGGCGGCTTATACGATCTTAGCAGACACGATGCTGGCGGCTACACGCGTGAGTGCGTAGCGATGACAGACGAACGGGACAGTCCCGATGCAGACCTGAGTGCTCAGTTAAGCGGCATAGCAGCGCGCCTCATCGATGTCGCAGGTTGCGTTGCCTCGGAAGCTGAGGCGGCGAGCATTCTCGTACGTGGGATGACCGACCACGCCAGCCGGGTTGCGTCGCTCGCGTTTGGGCTTGAGGCCGCCGCCAGCACCATGGAAGCGGCCGTACGACGGCAAGCGGATGCATTGGCGATCGCGCGCGCGGAGCTGGCTGCAAACAAGCCGGTCATTGATGCGCTAGAGCAATCAATTGCCGGTGTGTCATCGATCAGTGCTGCCATTGCAGAGGTGGCACAAGAAAGTCGCATATTAAGCTTGAACGCGCGTATCGAGGCAGCACGAGCAGGCGTTGACGGCGCGGCGTTTGGTGTTGTCGCAGCCGAGATGTCGGGACTTGCCATTCGTACGAAGACCGCGGCTGACGACATCGTTGTACGATCATCAAGAATAACAACCGATCTCGACGCTACCAACGGTACGGTTGCGTCTTACTCCATCATGCTCGTAGAACAGAACGGTGTTCTTGAAGCCACACTCAATGATGCGATGCGCCAGCGTAGCACAGCCGCCGAGCTGGCTATGATCACGACTGAAACCGAAGACACGGTCGACCAGGCCGCAACCGCAATTGGTCGAGTGGGCGCAAACGCTGTCGCGGTAAAAGTGTTGGCGCGGCAGATCTCTAAGCTTTCCCGCTCTGCTCGCACAGCTCCTTCTCAATCGCTTGCTATGGCTGATTGAGAGCACGTCGAGGATCAGCGTCTCCTCTTTCCACCCCTGCTCACACTCTCCTTCGCCCCCTCCCCTCCACCAAACAGTGGAAGCTGGCTTGGCGGTGATTGCGGCACAGGTTCTGGCAAGCCGCTCACCAGCATCTTCAACGACGCCAGGTGTACGAGGCGACGCCGCCCAAGTTTAACGGTTGTCACCTGACCTGAAGCAACGAGTTCATAGAAGCGGGTACGGCCGATACCGACGAGCCTGAGCGCCTCACCGACAGACACGGTGAGAGCTTCGCGCGAACGATCACCGGCGGGTGAAAGCGCAACGTGTTCCATGATGAAGACCTGAGTCAGCCGTGTAGCAGTCACGGCCCGTTGAGTAGGCGATCTAAAGCAAGGTCGATTTTAGCGGTTGTGCAATGCCTGAACAAGGCCGTTGCCAAAAACGATTTTCGAGACAAAAAGCCTACGTTTACAGCGATGTATACATTGCCCCACAAAACGTAACACGTTGTAATACGCAGAAGTGGCGAAAATAAATTAGCTAAAACAACGCCTTATTCGCAAGCTCCTTGCAAAGGTGTGTGTAAAAGCGACTGATCGATGTTAGACGACGCGCTTCAGAAGCAACGACTCGGGTGAAGGTCAATGGCCTTCCAGGTGGCATCCGACGCGCTGACTAGCGCGAGCTTAGCTAGATCACGGCACCGGGTTCCAGCGGCAGATAGATGCACAGAGGCGCTTGCGTGAGCTCATTCTGGCCACTCTCAAATAAGTTGCCAGCCTCCCGACCCTTGCAATCTGTTCTTTCTTTGTTCTAGCTGGCTGAACGCCGCCGCTGCGGTGATTCGAGACTGCTGGAGCGACCCGATGCAGCACGATCTGCAACTGCGTGCGGCTGCGCGCGCGATCTACGACGCCTGTTATCCTACCGAGGATTGGGCACCAGTCGGCTTCGACGAGGCCGAGCGGTACGCGACCGTGCACTACCGGCAAGCGGTCGGTGCTGCCCAGCAAGCTCGTGCGGTGCTTGCCAGCCGCGGTGAACAGCTAATCCTGCCTGCCTTGGTCTGATCAGCGGGTGTGGTAGGCGATCCCAAGAACCTGTCAGACCTGCACCGCATAGAGGCGCAGGTGAAGGTCACCTGCACCAGCTGCAAGGCATCCGAGGTATGGGAACTGAATGCGCTGATCACCGAAGTGCGTAACAACGGCGGCAACACCGATTGGCATACTGCACGCTATGCGGTGAAATGCCCTCACCGTTGCGCAGCACCGATTATCAAACTCGTACCGATTCCCTTCGGACGTGAGCGGGCGCACAAGCAGGCGCACCGGCACGCGCTGATCAATCTGTCGCTGCAGATATTGCGCGAGGCGGCGGCGCGATCCGCAACGGAGGCGGTGGGGACGATTGAAGCTCGGCATCCGTGGACTAGCTGCCGCCTACCTTATCGTTGTATTGTCAAGCGGCTAATCGAGCGAGGCATTGAAGTGGAGAAAACCAATCAGCCATGAACCACACTGGTCGAGTGTTTTCATGGGCGTTTAATCAGGGCTATTTCGTCAAGACTTCTCTAAGCACGACACCTGTTATAACAAGGAAAAGTGCAAAAATCCCGCCAAGAACCCACACAGCACCCTTAAAAAAGGACATGTCGTTCTCAATCTTCTTAATTGACCCCGTCGTTTCTTTTCCTTCGGACTTAAGCTCAGCTAAGCGCTCTTTGAGGTCTTTCGATAAGGCCTCGGCCGCCTTCTCGAAGTTAGGACCGACTTTTCCGACATCAGCCACCAAAGTGTCAACGCGCTCCGACAGCTTCGCAACTTCAATCATTACGAAGCGAATGTCTGATGTCGGATGCAGGTCGCGCGGATTACCCTGTGGTTCGTCTTTCGGAGAACCCTCCTCGCCGCGGCCCCGCCCCAAGCGCGACATCAGTTAACAGCCTCGAAATTAGTCTTGAGCCACTCCCAGAGGGCTGCTTTCGACCATCCGAAATACGAAGGGGAAAGTGTTGAAACAACGACTCCCCCGATCGAGCCGGTCACCTCTCCGTCCTCCGACCGCGCCTTCACACCTAGAGCCATTGCGACTCGCTTTGCGGTTCCGCTTGCTGCGACAAACGACACGGTATCGGACCAGTGATAGAAATTGTCGGGAAATTCCCTTTCGATAGCAGCTCTAAGCACCTGCTGCGGCTTCTCGGACAACACTGTAAAAACGGCCATTTCGCGATCCTATCTTCGCGCACGAACGAAGTCACGGAGCTATATGTCCCATCATGGTCGCTCAACGCCCCAGGCGTAGCCTGCCAGCGCTAGTGCGCCTCTGCGCTTGATAACGAACACGCGGGCACGATCCTGATGTATGCGCAGGATCGCAGACGCCTCAGCTCATCGCTCCTGCTCTGACGTTAACGGCATGCGCCCATCCTGTAACGGCGCCAGTATGTGTCCCACCGTGTAGCAGCGCCAGCCGCGAGCATAGCGCACGACAGCGAGCGACCATCCGGCAGCGTGCACCGAGCGACGACACGCTTGTAGGAGCGGTCGACCGGCTGACAGGTCAGACGCTTGTAGAGGGTGAAGCGCTGGGCAACGCGCTGGCTGGCGGCGGCGGCGCGATCGTCACAGACATAATTTGCGCGACGCGTGCGACATGGCTGCGCGTTCTCGTAGTCGGGCGCTTGGATGCCCGCGACCCGCACCTTCATACCATTGCGGCACCAGAGTGGCCCGTCGCCATCGTGCACCTTTACAACTTCACAGACGAAGGCTGGCGGTAGGTCGATCATGCGTGGCACCTTGCACGCAGCGACTCGGATTGTCGCTGTATGATGGAGAGAGACATGAAGCTGCTGCTTGCCGCGCTCACCGCATCCGCCCTGCTCACCGCACCTGCCCTTGCCGCACCATGCCGCGATGCGAAAGGCAAGTTCATCAAGTGCGCCGAGAAGGCACCAGCGAAGGCGACCCGCTGCAAGGACGCCAAGGGCAAGTTCGCGAAGTGCGGCACGCCGGGAGCTACGCCAGTCAAGTGATCGAATCCGCCAGCCGCTCGCCGCAGGAACGACGGGGTTCGGCTGGCTGTTTTCGATCACGAGCGCGCGAGGCGCCAGGAGATATGTGTATGCGTAACAAATTGATGGGCATCTTCGCTGCCTTAGCGATTGGTGCTAACCGGATTTGGCGCCAGCGTCGCGCCAGTGGAAGCGTCAGCCCAGTCCTACCGCTATGATCGGGGCTACTCCCGCAATCGTGGCTTCAACTGCGAACGATACTACGCGCCGCGGCGTGGCTTCCGAGGCTATCGTGGATACAGGGGTTATCGCGGCTATCGTGGGTATCGGAACTACCGTGGACCACGTGGCTACTACGGCCGTCGCTACCGTTACTGACATTCAATCAGGGGTGTGATTTAGATCATACCCTTCGCTTCCACCGATAAGCCAAGTGTAAATACGCGCGCTCGACTCCTTCAATGCCTGAGGTAACTTCCCTCCTAGAGAGGCGTCATTTGCGCGCTAGGATGGGAGGCGCGCGATGCGGCCGTTATACATGCTTGGTCTGCTATTCGTGGCGATCGTAAGTGCTGGTCCTGCATCGGCTGCGGTCACGACAGTCAATGTTAATTGTCGCTCAGCGCCCGAAGCATCCGGGCGACTGGTCTCCCGCATTCCCACGGGAACGTCGGTCGCCGTCATGTCTCGCCTCAGTAAGTGGTCGCTCGTGGATCGCGTGAAGGCAGGCTGCTGGGTGCTTAGCCGCTATCTAGTAGATGACTCCGCAACCTCATCGAACTTCCGCATGCCAACCTACAGCGCGACGCGCGCTCGTTCGTCGTCACGAGCAATCCGCAGCCGTCCACGCTCGTATGCCTTTGGTTATTCGACGCCGCGTAAGTATCGCCGGCCTTTCACGTCTCGGCGTTCGCGAGGCTCCTTCTCCTACGGCGGCGGCTCCTGCCCTTGCTCGGGAGGGAACGTATGCATAGGCCCGCGGGGCGGTCGTTACTGCATCACGAGCGGTGGAAATAAGCGATACGGCGTGTAGGTCCACGCCTCATCACGCCACATGCCCGGACCCAGGCTGACTGGTAATGTATCGCGTCATCTACGTAAGCCGATCCCTGATCGGTGGGCAGCAGGGCACCCTAACGAGCATTGTGCAGGCAGCAGCGGGCCGGAACAGGAGCGCGACCATCGCCGGCATGTTGTGGTCGGATGATCATACTTTCGTGCAGGCGCTGGAAGGCGAGGAGGCGGCAGTGATGATCACCATGCCGCGCATCCTGGCGGATCACCGGCACACAGACGTGGAGATGGTCGAGACACGGCCAATCCAAGCTCCCCGGTTTGGCGCATGGTCGATGATCAAGGCCGGGGAGAGCGCGCTTGGCGACGAGTGCGGGCTATTTCTCGTCGCTCTTGCCGGAATGACAGATACGCCCGCACGGCGGCGCATGCGCGAAGTCATGATGCGGTCACTGCACTGAGCCACATGGCGACTGACTTATGACGCGCTTATTTCAGCAGCAGCGGTATTGACTGAACGCGATCACTTAGGTTGTCTGATTTAATTGAGCGCTATCGCTCAGCGTGTGAAAATCCCCGATGGTCCTATCATAGTAATTGAGTTTGGGTGCTGCGAACACTGCCATATACAGAAGGCCGTTCGCCAACGCTGCCCGACCTTCACCCCGCCGCGGCAAAGCATCGTTGTCGATGTATTCGAAGGTGAAGCGAATGCCTTCGCGACCTAGAAATTTGTCTGGCTTCGCCCCCGTTACATTGAAGGTCGCGATGTCCTTGCCTGCCCGATAGGTGCCCTCGACGAGTTCAGGCACTTCGACCAGCAGGGTCTCTTTGGTGAACTTAGGAAGTGGTTTACGCTTCTTGCTCACCTCGCGAATCAGGGGTTTGCCTGGTTCGATACCGGCGAAGAATGTCACGTCATTCAGCTCTTCACCATCCAGCGTCCAAGTTTCGGTGTTTTTACCGACCGCGACGCTCAGCTTGTTCCAGTCTCGTGCAGGTGTAACGGTCAATGGTGAGTCAGCGATTTTCGCGGGCTGAGCCTTCGGCCGATAGCTATTTGCGATAGCGCCGGCTGACGTGAACAAGATCGCTGTTGCTAGTGCGATCGGCAGAACGTGGATTCGGTTAGCACGCATCACTTGGCGTCCTTCTGAACTAGCATGCTGATCATTGTGGCATCGGGAGCGTCTGGCCTGAGCGAAAGATAGCGCTGCAATGCCGCTTTCCCTTCGACTTGCCGCCCAGTCTTAAACAGCGATAGGCCAAGACCGCGCTGTGCTTCCGGAAGCGATGGATCAAGCGCCACAGCTTTGCCGTAGTAATCCGCAGCATTCATCAAATCACGCTGGTTGCCTCGACCACGATACAGATCGCCTCGCGCCCGCCAAAGGGGGGCTGTCCATCCTGTCTCGGCCAGCCGAGTTATAATGAAGTCGCTCCCCCCGAAGTCGTTCAGCTTGATCTGATCATCTAGGAACGTTGGCAGCCACGGGGCCAATGCCACGGTGTATCGATCTGCTCCGTCGTCCCGAGTATCCCCATCGGGTGCCGCGAGGGCAAACAGGTAATCTGCCCGTTCACCATCGGCAGGATGGGACGCGAAGAACGCTACTCGATCAAAGTCAGGTTTACGCAGCCCGCGTTCGCTCGCGGATGCCTCACGCTCCAAGATGAGATTGCGCCATACGCGCGAAGCGGCACCAGGCCGCAGGGTGCTGCCGTTTAGGTAACCGAGGCCAATCAGATCAGCCTCGCGCTCCTGATCGCGTCCGAAACGAGCCAAGCCGCCCAACACGGACAACTGCAGATTATCGAAGCTACCGTATGCGCCTTGAGTGCCTGCCATAGATGTGAGCACCGCAGCCCAACTCATCAGGTCCGTGCCCTTCCGAGCGGCCTTATACTGCTGGAGCGTGTGTCGCTTTTCGAAGTGGCCAAACTCGTGACCAAGGACGGCACCTAGTTCAGCTTCACTGCGCACGCGCAGGAGCAAGCCACTAAACACCTCCATCGTGCCGTTCGGCGTCATGCTCGCGTTGAACACAGGAAAGCGGACGAGGTAGATGCGGACCGATGCGCAGCGATCGGTGCCAACAGCGTTGCACAGCGCTTGGCGGACGTAAGCGTTGAGCTTCTCGTCGCGGATCAGTAGCGGAGAGTTGGCGAGCTTACGTTCGTTCTCGTCCGCTTCGCGCCAAAGACCGATCTCGTCGACACCTTGGGGTTGGTAAGCGCCGGCGTATGGAACAGGCGGTGGAGCAGGCTGAACCTTTGGCTTTGTGGCAGCGGCAGCCGATCCGGCCACAGTCAGCGCGGCGTAGAGCGCCAGTGCACGAAACTTCACTTCCCTGCCTCGGCCGGGGCACTTGCGGGTGCAGCGACAATCGAGCTGCCCGGAAACTCCTCAAGAAGCTGCGCCACGCGCTTATCGGCGCCTTCTGCTGTGCGAACATCTCCGCCCATCGCCCCGTCCGCGTTCAGCCAGAGCACATCACCTGTTTTCAGGTCGATCAATCCTGCATAGCCAGCATGTTCACCTGACTTCACCCCGATGCCGGGACCAAGCAGCGCGACTACTTGAAGCAGCTTGCGTCCAGTTGAGCCGTAAGCATCCTTGTTGTAGATGAAGAGCGCGTAATCAGCATCCTTGGCACCCGGAAGCGCGGACACACCGGAGCCGAGAGACCAATCGAACACGTTCGCCTTGTTGTCGCGCTTCTTTGTCGGAAGCCGATTGCCCACGAAAAACTGATAGTTGATTACGGATCGGGACACAGCGGCAAAGAGTGCCGCATATTCCTCAGCCAAGCGCGCATCGTCGCCATAAGCCTCTGGCGCGACGATCACCCTGTTTCCAAGTTTTGTCTGAAGCTTAGCCAGCGCACTATCGATGTTTTTACGCGACTGCTCCGTCCAGTCACCATTGGGTTCGAACATGCCGCCCGTTGACTGCGCGCCCACCTTCACGGTCGGACGCATGACCAAAATGGTCTTTCCGCTCGCAGCCTTCAGATCGAAACCATTTTTGACGGCAGTGCGCTCCTGCGCTCCAACAGGCGACGCGGCCAGCACAAACGCGGCCGCAGTCACAATCCAAGGTTTGAAGCGCATTGTCCCCCCAAGTTTCCGTCGACTCCCCAATCGACGAGCGCAATCTGCACACGAACTGCGCACAGGCAATAAGGCCAGTTAAAGTTGTAAACTTTTGCGTTCTCAGTCCGTCGTTGGTGACGTGGGCCGCTGGCTCGACATCGTGCGAACAAGTCCGCTCTGCATGCGCGTCTGCCGATGCGGCTTAAAGCTGCCTCAGAGCTCTTCTTCTACCCGCAATGTAACATGGGGGCTTTGCGGGATAGGGCATTCAACCTCAGCCCAGAGGGCAACACCGCCCATGATGACGTCGTGGACGCGCATATGCCTACGGTTTGCGTTCTTATCGACCACTGACACTCTACTCCCAACAGCCGGGAGGGCGCTGAACCTGACAGCACCGTCGAACCAATCGTATCCATCGTCTCCGAGTTCGATGAAACATTCGACCATGGCTGCCTCTTCTGAGTGGCGTCTCAAGCAACAATCAAGACCGACGAAGCGGTCGTTGTGTTGGCACGCCTCGATCCTTCTACATTACCGTTTCCGAATGTGCTATCAACAGTTGATGAGCAAGCGGATGAGGTTAGTTGGCTGGCTGATTGGCGCTCCTGCCCTGTTCTGGTGCTGGCCGGCGATCGAGGCGTTCTTCCGCTGCGATCTGTGTAGATAGCGGCGAGGAAAAGGCTGATCGTAGCCGCGACTGCAATTGTAGCACGTCATTGGCGATGGCAGGTTCAGCCGAAGCGATCCTGCCAAGTCGTTCGACATGTGCACGTTGAGCAGCGACGTTCGGCTTTTTGGGCGCACGAGCCAGCCAGTTCAGCATTGCCTTCGAGGTCAACACTTCGGCGCTAATGCGCTGGTAGAGCGGCGGCAGAGCAAGCCCTGCCGCGATCACCGGATGTCCTGTGAGCAGCGCCACCACAGCGGACGCGAGGCCCATGCCAGTCTTGTTCGCGATGTCGACGCCCGCGGTGTTGCTATGACCATGCAGCTTTTCCGAAGCCTTCACGCGTTCGGCCAGCTTGGCAAGCGCGGTCATGTCGGTGCGCATTTCCGTATCGCCGAACAAGGTTCGCTGAGCTTGCGGGGTCATGTCGTTCCAGCGGGTCAGAAAGCGCGAAATGGAAAAGGCGTCCCCTTCCGCATTTTGAGCACCGGCGTTCGCGAGACCCATGCGATGCACGTAGAGAGAACGAACGGCGCCTGCCTCCTGGGGCGACATGGCCGCGAGGCGTCGCCTGAACTCGGCACTGTCGCCACGATTATTAGCCAGGCGCTCAAGAGCGAGATAGGCCTGCTCGCCGCTAAGGTTGCCGAGCGGATCACGAGACGAGGCAGCGGCGCGTTCGGCTGCATCATCCATCATTGCACGTAGCCCGGTCTCTGGCAGCAGCGCAGACTTGCCGCGCTCCGATAGCTGATCCCAGCGCTTCGCCAGTTCGGCCGGATCGAACTGCCGTGCACCACGCATGTCGTTGACGATCGTGGCACGGACGATGCGCGCATCCTCGGTCGGGATCGACCGCATGATCCTGCCAAACGAGGCGGCATCGTCGCCCGCACCTGCGCGCAGCATGGACTGGAGCTTGCCCATCGCCTCGTTCGCGGTCTTGTCGCGCCGATCGCCTACAACAAGCGAGAGCGTGTCGTTCACCCGCTTCATGCGGGCGGCGTAGTAAGTGTTGGCTCGACGCCATGAACGTAACGCGTTCTCGCCCTGCCCGCGGGCTGTTGCTTCCATGTCGTCGCTTAACGCACTGTAAAGCGTGCGTAGCTGACGCGGCGCAATCTTGTCGGAGAGCCGGGGATCGTCGAGCATGTCGCCAACACGGGTGCGGAACTCCTGCAGGTCTTGCCATGACAGCGTGCCGGCGTGCGTCACCTCACCCGTCTGCTCGTCAGCACGTGGTGTGAGAGCGCGCATGTAGCCACGCAGACGCGGGTTATCGAACATGCCGGCCAACTCGGGGTTACTGCGCATCCCTGCGGTGAGATCTCGTAGCACACCACGCGTGTTGGCGAGGCTGGCTTCGGCTGCGGCAGGGATGGGAACGCGCGCGTAAAGCTGGTTCGCTCGCTCCGCCGTCTCGTCCATGAAACGTGAAACGCCACGCTGCACAACCTGACCAGCGCCAGTCAGGTCAGTCGGCGTGCCAACGGCTTGCTCTACTGCATCGCTGGTTCCACGCGCTCTAGCACCCTCGCGTTCTGCAAGAGTGGCAGATCGAGCTTTCAGCGAACCGCCTACATCTGCCAGGGTGTCAGCCTCGCCGCCTACCTCTGACACCCGCCGCTTGAAGCTGTTGTAGAGGCGATCTGTCGCCTCGCTGATCACCCGTCCACCGAAAGGCGTCTGAGCAGCGCCTTGAGTCATGCGGCCGATGCCAGGACCGCCAACGTCTTGCGGCAGGAGCGATATGTTCTGCTCCTGCGCAAGGCGCATGGTTTCCGCGGCGGGGTTGGCGCGTGCTTCTCGCGCTGCACGTAACCGCTCTTCGAAACGGCTACCGAAGCGGCCGGCCAGCTTTCCCGTTGCACCACCGATGACACCGCCAAAGGCTGCACCAGCGACACTGCCACCAGCACGATCAAGGAGCCCGCCGTCACTGGCACCGCCACCTTGAACAGCACCGACAGCAGCGCCCTGTTGAGCAAGTCGGAGCGCATATGCCTGATTGGCCGCACGTAGGGCTTCAGCTCGCGTCCCACCGGCCCGGAGCATCGAACGACCTGCAAGGCTGGCTGCTGCTTGGGCGGTAAGCGCTGGCGCTGCCTTGGCCACCGCAGTGTCGATACCAAAGCCACCCACCACCTCGCCGCCGAGCCGCGACCAGAAATGGTTATCCTCGTCGTAGTTGCGGATTGCTCGTTCACGTGCCAGCGACTGCTTCCAATCAGCGCCATCGAGCACGACGTCGGCCGCAGCGTTCACCTCGTCATCAAGCCCGACAACAGCCGGAATGCCGCGGGCAAACGCTTTCACGGTGTCGCCAACGGCGGACTTGCCGCGGTCCGCTGAGATGTCGACCGCATACTCAGCCGGGTTCGATCCGCCGAATGGCGCACCTTTCTTCAGAGCATCAAAGGTGGCATCAACCTTGGCGCGATCGGGGAAGCTGAAACCGTATCTGGCAGCAAGCGCGATCAAGTCCTCGCTGCTCTTGATTGTGCCATTACGGACACCGGCGTTGGCTTCCCGAACGTAGTCGTCCGACCCGGTTGGCCGGCTATTGGCGTCCGCTGCGCTCCGGTTAGCGAAGCCGATGTCGATGTCGCCACCAGGGCCGTTCGGTGCAACAGGGGGCTGTGCGTCAACCTGACCAGCCATTGGCCCTTGGTCCTGACCGTCCTTCTGATCGTCTGCCTTCTTCGCACCCGCAACTAGATCAGGCGCATATTCGCCGAGCAGCGCATCGACCGAACTGCCGCGGTATCCATTCTGCTTCAGGTATGCAGTGCGACGGGCAAGCGCCTTACGAACGATCTCCTGTCGGCCGGCGAGGTTCTTTACCACCTCAGCTGGGTCCATCGAAGGATCGATGGTTGTGCTTTCGTAAGCCTCCTTCTCAGACGGCGTCAGCGCTGACCCGAATAGCTGATTACGTACCTGGTTATCGGCAGAGCGAAACTTCGCCCACCAGTCACGCTGGCCTTCTGTTCCGAACCCGGTTGCGCCCTGAAGCTTGTTTTCCAGCTCACCTGTGAAGGTGTTGCCGGCATAGTCGGTCTTGAAGCCGCCCGTGGCATTCTTCAGCGCTGCGTAGACGGACACATCATCCTCAACGCGCTTGGCCGCACTCTCCGGCAGCGGGAGACCATAGGTGCCTTCGACCGCGTGCCAGCTACCACCACGGTAAACGACTTTCTGGCCAGTGCGCGGATTAGTCGCGGTGCGCCCCTCCATCGAATCGGTGGCAGGCGCTTCAGGAGCAGGTGAAGGAGGCGTGCCGTATTCGTCTTCGAACATAGCGCTCAATCCAGGATGAAGCCGGAGGGGAGCTTGGCAGGCTTGGCTGCTTTGCCGCTGCCACGAGCAACGCGGCCTTCGCGCTGACGCGAAAGGGCAAGGTTTCCAGCTGCGACGCCCTCACTTGCTCTATTGTGCCGACGCCGCTCTTCGAATTCATCTTGGTCGAGTTGGTCCTTGCGAGCTTGCCGCTCGGCTTTTGCTCCAATGCCGAGGTTCTCCATCACACCTGCCGCATGCTCGGGTCCCACCGCTCCAGCCATGACCATACCCAGCATCGCGTAAGCCCGTTGCCGATCTGCGGGGTCAGGCGACTTAACCAAGCGCAAGAGAGCGTCGGTCTGGTCCGTGTTAACCCCGGCCTCTGCCAACGCTGCTTTACGATCGGCCAACACCTTGGCGGCGAAGTCCGTGTTGCCACTATTCAGCGCGCCAAGCACGCTGGTGGACGCCGAGATGACGTCACGCTGCTGGTAGCTGTTGTAGGTGTCGAACCCACTCTTCAGCGCCTCCTGCTTATCTGGATGCTTCCACATAAGGTCCCGTAATTTCTCGGGTGTGAAGTCAGCGGATATGTCAGCAAGGTCCGCGCGCCAGCGCTTGTCTTCGTCTTGTTCCTGCGAAAACTTGGACTCGGCAAGCGACCGGCGCGCTGTCTGCTCTGCACGTGCAGCCTTCGCGTCTTCGCGTTCACTCCGCATCTGCATGCCCTGCATCAGCGGCGTAAAGTCTAGCTGCGTCAGAAGCGCTTGATAGTTGACCGGAGCTATGGGCATCTCAGAAGCCTCTCACGCCAGCGCCGGTGACTGCACCTGCGACTTTGAGGATGTTGTTGAACGACTGAGCATTCACGTTGCCCTTGGCGATCTGTCCGCCAGCAAGCGCGGCAGCTTGCTGCTGAAGCAGGTCGCCGATTGCGCCAGCTGATACGAGGCCATTGTTCCCCACGCCAGCGGCGGCATTCTGACCCAGCGAGGTCAGCCCACCTAGTCGGCCCATCTGCTGAGTGATGAGGTTGCTGAACAGGTCTTCGCGGTTCGTGGCGAGGCTGTTCTGCACGTTACCTCCGCGCAAGCCTCCCGTGGCCGCAGCGCTGGCAAGGATTGCCTGCTCGCTCTGGCGGACCGCTGTGCTGTATTCCGGCGACGATAGCAGGGCATTAAACGCGTCCTGCTGTCCGGCCGTGCCGTTCAGCCCGATGAGTGACATCTGCTGTGCAAGTGCGCTGGTGCCCGCCTTTACGAACGGGTCTTGCAGATTCTGCGCGTCAAGCCGTGCGGCGCGCTGCTCTGCTATTGCTTGTTCAGCGGCCCCGGCTTGAGTCTGCGCGGCCCGCTGTGCGCCCTTAGCGCTAGCACTTGCGCCAGTGATGCCACCGATCACCGAGCCAATTGCGTTCCCAATAAATCCCACCGACCAAGCACCCCGAAAAAGGATGCGCCGTCCGGTCGCGCGCTTACTCGAACAATATACCGGTAAACTAATCTGTTCATAGACGCAAGCATGAGATCACGCATGCAGCGTAGATGCTAGAACATCGTCAACAGACGACAATCCCATGTCTTCTGCCGCTCTATTCAGCATGGCGGCTCCAACTTCGATGAGCATCGTTCGGTCTTCGGACGTCATCACTCGACCGTCGCCGACGCTAAGGTCGGCCAATAAACGTGCTCCTACGGCGAGGACAGAAGGGTCGTGCCAATCGATATGGCAGCTCATCTGAGCAATAGCCGACATCCGCCACATAGCTTCGTTTGCGCGAATTTTTTCAGCACTTAGCGACACCGGTTGCGGAACGGCGGGGCACTTGCCAGCCGCATCCTCGATTGGCCAACCTGTGGTCTTTGCCAGACCCAAAGCGTAATCAGTCGCTTGGACTTGATCGTCGAACTCGCGGTTAAACGCCAAGTCAGGTTGCGCCGGATCAATGAAAACCCAGCAGCGACCGTCTTCGGCAGGGATGGTCATGCAAATCGTGACATCACCCATGCCGCTCCTCCCTCGGAGTTACGAACCGCACATTGATAATCTGATCATTCGGCATGATCGGTGATGTCGCCACGCCGTCGAAGATCACCCGCACACGCTTCGTGCCATCCAAGGTGATCGCTTCAAGCCGGTCCATTCGTCGCTGCATATTCATGATCGTTCTCCTAAATGTCGTCATCACCGGGCAACATGCAGGCGAGAAGCCGCTGCTGCGCGGAATTGCGGATGTTCTCGATGGCCATGCGGTAAGCTGCAGGCGTCAGCGCAGACGCTAAGGCATGTCCGGCGAGCAGATACGTATCGGTGTAGCGAGCGATTGCCGCAGCACGTTCGGCAGCGTTGAGCATTCCACTGCCATCGTAAGACTCAAGCCGGCTTAAGCGTGACTGCAGGGTCATGCTCCATTCCTCCTGACCAACCACTCGCGCACGTCGGCCGGATACGAGGCAAGATCAGGGCCGGGTTGGCGTTGCACCTCAGTCCATTCAGCGCTGGCTCGTGCTTGGTCCTCGTCGCTTAGCGGCAGGCCCAACCATTGCTGCAACCACAACGGCACCAACCCGGCGCCGGCTTGCTCGAGCCGGTTCAGACGCCGCGACAACATGGACCCGCTCATGCGAGGTGAGCCGTGTCAGCGGCGAACCGCTCGTTGAAGGCGACCCAGCGAGCATCATCTTGCTGGCTCGGCACAACGGTCTTCGATGTGGCATTAAGGGCAGCAATCCTGCTGACTACCCAAGCAGCATCTGCCTTGATTCGATCCTGTCGCTCGCCACCATCGCCACGCTGGCGCTCGATGCGAGACAGCCTGTCGTTCAACGTCGCCATTACTTCCTCTCCTCCAAAGCCGCGATCCGGCGCTCCAACTCGCCCATCTCGATGATGCTCTTGTGAGCGGTGAGCAGCGTCATCACCCTGCCCGCTTCATCCGGCGTCACGTCGCCTGCACCAACCGCTGCCAACACCGCAGCCGATGCACCAACCACATCCGCGGCGTTGGTGATCGTGGGCAGCTCGATGTTAATCGGCGTGTCCTTGCGAGGTGGGACCAGCCGCTCCAAGCAGAGCCGCAGCGCCATCCCGTCACCCTCCAAAGCCTTCTCGATTGCGGTGCGGGTTAGCGCTTCCACCTCACCCTGAAGGAGCGCTTCCGCCGCCATCGTGGCGCGACTGCGAGTGCCCTTAGGCTTACCGGGATTGCCGGGTTTAAAGCGAGTGTCAGCGCCCGTTTTTGCGGGCTCTTTGCGGGACGTGGTCATGTTCTGTCCTGTTGGTGTGTCAGTCACCGCGGTCGCCCCTCCACAGCTAGCGCGAGGAGCACGGGCCAGAGCACAATTACTCCCACGACAAGCGTGAAAGCCGACGCGGGGTGAAATGGTGGCGTAAGTGGATGCGCATGATCCACGCGGCCCATCACGAGCCCCGCGATCGACCCACCGGCGAGAATGTAGATGCTGACGACCAGTGGGAGGATCATGCCCGGCCACCCCAATCGTCGAAGCCGGGGATCGGCTCGTCGCCCGTCTCGCCCGGCGCGAGGATCATGCCGGTAGCGGTGACACGGGTGCCCGAGGTCGGCTGGTCCGTGGTCGCTTGTGGGACGGGCGCGGAGCCCTGAAAGGCGGCGCCCGTCCCCTTACGTAGTAAGGGGGTGTGTGGGGGGAGGTGTTCGGGCGAACTGTTCGGGGGTGTTTGGGGAAGGTGTTCGGGAACCGTTCGGGAGAGGTGTTCGGGGGTGTTCGGGGTGGCGCGAATAATCGTCACATCACGCCCCTTGCTGGAGTTGCGGAACGTGTGTGTTTCGATCGCGCCGATGGCGAACAGGCGATCCATCGCCGCCTTCAATCGGTTACGCTTGAGCCCCTTCGCCTGCGGCATTCCCTCGAACTGAGATGGTGCGTAGTTGGGACCCGAGTTGGGTCCGACCTGCCGCCCTTCACCCTGCCCTGCTCGTTCTGCGAGGCACGCCAGGAAGGCGGCGTTCTCGGTATTTGCCCCGACGATCGCTGCCAGTTCAGCCCGCCGGTCGTCAGGCAGGTCCTTGTCCAGGATGAGGGCGAAGTCGTGCCAGCGAAACGTCAGCTGCTGATCCGGGCGTGCGTAATTGGCCTTGCCGAGCGTCAGCACGCGGGCGTCCGGGTCCATGCCGTCGTCGGGGCGCTGCAAGACGATCTGCGAGCGAACGGCATTCAGCCAGGCGGTGGAGCCCGAGTAGCTATCGCCGGCCTTGTTCGGGTGGCCGATCAGGATGATCGTGACGCCCTGCTCGCGGCACAGTTGATAGAGAAGGTTGATAAACCCGGTCACCTGTCCGCGATCGTTCTCGTTGCCGATGTAGAGGTGACCGACGTTGTCGAGCACGATTAGCTTCGCGCCGGTTGCCTGGATCGTAGAGCGCAGCAGCGCGAACGCAGGTGCAGGCCGCAGCTTCCCCTCCTGATCAAAGATTGCCAACTCGTTGTTAAGGTGACCGCGAAGCGACACCACGCTGAGCTTGCCAGCAAGGTCGTTCAGCGACGTGCCGATCGCCGACGCGATCTTCTTGAGGCGCCAGTGGTTCTCTCGGTCGTCATCCTCAGCCGTGACGTAGAGCGCCGCGCCAGGTTCGACCGCGATGCCCAGCATCGGCTTGCCCGCAGCACTGGCGGCGCACAGTTGAAGCCCGAAAGTCGATTTGTTGGTGCCGCCCGGTCCGGTGAACAGCGTCACCTCGCCTTCCGGCACCACGCCGGCCATGCGGAACGCCTTGGGCTCTGGTTCGAACCGCGCCCAAGCACCCAGATCGGCGATCTCGAACGTGTCGATGGGCTGGTGCAACGCCGCTTCCGCCAGTCGCACCAGCTCATCAGAAGAACCGCCACCCGCCAGCCAATCGGACACATCGCCCTTGGCGGGCAGTCCGGGGAGTAGCAGTCCCACCGACGACGCTGCAACGCCATCGAGCGCAGCCAGCACCGCGGCTACGTGCTTTTCGCCAGCATCGTCGTTGTCCTGCAACGCCACGACCCGCCTGCCTCGCAACGGCGCGGCGAGATCGTTGGTGAACTTGCCTGCACCGCCGGGGTTGGTCGTGGCGACGAGCCCGAGCGCGGCGAGGCGATCCGCATCCTTCTCACCCTCGCAGACGAACACGATCGTGTCAGGATCAGCAGCAAGGATCTCGGGCAGACGATACGCGACGCGACGGACGCCCTGCATGCAGCCGCGAGCCGCATGAAACCCGCCCTGCCCGTCAGGGCCGTGCTGGAGGAAAGGCGGCACCGCGTCCTTTCCACGACGTTCGACACGGAACAGCACCACACCATTCTCGTCGCAGTAATCGTAGAAGCCGGCATTGACGGGGCGACGCGGCTGCGGGACATCGCGCTGCCGTTCGGCAGGTGTCGACGGGTCCTTCAATCCCTGCTGCTCCAACCACGCAAGCGCGCCAGCCACATCGCAATCGTTGCGAAGGCGGATGAGGTCGATCACGCCGCCGCTGCGATTGCCTTCGTAATCGCTGAACCAACCCGCGACGGTATCCACCTCAACCGACCCGTTGTTGCCGAAGCGGAGCCGATCGCCGTTGGACAGATGCTGGTTCGGCTTACCCAGCAAGAGCGGCGCGACGCGCGTCATCAGCGCGGGGAAGTCCAGCGAGAGCCGCGGTGCGTGCGCGGCGTCGTTCATGCTGCACGCTCCCGCCGGTGTTCCGGCAGGGTCCACACGACAGCGCGTTTGCCCGTCACGTTGCGGCGGCGCTGCCCGCTGTCCACGATCAGGCCCTTGGCTTTCAACTCGCTCGTTCGGGGCTGAACGGTCCAACGATCCATGCCCATCGCAGCCGACAGCTCGTCCGCGGTATAACCGCCGGGGCCAGCGGCACGGATGTGCGCAAGCGCCATCTGTTGAAGGCGTCCGCACTTCGACTTCATCGCCTCGGCGGCTTCGCGGCCGGTATCAGCATCACCCTTGAAGCCGGGTTCGCTCGGATAGCCGCTCATGGTGCATCACCTTGCGCGACAGAGGGCAAACCGTGCTTGTCGAGCAGGATGCGCAACCAGTTCGCCTGCTTCTCCGTCAACGGATTGGCATCGAACGCGAGCCCACCCAGGAACTGCCCCTCACGAGGACGCAAGGGGGCTCCGCTCGTTAACACCGCCATTGCCGCGGCGCGATGATCAGGGAACGTAGTCATGCCACGTCTCCCCAGATCAACATGCTAATTAGTTCAGCCCGCGCACCGACAATGCCGCAAGCAGCAGACAACCGTTGAAGCCGTAAGAAAGTGGTGTTACCTAATTGATCGCTGTCGTTGACGGAATTCGTGGTGCCCCGCTGACCCGGCCAGGTCTTGCGGGGTGCTTCGCTTTTAGGCCGAAGCGCAACCTTTGCGCCCACCATTGCAGATCACGCCGCCTGTTCCACGAGCGCGCGAATGCTGTCGGTTTTTACCAAGGTGCGGCGTCCGATCTTTACCGTCTTCAATCGGCCTTTACCGATCAGCTCGTAAATTTTGGTGTGTCCGAGACCAAGAACCTTCTTGGCTCCATCTACCGTAACCGTAAGCGGTTCCATATCAGTCGCTCCTAGATGCTGGCGGTGGCCAGCGGGCGACAGCGAATTAACCCGCTCCTTACAGTATATTCCAAGGATTTAAATTCGCGGTTCCGTCCGAGAAGGTGCGAGCTACGCAGAGTAACCCGCTTGTTGTCGGAAAATACGCCCTGACCTATTCACTGCACTTAGCCAACTCTCTTGGCTGAGCACGGCATTGCGCCGAATGTGATCCTTTCCGAGATAGCGATCCATCTTCAGTCGATCGTTGATCGGTTTGGCACCCCAGGTCGCTACTGCATCGCTTGGCCACCGCGACATCGTATCCCATTCCTGACCAAAGGCATTAGCCAAGGCGGAATGTCGTTCAGCAGTCGCAATGCCTGCGCCCTCTAAATAGGCGTCCCAGCGGTTGGCGCGGAACTTGGCAACAAGCAGCCGCACCTGCTTGCGATAGCCAGGCAGTTTTGCCGTCAGGATCGGCTTATCCCCTCGCGCAATGCTTTCACATTCTTCTGCGAGTGCTTCGAAGCTATCGTTGTGTGTTCCAGGTGCGATGCTGGCAAACAGTAAAGCAGGCCAGTGCAATCTATCAGCTAAGGCGAGCAAATGGTCTTTCCGGCTTTCTGAACCCGTTGGGCCGTAAGCTAGAGCAAGAACCTCTGGGCCGCACATCTGGGCCGCCATGTCTAAAGCGTGAGCAAGAAGGCTTCGAGCCTCTCCTCGCCGCCACTCAGCTGGTGCCGACACGGATGCATCAAAGTTGTTCCTCATCCAGAAGAACGTGGAAATTTCTTCCATTGCTTCTGCTTCGGATACAGCACCCCGCTTGTTCATACCCAAGACCTGACCTTGGTAGAAACTGATAGGATGCTCATGCTTGATCCTCGCACGTCACGAACGCTCCCCAAGCCTGCAGCAGTTGCTGGCGCATCCTGACCAATGTCGTGCGCTTGTATGCACGAACTACCTTATCAGGTTCAGCGTGGGCTAAGGCGGCTTCGGCAACCGCGTCGGGTAGGTCGGGATGATGTTCAGCCGCCCAATCACGGAACGAGCTGCGAAAACCATGCACCGTAAATTTTTCACCGGCGGAGCGAACGACCTTGGTCAAGGTCATGTCTGACAGCGGCGTGTCTCTGCGTGACGAAAAAACGAGTTCGTCAGGTTTCGGCTGGCGCCCCTGTATAAGGCCCCGCAGCAGGGCGACGGCTGGAGCATTGAGGGTGACCAAGTGCGCTTCGCGGCTCTTCATCAGTTCGGCTGGCCGACGCCACTCGGCACGATCAAGATTGAACTGCCCCCAGCGCGCGTGACGCACCTCCCCGGATCGCGCGCCGGTCAAGATCACGAGCTGGAGCGCCTGCCGCCCCTTCGTCTGCACGCTCGAGCGTAGCTGATCGAAAAAGGCTGGAACGTCCTCATACGGCATTGCCGCGAAGTTTGAGGCCTTGGGTTGTTTGCCGAGGCCCATCGTCACGGATCGACCTGGCGCTTCCGCGGGGCGCCACCCCTTCGAATGACTGAAGTTCAGCACCTGTCCGATGCGCATCCGCACCTTTCGAGCAACCTCGGGCTTCTCAATCCAGATCGGCTGCAACAGGTCGACAATATGCCCGGCGGTGATCGTCGCGACGTGAAGGTTGCCCATCTCGGGGAACGCGTAGGCTTCCAGCGACGAAAGAAAGGCGGCTGCGTTTTTCTCAACCCATCGGCTTTTTAGAGCCTCGTGCGTGGCGAACGTCGCGTCGCGGAACGTCTTCACCGTGTCCTTCTCGCGTTTCCGCTCAGCCACCGGGTCACGGCCATTCAGCGCGTGCTTGCGTAGCTCCCTGGCCTTTTCACGTGCGCCAGCAAGGCCGAGGGCGGACAGCGATCCGAGCCCGATGTCGCGCCGCTTTCCGTTGTGCTGCACCCGCAGAATCCACGACTTCGATCCGCTGGGCTTGGTGATCAGGCACAAGCCATCGCCGTCGATCAGCCGACCGGGAGGCGCGTTCTCAACTTCCTTGGTGGTGAGCTTGCCCACAGTCCGTTCCCACAGATTTTCCCCACATTCGCGCGGCTAGGGACGAACGTCAACGAACATTAACGGAACAGGGAGGGCGAACCAAGAGGGAACGGCACCTTGGTGACGAGCGGTGGCGAACAACCGCGAACAGGTAGTTATACTCCTGTCGGGTGCGCCAGCTCAATTCAACGCTTCGGGCGGCACCACCGGCACCAACAGGGGTGCGACCGGAACGCCGTCGTCGATCAGCGCGCGGGCTTCCTCGCGTGTGGCCTCGCCGTGGATGAGCGCGTCGGGCTTGTCGCCGGCGTGGATCGCACGCGCCTCGTCCGCGAAGTTCTTGCCGACCCAGCGCGAATTCTTGAGCGCCGCGGCCTGCGCGCCCGCGATCGCTTGGAGTAGCGCCTGGGGGTCGAGCTTCGCGGGCGCAGGCGCGCTATTGCTCTTCGCGGCGACGCGCGGCGCCATCACTGCCTTTTCGATGTCGACCGACCCGCAGGTGGGACAGGCGATCAGTCCGCGCGCGCGCTGGTCCTCGTAGGCGTCGCTGGAGCCGAACCACACCTCGAACACGTGGTCGCCCGGGCACCGCAGATCGAAAACGATCATCGACTGATCCGAATCGACGGGCGCGTCGATCAGGCGGCGAGCATCGGGTCGAGCTTGCCCGCGCGTTCCAGCGCGACGAGGTCGTCGCACCCGCCGACGTGCTGCCCGTCGATGAAGATCTGCGGCACCGTGGTACGCCCTTTGGCGCGGCCGATCATCTCCTCGCGCTTGGCGCGATCCATCGTGATGTCGGTTTCATCGACCACGACGCCCTTGTCGCCGAGCAGTCGCAGCGCGCGCGCGCAATAGGGGCAGAATGCCTTCGTGTAGATTTCGACCTGTGCCATCCCACCGACCTGTGGTCGCGTACCCGGCTTGTCAATCCGTCGAAGTGCCGGCGGCGTCGTCATCGAGCACGCGCGTCCAGGCGAGCACGGTGACGCGCGCAACGCCGCCGCGACGCAGCACCGCGATACAGGCATCGGTGGTGGCGCCGCTGGTATAGACGTCGTCGACCAAGACGACATGCTGCCCGCGAAGCGCCGCCGCCCCCTCGCCCGCGCGGAGGCGAAACGCGGCGCGGACCGCCTGCGCGCGCGCGCGGCGCGAATGACCGCGCAGTGGGGCGGTGGCGCGGCAACGCTCGAGCGTGGTGCGGTCGGCCGGAATGCCGCTCAGCCGCGACAGATGATCGGCGATCAGCGCGGCCTGATTGTAGCCGCGCCGCCACAGCCGCCAGCGATGAAGCGGCACCGGGATCAGCAACGTCGCGTCGTCTGGCACGTGACGCGCCATCAGCCGCGCCGCCGTCTCGGCATAAGCGGTCCGGCGCGCATATTTGAGCCGCAGTGCCACCGTGCGCGCAACCGCGCCGTAAGCGACCGCCGCGCGCACCCCGGCGTGCGCCGGCGGCTCGGCGATGCAGCGCGCGCACCGCGCCGCCTCGCCGCGATCGTGATCGAACGGTATGTTGCAGGCGGCGCACCACGGCGGCCCGATGAAACGCAGGCTCGACCAGCAGGTGGCGCAGAAACGGTGAGCCGCGCCGACGATCTCCCCGCACCCCGGGCAGCGCGGCGGGAGCGCGAGATCGCGCGCGAACGCCAACAGCCTGCCTGCCGCCCGCATCAATGCCTATGCTCCCCTGCCCCCGCCCGCCCCTTGTCGCGGGCCGGCGGCGTCGCCACAAGCGCAACCGTGACCTCGCCACCCGAAATCTTCGACCGTGCCGCGCGGCGGCGCCGACGCGACCGCGCCGCGCCGGCGTTTCGCGATCACGACTTCGTCCGCGCCGTGATGCTCGACGGCATCGAGGAGCGACTGTCGGCGGTGTTGCGCGGGTTCGACGACGTGCTCGACCTTGGCTGCTTCGACGCGGGCTTCGCCCCGCCCGCGGGCGCACGCGTTGCGCGGTTCGACCCCGGCTTCGGCTTCGCGAAGGCGGCGCACGGCGTTCAGGGTGACGAGGACCGCCTGCCCTTCGCCGACGCGAGCTTCGACCTGGTGGCGGCGGCGGGTACGCTCGACACGGTCAACGATCTGCCCGGCGCGATGACGCTGGTGCGGCGCGTGCTGCGGCCGGGCGGGCTGTTCCTGGGCGCATTCCTGGGCGCGGGCTCGCTCACCACGCTGCGGGCGGTGCTGCGCGAGGCGGAAGCCGAGCGGCCGGCGGTGCGCGTCCATCCGCAGATCGAGGTCCGCTCCGCCGGCGATCTGTTGCTGCGCGCGGGGTTCCGCCTGCCGGTCGCGGATGGCGAGACGCTGACGGTGCGCTACGCGACGCTCGGTCGCCTGCTCGACGACGTGCGCGGCATGGCGGCGGGCAACGTGCTGAGGGATCGATCGCCGCTCACGCGTGGTACGTTGGCGCGCGCGGCGGCGGCGTTCGCTGATCGCGCCGACGCCGATGGCCGGACGTCCGAGCAGTTCGAGCTCGTCTTCCTGACCGGCTGGGCCCCCTCGCCCGAACACGACGCCGATCGCCGCGCGTCACCGGCGCAGGCGAACGGCTCGGCACTGCCCCGACCGGCGGGGCGTTTCGACTAGATCAGTTCGTCGTCGTCGCCGGTGGCGAGCAGACGGCCCATCGCCTCGAACAGCGAGTCCATCGCGACGGGTTTGAAGATGACGTCGTCGGCGCCCGCGGCGAGGCATTGTTCGCGCAGGTCGACCGCGCGATCGGCGGTGACGACGATGATCGGCAGCCTGCCCTTCGCGTCGCCGCGCGCGCGGATGTGGCCGATCGCGGTCAGCCCATCCATGCCCGGCATCCGCAGATCGACGAGGAGCATGTCGAACTCCTCGTGCTCGATCCGCTCGAGCCCGATCTCGGCGCTCTCGGCCTCTTCCATCTGCGCGCCGGCGACGTCGAGCATGTCGCGCACGACCCTGCGGTTCATGCGATCGTCTTCGATGAAGAGAACCCTCATGCCCGTTCCCGTGTCCGCGCAGGTGCCGTGGCGATCGTGTTGCCTATCACTACGACACCTTACGCTAAGCCGCGCCGCGCACAAGGGCGCGTTCGACGCGCATGACGCGCTCGACTAGTAGTTTTTTGCCTATCGGCTTCTCGATCACCGCGGCGACACCGCAGGCGGACAGGCGCGTACGCCGCTCGTCCGCCAGTGCAGGAGTGAGCAAGGCGACGGGCGCGTCCCCCGCCGCATCGACCAGTGCGCGGATGTCGCCGACACCGTCGAGGACCGTTTCGTCGGCGTCGACGAGCACGCGCTGGACCGCGCGTTCGCGCGCCATGTTCCGCGCTTCGACCAGATCGCCCGCGATCACCACCTCGCCCTCGCCGTCGAACAGCGCCTTCAACATCGCGCGCGTGATCGGGCTGCGCGCGACCAGCATGATGGGGGGTGCGGCGTCGGCCGTCACCGGTGCGTCGGCGGCGACGAGCGGCAGGTCGAGCGTGAACACCGCCCCGTCCCCCAGCGCGCTCTCCACCGTCACGTCACCGCCCATCGCGCGCGACAGGCTTCGACAGATCGACAGGCCCAGGCCCGTGCCGCCGAACTGCCGGGTCGTGCCCGCGTCGGCCTGACGGAACGAATCGAAGATGATCTCATGAGCGTCGGGCGCGATCCCGATGCCCGTATCCGCGACCCGGACCTGGAACCGGTCACCGTCGCAGCGCACCGCGACGCTGACATGGCCCGCGGGGGTGAATTTCACCGCGTTCGACAACAGGTTGAAGACGATCTGACGCAACCGGACCGCATCGCCGACGATCCAGCCCGGGCACGCGTCGATCTCGACCACGAAGGCGAGGCGTTTCGCCTCCGCCTGATCGCGCCACAGCCGGCACGCCTCGTCGATCACCCGCCGCAGATCGAGCGGCGCCTGCTCGAGCGTCATCTTCCCCGTCTCGATCTTCGCGACGTCGAGGATGTCGTCGACCAGCGCGCGCATCGTCACGCCCGCGCCGTGCACCACCGACAGACGTTCCTGCGTGGCGGGGTCGAGCGTGCGGTCGGCGATCATCACCTCGGTCATGCCGAGGATGCCGTTCAGCGGCGTGCGGATCTCGTGGCTGGTCGCGGCGAGGAATTCGGTCTTGATCGCGAGCGCGCGCGCCAGCTTGTCACGCGCGGCGCGTAGGCGATCGCGACTACGCCGGAGCGTCAGCATGCCGAAGCCGAGCAGCGCGATGATCACCAGCGTACCGAACCCGGCGATCGCGAAGATCGTCCGCTGCATGCTTGCCTGATCGCGCTCGTGCGCGACGGTCGCCTGCAGTTCGTCGGCCTTGAGCTTCGCGATACGCAGCTCCTGGTTGGCATAATCGAACCGCGCCGCCGCGAGCGCGGCGCTGTTCGAGCGCGCCACCTCGGTCGCCTGATCGTCGAGCCGCTTCAGCGCCGCTAGATGCTGCAAGGCCCGGTGATCGTCGCCGAACGCGGCGTAGATCGCGTAGGCGGTCTGGTGGTCGTCTCGCTCGGTCAGGATCGTCTTGCCAAGGTCGATCCCAGCGAAACGTTCGTCGATCAGCGCGCGCGAACGTGCGAGATTGCCGTGCTGGAATGCCGATTGCGCCGCCAGCCGCAGAAAGGTCGGGCGCGCGAATGCGCCGTCGCCGGTGCGCGAGAGCGCGAGGCCGCGCGCGATCACCTGATCCGCCGCGCCGAGATGCGACTGGAGCAGTCGGACGTTGGCGAGGTTCGCGAGGATGATCGGCAGATTGGCGTCGCTGCGCACGCGACGAGTCAATTGTTCGGCGCGAATGAAATCGGCTTCCGCCTGTTGGTAGCGGCCAAGCGCGGTCAGCGTCATGCCGCGGCCGTTCATGATCGCGATCGACAGGCGGGGATCGCGATCGAAGATATCGATCGCCTGCCCGAAATAGCGCAGCGCCGCCGCGCGATCGCGCGCGCTGTCGTAGAGGATCGCGAGCAGGATGAGCGACTTGGCCTGTCCGCGTTCCAGCTTCAGCTCGGCGAAGCGATCGTGCGCATCCTGCAACGCCTGGAGTGCGCGCGTCACCTGGCCCATGTCGATCAGGACGCCGCCTTCCGACAAGACGATTTCGGCCGCCAGTTCCGACCGGGGGATCGTAGCGACGGTCTTCGCCCTTGCCCGCGCGAGGAGTTCGAGCGCGCGCCGCGGATCGCCGGCACGTCCCGCCGCCTCTCCGCGCAGCCACAAGGCAGTGGCCTGTCCGCGCGACCGCGTCGCATCGGAAAAATCGTGCCGTGCGATCGCCTCCGCCCGCACGGCTGCTTCCTCCGCGCGCTGCGGGGACAGGAACATACTGGCCTTCGCTTCCGCGACCGCGGCATCATACGCCGCCTGCCCGCGGCCGCTGCCCGGTGAGGCTGCCGCGACGAGCGCTAGGCCTGCGGCGGCTGATAGCAGCGGCTTGGTAGCAGCGCGGCGCGTCAGCCGCGTTTCCACGTTGCCGCCAGTCGGTTGAAGCTGTTTCGCGTCGTCTCGGGTGCGCGACGGTGACGATCTTCGCGCAGGAACGAGACAAAGGCGTCGAAGGCGATCGGCCGGCTGATCAGGAAACCCTGGACCATGTCGCAACCCATGACGGTCAGGAGCGCGAGCGCGGCGTGCGTCTCCACCCCTTCCGCGACGACTTCCATGTCGAGCGCGTGCGCGAGATCGATCGTCGAGCGCACGATCAAAGGATCGCGGTTCGAGCTGGTCAGCTGCGTTACGAACAGCTTGTCGATCTTGAGTTCGCGTGCGGGCAATTGCTTCAGATAGGCGAGGCTCGACAGACCCGCGCCGTAATCGTCGATCGCGACGCGGATGCCGATGTCGGCGAAGCGTTGCAGATTGGCGATCGCGCTCTCGGGATCGCGGATCACCGACGTTTCGGTCACCTCGAACCCGAGCGCGACGTCGCTTTCGGCGACCATCCGGCACGCCTTGGCGACGAACGAATCGTCCGACAGCAACTGGCCCGAGATATTGACGAAAAGGCGCAGGTCGTAGCCGTGATCGCGCAGCCGCCCCGCGTCGAGGATCGCCTGCTCGATCGTCCACAGCGTGAGCCGGCGAATCAGCTGCGCCTGCTCCGCGACCGGGATGAAATCGCCCGGCAGGACGAGCCCGCGGGTCGGATGCTGCCAGCGGATCAGTGCCTCGGCGCTCGTGATCTCCTGCCGACGCGCATGGACCTTGGGCTGGTAGAACAGTACCAGCTCGTCGCGCCCGATCGCGAGGTCGAGTTCCTCGGCCAGCTTCTTCGCATCGTGGGGCAGTGCCTCGATCGCCTGCGTGACCGGCTTGTCGTATTCGCGCGCCTTGGCGAGGGCGCGTTCGGCCTCCTCGGCAAGCGTCACCTCGTCCGCCTGCCACGTGCCGACCGCACCCGCGATCACGATCTTGACGCGGTGCTTCTCGCCGTCGAGGTCGAGTGGGGCCTCGAAGGCGCGGCACGCCGCGGCCATCAACGCGTCGAGTTCGTGCGGCGCATCCCCCGCGACGTCGAGCTCGATCAGGTTGCGCCCGACCGTGCGGACGCGCGCGTCGGCGAGCGCGCCGCGCAAGCGCGCCGCCATATCCTCGACGAGCATGTCCGCCCGCGCGCAGCCGAGATAACGGCGCAGATAGGGGAAATTGGCGGCCTCAATGAGCACGTGGAATCGGCAGGTGGCGCGCGGCACCGGGAGCGATTGGATGAACTGGGCACTGCCAAAGGACGCGTTCATGCCGTCAGATTAGGCGGCGAGGACTAAAGAATCGCTTAAGAGCGACGAAGATGGTTAACAACGCGTTAGCCACGTTGCCGACGTCGTTAACATCGCGTAACTAGAACGGGCCTTCCGACGGGAAGGTAATTCTGGGAGAAAAACTATGCTCGCGTTCGTTTTCGCGCTGATCACCGGGCCGATCCTGAAGCCCTGGTAAAACCAGCCGGTTCGGACGTTTCACTGCGATTTTCGGATCGTGGTGGTTCGTCCGAACCATTTTATGTCGAGGCGTAACAGCGACGGCCGCCCTCAGGCGGCTTTTTTGTGGCGGTCGCCAACGGGGTTGCTGAACTCCATCGCATTCTCGATCGAACCGAACCGCAGCGCCATTACGTCGAGCGCGTAATTCTGGTTGAGCCGCCACGGCTTGCGATCGCCCTGGCGCGGCAGATTGTCGATCGCGCGCTGAATATAGCCCGACGAGAAATCGGCGAACGGTTGCGGGACGATTGCCGCATCACCCGTGCGCGGGGTTGCCTGGCGCACGCCCTTGCGACGCATCGCGTTGAGCAGCCGGCAGACGTAGCGCGCGACCAGATCAGCCTTCAGCGTCCATGACGCATTGGTGTAGCCGAACGTGAACGCGAGGTTCGGCACGTCGGAGAACATCATTCCCTTGTACTGAAGCGAATCGGCCAACCGAACCGGCTTCCCGTCGATGCTGAACGTCGCACCACCCATCAGCGCCAGTTCGAGCCCCGTCGCGGTCACCACGACGTCCGCGGCAATCTCCTTGCCAGAGGCGAGCCTGATCCCGTCCTCGGTGAACGTATCGATCGTGTCGGTTTCGACCGAAGCGTCACCGCGCTTGATCGCGTCGAACAAATCGGCGTCGGGGACCAGACACAGGCGCTGATCCCAGGGATTGTAGCGCGGGGTGAAATGCGTCTGCACGTCATAGTCGGCGCCCAGATGCTCGCGCACCATGCCGAGCAGGCGTTCCTTCGTCCGCTCCGGCCGCTTGCGCGCGAGATTGTAGAACAGCATGCCGAACAGCACGTTCTTCCACCGCGTGACCCCGTAGGCCGCCTTCGACGGCAGCATGCGGCGCAGACGATTGGCGAGGCCATCCTCCGCCGGGCGCGACACGACATAGGTCGGCGAGCGTTGCAGCATCGTCACGTGCGCGGCCTGCTTCGCCATTTCGGGGACGAGCGTGACCGCGGTCGCGCCGCTGCCGATCACGATCACCTTCTTGTTCGCATAGTCGAGGTCGGCGGGCCAGAATTGCGGATGGACGATGCGTCCGGCGAAGCGATCGGTGCCCGCGAAAGTGGGCGCATGGCCCTTCGCGTAATCGTAATAGCCCGAGCACATGTAGAGGAAATTGCAGCGTACCTGCCGCCGCTCGCCGCCCTGCTCGACCTCGAGCGTCCACGCCGCATCCTCGGTCGACCAGACAGCGCTCTTCACGCGCTGGCCGAAGCGGATGTGGCGATCGATGCCGTATTCCTGCGCCGTCTCTTGAATATACTCGCGGATCGACGGGCCGTCGGCGATCGCCTTGGCCTTTGTCCAGGGGCGAAAATCGTATCCGAGCGTGTGCATGTCGGAGTCGGAGCGGATGCCGGGATAGCGGAACAGGTCCCACGTGCCGCCGATCGCGTCGCGCGCCTCCAGGATCGCGAAACTTCGGTCCGGGCAGTTCTTCTGCAGGTGATAGGCCGCGCCCACCCCCGACAGGCCAGCGCCCACGATGATCACGTCGAACTGCTCGGTCATGGCCGGCTCCTCTTCCTGGGAGCCGGCTTACACGGATGTCAGTAGCGATGAAAGACCGATCAGAAATCCCGCGAATAGCGTAGCTGAACGTTCGACCCGCCGAACGACCCGGCCTGCGACAGGACGCTGATCGCCTTGGTCAGCGCCACCGTCAGCTGCGTCGCGGTGAAGCCGCGCGCGTCGGTCACGATCTCGATATAAATGTCGTCGGTGAGATACTTGCCCGCCGCGAGCGAGGTGCCGCGCCCGGTCGCCTGATCGGCGCCCAGCACGCGCAGGCGGTCGAACCCGGTCGCCGAGCGCAGCTTGCCGAGCGGATTGAGGCCGCCCCCGCCCGATCCGCGCAGCGAATTGAGCGCGGACGCGAGCTGGATCGCCTCGGTCGCCGACAGATTGGCGGGGTTCGTCCCGAACAGCAGCCGGCTCAGCACCTCGTCCTGCGGCAGTGCGGGCGTCGAGGTGAAGGCGATCTGCGGGCGCTGCCCCGTCCCGGTGATCGCGATGTTGAACGTCGTGCCGTTCTTCGTCGTGGTCGCCAGAATGTCGATATCGGGATCGGTCAGCGCACCACCGCGGAAGCGGATACGCCCGCGCGATACCTCGAACCGGTTGCCCGAGAACGAATAGGTGCCGCGCACGATGTCGAGCCCGCCCGCGATCGTCGGCGCGGCGGAGGTGCCGCCGATCCGCATGTCGGCCTCCCACTCGCTCTCCAGGCCCATGCCGGAGACGAACAACTGGTTGTCGGCGTGGACGCGCAGGTCGAGCTTGAACAACCCCGCCGACGGTGCCGCGGGCCGGTCGGTTGGGCGCGCGACGCGGATCTCGCTCTTCTTGCGCACGCCGGTCAGCTCGGGAACCTCGGCCGCGCCCTGGCGGATGATCTGATAGCGCGCCTCGGGGATGGCGACATCGCCGGTGATCAGCCCGCCGTTCGCGCCGTTCTGGACGCGCACGGTGCCGGTCGCGGTCGCGCCGAGCGCGTCGGACTTGGCGAGCCGGGCGTTGTTCAGCCGTGCGGTGATGTCGAGCGGGAAGCCCTGCGCCGCCGCGAGCCCGATCGTACCCTGCGCCTGTACCGTACCGTCGCCAGCGCGCGCCGACAGGTTCGTGAGTTCGAGCCGGTCGTTGTTGAACCGCGCCGCGACGCGCATCTGCGATAGTCGCGTCCCGTAGGTTTCGTTGTCATAGGTCAGATTGTCGGCGCGGATGAGGCCGTTCGTCCGCGGTGCGGACACGGTGCCGCCGAAATCCGCCGCAACCGCGATCGGACCCGACAATTGCTGTTCGGCAAGCCCGGCGAAGCTGAACAGCACCGCGGACGGCCCGTTGTAGCGGATGCCGCCCGACAACGGCCCCTGCATCAACCGCGTCGACCAGCTACCGCTACCCGCCGGGGTGAGGCGCGCGACCATCCGGCCGACTGTGGTGCCGCCACGCTTGACCAGCGCGCGTCCCTCGCCCGCCGCAGCGTCGAGCCGCCCCTGGAAGACGACGTCGACGGGCTCGGACACCGCCGACAGGCTCGACCGCGTGAAGTTGCTGATGTTCAGCCGGACGTCCGCCTCGGGCACGGCACTCGGCGAACGCTGCACGTAGTCGAGACTGCCGGTCGCCTGTCCGCCCAGCCCGATGTTGGGCACGAAGGCGTTGGCGATGCCCAGATCGAGCCGGTCGAGCCGCGCCTGCGCGCTCGTCACCCCACCGCCGAAGCGCCCAGCCAGCCGCATGCTCCCCTGACGGAAGTCGATCCGCGTCGGTTGAAGCTGGTATCCGCCGCCCGCCGCGACGATCCGCGCCGGGTTCGCGGTACGGAATGCGATCCCGTTCGCCTGTCCCTGCAAAGCCGCCAGATATTCGCTCGGCGACAGCGTCGCGTTGACCGCCACGCGGAACGGCACGCTGTTCGACCCGGTCAGCAGCGCCTGCGCGGTGCCGCGCCCGCCGGTGTAGTTCACCTTGACGCGCCCGGCCTGGATCACGGTCGGCCCGTAGCGCAGGTCGGCGACCTGCGCGTCGGCGACGACCGAGGGCGCGTTGTCGTAGAGCACGACGGTGCCGTTGATGATCGCGCGGCCGATCGTGAAGTCGGTCGTCCCCGGGATCGTCGCGGCATAGGCGCGCGCGTTGACGCTCGCGCGCTGGTAACGGCCCTGCGCACCTAGATCGGCGGTCCCGGTCAGCCCCGATCCAGCGAAGCGCACCTGCCCCGCGAACGGCCCGGCGGCAGTCTGCACCACCCGCCCGGCGAAATTGATCCCCGCGAACAGCACGCTGCGGATATCGACCGCCAATTGGTTGCCCGGCGTGACGAGCACGTCGGCGGTGAACGGGCCGTAATTGGTCCCGCCGGTCGCGTTGACCTGATACGATCCGCCACGCCCGACGACGCGCGCGTCGAGGTTGGCGAGGCCGATGCCGACGCCCGGTCGCGGCGCCCGCAGCCGTACGACGGGCGCGTCGGTCGATCCGGTCACGCGCGCGAAGAGCGGTCCGTACTGCGTCGAGTAAGCGTCGGCGTCGACCAGCAATCCGCCGCGCGGATCGTAGCGGCCCTGCCCGCGCGTGATGCGGAACTGCGGCGCGTTGAGCCGCAGGTCGGTGAAGGTGACGATGCCGTTCGGCGAATAACCGAACCGGGTGCTCGCGACCGCATTCCCGCCCATGAAATTGCGCACGCCGGCGTTGAACAATTGCTTGGTCCGCAGCGCGACGCGGCCGGTGATCCCGAAGCCCCCGTTCGGCCCCGGCACGAGATTGGCATCGGTCGTGAGATCGATGATCCCGACGCTCTCGACGCGGAAATTGTTGACGCGTCCCTTCAGCGCGCCGGTGTAGCGCCCGGTGGCGACGTTCGCCGCGATCACCGCGGTCGCGTCGATATTGTCGGAACGGATGCGCAGATTGTCCGACAGGACGTTCGGCATCGCGATCGCGAGGTCGCCGTCGAGCCGCACGTTGGTCGTCAGCCCGCCGAGCGCCTGGTTGAGCCCGGTGATGCGACGCGCGCGTGCGTGGACCGGCACCAGGATGCGGTCGGTGTTCACCCGCGCCAGCCCCTCGGCGTAGACGTTCTCGAGCGTCGTGTCCGCGAAGCCGAGCGTGGTCGCGCGCAGCTTGTAATCAACCGTCGGCGTCTTGAACGCGCCGTTCAGCAGGACGCGCGCGAGGACGTTGCGCCCGCGCAGATTGGGCGCGATCGCCCCCGGCGTCAGCAGCGCGGCGTCGACCGCGAAATTGCCCAGCCGCGCGTTGGCGAGATCGACCAGACCGCCCGCATCGACCGACAGCGCGTCCGATTTTAGCTTGATCCGCGTGTCCGCGCGGCGCTGGTTCAATCGCGTGTCGATCGCGACCTGCAGGCCCGGCGCGGTCAGCCGCTCGACCGGTCCTTCAAGGTACAGGCCCGGCCGCGTCAGGCCGTTGACCTGGAAGCGCCCGTCGTTCGCCTGCACCGCCAGATCGGCGAGCGTGCCGCCGCCCAGCGTCGCGAGCAGCCGCCCGCGCCAGTCGTTCCAGCTGCCGCGGCCGTCGATCGTGGCGTTGAGCGGCGCCTTCAATCCGGCGATCTGCGCGATCGCGCCGCCCGCGGGGGCTGCGATCCGGGCGCGGATGTCGAGCTTGTTGTCGTCGGGTACCGCGTCGATTTTGACGCGCGCGGTGTCGCCGCCGGCGACGCCCGCGGCCCTTAGCGCGACTGCGTCGACAGTCAATTGCGCGCGGCGATCGGCGATGTGCGCCTGCCCGTCGAAGCGCGCGATATGGCGCTGCCCCGCGACCGGCGGCTCCATGACGAAGCGTGCGACCTGCAAACGCCCGATGTCGATGTCGATGTCGGGCAGGATCGGCGCGTTCGCGTCCTCGGGCTTGGGCGGGACGGTCTTAAGTTCGGGATTGCGGCGCAGCGTGATCAGCCCGCTAGACGCGCGGCGCACGTCGATGTGATTGTTCAGGTAATCGAACGGCCGCCAGTCGACGTCGATCCGCGGCGATTGCAGGAACGTTCCCTTGGGATCGTTCACGCGCACGTCGACGAGCGACATCTGGCCGTAGAGCGACCCCTCGATCCGCCCGACGCGGATGTTGAGCCCCGACTCGGTGGTATAATCGCCGATCCGGTCGGCGACGAAACGGCGGCCCGGGTCGGTGTTGATGCCGAACACGATCGCGAACGCCAGCAACAGCAGCGCGATGACGGCGACCGCGATCCATTTGAGCACGCGCTGCCACAACGGCCGCTTGACGACGATCACCTCGTCGGCGGGGAGCGTGTCGTCAGCCATCAGAACGCCTGCCCGATCGAGATGTAGAGCGCGATCTTGCCATCGCCCTCGCGCGGGTTGAGCGGCGTCGCGACGTCGACGCGCATCGGCCCGAAATTGGTGTAGAACCGTCCGCCGATCCCCGCGCCGTAGCGCAGGTTCTTCGCGGTCGGGAACGTCCCTTCATACGCGTTGCCCGCGTCGAAAAACGGCACGATGCCGAAATCGCCGAAGCGATAGCGCGCCTCGACCGCGAACTCGTTCAGGCTGCGCCCGCCGACCGGATTGCCCTCCGGATCGAACGGTCCGAGCCGCTGATAACCGTAGCCGCGCACCGACCCGCCGCCGCCGCCGTAGTAACGCCGCGATGGCGCGAGATCGTCGCGCCCGATGCCGAAGATCGCGCCCGCGCGCGCACGGCCCGCGATCACCAGGCTGTCGTTGACCGGATAATAGCCCGTCGCCTCGACCATCGTGCGCGCATAGGGGCGGACACCATCGGACACAGCGGCCTCGGGGCTGAGGTTGAGTTTCAGGCGATAGCCACGCGTCGGGTTGAGCAGATCGTTCGACTTGTCGAACAACACCTGTCCGGGCAGCGCCGCGATGCCGTAATTGCGCCGCCGGCGTCCCCCCGCCTGGAAATCGTAGCTCTCCTCGTTGGTGCCGACCAGCTCGAAGCCGAAGGCGTAGGTAAGCGGCTTCTGCCAGATCGGGGTCGAATCATAGCTGATCCGCCCGGCGATCGTCGCGGTCACCGCGTTGAACGCGTCGTAATCCTGGCGAAGCACACTGCCGAGCAGGCTGACCGTGCGATCGCGCTTCCCCGCATTCTGCCGCCGGAAGGTGACCGACGCCCCCTGCTGCTGCGTACCGCCGACGCCTGTCACGATCAGCGCACCCTCGGGCGGGAACAGGTTGCGATGCGTGAACGCCGCCTCGACCTTGGCACCTTCACCGGTGCCGTAACCCGCGCTACCCGACAGCGACCGGAACGGCCCCTTGGTCTGGCGTACCAACAGGTCGACCTGTTCGGTCCCGTCGGGTCCCGGCTGCCCCGTGCGCACCGGCTCGACCGAGACGTTGGAGAACAGCCCCGTCGCGACCAGCGCCTGACGCAGATCGTCGGTCAGCCGCACGTCGTACAGCTGCCCCTGATCGAAGCGCGGAAAGACGTTCAGGTGTTTGACCGAGAAGACCGCGTCGCCCTCGGTCCTGAGCGACCCGAACGACGAGCGAGGCCCGGTGTCGACCGGCAGCGTGTACGCGCCCTTCCACGTCGCATCGTCGAGCAGGATATCGCGCTCGCCGACCTTGACGAAGGGATAGCCCTGCTGCGGCAGCTTCAGGCTGACGTTCGCTTCCGCACCCTGGATGCGCGCGGCCTCTACGGGATCGCCGACCTTGAGCGGCAGCTCGCGCTGGACGAGCCCGGCGGGGACGGTTTCGTTCGAGCGGATCTCGATCGAGCCGAGCGTGTAGATTTTCCCCGGCGTCGCGCTGACGATCGCGCGCAACTTGTTGCCCGTACCCGCGCCGGGCTGCTCCAGCGTCGACACCGCGGTACCGTCGTAATAGCCGAGCGACTTCATCAGCCGCACCGCCAGCGCCTCGTCCTCGCGCGCGCGCGCCGATACCTGCGTCGCGTTGGCCGCCTTGCCCTTCCCCTCCTTCAGCGCCGACAGCGCATTGAATTCGTCGGTCAGCTTCAACGCGTCGAGCCCACGCACCTCGGTATCATAGGCGATCTCGGGCGCGTCGCGGTCCTTGACATCGGCGACCGACTGCAACGGCGCGGTGTTGAACGTCGACAAGGGTTCGAGCGGCTGCGCGAGCTGCGGATCGATCGGTGCAGGCGTGGGCAACGCACCGGGGACGATCGGCTCCTGCGCCGCCGATTGCGCGACCGGTGCGGGCGGATTGACGACGGGCGTCTTCGATTTAGGGGCAGACGTGGCGGTGGACGCATCGTCGAGCGGCATCGCCTCGAGCGGGGCGTTGATGTCGTTGCTGAGCGGCGGCAGCGCGCTGTTGAATTCGGCGTCTGGAACGATCGGCGCGTCAGCCTGCGGGTCGGCGGCGGTGGTTCCGGCAGTCTGGACCGCGTTCTTGGGCGCGTCGGGGCCGCGGGCAGGTGCGGTCCCGGGCTGGTTCATCTGCGCCGCGGCCGGAACCGCCGTCAGCGCGAGCGCGGACGACGCCGCCAGCAATGCCATTCTTGTCGGTAAACCCACGCACTCGCCCCTTTACGCGAGATGTCGGCTTTACCGTTACACCTCCGTCCCACCTGCAACGCTTTTGGCTCCAATGAGTTGCGCGGTCGAGCCCCGACTTTTCGCTTGCGCCATGTTGGCATCGCGTCGGCAGCGCGCGTAAGGACGGCGCAACGACACGCGGGAGAGCCCATGAACTTCGAGCTGGACGAAGACCATCGCATGATCGCCGACCTCGTGCGGCGGTTCGTCGAGGACGAACTGGTACCGCTCGAACAGGGCGTGCTCGACCGCGCGATCGCGGGCGAGGAAGTGCAACTGACGCCCGAGGAGACCGAGCGGGTCAACGCGGTGTCGCGCGAACTGGGGCTCTGGGGGCTCGACGCGCCCGAGGACGTCGGCGGCCACGACCTGCCCGCGGTCGCGATGGTCGGCGTCAACGAGGCGATGGGCCGCACCATCGTGCCCTACACGCTGCCGCCCGACTCGCCGAACCTGCGGATGCTCGCCGCCACCGTCGACGATCGCCAGCGCGAGGCATATCTCGCCCCCTACGTCCGCGGCGAGACGATCAGCGCGATCGGCATCTCCGAACCCGGTGCGGGCGCCGACCCGGCGGGAATGAAGACCTACGCGGTCAGGGACGGCGACGACTGGATCATCAATGGTCGCAAGATCTGGATCACCAAGGCCAACCGAGCCGACTTCACCATCCTGATGGCGGTCACCGACCGCGAAAAGGGCGCGCGCGGCGGGATCAGCGCGTTCCTGGTCGACCGCGATGCACCGGGTTTTCAGGTCGTCCGCCCGATCCCGGTGATCGGCGGCGAGACCTTGTACGAGGTCGTGCTGGAGGACTGCCGCGTGCCTGCGTGGAAACTGCTGGGCACCGAGGGTCAGGGCTTCGCGCCGATGCAGCTGCGCCTCGCGACGCGCCGCGCCGAGATGGCGGCGAACGCGATCGGCATGGCACAGCGCGCGCTCGACATGATGATCGACTACGCGCCGCAGCGCACGACGTTCGGCAAGCCTTTGTCCGAGCGGCAGACGATCCAGAACTGGGTGTCCGACGCCGCGATCAAGCTGCACGCCGCGCGGCTGATGACCTATGATTGCGCGTGGAAGCTCGATCAGGGTCGCGACACGCGCACCGAAGTGTCGATGATCAAGAGCTTCGCGCTGGAAACCGCGTGGGAGGTGCTTGACCACGCGATGCAATGCTTCGGCGCGATGGGCATGACGCGCGAGATGCCGCTCCAGCAGATGGCCGCGCGCATCCGCCTGATGCGCATCTACGATGGCCCGACCGAGATTCACAATTGGGTCGTCGCGCGCAACTTGCTGGGCACACGAGCTTAGGATTTGGGCATGAGAGAGCATATCGCGGTCACCACCGCCGACCACGTCGCAACGGTCGTCATCGATCGCCCGCCGCACAACCACGTCAACGCCGTGCTGGTGAACGCACTCGCCGACGTGTTCGAGGAACTCGGCCGCGACGACGACGTCCGCGCGATCGTGCTCGCGACCGAGGGAAAGGTCTTCTGCGGCGGTGCCGACCTGACCGGCGACAAGCCGCTCGCCGACGAGAGCGGCGAGAGCGAGACGCCCGCGCTGTATCGCGGCGCCTATCGCCTGTTCGCGTCGAAGAAGCCCGTCGTGGTCGCGGTGCAGGGCGCGGCGGTCGGCGCCGGGCTCGGCCTGGCGCTCGTCGGCGATTTCCGCGTCGCGGCTCCCGAGGCGCGCTTTTCGGCCAATTTCGTCACGCTCGGCTTTCACGCCGGGTTCGGCATCACCGCGACGCTGCCACGCGTCGTCGGCGAACAGCACGCGTCGTTGATGCTGCTGACCGGTCGCCGCGTGAAGGCGGAGCACGCTTTGCGCTTTGGCCTCGTCGACGAGATCGCGCCGCTCGCCGAGCTGCGCGCCGCGGCGGAACGGCTGGCAGGCGAGATCGCGCGCAACGCCCCGCTCGCGGTCGAGGCGACGCGCGCGACGCTACGCGGCGAGCTGGCGGAGGCGGTGCGGACGCGGACCGAGCATGAGCGCGCCGAGCAGGACCGGCTGATGCAGACCGCCGACTTCCGCGAAGGCATCAAGGCGGTCGGCGAACGGCGCGCGGGCGATTTCGTGCGCGCTTGACGGCCGCGTCGCGGATGCGATCGGACGGCGTGCGGGAAAATAACCGCAGCCGTTGCGAAACATTTGCGACAAACGCCCGATAAGCGCATCTGGGACAGACAGGCTGTCACACGGGCGACACGCCCGTGGGCGGCACCAAAGGCTGGCGGGTGAAGAGTTGATCAAGCGTGACCAAGGGCGGCATCGTCGCCTCCTGCTCGGCATCGTCGTGGCTCCGGCCGTTCTCGCGCTCGCCGCATGCGGCGGTGGCGGCGAAGAGACGAAGGAAAAAGGCGGTGCGGGCGGCGGCGGGCGCGGTGGTCGCGGCGGCGGGCCGGCGCAGGTCGGCTACGTCGTCGTCCAGCCGACCTCGGTGCCGATGACCACCGAACTCGCCGGGCGCGTCGTCGCGTTCCAGAGTTCGGAGGTGCGCCCGCAGGTGTCGGGCGTGATCCAGCGCCGCTTCTTCACCGAAGGCTCGATCGTCAAGAAGGGCCAGCCGCTCTACCAGATCGACCCGTCGCTCTACCGCGCCTCGGCGAACGAAGCGCGCGCAAGCGTCGCCAACGCGCAGGCGACCGCGGAAGCCGCGCGCATCCGCGCCGACCGCTACCGCCCGCTCGCGCAGATCGAGGCGATCAGCAAGCAGGACTATACCGACGCGGTCGCGACGCAGCGCCAGGCGCAGGCGCAGATCGCGCTCAACAAGGCGCAGCTCGATACCGCGCGGATCAACCTGCGCTTCACCACGGTCCCCGCCCCGATCAGCGGGCGGATCGGACGTTCGCTGTTCACGGTCGGCGCGCTCGTCAGCGCGACGCAGACCGATCCGCTGACCACGATCCAGCAACTCGACCCGATCTTCGTCGACATCCAGCAATCGAGCGCCGAGCTGCTGACGCTGCGGCGCGCGCTCGCGACCGGCGGCGCGGTACCCGCGCGCGCCGATGTGCGGCTGAAGCTCGAGGACGGTAGCGATTACGGCCTGGTCGGCAGCGTCGAGTTCGCCGAGGTGGTGGTCGACCAGTCGACCGGCACCGTGACGCTTCGTGCGCGCTTCCCCAACCCGCGCGGGCTGCTGCTGCCCGGTATGTTCGTGCGCGCGCAGTTCAGCCAGTCGATCGACCAGAACGCTTTCCTCGTGCCGCAGCAGGCGGTGTCGCGCGACCCCAAGGGTAACGCGACCGTGTGGATGGTCGGCCCCGGCAACAAGGCGGTCCAGCGCGAGGTCAAGGCCGAGCGGACGCAGGGCGTCTATTGGGTGGTGACCGGCGGATTGAAGAACGGCGATCGCATCATCACGCAGGGGACCGGCACGCTGAAGGAAAACGCAGCGATCCGCCCCGTCCCTGCCAACACCCCGCAAAAGGTCGCGCCGCCGCCGTCGAAGGACGGCAAGGCGGGCCAGTCGGGTGACACCACCGGACGCGGCCAGGGCGGCCAGAGCAAGGCCGGCTGAGTGCTCTCACGCATCTTCATCGACCGCCCGATCTTTGCCTGGGTGCTCGCGATCATCGTGATGATGGCGGGCGTCGGCGGCATCTTGGGCCTGCCGATCGCGCAATATCCCGACGTCGCGCCGCCGCAGGTATCGGTCCGCGCAACCTATCCCGGCGCCAACGCGCAGACGATCCAGAACTCGGTCACGCAGGTGATCGAGCAGCAGCTGACCGGCATCGACGGGCTGCTGTATTTCAGCTCGTCCTCGTCGTCGCGCGGATCGGTGACGATCACCGTCACCTTCGAAAAGGGCACCGATCCCGACATCGCGCAGGTGCAGGTGCAGAACCAGGTCCAGCAGGCGGTCTCTCGCCTGCCGAGCCAGGTGCAGCAGCAGGGCCTCGTCGTCCGCAAGTCGAACCCGGACAACCTGCTGATCGCGGGCGTCTACGACATCAGCGACAAGATGACGAACCAGGACGTGTCCGACTATCTGGTGTCGAACCTGCAGGATCCGCTCGGTCGCGTTCAGGGCGTCGGCGATACGAACGTGTTCGGCGCGCAATATGCCATGCGCATCTGGCTCGATCCCGCGCGGCTGGCGAGCTACCAGTTGATGCCGGGCGACGTCGTCACCGCGATCACCAACCAGAATACCGAGGTCGCCGCGGGCGAGATCGGCGGGCAGCCGATGCCCTCGACGCAGATGCTGAACGCGACCGTCACCGCGCAGTCGCGGCTCCAGACGCCCGAGCAGTTCCGCAACATCATCCTGAAGACGACCACCAGCGGCGCGACGGTGCGGCTGGCGGACGTCGGCCGGATCGAGCTGGGCGGGGAAAGCTACGCCGCATTCAGCCGCGTCAACCAGCACCCCGGCGCCGGTATCGCGGTGCTGCTCGCCCCCGGCGCCGACGCGCTCCAGACGGCCGAACTGGTCAAGGCCGAGATCGCGCGCGTCGCCAAGACCTTCCCTCCGAACCTGCGCATCGCCTACGCGAACGACACCACCGACTTCATCAAGCTGTCGATCGAGGAAGTGATCAAGACGCTGGTTGAGGCGATCATCCTCGTCGTCATCGTCATGTTCGTGTTCCTCCAAAGCTGGCGCGCCACTTTGGTGCCGACGATCGCGGTGCCCGTCGTGCTGCTCGGTACGTTCGCGGTCTTCTATCTCGCCGGCTTCTCGATCAACACGCTGACGCTGTTCGGCCTCGTGCTCGCGATCGGCCTACTCGTCGACGACGCGATCGTCGTGGTCGAGAACGTCGAGCGGTTGATGGAAGAAAACCCGGGCATGAGCCCCCGCGACGCAACAATCGAATCGATGAACGAGATCACCGTGGCGCTGGTTGCGATCGCGCTGGTGCTGTCCGCGGTGTTCCTGCCGATGGCGTTTTTCGGCGGGTCGACCGGGGTCATCTATCGCCAGTTCTCGCTCACGATCATCTCGGCGATGGTGCTGTCGGTGCTGGTCGCGCTGATCCTCAGCCCCGCGCTCACCTCGCACCTCCTGAAAGCCAAGCACGACGAGAACGGCGACCTCCACGAAACGTGGCTGGGCCGCAAGGCGCCGTGGGTGGCCGACAAGTTGGAAGCGGGCAAGAACTGGTTCAACGACGGCTTCGACCGCATGGTGAAACGCTATACCAATGCGGTCGAGCGCGTGATCGATCACCGCTGGATCTTCGTGCTGATCTACTGCGGTATTCTCGCGCTGCTGGCGTTCCTCTTCCTGCGCCTGCCGACGGGCTTCCTGCCGACCGAGGACCAGGGCGGCGCGATCGTGCAATTCCGCCTGCCCGCCGGCGCGACGCGCGGTCGCACCGAGGAAGTGCAGCGTCAGGTCGAGCAGTATTTCGCGAAGAACGAAGGCCACAACATCCGCACGCTCTTCAGCGTCGCGGGCGGCGGTGGCGGCGGCACCAGCGGCCAGAACACCGGTCAGGCATTCATCTCCTTCGTCGATTGGGCGAACCGTACCGACAAGGCCGACAATGCCGACGCGATCGTGTCGCGCGCATCGGGGGCGTTCCGCGGTCTTCGCGACGCACAGGTCTTCGCGCTCGTGCCGCCCGCGATCCGGGGTCTCGGCCAGTCGGAAGGCTTCACCATGGAGCTTCAGAACACCGGCGGGATGAGCCAAGAGAAGTTCAACGCGGCGCGTGACGCGCTGCTCGAAAAGGCGAACGCCGACCCCAAGCTCGCGGGCGTACGGCTGACCGAGCTGCCCGACATCGGCACGCTCCAGGTCAACGCCGATCCGCAGAAGCTGGCAGCACTCGGCCTGTCGCAGAGCGACGTCAACACGACGCTGTCGACCGCCTGGGGTGGCCGCTACGTCAACGATTTCATCGACCGCGGGCGCGTGAAGCGCGTCTACGTCCAGGGTGACGCCCCTTACCGCGCCGAGCCGGAGGACCTGTACCAATGGTTCGTCCGCAACAGCAGCGGCACGATGGTGCCGTTCAGTTCGTTCGCCAGCCTCGGCTGGTCGCAGGCACCGACGACCCTGTCGCGCTTCAACGGCATCTCGTCATACGAATTCCAAGGTCAAGGTACGCCGGGGGTCAGCTCGGGCGAGGCGATGGAGCGGATCGCGCAGCTCGCCGGCGAAATCCCCGGAACGAGCATTGCCTGGGCCGGGCTGTCGTATCAGGAACGGTTGTCCTCGGGACAGGCGCCGTTGCTGTACGGCTTGTCGCTGATCGTCGTCTTCCTCTGCCTCGCGGCCCTGTACGAGAGCTGGACGATCCCGATCGCGGTGCTGCTGATCATCCCGCTCGGGCTGATCGGGGCGGTCGCGCTGGTCACGCTGCGCGGGTTGACCAATGACGTCTACCTGCAGATAGGGCTGCTGACGACGATGGGGCTGGCGGCGAAGAACGCGATCCTGATGATCGAGTTCGCCGAACAGGCCGAGAAGAAAGGCGCACGCGTCATCGATGCCGCGCTGGAGGCAGCCCGGCTGCGTCTGCGACCGATCCTGATGACCAGCCTAGCCTTCATCTTCGGCGTGCTCCCGCTCGCGATCTCGACCGGCGCCGGCGCGAACAGCCGGATCGCGATCGGCACCGCGGTGATCGGGGGGATGATCACCGCGACCGTGCTCGCGATCTTCTACATTCCGCTGTTCTTCGTCCTCGTCCGCCGCGGGACGCGCGACGGGCTGAAGGGCCTGCGCCGCGGCGCCGATCCGAGCGATCCCGACACGCGCGGCGACGACAAGGGGGATGGTCCGAAGGACCGCCCGCCGACGCCGCAGCTACCCGCCCCCGCGGATCATCCAGCACTTCCCGCACCGGACCACGCCTGATGCCTAGGCTTTCCGCCCGCCCCCTGGCGCTGCTCGCCGCAACGGCGCTTTCCGCCTGCTCGCTCGCGCCCAAATACGTCCGGCCGGAGCTGCCGGTACCGCCATCGTGGCCCGTCGGCGACGCCTATCTGCGCCAGACAGAAGCACCGCTGCCGAGCGTTACCTACCGCGACATCTTCCGCGACCAGCGTCTCCAGCGGATCATCGATCAGGCGCTCGTCAACAACCGCGATCTGCGCGTCGCGGTCGCCAATATCGAGGCGACGCGCGCGCAATATCGCATCCAGCGCGCCGACCTGTTGCCGCAGCTCGATGCGACCGGCACGTTCAGCTACCGCCGCAATTCGCGCACCGGCGTCACAACCGGCACGACGACCGGTACCGGGAGCGGCGGCGCGGGAACCGGGACGGGTACGGGCACCGGAACCGGCGGTATGGGTACGGGTACGGGTGGAACCGGCACCGGCGGCACAGGGACCGGTGGCACCACGACGACGACCTCGTCCTCCTCCACCAGCTTCACGACCCAGCTCGGCGCGACCTCGTTCGAGATCGACCTGTTCGGTCGCGTCCGTTCGCTAACCGACGCCGCGCTCAACCGCTATTTCGCGCAGGAAGCGACCGCGCGCGCGACGCGGCTGACGCTGGTGGCCGACATCGCCAATGCTTGGGTCACCTACGGTTCGGACGCGAGCCTGCTCAAGATCGCCGAGGATACCGCCGCGAGCGCGCGGCGCAGTGTGCAATTGACGCGCGCCCGGCTCGCGGGCGGGGTGTCGCCGCGCACCGACGTGCGCCAGGCGGAACAGGTGCTGGAAACCGCGCTCGCCGATCTGGCGCAACAGCGAACGCTCGTGGCGCAGGACGTCAACGCGCTGCAACTGCTCGTCGGCGCACCGGTCGACGCCGCGCTGCTGCCGTCCTCGATCGACGATGCGGCGCGCAATCTCGCCGAGCTGCCCGCGGGGCTCGATTCGGGCATCCTGCTGCGCCGGCCCGACGTGGTGCAGGCCGAATATTCGCTGCGCGCCGCCAATGCGGAGATCGGCGCGGCGCGGGCAGAGCTGTTTCCGCGCGTCGCGCTGACCGCGGTCGTCGGCTTCGCCAGCACCGCGCTGCGCACGCTCTTTACCGGCGGCGCGTTCAACTATTCGGTCGCCCCCAACGTCAGCTACCCGATCTTCCGCGCCGGTGCGGGCCGTGCGGGGGTGGAATATTCGCAGGCGCAGCGCGACGCCGCGCTCGGCACGTACGAGAAGACGATCCAGACCGCGTTCCAGGAGGTGTCGGACGCGCTGGCGCGGCGCGGCACGATCAGCGATCAGCTCGCCGCCAACCAGCGTTTCCTGAACGCCGCCGCTGACACGCTGCAACTCGCCAACGCGCGGTATCAGGGCGGGATCGACACCTATCTGACCAGCCTCGACGCGCAGCGTTCGCTCTATACCGCGCAGCGCACACTGGTGCAGACCCAGCTGACGCGGGTGTCGAACCTCGTGACATTGTATCAGACGCTGGGTGGCGATTCACAGCTCGACGCGACGGCGCGCGGTCCGGTCACACCGACCACCGCGACTGCGTCACCTGCCCAGTCGGAGCGCTGATTACCCAACCGAACGAGGCCCTGCTCGGCTGACAGGCAGGTCAAAAGCTGGGGGCCGACGCGGCGCGTCGCCCCCCTGCTGCCGCCTTCGTCTGACGAAGGGCTCAGCCGCTTTTGCCGCCGCCCTGCATCGGCGCCACCGCGTCGCGGCCGAACTTCATGATCAGCTCGCCGATCTCGCGCGCCTGATTCATCGACCGCTGGCCCTGTTCGCGCAGGTAATCGCCCTGGATCCGCATCACGTCGCTCAGGTCCTTCGCCTGCGCCGCCGCGCGCAGCGCGGCGAATGCCTGCTCGGCGTTCGCCTGTGCCTGGTCGATCATCGCGACGCCCAAGCTCGACGTTTGGTCGGCCACGCGCTGTCCCGAGGCACGCATCGCCTCGCCCGCGCGCTGCGCGCCCTCGAACGCCGCATTCGCACCGCCACCCGTCGCGCCCGTGTTCTCATCCGCCATGTTTTTCGCTCCTCTCCGCCGACGCCCGTCGCGTCGCGCACACCGGCTCAACCCGGCGGACGCGTCGCGGTTGCAGCGCGACTATTTGCCGAAGCCGAACACGTCCTGATGGAAACGCCCGTCGGCGATCATCTGCTCGAGCCACGCCGAGCCCTGCGCATGTTCGCCGCCGACCTGTTGCATCCAGATGCGAACCAACATGTCGCGCACCGCTGGCGCCATGTAGCGTCCGTCACCGCACAGGAACACGCTTCCCCCCGCCTCCAGCGCGCGCCAGACCCGCTCCTGCTCGGCCCAGAGCGCGTCCTGCACGAACCGCCACGGATGCGACGGCACCGCGGAGAAAGCGAGGTACGGCTCGACGAGCCCTCGCGCTGCCCAGGCCTCCATCTCGTCCCGGCAGAACCAGTCGTGCTCGGGATGGCGGCAACCGAAGAACAACAGGCTGGTCGCGACCTCATCGCCCGCCTCGGCCTGCGCCGCGCGCTCCTGAAGGAAGCCGCGCAACGGCGCGAAGCCGGTGCCGGGGCCGATCAGGATCATCGGCTGCGCGGGATCGGCGGGCGGCGCGAACGGCGGATTGGGCCGCCGCACGTATCCAAAGACATGCTCTCCCGGCTCCAGTGCCTTCATGTAATCGGAGGCGAAGCCGCGATGCTCGCCGAGCCCTGACCAGGCGGGCGCCGCGATCGTGCCGACGATCAGGTCGGCGACGTCGGGCGAGACGAGCGGCGACGACGCGATCGAGTAGAAGCGCGGCTGAATCGCGGGCGACCAGTCGATCAACCGTTCGAGCGTCACGGCCGCTGCCGGATACCGCTCGACCAGGTCGAGCAGCGACACGCGTTTGTCGGCGACCTGCGCGTCGTAATCAGCCTCGAGCGCGTCCAGCGCGGCAATCGTATGCGGGCACCGTGTCGCCGCGCGCAGCCCCGCGAGCGCGCGCCGCGACGCCGCCTCGGACAATTCGACGAAGTCGGTCAGTAACTGCTCCACCGTCACCGTCGCGCCGACCGGCAGATGCTTGAAGCGTCCACCCTGCGCATCGACGCGCACTTGGCTCGCGCCGTTCATGCCCAGCAAATCGAGCGCGCGCGCGACGAGTTCGGGCCGGTTGCGCGCGTAGATCGCGACGTGATCGCCCGCCGCGTAATGCTGCCCCTCGGGCAGACGGACGCGGATCAACCGCGTCGAGGGCCGAGGCGGCTCCTGCGCGAAATCCCATAAACCATCGGCCGGACGCACCAGTTCGTCGTTGGCGACGATCTCGAGCCGCTGCGCATGTTCGGGCAAGGCGCGCGCGCGCGTCTCGGCGGCGTCGACCGGGACAAGCGACAGCGTCGCGGTATTCGCCGCCGGCTCGGCGGTCGCGCCTAGCGCGTGCCACAGATCGCGCACGAACGCCGCAACCGCGCCGTCGAAGTCGCCCTGCCCGTCGGCCTGCCCACGCGGCACCAGCCGTTCGCCACCCGCGCGCGCGATCGCGTCATCGACGCGTTTCGGGAATGCCTGGAAATTGGGCCACTGGCTGTTGCCGATCCCGAGCACCGCGTAGCGCGCGCCCGACCAGTCGGCATCGTCGAACGCCCCGGCATCGAGCGCGCGCTCGACCTCGACGGCGCTGTCGGGCGCGCGACCGTTGTAGGTCGCGGTGACGATCACGATCACCTTGTCGGCGGGCGCGGCGGCGCCCTTGAAGCTCTCGTCCATCGAGCGGACGACGACGTCGAACCCGTCGGTGCGCGCGCGCTCGGCGATCTCCTCCGCCACATCGCGTGCGGTGCCGAGCGAGGTGCCGTAGAGGAGCACGAAGCGCTGCCCCGATCCCGCCACCGCGCCGACCTCGACCGCCGCGTCCGCCGCCGCGGTCTCGCCCAGCTGCAAGCGTTCATGGTCACCGCGCAGCCGGACGCGCATCGTGAATTCGTCGGGCTTGATCGACAGCGTTTCCTTGACGCGCAGCTTGTAGCTGTGCGGATCGCTGATCGCGAAACGGCGCAGCAGCATCGCGAGCGCGATCTTCGCCTCGACCATCGCGAACTGCCGCCCGATGCATGCGCGCTCGCCGTTGCCGAACGGCTTGTAGGCGTGCGGGTGCCGCGCGGCCTCGGCCTCGGGCAGCCAGCGGTCGATGTCGAACTCCTCGGCGTCGTCCCACACGTGCGGCGAACGGTGCAGACCGGGGGTGAAGATGTTGACCGGACGATCCTTGCGCATCCGCCAGCCGGGCTGGCCTGCGCGCGCGCCGATCACCTGATCCTCGAACGGCGCGACGCTGAACGCGGGCGCGGTCGGCCACAGCCTGAGCGCTTCCTTCAGGATACGCTCGATCACCTCGAGGCGCGCGACATGGGTGTAATCGGGCCGCGTATCGCCGGGCAGCACGCGATCGACCTCGGCATAGGCCTGCGCCAGCACCGCGGGATTGCGCAGCAGGTAGGTAAAGGCGAACGTCAGCATCCCCGACGTCGTCTCGTGCCCCGCGATCAGGAAGGTCAGCACCTGATAACGGATGTTGAGATCGTCGAGCCCCTCCCCCGTCTCCGGGTCGATCGCGGTCAGCATCAGGTTGAGCAGATCGCGGCCGTCGTTGGGGTTGATGCGGCGGTCGGCGATGATCCCGTCGACCAGCGCGTTCATTTCCGCGATGTCGGCCTCATACTGCGCCGCCGCGCGCCTGGCGAAGCGCCGCTGGATCGGCATCCGCGTGATGACGTTGAGCGCCTCCGACAGCGCCCGCCCCAGCGCGACGAGGAAACTGTCGAGCTCGTCGCGCTCGAACGAGTTGAAGCGGTGCCCGAACCCCGCGATCGCGATCGAATCGAGCGTGAGGCGCGTCATGTCGTCGGCGACGTGGACGTCGGTGCCCGCCGCGCGCGTCCATTTGGGGACCAGTTGGTCGCACACCTCGACGATCATGTCGAAATAGCCGCGCATCGCGCGGTGCGAGAAGGCGGGCAGCAGGATACGGTGCGCCTTGCCCCAGTTCGGCTCCTCGCTGAACGCGGTGAACAGTCCGTCGCCCGCGAACTTGCGCACGACGCGCAGCGCCGGCCCCGGCATCTTGCGGAAGCGCGTCTCGTCCGACAGCTCGGCGACGAGATCGGGATCGGTGACGAAGATCGACACGCGGCTGCCGAACCGCAGCTTGAAGATACCTTGCGGCATGTCGCGACTGACGCGCAGCAGGTGGCCGATCAGCCCGGCGCGCGCGATCTGGTGCAGGTGGCCGATCACCGGCAGCGCCGCCGGCATCGGGACGGGCGCGGCCGCGGGTATGTCGTTGGGTTCGCTCGCCATGATCGCCAATGCTCCGTTGCGCGTCGGCGGCGTTCAACACAGCGTTCGCGGCGGCGCAAGTTGCCGCGACGGCAGGCTGGCGGCGCGCGCGCGTGGGCGGTAGAGGGACGGCATGGTCCGTTTCCTGCCCACGATGCTCGAGCCGCTGGTCGCCGGCATCGCCGCCGCCGTCGGCGTCACCCACCCCGCCGCCGCCGCGATGCAGGATCCCGCGACCGATCCCGGTTGCGTCAACGTCCGCGTCGCGATCCCGCCCGAACTGTCGCACTGGAGCCAGCGCACGCCGCTCACCGCGGGCAATGCGCCGCGCAACGCCCCCGTGCTCGGCATCGCGCGCGCCGCCGACCTGCGGCTCGCCCCGCTGGGCGAGGTCCAGCCGCGGATCGCGCCGGGTAAGACACCGCCCGCGGGCAGCTACGCCGGGCTCGTCATGTTCCAGGTGACGCGGCCCGGCACGTACCGCGTCGCGCTCGGGCAAAAGGCGTGGATCGATGTCGTCCGGGGCCGCGCCGGCGTCGCGTCGAGCGCGCACGCGATGGGGCCGCGCTGCACCGGCGTCGCGAAACTGGTCGACTTCCCGCTGCGCCCGGGCCGGTACGTGATGCAATTGACCGGCGCGCCCGCGCCGACGCTTCCCGCCACCATCGTCCGGGTGAAGTGACATGATGCTCCCGTTCCTCGCCTTGTTCGCACAAGCGACGACCCCCGCCCCGGTACCGACGCCGGTGCCCGCGCCCGCCGCCACCACGGCGCCCGTTACCGATCCCGCGCGCGCGCCGGTGAAGGTCAGGCTCGATACCGCCGCAGGGCCGATCGTGATCGCGGTCGACCGCGAGCATGCCCCGCTCACCGCCGCCAATTTCCTGCGCTACGTCGACGCAAAGAAGCTCGACGGCGTCGGCTTCTACCGCGCGGTGAAGGTCGGCGACGGGTTCGGCCTCGCGCAGTTCGGGACGCGCAACGATCCCAAGCGCACGTTGCCGCCGGTCGCGTTCGAGCCGACCAGCAAGACCGGCCTCAGCCACGTCGACGGCGCGGTGTCGATGGCGATGGCGAAGCCGGGCACTGCCGCGGGCGATTTCTTCGTCGTGGTCGGCGATTTGAAATCGATGGACGCGCACGACAACGAGCCGGGCTTCGCGGTATTCGGTCGCGTGATCGAGGGGATGGACGTGATCCGCCGCATCCTCGCCTCGCCGACGTCGCCGACCGAGGGCGTCGGGGTGATGAAGGGGCAGATGCTCGCACCGACGATCCGCATCGCCAGCGCACGACGCGAGCCCTGACACGTTTGCTGGCTGGCGAGCGCTGAAGCGTTTGCCGTCTTGCAGACCCTACAGCCTTTCCAGCCGACACGCCGTAAACCGTTACCTTTTCGCCACATTGTCGCGCGCGCGCCGTTCCGGCATAGGTAGAATCGCGCGATGTCGCTTTCGCCCGCTTTCCTCGACGAGCTGCGTGGCCGCACGCATCTGTCGGCGCTGGTGGGGAAAACCGTCAAGCTGACGCGTGCCGGCCGCGAGATGCGCGGCTGCTGCCCATTCCACAATGAAAAGACGCCCAGCTTCTACGTCAACGACGAGAAGGGGTTCTACCATTGTTTCGGCTGCTCGGCGCACGGCGACGCGATCCGCTGGATGACCGATCATCAGGGCCTGCCCTTCATCGACGCGGTGAAGGAGCTGGCTGCGGCCGCCGGGCTCGAGGTACCGCAGGCCGACCCGCGCGCCGCGCAAAAGGCAGAACGCGCGAAGTCGCTCCACGACGTGATGCAGGCCGCCGCCGACTGGTTCGTGAGCCAGCTCGGCGGGCTAGACGGCGCGGAGGCCCGTGCGCTGCTCGACCGTCGCGGCGTCGGCACTGCGGCGCAGCGCACCTTCGGCTTCGGCTACGCCCCCGACAGCCGCGGCCGCCTGCGCGCAGCACTCAAGGATTTCGGCGACGCGATGCTGGTCGAGGCAGGTCTGCTGATCCAGGTCGACAACAAGGAACCCTATGACCGTTTCCGCGGGCGGCTAATGATCCCGATCCGCGACCAGCGCGGGCGCGTGATCGCGTTCGGCGGGCGGATCATCGGTGACGGCGAACCCAAGTATCTCAACTCCCCCGACACGCCGTTGTTCGACAAGGGGCGGACGCTCTACAATCTCGACCGCGCCTCCGCGGCCGCGCGAAAAGCCGACCGCGTCTTCGTGGTCGAGGGTTACATGGATGCAGTGGCGCTCGCGCAGGGCGGCGTGGGCGAGGTCGTCGCCCCGCTCGGCACCGCGCTGACCGAGGCGCAGCTCGAGCGATTGTGGCGGATGGTGGATGTCCCGACCGTCTGCCTCGACGGCGACAGCGCGGGGCAGAAGGCCGCGATCCGCGCCGCGCACCGCGCGCTGCCGATGCTCGCGCCGGGCCGCAGCCTGCAGTTCGTGACGCTGCCCGAGGGGCAGGACCCCGACGACCTGATGCGCGCAGGCGGCGCGCGCGCGTTTGAGGCACTGGTGCGCGAGGCCGAGCCGCTCGTCGAGCGGTTGTGGAAGCACGAGCTGGCCGCCGAGCCGCTTGACACACCCGAGCAGCGCGCCGGTTTGAAGCGCCGCCTGTCCGATCTCGCGAACGCGATCGCGGACCCGAGCGTGAAGTCCGAATACGTCGCCGAATTTCGCCACCGCTTCGATCAGCAGTTCGCGCGCGGGCGGCAGGGCGCGGGCGGGCTCCAGCCACGCACCCCATTCTTCCCCTACCAGCAGCGCCGCGCCGGGCAGAAATGGTCGCCGCCCCCCGCCCCCGTCACCGATGACGCGAAGGCGGTACGCGCCGCGGGCGGGATCGACCGCGTGCTCGCGAAAGCGGTGCTCGCCGGATTGATCCGCCACCCGGCCGAGATCGCCACCCACATGGAAGTGCTCGGCAGCCTCAAGCTCGCCGACGGCGCGCTCGGCCGGCTGTTCGAGGCGGTGGTCGACGTGGCTCTCGAGGACCGGTCGCGGCGGGAGGGGGCGCTTGATAGCCAGCGCCTCGTTACCATATTGGCACGGTCCGGTTTCGAACAGGTCGCGTCCGATCTGCTCAGGGCCGATACGATGCCCTATTCGTTCACGCGCAAGTCGGCGGACGAGAACAAGGCGCGCGAGGATCTCGACGAGGCGATCGCCATTCTTGTCTCGCGCCCGGAAGTGGATGCGGCGCTCGCGGAGGCGACCTCGGCGATGCAGACGCATTTCACCGACGAAGCGTTTGAACGACAAGTGGCATTGGTGAACGAACAACGGGCGCTGGACGTGCGGCTTGCAAATCTCGTGCAGGCGAACGAAGACGCCCGCGCGCTAGGTACCGAGGACAATTGATGGCGAAGGCGAATATGGCGGAAGCACCCGAGGCTCAGGACAACGGGGATGCGCCGCTGATCGACTTGAACGACGCGAACATCAAGAAGGTGATCGCGCGCGCCAAGAAGCGCGGCTACATCACTTATGATCAGTTGAACGACGCGCTGCCGCAGGGCGAGATGTCGTCCGATCAGATCGAGGACATTACCTCGGCCTTGAACGAGATGGGCATCAACATCGTCGAGAACGACGAACAGGGCGAGGAAGGCGAGACCGAGGAACGCCCCGAGGACGACGAGGTCGAGGCCGCCGACGCCGATCAGGACAGCAGCGCGCCCGTCGTCGAGAAGAAAAAAGAAACCGTCGATCGTACCGACGATCCGGTCCGCATGTATCTGCGCGAGATGGGGGCGGTCGAGCTCCTCTCGCGCGAGGGCGAGATCGCGATCGCGAAGCGGATCGAGGCCGGGCGCGACACGATGATCCTCGGGCTGTGCGAGAGCCCGATCACGTTCAACGCGATCATCGACTGGTCCACCGCGCTCAACGAAGGCCAGATGCAGCTGCGCGAGATCCTCGATCTCGACGCGATGCTGTCGAAGGGTCCGTCGGCCGAGCAGGTCGAGGGTGCCGAGGACGACGACGGCGAGATCAGCGAGAAGAACGCCGGGACCAGCTTCAAGGAAGAGGACGACGTCGCCGAGGAGCCTTCGGCCGACGACGACGACGAGTCAGGTGAGCCGCGCGCGCCGCGCCCCAGCGACGACGAGGATGAGGACAACACCCTCAGCCTCGCGCAGATGGAGGAAACGCTCAAGCCGCAGGCGCTGGAGAAGTTCGCCAACATCACGGCGCTCTACAAGAAATTCTCCAAGATGCAGGAGACGCGGCTCGGTGCGATGGGCGGCGGCAACGAGCTGTCGGCCGCCGACGAGCGCAAGTACCAGAAATTGCGCGAAGAGCTGACCGCCGAGGTCGAGAGCGTCCAGTTCCACCAGGCGAAGATCGAGTTCCTCGTCGACCAGCTCTACTCGTACAACCGTCGCCTGACGGCGCTGGGCGGCCAGATGCTGCGCCTGGCGGAGCGTCACAAGGTCAGCCGCGCCGACTTCCTCAAGCGCTACATGGGCCACGAGCTCGACGACACGTTCCTCAGCTCGGTCACCGGCATCGACAAGAAGTGGACTGCGTTCGCGACCAACGAGGCCGCGGCGGTCGAGCGTATCCGCAGCGAGATCGCCGAGATCTCGCAGCAGACCGGCATGGGGCTCGCCGAGTTCCGGCGCATCGTCAACATGGTCCAGAAGGCCGAGCGCGAGGCGCGGATCGCGAAGAAGGAGATGGTCGAGGCCAATCTGCGCCTCGTGATCTCGATCGCGAAGAAGTACACCAACCGCGGCTTGCAGTTCCTCGACCTGATCCAGGAAGGCAACATCGGCCTGATGAAGGCGGTCGACAAATTTGAGTACCGCCGCGGCTACAAGTTCAGCACCTACGCGACGTGGTGGATCCGCCAGGCGATCACGCGCTCGATCGCCGACCAGGCACGCACGATCCGCATCCCGGTCCACATGATCGAGACGATCAACAAACTGGTCCGCACTAGCCGCCAGTTCCTCCACGAGCAGGGTCGCGAGCCGACGCCCGAGGAGATGGCGGAGCGCCTCTCGATGCCGCTCGAGAAGGTGCGCAAGGTGATGAAGATCGCCAAGGAGCCGATCAGCCTCGAAACGCCGATCGGCGACGAGGAGGATTCGCACCTCGGCGACTTCATCGAGGACAAGAATGCGGTCATCCCGGTCGACGCGGCAATCCAGGCGAACCTCAAGGAAACGGTGACGCGCGTCCTCGCGAGCCTCACTCCCCGCGAGGAGCGCGTGCTGCGGATGCGCTTCGGCATCGGCATGAACACCGACCACACGCTCGAGGAGGTCGGACAGCAATTCTCGGTCACGCGCGAGCGTATCCGCCAGATCGAGGCCAAGGCCTTGCGAAAACTCAAACACCCGAGCCGCAGCCGCAAGATGCGCAGCTTCCTGGATCAATAACGACGAGCGCCGGCGAGGAAATCATCCCGCCGGCGTTTCTTTATCCGGCGGCAGATACCTGGGCGTTTACGCGCGCTCACGCGCGACAGATGCTCCATTTCGGCGCCTTTGCGCCTGATCCGACCCGGGCGAAACATCCATTTCTGAGCGAAGCCGTTTACGCGTGATCGTAGCGGGACCAGCGTCGTCGCATGAATTACACAACGCGCCCCCAGCTCGACGCCGAACAGCAGGTCACCGCATCGGAACTCGTCCGCCACTTCGGCCCATGGCAGGACCGTGCGGCGCGCGCGCCCGTCTACATCCACCACCGCGGTCGGCTGCGCCTCGTGCTCCTGTCGCTCGACCTGATGAATACGCTGTGCACCCCGCATCTCGGCGACGCGGCGGACCCGTCGAAAACCGCCCACGCGCTCGCCGACCTGCTCGACGAGGCGATCCTGGTCTTCGGTCGCGGGGCCCGCGTCGCGCACGCGAACCCCGCCGCGCGGACCAGATTCGGCGGCGGGGCGCGGATCGATCAGCCCGCACGGCACGTGTCGGAGGCGAGCGGCGCCTTTCTCCACGATGCGGTCACGCGTGTCATCGACAGCGGCACCGCCGAAACGCTCGACCTCATAGCCGATCGCTATCCGCAGCGACGGCTGCACGCACGGCTCGATCCACTAGGCGACGGGTGCCTGCTCGTCGCGCGCGATGCGACCGCGGCGGAAGAGGCGCGCGCCCGTACCGCCGAACTTCACGCGCTCGAACGCGCGATCCACGTCTCCAACGTCGCGGCACGTGCGCGGATCAATCCGCGCGGCTATTTGATCGCCCCCGACGACGCGCTCGCGCGGATCACCGGCACCACGACCGATCAGCTCGCCACCGCGCGCTTCCTGACGCTCGTCGCCGTCGCCGATCGGGCGCGTGTCGGCGACATGATCGACTATGTCTGCGCGAACAACGCCGCGGTCGGGACGCGCGCGCATCTGCTTGTCCGCGGCGCCACCGCCGCACCCGTCGCGCTCGGCCTCGCCCCGGTCGAGCGGGGCGGGCGTGTTGAGGAGGTCAGCGTCATCGTCACCCCCGCGGCCGCCTAGCCACTCCCCGCCCCCGGTCATCGCCGCGCCTTACGCCGCCCACGTAACCCTGCCCGCGCGCCCGCGCCTTCACCCGCAATGCGCGTAAACCCGGCCTTCACACTCGCTTGCTATCCCGAACCAGCCGGGGGGCCGGCGATCGTGAGTGGAGGCGGAGACGCGCGTGGTTGTTGCATCGAGCGGAGCATGGTCGGTCGGCACGCGCACCATCGCGTCGCTGGTCGCGGCCGATGGTACCGCTACGGCGCCGCACGCGACGCTGCTCACGCGCCCGACCGCGTCGATGCGCGACCTCGCCGATGCGGTCCACGCGCTCTGCACGGTTCACGGTTCGGCCGAACGCCGCCCGCCTCAGCTCGCGGCCGCCGACGCGGCGTTGCAAGGCTGGATCAAACGCGTCGCGGGCGTTCGGGCGGAGGAGCGCGCGTTCCTCGCGCGGCTCGCTGCCGATGTCGGCCCGGTGCCATCGACCCCGGGACATGCCGCGAGCGAAGCCGCGCTCGTCATGCAGCGGCAGGTACTCGACCGGTTGTCGGCGTCCGACCGCGCGGGCTGCGCGCTCGGTGCGGCGGTCGCATTGACGCTCGACTGGGTCGCGGTCCGCGCGGTGCTAGACAATGCGGCACGGCGCCTGTTCGGGACAGGTCCGGGCGTGGTGCACGACTTCGCGGCGCAGATCGAGGCGATCCTCGCGCAATCAATGCTCACCCCCGCGGTCGACCGCGCGATGCTGTTTGGTGCCGAGCAGATGCTCGCGCAGCACCGCGGGCTGTGGCATCTGCTGGAGGCGCGCGCCTCGGCACGCGACCGCGCCTGATACCGGCGCCTGTCCAAGTTGCGGCTTAAGTCGACCGCTTGCATCGCGCCGCGCCAGTCCGCTATCCCGGTCGAACAATCGAACAGGACGGGATTGCCCATGCAGCGCTTCCAGGGAACGCAGAGCTACGTCGCGACCGATGACCTGAAGGTCGCGGTCAATGCCGCGGTCACGCTGCGTCGCCCGTTGCTGGTCAAGGGCGAGCCCGGCACCGGCAAGACCGTGCTCGCGCACGAGATCGCGAAGGCCGCGAACGCCGAGTTGATCGAGTGGAACGTGAAATCCACCACCAAGGCGCAGCAGGGCCTGTACGAATATGACGCGGTCGCGCGCCTGCGCGACGGTCAGCTGGGCGACGAGCGCGTCCACGACATTGCCAACTACATCCGCCGCGGCAAATTGTGGGAAGCCTTCACCCGCCCCACCCCGCCCGTCCTCCTGATCGACGAGATCGACAAGGCCGACATCGAGTTTCCGAACGACTTGTTGCAGGAACTCGATCGCATGGAGTTCCACGTCTACGAGACGAAGGAGACGGTGCGCGCGGTCGAACGCCCGATCGTCGTCATCACCTCGAACAACGAGAAGGAGCTGCCCGACGCATTCCTGCGCCGCTGCTTCTTCCACTATATCAAATTCCCCGATCGCGACACGATGCAGGCGATCGTCGACGTCCACTTCCCCGGCATCCAGAAGATGCTGGTGTCCCGCGCGATGGACATCTTCTACGACGTCCGCGAGGTGCCGGGGTTGAAGAAGAAACCCTCGACCAGCGAATTGCTCGACTGGCTGCGGCTGCTGCTGCACGAAGACATGCCGCTCGAGGTCCTGCAGAACCGCGATCCGACCAAGGCGATCCCGCCGCTTCACGGCGCGCTGCTCAAGAACGAGCAGGACGTGATGCTGTTCGAGCGGCTGGCCTTCATGGCGCGGCGGCAGGCCAACAAAGGCTGAAACGGCCCCTTCCCGCCCGCTCGATCGCCTGCTAGCCGCGCTCGCTCACCGGACGTTCGGAGGCGGGATGATCGAGAGCGGGAGTGGCGTTGCGGGCGTCGACGCGGGTGCGTGGCAATTGCCCGCCGCCACCGCGCTCCGCATCGAAGTACCCGCGCCCGATCTGCGCGCGTTAGTCACCGAATATTACGTGCTCGATTCAGACCCGCAGGTCCACGCCGGCGCGATCAGTTATCCGCTGCCATCGTGGCCGATGCTCCGCTTTACACTGACGCCGGGTCCGGTGTCGCTGCGGATCGGTCCGCGACGTTACGATCCCGTGCCCGTCGCCGCGCTGTGGGGCACCACCACGCGCGCGATGCAGACGACCACCTACGGCGGGGTCACCGTCGGCGTCGGCATCACCGCGCTCGGCTGGTCGCGACTGTTCACGCGCGGCGCCGACAAGGTGCGCGATCAGGTGGTACCGCTGGACACGCTGATGCCCCCGGCCGCCGTGGAGGCATTGGTGGAGCAGTTGCGCGCCGCCGACCTCGTCACCGATCTAACACCGATCCTCGACACGTTCATCCGCGCACAGATGCTGCCGCCGACCCCGCACGATCAGGCGATCCGCAGCCTCATTGAAGTGATCAACGACGAGCAGACCGAGGACATTGCTTCCGCCTGCGATCGGCTCGGCCTTTCCCCGGCGGCGCTTCGGCGATTGTCGGTCCGCTACTTCGGCTACCCGCCCAAGGTCCTGCTGGTGCGCGCGCGGTTCATGCGGTCGCTCGTGCGGATGATGCTCGCCGGCGGCGAGGCCGATTACGCCAACATCGCGCCGACCTATTTCGACAAGTCGCATTTCCTGCGCGATGCCCGCCGCTTCCTCGACACCACGCCCAGGCGCTTCATACAGCGCAACAACCCGTACGTCCTCGCGATCATGCGTGCGCGCCGCGACGTCGCGCGGGCGGCGGCCGACGCATCGGTAACGAAGCGCTAACCACGCCCGTCAAACGCATCCTTACAATGCGCGCGCTACCACATCCGCATGGTTCGCGTTCCCCCCACGTGCATCGCCCTGGCCGCCGCCGTTTCCGCGCTGTTCGCCGCGCCGGCCTCCGCCACCCTGCTCGATTACGTCGGGCAGTGCGTCCCCTTCGCACGCGCCGCCTCGGGCATCCAGATCTACGGAGACGCCTGGACGTGGTGGGATCAGGCCGAGGGACGCTACAAACGCGGCCATACGCCCAAGATCGGCGCGGTGATCGTGTTTGCGAAGACCGGGCAGCTCCGTCTGGGTCACGTCGCGGTGGTCAGCCGCGTGGTCGAGGACCGCGTGCTCATGCTCACCCACGCCAATTGGTCGCGCCAGAACGGTGAACGCGGCCACGCCGAACAGGACGTGACGCTCTACGACGTATCCGACGACAACGACTGGAGTCGGGTCAAGGTCTGGTACCGCGACTCGAACGGTCTCGGCGGCAGCATCTATCCGGTGAAGGGCTTCATCTACGGCACCGGCGACACCGCGCGCGAGCTGACCGGGCGCAATCCCGACTATGTCGGCGCGCTGATCGACGCCTATGTTCCGGGTGCTGGCGCGCACTGACGGGCCCCGACGCGCGCAAACCGCGCTCGACACCATAGCCCGCGCGCGGCATCATCGCGCGCATGTTCCTTCACTTCCTCGACGAGCTCCGCGCGGCGGGTATCCCGGCCAGCATGAAGGAGCATCTGATCCTGCTCGAAGCGCTCGAAGCCGAGGTGATCGAGCGTAGCCCCGAGGAATTCTACTATCTCTCGCGCTCGATCTACGTGAAGGATGAGGGCCTGCTCGACAAATTCGACCAAGTCTTCGCCAAGGTGTTCAAGGGGCTGGAGACGAGCTTCGCGACCAACGAGGCGCAGGTCCCCGCCGACTGGCTGAAGGCGGTCGCGGAGAAATATCTCACCCCCGAGGAGATGGAGGCGATCAAGTCGCTCGGCTCCTGGGACGAGATCATGGAAACGCTCAAGAAGCGGTTGGAAGAACAGGAAAAGCGCCACCAGGGCGGCAACAAGTGGATCGGCACCGGCGGCACCAGTCCGTACGGTAATTCGGGTTACAACCCCGAAGGCGTCCGCATCGGCGGCGAGAGCCGCCACAAGCGCGCGTTGAAGGTGTGGGACCAGCGCGAGTTCAAGAACCTCGACAGCACGCGCGAGCTAGGCACCCGCAACATTAAGATCGCGCTGCGCCGGCTGCGCAAGTTCGCGCGCGAGGGCGCACTCGACGAACTCGACATCGACGCGACGATCGCGGGCACCGCGCGGCAGGGCTGGCTCGACGTCCACATGCGCGCCGAACGCCGCAATGCGGTCAAGCTGCTGCTGTTCCTCGACGTCGGCGGGTCGATGGACCCGTTCATCAAGCTATGCGAGGAACTGTTCTCCGCCGCGACGACCGAGTTCAAGAACCTCGAGTTCTTCTATTTCCACAATTGTCCGTACGAGGGCGTGTGGAAGGACAACAAGCGCCGCTTCGCCGAGCGCACGCCGATGTGGGACGTGCTCCACAAATTCCCGCACGATTATAAACTGATCTTCGTCGGCGACGCGGCGATGAGCCCGTACGAGATCACGCATCCCGGCGGCTCGGTCGAGCATTTCAACGAGGAAGCAGGCGCTGTGTGGATGCAGCGCCTGACCACCACCTACCCCGCCGCGGTGTGGCTCAATCCGACGCCCAAGGCGCAATGGGGCTATTCGCAGTCGACCAAGATCATCCGCGAGCTGATCGCCGACCGCATGTACCCGCTGACGCTCGACGGGCTGGACGAAGCGATGCGCGAGTTGACGCGCAAGCGGTGACGGCGGTGTCCATCAGGTTCGAGCGCCAGTTGCGGATGTGGCTGGTGCTCGGGCCGTCGCTGGTGGGCTTCCCTCCGCTGACCGGGTTCATCAATCCGTTCTGGGGCAGCCTCTAGGATTGGCCGCTCTATCTGGCGAGCCGCGGACATGGCGTCGCCGGCCCGCACCCGTGGTACGAAGGCGCTGCCTCCATCGCCGGGCCGCTCGCAATGCTGATCGCGAAGATCAGGCTGTTCGAGCGGCTGCTATCCTGGCGAAGCGGATGGCAGACACCGGTGGCGCTAGTCTGGGCGCTATCGGCCTTCTTCGTCGTGCCGGTCGCCGACATACCGCCGCCGCTTACCGATTGGCCGATCTGGTGCGCGTGCGAGTGAATGAAGCCAATTTGGCTGTCCTACACGCGAGCGACGTGACAGGCCCCTGATCCGCTCCTTCTCATCACCCGAATATACCCCGCGCGCGCAGGCGCGCGTTGGCATGTGACCTTTGTGACCTTCCGCGTGCGTTCAGCGGTGTCCGCGCCAGATCCGCAACTGCTGCCCCGCGGGCGCCCCGCCGCCCTGCTCGGCATCGCACGGCGTGTAGCGGAAACGCTTGTCGGTGCAGAGCCACAGCTCGTCGAGCCAGCCAGCTTTCTTGGTCGTCACCCGCACCGCATTCGCGGGCAGGCGATTAACCGCGGCGAAGCGGCGCTGGAACTCAGCCACCGTCAGCGGACGCCGCGACAGCCCGTCCATATCGGGGAAACGCAGCCGCGCGAACATCGCGTTCGACCGCGCGAAATAGGCCTGCGGCGAGGTACCCGGCATGCACGTCCCATGCTTCGACCATTCATGCTGCATCAGTTGCGGCGACGGCGTCGCGCACAGATGCTGGCGGATAAGCGCGGTCGGCAGGATCGGGGTCGCCTGGCAATATTGCGGCCAGTCCTTGCCGACACCGTCGGGCCACAGGCCGTGGAGCACGAAGCCGAAATCGTTGCCGCCGCCGCATTGCAGGTCGCTGCGCCCACCGCGATCAACCGAGCGCGAGCGGCAATATTCCGGGCTCCAGCTGATCGCGAGCGTATAGCTGCCGATGGGGAGTCGGCGCACCGGCTGGCTCGCCGACGGCAGGTCGGGGTGCGGACGCTCGATCGTCGACGGGATGCGGCACGCATTGGCTTGCGCGGTGGCCACCGCCGGCGTCGTCACCGCTGCAGCGCCGAGCAGGAAGATCACAGCGCGGTTCATGCCACGTGCTCCACGCCGTCGTCGTCGCCGTCGACATCCTCACCGAACCAGGCACGTGCGTCGACGCGGAACAGCATCGCCGCCGCCGCGACGCTCAGCGCCGTCGTCACGGTGGCGAGGATCAGCGACGTCGCGGTCATCGCGCCGCCCAGCGCCGCGGGCAGGTTGAGCAGGAAGCGCAGCGCCGACAGTCCGGCGAACACCACCACGAGCCATTTGGCGACAACGCTCGCGCGGCGCGCCGTGAAGAACCACAGGAGCAGCGAACCCGCGATGTTCAGCAACAGCATCACGCTCAGCATCCAGCCGAACGGCGCGGTCTGCGGATTGGCGGCGAGCCGCGCCTGCATCAGCGGCCAGTCCAACGCCCAACTGACGAGCGATAGCGCGAAGCCGGAGAGATAGAGCCGCTCGAAGGTGATGATCGACGCCGGTCGCTGCATGGTGTCTCGTGGTCCTGCGGTTGAATGGGTTGCGGGCGTCATGCCAGCGCGAAGTCGAGCCCGATGTCGGCGGCGGGGGCTGACTGCGTGATCCGCCCGACGCTGACGAAATCGACGCCGCTCTCGGCAATCGCGCGGATCGTCTCAAGCGTGACCCCGCCCGATGCCTCGGTCGGCACCCGCCCGCCGACGAGTGCCACGGCCTCGCGCAGCGTGTCGGGCGGCATGTTGTCGAGCAGCAGGTGCGTCGCACCACCCGCCAGCGCGGGCTCGATCTGGTCGAGGCGATCGACCTCGACGATGATGCGCTCGACCCCCGCTGCCTTGGCCCGCGCGGCGGCCTGCGCGACCCCGCCCGCGACCGCGACGTGATTGTCCTTGATCATCGCCGCGTCCCACAGGCCCATGCGGTGATTGGTCGCGCCGCCCAACCGCGTGGCGTATTTCTCGAGCCGACGAAGCCCGGGGATCGTCTTGCGCGTGTCGAGCAATGTCGCCCCCGTTCCTTCGATCCGCTCGGCATAGGTACGGGTCAGCGTCGCGATGCCCGACAGGTGCTGGACCGTGTTGAGCGCGGACCGCTCGGCGGTCAGGAGAGCGCGCGCATTCCCCTCGATCCGCATCAACGGCGCCCCCGCCGCCACCTGCTCGCCGTCGCCGGCAAGCAAGGTCGTCGCCGCATCGGGATCGAGCCGGTGAAAGAACGCCGCCGCAATCTCCAGCCCCGCGACGGTGATCGCGTCGCGGCTGTCCATCACCGCAGTAAAGCGCGCACCGGCGGGAATTACCGCGGCGGAGGTGACGTCACCGCCCTCCCCAAGATCCTCCGCGAGCGTCGCAGTGACGAACGCGTCGAGGTCGAAGCCGTCGATCGCGATGCTCACGGCAGCGTCTCGTTCTGCTCGACGCCCCACAGGCGATCGTTCTGCACCCAGCCGGCCTGACCGTGGACGTCGAAACGACACCAGCCAGAGGCGCACTGGCTCACCCGCCCGACGACGCCGGGGGCCGCGCGCCATAGCAGCTTTCCGCCGCCGCGCCGTTCATGCATCTCGATCGGCTGGCCGTTCTCGACGATCGCAGTCCGCGTGCTGCTGATCAGATTGCCGAGAAACCAGCCCTGCGTCCCGCTCGGGTCCTCGATCTTGCGCCATTCCTTGAACGTGTCGATCACGCGGACCGGCAGGTCCCGCCGCACGTACAGCCACGTCGCGGGATAGGTACGGCCCGGGCCACTGCGCATTCGCGCGCGCGCCGGCGCGATTGAGGCGTAATAAGGCGGCTTCTGCTTGGGCTCGGCCGCGATCGCGCCGTCGACCAGACACAGCGCGGCCAGCGCCCCGACAATGCCGATCCTCAAACGCCTGTTCACCCTGCCTGCCCCCCGAAAAACGCCCTGCCGCGCACATCTTGCCCCGCGCCGCGCCACGCTTCAACCGTTCAGGCGCGCATGTCGAATGTTGACGCTGGGCCGCGACTGCGCCACTCCTCGCCCATGCCCGACACGCGCCGTGTTGCCTATCCCTCAAACGGTGCCCGCGTCGCCTCGCCCAGGGTGATCGTGACGCGCGAACTACCCGACACGATCATGTCGCGGATGGAGGCGCTGTTCGACACGACCAACAACCGCGGCGACACCGCGATGACGCGCGACCAACTCGCCGCCGCGATGGCGGAGTGCGACGTACTCGTTCCCGCAGTCACCGACACGATCGATGCGGCGCTGATCGAGGGCGCGGGGGAGCGGTTGCGGCTGATCGCCAATTTCGGCGCCGGCGTGAATCACATCGACCTGAAGGCGGCGCGCGCGCGGCGGATCATCGTCACCAACACGCCGGGCGTCCTGACCGAGGATACCGCCGACATGACGATGGCGCTGATCGTCTCGGTTCCGCGGCGACTGGCGGAGGGCGAGAAACTCGTGCGGTCGGGCGAATGGAACGGGTGGAGCCCCGGCGGAATGCTCGGCTACCGCATCGGCGGCAAGGCGCTCGGCATCGTCGGCATGGGACGGATCGGGCAGGCGGTGGCGCGGCGTGCGCGCGCCTTCGGACTGTCGATCCATTATCACAACCGCCACCGCCTGCCGAAGGTGCTCGAGGGCGAACTCGGTGCGGAATGGCATCCGAACCTCGACGAGATGCTCGGCGCGATCGACATTCTGACGCTCCACACCCCGCTCAACGCCGACAGCCGCGACCTGATCGATGCGCGCCGGATCGCGCTGCTGCGCCCACACGTATTCGTCATCAACGCCAGCCGCGGCGGCATCCTCGACGAGGATGCGCTGGTCGACGCGCTCGAGAACAAGCGGCTGGCGGGCGCGGGGCTCGACGTGTGGCAGCACGAGCCGCGCATCGATCCGCGCCTGCTCGCGCTGCCCAACGTCGTGATGACGCCGCACATGGGCTCCGCGACCTATGAGGGGCGCGTGGCGAGCGGGGAAAAGGTCATCGCCAACATCCGCATGTGGGCCGACGGCCACCGTCCGCCCGATCAGGTGCTCGAAGGCTGGGCCTGATCAGCCCGCGCCGCCTCGCTGGCGCCCGGCGAACAGCATCGCGGCGATCACGCGGCTGCAGTGCAGCAGGCACATCTCCTGATGGACCGCCGCTGTGATTGCCGATCCCGCAGTGATCGCGCTGACGACTTCCTGCCGCGCGCGCGGCATGATAGTCGAGATCGGCGTTGTGAACCATGGCAGCGCTCCGCGTGGATGAGCATCCTGCCTGATGCCCCCGCGCGACGCCGCGATGTCGGGAATGTCACACAGCGGAGATGATTGTCGCGATCGTGAGAAAGCATTGCCGGCGGGAACACCCAGCCGTCGGCATCATTCTCGCGGCTCCCCCATCAAACGGAGCTGCTCATGCGCAACGTCACCCTTGCCGCCGTCCTCGGCCTCGCCGCCCTCTCAACTTCGGCCTGCTCGACGCTCAAGGGCGCCGCGATCGGGGGCGCGGGTGGTGCCGGCGTCGCCGCCGCGACGGGTGGGAATGTCGAGAAGGGCGCCGCGGTCGGCGGCGTCGGTGGTGCGGTCGTCGGCACCGTGATCGATTGATCGGGTCGGGGCCGCGTCCGTCCGCGCGGCCCCGCTTTTACGTCAGTCGCCGGTCAAGATCCGATCGACCAATTCCTTGACGCTCGGGACGTAACCATTCGAGTAAAACGGGTCGCGCTTGAAGTTGTAGGCGGCATGCCCCGCGAACATCAGATTCTGCTCGACATCGCCGCCGTGCGCGATTTCCTGCAATGTCTTCTGGATGCAGAAGCTGCGCGGATCGGCGAGCCGCCCGGTCGAGTTCGTCTCGGTATCGGCCCAGCTCGAGAAAAGGCACTGCGACAAGCAGCCCATGCAATCGGCCTGATCCTTGCGGATTTCCGCCTTTTCGGGCGGCGACACGAACACCAACGTATTGTCGGGAGTCTTGAGCGCATCGGTGAAACCTTCGCCGAACCACTGCCGCGCACGCAGCAGGTCGTTGCGCGTCACCCAGAAATTCTTGCCCTTCACGCCGACGTCGAGCTGGAAGACGTGGTCGCCCGCCTCCTGCGTCGAGAAAGCGATCTGCCGCTCCGACCGCGCCTCAAGGCTGCGCAGAAACGGATTGCGCACCGCCGATGAGTAAAAACCGGTCGGCGAGAAGCGGTGGAGCAGCACGTCGCCCTCCTCCACGGTCATCAGCCGCTGCTTCCAGTCGTCGGGGATCGGGCTCTCACGCGTCAGCAGCGGGCGCGTGCCGTACTGGAACGCAATCTGACCCAGTTCGGGGTTGTCGATCCACTCGTTCCAGTCGCGCAGGTACCAGACGCCGCCCGCCATCACGATCGGCGTCGTGTCGGGAATACCGCCCTCGCGCATCGTGTCGCGCAGTGCCTTGACGCGCGGATAGGGATCCTCGGGACGCAGCGGATCCTCGGCGTTCGACAGGCCGTTGTGCCCGCCCGCCAGCCACGGATCCTCGTAAACGACCGCGCCGAGCAGTTCCGACACCTTCGAATAGGCGCGCTTCCACAAGGCGCGAAACGCACGGCCGGAGCTCACGATCGGCAGGTAGTTGACGTTGTACGACGCCGCGATCTCGGACAGCTTGTACGGCATGCCCGCGCCGCAGGTGACGCCCGCGACCATGCCCTTGGTCCGCTCGAGCACGCCCTGGAGCACACGCTGCGCGCCGCCCATTTCCCACAGGACGTTGATATTGATCGCGCCCTTGCCGCCCGCGATCTCCCACGCGCGCTGGACCTGCTGCACCGCGCCCTCGATCGCGTAGGCGATCAGTTCCTCGTGCCGCTCGCGCCGGGTCAGCGCGCGATAGATCTGCGGAATGATCTTGCCTTCGGGATCGTAGCTGTCGGCGTTGACCGCCGACACGGTGCCGATGCCGCCCGCCGCCGCCCAGGCACCCGCCGAGGCATGGTTGGTCGCCGCGACGCCCTTGCCGCCCTCCACCAATGGCCAGACTTCGCGACCGGCATAGACGATGGGGTTCAGGCCCTTGAACACGCTGCTGTCACTTCCCGAGATTGATAATTCGGACCGCTATAAACCAAAGTTACGACAAGGCGATAGCGTTGCGCGTCAGCCGAGCACCCCCGGCCGCCCCAGCGCACCCGCGTAGAGGTCGGCGTAGCGCGCGATCATCGTCCCCTCGTCGTACAGCGCGCGCGCTTTCGCTTGGTTGGCCTGCCCGACGCGGCGGCGGAGTTCGGGATCGGCGGCGAGCGCCTGGATCGCGTCGCGCAGCCGGACCTCGCCGTGATATTCGGTGATGAGGGGCGCGTTTTCCGTCGCCACCATTGCGCGCACGTCGCCGACGGGGGGCGCGACGATCGGCAGCCCCGCCGCCATCGCCTCCACCACGCTGATCGGGAATTGCTCCGATTTGGACGACAGCGCGAGCAGGTCGAAATGCCGCATGAAGCGGTACGGCCGGTCAAGGAAACCCGGCATCACGACGCGGTCGTCGATTCCCATCGCGAGCGCCGCCTGCTCGATCGCGGCCTTCTCCGGCCCCTCACCCACGATGACCAGGCGGAACCGCGCCGACACGCCACCGACCGCGCGGACAAGTTGCGGCAGGTCCTTTACCGCGCGCAGGCCCGCCACAGTGCCGATCACCACCTCGTTCGCTCGCCGCACGAAGCCGGGGATCGCCTTCGGCTCCGGTTCCTTCGCGTAGAGCGCGGTCGCGATGCCGTTCGCGATACGGTGGACGCGCGCGCGTGGCTGCTTCCACGTCTCCAGCGCAATCTGCTCGAGGCTCTCGGACGGCACCACCAGCGCGTGTGCCGCGCCGAGCGCGAGGCGGCGGTAGATGTTGCGCTCGCGCTTCAATCCGCCTGCCTCATCGGCATTGAACCCGTCCTCGTGGTGGACGAGCGGCGGCGCGCCCTTCGAGAACACGCGCCGCGCCATCACGCCGTCGATCGCGCCCCAATTGTACGTCAGCACCAGATCGAACCCACGCATGTAGCGCGCGATCGCCTCGTAGCGCGCGACCGACGGTTTGCCGGTTAGCGGCGGCGCGTTCTGCGCGATCTCATAAGCGATCCCGCGGTCGATCCGCGCGCGCGCGCCGAGCGCGCCGGGCATCGACGACACGATCATGTGACGCGCGCGGTCGCCGAACGCGTTCATCAACCGGACGGCACGCGCCTCCTTGCCGCCCAGGTCGAAGGTCGAATGGAGGTGCAGGATCGAGATCGGCCGCGTCATGCGCGCCGGCATAGCCCGCGACACGCTAACGCGCACCTACTGCGGTGGCGAGGCGCGCAACGCGTCCTTTGGCACGTGCGTGATCCGGCAGGCGAGGTCGGCCTCCCCGCTAGCCACGATCCAGTGATCGCCGCCGTCGACGATGCCGGTCGTGAAGACGACGTTGTCGAGGTACATCGCCTCGCGTAGCGGCTCGGTCAGGTGCGGGGCGGGTTCGAGCAGCGGCCTGTGGCATGTCGCGATCGTGCGCGACGGATCGTCGAGATCGAGCAGCGTCCAATAGGTCCGGTAGATGCCGACGACACCGCTCGGCTCGACGCCGTGCCACAGCGTCAGCCAGCCCTCCTGCCCCTCGATACTGGCGCGCACCGGCTGCGCACCACCGCCCATCCGTGCCGTCGCGACGGTGGCGGCGTGCGGGCGGATGCCGGGTTCGTCATGCGGTTTCCAGTGAAGCGCATCGGGCGAGGTCGCGAGGTTGATCGACGGTCCTGCGCGCCACGGCGAATCGGGCGGATAGGCGAAATAGAGATCGCCGAGCGGCCGCGTCTGCGCCCAGAACCTGTCCGCGACCTTCCCCTCGAAGATCAGCATGTCCTTGTTCTGGTGATCGAGCACGATTCCTTCGAGCTGCCAGTCGAGCGCGTCATCGCTGGTATACAATGTGGTCGAGTGCCGCTCCGGGCTGACCGAACAGCTCGTCATATAATAGCGCTCGCCGACCCGGCTGATCCGCGCATCCTCGACGCCGTAGCATTGATAGGCGCGCCGCGGCGCGATCGCTCGGTCGTAATGGATCGCCTCGATGCGGGTACCGTCCGCGTTCAGCTCGACCGGCAGCAGCCACGACAGCGACGTCAGTGCCATCACCTTCCACCCGCCACCGCGCATCATGAACTTGCGCGGATCGCTCGTGTCGACGAGTTGAAGCGGCCAGGCGTCCAGCACGTAGGCCCCCTCGTCCCAGCGGATCGCGTGGACGTGGCCGTCCTTTATCGGATGCCGCAACGCTTCCGCCACGCGCACCATCATCAGCAGATTGCCGTTCGACAGCCGCGTCAGCCCCGGATTGAATGCGCCGAGAACGTAGGTTTCGTCATCGATCTTGCCCGCGAGTGGCGAGCGCGACAGGTCGATGTCACGCGGATCGAGGATCAACGCGTCGTGCGCGAAGCTGGGCGCCGCCTGCGTCATTCCTGATCCTGCACGCGCGGGCTGATCGTTAGGCGCTGGATCACCGTACGGCGCGGCTGCGTCAGCAGATAATGGACCCCCGCTGCGATATCCTCGGCACGCAGCATCTTTTCCTCGCCGATCTGTTCGCGCTGTTCCTCGGGCGAGATGTCGGGCTCCTGCATCGTCGAGCCGGTCATACCGGGCTCGACCAGCGCGACGCGGATGCCCTTCGGCCCCAGTTCGCGGCGCAAAGCGACCGAGAAACCCTGGATGCCGGCCTTGATCCCGGCGTAGACGGTCGAGTGCGGTCCCAGCACATAAGCGCTCATCGAGCCGACCAGCACGATGTCGCCCTCCCCGCCCATCGCCTTGGCGGCTTGATGTGCAAGCAGCAGGTAGTGCGTGAAGTTGAGCGATATCGCGTGGCGCAGCGTGGGCTCGTCCATCTCTGTTACGCCGCTCGCGCCGACCGCGGCGTTGGCGACGATCACGTTGTACCCGCCCATCACATCGCGCGCGGCCTCCAGGAAGCGGCCAACGTTGTCGGGCTCGGCCAGATCAAGCACGACGCCGTCACCCGTGCCGACTTCGCGAATGCGCGCGAGCGCGTCATCCAGATGCTCGGGCGTGCTCGCGCCGATGAAAACGCGCGCGCCCTCGGTGGCGAGCAGCACCGCGATCGCGCGCCCGATGCCGGTCGAACCCCCACTGATGACCACGCGCCGCCCCTCGAGCGGCAGAACCGCGGTATGCGCGTCGGCGTTGACGGAGTCTGGCATGAAACGTCCCGATTGTTCAGCCGGCGAGACGCCCGAGCGATCAGCCGGGTTCCGCTACACTCGCGAGCAACTCGTCGATCGCGACGCGCGCCTCGGGCTCGGCGAGTGTCGGCACGTGGCCGACGCGCGGGATCGTCGCCAACACGGCGCGCGGCAGTGCGGCGATCATCCGCTCGGCCGTTTGGCCGGAGAGCATGTCGGATCGCTCGCCGCGCACCACCAGCACAGGGACGTCGCGCAAGGCTGAGAAAGCGCGCCACATATCGGGGCCCGCCTCGTTCCCCGGCAGCCGGAACGGCTCGGCGATGCGTGCGTCGTAATCGAGTACGATGCGCCCCGCGCTGCTGAGGCGATAGACGCGCTTCGCCATTGCCAGCCAATCCTCGATCGCCCAGTCGGGATACACGCCCCCGCTCGATTCCTGGAGCGCGCGCGCCGCGTGCATCCACGTCGGATGATTGCTCGATTTGCCGACATAGCCGCGCACCCGCGCGAGACCCGCGGACTCGATGTCGGGACCGATGTCGTTCAGCACTGCCCCCGCGATCCGCCCCGGCATCATCCCCGCCAGCAGCATCGCGACGATCCCGCCGAGCGACGTGCCGACGACCACGAAACGATCGACCCCGGCCGCCTCGATCAGCCCCGCCATATCCTGCGCGTAGGTCAACGGGACATAGCTCATCGGGTCCTTGGCGTAGGCGCTCTCGCCGCGACCGCGGAATTCGACCGCGAGCACCCGCCAGTCGGGCGACAGATGCTCGGCAAGCGTAGCGAAATCGCGCGCGTTGCGCGTCAGCCCCGGCATACAGATAATCGCGGGCCTGTCCGCATGGCCCGGATAGTCGCGCGCGTGCAGCCGCAGCCCGTCGCCCGACCACCAGTAGACGTCCTCGAACCCCGCCCCGTTCCCTGCCCCGAACCCTGTCACGCTTGTACCCCGGTCGCCTGCGCCCCCATATCGACGCATGCCGATCGACCCGCAAGCGTACCGCCCCGAAACGACGATCCTCGAGCTGGGCGACGGCTTCTACGATCCGGTCGCGGCCGCCGACTTCCCACGGGCCGTGCTGCGCTTCCGCAACGATCGCGCCGCGGACGAGGTCGGGCTCTCGACGCTGAGCGATGAGGAATGGATCGCGCATTTCGGCCGCTTCATGCCGCTGCCCGGCACGCTGCCCCAACCGCTCGCGCTGCGTTATCACGGCAACCAGTTCCGCCAGTACAATCCCGAGCTCGGCGACGGGCGCGGTTTCACCTTCGCGCAGCTGCGCGACCGGAACGGGCGGTTGATGGATCTGGGCACCAAGGGATCGGGCCAGACGCCGTGGAGCCGTTTCGGCGACGGGCGCCTGACGCTCAAGGGCGGCGTGCGCGAAGTGCTGGCCAGCGAGATGCTCGAAGCGCTGGGCGTCCCCACCTCGCGCAATTTCTCGCTGATCGAGACGGGCGAGGCGCTCGACCGCGGCGACGAGCCATCGCCCACCCGCTCGGCGGTGTTGGTGCGCTTGAGCCACGGCCATATCCGCATCGGCACCTTCCAGCGGCTCGCCTACAATCGTGACGAAGCGGGTCTGCGCGCGCTGACCGCCTATGTGTTGCGCCACCTCTACGGCGAGGATGCCGACGATCCCGTCCGCCTGCTCGACCTCGTCGTCGATCGGAACGCGACGCTCGCCGCGCGCTACATGGCGGCGGGGTTCGTCCACGGCGTGCTCAATTCCGACAACATCAACGTGACCGGCGAAAGCTTCGACTACGGACCGTGGCGGTTCGCGCCGACGTGGGACCCGGCGATCGTCGCGGCCTATTTCGACCACGCCGGCCTCTACGCCTTCGGTCGCCAGCCCGAGGCGATCCACTGGGACGCGATGCAATTAGCCGTCTCGCTCCGGCAGATCAGCGACGCCGAGCCGCTGATCGCCGCGCTCGACCGATTCCCCGACCGATATCAGCGCGCGGTGACATCGGCGATTCTGTGGCGGCTCGGCCGTACCCCGCGCGACCACGAGCGCGACCGCGCGCTGGTGCAGGCGGTCGAGCGTGCGCTGCGCACCACGGGCACCGAGATCGCGCGCTTCTTCTTCGATGTGTTCGCGACCGACCCGCCGGCCGGCTACGGCACCGAGTGGGAAGAGCTACGCGCCGCCTTGTCCGGTTATGCGCCGCGCAAGCCGCGTGAGCACCCCTTCTGGTCCGATGAGCCCTGCGCGATGCTCATCGACGAGGTCGAGGCGATCTGGTCCGCGATCGACCGCGACGATGATTGGGCGCCGTTCCATCACAAGGTGCACGCGATCAGGCAAATGGGACAGGCGCTCGCCGACTGACCCCTTTCGCTCCATGCCTATTGCGGTAAGGGACGATGCATGGGTGAGCTGATCTCGTTCGAGCCCGCAACGGGTGTCGAGTTGTGGCGTGGGGCGACGAGCGACGTCGATCTGGAGGTCGCGACCGCCCGCGACGGCTGGGTCGCCTGGGCGGCGCGACCGGTCACCTTTCGTATCGAGACGATGCGACGCTTCGCGAATGTCGTGCGCCAGCGCAGCGACGCCTTCGCCGACACGATCGCGCGCGAAACCGGCAAGCCGTTGTGGGAAGCGCGCACCGAGGTCGATTCGGTCATCGCCAAGGTCGACATCTCGGTCAGCGCCTATGCCGAGCGGACCGCGCAGCGCCGGATGGACGCGCCGATGGGCAGCCGCATGGCGCTTCGTCACAAGCCACACGGCGTGCTCGCGGTGCTGGGTCCCTACAACTTCCCTGCGCATCTGCCCAACGGGCATATCGTCCCCGCCTTGATCGCGGGTAACGCGGTCGTGTTCAAACCATCGGAAAAGACCCCCGCGACGGGCGTCTTCCTGTGTGAATGCCTCCATGCCGCGGGCGTCCCCGAGGAATGCATGCGCGTCGTGATCGGCGGCCCCGACGAGGGGCGAAGGCTCGCCGCGCACGACGGGATCGACGGGCTGCTGTTCACCGGATCGGCGCGCACCGGGCTCGCGCTCAACCGCGCGTTCGCCGAGAAACCCGAGAAGATCCTCGCGCTCGAAATGGGTGGCAACAATCCGATCGTCGTGTGGGACACGCCCGACCTCGCCGCGGCGGCGGTGCTGGTCGCGCAATCCGCCTTCACCACCGCGGGGCAGCGCTGCACTGCCGCGCGCCGGTTGATCGTGCAGGAATCGCTCGCGGACGACTTCCTCGCCGAACTCAATCGCCTCGCAGGGCGCCTGATCGTCGGGCGCCCGCACGATGATCCCCAGCCGTTCATGGGCCCGGTGATCGACAACGAGGCCGCCGACGGACTGACCGAGAGCTTCCTCGCGCTGATGATGCGCGGCGCGCGCCCGATCCGTCACATGGCGCGCCCCGATCCCGAGCGGCCGATGCTCACCCCCGGTATCATCGACGTCACCGACCTGCCCGATCGGCCCGACATCGAGCTGTTCGGGCCACTGCTGCAGGTGATCCGCGTCGACGATTTCGACGCCGCGATCGCGGAGGCGAACAACACGCGGTACGGCCTGTCCGCCTCGCTCGTCAGCCAAACGCCGATCCTCTACGACCGTTTCTGGGCGCGCGCGCGCGCGGGGATCGTCAACTGGAACAAGCCGACCAACGGCGCGTCGTCCTCGGCGCCGTTCGGCGGGATCGGCTGGTCGGGCAATCACCGCCCGAGCGCCTATTACGCGGCGGATTACTGCGCCTATCCCGTCGTCTCGAACGAGGCGGAGGCAGCGCGCGCGTCGATCGGCATCGGCCTGACCGATGGCTGATGCAGGGCGGCTGATCAGGGGCGGCCGATCCGCGACGCTGGACACACACCACCGGGGGGAATGACATCATGGCAAGCGGGCTGGTCGCACTGCTCGACGACATCGCCGGGCTGACGCGGCTCGCCGCCGCCTCGCTCGACGACGTGGCGGGGGCCGCAGCAAAGGCAGGGACGAAGGCAGCGGGCGTCGTCGTCGACGATACTGCGGTGACGCCGCGCTACGTCGTCGGGCTCTCGCCCAAGCGCGAATTGCCGATCATCGGCAAGATCGCACTCGGCTCGCTGCGCAACAAACTGCTGTTCCTGCTGCCCGCCGCGCTGATTTTGAGCGCGTTCGCGCCCTGGGCGATCACGCCGCTGCTGATGCTGGGCGGCCTCTACCTCTGTTTCGAGGGCGCGGAGAAGGTGATCGAGGCGGTCACCGGCGCCCACCACGCCGACGAGGAGGCCGCCCCCACCGATCCTGGTGCGCTGGAGAACCAGAAGGTGTCGGGCGCGATCCGCACCGACTTCATCCTCTCGGCCGAGATCATGGCGATCGCCCTGGGCGAGGTCAGCGACACGCCGATCCTGACGCAGGCGATCACGCTGATCATCGTCGCGGTTGCGATCACCGCGGGCGTCTACGGCGTCGTCGCTTTGATCGTAAAGGCCGACGACGTCGGGCTCTATCTGGCGAAACAGCGATCGGGCGCGCTTCAGGCGATCGGGCGCGGGCTGGTCAAGGGCGTGCCCGTCATGATGCGCTGGCTGGCGGTGATCGGTACCGCGGCGATGATCTGGGTCGGCGGCGGCATCCTGCTCCACGGCGCGGAGGAACTGGGCCTCGCCGGACCCGCGCACGTCGTCCATCACGCGTCCGAGGTCGCGGGTCACGCGAACGGCGCGCTCGGCGGGGCGGTAGCATGGGTGGTGACCGCTACTCTGTCGGGGGTCATCGGACTGATCGTCGGCGCGCTCGTCGCGCTGGTCGTGCATCAGGTGCAGAAGGCTCGCGGCGGCGAGGATGCGGCCGCGCACTGAAACCTCGGCTACGCGCGCGGCAAGCTTCGCTGAATTGCGCGCGCGCGCTGGCAGGCCCATCTGCTACCAATGGCAAGTCTGCTCGATCCCGACGCGCGCGGCCGCGTCATCCTCGTCGGTGCGGGTCCGGGTGATCCCGGGCTGCTGACCGTCCGCGCGGTCGAGGCGCTCAAATCCGCCGACGTCGTCGTTCACGACGGGCTGATCGACGCGCGCGTGCTCGATATCGCGCCCGCGACAGCGCAGCGCATCTCGGTCGCGAAACGCCGCGCGCGGCACACGTTGCCGCAGGAGGCGATCAATGCTTTGATCGTCGCGCATGTCCGCGCGGGATCGGTCGTCGTCCGGCTGAAGGGCGGCGACCCGTTCATCTTCGGGCGCGGTGGCGAGGAGGTCGAGGTGGTGCGCGCGGCGGGGCTGCCGGTCGAGGTGATCCCGGGCGTGTCGGCTGCGCTCGGCTGCGCGGCGGAGGCCATGCTGCCGCTCACTCACCGCGATCATTCGAGCGCGGTCAGCTTCGTCGCGGGCCAGTGCAAGGGGCTAAGCGAACAGGACTGGTCGGGGCTCGCGGGGCAAGGGCGCACGCTCGTCATCTACATGGGCGTCGCGACCGCCGATCAGATCGCGGACAAATTGATGGCCGACGGCGTCGCGCCCGACATGCCCGTCGCGGTGCTGGAAAAGGGCACCTGCCCCGGCCACCGCGCGCTGCGCACGTTGCTCGCCGACTTGGGTGCGATGGTGCGGCGCGAGGGCGTCGCCAGCCCCGCGATCATCGTCGTCGGCGAAGTGGTCGATTTGTCGGATGCTGAGAACAAGCTCGCGGGCTATGCGCGCGTCGCGGAGACATTGGCGTGAGGGTGAAAGCGTGAAACTGGTGACGGGCAACGATTTGCCGAGCGGCGACGTGATCTGGTGGACCGGCAATGGCTGGTCGCGCCACGTCGAGGACGCGGTCGACGCGGGTGACCATGCCGAGGCGATCGCGCGCGCGGAGGAAGCGTCGCGGCGTGTCAACGTGCCCTATGTGATCGAGGGGGTGGCGACCGCCGAAGGTCCGCGCCCCGCGCACATTAAGGACCGCATCCGCGCGCTAGGCCCAACCGTCCGCCCCGACCTCACGTTGAAGCCGGCCGACCCCAATGCCGGAAACTGGGTGATCTGATGTACAAGTACGACGAATATGATCAGGCGATCGTCGACGCGCGCGTCGATGAATTTCGCGATCAGGTGCGCCGCCGCCTGGCTGGCGACATGACCGAGGATCAGTTCAAGCCGTTGCGGCTGATGAACGGCCTCTACCTCCAGCTCCACGCCTATATGCTGCGGATCGCGGTGCCCTATGGCACGCTCGACAGCCGGCAGATGCGGATGCTCGGCCACATCGCACGCAAATATGATCGCGGTTACGGTCATTTCACCACGCGCCAGAACATCCAGTTCAACTGGATCAAGCTGTCCGACGCGCCCGACATCCTGGCCGAAATCGCCAAGATCGAGATGCACGCAATCCAGACCAGCGGAAACTGCATCCGCAACATCTCGTCCGACCAATATGCCGGCGCCGCCGCGGACGAGGTCGCCGACCCGCGCCCCTGGGCCGAATTGGTGCGGCAGTGGAGCACGTTCCACCCCGAATTCAGCCATCTGCCGCGCAAGTTCAAGATCGCGGTGATCGCGGCGGACGAGGATCGCGCCGCGATGCGGCTGCACGATATCGGCATCCAGCTCGTCATGCGCGACGGCGAATTGGGCGCGAAAATCTTCGCCGGCGGCGGCATGGGTCGCACGCCGATGATCTCGCACGAAATCCGCGACTTCGTCGCCGCCGACGACCTGATGAGCTACCTGGAAGCGTGCCTTCGCGTCTACAATCGCTACGGCCGGCGCGACAATATCTACAAGGCGCGGATCAAGATCCTGATCCACGAGATCGGTGCGGACGAATATCGCCGTCAGGTCGAGGAGGAGTTCGCCGCCGTCAAACAGCTCGGGCTCGACCCGCCGCGCGCCGAGCTGGAGCGGATCACCGCGATGTTCGCGGCCCCCGCGTTCGCGGCCGACGCCCCGACCGACATCGACCGCAGCGATCCCGATTTCGCGGTCTGGCTCGACCAGAACGTCAAGCCGCATAAGCAGCCCGGCTACGCGATCGTCAACGTGTCGCTGAAACCGATCGGCGGCATCCCCGGCGACGCCTCGGCCGATCAGATCGACGTCATGGCGGACCTCGCCGAACGCTACGCCTTCGACGAACTGCGCGTTACGCACGCGCAGAACATCGTGCTGCCGCATATCCGCGTCGCCGATCTGAAGGCGGTCTGGGACGCGCTGGCCGAAGTGGGGCTTGCCGAGGCGAACCTCGACCTCATCAGCGACATCATCGCCTGCCCCGGGCTTGATTATTGCAGCCTCGCCAACGCGCGCTCGATCCCGCTCGCGCAGAAGATCGCCGAGCGTTTCGCCGATCCGGCGCGGCAGCGTGATCTGGGCGAATTGAAGCTCAAGATTTCGGGCTGCATCAACGCCTGCGGCCACCATCACGCCGGCCACATCGGCATCCTGGGCGTCGACAAGAAGGGCGTCGAGAATTTCCAGCTACTGCTCGGCGGATCGGGCGCGGAGGACGTGAGTCTGGGCAGGATCACCGGCCCCGGGTTCAGCGAGGACGGCGTCGTCGACGCGATCGAACGCGTGACCGACACCTACATCAAGGTGCGCGAGGGCGGAGAGCGCTTCGTCGACACCTATCGGCGCGTCGGCATGGAGCCGTTCAAGGAGGCGATCTATGGCTGACGGTTTCGATCCCGACCAGACGACGATGACCGACAGCGGCGGCGGAGTCCAGCTCCGCTTCCGCGACGACGAGGTGAACGAGGAACCTGCGGTCACGCTCGATTCGTTCCTGATCGGGCAATCAAACGCCACCGCCGTCCGGATCGAACCCGGCGACGACGCGCGCGCGCTGCTGCCCTCACTCGACCGGATCGCGTTGATCGAGGTGTCGTTCCCGAGCTTCCGCGACGGGCGCGGCTATTCGGTCGCGCGCATCCTGCGCGAGGCGGGATACACGGGCGAATTGCGCGCGTCGGGCGACGTGCTGGTCGATCAGGTGCCGCTGATGCGCCGCTGCGGCTTCGACAGTTTTGCGCCCGAAGCACCGATCGACGGTGACACGCTGCGCCGCGCGCTCGACCGCTATGATTTCCATTACCAGAGGGCCGCCGACGCATCGGTGCCGGTGTGGAAGCGGCGTCATGGGTGAGCCCGCGCGCAAGCTCGACACAATCGAAACCGGCCGCGTCTACACCGCCGCCGACGCCGCCGCTTATGCCGCGCGCTTCGCCCGCGCCACCGCGCAGGAGATGCTGGGCGAGCTGCTGACGGGCGAGTTGCGCGGCCGCATCGCTGCGGTATCGTCGTTCGGCGCGGAATCGGCGGTGCTGCTTCACATGATCGCCGAGGTCGACCGCGACGTGCCGGTCGTGTTCACCAACACGCAGAAGATGTTCGGCGAAACGCTCGCCTACCGCGACGAGCTTGCCGAACGGCTGGGCTTCACCGACCTGCGCGTGTTCCGCCCCGATCCCCGGCTGCTGCGGCTGAAGGACGACAAGGGGCTGCGCTGGTCTTACGATCCTGACGGCTGCTGCGAGCTGCGCAAGGTCGAGCCGCTGCGCCGCGCGCTGGCGCCGTTCGACGCGTGGATCTCGGGGCGCAAGGGGTTTCAGGCCTCGACCCGCCGCGCGATGCCGCGGTTCGAGGAGGACGACGGGCGGTTGAAGATCAACCCGCTGTCCGCCTGGACCAAGGCCGATCTCGACGCCTATTTCGCCGAGCACGAGCTGCCGCGTCATCCGCTCGAGGCGCAGGGCTACCCCTCGATCGGTTGCGCGCCCTGCACCTCGCGCGTGCAGCCGGGCGAAGACCCGCGCGCGGGTCGCTGGCGCGGCTGGGACAAGGTCGAGTGCGGCATCCACGTGCCCGAGAAGCCTGGCGAGGAACCCGCCTTCTGACCTGAGGTCGTTTCGATACTGGATCGAAACGGACCGATCCGGGTTAAGCGCAGGTGAAACGATCGCTCGCCTGCCTGCTCCTCCCCCCGCTCGTGCTTTCGGGGTGCAGCCATCAGGTCGGCAACCCGGCACCGCCCAGGGTGACGGGGGGTATCACGATGCCCGAGCAACCATCCACCGTCGTCGTGCCCGTTGTCGCCGACCTGAACGAGCTCGAGCGCGGGATCGACCGGCGCACCCCGCAGGCGTTGTGGACGATCGACCGTCATCTCGATCGTTGCGTCAAGGCGAAGCACGTCGACCTCGGCATCGCGAAGGTGAAGGTGACCCCTGATCTTGGTTGCCGGATCGCGGGCACCGTCACGCGCGGGCACGTCGAGATCGGCGGAAACGGCGACCGCCTCGTCATCACGCTTCCGATCCATGCGCGCATCTCGGTCCGCGACGTCGGGGGCGTCGCGGGCGAAACCGCGACCGGCAGCGCAATCGTGCGCGCGACCGGGCGCATCTCGGTCACGGGCGACTGGCAGCCGACCGCCAGGATGCGCTTGTCCTACGACTGGACACAGCCGCCCGGCGTCGACCTGCTGGGGCAGCGCATCACCTTCACCGATCAAGCCGACGAGAAGCTGCGCCCGGTGCTCGCCAAGCTCGAGCGCGATCTGCCGCAGGAATTGTCGCGGCTCCACCTGCGCCGGCAACTCGAGCAGGTCTGGCGCCAGTCATTCGCGACGGTGCAGCTCAGCGAGCGTAACCCGCCGGTATGGATGCGCGTCGCACCGCGCCGGCTCGGCTACGGTGGCTACCGTGTCGAGGGGCGTGCGCTGCGGCTCACCCTGCGCGCCGACGCGTTGACGCAGACGTTCGTCGGGCATCGTCCCGCCGACCTCACGCCGACCGCGCTGCCACCGCCCTCGCCGCAGATCGGCGAGGCGGGCGTCCGCTTCTTCATCCCCGTCCTCGCCGATTACGTCGAGCTCGAACCCGTCGTGCAGCGCGCGTTGCGCAAGCTCGCCGCGCGCGGGATCGACCTGAAGGGCATCGGCCCGGTCGACGCGCAATTCGGGCAGGTCACGGTCTACGCGACGAACGACCACCGCATCGCGGTCGGCATCCACGCCCGGGTCAAGGCGCGATCGAGCCCGATCGCCTCCGCCGAGGGCGACGCATGGCTGTCGGCCGAGCCGTTCAACCAGCCTGGATCGCAGCGGGTAGAGGCGCGAAACGTCGAATTCGCGACCAAGACCAACTCGCCGCTGGTCGACCTGCTCGCCGCCTTGTTCGCCGATCCGGCGGTGCGCGCCAGCGTCGCGGCCGGGCTCGGTCACGATTTCGCGCCCGATTACCGCAAGCTGATCGGCAAGGTCGAACGCGCGATCGGTGAGCGGCGCGAGGGCGACTTCGTGCTGCGCACGCGGATCACCGGGGTGCGCAACGGCCGCATCGCGGCGACGGGCGCGGGGCTGTTCATGCCGGTCGCGGTCACCGGCCGGGCGAGCATCACCTACGCCCCGCGCTGACGCGCCCCGGCTCAATAGCCGGCGTAATCCGAGAAGCGCGTGATGGTGGGGTCGAACTTCAGGATCACCTTACCGGTCGCGCCGTGGCGCTGTTTCGCGACGATCAGCTCGGCGAGGCCGTAGACGCGTTCCATGTCGGCTGCCCAGGCGGCGTGATCCTCGAACATCTTGGCATTGTCGCCCTCGACCGGGCGCTTCGGCTCCTTTGCCGCGACGTAATAATCCTCGCGGAACACGAACCACACCATGTCGGCGTCCTGCTCGATCGAGCCCGATTCGCGCAGGTCCGAGAGCTGCGGGCGCTTGTCTTCCCGCTGTTCGACCGCGCGGCTCAGCTGCGACAACGCGAGCACCGGCACGTTCATGTCCTTCGCCAGCGTCTTCAATCCGCGGCTGATCTCCGAGATTTCCTGCACGCGGTTGCCGTCCGACGACTTGCCCGACCCCGACAGAAGCTGGAGATAGTCGATCACGACCAGCCCGATTTCGTTGTTGTGCCGCCGCTGGAGGCGACGCACGCGCGTGTGGAGCGAGCCGATCGATAGGCCGCCGGTATCATCAATGAACAGCGGCAAGTTCTCCAGTTCGGCAGCGGCGGCGGCGAGCTGCTCGAACTCCTGCTTGCTAATCTTGCCCATGCGGAGCGCCTCGGACGAGATGCGCGACTGTTCGGCGAGGATACGCGTGGCGAGCTGGTCGGCCGACATTTCCAGACTGAAGAACGCGACCTTCGCACCGACCGATTTCGATGGCGGAATGCCATCGCGCATGTCGTGCATCCAGCGCTGCGCCGCGTTGAACGCGATGTTGGTGGCAAGCGAGGTCTTCCCCATGCCGGGACGCCCGGCGAGGATCATCAAATCCGAATGGTGCAGACCACCGATCTTCTGGTTGACGCTGTCGAGGCCGGTCGTGACGCCCGACAGATTGCCGCCCCAGTTGAGCGCCTTCTCGGCCATCTTGACCGCCATCGTGCTCGCCTGGGCGAACGACTTGATGCTGTTCTCGGTCGCGCCGTCGGCGGCAACCTTGAACAATTCCTCCTCGGCGAGCTCGATCTGCGCGCGCGGGTTGACCTCCTCCGACGTGTCCATCGCGCGGTCGACCAGTGTGCGCCCGACCGAGACAAGCGAGCGCAGCATCGCGAGGTCGTAGATCTGCTGCGCGAACTGCCGCGCGCCGATCAACCCTGCGCCCGAACCGGTCAAGCTGGCGAGATAGGCGGGGCCGCCCAGTTCCTTCATCCCCTCGTCCGCCTCGAACATGGGGCGCAGCGTGACAGGGGTCGCCAGCATGTCGGCGGCGCGCAGCGTCTTGATCGCGGCAAAGACGCGGCCGTGGACGGGCTCGTAGAAATGCGCGGGCTCAAGCCGGTCGACCAGATCGTCGGCGAGGCGATTGTCGATCATCATCGCGCCGAGCATCGCGGCCTCCGCCTCGACGTTGCGCGGAAGCTGAACGGGCTCGACCGGAGTCGGCTGCGGAAATGCCAATGTCGCCATCGCGGCGTCATACCCGGCGGGGACGATTACCGAAACCGTGACGGCAGTGAATAACGGCGATAACCCGCGGTGATCGGGCACGTTGTCGCGCGCGCGCTTCGTGGCTATCGACGGGAATATGGCCGATCCGCGGATCATCGACATCCAGCTCGACGAGGGCACGATCCTGTGGCGCTCGGCCGATATCGAGCAGGAACGCCGGATCGCGATCTTCGACCTGATCGAGGAGAATCATTTCGCGCCGCAGCGCACGACGCCCGACGGCTACGCCGGGCCGTACCGTGTCCTACTCTCGGTCGAGGAAGGCCGGCTGGTCATCCAGATCAAACGTGAGGACGATACTCCGCTTGAAACGCTGATCCTAGGCCTCGCACGCTTTCGCCGCCCGATCCGCGATTATTTCGCGATCTGCGACAGCTATTTCCAGGCGATCCGCCAATCGACCCCGGCGCAGATCGAGACGGTCGACATGGCGCGCCGCGGCATCCACAACGAGGCGGCCGAACTGTTGAAGGAACGGCTCGACGGCAAGATCGAGATCGACTTCGACACCGCGCGCCGCCTGTTCACGCTCATCTGCGTCCTCCACATCAAGGCTTGAACCATGTCAGACGAAGCAACCCGGCTGATCGCCGCCGCGCGCGAGGCCGCGCGTAACGCGCACGCCCCATACTCGCATTTCGCCGTGGGAGCTGCGGTGCTGCTATCCGACGGCAGCGTGGTCACCGGCGCAAACGTCGAGAATGCGAGCTACGGGCTGTCGCTCTGCGCGGAAACGGTCGCGATCGCGAGCGTCAGTGCATCGGGGCGCCTGCGCGACGTGGTCGCGATCGGCGTGATCGGCGGGATGATGGACGCGGACGGCGCCGCGACAGGCAGCGAGCCGGTGCGTCCATGCGGTCGATGCCGGCAGGTAATCAACGAGGCCGCGCAGATGAGCCGGCGCGATGTCGCGGTCTATTGCGGCGGCGCCCACGGCGACACGATCGCGCGCTACACGCTGTCGGCATTGCTGCCCGACGCCTTCGGCCCGTCCGACCTGGGGATCGATTGATCGCGTCGCGTGACGGGACGGTGCGGTCGCCGTGCGCCGACCGTGCATGATGTTACGTGAAGCTGAAAAGCCACCCCTGGGGTGGTACGGGCGGTCGGGCTCGAACCGACACTCTGTCACCAGAACCAGATTTTGAGTCTAGCGCGTCTACCAATTCCGCCACGCCCGCGTGGAGGCGGCCCCTGTGGCAGGCAAATCGGCGCGCGTCCAGCCGGTTTGTGCGCGCAATTGACGTTGGCTGTCGGCGTTCAGCGTTTGAATGCGGCGGCGCCGAACCGCTTCACCGTCGGCTGCGCGTCGTTCGGGGCCTTGCGCGCGCGTTGCGGGTCGATCTCGCGGTCGAACGCGATCCCGGCGCGACCCTCGGTCTGCCACGCGACGCGCCCGCTGATCCAGCCGATCCCGCGCACCTCGACCTCGACCTCGCCCTCGGGCGCGACCGGGTACGGCAACTCGACCATCAATCCGCCCGGCGACAGGTTGCGCACGCGCACGTCGACGGTGCGGCTGGTCGCCGTGCGCAGTTTCGCCATCAGAAACAGGCTGTCGCGTCCGCGCGTCGCCGCCGACCCGGCATTGATGCCGGGATCAGCTTCGAACACGCTCTTTCCCAAATGCTCCATCGACCCCACCGGTTCTCGGTCCGCCCGCCGCCTTACCGGTCTGTCGGTAAAGAACCGCTTACCATGCCGGATCGATCAGTCGTCGCGCGAAACCTTTTCGTTGCGCTCGTGCCGCTCCTGCGCCTCGACCGTCATCGTCGCGATCGGTCGCGCCTCGAGCCGCTGGAGGCTGATCGGCTCGCCCGTCACCTCGCAATAACCGTATTCGCCCTCGTCGAGCCGGCGCAGCGCCGCGTCGATCTTTGACACCAGCTTGCGCTGCCGGTCGCGGGTGCGCAGTTCGATCGACCAGTCGGTCTCGCTCGAGGCGCGATCGGTCAGGTCGGGTTCGCGCAGCGAATCGATCTGAAGCTGCGACAGGGTCCCCAAGCTCTCGCGCAGGATCGCCTCTTTCCAATCGTACAGCTTCTGCCGGAAATAGGCCTGCTGCCGGGCATTCATGAATGGTTCGTCGGCGCTTGGCCGGTAATCGTCGCCCTGGTTCGTCGCGACCGAATATTCGTCAATACGATTCAACACCGTAGCCATCGACACTCTCCCGCCTGCGCGCCAGGAATGATCGTCAACACCGCTGGTGCGCCCCCTGCCGGGGCCTATAACCGCGGTCGTACATAACGACAAGCGAACAGACGGTTTTCCGTACGATCGTGTCGATGACGCGCCCCTGAACGAAAGTGCCTGAACGAAAGCGCTCGGACAAATGGGCGGGAGCGGGACCGGCGCGGGTCGGCGCGATTCAGTCCCACGGTGACACGTTAACCATAATCCGCCCGCCCGCCAGGCGATACAAAGCCGATCGGACGTGACAATGATGGTTAAGGGCGTTGCACTTAAGCCTTTGTTTTGCACTTTGCAGTCATGGGCTGCGTGCAAGCGCTGCTTGGATTTTTCCGCGACGGATCGCTTCGTCGCCAACGAGAGAGTGATGGCATGTCTGTGCGGATGGCGTTGGCAAAACTTTGCGCGTGCACCTGCGGTGGCGCACTGATCGGCGGCGGCGCGGTCCACGTCGCGGAAACGGCGAAGCACCGGACGGTGTACGCGAAAAAGGCGACGCACCGCGTCGTCCGCCGCAGCTACAGCAGCAAGGGCAACGTGCGGCGGATCGTGCGCAGCGCCGGTAACAACTGCCCTGCGACGACGGTGACGGTTGCGAGCACGGGCGCACCGGTGCCGGTGCCGCTGCCCGAGCCGGTCCCCGCCTTCGTCGGTGGTGGCGGTGGCGGCTACGCCCCCGCGATCGGCGGTGGTGGCTTCTACGGCGGCGGCGGCGGCGGGTTCTTCGCCGGCGGCTTCTTCGGCGGATCGGGTGGCAGCAGCGGCAGCAGCGGCGCGATCGTGGTGTCGTCCACCTCAACGTCGTCGTCGACCGGCGGCGCCAAGGTCGAGATCGACAATTCCAACAAGAACGAGAACAACGTCGACAATTCGAGCAAGAACGAAAACAATAACTCGTCGAATAATTCCTCGAACAACTCGAGCAACAACAACAACTCGAGCAATAACAACAATTCCAGCAACAACACGAACAACAATAACAACCAGAACAAGAACGAGCAGAGCCAGAACCAGGAACAGGAACAGAACCAAAATCAGAACCAGCATCAGGCGAGCTCGACCAGCACCTCGTCCTCGACGTCATCGTCGACCTCGTCGTCGTCCTACGGGTCGAGCTCGAAGGGCTGGGGATCGAGCCATGGCTGGAGCTCGAGCAATGGTTGGGAGCATGGCTGCAAGGGTGGCAATTGTGCGCCGCCGCCGGGATCGAGCAACGGCACGCCCGCGCCGGTGCCCGCGCCGCCGATGATGCTGCTGTTCGGCGCCGCCGCCGCCGCGCTCGTCGCACGCAAGCGTCTGGCGAAGCGCGAACCCGCCGCAGCCTGATCCGCGCCAACCGCGACATGAAAAAGGGGCCGGCGCAGCGGATGCGCCGGCCCCTTTCGTTATTGACGCCAGCTCAGGCGGCGGCGAGCGCCTTCTCGATCGCGTCGATCGGGTGGCCCGTCAGGTCCTTGTCAAGTTCGCCCTTCAACCGGCTCTCGACCTCCTTGTGATAATGCTTGCGCAGCTCACCCAGCGTCTTGGGCGGGGCGACGACGATCAGCGCATCGTAGCTGTGCGACAACGCGCGCTTCTTGAGCAGCTCCGCGGCCTCCGCGGCGAAGCGATCTTCTTCCAATTGGTGAAAGTCGGTTTCTTCGAAGCTCCCGCGCGAGGGGGCGAATTGCGCCCCGCCGCCCGCGGCATGGTTCGACCCGCCGCGCGCCACCGCGGGCGCACCGGCGCCCGATTGCGTCGAGGAGGCACCGCCCGCGGCGTCGGTCTTCTGGTCGCGATCAGCCGGGTTCGCGTGCTCGCGCGCGTGCTCGACCACCAGGTTCGGGAATTCCGCGTCGCCTTCGTTGCGCAGGAACAAGAGCTTGCGGCCGTCCGCCACCAGTACGACCGAATTGTGAGGGACCTGCATCGCGTTCTCCTTTGTTTTCGCCCCCACCCAACGCCGCCCTCCCCGCGCGGGTTGCGCGCTTCCCGGCGCATCGCCATAGCCCGGTCGCCATGCACGACATCCGCCTGATCCGCGACGATCCCGCCGCTTTCGACGCCGCCATGAAGAAGCGTGGTCTCGCCCCGCTGTCGGCCGACCTGCTCGCGATCGACGAACGCGCCCGCGCGCTCACGACCGAGGTGCAGGCGGTGCTCGCGCGCCGCAACGAGGCATCGAAGGCGATCGGCGCGGCGAAGGCGCGGCGCGACGATCCGACCGACCTGATGGCCGAGGTCGCGGCACTGAAGGAGCAATTGCCGCAGCTCGAAGCCGAACAGAAGGCGGTCGCCGCCTCGCTCAACGAACGATTGGCGAGCATCCCCAATCTGCCAGCGGACGACGTTCCTGTCGGTGCGGACGAGAGCGGCAACGTCGAGCTGAAGCGTTGGGGCAACCCGCGCACCTTCACCTTCGCGCCGAAGGAGCACGCCGATCTCGGCCCCGCGCTCGGCATGGACTTCGAAACCGGCGCGCGATTGTCGGGCGCACGCTTCACGTTCCTGCGCGGCGGGATGGCGCGGCTCCACCGCGCGCTCGCGCAGTTCATGCTCGACCGCCACGTCACTGACAACGGCTATGTCGAGTGCAACCCGCCCGTGATGGTCGGCGACGCCGCGATGTACGGCACTGACAAGCTGCCCAAGTTCGCGGACGATTCGTTTCGCACCACCGACGGCCGCTGGCTGATCCCGACGTCGGAGGTCAGCCTGACCGCCTCGGTTGCCGATCGCATTCTCGGCGACCTTTCCGAGCCGATGCGGATGACCGCGCATACCTTGTGCTTTCGCAGCGAGGCGGGCGCGGCGGGACGCGACACACGGGGGTTCATCCGCCAGCATCAGTTCGAGAAGGTCGAGCTGGTCACCGTCTGCCGCCCCGACGACAGCGACGCGGAGCATGAGCGGATGACGCGGTGCGCCGAGGGGATCCTGGAGGCGCTCGCCCTGCCCTATCGCCGCCTGCTGCTGTGCACCGGCGACATGGGCTTCGGCGCGCGTCGCACCTTCGACCTCGAGGTCTGGCTTCCCGGGCAGGACGCGTGGCGCGAGATTTCCTCTTGCTCGACCACCGGCGATTTCCAGGCGCGCCGCATGAACGCGCGCTTCCGCCCAGAAGGCGAAAAGGGCACCCGCTTCGTCCACACCCTCAACGGCTCGGGCCTCGCGGTCGGGCGCACGCTCGTCGCCGTGCTGGAAAATTACCAGCAGGAGGATGGATCGGTCGCGGTGCCCGCGGTGCTCCAGCCCTATATGGGCGGCATCGACCGGTTGAGCCCGCGCTGATGCGCATCCTGCTCTCCAACGACGACGGCTATCACGCCCCCGGTCTCGCGGTGCTGGAAAGAATTGCGGCCGAACTGTCCGACGACGTGTGGATCGTTGCTCCGTCCGAGGAACAGTCGGGCACCGGGCGTTCGCTGACGCTCAACCGGCCGCTGCGCGTGCGGAACTTCGCCGAACGACGCTTCGCAGTCACCGGCACGCCGACCGACGCGGTGATGATCGCGCTCGCCGAGCTGATGGACGGGGCGCCCGACCTGATCCTGTCGGGGGTCAATCGCGGCGGCAATCTGGCGGAGGACGTGATGTATTCGGGCACCGTCTCGGCGGCGCTCGAGGGCGCGCTCGCGGGCATCCGCTCGATTGCCCTCAGCCAGCGCTACGGCGCGCTTGAACCGGGCGACGACGTGTCGTTCGCGGTCGCAGAGGCATGGGGCGTACGCGCGATCGAGCCGCTGTTGCACGCCGATTGGGCGCCGCGCACGGTCGTCAACGTCAACTTCCCCGCGAGCGAGCCCGACGCGGTGCGCGGCATCAAGGTCGTGCGCCAGGGGCTGCGCGACTATGGCCGGGTCCGCTTCGAGACGCGCAAGGACCCGCGCGGCTTCGACTATCATTGGCTGGCGCTCGGCGCGATGCGTGGCGCGCCTGCCCCAGGCACCGATCTGGCGGAGGTCGCCGACGGGTGGATCACCGTGACGCCATTGCATCTGGACCTGACCCACGAAGCCTCGCTAGCATCGCTCTCGCGCGTGTATTGCGAGGAGTGAAGGCATGGGACGGTTGGCGTCGGCGGGGTGGGTCCTGCTCATCGGCGGCGCGCTGACCGGATGCATCCCCGGCGGAGGCGACGGCGGCACGTACGACCCCGCGCCGCCACCCGCGCGCGACCGTGATCGGTGGGAACGACCGCGCGAGGAAGACACCGCGCGCCCCTATGACGAACAGGCCACCGTTCGCGACGATACACCACCGCGCCGCCGCGCCGAGCGTGTCCGCGACCGCGACGAGCGGCAAGACGATCAACCGCGCCCGCGCGACCTGCCGGCCGCCGACCGCAGCGTCGCCGCGCGTACCGTCGTCGATCGCCAGACCGGGGTGGCGCAGCTTCCCGCCCCCGCCCCCGCATGGGAAGCCCGCCCCGTCGCCGCCGACGCGGTGGTCGTCGCGGCGCAGAATTATGAGGTGGCACCCGGCGACACGCTCGGCCGCGTCGCCGATCGCACCGGGGTCGCCGCCGACGTGATCGCGCGCGCCAACGACCTGACCGAACCCTATACGATCCGCGTGGGACAGCGGCTGACGATCCCTGGCGGGCGCTATCATCTCGTCCGCGCGGGGCAGACCGGCATCGCGATCGCGCGTGCTTACGGCGTGCCGTGGTCGCAGGTGATCGCCGCCAACCAGCTCGCCGAGCCGTACACGCTGCGCACCGGGCAGCGCGTGCTGATCCCCGGCGAGCCGGCGCGCGGGGTGTCCGCGGCACAGCGCGCCGCCGCGTTCACGCTCGACGTCGACTCGATCCTGACCGGCGGCGAACCCGCGGTCGCGGTCAACCAGGCACCCGCGAAACCGGTCGCGACGACGCGCCGCGTTCTTGCCGCCACCACCCCGGTCGCCGCGCCGATGGGCGCACCGGGGCAGTTCGCCTGGCCCGCGACCGGCCAGCTCGTCCGGCGCTTCGGCCCCGGCGGCTCGGGCGAACGCAACGACGGCATCAAGATCGCGATACCGCTGCAGACGCCGATCAAGGCAACCGCCGATGGCACCGTCGCCTATGTCGGCGATGGGATCGCCGCGCTCGGCGGGCTCGTCATCATCCGCCACGGCGGCGGGTGGACCTCGGTCTACGGCCACGCGAGCAAGCTGCTCGTCCAGCGCGGACAGGCGGTGAAGAAAGGACAGACGATCGCCTTGTCGGGCGACACCGGCTTCGCCGACCGGCCCGAGCTGCATTTCGAGCTGCGAAAGGGCCGCACCCCGGTCGATCCGATCCGACAGCTACCGCTTCGCTAGCGATTGCGTGCCGGTTGATGCTAGACTCGCCGCCGACATGACCGACTACAGCTCCGACCTGCTCCGCACGCTGTCCGCGCGCGGTTACATCCACCAGACGACCGATGCCGCCGCGCTCGACGCGCTCGCCGCCCGTCAGGTCGTGCCGGGCTATATCGGCTTCGATCCGACCGCACCGTCGCTCCACGTCGGCAGCCTCGTGCAGATCATGATGCTGCGCCGCATGCAGCAGACCGGGCACAAGCCGATCGTGCTGATGGGCGGCGGCACGGGCAAGATCGGCGATCCAAGCTTCAAGGACGAGGCGCGCAAGCTGTCGTCGCAGGAGGTGATCGATGCGAACATCGCGGGCATTCAACGCATCTTTGAGCGTTTCCTGACCTTCGGCGAGGGTGAGACCGACGCGGTGATGGTCAACAACGCAGAATGGCTCGACCAGCTCGAGTACATTCCGTTCCTGCGCGAGGTCGGCCAGCATTTCTCGGTCAACCGGATGCTCGGGTTCGACTCGGTCAAGCTCCGGTTAGAGCGCGAACAATCGCTGAGCTTCCTCGAATTCAATTACATGATCCTGCAAGGCTATGACTTCGCCGAGCTGTATCGCCGCCGCGGCGTGCGGTTGCAGATGGGCGGGTCGGACCAGTGGGGCAACATCGTCAACGGCGTCGACCTCGCGCGGCGGATGGACGGGGCGGAGGTCTACGGCCTGACCACGCCGCTGCTGACCAAGGCTGACGGCAGCAAGATGGGCAAGTCGGTCGACGGCGCGGTGTGGCTGCACGAGGACCAGTTGCCGCACTTCGATTACTGGCAGTTTTGGCGCAACACCGATGACCGCGACGTCGGCCGCTTCCTGCGCCTGTTCACCGACTTGGCAGTAGACGAGATCGCGCGGCTCGAGGGGCTGGGCGGCGCCGAGATCAACGAGGCGAAGAAGGTGCTCGCCAACGAGGCGACCGCGATGTGCCGCGGGCGCGCCGCGGCCGACGAGGCAGCGGAGACGGCGCGGCGCACCTTCGAGGAGGGCACGAGCGGCGCGGCGCTGCCGTCGATCACCGCGTCGGGGTCGATCGCGCTGGTCGATGCGCTGGTTGCGCTGGGTTTCGCGGGCTCGAAGGGTGAGGCACGCCGCCTGATCAAGGGCGGCGGCGCGCGCGTTGCAGGCGAGAAGGTCAGCGACGAAGCCGCGGTCGTGACGATCGGCGCGGAGCCGGTGCGCGTCTCGGCGGGCAAGAAGCACCACGGGATGGTCACTCCGGGCTGAGCGCGCGCTCAGCCGCGGCGGACGACCACCACGCCCAGGATCACCAGCGCGACGCCGATCAACCGCGTCGGCGTGATCGGCTGCTGCGGCAAGCCGAGCAGGCCGAAGCGGTCGACGAGCATCGCGGTGACAAGCTGGCTCGCAACCGCCGCGGTCAGCGTCACCGCGAGCCCGAGCCGCGGTGTCGCGAAGGCGAGCGCGGCGACGAACGCCGCGCCGTAGAGGCCACCCATCCACGCCCACCACGGCGCCGCTCTCGCACCCGACAACGGCGTGCGATCGGCCAGCCAGACGACCGTCAAGGTCGCGGTGCCGACCGCGAACGAGATCAGCGCGGCGAGCCACACCGATCCCGACGCCTTGGCGAGCGCGGCATTGGTCGGTGGTTGCAGCGCGACGCCGATCCCGGCGATCAATACGGCCAGGATCGGAAACAACGCCTGCACTTCGTTTCTCCTCAACCCGAGCGGAGCAATTGCACCCCCTGATCGCGATCGAACAGATAGAGCGCGACGCGCGCCGCCTGCCCGCGCGGACCCGCCAGCCCGCCGTCGCGGTCGATCAGCAACCGCGTGTCATCGGTCGCGGACGGCAGAAGTTCCCCCAGCAGCTCAGGCGTCGCGAGCCGGAACACCGCCTCGCCCGACTGGCGCGTGCCGAGCAGCTCGCCCCCGCCGCGCAGCCGCAGATCTTCCTCGGCGATGCGGAAGCCGTCGTTCGTCTCGCGCATCAGCGCGAGGCGCGCGCGCGCCGTCTCACTGAGCGCAGCGCCCCGCAGCAGCAGGCATACCGATTTGCCCCCGCCGCGCCCGACCCGCCCGCGTAGCTGGTGGAGCTGCGCGAGGCCGAAGCGATCGGCGTGCTCGATCACGATCAGCGTCGCGTTGGACACGTCGACGCCGACCTCGATCACCGTGGTCGCGACCAGCACGCCCAGTTCGCCGCTGGAAAAGCGCGCCATCACCGCGTCCTTCTCCGCCGGCTTCATGCGGCCGTGGACCAGCCCGACGCGCGCACCGAACCGCGCCACCAGCGTCTCCGCGCGCGCCTCGGCCGCCTGAAGGTCGCTCGTCTCGCTTTCCTCGACCAGCGGGCAGACCCAATAGGCCTGCTTCCCCTCGGACAGATGCCGGCCGAGCGCGTTGACGACCTCGTCGGTACGCTCTTCCGACATGACGCGCGTCTCGATCGGCTCGCGTCCCGGCGGCATCTCGTCGAGTTGGCTCTGATCCATCTCGCCGTAACGCGCGAGCGTCAGCGTGCGCGGGATTGGCGTCGCGGTCATCGCGAGCACGTGCGGCGGCACGCGGCCCTTGTCCTGCAACAGCAATCGCTGCGCGACGCCGAAGCGGTGCTGCTCGTCCACGACGACGAGGCCGAGATCCTTGTACCCGACCGCCTCCTGAAAGATCGCGTGCGTGCCGACGAGCAAGTCGATCGACCCGTCGACCAGCCCCATCAGTGTCGCCTCACGTGCGCGGCCCTTGTCGCGCCCGGTCAGCACCGCGATCTCGACCGGCAGTCCGGCGAGCAGCCTGCGAAGCGACTCGTAATGCTGCCGCGCGAGGATCTCGGTCGGCGCCAGCATCGCCCCCTGCGCGCCCGCCTCGACCGCGATCAGCAACGCCATCAGCGCGACCAGCGTCTTGCCCGCCCCGACGTCACCCTGGAGCAACCGCAGCATCGGTGCCGATTGGGCGAGGTCGCCCTCGATCTCCGCCACCGTTCGCGACTGCGCGCCCGTCGGCGCGTAGGGCAGCCGCAGCATGGCGCGCAGTCGCCCGTCGCCCGCCAGCGCGCGTCCTCGCCGCTGCCGCGTATCCGCCCGGACGATCGACAAGGCGAGCTGATTGGCGAACACCTCGTCGTAGGCCAGTCGTGCGCGTGCGGTCGCGTCGGCCGGATCGGCGTGGACGCGCGCGATCGCTTCGTGCCAGTCGGGCCAGTCGTGCTTCGCCTTCAGGCTCGGCTCGATCCATTCGGGCAGCACCGGCACGCGGGTCAGCGCCTGCGCGACCAGCGCCGCGATCCGCTTCGAGGTGATGCCTTCCGACAGGGGGTAGATCGCCTCGCGCTCGCGAACCGTGTCACCGTCCTCGATCGGCTCGGGATGCACCATCTGCAGCTGGTCGCCGTACTGCTCCAGCTTCCCCGAAACGCGCTTGGCCTCGCCAATCGGAAACAGTTTCTTCGCCCAGCCCGACGATCCGCCGAAGAAGGTCAGGCTGACGTAATTGCCGTGGGTGTCGGTCGCCTGCACCCGCGTGGGCGCGCGGGGAGAACTGCTGGTGCGGTAATCGCGCGCCGTGAGCGTGATGACGATCGTGCGCCCGACATCGCCTTGCATCAACTCGTCGCGCGGCAACCGATCGATCCATCCGCTCGGCAGATGGAAGAGGAGGTCGATGACCCGCGCGATCCGCAACCGTTCGAGCGGGCGCGCGAGTGCCTGCCCGACGCCTTTCAGCGACGTGACCTCGGCGAACAGCGGATTGAGGATATCGGGACGCATGACTACATGGGCGACCTAGTTATACGCCCCCCGACTTGCCAGAAAAAGTGTGTCGGACGCGGGCAAACATCCATCACGCGAGGCCACGCGATCATGACCGAGCCCCTCACCGCGCAGGACATCCGCATCAAGCGGCTGCGTTTCCGCGCCTGGCACCGCGGTACGCGCGAGGCCGATCTGATGATCGGCGGCTATTTCGATGCGCATCACGCATCGTGGAGCACGGAGGAGCTCGACTGGTTCGAGGCGTTGCTGGAGGAACAGGACGTCGACATCATGGGCTGGGCGATCGGCTCGATCCCCTGCCCGCCGCAGTGGGACGGACCGATGATGCAGGGCATGCGTTCGCTCGACTTCGTATCCCTGCCCTGACCTTCACGCCCCACCACAGACGGATAGCCGCCACTTGCCCGAATTGAAGACGATCCTCGACGCCACCGTGCCGCTGACGCTGTCGGGCGTGCCGTCGGGGTTCCTGCCCTCGCTCCTCGCCGACATCGCACGCGCGGCACATCTGCGCGCGGTCTACGTCGCTGCGGACGAGGCGCAGATGCGCGCGGTGGCGGCGACCGCGACCTGGTTTGCGCCCGAACTCGAGATCGTTCAGATCCCTGCGTGGGACTGCCTGCCCTACGACCGCGCGTCGCCGACGCTGCGCATCATGGCCGAGCGGATCGGCGCGCTTCACCGCTTGCAGGCCAAACCAAAGGGGCCGCAACTTGTCCTCACCACCGTCAACGCCGCGACCCAGCGGACGTTGACCCCGTTCCGCATCCGCCAGCTCGTCGCCGAATTGAAGCCGGGCGCGCGGATCGACCGCGACAAACTCGCCGCGCTCTTGCAGGCGAACGGCTACGTCCGCACCGACACCGTGCACGATCAGGGCGAATATTCGGTCCGCGGCGGCATCGTCGACCTGTTCCCGAGCGGTGAGGAACAGGCTCTCAGGCTTGATTTTTTCGGCGATGAGATCGAGACCGTCCGCACGTTCGACCCCGCCGACCAGCGTACGACGGGTCGCGTCGACGGCTTCGTGATGCTTCCCGCCTCGGAGGCGTTGCTCGACGAGGAAAGCGTCAAGCGGTTCCGCACGCGCTACCGCGACAAGTTCGGCGCGACCGCGACCGGCGACCCGCTTTACCAGGCGGTCAGCGATGGCCGCCGTCTCGCCGGCATGGAACACTGGCTGCCCTTGTTCGAGGACAAGCTGTCGACCTTGTGGGATCACCTGGGCGATGCGGTCGTCGTCCGCGACAGCGGCGCGCCTGCCGCGGCGGAAAGCCGTCTCGAAGCGATCGCGGACTATTACGACAACCGCAAACGCGCCGAGGCGGCCGAGCCCGGCAGCTACCGCGCGCTCCCCGCCAAGACGCTCTACCTCGACGCCAAGGAATGGCAGGCCGAGATCACCGCCGCGCCCGCGCACCTCGTCTCACCCTTCCACGAGCCGCCCTCGACGCGCGTGCTCGACTTCGAGGTCGACGGACCGCGCGACTTCGCGCCCGAGCGTGCCAATCAGGCCAACGTCTACGAGGCGGTGGTCGCGCATGTCGCCAGGCTGAGGAAGGAGGGGCGCAAGCCGATCCTCGCCAGTTATTCCATCGGCGCGCGCGAGCGATTGAAGAGCCTGCTCGAAGACCACGACCTGACCGGCGCGCGGCTCGCCGACACGTGGCAGGAGGCGCTCGGGGCGGCCGAGCGCGGCGTCGCGCTGACCGTCGTCGCGCTCGATCACGGCTTCACCGCCCCCGGCGTCGCGGTGCTGACCGAGCAGGACATGCTCGGCGACCGGCTGGTCCGCCGCGCCAAGCGTCGTAAGTCGGCCGACGCGTTCCTCGCCGAGCTAGCGACGCTCTCGCCCGGCGATCTGGTCGTCCACAGCGACCACGGCATCGGCCGCTACGAAGGGCTGATGCAGATCCCCGTCGGCAAGGCGCCGCACGACTGCGTCGCCTTGAGCTACGCCGGCGGCGACAAGCTGTACGTCCCGGTCGAGAACCTCGAGGTCCTCTCGCGCTACGGCAGCGGCGAAGACGGTGCGGCGCTCGACAAGCTAGGCGGCGAGGCGTGGCAGCGGCGCAAGAGCCGGATGAAGGAGCGCATCCGCGAAATCGCGGGCGAGCTCATCAAGACCGCCGCCGAACGCGCGCTGCGCCCCGGCGAGGTCGCCGAACCCGACAACGCGGGCTACCCCGCCTTCGTCGATCGCTTCCCCTATCAGGAAACCGACGACCAGGACCGCGCGATCGACGACGTGCTGAACGATCTGGCGGCGGGCAAGCCGATGGACCGGCTGATCGTGGGCGACGTCGGGTTCGGCAAGACCGAGGTCGCGCTGCGCGCCGCGTTCGTCGCCGCGATGGCGGGGATGCAAGTGGCGGTGATCTGTCCGACTACGCTCCTCGCGCGGCAGCATTTCACCAATTTCTCCGCGCGGTTCGAGGGTTTCCCGATCAACATCGGCCGCCTCTCGCGCCTCGTTCCCGCGGCCGAGGCCAAGAAGACCAAGGAGGGTCTCGCGGACGGCAGCATCGACGTCGTCGTCGGCACGCACGCGCTGCTTGCCAAGGGGCTCGATCTCAAGCGGATCGGCCTCGTCATCGTCGACGAGGAACAACGCTTCGGGGTGACGCACAAGGAGCGGCTGAAGGCATTGCGCGCCGACGTGCATATGCTGACGCTCACCGCCACGCCGATCCCGCGCACGCTGCAGATGGCGATGTCGGGGCTGCGCGAATTGTCGGTGATCCAGACCCCGCCGGTCGATCGTCTGGCGGTACGCACCTATGTGATGCCGTGGGACCCGGTGGTCCTGCGCGAGGCGCTGCTGCGCGAACATTATCGCGGCGGGCAGAGCTTCCTCGTCACGCCGCGCATCGCCGACCTGCCCGACATCGAGGACTATCTGCGCCGCGAGGTGCCCGAGATCCGTTACGTCGTCGCGCACGGTCAGATGAGCCCGACCGAGGTCGAGGAGCGGATGAGCGCTTTTTACGACAAGAAGTTCGAGGTGCTCGTCTCCACCACCATCATCGAGAGCGGCATCGACATTCCGTCCGCCAACACGATGATCGTCAACCGCGCCGACCGCTTCGGCCTCGCGCAGCTCTATCAGCTTCGCGGTCGTGTCGGGCGATCCAAGACGCGCGCCTACGCCTATATGGTCAGCCCGCCCGAGCGGCAGATGACCGAGGCGGCGGACAAGCGGTTGAAGGTGCTGTCCGATCTCGACACGCTCGGCGCGGGGTTCCAGCTCGCGAGCCACGACCTCGACATTCGCGGTGCGGGCAATCTGCTCGGCGACGAGCAGTCGGGACACATCAAGGAGGTCGGCTACGAACTCTACCAGTCGATGCTGGAAGAAGCGATCATGGACGCGAAGGCGGGTGGCCTGCGCGACGCCCCGCGCGACTTCTCGCCCCAGATCACGGTCGACGCGCCGATCCTGATCCCGGAGGAATATGTCCCCGACCTAGACCTGCGCATGGGGCTGTATCGTCGCTTGAACGAGGTCGACGAACGCGCCGGGCTCGACGCGTTCGCGGCGGAGATGATCGACCGTTTCGGTCCCCTACCCGACGCGACCGACAATCTCGTCAAGATCATGGAGATCAAGCTCAACGCGAAAAAGGCGTGCATCGCCAAGCTCGACGTCGGGCCGAAGGGTGCGCTGGTCGCGTTCCACGACGACAAGCCTCCCAACGTCACCGGCCTGCTCGCCTATGTCGAGAAGCTCGGCCCGATCGCCAAACTGCGACCCGACAGCAAGCTGGCGGTCAGCCGCGCGTGGGGCGATCCGAAGGCGCGGCTGAACGGCGCGCTGCAACTGTCGAAGGGGTTGGCCAAGGCGGCGGGCTAGACGGTTCTGCCCGCATGCGGACCATGCTCATTTAGGCGCTTTAATTTGCCTCATCGGCCCTAATCGGCGAGCGCCGGGTCGACCAGCCGAACCAGCTCGGCACCGTCGACCGCGCCGGAGCACAGGAAACCCTGGTAATAGGTGCAGCCCTTCGCCGCGAGCAACGCGCTCTGTTCCTCGGTTTCGACACCCTCCGCAATCGTCTCCAGCCCGAGCGCGCGCGCGATCGCGATGACACCTTCCACCACCACGCGGTGGCGCCGGTCACCGACGATGCTCTGCGTCAGGCGCAGGTCGATCTTGAGGTAGTCGACCGGCAGTGCAGTCAGATAGGCAAGGCTCGAATAGCCGGTGCCGAAATCGTCGATCGCGACCCGGCATCCCCCGTCGCGCAGCGCCTCGAGCAGTGCGGTCGCGCTGTCCAGATCGTCGATCAGCCCGCCTTCGGTGATCTCCGCCGTGACCCGCGCGCGGTCGACCCCGCTCGCATCGACGCGCGCGAGAAAGCGTGCCGCGAAATCGGGGCGTGCGAGGTCGGCGGCGGTGACGTTGATCGCCACGCGCAACGTCGACAGCGCGTCGGGCCAGTCCGCGACGCTCGCCAGAGCGCGCGCGAGGATATGATCGGACAGGACGATCCCCAGATCGGCGCGGTCCGACGCGGCCAAGAGCGTCTCCGCGCCAAGCACGCCCAGTTCGGGGTGGTTCCAGCGCGCGAGTGCCTCAACCCCGACGATCGCACCGCTGGCAAATGCCACCTGTGGCTGAAACATGACGGCGATTTCGCCACGGGTGATCGCGCGGTGCAGGTCGGCGGCGAGATGCGCGATCGGGCGATGCGGCGCGGGCGGCGCGATCCGCGTGGTCGCCCCCTCGGCTACGCGTGCATCGGCGAGCGCGGCGCGTGCGCGCGACACCAGCGCCTCCGCATCCTCCCCTTCCCCGCTCGCGACGCCGATGCGGGTTCCGACGTGCACCGTCGTCTGGCCAACCGCGAACGGCTGCGCGAGCGCGAACTCGATCGCGGTGATGAGCGGATATGCCACGTCGAGCTCGACCGGCAGCGCCAGCTGGAACACCGCCCCCTCGCGCGCGAGATCCGCCTCGCCCTCGCGATCGAGGACGCGCGCCATCCGCTCGCTCGCGGCGCTGACCAGCGCGTCGCCCGTTTCGCGGCCGTAGGCGGCGTTGATGATCTCGAAGCTGGCAAGCGCCACGATCGCTACCGTCACCGGCCGCCCCTGCGTCAGCCACGCCGCGACGACCGGATTGTCACCCTCGACGCCGCGTCGCTCTCGACCTGCTTCCCCCAACATCCATTCCCCAAACGCCCGCGCCGTCTGTAGCGCGACGCAACCAAGCCGCCAATCGTTCGTCATGCTCTTGTGACACGCCGTGACCCCGCTTAGCTCTTCGTCCATGACCACGACATCGAACAGGACGGAGTCGTCGCTGGTCGACGGTTTCGGCCGCACGATCCGGTATCTGCGCGTGTCGGTGACCGACCGCTGCGATCTGCGCTGCCGCTATTGCATGGCGGAGCACATGACGTTCCTGCCGCGCGCGCAGATCGCGACGTTGGACGAGCTGGCGATCATCACCGAACGCTTCATCGCGCGCGGCGTCAACAAGGTCCGCCTCTCTGGTGGCGAGCCGCTGGTTCGACGCGACGTGATCGACCTCGTTCAACGGCTGGGTCGCCACGTCGGCAATGGGCTGGACGAGCTTACCATGACGACGAACGGCACGCGCCTGACGGAATATGCCGATCTGCTCGCGGGTGCGGGGATGCGGCGGATCAACGTCAGCATGGACACGCGCGACGCGGATAAATTCCGCTTCATCACCCGCCACGGCGACGTCGCGCAGGTGCTGGATGGTATCGCCGCCGCCCGCGCCGCGGGCCTGCGGGTCAAGATCAATATGGTGGCGCTCAAGGACTTCAACGAGGGCGAGATCGGCGACATGCTCGCCTGGTGCATCGACGAGGGTCATGACCTGACGCTGATCGAGACGATGCCGCTCGGCGAGGTCGAGGAGGATCGTACCGATCGTTTCATGCCGTTGACCGCGGTGAAGGAGATGATCGAGGCGCGCTTCACGCTGGAGCGCGACATGAAGGGAACGGGCGGCCCCGCGCGATATTGGCGCGTGAACGGAACGTCGACCCGGCTAGGGTTGATCTCCCCGCTGACCGCCAATTTCTGCGATGGCTGCAACCGCGTCCGGCTGACGACCGAGGGCAAGCTCTACACCTGTCTCGGTCACGACGATCAGCGCGACCTGCGCCACGCGCTGCGCGAGGGCGGGACGGCGGCGCTCGACGCGGCGATCGAGAGCGCGCTGATGACCAAGCCGCGCCGGCACGATTTCCGGATCGAGCGCGACAGTGCACCTGCGGTTGCGCGCCACATGAGCGTCACCGGCGGATGAACGACTTCCCGCGGCGGGCATTGGTCGCCTCGCCGACGCCGCCCGCGCAGGCTGCGCGCGCCGAACTCGCCGATGCGTGGGACTGGGTGCCCGTCGAGGAAGCCGACCTCGTCGTCGCGCTTGGGGGCGACGGCTTTATGCTTCAAACGCTTCACATGCTGCTCGAACGCCGCAAGCCGATCGTACCCGTGTTCGGAATGAACCTCGGCACCGTCGGCTTTCTGATGAACGAGTGGCGGCATCACGGTCTGGAAGAGCGGATACGGCGCGCGAAGTCGTTCAAGGTGACGCCACTCGCGATGACCGCGACCGGGATCGACGGGCGGGTCCACGCGCTGCCGGCGATCAACGAAGTGTCGTTGCTGCGTGAAACGCGCCAGACCGCCAAGCTTGAGGTGACGGTCAACGATCGTGTCGTGCTGGAGGAATTGTCGTGCGACGGCATCCTGGTCGCGACGCCCGCCGGGTCGACCGCGTATAATCTTTCGGCGCATGGGCCGATCCTGCCGCTCGGCTCGGCGATGATCGCACTGACGCCGATCAGCGCGTTTCGCCCGCGGCGCTGGCGCGGTGCTATCCTGCCCGATCGCGCGCGGGTCACGCTGCGGATACTTGATGCAGCCAAGCGCCCGGTGTCGGCCGTCGCCGATCAGCGGGAGATTCGCGATGTCGCCTGTGTCGAGGTCTGCATGGATCGCGCCCGCGAATTGACGCTGCTGTTCGATCCCGAGCACGCGCTCGACGACCGAATTTCGATGGAGCAATTCGTCGTCTGACTTCCGTGCTGCGTTAGGGCAAAAAAGGGGTTGTGCCGCGAAAATCAGCGTTTATAGACGCGGCTCCGCGCAGCGTTCCCTGATAGCTCAGCGGTAGAGCTCTCGACTGTTAATCGAGCGGCCGTAGGTTCGAATCCTACTCAGGGAGCCATTTTCTTCGCAGAAAAGCGCCACTTTCTACATCGCCGTTGCTGCGCACGCCCGGTCATTATGACAGGCGTTATTACATTCATTATGACATTCTTGCTATGTTCTGCTCGCGCGACTATATGATTCGCGGCTGAGAAAGGAGCGGCATCGATGGCTTACCGCTCTACCGAAATCGCAAACGAGTTCCTCGCCCAGCCCGGCGCGATTGGTTCGTTGACGCAGATGCAGCTTCAGAAGCTGACGTATCTGGCGAATGGCTGGAATTGGGCGATTAACGGTGAACAGCTGATTTCAGAGCCTGTCGAGGCATGGGATTACGGGCCCGTCTATCGGGATCTGTATGATCACACCAAGTTCTTCGGCAAGCAACCGCTCAGCCGCGGCGTGACTCCCGACGACAGCGAGGCTGCAAGGGTGTTTGGAATTCCTGGCGGTGGCAGATCGCCGGCGTATCACGCTCACTTGCATCCGCGCGAACGGGCTGTCGTCGAGCACGTATGGCGGCGGTACGGTAGGCTATCCGGCGCCCAGCTCTCGTCTATGACGCACCAACGCGGAACGCCCTGGTTCGAGACGTACACGAAGAGCGGGAAGAGCGCGCCGATTGATCAAGGTCTAATCCGGCGACACTACGACGACCTTGCCACGCGTGCTCAAGCCCCGGCTTGACCCATCAATAATTGACTCTGCTCCGATCGCACCCACTGCATCGGAGCAAGGCGACGACGATTCCTATTTGACTGTGATCGGGCAGCTTGCGTCCGAATTAGAGGCTCGTGACGCAGAGCTTGCTCGAATCGCAGCCAAGAAGACGGTCGACGAGGTGAAAGCGCAGATGCTCGAGCGCTATTCCGACAACGTCTTCCGATTTGTCGTTTGCTACTGCATCGCCGTGGGGTGCATGCTGCTACTCGCGGGCTTCCACAAGCATACGGACTTCGAGCTTCCAGACACCATTCTCGCGATTATCGCTGGCAGCACAGCCGTTTCGGTAATCGGCCTCATCGGAATGGTTGTAAGCGGTCTGTTCGGTCGATCTAAGACCGCAATGCCCAAAAAGCGCTATGGAAAGTCGAAGTCACCTGCCTCCTAATCGGCTGCCGTCCCCGCCGCGAGCACCGCAATATGCTCACGCCTCCTCGCCGCAATCCGCACGGCCTTCTCCTGATTCGCCTTGTTGTAGATCCGCGTGACCTCGAGCGTGCTGTGCCCGCTGACCGCGCGAACGTCGTCGGTCCCGCTGTCGCCGATCTCGGTGATGCCGCCATGCCGGAAGCTGGTAAACTTCACCGCGGCGTCGAGCCCGGCGGCCTTCGCGACACGGCGGTGCAGCTTGGTGACGTAATCCTTCGTGTACCGCTCGCCGGTCCGCTCATCGCGTACGATCAGCTCGTCGTCGGCACCGCGCGTCAGGCGGGCGAGCTCGGCCTCCAGCTCGGGATATAGCTCGAGGCGATCGGCGCCGGTGCCATCCGCCAGCGGGATCGTCACGACGTTGCCGGTCTTGGACTGCACTAGCCCGATCGACACGCCCGGCACGTAGTCGCCCCAGCGAATGCCGCGCTCGATCCTCTTGTCGGGATCCTCGTAGCCGAAGGCGTCGTAGACGCGCTGGCAGACCTCGAAGCAGATCGCGGCGGCGGCGGCCATGCTCGGTCGGCCGAGCTCGTGCGCGGCTGCGCGATAGGCGTCGTATTCAGCGCGCGTCGCAGCGCGATTGCCCCGCCCTGCCCCGCTGCTCGACTTGATTCCCATGCCGGCGAACGGGTTCTCCTTCACGCCGGTCGCCTTGTTGTGGCGTGACGCCTGATTCCACACCAGCCGGCAGACCTGCATCATGTACGCGCCCTGCCGCTCGCCGTGCTTCTCCCGCGCTTTGCGGTAGAGCGTGTCGGCGGCGGTGGCGTCGACAGCGGCGGCGCGGCGCTGACCGAAGGTGCCGGCCTTCATCGCCATCGTCTCGACCGCGTCCATCGCGATCCGGTATCCGGCGCGCGTGTTGTGCCGCAGCTCCTTGAACTTTTCGAGCCCGCGGTACCAATCGAACAGCCACTGCACCGTGCCAGGCGTCAGCTTCGCGCGCTCGCCCTGCCGCCACTGCGTGAAGGCCTCGTTGAGCGCGTTCGCTTTCGAGATCGCGCCGGCGAGGTCGGTCCCGAGCGGCGACGAGACGACCGGACATGTCTTGCCGTGCCGCGCGGCCGGCGGGGCAGCCCAGCGCGGGCGGACCCAGAAATAGGCCGGCTCGCCTGTCGCGCGCTTGTGCGCCTGGACGTAGGCCGGGAGCCGGATGCTAGCCAAAGTCGAAATCCTCGTCATTGGCGCTGGATGCGAACAGGCCCGCAAGTGCAGCGTCGAGGTCGACACGGAGCGCGACGGCGGCACCGTTCGGCCCGCGCGCGCGGAACGTGACCTTCCCGGCCTTCTCCCAAGCGCGCAGCTGCGTCTCGGCGACACCGGTGTAGGCGAGCGCCGTCTCGCGATTCATGCCGGCGGGCCAGTCGGGGAGCTGGTGGAGGGCCATGCCCATCAGCGGCACTCCCCCATCTTGTAGCGGCGCCAGTAGCTATCCCAGCGCGTAGCGGCGCCCGCGGCGAGCATTGCGCAGGACAGCGATCGGCCATCCGGCAGTGTGCAGCGCGCGACGATCCGGCTGTATGACCGATCGACCGGCTGGCAGGTCAGACGCTTGCGAAGGGTGAGACGCGAAGCGACCCGCTGACTGGCATCTGCTGCGCGATCGTCGCAGACATATGCGGCTCGGTGCGTGCGGCAGGGCTGAGCACTCTCGTAATCGGGGGCCTGAATGCCGGCGACGCGCACCTTCTTGCCATTGCGGCACCACAGCGGGCCGTCACCATCGTGCACGCGTACGACCTCGCAGACGAAGGGTGCCATCAGCATGACCGCTGCTCCTCCAGGATATGCCGACGCACCGCGTCACCAAGCGGGGTCAGCTGGTATCGCCCGTCCGACGGTCTGCTAGCCGGCTGCATCAACTCAGCCGCGAGGAGGGCGCGGCGCACGATCCTGTTGATGACGGGAGGTTGGGGCACGTCCGCCCAGCCCAGGTCCAAGACCATGTTGCGTTGCGCAGGTGACAGGCTCGCAGCCAAAGCGGTTACGCGAGCAACGTTCGGTTCGACGGCTGATTGCCGGTCTGGTGTGAGGTCGGTCATGCGTGGCACCTTGCTCGCAGCGACTCGAACTGTCGCTCATTGATGGAGAGAGACATGAAGCTTCTGCTTGCCGCGCTCACCGCATCTGCTCTGCTCACCGCTCCCGCACAGGCAGCCGCCTGCCGCGACGCGAAGGGCAAGTTCATCAAATGCACGGAGAAGGCGCCGACGAAGCCGATCCGCTGCAAGGACGCCAAGGGCAAGTTCGCGAAGTGCGGCACACCGGGGGCGACGCCGGTCAAGTAACCGAACCGGCTAGCCGCTCGTGTCAGGAACGATGGGGCGCGGCTGGCTGTTTTCGACCACAAGCGCGCGAGGCGCTGGGAGACTTGTATATGCGTAACAAATTGATGGGCATCTTCGCTGCCCTGGCGATGCTTGTGACCGGCTTCGGCGCAAGCGTTGCCCCGACAGAGGCGTCGGCCCAGTCGTACCGATACGATCGCGGGTACTACCGCAACCGCGGGTTCAACCGTGGCCGCTACTACGCGCCGCGTCGGGGCTTCCGCGGATACCGTGGGTACAGAGGCTATCGCGGATACCGCGGTTACCGGAATTACCGCGGGTATCGTGGCTATCGCGGATACCGCAATTACCGTGGGTATCGCGGCTACCGTGGGTACCGGAGCTACCGTGGCTACCGCGGACCGCGTGGCTACTATGGCCGGCGCTACCGCTACTGACACCTGACGGGCGGCGGCAGCCATAGCTACGCCGCCCGCTTGGCCGGGAACGCGACGACACGCTCGCCATCATCCCCGCCACCTTCCCTGCCCTTCCACTCTCCGCAGAAGCGACTCTCATGTGTCTCAGGAAACTCGGACACCGTCAGACCGCCGCAGGTCACAACCGTAGGGCCGTGAACCTGACAGGTGCCGACATCGTAGCTGGCGCGCGGATCACGCGTAGCGTTCGCCAGCCGCGGACCTGAGCGGGTCCAGTAGCGGCACGAGGCGCAGTTCATCATAACGGCACCGCGCTGTCATATTCCCCGCAGCCGCTGCTCTCATGCGTGATCGGGAAGGCACTGGCGACATACAGATCGCGCTCGACCTCGTCGTGATCAGACAAGGGCGTACTCAGGCCCGGTAAGATGCGAGCGAGCAACTGGTCGTTGATCCGCGGCGGGTAGCGGCGGCAGTCGCCTAGCTCGGCGCTTGCGCCCTTGTAGCGATCCCAGTGAGTGCAAGCCCGGCAGCTCATGCGCCCTGCTCCGACAGGTCCACACCAGCAATGCGGGCAAGGTCCTCGATTGCCGACCACAGCACCTTGTCGCCGATGTCCGCTTCAGCGACACCGGCCTTGAAGGTCGGGTCTGCCGGATCAACGACTGCATGGTCCGTCCAAGCGTCGGCACAACTGAGCGGCATTACGACCCGCAGCTTTGCGATCACGCCTTCAAGCGTGCTGGCGCGCTCGGCCCACAAGACCTTCTCGGCCGTGATCCCACGCTCGTAGCGAGCGTCGTTCTCTTCGTCCGACATCAGGTTATCGACGTCTGCCAACGACGCCGCGCGCTCCTTACGAACGATGCGGAAGGCGTCGAGCAGATGAGCATCGCTCTGCAGATAAGCACCATGCCGACCGAACCGACGTGCATCGGCAGCGATCTTTGCGGTGATCGAGCGATCCTGCGCGAGCCGCCACTCATCGCCCTCAGCCACGATCTTGAGCTTGATGGCCAATTCGTTCTGGCTGGGAGCGGTAAGCTTGAGCAGCCGCTCCAGTGCCTCGCCTTCTTCGCTCACGAGGCGGTCGTAGTGGTCCTGCATGTCCGTCGTGACGCTCATGCCGGCCGGGGTGTAGTAATCGCGCTCGTACTTGAGGCGCTCGCGCCGTGCCTCGGTGAAGGTCTCGTATCCCTTCTCCCATGCAATCATCGGACCGCGCATGTATGGATCGACGGGTGCGACGATGAGTGCATTTGCGTCCGCCACCAGCGCCTCAAACGAGGTCTCGTAGCCTTCGCAGACATGGCACTCCTGCCCGATGAACGCCTTGATCTTGTAGGCCAGTGCCGAGGCGTCCGGTGCCGGGATCAGGACCACAGCCTCAATGGCGAGGTCGACGGCACGGACCAGAACGCCATACTCGTCCTCGCAGCGGGTCACGTATGCGAGAACCCCAGCGATATCGAGCCCGGCGTTGCGCGCCTGTTTATACAGCTCGTTCGCTGGCTGCATGGTCTTGTTGAAGTACGTGTCGCGAGCGCTGATCGCCCCTTCCATCTTCGCGCAAGCCGCATCCCAATCAGCGACCGGATCGCTGGTGATCTCGTCGAGAGTGGCGTCGCGGATGTCGGCGGGTAGCTGGTCAGCCTTCTCGCGAACGGCGAGCGCTGCCGGACCAGCGTTGAACACAACACGGATGTTGGGCCGCGGCGTTGGCGCGGCATAGGTGAAGTCGGAAGGCTTGAGCTGGGTTGCCATCGTGCATCTCCTGCGAGGACGCAGGAGTGCGGCAGAGGCATCCGAGGAGTGCGTGCGTTACGAGCCTGCGATCACCGTCTTCGGCCCGGAGGCGATCAGGTGATACGCGATCAATAGCTAACTATGCATAGTTTGCCAAGCGCCCATCAACACTTTGCTTCAGAGTGCCAAACGATACGGCCAAATATGAAGACGTCGGCGTCATTCACCTCCACTGTGTGGTGGGGTCCAGCATCCGCTGTAAGCATCAGTCGTTGAGGTGCTATTCGAGTGACACGACGGATCATGGCTATAGAGGCAAGCGAGAGCGCCCAGACGCCACCTTGCCGATCGATGGTGACCTGCGTTTCATCTACGATGACGTGATCATCGGCAGCGATCGAAGGCGCCATGTCGGAGCCTAGATCACTCAAGACGAAAAAGTCTCCCTGGTCAGCTGGTCTATTAGGGTCAAACGGCAGCAGTCGACGATCAAAAAAACGCTCAGCGCCAGTCGCTTCGTTGATGTCAAACGCAATGTCGGAAAGCGATAGGGATCGCAGCGCTACAATCCATGACTTCCCGTCATCGGCAACGAACCCCTCTCGGGCAGCGGCTTCACCTTTCAGCCATTCTTCCGTGACGCCAAGGGCCTTTGCGATATCGGGCAAATAACGCGTTCTACGAGTCTTCCCATTTAGAATCTGCTGAACAGCGGCAGCTGAAACGCCCGCCAAAGACGCCAGCGCCGCTTGGGACATACCGCGCTCGGACATTACTTCCTGAAGGCGATCACGTTTGATCATACTATATCCATAGTTTGCTATGGATCGAAGCTGTCAGTGGTGCTACGATCCGCGGCATGCATTCTCCCAAGGTCATAGACGGCTATGAGGCTTTGCTCAAAGCAATCAGTGCCGCTGGTAGCCAAGGCAAGCTCGCATCAATCTGCGGCTGCACGTCTGGCAACATCTGGCAGCTCGTACGTCGGCGAAGCGCCCTTCCGCCTCGCTATGTTCTGCGCGTTGAACAAGCCACGGGAATCTCCCGTCAGCTTCTACGAAGTGACCTCTATCCTGCCGCAAATTTCGATGTCGATGACCATCGCGGTTAAGAAATGTTTGGCGCGGTCTTTGATCGTCTCCCCTGTAGAGCCAATCTTTGGCTTAGTCATTCGACGCCACTGCTCCACGCAGCACTCCTGTCAAAAACGACATGAACTCGGCGGCGCCCCCGTACAGCGTCTCTTTGTTCAGCTGCTCCAGCTCAGACAAGAAGTGATGCACCGTGTCGTTTGGCAGGTCTGCATGTCGCATCGTGTCGACGAGCACCGCAATCAGGTTTGCCAGAGCGACCGTGGTCATCTCGTTTCCGCGTCGCGCTTTTCTATCCTTCACCATGGTCTGGGGATTGCCGCATGAACGCGCCGTACATCCACGCCCGCCGTCGTACCTTTTCCGCGTTAAACGCGGTGGAGGCACAGAACGCTACGCTCACGTCGATCAAGACGGAGGATGGTGCAACGTGGAACGACATCGGCCGCGTGCTCGGCAAGTCCGAGGATCGTGCTGCCGCCTACGCGAACACGGCCTCGCCCATCGACATGCCCACGTTCCTCGCCGGGTGTCGCGAATGGGGCGGCCGCTTCGCGGACCCCCTGCTCGGGCTGGTGGGTGGACGCTGGGCCGATGCTGGCAGCGTCTGCACTGGCGACGATCCGGCTTCGCTGACGATCGCCCAGCTACTCCCCGCCATCATGGCTGCCGAGTTCGACGGGGTCACGACCTGCGAGGAACTGGCGCCGCAGGAAGCGCTGATCCGGCGCGTCCATGCCGTAACCGGTCGCTGGCTCGACATGATCGCGACCGGGAAGGCACAGGCATGAACGCCTATTCCTACGAACAGGCTGCCACCTTCCGCCGCATCGTCGACGAGGCAAAGGACAAGCACAACATCAGCGACGTGGTCGCGCGCCGGGCTAAGGTGACGAAAGCCGGTCGCGAGAAGGTATCGCTCTGCTTGTTCCACCAGGAGCGCTCCCCATCCCTGCGGCTGAACGACGCCAAGGGCACCTACCATTGCTTCGGCTGCGGAGCGTCGGGCGACATCGTGTCGCTCGTAATGCACGCCGAGAAGCTGAACTTCCGTCGCGCGGTCGAATGGCTCGCCGGTGCGAACCTGCCGTGGGTCGATCCTGCCGAACGCGTGAAGGCCGCGAAGGAAGAGGAAACCGAGCGGCAGGCTGCGATCCAGCGCGCGCAAGCCGTGTGGTATGCGGCGGAGCTGTGCGACGAGACGCCAGCTGAGGCGTACGCCCGCTCGCGTGGCATCACCATGCCACTACCGCCAAGCTTTCGCTTCGGCATGACCCCCGCCTGGTACGACGACGACACTGGCGAGTGCGGCCCCAACGTGCCCGCACTGCTCGCCGCCGTGGCCATTGAGGGTCAGCCGTACCCGGTCGGGCTCCAGCGCATCTTCATTCAGCCCGATGGATCAGCGAAGGCGGACATGCTGAAGCCGAAGCGCTCGCTCGGCCGCATCAAGGGCGGTGCTGTCCGCGTCACCTGCCGGAGCAAGGACACACCGCACGAGGTGATCGTCACCGAGGGGCCGGAAGACGCGCTCTCGCTCGCGCAAGAGCTTCCGGGGCGTGAGGTGTGGGCATGTCTCGGCACAGCGCTGATGATCGAAGCGCAATACCCGGCCCGCATCCGCTCGATCGTCATCGCAGGACAGAACGACAAGCCGGGGCGCGAGGCGGCGAACAAGGCAGCGGAGGGTCTGCGCACACGCGGGTTCGACGTGCGGATCATGTATCCTGCGGACGGCTTCAAAGACTGGAACGATCAGCTGCGCGGTATCCGTTCGTGAGCGGATTTGGCGATCAGCTCGCGTCCGCGACACCGGCGTCGACGCTGTGCAACGTCGAGGCGGAGCTTGGCCTGCTTGGCGACCTGATCGCCGACAACCGCATAATCGACCTGTGCGCCGATCGCTGCCGTCCGAACGACTTCTCCGTGCCGCTGTACGGGCAGGTCTACGCGCAGATGCTGGAGCAGTCCGCGCGCGGTGCCACGGTCGACAGCGTCACGCTCGCCCCGCACTTCGCTGCCGACGCTGAGTGGCCGCGCCTGTCGAACATCCTCGCAGCGGCATCGCTGAACGCGGGCACGCGCGAGCGCACCAAGGCTTACTTCGAGCAGGTAATTGCGCTGTCCGCTCGGCGCCGGCTGGTGGCAGGATTGCAAGACGTCGTCGTGTCCGCCCGCGATTTGACCGTCACCCGCGAGGAGCTAGTCGCCAACGCTGACGAAGCGGTCGGCGCAATGGTGGATGACAGCACGATCCGGCAGGCTTCCGCTGGCAGCTACGCCGAGCAAGTGATCGAGAGCTTCGGCAAGCCGATCGTCGGCGTTCGTTGCGGCATCATCGGCTCGCTTGACGATGCGATGGGCACGTTGCGCCCGACCAACATGGTGGTGGTCGGCGGTCGCCCCGGCATGGGCAAGACGGCGCTCGTCACCTCCTATTCCATCGGCGCTGCCAGCCGCGGCCACGGCGTGCTGATCTTCTCGCTAGAGATGAGCGCAGACGAGCTTACCCGGCGGATCCTTGCCGACATGACGTTCACCAACAAGGGCGGTGTCCCGTACGAGCATGTCCGTGACGGCACGGTGAAGCCGCACGAGATCGACGCCGTTCGCGCTGCTCAGCGCCGTCTCGCCGAGATCCCGCTTGAGATCAACGACGGCTCGGGGCTGACGCTGCAACGCTTCATCCGCCAGGCCCGCCGCCACAAGCGACGGCTGGAAGCGCGCGGTGAAAAGCTGGAGCTGGTGATCATCGATTACCTCCAGCTGATGAGCCACAGCCGCCGCGGCATGTCGCCTTACGAGCACGCCTCAGAGGTGAGCATGGGCATCAAGCAGTTCGCCAAGGACGAGGGTCTGACGGTGATCGCCGTCGCGCAGCTCAGCCGTGAGGTAGAGAAGCGGCCGGACAAGCGCCCTATCCCCGCCGATCTGCGCGACAGCGGACAGATCGAGCAGGACGCCGACCTGATCGTCTTCGTCTACCGCGAGGAAGAGTACCTGCGCCGTAACGAGCCCGAGGATCAGTTCGGAGCCAGATACGAGGCATGGCGCACCGACATGGAAGCGGTGCGCGGCAAGGTCGAGTTCCTCGTTCCCAAGCGTCGCAGCGGTCCGACCGGCAAGGGTGTCGGCTTCTTCTTCGGCGCCAACGCGGCCGTGCGCGGCAGCGAGTTTTATCGTCAATCTCAACCGGAGGTCCGCTGATGGCCCGCATCCGTTCCGTGCACCCTGGCCTCTGGACCGATGAGCGGTTCGTAGGCCTGTCCGCCTTCGCCCGCCTGTTCTTCATGGGGCTGTGGGGAGAGTGCGACGACTTCGGCTTGTTCGAGTGGTCGCCGCTCAAGCTCAAGATGCGGCTGCTGCCGGCAGACAACGTCGATCCCGCGACGCTGCTCGCCGAGCTGTTCACCGCCGGTGCCATCATCAGCTACGAGGTCGATGGTCACACGTACGGCGCCGTCCGCAACTTCTGCCAATACCAGCGTCCGAAGAAAGCGACAGCGACCTACCCGCAGCCGGAAGCGGTTCGCCAATGGGTCGGAATCGAGGCGCGTGCAAAGCGCGACGGTGGGGAACAAGCGGCCCCGGCCTCACCCACCGCTTCCGAACCAACCCTGCCTTCAACCGCGCCGAGTTCGGAACCAGTGGGGAACCAGTTACCCACCAGTGGGGAAAAAGCTCGCCAGATGGAGGATGGAGGAGGGAGAAGTAGTTCCGTAGCTAACGCTACGGCTGCTGATCCGCCGGATTTGAGCAAGCTCGTTTTCGACGAGGGCGTGAAGCTGCTCACCGCTGCCGGCAAGTCGACCAGCTCGTCCCGGTCGATGATCGCGAGGTGGGCGAAGACGCACGGCGACGGCCCAGTGCGGGAAGCGCTGATCGCGGCTGTCGGCAGGGCTCAGCCTGTTTCGTGGATCGAAAAACGGCTGCGGGAACGTGCCACCGTCGAGGATGAAGCCCGAGCGCTGAGCCGCGTCCGTGCCGAGCGCTACCGGCAGCTTGACGGACCGCCGCCCGAGGTGATTGCTCGAATGCAGAACGGCGCATTTTGCCTGCCGGAGCCGGCAGCGGCATGACGACCTACCGCTTGCTGCGGTTGTCACCCCTGAGGTCGTCGGCTGTGAGGTCGGCTTGTGGTTTGTCGCCAAGGTGTTTTTCCTTGGTGTCCTCTTCCTCGCTACCATCGCGGAACGGCGGTGCGTCGCGGCTGGGTACGTCGAAGTCGGTCTGGGACGAGGGCGCGTCCTTTTGCGAGGAAGGATCGTCCATCTGGGTTCTACCGTCAGCCATGCTCAATACAGCCTTCTCAATTTTCAATGGAAACAGCGAAAGGGTTGAGCCTGCTCGTCTAGAGAGCAAGCCCTCCTCACTCTTCACCAGCATCCGTATCGAAGTCTTCTCGTCCAGCTTTCGCTGCGTCCTCGACCTTGTGTGGCTCATTATCATTACTCTGCTCACCGCCAGAATGACCCTTCGTGATGTCGCCAGTCGTAGTGCCACCAGGATTAGATGCCTTGATATCAGCGGTTGGATCGGAGCCTTCGCCTTGATTTGCCTGATCGCCTGCCATGGTCATTTCCTCTTCTGTTGATCTGGCAACGAGCGGAACTGCCAATCGGGCGCGCTTACTCACGCAGGTTAGTCAGAATTGCCAACGAATCATGCCGCTTGTTCGGGAGATAACGAGATGAGCCGGGGAAATAAAACAGCGGTACGTAGTTCGGTGGATCGAGCGTCATGGGCGGGTTCGGCAATCTCGGCGGGGCTACGGGGGCAGGCTGGCCCTGCCCGACCGCAGCGACCGAAGGAGGTCAGGACCAAGCCAGCGCGCCAGCCGGTGCAGGAACACGTCGACGCCACACCTGAGCGGATCGCCCGTGCTGAGGGCAACCACGAAATCGTCGACGCGATCATCGACAGGGCGGGCGAACGCGCCAAGCTGACGCGCCAGTTCGCTGACAGCGCGATCGACCGGATGCACAAGCGAGGGCAGCTCACCTATGCTCAATGGTACGCCTGCGACTGGTACATGCGGCTGCATGCCGAGGCGATGAGCGCGCCGCGCGTGGTGGCGGCATACGGTGACGGCGTGGGTGGAGGTGGGAGCGAGAGCTACGGGCAGCCGCGCAGCCGGCACCAGTGGGATGCGCGCCGGAAGCTCCGTCAGGCGCGCGCGGTGATTCCCGCACAGATGCTCGGCCTGTTCGATCGAGTGGTCGTCGCCGACGACATGCCGGCATTTCTCAACGGTCGGCAGCGAGCCCGCTTCGCGGCCCGCATCGCAGATACGGCAGGGTTGCTTGCTCACTGGTTGCGGATCTCGGTCTGAGGCGATAGCTCAGTAATCTGAGCGATAGCAGCCGGGTGTGCTCGCAATCGTAAAAGAAAGGCCCCACCGCATGGACGCAGCCACCAAGCAGGCGCAGTGCACGTTAATTCGGCAGCTGCTGACCCAAGCGCTAAGCATTGCAGATGAGATAGGCGAACACCTTCTCGGTGCTCAGATCGACCATGCGCTATCTTGCGTGCACTCATCAGGGGAGCGAGTGATTACGAACTCATAGTCCGGGTTGAGGTGGGGGGCACCGAACAATGGCAAGCAAGCAATATCAGCAACTCGCGATCGCGGCGCGACAGATCCTCGTGTCCAAACGCGCGCTGCAACGAAGCCTGCCTCGCGGATTGGTCAACGATCCGGCGGTAGACATCCTGCTATCGCTGTTCGTGCATGACGTCGATCGGGTCGTCATGACGGACACTGAACTCGGGGCAATCGTGGATTGCGCTACGCCATCGGCGTTCAACCGGTGGTTGCTGGCACTCGAGGCAGAACAGTTGACTCAGCGTCGCGTCGCTCACGACGACGAGTTCTTCGTCGAACTAACCGACCACGGCAGGAAGCGCGTTGCCAATGCCCTGATGAAGGCCGCTGGCGCAGAGCGAGGGGTTAGGATTGATCCTCTACAGGGGTATCAATCACCCTAGTTTCTCTGGCCTGGTAAATGCGATGCAATAGCCTTGCGGGCCTCCCCACATTCAATAAGCCTTGATCGAGATCAGGGGGAGTTTCGAAATGCATGCTGGGGATATCGCGCGAGGGGCGCCGACGTGGGTCTATATCCTGTTGGCTGCACTGATCGTTCTGGGTGTGCGCAGGCTGCGTACGAGAGAAGTGCCGGTAGTAGTCGCGCTTATTCCTTCGGCCGCATTTCTGATCTGGAGCCTGACGGGGGTCGCGGCATTCGCTGAGCGGGCAGGCTTTGGTTTGGCTGCCATCGCTTGGCTAACCGGCGTCGCGGTCGGCGCAACGAGCGGGGTCACCCTACCCGACGCACGCGCCCAGCGTCTGCCCGGAGGCCGCGTGCGACAGTTTGGGTCGGTCGTGCCCCTCGCACTATACCTTGGCGTCTTTGTGATCCGCTTCGCCTGCGGGGCATGGGCGGGCATTGTACCGGACCAACCCAACCTCGCAACGGCCATCGGCATAGCTGCCGGTGCCGCGGTGATGGCTCGCCTGATCGTGTCCGTGCTGCGGTGGAAGAGCAGCGTGACAGACATGGCCGCTGTCTAGCACTTAAATGCTATTGACGTGGCTGTCCGTTTCAGCCATGCATATCAGTAGATCGAAGAGCCGCGCCCAGCAGGGTTGCGGCTCTTCCTTGTTATGGGGTGCGGAACATACCGCACTGCCACACGCTGCACTGCGATGCACCGCCTGATCTATGTAAGTCGTTCTCTGATCGCTGGACTTCCTGACGCCGTAGCGGAAATCGTCGAGCGGTCAGCGGTGCGCAACGCAACAGCCGGTGTCACCGGCATGCTGTGGCATGACGGCGGGCACTTCATTCAAGCGCTTGAAGGCGACGTCGACGCGGTGGCTGCGACATTTGGCCGCATCATGGATGACCCCAGGCACACCGCCATTGACATCGTTGCCAATCGCGCGATTGCTCGGCCCATGTTCGGTGCGTGGTCAATGATCCAGGCAGACGAGAGCAAGGTTGGCACCGAAAGCGCCGTATTCCTCTATGGGCTCACTCATGATCAGGACACGCCGGGCAAGCGCCGCATGCGCGAGGTTTTGCGGGAAGCGTTCGAAGCGTAGGTCGGAGCGCTCACTTTTTGGATTTGAAAGGCAAAGAGGGGCGGCGAGCGCCCCTCCCAACTCTTCAGGCTTGGGGTTCAGCGTCCCGCGCGGCGGCTTCCAAGGCCTCCACGTTGTCATTCGAGGAAGTGTCAGCAACGCGTGAATTGAAACGCGGGTCAGTTCCGCGGGGGTTATCGCAGCCACGCTGATCAGGATCGAACACACCCGGATCGGCAGGCATATTCTCGCAACGCACGATCTGCGCGGACGACGGCGACACCAGCGACACGCTCGCTGCTGCCATGCCGAATGCTGCAAGTGCGACCTTTGCAAAGGCTTTCATCATACTCTCCCGTAGCCGGTTGCTCCGGCTGCGAGGATGCTTTCACGGCAGGCGGCCTCACACAAGGCACGTACCGGTCTGATAACGTTGGCATTCGTCCTTTATTTGCGGAGAGCGGCAAGGTCTGGAATGACGCCAATGCAGAGCTGCCTTTAAACCTATGTTAGCCCTGATGCCGATATTTACAGCCGGTGCCCCACACCACTGATCCAATTCTCGCCAGCCTCATGGACGTGCTGGCTATGCTCGATGAGCGAAACGAAGGCAGCTCGCTTTGCGCCTGCCACCTTTCGTCCGCCATCGATGCGCGACTGACGATGCTGCTGGATCAGAAGCGATAGGGATCGCGCACCAAGCCTTCGAGCTCATGATACACGGCCGCTCGATGCGGCAAGTTTTGCTCGGTCATGCTATTGCGCATCATGTGAGCGATAACGCCGGCCTCGGAGCCAAACCGCTCAACCCATCCGCCCTTCAATCCGCGCGCTTCGCGTAGAGCCTCACTCTCACCGCTGGCGTTCGTTTTGCTCATCTCGATCGCCAGGCTGTTGTTGGTGGTCGGTCGTAAGCAATGGGCAAGCCTTAGGTCCGTGTCGATGCAGGTTTCTTACAATATGGTGCATGATGCCGAGCGTCTGTGCGGTCGCCCGGGTATTTCGCGGATCCGGGCTAACCCTCGCACCTGGCCGCCCATCCCGTAACATTATTGCGTCTGAACGCACGATCCGACCCCTCCCTTGGGTCCTTCCGGCCGATCGCGTGTATACGGGGGGCAAAGGCGCGAAGCGTGTGTAGCTACGAATGCCGAAAGGTGTTTCCACTATGCCCAGCGGCGTTTCGGTTAGAGCTTTCGCAAAGCTGGACGGCTGCTCGCACACGCTGGTGAGCAAGGCGATTCGTCAAGGAAAACTGGCAGTTAGCGCCGACGGGCTGCTTGATCCCGCACTAGCTGGCACAGGGTGGCGCAAGCAGAACCGGGTGGAAACTGCTGGCGGAAACTCGAAAGGTGTTTCCGCTTCTGTTGCCACCGGCGGTGGCGAGGTGGAAACACCTAAGCGGCGCCGCGGTCAGGCTGGCGCGGAGCCGCCTGAACCGCTCGACCTATCGACCGAGGACTTCATCGACGGCGTCCTTTCCGGCCGCTTCGTCAGCCAGGCGCAGGCGGAGCAGATTAAGGAAAACGGGCTCGCCGCGAAGAACCTGCTCGCCGCCCGGCGCGAGGCTGGCGATGTCATCGACCTCGAAGCCGCCGAGACTGTGCTGTTCGCCCAGGCGCGCGCCTTCCGAGACGCGTGGCAGAATTGGCCGAACCGGGCCGCGCCGCTCATCGCCGCCAAACTGGGCGTGGATGTGGAGCCGGTGCTGGAGGCGCTGAACGAGCATGTCCACCAGCAACTCGTCGACCTCGGAGAACCCGAAGCCGACTTCGCCGACGCTGGGGAAGGATGATCGACTAGAACGCGCGTGGCGGCGTGGGATAACCCCGCCGCCATATATCACGGTTCCCGAATGGGCCGACCGCTACAGGAGGAAGGCGGCCGGCGCCGGGTCGACCACCGGCAAATGGCGAACCAGCGACGTCGAGATCGCCCGCGGGCCGATGATGGCGATCACGGAGCCGGGCACCGCGATCATCACCGTGATGGTCTGCACCCAGCTCATGAAGACAGCGTTGATCGAGAACGCGTTTGGCTTCTTCGCCCACCTCGATCCCAGCCCGATGCTGATGCTTCAGCCAAAGGAGGACGCGGCCGAGCAATTCTCGAAGGAGCGCATCACCCCGCTCATCAAGGCGACGCCGGTCCTCAAGGATCTGATCGGCACGCGGAAGACGCGCAACTCCGACGAGACGATCCGGTACAAGTCGTTTCCCGGCGGCTTCCTTGCGATCGAGGGCGCGGGCAGCCCCGACAACGTCGCTCGACGGCCGATCAAACGAGTCTTCTGCGACGAAATCGACAAGTACGTCCCCACCCGAGAGGGTGACGCGGTCGGCTTGGCGGAAGAGCGGATGGGCACGTTCATCGGCGCGCAGTCCATCCGGGCCTGTTCACCGACGATCGAGGGCGAGAGCGCGATCGAGGCCAGCTACAATGAGGGCGACCAGCGGCAGGCGACGGTCGCCTGCCCCCAATGTCAACATCGTCAGTTCCTCGAGTTCTTCGCGCACATCGACTGGGACAAGACGCGGGACGCGGACGACAATGTCATCGCGCACCAGCCGAAGACCGCGGCGGTGCATTGCGAGGCGTGTGGCGCAGCATGGACGGAGGCCGAGCGCCTGGCGGCGCTGAAGACCGCGCGCTGGCATCAGACGAAGCCGTTCCGCTGCTGCGACACGCACCAGAGCCCGCTTGCAACCTATGACGCAGCATGGCGCGAAGGGACCGCTGATCCAGTCGGCGTGACATGGGACTGGTGGCAGGGGCCGCGCTGGGAGGTCTACCGCGCCCGCTGCGTGAAGTGTGGCGAGTGGGGCGTCGACAACGAACACGCCAGCTTCACCGCCGGCAAAGAGTTCTCGCCCTGGCCGCGCGACGGCCTGCGCGTTCTCTCGGATCTGCTCGCGAAGTGGACGGTCGGGCAATCGGGTGGCGGCGGCGGTTTGCTGAAGCTGCTCGGGCTGGCGGGTAGCGCGTCGGGCGCTGTCGATGCGGGCGGCGTCCGCGCCGGAGCCAACTCGGCGCTCGATGCAATCCCGCGCAACGCGACCGGCACCGAATACTTTCCCGGCGGCATGTCTGTCGTCGGCGAGTTCGGCAAGGAATTGGTGAGCCTGCCACGTGGGTCGCGCGTCACGCCGGCGGCAGAGACGCGGCGGATGCTGGCCGGCAACGACAATGAGCGCCGGATGCAAGTTGAGGTAGTGCCGTCCGATTACTTCGACGTGCGCGTGCGTGAAGTCGCCTCTCCGGTCGCGCAGGCTCATGCGGAAGCGGTAGGAACGCGCGCAGTCGCAGGATCGGTTGCGCTCAGCCAAGCGGAAACGCGCGCCACGTCGGCGCGGCGGCTGGGACGCCGCTGGTGAGCATCGTCGTTCCGGCGTTCCGCGTCACCAGCGCGCAGCTCCGCCCGCAGCTGTTTAGCGGCGATCAGGAAGGCACACTTGGCGGACCCACGCTGCCGATCCCGCGCATGGGCGATCGCTGGGCGTATGACGTCAGCACTGCGCAGCTGCAGCTTGATTTGCCCAGTCAGGAGATGGTGGCGGCCGTGACGCGCGCGACAACCGAAGACGCGCTGATGATCATCGGGCAGCCGTTCCTTGCGGCGCCGCTCGCCACTGGTGACGGACGAATCGACGGTGCGAGCCAAGGCGGCACGACGTTGAAGCTGCGCGGACTGGCTGCGGGCGCTGTCATCCCCGTGTCGGCCATGCTGTCGATCATTCACGCCGGCACTCGCTACCTGCACCAGGTCGTATCCGGCGCCACAGTCGGCGCCGATGGCAAGGCATCGATCCTCGTCTGGCCGATGCTGCGGTTTCTTACAATTGACGCCGAGGTGGTCGAGCTCGTCGAGCCGAAGATTGAGGGCAAGCTGTCGGGCTTCGCGGGCGGCAAGCGCACCCGCAACCGCATCGACCCGATCAGCTTCACGATCGCGGAGCGCGCATGAGCTATCGCCTCTCTCCGCAGATGGCGGCAGCGCTACGCACCGGGCGCTATCCGCTGGCGCCGCTTATCGAGATCACTATGCCGGACTGGTCGCTCCGGCATCTTGTCGGATCGGGCGAGGTCATGTGGAAGGGGCAGGCGTACCGCGGCAAAGATGCGCGGTTCGGGGTGCTGGTGTCAGCCGGCAATCTGCGTGACGGCGTCGCTGACGAAGCACCCGACTGGCCCCTCACCTTCGCGCCGCCTGATGAAGTCGCTGTTGATCTGCTTACCCGCGCCAACGTGCAGGGCGGTGAGGTGGCGGGCTATCTGGGCCTGATCGACCGCGACACCGGGCTGCTGCTGCCCGAGCCCATCCAGATGTTTGCGGGCGAGGTCGACGTGCCGCGGCTGCGTGTCGGCAAGGGCGCGCGCACGGTCGAATTCCGCTGCGTGTCCGCGCTCGAATGCTTCCATGACGGTGAGATCGGCGCGCGCCTGTCGGACGCTTGGCACCAGATGGTATGGCCGGGCGAAACCGGGCTCGCGAACATGAGCGGCATCGACAAGACGTCATATTGGGGCGTCGAGAAAGTGCCGTCGGGTGTCACCTATGGCACTGGCGGCGGTGGCGGGACCGGGCTTTACGGTAGGACGGTGCAGCAATGAGCGAGCTGATCAGACGCCGCGACGCGACGCAGGCCACGCTTGACGCGGTGAAAGGCAAGCCGTTCCGGCTTGGTCGCAACGACTGCGCGCGGATCGCTGCCGCGCACCTGCGGCGGATGGGTCACCGAGTGAAGCTTCCCGCCTCGGGCAGCTATGCCAGCCCACGCACCGCGATGAAGGCGTTAAAGGATCGCGGCTTTGCTGACCTGCTAGAAGCGATGGACGGCATGGGGTTCGAGCGGATCGCGCCGGCCGCGGCGCTGGTCGGCGACGTGCTGGCGCTGCCGACGGCGTCGTCGATCGGATGTCTCGTCGTGGTGCTGACGAACGGGCGTGCGCTCGGCTTCGTTGATGATTTTGCGGAAGCATCGGTGATCCAGCCAGTCGAATACGCTGCAGCGTGGCGTGTGCCGTACGCTCGCTGAGGAGGGCTAATCGATGGCGAAAGCTCTTCGCACCGCCGCGTTCGTCGTTGGTGCCGCTGCTCTGGTCGCGACCGGCGTCGGCGCGCTTGCTGGCGCGGGAGCGCTTGGTGCCGCAGCAGTTGGGGCTACCGGAACGGTCGCGGGCATCTCGACGGCCTCGATCGCGTCGTTTGGCGCGATAGCCGGCGCGGCGTCGGGTGCCCTGTCGCTGGTCACAGCTGCCACCGCCCCCCGCGGCACCGTCGGCGGAAACGCCACGTCGTTCAAGATCGACAAGGAAGCCGGCATCCCCGTCGTGTTCGGCCGCACCAGTGTCGGCGGCAACGTCGTGCACCGGCAGGTAAGCGAAAACCCGACCGGCAAGATGAAGAACCAGCTGGAGAGCTGGGTAACCGTCCTGTCGCTCGGCCCGGTCAAGTCTGTCGGTCCGCTGGTCGTCGACAAGACCACGACCGTCAGCTTCACCCCAGGCGGGGTTGCGACCGGCTTCTATGCGGGCAACATGTGGTTGCAGACGCAGCTCGGCGCGTGCCCGGAGCCCGCGGCGCTCCAGCCCCCGTTTGGTCCTATCCCCGGCTGGTCGGCATCGTCGAAGCTGTCTGGTCTCGCTGCGGATTTCTGGAGTCTCGACTTCGACAGCAAGGGCATCAAATACCCGAACGGCGTCCCGCAGCGTGGCCGCGTGGTCGAGGGCATGTTCGTCTACGACGCGCGACAGGACAGCACCTACCCTGGCGGCTCCGGTTCCTGCCGTCTGGGTGACGAGACCTCCTACGTCTACAGCGAGAACCCGGGTCCGCACGCGGTCACCTGGGCGTATGGTCGGTATCAGAACGGCGTGCGCATGGCGGGCGGCGAGATGCGCGCGAGCGGCATCGATTTGCAGCCGTTCGTCGAATGGTCGAACGTGTGTGATGCGAACGGTTGGAAGGTCGGCGGTCAGGTCTACACTGATAGCGACGACGCGTACGACATCCTGAAGATGATTTGCCAGGCGGGCTCGGCCGAGCCGCTGACGATCGGCGCGCAGCTGTCGGTGGTCTATTCCGCGCCACGCGTCTCGATCGGCACGCTGACCAGCGCGGATGTGTGCGGTGACCTCGACGTTCCCGCGGCGGTGTCGAAGCGGCTGCGCAGGAACACCATCGTGCCGAAGGTCCGGCTGGAGAGCCACGGCTGGGAGATGGTGCCGCTCGAGCCGGTAAGCGTCACCGACTACGTGACGCTCGACGGCGGCCGGCGATCGAAGGAGATCACCTACCCGCTCGTGCAGGACGCCGACCAGGGCGCGATGCTGGCGATGTACGACATGCTGAACGCGCGCGAGCTCGACGGCATCATCGTGCCGGCGAAGGCGTACGCGCTCGGCTACCGACCCGGCGACTGCCTGACGCTCGACATGCCCGAGGCCAATTTGATCGGTCGCGAGGTCATCGTGCGCGAGCGCGAGATCGACGTCGGCACGATGGGCGTGACCTTCACCTGCCGCACCGAGGATCGCGCAAAGCACGACTATGCGCTCGGAAAGACCGGCACCCCGCCCCCGACGCCCGACCTGAGCAATCCTGGCATCGATCGCACGGCACCTTCCGCCAACGACTGGAGCGCGGTCGGCGCGCGCCTGATGGCGAATGGCGTTGCAATCCCCGCGCTGGTCGTGATCGGGAGTCCGATTAGCCTCACCGCGGACGAGGTGTTCGACTATCGTCCGTTCATCGCAGGCGCCGCACCGGACGTGAACTGGCTGGGATCGAGCTTCGAGCCCGCGACTTTGACGCGCAAGGAAATCACCAGCGTCACGAGCGACACGCAATACGAGGTCGGCGTCCGCTACCGGATCCGTGGCGCGCTCAGCGAGCGGCTGATCCTCGGGCCCGTTACGACCGGCGAATACGAGGGCGTGAAGGGTGAGGACGGCACCGACGGTTTCATCGCCGACAGTGACGTTCCGGTATTCGTCATCGAAAGCTATTCGAACGGGACGCCCAAGCCGTCGTGGACGGGTGGCACTGGCGTCATCCGGCTGACCAAGGGCGGCGGGGCCGTCACCGACGGCGTGACCTATTCGATTGGCGTGCAGGAGAATATTGCCAGCCTCACGCTCGACGGCGCGCGGTTCAATTTCGCTGGCCTCACGGCCGACGCCGGCTCCTTCGTCGTCAACGCGATCTACCAAGGCGTCGCGTATTCCCGCGTGATCACGGTGAAGAGGGTACGGGACGGCAGCGCGGCCTTCCGGTCGGCCGCGAACTTCTCAGGCGAGAGCAACACGGCCTCGGGCGGTGGTAACACCACGGTGCCACAGGGCCGCACCGTCACGGTCGCGGGCAGCGCGACGTATTACGCACCACAGCCTGGCGCCAACCATACCACGACTGCTGTCGGCGTCCTGACGCTGTACTGGCGCAATGCGACCGACAACGGCCCGCTCAACTACCTCGGTGAGGTGCAGGGCTCTACCGCGCGCTCGGTCAACAGCAGCAGCAATCCGAGCGAGCCCGAGGTCGACGCCTCGCCGGGGCAGGTCGCGGCGAGCTTCACCTTCACCAGCCCATCGCCCGACAAGCAGATCGAGTACCGGGCCGACTTCCGGTCGAGCGGCGCGCCCGCGGCGTCGATCAACGGCATCGTCGCGCTGGAGCTCACCTCGTGACCGTGACGTCAGAAATCGCGGTGTTCGCTAAGGCGGATGGAGCCCTGCAATACCTAGCGGCCAAGAGCGCGGCGCCGAAATCCGGCGATCCCAAGCTAGGGTCGGTCTCCCTTCCCGCTGGCTATGACGCCGCCTTGTGGGAGTGGAGCACGGCCAAGCGGCAGATGTTGGAGAGTGCGGCCCAGGTGCAGGCGATGCTGATCGACCAGATCAACGCCGAGCGCGAGGTGCGGCAGATGACGGCGATGACCGCGGGCGGCGCGAAGAAGGCGGTTTACGCGATGCAGCAGGCCGAGGTGCTCGCCTGGTCGGGGCTCGGCGCGGCTGGCGCGACCACCACGCAGTTGATCGCAGCCTTCAACCTCCTGCCGCTGACCGCGCGCAAGCAGAAGTTCTACTTCGCCATGATGAGCGCGGAGAAGCGCGGCGAAACGAGTATCGCCCTGGCGATTGCACGGTTTTCAGCAGGTGCCGCCTCGTCGAACTACGAGGTGGCGCGCGTCGAAGCGATCGCTCGCGCTGGCATCGATGCTGTAAAGGCGGCGACTACCGCTTCTGCGAAGCGCGCGGCGGCCGCGGGGGTCGATTGGAGTTGGAAGCCTGCGTGAACCGACCTGCCGCCTACGGCACAATACTTAATCGCGTTTGCTCCGAGAGAAGACCGCGGCCACACCGAGCGCAACGACCGCGCTGACCACCATGAACACTGCCGGCAACTGATCTCTCCCAACGTAACGTGGCGATAACGCTTCTGGCGAGGTTATGATCGCCGGCCGCGCGCTTTCTGTCCGTAGTGGGACGCGCGGCCGACTTCGCGAAGATCATCCCAAGGAAGGTCAGCGCGCGGGCCGACCATGCCTGAGCCCATTAATGGATGCTATACTCGAGCACGCCGTCTTTGCGCTGACCGCCGCCGTCTTGCCTGCTCCATGCGGCGGCGGCGCTGCCTGACCGCTACGGTATGCGGACGTGCCCGTGGCCGGGTCTTTCCGCGCATTGCGCCAACGGCCAACATGCCGACGAACAAAACTACCTGCGTCAGCCAGGCTACGAAAAGCGCCCAGGCTGCCATTGAAATCCACCACATCGCTCCATCCCCAAATACACGCGGGTTACGCGGAGAGCGATTCAACCGCCTCGGGTAGCAGCTTGGTTCCGCACTTCATCCTGTCAGCCCCACGGCAGACAATGCGGAAGAGGATTGTGAGGGCATAGCCCTTCTAGGTTCCAGCGAACGATCAGCATGCCTGCTGTGCCAGCCGCAGCGGCAGCGGCGCACCATGTTCGACTTGGCCGCAGGCGCATCATCGGTTTGGCGAGCCGATCGACGGCGATCGCCAGCACACACACGGCTACGATCTGCAGTCTGGTTTCGGTTGCCTGAAGCACGAAGCGGCAGGCGACCCCGAACAGCCCGAAAGCGACGACCAGAACGGCGTTGTTGATCCGGTCTCGATGCATCGCGCCGCGGTACCCGCTGCGTGCCTTGAGCACCACCCTCCCCGCTATTCCCCCGGAGTTCCAACCATGGACGTACCGCTGCCAATCAGCGTCGGCGCGTGGCTGTTCTGCCTCGCGTGCCTCGCTCCTGCTGTCTGGCGCTTGGTGCGCCGGCGCGCGCGGTCGCTCGATCCGATCTGGGGTGTCGTCTTCCTCCTCGTGGTCAATCGCCTGACCTTCTTGGCCAAGCTGTCACCGCTCATCAGTCATTCGACCGCGGTTGCGCTCGCGCTTGTCATGTCGGCGCTGACGATCTCCTATCAGTGGAGCGATCGGTGATGCCCGCGCCCAGTCCTGACGTTGCCGGCCTGCCCTTCGGATGGGGCGCGGTGTTCGGCTTCCTCAACCTGCTCGGCATCGGTGGCATCCTCACCGCCTGGGTGAAGCTGCGCCCGCGCATGCGTGAGCTGGAGAAGGCCGCCGAGGAGAAGCTGCGCGACGACCTGATCGCGCGCGTCGAGCGGCTGGAGCGACGGCTTGAGGAAGAACGGACCCAGCACGAAGCGACCATGTCGATCATGCGTCACCGGCTGACCAACAGCGACCAGTGCATCGAGGCTCTGCTGCTGGTGCTCGACGACGACGACCTGCCGCCCAAGGTGAAGCGCGCGGTCAACGCCATCAAGGCGATGCGCGATCGGCAGCGGTCCGAAGAAGCGCTGGAGAAGGCAACCATCCAGGCCGCAGCGATCGCGCGCGCAGAGCCGACACCCAAGCAGGAGCCAGCCGCATGACCGACGCCGATCGCCACTGGCGCTACGCCCTCGCTGCCATGCTGATCGTGTCCACGGTTGCGCTCGGCTTCGCTGTAATCTTCCATGCCGTACCGGAGTCCAGCCAGCGGCTCGTTGACGCGCTGTTTGGCGGCTTGCTGCCGATCACCGGCAACGCGGTCACCAAGGCGATCGATGCCGCGCGGTCGGTTGAGGACGCCACCACAATCAAGCAGCAGTCCGCGCAGCTGGCGGGCGCGCAGCCTGCAGATGGCCCGAGCGGGCGGCCAGGCGATCCGGTGTCGGTGACGGAAGAAGCACCTGCCTGAATGCGAAAGCGCCCCGTCTTTCGACAGGGCGCTCCGGAGAATGCTCACTTGCTGAGCCCCGATCATCCGCCAACGGCCACAGCAACTCAAGGACACAATCGATGTTGGAAGGAAACGCCAGCCTGCGGGTCGGCCCGATGGCGCTCGCCCTGCTTGACCACTTCGAGAGTTGCGAGCTTTCCGCCTATCTCGATTCGGTGCGCGTGCCGACGATCGGGCGCGGGATGACTTACTATCCCGATGGCCGGCGCGTCCGCTTGGGCGACAGGATCACGCAGGTTGAGGCGGACGACATGTTCGCGCTGCTGCTCGAGCGCGATTTCGCCAAGCCGGCAAGGAAGGCGATCGGCACCGCCCCGACCACGCCCGCGCAGTTCGGCGCGATGGTGGCGCTCGCCTACAACATCGGCATGGGGCCGCTGCTTTGGCTGCCCGGGATGAAGAAGGGCTTTCGTCAGTCGGACGTGCTCAAGCGGCACAAGGCGGGCGACTATGCCGGCGCTGGCGGCAAGGGCGGCGACAATCCAACACCCGGCGCTTTCGGCGGCTGGATACGCGCTGGGGGCGAGGTGCTGGCTGGGTTGGTGCGTCGTCGCTCGGCTGAGGCCGCGCTCTACCGCAGCGACTTCGCGAACGTCGCCCGCTTCACCCACGGCGAGGTCGGCGCATGACCCGCCTTGCCATCCTCGCCGCGGCCCTCACCCTCCCCGCCTGCGCCACCACACCTACGCCTATCTGCACCGGCTCCGACCTGCGCCGCACCGTCTACACCGCCACGATCGCGGCAGCGGACGCGTGGAGCGCATCGGGCCGACCGGTGCCGTCTGAGGTGATGCTCGCGCGGGTCGGCGCTGTGGCGGCGCTGTCACTGCTCAACAGCCGCTGCCCGGCTCACGAAGGAACGCCTGCATGAGCGCCCTCGCCTCTCGCTTCACGATCACCGGTGACGTGCGCTGCTTCGCTGGCGAGGCGCTGACGGTCGAGATCGCCTTCGACAATGACGGCGCCCTGATCGACCTGACCGGGCGCACGTTCGCTTGGACGGTGTACCGCGCGAACGACCGCGAGCCGCTGTTCTCGGCGGCGGGCGTCGCCTTGTCGGTCGGCGATGATCACTGCATCCGCTTTGCCATTGACGGCGACACGACCGACGAGCTGTTCGCGACCAATCGCATCGGACTTCGTCACGAGATCGCCGAGATCAGTGAAGCTGGTCGCGACATCTGGGTCGAGGGCCAGTTCTCGATCGCGCGCTCGGCCGCGACCGTCGCGCCGGTGTCGGTGGACGCCTCCGCGGCCAGCGTGACGCGGTTCGCGTTCGAGTACGACACGCGGCGGCTGGTGATCAGCCCGCGCGGCGCACCAGGGATCACGCCGTGGCAGGCTGCCGGGCAAACCTACGCCGAGTGGAACGCCGCTCTCGCTGCCAGCGCGCAGACCAGCTTCGTGCAGGACACCCAGCCCGATCGCGACGGCCCCTATGCCTGGTGGGACACCTCGGGCGGCAATCTCACTCTCTGGATCGAGGACGGACGCTGATGCTGCGCAATGCCTTCGCCGACTTGGCGACCGATGAGACCCTGCAGGATGTGCTCGCCAAGCTGCCAGCGGCGCCAGCGACCGCGGGTGGTCAGGCGACGGGCAATGCATCGCTCGCGCAGATCGTCACCCTGTTGACGACTGAGGGCGGCTACCTCGACGGGGTCGAGACGCTGCTCGCTGCGGTGCGCGACAAGCTGATCGCATCGCCGGCGACGGACGCGAAGGTCGAGGCGGTCCGCGCGCTGCTCGCAGGCACGCTGGTGGTCTCGGCGGCCGCCCTGCCGTTGCCCTTTGGGGCCGCTACGAGCGGTAAGCAGGACACGGGCAACACCACGCTCGCCAGCATCCTTGCCGCGCTCGGCACGACGCTGGCGGTAAGTGCTGCGAGCCTCCCACTGCCGAATGGTGCAGCAACCAGCGCTGCTCAGACGACGATGAGCACGACGCTCGCAAATATCCTGACGGCGCTGGGTGCCACGCTCAAGGTGCAGACGCCCATACCTGCGGGTGTCGTAACCGGGCAGGTGCCGCTTACCGCCAACACCACGGCGCAGCTTCCGTCCGTACCACTGGTCAACGGCATCGTCATCAAGGCCGCTGCCACCAACACCGCGCCTGTGCTGATCGGCCCCTCGGGCGTAACCACGACTACGGACGGCACCGGCACTGGCTATCCGCTGCAACCGGGTGAAGCCTGCTCCTTCGCGCTCGCCAATGCAAACGGCGTCTATGCTCGCTCCACCGCGGCGGGCGTCATCTTCTACGAGGGCAACTGATGGCTGCTCCTGCGATCCCACCCAGTGCGTTCTCGACTGATCCTGTGGCGCGGAAGGCTTTGCCGATACCGTGCTCGATCGGCACCAATTTCCCATTCCAGTCGTCGGCATCGGCAGGCATCACAGCCGGCCAGCAAGCGGGCTTCCGCGTTCCCATTTACATTCCGCAGGGCTGCACCAATCCGCGCCTGTTGTTTGTCGGCGGTGCAGTTGCGGGCGCTACGGAAGCGGCCCTCGCAACCGGCTTTCCGCTCAAGGTCAGCGTGGAAGTCGGGCAGGGGTGGAACCCTTCCAAGACCTATGCGCCCGGCGATGTGGTGATGGACTATGCGACCAATGGTGGCGGCGGCTCCTACGGCAGCAACCCGTATTTCGTGTGCGTGACGGCCAACACGAACTCACGTCCGTCGCCAACAAATGCGAATTGGGCGGCCGGTTCGCGTCCAACGACTTACCCGGTGACATTCAACGGGGTGCAGGATTGCTCGTTCGGCACTCAGACGCTTCCCGATGGTACTGTGGTTGCGCGTGGCACGCTGCTGACCGACTCTATCCCGGTGACAGTGCCTGTCGGCGGGATACTGGTGGTGTGGGCGTGGCTTCCCTGTTCCGGTTCGCAAGTATTCCCGGTCAGCGGCCAGAGCATGGCCATGTCGCTCGGCGTCGTGACGGAGAACGGCACGACAGTCACCGATCGGACGGCATCTGGCGGAAACGCTTCGCCGCGTAGCGCCAACGCCTCTCAGTTCGCGCCGGTGGCCGTGCTAGGGCAGCCGCTTGCTCCAACGCCAACCGCCGCCATTATTGGTGACAGCATAGGACAAGGCAAAACCGGCACGTCCAGCCTGTCCTCTGTTACGCTGCAATCGGGCGGATCGGGCTACAGGGTCGCAGACATCCTCACGCTTGGCCGTAACGGCGCGACACCGGGAGCGGTAGCCGCAGGATCTGACGCAAAGGTCATCGTGGACGCCGTGTCATCGGGTGCGATCACCGCTCTGCGCGTTATTGACGCCGGCGGTTACACCAGTACAGCAACGCAGACCGGCCAAGCGCTCCCATCCGGTACGATCAGCCTCTCGGGCGGATCAGGAACGGGCGCTACGGTGACGGCTTCGTTCGGCACTAACCCGTATGACATGGGCGATAGCAATGGCGCGCAAGGCTACCTTGCGCGTGCCATGTCGCAACGCGGCATCCCGTACGTGATGGCGGCAGCGGCTGGCGATCGGCTCAATCTGTGGACCGGCGGGCGCTCGTTCACCCGCATGGCAGCGCTAGCGACCTGCAATGCTACGACGGCGGTGATCGCGCTTGCTCGCAATGACCTGTCGGCCGGTGATAGCGCGAGCGCCATTCAAGCAAATCTGGCGACCTTCGCGGCTCGACTGCGGGGAATGGGCGTAAAGCGCCTCATCGTATGTACCGCGACGCCAGAGACGACAAGCACGACCGCGGCAGGCGCGTCCAGCATTGCCGACCAATCTGTAACCGCCAATGATCCAGCCCGCCAGGCACTCAATGCGTGGATGCGCGCGGGCGCCGGTGGCATCTTTGATGCGGTCGCCGATGTCGCCGCAGCAGTGGAGCAGGGCGGTGCGTCGGTACCTACCGGCAAGTGGATTACGATCAACGGCGAGCCTGCCGCTGCCGACGGCAAGCACCCCGGTATAGCCGCGATCGCGCTCATGCAGGCCGTCGTTGCCACGGCAACCTTTGCATGACCCCCACGTCTCAGGTGTAGGAGAGCAGAGATTACCGCTCCACCACCTGCTTCCACGCTGCGGCGATCTCTGCCTGCTTCGCAAGCCACTGCTTACGACGGGTCGCTCGACGCCGCGCGCGCTGTTGCTGCTTTAACAGCAGGGCCACGACCGAACCGCTGACCGCGATCCCGGCAGCGTAAATGGCAAGTGCGCTCATGACATCGACTCCCGTTCGATGCCGGCTGTCTAACTCGCCGCAATAGGACCGGCGAGGCCTCTTCCTCACATCGGCGTCCCGACGATCAACAACGCGTCTCTCGCGGTGAAGCCGGTCGCGAGCCGCGCGCTTAGTCAATCGCGACGCATCAGCTTTGCCCAACTCCTGCCGTTCTCTATCGCCGCAGCGTTCCGGCGCTCGCGTCGACGCAGACGCTTCGCTTGCTGTTTGCGGTACGCGCGCACGACGTATGCAGTCGGACTGCCAACGGCGATCGCCGCCACTGAAACCGCAAGCGCGCTCATCGACTCTCTCCTGTTTCGATGAGTTACTAAGCTGCTGCCAACGCAGCGGCGAGAGAGTGAAATCTACTATGCGAGTTCCGACGGTACACAGCCAGCGGTGCCGCGCTGGGCCTCTACGCCGATCCATCATCCTGGTAGTACGTAAGCCGTCGCTGCTTGGGCGTGACGTAGTTGTGCCAGAACCAGGCGCGGATTTTTCGGCGCTGCGAACGGCGAGCGACCCGATCGGCCTCAGAGCGTCGCGCGATGTTCCGCCGCAGCGCTAAAAGCGCGGCCACCACCACGCCCATGAGACACGCCACGATCCAGCTTACGTGCACCATAGTCGCTCCTGCGAGTCTGCTGCTCTGCAAATATCAGAGCGCGGGCTGAACGGGTTGCGCTCATCCGTACCTTTTCCCGGATCGGTACAGGTGTGATCCCTGCCGCTCGATCGCGGTGGCTCCTGCCGTGAAGCAGGCGATCAAAGAGGCAAAGAAGCCGCCGTCTGCATAACGCGTGCATCTGGGCGGCGTGTTCGCACGAAATCGATTGCGCGCGCGCTCGCCAGCGGCAATTACCTAGCCATGGATGATCTATTCGTGCCGCCTAAGAAGCAGTTTCGTGATGATTCGTTCGTCAGGGGCGGCATGGACCTTCTGATGCTTGCGCACAAATCTCACCTTCAGCGGGCTGACGATGAGCTAGCAATGCTGGGCCTCGGACGCGCTGAGCATCGCGTCCTATATATCGTCGCGCGACGCCCTGGCCTGATGGTGAATGAACTGCTCGACATCCTCCAGATCACTAAGCAATCAGCGCAGCGTACGATTCTAGACCTCGTAGACAAAGGCCTTCTGAGCCGTGATGTCTGCCCGAATGATCGTCGGCGGCGGCTACTTCGCCTCACCGAGGAAGGCGAAACACTCGAGAAGCGGATTGCCGTCGACCTCTGGACCAATATGGACCGAGCCTATGCCGAGGCTGGCGAGGAGGCGGTTCGCGGCTTCTGGATTCTTATGCAGCATCTGATGACACCGCGTGTGCGGGAGCAATTCCGCGCGTTCCACGAATTTGCAGCGGTGTCCGCGGGCTAGGCCTCGACGCATTGCCTAGTCGATCAAGAAGGCGAACAAGCCGGCGCCTTAACCTACGCACGCGCAAATTGACGCTGCCGTGCACGTTTCTGGCGTGCGGCGCGTCGACGAGCGTGCTTGTGACGGACGGTAATTGCCCGCGAGGTTGACCTGATCGACGGCCATTCGCGTGCGTAGGCGAAGGCGAGCATGCCTAGGAAGCTCACAAGCTGAAGAGCCCACACGGCACCGACTAAGATCGCGGCAAGCTCGATCCACCACATAGATACGCTCCCTGATACGCGGGCAACACAATCTGCCTTCAACGATGTGGCAGTTGCGGCGCTCCCCGCACTGTCTCGCCGGCAGGGCACCCTGTCGCGCGTTCAGCGGGCCCGGCTCGTAAAGGCAGGAGGTTGGGGCGCAATGGGATTTCTATACTAATAGATGCTTGAAGGCGCGAAAAAGGTCGTTAACTTTCTTACAATGGAGAGCACAGAGAAGGGGCGCTACGCCCTCGCTGGTTTGTCGGTCGCCCTAGCGGGGTGCCTGACCTTTTGGGCGTCGGTCGCGATGGCACTGATGCGCTAAATCGTTCGCGCCTTCAGCGCTTCGAACGCCGCGGTTGTGAGCTCGGCATACTTCACCTGCCACTGATCCGCCCGCTCCCACGGTAGATCGCCCTCTTCCCAGCGGCTATCCCACAGCGCCTGCGCAACCACTTGCGTAAGCCCGTCGCGATCATTGCTGGTGCACAGCAGGCAGCGCCCGTGCCGATCGGCGTCGATGCTGTCGGCGACGACGCCCGCGAACTCGCGGTAGATCACGCGGTAGCCCGAGCATTCGTCCCAGCGGTAATCGTGCGTTCCGTCACGGCGGCTTTCGAACATATCGCGCGCGAGCTGGTCAATTAGACTCGTCCGGTCATCCACAGAGCAAAGCAAGCAGCCTCCCAAGTGTCCATTTTGGCTCTTGCTCATGTATTTCACAGTTATCGTCATGTTAGAGGATGCTGATCTAGCATGCGTCCATGCCAAGAATTAGTCTTTTGATAAAGAGCGCCACTGGCGCTTCGCTACTTGAGTTCAGCCTCATCACGGCGTTAGTCACTGTCGCAGCCGTCCTTTCTTTAACAACATGACGCATCGCGGTTCGTGCGTTCGGTCGGCGCTTACTCGAATATGACCGGCCGCCACGGCATGCGCGCGCCCAGCGACACCTCGTCGACGTCGAGCGCCATCGCCATCCGCAGGCGGTCATCCTCGTCGAGCTTCCGCGGCGACCTGCGCACGAGCCACTGCTGCACGAACGCATCATGCCGTCCGATCAGCCGCGACAGCGCGGCGAAGCTCAGTCCGCGCGCGGCTGCCCGCTCACGCACCACGGCGCGCGCGTCCGCCATTAATATGCCCGCCAATCGATCTCGGCCTCGTCGACCGCTTCGAATAGGTCGCCTTCGGCCTGCATAGCGGCGAGGTGGCGGCGCACATCCTCCGGGCTGCCATCGCGCGGGAAGCGGCGATCGGCCTTCGCGCCTGCAACCAGCTGCCCGACGAGACCCTCGCGATCGACCTGAACACGGAGCCAAGCGCCGAAGCTCTCCCCGTGATGATTGAGGATGGCGCGCCCGTTCGCAGCGCCGTGAGCGGTGGATTGCGACTCGATCATGCGCTCATGATGCCGCTCCCAATCCTACAATTCCAGACTTTTGTTCTGCGTATGTTCCGTGTCAAAGCGGGGCATGGTCGGCCACCCGAAGACATTGCATGACCTACGCCGGGTAGAGGCCGCGGTGCAGGTGAAATGCCGCAAGTGCGGACACGTCGCGGTGCTCGATCGCGAGGAGATGATCGCCAGCCGGAAGCATAGCCGCAGCTCGATGGAGTGGGCCGCGATCCAGCACGATCAAATCTGCCGCAAGCCCAGCTGCGTCAGAGGCGACGTCGTCGTGCTGCCCCTGCCCTTCGGTCAGTCGATGCCCGAGGTCCGCCAGCGGCGCGCGATGATGCTGGCGGTCAATCTGTCGCTTTAGGTGCTCGAGCAAGCCTGTCGCAAGCCGCCCGAGAGCAGCCGTGAATCGGTACGGCTGGCGCTGCGTGTGCTGCACCCGCACGTGCGCGACGAGGCGCTCATGCTCGAATTCTGGGAGCACGCCATCACCAAACGCGACGACATCGGGTCGCACCCGTATCTGGTAATCAGGTGGATGGTGCGGAAGTTGGTCGACCGGGGATATGCCGTGTGGGCCGAACTGCGGTGAAACAGATCATCCCTCGCGCCGGACGTCCGCTAGGTACGGTCAGCGACGGCGAGCGGTACGCTACCGATGAGCTTGTGCATCTTGCTCCGCGTCTCTTCGCTTAGTCCGATGAAGAACCGACGCGCATCGAACTGATCGGGTTTTCGAACCAGGATACCCTCTGACTCCATCCGCTTCAGCCAGCGCAGCATCGTGGTGCTGGGCACAGCGGCGGCGCGGAGGAGCTTTGATATGCTCAGACGCTCACCCTCTTCCTCGGCAATAAACACCTCAAGCAACATATCGAAGGCGGGGTCGCAGATGAGACCATCCGAAAACGCCCTCATGGCCTCCAAGCGGGTGTCCCGCAGTGCGCGTGCAAGCGCGCTTGCATTCGTGGGATACGTCTGCCCGGCTGCCCGACGCCAATGTTGTTGAGCAACCGCTGCCGCACCACGCGGCGCCGCCCGGTGCATAAATCGCGTAGAAGACGGTCCAATTTGGTTCTGATCGCTGACAATGGTTCGCAAGACCCGCGAAATCGCGTTCAGGTCAATCTCGTTGCGGTACGAAGCCATCGCCTTACCCCACCTAACAAACACGCACGCTCTAGCGTCTTTTTGTTCACTCACGACCATAAAATTGTAAATGTAATTTTTTGTAGTCGCTTACGGACCCGTTTTGACGGAAGTTTCTTACATGGAATACGCAAGCGAAAATGAGCAGGTGACCTCCTCCGAACTCGTTAGGGCGTTTGGATTGTGGCAGGAACGCGCCTCCCGACACCCCGTGTATGTGGTGCATCGAGGGCGACCGAGGCTCGTCCTCCTTTCGATTGAGATCATGGACGCGCTGTGTAGCCGGACAGAGACGCCGGAGGTCAGTTCTGAGGAACAGGTTGCTGCGTTGATCGACAACTATGAGGAAGCCGTCATTCTGCTGGATCACTCAGCGATCATCACACATGTAAATCGCGCTGGGCGAGCGCGCTTTACGTCGGCGAAAGAAGGTCGGCCGTTGGCCGATCTATCCGGGAGAGGCAGCGCCTTGATTGGCAGCACGGTCAAGCGGGTCATTAAGAGTGGCACCAGCGAGACTCTGCATATCTCTTCACCGGATCGACCCGGGCGGGAGCTGACGATCGCGATCGACGCGATACCTGGTGGCTGCATGGTCGTGGCGCGAGATGCTACTGCCGTTGAGGAGCTGTTCGACAGCGAACTAGGTCGAGAAGCGATCGTTGACGCGATCGAGGCTAGCGGCCGGACAGCCACGTTCCGCTTGAATCAACGCGCGACCTTAGTTGAGCCACGCGCAGCGTTTGCGGCGATGATCGGAGCGACGCTTGAGCACTTGCATGGAACGAGATTGATGGCGCTGATCGCAGTCAGCGATCGTCAGCGTGTGTCGAAGATGATCGAACATGTCTTCGACGCTGGTGGGAGTGCTAGTGAGGAGATTGAATTCCTCGTGGAAGGCGAACGTAAGCAGCGGGCGATACTAAGCCTGGCAGGCGCCAGGACCGCTGCTCGTCGCGATGAAATTGCCGGAACCCTGTCCCTTCTCTAATTAGCGGCGAGAGTGCCCGAGCGACCGGATGACGCCTGCAAAACCTGACCCAACTCGTGTAAGGCGACATCCAGATGCGGGGCAGCGCGAAGCTCGCCAGCTTCGTCGAGAAGCGCGAGCGCACGCTGCATCAATTGCTCGGCTTCCACCAGCTTTGTGAGCATTCAACGCAACTCCAACGACACTGACCTGGGCCAGAGCATGTGACTGCGTAAAGGGTCGGCCAGAAGCTGTCGACGACCTATGTTGATTAGCACTTCGGTTGATGTGCCGAAATGGTCATTCATTTTTCGTCCGCCGCGTCGGAAAGATCGGCCCACGCGCAGTCATCTTCTCAGCTGCATATGGCCGCTGTAGGGTCATCACGTCGTCATACGCGCCGCGCAGCCAGCGCTCGTGATCGTCAGGCGCGAGGATCGTGATCATCGCCTTCGGATGGATCGGCGCGACGAGCTCATTCGGATCGCACGTCACCATCGTGAAGCCCGCACCTTCGGCCGTGCGCTGCCAGAACCCGGCGACGGCGAAGAGGGGCTGATCGGTGACCTGAAACCACATCTCTCCCTTCAACGGTGGCTTCTTGTCGCCGAGATCGTGTTTATCAGGCGTCCACTCGCAGAATTCCGACAGTGGAACGAGGCAGCGGTTCTCCGGCTTTTCCGCCAGCCGGCGCCACTGCGGCAGGTGCAGCTGACGGACATTCGTCATTGGCCACCTCGCGCCCCCGCCAAGCACGTCCCACTCCATGACGTCGAGCCCGCGCTTCCCGTCCTGCTCGCGGATCACATAAGCCCGGCTCTTAGGCCTGAGCTCGCGCGGGTCGAAGCGGTTGTCGCGCGGCTTATCTGCGAGCCAGTCCGCGCCGAAATGCGTCAGGATCGTCTCGGGCTCGTACGACAGCCTCGCGCGGTTGCACATCAGCCCGGCTTCCGAGCCTCGGCGATCGCCGCCTTTAGCTGCGCCTGGATCGATCGACCGGACAGGGTGATGTCGACGGCTATATGTTGTTCTGCGCTGAGCTTCTTGCGCAGCTCGCCCATTGAGCCGACGCTACCGCTGCGGGCTAGTTCGAGCGCTCGCTCAACGGTGGATTGAGTGCCGTCGTACATCAGAAGTCGAGGCCCCGCCGCTGCATCTCCATCGCAAGCGCGTCGGCGGTTAGGTCTCCCGGCATCCAGTCGCTTCGCCTCCACTCGGCGGCGACCTCTTCGTGGGTCCATGTGGCGAGCGCTTTCGGTGTGAGGGGCGAGCCGGTCATATCAAGCGACGCTACGCCCGATTTGGCTATTATGACAGCAGCCACCGCCACGAGGGGGAGCGTGCCGGGGACAAAACGGGAATATGTTAGAAGACGCGTTGGAAAGGCACGATTTCGGCTCGACTGTTAATCGAGCGGCCGTAGGTTCGAATCCTACTCAGGGAGCCATTTTCCCCGCTTTGATGCGGCAGCGCTGCGGACATCCGACATTGAGATTTGGGTCGCGGCGATACGCGTGCGGCCCTATCTAAACCACTCGCGCGCATGCGTGAAAGTGTCGGCGCCCATCGGCGCGTCGATATTCCAAAAACCTACTGCGCGATTGCCGCGCCCGAAGACGCCCGGTGCGCGAGGCACCGGGCGCGACAGCTCAGTTGCTGTCCGAGTTGTCGTTGTTCACGATGGCGATCACGCCGATCGCGACGATGCCCGCGAGGATCGCGAGGCCGACGAAACCGAAACCACCGCCCAGTTCGCTCTGCTTCGCCGACGGCGTGCTTGCGCGGACGCTCTTGGCGACCGACAGGCTGGCGGCGGGGTTCGAGGTCGCGGCGAGCGCCGGCGAGACGGACAGCGACGCGACGGCGGCAGCGGCAAGGAACTTCTTCAGCATGGTCAATTCTCCTTCGATGATCGGCCCGGCTGCGTGGTTACACTACTGACGGTCCCGACGACACGTACGTGTCGCCCAATCGATAACGGCGCAAGTCGCAATCCGTGCCCCTGTTCCGGGTTGTTTTCTCGCGATGCAGCTTTTTCTTGCCTGTTTGTTGTGTTCCCGCCACACTCCGCCGTGACACATAAAAATACAATTAGGGTGAGGATGAAGAATGCTGATGATCGAGGTCGTGATGGGGCTGGTTGCCGCGTCGTTCGTTGCGGTACCGGTTGCTCTGGCCATGTTCGCGAAACCCGCCGCGACGGCAAAAGCTGAGCAAAATCAGGTCCTATAGGGGCTTTCGCTCGCGCGGAGCCAATCCGTTCATCGCACGTTCCACTCGGGTCGGCTAAACGGCGCTCATCGCGCCCCCGGCCGGGCGTGAGCGGAGATGTGTGAGATGATGAGGAGATTGAGTCGCACGGCGCTGGTGGTTGCGCTGGCAGCGAGCACGACCGTCGTCGCGGGTTGCGCGACCGAAACCGCCTATCGTCCCGCGACCGGATCGGGCTTTTATCGCACCGGATACAGTGACACGCGAATCACCCCGAACCGCTTCCGCGTGACGTTTGCGGGCAATTCGATCACCGATCGCGACGTGGTCGAGCGTTATCTGCTATTCCGCGCGGCCGAACTGACGACGCAGAACGGATACGACTATTTCGTGATGGCCGATCGTGACACCGATCGTCAGGCGCGCACCTATTCGACCCCGGGCGCCTGGGGTCCGGGCTTCGGCCCGTACAGCGGGCTATGGGGTCCGCGCTGGGGCTTCTACGGCAGCTTCGGTTATCGGTCCTGGGATCCGTTCTGGGGCAACGGCTGGGGCGGCTGGGGTGGCGGCGCGGATATCCGTACCGTCGATCGCTATGAAGCGAGCGCCGAGATCGTAATGTTCCGCGGTCGACCAGAGCCCGGCAACGTTCGCGCGTTCGACGCGCGCCAGGTCATCGAGACACTCGGTCCGACGATCAAGCTGCCACAGGCGCGCTGATCGCATCGCGCTGATGGTGAAAAGGCTCTCTGCCACATGGCAGGGAGCCTTTTTCTTTGGATATCGCAGACGTGGTGGGCCACTCGCCACGCAGACGAGGCAGCCCGCGAACGACTCCGCGGGCCGCTTCCCTCAGACGCGAAGCATCAGACCGCGCCGTGGCAATGCTTGTATTTGCGCCCCGATCCGCACGGACACGGCGCATTGCGACTGACCTGCCCTTCCCACGCGGCGGGATCGTCCCCCACGTCGACCGGATTGGGCTGGACCATCTGCATCGGCGGCAGCTGTGTCTGGATCAGCCCCAGCGTGCCCGCATCGACGTCGGCGGAATTGTCCTCGCCGGTAAACGGGTCGAAGTGAGTCGTGATGAAATCGGGCAGCTCGGGAAGTTCGGGCAGCGGCTCCATGCGGAACTGCGCCTGCGCGATTGTCCGGGTAACGTCGACGCGGATGCTGTCGAGCATGCGCTGGAACAGCGAGAAGGCTTCCTGCTTATACTCGTTGATCGGCGTCTTCTGCGCATAGGCGCGCAGGTGGACGACCTGACGCAGCGCGTCGAGCGTCGCCAGATGCTCCTTCCAGTGATGGTCGAGGTTCTGGAGCAGGATCGACTTTTCGACCTGCGTCCACGTCTCCGGCTCTAGGTCGGCCGCCTTCGCCGCGACCATCGCGTCGGCTTCCGCCTGCACGCGCTCGGTCACGATCTCAGGGTCGATCGCCTCTTCCTTCAGCCATTCATCGACCGGCGGCTGAATGTTGAGCACCTCGGCGAGCTGCGTCTTCATCCCCTCGATATCCCATTGCTCGGGATAGGAGTTGGGCGGGCACGCGTCGCCGACGATCGCGTTGACCGTCTCCGCGCGCATGTCCTCGACGACATCACCGACCGTATCGGCGTCCATGATGTCGGCGCGCTGCTCGTAGATCACCTTGCGCTGGTCGTTCATCACGTCGTCGTATTCGACGACCTGCTTGCGCACGTCGTAGTTGCGCGCCTCGACCTTCTTCTGCGCGGTCTCGATCGCCTTGGTCAGCCACTTCGACCCGATCGCCTCGCCGTCCTCGAGGTTCGAGCGCATCATGCGCGCGAACAACGTATCCGGCCCGAAGATGCGCAGCAGATCGTCCTCGAGGCTCAGGTAGAAACGGCTGAGCCCGGGGTCTCCCTGACGTCCCGAACGGCCCCGCAACTGATTATCGATGCGCCGGCTCTCGTGCCGCTCGGTACCGAGAACGAACAGCCCGCCGGCCTCGAGCACGCGCGCCTTCTCCGCCGCGATCTCCTGCCGGATCTGCTCGATCACCGCCTCGCGCTCTGGCCCCTCGGCCATACCGGCGAGCTCGTCCTCGACGCGGAATTCCAGATTACCGCCGAGCTGAATGTCGGTACCGCGGCCCGCCATGTTGGTCGCGATCGTCACCGCACTCAGGCGGCCAGCCTGCGCGACGATATGCGCCTCGGATTCGTGATACCGCGCGTTCAGGACCGAGTGATCGACCCCTTCCTGTGTCAAGAATTCGCTGAGCAGCTCGGACTTCTCGATCGACACGGTGCCGACCAGCACCGGCTGGCCCTTGCTAGCATGTTCGCGGATCTTCTTGGCGATCGCACGGAACTTGTCGTGCGTGTCTTTGTAGAACTCGTCCTCCTCGTCGACACGGTTGATTGGCCGGTTGGTCGGGATGGTGACGACGTTCATCTTGTAGATGTCGAAGAACTCGGCCGCCTCGGTCGAGGCGGTGCCGGTCATCCCCGAAAGCTTGGGGTACATGCGGAAATAGTTCTGGAACGTGATCGAGGCCATCGTCTGGTTCTCGGGCTCGATCTGGACGCCCTCCTTCGCCTCGACCGCCTGGTGCAGGCCGTCGGACCAGCGGCGTCCGTCCATCATGCGGCCGGTGAATTCGTCGATGATGATGACCTTGCCGTCCTTGACCAGATAATCGACGTCACGCTTGAACATGACGTTCGCGCGCAGTGCCTGGTTCAGGTGATGGACGACCTGCGTATTCTCGAAATCGTAGAGATTGGCGCCTTCCAGCAGCCCGGCATTCTCCAGGATGCGCTCGACCTTCTCGGTGCCGTCCTCGGTCAGGACGATCGTCTTCTGCTTCTCGTCCTTTTCATAGTCGCCTTCGTCGAGCTGCTTCACCACCGCGTCAACGCTGATGTAGAGTTCACTCTTGTCGTCGGTCGGGCCGGAGATGATCAGCGGCGTGCGCGCTTCGTCGATCAAAACCGAATCGACCTCATCGACGATCGCCATCGCGAACGGGCGCTGCACCATGCTGCTGCGCTCGTACTTCATGTTGTCGCGCAGATAGTCGAAGCCGAACTCGTTGTTGGTGCCGTAGGTGATGTCGGCGGCATAGGCCTGCCGACGCTCCTCGTCCGACAGGTTCGGCACGATCACGCCGGTGGTGAGGCCGAGGAAGCCGTACACGCGGCTCATCCAGTCGGCGTCGCGCGCGGCGAGATAGTCGTTGACGGTAATGACGTGGACGCCGTCACCCGGCAGCGCGTTCAGATAGGTCGCGAGCGTCGCGACCAGCGTCTTGCCCTCGCCCGTTCGCATCTCGGCGATTTCGCCGCGGTGAAGCACGATGCCACCGACCATCTGCACGTCGTAGTGACGCTGGCCGAGCACGCGACGCGCCGCCTCGCGAACCGTCGCGAACGCCTCGGGCAAGAGCTGATCGAGCGTCTCGCCGTTCGCCAGCCGCTCGCGAAAGAGCACGGTCTGGTTGGCGAGCGTCGGATCGTCCATCGCCTGCAACGCGGGCTCGAACGAGGCGATTTTGGCGAGAATGGGGTTGAGCGACTTGACGTAACGGTCGTTGGACGACCCGAAGAGCGATTTGGCGATGCCACCGAACATGGTGCTGATCCTGTATCTGGACGCGCGCGAGCACCACCATGGGCTGCCCGCGCTCAAGGGAAAACGACAGGGAGGCGGCAGTGGTTGCCGCGTGGGCGCTTACTCGCGCCGGCGCCCGGCAAAGGCGGGCTCGGCCGCCAACAGCGACCAGGCGCGCGAAACGGGCGCGATGGCGGCGGACGCGAGCGTCGCCACCGACTGCAGCGGCCGAGCCAGCAGCACTGCGCGCACCGTCGCGGCAGGACGCGCGACTTTCTCCTGCGCCACCGCCTGCGCGAGCTGCGGCTGGCGCGCGCTCCCGCCGATGCCGGTCAATGCCGACAGCAGCGCGGACAAGAGGAGAAGCAGGTTCACGCGTGCGGACATAAGGCGGCCGTACGCACGCGTCCACCGGTCGTGTGCGGGTGACGTAATCAGTCGCGCGGTAACACCCACCGCACTGGTAGTTGCCAAGTGGAACGGATCGCCACGCCGGCAGCATCGCGCGCAGGCTCGAACGAGCCACGGTGCGTGAGGATGTTGCACGTCGCCGTGTCGAGCGACGCGCTACCGCTCGATGTCACAATGCCGCAAGCGCTTACCCGCCCGTCGGTGCCGATCAACACCCGCGCGACGGTGCGCCCTTCCTCCCCGGCCCTGATCGCTGCGGGTGGATAAGCGTCGGCGTCGAACCATGCGGCCGGATTGCCCTTCGCCTTGCTCGCCCGTGGCGGCAGCACGATCGTCGGCGGCGCCGGGTCGATACGCGCAGGCGGAGCGATCATTGGCGGCGGCACTTCAGACCGCGCCGCTTGGCGATGCGTCCACCAATCCCATGCGTCCTCCGCCAGCCACAGCGTCGTGACGCCGCGCATCGCGATCACCACCAAGACCAACGTGACGATCAACCACATCAGCCCCCTGCCCGAGCCGACGAACCATGGCTGCGGCCGCGTGTGGCTGGGGTCGAGTCCGTTCTGCGCGCGCGCCTGTCGCCGTGCCAGATCCTCCAGGTCGTCCATCAATCGCCCTACCAACTGACACGCACGCAGCCTATGGCGCACGCATGTCGCAGTCCACCACCGCTTCGCCGCTCGCGCTACCCTTCCCCGAAATGCCCGCCATCAGCGGCGTGACGATCCGCACCGCCCGCGCGCACTACAAGGCGTGGGACCGTGCCGACCTGACCTTCGTCGAGCTCGCGCCCGGCACCGCGGTCGCGGGCGTACTGACGCAGTCGAAATGCCCCTCGCCCGAGGTCGAATGGTGCCGTCGCGCACTGGTGATGGGCGAAGCGCGCGCGCTGGTCGTCAACGCGGGTAACTCCAACGCCTTCACCGGCAACCGCGGCCGCGCAGCGGTCGAGGCGATCGCTGCGCGCACTGCCGGTCAGCTCGGTTGCAATCCGTCGGACGTGTTCGTTGCCTCGACCGGCGTCATCGGCGTGCCGCTGCCGATCGAGAAGGCAGAGGCCGGGCTCGACGCCGCCTTTGCCGCACAGCCGACCGGCTGGCGCGACGCCGCCGACGCGATTGCCACTACCGACACCTATGCCAAAGGCGCGAGCGCGACTGCGGTGATCGACGGCCGCACGATCACGATTGCCGCGATCATCAAGGGGTCGGGGATGATCGCACCCGACATGGCGACGATGCTCGGCTTCATCTTTACCGACGCCGCGGTCGCACCCGGCTATCTGCAGGCCGCTTTGTCGGCCGCGAACGAGCGCACCTTTTCCTGCATCACGGTCGACGGCGACACCTCGACCAGCGACACCGTGCTCGCCTTCGCGACCGGCGCTGCGGGCAACACGACGCTCGCCAGCGACGATGACGCGGGCGCCGACGCCTTCCGCGCCGCGCTCGCCGACGTGTGCCGCCAGCTCGCACTGTTGGTCGTCCGCGATGGCGAAGGCGCATCGAAGCTGATCGAGATCACCGTCGAGGGCGCGGAAAGCGACGCTTCGGCGCACCGCATTGCGATGAGCATTGCCAACTCCCCCCTCGTCAAGACCGCGATCGCGGGCGAGGACGCCAATTGGGGCCGCATCGTCATGGCGGTCGGCAAGGCCGGCGAGCCCGCCGAGCGTGACCGGTTGGCGATCCGGTTCGGCGCGACGCAGGTGGCGAGTGGCGGCGTCGCGGTCGATGGCTATGACGAAGCACCGGTGGCGGCGCACCTAAAAGGTCAGGAGATTGAGATCGGCGTCGACCTGGGGCTCGACAACGGCAGCGCGCGCGTGTGGACCTGCGATTTGACGCACGGCTACATCAGCATCAACGCCGATTATCGTAGCTGACCCGCCAATGGACGCGCTCGATCAAACCATCCTCGCGCTGCTCGAACGCGTCGCGGCCGAGGTCATCCTGCCTCGCTTCGGCCACCTGAGCGCCGACGACGCCGCCGAGAAGACGCCGGGCGACTGGGTGACGATCGCCGACCGCGAGAGCGAGGCGATCATCACCACCGAATTGCTGCGGCTCGACGCGCACGCGCGCGTCGTCGGTGAGGAAGCGGCCTCGGCCGACCCGTCGCTGATCGACACCGTACCCGATGGCCGCGTCTGGCTGGTCGACCCGCTCGATGGCACCAACAATTTCGCCGCGGGACGCGAGCCGTTTGGCATGATGGTCGGGCTGGTCGAGAACGGCGAGACACAGCGCGGCTGGATCTACGACCCCGTCGGCAAGCGGTTATGCCATGCCCGACGCGGCGCGGGCGCGTTCATCGACGGGACGCGCGTGACCGTCGAGCCGACCCCGAACCGCATGCCGGTCGCCACCTATTCGAACTACTGGTTCGCACCCGACCAGGTCGCCGCGATCGAAGCGGCGGGGGCGAATGTGCTCGATCTGCGCTACGGACTGCGCTGCGCGGCGGCGCAATATGTTGCGCTGGTCGATGGTACGCACGACATCGCGCGGTTCGAACGCATCTTCCCGTGGGATCACGCCGCGGGTGCGCTGTTCCTGACCGAAGCGGGCGGGCATATCGCGCGCCCCGATGGTCGCCCTTATCGGCTGACCGACACCGGCAAGGGCTTGCTCGCGGCAGCTTCCCGCGAACTGTGGGAGCAAGGCGTTAGACTTCTCGGCACGATCGCTGCTCCCACCTAACGATCAGGGGAGCGGCGCGGTGAGCCGCGCCGCCCCGTCACGCTTCAGGCCAACTCACCCTCGAGCCACGCCTTGATCCGACCTTTGGGTTCTGCGCCGACCTTGGTCGCCGCCGGCACGCCGCCCTTGAACAAGATCATCGTCGGAATGCCGCGCACGCCGTACTGGCCGGGGGCGTCGGGGTTCTCGTCGATGTTGATCTTGGCGATCGTCACCTGCTCGCCCAGCTCTTCGGACAGCTCCTCGAGGCTCGGCCCGATCATCTTGCACGGCCCGCACCACTCGGCCCAGAAATCGACCAGCACGGGCTTGTCGGCCGACAGCACGTCGTTCTGGAAGCTGGCGTCGGTGATCTTCTTGGTAGCCATGTCAAACTCCTTGTGTTGCGCAGCATCTAGGATGCGCGCGGCCAGCGCTCAACCATCCGCGACCAAGCTTTGCTCCGCCGCCGCCAAGCCGCGCTTGCCCCGCGACAGTGCCGCATCGTCGAGCGCGATCAGCGCCGGGCCGCCGGTATAGAGCAGCGCGACCTCGACCGCGTGAGCGGGAAAGATGACCGCCAGCGCGGCCTGATACGCCGCCATCTGCTTGAGGTGATAATCGGGCACCTGCGTTACGTCCCGCGGCACCTGACGCCCGGTCTTGTAATCGATCACACGGACGCAGGTATCACCAATCAGCAATCGGTCGGCCGTCCCTGACACGACACGCCCGTTCGGCAGCACCGCGCTGATCGGCGCCTCGACCAAGGCCTCGGGCCCGAACAGATCGGCAAAGACGGGATCGCCCAAAACGCGCAGCACCGGCGCGACGATCGCCGGCCGGTCTGCCACCGGCACGTCACGCGAGGCGAGCCATGCATCCGCCGCCCCCTCGCGCGCGGCCGGCGCGACCGCCGGCAATCGCTCGAACAATGCGTGCATCAGCGTGCCACGTTCCGCCGCCGCCTGCATCTCGGGCGTCGGCGGCGCATCGCCCGCGTCATCCTCGCCCAGCGACGAAGGCGCGAGCGGCCGCGGCGGACGCTGCTCCTCGGGCGCCAGCTCGCGGGCCCAGGCGGGCAGCGGCAAGTCGTCACGCGCTTCGGTTGTGGTCGCGCCACGGAGCGGCACGGGCGCGCGGGGTTCGCTCCCCGCGAACACGCGCGGCTCACCGTCTGCGCTTGCCACGCCGAGCGCATCGAGCGTCCGCTCGGTCACGGCGTACCAGCTCGCGGGCGGGGCCTCGCCCTTCCACTTCGCACTGAGGGAACCGGTCACCACCAGCCGTTCCTCCGCGCGCGTCGCCGCGACGTAGAACAGCCGCCAATGCTCCTCGCGCTCGCGCCGCTCGGTCTCGGCCAGCGCCGCGTCGATCTCGCCCGCGCGCTCTCCTTTGCGCGGGCGGAACACCGGGATCGGCTCGTCGAGCCCGCCGGGCTGCCACATCACGGTCGAGCGCGGGGACGAATCGGGATCGGCGGTCGCGTCCGCCAGAATGACGAGCGGCGCCTGCAATCCCTTCGCGCCATGCGCGGTCATCACGCGCACCGCGTCGAGCGGCGCGGCGGCGTCGCGCACGATCTCCACCTCGTCGCGCTCGAACCAGTCGAGGAAGCGTTGCAGCGACGGCGTGGTCGTGGTCTCGAAATCGAGCGCGGCGTTGAGCAGTTCCTCGATTGGGTCGCGCGCTTCCTCACCCAGTCGCGACAACAGCTTGCGCCGCCCCTCCAGCGGCCCCGACAGGATCATCTCAAGGAACTGGTACGGCGTGCGGAAGTCGGCGCGCGCCAGCATCAGCTCGAGGTCGCCGAGCAGCGACGGCACCGTCTTGGTCAGGTGCCGCCACAGCGCTCCCTTGCGCGGCACCGCGCGCGCCAGCAGCTCGTCCTGCGTCCAGCCGATCAGCGGCGAGACGAGCAGATTGGCGAGGCTTAGATCATCATCGGGTTGCAGCACGAAGCGGATCGCGGCGAGCAGATCCTGCACCGCCAGCGGCGCGCTTAATCGCAACCGGTCGACGCCCGCGACCGGCACCCCCTCGGCATAGAGCCTGGCGACGAGCAGTTGCGCCAGTTCGCCGCGCCGCTTGACGAGAATCATCACGTCCTCGGGGCGAAGTGGGCGGCCCTTGCTCTCCAGCATCAGCCCGTCGTCCAGCCAGCCACGTACCAGCTTCGCGATCCGCGTCGCATTGGCGCGCACGGCATCGTCGATCCAGCCCTCCTCGCCGCCTTCCTCCGCCTCACTCGCGCCGGCGGCAATGGCGGGGATCAGCATCACCTGCCCCGGCCCGGCGATCCGGCTGCCGTGCGGCGGGATCATGTCTTCGCCCGCGAACTGCGTCGGCCCGACATGCTCGATCGCGGCGTCGACGAACTCGAGCACCGGCGCGGTCGAGCGGAACGAGTCGACCAGCGACAATCGGTCGAACGGCAGTCCGCGTTCGCCCGCCTCCATGTCATCGTCGCCCGCGACCATCGCCGCGCGCGCCTCGAAATACCGCTCGGCCGCCATGAAGTTGACCGGGTCGGTGCCCTGGAAGCCGAAGATCGCCTGCTTGGTGTCGCCGACCGTGAACAGCGTCCGCACCGACGGCGCGTAGACTCCGCGTCCGACGAAATATTCGTCCACCATCGCGCGGATGATCGTCCACTGCGCGACATTGGTGTCCTGCGCCTCGTCGACCAGCACATGCTCGGTGACCTGATCGAGCTTGTAGCGGATCCACTCGCCGATCCCTTCCTGCCTCAGCAGGTTTACCGTCGCTCGGATCAAATCGTCGAAATCGACCGCGCCCGCGCGCCGCTTCGCCGCCGCATAGCCGCGCGCATATTCGCGCCCGACCTCCAGCGCCGAGCCGAGCAGGTCGGCGTAGGCGGCGCGCACCTGCAACCCCAGCAGATCGGCACACGCGTGGCCGAGCTCGTCGGCGAGCGCGACGTAACCGGCCTCCGCCGCGATCAGCTTCGCCGACGCCTTGCGGGGTTCGCCTGTGCCCGTGCGGACCACCGCCATCAGCGCGCTCAGCTGTTCGACCCGACCCGCCACGTCAGCGGCGAGCCAAGCCGCGACCGTGTCGGCGTGCTTGAGCCCAGTCGCCGTACCCCAGGCCGCATTCGCCGCCGCAATGCGCCCGATCGCGCGCTCGTCCAGCCCCGCGCACCGCTCGCGCACGTGCGCGTCGATATCGCCGAGCGGCACGCCCAGCGCACCACGGATAAACGCGCCGATCCCACTCGGCAGCGCTTCGAGCGCGCTCCCGGCACGCGCGCACTCGTGCAGGAACTGCTCTGCCCCCTGCTCGCCCAGCCGGACGCTCAGCGCGCCGATCGTCGCGACCGGCGCGTCTCGTCCTTCACGATCGGCGGCAACCAGCATGTCGGACAATGCCTGCCGCCGGAGCAAAGCTTCCTCGCGCGGCTCGATCGGGCGGAAGCCGGGAACGAACCCCGCTTCGACCGGGAACGACGCGAGCAGGCTCTGGCAGAAACCATGGATCGTCAGGATACGCAAGCCGCCGCCCGGCGCATCGAGCACCTTGGCGAACAGGGTGCGCGCGCGTGCGATCTGCCGCGGATCGCCCGGCTCGCCCAACGCCCGCAAGTCAGAGAACAACGCGGTGTCGTCCATCCGCACCCAGGCGGCGAGCCGGCGGCTGATCCGCGCGGTCATCTCCGCCGCGCCCGCCTTGGTGAAGGTCAGGCACAGGATCGCCGAGGGATCAGTCCCGCCCAGCAGCAGGCGGAACACGCGCGCGGCGAGCACCTGCGTCTTGCCAGTCCCCGCCGAGGCGGACAGCCAGACGTGCGCGTCGGGGTTGCTCGCGCGCTGCTGGTCACCCTGGAGCGCGGGCAAAGGCGCGAGCGCGTCAGCGTTCACGGCCATACCATTCGTCGCTGCGCATCAACTGATCGTATTCGGCGAACGGCGCAAACTCCGGGTGCAGCTTGGCAACGAACGCTTCCTCGCCGGTCAACCAACGCCCCGCGGCCTCAGCGAAGCTGTCGCGCGCGGCGCGGGTGAAATCGTCGGTCATGATACGCCCGTTCTTGCCCGCGGGGTCTGCCGGGCTGGTCACCGCGCCGAACCCGTCGCGCCCCTTGGCAAGCGACCAATATTCGAACCCGCCCGCGCGTCCCGACACGCCCTCGAACGCGCCTGCCTCCGCCATCGCACCGAGCAGCCCCAATTGCAGATTGAACCCGCCGCGTACCGCCGCGACCGACGGCGCCTTGCCGGTCTTGTAATCGACCACCACGATCGATCCGTCCGCGGCGCGGTCGACGCGATCGAAGCGCCCGGTCAGCTTGATCCCGGACAGCTGCGTATTGCCTTGACCTTCCGCCGCAAGAATATCGCGCCCCTCGGCGCGGTTCGCCTGCATCGTCGCGGCGATCCACTCGATCCCCGCGATCAGCCGCGGCTGCCAGAGCGCGCGTAGCAGCGGGTGCGCGGCGGGGTCGTCGAGCATCTCGAGCGCGCGCGGCACCAGCCGATCGGGCGCGCACGCATCGTGCTTCGCCCATTCCTCCAGCACGCCGTGGACCGCGGTACCGCGCCACGCCGCACTCGGATCGGCATCGACCGCGTCGAGTGGCATCAGTTTAAGAATACGCCGCGCGTAGAAGGCGAACGGATCGGCCTTCAACCGGTCGACCTCGGTGACCGAGATACTCTTGGGCCGCAGATCCGCGCGCGGCACCGGCGCGGGGCGCGCGACGGGCTCGGGCGTCGCGCCGTCGTCGAGCAACCGCGTCCACCGCTCCAACCGGTGCGCGCGCACGAACCGCGTGCCCGCCATCGCCTCCAGCCGCAGCCAGAAACGTGACGCGAGCGCGGGGCTGCGTGCATCGCGCCGGCTGCGCGTGATCAACACCTGCGGCGCGCCCAGCCCCTTTCCGAAATCGTGCGCCGCGGTGCCGATCGCGCGCTGCAACCCCGACAAGCCCAGCTCGGCGCGGATACGCGGCGCGAGCCACGGGTCGGGGGGCGGGTTGCCGGGCCATACCCCCTCGTTCAACCCGCCCAGGATCATCAGATCTGCGGTCTGCAACCGCGCCTCGATCAGGCCGTAAATCGCCAGCCTCGGGTGTTCGCCCTGAATCTGCCTGACCGCGACCTCGTCCATCAATAGGCGCAGCAGCGGCGCGAACCCTGCCGCGGAGGCATTCGCGGGACCGAGCGGCGCCTGCCGTTCCAAATTGGTCAGCAGTTCGGCGGCGCACTGACCCGCGGGGCCGCGCCACACCTCGTCGCCCGCGAGTGCCTGCGCCGACACGCGCAGCCCCGCGACCAGCTCGGGGAGGCTCGACGTACCGCTCGCGAACACCGCCGCGACCGGCTCGAGCAGCGCGCGCGCCTCTTCCCACCATGCAAGCGCGGCGCGGCGCAGGTCGCGTTCGCGCTCCGGCCCGTCGTTGAGATGCGCGGTGATCCCGGCGAGCCCCGGTGCCGGGCGCGGTCCGCGGAGCGCACGGTCGAGCCGGCGCACACCCTCCAGCCAACGCCCCCGCGCCTCGCCACTCCTGACCAACGGATGCTTGAGCAGCGTCAGCAGTGCCATCGGCGCGAAATCCTGCGCCGCCGCCTCGACGATCGCGAGCAGCAGCGTGCCCGGCGGCAGGATCGACAGCGCGCGCCCAGCGCTGTCGTCGATCGGGATGCCCCAGCGCGCGCAATGCGCCGCCACGCGCCGGGCGAGCGCACGGTCGGGAGTGACGAGCGCCGCGGTCCGCCCCGTCTGCTCGATCCACTCGCGCATCGCGAGCGCGATTGCCTGCGCTTCCTCACCCGGGGTGGCGAGTTCGGCCAACTCGACCCCGGTCAGCCGCCGCTCGGATGCGTCGAGATCGGTCCACTTGCCGGTGAAATCGGCCGGGGCCAGCGCGTTGGCGATCGCCCGGCCGCGCACCGCGCTCGCGTCATGGTCGGTGCCGCCGACCCAGGTGCGCACCTCACCGCGACCGACGCCCATACGGTCGAGGATCAGCTTCAGGTGGAACTGCGGATGTACCTCGATCGAACGGCGCCGCAGCCCGGTCACCGGATCGGGCAGGTGCGGGCCGAGCGCGTCCCACTCCTCCTCGGGCATCCGCGTGTCGAGGTTGGCGAACGCGACCATGCCCTGCGGCAATCCCGCCACGACGCGCAGCAGCCGCGCGATCGCGGGCGCAGGGTCGGTGATACCGATCGCGCAGACGAAGCCCGCCGGCGGGCGCTCACGCCACCGCGCCGCCTGCGCGTCGAGCAGCGCGATCCGCCGCACCCCCGCCTCGATCCGCCCGAGGCGTTCACGCTCCGCCGGCCAGCGATCGAGCACGATCCGGAACAGCTCGAGGGCGCGCTGCCAATGTTCGGTCAGCCCCTCACCCGGATCGATCTCGGCCAGCCGTTCCGGCGCGACCTCCTCGACGATCAACTGGTCGAGCGTCCGCGCGAGATCGCCCGCCAACCGCACCGCCTCCGCCGCATCGACGGGCTGCCCGGTGCGCGCGCGCTCCTCCTCGACCATGCGCGCGAGCACCATGCGGCGCTGGAGCGGGTCGATCGCGGGCGGCAGCAGCGGCGTCACACCCGCGGGGTCGAGCGCGGCGCCCAATGCCTCGCCCAGGTCGTCGCCCGCGAGGCTGACGATCCGCGGCAGCAGTAACGCGCCGCCGCTCGCGCGGACGAACGCGCGGGTCATCGCGATGCCTGCGCGGTTGTTGGGCACCAGTACCAGTCCGCGTGCGAGCGTCAGTCGATCGTCGCCGAACCGCCGCAGCAACCCAGCCACCGCCGCGTCGGCGATCGCCCGGTGCGCCGGTATCGTGTAAAGATGGAGCCCCCGCTCCTCGCTCACCGGCGTTCAGCCATCCGCGAGGATCGCTTCGGTCCGCGCGATCGCACCCGGCGTGCCGACGTCGAACCACAACCCCTGATGGACCACGCCGTACGCGCGCCCCGCGGCGATCGCGCGGTCCCAGAACAAATTGGTCGAGAACGGCCCCTCGGGCCAGTCGGCGATGACGCGCGGTGAGAGGATCTGCACGCCGGTATAGACGAACGGCGCGACCCGGCCCGGCCGACGCCGCCCGGTGATCCGACCCCCGGCATCAATATGGAAGTCACCCTGCCCGCGATGGTTGTGCGCGCGTGCGTAGGGCACCAGCAGCAGAAGTGCGTCCATCGCCGCGTCGTCCCAGTGCGACGCGAGCAGCCGGATCGCGTCGGTCGGCCCGTCGAGCCACAGATTGTCGCTGTTGACGACCAGGAACGGCGCGTCGCCCAGCATCTCGCGTGCCTTGACCAGACCACCGCCGGTTTCGAGCAACTGCGCGCGCTCGTCGGACACGACGACGTCGAGCCCGGAGACGCGGTGCGTGACATGCGCCTCCAGCGCGTCGGCGAGGTAATGGACGTTGACGACCGCGCGCTCGACCCCGGCATCGCGCAACCGGTCGAACACGTGATCGATCAGCGGCTTGCCCGCGACCGTGATCAGCGGCTTCGGGCGAAGTGCGGTCAACGGGCGCATCCGCTTGCCCAGACCCGCCGCCATCACCATCGCGGTCTTCGGGACCCCGGCTTCGGGCACCGGACGGATGTAGCGCGGGCGCGTCACGCCGCGGCTCCGCGCACCAGCATCGGATCGCCGCGTAGTTCGGGCGGGATGTTCGCGTCGAACCAGCGTGCGACGGGGGCGAGCACGGGATGGCTCAGGTCGCGTTCCAGATACGCCCAGACTCGCGGGCACAAGGCGGGATAGCGCGGCTTGCCGTCGCGCTTCCACAACCGCGTGAAGATGCCGACAATCTTCGCGTTCCGCTGCGCGCCGAGCACGTGATAGGCATCGAGAAACGCCGATCCCGCGCCCGTTGCGGCAGTATAGCGCGCGAGCATCGCCTCCTCGATCGACGGCTCCACGTCGCGGCGCGCGTCCTGCAACAACGACACGAGATCGTAGGCCGGATGCCCCGCGAGCGCGTCCTGGAAATCGAGCAGTCCGAGCGCGCGCTCGGGCCCCACCAGCATCAAATTCTCGGCGTGATAGTCGCGCAGCACCGTCACCGGCCGCTCGGTCAGCGCATGATGCAGCACCTCGTCCCACGCAGCACGGTAGCCGTGCGCGTCGACGTCGAGCCCGATCGCCGGACAGAACCAGTCGACCAGCAATCCCGCCTCGCGCTGCAATTCCGCGCGGTCGTAGGCGCGCCACGCGCCAGCGGGATGCTGGTGCAACGCGACCAGCACGTCGACGGCGGACGAATAGAGCGGCACCAGCGCGTCGGCGTCGGCGTCGACCGTTTCGCGCATCCGCACGTCGCCGAAATCCTCCAGCAGCACCAGCCCGCGGTCAAGATCGATCGCGTGGATCGCGGGCGCGGCGAACCCGCGCTCCCCTAGCCACGCCGCGACGCTGATGAACGGGCGCGGATCCTCGTGCGGCGGCGGCGCATCCATCAGCACCGCGCGACGCCCCCCCGCCTCGACGCGAAAATAGCGCCGGAACGACGCATCACCGGCGAGCGGCGCAATCGTGGCGCCGTGCCAGCCCGCGGTGTCGAGGAACGTGGCGGCATGTGCCGGCGGGATCATGTCGCCGGGCATCGGCGCGCCGGAAGTCATCTCGGTACCCATCGCCACTCCCATGCCGCCGACGCATGCCAAGTCAAGGCGCGCCCGCCCGCCGGTGCGACGGCGAAGTCGAGCCGCAGCGGATCGCGCCAGATGCTGGCGGGCACCCGCTCGGGCCATTCGACGAGCAGCGCCGAATCGTAGAGCGCGTCGGCGAGTCCCAGTTCCTCGAGCTCGCCCGCATCCTCGATCCGGTAGAGATCGGCGTGCATCACCGGAAGGCGCACCTCGGGCGGGGCATAGGGTTGCAGGATCGCGAAGGTCGGGCTCGGCGCCTCGCCCGCGAGCCCGAGGCCCGCGAGCACGCCGCGTGCGAAACTCGTCTTCCCCATGCCGAGCCCGCCCGACAACAGCACCACGTCGCCCGCGCGCAGCACCGGCGCGAGCGTACGTCCCAGCGCCTCGGTCGCGGCCGCGTCGGGCAGGACTAGCGTGCCCGTCATCGCCGCGGCAATTCGACCGTCACGAGCGAACCGTGCCCCGGCTCGCTCACCAGCGACACCGTGCCCCCGTGCGCCTCGACAAACTGCTTGGCGAGCGGCAGGCCCAGCCCTAGCGCGCGCTCCTGCCCCGGCGTAATCCCGGGCTGGGCGAAGCGGTCGAACGCGCGCGCTGCCTCCTCGACGGTCATGCCCTCCCCGTCGTCGGACACGACGATCCGCGCGCGCTTCGAGTCGCCGTCGACGTGGAGCAGCACGCGCCCGCCCGCGCGGGTCGCACCGACCGCGTGGCGCAGCAGATGCTCAACCGCCTCGCGGATGCGGCGTCGATCGGCATGGATGCGCCCGGCGGTGCGCTGCACCTCGACCACGAATTCGATTCGGTGCCGCCTGGCCGACGCGGTCAGCGCATCCGCCGCGGCGCGCACCACCGCGCCGAGTTCGATATCCTCGCGCTCCAGCGTCGCACTGTCCGCCTGCGTCAGGTCGAGCACGTCGTCGATCAACACGCCCAGCCGCTCGACCGAGTCGAGGATCGCATCGACGTACGCAATCGCCTCGCCCGACAGCGTTCCGGCATAGCCACCGTGCAGCATCTCGGCGAACCCGCTGATCGAGGTTAGCGGCGTGCGCAGTTCGTAGCTCATGTTGGCGACGAACGCCGTCTTGACCCGGTCCGCGGCCTCCAGCGCCTCGTTGCGGTCGCGCAGCGCCTGCTCGATCCGGCGGCTGTCGGAGATGTCGAGCATCGTCACCAGCGCGTTGCCGTCGGGCAACGGCACCGCCGCGAACTCGAAATGACGCCCGTCGGCGAGCGCGACGCGACCGCCGCGCTGCTTGCGCTCGATCGTCGCGTAGCGGACGAGTTCAGAGACGAGCGCGGCGCGCGCCTGGTTGGCGAGTTGCGGCGCCAGCCGCTCCGCGATCGCATCGACGCGCGGGTGGCCGGCGAGGAACTCCTCCTCGAAATTCCACAAAGCACGAAAGCGGTTGTTCCACAATTGCAGCCGGCCGTCGGCGGCGAACACGCCCAGCGCCTCGAACAGATTGTCGAACGTCGCGGTGCGAACGCGCAGCAACGTGTCGCGCGCGCTGGCGAGCTGGACCTGCTCGGTGCGATCCTCGAAGATCAGCAACAGTCCGCCGTCGGGCAGCGGCTGCGCGACCACGCGCAGATGCGTGCCGCCGGGCAGGTGCCAATTCTCCTCCGCGGCGCCGTCGGCGGCGAGGAACCAGCCGCGCCGCTCGGCCTTCCAGCCCGGAAAGTCGCGCACCTCGGGCACGCGCCCGGCCTCGCGCATGCGTTCGAGCACGCGGTCGAACTCGGGGCGATCCGACAGCCATTCGCGGCGCATCGCGAACATCCGGCGGAACGGCTGATTGCAGAAGATGAGGCTCCGGTCGCGCCCGAACTGGACGACGCCAGCGGACAGCCGATCGAGCATCGCGCGCTGCGCCTCGGCGAAGCGCTTCTCGCGCGCATTCGCCTGTTCAAGCTCCTCGATGTCGATCGCGTAGCCGGCGACCCCGCCGACAGGCAGCGGCACGTCATGGAGTCGGAGCGCGCGGCGCGCGCCGCCGATCGTCGCGGGCAGCACGCGCTGCTGCGGTCGCCCGGTATCGCGCGCCGCGATCGCACCCGCGCGCGGCCCGCCCTGCCCCGATCCTTCGGTGAGCTCGAGCCCGCGCGCGATCACGCTTGCCGCATCGCGCGCCTCGACCGCGGTGACATAGGCCGAGTTGACCATCGCGAGTTGCAGGTCCGCGTCGCGGTACCACATCGGCAGCGGCGCCGCCTCGATCAGCCCGCTCAGCGCCGCAAAAGCTTCGTTCAGCTCCGCCGCGTCCTGCCGCAGCCGCGCGAACTGCTCCTCGCTCGCGGTGACGTCGCTGAACCACAACACCACCTCGTCACCGCGCCGCTCGCCGATGACGCTGAGCGCGCGCGCCCCGTCGCCGGTCCGCACAACGCGGGTGAAGGGGCGCGCAGCGCGCAGGAGCGCGTCGATGTCGCGGGACAACACCGATGCGTCGTCCGTCACTAGTCCCCAGTCGGCGGTGCGAAGCTCCGCAACGCTGCGCGGCGGATGAGACCAGTTAAGCCACGCTGCCACGCGCGCGGCAACCTCGACCCTGCCGTCGGCACCGATCAGCAGCGACTGTACGGGCGCGGAGGCGAGCAACGACGTCAGCCGCGCATGCGTGCCGACTAGACCGGCAGCGGCCGAGCGCGCGCGCAGGCCGGCGGCGAGCATTGACGCTGCCAGCGCGAAGAAGACCGCAAGCACCACCCCCACGGCGACGAAGATCAATCCCCCACTCACGTTCGCGCTGGTGTCGGCATCGGCATCAACGCAGCCCTATCCCGCTTGCTTCACCCCAGCAAGAATGCGGCATGCTTTCGGTGGGTGTTGCACGATCGTCACATTTGTAAGTTATTACGGGCAGCTATGTTGCCATACCTATCCTCGTCGAGCTGCCGCGCATAAACGCTGCGCGAGCCTGTCGGTCAGCGATGCTGCCCGACCGCCGTTCACGGTTTTCGAGAGGATTTCGATGATATCGTCTTCACGCCAGCGCCTGCTGGCCACCACGCTCTTGGCTGGCGCAACGCTTGTCGCCACGCCGAGCTTCGCTCAGGACGCAGCGAACCCGGCACGCGCGGCGCAGACTGGCGCGGCGGGTGAGGCAGAAGCGTCGGCGCCCGCTGCGGCGCAAGGGCAAGGTGGAGTCAACGCGCAAGATGCGACGACTACGAGCGCAACGGATCCCGCCGCTCAGGCAAACGGAGCGGCTGGACAGGGCGGTGAGCCCGCCGGTGACATCGTCGTCACCGGATCGCGGATCGCTTCCCCATCGGCAACGGCCGCGTCGCCGCTGCAGGTGATCGGCGCCGAGCAGATCCAGCAAGCCGGCGTCATCAACGTGCAGGACGTGCTGCTGCAAAACCCGAGCTTCGGTGCTCCGGGCATCAGCCGCACCAATTCCAGCTTCGCGACGCAGTCGGCGGGCGTCGCGACGGTCAATCTGCGCAACCTCGGCGAGGATCGTACGCTCGTGCTGGTCAACGGACGCCGGTTCGTATCGGGCGTGCCAGGCAGCCAGGCGGTCGACCTCAACGTCATCCCGACACAGTTCATCGAGCGGGTCGATACGCTTACGGGTGGCGCATCGGCCGTGTACGGATCCGACGCCGTCGCGGGTGTCGTCAATTTCGTCTACAAGACGAAGTTCGACGGCGTGCAAATCGATGCGCAGACCGGGATCTCGCAATATGGTGACGGCTTCGACCGCCAGGTAAACCTGCTGGCAGGCAAGAACTTCGCCGACGGGCGCGGCAACATCATGCTGTTCGGCGGCTATTCGAAGCAGGGCACCGTTCTGAAGCGCAATCGGTCGACCGAGGCCGGCTCGAGCGCGATCGATTCGACCAGCCGGGGTGCTTACGTGACTGGGCTGGACGAGGATCTGTTCACCCCGCAGCGTCCGTATTTGTCGGGTTATGCGCCGCAAGGCCGTTATTACGCTGGCGATTCAACGTTTACTTATGGCCAGGACGGCGCGCTGCGCGACTGCGTATCGGTCAATGGCACTGGTGGATGCGTGAACGCGGATGGCTCGGTCGCCGGACCGGACGGCTTCAACCGGTCTGACTTCCGCTACCTCGCGGTTCCGGTCGAGCGCTACGTCACGGCCGGACGCGCGAACTTCGAAGTGTCGCCCGCGCTGAACCTGTTCCTCGAAGGCAATTACGCGAAGACCAAGGTCAGCACGGTGATCGAGCCGTTCCCGCTTGATTCCACCTTCAGCAACCCGCGCAATAGCGGCCAGATCCCGATCCAAACCGTGGTCGGCGGCATCACCTACCGCAATCCGTTCGTGCCCGACGCCATCTTCAATGCCGCAACCGACACCGACGGTGACGGCCTGAAGGATATCTACTTCGACCGCCGGCTTCAGGATTTCGGTCCGCGCACGAGCCGCGCCAGTCGCGACACGTTCCGCGTGGCGGGCGGTGCGAACGGCAGTTTCCTGGCCGATCGTTTCAATTACGAAGTGTACGGCATCTACGGCCAGACGAGCGAGAACCAGAGCGGCACCGGCCAGTTCAATACCAACCGCTTCTTCCAGGCGCTGAACAGCTACCGCGACCCTGCGACCGGACAGATCGTCTGCGCCGACGCGGCCGCGCGTGCGGATGGTTGCGTCCCCGCCAATATCTATGGTCCGGGTACACTTGCGTCCGCGCAAGGCTATCTTGCGGTTCCGACCACCTTGTCGACGAAGGTGACGCAGACCGTGTTCGGCGGCAACGTGTCGGGCAAGCTGTTCTCGCTATTCGGCGCCGATCCGGTCGGCTTCAGCGTTGGTACCGAGTATCGCCGTGAAACCAGCCGCAACGACTTCGATCTGCTGACGCAGCAGGGTCTGAACGGCAACAACGCGCTTCCCGCCACCAGCGGTCGTTTCCACCTGTGGGAAGGCTTCGGCGAGACGATCGTGCCGTTGTTGCAGGACCGGCCCTTCTTTCACGCACTCAGCATCCGTGGTGCGGTACGCGTATCCGACTATTCGACGGTCGGGACGACGGTCAGCTACAACTACGGAGGTGAGTGGGCACCAACGGGCGATATCCGCTTCCGCGTGATGCAGGCACGCTCGATTCGCGCGCCCAACATCAACGAGCTGTTCCAGGGGCCGCAGCAGAACTTCCCCTCGGTCAACGATCCCTGCATCGGCGTGACGGCGAATACCGCCGGTACGCTGGGCACCCAGTGCCGCAGCAACGCCGGTATCGCCGCAAATATCGCGGCGAATGGCTCGTTCACCCCGTCGCAGGCAGATATCCAGGGTGTGACCAGCTTCGAGAGCGGCAATCCGCTGCTGCAAGAGGAGAAGGGCGACTCGTTCACCGCCGGTGTCGTGCTGACGCCAAAGTCGATCTCGGCACTGCGCAACTTCGTCGTCACGGTCGACTATTTCAACATCCGCATCAAGGATGCGATCGTCCAGACGCCGCTCCAGTACATCCTGAATCAATGCTACCAGGCAGCGAACAGCGATTATTGCGCGCAGATCACGCGTCGTCCGGCGAACATCGGGCCGAACACCGCGGGATCGATCGATCAGTTGACCACCACCTATCTGAACAGCGGTGGTGTCAAGACGCAGGGTATCGATACCGTGATCACCTGGCGCCAGAACCTGACCGATATCGGTTTGGCGGGTACGCTGGGATTGCGCGGGTCGTACACGCACCTGATCTCGGGCTATACCGTGCCTCTTCCTGATGCCGACCGCGACTATTTCGCGGGAGAGATCGGCGCGTCGCGTGATCGCTTCACCGTCAATGGCTCGTACGACATCGAAGGTGTCGGCCTGACCATGACCGGTACGTGGCTGAGCCAGGCAAGCCTCGACGACCAGTTGACCGGCGCGCGTCCGGGCTCGAACCCACTTTATCGCGTCCGCCCGCAATTCTACCTCGACTCGCAGATCCGCTTCAACGTGAACGACCAGTTCGAGTTCTACGTCGGCGGGTTCAATCTGCTCAACAACAAGCCTCCGTACCTCGCCGACATCGGCGCCGATGCGGGACAGGACACCGCAACCAGTGTCTACGATCCGCTTGGCCGCCGCTATTACGCGGGCGTCCGCCTGAACTTCTGATCGTCGACGCGGTCAGAAGGTAGTTTAAGGGGCGTCGCGGACCATCCGCGGCGCCCTTTTCGCTGCTCATCAAAACTCACCTCCGATGCGCAAAGAAAAAGGGCGGAGCCGAAGCCCCGCCCTTTCCTTCGTCAGCCTGTCGGCCGGCAATCAATAACGATAGTGGTCCGGCTTGAACGGGCCTTCCACCGGCACGCCGATGTAGCCCGCCTGCTTCGGGGTCAGTTGCGACAGCTTCACGCCCAGCTTCTCGAGATGCAGCGCCGCGACTTTCTCGTCGAGGTGCTTGGGGAGCACGTAGACCTGGTTCTGATAGTTCTCACCCTTGGTCCACAGCTCGATCTGCGCGAGCGTCTGATTGGTGAAGCTCGCCGACATCACGAACGACGGGTGACCGGTCGCGCAGCCGAGGTTCACCAGGCGGCCCTTGGCGAGAATGATGATCTGCTTGCCATCGGGGAACTTGACGAGGTCGGTGCCCGGCTTGACCTCGGTCCACTCGTAATTGTCGAGCGCCGCGATCTGGATCTCGCTGTCGAAGTGGCCGATGTTGCAGACGATCGACATCGGCTTCATCGCCTTCATGTGATCGGCGGTGATGACGTCGGCGTTGCCGGTTGCGGTGCAGAAGATGTCGGCGCGCTTGACCGCCTCGTCCATCGTCACAACCTCGAAGCCTTCCATCGCGGCCTGCAATGCGCAGATGGGATCGATCTCGGTCACCATCACGCGCGCGCCGCCGTTACGCAGCGACTGCGCCGAGCCCTTGCCGACATCGCCGAAACCCGCGACGCAGGCGACCTTGCCCGCCAGCATGACGTCGGTCGCACGGCGGATCGCGTCGACCAGCGATTCCTTGCAGCCGTACAGATTGTCGAACTTCGACTTCGTCACCGAGTCGTTGACGTTGATCGCGGGGAACGGCAGCTCGCCCTTTTTCGCGATCTCGTACAGGCGGTGGACGCCGGTCGTCGTTTCTTCCGACACGCCCTTCAGGTTCTTGACCGTCTCGGTCAGGTAGCCCGGCTTCTTCGCAATGAATGCCTTCAACGCGCGCTGGAACTCGACTTCCTCTGCGTTCTCGGGCTCGCCGAAGCTCTCGCCACGCTCGAGCTTCGCGCCCCACAGCGCGAACATCGTCGCGTCGCCGCCGTCGTCCAGGATGATGTTCGCGGTCTGACCGTTGCCGTCATCCCAGTCGAAGATGTTGCCGACATAGTCCCAGTAATCGGCGAGGCTTTCGCCCTTCACCGCGAACACCGGGATGCCCGCCGCCGCGATCGCGGCTGCCGCGTGGTCCTGCGTCGAGAAGATGTTGCACGTCGCCCAGCGCACGTCGGCGCCGAGCGCGGTCAGCGTCTCGATCAGCACCGCGGTCTGGATCGTCATGTGGAGCGAGCCGGTGATCCGCGCGCCCTTGAGCGGCTGCGACGCGCCGAATTCCTCGCGCAGCGCCATCAGGCCCGGCATCTCGGTTTCGGCGATCTCGATCTCCTTGCGACCGAAATCGGCGAGGCCGATGTCTGCGATGACGTAATCGTTGTTGTCCAAAACGGGGGCGGTAGCCACGGCGTTTCTCCAGTCGTGTGAGGCCGCCCAAGGTGAACACGCGCACCGGACGACATGCGCGGCGCAATAGCGGCACGAGCGCCGAGGGGCAAATATAAAGATATCTTTATATGTCGCGTGAGTTCAGCCGGCCTTGGGGCCAGGCTAACCTCGCTCGACCGGCCGGCGGCGCGCAGGCGCCGACCGACGACGCGGGATTAACTCCCGCGTCACGGGCCTCTACAGAGTAGTCGCTAAGCCCGCCCCGCCTCGAACCCGAGCAGCCGCGGGTCGACCCCGGCGACCCGGAACCCGCGCCGCCAGCGCTCGGCCGCGGGCGTCTCGAACAGCATCGCGTCATCGTCGGCGACGTTCAACCAGCCGTGCCGGGTCAATTCCTCGTCGAGCTGCCCCGCACCCCAGCCCGCGTAGCCGAGCGCGACGATCCACGCCGACGGCCCCGTGCCGGCTGCGATCGCGCGCAGCACGTCGAGCGTGCTCGACAACGACCAGCGCCCCGCGACCGACAACGTGTCCTGCCCGCCCCAGTCGGTCGAGTGGAGCACGAACCCGCGCCGCGCTTCCACCGGGCCACCGAAATGCACCGGCGCGTTGGGCGCGGCGCCCGGCGCGATCTCGAGCTGCTCGAGGACGTCGTGGAGGCCCAAGCCGTTGATCGTCGCGCCGACCCCGATCCCGAGCGCGCCTTCCTCGTCGTGGCTGCACATGGCGATGACCGAATGCTCGAACCGCGGATCGCCGATCCCGGGCATCGCGAGCAGGAACTGCCCGGTCAGGTAACGCGACTCTTCCATCGCCGCAGTCTAGGCGCGTGCGTGCGCGAGCGCCAAGGCTTGTGTTCGCCGGCCGCGCTTGCGAGAGCGCGGGCTCCGATCCCACAGGAGCATCACGAACATGACGATCAGCGTCGGCGAGCAACTGCCCAAGGTGAACCTTACCAAGATGACCGCGGACGGCCCCGAACCGGTCGACACGGGCGAGTATTTCAAGGGCAAGCGGGTCGCGCTGTTCGCGGTCCCCGGTGCCTTCACCCCGACCTGCTCGGCCAAGCACCTGCCGGGCTTCGTCGAGAAGGGCGCCGAACTGAAGGCCAAGGGCATCGACGAGGTCGTCTGCACCTCGGTCAACGATCCCTTCGTGATGGGCGCGTGGAGCAAGTCGTCGAACGCCGATGGCGTGACGATGCTGGCGGACGGCAACGGCGATTTCGCCGAGGCGCTGGGCCTGACGATGGACGGCAGCAAGTTCGGCATGGGCACGCGCAGCCAACGCTACTCGATGGTCGTCAACGACGGCGTCGTCGAACAGTTGAACGTCGAGGGGCCCGGCGAATTCAAGGTCAGCTCGGCCGATCACCTGCTCGGACAACTCTGAGGCATGCGGGCGGGCGGCGTAACAGGCCGCCCGCTTTCTCCGGGTCGCGGACTTGAAAGCGCAACACGTCGGGCATAATCGCTGGTGATGATTGCTGCCGACATCGTCCGCGAACTGGACCGCCTGTATTCCGCCTCCGTCGACCGGCTGAAGACCGCCGTCGCCGCCTATATCGCCGACCGGACCGAGCCCGATCCCGCGTGGCGCAAGGACGGTTCGTTCGCCTACCCCGAAATCCGCATCCGCTTCTCCGGCGCACCGTCGCGCACCGCGCCGCCGCGGTCGTTCGGCCGCCTCGTCACTCCGGGCGAATATCGCATCAGCGTGACCAAGCCCGACTTGTTCCGCGACTATCTGGTCGAGCAGTTGACCTTCCTGATCGAGGATTACGAGGTCGAGGTCGACGCGGTGCCGGGGCGGCAGGAAATCCCCTTCCCCTACGTGCTCGACGCGGGCAGCGCGCTGAGCCTCGACCAGGTGTCGGCCGCCGAACTCGCGCGCTGGTTCCCGACGACTGAACTCGCGTACATCGGCGACGAAATCGCCGACGGGCTGTGGGCCTCGTTCGACGGCACCCGTCCGCTCGCGCTGTTCGACGGGCTGCGCACCGATTTCAGCCTTGCGCGGTTGCGCCACTATACCGGCACCCCGCCCGAGCACGTCCAGCGCTACGTGCTGTTCACCAACTATCACCGCTACGTCGACGAATTCGTCCGATGGGCGACGACGCAGGTCGGCGGCGATTCGCGCTTCACCGCGCTGTCGGGTCCGGGCGGCGTCATGTTCCGCGCCGGCGACGATCCCGCGATGCTCGACGACAGCGCGTGGCGGCGGTTGCAGATGCCGGCCTATCACCTGATGGCGGACGACCGCACCGGCATCACGCTCGTCAACATCGGCGTCGGTCCGTCGAACGCCAAGACGATCTGCGACCACCTCGCCGTCATGCGGCCCGAGGCGTGGCTGATGATCGGACATTGCGGCGGCCTGCGCCCCAGCCAGCGGATCGGCGACTATGTCCTGGCGCACGCCTATCTCCGCGACGACCATGTCCTCGACGACATGCTACCGCCAGAAATCCCCGTTCCCGCGATCGCCGAGGTGCAGCAGGCACTCGCGCGCGCCGCCGAGACGATCTCGGGCCAGTCGGGCGAGGAACTGAAGCGTCGTCTGCGCACCGGCACGATCGTCACCACCGACGATCGCAACTGGGAGCTGCGCTACGCGCGCTCGGCGCTGCGCTTCTCGCTCAGCCGCGCGGTCGCGATCGACATGGAATCGGCGACGATCGCGGCGCAAGGTTACCGTTTCCGCGTACCGTACGGCACGTTGCTGTGCGTCTCCGACAAGCCGCTCCACGGCGAGCTGAAGCTGCCGGGTCAGGCCAACCGCTTCTACGAACGTGCGATCAGCGAGCATATGCGGATCGGCATCGAGACGTGCGAGGAACTGCGCCGCGAGGGAGACCGACTTCACAGCCGCAAGCTGCGCGCGTTCAACGAGCCGCCGTTCCGCTGAGCGACTGATCCAGGTTGGGGTGTCGCGGCGGAAACCCGCGCAGGGCCGTGCGTTACGCAAGCGGAATCATTTCTGCTGGGAGCTGACGATGGCCGACGAGAGCGACACCCCGACCCCGCCGCCGACCAGTTCGGCACCGGCGACCCCGCGCCGCCGCGCGCCCCGCAAGACGACAACGAAACCGGCCGCGAAGCCCAAGCCCCCAGCGAAGGCAGCGACCGACACGCCGGCGGCCACCAAACCCGCCAAGGCACCGCCCAAGCCGCGCTCGACGAAGCGCAGCACACCCAAGCCTGCGGCGAAGCCCGTGCCCAAGGCTCGCGTGACCGAGACTGCGCGCGAGGTCAGCGACGCGGTGGCCGAGGCCGAGGAGCGCGCCGCCAGGGTTGCGAAAACCGCCGCGCGGCGCACCCGCTCAACCACGAAGAAGGCTACGGCCACCGCGGACAGGCTGACCGAGAAGGTTGGCGGCAAATGGGGAGCCGCGGCGATCGCGGGCGGTGTCGCCGCGATCGGCGCGGCCGCGACCGCCGCGCTATTGTCGCTGCGCAGTTCGTCGGCGAAGTCGGCGAAAGGACACCAACCCGCGTTGCTGCCCGATGCTGCGAAGACGCCCGGCGCCGCGACGCCAAGTGTGACCGCGCACCAGCCCGACGGGACCGATGCGTCCAAATCGTTCGAGGCCGGTATCGCCGACGAGAACACGATCCCCGACACGGGCACGCCAACCGCGTCCTGACGACGCGCCCGGCGTTACCGCCGCAGGAACGCCGCGATCGCGTGCCCCAGTTCGGGCTTGGTCACCGCGCTCATGTGATTGCCCGGCACCTCGACGTAACGGCCGCCCGGCAGCGCGTCGGCGAGATCCCGCGCCGACCCGTTGTCGTCGTCCTCCGCACCCGCGGCGACGAGAACGGGTTGCGCGATCGCGTCGAGCGCGTCGCGCGGCGTGTCGACGAAGGTGTCGAGGACACGCAGCAGCGCTTCCGGGTCGCCTTTCGTCGTCTTCAGGAACGCCTCGGTCAGCCACTCACGGCTGCCCCGCTCGAAACTGCCGAGATTGGTCAGCACGTTGCGGAAATATCCGCCCCGCCCCGCGGTCGACGTGATCCCCGCCAGCCCCATGCCCGACAGCACGACGCGCGCGGGCGTCGCCCCGTTCGCGAGCATCCGGACGGTCGTGCGCGCGCCGAGCGAATAGCCGCCCAGGTCGTAATCGGTCAGCCCAAGATGCGCGACCAGCGTTAGCCCGTCGCGCATCAGCGCGTCCGCGGGATAGCTCGCGGCTTCGTGTGGCTTCGCGCTGTCGCCGTGCCCGCGAAGGTCGGGCATGATGACGCGGAACCCTTCCGCCGCGACCGCGGAGGCGTGGCCGTAGCGCAGCCAATTGGTCTTCGTATCGGAGAAATAGCCGTGGATCAGCACCACCGGCCGCCCCTCGCCCAGTTCGCGCCACGCGATCCGCACGCCGTCGAAACTGTCGAAGAATTGCGGTTCGATCTCGTTACTCGTCACGCGCATTCTCCTATTTGGCGACGAGCGGCTGATATTCGTCGCTGCGCAGCCGTGGCAAGCCTGCGCTGTCGAGCCACGCCGCGTGGTGGCTTTCCCAACCGAAATGCGACGTCGGGCGGAACCGTGACGGTTCGTCGAAACTGCCAAGCATCAGGTCGATCTTCGCGGGGCGTCCGTCCGCCGGGCTGTCGACATATTCGAACGTCAGCGGCGTGCCGCACGCCGCACAGAACCCGCGCCGCGCGATCGGCGAGGAGGCGAACCGGTCGGGCTCGCGCGTCCACGTGACCGTGTCGCGCACCACCTGCTTGTACGCCGCCGCCACGCCGCCGGTCGCGCGCTGGCACATTCGGCAGTGGCACAGATATGCGTCGTCGCCCTCCACCTGCGCGGTGTAACGCACCCGGCCGCACTGGCACCCGCCGGTCATCTGCTCGCCCACCGGCGTATCCTCCGTGAAAAGCGTGAAACGCCGGTCAACCGGGATAGACGCTCGTCGTCGTCGTCACCACGCGCCAGACCCCGTCGGTGCGTCGCTCCCACACGTTGAGCCCGGTGCCCGGCAGATGCACCTCGATCATCGCCCGATCACCGCTGACCAGCGGGCCGCGCAGATCGAAGCACGACGGCGCGGCGCCGACAGGCACGCCACCGACCGTCGTACCGCTGATGCCGCCCCCGCCGCGGAAGGCGCCGCGCGCGTAGAGGTCGGCATATCCTGGCGGCGCGGGCGGATCGACGCGGCGCACGTCGGCAGCCGGCTGCCACGGGGCGATGACGCGGTCGACACACAGTTTCTGCCCCGGCGCGGTCCGCGCCACCTCTTCCATCGCCACGTCGGCGATCGCCGCGATCTCGTTGCGTGGATTGGGCTGGCACGCCGACACGGCGAGGAGCGTGATCAGCCCCGCCGCCGCGCGCCGCATGGGGATCAGTCCGCCTTCTTCAGATGACGCCGCCCGAGCAATTCGGCGATCTGCACCGCGTTCAATGCCGCGCCTTTGCGCAGATTGTCGCTGACGCACCACAGCGACAGGCCATTGTCGACCGTCGGGTCCTCGCGCACGCGGCTGACATAGGTCGCGTCGTCGCCCGCCGCCTCGATCGGCGTGATGTATCCCTCGTCCTCGCGCTTGTCGATCAGCATGACCCCCGGCGCCTCGCGCAGGATCCGCTGCGCCTCCTCGGCGGAGATTTCGTTCTCGAATTCGACGTTCAGCGCCTCGGAATGGCCGACGAAGACGGGGACGCGAACGCAGGTCGCGGTGACCTTGATCTTCGCGCCCAGGATCTTTTTGGTCTCGACCACCATCTTCCATTCTTCCTTGGTCGACCCGTCGTCGAGGAAGCTGTCGATGTGCGGAATGACGTTGAACGCGATCTGCTTGGTGAACTTCTTCGCCTCGGCGGGATCGCCGACGAAGATGTTGCGGCTCTGCTCGAACAGCTCGTCCATGCCGACCTTGCCCGCGCCCGACACCGATTGGTAGGTCGCGACCACGACGCGCTTGATCGTCGCGGCATCGTGCAACGGCTTCAGCGCCACCACCATCTGCGCGGTCGAGCAATTGGGGTTGGCGATGATGTTCTTCGCGCGATAACCGTCGATCGCGTCGGCATTCACCTCGGGTACGATCAGCGGTACGTCGGGGTCCATGCGATAGAGCGACGAATTGTCGATCACGGTGCAGCCCGCCGCGGCAAATTTGGGCGCGTAGACCTTGGTCGCCTCGCTGCCGATCGCGAACAACGCCATGTCCCAACCCGCGGGATCGAAATGCTCGATGTTCTGCACCTTGAGCATACGCCCGGTGTCGCCATACTCGATCTGGTCGCCCTGGCTGCGCGACGATGCCAGCACCGCGATCTCGTCGGCGGGAAACTGCCGCTCGGCCAGGATGTTGACCATCTCACGTCCGACATTCCCGGTCGCACCCGCGACCACCACCCGGTAACCCATCAACCCAGTTCCTCAATCAATCGCTGCCGCCTTAACCGCGTCGCGCATCCCGCGCCAACCAAGCTTTACTTGGCCGCGCCCTTCCCGCCCGCCGGCTTGTTCTTCACCGTGCGGTCGAGGAAGTTCAGGATCGTCGTCCACAGATGTTCGCTGATGCCGGGGCCACCGACGCGGTGCGTCTGGCCCGGGTACATCATCAATTCGAACGGCGTCGCGGTCTTCTGCAATTCGGCCGCGAGCTTGGTCGAATTGTCAAGGAACACATTGTCGTCCGCCATGCCGTGGATCAGCAGCAGCGGGTCGCGGATCTTCGCCGCGTCCGCGACCGCACCCGATGCGGCATAAGCCTCAGGCACCTGGCGCGGGTCGCCCATGTACCGCTCGGTGTAATGCGTGTCGTACAGCTGCCAGTCGGTCACCGGTGCGCCGGCCACTGCGGCCGCGTACACGCCCGGCGTCTTCTCGAGCATCTTGACCGACATGTAACCGCCGTACGACCAGCCATAGGTCGCGATCTTGCCCGCATCGACGAACGGCAGCGTTTTCAGATAATCCGCCCCCGCCTTCTGGTCCTCGACCTCGACCGTCCCCATCGCGTGATAGATCGTGTCCTCGAACGCCTTGCCGCGGTTGATCGAGCCGCGATTGTCGAGCTGGAAGAAGATCCAGCCCTGGCTGACAAGATATTGCGCCAGCGCGCCGTTCCAGTTGCGCATCACCTGCTGGCTGTGCGGCCCGCCGTAATGCTGGAAGAACACCGGATAGCGGCGGCCCTTGACCAGCTTGGGCGTGATCATCTGCCAGTAGAGCGGCGTCCCGTCCGCGGCCTTCAACGTCCCGAACTCGGTCGGGCGGTGCGCCGCCATGAACGGGGCGTAGGGGTGATCGCCCGCGACGCGGTTCTCGTTGATCCACGCGACGCGCTTCCCGCTCGCATCCGCCAGATAGGTCTGCGCGGGCTGCTGCGGGTTCGAGCGCGTGACGATGAACCGCGTGCCCGATCCGTCCGCGGTCGCCGAATTCCACCAGCCGCGCTCGGTCAGCCGCGTCACCGCGCGGGTTTTCAGGTCGAGCGCGTAGAGCTGCTGCTCGAGCACGTCGTCCTTGTTGGCGAGGAAGTAGACGCGCCCCGCCGCCTCGTCGACCGCGACCAGCCCGGTCACGACCCAGGGCCCGTTCGTCAACTGCTGCCACGCGCCGGCGCGCCACAGCCACAGATGCCCGAACCCGTCGCGCTCCGACCGCCACAGCACGCTGCCGTCGGCCAGCACGCGGTACGCGTCGGTCAGGTTGATCCAGCTCTTCGCGCCCGACTGCTCGGTAAAGATGACGCTCGACTTGCCCGTCGCGGGATCGACGCGCAGCATGTCGAGCCGCGTCTGTGCCCGGTTCTCGCGCTGAACGAGCAGCGCCGAGCCATCGGGGGTCCAGTCGACCCGCGCCAGATAGATGTCGGGATCAGTGCCGAGGTCGACCTTCACCTGCCCCGACCCGTCGGGCTTCATCACGTACAGGTCGACGACCGCGTTGGGCGTCCCCGCCGCGGGATAGCGCTGCTGGTAGATGCTCGTCCCCGACGCCCCGATCGAGGCGCGCGTCGCGACATGGACCGGCGCCTCGTCGAAGCGCTCGACCGCGATGTAGCGCTCGTCGGGCGACCACCAGTAACCGGTGCGGCGGTCCATTTCCTCCTGCGCGACGAACTCGGCCTCGCCCCAGTGAACGGTGCCCGCGCCGCCCTTGGTCACCGCCTTCGCCGCGCCACCCGCGAGCGGCGCAACCTGCAGGTTCTGGTCGCGGACGAACGCGATGTAGCGCCCACGCGGGCTGATCGTCGGGTTGAGCGCACCCTGCGTCCCCTCCAGCTTGCGCGCGCTGCCGTCGCGCCCGGCCAGGAACAGTTCGCCGTCGATCGGCACCAGCAGGCTCTGCCCGTCGGGCGACCAGTCATATTCGAGCACGCCGGTCTTGCCGGTCAGCGAGCGATCGCGCTCGCGCTGCATCTTGGCGGCCTCGGACAATTCGGCACCGCTGCCCAGCTTCTTGCTGTCGACCAGCATCCGCTCCGCGCCCGTCTTCGTATCGAGCGCCCACAGATCGTAGCGCTGCCGCTCGTCCGCGCGGTTGCGCACCGAGGTCAGCAGCGTGCCGTCGGGCGATAGCCGCAGCGACTGCGGCTGCGGTCCGGCGAGGTCGGGGCTGCCGAACACGCGCGCCAGCGTCAGCGTCGACGCGCTCGCCCGAGCCTTGCCGGCGGGCGTCGTGCCCGTACGATCAGCGGCCACCGCGCTGCCCCCGACCGTGCACGCGATCGCCACCGCCGCCACACCCACGCTCCACCATGCCCGCATCTCATCCTCCGCGCCGCGCTGCTGCGGCTTGTCGCGGTCCCGATTAGCGACAGGCTGCGCGATAGGCCACCCGCCGCCATTACGACGTCCACGCGGAACCCTAATCGTTACGCCGTGTTGCCCGCGCGATGACCACCGACGATTGCATCATCATCGGCGGCGGCCCTGCGGGGCTGACCGCTGCGATCTACCTCGCGCGCTATCACTTGCGCGTGCGGCTGTTCGACTGTGGCTCCAGTCGGGCCGCGATGATCCCGTGTACGCGCAACCATGCCGGATACCCGGACGGGATCGCGGGCAAGGAATTGCTCGCGCGGATGCTTGCGCAGGCGGAGAAATACGGCGTCCACCGCGAGGGCAACCGCGTCGAGCGGCTGCGGCTCGACGTCGACGCCCTCGCGCTCGAAACGGCCGACGGGGCTTACCGCGCGCGTGCCGTGCTGCTCGCGACGGGTGTCGTCAACCATCGCCCGCGGCATCTGCTGCCCGAGGTCCACGATCCCGCGCTCGAACGCGGGCTGCTGCGCTATTGCCCGGTGTGCGACGGGTTCGAGGTGACCGACAAGAAGGTCGGCGTGATCGGCACGGGCGAACACGGCACGCGCGAGGCGCTGTTTCTGCGCAGCTACACCCGCGACGTGACGCTCGTCGCCCCCGAGGCGGAACACGCGCTCGACCCCGCCTGCGCCGCGAAGCTGGACGAGGCCGGTATCGCACGTGTCAACGGACCGTGCGGGGATTACGCGATCGAGGGCGACCGCCTCGCCTTCGACACCGCGCGCGGGCGCATGGCGTTCGACAGCGTCTATCCCGCGCTCGGCTCGCGCATCCGCTCGCGCCTCGCGATCGAGGCGGGGGCAAAGGCGACCGATACCGGTTGTCTGGAGGTCGACGACCATCAGCGCACCAGCATTCCCGGCCTGTTTGCCGCGGGTGACGTGGTGAAGGGACTGGATCAGATCAGCCACGCGATGGGCGAGGCAGGCGTCGCGGCGACCACGATCCGCAACATGCTCGATGAGCAGAGGCCGCTCCGGCGCTGAGGCGGCGGGTTTTCGTTCGGGTGATGGACTTCAGAATTTAGGGCACGAGCGCATGCTGACCCGCTCAGTCGACGAACGCGGCCTCGATCACCATTTTCGTGTGGTCCCACTCCGGTACCGCACTCATCGGCACCATGAAGCGCTTACCCGGACGACCATCGACCGGTGGACGTTCGATTTCGATCACGTCACCCGCACCGAAATTTTCGACCGCGACTACGTGGCCAAGCGCGTCGCCATCGGTCGATACGGCGGAAAGGCCGATCAGGTCGGCGTGATAATATTCGCCCTCGGCCAACAGGGGCAGCGCATCGCGCGCCACCGTCAGCACCGTGCCCCGCGTCGCCTCAGCGGCGCCGCGATCGGCGATTTCCTTGAACCGCGCGATGTTGCCGTTGCGCAGCGACATGAGCGTCAGCGCACCGTCGTTGAACGAGCGGTGCGCCTCCAGTTGCTCGGCGAAGACCTTTAGCTTCACCTCGCCGCCGACGCCGTGCGCGCCGGTGATCGCGGCAAGCACGACCTGCCCCGGCGGTACCGCTTGTGCGGTGACCGCCGGCGCGCGGGCGTCACGCGGCGGCCGGGGAGCCGTCGTCGCCACCGGGGGCGTCGTCGGCGCCTTCGGCGGGCTCGGTGGACGATGCCCCCTGGTTCGTGGCGTCTTGGTCGTCATGCTCGTGCGATGGCTGGTTCGGGTCGGTCACGGCCTACTCCTCTCGTGATGAGAGGGGAAACGCGCGATGACCGATCCGGTGCCGGTCCGTACCACGGCCGGCCGAGTTCGCACCCGGCCGGCCATGCCGGGCTCAGGCCTCGGCCGTCTCGGTCTCGGCCGCCGGCTCGCTCGGGGCGTTGGCGGCTTCCTGCGCCGCCTTCAGCTTCTCCGCACGCTCCTCGGCGCGCTCGGTCGCCTTCTCGCCCGGCTTGCCCTTGGTCGGGTTGTTGCGCGCGGCGCGCTCCTTGACGCCTGCCTTGTCGAGGAAGCGGGCGACGCGGTCGGTCGGCTGCGCGCCGACGCCGATCCAGTGCTTCGCACGCTCGGCGTCGAGCACGACGCGCTTCTCGTCGTCCTTGCCCAGCAGCGGGTTGTAGTTGCCGATCTTCTCGATGAACTTGCCGTCACGCGGGCTACGCGCATCGGCGACGACGATGCGGTAGTACGGACGCTTCTTCGAGCCACCACGCGACAGACGAATGCTCAGTGCCATGTTAGTCTTCTTCCTTCTTCGATCGTGACGCCCGCCGCGGCGGGCACGTGAACCTTATTTCTTGAACTTGAACCCGCCGGGCAGACCCGGCAGCCCGCCCGGACCAGCGCCCGGCAACCCCTTGGCACCTGGCAGCCCCGGCATCCCCGCTAGGCTGCCGCCCGGCCCGCCCGCCTTGGACATCATGTCGCCCAGCTCCGCACCGCCGAGCGCGTTACCGAGCCCGCCGAGACCGCCCTTGCCGAGCATCCCGAGCAACCCCTTCATTCCGCCCATCTTCTTGATCTTCTTCATGGCGGTCTGCATCTCGAGGTGCATCTTCAGGAGCTTGTTGACCTCCTGAACATTGGTGCCCGACCCCTTGGCGATGCGGATCTTGCGCTTGGCGTTGATCAGCTCGGGCTTGGCGCGTTCCTTGGCGGTCATCGACGTGATCATCGCGTCCATGCGCAACAGGATCTTCTCGTCGACCGCGCCCGACTGCATCGCCTTCTGCGCGCCCTTCATGCCCGGCAGCATCCCCGCGAGCGCGCCGAGACCACCCATCCGCTGCATCTGACCGAGCTGCGCGCGCAGGTCGTTCATGTCGAACTGACCCTTGGCGAGCCGCGCGGTCATCCGCTCGGCGTCTTCCTGCTGGATCGCCTGGGCGGCGCGTTCCACCAAGCTGACGACGTCGCCCATGCCCAGGATGCGGCCCGCGACGCGGCTCGGCTGGAACGCTTCCAGCGCGTCCATCTTCTCGCCGACGCCCGCGAACTTGATCGGCTTGCCCGTCACCGCCCGCATCGACAGCGCGGCACCACCGCGCGCGTCACCGTCCATGCGGGTCAGCACCACGCCCGTCAGCGGCACCTGTTCGGAGAAGTTCTGCGCGACGTTGACCGCGTCCTGACCGGTGAGCGAGTCGACGACGAGCAGGATCTCGTTCGGCGTCGTGACCTCGGCCACCGCCTTCATCTCGTCCATCAGCGCCTGATCGACGTGCAGACGGCCCGCGGTGTCGAGCATCAGCACGTCGAAGCCCTGCAGCTTCGCCGCCTGAAGCGCGCGCCGGGCGATGTCGACCGGCTGCTGCCCCGCGACGATCGGCAGCGTCGCCACCTCGACCTGCGTACCGAGCGTCGCCAGCTGCTCCTGTGCGTTCGGGCGATTGACGTCCAGCGACGCCATCAGCACCTTCTTCGTCGCACGCCCGGTGATCGAGCCCTTGGACAAACGCCGCGCGATCTTCGCGGTCGTCGTGGTCTTGCCCGAACCCTGCAGGCCGACCATCATCACGACCGCGGGCGGCGCGACGTCGAGCTTCAGCTCGGCGGCCTCCGCGTCGTCGCCGCCCAGCATCTCGACGAGTGCGTCGTTGACGATCTTGACGACCTGCTGCCCGGGGGTGACCGAACGCAGCACGTTCTGCCCGATTGCCGCCTCGGTCGCCTTGTCGACGAACTGACGCGCGACGGGCAGCGCCACGTCGGCCTCGAGCAGCGCGATGCGGACTTCGCGCATCGCCTGGCGCACGTCGGCCTCGGTCAGCGCGCCACGGCCACGCAGCCGGTCGAACACTCCACCAAGACGATCGCTCAGGCTCTCGAACATCCAAATCCCTTCCGTCGATGCCGCTTGCCGACGATCGACCAAATCCGCCTGCCGCCAAACGCAAAAGCGCCGGCGGGCGAAACCTCGCCGGCCAGCGTGCGCCACGAAGGACGCGTTGCTCAAGCGTTCGCCAATCGAACGTGGCGCGCGCCCTAGCCGATCCCGCCCCCACAAGCAAGGTCGCCGTCGCGCGCGGGCGATCACCGCGCGACCGACCACATTGAACATCGACCGGCTTTCATGCTTTATTTTGCGCAAGCCGCCGGTCGAGCGCGGCAGCGTGCGAAGGAGACGATGCGTGGGCCAGCCATCCGACAAGCAGAAACAATTGCACAACGACGTGACCAACGTCGGTTTGCGCGCGCAGGCGACCGCGGTCGGGCTGATCCAGCTGTGCATCGAGCTGCGCAAATCGAACGCGCTCAGCGAAGAAGGCCTCGGCAACGTCAAAAAGGCGATCGCCGACGAACTGCTGATCGGGCCCTATCGCCGTTATTGCTCGCGCGAGCAGCGCCGCGAGATCGAGGCGCGGATCGACCGCATCTTCGCGGGCGAGCAGAAGGTCGGCCCGGCGGAAGAATTGTCCTTCGTCACCGAGCAATGATCGCATCCTGGTTGGACAGGTGCGCGGGGAGACGACCGCGCGGTTGACCGGGCGTGCGTCATCCCCGACTGAGCGGCGATCATTCCGTCGGAAACCCGCCTGCCCGTGCCCTTTCACGCCACCGTCCTGACGCTTTACCCCGATATGTTCCCCGGACCGCTCGGTCACGCGCTGGCCGGGCGCGCGCTCGGCAACGGATTGTGGTCGCTCGACGCGGTCAACATTCGCGACAGCGCGACCGACCGCCACCGCACCGTCGACGATACCCCCGCGGGCGGCGGCGCGGGGATGGTGCTGCGCGCCGATATCGTCGCAAGCGCGCTCGACGCGGTGGCCGATGATCGCCCGGTCCTCGCCATGACACCGCGCGGCAGGCCGCTGACCCAGCAGCGCGTGCGCACGCTCGCCGCCGGGCCCGGCGCGATCATCCTGTGCGGCCGGTTCGAGGGGTTCGACGAACGCCTGTTCGACGCGCGCGCGATCGAGCAGGTGTCGATCGGCGATTACGTATTGTCCGGCGGCGAAATGGGCGCGCTGGTGCTGCTCGACGCTTGCGTCCGGCTCGTTCCGGGCGTAATGGGCGCGGCCTCCAGTGGGGACGAGGAAAGCTTCGAAAGCGGCCTTCTCGAATATCCGCACTACACCCGACCATATGAATGGGAAGGGCGCACGATCCCCGAAGTGCTGCGATCGGGGGATCATGCGAGGATCGCCGCCTGGCGCAAGCTTCGGGCGGAGACCGATACACGGCTACGGCGGCCGGACCTGTGGGAGCGTCACTCCGGCGCTCGGGTCCAACCGCCCTCTGGCGCGCGGCACGATGACGAAGGTTGAACTTTTATGAACCTGATTCAGCAGCTCGAAGCCGAGCAGATCGCCAAGCTCGTCGCGAAGCGCGAGATCCCCGAATTCCGCGCCGGCGACTCGCTGCGCGTCGGCGTGAAGGTGGTCGAGGGCGAGCGTACCCGCGTCCAGAACTACGAGGGCGTGTGCATCGCGCGTTCGAACAAGGGCATGGGCTCGAGCTTCACCGTCCGCAAGATCTCGTTCGGCGAGGGTGTGGAGCGCGTGTTCCCGCTCTACTCGCCCAACATCGAATCGATCACGGTCGTCCGCAAGGGCGCGGTGCGTCGCGCGAAGCTGTACTACCTGCGCGGCCGCACGGGTAAGTCGGCGCGTATCGCCGAGCGTCGCGACACCCGCCCGACGGCAACCGCCGCCGAGTAATCGCACGCTGCCTTTTCCGAGGCAGTGCGAGAGGGCGCGGGTGGTCATGCCATCCGCGCCCTTTTCACGTCCGGCGCGCCGCCGCCGTGGACTTGCCCCCTCCCCGACCCTAGATCGCGCCCATGTCCGTTTCCCCCCAGCCCGTCATCACGCTGGGCTGCCGCCTCAACATCGCCGAGAGCGAGGCGATCCGCCAGCTCGTCCACGCCACAGGCGACGGGCGTGACGTGGCGGTGGTCAACAGTTGCGGCGTCACCAACCAGGCGGTGAAGGACACGCGCGCCGCGATCCGCCGCCTGCGCCGCGAGCGTCCGACCGCCGAGTTGATCGTTACCGGCTGCGCGTCCGACATGGATCGCGTGGCGTTCGCGGCGATGCCCGAGGTCGACCGCGTCGTCGCCAATGCCGCCAAGCTGTTGCCCACCACCTGGGGTCCGCGCGCCAACGCCGCGCCGCCGCGGCGCCACACGCGCGGCTTCGTCGGCGTCCAGAACGGCTGCGACCACGCCTGCACCTTTTGCGCGATCCCGCAGGGACGCGGCAGCAGCCGGTCGGACGCGATCGGCGAGGTCGTCCACCATGTCGCGATGCTGGTCGAGGGCGGGCAGCGCGAGGTGGTGCTGAGCGGCGTCGACCTGACGAGCTACGACGACCGCGGCGCGCGCCTGCCGGTGCTGGTCGAGCGGCTGCTCGCACAGGTGCCCGGGCTCGAACGCCTGCGGCTGTCCTCGCTCGACCCGGCCGAGGTCGACGACCACCTCTTCGCGCTGCTGAGCCAGGAGCCGCGCGTCATGCCGCACGTCCATCTTTCGCTCCAGGCGGGCGACGACCTGATCCTCAAGCGGATGCGCCGCCGCCACACCCGCGGGCAGGCGATCGCACTCGCGCAGGCGCTAAAGGCAGCGCGTCCCGCCATCACGATCGGCGCCGACCTGATCGCGGGCTTCCCGACCGAGAGCGAGGCCGCGCACGCCAACACGCTTGCGATGGTGGCCGACGCCGACATCACGCACGCGCACGTCTTCCCCTATTCCCCGCGCGATCGCACGCCCGCCGCGCGGATGCCGCAGGTCGCGCCCGACATCGCGCGCGCGCGCGCCGCTGCCTTGCGTGCGGCGAACGCGGAGCGCCGCGCCGCTTGGCTCGCCGCGCAGATCGGCACGCGACAGCCCGTCCTCATCGAGCGACCGGGTGACCGCGGCCACACCCCTGCCTTCGCCGAACTGCGCCTGGACACAGCCGGGCCGGTCGGCAGCATCGTCAACGCCCGCGTCACCGCGGCTACCCCCACCCACCTGATCGGGACCCCTGAATGAGCACCAGCTGGCACGACAAGCTGCTCGGCGGTTTTCGCCGCACCTCCGACCGCCTCGTCGGCAACCTCGCGGGGCTGGGCGGCGCGCGGCTCGACGACGATACGCTCGACGAGATCGAGGAAGCGCTGATCGCCTCCGACCTCGGGCCCGAAACCGCGACCCGCGTCCGCGCGCGCCTGTCCGAAGGGACGTTCGAGCGCAACATGGAAGAGCTCGGCATCCGCGTCGTCGTGGCGGAAGAGGTCGAGAAGGTGCTGGCGCAGGTCGCCAAACCGATCGAGATCGAGGCGTTCCCGCGCCCGCAGGTGATCCTCGTCATCGGCGTCAACGGTTCGGGCAAGACGACCACGATCGCGAAGCTCGCGCATTTGTTCATGGAACAGGATTACGCGGTGATGCTCGCGGCGGGCGACACCTTCCGCGCCGCCGCGATCGGGCAGCTGCGCACCTGGGCGGAGCGGATCGGCGTGCCGATCGTGACAGGACCGGAGGGCGGCGATGCCGCCGGCATCGTGTGGGACGCGGTCAAGAAAGCGACCGAGATCGGCACCGACGTGCTGATCGTCGACACCGCCGGGCGGCTGCAGAACAAGCGCGAGCTGATGGACGAACTCGCCAAGATCCGCCGCGTCCTCGGCCGCCTCAACCCGGCCGCGCCGCACGACGTGCTGCTCGTGCTCGACGCGACGACCGGCCAGAACGCGCTCAACCAGATCGAGGTGTTCAAGGAGGTCGCAGGCGTTACCGGGCTTGTCATGACCAAGCTCGACGGCACCGCGCGCGGCGGCGTGCTGGTCGCGGCGGCGGAGCGATATGGTTTGCCGATCCACGCGATCGGCGTCGGCGAACAGATGGACGACCTGCGCCCGTTCAGCGCCAACGAGGTCAGCCGCATCATCGCGGGCGTCGACACGGGGCCGCGCAAGTGAGCGACACCGCCGCGCCTGCCGAGACCAACACCGGCATCAAGCATCTCGTCGACTACGCCCCGCTGGTCGTCTTCTTTCTCGTCAACTTCCTCGTTCCCGCTACCGCGGCGCGCGCGATCGTGTCGCATTTCACCCACGCGCTCGACGGCATGGCGCAGGTCGAGATGCTGCTGATGGCGCGCGTGATCCTGGCGACGGCCGCCTTCGTGATCGCGAGCGCGGCGGCGCTGGTGCTCGCGAAGGTCAAGCTCGGACGCGTTCCGCCGCTGCTGCTGATCTCGGCCGGGCTGGTGCTCGTGTTCGGCGGGCTGACGATGTATTTCCGCGACGCGCGCTTCATCCAAATGAAGCCGACGATCGTCTACGCGCTCCTCTCGGGTGTGCTGCTGGGTGGGCTGGTTACGCACAAGCCACTGCTGCGCGACCTGCTGGGCAGCACTTATCCAGGCCTGAGCGAAGCCGGGTGGCGGCGGCTGACGATCAACTGGATCCTGTTCTTCGCCGCGATGGCGATCGCGAACGAAGCCGTGTGGCGCGGTGCCTACGCACTCTACGGCAAGTCACGCGGATGGGATTTGTGGGCGATCTACAAATTGTGGGTGGTGATCCCGCTGACGCTCGTTTTCGCGATCGCGAACGTGCCGATGCTGCTGCGCCACGGTGCGCAATTGGGTCAGGAACCACCGCTTCCGCCCGAGGGCTGAGCGACACGAAAAAGGGCGCGCCACCCGGCGCGCCCTCCCTGCTATTTCGTCAGGATGTTCAGCCCGCCGCCTGCTCGTACCGGCGCCCGGCCTCGTCCCAGTTCACCACGTCCCACCACGCCTTCAGATAACCCGGCCGGTCGTTCATGTAGGTCAGGTAGTAAGCGTGCTCCCACACATCGTTGCCCAGGATCGGCGTGCCCGGCTCCTTGGCGTCGTCCATCAGCGGGTTGTCCTGGTTCGGCGTCGACGTGACCTTGAGCGCGCCGTCCTTGTCCGCGATCACCCACGCCCAGCCCGAGCCGAACTGGCCCGCGCCCTTGGTGTTGAAATCTTCCTTCAGCTTGTCGAGCCCGCCGTAGGCGTCGATCGCGTCCTTCAGCTTGCCCGACGGCTGCGTCGAACCCTTGGGTGCCATGATCTTCCAGAAGAAGTCGTGGTTCCAATACCCACCGCCGTTGTTGCGGACGAGCGGCGGCTGCTGCGAGATCGAACCGAGGATCTCCTCGATCGACTTGCCTTCCAGCTTTGGGTCGGCGGCGACACCCTCGTTCAGCTTGTTGGTATAGGCGGCGTGATGCTTGTCGTGGTGGAACGTCATCGTCTCCTTCGAGATGACCGGCTCCAGCGCATCATAGTCGTACGGCAGCGGGGGCAGTTCGAACGCCATGGAAATCCTCCTTGATGGGTTTCGCGAGGTGAACGCGACCGCCCGCAAATGGCTCCGGCGAAGTCGTTACGCAACCGCTCCGATCAGGTCGTGCCGGCGCAGCGCGTGGCGCAGCTGATCGTAACTGAGCCCCAGCGCCTCCGCGGTCGCGCGCTGGTTGAAGCGATGCTCGGCGAGCGTGCGCGCGAGCAGCTCGCGCTCGAACCGCGCGACACGCGCCTTGAAGTCGGACGGCCCCTCCTCGCACGCGACCACCGGTGTATCCTCCGCGGGCATGTCGCGCGGTTTCCTCTCCGGCGCCTCGTCGCGCGTCGCGGGTTTCGCGGTTCCGGGGCGATAGGGCGAGTGGAATGGGTCGATCTCGATCGCGTCGATCGGCCCCGCCTCTTCCCAGCGATAGACCGCGCGCTCGACGACGTTGCGCAGCTCGCGGACGTTGCCAGGCCAGCGATAATCCATCAGCGCCTCGGTCGCCTTGGGACCGAACCCGACGAATTCGTCGTGCCCGAGCTCCGACGCCATCCGCCGACCGAAATGCTCGGCAAGCACCGGAATGTCGCTGCGCCGTGCGCGCAAGGGGGGCAGCGTCACGACCTCGAACGACAGCCGGTCGAGCAGGTCGGCGCGGAACGTGCCTGCGTCGACGCGGTCGGGCAAATGCTCGTTGGTGGCCGCGACGATCCGCACGTCGACCGTCATCGCGCGCGACGATCCGATCCGCGTCACCTCGCCGTACTCGACCGCGCGCAGCAATCGCTCCTGCGCACCCATCGACAGCGTACCCAGTTCGTCGAGGAACAACGTCCCCGCGTCCGCTTCCTCGAACCGCCCCGCACGCGCCTTGGTGGCGCCAGTAAAGGCGCCCGCTTCGTGCCCGAACAGCTCGGCCTCGATCAGCGTCTCGGGCAGTGCCGCGCAATTCATCGTTACGAGCGACTGGCTCCAGCGCGGCGAGAGGTGATGCAACCGCTCCGCGACCAGCTCCTTGCCCGTCCCGCGCTCGCCGATCACCAGCACCGGGCGGTCAAGCGCGGCGGCACGGCTCGCGCGTTCCAGCGCGTCGAGAAAGGCACCCGATTGCCCGATGACCTGCGTGGTTCGCCGCATGAACCAATGCTTGGCAAAGTTCGCCAAGTCTTGGCAATCCCCCAATTCTCACAACGGCGGAATGTCGACCTAACTCGCTGTCTTACAAAGATTTTGGCGTTTGGCACGCTCCCTGCAAAGCATGCGACAACAACGCATACAGGGAGTTACACCAATGACCACGATCACCAGCAAGCTCGCCGCCATCGCCTGCACCATCGTCGTCAGCGCGACCATGCTCTTCGGCGCGGTCGGCCCCGCCACCGCAATCGGGCACGGCACCCACATCTCACGCCTAGCTTGACGCGACACCGGCGCCGGGCGGCCGTTTTCGCCCCCGTCGGAAACGAGTAAGAAGCGCGTATCACCAGGAGTCCAATCTACATGGGCATTTTCTCCCGAACCCGCGACATCGTCGCCGCCAACATGGCCGAGCTGCTCGAAAAGGCGGACGACCCGGCGAAGATGATCCGGATGATCATCTCGGAGATGGAGGACACGCTGGTCGAGGTCCGCGCCTCCGCCGCGCGCACCATCGCCGACAGCAAGGAGATGCGCCGCCACATCGAACGCCTCTCCGAACTCGAACATAGCTGGACCGAGAAGGCCGAGCTGGCGCTGAGCAAGGATCGCGAAGATCTGGCGAAGGCCGCGCTGGTCGAACGCCGCAAGGCAGGCGACATGGCGCAGCAACTGCGCGACGAGGTCAGGCTGCTCGACGACACGCTTCGCTCCAGCGAGGAGGACATCGCCAAGCTCCAGTCGAAGCTGCGCGAGGCGCGGACCAAGCAGAACGCGATCGCGACACGGCTGGAAAGCGCCAACACCAAGGCGCGCCTGCGCGAACTCTGGAACGGCCCCAAGACGCACGAGGCGTTCAGCCGCTTCGAGCTTCTGGAACGCCGCGCCGACGAGGCGGAGGGCCGCGCCGAGGCGATGGGGCTGACCCCCAGGACGCTCGAGGACGAATTCAACGAACTGCGCTCGAGCGACAAGATCGACGCCGAGCTCGCCGCGCTCAAGGCGCGCATGAACAAGGACCGCTGACATGGAAGACTTTCTGACACCCGTCTTCGTCTGCGCGATCCTCTTCATCGGGCTGCCGTGGCTGATCTTCCACTACGTCACCAAGTGGAAGACCGCCCCGCGCATCACCGACGAGGACGAGCGGCTGCTCGACGAGATGTACAATCTCGCGCGCCGGCTCGAGGAGCGCGTCAACACGGTCGAGCGGATCGTCGCCGCCGACAATCCCGATTTCCGCCCCGGCCTGGCCGATTACCGCGGCCAGCCCGACTACCGGCTCGAAGGCGGCGACGCCCGCTTCGAGACGACCCGCCAACAGCGTCCCTCGTTCGAACGGAGGAACTGATGTCCGACAGCCGCACCAAATTCTACCTCGATAAGCAGGACGCAAAGTGGAAGGGCGTCTGCGCCGGGGTCGCCGACTATACCGGGATCGAGGTCATCTGGGTCCGCATCGCGATGATCCTCCTGACGCTCGCCGGCGGATTTCCCTGGACGCTGATCGCTTACGCGCTCGTCGCCTGGATGGCGGAAGCGAAGCCCATCAACCTCTACCAGGACCGCGCCGACCAGAAATTCTGGCAGGGCGTGCGCTCGAACCCGACGCGTTCCACCGCCGAGGTCCGCTCGAAATTCCGCGAGCTCGACCGACGCCTGGCCGACATCGAGCTGCACTACACCAGCCGCAACAGCGCGCTCGCCAACGAGATCGACAGCCTGCGCTGAGCGACCGCGAGCAGAAGGGGAGAAGAACAATGCACGGTCCCTGGTTCGTCCTCTCGATCATCGCGATGTCGATGGCCGCGTGGATCATCAACAACTGGATACGCGCCAAGCACGGTTACTCGATCAGCGACGATTGGGGCCGCAACATCGACAAGATCGACGCGAACGCCAGTCGCCACATCGCGCTCCTCTCGAGCGAGAACGAGCAGCTGACCGGCAAGGTCAGCCGCTTGGAGGAACGGATCGCGGTGCTCGAACGCATCGCCACCGATCCCGCCACCCGCACCGCGCGCGAGATCGACGCGCTGCGCGATCGCTGAAGGAGCCGGAACGATGGAGCATGACATGATCGCACCGCTGTTTCTGCTGGGGCTCGCCGTCTTCGCGGTGGTGGTGCTCGGCATCGGCAGCGAAATGTTCAAGCGCTGGTTGCAGCACAAGGAAGTGATGGGCGCCGCGCTGAACGCCCAGACCGCGGAAAAGGCGGCGCAATATGCCGCGCAGACCGAACGGCTGGAGGCGCGGGTCCGCGTCCTCGAACGGATCGCGACCGACAGCGGCAGCGACCTGTCCCGCGAGATCGAGCAGCTCCGCACCCCGCCCGCCCCGCCTGCGCTTAACTGACCTCCTCCCCTTTTACCCGGAAAGAACAACGATGCCCTGGTCCCTAGCTTTCATGGTGGTGATGATCGTGATGATCACGGCCATCGCGAAGACCGCCCGTCACCGCAATCATCACATGCTCGGCAGCCAGCAGCCCGCCCCGCACGAGGTCATTCACGCGCAGGAGGAGATCCGCGCGCTCAAGGAGCGGGTTCAGGTGCTCGAGCGGGTGATCACCGACAATCACAACAGCCTCGACCTCGATCGCGAGATCGCGCGGCTGCGCGACCGCTGACGCGACGGCGACCAGAGAGGAGATGAACGCCATGTCCGATCCCAATTTCTACCTGACGATGGCCGCCGCCGCGCTCGCGGGGCTCGCCATGCTCACCTACGCCGCGCTGAACGGCTGGCGCGGGTGGTTGCAGCTCAAGCACCAGCAGATGGCGCAGGATCATCTGACCGCTGCCCCCGCGGGCCCGAGTGCGGGCGCGCGGATCGAGATTGCCGACCTGAAGGAGCGCATCCGCAAGCTCGAGGCGATCGCGGCGGGCGTCGACCTGTGAAGCACGTGGCGGGCGCCCTCCCCGCCACGCCGGTGCCGCCGCACGGTTGCGGCGCAGACGCGCAGGCGATAGCGCGCCGGGCATGACCGACGCCCCCGCCGCCACGCTCGCCGACATCCGCGACGAATATGACTTCCTCGAAGGCGACGACCGCTACCGCCTGCTGGTCGATCTGGGACGCGCGCTCGAGGAGATGCCCGGAGCGCTCAAGACCGAGGCGACCCTGGTGCGCGGCTGCTCCGCCTCGGTCTGGGTCTACCCGACCGTACGTGACGACGGCACGCTCCACTTCCTCGCCGACAGCAATGCCGCGATCACCAAGGGGATCATCGCGCTCGTCCTCCTGACCGTCCAGGACCGTGCCCCCGCCAATATCCTCGCCACCGACATCGATGCCGAACTCGCGCCATTCAACCTCAAGGCGCAGCTCAGCTCGAACCGGACGCAGGGCATCCCCAACATGATCGCGCTGATCCGCGAAACCGCGGCGCGCTACGCCTGAAACAGGTCGTACGGTTTACCCGTCGTTCGGGCGCAATTGATCGCCCAATAGCGCCACGTCGGCACCTTCGGGGACGATCCGCCAGCGGTCGGGCGCGCGCGTGTCGACCACGACGACCGCACGCTTGGGACAGATGCCGAGGCATTTGGTTTCGATCACCCCGACGCCTGCCTTGCGTCCCTTGCCGAACCCCGGCTCTTGCCTGAGTGCCTTGGCAAGCGGCGTGCGTCCCTTATCGCCAAACCCGCCGTCCAGCTTCCTCGAGCATTTTCCGCATACCAGCACCGCGCCCGACCAGCGCGCCCGTACGTGATCCTTCATGCGCGGATCACGCCCCCGCGGGCTTCCACGTCCGCGCGTCCTCCGCGCTGCGCAGGACCTCGTAGGCCGCCTGGATCGCCTGGAACCGCTTCGCCGCCTCGGGATCGTTCGGCCGCACGTCGGGGTGGTTCGACTTCGCCAGCCGCCGCCACGCGAGCTTCACCTCGTCGAACGACGCGTCGACCTCCAGCTCCAGCACGTCGAGCGCGCGCATCTCGTCGCGCGAACGCGTGCCGTCGCCCGGTCCCGCCCATGCCTGATGCTTCGATTGCGCAAAGCCGCCCGCGTCGCGCCGCTCGTCCGCCTCGCGCGCGGCGGCTTCCTCCGCCGACAACCCTTCGAAATAATTCCAGCCGCGGTTGTACTCGCCCGCGTGGACCTGGCAGAAATACCACCGCTCCGGGCTGTTCGGGCTCTTGGGCGCGGGGCAATTGCCCGGCTCCTCGCAGCCGTGGCGGTCGCACAATCGAACCGTCTGCGCCTCGCGCCCGCTGCCGTAGCCGCGCCAGCGTGGAAAGCCCCAGTCGTTCGATCGTGTAGTGTGACGCGCCATGAGCGCTCCGAGATAGGCGTCGCGCGCGCAAGAGCAACCGCGAAGAGGTGCGTCAGAGGGTCTGTAAGCCGGGTTCTGTCCACCCCGCCTGAGCGGGGATGGGCGACCATTCCTCTCGCCCCGCGCTCGCACGCGGGCTCCAGCAATCAACCCGGGCAGCGGGTGGGAACACACCCTGGAAACGCGAAGGCTCCCGCGCCGCCCCTATTCGATCTTGCTCCCGGTGGGGTTTGCCGTGCCGCCCCTGTTGCCAGGCGCGCGGTGCGCTCTTGCCGCACCCTTTCACCGTGACCGCACCGAAGCGCGGCCGTCTGCTCTCTGTGGCACTTTCCCTGGGGTCACCCCCGGCGGGCGTTACCCGCCACCGTCGTTCCGCGGAGCCCGGACTTTCCTCGACGCTTGACGCGACGCGGCCGCCCGACCCTCTGACGGGGCAAGCCTCTAATCGTCGCCCTGAGGTTTGGGAAGCAGCAACGCGAGCAAGATCATGCGACATTCCGCGTCGATCTCGCCGTCGATCAATTCGGGACGGAACCGCCGCTGGAACGCCATGATCGCCGCCATCCGATCGGAGACGTCGTAACCAAACCGCTCAAGCGCGAGGCAGAACCCCGCCTCGCTCCAGAACGGATCGGCGAGGTTCCGGGTCGGGCGTGGCAGCGCGAGCCGCAGCCGCGCCAGCCGGCTCCACGGGAACAGCTCGCCCGGGTCGCGCTTCCTCGCCGGCGCGACGTCGGAGTGACCGACGACGTTGCCGCGCGTGATCTCGTATTTGTCTTTCAAATGCGCGACCAGCCGCACCACCGCGTCGACCTGCGCCTCGGGAAACGCACGGTAGCCCCATTCGTGGCCGGGATTGACGATCTCGATCCCGATCGAGGCCGAGTTCACGTCCTCGACGTCGCGCCAGTGCGACTTCCCCGCGTGCCACGCGCGATGCTCATCGGCGACGAGGCGCAGCACGGTCCCGTCCTCGTGGACCAGATAATGGCACGACACCTCGGCTGCGGGGTCGCGCAGGCGCGCAACCGCGGCCTCGGCGCTTTCCATCCCGGTGTAATGGAGCACCAGCATCGTGATCGGCAGCGTGCGCTCGTTGAAATTGGGCGATGGCGCCTCGATCACCCTCACCCGCACACCTGCATCATCGCGCCTGTCCCCCCGGCGCCGTCACCAACCACGAACGCCGTTGCGACGCGGGCTATAGTGCGCAGCCGTGATGGTGGGAAGCGCGGCTCATCCGCGCTGCGCGTGCGGCGTCACCTCGGTATCGACGCGCTCGTAGAAACCGCGGTGCGTCGTGCTCGGGCGCAGCTGCTCGCTCTGCCCGATCACCGTCTCGCCTGCGCCCAGCAACAGCAAGCCCGCGGGCTTCAGCGCCTGCGCCAGCCGCTCCAGCACCGCTTGGCGGACGGGCGGGGTGAGGTAGAACAGCACGTTTCGGCACAGGATCAGGTCGAACCGTCCGGGTCCCGCATCGACCGCGAGATTGTGCCGGCGATAAGTGACGCTCGCCAGCAGCGTCTTGTTCGCGACCCAGTTGCTGCCGTCGGCCTCGAACCACCGCATCATGCGGCGGATCGGCAGCCCCCGCTGGATCTCGAACTGCGAATAACTGCCCGCCCGCGCGCGCGCCATCGCGCTCGCCGACACGTCGGTGGCGAGGATGTCGGGCATCACCCCGCCATCCTCCGCGAACAGCATCGCGAGCGACAGCGGCTCCTGCCCGGTCGCACACGCCGCGCACCAGACGCGCGGACGCGCGGTGGCCCCCTGCGCGCGCACCGCCTCGACCGCGCTCTCGATCACGCCCGCGTCGCGGAAAAACGACGTTTCGTGGTTCAGCAGCGCGTCGACGATGCGATCGCCGATGCGGTGGTCGTGCCCGTCGAGCAGCCGCGCGACCAGCGCGTCGGCGTGCGGCAGCGCCAGTTCGCTCAGCAACGGCGCGATCGCGGTCTCCAGCCGCCAGCTGCGGCTGGCGGCGAGCTGCTGCCCCGTGCGCGCTTCCAGCAATGCCGACAGGACCATCGTCGCGCCCGCACTAGGCGGCTGCACCCGCGCCAGCGCGGTCATGCGCGCCCGTTCGCGGCAATGAAGCCCGCGATCTGCGCCGGGGTCAACACCGCGTGCGCCAGCCCGGCGCCCGCGACCGATCCGGGCATCCCCCATACGACCGACGATTCGCGGTCCTGCACCACCACGGTGCCGCCCGCCGCGCGCGCCGCGCGCGCGCCCTCCAGCCCGTCGCGCCCCATGCCGCTCAGCACGACCGCGAGCAGCCGCTCGCGGTACACCGCGGCGAGTGTCGCGAACATCGGGTCGACCGCCGGCAGGTTGCCGGTTGATGCCGCCTCGCGCGACAGTCGCAGCGCGGCGGTGCCGTCGCCCAGCGGCACCGCGACGACGTGCGCGTCTCCCGGCGCGACAACGATATGTCCGGGCAGCAGGCGCATCCGATCCTCGGCGAGTGCGCACGGCCGCCCCGACGCCGCGGTGATCTGCGCGGCGAAGAAAGCGGAAAAGCTGCTCGGCAGATGCTGCGTCACCACGATCGGCCGCTGCATCGTCGCGGGCACCGCGCGCAGCACGCTGGTGAGTGCGTGGATTCCGCCGGTCGATGCACCGATCGCGACGACGTCAAAGGGATAGGCGGGGCGCGGTGCGGCCCGCGCGACCGGGGGCGGCGACAGGTCGGGCGAGGACAAGGCGTCGAGCCTGGCGAGCAGCGCGTCGCCGAAATGCGCGCCGATCGTCCCCGCGATCGGCTTCACCAGCGTGTCCGCCGCGCCGAGCGCCAGCGCCTCGACCGCGTGCGCCGCCCCCTCGCCCGCCGACCCCGAGACAATCAGCACCTTCGCGTCACGCGCGATGCGCAGCAGCTCCGGCAGCGCCGCGAGCCCGCTGGTATGCGGCATCTCGATGTCGAGCAGGATCAGGTCGACCGAGGTTTGTTTCAACAGCGTCAGCGCCTGCGACGCGCTCGCACAGGTCGCCGTCACGCTGTAGCGCGCGCTGTCGACGATGATCCGCGACATCGCCGCGCGTGCCACCGCCGAATCGTCGATGATCACGACGCGGGGCAAGGCGCGGCCCGGCATCACGCGGGCGAGCGAGCTGGGTGGCGGCACGATCGTGCTCCCGGTACGGGTCAGGCGACGCCGACGATCTGCAGCTTGCTTTCCAGCGTTTCGCGGTCGAACGGCTTCATCACATATTCGTCCGCGCCCGCCTCGATCGCGGCGCGGATGTGCGCCATCCCGTTCTCGGTCGTGCAGAACACGACTTTGGGTCGCTTGGGCAGCGTTTCGTCGCCCAGCGCACGCAGGAATTCCATCCCGCTCATCACCGGCATGTTCCAGTCGAGCAGCACGACATCGGGGTGATGCGCGTGACACTGCGTCAGCGCCTCGCGCCCGTCGGCCGCTTCGACCACCGCGAAGTTGAGCGTCTCCAGGATATGGCGCGCCACCTTGCGGATGACTTTCGAATCGTCGACGATCAGGCAGGTTTTCATGCTGTTACTCGACTCGCATCTTGATGCGGCACCTTGGCCGCGAAGCCGTAAGCGTGGCGTTAACGGCTAGTCGCCGGCGAGTTCGACCAGCCGCCTGAGATCGAGCATCATCAGCGTTTCGTCGTCGCCCTCGGCGACGCCGCAGACCGCCGCCCAGCCGCCTTCCAATGCCATCCCCGCAGGGGCCGGGCAGACCGCCAGCTCGGCGACATCCTCGAGCGTGTCGACAGCGACCGCGTACAGGTGGCCATCGATCATCGTCACCACGCCGCGCGTGCCGCCTCCCTGCTCGCCCCCGCCGCATGGCAGGCCGAGCACGCGGTGCGTCTCGATCACGGTGGCGACGCGGCTGCGCAGCGCGGCGAGCCCGCGGATCGTCGCGGGCGCGCCCGGTGCTGGCACGACCGCGGGCAGATCGACCACCGAGTCGACCTCGGATGCATCGAACAGGATTCCGCGCCCGCCGACGTGCGCGACGAGGTGCAAGCGGCCGTCACTCATGCCCGATACTCCTGCAGCGCGGCGACCAGCGCGGCGCGATCACCGCGGTAGATACCCGCCCCCGCGCGTCGGCTCAGGCAGATCACGCGTCCGGGCGCTCCGCTCGCCTCTTCCTCCATCGCCAGCGCGACCGTAATCGTCGTGCCCGGTTGCGCCTGTCGGACGACCTGATAGCCCGCCGCCTCGATCGTCGGACGCAGGAACGCCTCCATCCAGCCGCTCTCGCTGCCGTGCAGCAGGCATAGCGGGCGCGACGCCGGTCGCACCTCGCCGTCGAACAACGCCAGGATGTCGAGCAGTTCAGTCGGTTCGTCGCCCAGCATCACCACCGTCGTGCCCTCGGGTCCCTCGACCGGGTCGGCGGGCAGATCGACGATCTCGCACGCCTCGACAACGGGATAGCCGAGCTCGCGCCCGTCGAGCTGGAGGCGCAGGATCGTGCCGACGCGCGACGGATCGTCGACCCGCCCGATCCACAGCGGCACCGCCGCCGCCTCGCGCGTCACCCACCAATGATCGCCGGCGCGCGTGACCGCCCCCGGCGCGACGCGCTCGATCCGGCTGACCGCCTCGGCTGCTATCATCCGGCGGCACCCGTCGGTGTCGCGGAACAGAAGCGCGCGCGGCGCCTCGACGGCCGCTTCCTCCTCGTGCCGCATCTCGCGCCGCTCGAACTGCAAACCGGCGCGCTGCGCGATCCCCGCAACGTCGAGCAGCAGGATCGGCACGCCGTCGTCGGGCAGCATCTGCCCGGCGTAGATACCCGTCGACATCACCGCCGGCGCGGCGGGTTTCACCACCAGTTCCTGCGTCTCGACCACACCACTCAGCGCCAGCGCGAACACGCCCTCGCGAAGCGTGACGATCGCCACCATCGCAACCGTCTCGGGCACGTGGAGGCCGAGCAGCGTGGGCAGGTCGATCATCGGCATCCGCCGGCCGCGCACCACCGCCATCGCGTTCGCGCCGAAGCGCTCGATCCGCAACGCGCCGCTGGTGCGCGCATCGACCGCGACGATCTCCTCGACCACCTGCCGCGACAAGGCGAAACGCGTCCCCGCCGCCTCGACGATCACCGCGTTCAGGATCGCGAGCGTCAGTGGCACCTCGATGGTGACGGCGAGCCCCCGCCCCCGCGTGTTCTTCAACGCGATACGCCCGCCGATCTGTTCGACATTGGCCTTCACCACGTCCATCCCGACGCCGCGGCCCGAAATCTCGCTCGCTTCGTCGCGCGTCGACAGCCCCGCCTCGAAAATCAGGTCTAGCTTGCGCGCTTCGCTCCACCCATTGATCTCCGCGGCGCGATCGGGTCGCGCGCGCAGCACCTTCTCGACCAGCCGGTCGACGTCGATCCCCTGCCCGTCGTCGACGATCTCGATTACGATCAGATTGCCCGCCTGCCGCGCCGCGATCCGCAGCGTGCCCTGCGCCGGCTTGCCCGCGAACACGCGATCGGCGCGCGCCTCGATCCCGTGGTCGATCGCGTTGCGGACCATGTGCGCCAATGGATCGCGCAGCATCTCGATCATCTCGCGGTCAAGTTCGACGTCGCCGCCCTCGATCTCAAGCGACACCGATTTGCCGACCGCCGCCGCCGTGTCGCGCGCCATCCGCGGCAGCGACTGGAACAGCGCATCGATCCGCTGCATCCGCGTCCTCGTCACCGTGTCACGCAGTTCGGCGACCGTCATCGACAACCGCTCGAGCGTCGCCTCCAGCTGCGGGTCGCCGGTATCGCGCAACTGCCGCGCGACCTGGTTGCGGGCCAGCACCATGTCGGACACGCCGCTCATCATGCGGTCGAGCAGATCGACCGAAAGCCGCACGCTGCGCTTCGCTCCCCGCGACGCCGGCGCAGCTGACGCCGGCGCGGTAAATGCGTGGGCGGGCGCCGCCTCGGCGGGGGCGATCGCGGCGGCGGGCTCCGCGCCGCGCTCCAGCATCGCGATCAGCCCGGCCTCGTCGCCGTCGTCGAGCGATTCGCCCGAATTGATCGCCTCCACCAGTTCACCGATCCGATCGATGATCGCGAGAATGGCCGACACCGTCGCCGCATCGGGCTGACGCTCGCCCGCGCGCACCGCCGACAGCACGTCCTCGGCCGCGTGGCTGAGCCGCGCGAGCCGCGGCAGGTCGAGGAAGCCGCAGCTTCCCTTGATCGTGTGGACGAAGCGGAAGATCGCGTCGAGCCGCGCACGATCGGTCGGATCACGCTCCCAGCCGACGATCTCGCCCGAGAGCGCCTCGAGCGTCTCGCGCGTTTCGGCAATGAATTCCTGCAGCAGATCGTCCATGCGGCCTCGATGTTACCGGACCCCGCATGGCACCATTAGGTTAAGACCGGATTAGGAGCCGGCGCCGCGTTCAGCCGCCCGACGGCAGTGTCGCCCCGAACATGATCGACCCGTCCTCACCCTCGCTCACCAGCACCGACCCGCCCGCCTCGCGCGCGATCGCGTGCACCATATAGGCCGCGGCCGCGCGCGGGGTGACCGCGTCGTCGGCGGCGCCGTTGACCAGCGTCGCGCGCAATTCGGGGTCGAGCACGACGCGCGGCCCCTCCGCGCGCAGCACGATCTCGGTCAGCCCGTCGGCGTCCTCCGCACCGATTGTCAGCCGCCCGCCGCGCAACAGCGCGTCGCCCGCGATCATCGACAGGTTGAGCAGCACCTTGATCGCCGATTTGGTCAGTTCGGTGCGTTCCACCACCCATTCGAGCGTCAGCCGCTTGTTGTCGCCGAGCAGCCCCTCGATCGCCGCCTGCGCCTCGCGCGTGTCGACGCGCTCGCCAAAGCCGCCCGCCGCACCGAAGGCGAGCCGAAAGAACTTCAGCTTGTTCGCCGACACCCGCGCGCTTTCGCTCAGCAGGTCCATGCACCGCGCGCGCATCGCCGGGTCGGTTTCGTCGGCAAGCAGCTCGAGCCCGTTGTTGAGCGCACCCACCGGCGAGAGCAGGTCGTGGCACAGCCGCGAACAGAGCAGGCTGGCGAAATCGACCGGACTGATGGCCATGGATCATCCTTGAAGGGTACGCGGAACCGATGCGGTGTTGTGGCGGCTCGGCTATCGTCGCGCAAGCATGGTTAGCCGCGCGTCAACCATGCGCCCGAAATCAGGGGCTGGGATCGGGCACGATCGCGATCGCGACCGGATCGAACCGACCGTGGACTGCCCCGTGCTCGACCGCGCGCCACGCGGTCATCACATCGTCGCCGACGATGATCCAGATCGCGCCATCCGCCGCAGCCTCGGCCGCGTCGGTCGCCGAGGGGCGCGGGTCGCCGCTCGGGTGCGAATGATAATGCCCGATCACCCGCGGCCCGCCGCGCCGCGCCGCGCGCCACGCCGCGATCAGCGCCGCCGGGTCGAGCTCGAAGCGCGTCGCGGGTGCCGCGCTGACGTTGGCGCACGACTGCACCGCCACGATGCGGTCGCCCTCGCCGAGCAGCAGGCCGCAGATCTCGTCCGGCGACGACCCCGCGTGGTCGAGAATTCGTTGCCGATCCGTAATTGAAATGTCGACGCTCATCGCCATCTAGGACGCAGCATGGACCGGGGGGTTTCCATCATCGAAGCGACGATCGCACCCGGGGCCGATGGCTGGCGGCTCGATCGTGCGCTGGCGGACGCGGTGCCGACCCTGTCGCGCGAGCGGCTGAAGGTGCTGATCAACGCCGGGCAGGTGTCGCAGGGCAATGCACTGGTACGCGACCCTGCGCGCAAGTCGCGTGGTGGCGAGCGGTTCAGCGTCGCGGTCCCCGCGCCCGCGCCCGCGCACAACGAAGCGCAGGACATCCCGCTCGTCGTGGCTTACGAGGACGAACATTTGATCGTCGTCGACAAACCCGCCGGGCTCGTCGTCCATCCTGCCGCGGGCAATCTCGACGGTACGCTCGTCAACGCGCTGCTCCACCATTGCGGCGGCAGCCTGTCGGGGATCGGCGGGGTCGCGCGGCCCGGCATCGTCCACCGCATCGACAAGGACACGTCGGGGCTGATGGTCGCGGCCAAGACCGACCGCGCGCACGAGGGGCTGGCGAAACAGTTCGCCGCGCATTCGATCGACCGCCGCTACCACGCGATCGTCGGCGGCCGCCCGATGCCCGCCGCGGGCAGCGTCGACGCGCCGCTCGCGCGCAGCCCGCAGAACCGCAAGAAGGTCGCGATCGTCGCCGGCGGAAAGCGCGCGGTGACGCATTACCGCACGCTTCACCCACTGCGCGAAGCGGCGATGGTCGAATGCCGGCTCGAAACCGGCCGCACGCATCAGGTCCGCGTCCATATGGCGTCGCTCGGCCATTCGTTGCTCGGCGACCCGGTTTATGGTAGAACAAAGCAGGCTCACAAGGGCGTGCTCGACACGTTGAATTTCCGCCGGCAGGCGCTCCACGCGACCCGGCTGGGGTTCGTTCACCCGATTTCAACCGCCAGGATGGCGTTTGACAGCCCGATGCCCGCCGACATGCAGGAACTGTTCAGGCGGCTTGACGTATAGGATCGGACGGCGCGTGCTGCACCGCAATGGGACAGCGTCGACGCGTTCTCCGCGAGGAAAGGGAGACGTAAGGATCATGGCAAAAGGCAGCAACGTCCCGGCGACGATCCCGGCGCTCGGCGGCGAGCAGAGCCTCAACCGCTACCTGTCCGAGATCAAGAAATTTCCGATTCTCGCGCCCGAGCAGGAATTCATGCTCGCCAAACGGTTCCAGGAACACGGCGACACCGATGCCGCCGCGCAGCTCGTGACCAGCCACCTGCGTCTGGTTGCCAAGATCGCGATGGGCTATCGCGGCTACGGCCTGCCGACCTCCGAGTTAATCTCGGAAGGCAATATCGGGCTGATGCAGGGCGTGAAGAAGTTCGAGCCCGATCGCGGCTTCCGCTTGGCCACGTACGCAATGTGGTGGATTCGGGCCTCAATCCAGGAGTACATCCTGCGCTCGTGGAGCCTCGTAAAGATGGGCACCACCGCCGCGCAGAAGAAGCTGTTCTTCAATCTGCGCAGGATGAAGGCGCGGCTCGACGCGTTCGAGGACGGCGATCTCAGCCCCGAGAACGTGCAGAAGATCGCGACCGATCTGGGCGTGACCGAGGCCGACGTCGTCAGCATGAACCGCCGCATGGCGATGGGCGGCGACACCTCGCTCAACGTCTCGATGCGCGAGGACGGCGAGGGTCAGTGGCAGGACTGGCTGCAGGACGACGCGCCCCTGCAGGACAAGGTCGTCGCCGATCAGCAGGAGGCGGACGTCCGCCACGATATGCTGGTCAACGCGATGGATGACCTGAACGACCGCGAGAAGCACATCTTGACCGAGCGTCGCCTGACCGACGATCCCAAGACGCTCGAGGAATTGAGCCAGGTCTACGGCGTCAGCCGCGAGCGCGTCCGCCAGATAGAGGTGCGCGCGTTCGAGAAACTGCAGCGCGCGATGATGCGGCTGGCGGGCGAGAAGCGACTGCTGACCGCTTGACGGATCGCCGGCCACCCGGTCTTCTCTCCTCCGGGGGGAATTGAACCATGTGGCCAACGATCAAGCAGATGTACGGCGGCGCCGTCCGGTTCGCGCGGGCGGCGCCGCTCCTGTTTCTGGTGCCGGTGCTCGTCGAGTTCGCGCAGCACATCGCCGAAATCCAGTCGGGCCTCTACGTCAGCCGCGACGCCGCGCGTGCTGTCGCGAACGACCCGACGCGAATGGCGTTCGGTTTCGCCAAGACGCTCGCGCTGCTGCTGCCGGGCTACTGGTTCACGCGCTATCTCGCGTTCGGCGGCGACCTGCGCCGCACGCTCGCCTTCGACGCGCGCGCGCTCGGGCTGTTCGCAGTTCAGTTCGCGATCGCGGGCAGCGTTCAATATGCGATGCTGTTCGGACCCTCGCTCGGTACGCTACTGGGATTGGACGGACGCGCCGCGTCGTTCGTCACCGCCGGGCTCGCGGTCGCGCAATCGGTGCTCGGCATTTACCTGACCGCGTGGTTCGTCGCCTGGCCGATCGGCAACGCGAGCCTCGGCCCGCTGCCGTCGTGCGCGGTGATGGCGGGCAGCTTCTGGCGCGCGGTCGGTTACCTGCTCGCGGGCGTGATCCCACTGATGGCGCTCCACTACGCCTTCGGGCTCGGCGCGATCGGGCGACCCGCGGCACTCGTCTGGGCGATGCTCGCGCTCGATGCGATCACGGTCGGCTTCCTCGCGCTGACGATGACCGCGTCGAAATACGTCGCCGCGCGCGATGCCGCGGAGCGCAAGCAGGTGTCGCTGTTCGCCGACGATCAGCCGCTCCCCGTTCCGTCGTTTCGATGAACCCCGACGTCCTCGTCATCGGCGCGGGCGCGGCGGGGATCGCGGCGGCACGCGCGCTGCATGACGCGGGCGTCGACACGCTGTTGATCGAGGCACGCGATCGCGTCGGCGGTCGCGCCCGCACGATCCACCACGGCGACGCCGCACTCGACCTCGGCTGCGGCTGGCTCCATTCGGCGCGGCGCAACAGCTGGACCGACGTGGCGCGCGCGGCGGGCTTCACGATCGCGACCGACACCGCCAACTGGAGCGAGCAGTGGCGCGACCTCGGCTATTCTGCCGACGAGCAAGCCGCGTTCGGTCGCGCGTGGGACGCGTGGGAAGCGCGCGCGCGTGCCGCCGCCGACGGACCCGACCAGCCGCTCTCCGCCTTCGTCGCACCCGACGATCGCTGGCGCCCGATGCTCGATGCGATCTCGGGCTACGTCAACGGCGCGAACCTGTCCGACGTGTCGCTCCACGACTGGCTCGCCTACGAGGACGCCGCGACCGACGACAATTGGGCGGTGCGCGAGGGCTATGGCACGCTGGTCGCGCATCACGCCGCTGGGCTGACCGTGCGCACCAACGTCGTCGCGCGGCACATCGACCACACTGGCAACCTGCTGCGCGTCACGACCGATGCCGGCACGATCACCGCGCGCGCGGTCATCGTCGCGGTGCCGAACAGCATCCTCGCCGATGAGCGGCTGTCGTTCACCCCCGCGCTGCCCGACAAGCACGCCGCCGCCGCCGCACTCCCGCTCGGCGTCGCCGACAAGGCGTTCCTCGCGGTCACCGGCGCGCACTGGCCGCACGACGCGCACCTCATCGGCAACCCGCACACCGCTTGCACCGCCAGCCACCGCCTGTCACCCTTCGGCTGGCCGGTGGTGGAAAGCTTCTTCGGCGGCGACTGCGCCGACATGCTGGAGGGGGGCGACGCCGCCGCTTTCGCGATCGACGAACTGGTCGCACTGCTCGGCAGCGACTGGCGCGCGCGCCTGCGTCCGATCACGACGACGCGCTGGCGGCACGAAGCGTGGATCGAGGGCAGCTACTCGCACGCGCGCGTCGGTCACGCCGGCGAGCGCGCGGTCCTCGCCCGCCCGGTCGAGGATCGCCTCTTCTTCGCGGGCGAGGCATGTTCGCCGCACGATTTCTCGACCGCGCATGGTGCGCGCGACACCGGGCTCGCCGCGGCGGCCGCGATCCTTCGCGCCGTGCCCAGCTGGTCGTAAACAACGCGCTTCACGCTATCGCCGCGACCGCGTAAGCCCGCGCGCACGATGATCCGGGCAGCACGCATCCTGTTCAAGGCGACCTTGTGGTTCGTCGTCCTGTCGGTCCTGTGGGTCGGCCTCTACGCGCTCGTCCCGCCGCCGTTCACGCTGACGATGGCGGGCGACCTGTTTCAGGGGCGGTCGATCACGAAGGACTGGACCCCGCTCGCCGACATCGACCCCGACATGCCGCGCGCCGCGATCGCGGGCGAGGACGCGCGCTTCTGCCTCCACCACGGCTTCGACTGGCGCGCGATTGCGGGCGCGGCGGCGCGCAACGCGCAGGGCAGACGCATCCGCGGCGGCTCGACGATCAGCCAGCAGACTGCGAAGAACGCCTTCCTCTGGCAAGGCGGCGGCTATTTGCGCAAGGCGCTGGAGGCGTGGTTCACGACGCTGATCGAGCTGATCTGGGGCAAGCGCCGCATCATGGAGGTCTATCTCAATCTCGCCGAGACCGGAATCGGCACCTACGGCGTCGAGGCAGGATCGATTCGCTACTTCGACCATTCCGCCGCGCGATTAACGCCGACCGAGGCCGGGCGGATCGCGGCGGTGCTGCCGCTGCCGAAGAAGCGCGCCGCGATCGATCCGCGCGGTTTCGTGCGCCGTCACGGCAACGCGATTGCCGCGCGCGTCGGCGTGGTGCGGCGGCAGGGGCTGGACGCCTGCCTTAAATAACCGACGTCATGGCGGCGGGCGCCATTCCGCGCCCGCCCCGCGCCGATAGGCTCAGCTGTTCTTGTCGATCGCCGCGCCCGCCTTGTCGGCGGTCGACTCGACGCTCTTCGCCGCCGAGCTGATCGCATTGTTCTTCGACACTTCGCTGCTCTTTCCCGCGAACAGGAAATAAGCGGCGATGCACACGACGACGAGGATTGCGAGCCCGACGACAAGGCCCGCGTTCGATCCGCGACGCTCGATCACGGTCGTGTGCGGGGTCTGGGTGATACGATCCTCGGCCATGCCATCCTCCTTCTGATTGGTGGTGGCGAAACCGAATCGCGGGGCACTTGTTCCGCGGGCGTGACGAACCCCCGACACGCGAACGGCGGCGGCGCATCCTGCACGCCGCCGCCGCCCGTCACCGTCAAACCTAAATCAGAACGGCAGCTTGAAGCCCGGCGGCAGCTGCAGCCCGCTCGTCATCTTGGTCATCTCGGCCGACGATGCCGCATCCGCCTTCGCCCGCGCGTCGTTGATCGCGGCGGCGATCAGGTCCTCGACCATCTGCTTCTCGCTCGGCTGGAGCAGCGATTCGTCGATCGAGATCGAGATGATCCGCCCCTTTGCCGACGCCTTCACCTTGACGAGCCCGCCGCCCGCCGCGCCGTCGACCTCGATCGTGTCGAGCCCGTCCTGCGCCTTCTGCAATTCGGCCTGGACGTTCTGCGCCATCGCCAGAATGTCGTTCAAATCCTTCACGAGAGACTCCGTTTTGCTGCGGGCGGATCGATGAGTTCCGCCCCGGGGAAAGCTTCAAGCGCGGCGAGCACCGCGGGCGTCTGCGCCACCTCGTCGTGACGCGCCTGGACCGCGTCGAGTTCCGCCTCGCGGACCGATCGCTCGCCCGGCGCGTCGACCATCGCGACCTTCCACACCCGCCCGGTCGCCTCCTTCAGGGCACCAGCGAGTTCGACCAGCAGGTCGGCGGGCAAGGGCCGGGTGTTGCTGAACTCGATCTCGGGCGGCGCGTACCGCACCAACCGCGCGGCGTGACGCAGCCGCGCGACCAGCGCGATCTGCCCCGCGCCTTCGACCAGGTCGAGCGCGGCGGCGAATTCGCGCGGGGTGCGATCGGCCGGCGCCGGCGGAGCAGCGGGCGCGGCGGGCGGTTGCGACACCCCCCCCGGCGCACTCGGCCCGCGCCGCGCGAGCTCACCGGGATCGGGCAGGCTCGCCGCGTGGATCACGCGCAGCAGCGCCATCTCGGCCGTTTCGATCGGCAGCGACGCGCCGCTCACCTCCTCGTAACCCTTGAGCAGCAACTGCCACAGCCGGTGAAGCACCGGGAACGACATGCCGCCCGCCCACTCGCGATACGCCGCGCGCTCCTCGACCGGCTGCGCGGGATCCTCCGCCGCGCCGACCTTGATCAGCGTGACGCCGTGCACCGCCTCGAGCAGCCCGCGCATCACCGTCTGCGGATCGACCCCAAGCGCATATTGCCGCCGGAGCGCCGCGAGCGCGTCGGGCGCGTTTCCTTCGAGCAGCAGCGCGAGCAGGTCGCGCACCGCGCCGCGGTCGGACAAGCCCAGCATCTCGCGCACGGCGTCGGCGCGCACGCCCCCGCCCTCCAGGTCGGCGTGCGCGATCGCCTGGTCGAGGATCGACAGGCCGTCGCGCGCCGATCCTTCCGCCGCGCGCGCGATCAGCGCCAGCGCCTCCGCCTCCGCCTCGACACCCTCGGCCTCCGACACGCGCGCGAAATGATCCGCCAGTTTCTCCGCCGGGATGCGGCGCAGATCGAACCGCTGACAGCGCGACAGCACCGTGATCGGCACCTTGTTGACCTCGGTCGTCGCGAACAGGAACTTCACGTGCGCGGGCGGCTCCTCCAGCGTTTTCAGCAACCCGTTGAACGCCGCCTTCGACAGCATGTGGACCTCGTCCACGATGTAGATCTTGAACCTGGCCGACACCGCGGCGTAGCGCGACGCCTCGATGATCTCGCGCACGTCGTCGATGCCGGTGTGGCTCGCCGCGTCCATCTCGATCACGTCGATGTGGCGACCTTCCGCAATCGCGCGGCACGGCTCGCAAACCCCGCACGGATCGATCGTCGGCCCGCCCTGCCCGTCGGGGCCGATGCAGTTGAGCGCCTTCGCGATCAGCCGCGCGGTCGAGGTCTTGCCCACCCCGCGCACCCCCGTCAGCAGGAACGCGTGCGCGAGCCGCCCGCGCCGGATCGCGTTGGCGAGCGTCGTCACCATCGCATCCTGCCCGATCAGCGCGGAGAAGGTCTGCGGCCGGTATTTGCGCGCGAGGACGCGGTACGTCTCCGCCTTGGCGGGCGCCGCTGGCTGAGGGGGGGAGCCGAGGTCGAGGGAGTCGGACATTGCCTGCCCGATGTAGGGCGCGAGGCCGCGTTTGTCGAAGCGATTAGCGCGCCGTCATGCCGCGCGCGATGCGGGGTCCGGGTGCTTCTTCGCCAGCGATGGTGAGGGATGCGCCGCGGCGGAGCCGCGTCGTCGGACGGTGCTTTGCACCGCCGGCCGCGCTTGTTTCTCCGAAACTGCGCGGTGGGAGCCGGAACGACCCGCGGCGAAATCGTTGTGGCTGCTTCCTTCCGGACCTGACCAGGTTGGCGACGACCACGTCCGCCCGACTCCCGCGCGCCCTATGGCGGAGCCGGGCGGTGTGATCAAGCCATTAGCATGGTTTAGCGGCGATAGCGCACCATGCGACACACCGTCACGCGGCGGCCGTGCCGAAACCGCCGCTCGCACACGCGGCGATTATGCCAGCGCCCGCGATACCGCGGTCCGGTGTGACGCACGACGGTACGCTCGCGCACGACGACGCGCTCCTGCGCCGCGGCGGGTGCGGCGGTCGCGGCGACGCCGGTCATCGACAGCAGCCCGAACGCCAGCATGGAAACCAGAGCCTTCATTGCACGCACTCCTCAGTAACGGACGCGGTAACAGCGACGGACCGAGCCGTAGCGTGCCGGACGGTAGCGACAGACGGTGCGGAAGCGCGGCCCGCGCCAGCGACGATCATAACCGTAGCCGCGTCCGCGGAAACGCCGCGGCGGCGCATAATAGCGTCCACCATGATAATAACGGCCCGAATGCCAGCCGCGATCGTCGCGCCAGCGTTGCGCGTCCGCCGCGACGGGTGTCATCGCGCTCGCCGTCACCACGCCGGCCAGGCTCAACATCATCAGCTTCATGCCAGTTACTCCCGTACTCGCCCCCCGCCGCCATGCAGAATAGGCCAGCAGTCCTGCTGGTTCCTGAACCGATCGGTCAGGTACGGGTCAGGAGGCGATCAGGCGGTCGGAAGGCTCAGCCCCAGTTCCTCCAGCGCAGGCGTCAGCACGATCTGGCACGCCAGCCGGCTCGTCCGCCGCGCGTTCGGCACCAGGTCGAGCATGTCCTCCTCCTCCTCGCTCGCCGGCGGCAGGCGATCGAAATCGCCCGCCCTGACGACGACGTGGCAGGTCGCGCATGCCATGTCGCCGCCGCACGTGCCCTCCAGCGGCAATCCCGCGCGCTGGCAGGCGTCGAGCAGCCGCTCGCCGGGTTCGCCCGCGAATTCGGACACCGCATCGCCGTCGATCACGAACAGTTTCATGCCGCGATCCTCTGCACGTCGGCGGCAGCGACGATCCGGCCGATCCCGGCCCGTAGCTCCTCCTCGGTCGTGTAGCGCCCGAAGCCGAGCCTGATTGAGGTGCGCGCTGCCGCGTCCGACAATCCGATCGCGCGTAGGACGTGGCTGCTGCGCCCCGATCCGCTCGCGCACGCACTGCCCGCGGAGAACGCGACGTCGCGCAGGTCGCTCATCAACCGATTGACGTCGAGCCCGTTGCGGCGGACGTTCAGATTGCCGTGATAGCGCGGATCGAGCGCGCCGTTGACCGTCCATTCCGACAGCAGACCGGTCGCGATGTCCCACAATCTCGCGACGTGGGCCGCATCCTCGCCCGCGCGCTCGCGCATCAACCGCGCCGCCGCGCCGAACCCTGCGCAGAGCGCGGGGCTGAGCGTTCCCGAACGCCCGTCTTCCTGATTGCCGCCGTGGAGCAACGGCGCGACCGTCACCCCGTCGCGCAGCCACAGCGCGCCGATGCCCTTCGGCCCATGCACCTTGTGCGCCGACACCGCGACCAGATCGACCGTGTCGGGGATCGCGACCCGGCCATAGCCCTGCACCGCGTCGCACAGCATCAGCGCCCCCGCCGCGCGCGCCATGTCGGCCAGTGCCGCGATCGGCTGCACCACGCCGATCTCGTTGTTGACCAGCATCGCCGCGACCAGCCCCGTGCCCGGCACGATCGCCGCGCGCGCCACCTCCAGGTCGACCAGCCCGTCGCGCTCGACCGGCAGCACCGTCACCGCCCGCCCGCGCGCCGCCTCCGCCGCGACCGCGTCGAGCACCGCGGCATGTTCGGTGGCGAGCGTGACGATGCCGCCGCTCGTCCCCTTGATCGCCCAGTTGAGCGCCTCGGTCGCGCCGCTGGTGAACGCGACGCGCCCGCCCGGCGGCAGCAGACGCGCGACCTCGACGCGCGCGACCTCGACCGCCGCCTTCGCCGCGCGTCCGGCACGGTGCGGCGAATGCGGGTTGGCGAACCCGTCGCGCAACCACGGCAGCATCGCGTCCAGCGCCTCGGGCGCGAGCGGCGTCGTCGCCTGATAATCGAGGTATTTCACGCCGCGAACGTCCGCGTCTCGCGCGCGATGCCGCGCCACGCCGCGATGAAGCGTTCGACATCCGCCTCGTCCGTCGTCCGACCGAAGCTGACGCGCACCACCTCGCGCGTCCGCGCTTCGTCCCACCCCATCGCGCGCAGCACGTGGCTCGGCTTCAGGCTCCCGCTCGCGCACGCGCTTCCCGCCGACACCGCGATCCCGCCCAGGTCGAACCGGATCAGCTGCGCGTTTGAAGCGACGCCGGGCATGCGATAGCTGCCGATCGCGGGGTGCCGCGCGGCACCTTCGCCCACCACCTCGCCACCCGAGCGCCAAATCGCGTCATCGAGCCGTGCGCGTAAGCGCACCCAGCGTTCGACCGGCTCGGCCTCCCCCAGTGCCGCGGCATAACCGAGCACGCCCGGCAGATTCTCCGTCCCCGCACGGTACCCGCGCTCCTGCCCGCCCGATGGCGCCAGCACCACCAGATCGCGCACCAGCAATGCCCCTACGCCCGGCGGGCCGCCGCGCTTGTGCGCCGATACCGCGACGAGATCGGCGTGCGCCGCGACCTCCGCCCCCTCGCCCGCGGGCATCTGCGCCGCGTCGACCAGCAGCAGCGCGCCCGCGGCATGCACCGTCTCGGCGATCGCGGCGATCGGTTGCCGCACCCCCGTCTCGCTGTTGCACCATTGCACGCACACCAGACCCTCGCTCACCGCATTTAGCGCTTCGCGCGTCACCACGCCGTATTCGTCGACCGCGAGCACCCGCGGGTCCGCGCCGGCGCGCCACACCGCGTCATGCTCGACCGCGCTCGCGTAGCGCGCCGGGGCGTGCGTGCGGTTGAGCGCGATGCTCAGCGATTCGCTCGCCCCGCTGGTGAACAGCACGTCGCCCGTCCAGCCATAGGCCGCCGCGACCTGCGCGCGGGCTTCCTCCAGTGCCTTTCTCGCCGCCCGCCCCTCGCCGTGCGGCGACGACGGATTGGCCCAGATCGCCATCCCCGCCAGCGTGGCCGCGCGTGCGCCCGCGGTCATCGGCGTCGTCGCGGCGTGGTCCAGATAGAGACGGTCAGACACAAAACGTTCCATTCTCGGGCTCGGCGCTTATATAGCGCGCCATTCCGGGCGCTCGCGCGTCCCCACGCTTCATATAACGAGTGACCATGCCCGAAGTCATCTTTCCCGGTCCCGAAGGTCGCATCGAAGGCCGCTTCTCCCCCGCGCCGCGCCCGCGCGCGCCCGTCGCGATGATCCTCCACCCGCACCCGAACGCGGGCGGCACGATGAACAACCGCATCGTCCAGGAACTCTACAAGACGTTCCAGCGCCGCGGCTTCGCGACGCTGCGTTTCAACTTCCGCGGCGTGGGCAAGAGCCAGGGCGTGTTCGACAACGGGGTCGGCGAACTGTCCGATGCCGCCGCCGCGCTCGACTGGATCCAGAGTTTCCATCCCGAAGCGCAGACGACCTGGATCGCCGGGTTCAGCTTCGGCGCGTGGATCGGCATGCAGCTCCTGATGCGCCGCCCCGAGATCCGCGGCTTCATCTCGATCGCGCCGCCCGCGAACCTCTACGACTTCACCTTCCTCGCGCCTTGCCCCTCGTCGGGCATCATCATCCAGGGCGCCGAGGACGAGGTCGCGACCCCGCCCGCGACGCAGAAGCTGGTCGACAAGTTGCGCACGCAGAAGCACATCACGATCCACCACGACACGATCCCGCGCGCGAACCACTTCTTCGAGCACGAGATGCCCGATCTGATGAAGAGCGTGGACAATTATTTGGATATGCGGCTCGACCCGAACTCACCAATCCGGTGAGTTCGCCGGAGCGGAATAGCTCACGCTATTCCACGTCTCGCCGGCGAGCCCGGCCGGCGGCGCGCCAGCGCCGACCGACGACGCGGGCTCTGCCCGCGTCCCGCCAGCGTCACATCGTCCAGATCAGCACGTTGCCCAGCAGCACCAGCGCCATCGCGATCATCAACACGCCCTTGCGCCGGTTGCGCCGCGTCCTGATCAGGTAAACGCCCCCGATCACGCAGGCGAACACCGCCAGCATCGCGATCCCCGGTGCCGCCCCCGCGATCGATCCGTAGACGCCCGTGTTCACGCGATCGCCCGTGCATAAGCGTCGGCGTCGACGTTCCCACCCGACAGGATGACGAGCAGTCCGGGCTCGAGCGCGACCTTGCCCGCGAGCAGCGCGGCGAGCGCCACCGCGCCGCCCGGCTCCACCACCAGCCGCAACCGCTCGGCGGCCCAGCGCTGCGCGACGCGCACCTCCGCCTCGCTCACCGCCACGCCGGTCGCGTCGCGCCGGCTGAGCACGTCGAACGTCAGCGGCGACACCTGCTTCGTCTGCAGCGCGTCGCACGCGGTCGGCGGCGGGTTCGGCCCCACCGGCTCAATCCAGCTCGCCTCCAGGCTGCGGCGCATGTCGTCCCAGCCCTCGGGCTCGACTACCGTGATCGCGGCGTCTTTCAGCGCGAGCGCCACCCCCGCCGCCAGCCCGCCACCGCCGCACGGGATCACCGCGCGCGCGCACGGCGCGAGCGCCGCCGCCGCCATCTGCTCCGCCGCCTCGACGCCTGCGCTACCCTGACCCTCGATGATCCACGGATCGTCGAAACTCGGCACCAGTGTCGCGCCGCGCGCCTCCGCCAGCCGCGCCGCGATCGTCTCGCGGCTCTCGCTCATCCGGTCATAGTCGACGACCTCGGCACCGAGCGCGAGCGTCGCCTCGCGTTTCGCCTTCGGCGCATCCGCCGGCATCACGATCGTCGCCGCCATCCCCAGCCGCTTCGCCGCCCACGCGATCCCCTGCGCGTGGTTGCCGCTGGAGAAGGCGACGACGCCGCGCGCGCGCGCCGTCTCGTCCATCGCGGTCAGCCGGTGCCACGCCCCACGGATCTTGAACGCGCCGATCGGCTGGAGCGATTCGGCCTTCATCGCTACCGCCACGCCGTCGATCATCACCACGTACAACGGCGTCTGCGGCAGGATCGCCGCGACCTTCGCTGCGGCGTCGCGCACCCCTGCGCGCGTCGGTTGTCGCAAAATTGTCACGTTTCACAGAATGGCATGAAACCGGGGGCCGCGAAACGCTTTACAGGGGGGTAGGTCACTCTTATGTGACCCCTCCGCTGCCCCAAGGGACTTCCACCGCAAGGCAGTGATCTGTCGAACAACAAGTCCGCGGCGTCGCCGTGGCGCGGAGGTCCCTTGAATTGCACCAGCATCATCGCGCGCTGGGGTTAGCGCCCCAATCGACTGCCGTCCGTGGCGGCATCGACATCGCCAAGGGTGGACCGGTTCAGCCGGTCACGCTCGTTCGTCCCCACGCTGCGGCGCGGGCCGCCCGCTTCTTTTCGGAGAAGTTTCCGGGCCGCTCGATGTACGCGGTGAAGGCGAACCCGAGCCCCGAACTCCTGCAGATCCTGTGGGACAACGGCATCACGCATTACGATGTCGCCAGCCTGGCCGAAGTGCGCCTCGTCGCGCGCACGCTGCCGGGTGCGACGCTGTGCTTTATGCACCCGGTCAAGGCCGAGGAAGCGGTGCGTGAAGCCTATGCGACCCACGGCGTCCGCACCTTCAGCCTCGATTCGATCGAGGAGCTGGACAAGATTATGCGCGCGACCGGCAACGCGACCGACCTGACGCTGTGCGTCCGCTTGCGCGTCTCGTCCGAACATTCGAAGCTCAGCCTCGCGTCCAAGTTCGGCGTTGCGCCGAACGAGGCGAAGGAGCTGCTGTTCGCCGCACGCCAGGCCGCCGACGCGCTCGGCATCTGCTTCCACGTCGGCAGTCAGGCGATGACGCCCGACGCCTATGCGGATGCGATGGAGCGCGTGCGCGCCGCGATCGTCGACGCGGCGGTGACGGTCGACGTCATCGACGTCGGCGGTGGCTTCCCGTCGAGCTACCCCGGCATGGAGCCGCCCCCGCTGGAGCGTTATTTCGAGACGATCCACCGCGCGTTCGAGAGCCTGCCGATCTCCTATTCGGCCGAGCTCTGGGCCGAGCCGGGTCGGGCTTTGTGCGCCGAATACAGCAGCGTTGTGGTGCGCGTGGAGCGTCGCCGCGGCAATGAACTGTACATCAACGACGGTGCGTACGGCGCGCTGTTCGATGCCGCGCACATCGGCTGGCGCTTCCCGGTCACTTTGCTGCGCGAGCCCGAGTCGACCGTGCGCGATCATCCCTTCTCGTTCTACGGCCCGACCTGCGACGACCTCGACCATATGGCGGGCCCGTTCCTGCTGCCCGCCGACGTCCAGGCGGGCGATTATATCGAGATCGGAATGCTCGGCGCCTATGGTTCGGCAATGCGCACCGCATTCAACGGCTTCGGCTCCGACGAAACCGTGATCGTCGACGACGAACCGATGGTGTCGCTCTACGACGCGATCGAGCAGGACAATGCAGTCCGGAGTGGCGCCGTCCGGGGCGGCGCGGACATCGCGTCGAACGTCGCGAAGCTGTAACGCCAGGATTGCAACGGAAAGTCGGCGGCGCGCACGGGCGTGCCGCCGCTTACGGGTTTGCGCGTCCCCATCCAAACGACGTCGCGCCGATCATGCGGGGAGCATCCCATGACTGACACCCTCAACAAGACCGCGGGCGCCAACGCCCCGATCAACGACAACCGCAAGGCCGAACTGCTGTCGAAGCAGGTCAAGCACATCGACATCACCAGCTTCGACGCGCGCCCGATCGTCGACGCGATGAGCGACATGAGCTTCACCAGCCGCGACCTCGGCCGCGCGACGAAGATCTACAACGACATGCTCGCCGACAAGGATTGCACGGTCGTGCTCGTCATCGCCGGCTCGACCTCGGCGGGCGGCTGCATGGACCTGTACGCCGAGCTGGTGCGCAACAAGATGGTCGACGTGATCGTCGCCACCGGTGCGACGATCGTCGACATGGATTTCTTCGAGGGTCTGGGTCACAAGCATTATCAGGCGCTCGAGGTGCCCGACGACGACACGCTGCGCTCGCTCTACATCGACCGCATCTACGACACCTACATCGACGAGGAGCAGCTCCAGGACTGCGATTTCACGATCAACAAGATCGCGGAAAGCCTCGAGCCCAAGCCGTATTCGAGCCGCGCGTTCATCCGCGAGATGGGCAAGTATCTCGTCGAGCACGGCAAGAAGGACAACAGCCTCGTCAAGCTCGCCTACGAACATGACGTGCCGATCTTCTGCCCGGCGTTCGTCGATTCGTCGGCGGGCTTCGGCCTCGTCAAGCATCAGGTCGACGCGGCGAAGGAAGGTCGCCCGTACATGGTGCTCGACGCGATCGCCGACTTTCGCGAGCTCACGCAGATCAAGATCGAGGCGGGCACCACCGGCCTCCTGATGATCGGCGGCGGCGTGCCGAAGAACTTCATTCAGGACACCGTCGTCTGCGCCGAGATCCTCGGCCACGAGGACGTCGAGGTGCACAAGTACGCGGTACAGATCACCGTCGCCGACGTCCGCGACGGCGCCTGCTCGTCCTCGACGCTGCAGGAAGCGGCGAGCTGGGGCAAGGTCAACACCGGCATCGAGCAGATGGTCTTCGCCGAAGCCGGCTCGGTCATGCCGCTGCTTGCCTCTGACGCGTACCACCGCGGCCACTGGAAGGACCGCGCCAAGCGCGGCTGGGCAAAACTGTTCGAGGCCTGAGCCGCACGCGAGTAGCCGCGCAACTCGCGAGACGGCAAAAGCCCGGCCGGCGCGGGTGCCCGCACCCGCGTCCGACGTCACGGGGCTAGCCCCCGTGACGCGGCCCACTCAGAGCCGAACACCCTTCCCCGACGCCGGTGCCTGCACTAGCGTCGCGACATGCAACCGATCCCCGCCACCGCGCACGCGATGCTCCAACCGGTCGTCGTCCTCGTCGGCTGGACGCTGGTGATGCTCGGCTGGCTGCTCGCGACGCGCCTGCCCGCGATGGCGCGCGCCGGGGTCAAACTCTCCGCGCTCGTCGGCAGCAAGGCCGCGGACGCCGACCGCTCGCTCCCCGCCGAGGCGCAGTGGAAGGCGCACAATTACAACCACCTGCTCGAACAGCCCGTGCTGTTCTACGCGGTGTCGGGCGTGATCGTGATGACCGGCACCGAATACGGCGCGAACGTCGCGCTCGCCTGGGCCTACGTCGCCTTGCGCATCGCGCACAGCATCTGGCAGGCGACGGTCAACCGCGTCTCCGTACGCTTCTATCTTTTCATGGCATCGTCGCTGGCGCTCGCCGCGTTGACGCTCCACGCAGGTCTGGCGGTATTCTGACATGGCAAAAGGCGAAACATTCGAGCGGCACCGCCAACCCTGGACCGCGGACGAGATCCAGAAACTCCACACGCTCGCGAAAAAGGGCATGGCGCTGAAAGCGATCGCCAAGGCGCTCAAGCGGTCGGAGGAATCGACCAAGGACCGCGCCAAGGCCGACGGCCTGTCGATCGCCAAGCTGCGCTGAGATCATGACGGCGAGTTAACTGGCGCGGTCATCCGCCGCGGCGCATGTCTCGCGGCATGGAGATCGAAGTCAGTGCCGAAGCGAAGGACAAGCGCCTCAACCGCGGCGTCGCGGTGACCGTCGTCGTCCTCTCGGTCGCGATGGGGCTCGGCAACATCAAGGACGGCAACATCGTCCAGGCGATGGAGCAGGCGCAGGCGCGCAGCGTCGATCGCTGGAACGAATATCAGGCGACGCGGGTCAAGGCACGCGTCGTCGAAACGAGCATGGCCGAGGTCGCCGCCGCGCACGGCACGCCGCCCGCCAGCTTCGCCGCCGACCTCGCGCGCTACAAAAACGAAACCCCGCAGCTGAAGGCGCAGGCGCTAGGGTATGAGGCTCAGTATGACGCGCTCAACATCCACGACGACCAGTTCGACGCGAGCGAGGCGGCGCTCTCGACCGCGATCTCGGTCGCGGCGGTCGCGGCGCTGGTCGAGGCGCCGTGGGTGCTCGCCGCTGCCTGGGTATTCGGCGCGTTCGGACTGTTCCTGTCGCTGTGCGGGTTCGCCGGCTGGGGCTTCCACCCCGACGTGCTCAGCACGCTGCTGGGCTAGGGATCGGCTAGGCGAAAAGCCGCCTGAGGCTACGCTCGAGCATCACGAACTGCCACAACGTCCGCCCGTGCTCCTCGCGCCCGCTGCGGTGCGCCTCCGCGACCCGCGCGATCTCGCCCATGTCGAACCAGCCGCTGTCGCCGAGCACGCGCGAGCGCGCCAGTCCGGCGGCCTCCCCCGCCAGGCTCCCACGGAACCACGCGCTGACCGGGGTCACGAACCCCATCTTTGGGCGGTACAGGATGTCGCGCGGCAGATAGCGTTCGAGCGACCGCTTCATCAGCCACTTGCCCTCGCCCCCGCGCAATCGCATCGCCTGCGGCAGCGTCGCGGCGAATTCGACCAGCCGGTGGTCGAGCAGCGGCTCGCGCGCCTCCAGTCCGACCGCCATGCTGGTGCGGTCGCTCTTGGTCAGGATGTCGCCGGGCAGCCAGATCTTCATGTCGGCATATTGCGCGCGGTCGATCGCGTCGCGCGCGGGCGCATCGCGCATCGCCGCGACGTAGCGGTCCTCGGCTCGGTGCCCGCCGAGCGCGCGGTGCGCAGCCTCGCTGAACAGCGCACGGCGCAGCGCGGGCGTCGTCACCCCGACCGATCGCGCATAGGCCTCGGCCCCGTCGTCGGCGAGCGCCAGCAGCGTCGTCTTGGCGCGCAGCGGCCGCGGCGCCCAGTCCGCCTTGGGATAGACGCGACCTAGCGTCCCGAACACGCGCCGTCGCAGGTCGGGCGGCAGCAGTCCCCGCACCCGCTCCTCCGCCGCCTGAAAACGATAGCGGCGGTACCCCGCCATCGCCTCGTCCGCGCCGTCGCCCGAGAGCGCCACCGTCACGTGCTCGCGCGCCAGGCTTGCGACCTGATAGGTGGCGAGCGCGCTCGCATCCGCGAACGGCTCGTCGAACGCCGCCACCAATGTGTCGATCAGCCTGAAATCGTCGGGTCGCACGACGCGGACGTGATGGTCCGTCGCGAACCGCTGCGCGACCGCGGCGGCGTGGGTCCGCTCGTCGTGCCCCGCCTCGTCGAACCCGATCGTGCAGGTCTTGACCGCCGCGCGGCTCGCCTCCGCCATCAGCGCGACGACCGCGGAACTGTCGACCCCGCCCGACAGGAACGCGCCGAGCGGGACGTCGGCGACCATGCGCGAGCGCACCCCGTCGCGCATCCGCGCGAGCAATTCCTCGCCCAGCGCCGCCGCCGATCCGCGCGCGCGATTGGCGAACGACACGTCCCACCATTGCCGGGGCTTCGCCGCGGCCTTGCCGCGCTCGATCAGCATGTAATGCCCCGCCGCCAGCTTGTTGACGCCCGCGACCAGGCACGCGTCGTCGGGGACGTAGCCGTAGGCGAGGTAATCCTCGACCGCGCGGACGTCGGGCTTTCGCCTGAGCAAGGGATGCGCGAGCAGCGCCTTCAGCTCAGACCCGAACGCGATCGCCCCGTCGGACAGCTCGGCCCAGTGGAGCGGCTTCACCCCCATCCGGTCGCGCGCGAGGAACAGCGTCTGCGTCGCCGCGTCGTGGATCGCGAACGCGAACATGCCGTTCAACCGCTGCAACATCGCCGCACCCCAGGCGGCATAGCCGTGGAGGAGCACCTCGGTATCGCCGTCGGTCGCGAACACCGCCCCGCGCCGCTGCAGCTCCTCGCGCAGCTCGCGGAAATTGTAGATCTCGCCGTTGAACACGATCGTCAGCTGCGCGTCGGCAGTCGCCATTGGCTGCGGCGATCCCTCGAGATCGATGATCGACAGCCGGCGATGCGCGAAGCCGACACCGGGCGCGGTCCACACCCCCGCGCCGTCGGGCCCGCGATGCGCGATCGCCTCCGCCATCGCGCGCAGTCGCGCCGGGTCGACCGGCTTGGGCGTGGCGGGATAGAACAGCCCCGCGATGCCGCACATCAGCGCTGGGTCTCGGCGATCCGCAGCATCGCCGCGCCCGGATCGCCCAGACGTGCGAGGAAACGCGTGATAGCAACTCGCGGATCGTGCCCCGGCGCCGCGACCGCCGACAGGTGCAGCGCGATCGCGGGTTCGGGCGCGCCGAACAGTCGCATCTTCACCGTTGCGAGCTTCACCTGTTTGTCGTCCCCCGTCACCGTATCGCCGACGCGGTACCATGTCGCGACGACGCGCTCCACCTCCCCGCCGCCCATGCCCGGCGGCGCGTCGGCGACGATCCGCATCGCGCGGCCGCCGTCGATCGGCGCCAGATCGGCGACGCGCACCCAGCGATCGTCCTCGCGCAGCACCCCCGTGCCGTAGGAGACGAGCTCGCGCCCTTCCTCCTGCTGCGCGAACACCGCGACGCTCACGTCGACCGCGTCGCCCGTCTGCACGTCGGCGTAGCGCCCCAGCAGGAAATGGTCCGCGCCCGGATGATAGGGCGACCACGCCGCGCGCGGGTCGAGGTCGACGCGGCGCCACCCCGCGACATCGGGCAGCCCGATCTGCGCCGGCAGCGGCGCCGCGCGCGCCATGATCGCCGCCGCACTCGCGGGGTACACCCCTGCCGCCGCCACAACTAGCACGCCCGCGACCACCACCTCGATGCTCAGCCGCGGTACCGCCTGCAATCGTGCCGGGTCGAATGCCGGGTCATCGGGCGAACGATCGAACCAGCGCCACGCGATGGCCAGCACCCCCGCCATCACGATCGCGAAGAACACCCAGCCGTAGACGATATGGTCGAACCCCGTCGCCGCCTCGACGCTGGTCAGATGCGCGGCGTAGATCGTCCCGAACGCGCGCACGCCGTTGGCGATCACCGGCACGACGACGCACACCGCCATGAACAGCGCGCGCCTGCGCCACGCGGTGAAGCATTGGTTGGCGACCAGCACGCCGAACGCCACCATCGAGATGACGAACTTCGCGCCCGAACACGCCTCGGCGACCTCGAAATAATAGCGCCCTGCGTGGATCAGCACGCCGTCGACCACCGCGGGCACGCCGAAGAGGTGGAGCAGCGGCATCGTGATCGCGACCGTCACGTCCTGCAGCGGCGGCTCAAGCTCCTGCCCGAACGGCACCATGAAGAACGCGTAACCGAGCGGGAACAGCAGTCCGCGCACAACATTCGGCCCCAGTGTCGCGACGACCGCGCCCTCCAGCATCAGCACGAGGCCCAGCTGCCGCGCCAGCGCGACGCCCGCGACCTCGCCCAGCAACCATCCCGCCCCGCCAGCAGCGACGACGATCAGTCCCGGTGCCCAGGCGACGGGCTGCAATCGTGCCAGCTCGCCGCGCCGCGACCAGACGAGCCACGCGACGACCGGTGCGATGAACAGGCAGTGGCCGAACGTCGTGCTGGTCCACCACAGGTGAACCACGTCGCGCACGTCGCCCGCGAAGATCAGCAGCAGCGTCGCGGCGGCGATCGCCAGCACGACGACATGCCGCGTCCACGCCCCCACCGCGACGGCGCGCCTCGGCAAGGCCATCGTCATGCCGCGACCCGCGCGGGCGCGTCGAACCCCATCAGCGCGTCGAGCGGGGCGAGGCACGCGTCCCATCCGTAGCGCGCCCGCACCCGCGCCCGCGCCGCGTCACCCAGGGCGCGTGCGCCCGCGCTATCGTCGAGCAGCGCGGTCACTGCCGCGTTCATCGTCGCCACACCGGCAACGCGGATCGTCCCGGCATGGTCGATCCCCTCCGCCGCGGCGGGTGAGGCGACCACCGGCCGCGCCATCGCCATCGCCTCCAGTACCTTGTTCTGGATGCCCCGGGCCAGTGCCAGCGGCGCGACGACCACGTCGGCGGCGGCGAGCCAGCCGCGCACGTCGGGCACCTCGCCCGTCACGATCACCGCCTCGCCCGCCAGCGCGCGCACCTCGCGCACCGGCGCACGCCCGACGATCGCGAAGCGCGCATCGGGGTGACGCTCTCGCACCCGCGGCAGCACCTCCCGCGCGAACGCGACCACCGCGTCGACGTTGGGTTTGTAGTCCATCTGCCCGGTAAAGACGATCAGCCGTCCCTGCCCAATCACCGGCATGAAGTCAGCGGCCGGATCGAAGAAGCCGGTATCGATGCCGTTCTCCAGCGCGCGGGCACCCGGCACCAGCGCGGCTTCCTCCGCACTGACGAACAGGCTCGCCGCAACCCGCCGCGTCACCGCGCGCTCGTACGCGCCGAGCAGCCGCGCCTCGCGCCGGTACATCCAGCGCGACACCCCGCGGGCATCCTCGGCGAACGCCGCGAATTTCGCCGAATCGGCATCGACGAAATCCATCACCGCGGGCACGCCTTGCGGCAGATATTGCGCCATCTGCCCCGAAAAGGCGTAAACGCGGTCGATCGTCCGCTCACCTAAGATCCGCGTCACCGCGGCGTGCACGCGCGCATCGTCGAACGCCGCGAGCGACAGTGGCCGCCCGCTCGCCAGCGCCTCGACGCCCGCGCGCCAGCGCGGCTTGGTGCGCTCGATCACCACACATTCACCCAGCATCTCGCGAAACTCGGACGGCGGCGTCAGGTCGCGGGGGTCGTCGGCGAACGCGATCAGATGCACCCGCGCGCGCGCCGCCAAGTGGCGCAGGACGTGAAAACTTCTGATCTTGTCGCCGCGGTCGGGCGGAAACGGCACGCGGTGCGCGAGAAACAGGACGTCCACCGCCTCAACCCAGCCCGCGGCTGATCCACGGCCCCACGGCATTCGCGAGCGGCAGCGGCAGCTTCTTCCACGTCCGCACCATCAGCGCGTATTTGGGGTTGAGCGGATTGACCTCGCGCCGCTCGCCCTCGCTCCACGACGCGTAGGACAGCGGCTGCGCGTCGAAGCCCCAATTCTTCTTGAACGCTGCAGCACCCGTCCCGACCTTCGACCGTCCGAAGTCGAACCGCGTGCACCCGCGCGCGCGCGCGCGCGCCATCAGCGCGAAATACATCCGGTCGTTGGCGCGCAAGCCCCGCGCCGCCTCGGTCCCGCCGCCCCAATAGGGATAGACCGTGCCGTTCCAGTAAAGGCTCAGCACGCTCGCGACCGGCACGCCCGCGTGTCGCACCGTCAGCACGTCCGCGTCCATCCGCGCCATCGTCTCGCGGAACAGCGCACGCGGAAAGACGGGCGTACCCAGATTGCGCACCGACTCGGCATAAACGCGGTAGTGATCGGCGAGCGCGCCCGCGTCGCGGCCGACCTCGACCACCAGATCGTTTACCAGCGCCTTGCGCACCTCGGCGCGCTGCTTGCGCGGTATCGCGAGCAGTTCGGCCTCGTCGCTCGCCGCCAGGTCGCGCGCGAAGCCGACGTAGCTGCCCTCGTCGACCGCCCACCCCGCGGGATGCGCGCCCCCGCGCAACTCGATCGACGGATAATGGAGCCGCCCCGCCAGATCGCGCACTGCCGCGGCAAGCGGCTCGACCGCACCCGCGTCGCCCAAGATGCCGCCATCGACCGCGAACCCGCTCGACACCAGCGCATGCCCGAACAACGGCGAGCGCATCTCGGTCAGCGGCAAAATGCCCGCCAGCGTGCCGTCGCCATATTCGGCGAGCAGAACGTGCGCGCGCTGCCCGCACCCCGCCGCAACTGCCTCGCCCCACGCCGGCTGGTGGAACGGCGTCGCGTCCGGATGCGCGCGGACGAACGCGTCGACGCGCGCGCGGTCCACGGGCGCGGCGGCGCGCACGCCGACCGGTCTGGCGAGCAGCGGCATCGTCACGCCGCCAGCCGCTCCACCACGGCATCGACACGGCCCCACTCATGCCGCTCGAGCAGCCCCCGCAATTTCCCCGCCATCGCCCCCAACCGGCTGTAATGGCGCAGTTTCGAACGCAGCGGTGCCGCGGCGACGCGCGGCTGGCCGGGATCGACCTCCCACGGATGGAAATAGAACATGCCCGGCTGCGCCTGCGCGTTGACCTGCCGAACCGCATAATCGGTCACCGCCGCGGGCAGCAGGCGAAAGAACCCGCCGCCGGTCGCGAACCGCCGCCCGGCCGCCTCGCCCACCGTCACCGGCAGCTCGACGAGCCCCGCGTCGGTGAGCGGCCGCCACGCGAACCGCGGGCTCTCGCGCCAGCCGTAATGATCGTGCGCCACCGGGGCGACGCTGGAGGAATAACGATACCCCTCCTCCGCCAGCACCGCGTGCGCCCAGGGCGTGCGCTGGTCGATCGAGAAGCTGGGCGCACGGTATCCGGTGACCGCGACCCCCGTCGCATCCTCCAGCGCACCGCGCGCGCGCCGCAGGTCGGCGCGGAATATGTCCGCATCCATCGTGAAAACGCGCTGGTGGTCCCAGCCGTGGCTCGCGACCTCGTGCCCCGCCTCGACGATCCGCCGCATCAACGCACCGTGCCGCGCCGCGACCCAGCCGAGCGTGAAAAAGGTCGCGCGCGTGTCCGTCTCGGCGAACAGGTCGAGCACGCGCGCGGTGTTACCCGCGACGCGGCTTTCCAGCGTGTCCCAATCCCCCTTGTCGATCGTGCGCTCGAACGCGCCGACCTGGAACCATTCCTCCACGTCGACCGACATGCCGTTCAGAACACGGGGTTTCGTCATCGCCTACGCGGCCCCGCGGACCGGCACGTCGCGCAACTCGTCGCGCTCGACCCAGTCGATCAGCAGCGTCAGCACGCGCCTGAGCGCCGCGTCCTGTTCGGCGATCCGCGCTTCCAGCATCGCCAGACGTTCGTCGTCGATCGCGGATACCGGCGTAGGCGTCGGCGCGGCGGGCGCGGGCTCCGCCTCCTCGTGGTTGGTGTTCGCCGCCGCCGGCCGCTCGGGCGCGACGGGGGCGGGTTGCGCCGCCACCGGGGGCATCTCGCGGCGCTGATCGTTCACCACCGCGCGCACCACGCGCGCGTCGATCAGCTCGATCTCGCCGACCGCGGCATGGAGCAGCACCCGGCTCATCAACTGGTTCAACCGGCGCGGTACGCCCTCGCTCGCACGGTACAGCACCGGGAATGCGTCTTCGGTGAAGTTCGGCCGCCCGGTCCACCCCGCGATCTGCAACCGGTGGCCGACGTAATCGGCGACCTCGTCGGCCTCCATCGGGTCGAGGTGATGGACCGCGATCACGCGCTGGCGCAACTGCTCCAGCCGCGCCGACCCGTTCAACCGCTCGCGGAATTCTGGTTGCCCGAGCAGGAATATCTGCACCAGCGCATGCCCGCCCGCCTGGAAGTTCGACAGCATCCGCAGCTCTTCCAGCGCCGAGGTCGGCAGCGCCTGGCTCTCGTCGATGATCAGCAGCGTGCGCCGCCCCGTCCGCGCGACGCCGTGCAGCCCGCGCTCGATCAGCAGCAACAGCTCGGCCTTGTTCTTCCCCGCGTGGTCGATGCCCAGCCCGGTCGCGACGATCCGCAGCAGGTCGTCCGCCTCGATCGCGGTCGACACGATCTTGATGACCTTCAGGTTCGCCGGATCAATCTTGTCCATCAAATGCCCGACCAGCGTCGTCTTCCCCGCGCCGATGTCGCCGGTGATGACGATGAACCCCTCACCCTGCGCCAGGCCATAACCCAGATACGCCATCGCCTTCTTATGCGTGGCGGTGTCGAACCAGAAACGCGGGTCGGGCGTCAACTGGAACGGGCGGTCGTGAAATCCGAAGAACGTCTCGTACATGGCCGTATCCGTTCAGAAATTATAGCGCGCGCCGAGCAGCGCCTGCGCCGACACCTGCTTGTCTAAATCGCCCTGATCGAACGCGTAGACCCCCGCCGACAAGGCCGTGCCCAGCCGCCCGAAATTGCGGCTGTAGGTGCCGTTCAACCCGGTCCCGTACACGTCCTGCGCGCCCGGAAGGTCGCTCGAGAACCAGTTGGCGTACAGGTTCGCGTCGAACTGCGACACGCGGCTCAGCGCACGCGAATAGAACACCTGCGCGTAGGCGCTCTGATCCTCAAGCCCCAGCACCTGCGTGCCGACCGCGACGCGCGGCGCATAAAGCCGGCGATTGGCATAGCCTCCGCCGATGCCGTAGCCGGTGCGGCCCTGCTGGACGCTCCACACGCCATCGATCCCGCGCGCGCGGTAGCTCGCGGTCGATATCGACTGGAACACGTCGTTCAGGCATCCGCCCGCGCCGTTCTGCTGGCTGCCGCCCTGCCGTCCGAAGATGCAGCCGCCGAACAATTGCCCGAACGGATCGTTCTGCGTCTGGAACCCCGTCGGCAGTCCAGCGATCCCGTCGCGCAACTGGCGACCGAACGTCTCGATCGCGTCGTAGACGACAACCTGCAACCCCGACGCCTCCGACATCCGCCATGACAGCGCGCCGGTATACGTCTCCCCGCCGTAGCGATAGCCCGCGGTCGCCTGCAGCTCGACGCGCGGCGACGGACGCCAGATCACGCCCGCGTCGTAGATCAACCCGTCGGTGTCGTAGGCGATCCGTTCGGGCGAATTGGGATCGGTCACGAACCGGCCGTTGCGGTCGACCACCGCATTGCCCGCGGCATCGACCAGCGGGTCGCGCTGCGTCGCCTTGATCCGCTCGTAACCCGCACCCGCGCGCAGCGCGACCGTGCGGCTGACCGGCAACACCACGTCGCCGCGCCCGTAATAGCCCTCGTATTTCTGATCGAGCTGGTTCGCGTCCTCGCGCTCGTACGCGCCGCTCACCGTCACGCCGACCGGCGCGATCCGGTTGGCGGGCACGCCGATGCTTGCCTGGACGACGTGGTTGGTCGACGAATCATATCCGTCGAGCCGCGGCGATCCGGGTGCCAGCGCGATATTGGTGTCGCCTCCGACCTTGGTGTAACCGAAGCGATAGCTGCCGTTGACGTCGAACGGCCCCGCGCGCGTCTGGACGCTCGGCCCCGCGAACAACGAATACACCTGCGTCAGATTGTCGGTATTGCCGATCAGGTTGACCGGTGCCGCGCCGCGGATGTCGCTGCGCTGCCGCGTCGCCAGCGCGCCGCCGTCGAGCGACAGCCACGGCGCCACCTGCGTCGTCGCGCGCGCCAGCCCGCTGTGGACGCTCAAATCCTCCGTGTTGCTTTCCCACGAGAAGCGCCGCTCGTAGCGGTAGCTGATCTGCGCGTCGGTCCTCGCGGTCGAGACGCCCGCGTCGATGCCGGCGGCGAGCGAGGTGTAGGTGACGACGTCGTCGCCGTTCGACAGATCGGCCGCGATCGCCTGCGTCGCCTCGATATACGGCGACACGTAGCGCGACTGCGCGGCGGCCGGCGCGGCGGCGAGCACGCCCGCCACCGCCGTCGCCGCCAGCAGTGCGCCCGGCGCCAGATTGGGGAACCGGCCCACGATTACTTCTCCTGACCGTAATAGCTGCCGAAGCGCCCACGCCCCGGCTCGAACGATACCGAATTGATGACCAGGTGGATCTGCTCGCATCCGTCGAGCAGGTTCACCGCCTCGCGCACGTCGGCCTCGGTGGTGCGATCGGCGCGCACCACCAGCATCACCTGCCCGACCAGCAGCGCGAGCGTGGAGGCGGGCGACGCGGCAAGCGCGGGGGGCGTGTCGAAGATGATGATCCGCCGCGGGTTGGCCTCCAGCAGCCGGTCGAGCACCGCTTCGGTCCGGTCGGACGCGAGCAATTCGGTGTCCGCGTGCGTCCGCTTGCCCGCGGGCAGCAGCGACAATTGCGGCACGTCGGTCCGGATCACGCAACTCTCGGGGTCGAGCCGCGGGTCGCCCAGGATGTCAAGCAGCCCGACGCTGTCCTCCAGCCCCAGCCGCTGCATGATGTCTGGTTTGGCGAAATCGCCGTCGACCAGCAGGATTTCGACGTCTCGCTCCGCCGCCAGGCTGATCGCGAGGTTGATCGCGCAGAACGTCTTGCCCTCGCCGGGCTTCCCCGACCCGACGATGATCGTGCGCGCACGCTGCCCGATCGGCCCTTCCGCGATCTCGCGCGCGGTCAGCAGCAGCTGCCGCTTGACCAGCCGGAACTCCTCGGCGAGCGCGCCGACGGGGGCGCCGGGAACCAGCATCCCCGCCTCGGCGAGCATCGTGCGGTCGATCTGCGCGACGTCGCTCTCGGGCGCTTCCCATTCGTCCAGCCCGTCGTCGTCGGTATCGGACAGGAACTCCGCCGGGATTGCGGCGAGCGTCGGCGGCACCGCGCGCGGCGGCGCCTGATCGGCCGGCGCCGCGCGGGGCTCCTCCACCGCAGCGACCGGCTCGTCATCGAGGAAGTTCTCCTCGACGGGCGCATACTGCTCGTCGAGCGGCGGCACCCCGCGTGCGCGCAGGTGCGCGCCGAAATCATACACCTTCGCCGCGCGCTCGATCAGCGATTCCTCGCCCGCGGTCTTGGGGAAACGATTCATGCGGCAAGTCCCCGCTGGAGCATCTCGACGCCGAGCAGCGCCACGTACGCGACGCCCAGCGCGGCGAACCCGCCCGCCAGCCACGTCAGCCGCCGCCGCCGCAGCTCGGTCTGCTGGCGCGTCACCATCTCGCCGATCGACCCGATCACCGCCATGCCAGTGACCTTTTCGAGCTTCTGCGCGGTCGGGAACGTGCCCTGCAACTGCCCGAGCGCGAAGGCCGCGCCGATCCCTGCGACCAGCCCCGCGATCAGCACGCCCGTCAGCAGCAGCGGCCGGTTGGGCGCGGTCGGCGTGCGCGGCAGCGTCGGGGGATCGATCACGCTGAACTTCACCGCGTCGGTCTGCGTCTGCGCCTGGCTTCGCAGGCTCACCTGCTCGCGCTGCGCGAGCAACTGGTCGTACTGGCTTTTCAGCACGTCGTAATTGCGGTCGATCTCGCCCTGTTCGGCCGCGACCGCGGGATTGCCGACCAGCTTCGCGTTCAACTGGTCGAGGTCGCCCTGCAACTGCTGCTTACGCGCCTGGAGTGCGGCGACGGTCGCGCCCTTGTCCGCCATCAACGCCTGCAATGATCCGTACGCCGGATTGGCGACCCCGCCGTCCGCACCGCCCGTCAACGGCTCGCCCCGCGCGGCGGCCTGCGCCTGCGCGAGCTGCTGCTTCAGCGCAATCACGTCGGGATGGCTCTCGGTATAGCCGCGGCCACGCGCGTCGGCGAGCTGCCCCTGGATCGCCGCCAGCCGCGCGCGCGCCGGGCCGACGCCGGGCGCGATGCCCGCGCCCGCGATCGTCTTGGGCGTCGCCGCCATCTGCCCCGACAGCGCCGCCATACTCGACTGCGCCGCCGCCAGATCGGCGTCGACCTGGCTCATCTGCGTGCGCGACGCGCCGATCCGATCGCTGATCGATCCGCTGCCGGGCAGCGAACCGAGATAATTGTTCTGGAACGCCGCGCGCTTCGCCTCGGCGTCCTGCAATTTCGTCCCCAGCGCCTGCAACCGGCTGTCGAGGAAGGCGAGCGTCTGCGTGTTCTGCGACCGGTCGGTCGACAGATTGGTTTCGATGAAGATGTCGATCAGCTTCTGCGTGATCGCCGCGGCGAGCTTGGGGCTCGCCGCCGTGGTCGTGATCTCGAACAGATTGTCCTGCTGCGCGGTCACCTTGATCGCGGTCTGCAACCCCGCCACGCGGTCGGCGATGTCGCGCTCGCTCGACACCGTCTTGGCGAGGTCGGTGCCGCGCACGACCTTTTCCAGGCTGACCGCGCTGGTCAGCGTCTGGCGCACGGTGTCGATGTCGCGCGCGTCGTCGTTCGCCGCCTGCATCGAATCCGCGCCCGTCGGCAGGACCGATCGCATCTGCACGAATACGCGCGCCTTGGAATCGTAGCGGCTGGGGATCTGGCTGACGACCAGCCAGCCCGCGATGCACACGGCCCATGCGACCGCGAGCGCGATCCAGCGCCGCGTCCAGATCGCGTGCAGCGCGACCCGCGCTTCGTCGATGATACCGCCCACCCGCGCTACCTCAGAACATGCTTTCGGGGATGATGATGACGTCGCCGGGCTCGAGCCGCACGTTGGCACTCGCGTCGCCGTCCTTCAGCAGCTTGTTGATCCGCAGGCCGTATTCGGTCTGCTTGCCCGTCGCGCGGTCGTAGCGGATCAGCCGCGCCTTGTTCCCCGCGGCATATTCGCCCAAGCCGCCGACCGCGATCATCGCGTCGAGCAGCGTCATATTGGCGCGGTACGGCAGGCTGGCGGGCTTCTGCGTCGCACCGACGATCCGCACCTGCTGGCTGAACGTGCCGGAGAAACTGTCCACGATCACCGAGACGATCGGGTCCTTGATATATTCGCCCAGCGCCAGCTTCATGTCGGCGGCGAGCATCGCGGGCGTCTTGCCGACCGCGGGCATGTCGCTGATCAGCGGCGTGGTGATCCGGCCGTCGGGGCGCACCTGCACCTTTGCCGACAGTTCGGGATTGCGCCACACGAAGATGCTGAGCGAGTCGAGCGGGCCGATGACATATTCCTCGCCCGGCTGTTCCTTGCTCGCGACGAAGGTCGCGGGCGGCAGCTCGGGCCGTGCGGCGCCGCCGCCGCCGCAGGCGGTGAGCGTCGTCGACGCCATCAACGCTGCGATCAGACCCTTGGAAACCTTCGCGAACCGCATGCAACCCTCCGTGCGCGCCAGCCGACCGGTCCCACCGTGACTCGCGTCGGGTGGGCTGGTGGCGCCAGTGGTCAGCTATGCGCGGGAGAGGTGAAGATAGCGTTTAGGACGCGCCCGCCAGCACTTGTGCGGGCATCGGGTGTCCCAAAAAGGCACTCGGGCTCGCGGTCAGTCCGTACGCGCCCGCGATGAAGATCGCGACCACGTCGCCGACATCGGCGCGCGGCAGCACGACGCGGTCGGCAAGCCGGTCGAGCGGGGTGCACAGGCAACCGACCACCGACACCGCGTCGTCCGCCGCCTCGCCCATCCGTCCCGCGATTGCGACCGGATAATTACGCCGCACCACCGTCCCGAAATTGCCGCTGGCGGCGAGCTGGTGGTGCAAGCCGCCGTCGACGACCAGGAACGTTTCCCCGCGGCTCTCCTTACGATCGACGACGCGCGTCAGATACACCCCCGCCTCGCCGACCAGCCACCGCCCGAGCTCGATCGCGAAGGTCGCGTCCGCCAGCATCGCGTCGCGCGTCGCCAGCGTGCGGGTCAGCGCCGCGCCGATGCGGGCGACCTCGACCGCGCGATCACCCGCGAAATGCGGTATCCCGAACCCGCCTCCCAGATTGATCATCGGCGGCGCGTGCCCGCTTTCCACCGCCAGCCGCGCAGCGAGCGCGACCGTCGCTGCCTGCGTCTCGATCAGCGCGTCGGTATCGAGCGCCTGCGAACCCGCGAAGATGTGGAATCCGCGCCATTCCGCGCCGCTCGCGATGATCGCGCGCACCAGCGCGGGCACGCGCTCGGCATCGACCCCGAACGGCGAGGCGCGCCCGCCCATCTTCATCCCCGACCCGCGCAACTCCAGGTCGGGGTTGACCCGCACCGCCAGCCGCGGGGCGACACCTGCCCGCTCCCCGATCGCGATCGCGCGCCGCGCTTCGCCCTCCGATTCGACGTTCAGCGTCACGCCCGCGCAGATCGCCGCTTCAAGCTCGTCGTCGCGCTTGCCCGGCCCCGCGAAGCTGATCGCGCTACCCGGCTTGCTGTCGAGCACCGCCGCCATCTCACCCGCCGACGCGACGTCGAGCCCGTCGACGAGCGGCGCGGTCGCCCGCACCAGCGGCGCGTACGGGTTGGCCTTCACCGCGTAATGCAGCCGTACGCCCGCGGGCATCGCGGCGCGAAACCGCTCGACCTGTGCGCGTACCACGCCGAAATCGTACACGAACACGGGCGAACCGTGCGCCGCCACCCACTCGTCGGCGGTACGCCCGGCGATTGCCAGCGCGCCGTGCTGTCCGGCGAAGGCAGGCGGGATCGGTCCGATCGGCTTCACTGAACGACACTCCTGACGTCGGCAGCGAGCCGCGCGCGGTCGAGCTTCCCGTTGGCGTTGCGCGGCAGTTCGGCGCGCCACACGATCTCGGCGGGCTGCATATAGGTCGGCAGGTCGCGCTTCAGCCGAGCACGCAGCGCCGCCTCCGCGCCCGGTTCGCCGCGCGCGACGACCACGATCCGTTGCCCCAGCCGCGCATCGGCGACGCCGATCGCCACTGCCTCGCGCACTTCGTTACCCGCGGTCACAGCTTCCTCGATCTCCTGCGGGCTGATGCGGTTGCCCGATGTCTTGATCATCTCGTCGTCGCGCCCGACGAAGCGGAGCAGGCCTTCGGCGTCCGCGACGACGCTGTCGCCCGACCACACCGCAACGCCGCCTGCGCGCGAGAAGTCCGGCGCGGCCCGGAAACGCTGCGCGGTCCGCTCGGGGTCGCGCCAATATCCGTGCGCGACGAGCGGCCCGGCATGGACCAGCTCACCCGGCTCGCCCACCGCCGCCGCCGCCCCGTCGCCGCGCACCACCATCACCTCGGCGAAGGGAATCGCACGTCCGATCGAATCGGGGTTCGCATCGACCAGCGCGGGCGGCAGATAGGTCGATCGGAACGCCTCGGTCAGCCCGTACATCGGGTACAGATCCGCCGCGGGAAAACGCGCCCGAAGCGCACGCACCATCGCCGGGGTCAGCGCGCCACCCGAATTGGTCAGCCGCGTCAGCCGCGCCGCCGTCGCCGTCGCCGCGGGCCACTCCGCCTCGAGCAACTGCGTCCACAGCGGCGGCACCCCCGCGAGCGTCGTCGCCCCCACCCGCTCGACCGCCTTCACGACGTCGCGCGCGGTCAGATAGTCGAGCGGCGCGACGGCCGCACCCGCGCGCCAGCTCGAAAACAACTGGTTCTGCCCGTAATCGAACGACAGCGGCAGCACGCCGAGCACGCGGTCGTGGGGCTCGATGCCGAGATAATGCGCGACCGACACCGCGCCCAGCCACAGGTTCGCGTGACTCAGCATTACGCCCTTGGGCCGCCCGGTCGATCCCGACGTATACAGGATCGCCGCCAGCGCGTGCGGGTCGGCGTCGGACGGCGGCAGGGCCTCGCCCTCGCCCGCATCCCCCTCGCCCGCATCCCCCTCGCCCACATCGACGTGCACCTGCGTCGCATCCGGCACGTCGCCCGCCTCCAGCGTCGCCGCGCGCGCCGCCTGCGTCAGCAGCAGCGCCGCGCCGCTATCGGCCAGGATGTGCGCCACCTGCGCGCGCTTGAGCGCGGGGTTGATCGGTACGTGCACCAGTCCGGCGCGCGCCGCGGCGAGCGGCATCAGACACGCCTCGCGCGTTTTCGGCAGCCACGTCGCGACCCGCGCACCCGCCTCGGGCACCGCGCGTGCCAGCCACCCGGCGAGCCGCGCGACCCGCGCCTCGGCTTGCGCAAACGTCATCGCGCCCGCGCGGTCGATCAGCGCGGGCGCGTCCGCGGCGCCGCACAGGACGTGGTCGATCGGTCGGGCGTTCGGGTCGAGCGGCACCATCATCTCCCCCATAGCGCCCCCGTTGCGCATTTCACCCCCCGCGCCTATCGCACCGCAGCAAGAACGGGGCGGCATGAAGGGGACGCGCGTGATTCCGGAAGGCACCAACGAGATCGAGAAGACCTTGCGCGCGGTGCTCGCCGACGTGCTGAGCCTGTCGCCCGAGCGCGTCGCTGCCTTTACCCCCGAAACCGAATTGTTCGGCGCGCTGCCCGAACTCGACTCGATGGCGGTCGCGGGTGTCCTGACCGAACTGGAGGACCGCCTCGGCATCGTGATCGAGGACGACGAGGTCGACGGCGAGATGCTCGAAACCTTCGGCGCGCTGACGACCTTCGCGGCGACCAAGGTCCTCAACTGAGCGGCCTGCGCTACGTCGACTATGACTGGCGCGGCGGCCGCGAGGCGATGCTGCGCATGGGCCCCGACGGCGGCCCTACGATTCTCGCGCTCCCCGCCTTGTTCGAGGAAGCGAACCGCACCCGCGCGATCCTCGTCGGCGTGCTGCGCCGGCTCGCCGACGCCGGCTGGTCGGTCGCGCTCCCCGATCTGCCGGGTCAGGGCGAGAGCCTCGTTCCGCTCGCGCAGGCAACCCTCGACGACTGGCGCGATGCCGCACAGGCCGCCGCCGCACGGCTCGCATCGCCGATCCACGTCGTCGCGGTCCGCGCCGGCGCGCTGATCGACGCCGACATCGCCGCGGACAGCCGCTGGTACTGGTCGCCGCTGACCGGCGCAGAACAGGTGCGCGAACTCACCCGTCTGCGCGATCTGGGTGACGGCGAGGGTTACGCCGGCAACGTCCTGTCCGACGCTTTGTTGTCGCAACTCGCCGCCGCGGAGCCGACGATCACCCCGCCCCCGCGCGTCGTGCGGATGGCGACCGATCCGCGCCCCGCCGACCTGAAGCTCGCGGGCGCGGCACCGTGGCGTGCGAACGAGCCCACGGCCGACCCCGCGCTCGTCGCTAACCTCGCCGACGACATCGCCGCATGGCTCGCCGCGTGCGCCGGCTGATCACCTTCGACATCGGCGGCACGACGCTCGCCGGCTCGCTCGACGAGGGAGAAAGCGCAATCGGCCTCCTGATCGTCTCGGGCGGTAACGAGGTGCGCCACGGCGCGCACCGCGGCATGGCGATGCTGGCGCAGAAACTCGCGGCGCAGGAGACGCCGGTGTTCCGCTATGACCGCCGCGGCGTCGGCGACTCGGGGGGCGAGAACCGCGGCTATGCGCACGCGGGCGAGGATCTGCGCGCCGCCGCCGCCGCGTTCCGCCGCGCCACGCCGCACGTCACCCGCCTCCACGCCTTCGGCAATTGCGACGCCGCGACGCTGCTCGCGTTTCACGGCCGCAGCGCAGGCATCGCGCGCGTGCTGCTCGCCAACCCCTGGACGGTCGAGCCGACCGACGATTTGCCTCCCGCCGCCGCGATCCGCGCCGGCTACGCGCGCCAACTGCGCGACCCCGCCGAGTGGCGTCGACTGCTCGGCGGCGGGATCGACATCGGCAAGGCGCTCAAGGGGTTGGCGAAGATCGCTCGCACCCCGTCCGAAGATGGCACGCTCGCGCGCCGCGTCACCGACGCGATCGCCGCCTGGGGCAGCGACGCCACCGTGCTGCTCGCGCGCGACGACAATACCGCGCGCGCCTTCGCCGCCGCGGCGCGCGCGCACGCGTTCGCGACGCTGACGGTCGACACCCCCTCGCACAGCTTCGCACGTGCCGCCGACAAGCAGGCGCTCGCCGACATCGTCACGCGCTGGCTGCGCGATTGAGCGGCGGCGTTACTCCGCCGCTTCCTTGAATTCCTCGAATTCGACCGCCGCGAGGAACCGCTCGGCGTCGAGCGCGGCCATGCACCCCGTCCCCGCCGCGGTCACCGCCTGCCGGTAGGACTTGTCCATCACGTCGCCGCACGCGAACACGCCCGGCACGCTCGTCTTGGTCGTCCCCGTCTCGACCGCGATATAGCCGTCGTCGTCGAGCGCCAGGTGCCCGCGGAACAGTTCGGTCGCCGGGTGATGCCCGATCGCGACGAACCCGCCGTCGACCGCGATGCGCGAATGCTCGCCCGTCTGCGTGTCCTCCAGCTCGAGCGCGACCAGCCCGGCATTGCCGCCGCCGTCGACGAACTCGCGCACTTCCTTGTTCCACAGCACCTTGATCGACGGGTGCGCGTGGAGCCGCTCCTGCAGGATACGCTCGGCACGCAAAGAATCGCGGCGGTGGATCAGCGTCACGTCGTCCGAATGGTTGGTCAGGTACAGCGCTTCCTCGACCGCAGTGTTGCCGCCGCCGATCACCGCCACCTTCTTGCCACGGTAGAAGAAGCCGTCGCACGTCGCGCACGCGCTGACGCCCTTGCCCTTCATCGCGTCCTCGCTGTCGAGGCCGAGCCATTTCGCCTGCGCACCGGTCGCGATCACCAGCACCTCGCCCTCGTACAAGTCGCCGCCGTCGCCGATCAGCCGGAACGGACGTGTCGACAGGTCGACCTTGACGATCGTGTCCCACATCATCCGCGTGCCGACGTGCTCGGCCTGTTTCTGCATCTGCTCCATCAGCCACGGACCCTGGATCACGTCGGCGAAACCGGGGTAATTCTCGACGTCGGTAGTGGTGGTCAGCTGGCCGCCGGGCTGGATGCCTTGCACCACGATCGGCTTCATGCCGGCACGCGCGGCGTAGATGGCGGCGGTCAGCCCGGCCGGGCCCGAGCCGAGCACGAGCATGCGAGTCGAATGTGTCGTCATGGCTCGCGATGTAGGGCGCTCGGTGCAGCTTGGAAACTGTGCGCCGCGACAGCTTCGTTGCGCCCCCGCCCAAGTCCTGCTTTGCTCGCGCGCATGACCGACTTCACCTTCCTGCTCCAGCCCGACCGCGGCCAGCCCGCGCGCGACATCCACGTCGTCCACCCCGACCGGTACGAGGCCTGGGCCGCCGAGCAGACGCCGCGCGTTCGCGCCGCGCTCGCCGCCCACCGCGTCACGGGCAAGCCCGGCAACCGCGCGGTCCTGCCGGGCGACGCCGCCGACGACTGGTCGATGCTGCTGGTCTGCAACGAGGCGCTCGATTCGCCGTGGCGCATCGCCTCGCTCGGCGATGGCCTGCCCGAGGGGACCTACCGCCTCGCCGGCAACGCGCCCGTCGGTGCAGCGGGGCTCGGCTGGCTGCTCGCGCAGCACCGTTTCGCACGCTACCGCAAGGCCGATCCGGTGCCCCACCGCGTCCTCCTGACCGACGACCATGCCGGGATCGAGCACACCGTCCGCCTCGCGCGCGCGACGGCGCTGGTACGAGACCTGGTCGACACCGGCGCCAGCGACATGGGCCCCGCCGAGCTACAGGCCGAGGCCGCGGCACTCGCCGACCGCCATTCCGCCACGCTCGCGGTCACCAGCGGCGACGCGCTTCGGACCGGTCACCCGATGATCCACGCGGTCGGCCGCGCCGCCGCCGACCACCGCGCACCCCGCCTGATCGAACTCGAATGGGGCGACGCGAGCCACCCCCGCGTCGCGATCGTCGGCAAGGGTGTGTGCTTCGATTCGGGCGGGCTCGACATCAAGCCGTCGGCGGGGATGCGGCTGATGAAGAAGGACATGGGCGGCGCCGCACACGCGCTGGCGCTCGCCGGCCTCGTCATGCAGGCGGGGCTGCCGGTCCACCTCCACCTGCTGATCCCCGCGGTCGAGAACGCGATCTCCGCCGACGCCTTCCGCCCCGGCGACGTACTGACGACGCGCAAGGGCGTGACCGTGGAAAACACCAACACCGATGCCGAAGGGCGTCTTATCATCGCCGACGCGCTGACCAAGGCGGGCGAGGCCGCCCCCGCGCTCGTCATCGATTTCGCGACGCTGACGGGTGCCGCGCGCGTCGCGCTCGGTCCCGATCTGCCCGCCACCTTCGTCAACGACGACGCGCTCGCCGCCGACCTGTTCGCCGCCGCCGACGCGGTGAAGGATCCGCTGTGGCGGCTGCCGTTGTGGGACGGTTACGACGACATGCTCAAATCGGACGTCGCCGACATGGTCAACGCCCCCGACGGCGGGTTCGCGGGCGCGGTCACCGCCGCCTTGTTCCTCCGCCGCTTCGTCGCGGCGGGCACGCCCTGGGCGCATCTCGATACCTTCGCATGGCGCCCCGCCGCGAAGCCGGGGCGCCCGAAGGGTGGCGAGGCATACGGCCTGCGCGCCGCGTTCGAACTGCTGCGCCGCCGCTTCCCCGCCTGACCGCTCAATCCGCCGCGGCGATAATCGGCACGAATTTCGCCGCGGTCAGGCTCGCGCCGCCGACCAATGCACCGTCGACGTCGGCGACGTGGAGCAATTCGCGCGCATTGTCGGGCGTCACCGATCCGCCGTAGAGGATACGGATCTCCGCCGCCTCCGCACCCACCATCGCGGTGAGCTTCGCGCGGATTGCGCCGTGCATCGTCGCCACGTCGTCCGCGGTCGGCGTCCGCCCGGTGCCGATCGCCCAGACGGGTTCGTACGCGATCGCGCACCATTCCCCGCTCGCCCCTTGCGGCAGCGACCCCGCGACCTGCGCGGTCACCACCGCCTCCGCACGCCCCGCCTCGCGCTCGTCCAGCGTTTCGCCGACGCAGACGATCGCGTGCAGCCCGTGCCGGTGGAGCGCCTCCGCCTTCGCCTTGACGTCGGCGTCGCGTTCGCCCTGGTCGGCGCGGCGCTCGGAATGACCGACGATCGAGAAGCGCGCGCCCGCCTCCTTCACCATCGCGGCCGACACGCATCCGGTGTGCGCGCCCTGGTCGGCGGCGTGGACATCCTCCGCGCCGATCGACAGCGCAGGCACCGCCTCCGCCGCGGGCGCGATCAGCGTCGCGGGCACCGCGACCGCGACGTCGACGCCTGCGTGCCCCGCCGCCGCATCCGCGATCGCCGACAGTTCGGACAGCGCCGCGCGGCTGCCGTTCATCTTCCAGTTGCCCGCCACCAGTTTGCGCCGTGTCATCCCGCTCTCCCCATGTTTCGCTGTTGCGTTGGGCGCGCGATAGCGGGGTCCGCGCCGCCGCGCCACGCCGCGCGCGCACTGCAAGCGGCATTGCCTATGCGGGGAGCGGTGCCTAAAGCCGCCGGGTTTCTTGATCCTCACGGCTTTCACGCGTCATGCTCAGCTTCTTTCGCCGCATCGTCAATTCAAAGGCCGGCGTCTTCATCACGCTCGCGCTGCTCGGCGTCATCGCGCTGTCGTTCGCGGCGGGTGACGTGACGGGCCTGTCGTCGGGCGGCGGCGGGCTGCTCGGCAACCCGGTCGTGACGGTCGGCAAGACCGGGATCACCGCCGCCGACGTGCGCAAGCGCGCGCAGGACGAGGTCCGCTTCGCGCAGACACAGCAACCCGGCTTCGACATGGCGCAGCTGGTCCGGCTCGGCGGCGTTGAATCGATCATCGAACGGCTGGCGAATGCGCTCGGGCTCGAAAAATTCGGCCACGATCAGGGCATCCGCGTCAGCCGCGCACTGATCGGCAGCGAGATCAAGACGATCGCCGCGTTTCAGGGCCCGACCGGCCAGTTCGATCAGGCGACCTACGAGCGGCTGATCGCGCAGCGTGGTCTGACCGACGCGCAGGTGCAGGACGAATTCGCGCGCAGCATCATGACGCAGTTCCTCGTCACCCCGACCGTCGGCGCAAGCCAGGTGTCGGAAAAGCTCGCGCTCCCCTACGCCTCGCTGCTGCTCGAGCGGCGCGAGGGGCAGATCGCGCTGATCCCCGCCGCCGCGGTGCCCGCCGGCGCCGCGCCGACCGACGCGGAGGTGCAGAAATTCTATGCCGGCCACCTGCCGCGCTACACCGTGCCCGAGCGCCGTGTCGTCCGCTACGCGATCGTCACGCCCGATAGCGTCAAGGCGCAGGCGACCCCGTCGGACGCCGAGATCCAGCAGGCGTATAACGGCAACGCCGCCGCCTACCGCCCGCGCGAGCAGCGCACCGTCAGCCTCGTCACCGTCCTCGATCAAAAGGCCGCCGACGCGCTCGCCGCCAAGGTAAAGTCGGGCACCGCGCTCGCCGCCGCGGCGCGCGCGGCCGGGCTCGAGCCGCGCACGATCGACAAGGCCGACAAGGCCGCGCTCGCCACGCAGAGTTCGGCCGCGGTCGCGGACGCGCTGTTCGCCGCGCAGAAGGGAGCGGTGGTCGGCCCGATCAAGGGCGCGATCGGCTTCGTCGTCGCGAGCGTCGATGCGGTCACGCAGGTTCCCGGCCGCACGCTCGCGCAGGCGCGCGACGAGATCGTCCAGACGCTGACCCGGACCAAAACAGCCGACGCGCTGTCGCAGGCACAGAACAAGATCGACGACGCGCTCTCCGACAATGCCAACATCGCCGAGGTCGCCGCGGACCAGAAGCTGAGCGTCGCGACGACCAAGCCGCTGCTCGCCTCGGGTATCGACCCCGACGATGCCGCGACCAAGCCCGATCCGCGCCTCGCGCCGATCATGCAGGCGGGGTTCGCGGCAGAGGAAGGCGACACGCCGACGATCGTCGCGCTCGGCACCGACGGCGGCTTCGCGGTCGTCGGGCTCGACCGCGTCGTGCGCGCCGCGCCGCGTCCGCTCGCGCAGGTCCGCGCGCAGGTGGTGAAGGACGTCGTGGCGGAGCGGCAGCGCAACGCGGCCAAGCAGATCGCGACGCAGGCGCTCGCGAAGCTCGACAAGGGTGCAACGCTTCCCGCGGTGCTGGCGCAGACCGGCGTCCGTGGTCCCGCGCCGCAGCGGATCGACACGACCCGCGCGCAGCTCAACGCCGATCGCCGCGGTGTCGACCCGACGCTCGCATTGCTGTTCTCGATGAAGCAGGGCAGCGCGAAGATGCTCGCCGCGCCCAACAACATGGGCTGGCTGCTGATCAAGCTCGACCGCGTGACGCCGGGCGACGCGCGGACCAAGCCGGGCGTGATCGCCGCGACGCGCGCCGACCTCGGCCGCGTCATCGGTCAGGAATATGCGCAGCAATTCACCCGCGCGGCGGTCGAAACCGTCGGCATCAAGCGCAAGCCCGACGCGATCGCGGACCTGAAGCGCGAACTGGCGGGTCAGGGTGGCAATCAGTAACTCTGGAAGCAGTCCCGGCGGCGTGCCGGACGGACCTGTCGACCCGCGGGACGAACTGGCCGCGGGTCGCCCCGCGCTGGTCTGGCGGCGGCGCATCGCCGATACCGAAACGCCCGTCGCCGCCGCGCTGAAACTGCTCGAGCCCGGTCGCGGCGACTTTTTGCTCGAATCGGTCGAGGGCGGCGCGGTGCGCGGGCGCTACAGCCTGCTCGGGCTCGCCCCCGATCTCGTCTTTCGCGCCGAGGGTGAGCGCGCCGCGATCAACCCGCACTGGCTCGAGGATCGCGACGCCTTCGCGCCCTGCACCGAACCGACGCTCCAGGCGCTGCGCACGCTCGTCGCCGCGTGCCGGATGACCGTCGCGCCCGAACTGCCGCGCGCGCTCGCCTGCCTCGTCGGCTATTTCGGCTACGACACGATCCGGCTGGTCGAGGATCTGCCCGCACCCGCCACCGACGCGCTCGGCGTGCCCGACATGATGTTCGTGCGCCCGACCGTGATCCTCGTGTTCGATCGCCTCGCCGACGCGCTCTTTCTCGTCGCCCCGGTCTGGCCCGACGCCGCCCGCGCGCCCGACGCTTTGGTTGCCGCCGCCGAGGAACGCCTCGATGCGGTCGAGGCGCGGCTCGCGTCCGCTGCGCTGCCGCCGCGCGTCCGCGCCGACGCGGCGGACATCGCGCTCACCCCGACCCTCCCCGCGGGCCGCTACGCCGAGATGGTCGCCGCGGCGAAGGACTATATTTACGCCGGCGACATCTTTCAGGTCGTGCTGGCGCAGCGTTTCACCGCGCCCTTCCCGCTGCCCGCGTTCGAACTCTACCGCGCGCTGCGCCGGATCAATCCGTCCCCCTTCCTCTATCACCTCGACCTGCCCGGCTTCTCGCTGACGGGGTCGAGCCCCGAGATCCTCGTGCGCGCGCGCGATGGCGAGGTGACGATCCGCCCGATCGCGGGCACCCGCCCGCGCGGGCGCACCGCGGCGGAGGACGCCGCCAACCGCGCGTCGCTGCTCGACGATCCGAAGGAGCGCGCCGAGCATCTGATGTTGCTCGACCTCGGCCGCAACGACGTCGGCCGCGTCGCGCAGGCCGGCAGCGTCACCGTCACCGACAGCTACACCGTCGAATTCTACAGCCACGTCATGCACATCGTCTCGAACGTCGTTGGCCGGCTCGACCCCGCGCACGACGCGATCGACGCGATCCTCGCGGGCTTCCCCGCGGGCACCGTCAGCGGCGCGCCCAAGGTCCGCGCGTGCGAGGTGATCGCCGAACTGGAGCCCGAGAAGCGCGGTGCCTACGCGGGCGGGGTCGGCTATTTCTCGCCCGACGGCAGCATGGATTCGTGCATCGTGCTGCGCACCGCGCTCGTGAAGGACGGCGTCATGCACGTCCAGGCGGGCGCTGGCATCGTCGCCGACAGCGATCCGGCGTACGAGCAGCGCGAATGCGAGGCGAAGTCTGGCGCACTCCTCGCCGCCGCGCGCGAGGCGATCGCGCAGGCGGGCGACGCGGGGTTCGGCCAGTAAACCGGACCGCCGCGCCCAGCATCACCCGCGCCGGACGTCGGCTCGACCGAACCCTTCCGTCCTTACGCCGCCGCTTATTGCGGCGCGCCCGGCATCATCGCGTCGTTCTTCTCCGCGGCCTTCTTTTCTGCCGCGTACGCGCGCGCCCACATCTGCGTGCAGCCGCTCTGTCCGCCCGTCCCGACCGGCGAGCAGGTGTCGGGCAGCCCACCCGCGACGCGCCCGACCTCGTCGGCAGCCGCGGTGCGGTTGACCCAGCTCTGGTTCTGCGCCGCTGGCTCTGCGGTGTTCCGCAACTGCTTGGGGATGCGATATTGCTCGTCCGGGTTGATCCGGCTGCACACCACCACCTCGTCGCCCTGCGCGACCGGGCATTTGTCCGCGCCGGTCAGCTGCACGTTGCGGATCCGGCTCGGCGGGCGGCCGGTCTCGGCCTGCGCCTGCGCGGTCGAGCTGACCGGCGCGCCGGTGCTCGTGCCGACGGGCGGGACGCTCTGCGCCGATGCCGCGACGGGCAGCAGGATCAGGGAAACGGCGGTGGTGAAACGCAGCATGCGACGTGGCTCCTTGGGGCAACGACACAAACGCCTGCCCCCCTGAATATCTCCTTACGCCCACGCGCTTATCGTGTGTCGCGACGATTTCGCGCGCGTAACGCGGGTGCAACACGTTGCGCGCCGCCACGCATCGGCTATGGCGGCGCGCATGATCCTCGTGGTCGACAATTACGACAGCTTCACCTGGAACCTCGTCCACTACCTGATGGAGTTGGGCGCGGAGGTTCAGGTCGTGCGCAACGACGCGCTCTCCGCCGCCGACGCCTTGGCGAGCAACGCGACCGCGTTCCTCGTCTCGCCGGGACCGTGTACCCCGAACGAGGCGGGCATCAGCCTCGACCTCGTCGCCGCCTGTGCGGAGGCGCGGCGCCCGCTGCTCGGCGTGTGTCTGGGGCATCAGGCGATCGGCCAGCATTTCGGCGGCACCGTGCGCCGCGGCGGGTTGATGCACGGCAAGACCTGCCCGGTCGAGCACGACGGGACCGGCCTGTTCGCCGACCTCCCCTCACCCTTCACCGCGACGCGCTACCATTCGCTGATCGTCACCGACGTGCCCGACAGCCTCGTCGTCAACGCGACAGCGGGCGACGCGTCGGTGATGGGCCTGCGCCACCGAGAGCTGCCGATCCACGGCGTGCAGTTCCATCCCGAGAGCATCGCGACCGAGCACGGCCACGATCTGCTCGCCAACTTCCTGCGCATCGCGGGCATCCAGACCGGGGCGGCGGCGTGACCAGTTTCGCGCAGCTGCCCGATCCCGCCTCGCCGCTCAGCCGGCAGAGCGCGGCGCAGGCGTTCGCCGACATCCTCGACGGGCGCACCACCGAGGAGGCGATCGCCGAGTTCCTCGTCGCGCTCTCGATCCGCGGCGAGACCAGCCTGGAGATCGCCGAGGCCGCGCGCGCGCTGCGTGAGCGTCTGATCCCGATTACCGCGCCGGCGGGCGCGATCGACGTCTGCGGCACCGGTGGCGACGGGCAGCACACGCTCAACGTCTCGACCGCGGTCAGCCTCGTCGTCGCCGCCTGCGGCGTGCCGGTCGCGAAACACGGCAACCGCGCCGCCTCGTCGAAGGCGGGCGCCGCCGACACGCTCGAGGCGCTCGGGCTCGACATGGACCGCGCGGGCGCGCAGGCGGAGCAGACGCTCGCCGACCTCGGCATCTGTTTCCTGTTCGCCGCCAACCATCATCCGGCGATGCGCCGCATCACCCCGATTCGCCGCCGCATCGGCCGGCGCACGATCTTCAACCTGATGGGCCCGCTCGCCAACCCCGCGCACGTCACGCGCCAGTTGATCGGCATCGCCCGCCCCGATTACGCCCCCGTCTATGCAGAGGCGCTAACGCAACTCGGCAGTGAGGGCGCGTTCGTCGTCTCGGGTGAGGAAGGGCTGGACGAAATTTCCGGCGCGGGCGCGACCGTCGTCGTCAGCATCGGCGACGTCGCGCTTCCCGCGCGCATCTCACCCGAGGACGCGGGGCTCACGCGCCACCCGACCAGCGCGATCCGCGGCGGAGACGCCGCCTTCAACGCGGTCGCGCTCCGGCGCCTACTGCTCGGGGAGCACGGCCCCTACCGCGACGCGGTGCTGTTGAACGCCGCCGCCGCGCTCGTTCTCTCAGGACAGCAGGTCGCGCTGCCCGATGCCGCCGCGCGCGCCGCAGAGGCGATCGACCGCGGCGACGCGAACGCGCTGCTCGACCGCTGGATCGCCTACGCATGACCATTCTCGATCAGATCATCGCCACCAAGCGCGAGGAGGTTGCCGCGCGCAAGGCCGCGACCACGCGCGCCGATCTCGACGCGCGCGTCGCCGAACAGTCGCCACCGCGCGGCTTTCGCGCCGCGCTCGACCGCACCGTCGCCGCGGGCCGCCACGCGCTCATCGCCGAGATCAAGAAAGCGAGCCCGTCGAAGGGGCTGATCCGCGCCGATTTCGATCCGCCCGCGCACGCGCGCGCTTACGCCGCGGGCGGCGCGACCTGCCTGTCGGTGCTGACCGACGAGCAATATTTCCAGGGCTCGGACGCCTTTCTCCAGGCCGCGCGCGTCGCGTGCGACCTGCCCGTCATCCGCAAGGACTTCACGATCGACCCGTGGCAGGCGATCGAGGCGCGCGCGCTCGGCGCCGACGCGATCCTGCTGATCGTCGCCGCGCTCGACGACGCGACACTCGCCGAATGCGAGGCCGCCGCGATCGACGTCGGGCTCGACGTGCTCGTCGAGGTGCACGACGCGCACGAGATGGAGCGCGCCGCGCGGCTGCGCTCGCGCCTCATCGGGGTCAACAACCGCGACCTGCGCGATTTCACCGTCGACTATCGCCGCACCTACGATCTCGTCGCCCATGCGCCCGAGGGTTGCACCTTTGTCGCCGAGAGCGGCCTCACCACCCGCGCCGACCTCGACACGATGGCCGCGCACGACATCCGCTGCTTCCTGATCGGCGAAGCGCTGATGCGCCAGCCCGACGTCGAGGCAGCGACGCGCGCGCTGGTCGGATGAGCGCTCTCACCCACCTCGACGCCGACGGTGCCGCGCACATGGTCGACGTCGGCGACAAGGCCGTGACCCGGCGCGAGGCGACCGCCACCGGGCGGATCGCGATGTCGGCGGAGGCGGTCGCCGCGATCCGCGCCGGCGCGGTGAAAAAGGGTGACGTGATCGCGGTCGCGCGCGTCGCGGGCATCATGGCGGCGAAACGAACCAGCGACCTCGTCCCGCTCTGCCACCCGCTACCGATCACGCGCGTCTCGCTCGACCTCGACGTGTCCGACGACGGTGTCGCCGCCACCGCGACCGTTCGCACCGACGGAAAGACCGGGGTTGAGATGGAGGCGCTCACCGCCGTCTCGGTCGCGCTTCTCACCGTCTACGACATGGCGAAAGCGATCGACAAGGCGATGGTCCTCCACGACATTCAGGTTGTCGCTAAAAGCGGTGGCCGCTCGGGCGACTGGCGGCGGTGACCGACTTCGGCGATCCGCCCGTCGCGCCGTGGCGATTGGCCGCGCGCGACACGCTGATCGCCGACCGCTGGCTGACGCTCCACGCCGACACCTGCGTCACCGCGGACGGCGCGACGATCGCGCCTTATTACGTCACCGACTATCCCGACTGGGCGCTGATCGTCGCGCTCGACGATGCCGACCGTCTGCTGATGATCGAGCAATATCGCCACGCCCGCGGCATCGTCTCGCTCGAGCTGCCGGGCGGCGGCGTGGATGCGGGCGACGCCGACCTCATCGCCGGCGCCCGCCGCGAACTGCTCGAGGAAACCGGCTGCGTCGCAGACGACTGGCAGGTCGTCGCCTCGCTCAGCCCCAATCCCGCGATCCACACCAACCGCTGCCACGCGGTCCTCGCGCGCGGCACGCGCTGCGTCGCCCCGCCGCAGGACGAACCCAGCGAACGCGTCCGCCGCCGCTGGATCGCGGTCGACGACGTCGTCCGCCGCGCGATGGCGGGCGAAGTACAGCAGGCGGTTCACGTCGCCGCGCTCGCGATCGTGCTCGGCCGCCTCCATCGATGGAACCCCGCATGACCCTGTTGCCCGTCGAGGAAGCGCAAGCGCGCGTGCTGGCGCTCGGCACCCCCGCCGCGTCCGAAGAGGTTGCGATCCACGCCGCGCTCGGTCGCTGGGCGGTGCAGCCGATTGTCGCCGCACGGACGCAGCCCGCGCGCGACCTGTCCGCGATGGACGGCTACGCGATCCGGTTCGCTGATCTGCCCGGACCGTGGCGCGTCGTCGGCGAAAGCGCGGCCGGCAACCCCTTCGCCGGCCGTGTCGAGGCGGGTGAGGCGACGCGCATCTTCACCGGTGCCGCGATGCCCGACGGGGCCGACACCGTGCTGGTGCAGGAGGAAGCCGAACGCGACGGCGACCGCCTCATCCTCGCAGGAGAGGGTCCGCCCTTCCTCGCGCGCAACGTCCGCCGCCGCGGGCTCGACTTCGCGCACGGCGACGTGCTGGTCGATGCGGGCGAACGGCTCACCCCTGCCCGGCTCGCGGTCTGCGCGACGGGCGGCGTCGGGCGCATTCCCGTCGCCCGGACGATCCGCGTCGCGATCGCCGCCACCGGCGACGAGCTGGTCGAACCCGGCAGCGACGCCGGGGCCGACGCCCTGCCCGAATCCAACCGCCTGCTGCTGCGCGCGCTGCTCGCCGATCTGCCGGTCGAATTCGTCGATCTCGGTATCCTTCCCGACCGCCTCGACACGCTGACCGTCGCCTTCTCGCAGGTCGAGGCCGACGTGCTCGTCACCACCGGCGGCGCGTCGGTCGGCGACCATGATCTGGTCCGTCCCGCGCTCGATGCCGCGGGCTTCTCGCTCGATTTCTGGCGCATCGCGCTGCGTCCGGGAAAGCCGATGCTCGCCGGGCGTCGCGGCGCGACCGCGGTCGTGGGGCTGCCGGGCAATCCGGTGTCGGCGTTCGTCACCGCCTTGCTGTTCGTGCGTCCGCTCGTCGCGCATCTCTCGGGTGCGCTTCACCCCTTCCCCCGCCCGACCAGCGCGATCCTGGGCGAACCGCTCGCCGCCAATGGTGCGCGCAGCGACTATCTGCGCGCCGAGTTGCGCGACGGACGCGCCTATGCGTCGACCATCCAGGACAGTTCGATGCTGCGCACGCTCGCGCGTTCGACCTGCCTCATCGTGCGCCCGCCGCACGCTGCCGCCGCGAACGCCGGCGACTCGGCGGAAATCCTGATGATCGGCTAGGTCCCTCGCTTGACGGAACATCCGCTGTTCCATAAAGGTTCTTTATCTGTTCACGAAAGGAGCCGCGCGATGCTCACCCGCAAGCAGCACGAGCTGATTTGCTTCATCGAAGACCGGCTGGCCACCACCGGCGTGTCTCCGTCGTTCGAAGAGATGAAGGAAGCGCTCGACCTCAAGTCGAAATCGGGTGTCCACCGCCTCATCAGCGCGCTCGAGGAACGCGGCTATATCAAACGGCTGCCCAACCGCGCGCGTGCGCTCGAAATCCTGCGCGTGCCCGAACGCGCCGACGGCGCTGCGCCGAAACCGGCGACGGCGGGGCGCGACCTGCCCGAACCCGCGAACGATGTGGTCGAGATCCCGCTCCACGGCCGCATCGCCGCGGGTGTCCCGATCGAGGCGTTCGAGGGGTCGACCAGCCTCCCCGTCCCCGCCGCTTTGCTCGGCGCCGGCGAACATTACGCGCTCGAGGTGTCGGGCGATTCGATGGTCGAGGCGGGCATCCTCGACGGCGACTACGCGCTCATCCGCAAGCAGGAGGTCGCGCGCGACGGTGAAATCGTCGTCGCGCTGATCGACGACAGCGAGGCGACGCTCAAATACTTCCGTCACGAAGGCGCGATGGTGCGCCTCGACCCCGCCAACCGCGCCTACGATCCGCAGCGCTACACCCCCGCCCAAGTGCGCGTTCAAGGCAAACTTGCCGGAATTCTCCGCCGCTACGCATAATCCACGGATGTGCGTCGTCAGGCGTGCGTACCGTAGTTATCTGAGCATTGGTCAAGGTCACCGCGACCCCGCCGGTCCGCTGCAACGCCCCGCGATCAAATGTCAGCCAGCGCGCGCGGCAGCGATGGGGTAACCGCCGTTCGCTCACGACGACGTCGACGCGACGGCACAGGTCGATGAAAGCGCCCGCGTCGATCAGGTAATGGCTGCGGGTGGCGAGCAGCGTGACGCGACGCGCTCCAAACTGCCGGCTAGTCCAGCACACATCCTGATTGCAGCGCGCAGCGCGCGTCTCCGACAGGGCAGCCAGTTCGCCGTCCACGCCGCCATTCTCTGCCAACGTATCCCTCGTGTAATCGCCGGCCCGATCGCGCAGCAATGCCAGTCGCCCGTCATCGCCACGCCATGCGAGGTGCCGCCCGTCGCCGGTGATGAGCAGATCGGGTGCTGGGGTTGAAAGCGTCCAGACAGCACCGACGGCGATCGGCGCCAGCCCCGCCCACCGCGCGCGCGTCCGCCACAATGCGACCCAGACGCCACCCGCGATCATCACTCCGAACGCGCCGCGGGGCATCGCAGGCAAAGAAGTAACTGCGCCCGGGGCGGTAGCGACGGTTGTCGCGAGCCAGAGCAGCAGTTGCAATGCTTGTCCAGTCAACCACCATATGGGCGCGCCCAAGCCGATCGCATCCAATGCGAGGGCGCCTGCCTCCAGCGGCATGACGACGAACGTCGTCAGCGGGATCGCGACGATGTTGGCGAGTGCCCCGTACAACCCCGCCTTATGGAAGTGGAACACCGCGATCGGCATCAGCGCGAGCTCGACCAGCAAGCCGGTCGCGAGGAGCGAACCGCCCTCACGGAGGACACGCCGCCACCACGCTTCCTCACGCGCCAAGAACAGCGCGCGAACGCGAGGATGTTCGTGCAAGGCGACGATCGCCGTCACGGCGGCGAACGACAGCTGAAAGCTCGCGCCGGCGAGCGCTTCGGGCCACGCGACCAGCACGACCAGTGCACCCGCCGCGACGAGCCGTAGGGTCACGGCTTCGCGCCCAAGTAATAGTGCGGCAAGTACCATCAATGCCGCGACGCAACTGCGGATCGTCGGCACCTCGGCGCCCGTCAATAAAGTGTATCCGATCGCGGCGCCCGCTGCCGCTGCCCCCGCAAGCAGCGGCACCCGCCCGGTCAGCGCAAGCGCAGGTGAAAGCGCTAGCAATCGCAATGCCAGCGCCATCACGATACCCACCACGGCAGTGATATGCAGTCCGCTGACCGACAGGAGATGCGCGAGCCCAGCGCGCCGCATCGCCTCTGCATCGTCGTCGGCGATCGCGCCGGTGTCACCGGTCGCAAGCGCCGCCGCGATGCCGCCCGCACTGCCCGGCAGGCGCGCCTCGATATGCCGGGTCAACCGCGTGCGGATACCTTCGCCCCCGCCGGGGGCAGGCGCCAGAACCGTCACCTCGAGCGCACGACCGGTTGCCCCCAGACCCTCGAACCATGCGACACGTGCGAAACCATACGCGCCGGGCACAGCCGGTGGCGCAGGCGGCATCAATCTCGCCCGCACCCTCACCCGGCTTCCCTCGATCAAGCCAGTTGGCAGGTCGTCCTCGTCCACGTTGACGCGCACGCGGAACGGCATGTCGGCGCGCACGCGCCCGTTCCACTGCTCGACAGCGATCCACATCCGCGTAAGCTCACGCGCAGGCATCGGTTGGATGCGTGTCACGCGCCCCTCGACGCCGACGATCGCGGCGCGGGCAAGGACTGGCGCGCGCACTGCTTCGGCGCGCCACCAGATGAGCCCCAGTCCTAGAGCGAACCCTAATGGCGCCGCCGCGATCACCATCGCACCGCGCCCGCCACGCAAGCCAGCGAGTGCCGCAATCGAGACGCCGAGGCTCGCGAGCAGCGCGGCGGTCCAGCTCCGCGCGTCGGGCAGCACGAACCACGCCGCCACGCCCGCACCCAGTGCCACAGGTATCCACAGCACCAGTTGGTGCCGCTCCGCCTCCAGCCAGCGCTCCCACGCGCCACGCCACGCCGCCGCGATTTGAAGCGGGCGCTGCGCTTTGCTAGGGGCGGTCGCGGCTGAACTGGCCATCACATTCCTCGCAGCCTGGGAGCAAGCGCGCTTGAGCGCAACCACCAACTCAGACGCCCCCGCGGCGCCCGTCGACGCGACCGCCAATACGTCCAAGGTCGTGACCCGCTTCGCGCCGTCGCCGACCGGTTTCCTTCACCTGGGCGGTGCGCGCACCGCGCTGTTCAACCTGCTCTACGCGCGCCATCACGGCGGCACGTTCCGGCTGCGGATCGAGGACACCGACCGGGCGCGCTCGACCGAGCCGGCTATTCAGGCGATCCTGAACGGAATGCGCTGGCTCGGCCTCGATTGGGACGGCGAGGAGGTCTATCAATTCTCGCGCGCCGATCGGCACGCGGCGATCGCGCATCAGATGGTCGAGCACGGCCACGCCTATCGATGCTATATGACGCAGGGCGAGATCGACGCGATGCGCGCCGAGGCGCAGGCCGCGAAGAAGCCTCTGCGCATCCGCTCGCCCTGGCGTGACCGCGATGACGGCCCCGCCGACCAGCCCTTCGTCGTCCGGCTGAAGGCGCCGACCGAGGGTGCGACGACGATTCACGATCAGGTCCAGGGCGAGGTGACGGTCCAGAACGCCGAGCTGGACGACATGGTCCTGCTGCGTTCCGACGGCACGCCGACCTACATGCTCGCGGTGGTGGTCGACGATCACGACATGGGAGTGACCCATATCATCCGCGGCGACGATCACCTCAACAACGCATTCCGCCAATTGCCGATCTACCGCGCAATGGATGCGATCGCCAAAGAGACTGGTGGCGATCGCTGGCCTGATCCGATCTACGCGCACATTCCCCTGATCCACGGCTCGGACGGCGCGAAACTGTCGAAGCGGCACGGGGCGGTCGGGATCGAAGCGTACCGCGACGCACTTGGCATTCTGCCCGAGGCACTCGACAATTACTTGCTGCGGCTCGGCTGGGGTCACGGCGACGACGAGATCATCGCCCGCGACGACGCGATCCGCTGGTTCGACCTGTCGGGCGTCGGCAAGAGCCCGTCGCGTTTCGACCTGAAGAAGCTCGAGAACCTGAACGGCCATTACATCCGCGCCGCCGACGATGCGCGGCTCGCCGGGTTGGTCGCGGACAAGCTCGGCCAGGCCGAGGACGATCCGCGCCGCACCAAACTCGAAACAGCAATGCCCGCGTTGAAGCCGCGCGCCGCCAACATCAACGAACTGGCCGACGGCGCTGCCTTCCTGTTCGCATCCCGCCCGCTCGGCATCGACGAGGCCGCCGCGCCGCTGCTCGGCGGCGACGCACCGGCGCTGCTCGCGCGGCTCCACAGCGCGCTTGACGCAGTGCACAACTGGGATACGGAGACCACAGAGGCTGCGGTGCGGCAGGTCGCCGAGGAGGCGGGCGTCAAGCTCGGACAGGTGGCCCAGCCGCTCCGCGTCGCATTAACCGGACGCAAGACGTCGCCGGGTATCTTCGACGTACTCGTTCTTCTAGGACGCGAGGAAAGCCTGGCCCGGATCGCGGACCAAACCACCGGCCAACCATCCGGCCCGCGGGCCTGACAGGAGACGATCATGACCGACACAGCCAAGTTCGAACTGGCGGGCAAGGACTTCGACTATCCCGTGCTGTCGGGTTCGGTCGGCCCCGACGTGGTCGACATCCGCAAGCTCTACGGCCAGACCGGCGCCTTCACCTACGACCCCGGCTTTACCTCGACCGCGTCGTGCCGCTCCGAGATCACCTATATCGACGGTGACGAGGGTGTGCTGCTGCACCGCGGTTATCCGATCGGAGAGCTCGCCGAGAAGTCGAGCTTCATGGAGGTCGCGTACCTGCTGCTGAACGGCGAGCTGCCGTCGCAGGACGAACTCGACGGGTTCAGCCGCACGATCAGCCGCCACACGATGGTGCACGAGCAGCTCGCGACCTTCTTCCGCGGATTCCGTCGCGACGCGCATCCGATGGCGATCATGTGCGGCGTCGTCGGCGCGCTGTCGGCCTTCTACCACGATTCGACCGACATCCACGATCCGCAGCAGCGCATGATCGCGTCGCACCGCCTGATCGCGAAGATCCCGACGATCGCGGCGATGGCGTACAAGTACAGCGTGGGGCAGCCGTTCCTCTACCCCGACAATTCGCTGTCCTACACCGGCAACTTCCTGCGCATGACCTTCGGCGTCCCGGCCGAGCAGTATGAGGTCAATCCGGCGATCGAGCGCGCGATGGATCGTATCTTCATCCTTCACGCCGACCACGAACAGAACGCCTCTACCTCGACTGTCCGCCTCGCGGGTTCGTCGGGCGCGAACCCATTCGCGTGCATGGCAGCGGGCATCGCCTGCCTGTGGGGTCCGGCACACGGCGGCGCGAACGAAGCCGCGCTCAACATGCTGCACGAGATCGGCACGCCCGACCGCATCCCCGAGTTCATCGCGCGCGCCAAGGACAAGAACGATCCGTTCCGCCTGATGGGTTTCGGTCACCGCGTGTACAAGAACTACGACCCGCGCGCGACCGTGATGCAGAAGACGGTGCGCGAGGTGTTCGAGACACTGAACGTGTCCGACCCCGTGTTCGAGACCGCGTTGCGGCTGGAGGAGATCGCGCTCAGCGATCCGTACTTCATCGAGAAGAAGCTGTTCCCGAACGTCGATTTCTACTCGGGCGTCATCTTGTCGGCGATCGGGTTCCCGACCAGCATGTTCACCGTGCTGTTCGCGCTCGCACGGACCGTCGGCTGGGTCGCGCAGTGGAACGAGATGATCACCGATCCCGACCAGAAGATCGGCCGCCCGCGCCAGCTCTACACCGGACCGACGCAGCGCAGCTACGTCCCCGTCGGCGAGCGTTGATCTAGATGACAAGGCTCCGGCCGGTCCTGCTCGTCTTAGGCGTGGCATGCACGCTGATGGGGGTGCTGTGGATCGGCCAGGGTCGCGGGCTGATCCACTGGCCCGCGTCGAGCTTCATGCTCGATCAGAGCATCTGGGCGGACTATGGCGCGGCGTTGGCAGTTGCGGGGCTGCTGATGATCTTGCTCGCACGGCGGTTGCGACGTTAATTGCGATCGGAGGGCGGGCGACCGTTCGCCCGTGATTGGCGATCCGTCGCCCGTCAGTTTGCCGGATGGCAGCAGCACGGTCGCTCGAAGGCTTACCTCGGATAGAAGCCGTAAGCAGGCGTGAAATCCGTCCCCTCCGATAATCCCGGCAGCTTTCGGAAGGTCACTCGAAGGTCACACCCCTACGCATGCGCGTGCGCGCGCGTCTGTGTGATGCGATGTCAAAGAACGATCGGTTCGTGGCATGATGCTGGCATGTAGGACAGTGCCGCCCGCACCCGGTTCGACCATTCTTTCAGGACTAGAACCGCCGCGTCAGCGCGGCCGCGGGGCGGCACGCCCGTCCGCGCGCGGTTACGCGCCGGCCGGCAACCATAGGAGGAAGCGCGCGCCCAAGCCGATCGCGCTGTCGACGGTCAGGTCGCCGCCCATCGCGCGGGCCAGCCGCCGCGCGATATAGAGACCGAGGCCGCTACCGCCCGCCTCGCTCGCGTCGACGCGTTCGAACTTCTCGAAGATGCGCGCCTGATCGGCCTCGGCGATCCCCTTGCCCTGATCGGCGACGATCACCACCGCGCGGTCGCCCTCGCGTTGCGCGCGTAGCCAGATCGTCGCGCCGTCGGGCGAGTAGCGGACCGCGTTGCCGATGAGATTGACGAGGATTTGGAGCGTGCGCCGGAACTCGCCACGTGCGGGAAGCGACTGCTCCAACCCGTCACGGTCGATCGTCACGCCGGCGTTCGCCGCACGGACCTGCAGCAATCCGGCTGCGCGGCGCACGACGTCGGCGAGGTCGATCGGCTCGTCCTCGACGGTGAAATCCTCGCGCTCGATCGCCTCGAGGTCGACCAGATCGTCGACAAGTCCGAGCAGATGCCGCCCGGCGCTCGCGATATCGGCGGCGTAGTCGGCGTAATGCGGGTCGATCGAGCCGTCGGCGGCGGCATTGATGCTGTCGGCGTTGGCGACGATCCGTCCCAGCGGTCCGCGCAGGACCTGATCGAGCCGCGCGTTGAACGTCTCGCTGACGGGCTCGGGCGCTACTTTGTCGAGCAGATAGGTACCGCCGAGGAAACCGTCGAAGCCGCCGAGCGGGTCACGCCGCACCGAGCCGGCGAGGAAGACCCGCACGCCGCTTTCACGGATGACTGCGACCTGCCGGTCGAAATCGACCCGTTCCGCCACCGCGTCGAGGATCGCGACCGTACCGTGGTCGTCGGGCTCCATCGCGAACAGCCGCGTCAGCGGGCGCGAGAGCGCGGCGACGGCGTCGAAGCCGTGGCGTACGCCAGCCTGTTCGTCGATCCGGGTGACGCGCAGTTCAGCGTCGACCTCCCATTGCCAATCGGCGCCGGGCGGAGGCGGCAAGGCCGCGACGGTGTTCGCGCTGGTCGGCGCGCGCCAGGCGGGGCGCTCGCGCAGGATGGAGACGGCGAGCGAGGTGCCCCCGTCGCCGGGGGTCGCCTTGATCCAGCAATCGAGATCGATCTCGCCGTCGGCGATCGTCACCCCGCGCGCGATCAGGATGCGCAACCGCCGCGCCAGCCGCGTCAGCGTATTGAATTGCGGGACCGCGAGGACGTGCCCGCGGCTACCACCGGCGCGCTCGTTGATCGCGGCGAACCCCTCGTCGGCGTCGACGAGCCGGTCCTCGCGATCGAGCCGCGCGTGGAGGATCAAGGGTTCACTCACGAATGGCTGCCGAGCGATAGCGCGCGCACCGCGTGCCGGAAGTCGCGCGTCAGCATCAACGGCGCGATGACCGCGCCCGCTTGTTCCGGCGCGACCACGGCCGCGGCATCGATCGCGTCGGGCAATGCCTCGACGTCGCGGGTACGGTCGGCTTCTCCGAGCGCCCAGCCGATCCGCGCCAGTACGTCGCGTTCCATGCCGAGCGCGCGCAAGGCGATCCACAGCCGCTCGCCATCGGGCTCGAGCGCGAGCGCGCGCGCCTCGTCCATCTCGATCCCCAGCGCGTGCGCGAGAAAGGCGGCAAAGACGGTCAATCGTCCCTCTGTCAACGCTTCGATCAGGAGGCCGGGCAGGCGCGCGACATCGGCGTCGATCGCGGCGGCGAGCCGGTGCGCGGCGACGATCGTCCCGGCCGCACCGTCGAAATGCGCGATCCGCTGCATCGCCGCGTCGACCAGCGCGCGATCCGCGATGGCCGAGACGCCGCCCAACCGCTCGCGCAAGGCCGCCGCGACCCACCACACGAGCTGATGGTGCAATTCCGCGGGCAGTTCGGCGCGGCGTTCCTCGGCCGGCGCCCGGCGGCGGCTGTCAGCGAGGAGATAATCGATCGCGGCGTCGCGGACCATCGGATCGTCGTGATCGCGCAACCGCGCCATCAATCCCGTCGTCATGCCCGGCGCGCGGTTGGCGACCAGCGCTTCGTCGATCAGGTCGACGCGCGCCTGCGCGACAATCTCGTCCATCAGCGCGCGATCTCGCAGCAGGCCCGATTCGATCAACCGCGCGAGCACCCCCGCGTTGCTGGCCGCGAGCGCCTTCGCCGCCTGTCCCTCACCGCGCGCCGCGAGCAGGCGTGCGGCCGCGCTCGCGACATCGCGCTCGATCGCCGCGACGCTTGCCTCCACCATCGCGCCGATCAGCGCGCGGGCACGGTCGTCGAGCCGGTCCTGCTCGACGCGAAAGAAGTCCTCGATCGCGGCACCCAGCCGGCATCCGGCACGGCGTTCGGCCGATGCGGCACGCAGCGCCAGGTCCGTGGCGGACAGGTCTGACGAGGATGGGGGAAGCGACATATCGTGGGCTTCTAACGCCGCTTCGTTAAAGCGGCGCTAAGCCTCGGCGCGCAACGCCTCGATCGCGCCGGCAAGCGTTGCGGTGCCATATAGCGTCGCGATCGCGAGCCCCCACAGCGGCAGTCCCAGCAGCGATCCCGCGGTGACGACGGCGAGATAGGCCGGCGGCGCGCCCCACCAGCGTCGGCGATTCGACACGCGCGCTGCACGTTCGACGAGCCCGCCCACGACGAGCAGTTGCGCCGCGATGAGCAGCGCAACCGTGCCCAGCCCCTGCCCCAGCAGCAACACCGCCGCCGCGGGGGCGACGAGTTCCGCCACGTACAACCCGCGCTGGACCTCCGCCTCGTCGCGGAACAGGGCGAGCGACCCGGCGAGTTCACCGACGATCGCCGCGGCGAGTACCGCGACCAGACCCGACCGCTGCCACCCCGCGTACAACCCGACGAGCCCACCGAGCGCGAGCAATCCTCCGGTCCCGGCGACCGCCATCGTCGACAGGCCACGCCGCGCCACTTCGGGCACCGCGAGGCGCGCGACGGGGTTAAGAATAAGGCGATCGAACCAGCCCGGTCGCGATGCCATCGACGCGGCGAGCACCGCGCGCCCGCGTTGATCGAGCGCGCCGGCGCGATGCTCGATCCCGTGCCCCTGCCCGACCGCGTAGGCGGGCAGCTCGACCCGCTCCGCGCGCGCCTGCGCGAGCACGTGGAGGAGCGTCGACTGGAGGTCGTAATCCGCGGGCATCCCGGCCGCGTCCGACAGACGACGTGCGTCCATGCGTGCGAGCCCCGCCCAGGCGACGCCCCCGCCGATGCGCTCGAATTCGGTGGCCGCACTCGCTTCGGGAACGACCAGCAGCGTATCGTCCTGTTCGCCAGCCAAAGCGGTCACCACCGCCTCGCTCGTCACCAGGCCGTCCGCGATCAATAGCACGCGCGCGAGCGGGTGGAGCTTGCCGAGCGCGTCGGTGGCGCTCCGTACCGCGTCGACCGCGACGCCGCGCTTTCCAATCCGTGCCAGCGCGCCGATCAATTCGGGGGTGAGGCGCGAGACGATGACCACGATCTGCGACGCGCCCGCCGCCACCAGCAGCCGCGCCTGATACTCGATCAGCGTCGCCGCCGCGAACGGCAGCGTCGCGGTCAGCGTACCCGGACGATCGAGCGCCTCCCGTGTCGCGAATAACAGACCAGCCAGCATCCGAGGCCGTTACGGCGGCGCGCGCCGGCGGGCAACCGTCCGCCGATCAGGGGGCGAGGCAAAGTGCAGGTCTGTAGCGAGAGCAACGAACCATCGCTCCGTCGCGAACCGCTTTCGCGCCGCCATAAACGTGGTAAGCCCGGCGTCATGAACGGGGGGCCGTCAATAGTCGGGATACGTATGTCCGAGGACATGCAGCAGCGCACCGCGCTCGGAATCGAGCAGGACGCGCCGGTCGAACCGCACGCGGAGGCGCAGTGGCACGCCGCGGACGGGTTCGTCGCCGAGCCGGGGATCGAGCCCGAGCCCGCGTGGCGGGGCATCATGCCGTGGCTGCTGATCCTTTTCGCAGTCGTTTGGGTCGCCGCGCTGGTCGCCCTCGCCTGGGGGCGGGTCACCGCGCCGCTCGAGATCGCGCAGATTGCGGCCGCCGCGTTGCTCGGTCCGCTGTCTGCGGGGGTTGCCTGGCTCCTCGCGCTGCGGACCAGCCAGGCCGAGGCACAGCGCTTCGGTGCCAGCGCCCGCGCGATGCGGGGAGAAGCCGCGGCGCTCGAGAGCACCGTCAACGCGCTCGGTGTCGCGATCGAGCGGCAACGCGGTCAACTTGCCGAACAGGTCAGGGTGCTCGCGACGACGGGGGATGCCGCGACCGCGCGACTCGCCGCGATCGGCCGCGGCCTGTCGGAGGAAATCGATCAGGCGGACGTTCATGCCCGGGCGCTCGCCGATGCTGCCAACACCGCGCAATCGAGCCTGTCGACGCTGCTGAATGGCCTGCCGACCGCACAGGCGGAAACCCGCGCGCTGATCGAAGCGATCGAACAAGCCGGGCTTACCGCGGGTGAACGCGCAGCTGCGCTCGACGCGCAAGTGGCGGCGTTGACTGCGCGCGGTCGCGAGGCCGAGACGGTCGCGGGTGGTGCGGCGGAAAAGCTCGGCGCGCACATCCGGCGGATGGAGGCGACGAGCGAGACCGCCGGCGCCCGGCTCGAGGCCGTCACCTCCGACGCGGCAAGCGCGGTCGACGCGCTGCTCGATCGCACCGCCACCGCGATCGACGAGTCGCGCAAAGGAATCGCCGCGCAGGGTGAGGCGATGTTGGCTTTGATCGGTACCAGTCAGGTCGCGCTCGATCAGGCCGCGCGGGAGAGTGCGGAGGCGCTGACGCAGCGGATCGAACTCGTCGAAATGGTGATCGAACGGATCGCGCGGCGGCTCGACGCGCAACGCGGCGTCGGCGAGGATCTGTTCACGGTGCTGGAGGAAAGCCTAGGCCGCAACGAGCGCCGGATCGCGGCGCTGCACGCGAGTGGTACCGAGCGATCGCAGCAGCTCGCCGCGTCGATCAGCGCGTTGACGAGTTCGGCCGAGGCGATGGGGGACGCGCTGAAATCGGGCGACGCGCTCGCCACGCGCACGATCGCGACGACCGAGACGCTGTTGACCGCGCTCGACGCCGCGACGCGCGAGATCGACGAAACGCTGCCCGAGGCGATCGACCGGCTCGACGCGCGAATCGTCGCCAGCCAGTCGGTGGTGGTCGCCGCGCGCCCCGAGCTGCTCGCGCTCGTCACCGCGGCCGAGAGCACGCACGACGCGATCGAGGCGATCGCGCAGGTCATCGCCGAGCAGCGGCGCAGCGTCGATGCGCTGACCGGCACCCTGATCGACACGCTCACGACCGGCCGCGCCAAGGCCGACGCGATCGGCCACACCGTCGACGAGGCGACCGAGCGCGCAAACCGGCTGGCGGAAGAGGCAGCGCCGCGATTGATCGAGGCGCTGATGCGCGTCCGCGACACCGCGGCGAACGCTGCCGATCACGCACGCGACACGCTGGCGCACGTCATCCCCGAGGCGGCGGAGGCGTTGCAGGCGGCGAGCAACGACGCGCTGCACCGCGCGGTGACGAACGGCGTCGAGGCGCAGATCGCGCAGGTTTCCGCGGTCGCGGAGGTCGCGGTCGAGGCCGCCGCGCGTGCGACGCAGCGGCTCGAGCAGCAGATTGCGGTGATCGACGCCGCCGCGGCGCGCGTCGACACGCGACTGGCAGAAGAGCAGCAGCACCGCGACCGGGTCGAGCAAGACAGCTTCGCGCGCCGCGCCTCGCTGCTGATCGAGCAGCTCAATTCCGCGTCGATCGACCTGACCCGCACGCTCGCCCCCGACGTATCGGACAGCGCATGGGCGGCGTATCTTAAGGGCGATCGCGGCGTCTTTACGCGGCGCGCAGTGCGTCTGCTCGACGCGGCCGAGCAGCGCGACATCGCACGGCTCTACGACGACGAGCCGGGGTTCCGCGAGCAGGTCAACCGCTACATCCACGATTTCGAGGCGATGCTGCGCACCATCCTGACCCAGCGCGACTCGTCGCCGCTAGGGGTGACGCTGCTGTCGTCGGACATGGGCAAGCTGTACGTCGCGCTCGCGCAGGCGATCGAGCGGCTGCGGTAGGGATCGCGCACGATCTGCCATCCCGGCAGACGCGAGCCATTCAGGTGATCTTGGTCGCGAGCACCCGAGCGACGTAACCCTCTGATAGCCTGTAGCTTGGCCGGGTCTGCACCGAGATGGTGAGACATCACGGCACCGGCGCGGTGACCCGAATGCCCCCAAGAAGCTGCTCTGCGTCGGCAGGCCAGCAAATGTGGCCGCGACCCTCAGCTCGATTTGGCTCAAAGCTGCGGCGAGGCCTTTACCGCGGTTCGCGATCTGGCCGGTGATTACCGGTGATCGGGTCGGTGTCGGCGAACGACGGGGCCGACTGGACAGCCCGTCACCCCGCTCATCGTTGGGCCGACACGCTTACGCCGCGTTGGCGGCGTCGGCGTAGTCGAGCGTCCGGGTGTCGACCCAGCCGAATTCGTAGTTCGCCATGAAGAGGGCGAACAGGATCGTCGCGACGATCGTCGTGCGTATCGCGACCCGCTTGAGCGAGAATTCGTGCGGTGAACTCTCGGCGGTGCCGGGGACGTGCTCGGCCCCCGCCTCCGCCGAGGTTTTCACCCCGAACGGGAGGACGAGGAACACCGAGAACGACCAGAACAGGACGTAGATCGCCAGCATCGAGGTCCAGCGCATCGCGCGTCAGACCTGGACGACGACCACGTCGATGACCGGCTTCTTGCTGGTCCAGCGCGTCGCGACGCGGCGCACCGCGAGGCGGACCTGCTCGCGCAGCTTCTCGCGGTCACGCGGGGCACCACGCATCGCCTCCGCCGCTGCGGCGATCGCATCGTCGAGGAAGGCGTCGCGCTCCTCCTCGACCGGCACGCCCTGGACGCGCACGTCGGGGGTGCCGCCCGCGCGACCGTTGCGGTCGACCGCGATCCCAACCGAGATCTGGCCGTTGACCGCGATGCGGCGCCGTTCGTTGATCGTGCTGCCGTTCGACGGCAGGATCACGTCACCGTCGAGGACGAGGCGGCCGACGGGCGCATTCCCGATCTTCTCCGGCCCGTTCGGCGCGAGCCGCACGATATCGCCGTCGGTCTGCACCAGCGCGCGCGCGATGCCGTTCGACAGGCCGAAGCGCGCCTGCTCCTTCAGGTGGCGCATCTCGCCGTGCACGGGGATCAGCGCCTTGGGACGCATCCACTCGTACATCGACTTCAGCTCGGGGCGGCCGGGGTGGCCGGAGACGTGGACATGCGCCTGCTTCTCGGTCACCATCTCGACACCCTTGGCGGCGAGCTGGTTCTGGATGCGGCCGATCGCGACCTCGTTGCCGGGAATCTGCTTCGACGAGAAAATGACCGTATCGCCCTCGTCGAGCTTGATCGGGTGCGTGCCCTCGGCGACGCGCGCGAGTGCCGCGCGCGGCTCACCCTGCCCGCCGGTCGCGATCACTAGCACCTTGTTGCGCGGCAGCCGCATCGCGGTCTCCGCGTCGATCAGGTTGGGCAGGTCCTTCAGATAACCCGTCGCCTGTGCGACGCGGATAATGCGGTCGAGCGAGCGGCCCGCGACCGCCAGCTTGCGCCCGGTCTCCTCGGCCACCTTGCCGAGCGTCGCGATACGAGCGGCGTTCGATGCGAACGAGGTGACGAGGACGCGGCCCTTGGCCTTCGCCACCGTCTCGGCGATGCCCCGGCGCACGTCGGCCTCGCTGCCCGACGCCTCGGCGTTGAAGACGTTGGTCGAATCGCAGACGAGCACGTCGATGCCCTTGTCACCGATCGCGCGGAGTTCCTCGGGCGTCGACGGCTTGCCGATCAGCGGCTTGGCGTCGAGCTTCCAGTCGCCGGTGTGGAACACGCGCGCAGCCTTGGTTTCGATCACGAGGCCGTTCGCCTCGGGGATCGAGTGCGCGAGCGGGACCATCGTGAACTTGAACGGGCCGACGTCGAACGGCTTGTTCGCATCGACCAGCTTGATCTTGACGCGATCCTCGATCCGCTCTTCCTCAAGCTTGCCGCGGATCAGCCCGGCGGTGAACGGCGTCGCGTAGAGTGGCACGCCCAGGTCCTCGGCCAGGTAGGGCAGCGCGCCGATGTGATCCTCGTGCCCGTGGGTCAGGACGAGCCCGACCAGATTGTCGATCTGTTCCTCGATGAAGCGCAGGTCGGGCAGGATCACGTCGATGCCGGGGAAGCCGGCGTCGGCGAAGGTCACGCCGCAATCGACCATCACCCATTTGCCGGCGTGGCCGTAGAGGTTGACGTTCATCCCGATCTCGCCCGATCCGCCGAGGGCGCAGAAAAGTAGTTCGTTGTTCTTCGGTGTCATTCTTGTCCTTTGCACGCAACTCCGCTGCGACGCGTGGTCGAACGGTAGCGGCGCGATGTTCGCTGTTTTCCGGGTAGCGGCCCCGGCGCCGATCTCGTCAATGGATATGGGCGCGTTGCCACATGATCGCCAGCCCCTGGATCGTCAGGTCGGGTTCGATCGCGTCGAATACGCTCGTGTGCCGCTCGAACAGCGTGGCGAGCCCGCCGGTCGCGATCACCTTGACCGGGCGGCCGACCTCGGCCTTCATCCACGCGACCAGCCCCTCGATCATCGCGATATAGCCCCAGTAGATGCCGATGTTCATCTGATCGACCGTGTTGCGCCCGATGACGCTGTTGACCGCAGGTGCCTCGATCGCGATCCGCGGCAGCTTGGCGGCGGCGGCGACCAGCGCGTCGAGCGACAGGTTGATGCCGGGCGCGATGATCCCGCCCTTGTACGCGCCGCCATAGTCGGAGAAGTCGAGCGTGGTCGCGGTACCGAAATCGATCACGATCAGGTCGCCGGCGTGGAGCGTGTGCGCCGCGATCGTGTTGACCGCGCGATCGGCGCCGAGCGAGGCGGGCTCGTCGACGTCGATCGACACGCCCCATTCGAGCGGTGCGCGCCCCGCGATCAGCGCTTCACCGCCGAAATACTTGCTCGCGAGCACCTGAAGATTGTGGAGCGCGCGCGGCACGACCGTGGAGATGACCACCGCCGACACCTGTTCGCGCGCATAGCCCTCGAGCGCGAGCAACTGGCTGAGCCACACCGCATATTCGTCCGCGGTCCGGCGGGGATCGGTCGCGATCCGCCAGCGCGCCTTGATCTCGCGTGCCTCGGCCGTCACCTCGACCAGCGCGAAGACGACGTTGGTGTTGCCGGCATCGATCGCGAGCAGCATCTTTTCCCCTCCCCCTTCAGACCAGGAATATGTCGCCGGCGTGGATGACACGGCTGTCGCCGTCGTCCAAGCGCACCCGCAACGCGCCGTGCGCGTCGAGCCCGTCGAAGGCGCCGGCAAGCTCGCCGCCCTCGGGCAGACGCACCCGCAGTGGCGTGCCCGGCGGGTGCGCGCGCTCGTTCCACCGCTCGATGATCGTGGCCAACCCTTGCGTGCGCCAGAGCGTCAGCCAGGCGGCGGTCAGCGCGGCGAGGCGATCGGTGAACGCGGCCACGTCGACGGTCGCGCCCTCGGCGTGGAGGCTGGTGGTCGCGCGATCAGGAAGGTCGGGATGGTGCGCGACGTTGACGCCGATCCCGATCACGACGTGGTTGCCCGCGCGTTCAAGCAAAATGCCCGACACCTTCGCCCCCGCGATCAGCAGGTCGTTGGGCCATTTGATCGCGAGCTTGCGCCGCGCGGCCTCTGGCAGCACCCCCGCGACCGCTTCCTCGAGCGCGACCGCCGCGACCAGCGCGAGGCTGGGCGCGGGCGGATCGTCGGCGCGCAGCGTGACGATCGTGCTCGCATACAGATTGCCCGCGGGCGATGCCCAGTCGCGCCCGAGCCGTCCGCGCCCGGCGAGTTGCCGGTCGCTGCGCAACCACACGCCCTCGCCCGCGCTGCCCGCCGCCGCCAGATCGAGCAGGTCGGCGTTGGTCGAACCCGTCTCCGCGACGGCGAGGATGCGAGGGGTCAGAACAGCGCCCGTGCCGCGGCCAGCGTCCAGCCCGACAGCAGCGGGATGGCAAGGTAGCCGAGCGGCGAGACGATCACCGCCGCAACCGCGATCAACCCGCCTTCGAGCGCATAACCGCGGCCGAACTCGGCGACGGGTTCGTCGAAGTACATCGTCTTGATGACGCGCAGGTAGTAATAAGCGCCGATCACGCTGAACGCGATGCCGAAGACCGCGAGTGGGAACAGCCCCGCCTGCACCGCGGCGTAAAACACCTCGAACTTCGCGTAGAAGCCGAACAGCGGCGGGATGCCGGCAAGGCTGAACATGAAGATCGCGAGCGCGGCGGCGAGCCCCGGGCGTGTGCGCGACAGGCCCGACAGGCTGGCGATCGTCTCGACCGGCTGCCCCTCGTGGTCACGCATCTGTAGCACGACGAGGAAGCTGCCCAGCGTCATCGCGATGTAGATCGCCATGTAGTTGAGCACCGAGGCGACGCCCTCGGGCGTGCCCGCGGCGAGGCCGATCAGCGCGAAGCCGACGTTGTTGATCGACGAATAAGCGAGCAGCCGCTTGATGTTCTGCTGCCCGATCGCCGCGACCGCGCCAAGGAGGATCGAGGCGAGTGCGGCGAAGATCACGATCTGGCGCCACTGCCCCTCGGCCGGGCCCATCGCCTCGACCGCGACGCGGACGCCGAGCGCGACCGACGCGACCTTGGGTGCAGAGGCGAAGAACGCGGTCACCGGGGTCGGTGCGCCCTCGTACACGTCGGGGGTCCACATGTGGAACGGCACCGCCGACATCTTGAACGCGAGACCGGCGAAGACGAACACGAGCCCGAACAGCAGCCCGTACGACTTGGCGTCACCCGTCAGCGGCGTCGCGGCATAGGCGCCCGCGATCTCGTTGAACATCGTCGAACCGGTGAAGCCGTAGACGAGGCTGATGCCGTAGAGCAGGATGCCCGAGGCGAGCGCGCCGAGGACGAAATATTTGAGCCCCGCCTCTGCCGAACGCGCGTCCTGCCGCATGAAGCTGGCGAGGACGTAGGCCGACAGACTCTGCAACTCGAGCCCGACATAGAGCGTCAGCAGGTCGGCGGCGGACACCATCATCCCCATGCCCGCGGCGGACAACAGGATCAGCACCGGATATTCAGGCCGCAGATTGTCGCCCGCCGTACGCGCGAAGAAGTCGGGCGCCATCACGATTGCGACCGCGGCGGCGATGAAGATCAGGACCTTGGCGAAACCGGCGAAGCCGTCGGCGCGGTACAGCCCGCCGAATGCCTCTCCACCCGAGGTCGCCGGGCCGACGAGCGCGATCAGCGCACCCGCGAGCACCGCGACCGCGGCCCAGGACACCGCCTTGGTCGACGCTGGGCCACCCCAGGCGGCGACGAGCATCAGCACGATGCTGCCGACCGCGAGGATCACCTCGGGCAGCGTCATCGCGAGTTGGGAAGCATAGTCCATCAGTGCGCCTCCCCGGACGCCGGATTGTCGTGAGCAGGTTCGGCGTCCGCCGACGGAATGATGCCGGTGCCGCGCGTCGGCTTGCTGTCGCCCGCCGGCTGCGCGCGGTTGATGCGCGCGAGCAGCACCTGCGTGTCCTTGCGCATCGGCGCGAGGAAGCTTTCGGGATAGACGCCCATCCACAGGACGACCGCGGCGATCGGCGCGAGCAGCCACAGCTCGCGGCCCGACAGGTCGGACATCGCGCGGACCTCGTCCGACTTGATCTCACCGAAGACGACGCGGCGGTACAGGTACAGCATGTACGCCGCACCCAGGATGATGCCGGTGGTGCACAGCAGCGCAGTCCAGGTCGACACCTGATACGCGCCCATGAGGCTCAGGATCTCACCGACGAAGTTGCTGGTGCCCGGCAGGCCGATCGACGCCATCGTGAACAGCAGGAAGAACAGCGCATAGCGCGGCATATTGATCGCGAGGCCGCCGTAGCGCGCGATCTCGCGCGTGTGGAGCCGGTCGTAGATCACGCCGACGCACAGGAACAGCGCACCCGACACCAGACCGTGGCCCAGCATCACCATCATCGCGCCCTCGATCCCCTGCGCGTTGAACGCGAACAGGCCGATCGTCACGATCGCCATGTGCGCGACCGACGAATAAGCGATCAGCTTCTTCATGTCCGCCTGCACCAGCGCGACGAGGCTGGTGTAGATCACTGCCACCGCCGACAGACCGAAGATCAGCGGCGTCAGCTGCGCCGAGGCTTCGGGGAACATCGGCAGGCTGAAGCGCAGGAAGCCGTAGCCGCCGAGCTTCAGCAGCACGCCCGCGAGGATCACCGAACCCGCGGTCGGCGCCTGGACGTGCGCGTCGGGCAACCAAGTGTGAACCGGCCACATCGGCATCTTGACCGCGAACGACGCGAAGAACGCGAGCCACAGCCACGTCTGCACGTGCGCCGGGAAGTCGTACGCCATCAGCACGGGGATGCTGGTCGTGTTCGCGGTGATGCTCATGTACAGCATCGCGATGAACATCAGCAGCGAGCCGAGCAGCGTGTACAGGAAGAACTTGTACGACGCGTAGATGCGGTTCGCCCCGCCCCAGATGCCGATGATCAGGAACATCGGGATCAGGCCGGCTTCGAAGAAGATGTAGAACAGGAAGATGTCCTGCGCCGCGAAGGTGCCGATCATCAGCACTTCGGTGAACAGGAACGCCGACATATATTCGGGCACGCGCTTCTCGATCGCGTGCCAGCTGGCGCCGATACAGATCGGCATCAGGAACACGCTGAGCGCAATCAGCAGCAGCGCGTAGCCGTCGATGCCGAGCGCCCAACCGAAGCGGCCGAACAGCGGCGCATTCTCGACGAACTGCCACTGCGCGCCGCCGACGTCGAAATTGAGCCACAGCACGACGCCGAGCGCCAGATTGACGAGCGTCGCGGCGAGCGCGGTCATCCGCGCGGTCTGGGCCGAGAGGAACAGGCACGCGACGGCGGCGATCGCCGGCACCGCGAGCATGACGGACAGGATGGGGAAGCCGTTCATCGTGCCGCCCTCAACCCGCGATCGCCCAGGTGACCGCGGCGGTCAGCCCGATCAGCATGACAAAAGCATAGGTGTAAACATATCCCGTCTGGACGCGCCCCGCCATGCGGCTGCCGACCTGGACCAGCCACGCCGATCCGTTCGGACCGAAGCGGTCGATCGTCCCCTCGTCGCCCTTGTGCCAGAGCAGCCGCCCGATCGCGAACGCGGGCCGGACGAAGAGGAAGTTGTAGAGCTCGTCGATGTACCACTTGTTCAACAGGAAGCGGTAGATCGGCTGGAACGTGTCCGCGGTCTTCGCGGGCGTCTCGGGCGAGCGGATGTAGCTCAGCCAGGCGATCAGCAGCCCCGTCAGCATCACGATCGTCGCCGACAGCTGAACCAGCAGCGGTACCTGGTGCATCGAGTGCATTAGATGCTCGTTGAACGCGATCGCACCCTTCCAGAACCGCTCACCCGCGTCGGGTTCGATGAACCAGCCGTGGAAGGTGAAGCCCGCCGCGACCGCACCGACCGACAGGACAATCAGCGGGATGAGCATCGGCAACGGGCTCTCGTGCGGGTGATAGCCGCCGGTCCCGACCGGGATCTCGTTGAAGCCGCGCGTTTCGACGTGCGGCGTGTGGCCCGCATCCTCGTGCGCGACGTCGCCGTGATGATGCTCGGCCTGCTTGCCGTGTTCGTGCACCTCGTGATCGGCGGCATGCGCGTGATCGCCGGCGTGATCGTGGCCATGCGCGTGCGCGTCGTGGATCGCGTGCTGGATATGCTCCGACGCGGCCCAACGCGGCTTGCCCCAGAAGGTCAGGAACATGAGACGCCACGAGTAGAAGCTCGTCAGCAATGCGGCGAACACGCCCACCATCGAGGCGACGGGCGAACCGGCGGCCCAGCTGACCTCGATGATCGCGTCCTTCGAGTGATAGCCCGCGAACCCGCCGATGCCGTAGATGCCGACGCCGGTGATCGCAAGCGTACCGAGCAGCATCGCCCAGAACGTAATCGGGATCTCCTTACGCAGGCCACCGTAATAGCGCATGTCCTGCTCGTGGTGCATCGCGTGGATCACCGAGCCCGCGCCGAGGAACAGCAGCGCCTTGAAGAAAGCGTGCGTGAACAGGTGGAACATCGCCGCGCCATACGCGCCGACGCCGGCTGCGAAGAACATGTAACCGAGCTGCGAGCAGGTCGAATAAGCGATCACGCGCTTGATGTCGGTCTGCGTCGTGCCGATTGTCGCCGCGAACAGGCAGGTCGCGGCACCGATGAAGGTGACGAAGCCCAATGCGGTCGGGCTCGTCTCGAACATCGGCGACAGGCGGCACACCATGAACACGCCCGCGGTCACCATCGTCGCGGCGTGGATCAGCGCCGACACCGGGGTCGGGCCTTCCATCGCGTCGGGTAGCCAGGTGTGGAGGCCGAGCTGCGCCGACTTGCCCATCGCACCGACGAACAGCAGCAGGCACAGCACCGTCATCGTGTCGGCGCGGAACCACAGGAAGCCGATCGTCGACCCCGCCATCGACGGTGCGGCGGCGAGGATCGCGGGGATCGAAACGGTGTTGAAGACGAGATAGGTGCCGAAGATGCCGAGCATGAAGCCCAGATCGCCGACGCGGTTCACAACGAACGCCTTGATCGCCGCGGCATTGGCGCTCGGCTTACGGAACCAGAAACCGATCAGCAGGTAGCTGGCGAGGCCGACGCCTTCCCAGCCGAAGAACATTTGAATCAGATTGTCCGCGGTCACGAGCATCAGCATCGCGAAGGTGAAGAGGCACAAATAGGCGAAGAAACGCGGCTGATCCGGGTCCTCCGCCATATAGCCCCAGGAGTAGAGGTGGACGAGCGCGGACACGCTGGTGATCACGACCAGCATCACCGCGGTCAGCGCATCGACGCGCAGCGCCCACGACACGTCGAACGTGCCCGAGGTGATGAAGTGGAGCACGGGCGTGACGGTCGCCTCGGCGCTACCGCTCAGATAGCCGATGAAGATCGGCCACGACAGCAGGCACGACACGAACAGCGCGCCGGTCGTGATGACCTTTGCCGGGACCACGCCGAGCGAGCGGTTGCCCAGCCCCGCGATGGCGGCCGCGACGAGCGGCAGGAATACGATGAAGAGGATCGAATGCACGGACGTCTTACCCCTTCATCCGGCTGGGATCGTCGACCGAGATCGACCCGCGACCGCGGAAGAAGATGACGAGGATGGCGAGGCCGATCGCGGCCTCACCCGCCGCCACCGTCAGCACGAACATCGCGAACACCTGCCCCACGAGGTCGTGGAGCGCGGCCGAGAAGGCGACGAGGTTGATGTTCACCGCCAGCAGGATCAACTCGATCGCCATCAGGATGACGATGATGTTCTTGCGGTTGAGAAAGATGCCGAGCACCCCCATCGTGAACAGCAGCGCCGCCACGACCAAATAATGGACGAGGCCGACGCCGCCCGCGATTTCGCCGCTCACAATTGCACTCCCTGCCCGATCTCGGGCCGCACGTTGCGCGTCGCGTCCTGCGGACGGCGCGCGTTCTGCCGCGCGATGTTCTGATACCGCGACCCCGACCGCTCGCGGTGGGTCAGCACGATCGCGCCGATCATCGCGACCAGCAGCACCAGCCCCGCGCCCTCGAAGATGAAGAGATAGCGCGTGTAGAGCAGTTGCCCGATCGCCTCGATGTTGGGGACGCCCGCGTCGGTCGGCGCCGCGCGCCGCGCGAGGTCGATCCCGCCCGCGCTCCAAGCGCCGACGCCGATCAGGATCTCCGCGACCAGCGCGACCGCGAGCAGCAGGCCGAGCGCGGCATAGCGCACGAAGCCCGCCCTAAGCTCGGCGAAGTCGATGTCGAGCATCATGACGACGAACAGGAACAGCACCGCGACCGCACCGACGTAGACGATGACGAGCAGCATCGCGATGAACTCCGCCCCCACGAGCACCATCAGCCCCGCGGCGTTGAAGAACGCGAGGATCAGCCACAGGACGGAATGTACCGGGTTGCGCGACAGGATCGTCATGGCGCCCGAGAGCAGCACGACGAGCGCGAACAGGTAAAAGGCGAGCGCCTGGATCACGATATTCTACGAGCCCCTTTGGTGCCTGTCTGATGCGGCTTCGGTCTTCGCCGCGCGCTTAACGGTACGGCGCGTCGGCGGCAAGGTTCGCCGCAATCGCGCGTTCCCAGCGGTCGCCGTTGTCGAGCAGCTTGGCCTTGTCGTAGATCAGCTCCTCGCGCGTCTCGGTCGCGAAATCGAGGTTCGGTCCCTCGACGATCGCGTCGACCGGGCACGCCTCCTGGCAAAGTCCGCAGTAGATGCACTTGGTCATGTCGATGTCGTAGCGCGTCGTGCGGCGGCTGCCGTCGTCGCGCGGTTCGGCCTCGATCGTGATCGCCTGCGCCGGGCACACCGCCTCGCACAATTTGCACGCGATGCAGCGTTCCTCGCCGTTGGGATAGCGACGCAGCGCGTGCTCGCCGCGGAACCGCGGGCTGAGCGGGTTCTTCTCGAACGGGTAGTTGATCGTCGCCTTGGGCTTGAAGAAATACTTCAGCGTGAGGGCGTGCGCCTTCACGAACTCCCACAGCGTGAACGACTTGATCGTCTGCGCGATACTCATCTCAAACTCCCACGCGCATGAACATCAGCACGCCCGACACCAGGAACACCCAGAACAGCGACAACGGCAGGAACACCTTCCACCCCAGCCGCATCAGCTGGTCGTAGCGGTAGCGCGGCACGGTCGCCTTGATCCAGGAGAACACGAAGAAGAAGAACAGGATCTTGGCAAACAGCCAGATGATCCCCGGCACGACGTACAGCGGCGCCCAGTCGAACGGCGGCAGATACCCACCCCAGAACAACGTCGCGTTCAGCGTGCACATCAGCAGCACGTTGGCATATTCGCCCAGCCAGTAGAGCGCGAAGCTCATCGAGCTATATTCGGTCTGATACCCTGCGACGAGCTCCGACTCCGCCTCGGTCAGGTCGAACGGTGCGCGCTGCGTTTCCGCGAGCGACGAGATCAGGAACACCACCGACATCGGGAACAGCAGCGGGTTGAATGCGAAGCCGTTGATGAAGCCATACAGACCCTTCTGCGCCTCGACGATCCCGGTCAGGTTGAACGTCCCCGCCCACATCACGATCGAGATCAGCACGAAACCGATCGCGACTTCGTAGCTCACCATCTGTGCCGCGGCGCGGATCGCGGAGAAGAACGGGTATTTCGAGTTCGACGACCAGCCCGCGAGGATGATGCCGTACACACCGAGCGACGAGGCCGCGAGGACGTAGAGCAGCCCGACGTTGATGTCGGCGAGCACCACGCTCGGCTGGAACGGCACCACCGCCCAGACGATCAGCGCGACCGTGAAGGTGATGATCGGCGCGAGCAGGAACAGACCACGATTGGCCGCCGAGGGGACGATCGTCTCCTGCAGGAACACCTTCAAACCGTCGGCGAAGCTCTGCAGCAGCCCGAACGGACCGACGACATTGGGGCCGCGGCGCAGCGCCATCGCCGCCCAGATCTTGCGATCGGCGTAGATGATCATCGCGACTGCCAGCATCAGCGGCAGCGCGATCACGAGGATGCCGATGATCGTGGCGAGGAACCACGACCAGCCATACGACATGCCGAGCGTTGAATTGAAGAAGCCGGTCACTCCGCTGCCTCCGCGAAGCTCTCACCGTGGATCAGTTCCGCCGAACAGCGCTGCATCGTCGGCGACGCGCGGCAGATCGCGTTGGTGAGATAGAAATCCTTGATCGGGTAACCCTCGATCCGCCCCGACGCCGTGGTTGCGAGCGACGGCGGGTTCCACGCGAACGTCCTGAGCCCGAGCGTCGCGAGGTCGGGACAGTCGAGCGCCATCGCCGCGCGCAGCTCGTCGAGCGTGTCGAACGACAGCGTCTTGCCGAGCTTGTCCGACAAGGCACGGAAGATCGCCCAATCCTCGCGTGCGTCGCCCGGCGGGAAGCCGGCGCGCTCGCCGCGCTGAACGCGGCCCTCGAGGTTGACGAACGTCCCCGACTTCTCGGCGTAGCTCGCGCCCGGCAGGATCACGTCGGCATGGTGCGCGCCGCGGTCGCCGTGGTGTCCGACGAACACCTTGAACCCGGTGAACTTCGTAAAGTCGCACTCGTCCGCGCCGAGGAAGAAGGTCAGCTTGGCGTCATGCAGGTCGGCGATGCCGCCCTTGGACGCGTAGCCGAGCATCAATCCGCCCATCCGGCTCGCCGCCATGTGCACGACGTTGAAACCGTTCCAGCCGTCGCGCACCAGATTGAGCGAGTTGACCAGACCCAGTGCCGCGCCGTGCGCGCCCTTCAACGCCGCACCGCCGACGATCACCATCGGACGCTCGGCCTTGCCAAATATCTCGGTCACCGCCTCGGGCATGTTGCCAAGGATCGACAGATCGTCGCCCAGCCAATCGACCTTGTAGGTCAGCTCGGTCTCGGGGCCGATCGCGAACACCTTGGCGCCGCGCTTGATCGCCTTGCGCACGCGGGTGTTCACCAGCGCGGCTTCCCAGCGCAGGTTGGTGCCGACGAGCAGGATCGCGTCCGCTTCCTCGACCCCCGCGATCGTGGTGTTGAAATTCACCGCCGCCAGGCTGGACGTGTCATAATCCATCCCGGTCTGACGCCCCTCGAACCTGGCATCGCCCAGTTCGCGCAGCAGCGCCTTCGCCGCGAACATCGTCTCGCAATCGACCAGGTCGCCCGCGACCGCCGCGACCGAGCCGCCGTGATCGACGGCGGCGATCGTCGCGAACGCCTCGTCCCAGCTGACCGGGTGGAGCTTGCCGTCACGCCGCACGTACGGGCGATCGAGCCGGCGGCGGACCAGACCGTCGACCGCGTGACGCGTCTTGTCGGTCGCCCATTCCTCGTTGACGTCGTCGTTGACGCGCGGAACCGCGCGCAGCACCTGCCGCCCGCGCGCGTCGAGGCGGATGTTGGTGCCGACCGCGTCCATGACGTCGATCGACAGCGTCTTGCGCAATTCCCACGGCCGCGCCTCGAACGCATAGGGCTTGCTGGTCAACGCACCGACCGGGCACAGGTCGACGACGTTGCCCGACAGCTCGCTCGTCACCGCTTCTTCCAGATAGCTGGTGATCTGCATGTTCTCGCCGCGATAGAGCGCGCCGATCTCCTCGACACCCGCGACTTCCTCCGCGAAGCGGACGCAGCGGGTGCACTGGATGCAGCGGGTCATGATCGTCTTGACGATCGGCCCCATGTATTTCTCGGTCACCGCGCGCTTGTTCTCGGCGAAGCGCGAGCGGCCGCGGCCGTAGGCGACCGACTGGTCCTGCAGGTCGCACTCGCCGCCCTGATCGCAGATCGGGCAATCGAGCGGGTGATTGATCAGCAGGAATTCCATGATGCCCTCGCGGGCATGCTTCACCATCGGGGTGGTGGTGAACACTTCCTGATTGTCCGCGGCCGGGAGCGCGCACGACGCCTGTGGCTTGGGCGGGCCGGGCTTCACCTCGACGAGGCACATCCGGCAATTGCCCGCGATGCTCAACCGCTCGTGATAGCAGAAACGCGGAATCTCCTTCCCCGCCGCCTCGCACGCCTGGAGGACGGTAGCACCCTGCGGCACCTCGACCTCGATCCCGTCTACTTTAAGCTTAGGCATCAGTTCGTTCCAGCTGGCGCCGTCGCGCCCTTCACTTGTTGATAGGCCGCCGTTGCAATCGCCACACGAACAATGCTCGGCTTCAGCGTAACACCACCAGTTGCGGGCACGCAGGCCTGCAACACCGGCACCATTGCGCGAAATGCAGCGATCTCGGCCGGCGACTCCGCCGGTGCGCGCAGCAGCGTCGCCGCTTCGGCCGGCGCTCCCGCCACTGCGCACTTTACCGCCTCATGCGACGAGCCCTCGCCCTCCGCCACGCGTATCGGGGCTCGGGGCGGCATCGCCGCGAGCTGGTCAAGCATTGCGCCGTTGTTCTCGCGCAATAGTTCACCGGCAATCGCACCGGTCATGTGCACATAGCTAAGGGTCGCTGATCCGCCTTGGATGCACGGATCTAGCCTCTTTACCAATTTGGAGAACGCCCGCCTGCTCGCCTGCTCGTCCGCGGCCGCCGCGAACGCTTCGGCAGCCTTGCGATCCTGCTTAAGCGCGCATCGCGCCACCCGCATGCTGAGCGACGCTTGGGTTACGATCTCGCTCCGCGGCGCAAACGTACCGGGCGGCGCGGCCCCACCCTGCGCAAGCGCGGGCGTGGCAGCCAACAGCGGCACAAACGCGCTGGACAAGGCGGCGCCTGCCCTCACTCGGCCGCTTCCTGCATCGGGGCGAGCGAGCCCGCGCCGCCGGTACGCTCGTTGATGCGGCGTTCCAGTTCGGGGCGGAAGTGTTTGATCAGCCCCTGAATCGGCCATGCCGCGGCGTCGCCCAATGCGCAGATCGAGTGGCCCTCGACCTGCTTGGTGACCTGCTGGAGCATGTCGATCTCGCCGATCTCGGCGTCGCCGGTGCGCAGCCGCTCCATCACGCGCCACATCCAGCCGGTACCCTCGCGGCACGGGGTGCACTGGCCGCAGCTCTCGTGCTTGTAGAAGTACGAGATGCGGCTGATCGCGCGGACGACGTCGGTCGACTTGTCCATGACGATCACCGCCGCGGTGCCGAGGCCCGAGCCGACGCCCTTCAACCCGTCAAAGTCCATCGGGCAGTCGATGATGTCCTTTGCCGGCACCAGCGGCACCGAGGAGCCGCCCGGGATGACGGCGAGCAGATTGTCCCAGCCGCCGCGGATGCCGCCGCAATGCTTCTCGATCAGCTCGCGGAAGCTGATGCTCATCGCTTCCTCGACCACCGTCGGCTTCTCGACGTGGCCGCTGATCTGGAAGAGCTTGGTACCCTTGTTGTTCTCGTTGCCGAAGCTCGAGAACCACGCCGCACCGCGCCTGAGGATCGTCGGCGCGACCGCGATCGATTCGACGTTGTTGACCGTCGTCGGGCAACCGTAGAGGCCCGCGCCCGCCGGGAACGGCGGCTTCAGGCGCGGCTGGCCCTTCTTGCCCTCCAGGCTCTCGAGCATCGCGGTTTCCTCACCGCAGATGTACGCCCCCGCACCACGATGAACGAACACGTCGAAGTCGTAGCCCGACCCGCACGCGTTCTTGCCGACGAGGCCGCGATCATATGCCTCCGCGACCGCGGCGAACAGCACCTCGGCCTCGCGGATATATTCGCCGCGGATGTAGATGTAGGCCGCCCGCGCTCGCATCGCGAAGCCCGCGACCAGCGCGCCCTCGATCAGCTTGTGCGGATCGTGCCGCATGATTTCGCGGTCCTTGCACGAACCGGGCTCGGACTCGTCGGCGTTGATGACGAGGAAGTTCGGGCGATCGGGTTTGGGCTCCTTGGGCATGAAGCTCCACTTCGTGCCCGTCGGGAAGCCCGCACCGCCGCGCCCGCGCAGCCCCGACGCCTTGATGACGTCGATGATCTTGTCCTGGCCGAGCGCCAGCAGATCCTTGGTATTGTCCCAGTCTCCGCGCTGCATCGCCGCGTCGACCCGCCACGACTGGAAGCCGTAGAGGTTGGTGAAGATACGATCCTTGTCGGCGAGACTCATGCCTGCTGCTCCACCGCCCGGGGCTGCGCCACCTGCCCCCATTCGGCGCGGTAATCGTGGTTCTCGTTCACCATCGCGGTCAGCGTCGTCGGCCCGCCGTACGGCTCGACGGTGTGACGCCCCGGTTCCTGCGAACCGGGCTTGGGCGTGCCGCCGTTCGCCAGCGTCTCGAGGATCGCGGTGGTGCGATCATAGTCGAGATCTTCGTAATTGTCGTCGTTGATCTGGACCATCGGCGCCGACGCGCAATTGCCCATGCACTCGACCTCGGTGAGCGTGAACAGGCCGTCGGGGGTCGTGCGCCCCTTGATCAGCCCCTTGTTCTTGCACGCCGCGAACACGTCGTCCGACCCGCGCAGCACGCACGGCGTCGTGCCGCACACCTGGACGTGGAAACGCCCGACGGGCGCGAGATTGAACATCGTGTAGAAGGTCGCGACCTCGAGCACGCGGATGTACGGCACCCCGATCTCGCGCGCGACGAACTCGATCACCGGCACGGGCAGCCAGCCTTGCGTGTTCGTCTCCTCGCCCACCTGGCGCTGCGCGAGGTCGAGCAAAGGGATCGAGCCCGATTGTTCGCGCCCCTTGGGATAGCGCGCGAGGATCTCGTTGCGCTTGACCTGGTTCGCCTCGCTCCACGCGAACGCGCCCCAGCGCGCGCGGGTCTCGGCCTCGTCGGGGATCTGCGGTCCGTCAGCCATCAGCGGTGTTCCGTAAGGTCGAGGCGGCTCTCGATCCGCTCGACACGATCATTCAGGCGGTCGAGGCGGCTGTTGACGCCCGACGTAGCGATAATGGAGCTGCCGAGATGCTCCTCGACCATCGTCATTCGCGCCTTGAGGTCGCGAATGTCGAACTTCAGCTCCGACAGGTCGGTCTGCATCTTCTGCATAACCGAGTAGATCAGCTCGTTGGTGACACTCTCGATCACCGATCGCACTCGCCGAAAACGATGTCCATCGCGCCCAGGATCGCGGTGGTGTCCGCGAGCATGTGGCCGCGGCTCATGAAGTCCATTGCCTGCAGGTGCGAGAAGGCGGTCGGGCGGATCTTGCAGCGGTACGGCTTGTTGCTGCCGTCGCTGACCAGATACACGCCGAACTCGCCCTTCGGGCTTTCGGTCGCGACGTACACTTCGCCCGCGGGGACGTGATAGCCCTCGGTATAGAGCTTGAAGTGGTGGATCAGCGCTTCCATCGACTGCTTCATCTCGGCGCGCTTGGGCGGCACGACCTTGCGGTCGAGGCTGGCGATCGGCCCCTCGGGCATCTCGTTCAGGCACTGGCGCATGATGCGCGCCGACTGACGCACCTCCTCCACGCGCACCATGAAGCGGTCGTAGCAGTCGCCGCGCGTGCCGACGGGGACGTCGAAGTCCATCCGGTCGTACACGTCATAGGGCTGCGACTTGCGCAGATCCCACGGGATGCCCGCGGCGCGGATCATCGGACCCGAGAAGCCCCAGGCGATCGCGTCGTCGCGGCTGACCGTGCCGATATCGACGTTGCGCTGCTTGAAGATGCGATTGTCGGCGACGAGGCTGATCGCATCCTCGAACAGGCGCGGCAGCCGCGTGTCGAGCCAGTCGGCGATGTCGGTCAGAAGCTTCAGGGGCACGTCCTGGTGGACGCCGCCCGGCCGCATGTAATTGTGGTGCATCCGCGCGCCCGAGGCACGCTCGAAGAAGCCGTAGCAATCCTCGCGAATCTCGAACAGCCACAGGTTCGGCGTCATCGCGCCGACGTCCATCACGTGCGAACCGAGGTTTAGCATGTGGTTCGAAATGCGCGTCAGCTCGGCGAACAGCACGCGCAGATATTGCGCGCGCAGCGGCACCTCGAGGTCGAGCAGCTTCTCGATCGCGAGCACGAAGGTGTGCTCCATGCACATCGGCGAGCAGTAATCGAGCCGGTCGAAATACGGGATCGCCTGCGCGTAGGTCTTGTACTCGATCAGCTTCTCGGTGCCGCGGTGGAGGAGGCCAACGTGCGGGTCGATCCGCTCGATGATCTCGCCGTCGAGCTCCATGACGAGGCGGAGCACGCCGTGCGCCGCGGGGTGCTGCGGACCGAAGTTGATCGTGTAGTTCTGGATCGCGACATCGCCCTCGCTCGGGTGCGAGGCGTCGGTCGCGCCGATGATCTTCTCGACCGCGGGATCGACCTCGCGGTCGACCGCCATCGTCTTGTCGACCTGATGATCGACGGGCATGTCCTTTTCCACCAGCGTATCGGTCATTGGTTCTGCCCTCCCTTGCCGGGCACGACATCGGGGTCGGCGGGCTTGGGTTTGGAATCGGGGTCGTCCTTGCCGGCACCCGTCTGCGCGGTGCTCGGCGCGTCGGTCTTCGCGTAAGGCTCGCTCGACGCGGCCGGCGCCTTGGCGTCGGTCTTCGCGGCACCCGCGTTCTGCACCTGCGTCGCGGTCGCCGGGGTCTGCGCGCCCTTGGCCTGCGGCAGCGCGGCGTCCTTCGCCTTCTCATCACCCGGCAGCACGTATTCGGCGCCTTCCCACGGGCTCATGAAGTCGAAATTGCGGAAATCCTGCGCGAGCTTGACCGGCTCGTACACGACGCGCTTCTGCTCTTCCGAATAACGCATCTCGACAAAGCCGGAGAGCGGGAAGTCCTTGCGGAACGGGTGGCCGCGGAAACCGTAGTCGGTGAGGATGCGGCGCAGGTCCTGGTTGCCGGCGAACAGCACGCCGTACATGTCGTACACCTCGCGCTCGAGCCAGCCCGCGACCGGCCACAGCCCGGTCACGCTCGGCACCGGCGTATCCTCCGACGCGCGGACATGGACGTGCAGGCGGTGGTTACGCGTCAGCGAGAGCAGGCAATAGACGACCTCGAACCGCTCGACCCCGCGATCGGGATAGTCGACGCCCGCGATCTCCATCAGCTGCTGATATTCGAGCCCGGGCGTGTCGCGCAGCGCGGTCAGCGCCTGGATCAGCGCGTCGCGGGTCACGTGCAACTGCACCTCGCCCGCGCGCGCGAACGCGTGCGTGAGGCCGCCGCCGATCGCCGCCTGCGCGGCCGCGATCGTCTCGTCGTTCAGGCTGTAGGCGAATGCCGGTGCCGGTGCCCTCATCGCTCGATGCTCCCGCTGCGGCGGATCTTACGCTGCAACTGCATGATGCCGTAGAGCAGCGCCTCCGCGGTCGGGGGACACCCCGGCACGTAGATGTCGACCGGCACGACGCGGTCGCAGCCGCGCACCACCGAATAGCTGTAATGGTAATAGCCACCGCCGTTGGCGCAGCTGCCCATCGAGATGACGTACTTCGGCTCCGACATCTGGTCGTAAACCTTGCGCAGCGCGGGCGCCATCTTGTTGCAGAGCGTGCCTGCGACGATCATCACGTCCGACTGGCGCGGCGACGCGCGCGGGGCGGCGCCGAAGCGTTCGAGGTCGTAGCGCGGCATGTTAACGTGGATCATCTCCACCGCGCAGCACGCGAGGCCGAACGTCATCCACCACAACGAGCCCGTGCGCGCCCACTGGAACAACTCCTCCGACGAGGTCACGAGGAACCCCTTGTCGGTCAGCTCGCCGTTCAGGCTGTCGAAGAAACCCTGATCGGGCGCCACGACCGAGCGGCCGGTTTCCGGCGCGTTGACGAGCCCGACGGGCCCGGAGTGTGCTTCTACTCCCACTCCAACGCTCCCTTCTTCCACGCGTAGACGAGCCCTAGTGCGAGCTCCGCGATAAATACCATCATGCTGATCCACGCCGTCCATCCGAGCGAGAAAACGCTTACCGCCCAAGGATATAGGAACGCGGCCTCGAGATCGAAGATGATGAACAGAATGGCAACGAGATAAAAGCGCACGTCGAACTGGCTGCGGCTGTCCTCGAACGCGGGGAAACCGCATTCATATTCGGACAATTTCTCCGCGGTCGGCTTGTGCGAGCCCGTGATCCGCGACACCGCCATCGGCAGGAACACGAACGCCGAGGACAGGATCAGCGCCACCCCGAGGAACATCAGGATCGGCAGATATTGCGACAGGTCGACCAATGTCAGACTCTCAATGCTACGTTCAGACGCTCGTACTGCATGTGCGAACGATTGCCGGCCGCTTTAAGCCTCCGGGCAGGGACGGGCAAGGCGCGCGGGGCGTGAGAATGAATCGCAACACCCCGCCCAGGCACCCCTGCCCGGCTGCTCAGCGCAGCGATTGCGCCAGCATCTTGTGGAGCTTCGAATGCAGGCCGTCGTTCGACGCCAGTAACTCGTTGCGCTCCATGTAGCGGTCGCCGCCGCGGAAATCGGTGACGAAGCCGCCGGCTTCCTTCACCAGCAGCACGCCGGCCGAGACGTCCCACGGCTTCAGGTCGCTTTCCCAGAATCCGTCGAAGCGCCCCGCCGCGACCCAGGCGAGGTCGAGCGTCGCCGCACCCAGCCGGCGTATGCCCGCGACCTGCGGCGCGATGCCGCCGAAGATGCGCGTCCATTGCACGAAGTCGCCGTGGCCCATGAACGGGATGCCGGTCGCGATCAGCGCTTCCGACGGCTCGCGCCGCGCCGACACGCGCAGCCGCTGGTCCTGCAACCACGCGCCGCGGCCCTTCTCGGCCCAGAAGCTCTCGTCGGTCAGCGGTTGATAGGTCAGCGCGGTCGTGATCTCACGCTTGCCGTTCGGCAGCGGCTCCTCGACCGCGATCGAGATCGCGAAATGGGGAATACCGTGGAGGAAATTCGACGTGCCGTCGAGCGGGTCGACGATGAAGCGCGGCTTGGTCGGATCACCCGCGATCTCGCCGCGCTCCTCCATCAGGAACCCCCAGTCGGGGCGCGCCTTCGACAATTCCTCGTACAGCGTCTGTTCGCAACGCTGATCGGCCTGGGTCACGAAGTCCGCGGGCCCCTTGCGGCTGACCTGGAGCTGCTGGACTTCGTTGAAGTCGCGACGCAGCCGCGGCGCGGCCTTGCGGGCAGCGCGCTCGATGATCGTGAACAGGCCGGAATGGGATGGCATGACAAAAGCCCTAGCCCCTCCGGGGAGAGGGTTGAATAGGAGAGCCCCACGCGGTCGCCTGCGTGAGGGAGAACGGGACCACCCCGGTGGCCCCCTCCCCCGGCCCTTCGGTGAGGGCGGTATTTTCTCGCCGGCCCGGCGCGGGCGAAGCCCGCGTCGTCGGTCGTGCCTTACGGCACGCCGGCCGGGCGGCCGACTGTGCAATTAGCGTGCGCTAATCGTCTCAGTCGGCGCGCCGAACGTAGGTTTGCTCGTACACATCAACGACGATCCGCGTGCCGGCCGAAATGTGCGGCGGCACCATCACGCGCACGCCGTTGTCGAGGATCGCGGGCTTGTAGCTCGACGAGGCGGTCTGCCCCTTCACCACCGCGTCGGCCTCGACGATCTCGGCCTCGATCGTGTCGGGCAGCTGCACGCTGATCGCCTCGTCGTCATACAATTCCATGACGACGTCCATGCCGTCCTGCAGGAACGCCGCGGCATCGCCCAACAGGTCGCGCGGCAGCGTCACCTGGTCGTAGGTCTGCTTGTCCATGAAGACGAGCCCGTCGCCCTCGGCGAACAGGAACTGGAAATCCTTGGTGTCGAGCCGCACCCGCTCGACCGATTCCGCCGAGCGGAAGCGGACGTTGTTCTTGCGCCCGTCGCGCAGGTTCTTCAACTCGACCTGCATGTACGCACCGCCCTTGCCGGGCTGGGTGTGCTGGATCTTCACGGCGCGCCAAATGCCGCCTTCATACTCGATGATGTTGCCGGGACGGATGTCCACGCCGCTGATCTTCATGGATCTCGCCTATGGAAAAGAGCTGGGACTGCCGCACGCGGGCGGACAGCCGGTGCGCGCCATCTAGCGCCGGGTGGGCTGGCGGGCAAGAAGCGGATACGGGTTGACGGTATCACCCTGCCACCAGCGCTCGCCACCGTGCATGCGCGTAAGGCCGAAATGCAGGTGGTAATTGCCCGCACCCGCGTCACCGGTGTCGCCGACATAGCCGAGCACCTGCCCCGCGCGCACCCGCATCCCCTCGCGAACGCCCGGCGCGTAGCCCGCGAGATGCGCATAATAATAGCTCCAGCGCCGGTCGGCCGAGCGCTGGTAGAGCGTGGTCCCGCCGCGCCCGCTCTCGAACAGTTTCTCGACCCAGCCGTCGGCCGCGGCGATCACCGGGGTGCCCGCACGTGCCATGATGTCGGTGCCGTGATGCCCGCGTGCCCCGCCCTCGCGCGCCTCGCCCCAGGTGTCGCGCAGCGCCGCGCGCGATACCCCCGCGACCGGCACGCGCAGCGCGGTGGCAGGCGCGGCGGCCGGCGGCGGATCGGAGGCGGCCTCCTCGCGAGGCGTTGGCACCTGCCTGGGCGATGCCGGCGTCGCACCGAACGACAGCATCGACGCGAAGCCGATCGCGGCGAGGATGATCGCCGACAGGATAATGGCGCCGAGCCGGGTCATGCCGGCTAGCATGGCGCGCCGGCTGACAGCGTCAAGCGTCAGACGATGGTCAGGTCCGGTGCGCCGCGGCCAGCGCCGCCTCGAACGCCTTGACCGCCGCGGCCTCGTCGCCGTTCCAGACCGAGCCCGACACCGCGACGAAGTCGGCACCGGCGGCGACGAGCGGGGCGACATTGTCGGGCGTGATCCCACCGATCGCGACGCTCGGCAGCTCGAACAGCGTCGACCACCATGACAGGATCGACGGTTCCGGGTGGTGCTTCACCGCCTTCGTCGTGGTCGGATAGAAGGCGCCGAACGCGACGTAATCCGCGTTCGCCTCACCCGCTTCCATCGCGAGGTGGCGGCTGTCGTGGCACGTCACCCCGATCTGCACGTCGGGCCCGAGCAACGCGCGCGCGTCGCGCGGATCATCGTCGTCCTGCCCCAGATGCACGCCGTCCGCACCCAGCCGCTTGGCGAGGCTGGCGCTGTCGTTGACGATGAAGGCGACGTCGTGTTCGGCGCAGATCGCCTGGAGCGGTTCGGCGAGCTTCGCCGCGGCGTGCTGGTCGACGTCCTTGACGCGGAACTGGAACGCCGCGACCGGTCCCGCGCCCAGCGCGCGGCGCAGCCGGTCGGGGAAGGCGCCGCGCACATCGAGCGGCGAGACGAGGTACAATTGGCACGGCGGGCGTCGATCGTCGCGCTTGAAGGCGGCGGCGAAAGCGGGATCGAGCGGGCCGAGCGGGTCTTCGATATCCATCGCGCCGCCCTAGCGCCTCGTCGATCGCGACGAAAGCGCCAAGGCGGGCAGCGATCGTTGCCGCAGCCGCCCCGCCGATCGGGACGGCCGCGGCAACAAGGACTTATTCCTCGTTCTTGTAGATCGCGATCAGCTTCGCGAGCATCTCGAGCGCCTCGTGACGCTCGCGCTGGAACGTGTTGCGCCCGATGATCGAGCCGTTGCCGCCGCCGTCGCGGATGTCGCGCGCGTCCTGGTACACCGCGTCCGAGCCCTTCGACGCACCGCCCGAGAAGACGACCACGCGGCGACCCGCGAAGCTCGACTGGACGACGTGCGCGACGCGCTTCGCCTGGGTCGAGGCGTCGAGCTTCTCGTACGCCTTCTTCGCGTCCTTCTGCTCGATATGCGCGGTTGGCAGCTTCACCTTGATGATGTGCGCGCCGAGCAGCGCCGCCATGTGAGCGGCATAAGCACCGACGTCGAGCGCGAGTTCGCCATCCTTCGAGATGTCGCCACCGCGCGGGTAGGACCAGATCACGGTGGCGAGGCCCGCTGCCGCGGCCTCCTCGCGCAGCGCACGGATCTGCTCCATCATCTCGAAAATGTGGTCGGAGCCCGGGTAGATCGTGAAGCCGATCGCGGCGCAGCCGAGCCGCAGCGCGTCCTCGACGCTGCCGGTCTGCGCCTGGTTGATGCTGGTCGCCCAGCTGTTCGACGAATTGACCTTGAGGATCGTCGGGATCTGCCCCGCGAACGTGTCGGCACCCGCCTCGAGCATCCCGAGCGGGGCGGCATAGGCCGACAGGCCGGCGTCGATCGCGATCTGATAGTGGTAATGCGGGTCATACGCCGCCGGATTGATCGCGAACGACCGCGCCGGGCCGTGCTCGAACCCCTGATCGACCGGCAGGATCAGCAGCTTGCCCGTGCCGCCCAGCTTGCCGTGCATCAGGATGCGCGCGAGATTGGCCTTCACCGCCGGGCTGGTGCCCTCGTACTTGTCGAGGATGTTCTTGACGATCGGGGTCATGTTCCACTCCTATCCAATTGCAATCACAAGGTAAGCCAGCGCCTGAGCGCCTGATCGACCTGTTCCATCCGCGTCGCCGAGGCATGCCCGATGACCTTGACGATCCGGTGACGGCGCACCGAGGTGATGCGATCGACCTGCACTTCGCATTCGACGCTGAGCCCGGTGTGTTCCTGCGGCGAGATCGCGACGCGGAACAACGACTCGCCGCCGATCACGCTGGTGAGCGGGCACAGCGTGATCGTCGCGTGCGTTTCGTTGAACAGATCCGCCTGAACGACCACGCCGGGACGTTCGCCGTCACGTCCCGCCGCGGGTGCAACCATGACGATCGCGCCGTGCCTGATCCCGGCCGCGCTCACGCGGCGGATCGCTCAGCCGCGGCGGCATCCGCCTCGACCGCTTCCCAGAAGCGGTGGTCGTCGGCGGTTTCGCGCCGCGACGCGCGCAGCGACTGGCGGCGCGCCTCGCGGCGGAACGCCTCGTCGTGGAGGTCGACGTAGCGACGCACCGCCTCGCGCGCGATGTCGCTCTTGCTGCGCCCCTGCGAGCGCGCGACGGCGGCGAGACGCTGTTCAAGCTCCTCGTCCAGTCGCACCCCCAGCATGCCGCCTTGCCCTCGCGTTTAACATGTTAAACGCCGCCTACGCCTCACCGCCGCGCGATGCAAGCCGCGTTGACGCGGCGCGCGCGCCGCCGCAGCATAAAGCGCGAGGGGGGAGAGATGATGAAACGTTGGATCGCAACCGCGCTGGCGGCATTCATGTGCGCGGCACCCGCGAGCGCGCGGCTTCCCAAGGTCGGCGATGTCGCGCCCGATTTCACCTTCACGCTGATGGACGGCAGCAAGGTGTCGCGCGACGACATGAAGGGGCAGGTCGTGCTGCTCAATTTCTGGGCAACGTGGTGCGTGCCGTGCCGCGCCGAACTGCCGCTGATCGACCGTTACTATGATATCCAGAAGAAGCACGGCCTGCGCGCCTTCGCGGTGACGACCGAGGATTCCCTGCCGCTTTACCGCATGAAGCCGCTGTTCGCCGCGATGGCGATCCCCGCGGTCAAGCGGGCGAAGGGCCCGTATTCCGAGGTGTCGGCGGTGCCGATGAGCTACATCATCGATCGCAGCGGCCACATCCGCTACGCCAAGGCAGGTGCGTTCGACCTCGACACGCTCAACAAGGTCATCGTGCCGCTGCTGCAGGAGCCTGCGCCAGCGGGGTGAGCGCGCGACCGGCGCGGCCGCGCGCCTCTGGCATCAGCGCGCGAGCGCAGCGACGCCGGGCAGCTCGCGCCCTTCCATCCATTCGAGAAACGCGCCGCCCGCGGTCGAGACGAAGCTGAAATCGCTCGCCACGCCTGCCTGGTTGAGCGCCGCGACGGTATCGCCGCCGCCCGCGACCGAGACGAGCCCGCCTTCCTTGGTCAGCGCCGCCGCGGTGCGCGCGAGTGCGACAGTGGCGGCGTCGAACGGCGGCGTCTCGAACGCGCCGAGCGGGCCGTTCCACACCAGGGTCCGGCAGTTCTTGAGCACGTCGCCGAGCGATTCGGCCGCGGCCGGGCCGATGTCGAGGATCATCTCGTCGGCGGCGACCTCGTGGACGTTGACGGTGCGCGTCTCCGGGTTGGCCCTGAATTCGCGCGCGACCACGACGTCGTACGGCAGATGGACGGTGCAGCCCGCCTGGTCGGCGGCATCGAGGATCTCCTCCGCGGTGCCGGTCAGATCGTGCTCGCACAGGCTCTTGCCGACATTGACGCCGCGCGCCGCGAGGAACGTGTTCGCCATCCCGCCGCCGATGATCAGGTGATCGACGCGCGTGACGAGGTGCTTGAGCACGTCGAGCTTGGTCGACACCTTCGCGCCGCCGACGACCGCGGCGACGGGATGCTCGGGATTGCCCAGCGCCTTCTCCAGCGCGTCGAGTTCGGCCTCCATCTGACGCCCGGCATAAGCCGGCAGGCGCCGCGCGAGGCCCTCGGTCGAGGCATGCGCGCGGTGTGCGGCGGAGAAGGCATCGTTGACGTATAGCTCGCCGAACGATGCAAAGCGGTCAGCGACTTGCGGATCGTTCTTCTCTTCGCCGCCGAAGAAGCGCGTGTTCTCCAGGACGCCGATGTCGCCCGGCTGCATCGTCGCGATCGCGGCCTCGGCCCCCTCCCAGTCGACGTAGCGCACCGCGCGGCCGAGCACCGCTTCGTAAGGCTTGACGATCTGCGCGAGTGAAAATTCGGGTGACGGGACCTTCGGGCGGCCGAAATGCGCCAGAACCAGCACGATCGCGCCCTTGTCGGCCAGTTCGGCGATCGTCGGCACGGTTGCGCGCAGGCGGGTATCGTCGCTGACCTGCCCGTCGTGGAGCGGGACGTTCAGATCCTCGCGGACGAGGACGCGCTTGCCGCGGATGTCGCCCCCGAAGTCCCCTGAGAGGTCGTCGAGCGTTCGGAAGGACTTGTCCATGTTTCCTCGATCCTGATCCTGTCACCGACGGCGATCACGCCGCCTTGTCTCACCATCGCGCACGCGCCGCCGCGCCAGTCGGGCAGCAGCGCCGCTTTCAATCCCGGCGCGAGTGCTTCCATCCGCTCGCACGGGTCGGTCTCGCGCGTGATCTCCAATATCACGTCGGCGCCGATCCTGAGCAGCGTGCCCGGCACCTGCGGCAGGTCGAAGTGATCGATCAGCAGGTTGGAGCGCCGCTTCTCCCAGCCGATGCTCCCGCCGATCTCGGCCAATGCCGCCGCCCAGTCGCCGCGCTCGATCAGCGTCATCTGCCGCCGGTAGGGCTTGCGCTTCATCGCGCCGCGATAGTCGCCGTGGATCCCCTCCTCGCACGTCACGACCGCGCGGTCGATCAACTCCATCGGCGCCTTGGGAAAGGCGTGGCGCGCAATGCCGAGGAGAATGCCCATCGTTGGTCCGTTTGATCAAACCCCGCCGCGACCTGATCGCGACGGGGCAGAGATGCCTCAGCCGAAGTTCGCCATCGCGGTGGCGGTGTCGACCATGCGGTTCGAGAAGCCCCATTCATTGTCGTACCAGCTGACGACGCGCACCAGCTTGCCGTCGATCACCGCGGTCTCCAGGCTGTCGACCGTCGACGAATAGGGCGTGTGAACGATGTCGATCGAGACGAGCGGCTCGTCGGAGAAGTGGAGCACGCCCTTCATCGGACCCTCGGCCGCCGCCTTCAGCAGCGCGTTGACCTCGTCCTTGGTCGTGTCACGCGACGGGGTGAAGGTCAGGTCGACGAGGCTGCCGTCGGGCACGGGCACGCGCACCGCCGACCCGTCGAGCTTGCCCTTCAATTCGGGCAGCACCTCGCCCACCGCGCGCGCAGCACCAGTGGTGGTCGGGATCATGCTCATCGCCGCCGCGCGTGCACGGCGCAGGTCGGGGTGGATCTGATCGAGGATCTTCTGGTCGTTGGTGTAAGCGTGGATCGTGGTCATGAGGCCACGCTCGATCCCGATCGCGTCGTTCAGCACCTTGGCGACGGGCGCGAGGCAGTTGGTGGTGCACGACGCGTTCGACACGATCGTGTGACCGGCCTCGAGCTTGTCGTCGTTGACGCCGTAGACGACGGTGATGTCGACACCCTTCGCCGGGGCCGAGATCAGCACCTTCTTCGCGCCCGCGTCGATGTGCTTCTGCGCGCTCTCGCGGTCGGTGAAGAAGCCGGTGCATTCGAGCACGATGTCGACACCCAGTTCCTTGTGCGGCAGGTTGGCGGGATCGCGCTCCGCGGTTACGCGGATGCGCTTCCCGTCGATGACGAGGTCGTTGCCCTCCGCCTCGACGGTGCCGCCGAAGCGACCGTGGACGCTGTCGCGGCTGAACAGCCAGGCGTTCGACTTGGCATCGGCCAGATCGTTGATGGTGACGAGTTCGAGGTCGCTGTTCCGCTCGATCAGCGCGCGCGCCACCAGCCGTCCGATACGTCCGAACCCGTTGATCGCTACCTTCGTCATGACTGTGTCCTCACCCGCCTGTTCGCAGTTGCAGCGGCCTTTGCCGGGCAAGCGGGGGGCGCGTCAACCGCATCGGACGCATTCGTCGCGCGGTTGGTCACGGCCGGGTGCGCGAGGGTTAGGAAACCAATATCTTGCCGCGTGACGGGCGGCTGCCTATCCGTTCGAACCATGGACCATCCGGCACTCGCGCGCATCGAACAGGCTATCGAACGAATCGAGGCGGCGATCGCGCGTCGCCGCGTCGCGGCCGAGGCGGTGGCGCAGCGTCACGCCGCGCTGAAATCACGCATGGCGGAGGCGGTCGCCGCGCTCGACGCGGTGATGGCGCGTGAGGGAGCCGAATAATGGCGATGGTCACGCTCAAGATCGGCGACCTGTCGTTCGAGGTCGCGTGCCGCGACGGTGGCGAGGCGCGACTGATGCAGGCAGGCGCGCTGATCGACGAGCGCTGGGCATCCGCCCGACGCGCGGCGGGCTCGGGCGGGGTGCAGCGCACCTTTCTGCTGACCGCGCTGATGCTCGCCGACGCGCTGATCGAGGCGCGCGAGGCGCCCCCGCCCGAGACGCCGGCCGATGTCGCGCTCGGCCGGATCGCCGAACGGCTCGAAACGCTCGCCGCGGCTCTTGAGGACGAGGCCGCGAAGCCCTAAATCAGGGTCGGCGGGTTCTGCCCGGTACGAGCCAGACTTATCCCTGAGGCTATTCATCATCCAAAGGGGGTTGTCCCTGCCCGGATCCTGGTCCGACGTACACGATCCCCACCTGACGTACCGTGCGTCAGTGGATATACCGGCAAACGACCACGGCGGTCCCGCCACCCGCCCTCGCCTGCGGCGTCGATGATGATCGACGATCGACCGATCGCTCGGCACGCCCGTGCCGCAACGCTCGGCATTGATGGGGCAGGACGTGCCGGCCGGTTCGTCCTAGACCGCGTCCGGGGGCTCGAATGACCGACAAGAAGCAGCTTCGTGCCGATCTGCGCCGCGCGCGCGACGCCTTTGTCGCACGTGCCCGCCCGGCGATCGCCGTACCCGCGCCGGCGCAGGCGCTGTTCACGCGCGGGGCGATCGTCGCTGCCTATGTACCGATCGGGAGCGAGGCCGACCCCGCGCCGCTGGTCGTAGCGGCCCGAGCGGCCGGATGCCGCATCGCGCTGCCGTTCGTCGTCGACCGGGCGACGCCGCTCGTCTTCGTGCCGTGGGCGGATGACGCTGCGCTGATCGACGGCCCGTACCGCCTCCGCCAGCCCGCGCGCGGCGACGAGCAACTCGCCCCCGACATCGTGCTGACGCCGCTGGTCGCGTTCGACCGCGCGCTCAACCGCGTCGGACAGGGTGCGGGACATTACGACCGCGCCTTCGCGCAATATCCGCGCGCGACCCGCATCGGCGTCGCGTGGAGCGTGCAGGAGGTCGCATCGATCGAACCCGACGCGTGGGACGCCCCGCTCCACGCGATCGTCACCGAACAGGAATGGATTACCCGATGACCCCGGATTGGCGCAAACCCGTCGGCATGCTCGCGATCCTGGGGCTGATCGCGATCTGGTCGATCGTCATCATGTCGCTGTCGGGCGTCGTCGGCGCGTGGCACTGGACGATCCAGTTCGCCTTCTACCTCGTCGCGGGGATTATCTGGATCACCCCGCTCAAGCCGCTGCTGCGCTGGATGGAGACGGGCCGGTGGCGCGCGTGAATCGCGGCGGCCGATCCTGAGGATGCTGAGGAAAACGCCTTGGGGTGGCGCGAGTGACGGGGCTCGAACCCGCGACCTCCGGCGTGACAGGCCGGCGCTCTAACCAACTGAGCTACACCCGCTTGAAAAGCGTGAGGCGCGCCAACTAGGCCGGCGCTGCCCATGTGTCAACACGACCATTTGACCATGTCCCGCAGCGTGATCGCCGGGGGGAATGGCGCGAGTGACGGGGCTCGAACCCGCGACCTCCGGCGTGACAGGCCGGCGCTCTAACCAACTGAGCTACACCCGCTTGTAGAAGCGTGAGGCGCGGCTGCTATGCGGCGCGCAGGCGCCTGTCAACCGGATCACGCACCGTCCTCGAAGATTTTCGCGTCACGCTCGCGCGAACGTACCAGCGTGCCGTGCTCGAACAGGAACCCGGTGATGTCGGGACGCCCCGCCGCGCCGATGACGGTCTGCACGATGATCAGGATCGGCACCGCCAGCAGCGCACCCGCGGTGCCCCAGACCCAGCCCCAGAAGCTGATCGAGATGAGGATCAGCACCGGGTTGATCGTCAGCCGGTGCCCGACGATCAACGGCGTGACGACGTTCGCCTCGATCAGATGCGTGCCGTACATGATCGCGGGCGCGGTCAGCGCGGTCCAGATGTCGTTGAACGTCATCAGCCCGCCGACCGCGAGCAGCACCGCCGCGATCACCGGCCCGAAATACGGAATGTAGTTCAGCAGCACGACGATGCCGCCCCACATCAGCGGGAACGGCATCCCGATCAGGTAGAGCGCGGTCGCGATGATCGCGCCCAATGCGATGTTGATCGCGGTGATCGTGCCCAGATACGACGACACGTCGTCGACGACGTCCTGCAACACGCGCGCGGTCGCCATCGCGCCACCGAAGCTCGCGCGTTCGGTGATCATCCGCTGCCGCAACCGCGTCCAGCCGCTCAGAAAGAAATAGGCGACGAGGATGGCGTAGAACATCTGCACCAGGAACGCCGGCGCGCTGGTCGCCGCCAGCTCGACGATCGAACTCGGCGGCGAGACCGCGGCGCTGGGTGACGGGCGGACCGGGGTCGAGGCGACCTGCCGGAGCGTCCGGTTCACGTAATGCTCGAGGTTGGAATACAGATCGAGCAGCGGCTGCAGGTTCGACTGGATCCGGTTGATCCGGCTAGGGAGCAGGCGGAAGAAGTCGGTCGCGGGCACGACGATCGCGGCGATCGCGATATTGGCGGCGACGAGGAACAGGATCACGCAGATCAGCGCTGCGATCGGCGACGGCAACCGGCGACGCTCGAGCCATTGCAGCAGCGGAATCAGCGCCAGCGACACCACCAGCGCGATCGTCGTCGGCAGAAAGAACTCCGACCCCGACTTTAGCGCGAACGGCAGCCCGATCATCAGCCCCGCCCCCGCGGTCAGCGTCAGCGAGGCGAGCAACCGGTCGCGGCGCTGCGCGATCCGCGCGTCCTCGCCCGATGCAACCGGCAGGCCGAACACCCCCGCCGCTGGTGCATCAGCGGCGGCGGCAGACCCCGCCGCGTGCGGGGTCGGGGAGACAGCGGGATCGGGAAGGTCAGCCATGTTCCGGACGCGTACCGCCATTTGGTCGCGGCGAATATCCCTCACGCGGGCGCGACGCGTGCTTTCGTACCAACGCCGCGCAATGACGCGCGATGGTGCTCAACGACGCTCAGCGATCAGTATCGGCCCAGGGACCATCGTCGAGATACAGATAATCGGCGTCGAATTCGCCGATCCGCGCGAGCTGTTTCGCGTCGCCGATCCGTGCCTCGCCGCGACCGACGTCGGCGATGCCCTCCTCGCGCAGCCGGCGCAGCGTGCGGTTGACGTGGACGCTGGTCAGTCCGCACGCCTCGCCGATGTCCTGCTGCGTCAGCGGCAGCGCGAAGACGTCGTCGCTGACGCGCCCGATCGCGCGCATCCGCGCCGCGACCTCGCACAGGAAGTGCGCGAGCCGCCCCGCCGCGTCGAGCCGCCCGAGCCGAAAGATCCATTCGCGGTGCATCGCCGCGTCGAGCAGGGTCGAGCGCCACAGCAGCCAGGCGAGCCGCGGGTGATCGCGCATGATAGCGTCGACCCGGTCGTGCGCAATGCGCGCGACGCGCGATTCGACGATCGTCGCGACATCATGGTCAAGCCGGCGCAGCGTGTAGCCGTGCATGTCGACGAAATCGCCGGGCACGTGATAGGCGAGCAGCTGGCGATAGCCGTCGCGCGCGTCGAGATAGCGGCACATCGCGCCCTCGACCAGCAGCGTGCTCTCGCGCACCCGGTCGCCGCGCCGCGTGACGACGCTGCGCGGCGGCAGCGTGTCGACACGGTCGATCGCCTGTTCGAGGACGCTCACTTCCTCGGCGCTCAGCGTGTCGCGTCCACGGCCGCGCAGAAAGTCGCCGGTCACACCCACTCGCCGATCCCCTTATGGTCCTTTTCGATCCGTCATGGTCGAATTGGACCACGTCTTACGCGGCGGCACGATCCTCGAACAAGGCCTTCAGGTCCCGCTTCAGGATTTTGCCGTTGGCGTTGCGCGGCAGCGTTTCGGGGACGAAGCGGATCGAGACGGGCACCTTGAACGCGGCGAGGCGCGCGCGCACCCACGCCTGCAACTCCGCCTCGCTCGCGTGGGTGCCGGGTGCCAGATGGACGACCGCCGCGGGCTCCTCGCCCAGGATCCGGTGCGGCAATCCGATCAGCGCGCAGTCGGTGACCGCGGGATGGTCGTAAAGGACGTTCTCGATCTCGGTCGAATAGATGTTCTCGCCGCCGCGGATGATCATGTCCTTCGCGCGGTCGAGGATGTAGCAGAAGCCTTCCTCGTCGATCCTCGCGAGGTCGCCGGTGCGGACCCAGCCGTCGACGAAGGTCGCCGCGGTCGCCTCGGACTTGTTCCAATAGCCTTTGACGATCATCGGACCCCGCGCCCACAATTCGCCCACCTCGCCGACGGGCAGCTCGGTCGTGCCGTCCGCGTCCATGATCTTCAGGTCGGCGACCGCAACGGGCGGCCCGCAGCTCTCGGGCCGGTGGATGTAATCCTCCGCGCCGTGGGTGGTGACGGTCGCGGTCGTCTCGGTCATGCCCCAGCCGTTGGTCGGGATCGCCTTCATCTCGCCCGCGATCTTGCGCACCAGTTCCGGCGCCGACGGCGCGCCACCGTAACCCACCGCCTCGAGGCTGGAGAGGTCGTATTTGTGGCGGTCGGGATGTTCGAGCAACTGCCACGCGATCGTCGGCACGCCGCCGGTCGAATTGACCTTTTCACGCTCGATGATCTCGAACGCGCGCAGCGCGTCGAACTTGCGCATGTAGATGCTGGTGTGCCCCGCCGCCATCGCGCCCATCAACCCCGCCGACAGCGCGGTCGCGTGGAACAAGGGGATCACGGTCAGCCCGACGCGCGGTTGCGGCGCGGGGATCGGGTCGCCGCGCCGCAGCAGCATCCGCGCGCCCGAATAACCAGTCGACATGATGTTGGTCATGAAATTGCGGTGGGTGCCGAGCGCCCCCTTGGGCTTGCCGGTGGTGCCGCTGGTGTAGAGGATCGTCGCGTCGTCCTCGGGCACCAGCCCCGCGTTGGGCAGCGCGCGGTCGGGCAGCGCGTGCCAGTCGTTGGGGATGCCGATCGCATCCTCCAGCCGCGTCGCGGGCGGCGACAGCGGCGCGGTCGCGCGGCTGACCAGCACATGCGAGAGGTCGGGCACCTCGCCCAAATGCGGCGCGATACGGTCCCAGCGTTCGCCGTCGCATACCAGCAGCGTCGCGCCCGAATCGGCGAGGCCGTAGGCGAGCTCGTCGCCGGTCCACCACGCGTTTAGCGGCACCGCGATCGCGCCGATCACGGTCGCGGCGAAGAAGGCGACGGGCCATTCGGGCAGGTTGCGCATCGCGATCGCGACGCGGTCCCCCTTCGCGACGCCGTGCGCGCGGTACACCTCGGCGAGCGCGGCGATCGCGCGATACTGCGCCTCGTAACTGACGCGTTCGTCCTCGTAGATCGTCGCCAGCCGCTCGCCGTGGGTGCGCGACAGCGCGACCAGCGCGGCCATGTGCGGCGGCGCGTTCTTCCACACCCGCGTCGGCACGCCGCGAATGTCGATCACCTCCATCTCGAATCGGGCGCCCGGCGCACAGAGCGCACGCTCCACCGCGTCCAGCGTCATCGCGGGCCATTTGCTCGTCACGGTCGATGGTTCAGTCGCCACGCTTGCTCTCCAACATGCTCGCTGCCGCCCCGAGTCTTGAACATCGGGTTCGCTTGGGCGCGAGGTTAGAGTTGATTTGCGCCATGCTCAAGGCGTAGGAAGCATGCCATCTTCGAAGCGGGGGTACGGACGAGACGATGACGAACGCCAGACCCGCCGATCACGGGTTCGACGCCGACCGCCTCCACGCGATCGACGCCTTCCTGAAGGCGCGCTACCTCGACACCGGTCTGCTGCCGCACGCGCAACTGCTCGTCGCGCGCGACGGCGAGGTGGTGCACCTGTCGTCGCAAGGCGCGGCGCGCGAGGACGGCGATGCCGCGATCGACGACGCGTCGCTGTTCCGTATCGCGTCGATGACCAAGCCGGTGACCTCGGTTGCGTTCATGATGCTGGTCGAGGAAGGGCGCGTCGCGCTCGACACCCCGGTGCATCACGTGTTGCCCGAGTTCAAGAAGGTCGGCGTTTACGCGGGCGGCGGCGGGGGCGTGCCGTTCGTGACCAGGGCGACCGACGAGCCGATGCGGATGGTCGACCTGCTGCGCCACACCGCGGGGCTGACCTACGGGTTTCAGAACCGATCCAACATCGACGCCGCGCACCGCGAACTCAAGCTGGAGAACTGGCACGGCGGGCACGACCTCGACGGCTTCGTCGCCGAATTGGGCAAGCTGCCGCTCGAATTCTCCCCCGGCACGCAGTGGAATTACTCGGTCGCGACCGACGTGCTCGGCGCGGTGGTGCAGCGCGTGTCGGGAATGCCGCTCGACCGCTTTTTCGCGGAGCGGATCTTCCAGCCGCTCGGGATGCACGACACCTTCTTCCAGGTGCCCGAGGATAAGATCGACCGGCTGACCGACTGCTACACCTTCGTCCCCGGAAAAGGCCGCGTCATGTACGATCGCGGCGCAGCAAGTGCGTGGAGCCGGATGCCGCGGCTCTTGTCGGGCGGCGGCGGTTTGGTGTCGACCGCGCGCGACTATCACCGTTTCTGCGCGATGTGTCTGAACGGCGGGACGCTGGACGGCGCACGCATCCTCGGGCGCAAGACGATCGAGCTGATGACGATCAACCATCTGCCGAACAAGGCCGATCTTTCGGCCATGTCGAAATCGCTGTTCAGCGAGACGCAGAATGCGGGCACCGGGTTCGGGCTCGGCTTCGCCGTCACGATCGACGTCGCGCGCTCGATGATGCCGGGCAGCGTCGGCGAATTCTACTGGGGCGGCATGTTCTCCACCGCCTTCTTCATCGATCCGGTCGAGCGCGTCCACATGGTGTTCATGACGCAGCTGAGCCCGTCGAGCGTGTATCCGATCCGGCGCGAGCTGAAGACGATGATCTATGCCGCGCTGACCTGATCCCCCTTTTTCCTGCCGCGGCGACGCGGCCCATTTCCATTCTTCTCGGAGTATCGCCTCACATGACTACGCCCACGCAGAACCCGGTCCGCACCGAACGTCACGGCGACGTGCTCGTCATCATTTCCGATTCGCCGCCGGTCAACGCGCTGGGCGCCGCGGTGCGCAACGGGCTCGAGGCCGGGATCAAGGAAGGCGTCGCCGACGGGTCGATCACCGCGATGGTGCTGCGCTGCGACGGGCGGACCTTCTTCGCGGGCGCGGACATCACCGAATTCGGCAAGCCGATGCAGGGCGTCGGGCTGCACGAGGTCATCGACATGATGGACGCGAGCAGCAAGCCGATCGTCGCGGCGATCCACGGCACCGCGCTCGGCGGCGGGTGCGAGGTGGCGCTGGCGTGCCAGTACCGCGTCGCGGTGCCCTCGGCGAAGATCGGATTGCCCGAGGTCAAGCTCGGCCTGCTCCCCGGTGCCGGCGGCACGCAGCGGCTGCCACGCGTCGTCGGCGTCAAGGCGGCGCTGGAGATGATCGCGCTGGGTGATCCGGTGTCGGCCAAGAAGGCGGCGGAGATCGGGCTGGTCGACAAGGTCGTCGGCGAGGATAGCCTGGAGGCCGACGCGATCGCATTCGCGCGCGAAATCGCGGACAAGCGCCCGATCCCGCGCGTGCGCGACCGCGACGTGGCGCCCGATCCCGAGGCGGTCGAGGCGTTCAAAAAGGCCAACGGCCGCAAGATGCGCGGCTTCGACGCGCCCGCCGCCTGCGTCGCCTGCGTGGTGGCCGCGACCGAGAAGCCGTTCGATGAAGGCATGAAATTCGAGCGCGAGCAGTTCATGAAGCTGATGACGGGGACGCAGTCCGCCGCGCAGCGCCACATCTTCTTCGCCGAGCGTCAGGCCGCGAAGATCGACGGCATCGCCTCCGACATTACGCTCCGCCCGATCAACCGCGTCGGCGTGATCGGCGCGGGCACGATGGGCGGCGGGATCAGCATGAACTTCCTGTCGGCCGGGATCGCGGTGACGATCGTCGAGATGCAGCAGGAAGCGCTCGACCGCGGCACGGGCGTGATGCGCAAGAATTACGAGGCGTCGGCCGCCAAGGGCCGGATCAAGCCTGACGCCCCCGAGCAGGCGATGGGCTTACTCAAGCCCACGCTCAACCTCGAAGACCTCGCCGACTGCGACCTCATCATCGAGGCGGTGTACGAGAACATGGAGGTCAAGAAGGAGATCTTCGGCAAGCTCGACAAGATCGCCAAGCCCGGCGCGATCCTGGCGTCGAACACCAGCTATCTCGACATCGACGAGATCGCCGCATCGACCAGTCGACCTGAAGATGTGCTTGGCATGCACTTCTTCTCGCCCGCCAACGTCATGAAGCTGTTGGAGATCGTGCGCGGGGCGAAGACCGCGGACGACGTGCTCGCGACCGCGATGGCGCTGGCGAAGAAGATCAGGAAGGTCGCGGTCGTCGCGGGCGTCACCTACGGCTTCATCGGCAACCGCATGCTGATGCCGCGGCAGGTCGAGGCGAACAAGCTGCTGATGGAGGGCGCAACGCCCGAGCAGATCGACCGCGTCCACGTCGAGTTCGGCATGCCGATGGGCCCGTTCCAGATGAGCGATCTCGCGGGCGTCGACATCGGCTGGCACCGCGACCCGAACCGGATCGAGAGCATCCGCGACGCGCTCGCCGCGGAAGGACGCTGGGGGCAGAAGAAGCAGGCCGGCTATTACGATTACGACGAGAAGCGTAACCCGACCCCCTCCCCGCGCGTCGCCGAGATCATCGAGGATTTCCGCAGCCGCTCGAACATGCCGAAGCGCGAGATCACCGATCAGGAGATCGTGGAGCGCACGCTCTATCCGATGGTCAATGAGGGTGCGCTGATCCTCGAGGAAGGCAAGGCGCAGCGCGCGTCGGACGTCGATGTGGTCTGGATCTACGGCTACGGCTGGCCGGTCTATCGCGGCGGCCCGATGTTCTGGGCGCAGACCGAAGGCTATGACAAGGTCGTCGCGGGGCTCGAGAAGCACGGGTTCAAGGTCGCCGACACACTCAAGGCCGGTACGATCAAGTGATGGTGGCGGCAGATCATATCCTCCCCACTCGTGGGGAGGGGGACCGGCACGCGCAGCGTGGTGGTGGAGGGGGTTCGCCGCGGGCGCACCGCTTACGTCGCGGCCCCTCCACCAGCCTGCGGCTGGTCCCCCTCCCCGTGCCGGGGAGGATATGATGGCCGAACGCACCGCACTCCAGACCGCCGCCGCGGTTCGGGCCGGCGAGACCAGCGCGCTCGCCGAGACGGACGCCGCGATCGCGCGGATCGAGGCGCGTGACGGCGCGCTGAACGCGGTCGTCGTGCGCGACTTCGACCGCGCGCGCGCCGCAGCCGCCGCGCTCGACCAGCGGATTGCGGACGGGTTCGACGCGCCCCTCCTCGGCGTGCCGATGACGATCAAGGAGAGCTACGACGTCGCCGGTCTGCCGACGACGTTCGGGTTCGAGGAGCACCGCGATTTCGTGGCGCAAGCCGACGCGGTCGCGGTTGAGCGGTTGAGGGCGGCGGGCGCGATCCTGCTCGGCAAGACCAACGTGCCGCCCGCGCTCGCCGACCTGCAATCGAACAATCCCGTCTATGGCCGGACGGTGAACGCGGTGAACCCGAACCGCAGCGCGGGCGGGTCGTCGGGCGGATCGGCGGTGGCACTGGCGAGCGGGATGGTGCCGCTCGAGTTCGGGTCCGATATCGGCGGTTCGATCCGCGTCCCCGCCGCCTTCAACGGCGTGTGGGGGCACAAGCCGACCTGGGGCGTGCTGCCGACCGACGGGCATTTCCACCCCGGCACCGACAGCGCGCGAACGGTCCTGTCGGTGATCGGCCCGCTTGCGCGCGACGCAGACGATCTCGACGCCGCGATCGACGTGGTGGCGGATCATCCGCTGAAAGCCTCCACGCTGCGCGGCGCTTGCGACATGCGCGTCCTGTTGCTGACCAGCCACCCGCTCGCGACCGCGCAGGACGCGATCGTCCAGGCGCTGGAAACGCTCGGCACGGCGCTGAAGCAGGCGGGCGCGCGCGTCGACCGGGCGAGCGAGCTGCTGCCCGATCTCGCGCGGCAGCACGACGCGTATTGGAACATGCTCAACATCGCGATGTCCCGGCGTGGGCCGCCCGACAGCCGCCCGCCCGCCTCGGTCGACACGTGGCTCCACCTCCACGACGAACAGGCGCGCATCCAGCGGCAGTGGCGGCGTCTGTTCACCGAGTATGACGCGGTGATCGCACCCGCCGTCGGCATGACCGCCTTCCCGCACGACGACACCCCGCTCGCGGCGCGGCGGCTTGATATCGACGGCACCGATACGCAATTCTTCCACCAATTCGCCTGGCCCGGGCTCGCGACGCTGCCGATGCTGCCCGCCACCAGCGTGCCGATCGGGCACGACGCCGACGGCCTGCCGATCGGGGTCCAGGTGATCGCAGACCTATACGCCGACCATCACGCCATCGCGGTCGCGCGCATCGCGCACGACCTCGTCAGGAGCCGACCATGACCGATCTCGACACGTTCCGTTCCGAAACCCGCGCCTGGCTAGAGGAGAATTGCCCGCCCGAGATGCGCGAGCCGATGCGCTCGGACAAGGACACCGCCTGGGGTGGCCGCGACCAGAGCGACATGACCCCGGCGCAGAAGACGTGGATGGACAAGATGGGCGCGCGCGGCTGGACCGTGCCCGACTGGCCCAAGGAGTATGGCGGCGGCGGGCTGTCGGCGGCCGAGACCAAGGTGCTGCGCGAGGAAATGGCCCGCATCCGCGCGCGCAACCCGCTCTACTCGTTCGGCATCTCGATGCTCGGGCCGGCACTGCTGAAATACGGCACCGAGGAACAGAAGAAGCGCTTTCTCCCCGAGATCGCGCGCGGTGAGATCCGCTGGTGCCAGGGGTATTCCGAGCCCAATGCTGGCTCCGACCTCGCCAGTCTGGCCACGTCCGCGGAAGACAAGGGCGACCATTTCCTCGTCAACGGGCAGAAGGTGTGGACCAGCTACGCCGACAAGGCCGACTGGATCTTCTGTCTGGTGCGGACCGACAAGACGACCAAGCAGGGCGGGATCAGCTTCGTGCTGTTCGACATGCGCACGCCGGGTGTCTCGACCAAGCCGATCCTGCTGATCAGCGGCTATTCGCCGTTCTGCGAGACCTTCTTCGACAATGTGAAGGTGCCGAAGGAGAACCTCGTCGGCGAACTCAACCGCGGCTGGGACGTCGCCAAATACCTGCTCGGGCACGAGCGCGAGATGATCTCGGGCATGGGCCTGGGCGCGGGGGGCAAGAACCCGCTGATCGAGGGTGCGCTGGCGACGATCGGGCTCGACCATGACGGGCGGCTCGCCGACCCGCTGCTGCGCGCGCAGATCGCGATGTTCGAGGTCCGCGCGCGCGCCTTCACCGCGCAGAGCGAGCGCTTCATCGACGAGCTGAAAGCAGGCCGCGCGCATCCCGCGCAGCCGAGCATGATGAAATATTACGGCACCGAACTGAACAAGAGCCGCCATGAGTTGATGATGGCGGCGGGCGGCTCGGACGAACTCGAGTGGGAAAGCGAGGCGAGCCGCGGCGGACACACTGCGCGCGCGTGGCTGCGTACCAAGGCGAACTCGATCGAGGGCGGGACGAGCGAGATCCAGCTCAACATCATCGCCAAGCGCATCCTGGAGCTGCCGGGCGCGTGAGCTTAAGCCCTCTCCCCGGCGGGGAGAGGGTTGGGTGAGGGGCTGCCCTACTCGATAACATCAATCGTGGGCTGGTGTGTGTGGGGCATCCCCTCACCCCAGCCCTCTCCCCTAAGGGGAGAGGGAGAAATAAATGCCGCTTTTCTTGAACGACGAACAGACGATGCTGCGCGACACCGCGAAGGACTTCGTCGCCGAACACGCCCCCGTCGGTCATATGCGCGCGCTGCGCGACGCCGACGACCAGACCGGGTTCAGTCGCGACCTGTGGAAGCAGTTCGCCGAAATGGGCTTCACCGGCATGTTGATCGGCGAGGAGCAGGGCGGGCTCGGGCTCGGCCATGTCGAGGCGGGCGTGGTGCTCGAAGCGATCGGGCGCAACCTGTCGCCCTCCCCGTTCCTCACCACCGCGGTCGCGGCGGTTGAGGCGCTCAAGGGCAGTGCGCAGGCCGAGCGCTGGTTTCCCGGCATCATCGCCGGCGACACCGTCGCCGCACTAGCGATCGACGAGGGCGCGAAGCACCGCAACGCGGTGGCGATGAAGGCCGAACGGTCGGGTAACGGCTTCAAGCTGACCGGCGCCAAGCAGTTCGTGACGCACGGCCACGTCGCCGACCTGCTGATTGTCGCCGCCCGCACCGCGGGCTCGGCGGAGGACGACGAGGGCGTGACGCTGTTCGCGGTGCCGCGCGACGCGGCCAATGTGTCGGCGCGCGCAGAGCGGCTGACCGACGCCAGCCTTGCCGCTCGTATCGAGTTCGACGGGGTCGAGGTCGACGCCGACGCGGTGATCGGCGAGGTCGATGCCGGGCGAGATCCGCTCGGTCGCTTGCTGCGCGCGGGGCGTACGGGCGCGGCAGCCGAGATGCTGGGCGTCGGCGGCGGCGCGATGGACATGACGCTCGGCTATCTGAAGGAGCGCAAGCAGTTCGGGACGCTGATCGGCAGCTACCAGGCGCTCCAGCACCGCGCCGCGCATCTCTATTCGGAGATGGAGGTCGCGCGCGCCGCGGTCCTGAAGGCGCAACAGCTGCTCGATGCGGGCGACGACCGCGCCGACGCAGCGGTGTCGGTCGCGAAGGCGATGACGGGGATCGCGACGACGCTCAGCGTACAGGAAGGCGTGCAGATGCACGGCGGCATCGGCATGACCGATGAATATGACATCGGCTTCTACATGAAGCGCGGGCGTGTCCTCGCCGAGATGTTCGGCGACGCGAACTTCCACGCCGACCAGCTCGCGCGCGCGGCGGGTTATTGACGAAGCCATATCCTCCCCGGCACGGGGAGGGGGACCAAGCGCAGCATGGTGTAGGGGGGATGGCCGCCGGCGGAGCGTTCGCGGCGCTCCCCCTCCACCAGCCTGCGGCCGGTCCCCCGCGGGACGGCCCCACCTGCTGCGCCATGCTGGGAAGGATAAGAATGACCGAACAAGCGCCGCCCTCCCCGACCGATCTCGCCGCCGATCTGGTCGACCTGCTCGACGTCGAGGAGATCGATACCGACCTGTTCCGCGGGCGGCGCTCGCGCGGGGGCGTCGGGCGCGTGTTCGGCGGGCAGGTGATCGCGCAGGCGTTGCAGGCGGCGCAGCGCTCGACCGACGCGCCCAAGATCGCGCATTCACTCCACGCCTATTTCATGCGCGCGGGCGACGAGCAGCACCCGATCATCTACCGCGTGGTGCGCGATTTCGAGGGGCGCAGTTTCTCGACCCGCCGCGTGATCGCGATGCAGCGCGGTCAACCGATCCTCAACATGGCCGCCTCGTTCCAGGTGCCCGAGGAAGGATATCATCACCAGGCGCAGATGCCCGAGGTGCCCGCACCCGAGACGCTGGAAAGCGAGGCGACGATCCGCGCGCGCGAGAGCGTCCACGTCGACGAACGCTTCCGCGCCAATCTGACGCGCCCGCGCCCGATCGAGATCCGCCCCGTCTATCCGCGCAAATGGTTCAATCCGCAGCCGACCGACCCGGTGCAGCACAGCTGGTTCCGCATCTGCGCTAGCATCGGCGACGACGCCGCGGTGCACCGCGCGGTGCTCGCCTACGCCAGCGACATGGCGCTGCTCGGCACGTCGATGTTGCCGCACGGCGTCAACTGGACCTCGCCGGGTTTACAGAGCGCGAGCCTCGACCACGCACTCTGGTTGCACGAGCCGTTCTGCGCCGACGAATGGCTGCTCTACGCCTGTGACAGCACCTGGGCGGGGCACGCGCGCGGATTCAACCGCGGGCAGATCTTCACGCAGGACGGGCGATTGGTCGCGAGCGTCGCGCAGGAAGGATTGATCCGGATGCGCGCACCCAGGCCCAAGGCCGACTGACGCCTCAGTTGCGCGCGCGGACGATCTCGCACCCGACGGTCGCGTCGGGGTAGATGTCGAGCTTGGTCGAGCGCACCTGCACCTCGCGCACGCGCGGGTCGGCGAGGCACAATGCCGCGACCGCCTCGACCAGCGTTTCCTGTAACGCGAACCCCGCGCCCCCGGCGAGCCGGTGGATGCCGTCACGCACGAAGTCATAGTCGAGCACTTCCTCGATCCGGTCGGCGCTGGGCGCGGACGCGTAGCGGACGCGCATCCGCACCGACAGCCGCACGCGCTGCGGGGTCGCCTCGTACGGGTGGATGCCGAGCCGCATCGCGACGTCGAGGTCGTCGAGGATCACGGTATAGTCAGGCATCGCGGTCCTCGAACATGACATCGCCGTCGCGCGCGAGGAACCGCTGCCCGCAGTCGACGAACAAGTTCTGACCCGTGACGCTCTCCGCTTCGAGCAGGTAGACGACCGCGGCTGCCACCGCCGCCGCGCCGACGGGTCGTTCGAGCAGGTTCGCGCACGCGACGCGGTCGAACTCGGCCGCGCTCTGGTCCCCGCTCGGCAACGTCAGGCCGGGCGACACCGCGTTGACGCGGACGCGCGGCGCGAATGCCTGCGCCAGCATCGTCGTCGCCCCCTCGAGCGCGTATTTGCTCAAGGTGTAGGAAAAGAAATCGGGGTTCGGATTGGCGAGCTTCTGGTCGAGCAGGTTGACGACCGCGCCCTCGCGCCCCTGCGCCGCGAGTGCCGCCGCCAGCACCGCGGGCGCGACGCAGTTGACCGCGTGGAGCCGCGCGGCGAGCGCCGCGTCGATCGCGTCGGGCGCGTCGTAATCGAATTGCGAGGCGCTGTTGACGAGGCCGTCGATCGGCCCCGCCGCCGCCGCGCGCGCGAACAAGGCGGGAAGCGCTTCCGTGTCCGCTAGGTCGCCCGACACCGTGGCGCCGCCGACCTCCATCGCCAGTGCCTCCGCCGCAGCGCGCGAGGTGCCGTAATGGATCACCACCTCGTGCCCGGCCGCCGCGATCGCGCGCGCGATCGCCGCGCCCAGCCGCTTCGCGCCGCCGGTGACGAGAACCCTCAAGCCAGCCCCATCAGCGACAGCACTTCCTTGCGGCTACGCTCGTCGTCGCGGAACACGCCCATCATCCGGCTCGTCACCATCGACACGCCGGGCGTGCGCACCCCGCGCGCGGTCATGCACGCGTGACTCGCCTCGATCACCACCGCGACGCCCTGCGGCCTCAGGCCGTTCCAGATGCAGTCGGCGACCTCGGCGGTCAGCCGTTCCTGCACCTGCAGGCGGCGCGCGAAGCCGTGGAGCACGCGCGCGAGCTTGGAAATGCCGACGACGTGGTCCTTCGGCAGATAGGCGATGTGCGCGCGCCCGATGATCGGCGCCATGTGGTGCTCGCAATGTGACTGGAACGGGATGTCCTTCAAGAGCACGATCTCGTCGTAGCCGCCGACCTCCTCGAACACGCGCGACAGATGGACGCCCGGATCATCGGCATAACCGCTGCAATATTCCTTCCACGCGCGCGCCACGCGCTTTGGCGTGTCGATCAGCCCCTCGCGCGTCGGATCGTCCCCCGCCCATTCGATCAGCGTGCGGATCGCGGCCGCCACATGCTCGGGAACCGGCAGCTTGCCATCGGATGCCATCAGGTCGCCGTCCCCCGGCGTTCCGCTCTCGATCGTCGTCATCTGGGTCAAACGTCCTTCCGGCGCGCGTGGTAGCAGAAACCGCGCGCGATATCGCAACTGTCTCTTTTCGGCCACGTGTACGCGGCGCGTAATGTTCGGCAATAATTTCGTTTGACGGGCGAAAAAATCTGTCGTCTCATCCATACCGGTTCATCGAAATACCGTCACATCGCCATAGAGCGGGGGCGGTTCCCAGGAGGGGATGCCATGAAGAAGTTCGACCTGCTCGCCGCGTCGGCGCTCGCGCTCGTGACTGCGGTTCCCGCGCACGCGCAAACGGGGGCCACCACCTCGTCGCAGAATACCGCACCTACAAATGGACCGGGACAGGAGGCCCCCTCCTCGACCCCGACCGATACGCAGCCGTCCGCCAATCAGGGCTATGCCGGCGACATCGTGGTCACCGCGCAACGCCAGTCGCAGCGGTTGCAGGACGTGCCGATCGCGGTCACCGCGTTCACCGCCGAGAACCTCGAGCGGCAGCAGATCGTCAATCCCGTTGCGCTGCAACAGACGCTGCCCAACATCACCTTCACCAAGACGAACTTCACCTCGTCGAGCTTCACGATCCGCGGCGTCGGTGACCTGTGCGTCGGCGTGACCTGCGACAGCGCGACCGCGATCCACGTCAACGACATGCCACTGCTCGGCACGCGCCTGTTCGAGAGCGAGTTCTTCGACCTCGAACGCGTCGAGGTGCTGCGCGGGCCGCAGGGTACGCTGTTCGGACGCAACGCGACCTCGGGCGTGGTCAATTTCATCACTGCCAAGCCCGATCTGTCGGGCGTCCACGCCGCGGGCGAGTTCGAATACGGCAATTTTGATTCGAAGCGCGTCCGCGCGATGTTCAACCTGCCGTTCACCGACACGCTCGGCATCCGCGTCGCGGGCACCTATCTCAAGCGCGACGGCTATACGTTCAACGAATATACCGGCAACCGGATCGACGACCGCGACCTGTATTCGGTCCGCGGCACCTTGTCGTGGGAACCCAGCCCCGACACGCGGATCGACCTGATCGGCTATTATTTCCGCGAAAAGGACAATCGCAGCCGCATCCAGAAGCAGCTCTGCAACCGCGATTCGACCGGCGTGCTCGGCTGCGCACCCGACCGGCTCGCCTACGGCACGACCAACGGCAATTCGACGCTCGCCGCGATCCTGACCAGCCGCGAATTCCTGACCGCGGCGGGTGCGGGTGCACTCGCGCCGTTCGCGCTCGGCAGCGTCTATCAGGCGCAGGACAGCTTCTTCGGCGTCAACAATCCGACGAACGTCCGCCGCGTCCGCATCGACGCCGAGCCGACTTATTTCGCCGAGGAACAGCAATATACTTTGAAGCTGTTCCACGACTTTGGTCCGCTCAGCTTCAATTTCACCGGCGGTTACATGGAGAACACCGTCGATTCGACCTCCGACTATAATCTGGCAGTGGAGAATTCGTTTGCGGGCAACGTCGGGCTCAATACGCTCAACGCGGTCGGTCGCCCCGGTCTGCCCGGCGCGGTCCTCAACAACGTCCGCAACACGCTGATTCCGAACGGCCCCGGCACCTTGTGCCAGTCGCTCGCCGATCCGAACAACGTCGGCGTCTACGGCGGCAACGGTGTCTGCGCGCCGACCAGCCTCGACTTCGATCGCTCGTACAACCACGTGCGCCAATATAGCGCCGAGGCGCATATCGACAGCTCGTTCGACGGGCCGTTCAACTTCCTGCTCGGCGGCATCTATTTCGACAGCAAGCAGCAGAACGATTATTACGTCAACGCCTTCGGGCTCGACTATGCCGCTGGTCTGCTCGGCGCGGGCGCATCGGGGGGCACCGCCTATCTGGCGACGCCGTTCTACCGCAACAGTTCGCCCAATTTCCGGCTGAAGTCCTACGGCATCTTCGGCGAGACGTATTTCGAGGCGAACGACAAGCTCAAGCTGACGCTCGGCCTGCGCTACAATCACGACGACAAGAACGTGCGCGCGCGCACCACGCTGGTGAACGTGCCCGTCCCCTACGGCAGCGCGTCCGCCTTCCCGCAGCTCGACAGCGGCGCGGTCGATTTCGACCCAACGGTGGCGGGCAACCAGCCGTTCGCCGACGGCAATGTCGCCTTCTCGCGGCTGACCGGTCGCGCGGTGGTCGACTACAAGATCACCCCCGACAATCTGCTCTACGCGTCCTACTCGCGCGGGTACAAATCGGGCGGCATCAACCCGCCGCTGTCGCCGGTCTTCACGGTGCCGACGACCTTCGCCCCCGAGAAGGTCGACGCATTCGAGATCGGGTCGAAGAACACCTTCGGCGGCGGTGCCTTCCGGCTCAACCTCACCGGCTTTTACTACAAGTACAAGAACCTGCAGCTGTCGCGCATCGTCGCGCGCACCTCGGTCAACGACAACGTCAACGCCGACATCTACGGCGTCGAGGCGGAAGCGGTGCTCAGCCCGATCCCGCGCTTCGTCGTCAACATGAACGCGAGCTATCTGAAGACCAAGGTCGCGGACGACCGCTTCCTCGCCAACCCGCGTGACCCGTCGGGCGGGCGTTCGGACACGGTGATCATCAAGGATATCACCAACGCGTCCAACTGCGCGGTGGTGCCGACCACGGCGGGCAATGCCGCGGGCGCCAATGCCTTTGTCGCGGCGGTCAACCGCGGCGTCGGAACGTCGTTCGGCAATGCGGCGCTGCTCGCTGCGCCCGTCGCGGTGCCCGGCACCAAGACCACCGGCGCGTTCAGCATCTGCTCGGCGCTGACGGCGCAAGCCGCCGCGATCGGCGGCCTGTTCGGCGGCATCCAGGTGCTCGGCTCGGGCGTCGAAAGCAACGTGCGCGGCAACAAGCTGCCCAACGCACCGACATACAAATGGTCGGTCGGTGCGCAGTACACGATCGATTTCAGCGACAGCGGCTATACGCTCGTCCCGCGCGTCGACCTGAACTACACCGGCAATTCGTACGGCACGATCTTCAACCTGCGCCCGATCGATCGCCTGCCAGGCTACGAGGTCGTCAACGCGCAGATCCAGCTGAACGCGCCCGACGACCGCTTCTACGTGCGCGGCTTCGTGTCGAACCTGACCAAGAACAACGCGCTGACCGGCATGTACGTGACCGATCAGTCGTCGGGTCTGTTCACCAACGTCTTCACGATCGAGCCGCGCCGTTACGGCGTCGCCGCCGGGTTCAAGTTCTGAGGCCTGCCGGCGCGGTACGTTCCCTTCCGGGACGCGCCGCGCCGCGCAACCTTTGCCGCCGCCGCCGATTGATCGCGCACTGATCCGGGCAAAAAGGAGAAGGCGAATGGCGAAGGAACTGCACAAGGGTGACGAGGTCACCTGGAAATCGCACGGCGGCGAAGCGCACGGCACCGTCGAGAAGAAGCAGACCAGCGATACCAAGATCAAGAGCCACACGGTGAAGGCGTCGAAGGACGACCCGCAATACATCGTGAAGACCGACAGTGGTTCGAAGGCGGCGCACAAGCCGGAATCACTCAAGAAGGCGTGATGGCGCGCGCACCGGCGGATCGTCTGACGGACGATATGCCGGTCCGCTCGCCGCTTCCCCGCACCGCACTACCCTCGGGACCCCACGCGGCGCTCGCGCCGATGACGCGAACGCGCCGGCTCGATTGATTAAGCCGCCCGATCGCGATACGCACGGTGCGCAGTGCCCCCGTAGCTCAGCCGGATAGAGCGACGGTTTCCTAAACCGCAGGCCGTGAGTTCGAATCTCGCCGGGGGCACCACTCGCGCACGTCGATCACCGCGTCCCTCCTGCCCCGAGCGTTCCAGGGACCGCAACCGATGTCACGTCGCAGGGTCGAGGCGTTGCCCCAGCACATTTCCCGCGCAAACATACGCAACCGAACTGTAAAGAAGACCGGGTGCCGCTCCCCCGCCGATGTCTTAGAAGCATCGCAGGGGTACGGCATGAAGACGAACACGACCACTGCCGTTCTCGTGCCCTGCCGCATCAATGTCGGCACGGCCTGGGCCGATGCGTGCATCCACGAAGTCGCGCCCAAATCGATCGTCATCTCCAGCACCGCGGCGATGAAGGTCGGCAGTTACGTCGACGTGCGGCGCGGCACCTTGATCATCATCGGGCGCGTCGGCTGGGTTCGCGACGGCCGGGTCGGTATCCGCACGCAGGATCCGGTCAGCGCGTCGGCGCTCGTCAACGAACCGCGGCTCGCGCAGCGCCCCGGGCAGGCTGCGGCCATCGAGCGCCGCGGTCCCGCGCGCGATCGCCCCGCGCTTTCCCCCGCGATGCAGGCGGAGCGGAGCCGCCGCATCTCCTCGGCGCTGCAATTCGCGGCGCTGACCGCGGCGACCGGCGGCGGCGCCTATCTGCTCGCCTCGCAGCTCTATGTCGCGCTCAGCGTACCCTTCGCGCGTATCTCGGCGGCGCTCGGCGGCTGATCGGCTTTTCCTGCTAGCCTAGCGCCACGGCAGATCACCGAAGCGCAAGCGCTCCCACGGCCACGAACTGAGGCTAGGCGCCACCGGGTGCGGTCTACGTCAACATCGCCACACGAGATCCGCGGCGGCGCCCGCTCAAGCCCGAACGGTCAACCACTCCTCCTCCGGCGCGCGGGTCGAGCGCGTCAGATTGGCGGGATCGTCGGCATCCTCATATCCGATCGCAACCCCGCAAAAGAGCATCCGCTCCGCCGGCGTCTCCAGGAACGCCTCGATCGTCTGCGGGAACACCGCCCAGCATTCCTGCGGACAGGTGGCGAGCCCGTGTTCAACCGCCAGCAGCATCAGGTTCTGCAGATACATGCCGAGGTCGGACCATTGCGGCGGCCCCATCCGGCGGTCGACCGTGACGAAATAGGCCGCGGGCGCGCCGAAGAACTGGAAATTGCGCGCGAACCAGATCGCGCGCGCGCGCTTGTCCTCGCGTGGGATGCCCAGCCGGCCGTACATCTCCTCGCCGATCGCGAAGGTGCGCTGGCGATAGCGATCGTCCATCTCCTTCGGATAGATGTCATAACCCGGCGTCTCAGTTTCGCGCCGCGCGGTCTTGCCCGCCATGATTTCCTTCAGCCGCCGCATCGTCTCGCCGTGGACGATGTCGACGTGCCACGGCTGGATGTTGCCGCCGGTCGCCGCGCGCGCCGATTTGATCGCGATGTCCTTGAGCAGTGCCGGGTCGACCGCGCGGTCGAGGTACCCGCGCACCGAACGCCGCGCCGCGATCGCCTGTGTCACATCCATTCGCACCGTCTCCGCTCTTGCCGTCCGCGTCAATTTGCGTAACTAAGCACCGGGATAACATCTGTTATGGAGACGCGGAAGATGGCCGAGGCTTTTATCGTCGACGCAGTGCGCACCGCCGGGGGGCGGCGCGGCGGCAAGCTCGCGGGCGTCCATCCGGTCGACTTGGCCGCACACGTGCTCGACGCGTTGGTCGAGCGCAGCGGCATCCCGCCCGAGGCGGTCGACGACGTCGTGATGGGCTGCGTCAGCCAGGGCGGCGAGCAGGCGGGACAGGTCGGGCGCAACGCCGTGCTCGCGTCCAAGCGGCTGCCGCAATCGACCCCCGCGGTCACGATCGACCGCCAGTGCGGCTCATCGCAGCAGGCAATCCAGTTCGCGGCGCAGGCGGTGATGTCGGGGACGCAGGACGTGGTGATCGCGGCGGGCGTGGAAAGCATGACGCGGGTGCCGATGGGCTCGACCTTCAAGCTGTTCTACGACGCCGGGCTCGGCAAGAACAAGTCGCCGGGTCTGGAGGAAAAATATCCCGGCATCCAGTTCAGCCAGTTCGTCGGCGCCGAGATGATCGCGCGCAAATACGGCTTCTCGCGCGAGGACACCGACGCCTACTCGCTCGGCTCGCACCAGAAGGCGATCGCCGCAACGCAAGCGAACCGCTTCGCCGACGAGATCGTGCCGATCGAGGTCGAGACGCCCGAGGGTAACGCCCACCACGACAAGGACGAGGGCATCCGCTACGACGCGAGCGCGGAGAGCATGGCGGGGGTCAAGCTATTGTCCGACAAGGGCGTGCTGACCGCGGCGTCCTCCAGCCAGATCTGCGACGGCGCGTCGGCGGTGCTGATCGCGAGCGGCGAGGCGGTCGAGAAATACGGGCTCACCCCGCTCGCGCGCATCGTCAATTTGACCGTTACCGCGGGCGACCCGGTCGTGATGCTCGAGGAGCCGCTGTTCGCGACCGACAAGGCACTCAGCCGCGCCGGGCTCTCGATCGACGACATCGACCTGTACGAGGTCAACGAGGCGTTCGCGCCCGTGCCGATGGCGTGGCTCAAGCACACCGGCGCCGACCCGGACAAATTGAACGTCAACGGCGGCGCGATCGCACTCGGCCATCCGCTCGGCGCGTCGGGCACGAAGCTGATGGCGACGCTGGTGCACGAACTCAAACGCCGCGGCGGGAAATACGCACTGCAGACGATGTGCGAGGGCGGCGGCGTCGCGAACGTCACCATTATCGAGCGCGTCGACGCGGCTGCGTGAAATTCAGGAAGGGGACATCATGAAACTCGACAACACCATTTCTGCGGTCATCACCGGCGGCGCCTCGGGCCTGGGCGAGGCGACCGCGCGCGCGCTGGCGGCGAAGGGCGTCAAGGTCGCGCTGTTCGACCTGAACGAAGCCAAGGGCGAGGCGGTCGCCGCCGAACTGGGCGGCGTGTTCTGCAAGGTCAACGTCACCGACGAGGCATCGGTCGACGCCGGGTTCGAGAAGGCGCGCGCGGCGATCGGTCAGGAGCGTATCCTCGTCAACTGCGCGGGCACGGGCAACGCGATCAAGACCGCCAGCCGCTCGAAAGAAGACGGCTCGATCAAGCATTTCCCACTCGACGCGTTCAACATGATCATCCAGATCAACCTCGTCGGCACGTTCCGCTGCATCGCGAAAGCGGCGGCGGGGATGATGAGCCTCGATCCGCTGGAAGACGGCGACCGCGGCGTCATCATCAACACCGCCAGCGTCGCGGCCGAGGACGGGCAGATCGGCCAGGCGGCCTATTCGGCGTCGAAGGGCGGCGTCGTCGGCATGACGCTGCCGATCGCGCGCGACCTGATGGGCGAGGCAATTCGCGTCAACACGATCCTGCCCGGCATCTTCAACACCCCGCTCCTCGCCGCCGCGCCGCAGAACGTGAAGGATGCGTTGGGCGCGCAGGTCCCCTTCCCCAAGCGGCTCGGCAACCCGCCCGAATACGCCAGCCTCGCGCTCACCATGATCGAGAATGGGTATGTCAACGGCGAGGACGTGCGGCTGGACGGCGCGATCCGCATGGCACCGCGCTGAGCCGAAGCGCGGAACCGGCGCACCCTGCGCCGCCCACGCGCAAGGCCGGCCGGCGGGTCGGCGACGCCGAACCCGTCCGACGACGCGGGACCTGCTCCCGCGTCGGCCTGCCCGGAGCCGACCGGCCCGACCGCTCACGGTGAACGCCGGCCCCCGATGACAAGGGCGGCAGTCCCCGCCCAACGCCGCGTTCATCCGCAGCGACACCATACTCCGGCTCGAGGCTCGCGCCCCCCGCCCCCTCAATCAGAAAGCCGCCATGCCCCGTCCCGCACCGTACCGCCTCGACCTCGACAGCTATCCGGTGCGCGAAACGGTGCCGACGCGCTACCAGGACCTCGACGCGATGGGGCACATCAACAATGTCGCGTTCGCCGCCTTGTTCGAGACCGCGCGGGTGCGGTTCAACTGGATGCTCGGCCGCTTCAATCGCGGGGACGGTTTTCGCGCGGTGGTGGCGATGAATGCGGTCAATTACCTCGCGGAAGGAAGCTTCCCCGCCGATGTCGAGATCGCGACCGGGATCGGCCGGATCGGCACGCGGTCGTGGGAAATCCTCGCGGTGATGCACCAAAGCGGCCGCGCGATCGCGACCTGCGACACCGTGCTCGTCATGACCGATCCGAAGGAAGGCGCGATCCCCGACGACTTTCGCGCCGCGCTGACGGGGAAGCTGATGCGGGTGCCCCCCGCCTGATCGCGCAAACCCTCAACGCGTGCGGCGACGCATCACGTAGGTGATGATCGGGCTGCCCACCGCGAGCACGACGACCGCGGCCAGCGGCGCGATCATCCCGGCGACGAAGGCGAGCCCGCCGATCAGCATCGGGATCCAGCTCGCGCGCAGGTGCGGCGAAAGCGTTGCCATGCTCGCGTCGTCGCGCCGCAATTTGGGGTGCCGGATCGCCAGCCGGATGATCCGCTGGTTGAGCAGGCCGAGCAGAATCAGCCACAACGCGTAGAAGCCGACGCCGACGCGCAATTGCGCATATTCGGCGACGATCGCGGTCGGGAACGGCGTGAACGCGACCGCGAGCAGCAGGAACAGATTGGCCCAGAGCACGGTCGGGCTGATCGCGCGCATTTCCCCCAGCGTCAGGTGATGCGACACCCAGAACCGCGCGAGGACGAGGAAACTGACGAGGAAGCCGATATAGCTCGGGATCAGCGTCAGCAGCGCGTGCGCGAGCAGCGCGTCCTCCATCCGCGGAATGTGCGGCAGCTTCACTTCGACCACCAGCAGCGTCATCGCGATCGCGAACACCGCGTCGGAGAAGAACGCCATGCGTTCAAGCTGCGCGCGATCATGCTCGTGATCGCCGCCCGTCACTTCGCTCACCCGCTTTCGCCCCCGCTCCGCTTTTCCCCGCGGGCAGCGCTAGCCACAAAGTTCGCGCCTAACAATCGCGGCGATCAATCCTCGAAGACGGGCGCGCGCTTCTCCATGTTGGCGCGTACCGCCTCGACCTGTTCGGGCTTGCGGATCAGCGCGACCTGTTCCTCGCTCTCCGCCAGCAGGATCGCGGCGGCGTCCATGTCGGGCACCGCGTTGAAGATGCGCTTCGATGCCTGCACCGCCTTCGGGCTGCGCCCGGCGATTTCGCGCGCAATGCTCATCGCGCGGGCGTGCGGATCGTCGTCGAGATGCGTGACGAGGCCCCAGCCCTGTGCCTCCGCGGCGGTGAATTCGCGGCTGGTATAGACGAGTTCGCGCAGCACGTCCTCGCGCGCGGTGCCGCGCCACAGCACGAACCCGCCCATGTCGGGGACGAGCCCCCAATAGGTCTCGCGGATCGCCATGCGCGTGGCGGGATGCGCGACGCGGATGTCGGCACCCGACAGCAGCTGGAACCCGCCGCCCATCGCGACGCCGTGGATCGCGGCGATCACCGGCACGCCCAAGTCGCGCCAGCCAGTGCAGACATATTGCGCGGTGTTGGCGATGCCGTGGGTCCGCTCGTCGAGCCGCAACCCCGATCCGCCGCCCGCCATCGACGCCATGTCGAGCCCGGCGCAGAACGCGCGCCCCTCGCCCGACAGGACGACCGAGCGCACCCCGCGCATCGTCTTCAATTGCTCGATCGCGTCGACCAGCGCGGCGAACATCGCGGGGTCGAGCGCGTTCATCTTGTCCGCGCGCGTCAGGCGAACGTCGGCGATGCCGTCTGCCACCGTGATCGAAACGCGGTCGTTGTTCGCTTCGCGTGGCTTGGTGTCGGTCATCGGATCGGGCTCCCGCGTAAGTCTGTCGGCTTAACGGCTAGCGCGTGGCCGCGCGCGCCGCAACAAGCCGCCGCACGATGTTGCGCGCTCGCATCAGCCGTGTAGGTGACGCGACATGAAATGGGACCCGTTCTCGATGACGCTCGACCAGCTCGACGTGACCAGCTTCGGCGGGCACGGCGGGCGGCTCGGCATCCGCTTCCACGCCCGCGGCGACGACTGGATCGAACTCGCGCTTCCCTATGCGGCCGACCTCGTCGGTGACGAGGCGAGCGGGGTGATCGCGTCGGGGCCGATCATCGCGATGATGGACATGGCGACGAGCTTCGCGATCTGGAACCAGATCCGGGTGTTCGTGCCGCAGGCGACGCTCGATCTCAGGATCGACTATCTGCGCCCCGCACGCCCGAACCGCACGGTGATCGGCCGCGCCGAATGCCTGCGTGTGGCGCGCTCGATCGCGTTCACGCGCGGGATCGCGCACGATGGCGATCTTGATGACCCGGTCGCGCACGTCGCCGCGACCTTCATGATCCCGAGCGGACAATATCCGCGCCCGTCGCGCACCGCCACGCCCGCCGCGGAGCAACAGTCGTGAAGCTGCCACCCTATGCCGCAGTGCTCGGCGCCGAGCTCGAACATGCCGAGGATGGCACCCCCGTCATGATGATGCCGTTCCACGACGGCGTCGTCGGCCGCCCCGGTTTCCTGCAAGGCGGCGCGATCTCCGGCCTGCTCGAGGTCGCGGCGATCGCGGCGCTCCACCACGCGCTCGCCGAGGAAGGCGGCGGACGGATCAAGCCGATCAACGTCACGATCGATTTCATGCGCGGCGGGCGCGACCGCGAGACGCGCGCGGCGGGGACGATCACGCGGCTGGGCAACCGCGTCGCCAACGTCGAGGCGTTCGCGTGGCAGGACGACCGCGCGAAGCCGATCGCGGCGGCGCGGATGAACTACCTGATCGAGCGCGACTGATCCGGCGCACCGCGCCGCGCGTCAGCCTTTCGGGGTCAGCCGCAGCAGCTTGCCGTCGTCTTGGATCACCCAGATCGCGCCGTCGGGGGCCTGTGCCACGTCGCGAATGCGCTCGCCCATGGTCCATTGCTCGGCGCTACGCGCCAGATCGCCGTTCACCGCGACGCGCACCAGCGACTTGCTCGACAGCCCGGCGATGAACAGCGACCCGCGATAGGCCGGGAACATCGCGCCGGTATAGGCGATCATCCCGCCCGGCGAGATCACCGGGTTCCACCACAGCACCGGCGCCTGGAACTCGGGGCGCGACGGGTGGTCGGGTATTTCGACCCCCGAATAATTGTCGCCGTTCGACACCAGCGGCCAGCCGTAATTCTTGCCCGGCTGGATCAGATTGAGCTCGTCGCCACCGCGCGGGCCCATCTCCTCCTCCCACAACCGACCATCGGGCGCGAAGACGAGGCCGTACGGATTGCGATGCCCGCTCGACCAGGTCATCGCGCGCACCCCGCCCGCCTTGAACATCGGATTGCCCGGCCACGCCGCGCCGTCGAGCGTCAGCCGCAATATCTTGCCGAGCGCCTGTTCGGGATCCTGCGCAGGCGTGAAACGCTGCCGTTCGCCCGATGTCAGGAACAGCGACTTGCCGTCGGGGGCGAAGGCGATGATCGCGCCGAATTGCCCGCCCGGCCCGTCCGAACCCGCGCGCCAGATCACGCGCTGGTCGCCCAGTCCGGCATCGTCGAGCCGCGCGCGCATCAGGGCGAGACTCGACCCGCCGTTCGGCCGCGGCTCGGCGTAGCTCAGGTAGATCGTGCGGCTCGTCGCGAAATCGGGCGCGGGCGCGACATCGAGCAGACCGCCCTGCCCGCCACCCGCGACCGCAGGAACCCCCGCGATGTCGGACACGCGCCCGTCGGCGGCACGCAGCTTGAGCGCGCCCGCCTTCTCGGTCACCAGCAGGCGCGCGTCGGGCAGGAACGCGATCGAGAACGGGTCGCCGAACTGGCCCATCGTAGTGATCGTGACGGGCGGCGTGGTTGCGGCGATGTTGGCACGCCCCGTGGTCGCGGGCACGTTGCGTGCGGTCGGTGCCGGCGCGTTCTTCGGCACCGGCGCATTGCTCCCCGCCACCTGCGGGCCCTGCGGTCCTTGCGTCACGTCAGCGGGCGCGCTCGCCTCGTTCGCGCGCGGCTGCATCTGCGTCTGAGTTTGAGGCTCGGCGGAGCAGGCGGTGGAGGCGAGCAGCGCGGCGGTGAAGGCGAGCAGGCGCATGGATTTGTTCCCCCGAAGGATATCTCTCCCGCCACAAAGGCGAAGGCGGCACGGTTGTTCCGGCACACGCGCAGTGACGAAGCCCGAGTGCCAACGCTTGCCCGCTTGCGAGGCGGCCGCGATCGGTCTATATCATCCGTGCTTTCTCTTACATCGCGAGGTGCAAGGGGCTGCGGGGCCGGGCTCCGCGGCGGCAAGAAACGCATGTTCGGATGATCCGCTTGGACGATGTAAACGCTCTGTCTGCCATGATCGCACCCGAGGCCGAGGCGCTTGGCTTCGCGCTGGTGCGCGTGCGCCTGTTCGGCAAGGGCGACGAGCGGACGCTGCAGGTGATGGCCGAACGCCCCGACACGCGCCAGCTGACGATCGACGATTGCGGCGATCTGTCGCGTCGCATCTCCGATCAGCTCGACGCGGCGGAAGCGGCCGGGCGCGATTACATCGACGGCGCCTACCGGCTCGAGGTGTCGAGCCCCGGCATCGACCGCCCGCTCACCCGCCTGCAGGATTTCGAGGACTGGAAGGGGCACGAGGCCCGCATCCACCTGACCCAGCCGGTCGACGGGCGCAAGCAATTGACCGGCGACCTCGTCGGCATCGACGGCGACCGGATCACGATCGACGTGCGCAAGCACGAGGCGATGACGATCGGGTTCGATCAGGTCGCCGACGCGAAGCTCCTGCTCACCGACCGGCTGATCGCCGCCACCGTTCCGCTCTCGCAAGACGGCGCGGAAGAAGAAGAATTCGAAGAAGAGGACAACGCTTAAGATGGCCACGGGCGTCACTGCGAACCGCGCGGAACTGATCGCGATCGCCAATTCGGTCGCGTCGGAGAAGATGATCGACAAGGGCATCGTCATCGAGGCGATGGAGGACGCGATCCAGCGCGCGGCGCGTACCCGCTACGGCCAGGAGATGGACATCCGCGCCAAGCTCGACCCCAATAACGGCGACCTGCGCTTGTGGCGGGTCGTCGAGGTGGTCGAGCAGGTCGACGACATCTACAAGCAGGTCGACGTCGCGGGCGCGCAGAAGCTCCAGGCGGGCGCCGACATCGGCGACTATCTGGTCGATCCGCTGCCCCCGATCGAATTCGGCCGCATCCAGGCGCAGGCCGCCAAGCAGACGATCTTCCAGAAGGTCCGCGACGCCGAGCGCGAGCGTCAGTACGAAGAGTTCAAGGACCGCGCGGGTGAGATCATCACCGGCGTCGTCAAGCGCGTCGAGTTCGGCCACATCGTCGTCGACCTCGGCCGCGCCGAGGGCGTGATCCGCCGCGACGCGCAGATCCCGCGCGAGGTGGTGCGCGTCAACGACCGCATCCGCTCGCTGATCCTGAAGGTCGTGCGCGAGAACCGCGGGCCGCAGATCTTCTTGTCACGCGCGCATCCCGACTTCATGAAGAAGCTGTTCGCGCAGGAAGTGCCCGAAATCTACGACGGCATCATCGAGATCAAGGCGGCCGCGCGCGATCCGGGCAGCCGCGCCAAGATCGGCGTCATCAGCCACGATTCCTCGATCGACCCCGTCGGCGCGTGCGTCGGCATGAAGGGCAGCCGCGTCCAGGCGGTCGTGCAGGAGATGCAGGGCGAGAAGATCGACATCATCCCCTGGTCGCCCGACACCGCGACCTTCGTCGTCAACGCTCTGCAGCCCGCGAACGTCGCGCGCGTGCTGATCGACGAGGAGGACGATCGCATCGAGGTGGTCGTTCCCGACGATCAGCTCAGCCTCGCGATCGGCCGCCGCGGCCAGAACGTCCGCCTCGCCTCGCAGTTGACCGCGAAGGCGATCGACATCCTGACCGAGACGGACGCGAGCGAGAAGCGCCAGGCCGAGTTCGTCAAGAATTCGGACACGTTCCAGAACGAGCTCGACGTCGACGAGACGCTCGCGCAGCTGCTCGTCGCGGAGGGCTTCAGCGAGCTGGAAGAGGTCGCTTATGTCGAGCTCGACGAGCTCGCCGGGATCGAGGGCTTCGACGAGGACCTCGCGCAGGAGCTGCAGAGCCGCGCGCAGGAAGCGCTCGAGCGGCGCGAGACCGCGCAGCGCGAGGAACGTCGTGCGCTGGGTGTCGAGGACGCGCTCGCCGATCTGCCGTACATGACCGAGGCGATGCTCGTCACGCTCGGCAAGGCGGGGATCAAGACGCTCGACGATCTCGCCGATCTCGCGACCGACGAGCTGATCGAGAAGAAGCGCCAGGAACCGCGCCGTCGCAACGACGACGCGCCCAAGCGTCCCGAACACAAGGGCGGCGTGCTCGGCGCCTATGGCCTGACCGAGGAGCAGGGCAACGAGATGATCATGGCCGCGCGCGCGCACTGGTTCGAGGACGAGCCCGCAGCCGACGCGACTGCCGAGGATGCGGAACCCGCGACCGAGGAGGCGGCGCGCGACTGATGCCGTTCGTGTCGATCCGTCTCGCAGGCACTGCGACCAAGGAGCAGAAAGCGGGGATCGTGGCCGATGTCACGTCCTCGCTGGTCACGCGGCTGGGTAAGAACCCGGCCGCGGTGCAGATCGTGATCGAGGAAGTCAGCACCGAGAACTATGGCGCGGGCGGGCAGTTGATCGCCGATCGCGACTCGCCCGCCCCCGCCCTTACCGACAAGGGAGACGCTGATGCGGAACCCCGACCATGAGGCGCCCGTCCCGTCCGAGATAGACGGCCCCACCCGCTCCTGTATCCTGACGCGCGAACGCGCGCCCGCGCACGCGCTCGTGCGCGTCGTGCTCGGCCCCGACGGACAGGTGTATCCCGACGTCCGCGCCAAGGCGCCGGGCCGCGGTGCCTGGATCGGCGTCACGCGCGCCGCGCTCGAGCAGGCGCTGCCCAAGGGCCGGCTGCGCGGCGCGCTCGCGCGCGCGTTCAAGTCGAGTGACGTCAACGTCCCCGACACGCTGCCGCAGCAGATCGCGACCGCGCTGGAGAAGAACGCACTCGACCGCCTGGGGCTGGAGGCGCGCGCCGGCCATCTGCTGACGGGGGCCGAGCGGATCGAGAATGCGGCGCGCGGGCAGCAGCTTCGCGCGCTCTATCACGCTGCTGACGCGGGCGACGACGGGGTGCGCAAGCTCGCGCAGGCGTGGCGCGTCGGCTCCGACCGCGAGGGAAGCGACCTGAAGGGTCTGGTTCTTCCCGTCGAACGCCCCATATTGTCGTTGGCGCTGGGCCGCGAGAATGTGGTACACATCGGCGTCACCGACCGCGCGGCGGCCGAACGACTGGGCGAGGCGCTCGGTCGCTGGCTGCACTTTATCGGCCCTGATCCTATCCCGGCACCTTGCGAAACGGCCTCGCAAGGCGCATCGGCGCCCGGTCCCGAGCTTGCCTCGAACTTGGCGCCTACGGCCGTGACGATGAACGAGGAATTTGAGTGAGCGAGACCGACAACGACAAGCCGAAACTCGGAATGCGCCAGCCGCTGGGGCTGAAGCGCACGGTCGAGACCGGCAAGGTGAAGCAGAGCTTCAGCCACGGCCGTAGCAATACGGTGGTGGTCGAGGTGAAGCGTCGCCGCGTGCTCGGTCCGCAGGGTGCGGCACCCGAGCAGACTGCTGCGCCCGAGCCGACGCCCGCGCCCGCCCCGGCGGCGGCACCGCGTCCCGCCGCGCCGCAGCGCCCGGCCGTGAGCAACGAGACGCCACAGGAGCGTCAGGCCCGCCTGCTGCGCGAGGCCGAAGAGCAGCGCATGCATGCGCTGGAGGAAACGCGTCGCCGCCAGGAAGCCGAGCGTCAGCAGGCCGCCGAGGCCGAGCGCGCGCGCGCCGAGGAAAAGCGTCGCGCCGAGGCTGAGGCGCAGGCAGCGCCCCCGGCACCCGCGCCCGCGCCGACCCCCGCGCCCAAGCCCCAGGCGGCTCCGACGCCCGCCCCCGAGGCAGCGCCGGCCCCGACCGTCGCGACCCCGATGGGTGCGCGCGGTTTCCGCCCCGTGATCCGCGAAACGCCGCCCGCGCCTGAGCCGACCCCGGCTCCCGCAGCGACGCCGGCGCCAGCGCCGGTCGAGGCAGCGGCTCCCGCACCGGCCCCGACGCCCGCACCCACGCCTGCACCAGCTCCCGCGCCCACACCTGCCCCGGCGCCCGCGCCGCGGCCGACCGTGGAACTCGCGCGCGATCCCGCGATGCCCGCGCCGCGTCGCTTCTCGCCGGTCGCGCGTCCCGAAATCCCCAAGCCGCAGCCGAAACCCGAGCCCAAGCCCGCACCGGCGGCGGCTCCGCAGGCAGCGTCGGGCACGACCGGCAACGCCGCGCGTCCGATGCCCGCGGGCACGATGGCCGCGCGCACCGCGCCGCCGTCGCGCCCGACGCAGCGCGACCGCAAGTCGGACGAGCGCCGCGGCGGCAAGCTGACCGTCAATCGCGCGCTGAACGAGGACGGCGCCCGCGCCCGCAGCCTCGCGGCACTCAAGCGCGCGCGTGAGAAGGAGAAGCGTGGCTTCGGTGGCCCGCGCGAGCCGCAGGCCAAGCAGGTCCGCGACGTGCAGGTGCCCGAGGTCATCACCGTGCAGGAACTCGCCAACCGTATGGCGGAGCGTGGTGCCGATCTGGTCAAGGCGCTGTTCAAGATGGGCATGCCCGTCACGATGACGCAGTCGATCGATCAGGACACCGCCGAACTGCTGGTGACCGAATTCGGCCACAACATCGTCCGCGTGTCGGATTCGGACGTCGATCTCGCGTTCGATACCGCCCCCGACGCCGAGGCCGATCTGCAGCCGCGTCCGCCGGTGGTCACGATCATGGGCCACGTCGATCACGGCAAGACGAGCCTGCTCGACGCGCTGCGCGGCACCGATGTGGTGCGTGGCGAAGCCGGCGGCATCACCCAGCACATCGGTGCGTATCAGGTGACGCTTAAGGACAAGTCGAAGATCACCTTCCTCGACACGCCCGGCCACGAGGCGTTCACTGCGATGCGTGCGCGCGGTGCCGACGTGACCGACATTGTGGTGCTGGTGGTCGCCGCCGACGACGGGTTGATGCCGCAGACGATCGAGGCGATCAATCACACCAAGGCGGCGGGCAAGCCGATGATCGTCGCGATCAACAAGGTCGACAAGCACGACGCCAACCCGCAGCGCGTGCGCGAGCGTCTGCTCGAGCACGACGTCCAGGTCGAGGAAATGGGCGGCGAGACGCAGGACGTCGAGGTGTCCGCGCTCAAGAAGACCGGGCTCGACACGCTGATCGAGAAGATCCAGCTCCAGGCCGAACTGCTCGAACTGCGCGCCAACCCCGATCGCGATGCCGAGGGCAGCGTGATCGAGGCGAAGCTCGACAAGGGCCGCGGTCCGGTCGCGACCGTGCTCGTCACGCGCGGCACGCTGAAGGTCGGCGACGTGTTTGTCGTCGGCGCGGAAAGCGGCAAGGTCCGCGCGATCGTCGACGACAAGGGCCGCCAGCTCAAGAAGGCGGAACCGTCGATGCCGGTCGAGGTGCTGGGCATCACCGGCACGCCGTCGGCGGGCGATCAGATGCAGGTGGTCGAGAACGAGCAGCGTGCGCGCGAAGTGGCGGAATATCGCCAGGGCGTGCTGACGCAGAAGCGCACCACCTCGGCCCCCGCCAGCCTCGAGAGCATGTTCTCGGCGCTCGCCGCGAACAAGGCGATCGAATATCCGCTCGTCGTCAAGGCGGACACGCAAGGGACGGTCGAGGCGATCGTCGCGTCGATCAACAAGATCTCGACCGATCTGATCCGCGCGCGCGTCCTTCATTCGGGCGTCGGCGGCATCACCGAGAGCGACGTAACGCTGGCGGGTGCCAGCGGCGCGCCGATCATCGGCTTCAACGTCCGCGCGAACGCCAAGGCACGCGAGATCGCCGAGCGGCAGAAGGTGGCGCTGAAATACTACGACGTCATCTACGACCTCATCGACGAGATCCGCGCCGGCATGGCGGGCGAGCTCGGGCCCGAGGCGTTCGAGACGGTCGTCGGTCGCGCCGAGATCCGCGAGGTCTTCTCGGCCGGCAAGCATGGTCGCGCGGCGGGTCTGCTCGTCACCGACGGTGTCATCCGCAAGGCGCTCAAGGCACGTATCACGCGCCAGGACGTCATCATCTACCAGGGCGAGATCGCGTCGCTTCGTCGATTCAAGGACGACGTCGCCGAGGTCCGCGCCGGGCTGGAATGCGGTGTGACGTTCACGCAGAACTTCACCGACATCAAGGCGGGCGACTATCTGGAAACCTACGAGGTCGAGCTGCGCGAGCGCACGCTCTAACCGGCGATGCTCGGCCCCGTCACGCCCGTGCTGCGCAGCTTCGACGAAGCACGCACGCGGGCGTTCTACCTCGATTTCCTCGGCTTCGAGCTGGTGTTCGAACACCGGTTCGAACCGGGGATGCCGCTCTACCTGGGCGTGCGGCGGGGTGAGTGCGTGCTCCACCTCTCCGAACATTACGGCGACGCGGCGCCCGGTGCCGCAGTGCGGATCGCGTGCGACGACGTGACGGCCTACGCCGCCGCGCTGCGCGACAAGGGGTTCGGGAATGCACGCCCCGGCGCGCCGCAGTCGACGCCGTGGGGCACGCGCGAGTTCGCGGTGCACGACCCTTCGCACAACCGGCTGACCTTCTACACCGACATGAATGGTGACGATCATGAATGACCAGCAGGGCGAACGCTCGGTCCGCACGCTCCGCGTCGGCGAGCAGGTACGCCATGTCCTGTCCGAAATCCTCCAGCGCGGCGACGTCCACGACGAGACGCTCGCTCGCCACGTCGTCAGCGTCACCGAGGTGCGCATGTCGCCCGACCTGCGCCACGCGACCGTGTTCGTGAAACCGCTGCTCGGCCGCGACGAGGATGCCGTGCTGAAGGCGCTGCGCACCAACACGGCCTATCTCCAGCGCGAGGTCGCGCACCGCGTGCAGAACAAATATGCCGCCAAGCTCAAGTTCCTCGCCGACGAGAGCTTCGACGAGGGCAGCCACATCGACGCGCTGCTGCGTCGCCCGGAAGTCGCGCGCGACCTCGACGCCGAATAACGCGGGGCGGCCGTGGCCAAGCTGTATTTCTATTATGCCAGCATGAATGCGGGCAAGTCGACCAACCTGCTCCAGGCCGACTTCAACTATCGCGAGCGCGGCATGACAACGATGCTGTTCACCGCCGCGATCGACGACCGCTTCGCTGCGGGGACAATCACCTCGCGGATCGGCCTGTCCGCGCCGGCGACCCCGTTCGACACCGCCACCGACATTGCCGCTGAGGTCGCCGCGCGCCACGACGTCACGCCGCTCGCCTGCGTGCTGGTCGACGAGGCGCAGTTCCTGACCGACGCGCAGGTCGACCAACTCGCCTGGCTCGCCGACAGGCTCGGCGTCCCCGTCCTCGCCTACGGCCTGCGCACCGATTTCCAGGGGCAGCTCTTCCCCGGCTCGGCGCGGCTACTCGCGCTCGCCGACTCGCTGATCGAGATCAAATCGGTCTGTGCGTGCGGGCGCAAGGCGACGATGAACCTGCGCGTCGACGACAGCGGCCGCCCGATCGCGCAGGGGCAGCAGACCGAGATCGGCGGCAACGACCGCTACGTCGCCTTGTGCCGCCGCCATTTCAGCGAGGCGCTCGCCGGCTGATCGGCCGGGCAACTCTCGTTCACCAAACGCCCGTCCCTACCCCGATCGTCGTCGCCAAGCCCACGCTCCTCCCACCCGGCGGCACAACGGCAGCGAGTAACCACCCGAAAAACGAAACCCCGGCCAGTCCCCCGGCCGGGGTTCGTCTCATTCACCGCTCGGCGCGGTTCACGCCTTGACGGTCGCCGCCTTGCCGCCCTTCTTCTTGGGTTTGGGCGCCGCCGGTTCGATCGTGAAGGCGAGCGCATTGTCCTTGAGCTTGACCGTCACCTCGCCGCCGTGGACCAGCTTCCCGAACAGCAGTTCCTCGGCGAGCGGCTGCTTGATCTTCTCCTGGATCAACCGGCCCATCGGACGCGCGCCGTAGAGCTTGTCATAGCCCTTCGTCGTCAGCCACGTCTTCGCCTCGTCGTCCAACTTGATGTGGACGTCGCGGTCGGCGAGCTGCAGTTCGAGCTGGAGGATGAACTTGTCGACCACGCGCGCGACGACCTCGGGCGGCAGGTAACCGAACGGCACCACCGCATCCAACCGGTTGCGGAACTCGGGCGTGAACATCCGCTGCACCGCCTGCTCGTCCTCACCCTCGCGGGTCAGATTGCCGAAGCCGACCGTCTCGCGTGCCATGTCGCTCGCCCCCGCATTAGTCGTCATGATCAGGATGACGTTGCGGAAATCGACCGTCTTGCCGTGCTGGTCGGTCAGGCGCCCGTTGTCCATCACCTGCAACAGGATGTTGAACAGGTCCGGGTGCGCCTTCTCGATCTCGTCGAGTAGCAGCACGCAGTGCGGGTTCTGGTCGACCGCGTCGGTGAGCAAACCACCCTGGTCGAACCCGACATAGCCCGGGGGCGCACCGATCAACCGGCTGACCGAGTGGCGCTCCATGTACTCTGACATGTCGAACCGCTGGAGCGGAATGCCGAGGATGGTCGACAATTGCTTGGCGACCTCGGTCTTGCCGACGCCGGTCGGACCCGAGAACAGATAGTTGCCGATCGGCTTCTCTGGCTCGCGCAGGCCCGCGCGCGCCAGCTTGATCGCGCTCGACAGTTTCTCGATCGCGGCATTCTGCCCGAACACGACGCGCTTCAGATCGGTCTCGAGATGCTCGAGCACCTTCTTGTCGTCGGTCGACACCGACTTCGGCGGGATGCGCGCCATCGTCGCGATCACCTGCTCGATCTCCTTCGCGGTGATCGTCTTCTTGCGCTTGTTGGGCGCCACCAGCATCTGCATCGCGCCGACCTCGTCGATCACGTCGATCGCCTTGTCGGGCAGCTTGCGATCGTTGATGTAGCGCGCCGACAGTTCCACCGCCGACTTGATCGCCTCGGGCGTGTACTTGACCGAGTGATGCGATTCGAACGCCGAGCGCAGGCCGGCGAGGATCTTGATCGTGTCTTCGACCGACGGCTCGTTGACGTCGATCTTCTGGAACCGGCGCAGCAGCGCGCGATCCTTCTCGAAGTGGTTGCGGAATTCCTTGTAGGTGGTCGAACCGATGCAGCGGATCGTGCCGCCCGACAGCGCGGGCTTGAGCAGGTTCGACGCGTCCATGGCGCCGCCACTCGTTGCGCCCGCACCGATCACGGTGTGGATCTCGTCGATGAACAGGACCGCGTCGGGCATCTTCTCCAGTTCGTTGACGACCGCCTTCAACCGCTCCTCGAAATCGCCGCGGTAGCGCGTGCCGGCGAGCAGCGCGCCCATGTCGAGCGAGTAGATCACCGCGGGCAGCAGCACCTCGGGCACGTCGCCCTCGACGATCTTGCGCGCCAGCCCTTCGGCGATCGCGGTCTTGCCGACGCCGGGATCGCCGACGTAGAGCGGGTTGTTTTTCGAACGGCGGCACAGGATCTGCACCGTGCGGTCGACCTCGGCCGAACGCCCGATCAGCGGATCAACCTTGCCGGTCTTCGCCTTCTCGTTCAGGTCGACGGTGAACTGCTTGAGCGCGCTCTCGCCCTTCTTCCCGCCTTCTGCTTTTTCCTTCTTCTCTTCCTCCGCACCCTTCACGCTGGTCGCCTCCGGGGTGGCGTTGCCCTTGCCAACGCCGTGGCTGATGTAGCTGACCGCATCCAGCCGGCTCATGTCCTGCTGCTGGAGGAAATAGACCGCGTAGCTCTCGCGCTCGCTGAACAGCGCGACGAGCACGTTCGCGCCCGTCACCTCGTCGCGGCCCGACGACTGGACGTGGAGGATCGCGCGCTGGACGACGCGCTGGAACCCGCTGGTCGGCGAGGGATCGGTCGCCGCGTCGACCTTCAAAGCGCCCAGTTCGGTGTCGAGGTAATGCGCGACGGTGGTTTTCAGCTCGCCCGTGTCGACGCCGCACGCGGCCATCACCTGGGCGGCGTGCTCGTCGTCGATCAACGCGAGCAGAAGGTGCTCCAGCGTCGCATATTCGTGACGGCGCGAGGACGCGGCCTCGAGCGCCTTGTGCAGCGTGGTCTCGAGAGCGCTGGCAAAAGAAGGCATCGGTTACTTACTCCTGTCGGGCGCCGCCCGCACAGGCGATGCCCTTTGAACCTATGTCGGTAGTGGTGCCCGCCGCATCAAGCCGCGCGCCCTCTTCGCCATCGCTGGAATAAACGTGCACGGTGATCGATTGGCTCCGGCGCAATCCACGCCGCGCGCACGCCGGGCCTGCCCCTGCGCGATCGCCTGCCCGCCTCGCCGCGGCCGTCATCGGCGCGTGCGGGCGGACGAGGCCGGTCATCGCGGTTGCCGGCTCATGATCTTGGCTCTCATGAGCGGAGCCCTCATGACCGGAACAGCGCGTCGGCGCTGGCGCGGTGGCTGACCGCGCCGTCGATCTTCGCGCGACAGCGCGCGATCTCGCCGGTCAGCGCCGCGACGCGCGCCTCCAGCTCGGCGACCGACAGCCGATCGAGATCCTCGGCCAGCAATGCCGTCAGCGGGTCGTCGCCGCGGCGACCGAGGATATCGTCCAGGTCCACGGCGATGAACGTTGACCCTGTCAAAAGCGAAGTCAATAAGGCCGCCGCAAATTGGGGGGAAATCGGTGATGGGTGACGTGCCCGATACGATGCTGGCGATCGACCCGGATACGCCGGGCGGACCCGAGGTTCTGGGCCCGGTCGAGCGCCCGGTCCCAACGCCCGCCGCGGGCGAGGTGCTGATCCGCGTCGCCGCCGCCGGGGTGAACCGCCCCGACGTGCTCCAGCGCAAGGGCGGCTACCCCCCGCCCCCCGGCGCGCCCTCCACGCTTGGGCTCGAACTCGCCGGCCACGTCGTCGCGGTCGGCGACGAGGTCGACGCGGCGATGATCGGGCAGCCGGTCTGCGCGCTGGTCGCGGGCGGTGCCTATGCGCAATATGCGGTCGCCCCCGCCGCGCAGTGCCTGCCCGTGCCCGAGGCGCTGTCGATGGTCGAGGCCGCGGCGCTGCCGGAGACGCTGTTCACCGTCTGGACCAACCTGTTCGAGCGCGCCTTCGCGGTCGAGGGGGACACAGTTCTCGTCCACGGCGGCACCAGCGGCATCGGCACGATGGCGATCGCGCTCGCCAATTTGTTCGGGCTCACGATCATCGTGACCGCGGGCTCGGACGAGAAATGCGCCGCGGCGCGGTCGCTCGGCGCGCATCACGCGATCAACTACAAGACGCAGGATTACGTCGCCGAGGTGAAGGCAATCACCGGCGGTGAGGGCTGCGCCGCGGTGCTCGACATGGTCGGCGGCGATTACGTGCCGCGCAACATGCAATGCCTCGCGGACGACGGGCGCCACGTCTCGATCGCAGTGCAGGGCGGCGCGACCGCGACCGTGCCGATCTTCGAGATCATGCGCCGCCGCCTCACGCTGACCGGATCGACGCTGCGCGCGCGCGATGCGGCGTTCAAGGGGCTCGTCGCCGACGAATTGCACAAGACGGTGTGGCCGCACGTCGAGGCGGGCCGGCTGAAGCCGGTGATGGACCGCACCTTCCCACTGTCGCAGGCCGCCGACGCGCACCGCCGCATGGAGGCGGGCGACCATGTCGGGAAGATCGTGCTAACGCTCGACTGATTGGCCGCACCGGCCCTGAAAACGAGAAACGGCGCGCCGGGCATCCCCGGCGCGCCGTTTCTGCTATCGGGTGCCCGCCGCAGCAGGCACCCCACGCGGCTTAGTTGCTGTCGCTGTTGCTGCCGCCGTCGGTCGCGACCAGCACCACCGCGACGATCACCGCCAGGATGCCGATGCTGATCAGCGTGCCCGTCGGCACCGCCGCACCGATCTGGCTCGACTTCGCCGCGGGCGCGGCGGCGCGCAGCGACAGCGACTGCGCCGGGTTGGCGCGCACCGGCGCGGGCGCGGCAACCGCGCCGGTCGAAACGGTCATCAGCGCGGCCGCGGCGACGCCACCCAGCATGGACTTGAACGAAACCATGATAATTCCTCCTGTTGGCGCTCGCTTCATCCGTCGCGGCACGCGAGTCAACACGCGCCGCACGCCCCCGAGACGCGTGCGGCGCGTTAAGCAGAGGGATGTTGCAGGCGTGCGACAATCGGGGCCTGCCGCCACGCCGCACACGCGCTGACGCGGAACCGTCACGCCGGTGTCGCCGCCGCGTCACGCGCCCGAGATGCGCGCGTAACATGGCCGGTTTAGGGCCTTTCTCGACCGGGAGAGCCTCGCCATGACCGTCAAAACGATCGCGCGCCCACGTGCTGGGACATCACCCATCAGCGGCGCCGACATCACCGACCTGTTCGATTTCGCCGCATCGCGCCCGCATCGCCCCGAACCCGAGGGCCCGGCGGCCGATCGCGCGCGCCGCCGCTATCGCACCGTATGGATCAGCGACGTTCATCTCGGCACGCGCGGCTGCAACGCCGACCTGTTGATCGACTTCCTCGACCACGTCGACAGCGACACGATGTACTTGGTCGGCGACATGATCGACGGCTGGCGGCTGAAGAAGCGGTTCTACTGGCCCGCCGCGCACAACGACGTCGTCTGGCGGCTGATGAAGCGCGCGCGGCGCGGCACGCGGATGATCTACATTCCGGGCAACCATGACGAGATGTTCCGCCAGTTCGCGGGGCTCGACTTCGGCGGCATCCAGATTCGGCGCAAGGCGATCCACGAAACCGCCGACGGCCGCCGCCTGCTCGTGCTCCACGGCGACGAGTTCGACGCGATCACGCTCGCGCACACCTGGCTCGCGCACGTCGGCGACGTCGCCTATCACGCGCTGATGGAGGTGAACCGCTGGGTCAACGCCTTCCGCCGCCGCGCCGGCATGCCCTATTGGTCGCTGTCGAAACACGCCAAGGCGAAGGTCAAGAACGCGGTCGCGTTCATCTCGCGCTTCGAGGAGGTCGTGGCGCAGGCGGCGGGCGCGCGCGGCGTCGACGGCGTCGTGTGCGGGCACATCCACACCGCTGAGATCCGCGACATCGCGGGCGTCGCTTATTACAACGACGGCGACTGGGTGGAGGGATGCACCGCGCTGGTCGAACATCACGACGGGCGGATGGAGCTGCTCCACTGGGCCGACGAGATCGCGCGCCGCGCCCGCGACGCCGCGGCCACCGCCGCCCCGCTCACGCTCGCGGCCTGAACCCGCGTGCGGATCGCGATCGTCACCGACGCCTGGCGCCCGCAGGTCAACGGCGTCGTGCGCACGCTGGAGGCGACGCGCGCGCACCTGCTCGCGCTCGGCCACGACGTGCTGGTGATCGCGCCCGACGCCTTTGCCAGCCTGCCGTGCCCGACCTATCCCGAGATCCGCCTCGCGCTCGCAGGGCGCGGTGCGGTCGGGCGCCGCCTCGCCGCGTTCATGCCCGACGCGATCCACATCGCGACGGAGGGTCCGCTCGGGCTCGCCGCGCGGCGCTGGTGTGGTGCGCGCGCGCTGCCCTTCACCACCGCCTATCACACGCAATTCCCCGATTACGTGTCGGCGCGCACCGGGGTCGATCCCGAATGGGTGTGGCGATACGTCCGCTGGTTCCACGCCGCGGCCGAGGCTGTGCTCGTCTCCACCCCGACGATCGCCGACGCACTCCACCGCCACGGCCTAGCGCACACCCGATCGTGGGGGCGCGGCGTCGATCTCGACTGCTTCACGCCCGGTGGGCCGCTCGACGCGAGCATCCGCGCTTTGCCCGGCCCGGTCCTGCTCTACGTCGGGCGCGTCGCGGTCGAGAAGAACCTGGAAGCGTTCCTCACCGCCCCCGTCGCGGGCAGCAAGGTCGTGATCGGCGACGGCCCCGCGCTCGCGACACTTGCGCAGCGTTACCCGTCCGCGCACTTCCTCGGTCGCCGCGCCGGCGCCGCGCTCGCCGCTGCCTATCGCAGCGCCGACGCGTTCGTCTTTCCCAGCCGCACCGACACGTTCGGGCTCGTCATGATCGAGGCGATCGCCTGCGGCACGCCCGTCGCCGCCTATCCGGTCCCCGGCCCGGTCGACGTGCTGACCCCCGCGACGGGCGCGATGCACGACGATCTGGGACAAGCGATCCGCGCCGCGCTGCTGCTCGACCGCGGCGACTGCGCGGCGGCGGGGCGGCGGTTCACCTGGGCGGCCGCGACCGAGCAGTTCGTCGCCGCGTTGCAGCCGATCGGCCCCGCCCGCCTCGCGGCCTGATCCGCCCCGCCACGAGCAGTACCCATCCGCGACGCGACCGCGCGGCTGGCACGCGGTGCATCCGCCGCTTGCCCTCGCCCGCCCCACGCACTAAGTTCGAAACGTTGCGGCCGCTCCGGTAAGGGGCGGCCCTTTGCATTTATGGAGTTCCCGCATGGCCCAGCCGCTCATGCCCCACGCCACCGCTTCCTGGCTGGTCGACAATACCGCGCTCTCCTTCGAGCAGATCGCCGACTTCTGCGGTCTCCACATCCTCGAGGTGCAGGCGATCGCGGACGATACCGCCGCGACCAAGCTCACGGGCCGCGATCCGATCCGCGCGCACGAGGTGACGCAGGAAGAGGTCGACCGCGCGCAGGCCGACCCCAATTACCGCATGCAGATGACCAAGGGTCCCGAGCAGGTCCGCCGCACCAAGGGCCCGCGCTACACGCCGGTGTCGAAGCGGCAGGACAAGCCCGACGGCATCGCCTGGATCATCCGCAACCATCCCGAGATTTCGGATGGGCAGATTTCACAGCTGATCGGCACGACGCGCACGACGATCGCCGCGATCCGCGACCGCAGCCACTGGAACATCGCCAACATCACGCCGAAGGACCCCGTCACGCTCGGGCTCACCAGTCAGCGCGAACTCGACGCCGCGGTCAACAAGGCGGCGAAGGCGGCGGGGATCGAGCAGCAGCAGACCGACACCCGCCTCGACGGTGATCGTCAGGCGCTGATCGCGTCGCTGCGCGCCGAGCGCGATCAGGCCGCGCGCGATGCCGAGAACATCGAGAACGGTTACGACGAGGGCGCCACCGCGCGCCCGGCGTTCGAGGATCCGTTCCGCCGCTGAACCGCGCGGAGCGACGCAAAGTTAAGAAGCCGCGAGCGGAAAACCCCGCCTCGCGGCTCTTCTCGTTTGCATCGCTGCCGACACGAGAGGCGCGGCATCGCCCGCACGGATTAAGCCGCCCGCTTCATTATCTGCGTGACGCGCCCCGCCCGCGCCCGCTAGCGTCGGCGGCATGGCGACACATCACCAGCGCGGACTGATCGGCGACGAGGGATTGATCCCGACCAGCGCGGCGGGCCTGACCTATCCCTTCGGTGACCGCGCGCCGCGCGCCGGCGAACTGGTGACCATCGCACCCGGCATCCGCTGGTGGCGGGTGCCGATGTCGGGCCCGCTCAAACACGTCAACGGACTGATCCTCGACGACCACGACGCCGCTGGCCCCGCGCTGCTCGCGATCGACACCGGCACCGCCAGCCCGCGCACGACCGAGGCGTGGCGCACGATCCTCGACGGGCAACTCGCGGGCGAACGGATCGCGCGGATCCTCTGCACCCACATGCACCCCGATCACCTGGGGCTCGCGGGCTGGCTGTCGCGCCGCTTCGACGATGCCCCGATCCTGATGACGCGCACCGAATGGCTGACCGCGCGGATGCTGTCGTCGGACGCGCGTGAGACGGTGCCCGACGAACAGGTCGCGTTCTGGCGCGGCGCGGGCTGGGACGACGCGCAGATCGCCGAGGCGAGCAAGGGCGGGTTCGCGCGCTTCGCCAAGATGATCGCGCGCCTGCCGCTCGGCTACACCCGCATCCAGGACGGCGAGGTGCTGCGCATCGGCGACGCCGAATGGCACGTCGTGGTCGGCAGCGGCCACTCGCCCGAGCACGCCTGCCTCGTCGATTACGACCGCCGCATCCTGATCGCGGGCGATCAGGTGCTGCCGCGGATCAGCTCCAACATCTCGCTCCACGCGGGTGAGCCCTGCGCCGATCCGCTCGGCGACTGGCTGTCCTCGATCGCGCGGTTCCGGCAACTGCCCGACGACCTGCTCGTCCTGCCCGGCCACGGCGACCCGTTCCACGGCCTGCACGCGCGGCTCGACGCGCTGGAGCGGGAACATCGCGACCGGCTCGACGCGCTGGTCGCGTTCATGACCGAGCCGCGCCGCGCGGTCGATTGCTTCGGCCAGCTGTTCCGCCGCCCGATCGGACCCGACGTGATCGGCATGGCGACCGGAGAGGCGCTCGCGCACCTGCGCCATCTCGAGGTCACCGGCCGCGCGACGCGCACCGTGCGCGCGGCCGTATGGTGGTATTCGCGCGCCTGAGCGCCCATTTACCTATCCGTGTCCAGCTTCACCACTCGCCCCCGCCCGCAGCCGCAGATCGTCCGCGTCATCGATCTGGAAACCACCGGCTCCGCACCGCCCGCGCACGCGGTGTGCGAGGTCGGCTGGCAGGACGTGGCACTGGGCGAGGACGGCCGCTGGGAATTGTACGGCGAGGGTGGCAACATCCTCGTCAATCCCGGTCGCCCGATGCCCCCGGTGACGCAGGCGATCCACCATATCCGCGACGAGGATGTCGCCGACGCCCCCTATTGGCACGACGTCGCGCGTCAGGTGCTCGACCCCTACCCCCGCCGCGTCGCACTCGCCGCGCACCGCGCCGCGTTCGAGGAGCAGTTCTGCACCCCCGCCTTCACGCGCAGCGCCGACTGGATCTGCACGTGGAAATGCGCGCTGCGGCTCTGGCCCGACAGCCCGTCCTTCTCCAACCAGGTGCTGCGTTACTGGCGCAAGCCTTACGGGCTGGAGCACGAACGCGGCCTGCCCGCGCACCGCGCCTTTCCCGACGCCTATGTCACCGCGCATCACGTGCGTGACCAGTTGAACGAGGCGAGCGTCGCGCAACTGGTCGAATGGTCGAACGAGCCAGGCCTGCTGCCGCGCGTCCGCTACGGCCCCGACCGCGGCAAGGAATGGCGCGAGATCGAGGAAGAAAGCCTCGTCAAGTTCATGACCGACCGCGATCCCGACATCCGCTTCACCGCCGAGACCGAGATGGCGCGGCGTCGCGGCGGCGGCCATGTCGGGCGCGCCACCGCGCAGGAACTGCTGCTGTAACCCTCGCGCGTAACTGCTTGATGTAACTATCGGGCTGGCTCCGCGCTTCACGTTGGCGTGTCGGCGACCATTCCGCTTGTGAAAGGTCCGCTTCGCAGTCTAACGCGCGTGGCGATGGCCCGCTCGTCCACCCTGTTCGTGTCGCCTACCGAAAGCCCGATCGGCAAGCGGCTCACCGCGCTGATGTCGATCGGCTTCCTCGCGCTCGTTGCCGCGGGGATCGCGGCGGCGTGGATGACGCAGCGCAATCAGGGCCACGCGCGCTGGGTCGAGCATACCTACCGGGTCGAGAATGCGATCATCGACCTGCGCCGCCTGATCGAGGAGGGCGAGACGACGCGCCGCGGCTATCTGCTGGCGCCCGACGTGCCGCTCTTGCGGACGATCCACCTGAACGCGGCACGCGCCCTCCCAGGGCAGCTCGCCGCGCTGAGCGCACTCGTCGCCGACAACGCGCTGCAACGTCGCAACGTCGCCGCATTGAACCGGCAGCTCGCCCCGATCGCGCAGGCGCGCGCACGCTCGATCGCGCTCATCGATGCCGGACAGGTCGAGCAGGCGCGCGCATTGTTCCACGACGAAACCGCGTCGCGCCCGATGGTCGGCGTCCGCCGCACGATGGAGCGCATGGTCGCGATCGAACGGACGCTGCTCGACCAACGCGACCGCGATCTGAAAAAGGCGGTCAACGCCTTCTACATCATGCTCGCGCTGACGGGCGTGCTGCTCCTCGTCGTCGCCGCGGTCTCGCTCGCGGCCGTGCTGACCTACACCCGCGACCTCACGCGATCGCGTGACACGCTCAACGACCTGAACGCCAACCTCGAGGCGATCGTCGCCGATCGCACCGCCGATCTGACGCGCGCGAACGAGGAGATCCAGCGGTTCGCCTATATCGTCAGCCACGATCTGCGCTCCCCGCTCGTCAACGTGATGGGGTTCACCGCCGAGCTCGAGGCATCGACCCAGTCGCTCACCGCGCTGATCGACCGCGCCGAGGCGGAGGCGCCCCAGCTCGTCGGCGAGGAGGCGCGGCTCGCGGTGCGCGAGGATTTGCCCGAGGCGATCAGCTTCATCCGCACCTCGACGCAGAAGATGGACCGGTTGATCAACGCGATCCTGATGCTGTCGCGTCAGGGGCGCCGCGTGCTCTCCCCCGAGCCGATCGACATGGTCGCGCTGTTCGAGAATATCCGCGACGCGATGACCCACCGGTTGACCGAGGCCGATACCGAACTGGTGATCGAGCAACCGATGCCCGACCTCGTCAGCGACCGGTTCTCGATCGACCAGATTCTCTCCAATCTCGTCGACAATGCGGTCAAGTATCTGAAACCCGGCGTGCCCGGCCGCATCGTCGTGCGCGGGCGCCGGCTCGGCGCGCGCGCGATCATCGAGGTCGCCGACAACGGCCGCGGCATCGATCCGCGCGACCACGCGCGCGTGTTCGACCTGTTCCGCCGTTCGGGCACCCAGGATCGCCCCGGCGAAGGCATCGGGCTTGCCACCGTCCGCGCACTCGTGTTTCGTCTCGGCGGACATATCGAGGTTTCTTCGACACTTGGCGAAGGGGCCACCTTCCGCCTAACGCTTCCGCTCTCGCTCGAACCGCAGGACCGATCCGAATGAACGCCCCCAATCCTCAATCCGTCAACATCGTGATGATCGAGGACGACGAGGGCCACGCGCGCCTGATCGAGAAGAACATCCGCCGCGCCGGCATCCTGAACGAGATCCGCCACTTCACTGACGGCACGACCGCGCTCGATTACCTCTTCAACGCCGAGGACGGCCCGCAGCGCAACGGCCCCGCACTCGTCCTGCTCGACCTGAACCTTCCCGACATGAGCGGCACCGACATCCTGTCGCGGATCAAGGGCAGCGACGGGCCGGTCCGCCGCACCCCCGTCGTCGTGCTGACCACCACCGATGACAAGGTCGAGATCCAGCGCTGCTACGATCTGGGCGCCAACGTCTACATCACCAAACCCGTCAATTACGAAAGTTTTGCGCAGGCGATCCGCCAGCTCGGGCTGTTCCTGTCGGTGATCCAGGTGCCCAACATCGACGACGGGCGCTGATCGCGCGTGAGCCTGCGCCGCGTCCTCTACATCGACGATGACGCCGGCATCCGCCGGCTGGTGTCGCGCGCGCTCGAACGCCGCGGCTACGCGGTGACGACGGCGGACGGCGGCGAGGCGGGGATCGCCGCGGCGGCGAGCGAACGGTTCGATCTCGTCGCGGTCGACCATTACATGCCCGGGATCGATGGGCTGGAAACGCTCGCGCGGCTGCGCGCGCTGCCCGACGCGCCCGCGATCGTCTACGTCACCGGGTCGGAGGAGAGCCGCGTCGCGATCGCCGCGTTGCGCGCGGGCGCCGCCGACTATGTCGTGAAGACGCCGGGCGAGGATTTCTTCGACCTGCTCGACGCGAGCTTCGCGCAGGTGATCGAACGCCGCGCGCTCGAACAGCAGACGCTGCGTGCCGAGGAGGATCTGCGCGCCAGCAACGCGCGGCTCGAGGCTCTGCTCGCCGAGGTCAACCACCGCGTCGCCAACTCGCTCCAGCTCGTCTCGGCGATGGTGCGGCTGCAATCGAGCGCGTTGACCGATCCTGCCGCGCGCGCCGCGCTTGAGGATACGCAGCGCCGCATCACCGCGATCGCGCAGGTCCACCGCCGCCTCTACACCGGCGACGCGGTGGAGAGCGTCGACATGCACGAATATCTGACCGCGCTGATCGACGAGCTCACCGCGACCTGGTCGACGCCCGCGACTCCGCGCGCGCTGAAGCTCGCGGCCGAGCCGGTGCGGCTGCCGACCGACCGCGCGGTGTCGTTGGGCGTGATCGTCACCGAACTGGTCAGCAACGCGTGCAAATACGCCTATCCGCATGGGCCGGGCGAGGTTCGCGTTGCGCTGACCCGCGACGGCGACACGCGCTTCCGCCTGTCGGTCGAGGATGACGGCGTCGGCATCGGCGATGCGGTGCCCAAGGGGACGGGCGTCGGCACCAAGCTGATCCGCGCGATGGCGCAGAGCCTCGACACGATCGTCGAATACGATTCGACCCACCGCGGCACCCGCGCGATTCTCGCCGGCGCGTTGTAACGCGCGCGGCGGATCGTCCGCGCGCGGCCCGCTCAGGCCGCGCGTGCCTGCCGCTCGGGCGTGAATGCCACCTCCAGCCGCCGCAGTGCGTGGACGAAATTGTTGGGCGCGATGTCGATCCCGCCCGACCAGTGGATGTCGGGGAACCGCGCGAAAATCTGCCGGTACGCTTCCTCCAGTTGCACCTGCGCGGTCATCCGCCCGATGCACAGGTGCGGGCCGTAACCGAATGCGATGTTCCGCTCCGCGTTCGCGCGCGCGATGTCGAAACGGTCGGGGTCGGGGAACATCGCGGGATCGCGGTTCGCCGCGCCATAATACATGATCACCTTCTCGCCCGCGGCGATCATCTGCCCGCCCAGCTCGACGTCGCGGGTCGCGGTGCGCCGCATGTAGATCACCGGTGACACCAGCCGCGTTATCTCGTGCACCGCGTTGGTCAGCAGGCTGCCGTCCGCCTGCAACCGCGCATTCTGCTCGGGATGTTCGGTGAACAGCTTCATCGCGCCCGACAGCGTGTTGCGCGTCGTGTCGTTGCCCGCGAACACGATCAACAGCCACGCGCCGTCGAGATACTCGCCCGGCAGCCGCTCGCCCTCGACCTCGGCGTTGGCGATCGCGCTCATCAGATCGTCCTGCGGATCGGCGCGGCGCTTCGCCAGCATGTCGCGGCCGTACTCGAACATCTCGCCGACGTTCTTGTTGAACAGCTCGATGAACGCCGCGATCTGCGGGCTCGGCTCGGACATTCCGGCGAGCTGTTCGATCTGCTCGGCCGCGACCTGCTGCGCGAGCTCGAGGAAATGGATCCAGCCGACGAAGCGCTCGCGGTCCTCCGCGGGCACGCCCAGCATCTCGCACAACGTGAAGATCGGCAGCCGCTGCGCGAACTTCTCGACGAAATCGCACTTGCCGAGCGGCGCCATCGCGTCGAGCAACCGCGTCACCTCGGCCCTGACGCGCGCGCGCAGGCCCTTCATATAGGCCGCGGTGAAATAAGGCATATGCTCCTTGCGAAGCTGCCGGTGCGGTCGCCCGTCGAGGTTGATCATCGAGTTGGTCGAGGCCGAGAACAGCAACGGGTGCCGCGTCTCCTCCGGCCCCAGCCCCATCAGGATGCCGCCCGCCTCCGATGAAAAGGTGTCGGGATCGCCGTTGACGCGCTTCACGTCCTCGTATCCGGTCACCGCCCAGAACCCGACGCCCGCCGCCGCGCCGCCGGTGCGCGGTCCCTCGTGCCACATCACCGGCGCCTGTTCGCGCATCGCGGCGTAATCGGCCCACGGCTGCCCGCTGGTGAAGGCGCGGATGTCGGTTAACCGCACGCCGGGCAGGGTCGGATAGACCTGCGGAAAGTTCGGGCCCGGTCGCCCCTCAACGATATGGTCGCTGACCAGATGCATGCGGCTCTCCTCCTCGCCCGGCAGGCCTGCCGCCTACCGTAACTTTTGTTGTGGCGAGACTAAGCGCGATCGTCGCGCGCGCAAGAGCTTTTCAGCGGCGGCGGAACGAGATGCGCGCGATCAGCACGCCCACCCCCAGCAGCACGATCGGCGCGAGCCACAACGGCCATGTCGTGCCCCCGACCGGCGGATCGAACGTCACGTAATCGCCGTAGCGCGCGATCAGCCACTGGCGCACCTGCTCGGGCCGCTCGCCGCCCGCGATCCGCTGCCGTACCAATGCGCGCATGTCGCCCGCCATGTCGGCGTCCGAATCGGCGATCGACTGCCCCTGACAGACGAGACAGCGCAGCGTTTCCATCAGCGCGCGCGCCTCGGCCTCCTGCGCCGGATTGCGAAGCTGCGTGTAGGCGAGCGCGGCGGGAGGACGCTGCGCCGCGACCGGTGCCGCAACGAGCGCGAGCGCCACGAGGACGCGCCGCGTCACTCCCCCCGCTCCGCCTCGGCCAGCGCCTGTTGCAGCTTGGCGACATCCTCCGCGCGGATGTCACCGACGTGCTGCATCCGGATCACGCCCTGCCCGTCGACGACGAACGTCTCAGGCACACCCGACGAGCCGAGTGCCAGTTGCAGCCGGCTGGTGGCATCGTCGCCGATCCGCGCGTACGGATCACCGTTGCGGCGCAGGAACGCGGTGATTGCGGGCCCGGTATCGCGGATCGCGACCGCGTCGATCGCGACCCCCGCCGCCTTCAGCGTCAGCAATTGCGGCGCCTCGGCGATGCAGGGGATGCACCAGCTCGCGAACACGTTGAGCAGCCGCGGCTTACCCTGGCGGAAATCCCTGTCCGACAGCCCCGGCTTGCCCGCGACCGCGGGCGGCAGGTTGAACGCGGGCAGCGGCTTGCCGGCCATCGCCGAATAGACCGTGCGGTCGGCGGGGAGGTACAGCCCCCACATCACCACCACGACGATGATGCCGAACGCGCACAGCGGCAACCAGACGAGCCAGCGCTTCACGCCCACCATTCCTGCTCGGCGCGGCGTCGGCGCCGCTGCCACCCGCGCCGCTGATGCCCGACGATCGACAAGGCGCCGCCTGCCGCGATCATCGCGCCGCCCAGCCAGATCAGCGTCACGAACGGCTTCCACCACAATCGCAACTGCCAGCGCCCGTCGTCACCCAATGCGCCCAGCACCGTATAGAGCTGCCCGCCCGCCAGCGTCGCGATCGCGCTCTCGTTGGTGGTCGTCACTGGCGTGGTGAAATACCGCACCTGCGGGGCAAGCACGAACGGCGCGTCGTCGCCCTCGCGCACCGACAGCTTTGCCTCCAGCGCGGTCCAATTGTCGCCGATCACCGGGCGCACCCCGTCCAGCGTTACCGTGAACCCCGCCACCTGCACCGGGTCACCGACGTAGACCGCCGCCAGCCGCTCGGTCGTGAACGCGCTCGACGCCGCCATTCCTGCGAGGCTCACCGCCACGCCCAGATGCGCGATCACCATCCCCCACAGCGTCAGCGGCGCGCGGCGCAGGTTGCGCTTCGCGAGCGGGGCGACGCTCGCCACCGCCAGCCCGCCAGCCAGCGCGATACCTGCGGTCGGCAGCACGCCGATCCACCCGCCGAGCACGAAGACGCCGACGCCCGCGAACAGTGCCGCCGCGATCGGCCATTGCAGCCGCTCGATCACCGCCGCGGCCTCGTCGCGCCGCCACCGCATCAAGGGCCCCGCCGCCATCACCGCGACCAGAATGAGCGCGAGCGGCCCGACCGTCTTGTCGAAGAACGGCGCGCCGACCGACAATTGCACGCCCCACGCGCCCGCGACGATCGGGTAGAAGGTGCCGATCAGCACGACCCCCAGGATCACCGACAGCAGCAGGTTGTTGACGACCAGCGATGCCTCGCGGCTCAACGGATCGAACAATTTCCCCTGCCTGACCGTCCCGACGCGCGCGCCGAACAGCGCCAGCGCGCCGCCGATGTAGATCACCAGCAACGCAAGGATGAAGCTGCCGCGCGTCGGGTCGACCGCGAAGGCGTGGACGCTCGTCAGAATGCCCGATCGCACCAGGAACGTGCCGATCATGCTCATCGAGAAGGCGACCACCGCCAGCATGATCGTCCAGGCGCGCAAACCGTCGCGCGTCGCCAGCACGCTGACCGAGTGAAGCAGCGCGGTCGCCGCCAGCCACGGCATCAGGCTCGCATTCTCGGTCGGGTCCCAGAACCACCAACCGCCCCAGCCGAGCTCGTAATAGGCCCAGTACGACCCCGCAGTGATCCCCAGCGTCAGGAAAACCCACGCGCCCAGCACCCACGGCCGCATCGCGCGCGCGAACACCGGCCCGACGTCGCGCGTGACGAGCGCGCCGACCGCGAACGAGAAGGCAACCGACAATCCGACATAACCGGCGTAGAGCGTCGGCGGGTGGAACGCGAGCCCCGGGTCCTGCAGCAGCGGGTTCAGCCCCGCGCCGTCGCGCGGTGCCGGATCGGCGCGCGCGAACGGATTGGAGGCGATCAGCAGGAACGCGTAGAACCCCAGCGCGATCGCCGCCTGCGCGCCCAGCGTCGCGATCAGGGTCCGCTCGGGCAGCCGCCGCTCGAACTGCGCGACCGCCGCACCCGCCAGCCCCAGGATCGTCACCCACAGCAGCATCGAGCCCTCGTGATTGCCCCACGCGCCCGCGAACTTATACAGCCACGGCTTCGCCGAATGGCTGTTCGCCGCGACCAGCGCGACCGACATGTCGGAGCCGAGGAAGCACGCGATCAGCGCCGCCATCGCGACCGCGACCAGCGCGCCCTGCACGATCGCGACGGGCCGCATCGCCGCCGCGACATCTGCGCGCACGCGCCTGAGCGCGATCACCGACAGCGCGATCTGCAACACCGCCAGCGTCGCGGCGAACCAGAGCGCGGCCAGGCCGAATTCGGCAGTCATGCGGGAAAAAGGGGCTGTAACACGTCGCGCCCGCCTTAGCGCCGCCGCCGCGCCAGAGCCAGTACGAGGATGCCCGCCACGCGCGGCTCCAATCGGCGATCAATCGTGGAGCAGCGTCACGCCCAGCTTGTCGAGGTTGACGGTCACCTGCAGCGTGACCGCATGGTCCATCTGCGGCCGCTCGCCATCCCTCGCGAAACGGTACTGGTTCAGATAACCGATGTCCGTGCTCACCGCCTTGCCGATCGGCACGGTGAAGCCTGCGATGTTGCGCATCCGCTCATAGCCCGCGCGCTGGCCCCACACGGTCGAATTGGGCAGGAAGAAGCTTTCGTGGCTCGCGAACAGCGACAGGCCCTGCCGCCCGACGGGCACGTTGTACCGCAGCAGCGGGCGAATGCGGAAACCGATCTCGCGCCCGCCCGGATGGAACCGCTCGTCGAGCCGCAGCCGCCCCGCCCATCGCCCACGCGCGATGACGATCTGCTGGCGCAGGCGATCCTCGTCGGCGCCGGTGTTGCCGTTGAAGAACCCGACCCGGCGATAGCCCCCGCCCAGCTCGATCCCCTTCGCGATCTGGACACCGACGAGGACGCCGTATTCGGTCGTGTAGATCCCGCCCTGCCGGTCGCTCGTCCGCGCGATCTGCTCGCCCGTCACGCGCACGCCCGTCGCGACCGGCAGCACGACGTTGAGCTGTTCCCACGCCTGAAAATCTTCCTGCTGCGCGGTCGCCGGCAACGCGGCGAAAACGGCACTTGCCAGCGCAGCCATGCCCATCGCGGAAGGAATCGGTCGCATCGGAGCGCGCGCCTGCGCGCGCCGACGGCAAAGATCAAGCAACAATGTGCGGGGCGATGCAGCCGCCCCGTGCCAACGTCAGGCCGGCTCCATCACCGCCAGGATATCGTCGACTTCGCCCACCGCAATCGCGCTATATTCGTCGCCGATTGCGTAGGGCAGCAGCACCCGCCGCCCGTGGAGCAGCCCGCCGCAGCTGTAGGTGACGTTGGGGACGTAACCGCCGCGCTGCTCGGCGCTCGGGAACAAGAGCGGCGACGGGGTGCGCTTCAGCACCTTCGATGGGTCGTCCTTGTCGAGCAGGCACGCGCCGACGCAGTAACCGCGCACCATGCCGACGCCGTGCGTGAAGACGAGCCAGCCCTCGTCGAGCTCGATCGGGGAGCCGCAATTGCCGAGCTGGACGAACTCCCACGGATATTTGGGCGTCATGATGATCTCGCCCGTTTCCCACACGTCCATGTCGTCGGACCGCAGCAGCCAGATGTTCTCGCTGTCCTGCCGCCCGAGCATCACGAACTTGCCGTCGATCCGCCGCGGGAACAGCGCCATCCCCTTGTAACCCGTCATCCGCCCCTGGAGCGCGCGCATCTCGACCGTGCGCAGGTCGACGCCGCGCAGCATCTCCTGCCGCGCGTCCTTGCCGTCGAACGCGGTATAGGTGCCCAGAATGCTGCGCGTCCCGTCGTCGTCGGTGAAATTGACCAGCCGCAGATCCTCGATCCCCTGCCGCTGGCTCGGCAGCACGGGGAAGATTACCGTTTCCGACACGTCTTGGCTGTCCTCGCAGATCAGCCGGACCCAGCCGTCGTCGTGCGGCTCGACCTGCGGGGGCACGCCGTTGCTGCTCGGCGGGTCGAGCGTCACGCGGTCGGCACCGTCCCATTCGCCGGTGCGGAACGTGACCGAGGAGATATGCCCTTCGCCGATCCCGCGCAGCGACATCAGGAAGCGGATCGATCCGGCGGTCACGCCGCCCTGGTCGGGCAAGGCGACTACGCTGGGGTTGAACAATGCGGCGGATTCGAACGCATATTCTTGGCTGAAATACGCGCCGACGAGCAGCCGGTCGGTTTCATCGGTGCACGGATCGCCGATCTCGTCGCGCATCGCGTCGTAGCGGCGCAGGAACGTCTCGGTCACGCCGCGATGCCGCTCGCACATCGGCCCCATCAAGAGCGCGCGCATCCGCTCGCGCATCTCGGGCGACAGCGCCAGCAGCCGCTCGACCGCCGCCTTGACGCGCGGCGTGCGCCCGTCGGCGAACGCCTCGGGATAGCCGAACGAGAACGGGCGGACGACGGTGCGCGACGGGTCGGGGTGAAGCTCGAGCTCGAGCTTGCGAAACACATCCGCCGCCTTCATCGCCTTGGGGTGCAGCGCGGGCGCCTGGATCGGCTGCTCCGCGCGCAATTCGGCTTCGACGTGCGGCGGCACCGTCGCATCGGGTGCGGCGATCGAAGGCTCGTGGCGCTGTTCAAGGGTCCGCGACATGGAATTCTCCCGCGCACGCGGGGTTCTCGAACCGCGTCCACGCGCATCCAAACGGCGCCCGCCGCGATCCGCTCCCACGCGCCGCACGAAGAATGCGGCGCGACATTATTTGATGCAGATAAGTAACCTGGCCGAGCGACGCCCGCGCCGCCCGGCCGTGTCACCCCTTGGCTCAACGCCGCTCGTACGCCTTGGGCAGCGCGCCCTCGGTCGGGGTCAGGTACCGGTCGCGCAGCTCGGTCTGGCGCGATCGCATCGGTTGCGGCTTGCCGTCGATCCAGATCGCGACCGGCTTCGACGACAATTCCAGCGGATCGCCGTCCCACATCACCACGTCGCCGCGGCGGCCGGCGCGAAGCGAACCGATCTCGCCGTCCATCCCCAGCGCCGCCGCCGGTCCGCTGGTGATGCTGGCGAGCGCGTGACCCCAGTCGAGCCCGGTTGCACCCGGCACGCGCGTGATCGCGACCAGATTGCCCGCGAACTGCTTCACGACATGCTCGCCCGGCGCGTCATTGTAGCCGAGCGTGGACAGCGCCACCGTCACCCCCGCCGCCGACATCCGTCCGACGTTCGATTCGGTCGCCGCGACCTGCTCGAATGAGGCGGGCAGGTCGGCGAGCGCCTGCGCGATGACGGGCACGCGCGCCGCCGCGATCTCGCGCGCGACCAGCCAGCCCTCGGCGACCCCGACCAGCACCAGCTTCACCTGCGGGTAATCGCGCTTCAACGACAGCACCGCGCGGATATCGCTCGCGCGCTCGACGTGGACCAGCAGCGGCACGCGTCCGTCGAGCACCTGCACCAGCGCCTGCGCGTCGCCGCGCTTGATCAGCGCGTCGCGCCCGCGCCCGTCGAACGCGGCGGGGTTGCGGCGATAATCCTGCGCCTGCGCGAAGGCGTCGCGAAGCGCGGCATAAGCGGCGGGGCGGCTGCCCCCCGCCTGCTGTGCGCCTTCCTCGCCCAGTTCGACATATTGGAACGCGCGCGGGCGGATCACCGCGTCGGCGTCGCCGCCCAGCCCGATCACCGCGCCCTGCCCTGCGAAGATCGAGCCCGCGGTACGCGGCGAGACGATCGCGCGCGTCACCCCGCCCAGCCGCTCGTTCGCGATCAGCACGCTCGACGGGTTGATCGCGGGCGCGATGTCGATCGCGGCGTTGAACGGCGATTGCCGCGCGGTCACGTCGTTGCTTTCCTCGACCCCCGCGGCATCTTCCAGCCCCAGGTTCGAGAAGCCCGCCACGAAACCGGGCGCGACCCATTTGCCCGTCGCGTCGATCACCTGCGCACCCGCGGGCACCGCGACCCCGCGCCCGGCGGCGACGACCCGGCCGTTCTGCACCACGACGGTACCGCCTGGAATCGGCGCCGAGCCGTCACCGATCGCGACGGTACCACCGGTGATCGCGACGGTTTGCGCCGACGCGTGCCAGCCGATGAAGGCCCCGGCCATTGCACAGGCGATGCCGACCGTGGTGAGGAAGCGCGAACGGCGCGGTGCGATGTGGATGGCGGCGCGCTTCACTTGACGTCTCCCGAACCCGGCTGGCCAAGCTCGAAGTCGCTCACCGGCCGCAATCGCGGATTGTCCGCGTCGTACAGCATCGCGCCGTCGATCCACACCTTCTCGGGCCGGGTATAGACGCTGAACGGATTGCCGTTCCACAGCACCACGTCGGCCATCTTGCCGGCAACGAGGCTGCCCGTCTTGTCGGCGATGTGGAGCGACTTGGCGGGGTTGAGCGACAGCCACTTCCACGCCGCCGCGTCGCTGATCTCGATGCCTGCGTGGCGCGCGGAGGCGAGCACCTTGGCGACTTCCTGGTTCAACCGCTGGATGCCGTTCTCGTCGTCGGAATGGATCATCCCGCACGCGCCCGACTTTTCCAGGATCGCGAGGTTCTCGCCGATCCCGTCGTAGCTTTCCATCTTGAACCCGTACCAGTCGGCCCAGACCGCGGCGCAGGTGTTGTTGGCTTTCAACAGATCGGCGATCTTGTACGCCTCGACCGCGTGGTGGAACGCCTCGACATGGTAGCCGAACTCCTTGGCCATATCGAGCACGTTGGCCATCTCGTCGGCGCGGTAGCAGTGGTTCTGCACCAGGATCTCGCCCGACAGCACGCCGCGCAGCGTATCCATCGCGATGTCGCGGTCAGGCATGTCGCCGCCGTCGGCGTCATACTTGTCCCACTTGCGCTTGTACGCCGCCGCCCGCGCCCAGGTCGCGCGATCGACCGCGATGTTGCCCATCCGCGTCGACGGCTCGCGCCCCTTCGATCCATACACGCGCTTCGGGTTCTCGCCGCACGCCATCTTCAGGCCATAGGGAGCGCCGGGGAACTTCATCCCCTGCGCCGTGCGCGCGTAGACGTTCTTCAGCACCACGCTGCGCCCGCCGAACAGATTGGCGGAGCCGGGCAGGATCTGCAGCGTCGTCACCCCGCCGTTCGCCAGCGCGCGGCTGAACCCCGGATCCTGCGGCCAGACGCTATGTTCGGCCCAGACGTCGGCGGTGACGGGCGCGGTCGCCTCGTTCCCGTCCGACAGCGCGCGGATCTGCGGGCTCGGATAATCGCCCAGGTGGCTGTGGATGTCGACGATCCCGGGCGTCACGAACTTGCCGGTGCCGTCGATCGTCGTCACCCCCGCGGGCGCCGACACGCTCTGCCCGACCGCGACGATCTTGCCGTTGGCGAACAGCACCTGCCCGCGCTCGATCCGATTGCCCTCGCCGTCGAACACCGTGACGTTGGTCAACAGCGTCGGGACACCGGGATAGGCATGATAGGTTGAGGGGAACGGATCGCGCGAATAGGGCTTCGCCGGCGCCTTCCGGGCCGCCGCGTCGTTCGACGCGCTTCGCGGCCGCGCGCTTCCTTGCGTGCACGCCGGCAGCATCAATGCGACGCCCGCCAGCATCCCCAGCGCCCGTCCGGCGCGCCCCGTATTCATTCCCTGCCCCCGTTATCGTTGTGGCAGCGATCCTGACGCCCGCTTTCCGGCCGCGCAAGCGCAAATCGGCGCATATATCGCGCAAATCCGTGCACGATGAACGACTTGGACAAGCCACAGAACTGCCGCTCGTCTTTCTCACGTCTTGCCGTCGCGGAGATTAGCGAAGATTAATCGTTTTACTGCGGCACACTTATGTTGATTTTTACAACCGGATATATTGACGCTGATCGATCCAGTGTTATCTGTGCCGATGAACACAAGGAGCCAGGCGAAGTGAACGACGACGTGACGACCAACAACACGGTAGAGCTTGCAACGGAGCTGACCATCGCCTGGCTTTCCAATCCCAACACCCGCGCCGCCAGTGAAGACGTCCCCGCCTTCCTGCAGCAGATGCATCAGGCCGTGAGCAATCTGACCGGCACCGGCGCGCCCGAAAGCACCGAGGAGCCGCAGGCCGAATATACGCCCGCGGTGTCGGTGCGTAAGTCCTTGGCGTCCAAGGATCACATCATCTCGCTGATCGACGGCAAGCCGTACAAGACCTTGCGCCGCCACCTTGCGGGTCAGGGCCTGACCCCGGACGAGTATCGTCAGCGCTACGGCCTGAAGGCGGACTATCCGATGGTCGCCGAGAATTACTCGGAAGCGCGCCGCGACATGGCGAAGAAGATCGGCCTGGGCCGCAAGGCGGGCGAGAAGCGGACCGCAGCCGAGCCGACCGGTGACGCCGAGGCCGCACCGGCCACGCGCCGCGGCCGCAAGCCCGCCGCCGCGACCGAGGCCTGAACCCTCGCCCCGTTTCCTCTCGCCCCTGATCGACGTTCGCGCCGCACTCGCCACCCGGGTGCGCGCGCTGGTCGGCTCGGGCGAGGTCGACCTGACGCGCCCGCCGGGGGATGACGGGCTGTTCGGCCCCGCGTCCGCCGCGTGGCGCGTCCACGGCGATTTCTCCGCCATGATGATCGGCGGCATCTCGGCGCTGTTGCTGCAGATGCTCCACCCGCTGGCGCTGGCAGGCGTGTGGGATCATTCGGGGTTTCGCGACGACCGCCACGGCCGGTTGAAACGCACCGCGCGCTTCATCGCCGCGACGACCTTCGGCTCGACCGCGACTGCCGAGGCGTCGATCGCGCAGGTCCGCCGCATCCACGATCGCATCGCCGGCACGCTGCCCGACGGCACGCCCTACACCGCCAACGACCCCGCACTGCTCACCTGGGTCCACGTCGCCGAAACCGACAGCTTCCTGCGCGCCTATCTGCGCTACCGCGACGCCGGCATGAGTGCCGCCGACCAAGAACGTTACGTCGCCGAAACCGCGACGATCGCCGAAGCGCTGGGTGCTACCGACGTGCCGCATACCCGCGCCGCGATCGACGCTTATTTCATCCGGGTCCGCCCCGAACTGCGCGCCGATCACCGCACGCGCGAGGTAGCGGCGGCGCTGCTCGCGCCCGGCGAGGACAAGGCGACCACTTCGGCGATGAACCTCGCGGTCGCCGCCGCGATCGATCTCCTGCCGCCCTGGGCGCAGGCGCTGCACGGCCGCAGCCTGCCCGCGCTCGCGCGCCCCGCCGTCCGCATGAGCGCGAACGGCATGGGGGGCGTGCTGCGCTGGGCATTGAAGGGCTGACCGCCCCCTGCCGTCGCTACCCGCCGTCGCCACCGTCACCCCGGACTCGGTCCGGGATGACGGACGCGGTGTCAGATGATCAGTTGACCACCACGGTAACCGCGCGGCGGTTCTGCGCGTAGCTCGCCTCGTCCGAACCGAGCGCGACCGGGCGTTCCTTGCCGTAGCTGATGACGCTGATCCGCGCCGACGAGATACCGCGCGCGGCGAGATAGTTCTTCGCCGCATTGGCGCGACGATCGCCCAGCGCGAGATTGTATTCGCGCGTACCGCGCTCGTCGGCGTGACCCTCGATCGTAACGCGTACGTTCGGATAGCGCGTCAGCCACTGCACCTGCGTGTCGAGCACCGCGCGCGCCTCGCTGTCGATGTCATATTGGTCGAGCCCGAACAGCACCGTGTCGCTCGTCACCGACCGCTTGAAATCGGCCGACGATCCCGGCGTCACTGCGCCTGCGCCACCGTTCAACCCGCCGTTCGGGTCCTGATACGCGGGCGGCGGTGCCTCACCCGCCGCGGGGGGCAGCACCGCGGGGCGCTTCTTCGAACAGGCGGTGCTCGCGGCGAGCGCGCCTACCAAGAGGATCGTCGTCGTCAGTCGTGCCATCATGTTTCTCCCGTGATGATCCCCTGGATGCCAAAATAGGCAGATGCCCCCAAGGTAACGCGCGGTACCGATTGAACAAAGCGCTTACGGCTGGAGCGGTCCCCACGCCGGATCGGACCCGTCGAGCGGGGTGGGGATGCGGCGCGCATTGACCCCCGTCAGATCGACCGACCACAGATCCGCCTTGCCGCCGCTGCCGCGCCCGGTGCGGAAAAAGGTGATGACGCGGCCGTTCGGCGACCAGCTCGGCCCTTCGTCCTGATTGCCGTCGGTCAGCAGCTTCTCACCCGATCCGTTGGGGCCCATCACGCCGATGCGGAACGCGCCCGATAGTTTGGTGAACGCGATCAGGTCGCCGCGCGGGCTCCACACCGGCGTCGCATAGCGCCCGCCGCCGAAGCTGATCCGCTGCTGGTTCGACCCGTCGGCGTTCATCACGTAAATCTGCTGCCCGCCCGACCGGTCGCTCTCGAACACGATCCTGGAGCCGTCGGGCGAGTAACTGCCGCCGGTGTCAATCCCGGGCGAGTTGGTCAGCTTCTGCGGGGTGCCGCCGCCCGCGCTCGACACGCGGTAGATGTCGGTGTTGCCGCCCTCCGCGCGAGAGAACAGGATCCAGCGGCCATCGGGCGAGAAACGCGGCGCGAACGTCGTCGCCGCATTCTGCACCACCAGCCGCTGCTTGCCCGTGCCGATGTCGTAGACGTAGATCGCCGGGTTCTTGCCGACGTAGCTCATGTAAACGATCGACTGCTGGTTTGGCGCGAAGCGCGGCGTCAGCACGATCGACGATCCCGCGGTCAGGAAGCGGTGGTTCGCGCCGTCCTGATCCATGATCGCCAGCCGCTTGACGCGGTTGCCCTTCGGCCCCGTCTCGGAGACGTAGACGACGCGGCTGTCGAAATACGGCCCCTCGCCCGTCAGTCTCGCGTAGATCGCGTCGGCGCATTTGTGCGCCGCGCGCCGCCACTGCGACGGCGGCACGACGAAGCCCTGCCGCACCAGCTCGGCGCGCGCGGTGACGTCGTACAGGTAACAGCCGACCGTCAGCGACCCGTCGCTATTGGCGCGGATATAGCCCTGCACCAGCGCCTGCGCGCCCGTCCCGCCCCAGTAATCGTACGCGGGCGCGGTCACCTCGGGGAACATCACCGTGCGCAACTGCGCGGGCGGGATCGGCGTGAACAACCCCGATCCGCGCAGGTCGTTGGCGATGATGTCGGACAATTGCCGCCCGAGCGCGTCGGTCGAACCCGCAGGCGTGCTCGTGACCGCGGGCGTCGGCATCGCGGGGATCGCGATCGGCATCGGTGCGGAAATGCCGCCCGTCACGTCGACTTCGAGCGGCGGCGGCGTCTGCCCCGGCCCTGCCTGCGCGGGTGCGGCGGCTTGCGCGGGCTGCGCCCCAGCGGGCGCCTGCGCCGGCGGGGTGAGCGTCACCGCGGGGACGTCCTGCGCCAGAGCAGGCCCGGCGAGCATCGACACGCCGATGAGAAGTGCGCTGATCTTCACCGCAATTTCCAATTGTAGTTGATGTTGCTCCACCCCCCGTTGGCGGTGGCGTAATATTCGGCCGGCAGTTTGAGCGGCGAACATCCCTTGAACGCCGCGATCCCCAGATCGACGACGCGGCGTGCGTAACGCTGATTGTCGTCGTCGACGCCGCGCTGGCGCACGACCGTGGGCGTCGCCGACAGCGTACCGTCGCGGTTGAGGCGCAAGTTCAGCGTCGTCACGATCTGGTTCGCGCCGGGGCCGGGATCGACCTGGCGATCGGCGCACGGCTGGATCTGCCGCGCGATCGCCTGCTGGATCGCGGCGAGCGCGGCGCCGTCGACGCGCGCGGCCGAGGGCGCGGCATCGCTGCTCTTCGCCTTGCTCGGCTCCGCCGACAGCCCCTTCAGGAAATCGGCACCTAGCCGCCCGCCGCGTGGCCGATCCGCCTTCGCCGTCTCGGTCGCGCCGCTGCCCTGCTTCGCCGCCGGCTTGGCGGCGGGTTTGCCCGACGACTTCGCATTGCTGCTCGACGTGCTCGGCTTGGTCGCGCTCGACTTGCCGCTGCCCGCCTGCGCGGCGGACTTCTGCGCCGGCTTGGCCGCGGGCTTCGCCGGAGCAGGCTTCGCCACCGGCTTGGCCGGGGCCTTCTGCTCGGCCTCGCGCACCGCGGGCTTGGGCTTCGGCTGCGGCTTGGGCGCGGGGACCGGCTTCGGTTTGGGCTGCGGCGCAGGCTTCGGCGGCGCGGGTTTCGGCGCCGGCTTGGCGGGCGCAGGCTTCGGCTCCGGGCGCGGCTCGGGTTTGGGCTCGGGCTTCGGCGCCGGTTTGGGCGGTGGTGCCGGCGCGGGGGCGGGAGCAGGTGCCGGCGCGGGCTCCGGCTCGGCGGCGGGCGGCGCCGCGTCCTCGGGCTCGCCTTCCTCGGGCGACACACGCTCGGACGGCGCCTCGCTGCTCGCAGGCGCCGCCGCCTCCAGCGCGACCTCGGGCACCAGGCTCACCTCGACCGGCGTCTGCTTCAACTTGACCGGATTGGGCGTGTCGAGAAAGCCGAGCGACATCGCGCCGAACAGCAGGACGTGTCCTGCGACGGCGACGCCAAGACCGACCTTCTCGGTGCGGTCCATCAATCCTCCCCGACCGTCACCAGCGCGACGCGGTTCAAGCCAGCGCGGTTCAGCTCACCCATCACGCGCATGACCTGCCCGTAATCGAGCTTGCGGTCGGCGCGCAGGTACACCTGCGGCGGCTCGGACCCGCGCGCCGCCGCCGCGATCGCATCAAGCCGCGCCGACAGCGTGTCGAACGACATCTCCTCCTTGGCGATGAAGATGCGGCCCGCGGCGTCGAGCGAGATTTCGGTCGGTTGCTTTTCCTGGTCGAGCGGCTTCGCCCGGCTGTCGGGCAGGTTCACCGGCACGCCCGCGGTCAACAGCGGCGCGGTCACCATGAAGATGATCAGCAGCACCAGCATCACGTCGACCAACGGGGTCACGTTGATGTCCGCCATCGGCGCGCGCCGCCCGCGGCTCCGCCCGGAAGGAAGATGCATTGCCATCGCGCTGCCTCAGCGCTCGCGGTCTAGCTGGCGCGACAGGGTCGCGTGGAACCCGTCGGCGAAGCGGTTCAGCCGCGCCTCGATCCGGTTGATGCCGTGGCTGAACCGGTTGTACGCGATCACCGCCGGGATCGCGGCGAACAGTCCGATCGCCGTCGCGAACAACGCCTCGGCGATGCCCGGTGCCACCACCGCCAGGCTGGTGTTCTGCTGGCTCGCGATCGAGGTGAAGCTGCGCATGATGCCCCACACCGTGCCGAACAGCCCGACGAAGGGCGCCACCGACCCGACCGTCGCCAGCACGTTCAGCCGGTCGGACAGTTCGTCGATCTCCTTCGCGACCGCCGCGCCCATCGTCGTCGCCAGCCGGTCGCGCGTGCCCTCGCGGTCGATCACCTGCCCCTGCGTCGATCGCCGCCACTCCGCGACACCCGCCGCCAGCACGCGCGCCGACGGCAGGTCGGCATTGCCCTTCGACTTGTAGAAGGCGTCGATATCCTCCGCCTTCCAGAAATCGCGCTCGAACGTCTCGGTCGCCTTGCGCGTCCGCCCGACCTTCAGCCAGAACATGACAATGATCGCCCAGGTCCAGATGCTGGCGAGCAGCAGCCCCAGCATCACGCCCTTCACCACCCAGTCGGCCTGAAGGAACAAGGCGATCGGCGACAGCGTCGCCGCGTCGGTGTTCACGATCGGGTTCAAGTGACAGGCTCCCCAGTATCAAGGTCGTTGAATGGCAACAGCGCGCGGTACAGGTCGAGCCACGCCGCCGGTTGCCGCCGCGGTCGCCCGTCGGGTCCGACCAGCGCCGCGGTGACGACGCCGCGCGTCAACAAGAGCGCGTCGCGCCTGACTGTCTGATGAATGACGACGCGTGCGGGCGTCACTGCCTCGACGGTGGACTGCACCACCAACGCGTCGTCGAGCCGCGCCGGCGCGGCGTAGCGGATCTGCAGGTCGTGGATCGCGTAGGCGCCGCCGTCGCCCTCGAAATGCGCGCGCTGGTCGATCCCGGCGACGCGCAGCATGTCTGACCGCGCGCGCTCCATGTAACGCAGGTAATTGGCGTGGTAGACGACGCCCGACAGGTCGGTGTCCTCGAAATACACGCGCAGCGGGAACAGGTGCACCCTGCCCTCGAAGCCTCCACTCGCGGGCATTGGTCCGCCACTCGACATGCGGCGGGCTTTAACCAAGACCGGCGCGCAACGGAACCCCGCGCGCGTCGGCCGAGGCGCGGCTTCAGTTCAGCGCGGACGCGTCCACGTTGATCCGCGGCAGGTCCTTCGCCACCAGCGGCGTCGCGGTCGCCGCCGCGGGCACCGCCTGCGTCACCACCGACGCGCGCGGCGCGGCCCCCGGCACCGGCTGGACGGTCGCGACGGTCGCCACCACGGGTGCGGCGAGCGGTCGCGGCTGCACCGGCACCAGCGCCGCCTGCGTCCGCCACGCATCATAGGCGCGGAAGAAATCGTTGAACGGCTGGTCGAGCGCGACGAGCTGCGTCGCCGCGAATTGCGCGAATTCCGCCTCGGGCACCGCGGGTGCCGCCGCCAGCGCCTGTTTCGCCGCGGCGCAGAAGCCTGCGCGCGCGAAATCCTGCGACCAGTAATTGTAGAGCCGCGTCATCGCGTCGTCGTAACTGTCGCGCCAGTCGCCGCCGCGCGCCTTGAATTCGGCCGACAGGCTCGTCTCGGCCTTCGCCAGCACCGCTTTGCGCGCGGTCAGCATCGTATTGTACGCCGCCGTCGTTTGCGCTTCGTCGCCGTCGCGGCACGCGAGCGCGGCGACGTTCAGCGCGGTGCGCAGGTGCCACATCGTCGCGGCCTCGCTCAGCGCGCGATTGGGCGTCGCATAGCTGCCGTCCGCCATCCGCACCGGGATGATCATGCCGGGCCGCCCGCCCTTGGGCATCGGCGCCTGCACGACCGGTGGCGGCGGCAGCGTCGCGACCACCGGCGGCGGTGCGGCGACCTTCGCGCATCCGCCGAGCAGCGCGACGACGCCGACGACGGCGAGTTGATGGAGCGGCAACCTACGCATCACGAATCCTTCCGGCCCCCCGGCTAGAATCGTGGCCTACACCCGCAATGGTTAACGCGCGGTAATCATGCGGCGAAACGTGCGCGCCGCGCCGTCGGGTTCACGCCGCGCGCGCGCGCAGCGCGTCGGCCGCCTCGGTCATCAACTGCGCGATGATGTCGGCGATCGGCTCCTCGCGGGTCACCATCCCGACCGACTGGCCCGCCATCACGCTGCCGTGCTCGACGTCGCCGTCGATCACCGCGCGGCGCAACGCACCCGCCCAGTAATGCTCGATCTCGAGCTGCGCCTCGGCCATCGCGACCGCGTTCTCGTCCAGCCGCTGCGCGACCTCGCGCTGCTTGGCGGTGAACAGCTCGCCCCCCGCATTCTTCAACGCGCGCACCGGGATGACGGGCAACCGCGGATCGATCTGCACGCTCGCCACCGCATCCCTTGCCGACGCACGAATGAAGGCGCGCTTGAAATTCGGATGCGCGACGCACTCGGTCGCGCAGACGAAGCGCGTGCCGAGCTGCACCCCCGCCGCCCCCATGTCGAGATAGCCCGCGATCGCCTCGCCGCGCCCGATCCCGCCCGCCACGAAGACGGGCACCTTGTCCGCGATCTCGGGCAGCATCTCCTGCGCGAGCACGCTGGTGGAGACCGGGCCGATATGCCCGCCCGCTTCCATGCCCTCGATCACCAGCGCGTCGACGCCGCTGCGGATCAGCTTCTTCGCGAGCGCGAGCGTCGGCGCGAAACAGATGACCTTGGCCCCCGAAGCCTTGATCGCCTCGAGCGATCCCTTGGGCGGCAGTCCGCCCGCCAGCACGACGTGCCCGACGCCGTGGCGGGCACAGACCGCGATCAGCTCCTCCAGTTGCGGGTGCATCGTGATCAGGTTGACGCCGAACGGCCGCTCGGTCAGCGCCTGCGTGGCCGCAATCTCAGCGTCGAGCAGCGCGGGCGTCATCGCGCCGCACGCGATCACGCCGAACCCGCCCGCGTTCGACATCGCGGCGACCAGGTTGCGCTCCGACACCCACGACATCGCGCCCGCCATGATCGCGACCTTGGACCCGAGAAAGGCGCACCCGCGTTCCATGCGGCGGGACAGGCGATCGACGCCGACGGTATTCGTTTCGTTCATCGAACGGCTCTAGCCCGACTGGGCGCACGGAGAAAGCATGAAGCAGGCATCGGGCGAAGTCACCGTCAACACCCGCGGACAAGGGCTGGTCGAGATCACCGGCGAAGTAATGCGCTGGCTGGACGAGCAGGCGATCGAGACCGGCTTGCTGACGGTGTTCTGCCGCCACACCTCCGCCTCGCTCCTCATCAACGAGAACGCCGCCCCCGCAGTCCGCCGCGACATCCAGCGCTATTTCGCGCGAGTGGCGCCCGAGGCGCGCGACTACGAACACGACGACGAAGGCCCCGACGACATGCCCGCGCACCTGCGTACCGCGCTGACCGACGTGTCGCTCTCAATTCCGATCGCCCGCGGCGCGCCCGTGCTCGGCACGTGGCAGGGCATCTACCTGTTCGAACACCGCACCGCGCCCCACCGCCGCCGCGTCGCGCTCCACGTCATCGGGGAGTGAGCGTGCTCGCGCTGTTCGTCGCCGCCGCCGTGCCATCGGCGCTGCCGACGTGGCCGGTGATCGACCGGATCGAGCATCGCATCACGCTTCCGCACGGCGCGAAGCCGCTCGTCACCTACGCGCGGCATTACGCGATGAGCGCGCCCGATACCGTCACTGCGATCTATATCGTGCCCGAGCCGATCCACGTCGTGCGGCCGGACGAGTGCGAGGAGATGACCGCCGACTTCGGCTCGCGCCCATGCGATCCCGCCGACGTCGCGCGATCGAACCGCGAAGCGGTGCAGGCGGCCGCGCGCGCGGCGAAACCCGGCGAGCGACGACGCTACCGTCGCGTCGACGACATGCCTTATGTCAGCGACGGTGGCTGCACGCAGATCAACGTCCGCTACCGCCCCTCGACCGGCGCGTTTCTTTACGTCGGGTGCAACGGCCGGGGTTGATCGATCGGCGACCGCCCCGCCCCTACGCCGCCTCCGCGTCCAGCCCGTAGGCGGTGTGCAGCACGCGCACCGCCAGCTCGGTCTCGTCCTCGTGGATCAGCACGCTGACCTTGATCTCGCTGGTCGAGATCGCGAGGATGTTGATCCCGCGCGCGCCCAGCGTCTCGAACATCGTGGACGCGACGCCGGCGTGGCTGCGCATCCCGACGCCAACGACGCTGATCTTCGCGACGCGCGTGTCGTGGATCAACTCGCCGAACCCGATCTCGGCGCGCGCCTGGTTGAGCGCCTCGATCGAACGCGGCAGGTCGGCCGACGGCACGGTAAAAGTGACGTCGGTCGCGCTCGCCGACCCGCTGCTCCTGTGCGCGATGTTCTGGATGATCATGTCGACGTTGATGCTCGCCGCCGACAGCGGCGCGAAGATCGCCGCGACCGACCCCGGCTTGTCGGGCACGCCCGTCAACGTGATCTTGGCCTCGTTCTTGTCGTGTGCGATGCCGGTGATGAGCTGGCGTTCCACGTCTTCGATCTCCTCTTCGCCCACGATCATCGTGCCGGGCAATGTATCCGCCGCGGGTGCATCCTCGCCGGTCAGCGACGACAGCACCTGGACGCGCACCTGTTCCTTCATCGCGAGCCCGACCGAGCGCGTCTGCAACACCTTCGCGCCGACCGAGGCGAGCTCGAGCATCTCCTCGTACGTCACCTGCCTGAGCTTGCGCGCGCGCGGCACGATCCTGGGGTCGGTCGTATAGACGCCGTCGACGTCGGTGTAGATGTCGCAGCGGTCCGCCTTCATTGCCGCCGCGACCGCGACTGCCGACGTGTCCGACCCACCACGCCCCAGCGTTGTGATCCGACCCTCTTCGCTCACGCCCTGGAACCCCGGGATCACCGCGACCTCGCCCGCCGACAGGCTCGCGTTCAGCGCCTCGGTATCGATTTCGCCGATCCGCGCCTTGGCGAACGCCTGGTCGGTGTGGATCGGCAATTGCCACCCCAGCCACGACCGCGCACTGACCCCGATCGCCTGCAGCGCGATCGCGAGCAGCCCGCTCGTCACCTGCTCGCCCGAGGCGACCACCACGTCATATTCGCGCGGATCGTAGAGCGGCGACGCCTCGCGGCAGAACCCCACCAGCCGATCGGTCTCGCCCGCCATCGCGGAGACGACCACCGCCACCTCGTTGCCCGCCTCGACCTCGCGTTTGACGCGGCGTGCGACCGAACGGATGCGCTCGATGCCTGCCATCGAGGTGCCGCCGAACTTCATCACGATGCGCGCCATGCCGCTGGTCCAAACGCCTTGGGGTAAGAGGGCGGTCCTGATAGGGTCGCCCCATGACGACCGCAACCGTAACAACCGCGACGACCTCCGCACCCGTCCACGCATCGGTGATCGACCGCGAGGCGGCGCATTTCGGGCGCATGGCGGCTGAATGGTGGGATCCGAAGGGGTCGTCGGCGATGCTCCATCGCCTGAACCCGGTGCGGTTGAGATACATCCGCCAGCGCGTCGACAGCCACTGGGATCTCGATGACCAGAGCTTTCAGCCATTGCGCGGGCGCCGCGTGCTCGACGTCGGCTGCGGCGCCGGGCTGCTCGCCGAACCGCTCGCGCGTCTGGGCGCGCACGTCACCGCGATCGACGCCGCGGGGGAGAGCATCTCGGTCGCGCGCGACCACGCCGCGCGTCGCGGCCTGACAATCGACTACCGCGTCGGCGGGGTCGAGGCAGCGGCGGGCGAGCGCTTCGATCTCGTCACCTCGATGGAGGTGGTCGAGCACGTGTCCGACCCCGCCGCGTTCGTCCGCGACCTCGGTGACGCGGTCGCGCCCGGCGGGCTGCTCGTCATGTCGACGCCCAACCGCACCTGGCTCACCCGCCTCGCGCTGGTCGAGGGAGCGGAGCGTACCGGCATCATCCCGCGCGGCACGCACGACTGGGACAGGTTCCTGACCCCCGACGAACTCGCCGCCATGATCGGTGACACCGGGCTAGCGGTCATCGACACCACCGGCCTGACCCTGTCCGCCGCCGGCTTCGCGCTCGGCCAGTCGACCACGCTCGATTATTTCATGACGGCGCGCCGCGACGCGGCCGACGAGGGTCACCAGCCGCCGGTCGTCGTCATCCCAAATCCGGCCGCATGACCGAACGAATGATTATTGAAAGACCGTAGCGAGGGCGAGTTACAGCAATTCTGGAAAAGCCGCTGACCTCGCCTCAGCCGCGCGAGCCCTTGCCCGCGACCTTGACCCACTGCTGCCCGTTCGAGCGGCAGGTCGCGCTGATGACCGGAAACGACAGATCGTTGTTGCGGGCGAGCGCGGCGGGCATCGCCGCCTGGCATTGCGCGACCGTGCTGTAGCGGACGGGATCGACTCGCGCCTCGGTGCACGCCGTGTTCGCGTCGCCGCACCCCATGATCGCCATGACGAAGAACGCAGCTTCCATGATCCGCCCTTTCCTACGTCGTTCAAAACGCAGGGTTAGTAGAGCGGTTCCATCTGTACTATTGACAAGCGTCGCGGCTTGCGCCGGTTCGGATCGATCACCCGCTTCGGATACGCGCATTGACGCCGGCACCCACGCGCACGACATCGCGGCGTAATGCCTCCCCAAGCCCCCACCACCACCGGCACCGAGCGTCCGCTGCTGCCGACGATCCGCCGCTTCCTCCCCGATCTCTGGCCCGGCGACGCGCCCGGAATGAAGCTGCGCGTCGCGGGCGCGATGGCGCTCGTCGTCGCGTCGAAACTCGTCCAGGTCTATGGCGCGCCTTTCGCGCTCCAGGGCGCGATCGACGGGATGGGAGTCGCCACCACCCCCGTCTCGCTCGTCATACTGCTGATCCTCGGCTACGCCGCCGCGCGTTTCGGCTCGACGCTGTTCGACAATCTGCGCAACACCGTGTTCGAGCGCGTCGGACAGGAGGCGACCCGCCGCCTCGCCGCGCGCGTCTTCCGCCACCTCCACCAGCTATCGCTGCGGTTCCACCTCGAACGCCGCACCGGTGCGGTGACCAAGGTGGTCGAGCGCGGGACCAAGAGCATCGACACGATGCTCTACTTCCTCCTGTTCAACATCGCGCCGACGATCCTCGAACTTGGCCTCGTGCTCGGCATCTTCTGGGTCAAGTTCGGCTGGCCGCTCGTCGCCGCGACCCTGGTGATGGTCGCGGTCTATATCTGGTTCACGCGCATGGTCACTGACTGGCGGTCGTCCCTGCGCGAACGGATGAACGACCTCGACACCGGCGCGGTCGCACACGCGGTCGACTCGCTCCTGAACTTCGAGACGGTGAAATATTTCGGCGCGGAGGAGCGCGAGGCACGCCGCTACGACAATGCGATGCGCTCCTACGCCGATGCCGCGGTCAAGTCTGAGAACAGCCTCGCGTGGCTGAACGTCGGACAGGCATTCATCACCAACCTGATGCTCGGCGCCGGCATGGCGTACGTCGCCTGGGGCTGGAGCCAGGGACGCTTCACCGCGGGCAACGTCGTGCTCGTCTCGACGCTCCTGTCGCAGCTGTTCCGCCCGCTCGACCTCCTCGGCATGGTCTATCGCACGATCCGCCAGGGGGTGATCGACATGGGCGCGATGTTCGACCTGATTGACACGCCGTCCGAGGTCACCGACGCCCCCGCCGCGCAACCGCTGTCGGTCGCCCGCGGCCACGTCCGCTTCGAGAACGTCCGCTTCGGCTACGACGCCGACATGCCGATCCTGAAGGGAATCGACCTCGACGTTGCGGCCGGCAGCACCGTCGCGGTCGTCGGCCCCTCGGGTGCCGGCAAGTCGACGCTCGCGCGGCTGATTTACCGTTTCTACGACCTGACCGGCGGGCGCATCACGATCGACGGGCAGGATATCGCAGGCGTGACGCAGGCGTCCTTGCGCGCCGCGATCGGCATCGTGCCGCAGGACACCGTGCTGTTCAACGACACGATCGGCTACAACATCGCCTACGGCCGCGCCGACGCGACTGAGGCCGAGATCGAGGGTGCGGCGAAGGGCGCGGCGATCGCGGGCTTCATCGAACGCCAGCCCGACGGTTACGCGACGCGCGTCGGCGAACGCGGGCTGAAACTGTCGGGCGGCGAGAAGCAGCGCGTCGCGATCGCGCGCACCCTGCTCAAGAACCCGCCGGTCCTGATCCTCGACGAGGCGACCAGCGCGCTCGACAGCCGCACCGAGGCGGAGATCATGGACACGCTCGAGGCGATCGAGCGCGGGCGCACCACCATCGTCATCGCGCACCGCCTCTCCACGATCGTCCACGCCGACCAGATCGTCGTGCTCGAGGCCGGGCAGATCGTCGAGCGCGGCACCCATGCCGAACTGCTCCGCCGCGGCGGGCTCTACGCGGAAATGTGGGAGCGGCAGGCGAACGAGCGCGAGGAGGCCGAGGCCGAGGCGGCGTGACGCCCACCCGCCAAACGCGCCCCGCCGGGCGGAGCCGCCGCGTTCACCGCGCCGTCAGCCGCCTTGCCCTAATCGCCCGGCCACGTCGCGCACGCCCTTGAAGCCCGCCGCCCCCGGGTGCATCACGCGCACCATACACGCCCCAAGAGGAACCACGATGCGTCTTCTCGCTGCCACTGCCCTGATGACCCTGATGTCGACCACCGCGATCGCCCAGACGACGCCCGCCCCTGCCGCTGCGTCCGCGAACACCACGCTGCCCGCGTCCAACCCGTTCGCGGCAGTCAGCACCCTGCCGCTCCAGGCGCCGCCGTTCGACCGTATCAAGAGCACCGACTACGCGCCCGCGCTGCTTGCCGGGATGGCGCAGCAGCGCGCCGAGATCAACGCGATCACCCGCGCCCGCTCGGCCCCGACGTTCGAGAACACGATCGCCGCGATGGAGCGCTCAGGCCGCCTGCTCGAACGCGCCAGCATGGCGTTCTACGGCGTCGTCGGCGCGAACACCGACGATACCTTGCAAAAGACGCAGGCCGATCTCGCGCCGAAGTTCGCCGCGCATCAGGACGCGATCAACCTCGACCCCGCGCTCTTCGCGCGCGTGAAGACGCTCTACGACCAGCGCCAGTCGCTCCGCCTCGACCCCGAGCAGTTGCAGGTCCTGACGCTCACCTACGAAGGCATGGTCCGCGCCGGCGCGCAGCTCTCGGCGGCTGACAAGCAGACGCTCAGCCAGTACAACAGCCAGCTCTCGACGCTGGAAACCGCGTTCCAGCAGAAGCTGCTCGCCGCCGCCAAGGCAGGCGCGCTCGTCGTTGACGACAAGGCGAAGCTCGCCGGTCTGTCCGACGCGGAGATCGCCGCCGCCGCCGATGCCGCCAAGGCGCGCGGAATGGCGGGCAAGTACGTGCTGACGCTCCAGAACACGACCCAGCAGCCCGAACTCGCCACCATGAAGGACCGCGCGACGCGCGAGGCGCTGTTCAACGCGAGCTGGACCCGCGCCAGCCGCGGCGACGCCAACGACACGCGCGACACGATCGCGCAGATCGCGTTGCTCCGCGCGCAGAAGGCGAAGCTGCTCGGCTTCCCGACCTGGGCCGATTACGTCCTCCAGGACCAGATGGCGAAGAATCCCAAGACCGCGCTCGGCTTCATGCAGCAGCTCGGAACCCCGGTCGCCGCCGAGCAGCGCCGCGAGGCCGCCGAGCTCCAGGCGCAGATCAAGGCGACCGGCGGCAATTTTCAGCTCAAGCCCTGGGACTGGGACTTCTATTCCGAACAGGTCCGCAAGGCGAAGTACGACCTCAACCAGGACGAGCTGAAGCCCTATTTCGAGATCAACAAGGTGCTGACCGACGGCGTGTTCTACGCCGCCAACCAGCTCTACGGCCTGAACTTCAAGCGTCGCACCGACATCCCCGTCTATCAGAATGACGTGATGGTCTACGAAGTGACCGAGGAAAATGGCGCAGTCGTCGGCCTGATGTATTTCGACTATTGGAAGCGCGACAACAAGAACGGCGGCGCGTGGATGTCGAACTTCGTCAACCAGTCGCGGCTGAACGGCACCAAGCCCGTCATCTACAACGTCGCCAACTTCACCAAGCCGTCGGCGGGCCAGCCCGCGCTGATCAGCTTCGACGATGTGACGACGATGTTCCACGAATTCGGCCACGCGCTGCACGGCCTGTTCGCCAACCAGACCTATCCCAGCGTCTCGGGCACCAACACCGCGCGCGACTTCGTCGAATTTCCGTCGCAGTTCAACGAACACTGGGCGCTCGATCCCAAGGTGCTCCCGCACTATGCGGTCAATTACAAGACCGGCGCGGTGATCCCGCAGGCACTCGTCGACAAGATTAAGCGCGCGGGTACGTTCAACTCAGGGTACTCGTTCGGCGAGGCGCTCGCCGCGGCCGAGATGGACATGAGCTGGCACTCGCTGACCGCTGCGCAGGGCAAGCAGAACGCCGACCAGTTCGAGCAACAGGCGCTCGCCGCCACCGGGCTCGACGTCGCCGACGTGCCGCCGCGCTACCGCTCGCCCTATTTCCTCCACATCTGGGGCAACGGCTACTCGGCGGGCTATTACGCCTACAGCTGGACCAAGATGCTGAGCGCGAACGCGTTCAACTGGTTCGAGCAGAACGGCGGCATGACGCGCGCCAACGGCCAGCGTTTCCGCGACATGATCCTGTCGAAGGGTCACACGATGGATTACGCGCCGATGTTCCGCGCCTTCAACGGTGCCGACCCGCAGGTCGCCCCGCTGCTGAAGGACCTGGGCCTGAATGCCGACGGTTCGCGCATCGCGGCCGACGGCGGCGCGGTCCCGGTCAGCGACGGCACGGTTCCCGCGGCCCCCTCCGCGAAGCCCGCGGCACCGGCCAAGACGGGCAAGTAACCGCCCGCGCCGCGTTTCCCCTCCCGTCCGCGGGAGGGGGGACGCGCGCTTACCCCAGCATGTCGCGCGTCTCGGGGTGCTTCTCCATATACGCCCGCACGAAGCGGCATTGCGGCACCACCTTCAATCCGCGGTCGCGCGCCGAATCGAGCGCCGCCTGGATCAGCTTCGACGCGACCCCGCGCCCCTCGATCTCCGCCGGCACCTCGGTATGGGTGAAGACGATCGTGTCCCCCTCCAGCTGATACGCCGCGACCGCGCGATATCCGTCCACGGTCAGCTCGAATTCCTGCTCGGCCTTGTTGTCGATCACGCTCTTCATGTCGGCTCCATTGGTCGCGGGCGCACGCCCGCTTCGTCGCGAGGCCCAACGCCCCGCCCCGCTCGCCTGTTGCGCGAAAGACCCGCAATACCGATAGGGACCGGGTGAACGATCCCCGGACCGAATTACAGCGCATCTTCGGCTTTCCCGACTTCCGCGGCGTCCAGCGGCAGGTGGTCGACCGCACGCTCGCCGGACAACGCACGCTCGCCGTCATGCCGACGGGCGCGGGCAAGTCGCTGACCTACCAGCTTCCCGCCGCGATGCTGCCGGGCACCTGCGTCGTCGTGTCGCCGCTGATCGCACTGATGCACGACCAATTGCGCGCCGCGCAAGCCGTCGGCCTCACCGCTGCGACGCTCACCAGCGTCGACGAAAACCGCGCCGAGACGATGCAGCGGTTCCGCGACGGCCAGCTCGACCTGCTCTACGTCGCCCCCGAACGCGCCTCGAACGCGAGCTTCCGCGACCTGCTCTCCGCTGCGCCGCTCGCATTGTTCGCGATCGACGAGGCGCACTGCGTCAGCGAGTGGGGGCACGATTTCCGCCCCGACTACCGCCTCTTGCGCCCGCTGCTCGACAGCTTTCCCGACGTGCCGCGCCTCGCGCTCACCGCGACCGCCGACGCGCACACCCGCGCCGACATCCTCGAACAGCTCGGCATCCCGGCCGAGGGGATGATCGTCGCGGGCTTCGACCGCCCCAACATCCGCTACACGATCCAGCCGAAGGACAATCTCACCCGCCAGATCGCCGACGTGGTGCGCGACACGCGCGGCCCCGGCATCGTCTACGTCCAGACGCGCGCCGCGACCGAGAAGATGGCCGCCGCGCTCGCCGCCACCGGCCGCCCGACGCGCGCCTATCACGCCGGCCTCGACCCCGCGATCCGCGCGAAGAACCAGCGCGATTTCGTCGCGTCGGAGGACATGGTGATGTGCGCGACCGTCGCGTTCGGCATGGGCATCGACAAGCCCGACGTCCGCTTCGTCGCGCACGCCGGACTGCCCAAGTCGATCGAGGCCTATTACCAGGAAACCGGCCGCGCGGGCCGAGACGGCGACCCGTCGGTCGCGCATATGTTCTGGGGCGCGGAGGATTTCGCGCGCGCGCGGCAACGCATCGCCGAAATGGAGCCAGAGCGGCACGCGGGCGAGCGTCAGCGCCTCGCCAGCCTCGGCGCGCTGGTCGAGACCGCGGGCTGCCGCCGCGCGATCCTCCTGCGCCACTTCGGCGAGAACCCGCCGCCCACCTGCGGCAATTGCGACAATTGCCTCTCCCCCCCGCGCTCGACCGACGCGACCGAGGTCGCGCGCAAATATCTCTCGGCGGTGTTCCGCACCGGCCAGATGTTCGGCATGGGCTATATCGAGAGCGTGCTGACCGCGAAGTCGAGCGAGCGCAGCCTGATGAACGGGCACGAGCAGCTATCGGTCTGGGGCATCGTCGACGGCGACGACGCCGCGCTCCTCAAACCCGTCGGGCGCGCCCTCCTGCTGCGCGACGCGCTGCGCACCAACGAACACGGCGGGCTCGAATTCGGCCCCGGCGCGCGTGCGATCCTGAAAGGCGAGGCCGACGTCGCGCTGCTCGAAGCGCCCGCGCGCCCGAAACGCCGCCGCGGCGCCGGCTCGGGCACCGCCAACCCGACCGACGATCCGCTGTTCGAGGCACTGCGCGCGCGCCGCCGCGATCTCGCCAAGGAACAGGGCGTGCCCCCCTACGTCATCTTCCACGATTCGGTGCTGCGCGAGATGGCCGAGGCGCGCCCGCGCGACGCCTGGGCGCTCGGGCGCATCACCGGCATCGGCCAGCGCAAGCTCGACGCCTACGGCGACGCCTTCCTCGAGGTCATCCGCGACCAGGGGTGAGCGTCGGGCACATCGACCGCGCCGGCGCGGGCGCGGCGGGGGCGAAAAGTCACACACGCGGTCATTTCCTCACCTGCCCCCCACGCACCCCCGTGACGCCTGCCCCGCCATCGCCTATCGCCCCGCGCATGGACATCCGCCGCATCGACGCGCGCATCGCCGTCTCGCCCCAGATCGACCCCGCCGACATCCCCGCGATCAAGGCCGCGGGCTTTGCCGCGATCGTCAACAACCGCCCCGATGGCGAGGAAGCCGGCCAGCCGTCGGGCGACGCGATCCGCGCCGCGGCTGAGGACGCCGGGCTCGCCTACACCGCGATCCCCGTCACCCACGCCGGATTCTCACACCCGCAGGTCGCCGCGATGATCGACGCGATGCATCAGGCGAACGGCCCGGTGCTCGCTTACTGTCGCTCGGGCACGCGCTCGTGCAATCTCTGGGCGATCGCCGCCGCGGGGCTCGGTGAGGATCAGGACGACCTCGTCGCCAAGGGCGCGGGCGCGGGCTACGACCTGAACGGCCTGCGTCCGCTGATGGACGCGGTGTCGCCCGACCGGGGTGACGGCGCGCAGTGATCCCTCATCTGCGAGGCGCGGCGTGATGCTGCGATTCGGCCGCACCAACCGCCTGCTGCGCTCCCCCGACGAGGTGATCGACGCGATCGCCGAGACGAACGTCGCCTTCGCCGCGATCGACGCGCTCGTCTCGAACGACGGGCGCGCAGGCCTCGCGATCGACGCGCGCGGCGGCGTGCTCGCGATCCGGCTGCGCGGCGCGCGCGCGATCGCTCAGGCGCTTCCCTGGACCGCGCTACGCCAGACGGTCGAGGGGATCGTCGTCGAGGGCGATCGCCGTTTCGGCACCGTCACGCTGATCGGCATCACCGCGCTCGACGTCCGCCGCCTCGGCCAGCCCGAATACGCCCCCGAGGCCGGTACTCACGACCTCGAACCAAAGTCCGAGCACAGCCCCGAACACACCGGCGCGTAACCTTCCACGCTTCCTGCGCGTTCACCACGCGACAATCAGGAGAGCAGTACGATGGCGAGCGCACCCGACCCCCTCCCCGATCACGGCGAGCGCGATCCCGACCAGACCGGCGTCACCCCGACCGAGGCCGATCCGATCGCGCATCCCGAACAGCCGCCGATGGACGACGATCCCTCCGGCCTGCCCGATGCCGAGGCCGACCAGCTCGGCGATTTCGCCTGACCGCGCGCGCGGTGCTCATCCCAGCAGGATCAGCGCCGCCCCGCCCACGATCGACGCGACCGCCGCGACGCGATGCATGGTCAGTGGCTCGCCCAGCGCGAACACCCCGATCAGCATTGCGGTGACCATCCCCGTCTCGCGGAGCGCGGCGAGCGGCGCGGTCGGCCCGGTCGCGAGCGCTAAGAGCGCCGCGCAGTAGGTCACAATCGACAGCGCCCCCGCCACCGCGCCCGCGCGCCACTGCGGCGCGATCGCCGCGACGATCGCCCCGCGCGACGCGATCGCGAACATGCCCGCGACGCCCAGCCCCATTGCGACGAACAGCCACACGATATAGCCCGACCGCGTCGGTGCCGCGCGCACCCCGTGCGCGTCGATCACGGTATAGGCCGCGATCATCACCCCGGTCAGCAGCGACCAGCCGAGCGCACCGCGCGACAGGTGCCGCCCCGCGACGAGCAGCAGCATCGCGGCGCCGATGATCGCGATTCCCGCGACCTGCGCTCCCCGAACGGCGTCGCCCAGCGCCACGATCGTCACGATCGCGGTCACGACGGGCGCGGTGCCGCGCAGGATCGGATAGGCCGCGCTCAGGTCCGCGGTCTCGTACGCGCGCACCAACGCGTAGAGATAGACCAGATGCGTCGCGACGCTCGCCGCCAGCCACCACCCCGCACCCGCGGGCCAGGCGACGAAGGGCAGCGCGGGCAACAGGATCACCGCACTCGCGCCATCGGTCAGCGCGCGCGACGCCATCTTGTCGCGCCCGCTCTTGATGATCGCATTGACGACCGCGTGGACCGAGCCCGAGGCGATCATCAGCACAGCGGCGAGGGCGAACGGCGTCACAGCTCCCACCGTGCCACCGCCCGCGCCGCGCGTCATCGCGTATGTGATCGCGCGCGTTTCCGGGCGCGCGCCCGCGCGTCGCTCTCCGTCAGACGGCCTTGGCGGTGCCGTCGCGCATCTTGGTCTGCGCCTTGGTGAAGGTGGTCTGCAACTGATTGCCCAGTCCCTGCATCGCCACGATCGCGGCCACCGCGATCAACGCCGCGATCAGGCCATATTCGATCGCGGTCGCACCGCGGTTGTTACGAAGAAGCGCGAGGAAATAGGTCATGCGCCCTGACTATCCGCGACAGGTTAACGAACCGGTCGTCACCTCCACGCAAATCACGTAACGAGCTTGCGCAGTCCCTCGATCGTGTCCGCCTCGTGCGCGGGCTTGTCGGTGCGGATGCGCGCGATCCGGGGAAAGCGCATCGCCAGCCCCGATTTGTGCCGTTTCGATTCGTGGATCGAATCAAACGCGATCTCCAGCACCAGCGACCGCTCGACCTCGCGGACCGGCCCGAACCGGTTGGTGGTGTGGTGCCGCACGAACCGGTCGAGCTGGCGCAACTCCTCGTCGGTGATCCCCTGATACGCCTTGCCGACCGGCAGCAATTCACCCTCGCCCGCCGCACCGCCGGTCCAGCAGCCGAACGTGTAATCGCTGTAATAGGACGATCGCCGCCCGTTGCCGCGCTGCGCGTACATCATCACGCAATCCGCGGTCAGCGGATCGCGCTTCCACTTGTACCACAACCCCGCGCGCCGCCCCGCGACATAGGGCGCGTCGCGGCGCTTGAGCATCATGCCCTCGATCGCGGCGTCGCGCGCGCCCATGCGGATCGCCTCCAGCGCGGTGAAATCCGCCGCCTCGACCACCGCCGACAGATCGAACCGATCGGGGTCGAGCGCGCCCACGAACGCCTCCAGCCGCGTGCGCCGCTCGCTCCAGCCCAGCTGCCGCAGGTCCTCCGCGCCGTCGAACAGGATGTCGTACAACCGCACGAACGCCGGGCTTTCTTCCAGCATCTTCGCCGACACCTGCTTGCGCCCGAGCCGCTGCTGGAGCGCGTTGAAACTCGCCGCCCCGCCGCCGTCTTCGAGCGTGCCGCCCTGCACGTCGCCCTTCACCATCAATTCGCCGTCGAGCACGCCGGGCGTCCGGAACGCCGCCGCGACATCGGGAAAGGCACGCGTCACGTCGTCGCCGGTGCGGCTGTACAGCCGTGTCTCGCCGTCCCCGCCGGCATCGACGACATGGACCAGCTGGACGCGGATCCCGTCCCACTTCCACTCCGCGACATAATCGGACAGATCGACGCGCAAATCCTCCAGCGGATGCGCCAGCATGAACGGGCGGAACACCGGCACGTCGGCGGGCGTCGGCTGCTCCCCCGTCCCCTCGGCCCAGGCGAACAGCGTCGGATACGGCGCGTCGAGCCCGTGCCACACCTCCTCGACCGCGTCGACGTCGAGCCCGAACGCGTCCGCCAGCGCCTGTTTCGCCAGCCGCGACGACACCCCGACGCGCAGCGACCCTGTCGCCATCTTGAGCAGGGCGAACCGTTCCTCCGCGTCCAGCCGGTCGAGCATCCCCGCCAGCACCCCGCCCGCGTCCGATCGCGACAGATGCCGCAGCGCATCGACCACCGCCGACACCGACAGCGGCGCTGCATCGACCACGCCCGCGGGCTCGGGCCACAAAAGCGCGATCGTCTCCGCGGTGTCGCCGACATAGTCGCGGCTCATGCGGAACAGGACGGGATCGAACCGCTCCTCGATCAACGCGCGCAACAGCGCCGGCTTGACGCCCGGCAGGTCGAGATCGCCCGTCAGCGCCGCCATCGCCCAGCCGCGATCGGGATCGGGCGTCACGCGCAGATAATCCCCGATCAGCTTCAACTTGGCGTTGCGCGACCGGGTGTAGATCAACGAATCGAGAAGCTGCGCGAAGGCGTGCATCAGCCCCCAACGACCGGCACGCGCCGCGGCTCCCGCGCGCCGGTCGGATCGATAGCGTCGGCGTCGGGCGCGCATTGCGCACGGCCTGTCGGTGCGGCATCATGCATCGGGGAAGCGCGCGCATGGCGTGACTCGGGAGAGAGCGAATGATGCGGCTGGGTCTTCTCGCAACGTGTTCCGCGTGCTGCTTCGCGACGATTGCGGCCGCGCAGCAGCCTTCCGGCGCGTCCGTACCGGCACCGCCCGCGCCCGATCGGCGGGGCGAGGACATCGTCGTGGTCGCCGCACCCGACCCGGACGCGCCGGACCTCGCCAATCAGCGAAAGACCATCATCGTCGGCTCGCGCATCCCGCGCCATTCGACCCAGAACAACCCGCTGCTGGCGACGAGGACGAGCCTGAACGGGTTCACGCCGGGCAGCGGCATGGACCCCTACAAGGATCAGCGCACGATATTCTGGAAATTCTGCCGGGCCGACGGCGCGGTGTTGCGCAAACCCGTCGCCTGCGCGCTTGCCGGAGTGCAGAAACTGATCGCCGCCGGCAAGATCGCACAGGCAAGCACCGCGGCTGCGCGAACGGCTGCGCTTCCCGACCTGACGGGAGAGGAACGGTTCGCGATCGGCCAGTATCAATATCGGCTGGCTGACATGACGAACGACGGCGAGCGCCGTCATGCCGCGCTGGAAACCCTCGTCGCGACCGATTTGCTTCCCGTCGACGAACAGGCCAGCGCGGTTCGCACGCTCGCGTCGGCGGCGTGGCATCGCAACGACCAGGCAGAGGCACTCGAACGTTTTCAGCAGGCGGCACGCCTCGATCCCGGCGACGCCAATAGCCGCGTCAACGCCGCCGCGATGCTGCAATCCCTCGGTCGCCGCGACGAGGCCAAGCAGCACCTGCGCGCCGCGATCGCGATCGTCGCCGCAAAGGGGCAGCCGGTTCCGCAGAACTGGATCGACAATGCGCGCTGAGCCGCGCCGCACCGACCGCACCTCGCCCGTCCGTATGACGCGCGATCCGCCTTCCCGCCCCCCCCCCCCTTTCAGCCCTGCGGCGATCGAGCATGATCACGCCCGCCACCGCGTGCGGGATCGGTCGCGAAACGTCGTCATCTACTTGACCTGACCGCCGCCATGCTCGCTTGTGCAGAAACCCTCACCGTCGCGCACGCCGCGCCTCCTGCGCGAAGACCGGCGGATCGACGGCGGCAGGGACGCCGCCCGATTGCGCGATGCCGGCCGGATTGGATCGGGTTTATGTGCGTCAGCGTTCGGCCACTTGGTGAGAAATTCAACATCTCACACGCACCGTGATACCGCGCCGGCACGCGCCCGGCCCTGCTCCCCCGCGCGCTTGCATACGCGTATCCGCCGTCTACACACCCCGTGCGATGCGCCGCCGCCTCCTGCTCCTCCTCGCTGCCGTCATCCTGTCGGGCGTCGCGGCCTTCGCGATCGGCGTGTGGAACGCGCGCGCCGATCCCGTCGTCCGGCACGAGACGATCGAACTCGGCGACTGGCCCGCGGGCGCCGCGCCAGTCAGCGTCGCGGTGATGAGCGACATCCACCTCGGCAGCCTCGCGATGGACAGCGCGCGGCTGACGCGCATCGTCGCGCAGGTGAACGCGCTCCACCCCGATCTCGTGCTGATCGCGGGCGATTTCATCAACGGTTACGGCGCCGACGACGCGCGGCGGGTCGCGCGCCCGCTCACCGCCGCACTGTCACGGCTGCGCGCGCCGATGGGCGTCGTCGCGGTGCCGGGCAATCACGACCACGGCACCAGCATCGCCGCGGTCCGCAGCGCGCTGACCCGGGCGGGGGTCACCGTGCTCGCCAATCGCGCGCTTCGCCGGGGGCCGCTCGCGATCGGCGGGGTCGACGACGATTACAGCCACGCCGACGACGTTCCCGCGACGATGGCGGGGCTGCGGCGCGCGGGTGGCGCCGCGATCATCCTCACCCACTCGCCCGATCTCGCGACCAAGCTGCCCGCGAACGCGCCCTTCATGATCGCGGGGCACACGCATTGCGGGCAGGTTCGCCTGCCCGTGATCGGTCCGCCGGTCCTGCCGCTGCGCACGCACCGCCGTTTCCTGTGCGGGCTGGTGCGTGACCACGGCCATCAGGTGCTCGTCACCGCCGGGCTCGGCACCAGCGACGTGCCCGTCCGCTGGCGCGCCCCGCCCGACGTCTGGCTGCTGACGCTCGGCCCGGCACGCGCACGCTAGCCGGCGGCGACGCCTCAGCCCTTGCGGCTCGCCTCGAACAGGAACCACGCGCGCTCCTCGGCCTGATCGATCCAGTCGTCGGCGAGGCTGGAGGTCGCGGTATCCTTGGCTTCCTCGGCCTTCTCGCGCGCGCGGCGCAGTGCCTCGACCAGCTTCAGATTATCCTCGCGCAATTCGGCCAGCATGTCGTCGGGCGAGACGAACTCGCGATCGTTGTCGGCCACCTGCTGGCGCCGGCTGATGTCGCCGATCGAGCGCAGCGTGGTGTTGCCGGTCTTGCGCACGCGCTCCGCGATCGCGTCGGTCACGCCCAGGATCTGCGCCGCCTGATCGTCGAGCATCAGGTGATAATCGCGGAAATGCGGCCCCGACACGTGCCAGTGGAAGTTCTTGGTCTTGAGGTAGATCGCGAAACAATCCGCCAGCGCGACGTTCAGCGCGTCGGCCGCGGTCATCGTGTCGTTGCGGGCGAGGTCGGTCGGGGTGGCGAGCTTGGGGTCGATATCGGCCACGGCGCTGGGTCTCCGGTGATGGGTTGATTTCGCCTCCACAACGGACGCGCGCACAAAACGCTCCCGCTAGACCAGCCGCAACGCGTTCAACGCGATCACCACCCCAGCGATCAGCAGGATCGCCGCCGCCGCGATCCGCAGCGGCCTGAGCGGCAGGCGTAGCCACGCCGCCTCGCCCAGCGCCACCGCGACGGCGTTGACCGCTGCGCCACCGATCACCGCGCCGACCATCGCCGCCCACGGCAACGTGCTGCGCCCGGCGAGCGCGGCGACGACGAACTGCATCCGGTCGCCGAACGCCATGATCGCAAGCCCCGCGATGCTGGTGAACGCCGCACCCGTCCGCCATCCCTCCAGTGCGTCGGGCCGCTTCAACCGGAACCCCGTTCCCGCGCCCGCGAGGACCAGCGCGAGCGCCAGCAGCAGCAACCGCGCCTCGGGCGTCAGCAGCGCGGTCACCGCCAGCCCCGCCGCCACCCCGATCGCGTAGTTGAAGGTGAGCGCCAGCACCGCCGCCAGCATCACCAGCGCCGGCGAACGGAACCGGTCGGCGAAGATCGCCGCCAGCCACGGCGTCTTGTCGGATATCTGGCAGATCGCGCCCAGCACGATCGCCGCCATCAACGCGTCCACCGCGTCAGCCCGCGTGCCTCACGCCGCGAAACGAACCTGGCACGCCGCCGCGAAACTATCCGATGCCGCCGCGTCCTGACGCTCGCAGAGCACCGCCTCACCCAGCATCGCCAGCCAGGCATGGACGATCGGCCCGTGATCGCCCCGTGCCAGCGCGCGTTCCAGTTGCTGCGCGACCGCCAACGCGGGCAGCATTCCGTGCGCGCGCGCCACGCGGCGGATCTGGTCGACCTCGCCCGCCAGTTTCGCGGGTCCGCTGCGCCACTCGATCGCCGCGACGCGCCGCGCCAGATCGGCCCTGATCGCGGCCATTCCGCCCGCTTCGTCTCGCCCCGTCTCCATGCCCGGCCTCTCCTGTCGCTGGCGTGCATCATGCGCGTCGCACGGTTAACACGCGGCTAAATGCGCGCGGTGCGATGCAAGGTGGCGCAGGCGCCTTGACTTGGGGTCACGAATCCGTCATTCGCCCTCACCAGACGCGGCAAGGCAGCCCAGCGGGCACGCCTCGCCGCTTTTTGTTTTCTATTCGCGCACAGGATACGGTCATGGCAAAGCCGACCACCGTCAAGATCAAGCTCGTCAGCTCGGCCGACACCGGGTTCTTCTACGTGACCAAGAAGAATCCGCGTACCCAGACCGAGAAGCTGACCTTCCGCAAGTACGACCCCGTCGTGCGCAAGCACGTCGACTTCAAGGAAGCGAAGATCAAGTAATCGCAACGGGCGGCCCCGCGCCGCCGGTCGATTGCGTTCGGGTTTCGAAAACCGCGGTGGAGCGATTCACCGCGGTTTTTGCCGTGTGCGTGAAAAAGCCCTCTCCCCTCCGGGGAGAGGGTTGGGTGAGGGGCATGTGCCTCGCAGAGTGCAACGCCTGGATCACCCCCTCTCCCCGCTTTGGAGAGGGCTTCCCTGCCCTAAACCAACGCCCCCACCGCCTGCATGAACCGCGCGAGGCTGATCGGTTTCGACACATAGGCGTCCGCCCCCGCCGCGCGGATGCGCTCCTCGTCGTCGCGCCCCGAATAAGCGGTCACCGCCATCACCGGTATGTGGCGCAGCGCCTCGTCCGCCTTCAATTCCAGGATCAGCTCGTACCCCGTCACGTGCGGCATCTGTATGTCCATGATGATCAGGTCGGGCATCACCTCGCGCGCGCGCGCCACCGCCTCGCGCCCGTCGCGCACCGCCTCGGCGGCGAAGTCATGCGCGCGCAAGAGGTCGCAGAACAGCTTCAGGTTCAGTTCGTTGTCCTCGACAACGAGCACCCTTTTTGCCACGCGATCATTCACCCCCATCGTACCTCCTGAGAGATAGGCAATGCGTGAGCCGCTGACAAATAGGAACGCGGCCCATCCCGACGCCGCCGCCGCGCTCGCGCTCTCCGCGCTCGCATGGGTTTTGTCGGACGACGATCGCGCCGGGCGGCTGCTGACGCTGACGGGCCTCGCTCCCGGCGACCTGCGCGAGCGGCTGGGCGAGCCCGCGGTGCTCGCCGCGGTGCTCACCTATCTCGAGAGTTACGAACCCGATCTGATCGCCTGCGCGCACGAACTCGATGTCCGCCCCGAGGCATTGGTCGCCGCGCGCGCGACGCTGGAGCATTCATGACCCGTCCCCTCCTCATCACCGATTGCGACGAGGTTCTCGTCCACATGGTCCGCCATTTCGCCGACTGGCTGGACGAGGCACACGACGTCGACTTCTCCTTCGGCTCGTGGGAGCTCGCGAAGAACATGCGCCGTCGCTCGGGCGAACCGCTCACGCAGGAGGAGATGTTCGGCTTCCTTCACGGCTTCTTCCCCGATCAGATGCACCGCCAGACGATCGTCCCCCACGCGCGCGAGGCGATCGCGGCGATTGCCCAACAGGCCGACGTCGTCATCCTCACCAATCTGCAGGACCAGTGCCAGACGCACCGCGTCGAACAGCTCGCCGCCTTCGGCATCGAGCACCGCGTCGTCTGCAATCAGGGCGGCAAGGGCGCGCCCGTCGCCGCGCTCGTCGCCGAATACGCGCCCTCAGTCGCGGTGTTCGTCGACGACCTGCCCGTCCACCACCAGTCGGTCGCCGAGCACGCCCCCGAAGTCTGGCGCCTTCACATGGTGTCCGAACCGCAACTCGCCGCCGGCATCGCCCCCGCGCCCGCCGCGCACGCGCGCATCGACGATTGGCAGGAGGGTCAGGCGTGGATCGAGGCGCGCTTCGCCGCCGCCGAGCCTGCCCCGCCAGTCGAGGCGCTCGCCACCTCTTGACCTCTCGGGTCACCGCGCCCAATCCGCAGCCCATGACCGATCAGATCGACCGCAAACTCGCCGACCTCGGGCTCGAACTGCCCCAGGCCGCCGCCCCCGTCGCCTCCTACACGCCCGTCGTGGAGGCCGGCGGGCTGCTCCACATCTCGGGCCAGCTGCCGTTCAAGGACGGGCAGATCATCACCGGCCGGCTCGGCGACGACGTCAGCCTCGAGGCGGGTCAGGAGGCGGCACGCGCCTGCGGCCTGATGCTCGTCGCGCAGGTCCGCCAGCACCTCGGCAACCTCCAACACGTCAAGCGGATCGTGAAGCTCGGCGTGTTCGTCAACTCGACCCCCGAGTTCACCGACCAGCCCAAGGTTGCGAACGGCGCGTCCGACCTGATGACCGCGCTGTTCGGTGACGCGGGCAAGCACGCCCGCTCCGCGGTCGGCGTCGCGGTCCTGCCGCTCGGCGCCGCGGTCGAGGTCGACGCCATCGTCGAGATCGAACGCTCGCTCTGATCCGCCAGGGTTGAGCAACGGAAACAGGAGGGGGCGGCCGCGCGCGAGCGGTCGCCCCTTTTCACGTCGTGACCCGGTCCGGCAGCGCGTCGCCGCTCCGCCACCTTTCCCTCAACCCGGCCCGCCCCTATCTTGGCGCGCAATGACTGCCATCACCGCACGGATCGCCGACGGCGTCGCCGCCATCCCCGCCGATCAGTGGGACGCCTGCGCGGGCACCGCCAATCCGTTCGTCAGCCACGCCTTTCTGAAAGCGCTGGAGGATTCGGGCAGCGTCGGCCCGCGCACCGGCTGGCAACCGATCCCGCTGATCGTCGACGGCGACGACAATGTGCCGATCGCGGTCGCCCCCGCTTACGCCAAGAGCCACAGCCAGGGCGAATACGTCTTCGACCACGCCTGGGCCGATGCTTGGGCCCGCGCCGGCGGCGATTATTACCCCAAGCTGCAGGTCGCCGCCCCCTTCACCCCCGTTCCGGGTCCGCGGCTGCTGCTGCGCGACGCCTCGGCGGCACCGTCGCTGATCGCCGCGATCGAGGCGGTCACGCGCCAGCACGACCTTTCCAGCGCCCACGCCACCTTCGTCGCGCCCGACCAATTGCCCCTGTTCGAGGCCGCGGGCTGGCTGATCCGCGAGGGGACGCAGTTCCACTGGCAGAACGACGGTTACGCGACGTTCGACGATCTCCTCGCCGCGCTCGCCAGTCGCAAGCGCAAGGCGATCCGCAAGGAACGTAGCGCCGCGGTCGAGGGGCTGACGATCCGCCACCTGACCGGGGCCGAGATCGGCCGGCGTGAATGGGACGCGTTCTGGACCTTCTACCAGGACACCGGCAGCCGCAAATGGGGGACGCCCTATCTCAAACGCGCCTTCTTCCCACTGCTGGGCGAAGCGCTCGGCGACCGCGTGCTGCTGATCCTCGCCGAGCGCGACGGCGTGCCGATCGCGGGCGCCTTGAATCTGATCGGCGAGACCGCGCTCTACGGCCGCTACTGGGGCTGTACCGAGGACGTGCCCTTTCTCCATTTCGAGCTCTGCTATTACCAGGCGATCGACGCCGCGATCGCGCGGGGATTGCAGACCGTCGAGGCCGGCGCGCAGGGCGAGCACAAGCTCGCGCGCGGCTATTCGCCCGTCCCCACCTGGTCGGCGCATTTCATCCCCGATGCGGGGTTCCGCCGCGCGGTCGCCGACTTCCTCGTGCGGGAGCGTGCCGCGGTCGAGCACGACCAGCATTTCCTCGAACAGATGACCCCGTTCAAACGCGGCTGATCACCCCGCGCCGCAACCGCGCGGCTATTTCCCGATCGCGCCGCTCGCGATCAACCGCTCGCGCCGCCGCCGCATGAACTCGACGACATAGTGCGGGATGCCCAGCTCCTCGTCGGTCGCGATCGGCGCGGGCACCGCGTGATCGATGCGGAACAACACCGACGCGCTCGTCGGCGATCGCCACACCGGCACCAGCCCGGGTGCGAAGCGCGGGTTCCACGTGGGCGGGCGGATCAGCCAGACATAGTCGAACGCATCCCGCGGCAGCCGTCCGATCGCGAAGTTGATCGGACGCCACCATTCGCCGCGGCAGCGCACCGGCGTCACGATCTGCGTCGGGTCGTGCGAATAAGCGCCCGCCGCGCCGTAATTGACCGTCATCAACTGGCCGCCCGCCATCGACCATTGGTCGTCGGTGTACGCGAGCCGCCGCTCGAGCGCGAGCGCGGGCAGATGCTCCAGCCGGCTCATCCGCCAGTCGTTGTGGCAATTGTGCCCGACGAACGACAGCAACCGCGCCCCGACCGGTACATGGTCGAGCGCGACCAGCTCCTCGTCGTAATCGCGGTCGAACATCGCGAAGCTCACCGTCGTGCCTGCGATCCGCACCAGGAAGAACGCGAGCCCGATCGCCGCCAGCACGCTCGCGTGACGAAACGACTGCCCGGGCTTGGGGCGGATCGCGATCACCGCGATCGCTAGCATGAACGGCGCCAGCCGCATATCGGCATAGGCCGATCCAAACACGATCCGCGGCAGCACGATGAACACCGCCAGCATGAACAGCGCCGACAGCCCCAGGTGGCGCGAGTAGGTGATGCGGGGATCGCGCAGCGCCTTGAAGAGCACCAGGTAGATCACCGCCACGCTCGCGACGTCGAACCACAGCCAGCGGTCGCGCAACGCCATCAGCACCCACATGATCTTGGTGCGCCAGTAGAAGAAGTCCGCGGTCTGCCCGGTGACGTCCGCGCCCGATCGCCACGCGACCATCAGCACCATCGGCAGCGCGAGCGGCACGCAGCCGAGACCAGCGCGGAACCAGCTCGCCACCCAATGCCCCGACTGGCGGTCCTTCCTCAGGTCGTGCTGGCGGATCATCTCGGCGGAGAAGGCGAGCACCCCCAGCACGCCCCAGCCGAACGTGTGGCATACCCACAACAGGCACGACAGCGGCACGAAGACGGCGGCGCGCAGTCGCAACCGCCCCAGCCGCGCCATCCGCAGCCACAGCGCGAACAGGCACAGCGCCAACCCCATCGACAGTGCGAAATTCACGAAGCCGAACTGGAACGGGTATCCGTAGGCGAGCGGCAGCGCGAACAGCGCGGTCGCGGGGATCCGCCCCTGCACCTCGCGCGCGATCCACAGGAACCCCGCGACCGTCAGCGCGGGGATCGCCATCACGATCAGCTTGACCGCGGGCTCCAGCCCGATGACCGGCGCCAGCGGCTCGATCAGCAGGTCGACGCCCAGGTTACCGATCAGCGACCATTTGAACGTGTACCAGTCGGTCAGCCACGCATGCGCGCCGCGATCGAGCTGGACGCGGTAGCGCCCCATGTGCCCGGGCAGGTCGACGATCGGCGGAATGTCGGGCCAGATCAACGGCACGCACGCGATCAACGCCGCCAGAACGACGAACCACCGCGTCTGCCACCACTGCCGCGCCCCCGCACCCATGCCTCCCGCCTTACGGGGGGGAGCGCCCCAGCGGCAAGGGGGCAGAGGCGGAATCGCGATCGATCCGATAAAGGACGCTGTCGCCCGCGCGCCAAAGCGGTGTCAGACCCGCTGCCCGTGCAGGGTCGAAACGAGGCGGCCTGATCAGCCACACGTAATCGAAGCTTCGGCGTGGCAAATCACGCAAGCTGTCGTCGATCGTTCGCCAGTCCGGCTCGTTACTGCACCGCGTCGCCGTCACTATTTGCGATGGATCGTGGCGGTACATGACGGCCGGATAGTTGACGGTCAGCAACTGAGACCCGGCCAACAACCATTGGTCGTTCGAAAATGCGTGACGCCGGACCAACGCCATCGCCGGCAAATGCTCGATCCGGCCGGTATCCCACGACGGACGGCATTCCGCACCGACGAAACTTACCAGGCGCGCGCCGACCGGGACGTGTCGAAGCGCTTCGAGCTCCCGCTCGTGGCTTTGGTCGTAGAGCCAGAAACTCGTCGCGTTCCCCGCGAAGCGCAGGACCACGAAGACCAGCGCCGCCGCCGCGACGCCCCCCGCTCCTCGCGCCCGCGGCTTTAGTGCCAGGATCGCGAATATGACGACGATGGGCGCGAGCCGCATGTCGGCGTAGGCGGAACCGAACAGGATGCGCGGCAACAACACGAATGCCGCGCCGAGTAGGGCAGCAGCAGCCAGCAGCGCCCACGACGATCCCGACCACGAACGACGCATCGCGGCGTACGGCAACAGGAGCAGAACGATCGCGCCCGCGATATCCCAGGCTTGCCAGCGGTCGCGCAGGATCATGGTGATCCAACCGATCTTCGCGGGCAGGTCGAACCAGTCCCCGGTATCGCCCCCCTCCCCTTGCCCGCGGCGCCAGATGATCATGAGGATGATCGGAAACGCCAACGGAAGGCAGTCGACCGCCGCGCCCGCCGCAGCGCGGTACCATGCAGCGCCCGGTCCGCGGTCTGCCGGGTCACTGCGGCGCGCGAACTGGAAAGAGAACGCCACGAGCCCGAGAATGCCCCATCCGAACACATGCGCGAGCCACACGAGCACACCGATCGGGACGAAGACGATCGCACGGACGATCCGCCGATGCGGCGTGTCCCACCTGAGCCACAATGCGCAGGCCAGCAACGCGAGCGCGACGGACAAGGCGTAATTCACGAACCCGAACTGAAACGGGTAGGCATAGGACAGCGGCAGCGCGAACAATGCAGACGCCGGCACCTCGCCGTGCGCTTCGCGCGCGATCCAGAGCATCGCACCGACAGTCAGCGCCGGGATCGTCATCACGATCAGCTTCACGGCAGATTCCAGCCCGACGATCGGGCCGAGCGCCTGCACCAGCAAATCGACGCCCAGATTGCCGACCAGCAGCCAGCGGAAGCGATACCATTGCGCGAGCCAGGGGTGCGCGCCGTTGTCGATCTGCACGCTGTATCGACCGATATGGCCCGGCAGATCCACCAGCGGCGGCACGGTCGGCCACCACAGCGGCACCGTCGCCAGCACCATCATCGCCACCGCGAAACGACCGGTCTGCCACCAATGCCGCATCAGCGGCCCCGGCTTGGCCATAACAGCAAGCCATGGCCCGCCACGGGCGTGGTGTGAAAACCCGGGGGTACCGCGCCTGCCCCGATCGAACCCGGTGGGGCAGGTCGATCGCCGAGCGTGCCCGCGCACCACAAGATTGCATCGGCGGAAACCCCCGTCACGACGTCGCCCACGCGCGCACCCGGCCCCAGAAAGGCCAGCAGCGCGGCACGATTGCCAGTCGTGTTACGGTGGTATGGACCCGCAATCGCCACGTGATGCGTTCGCGCGATGATCGCGGCGCCGAGGTCGACGGGTGCGAGCACTCGCATCGGCGGCAGGGCGGCCAGCGCGTCGACCGCGGCAACACGGTCGCAGGCCCGCGGATCGCTCACCACCGGCTGTTCGAAGGCGCGCGCGGCGAGCGGATACAGCACGCCCGCGGACGCGAGCCATGCCGTGACGAGCGGTATCGCACCCCGTGTTCGTGCCACGGAAATCATCGCCGCCAACGCAGGAGCCGCGAGCAGCGCGCCGACGTAGGTGCCTCGCAATTGCACGAGCGCGAGCGCGAACGCAGCCGTCTGCACCGCCAGCACGGCACCCCACCGCGACCGGTCAGGCGTGCGCATCGTCCACCACGCACCCGCCGCGATCCCTGCGAGCAATAACCCTGCCTGTCCGAGCATGACGGCCGGGGTCGCTTGGAGCAGCGGCTGCGCCTCCGCCACCCCGGCCAGCCACCAACGCGCGACCAACGGATCAACCATTCCGTAAGGGGAGCGACAGGTCGGCGACACGATCAGCGCGCCAGCCAGCGCTACGGCGCCGATCAAGCCTGCGATCGCGAGGCGGGGTTTGATCCCGGCCGGTTTGGTGGCCGCCAACAGGCAGGTGGCTGCCGCGAGAAACAGCGCCGCTCGCCAGCTTGCGGCGTCGAAACCGTCGCAGGCCGGGAAATCCCATGCCAACGGTGCAAAGACCAGGCGCGCCGCCAGCAAACCGGTGATCGTGCCGATCCCGACCCCGAGCAACCGTCCGCTCGCCCCCACACTGCCCGCGATCCACGCCACGACGATCAGGACGCCGATCACGCCGAAAAACGGGACCGTTTCCATCCCCACGGTGAGGCTGCCCGCCGCGGCCAATCCGATCGCCGCGCCAGCCGCGAAGGTCGCGCGCGACAGCAGTGCCAGCACCGCTCCCAGTATCAGCACCATCTGAAGCGCGTGATGGTCGATCCGGCCGGGAAGAAACAGTCCGGAGGCCGGGTATGCAAGCGCCGCGACCACCATCGCCGTTCCAGGCGGGGCGCCGGGCAACATTCGCGCGATCCGGGCGATCAGGAACAGCGAAACGGCGAGCAGCAGCGGCGGCCATATCGTGACGGCCACCACCTCCGCCATGTGCCGCCCCAGGATCGGTGAAGCCGACTTGATCAATCCTGCCGGCCCCAGGTCGGCAAGTCGCGTCCAATGCATGGCGACCCCCGGACCCGGCCCGAGCCGATGCTGCGTGAGGTCCGCAAATCGCTGCCCCGCCAACCAGTCGCGCACCTGTTGGAGGCGCATGAGGTCGTCGGCATCGGGCAGTCGCAGGTCGACGAGGTCGCGGCGATGCTGCCACGCGCCAACAGCCGACAGCACCGTCGATAGAACGATCGCCGTCACGGCGTCGACGCGCCAGCCGTGAGCCCTAACGGTCATGCCCCCGCATTACCGTGACAAGGTTAACGCGTCGTTCGCCCCCGTGCCGCGACCGGTGAGCCCGTCCGGGCCTACCCCCCCGGTCAGGCCCCGCTCACCGATCACGCCGCCCGAGCAACCGCAGCCTGAGCGCATTCAACTTGATGAACCCCGCCGCATCGCGCTGGTCGTACGCGCCCTGGTCGTCCTCGAACGTCACGACCTTTTCCGAATACAGCGTGTTCGGCGACTTGCGCCCCGTCACCGATGCCAGCCCCTTGTAGAGCTTCAGCCGCACGGTGCCCGACACCTTCTCCTGGCTCAGATCGATCGCCGCCTGCAGCATCTCGCGCTCGGGCGAGAACCAGAAGCCGTTGTAGATCAGTTCGGCATAGCGCGGCATCAACTCGTCCTTCAGGTGCGCGGCACCGCGGTCAAGCGTGATCGCCTCGATCCCGCGGTGCGCCTCGAGGTAGATCGTGCCCCCCGGCGTCTCGTACATGCCGCGGCTCTTCATGCCGACGAAGCGGTTCTCGACCAGATCGAGCCGCCCGATGCCGTGCTTGCGCCCCAGTTCATTGAGCGCCTCCAGCAGCGTCGCCGGCGTCATCCGCTCGCCGTTCAGCGCGACGCCGTCGCCGCGCTCGAACTCGATCTCGATCGTCTCCGGCGTGTCGGGCGCGTCCTCCGGGTTGACCGTGCGCGAGAAGACGTAATCGGGCACCTCGTCCCACGGATCCTCGAGCACCAGCCCCTCGGATGACGTGTGGAGCAGGTTCGCATCGGTCGAGAACGGCGCCTCGCCGCGCTTGTTGTGCGGGATCGGCACTTGCCGCGCTTCGGCCCATTCGATCAGCTTAGTGCGACTGTTCAGGTCCCACTCGCGCCACGGCGCGATCACCTTGATGTCGGGATCGAGCGCGTAGGCCGACAATTCGAAGCGCACCTGGTCGTTGCCCTTGCCGGTCGCGCCATGCGCCACCGCGTCCGCCCCCGTCTCGCGCGCGATCTCGATCAGCCGCTTCGAGATCAACGGCCGCGCGATCGAGGTGCCAAGCAAATACAGCCCCTCGTATTGCGCGTTCGCCCGCATCATCGGGAAGACGAAATCGCGCACGAACTCCTCGCGCAAATCGTCGATGTAGATGTGCTCAGGCTTGACCCCCATCAGCTCGGCCTTGGCGCGCGCGGGCTCCAGCTCCTCGCCCTGCCCCAGATCGGCGGTGAAGGTGACGACCTCGCAGCCGTAGGTTTCCTGCAGCCATTTCAGGATCACGCTGGTGTCCAACCCGCCGGAATAAGCGAGGACGACTTTCTTGACGGGCTCGGACATGCGTAATGCTCCTAAATGCGGGCAATCAGATGCGGGCAAACGATCGCGCGCGCCCTATGCGCGCTCGCGCGACCATGCAACCGTTGAGGGTGCAGCGCAGGTCCGTCGCGCGCGTGCCGAACCCGCCCCGCAAGCGGGCGCGTTCATCTGCCGTACAAACGACGGGCGCCAACACGGCGCCCGTTTCCTCATGGAAAGACCTGTCACGATGACCCGCGCTTTGTTCCTCGCCGCCATTGCCCTCCCCGCGTCCGCGCTGTTGCAGGCAGCACCCGCCGCCGCGCAGGAGACGCGCAAGAGCGCGGAGACCAAGCTCGACGGCGAATTCGCCGCCTCCGACACCAACCACGACGGCTTCCTCAGCCAGGCCGAAGTGCTCGCGCGGATGAGCAACATGAAGGTCTCGGGCGGCAAGAAGCTTGATCCGGCTCAAGCAAAGAAGATCGCCGCGCTGTTCATGGCGCGCGCCGACACCAACAAGGACGGCAAGGTCAGCGAAGCCGAATCCCAGGCGCTGATGGCGAACGTGTTCGGAAAATACGACCTCAACCACGACGGCCGCGTCGACGGTCAGGAAGCCGCCGCCGCCCGCGCCGCCGCCAAGGCACAAGCCACCAGCGGCCCGCCCAAGGGGCGGTGAGCGCGCGCGGCGGCGTCCACCCCGGCGCCGCCGCCCCGGATCAATTCAGGCCCACTCGCGCGGCGCCGACATCAAACCAGACAGCCGCTTCGTCAGCTCGCGGCGAGCGACGCGTCGATGATCCGCCGGATGTCCGACAGGACGTCCGACATCTGATGCGACAGATTACGCACTTCGTCCGCTACCACCGCGAAGCTCCGCCCCTCACCGCCCATGCGCGCCGCCTCGATGCTGGCGTTGAGCGCGACGATACGGTTATGCGCCGAGATGCTCGCCACCCGTTCGAGCATTGTGCCCGCTTGCGTCGTCAACAGCGCGCGCCGCTCGCTCACCCGTTCCAAATCGCGCGCGTGCGTAACGTCAACGAAGGTCAGGACTGACGCGTCATTCTCCGCCGGGCTGAACGTCACCTCGAATATCTTGCCGTCGTCGAAATGATGGTCGAACTGTTTGCGTACGCCCTGCTGACGCCACAACCTGTGGTTTTCGATCACCAGTGCGGTTCGCTCGTGCGACCACCCGACGGTCGCCCCCACGCAGCGTAGATAGTCGACCAGGCTCGACCCGACGGTGATCAGCCTCTCATCGAACCCGAAGATCTGACTGACCTTCGGGTTGATCAGCTGGATCGTCTCGTGGCGATCATACACCACCATGCCGTGGCGGATGTTTGCCATCACCAGTTCGATCTGCGCCGTGGGCGTCATCTACTGCGTCACTCGCCGCCAACCTAACATACATTAGACAGTGAAGCGATCTTGTCGCCCTGACAAGCCTTTGCGCGGCGCAGACGCCCGCAGCCCGACGCCCCCTCACCCCCGCAGCCGCTGTTCCCCCTCGACCATGTAATCGCGCGTCAGCGGCAGCGCGTCGCGGTCGCGGGTGAACTGGATCTGGAAATTGACCAGCGGTCCGTTGGTGAACGACACGATCGCGCCGGCCAGATAATAGGTCCACATCCGGAAGAACCGCTCGTCGTAGAGCGCGACGATCGCGTCGCGGTTGGCGACCGTCCGCGCGTACCAGTCGCGCAGCGTATAGGCGTAATGCAGCCGCAGCACTTCCACGTCGCTGACGAACCAGCGGATATAGTTGTTCGCCTCCAGCACCTCGGACAGGCCCGGAATATAGCCGCCGGGGAAGATGTATTTGTCGGTGAACTGGTCGGTGAAGCCCGGCCCGTCGGCACGCCCGATCGTGTGGAGCAGCATCACCCCCTTGGGCGTCAGCAGGTCGCGGCATTTCTCCAGATAGGTGCGGAAATTGCGCACCCCGACATGCTCGAACATGCCGACCGACACGATGCGGTCGAACGTCTGGTTGAGCGCGCGATAGTCGATCAGCTCGAAGCGCACCTTGTCGGCGACCCCCGCTTCGGCGGCGCGGCGCTGCGCCACCTTCAACTGCTCCTCCGACAGCGTGATGCCCAGCACCTCGGCCCCGGTCTTCGCGTGGATGTACAGCGCCATCCCGCCCCAGCCGCACCCGATGTCGAGCACGCGCATTCCCGGCTCGATCGCCAGTTTCGCGACGATATGCGCCTTCTTGTCGGCCTGCGCCTGTTCGAGCGTGTTGTCGCGGTCGGTATAGTAAGCGCAGCTGTACTGCTTGTCGGCGTCGAGGAAGAGGTCGTACAGCCGGTCCGACAGATCGTAATGGTGCGCGACGTTCTTCTTCGACTCCAGCGCCTTGTTCAACCGCAGGAAGCGGTGGCGGAACACCCCCTTGAGCCTGCGCCAGCGGTTCGCCGCCAGATGGTTGGTCCCGTTCTCCCAGCGCGAATTGGCGGTGGCGAGCGTCAGCAGGTCGAGGATATCGCCTTCCTCAATCGTCACGCGCCCGTCCATGAACGCCTCCGCCAGCCCGAGCGCAGGGTCGGCGAGGATCGCGCGGTACACGCTTGCCGCATGGATCGTGAAGGTGACGGGCTTGAGGTCGGGGTCGGGCGCGCCGAAGCGGGTGCGCGAGCCGTCGGGTTTGATGAGGGTCAGGTCGCCGCGACGGATCGCGCGGCGGAGGAATACGTCGATCAATGTCATGCGGCGACCGCTACCGGATGGTCGGGCGCGACACCAGCAACACGCGCGAAACGGTCAAATTCCCGCGTACCAATCGTAATCGACGTTATCCTCCCAATAACCGCCCTGCCCCTTGCCGATCCCGGCGAGCGTATCGACCGCGGTGACCTTCATCAGATATTTCGCGTGCTTGTACCCCAGATGCCGCTCGACGCGCAGCCGGCACGGCGCGCCGTGACCGACGTCGAGGAAGCGGTCGTTCAGCGCCCAGGCAAGGATCGTCTGCGGGTGGAACGCGTCGACCATGTCGACCGACTCGTAATAAGGCGCGCCGCCGTACAGATCGGCGCAGGTGAACACGACGTAGCGCGCGGCGTCACGCACCCCCGCCTGTTTGAGCACGTCGCCCAGGCGCGGCCCCTGCCACTTGCCGATCGCGCTCCACCCCTCGACGCAATCGTGCCGCGTGATCTGCGCGCGCTGCGGGAATTGGCCGAGGTCGCTCAGCGACAAAGTGAGCGGCCGCGCAACCAGCCCGTCGACCTGCAACCGCCAGTCGGCGAAGCGCCCGGCGCGAAGCGCGTTATACGCCGCCGTCCCCGGATCGCGCGTCCCGTTGGTGCGGAAATAGGGCGATCGCTGGTCGGCGGAGAATTCGGGCGCGAGCGCGTCGCGGTTCATCAACGCGCGCTGGAGCGCACGGTGCATGTCCTCGCCCTTGAAGATGATGTCGCGCACCTGCGGCTGCGCGATCACACGGTCGCACCCCGACAACAGCAGCCCCGCGCCGCCGCCCGCCAGCGCACCGATCAGTCCCCGGCGCCGGATCATCGCCCCACCTCCTGCGCGGCCGCGCCTGCCGGCGTCGACGTCGGAACCTCGGCGCGCGCGTCCGCCATCGTCCCCTCGATGCGCCATCTGCCCGAAATCATCGACCACAATTCGCGCCGCCACCCCGCCAGGATGACGAGCACCAGATGCACCACCACGAACGCGGTGATCGCCGCCATGGTGATGAAATGGATCGACCGCGCCGACTGCCGCCCGCCGAACAGGTCGAGCAGCCACGGCCACGCCGCATCCATCCCCGGCGACATCGCCAGCCCGGTCAGGATGACGAGCGGCAACGCAACGAACACGACGCCTGCGTAGGACAGTTTCTGCAACGGATTGTACGCGCCCGGATGCGCCTCGTCGTGGAACCGGAACTGCAGGTGCGCGCGCACGTCGGCGGCGAGATGCGCGGGGCTAAGATCCGCCGCGCGCAGCCGCAAATCGCGCTGAAAATGCCGGCTGATCAGGCTCGCGATCATGTAACCCAGCAATCCGAACGCGAGCACCAGTGCGAAGAACAGGTGCCAACGCCTCGAAATCGCGAGATTGTAATTCTGCGGAATCGTCACCCACGCCGGAAACCGCGGCAGCGTCGCCCAGGCCGCGTCGAAATTCGCGCCATAGCGACCCCAGTACAGCCGCGGGTGCGCGTTGCTGATCCCCAGCCCCGACCCGATGAGGATGAAGATCGCGACCGCGTTCACCCAGTGCCACAGCCGCGTCGCGAGCGAGTGGCGCCGGATGGTGACCGGGCCAGCAACAGGTGGCGTGATCGGCGTTGCGTCCATGTCCAACCCATATCAGTTATCGCGCCATGACCGAATGGCATTTCTACGAACCCGCGAACGGCCACGGCCTCGCGCATGATCCCCTGAACGCGATCGTCGCACCGCGCCCGATCGGCTGGATCGGCAGCGTGTCGGCGTCGGGGGTGCGCAATCTCGCGCCCTACAGTTTCTTCAACCTGCTCAACTACCGCCCCCCGATCCTCGCCTTTTCCTCGAACGGCTGGAAGGATTCGGTCGCCAACATCCAGGATACGCGCGAATTCACTTGGAATCTCGCCACCCGCCCGCTCGCCGAACAGATGAACGCCAGCGCCGCGACTGTGCCGGGCGAGGTCGACGAATTCACGCTCGCCGGGCTCGACACGCTTCCCTCGACGAAAGTCGCGCCCCCGCGCGTCGCCGCCAGCCCCGCCGCGTTCGAGTGCGTGCTGACGCAATTGATCCGGCTCGAGACGCGCGACGGTGCGCCCGTCGACACCTGGCTCGTCATCGGCGAGGTCGTCGGCATCCACATCGACACCGCGATGCTGACTGACGGCGTCTACCAGACCGCGCGCGCCCACCCGATCCTGCGCGGCGGCGGCCCGGCCGATTATTTCGAAATCACCGAAGCGGCGAAGTTCGCGATGAAACGACCGGGCTGAACAAACCAAAAAGCCCTCTCCCCTCCGGGGAGAGGGAGGGAGCGGCAAAGCCGCGGAAGGGTGAGGGGCCGCGGCTACATGGTGAAGCTGCTCCGCCCCCTCACCCGTACGCGCGCCAGAAGAACACCGCCGCCGTCACCCCCGTCACCGCCAGCGTCCACACCCGCACCGCGCGCTCGGGCAGCCGCTTGCCTAGCCACGCCCCGCCCCAGCCGCCCGCGACCGCGCCGAGCAGCATCGGCACGCAGTAGCGCCATTCGGCCATCCCGCCCGCGACGAATACGACCGCCGCTGCCGCATTCGCCACCGCCAGCATCAGCGTGCGCGGCGCGAACATCGCGCGCGGGGTGATGCTCGCGAGCAGGCCGTAGGTCGCGGTCGTCATCAACCCCACGCCGCCGCCGAAATACCCGCCATAGACCCCCAGCAGCGCCTGCGCGACGACCAGCGTGCGCGCGCCGATCGTAACCCGCCGCGCCAGCCACGCCGATGCGCTGCGCCCGAACGCCAGCACCACGAACGCGTACAGCACCAGCCACGGCACGATCACGTCGAACGTCGCGCCCGGCGTCACCAGCAGCAGCCAGCTACCCACCAGCCCCCCGGCAAAGGTGATCGCCGCGAGCAGGCGGTGGTCGACCCCGCCGACCGGGCCCAGTTCGTCGCGAAACGCCCACGCACTCGTCGCCGCACCGGGCAACAGCGCGACGTTCGAGGTCGCGTTGGCGATGTTCGCGGGCACCCCCGCCGCCAGCAGCGCGGGCAGCGTCGCGAACGTCCCGCCCCCGGCCAGCGCGTTCATCGCACCCCCGACCACGCCCGCGAGCGCCACCAACCCCAGCGTCGTCATCTCCATCGCACCCGCGCGTGCATCGGATCGCCGACGAAGGAAAGCCCCCGCCCCGCCGCCCGTCTCACCGCGATGGGAAGCAAGTGCGTTTCGTACCGCGAACGGGGGGAGGGATGATTTATAACGCGGAGATAGCGGGTGTGTCGGCTATGCCCGCGACCATATCGACGGCACTGATTGGACTATCCCACTTCCGGCAATATCGTTGTGTGGAAGGCAGGAATGATGAAGGGCAATCTTTTCGGCGACGTGTTTGGTGAAATAGGCGGACTACCCTGCCGAGCCTGGATCGTCATGTGTCTCTTCGGCATCGTCATGGCAGGAGCCGACGTGCTGGGGTGGAGCAGTGGGCCGGGATTATCGTCTATCGACTATGTATCCGCCTCAATTACAGCGCCTCTTGGTCTGTTTGCCGCCTATTTCGCGGGCATGTCGATGGTGTCACGCAGGGTAAGCGGACTAAGTTTCCTGCGCTTCATCTTTGGTGTTTTTTCCCTTTTTTCATTCTTGATAATTGGCATTGGCAGCATTCTAGTGCTACTCCCAAGCCCGTATAAGGGTATCATCCTCACTGTCGCTCTTACCCTAATTTTTTTCGGATGGCTTGCTCTGGCCTTCCTTCCTTCGTGGCCTATTGCACAGGCATTGTCATCGAAGTTGGTTTCGCCAACAAGGCTATTTCACGGCACCAAAGGGCATCGCGGGTCGCTGTTTCTTATATTTTTCGTTGGCGGCTCATTTAACAACCTTGTGCCATCTACCGCGGCGGCAAAAAGCCTTGGGGAAGCTATGGTTTATGCCGTGGGGAATAGTGCGGTCAGCGTGTTTACGATCACGCTCTTTGTCGCCTTGAGCGTGACAGCTTGGCGCTATGCGAGCGCAAATGACAAAACGCTGTACGGCGACGAGCCAAGGGCCGCAGGCGTTTTCTAGTCGGAGATACCCATCCAAAATTTCTGGAATGCTCGATGAGAGCGGCAAAGCGAGGGTGTTAGCTGACCGACGACCATGCGCCCAAAATCTGACGCAAAACTGCTAGTCGCCGCGTCAATTTCACACGAAGGTGCGGTGAGCGAACGGCCGCGGACGTGCGGCGCGGTGCTGATGCCGAGCAGCCAATCCCGCTGATTGCCGGTACCCTTGTCTGGCAATAGCGTGATGCAGGCGCAGCCTTCCCACCGCGCCCGGCCCGCCCCCCGGGCTCACCCCGCCGCGACCAGCTCCCCCGCGCCTTCCGCCGCCGCCGCCTCGCGGTCAAGCTGCGCGCGGCTCTTCTTCTCCGCCGCGGTCTTCAATTGTCCGCACGCCGCGTCGATGTCGCGCCCGCGCGGGGTACGCACCGGCGCGGAGATGCCGCCCGCGAACACGATGTCGCTGAACGCGCGCACGCGCTCGGGCGTCGAGCATTCGTACGCCGCACCCGGCCACGGGTTGAACGGGATCAGGTTGACCTTGGCGGGCAGCTTGTAGTGCTTGAGCAACCGGACCAGCTCGTGCGCGTGCGCGTCGCTGTCGTTCTTGTCCTTCAGCATGACGTATTCGAACGTGATCCGCCGCGCGTTGTTCGCGCCGGGATAGTCCGCGCACGCCTGCAACAATTCCTCGATGCCGTATTTGCGGTTGAGCGGCACGATCTCGTCGCGGATTTCCTTCGTCACCGCGTGGAGCGACACCGCCAGGTTGACCCCGATCTCCGCGCCCGCGCGCGCCATCATCGGCACCACGCCCGACGTGCTGAGCGTGATCCGCCGCTTGCTGAGCGCGAGGCCGTCGCCGTCCATCACGACCGACAGCGCGTCGCGCACGTTGTCGAAATTATACAGCGGCTCGCCCATCCCCATCATCACGATGTTGGTCAGCATCCGCCCCTCGGGCTGCGACGGCCATTCGCCCAGCGCGTCGCGCGCCAGCATCACCTGCCCGACGATCTCGCCCGCGGTCAGATTGCGCACCAACCGCATCGTGCCGGTGTGGCAGAAGGTGCAGTTGAGCGTGCACCCGACCTGGCTCGACACGCACAAGGTGCCGCGGTCGGCGTCGGGGATGAACACCGCCTCGTAATCCTGCCCGTCGGGCGAGCGGAGCAGCCACTTGCGCGTCCCGTCCGACGATACTTGCGCCTCGACCACCTCTGGCCGCCCGACGACGAAGCGCGCCTCCAGCCACGGATGCTGCGCCTTGGCGATGTCGGTCATCTGCGAAAACTCGGTCGCACCACGATTATAGATCCAGTGCCAGATCTGCTTGGAGCGGAGCTTCGCCTGCCGCGGCTCCATCCCGGCGCCGAGCAACGCCTCGCGCAGTTCCGCCTTGTTCAACCCGACGAGGTCGACACGGCCGTCCTCGCGCGGCGCGACCGCGCGCGGCACGGGCACAGGGTCGATGTGCCCGGCAATGGGCATGATGGCGGCGGCGATCTCAGGCATGCGCGCGTATATAGCCGATCCGGCGACGTTTTTCCACTCACGCTGCCGCAGTGGCGCGCGCGCTTGGCCGAGCCGCGACGCGCGCCACGTACGCCATGCCTGCACCGTGCTCATCAGCATCGGGCCGGTCGCCGCGACGGGCCACAACGCGGACCGGCCGAGCACGGCGTCGTCGCGCTACTCTCGCGATGCCAGCACCAGCGCAACCACCGGCCCCAATACCCGATCGCCCCATGTCACCTGCGGCAAATTCCTGCCCCGCGCCCCTGCCCGGTCGAGCGCGGGCAGCCCCGACGAAAGCTGCACGAGCGCCCGCTCGCGCCGACGCCACGGTTGCCGCGACCGTCGCACCTTTGTCCGGTCCCTCGAACAAGACGACGATCGCGCCAGCCACGGCCATCACACCCAGGATCGCAGCCCAAAAGTGCCAACGCAAGTCGCGCCAATACACGACCACGAACATGTCGCGCTCGGCCGCGCCGTCCAGACAGCCCGCCCCGGCCACTTACGTCGATAAAGATAGCCGCTGCCCACGGGCGTGAACGGCGTTCGCGACCATGACGAACCGACCAAGCGCATCGTTCGGCCCCGCCAGCCGATCCGGCCCGACCGACCCTCGCCGACACGCTGAACACGAAAACAGGTCTGCCCGTTGATACAGCCATCGAAGGGTCGGCAGCGGCGATAGCGAAACCAAGTATCCGGCGACCGCGAAGCAGCCCCGCCGCAAGGCGCTACTACCAATAACTGTGCTTATAGTTCCAAGCTCGCGTCAAAAGATATGACGGACAACATATCTCTGACATCGAACAGTAACAAAGCGCGCATTTATTTACCCTTCACAGATCGAACGCTTTGTCGACTTGCACATGACACCCGATCGGGGCACCCTCCACCCATGAAGACAACGCGAATCGCCCTGCTCGCGCTTCCCGCGCTGATGCTCACCGCCGCCGGCCCCGTCACCGCCAACGATCCGCTCGCGGGTCGTGTCGCGGGGAAGCCGGTCAACTGCATCTCCGCGACCGAGACGCGCGGACAGGCGCAGATCGTCGACGACAAGACGATCACCTATTCGCGCACCGCCAACCGGACCTGGGTCACCCACCCGGAGGGCGTGTGCAACGGCCTCGCGCCCAATCGCGCACTGGTGGTCGAACGGCGCGGCGCGCAGCTGTGCCGCGGCGACCGTTTCCGCACCGTCCGCGCCCCCGCCACCGTGCCCTCGGCGCAATGCTTCTTCGGCGCGTTCACCCCCTACGACAAGGTCGCCGCGCGTCGCTGATCCGCGCGCGGGGGAACGGATGACCCGCCGCTCGCGACGACGACCGCACGCGTCGGTTATCCTCGCGGCGGCCACGCTCGCCGCCGCGACCTGCGCCCCGCTCGCCGCCAACGTCTTCGCCGCCGACGGCCGCGATCCGCGCCGCTTCGCCGACGCCGATCCCGCGGATGTCGACGCGCACGCCCCCGTCGGCAGCGTGTCCGCCGATTTCACGCTGCGCAACGTCACCACCTTCGGCGGGGTCGCGCCGGGTGAGGGCACCGCGTTCATGGTCTCGCCCTGCTACGCGCTGACCGCCTATCACGTGCTGTTCGGCGGCGGCGCGCCGACGCTTAACCCGATGGGCAATTACCCGGTGACGCTGCGCTTCGGCGGCGATGCCGCGGGACATCCCGCGCTGGTGGTCAAGGGACGCGTGCGGGTGTGGGGGTCGGCGGGCCGCGCCGCGCCCGACGTCGCACTGATCCTGCTCGACGGCTGCCCCGGCCGCCGCATCGGCTGGTTCGATCTCGCCCCCGCTCCCACCCCTACATCGCGCGCGCCTACATCGCCCGCCCCCACCCCGGTCGGCACGCCGGTCACGATGCCCGGCTTCGCCGCCGACCGCAGCATGCGGCGGTTGAGCGTGCAGACCGATTGCCGCATCCGCGCCGTGCTCCCCGCGCGCGGCTGGCTGCTCCACGATTGCGCCTCGCGTGAGGGCTCATCGGGCGCGCCGCTGCTCGTCCGGCGCGGTGGCCAGCACATCGTCGTCGGCATCAACGCGGGCGAGTTCGACCCGAGCCCGGGGATCGAGCCCGCCTACACCCCCGCGCGCGCCAATTGGGCGATCGACGCGGCCACCCTGCGCACCGCCGCGCGGCTGGTGGCGGTGATCGCGCGCGACCAGCAGCGTGCGCGCACCCCCAACCCGCTCGCCCCCAATCCGCTCAATCGCACCCCGCGCGCGCCGCCGCCCTGATTCGCCGCGGCGGGCGCTGCGCACGTCTTGCGCCGCCCCGCCGCCTCCGCCACGATACGTCCGCGCGTGCCCCAGCGGCACCGATCCTTGGGGGGAACACACATCATCCGACTGCCGCTCGCCGCCGCGCTGCTCGCCGTTACGCCATCCGCGGCGCTGCTTGCGCCGACGTCTGCCGCCGCGCAAGTCAAGAGCCCGCTCGAACTCACCACCGATCCCGCCGACAAGGCGGTGATGGCGGAAGCCGCCGCCGCGGTTGCCGAGCGGCCGCCCAGCCTCGCCAGGCTCGACGCCGTCCTTGCCAAGCTGCCGCGACCGACCCCGTTGCGCGGCATGGTCCAGTCGGTGCGCGCCAGCGTGCTCCTCGCGCAGCCGGACGAGCGGCCCGCGGTCGCCGCGATCGACGAGGCGCTGCGCCTGCTCCCCGATCATCCCGCGCCCAAGATGATCGCGACCGAGGTGTTCACCTTCTCGGGCGCGCCGCAGCGCGCCGCCGACCTCTGGCTCGCACTCAGCCAGCAGGCCCCCGACGTCGCGCGGCAGAGCCAGCGCTACACGATGATGGCGCTGGTCGGCCGCCTGCGCGATCTGGGCGACCGCGCGCGCGCCGATCGCGTCTCGGCACGGCTCGGCGAGATCGGGTTCGCCGCCGCGCTCGCGCCCGAACGCTCGAGCTACGCGATCGCGCAGGTCCGCGACGCGATGCGCGCGGGCCGCACCGCCGACGCGGTCGCCGCGGTGCCGACGGTCGGCGATCCCAGCGATCTCGTCGCGATGTTCATCGACAAACGCTACGTGGCACTATGGCCGCGGATCACCGAATGGTCGGGCGGCAGCTTCGACGCGCCCGCGCGCCGCTATCTCGAGGAACTGCGCGCCGACTATAACGCCGCCGACGATTTCCAGACCGCGACGCCCTACGCGCGCGAACTCGCCGGCCTCCACGCCTATGACGCGGTGGTCGCGCTGTTCCTGCCGATGTTCGATCGCAGCTTCCCCGATGGCTACGGCCAGGGTGCCGAAACGCTCGCCCCGATCGTCGCGCGGTCGCTGACGACGATCGGGCGCGCCGCGGAGGGTCAGGCACTCCTCGCACGCGTCGCCGCCCGCCTCCCCCGCGAGGCCGCGGCCAACGCGCTCAACATCGACGCCGCTTATGCAACGATCGCGGCGGGTGCGGGCGACTGGGCACGCACGCTCGCCGCCGCCGACACGTTCCTGGCGCGCGCGCGCACCTTCGGCCACAGCGTCAACAGCAGCGCGATCGTCGGCATCCAGTCGTACCGCGCCTGCGCGCTGCACCAGCTCGGCCGCACCGACGAGGCCGCGCGCACGAAGGCGGAGGTGATGCTCGCCGCCGCCACCAGCCCGTCGCGCGTCGCCGACATGCTCGCGTGCATGAACGACGAGGCGACCCTGCGCCAGCACGTCATCGATCGCCTGGCGGACGAGGACACGCGCGCCTGGGCGCTCGGCTGGGTCCAGCCCTATGTCCGCGATCCCCGCGTCGCGCTCGATCGGCTGACCGACCCGGTCCACGACCGCGTCCGCACCGATCCCGCAGTCGTGGCGGCTGCGACCAAGGTCGGGCGCATCCTCCCCGCCCCCGTCGGCGGGACGCTGCCGAGCGTGTTCGAGCCCTATCGCGCACCGCCCGCACGCGCGCCGGTCGCGAAGGACGCGGTCTGAGCGTGCGCGCGCGGGTACGCCGACGCGCGCGCGCTCACCTCACCATTCGATGCCGATCTTTCCGAAATGGCTCGCCCCCGCCTCGTAAGCGAAGGCATCGGCCAGCTCGGCCATCCTGAACCGCCGGTCGATCACCGGCCGGATCGCATTCGCCTCGATCGCGCGGACGAAATCCTGCTGCTCGCGCCGGCTGCCGACGATCAACCCCTGCAACCGCGCCTGCTTGCCCATCAACGCCGCAGTCGGCACCTCGCCGCCGACGCCGGTCAGCACGCCGATCAGCGAGATATGCCCGCCGACGCGCACTGCCTCGATCGACTGCGCGAGCGTGCCGGGCCCGCCGACCTCGACCACATGGTCGACGCCGCGCCCCTCCGCCCACTCATACACCCGCGCGCCCCAGTCCTGATGCGTGCGATAGTTGAGCGTGAAATCCGCCCCCAGTTCGCGCGCGCGCGCCAGTTTCTCGTCCGACGACGAGGTGATCGCGACGGCCGCGCCCATCGCCTTCGCGATCTGCAACGCCCAGATCGACACGCCGCCGGTGCCAAGCAGCAGCACGCGGTCGCCCGCCTTCAGCTTGCCGTCGACAACCAGCGCGCGCCACGCGGTCAGCCCCGCGGTGGTGATCGCCGCCGCCTCGACCGCGTCGTACCCGGCGGGCGCACGCGTGAACGCGGTCGCGGGCAGCACGACATGCTCCTGCGCGAACCCGTCGATCCCGTCGCCCGGCGTGCGGCTGAAATCGCCGATCGTCGGCGCGCCGTCCTGCCAGTCGGGGAAGAAGCACGACACCACGCGGTCGCCGACCGCGAATTCGGTCACGCCCTCGCCGACCGCCTCGACCACGCCCGCGCCGTCCGACAGCGGCACGCGCCCCGGCGCGCTCGGCATCTTGCCGGTCGCGACCCCCAGGTCGTGATAATTAAGCGAGCTCCCCTCGATCCGCACCCGGATCATCCCCGCGCCCGGCTGCCCCGGATCGTCGCGATCGACCTGTTTCAACCCGTCGAGCCCCGGCGTGTCGCCCAGCACCATTACCTTCATCGCACGATCTCCATGTTCACCCGCCCGAACGCGCGACGACCGCGACGTTCCCACGACCCGCCCGATCAGCGAGGGCGTTGATCCCGCTCGATCCGCGTCACGACGCCCGCGTCCGCGACATAGGCCGCGTCGACCTCGCGCAGGAACAATCCGTGCCCCAGCGCGCCGGGGATCGCGTCGATCGCCGCCGCCAGCGCGCGCGCGTCGTCGATGCGTCCGAACCGCGCGTCGAGGATTAGATTGCCGTTGTCGGTCCCGCCCTCGCGCAGACCCACCGCCGCACCCAGCGCCTCCAGCCGCGCGGCGACGAAGCTGCGCGCGAACGGCAGCACCTCGACCGGCAGCTTCGCCGCGCCGATCGCGTTCACGCGCTTCGTACCATCCGCGATCACCACCATCCGGTCGGATGCCGCGGCGACCACCTTCTCGCGCAGCATCGCGCCGCCCGCGCCCTTGATCGCACGAAGCTGCGCGTCGATCTCGTCCGCGCCGTCGATCGTCAGGTCGACGCGCGCGACGCCCGCGAAATCGTGGACGATGATGCCCAGCGCTTCGGCCGCCCGCGCGCTCGCGATGCTCGTCGATACCGCCTCGATCCGCAGCCCGTCCCGCACCCGCTCGCCCAGCGCCGCGATCAGGAACGCGACCGTCGATCCCGTCCCCAGCCCGACGAGCATCCCGTCGCGCACCTCGCCGACCGCAGCCTCGGCCGCCAGCCGTTTGTCATCGTCCGCCATGCCCGCCTCGACGCAGCAGCGCGCGCGACGTTCCCGCCTCACCGATACGCCGGCTCCTCCCACCACGGATAGAAATCGGGCATCGCCGCGCTCACCCGGTCGGGATAGGCGGGTTGGCGCTTCTCGAGGAAACTCGTCACCCCCTCGCGCGCGTCGCCCGACCGCCCGCGCGACAGGATCGCGCGGCTGTCGACGCGGTGCGCCTCCATCGGATGCTGATAGCCCAGCCCCCGCCACATCATCTGCCGCGTCAGCGCGACCGAGACGGGGGCGGTATTGTCCGCGATCTCGCGGGCGATTGCGGTGGCGCGCGCCAGCAGCGCGTCCGCGGGCACCACCTCCCTGACCAGCCCGCCCGCCTTCGCCTCGGCGGCGTCGAACACGCGCCCCGAATAACACCATTCGAGCGCCTGGCTGATCCCGACGACGCGCGGCAGGAACCAGGACGACGCCGCCTCGGGCACGATCCCGCGCCTCGCGAACACGAAACCGAACCGCGCCGCCTCGCTCGCGACGCGGATGTCCATCGGCAGCGTCATCGTCGCGCCGACCCCCACCGCCGCGCCGTTGATCGCCGCGATCACGGGTTTCAGGCATTGGAATATACGCAGCGTCAACCGCCCGCCCCCGTCGCGCGCGCGCTCGACCCCGTAGCGCAATTCGCCGTCCGGCCCGACCGGCGAGTCTTCGCCCGCGTCGGCGTAATCGAACGTCGCACCCCCCGCCGACAGATCGGCGCCGGCACAAAAGGCGCGCCCCGCCCCCGTCACGATCACCGCGCGCACGTCGTCGTCGGCGTCGATCGCGTCGAACGCCGCGATCATCTCCGCCATCATCTGGCCCGTGAAGGCGTTGAGCTTGTCGGGCCGCGACAGCGTGATCGTCGCCACCCCGTCCGCCACCGCGTAACCGATCTGCTCAAACTCCATCGCCGCTCTCCCTCGCTACCGGGCGAACATAACATCAGTTATGCTTTGCGGCGCAACGGCTTTTCGCCCCCGCTCGCACGCCCACTCAAGGAAGCAGTACCGTCTGGCGAAACGGTCCCGCATTGGTCGCGGCATGCGCCACCGTCGTGGTGGGGCGATCACAACATCCGCGCGCCCGGCTCGGGCATCAAGCGGCTTCACCACCCCCGGTTCGGCCCGGTGTCATACGCGCACGCCAGTTTTCAGGCCAACGACGACCCGTCGCTCCGCCTCACCATCTACACGCGGGCGTGACGCGTCGCGGTCAGGCGCGTCGCCCGAACAACCGCCCCAGCACCTGCTCGACCGCCTGTCCGATCGCGTCGCCGTCGATCCCGCCGGTGCCCGGCTGGCGCGGCGTCTCGCTGCGCGCATCGTTCGCGGGCGCGGGCTTCTCCGCCCTGTCCCGCTCCGCCGCCCTGTCCCGCTCCGCCGCCCTGTCCCGCTCCGCTCCATTTCCCCGCTCCGCCGACGCGGTCGCGTGCTCGGCCGCCTTCGCTTCCGCCGCCTTCATCGCTGCGGCGGCCGCCATCGACAGCCCGGTCGCGATCATCGCCTTGCCCTGCGGCGAATTCGCGGTGGTGATCGCCTGGTCGATGATCTTCTCGCCCGCGCGGCGCAGTTCCTTGGGCAGCTTCACCCCGCCGATCGTCTTGGGGATGCGTTTCTTCTTCTTGGCCATGCGCGTCACTCCTGTTGCCCGCTATATGGTCATCCGAACGTCCGCTTGAAGGTGAGCAGCGGCACGACGAACCCGTTACGCCGCCGGTATTCGCGCGTGACCGGCGTGGTCGACGTCCGGTCGGGGACGTAGAACAACCGCTCGCGGTACGCCGGGCTCGCCAGTGCATTCTCCAGCGTGAAGGTGACGACGCTCGTCTTGGTCGGCCGCCACTCCGCGAACACCTGCGCGTACAGCCGGCGAAAGCTCCGGTCGGTCTCGTCGCGGCGATATTGCGTCGAACTCGTCGCATTCTCCGCCAGCACCCCCCAGGCGAAACTGCCCAGGTCCTGCCGGAACTCCGCCGATCCGTAGAAGGCGCTGTTGCCCGTGAACGGCCGCGTCGTCAGTGTGTACGGATCGGTCACGAACGTCGGCACGTACGACCCGTACAGCGTCAGCCGCCCGCCCTTCACCCCCAGCGTCTTCAGCGGCGCTTCGACCCGGGCGCGCGCGATCAACACGGTGCCGCTACCCAGATTGCCCGGCGCGTCGAACCCTTCGGGCGTCGGCACGCGGTCCTGCACCAGGCTGATGTGCGTATACCCCGCCTCCAGCCGCACCAGCCCGTCGCCCAGGATTGGGTGCTCGAGCGTGCCGAGCAGCTCCCAGCTGCGCTGCGGGACGAGTTGCGCGTTGCCGCCGTTGACGCGGTCGTTGCCCAGTTCGGCGACCGAGATGAAGTCGGTGAACTGCAACTGGTTGACCGTCCGCTGCGCCGACACCTGCGCGCGCCAGCCGGGCGAGAAGCGCCAGTCGAGCACCAGCTTGGGCTTCAGGAACGACAGCGTCCGCTTCGCATCGACGTCGCCCGACACCGTCAGCCGCGACGCCTCCACCGTCAGCCCGCCGTCGACGCGCAAGTTCGGCGACAACGCGCGCCCGACGTTGACGAACGCCTCACCGCGCACCTCGCGCACCGTCGCATCGTCGACCGGCAGGTCGATCCGCGTCCGCGCGCCACCTGCCGCCAGATCGAACAGGTCGACGCGGCTGCGCAGCTCGTTGATCACGCCCTCCGCCCCTGCCTCGACGTTCCAGCCGTTCCACCCCGACCGGTTCCACACCAGCCGCGCCAGCGTTTCCGACTGGCGGTCGTTGAGCGACTGGCTGAACCCCGTCGGCCCGGGCCCGCCGCTACCGAACAGGTCGATCAGCGACAGGTCCTGGTTGTCGCGCCGCCGCCGCGTCGCGAGCCCGATCAGCTTGATCCCGCCCCCCGCCAGCGGCCGCGTCACGTCGCCGCCCAGCTCGTATTCGGTCAGGTCGTACCGCTCGGTCAGCGCATCCTCGCGCCTCGGCAGCCCGACGGTGTCGACGCGGTTCGACTGGTCGAGCGCGAAACGATTGGTCGCCGCGCGCGCGTTGACGTGCGCGGTGCGGTTCGTGCCGTCGTTATATTCCCACGACCCCGACAGCGCTTCCGCGGGATCGCGGAACCGGTTCACGCGGTAGCGATATTCGATTAACCGGTCGTCGCTCAGCGCGGTCACGCGGTCGAACCCCTCCTGCGCCGATTCGGCATTGTCTATGTTCAACGCGAGATTGAACGTCGACTTGCCCGCGCGCAGCAGCGCCGACGCGCTCCCCTCGGGATATAGTTTCCCCAGATAATCGCGCCGCACGCTTCCCGTCAGCGTTCCGGCCAAGCCCCCGCTCGCGGAGGTGACGAGGTTCAGCACCTGCGGCTTACCCGTGAATTCCGCGCCGTACAGGTCGCCAGGCCCTACCTCGACACGCACCACGCGCCCCGCGGGGATGCGTGACAGGATCGTCTCGACAGTATCGCTCTTCGCCGACGCGCGCTGCCCGTTGATGACGACGTTGCCAGCCGCGCCGCCGAAGCCGCGCACCGATTCGTCGATCCGCTCGATCGTGAAGCCGGGCACGCGCTGGACGATCTGCAGCGCGGTCGCGGGCGCGAAGGTCGCGAACCATGCCGCGTCGTAGGTTCGCCGCCCGGTCACGCGGTCGGGCTGACCGGCGGGCTGCGGCCCCTCGGTCGCGACCGGCTTGGGCGCGGCGAGCCCGGCGGCACCCGGCACCGCCTGCGCCGCCGCATCCCCCGTCACCGCGATGCCCGCGATCGCGGCCGTCAGCGCCAGCGCGCTCGTCCCCGCGGTGCGCCACCGCGTCGCCTGCTCCCGCTTCCGCCCCCACACCCGCATCGCCTGCTTCCCCTCGTCGATGCGGGTTTGACTACAAACGTAGTCATACATCGTCAACGCTTGTTTTCGTTTCTCCGTATTATTCCACTAAGACACCTCTGGCAACCCCGTTCAGCGATTGTCCACCGCCGCCGCGACGACACCCGCATCCGCGCGTGCCGGGTCGATCCCGCCCGCCGTCTGCGCCGCATATCGCCGCGCCAGCACCGCGCAGACGAACAACTGCACTTGGTGGAAGATCATCAGCGGCAGCACGATCAGGCTGACCGATGACCCCGCGAACAGGATCGTCGCCATCGGGATCCCGCTCGCCATGCTCTTCTTCGATCCGCAGAACACGATTGCGATCTCGTCGGGCTTGGAGAAGCGCAACCGCCTCGCGCCCCAGGTCGTCAGCGCGATCACCGCCGCCAGCAGTACGCCGTTGCACACCAGCACCAGCGCCAGGTCGCCCGCGCTCACCGCGTGCCAGATGCCCGCCACCACGCCTTCGCTGAAGGCGGCATAGACGACCAGCAGGATCGAGCCGCGGTCGACCAAAGTCGTCGGCCCCTTGTGCCGCGCGATCCACCCTCCGATCAGCGGGCGCGCCAGCTGTCCCGCGACGAACGGCAACAGGATCTGCGCCGCGATGCTCTGAATCGCGTGCCACGACACGCCCCCGCTCGCCCCCGGCAGGCCGACGAGCGGCAAGAGCAGCGCGACGATCAACGGCGTCAGCACGGTACCGACCAGGTTCGACACCGACGCGCTGCACAGCGCGGCGGGCACGTTCCCGCCCGCGATCCCGGTGAACGCGATCGACGATTGCACCGTCGATGGCAGCAAGGTCAGGAACAGGATGCCCGTCGCGATCTCGCCCGGCAGCCACGCGCGCGCGGCGCTGCTCACCCCCAGCCCCAGCAGCGGGAACAGCGCAAAGGTGCTGAGGAACACCAGCCCCTGCAACCGCCAGTGCGTCAATCCGGCCCAGATCGCCGCCGGCGCCAGCCGCGCGCCGTACAGAAAGAACAGCAGCGCCACCGCCACCGTCACCGCGCCATCGGCGATCCGCGCCCCCTCGCCACGCGCGGGCAACACCGCCGCGAGCGCGACGGTCGCGATCAGCAGCATCAGATAGGGATCGATGAAACGGCGGATAAAGGTCATGCACGAAGCTCCGGTGAACCCCGCCCATGCCACGCCCCGCCCGCCCACGCGACCACCCCCACCTGCAATCACGCGTGTGGTACGGTCAATCCTCGCGCAGGCAGCACTTCGGGTTCGCCGGCCCCGACACCATGTCGAGGCATCGCACTTCAGCACCGACGTCATGTGTCGCGGTGCAACTCATCCACCTCTGGCTGACCGAAAAGGTTTCTGATCGAAAGCCTGAGTAAAGGCCTCGTATCGGCGCCGCTCGTGCCGCTCGGCCCTGACCGATACGCCACGGCCGTCTGGTCGGCGCTGCGGTCGTCAGCGGCCGTCATCACGACGCTGATCACGGCCTGATCAATCGATGTCGGTCGGTGAAGACCGCTCGCTGATCCTCGAACGCACGCTGATACGCCGGACGTGCTTCGGCACGGGCGACATACGAGCAGAGGTTCGGGAATTCCTCCAAAAGGTTCGTCCCGCTCAGACGGCGGAGGACGAGTACCATCATCAGGTCACCGGCCGTGAACGTGCCTTCCAGCCACGCCGCATCGCCCAGACAGCGTGCCAGCGGGGCGAGCCGCCTACGGACGCGATCGTTCAGGAGCAGAAGCCGCTCGTCGTACCAAGGCTTGTCGCCTTCCCAATATCCGACCTGTTCCCGCTCAACGATCGGCGGTTCGACCGTGTTGAGCGCGGCGAGCATCCACATGACGGCGCGTGCGCGGGGCACCGGATCGTCCGGCAACAGACCGGTCGAGGTGGAGGCGATATGGAGGATGATCGCGCCGGACTCGAACAGTGTCAGATCCCCGTCCTCGAATGTGGGTATCTGCCCGAAAGGGTTGAGTGCGAGGTGGCGCGGTTGCTTCATGTCGCTGAACGACACCAGCCGCACCCGATATGGTTGGCCGACTTCCTCCAGGGCCCATCGCACGCGCATGTCGCGAGCCTGCCCGCGGCCTTCGTCGGGCGAATCCTCGAAAGCGGTGATTGTTGGGTTCATCGCATCACCCCGCGCAGCGCAAAAGCGCCGTCAGGATACGGTGGCGGTCCCTGCCCCTGTCAAGCGAGGGTGCTGCACTCGAACGCCGATCACGACGCTCGAAATGTCATGGCACCGCTCCCCCCGCCGCGGCCTCACCGCTGCGTCGGGCTGGGCCGGTCCTCGCCCATCGGGCGGTCGCCCTCGGTCTTCACGTGGTTGATGTTGGTGCCGACGAAGATCACCACGATCAACGCCAGCACGATCAGCACCACCGTCAGGAAACGCGCGCGGCTCTTCGGGTCGGGATTGCCGCGCGGGGGCAGGTCGCTCATGGTCACTCGCACTCCTTGCCCGCCTCAACGCGCGAGCAGGCGCGGCGCTCCCCTCGGTTTCGTGCCACCAACCCCGCACCAGCACCGTGCTACGATCCGCTGGCGTCCAGCGTCACTTCCTTGCCCTGCACCCGCCCCGCGACTTTTCCGCTCGACACGGCCGACCACACCTGAGCCGGCGCGGGCATCTTGTTGAACGACGGCAAGGTCGACGCGCTACCGTCCACGTCCCGCAGCGTCACCGAATACGTGCCCGTCTTGTTGACCTGTCCCATCAGCGACGGCGCCACGCTCACCACGCGCCCGGCGTCGCCCAGCGCCATCGTGTAACCGTCCGTGCCCTGATCCGCGCGATAGACGCTGTAGCCTTGTTCGCTTCCCCCGTCGCGACACCAGGTCACCGGCGTCGATGGTTTCGCCGTCTTGGCTGCCGCTTGGCTGACCAGACTGAGACCGATCAGCACGTCGCCCAGATCCGGCTTCACCATCTTGGCCTTGGCATAGGCGAGTGGCGCTGCACATGCCGCCACCGGCACCGCCGTGCGTGCCGCCGACGTCCCTGCGCGCGGCCAACGCACGCCCGCGATCACCTGTCCCATCCGCTCGTCGAGTTGTGCTGCACTCAACGCCGGCGCGGTCATTCGCAGCGCGATCAGCCAGTCGCCGACCGGCACCACCGCCAGTGCCGTGCTGCGAAACTGACCGCCGGCGCTCGCATACACCTGTTTCAGAGCGGAGGTCGCGCCTGCGCCGGGTGCGGCGAACGCCACCGGCGTTGCGCTCGTGGGCGCCATATCGCGGATCACCTTGTTTGCCTCGAGCGCGGCGCGCGCGCGGTCGAACCACAATGCGACGTCGCCGGCCGCCGGGTGGAACAGGAACAGGGTCGTGATAACGCTCTTGTCCGCCGCCTCATATTGCGCGGTCACGTCGAATTCACCGTCGGTCGCATCGCTGAGCGCGGTACGCGACGATCCCGCCAGCGTCGGCATCAGGATGATCCCGGTTTGGGCGTGCTGCCACCCCTTGTTGGCCGGCACCGCGAGATCGCGCGCGTCAGCCGACGCTGCCGCGATCGTCCCGATCAGCACCGCGCCCGCGAGCCGCCATTCACGCATCGAACGCATCGTCATCCCCCCGCTTCCCGCAGCATGGATGCCGGGCTCTGTACCGACAACCCCTATTCGCGCGCGCGCCACACCCACGAACCTCGAAAGCCCCTTGCCGCGTTCCTACATACCTCCGACTGGCATCCGCCGCGGAACGAAGGTAGAACGGCCCACATGGCTTTGACGACGATTTCGGTGCGCGGCGCGCGCGAGCACAATTTGAAGGACGTGGGCGTCGACATCCCGCGCGACACGCTGACCGTCATCACCGGGCTGTCGGGCTCGGGTAAGTCCTCGCTCGCCTTCGACACGATCTACGCCGAGGGGCAGCGCCGCTACGTCGAATCGCTCTCCGCCTACGCGCGCCAGTTCCTGGAACTGATGCAGAAGCCCGACGTCGATCATATCGAGGGGCTCTCCCCTGCGATCTCGATCGAGCAGAAGACCACCAGCCGCAACCCGCGCTCGACCGTCGCGACCGTGACCGAGATCTACGATTACATGCGCCTGCTCTGGGCGCGCGTCGGCGTCCCCTACTCCCCCGCCACCGGGGAGCCGATCGCCGCGCAGCAGGTCAGCCAGATGGTCGACCGCGTCATGTCGCTGCCCGAGGGGACGCGCCTCTACCTCCTCGCCCCCGTCGTCCGCGCGCGGAAGGGCGAGTATCGGAAAGAGATGCTCGAGTGGCAGAAGGCGGGCTTCACCCGCGTCCGCATCGACGGTGAGCTGTACGAGATCGACGAGGCGCCCGCGCTCGACAAGAAGTTCAAGCACGACATCGAGGTCGTCGTCGACCGCCTCGTCGTCCGCGGCGACATCGCGACGCGCTTGGCCGAGAGCTTCGAAACCGCCTTGAAGCTCGCCGACGGCCTCGCCTACGTCGACCCCGCCGATCCCGTAGAACCGCGCACGCCGACCAGCGCGGTGCTGGGCGACCACGCCCCCGACGGCCGCATCGTCTTTTCCGAAAAGTTCGCCTGCCCCGTCTCGGGCTTCACCATCCCCGAGATCGAACCGCGGCTGTTCTCCTTCAACGCGCCGCAGGGCGCCTGCCCCGCGTGCGATGGCTTGGGCGAGAAGCTGATCTTCGACGAGGATCTGGTCGTCCCCAACCACGAACTGTCGCTCAAAAAGGGCGCGGTCGTCCCCTGGGCCAAGTCCAACCCGCCCTCGCCTTATTACATGCAGGTGCTCGGCAGCCTCGCGCGCGAGTTCGACTTCGCGCTCGACACCCCCTGGGGCGAGCTGCCCGCCGAGGTGCAGAAGACCATCCTCCACGGCACCCGCGGCAAGCCCGTCACCCTGACCTTCGTCGACGGCAAGAAGTCCTACGACGTCAAGAAACCGTTCGAGGGCGTCATCGGCAACTTGAACCGCCGCATGCTCCAGACCGAGAGCGCGTGGATGAAGGAGGAGCTGTCGAAGTATCAGTCCGCGCAACCGTGCGAGACGTGCCACGGCGCGCGCCTCAAGCCCGAGGCGCTGGCGGTCAAGATCGCGCGCCAGGACATCAGCCACGCCACCCACCTCTCGGTCGTCGACGCGCTCGCCTTCTTCACCGATCTCCCCAACCACCTCGGCGATCAGCAGCGCGCCATCGCCGAGCGGATCCTGAAGGAGATCGTCGAGCGGCTCGGCTTCCTCAACAACGTCGGGCTCGACTATCTCAACCTCAACCGCACCAGCGGCACGCTCTCGGGCGGCGAGAGCCAGCGCATCCGCCTCGCGAGCCAGATCGGCTCGGGCCTCTCGGGCGTGCTCTACGTGCTGGATGAGCCGAGCATCGGCCTCCACCAGCGCGACAACGACATGCTGCTCGCCACGCTTCGGCGCCTGCGCGACCTCGGCAACACCGTGCTCGTCGTCGAGCATGACGAGGACGCGATCCGCACCGCCGATTACGTCATCGACATGGGGCCGGGCGCGGGCGTCCACGGCGGGCAGGTCGTCGCCGCCGGCACCCTTTCGGAGGTGCTGGCGACCGAGGGCAGCGTCACCGCCGATTACCTGAACGGCGTTCGCGAGGTGCCCGTGCCGGCCAAGCGCCGCAAGGGCTCGGGCAAGAAGCTCACCGTCCACAACGCCACCGCCAACAATCTGACCGGCGTCACCGCGTCGATCCCCTTGGGCACCTTCACCTGCATCACCGGCGTGTCGGGCTCGGGCAAGTCGAGCTTCACCATCGACACGCTCTTCGCCGCCGCCAGCCGCACCCTGAACGGCGCGCGCATCCTGGCGGGCAAGCACGACAAGATCACCGGGCTGCAGCATCTCGACAAGGTCATCGACATCGACCAGTCGCCGATCGGCCGCACGCCCCGCTCCAACCCCGCGACCTACACCGGCGCGTTCACGCAGATCCGCGACTGGTTCGCCGGCCTCCCCGAGAGCTTGGCCCGCGGCTACAAACCCGGCCGCTTCTCCTTCAACGTCAAGGGCGGGCGGTGCGAGGCGTGCCAGGGCGATGGCGTCCTCAAGATCGAGATGCACTTCCTCCCCGACGTCTACGTCACCTGCGACGTCTGCCACGGCCAACGCTACAACCGCGAAACGCTCGAGGTGAAGTTCAAGGGCCACTCGATCGCCGACGTGCTCGACATGACGGTCGAGGATGCGGCCGAGTTCTTCAAGGCCGTGCCCCCGATCCGCGACAAGATGGCGATGCTGGTCGAGGTGGGCCTCGGCTACGTCAAGGTCGGGCAGCAGGCGACCAAGCTCTCGGGCGGCGAGGCGCAGCGCGTCAAGCTCGCCAAGGAACTCGCCCGTAGAGCCACCGGCAACACGCTCTACATCCTCGACGAGCCGACCACGGGCCTCCACTTCGAGGACGTGCGCAAGCTCCTCGAGGTGCTCCACGCGCTCGTCGAACAGGGCAACACCGTCGTCGTGATCGAGCACAACCTCGACGTCATCAAGACCGCCGACCACATCATCGACATGGGCCCCGAGGGCGGCGTCAAGGGCGGCCGCGTCGTGGCGGAAGGCACGCCCGAGCAGGTCGCCAAGGTTAAGGGGAGCTTCACCGGGCACTACCTCGCGCCGTTGCTGGGGAAGCGGAAGGTGGCGGAGGCGATTGCGGCGGAATAACTATCCGTCCATCAATTCATGCGCAGCAACATCCAACATTATGGACCGCTCTTTTATAAATTCTTCATAAGCTAACTTGTCAACATTCAAGGGACAAAGCGCCTGCGATAAATACTCTTCCTTATGCTTATCCCCAACTTTAGCTAGATATTCCGCTGGGCCTTTGTCTTTTATTGAATTGTTGTCGGATCGAGTAAGAAAACATATATTGGAAAGTACGTTTATTTGTCTACGGTCAAATCCGGCCTTGCTTAGGAAGGCTTGTGGAAAGATGTGATGGAACTCGTGCTTACTACCTTGCTTTAGCACTTTGCCCGGATCGATTTTAGCGCCACTTCAAAACGAATGTGGCCCACGACTAGTTAGAAGTAAAACCAAGCTTTTAGAGTTTGCATTGCCTGCTGCAAAATTACCCTTTTCAAAGTCGATTTTTACTTCGGCACGCGGCAACTTCATTTGATAATTAGGATTATCACGCAAGCGATTCATCTCGGTGATGTCTGTCGCCTGCCGTTCATTTACATCCGACGAGAAGCGGCGACTAAATACAGATCGCCAGAACCATCGCAGAAGATCACGCTTCTGATTTGTCGTGTAATTGACACCATCAGCCTTTGTTGTTGCAAAAAAGCAGCTTAATGGAACCAGAATACCAGGAAAAGGTAGCATCCTGAAATGCGCGACACCTACCTCCCTACTAAGGAAGTCGATAGCTCCTAAGATACCATTTTCGATCTTGACGAATTGATTTCGAATATCTTCGCCTTGTAAGTCTAGAATTTTGTCAGGAGATGTTTCCCCGGTGATCACACCAGCACAGATTCTTAGTTGTAAATCTTTATCGTCAACCAGACCGTCGAAGCCGTGCGTCGCAATCTTTTCCTGAAGCTCAGAGAATTTCTGAACAAGATCAAAGTCCTCAGACCAACTCCACGCGGAAAGTAACTCAAAAACGTCAAGCTGAGTTCCTGCTCTATTAATACGCTCAAAGACAATAGCAACCTTATTACGGTCACTTGACTCGAAAGTTTCATTTGGGATCAGGTACTCTTTGAAGCGAGCCTGCATGTCATCGACACGCCTCAGCGTATCTTCATCAAGGTCCTTAGTAGCACGACGGTATTCAACTGTATCAAACAAAGTTTTGACAGGGAAATGACGACTATTGTCCACTTCCTCCGGCTGCAAGGCATGAAAACTTGACTCTTGGACGTTATCAGATGCGCTTAGGTCAAAATATATGTCTATCCAGTCATCACTTTGCGGCTGTAACTCTGTTTGGAAAGTGCTAAATAGACTTGTAAGTCTCTGTTGACCATCAAGCACATAATTAACTGGATAGTCCTTCCCCGGTTCAGGCAGTTTAAAGGCGCCGAGGTCTTTTTCGGAGGTCAAACGCGCGTCGGTCTTCCAAAGGATGACCGTGCCAATCGGAAAGCTTTTATAAATACTGTCAAGCAAGAAAGCGACTTGCTCATTTTCCCAGACAAAGTCTCTTTGAAAAGCCGGGATGCGAATGTCACCGCTGGTGATGCGATCCACAAGGCGGCGAATAGTTAGTGGATCGGCCATTGTACGTCGTCCCCGTCTTTTCTTGCGTATCAATTGGGTCAGATAACAAGTCTACGTCAAGAGCGCTACAAATGCCTACAACCCCACCGCCTTCCGCAGCGCTTCGTTCATCCGCTGCTGCCAACCCGGCCCGCCCTCGCGAAATCGCTCGATCACGTCCGGGTTGAGCCGCAACACCACCTATTCCTTCGCGCGCCCGCGCAGCGGCCGGCGTCCGCGCACCACCCCGTTCGGCCCGATGTAGCCCGTCGCTGGCCTAATCACCTTGCCACCGATCGAGAACTCGGCGGTGTCCAGCATCTCGTCGGTCCACTCCGGCAGATCGTCCGCCGGGTCAGGCGAGCCGGTCGCGAAATCGTGCTTGTCCCCGCTCATTGGCCTTCCTCATCGAAATGATGCGCCCCCTGCTCTGGGTTGCTTGTACCTGCATAACGCGGCGTCAAGTGCTGCCGCGGCGAAGCCGCGCCTTCGGGCGTAGCGCTGACGGCGACGTTGCAAGAGGGCAGAAACAACCAGCCCCGCCGCGGCAAAGCCGCGTCGTCAGTCGGCGCTGCTGGCGCCGCTGGCCGGGCCGGCGCTGGGGCGCTCGTCGGTAGCTTCGCTATCGCCTTGCGGCGCCGGCCTGTCCTACATCCGCCCTTTCTGCCTACTTCCCCGGTCCCTCAATCAACGGGACCATCGCGCCATGCAGACGCCACCCTTCACCTACGTCGTCCACCCGATCGAACAGGCACCCGAACGCCACGTCCAGCCGTGGCGCGAATGGGAGGCACACGTCGATGCCGGCCGCATCGCCACCACGCGCCTCTCCCCCGATGAAATCGCCGCCGCGACCGCGATGGAGGCGCTGTTCCGCCGCACCGGGATCTGCCGTCGATGACCGCGCACCCGCCCGCCCCCGCGCTCCCCGCCCCCGCGCTCCCCACGCCCGCCGATCACGCGCCCGCTGATCCGCACGCCTCCGCGCAGTCCCCCTCCACCCACACCGCATCCACCCCCACCGCATCAACCCACGCCCCGCCGCGCCACCACCCGCCCAGCCGCCACGACGGCTGGACGCCCGAGCGTCAGCGTACCTTTGTCGAGGCGATCGCGGGCGGCGATACCGTCGATCAGGCGTGTCGCCGCGCCGGGATGACCGCCAGCGCGGCCTATGCCTTCCGCCGCCGCGCGGGCGGGGCCGCCTTCGCGCTCGCCTGGGACGGCGCGCGGCTGCTCGCACGCGATCAGCTCGCCGACACGCTCCTCACCCGCGCGCTCGAGGGGCAGGAGGAGGTGATCACCCGCCCCGACGGCTCGGTCGTCACCCGCTTCCGCCACGACAACCGCTTGGCGCAGCACATGCTCCACCGGCTCGACCGCTTCTCCGATGCCGCCAGCGACAGCGCGCACGGCACCGCCGCGCGCGTGGTCGCGGGCGAGTTCGACGCCTTTCTTGATCTGATCGACCAGGGCGCGTCGCCCGCGCGCGCCGGGCTGTTCCTCGCCCCGCGTCTCGCGCCCGTATCCGCGCCCAGCAGCCCCGCCCCCGGCCCCGCCGACCTCGCGCGCGATCTCGCCCCCTCGCCACGCTCGCGCGCGCCGACCGCTACGTGTCGGGCGGTGCCGGGCTCGCCGCCGAGGTCGACGTCGCCGATCTCGACCCCGCCGCGCGCGCGCACTGGAGCGCCGACCAATGGGCCCGTGCCGAGGCCGCCGGCCTCCTCGCGCTCGCACCCCCTCCCGCCGCTCCCGCGCCTGCGCCCGCGTGCGCGCGAGAACCTCAACTTTCTCAACTTCGCGAGCATCTGTCGCCCTTCGTCGGTCCCGCCGACCGCGCCGACCCCGTCTGGTGGTGCGACCATGTCGAGGCGTGGCGGACCCGCTTCCCCCCGCCCGACGATTTCGACGGAACCGAGGACGGCGACTGGGGCGACCGCGACTATCAGCGCAGCCTCACCCCCGCCGAAACCGAGCAGGTCGAACGCCCCGCCCGCCTCCACGCCGCGGTCCGCTACGTCACCGAAGCCCGCCAGCGCGACCAATGGTTCGCCGACGCCGCCCGCGCACCCCTAGACGACGAGCAAGAGGGCGAAGACCCGACCGACGACCCCCACCCCCCGACCGACCCGAACCCGCCCACCCCCGACACGCCCGACCGGAACCGCGAACACACCACCCGCCCGTCACCCCCCGACGACCGACCCGACACCCCCGCCAGAACCCCCGACGCTCGACGCCGCGGGCCCGCCCCGCCATGCGCAGCAACCGACGCCCTCACCGACGTCCGACATGCCACCGGGCTCACCCGCCCCACCGACCCCGCCGGCAGGGCCATCCCCGATGCCGCCTCCGGCTCCGCCGATCCCATCGCTCCGCCCGGTGCGTGCATGGACGACGCTCGCCTTTCGCCTGCCCCGGCCGTAGCGTCACGCCATGTGCAACGAAGCCGCCCGCCGCATCGAACTCGGCCTCCTGCGCGAGGATTTCCATCACCTGCGCATCCCGCTGCGCTTTCCCGAAGGGCTGCCCAACATGGCCCCGCTCGCCTCGATCCGGATCACCGACCCGACCGTCATCGTCCGCGCGTCAGCCGATACGCCTGGCGAGGCCGAACTCGTCACGCGCCGCTGGAGCTGGCCGGGCACGCACGGTCGCCCGGTCTACAATTACCGCTCCGACGGGCGGAACATCGCGCGCGGGCGCTGCCTGATCCCGGTCGACGGCTTCTACGAATTCACCGCCCCGACCGATCCGGGGCAGAAACGCAAGACGAAGTGGCTGTTCACCCACGCCCGCGAACCCTGGTTCTGTATCGCCGGGGTCTGGCGCGACGACGCCGCGGTCGGTCAGGCCTTCGCCATGCTCACGACCCGCCCGGGTGCCGACATCGCCCCCTATCACGATCGCCAGGTGGTGGTGCTCGACCGGTCCGACTGGCGCGGCTGGCTCGACGGTTCGGCCGCGTCCGGCGATCTCTGCCGCCCCGCGCCGCCCGGTACCCTCGTCGCCACCCGCGTCGACGGAACGCCTGCTCCCCCCGGCGGTTGACCCGCGCATGGCACAGAACAACCCCGCAACCCGCCGCAGCGCGAACCGCAAGCCCGCCGACAAGCCGGTGAAGAGAAAGAGCGGCGTCGCCGTCGCCGCCGGGATCGGTGTCGTCGCCGCCGGCCTGTTCGGTGCGCTCCGCTTCGGCCTGTTCGACAAATTGCTCGCCAGCCGCCCCTCGGGGGGCGAACATCCCGCCCCCGACCTCAGGCCTTCGGCCCCCACACCCGGAATCGATCGCGCGCCGGTCGACTTCCGCCCCGACCCCACCGCCGCGGTCCCCGCGAGCGAGCGCGAGGCACTCCGCCCCGCCACCGGTCCCGCCCCGACGCTCGCCGCCACTCGCGGCGAACTGGCCAATCAGACCGGCGCCGCCAATTGACCGACCCCCGCCGTTCTCACAGCCACCACGACACCGTGGCAGGGAACGGCGTCCACCGCCCCACTCGCACCCCGGCATATCGCAGCGCCCGCCCGGTCCACTCGTTGCACGTATGCAGCGCATCGTACCGCCCATGCGCCGGGTAGAAGGCATCGTAATCAGTGTAACCGGCGACCGGCTCCCCCGCCGCCACGCTCGCCTGCACGAATGCCGCCAGCCGCCGATATTGCGCCGAGGTCAGCGTAACGCTCCGCACCCGTTCGCCGACCACCGGCCGTGCGACATGCTCGACATGCAGCACCGTGTCTTCGCTCCCCACCGCCGCCGCGATCAGCGTTCCGGGTCGCACATCCCACCATGTCGGTGTTTCGACGAAGAATTGTCGCTCGCCCCACCCCACCGCGACGTAATCGTAGTCGCCATATCGCGGATCCCGGATCTTTCGCCGAGAAAACAGCCCACTCAAATCTCCCGCAGCGGTTCGCTAAGGTAGGACAAGATCGGTGTGAATGCCATTATCCTCTACCCAGATCTCGATACCGGCAGCCGGCGGGCGCCGCCCGTCGTTGATGACCAACGCCGCCCCGAGCAGTCCAGCGACAAGATACGCACCGACCATCGCCGCAACGACGGCCAGGGTGATTTGGGGCAGGCGGGTTTGGCGAAGCACGCCGGCATGCTAGAGCACCCCCATGTCTGAGGAAACGCACGTTCTCACCGCTCCCCCCGCCGACGCGTCTGCCGACTGGACCATCGCGCAAAACTGGTCGGATTACACGGCGGAGGAACACGCGACCTGGGACACGTTGTTCGAACGCCAATCAAAGCTCCTACCAGGGCGTGCCAGCGAAGCCTGGCTCCGCGGCCTCGATGTTTTGCGCTTGGACAAGGCGGGGATCCCCGACTTCGCGGAGTTGTCCGATCGTTTGATGAAGCTCACCGGTTGGCAGGTCGTCGCCGTGCCCGGCCTCGTCCCGGATGACGTGTTCTTCGACCATATGGCTAATCGCCGCTTCGTCGCTGGCAACTTCATCCGTCGCCCCGACCAGCTGGACTATCTGCAAGAGCCCGACGTATTCCACGACGTCTTCGGTCATGTCCCGATGCTCGCAGACCCGGTATTTGCCGACTATCTTGAAGCCTATGGCAAGGGGGGGCAGCGGGCGTTGAGCATGGACGCGCTGAAGTACCTCGGACGCCTCTACTGGTACACGGTTGAATTTGGGCTGATCCAGGAAAATGACGGGTTGCGTATCTATGGCTCAGGCATCGTGTCATCCGCAGCCGAAAGCCGCTTTGCGCTCGAAGACGCGAGTCCCAATCGTATCGCCTTCGACCTAGCGCGTGTGATGCGCACTGAATACCGAATCGACGATTTCCAGCAAAATTATTTTGTCGTTCCAAGCTTCGACGAGTTGCTACGAATTACCGTCGAAACGGATTTCGCACCATTATACGACCAGTTAAAGCAGGAAGCCGATATCCCAGTCGCGCAACTCTCGCCGGAAGACGTGGTCATCAGTCATGGTACACAGGTATATGCGGAGAGCCGCAGATCCCGGTGATCGGTAATTTCCACGACCAAAGCAAATTCGTAAAAAGGTTAGGTCGCTGTTAGAACGCTCTCACTGACAAGAATGCATCCGTTTACGAGACGAGCTCGAAAAAATATTGGAAATCGCGATACCTTGCTTTTTTGTTCTTTGATCATCCAACCGAGGTCGATGAGCTGAGGATCCCAATAACGCTGCTGCTCCTCGCATGGCTCGGCCCGTCGAAGCGTGCCGGGAAATGCCGCCGCGCCTAAGTAGATGTCGTGCGTCCGAGATAGCAATTCCTCTATGGCGTGCTGCGGCCTGTCGCCGTCCTCAGCCACGTAAACGAAACGCGCGGTGATGACGTATCTGACGTCGTCCAATACGAGAGCGCGTCGGGGACCGCGCTCACTGTCGACCTCATCCAGAATGAACCGAATTGGATTGATCACGCGGATACGATCGATCGACCATCGTCCACCACCCGGATTGTAAATGGTGCGCAGAATCTGTTCGGCGACATAAGGGGGAATAACATCGTACGACACGAGATCGGTCGTAAACTCCGGCCGCCGAAAGCAGGCGCGGTCACCCTCGATGACGGCCGAAATGGTAAAGGTACCTGAATTGTTCACGAACCGTTCTTAGCACGTTCCAACCCGCGCCTAAGGCATCACATCCGAAATGGAGGCACCAGGTATCATCACCCATCATGTGCGATAAGCCTATGACGTCGCTTCTGGAGGATTACACCCCATGACGATCACGCTTACGACCGCTCTCAATTTGATCCGTCGCACCCTTACCTTTCGAGTGCAGTTTGCCCCAAGGACAATCAAGCCGAAGAAAAGGCTTTAGCCTACACGAAGCTATAAGGGTCGACATCGACGGCAACCCGCACCTTCGCCGACCAAGTCAACCTTCCGAGCCACCCACGGATCACGTCCTGGACGTCGAGCGTACGGCGCGCATGCACCAACAGGCGAAATCGATGACGTCCGCGCAGCATCGCTAATGGCGCGGGGGCGGGACCATAGACGTGCATTCCATCGACATCCGGTGCCGCACGGCCGACCGAAACCGCCGTCTCGTGCGCTGCCGCCTTGTCCTCGCTCGACACGATGATCGCGGCATAGCGCCCGAAAGGCGGCGCACCTGCGTCTCGCCGGGCCTCGGTTTCGGCGGCGTAAAAGGCATCCGCGTCGCCGGTAATCAGCGCCTGCATAATCTGGGCGTTCGGACTATGTGTTTGGACGAACACGTGCCCCGGCTTTTCGCCACGCCCTGCGCGCCCTGACACCTGCCTGATCTGCTGAAACGTGCGCTCTGACGCACGGAGGTCGCCACCCTCGAGACCAAGATCGGCATCGATCACGCCGACCAGCGTGAGGTTTGGGAAGTGGTAACCCTTGGTCACGAGTTGCGTGCCTACGACGATGTCTATCGCGCCGGCTTCCATGCGCGCCACGAACTCGGTCGCTTTCGCCGGCGACCAGATCGTGTCGGACGTGACGAGCGCAGCGCGGGCCTCAGGCCACAAAGCCGCGACCTCGTCGGCGATGCGCTCCACCCCCGGCCCGCACGCGACCAGCGTATCCTCGTTATGACATTCGGGGCACAGGCGGGGCACCGGTTCGATGTGCCCGCAATGATGGCAGGCCAAGCGTCGCGTCAAACGATGCTCGACCATCCACGCGGTGCAGTTCGGACACTGGAAGCGATGTCCGCACGTTCGGCACAACGTCAACGGCGCATAACCGCGGCGATTAAGGAACAAGAGCGATTGCTCGCCCCTCGCAAGGGTTTCGTCGATCGCCGTCACGAGCCGGGGCGCGAGCCAGCGTCCACGTGGCGGTTGCTCCGCAATTAGATCGATGGCCTGTATCGACGGCATTTGTGCCGCCCCGAAACGCTGCGGCAGCTTGACCTCGGCGTAAAGCCCACGCTCGACTTGCTGGCGCGTCTCGATGGCGGGCGTAGCCGAAGCCAGAATGACGGGGCAATTCTCGAACTTGCCACGCATGACCGCCACGTCTCGCGCGTGATAGTGGACCCCGTCCTCCTGCTTGAAACTCGTCTCGTGTGCTTCGTCCACCACAATTAGGGCAAGGTCACCGTAAGGCAGGAACAGGGCAGAGCGCGCACCAACGGTCACACGCGCCTCCCCATTCGCGATCGCCCGCCAAGCCCGACGACGCTGCGTCGCGCGCAACCCCGAATGCCACGCCACCGGCTCGCAGCCAAAGCGATCGCCGAAGCGTTTCAGGAACGGCTCGGTCAGCGCGATCTCCGGCAATAGCACCAGCGCCTGCCGCCCCTGCCGGATCGCCTCCGCCACTGCCTCGAAATAGACCTCGGTCTTGCCCGAACCCGTCACCCCGTCGAGCAGCGTAGGCGCAAAGACGCGTGCCGCCACGTCACCGACGAGCCGCGCCGCGGCGCTTCCCTGCTCGTGTGACAGGTCGGGCGGCGCGTGCATTGGATCAGGCGTAGGGTATGGACTGTCGATATCGACCTCGATCGCTTCGATCGCGCCCGCCTTGACCAGCCCGCGGATCACCGCGTCGCTCACCTCGGCGACGCCGGCTAGTTCACGGATGAGCCCCTGCCGCTCACCGATCTTCTCGAGCGCCTGCGCGCGTTGCGGTGTCAGACGATCGGGAACCTGCCCGGTCGCGCGATACTCGGTAGCAGTGCGCGCGCCCTCCATCGCGGTCGAGGACAATGCCATTCGGACCACGGCAGCAGGCGGCGCGAGATAATAGTCTGCGGTCCACTCAATCAATCGCCGAAGCGGAGCCTTGAGCGGCGGCACGTCGACGACGCCTAGCAGATTGCGAAGTCGATTGTCGCCGACCTCCGCCTCGGAGGGAAGCCGCTCCGCCTCCCATACCACGCCCATCAATTGCCGCGGACCAAGCGGCGCGACGACGACCGATCCAGGCTCGACCGTCATGCCATAGGGCACGCGGTAGTCGAGTGGGCCAAGGGCGGAATTGAGAAGAAGGACACGAGCACGCGACATGGTGGCGATCATGTAAGAAGTGCCGGCGCGTCGTGAAACTGCGAAGTCATTCAGCCACGGTTACCTCGGGGACCGCGATGACGCGGCATGCTCATGGGAGATGATTAATGATGCCGATCGATGTGGGACACGATGCCGCCACGACGAGTCGACGCAGGTTCGTGGCGGCTGCTTTGCTTGGCTCTGCCGCGTTGCTGTCAGGCTGCGCGACGATTGGCACCAGTCGCGGACTCGACGAGGCACTACGCCGTCTGCTGACGATCTCGACGCAACGCGCGGTAGCGCGATTGGTACGGGACAACGGCTATCTCAATGACGCGCTGGCACGCGTCACGATCCCCGAGACACCGGGTGACCGCTCGGGTGCGGTGCTCGGCGCGCTGCTGCGCTCTCGGCCAGTGCAGGATCAATTGCTACGGCTGGTCAACGACGCCGCTGGCGAGGCGGCGGACCGTGCCGCGCCCGTTATCATCGACTCGATTCGCGCCCTGAGCTTTTCCGACGCGGTCGAGATCGTGCGCGGCGGGCCTACCGCGGGAACCGACTATCTCGAGCGCGCGATCGGTCCGCGCATTATCAACGCGATGCTGCCCGAGGTCGGCGAGTCACTGCGGAGCTTCGGCAGCGACGGCGTGCTCGGCCCGGTGATCGGCGCGGCGACCGGGGTCAACGTCGTCGGATTGCAGCGCGTCGTGACGACGCAGGCCGCGCGGGGTCTATGGCGCGCGATCGGGCGCGAGGAGTCGGCGATCCGCGCCGATCCGCGGTCGGCGCGTGATCCGCTGATCGAGTCGGTGTTCGCGGCCGGTCGCCTGCTCGGTTGACAAGCGCTAGAACGCGCGCATGAACGGCCCGGCCTTCAACTTCAGCCTCTATCTCGCGCAGCAGCGCCGCCGCTCGGTCCACACGGTGCGCGCCTACCGCGTCACCGCCGAGCGCTTCACGCTGTTCCTCGCCGAGCATTGGGGAACGCCAGTCGATCGCGCCGCACTCGCACGGGTGGAGGCCGCCGACCTGCGCGCCTATCTTGCACGGCGGCGCGGTATGGACGTTGAAGCGGCAGGGCTAAGCAATGCGTCGGCCGCGCGCGAGCTTTCTGCCGTGCGCGCCTTCCTCGAGTGGGCGAACGGCGTTCGCGCCGCCCCCGTGCTCAGGGGACCGCGCGTCAAGAAGGGATTGCCCCGCCCCGTCTCGCCGGGAGAGGCCGTCTCGCTCGCGTCAGAGGTGGCGGAAGAGAGCGACGAGCCGTGGGTTGTGGCGCGCGACTGGGCGGTGCTGCTGCTGCTTTACGGCGCAGGGCTGCGCATCGGCGAGGCATTGACGTTGACGGGTGCGACGCTGCCGCTGGGTGATACGCTGATTGTCACCGGCAAGCGCGCGAAGACGCGGATCGTCCCGCTCCTGCCCGAGTTGCGCGCCGCGATCGAGCAATATGTCGCCACGGCTCCGTGGCCGCTCGAACGCGATCTTCCGCTGTTTCGCGGAGTTCGCGGCGGTGCGCTGTCGGCGGGGGTGGTGCGGGTGAAGGTGCAGCGCGCGCGTGCGAAGCTTGGACTGTCGGAGCGCACCACACCGCACGCGTTGCGGCATAGTTTCGCGACGCATCTGCTCGGGCGCGGGGCGGACCTGCGCGCGTTGCAGGAACTGCTCGGTCACGCGAGCTTGAGTTCGACGCAGATCTATACGCAGGTCGATGCGGCGCACCTGCTGGACGTGTATCGCACCGCGCATCCACGTGCGGGCGAGGGGCGAAGTTGAGGAAGTTGAGGTTCTCGCGCGGTCTCAACTTTGACCGCAGGCTAGGATAGCGGACCGCGTTGTCGCAGACCCGCTATCCCAGGATCAGTCGGCGTGTTCGGCGAGCACGGTCAAGCCGCGCGCATTGACCTCGGCCAGACCACCGCGGATCGCAATCGTCTCAGGGGCCGCGCCCGCCGTCTTCTGTACCAGCACGTTGCCGTCACGGATCGTCGCCATCAGCGGCGCGTGTCCTTCAAGCACGGCGAAGTCGCCTTCGGTGCCCGGCACGGTCACCATGTAGACCTCGTCCGAGCGCACGAGGCGCTCGGGCGTGACCAGTTCGAAGTGCAGCGCCATTACGCGTCCTGCGCCAGCTTCTCGGCCTTGGCGACGACTTCGTCGATGCCGCCGACCATGTAGAACGCCGCCTCGGGCAGGTGGTCGTATTCGCCGTTCACGACCGCCTTGAACGAGCGGATCGTGTCGTCGAGCTGGACGAACTTGCCCGGAATGTTGGTGAACACCTCGGCGACGTGGAACGGCTGGCTGAGGAAGCGCTGGATCTTGCGCGCGCGGCTGACGGTCAGCTTATCCTCTTCGGACAATTCGTCCATGCCGAGGATGGCGATGATGTCCTGCAGCGACTTGTACTTCTGCAGGGTCGCCTGCACCGCGCGAGCGGTCTCGTAGTGATCCTGGCCGACCGTGCGCGGCTCGAGCACGCGGCTGGTCGAGTCGAGAGGGTCGACCGCCGGATAGATGCCCAGCTCCGAGATCGCGCGGTTGAGCACGGTGGTCGCGTCCAAGTGCGCGAACGAGGTCGCCGGCGCCGGATCGGTCAGATCGTCCGCGGGAACGTAGACGGCCTGCACCGAGGTGATCGACCCCTTGTTGGTCGAGGTAATCCGCTCCTGCAGCGCGCCCATGTCGGTCGACAGCGTCGGCTGATAGCCCACCGCCGACGGGATGCGGCCGAGCAGCGCCGACACCTCTGCACCCGCCTGCGTGAAGCGGAAGATGTTGTCGACGAAGAAGAGCACGTCCTGGCCCTCCTGGTCGCGGAAGTATTCGGCGATCGCGAGGCCCGAGAGCGCGACGCGTGCGCGGGCGCCCGGCGGCTCGTTCATCTGGCCGTATACCAGCGCGACCTTCGAGCCCTCGCTGATCGCATTGCCCGCCTCGTCCTTGGCGATGACGCCCGCGTCGAGGAACTCGTGGTAGAGGTCGTTGCCCTCGCGCGTCCGCTCACCCACGCCCGCGAAAACGCTCGTGCCGCCGTGACCCTTCGCAATGTTGTTGATCAGCTCCTGGATCAGCACGGTCTTGCCGACGCCTGCACCGCCGAACAGGCCGATCTTGCCGCCCTTCGCGTAAGGAGCCAGCAAGTCGATGACCTTGATGCCGGTGACGAGGATCGCGCTCTCGGTCGACTGGTCAACGAACAGCGGGGCCGACGCGTGGATCGGCGCGCGCAGGTCAGTCTGCACCGGGCCGCGCTCGTCGATCGGCTCGCCGACGACGTTCAGGATGCGGCCGAGCGTCATCGGGCCAACCGGCACGGTGATCTGGTTGCCGGTGTCGGTCACGTTCTGACCGCGGGTCAGCCCCTCGGTCGAGTCCATCGCGATCGTGCGAACGGTGTTCTCGCCCAAGTGCTGCGCGACCTCGAGCACGAGGCGGTTGCCGTTATTATCGGTCTCGAGCGCCGAGAGGATCGCGGGCAGGTGATTGTCGAACGACACGTCGACAACCGCGCCGATCACCTGGCTGATGCGACCCACATTGTTGCTGCCCGACACATGGGGGCGATCATCAAAAATGTTGGCATCGGGGACGGTGGCCATGTTCTGGTTCCTGCTTCTGAATGCTTAGAGCGCTTCGGCGCCGGAGATGATCTCGACCAGCTCGGTCGTGATCGCGGCCTGACGCGTGCGGTTGTACTGGATCGAGAGGCGATTGATCATGTCGCCGGCGTTGCGGGTCGCATTGTCCATCGCGTTCATGCGGCTGCCCTGCTCCGACGCGGCGTTTTCCAAGAGCGCGCGGAACACCTGCACCGCGACGTTGCGTGGCAAGAGATCAGCGAGGATCTGCTCCTCGCTCGGCTCATATTCGACCGCCGCGTCGCCGTCATTTGAGAGCGTGGGCGCGAGCTTCGGATCACGCGTCGGCACCGACACGGGGATGATCTGCTGCGTGGTCGGGATCTGCACCAGCGCCGACTGGAATTTCGCGTAGAACAGGTGCGCGACGTCGAACTCACCGGCGGCGTAGCGCGCGAGCAGATCGTCGGCGATCGCCTTTGCCTCGTCGAACCGCGCGACCTTCATCGTCGACAGGTCGTGGTCGGCGACGACCCCGGTCGGGTAGAAGCGCTTGATCACGCGACCCTTGCGACCGACGGTGTAGAAGCGGACGGTCTTGCCCGCTGCTTCGAGCTCCTCGGCCTTGCGGCGCGCGGCGCGGACGATGTTGGTGTTGAACGCACCCGCCAGGCCACGCTCGGAGGTGACGACCACCAGCATGTGTACCTGATCCTTGCCGGTGCCGGCGAGCAGCGGCGACGCGCCTTCGCCACCGGCGCGGGCGGCGAGGCTCGCGACCACGCTCTCGATCCGCTCGGCGTACGGGCGACCGGCCATCGCCGCTTCCTGCGCGCGGCGCAGTTTGGCGGCGGCGACCATCTTCATCGCCTTGGTGATCTTCTGGGTCGACTTGACCGAGTTGATCCTGATCTTGAGGGCCTTGAGAGACGCCATTCATTTCCTCTTGCCGTCACCGCGAGCGGATCGGGATCAGCGTTCACCGGGGCCGTGTCGCTTCGGGCGGCCCCTCTCCCAACCCTCTCCCCGGCGGGGAGAGGGCTCCGTTTTCTTACGCGAAGGTCTTCGCGTAGGAGTCGAGCGCGGCCTTGAGCTTGCTCTCGCTGTCCTTGCTCAGCTCACGGCTGTCGCGGATCGCGGTCAGCACGTCGGCGTGCTGCTCGCGCATGTAGCTGAGCATCGCCGACTCGTAGCGCACGACGTCCTGCACCGCGACCTGATCGAGATAGCCGTTGGTGCCGGCGTAGATCGACACGGTCTGCTCCTCGAAAGGCATCGGGTTGAACTGCGGCTGCTTGAGCAGCTCGGTCAGGCGCGCGCCGCGGTTAAGCAGCTTCTGCGTCGAGGCGTCGAGGTCCGAGCCGAACTGCGCGAACGCGGCCATCTCACGGTACTGCGCGAGCTCGAGCTTGATCGAGCCCGACACCTTCTTCATCGCCTTGGTCTGCGCGGCGCCACCGACGCGGCTGACCGACAGGCCGACGTTGATCGCGGGGCGAACGCCGGCGAAGAACAGGTCGGTTTCAAGGAAAATCTGGCCGTCGGTGATCGAGATCACGTTGGTTGGAATATAGGCCGACACGTCGCCCGCCTGCGTCTCGATGATCGGCAGCGCGGTCAGCGATCCGGCGCCATTGTCCTCGTTCATCTTCGCCGCGCGCTCGAGCAGGCGCGAGTGGAGATAGAAGACATCGCCCGGATAGGCTTCGCGGCCCGGCGGACGGCGCAGCAGCAGCGACATCTGACGATAGGCGACCGCCTGCTTCGACAGATCGTCGAACACGATGACGGCGTGCATGCCGTTGTCGCGGAAATATTCACCCATCGCGGTACCGGTGTAGGGCGCGAGGAACTGGAGCGGCGCGGGGTCCGACGCGGTCGCGGCGACGACGATGGAATATTCCATCGCGCCATTTTCCTCCAGCGTGCGGACGAGCTGCGCGACCGTCGAGCGCTTCTGGCCGATCGCGACGTAGACGCAGTAGAGCTTCTTCGACTCGTCGGTGCCGGCGTTCGCCTGCTTCTGATTGATGAAGGTGTCGATCGCGATCGCCGACTTGCCGGTCTGACGGTCACCGATGATCAGCTCGCGCTGACCGCGGCCGACCGGAACCAGCGCGTCAATCGCCTTCAAACCGGTCTGCACCGGCTCGTGCACCGACTTGCGCGGGATGATGCCGGGCGCCTTCACCTCGACGCGGCTGCGCTGCTCAGCCTGGATCGGACCCTTGCCGTCGATCGGGTTGCCGAGGCCGTCGACCACGCGGCCGAGCAGACCCTTGCCGACGGGGACGTCGACGATGGTGCCGGTGCGACGAACGGTGTCGCCTTCCTTGATCTGCGCGTCCGAGCCGAACAGCACGACGCCGACGTTGTCGGCCTCGAGGTTCAGCGCCATGCCCTGCACGCCGTTCGCAAACTCGACCATCTCGCCCGCCTGGACGTTGTCGAGACCGTAGATGCGCGCGATGCCGTCGCCGACCGACAGCACCTGACCGGTCTCGCTGACCTGGGCCTCGGTACCGAAATTGGCGATCTGATCCTTGATGACGCGGGAGATTTCAGCGGCGCGGATGTCCATTACTCAGCCTTTCATCGCGCTGGCGAGCGCATTCAAACGGGTGCGGATCGACGAATCGATCATCTGGGAGCCGATGCGAACCACGAGGCCGCCGAGCAGATCGGGATCGACCGACAGGTCGACCGACACCTCGCGGCCGACGCGGGTGCGCAGCTGCTGCTTCAATTCGGTCACCTGATCATCGGACAGCGGGTGCGCGCTGGTCACCTCGGCGGTCGTCTCGCCGCGGTGGCGCGCGGCGAGCTGGCGGAAGGCGCGGATGATCGCGGGCAGCTCACCCAGACGGCGGTTCTCGGCGAGGACGCCGAGGAAGTTCTTGGTGGTCTGATCGACGCCGAGTTCATCGGCGGTCGCGAGCACGGCCTTCGCCGCCTCGCCGCGCGCGACCAGCGGCGACGTCGTCAACGCACGGAAATCCGCCGACTGGTCGAGCGCGTCGCGCACGCGCGACAGGCTCTGCTCGACCTCGTTCACCTGGCGCGCATCGACCGCGAGATCGAACAAAGCGGTGGCGTAGCGTCCGCCCAGGCTCGCCTGGATGCTGCTACCATGTGTGCCGCTGGAACTATCCACGCGATCCGAATTCCTTGCCTAACAGTGTCCGCGTCCAAGGGTGCTGGCCGCTAAGGGTCTTTCCCCGAGCGAACGGATGGCGCGCGAACGGCGCCTCGCAAGGGTTGGCGGGCGCGTAGCATCGGTCCCCGACGTTGACAACCGGGGACGCGTGACCGGATGAAACGATGATGAACGGCAGATGATCCCGTTTTCATGTGTCGGGTGCACCCGATCGCGCATGTCTGCTCAAGGCCGACGCGGGCGTGAGCATGCCGAACACCCCATTAGGTAAATCGCAAGCCTTGCCACGCTAGGCCACGGTCAAGGAACCGTAAGGATCGTGGTGAATGAACGCGTTCGGGCGTCGTAACAACATCGGTGGCGCAGGCGCGCGGCCCGGCTTCGGTGTGGCGCGGCCGATGCAGGGCGGCGGCTTCCAGAAGCCCGACCCCGCGGGCGAACAATTCCCGCCGCTCGACACGTTGCAGGCGGCGGGCGAGGATCCATCGCTGGTGCCGGCATCGCAGATGGACGCGATGCAGCGGCTGGCCGATCGTCAGGCGGCGTCGGCGGAATCGGGGTCGAGCCGCGTCGAAGGATTCGAGGCATCGATCCACCGCATCAAGGAACAGGTGCTGCCGCGCCTGCTCGAACGCGTCGACCCCGAGGCGGCGGCGACGCTGGGCAAGGACGAGTTGGCGGAGGAATTTCGCCCGATCATCGGCGAGGTGCTGGCCGAGCTGCGCCTGACGCTCAACCGGCGCGAGCAGTTCGCGCTGGAGAAGGTGCTGGTCGACGAACTGCTTGGTTTGGGGCCGCTCGAGGAATTGCTCGCCGATGCCGACATCAGCGACATCATGGTCAATGGTCCCGACCAGACCTTCGTTGAGCGCAAGGGCAAGCTGGAACTCGCGCAGATCCAGTTCCGCGACGAGGAGCATCTGTTTCAGATCGCGCAGCGCATCTGCAACTCGGTCGGCCGCCGCGTCGACCAGACCAGCCCGCTCGCAGACGCGCGTCTGAAGGACGGTAGCCGCGTCAACGTGATCGTGCCGCCGCTGAGCCTCAAGGGCACCGCGATCTCGATCCGCAAATTCTCCGCGAAGCCGATCACGCTCGACATGATGGCCGGCTTCGGAAGCATGAGCACCAAGATGGCGACCGCGCTGAAGATCGCGGGCGCGTGCCGGTTCAACGTCGTGATCTCGGGCGGTACCGGCTCGGGCAAGACGACGATGCTCAATGCCTTGTCCAAGATGATCGATCCGGGCGAGCGCGTGCTGACGATCGAGGACGCGGCCGAGCTTCGCTTGCAGCAGCCGCACTGGCTGCCGCTCGAGACGCGGCCGGCGAACCTGGAGGGTCAGGGCGAGATCAGCATCCGCGACCTCGTGAAGAACGCGCTGCGTATGCGCCCCGACCGCATCATCCTCGGCGAAATCCGCGGCAGCGAGTGTTTCGACATGCTCGCCGCGATGAACACGGGCCACGACGGATCGATGTGCACGCTCCACTCCAACTCCCCGCGCGAGGCGCTGGCGCGTATGGAGAACATGGTGATGATGTCGGACATCAAGGTGCCGAAGGAGGCGATCAGCCGCCAGATCGCCGACTCGGTCGACATGATCATCCAGGTGAAGCGCCTGCGCGACGGTTCCCGCCGCGTCACCAACATCACCGAGGTGATCGGGATGGAGGGCCCGGTGATCGTGACGCAGGAATTGTTCAAGTTCGAGTATCTGGACGAGAGCGCCGACGGGAAGATCATCGGTGAGTATCGTGCGATGGGGTTGCGCCCGTACACGATCGACAAGGCCAAGCAGTTCGGGTTCGATCAGGCGTTCCTCGAGGCCTGCCTGTAAGCGCGCCCGGGCCATCGGCCCCTGCCCTTCGAAGGCACGGGCCGGTCATGACATAAATCAGTCGTGTTGCGACGCGCCGGGCCGCGCTACACCCGCGGCGTGTCGTTCATACTCGCCCTGCTCGCCGCCGCTGCGGCGCCTGCCTCGTCGCTGCCCGCCGGCACGCAGACCTTGTCGGCCGACCACGAGGACCGCTGGATCCCGTTCGAGGTGACGCCCGGCAACCAGATCCGCTTCACGATGTCGCTGGAGGGGCGCCCGGTGTCGGCGATCCTCGACACCGGGGTCAGTTACTCGGTTGTCGCCAAACGCTATGCCACCGCGCAGCGGCTGCGCGTCCGCGGCGACGCGAAGGCTGACGTGATCGGCGGATCGGTGCCGGTCGGCTGGATCGCGACCCGCACGCTCGCGATCGGCGGGTTGCGGCGCGAAGGCGGCGGGCTGGCCGTCGCCGACCTTCCCGCCACCGCGACGGGGAGCGCGACCGCGGTCGACCTGCTGGTCGGACGCGACCTGACCGCGGACTACGCGCTCGACATCGATTACGCGCAGCGACGCTTTCGATTGCTGCGGTCGGGCCGGACGCCGTTCGTCGGCATCTCGTCCCCCTTGTCGATCGCGCCCGAGCGGCTGGTCTACGTCAGCTCGGTCGTGCTGGGCGGCGCGGAGCTGCGCCCGATGGTGGTCGACACCGGCGACGGTTCGGCAGTGACGCTAAGTGCCGCGGGGTGGAACACCGCGCGGATGCCGAGGCGCGCGACCACGACCACCGTGTCGTTCGGGCTCGCGGGCCCGGTCGTCAGCGAGGTCGCGATCGTGCCGCAGATGGTGGTCGGCAGGACGGTAGCGCGAAACGTCGAGGTCCGCGTCGAGCCGAGCGGCGGCTTTTCCGACAAAATCGGCGTCGCCGGCCGGATCGGATCGGGGTTCCTGCAGAACTACCGCGTGCTGCTCGACCCCGCCGCGGGACAGATGCTGCTCGCGCCAGGTCCCGACGCGGACAAGCCGCCGCTGCGATCGACCAGCGGGCTGCTGCTGGGCATCGCGCGCGATCGTCTGAAGGTGTTGCACGTCATGCGCGGCGGCCCCGCCGCGGCAGCCAAGTGGCGCGATGGCGAGACGATCTGCCGCGTCGAGGGCGAGGCGGTCACGCCCGCCTATCCGACGAGCCCGCTCGCGCGCTGGAGCGCGGGGCCGCCGGGGCGTACCGTCGCGCTGACATTGTGCGACGGAACCGAGCGACGACTGACGCTCGCCAGCTTCTACTGATCCCCGTCGATCGCCGCGTTCAGGTCAGGCGCAAGCACGTCCCGGCGGGTCAGCCCTTCGCAATCAGCATCAATGACACCGCCAGCGTGATCAGCGCGAACATCTGCACGCCGCGCCAGTCGAGCAACCCGACCGCATCCGGGTCGGTGCGGCGGGCGCTGCGACGCTCCCGCCAGGCCGCGAACAGTGCGACGAGGACGGAGGCGATCGCGACGCCGGCGGCGGTCAGTTGCGTGCCGCTTGCATCGCTCCATACTTGTGCCGCGCCCATCACTCGTCCAGCCTAGCCCATCATCACAGGAGGTCCGATGCCCCGTCCAACGCTTCTCGCCATCCCCGCCGTGCTCGCACTCGCCGCGGGCGTTCATGCCGCCGCGCCCCGGCCCGACCCCGCGGTTGCGCGCGCGATCGCCGATCCGTCGCGCAGCGAAGCCGACCGCGCGCGCGACCGCTATCGTCACCCGGCCGAGACACTCGCCTTTTTCGGCGTGACGCCGGCGAAGAAGGTGGTCGAGTACAATCCGAGCGGGGGTTGGTACAGCCAGATCCTGGCGCGCATCCCCGCGCGTGGCGGCAGCTACACCGCGCTGGTCGGATCGGCGAAGGCGACGGACGGCGCGCGCGCGATGCTCGCGACCAAAAAACTGACCGGCACGGTGGCGACGCTCGACCCCGCGGCGGGCACGTCGACGGTGCCGGCGAACAGCCAGGATGTCGTGCTCACGTTTCGTAACGTCCACAATCTGACGATGGCGGGCGGCGCAACCGCGGCCAACGTGTTCAAGGCGTGGTACGCGATGCTCAAGCCTGGCGGTACGCTCGGCATCGTCGACCACCGCCTGCCCGCGAGCGCGGACACCGCGCGCGAACGCGAGAGCGGGTATCTGAAGGTCGCGACGGTCCGTCAATTGGCGGAACAGGCCGGGTTCAAGCTGGCGGAGTCGTCCGAGGTCAACGCGAACCCCAAGGATACGGCGGATTACCCCAAGGGCGTCTGGACGCTGCCGCCGACCTATGCCGGCGGTGATACCGACCGCGCGAAATATGCCGCGATCGGCGAGAGCGATCGCATGACGCTGCGCTTCGTCAAGCCACGCTGAGCCGCGCGCCGGTGGGCAGCGCCGCGGCGCTGCTCACCGCACCAGCTTCTCGACCTTGTCCTGAAGTTTGGCGAGTTCGGCCTTGAGTGCCGCAATCTCGTCGTCCTTCGTGGTCGACGAGGCCTGCTTGGCGACGGGCGCAGTGAACGCGTTCGCCGCCGCCTCGAACATCTCCATGTTGCGCTTCGCGATTTCGGCGAAGGGCGATCCTGCGAAGGCGCCCTCGACCGCGGTCTTGAATTCGGCCTGGTTGCGATGGAAGCTGTCCATCGATGCTTCGAGATAACCGGGCACCATCGCCTGCATCGAATCGCCGTACAGCGCGATCAACTGACGCAGGAACGGCACCGGCAGCATCGTCTGCCCGCGGCTTTCCTCTTCCATGATGATCTGCGTCAGGACGTTGTGCGTGATGTCCTCGTCGGTCTTGGCGTCGAGCACTTTGAAGTCGCGTCCCGCGCGCGTCATCGCGGCGAGGTGATCGAGCGTGATGTAGGACGAACTCTCGGTATTGTAGAGCCGGCGATTGGCGTATTTCTTGATGATCACGGTGCCGTCGGTACGCTGCTTTTTCATCCTCGCCTCGCCTTTTCAGCTTGTTGCGCGAGGCTAACGTACCCGCTGCCGCGCTGCAACACGTACGCGGCGTTGCAGCGTGGTCGCCGCCATGCTGCGCAGCATCTGCGCGTCCATCAGTCGCGCCAGCGGCGGTCGAAGCGCTGTCCGAGCCCCGTCACCAGTTCGTACTGGCTCATTCCCGACGCGGCGGCGGCGCGCGGCAGGTCGGCGTCGAACGCGACCCAGTCGCCTTCTGCTACATCGGCGTGGCTGACATCGAGCGCGACGAGGTCCATCGACACGCGCCCGATGACCGGCAGTGCGACGTTCGCGGCGAACGCGGTTCCGGTATCGGAGAGGTCCATCGACGCGCGCCCGATGACCGGCAGTGCGACGTTCGCGGCGAACGCGGTTCCGGTATCGGAGAAGCCGCGCCAATAGCCGTCGGCGTAGCCCAGATTGACGATCGCGACCGCGGTTTCGGCCCGCGCCACCCAAGTGGCGTTGTAGCCAACGCTCTCGCCCACGGCGACGGTGCGGCGTTGCAGTACCTCGGCCTCGATCCGCACCACCGGGCGGATCGCGTCGCCGAGCGTCACGACCGGGAGACCGCCGTAGAGCGCGAGGCCGGGCCGGGTCAGGTCGAAATGGTATTCACGCCCGAGCGTGATGCCGGCCGAATTGGCAAGGCTCATCCGCTTCGCGCGCGTCCGGCCGGCGAGTGCCGCGAAGCGGTCACGCTGGCGTTCATTCATCGCGCTCGCCTCGTCGGCGCAGGCGAGATGGCTCATCAGCGTGTCGACCACGACCCCGTCGAGCAGTCCGGCGGCGATGTCGGCGGCGGAGACACCGAGGCGGTTCATGCCGGTATCGACCATCACGTCGCACGGCCAGCCGCCGGCGGCGCGCCAGCGCTGCACCTGCGCGGGCGTGTTAAGCACCGGGCGCGCGCCCAGCTCACGCGCCGCCGCCATGTCCTCGTCGCGGACCCCGTGGAGGACCGACAGCGTCGCGCCGGCGCTCGCGAAGTCCAGGTCGGCGAGCGCCCGCGCCTCGTTCCACGACGATACGAAGAAGTCGCGGCAGCCCGCGGCGAGCAGCCGCGTGACGACCGCGCGTGCGCCGAGACCGTAGCCGTCGGCCTTGACCGCCGCACCGCACGCGGCGGTGCCGCTCAGCCGCGCGAGTGCCTGCCAGTTCGCCGCCAGCGCGGCGCCATCGAGTGCGAGGCGGTGCGGCGCGTTCATGACAGACGGGGGCGGCAGAGATCGATCATCCGCGCGCCCCTACCCCCTCGCGGGCGATCACGCCACCGCGTCGGGAACGCCCGTGTCGGTGGGGCGAGTTTCCTTCAGGCCGATCATCGTGACGATCAGCGCCAGCAGCGTGACGCCCCAGGTGTACCAGAGCCCGGCATATGGGTCGCCGGTCTTGGCGACGATGTACTGGCTGATGAAGGGCAGGAAGCCGCCGAAATACCCGGTGCCGAGGTGGTAGGGGATCGACAGCGACGAGTAGCGGATCGCGGGCGGGAACATCTCGGCGAGCAATGCGGCGACGGGGCCGTAGGTGATCCCCGACAGCATCGACATGGCGAGGATCGCGAGCAGGATCAGCGCGATGTTGGCGGCGGACGGCGTCACCTTGGCGAGATCGTACCCGCCGCGCGCGAGGGCGGCGTCGAGCCCAGCCGGTGAGGTGTCGACCACCACCGCATTGCCGATCGTGACGCGGGTCTGCGCGGCGGCTTGCGTGGTATAGGGCACGCCCTTCTTCGATAGCGTATCGAGCAACGCGCCGCACGGCGTCGCCTGCTGCTTGTCGAACGGGCTGTAGCGGCAGTCGGCGCCGGCAACGACGACCGGGTTCGCCTCCGCCGCGCGGGCGAGGCCGGGGTTGGCGGCGGCACCGATCGTCCAGAAGATCGGGAACAGCAGCGCGAGCGTCAGGACGTAGCCGAGGACGATCGGCTTCTTGCGACCGACGCGGTCGCTGATGTGGCCGAACAGCAGGAACCACCCCGTCCCCATCAGCACGCCGAAGCCGGTGATGAGCTGCGCGGTCGTCTCCTCGACCCGCATCGTCGTCTGCAGGAACGACAGCACGGTGAACATCGCGGTATACCAGATCACGGTCAGCCCGGCGGCGATCCCGAACAGCGCGACGATCATGCGGCGGATGTTGCCGGGGTAGGTGAAGCTCTCCTTCAAGGGATTGACCGCGCGTTCGCCCGCGGCGCGCATCTTCTGGAAGACGGGGCTTTCCGACAGCTTGAGGCGCATCCACAGCGAGATCGCGAGGAGCAGGAGCGAGAAAAGGAACGGCAGTCGCCAGCCCCACGCTTCCCACGCCGCGCCGGGGACGAGCGCCTTGAACAACAGGATCACCGCCAGGCTGAGGATGAACCCGCCGACGACGCCCGCCTGGATGAAGCTGGTGTAGAAGCCCGAGCGACCCGGCGGCGAATGCTCCGCGACGTAGATTGCGGCCCCACCATATTCGCCGCCGAGCGCGAGCCCCTGCGCGATGCGCAGGAGCAGCACGATCGCGGGCGCGGCGTAACCGATCGAGGCGGCGGACGGGGTCAGCCCGACCCCGGCAGTCGCGATACCCATCAGCGTGATGGTGACGAGGAAGGTATACTTGCGCCCGAGCCGGTCGCCCAGATAGCCGAACAGCGCCGCGCCGAGCGGGCGAAAGCCGAAGCCGACCGCGAAGCCCGCCCAGGCGAGCAGCGTCTGCACCGTCTCGTTGCCGGCCGGGAAGAAGGCGCGACCGATGATCCCCGACGCGGCGAGCGTGCCGTAGATGAAGAAGTCGTACCATTCGAACACGGTGCCGAGTGCGGAGGCCGAGATGACCAGCCGGATGTCGTCGTGGCTTGGCGCTTCTTCGCCGTCGATCGTTGCTGCGGCCATGTGCCCGTCCTCCCCTTCCCCGTGTCATGTCGCGGGGAAGGGTGAAGGGCAAGCAGATCAGAACAGTCGCGTCAGGCCGTAGAACAACGCGCCGACCGCGGCGGAGGCCGGAATGGTGATGATCCACGCGACCACCACGCTCTGCGCCACGCCCCAGCGGACCGCGGAGGCACGCCGCGCGGTTCCCGCGCCGATGATCGCGCCGGTGATCGTGTGCGTGGTCGAGACGGGGATGCCGAGCGCGCTGGCGGAGAAGAGTACGATCGACCCCGCGAGCGAAGAGGAGAAGCCCTGGTGCTGCGACAGCTTGGTGATACGCGAGCCCATCGTCTCGATGATCTTCCACCCGCCCGTCATCGTGCCGAGCGCGATCGCGACGTAGCAGCTGATCGCGACCCAGTGCGGCACCTCGAACGGCCCCGACAGGCGCCCGGTCGAGTAGAGCAGCACGGTGATGATCCCCATCGTCTTCTGCGCGTCGTTCAACCCGTGGCTAAGCGAATAGGCGGCGGACGACAGGAGGTGGAGCGCGCGGAAGCTTCGCTCGGCTTGGACCGAGGTCGAGCGGCGGAAGGCCCAGCTAGAAAGCAGCATGACGAGCATGGCGAGCATCATGCCGAGCAGCGGCGACAGCACGATCGCGAGCACGGTCTTGTTGAGCCCGCCCCACTGGATGCCGCCGATGCCCGCGTGCGCGACGCCCGCACCGACAAGCCCACCGACGAGCGCGTGGCTGCTCGACGACGGAATGCCGCGAAGCCAGGTGATGACGTTCCACGTCATCGCCCCGCCGAGCGCACCGAAGATGACCGCGGGGGTGACGACGTCCTTGTCGATCAACCCCTTGCCGATCGTTTCCGCGACCGCGTGCAAGCTCGGGAACATGATCGTCAGGAAATAGGCCGCGAAGTTGAACACCGCGGCGAACAGCACGGCTTTCACCGGCGACAGCAGCCGCGTCGCGACGACGGTGGCGATCGAATTGGCGGCGTCGTGGAGGCCGTTCAGATAATCAAAGGCAAGCGCGACGGCGATCAGGCCGACGAGCAGCGGAAAGGCGAGTTCGTGCATTGCGCGCAGCCGGTCAGGCGTGATCGATGACGATGCCGTCGATCTCGTCGGCGACGTCCTCGAACGCGTCGACGATGCGCTCCAGATGCTTGAAGAGTTCGCGCTCGACGACGAAGCGGAGCGTGTCGCTCGCGCCGTTCTTCTGCAACGAGCGCTTGAGGCCCGCGGCGTGGATCTCGTCGGCATGGCCTTCGATGCGGACGACTCGCTCGGTCAGTTCGTGCAGACGATCGCCGTTGCGCGACACGTCGCGCAGCAGCGGGATCGCCTCGGCGGTGACGCGCGCGGCGTCGACGATGATCGCGGCCATGTCGCGCATTTCGGGCTCGAACTCGGTCACTTCGTAGAGATCGCACGCCGCAGCGAAGACCTGCATCTCGTCGATCGTGTCGTCGAGTGCGCCGATCAGCGCGGTGATCGCACCGCGGTCGAACGGGGTCAGAAAGGTCGCGCGCACCGTTTTCAGCACGTCGCGCGTGATCGCGTCGGCGTCGTGTTCACGCTCGACGATCTCACGGATATGCTCCTTGGCGGCCGGGCCACCCTCCAGCAGTCGCGCAGTCGCCTCCGCCCCGGCGAGTACGGTCGCGGCATGCGCCTCGAACATCTCGAAGAAATTACCGGTCTTCGGCAACAGCCGTTGAAACCACGCGAACATTGTACCCCACTTTTGGTTTGAAGCCCGATTCGCCGCCGCCCTAGCATTGGATTGTTGCACTGCAACGCGGAACTGCGACGGCGCGAACGAGCGGATCAATTCGCGCAGATCGGGTTCGTCGACGCGGTCGGCGGCTTCGGCGAGCGAGAACCAGCGGCGTTCGCGCTCCCCCTGCTCCTTCCACACCGGCAGTTCCTGCGTCACCGCGAGCGGGAATACGTCGACGTCGATCATCAGCGACGCGCCGCTGCCGCGCCGCTTGCGATAGCGATAGGCGCCGAGCGGCACTGGGCAGAGCGCCCCGGATACGCCGGCTTCCTCCTTCGCCTCCTGCGCCGCAGCGGCGGGCAAGGTGCTGCCCGCGCCGATGTTGCCCTTGGGGATCACCCAACGCCCCGTCCCGCGCGAGGTGACGAGCAGGATGCAGACGCCCTCGCCGCCTGCCGCGGCATCGATGCGGTAGGGCAAGGCAGCGATTTGTCGAATTGGAACGGCCCCCGGTGATGACGCGTGACGCGACCCGATTGGTACGCGCCGACGCCGTGCCCCCACTTACAGCGACGCCCCGAAGCCGTATAGCCCGGGGCGTCGTCGGATCGCCTGCCGTTGGGGAAATGGCGGAGATCAGTGGCTGGCGGTATCGCCCGCGCCGCGGCGCTGAACGTAGGCGAGCGTCAGCTCGGCATTATGGTCGTCGACCCAGTTGGCCATCGACAGTTCCTCGTCGAGCGAGGCGGTGAGCAGCGACGTCGCCGCGGCGAAATTGCCCGCGTCGGCGAGCGTGATAGGCGATTTGTAGCTCGCCGCCTCGAAATTCTCGAACGTGAAATTGGCGAAGGTGTTCTTCAATATCTCGTCGGGCGCGAAAACGTGTGCGATCGCGGCGAGATTGCCCGAGATCGACAGGCCGATGTCCTTGAGCGTCGAGTGCGTCTCGCCGAACGTCGCGAGGATCTCCTCCAGGCGCGCGATCTGCTGCTCGGTTTCGCTACGGTGGAGGCGCAGGCGGTCGGCGACCTGCGGGTAATTTTCCAGATGATCGAGCTGGCGATCGATCAGTGCGAGCGCCTGATGCTCGACGCCGTGCGCGTTCTTCAATCCGGTGACGAACACCGACTGGACGACGTCGTTCGGGTAGCTGGCCATGTCGTTTCTCGACGCGCGAGAGGGCAAGAGCGGGTGTCCGGTGCGGCCCGACCGAAGGCCATCACCACGACCAGACGTGCCGCGACAAAGCGCGCGACGACGGCGGCGTTCCGGAAAAAGTCATGCCTTTGATGCAGGTTAGCCAGTCTTCGCGACCTCGCGGGCGAGCAAGGCCACCGGCGCATGCGACCCGCGACGGCTTGCAAATCTGCGGCGTTTGGCGTTGTTCGCGCGTCGGGTGGGTAATGTAACGATGCAGGATTGGTTCGATAGTCTGACGCACACGCTGGGGGGCGTGCTGAACGCGCACGGTCCGCTGGTCGCGGGCAGCGCGAGCTATGCGCCGGGCGACTTTTCGATCCACTTCTTCCTGCAACTCGCGGTCATCCTGATCGCGTGCCGGGCGGTCGGCTGGATCGGGCGCGTCGCGCTCGGCCAGCCGCAGGTGGTGGGCGAGATGATCGCGGGCGTGGTGCTCGGCCCCTCGCTGCTCGGGCTCGTCGCGCCGGATCTGCAAGGCGCGATCTTCCCCAAGGAAACGAGGAACGTTCTCTACGCCGGCGCGCAGCTCGGCGTCGGGTTGTACATGTTCCTGGTCGGCACGACGCTGAGGCTCGACCATTTCCGATCGAAGGCGCGCAGCGCCTCGGTGGTGTCACTCGCAGGAATCGCCGCGCCGTTCGGCGTCGCGATTCTGCTGACGCCGTGGCTGCTGGGGGTGCCGGGGCTGTTCGCGGCGGGGATCAGCCCGTTCAACGCGACGCTGTTCCTGGGCGCGTGCATCGCGCTGACCGCATTTCCGATGCTGGCGCGGATCATCAACGAGCGCGGGCTGGCGGATTCGGCGCTCGGGACGCTGTCGCTGACCGCGGGTGCGTTCGACGACGCGTGTTCGTGGTGCGTGCTGGCGATCGTGCTGGCGACGTTCGGCGGCGGCGCGGGGATCGCGATCCTGGCGATCGGTGGCGGCGTCGCGTGGGCGGCGCTGGTGCTCATCGCCGGGCCACGCGTCCTCGCCCCCCTGGCGCGCGCGGTGGAGCGCGGCGGCGAGTTGACGCCGCCGTTGCTGGCGGTGGTGCTGATCGCGTTCTGCGCGTCCGCTTTCCTGATGGACGCAGTCGGCATCCATGCGATCTTCGGCGGGTTCATCATGGGCGTAGTAATGCCGCGGGGCACGTTGACCGAGGAGATACGCCGCAAGATCGAGCCGCTGACGGTCGTCCTGCTGCTGCCGATGTTCTTCACCTATTCGGGGCTCAACACGCGGATGGACACGGTCAGCTCGCCCGCGCTTTTGGCCGTGGCGCTCGTGATCCTGGCGGCATCGGTGCTGGCGAAGGGTGGCGCGTGCTATCTCGCGGCGCGGCTGGCGGGCGAGGACAACCGCACCGCGCTCGGCATAGGTGCATTGATGAACTCGCGCGGGTTGATGGAGCTGATCATCATCAACATCGGGCTGCAGAAGGGCATCATCGGCCCGACGCTGTTCGCGATGCTGGTGCTGATGGCGATCGTCACGACGATGATGGCGAGCCCGCTGTTCGAGTGGGTCTACGGGCGGCACGGTCGCGCGAGTGGCGAGCTGGGCGGCGTACCGGCTCGGTAAGCGTCAGCATATTCGTGGTTAGCGTGGGGGCGGTGCACCCTGCAAGGTGACGAGCGCAGCGACGATGGCGGGCTCGTCGGCCGGGGTGATCGGCGCATGATAGGCTTCGCGCATCTTGGTGACGGTCGCCTGCCACTTCTCGGCCGTCAGCGGCGGCTGGCGCGCGATCATGTCGGCGGAGTGGCAGGCAGTGCAGCGCTGCGTGACGAGCTCCCCCGCCGGGGTCGCGGGCAGCGCGGCGGTTTCCGCGGGCAGCGTGATGCTGACCGGCTGGAGCGCGCCCTCCACCTTCGTCGGCGTCGCGCCGGGTTCGGCCGAGCAGGCGGTGAGCAGCGCAGCGCTCGCGACGATCAGCGCCCTCATGCCGCGGTCACCGCGACCGAGGCGATCTGGCTGCGCATATAGCCGCCCGGGTTCCAGATCGCGTCCATCGACTGCGTCTGCCCGTCAGCGTTGGTGCAGCGCGCCCACAGGCGATAACCGCCGCGGGGCAATCCGCCGATCGTCGCTTCCCACAGACGGAAGCCGTATTTGCCCTGATCGGGAGCGAGGCGTGCGGCGTGCCAGCTACGCCCCGCGTCCATCGACAGGTCGACGCGCGCGACCGCGCTCGCCCCGCCCATCGCGAGGCCGCGGACGTAAAAGGGATCGTTCGCCACCACCTTGGTCGCGCGATCGACGCTGGTGAAGAAGGCGCGCGGCGTCATTCGGTTGATCGGGACGGTCGGGAAATCCTTCGCGCCCGGCTGCACGCCCGCGTCTGGTGTCGCGGGGATCTTGTAGGCCTTCGTCATCCAGTAATTGTCGTATTCGCCCGTCAGCACCTCGATCCGGTCGAGCGCCTTGACCCAGTAGGTCGAGTACCAGCCGGGCACGATCAGGCGGATCGGATAGCCGTTGAGCATCGGCAGCGGCGCGCCGTTCATGGCAAGCGCGATCATCACCTCACCGTCGCGTGCATGGTCGACGCTGAGCGACTTGGCGAACCACGGCGCGCCGGGCGGCGGACGGTCGAGCCCGGAGACGCGCACGTTCGCCGCGCCGGGTGCGACGCCGGCGAGGTCGAGCACGTCGCGCAGGCGAACTCCGCTCCACAGCGCATTGCCGATCGCGCCGTCACCCCATTGCGCGCCGGGGACGCGGGGGCTGAACAGGGCGCGCGAATTGCCCGAACATTGGTTGACCGCCGCGATCTCGACGCGCGGCAGCTTATGAACGTCGGCGAGCGAGAGCGCGACCGGCCGCCGCACTGCGCCGCCGACGCGCAGGCGGAAGGTGGCAGGGTCGACCGCGGTCGGGATGTCCTGATAATGCCAGCGAACGAAGAAGCGATCGTTGGGGGTGAACACCTGCCCGTCCATCGCGGAGAGCGGCGTCTCGAGCAGCGGCGCGCGTTCGCGCAGCACGATCATGCTGCCCTTCTGCGGCCAGTCGCCCGAGAGCTGGCGCGTGCCGCCCGCGAAGCCGAGGTCGACCTGCTGCGCCGCCGCACCGGTCGCCAGCCCGGCGCCGCCGAGGCCGAGCAGCGTCAGTGCTTCGCGCCGATCAGGCGAGCGCGGCAGCATCGTGCACCACCAGGGGAGCAAAGCGCGCGACCTGCCGCCCGACCAGACGTAGCTGTTCGACCACCGCGGCGTCGCTCGCGCCGCCCTCGTCGTCGAACTTGGTCACCTGGCTGTTGATCGCGGCGGCAAACGGCGTCGGCCAGCCGCGGAGCGCGTGGACGATCGAGCGCAGCGCCGCGATCGTCGAGCCCGTCGCCTGCCAGCCATACGCAGTCGCGATCAGCCCGACGGGCACGTCGGCGAGGTACGGCCGCTCCGCGTCGCGCGCGGTTTCCTCGAGCAGGTCGAGCGCGTTCTTGACCACGCCCGAGATGCTGCCGTGATAGCCGGGGCTCGCGATGATCACGGCCGACGCCTGACGCACCGCGGCGACGAACGCCTGTTCCTCGTCGGTCCGGCTGGTCGCCTTGGGATCGTAGAGCGGCAGCCGCGCGAGCGCGTCGCCGCCGAACAGGCGCGTGCAGAACCCCTGCTCGCCCGCCGCCTCCAGCGCGATCCGCAGCGCGCGCTCGGTCGAGGACAGCCCGCCGATCGTGCCGCCGATCCCCACCACCAATGGCTTATTCACAGCGACGTTCCTTGTCTTCGCCCGCCTTATAGCGGTGCGTGGTCGATCCGCGGCAATACGTGACGCGCGAACAGGTCCGCTTCCGCGGCATGGGGATAGCCCGACAGGATGAACGCGTCGATTCCCATGTCGCGGTACATCTGCAGCTTGGCGAGCACCTGATCGGGATCGCCGACGATCGCGGCACCGCAACCCGAGCGCGCGCGGCCGACGCCGGTCCACAAATTCTCCTCGGCATAGCCGTCGTCCGACGCATTCTCACGCAGCGCGGCCTGCGCAGCGACGCCCATTGAGGTCGCGTCGAGCGACTTGGCGCGGATCTGCGCGCCTTCCTCCGCATCGAGTTTCGAGAGCAGGCGGTCGGCATAGGCGCGCGCCTCCGTCTCGGTATCGCGGACGATGACGTGCGCGCGGTAGCCGAACTGGAGCGTCCGGCCGTAGTTCGCGGCGCGCTTCGTCATGTCGGCGATGATCTCCGCGACCTTCTCCTTCGTGTCGGGCCACATCAGATAGACGTCGCAGGCACGCGCGGCGGCGTCGCGCGCGTCGGGCGACAGGCCGCCGAAATAGAGCGGCGGCGCATTGCCCGAGAAGGTCTTCACGCCAGCGGGGTCGACGTCGAGCTTCCAGAACTCGCCCTGATGATTGAGATGCTCGCCGTTCAGGAGCGTCTTCAGGATCTGCATCGCCTCGACCGTCCGCTGGTAGCGCGGGGCGGAGGCGAGCTTCTCGCCCGGCAGGTCGGAGGAGATGATGTTGATCTTCAATCGCCCGCGCGCGATCTGGTCGATCGTCGCGATCTGCCGCGCGAGCTGCGGCGGCCAGCTTTCGCCGACGCGTACCGCCATCAGCAGGTGAATATTGCGCGTCAGCGTCGCGATCGCGGCGGCGAAGGCGGTGGTGTCGATGCCGAGCGCGTAGCCCGAGGGGAGCAGGATGTTGTCGAAGCCGCCGGTTTCCGCCTGCTGCACGATGTCGCGGCAATGCTCCCACGACGATTTGAGCCGCGGATCGGGGACGCCGAGGAATTCGTAATCGTCGTCGCACAGCGCCGAGAACCACGAAATCTCGCACGGCCCACGATTGGTATCGCTCATCGCCCTCTCCCCTTTTCGTTCGTTGTTTTTGCTCGGTTACGGCAGCCGCTCGCCGCGCGCGGCGACGAGGACGTCGTACCAATCCTGGCGCGACCAGCCGACCTTGAAGGCGTCGGCGAGTTCGGCGATCCGCGCGGTGTTCTGCGTGCCGACGATCGGGATGACGCGCGCAGGGTGCGCCATGATCCAGCTGTAGGTCGCGGCCGCCCGGCTGACGCCGAAGCGGGCCGCCACCGTATCTAGCGCGTCGGCCACCGCCTGCTCGCGCGGGTTACCCGGCGTCCCGATCCGCCCGCCGCCGAGCGGCGACCAGGCGAGCACCGCGAGGTCGAGCTCCATCGCCTGATCGATCAGTCCGTTGGTGAGCGGCTCCAGAAACAGCGGCGAGAATTCGGGCTGCTGCGAGGCGAGCGGCACCGACAGGAACGAGGCGAGCACGCGCGTCTGGTCGGGCGTGTAGTTCGATACGCCAACCGCCTTCACCTTGCCCGAGGATACCATGTCGTCGAGCGCGCGCGCGACCTCGTGCGGGTGCGCGAGGATGTCGGGGCGGTGGATCTGGTAGAGATCGACCGAGTCGACCTTCATGCGGCGGAGCGAATCGTCGAGTGCCTTCGCCAGATAAGCGGCGCTCGAATTGTACGGCACCGGCGGGGTGATCCCGCCCTTGGTGGCGAGGACCATGCGGTCGCGCAGGCCCGGCGTCTCGGCGAACACCTCACCCAGCAGCGACTCGGCGTCACCGAACCCGCCGCTGCCGTCGAAGCCGTAGATGTCGGCGGTGTCGAACAGCGTGACCCCGGCGTCGAACGCCGCCTCGATCAGCGCGCGCCCTTCTGCCGGGGAGACGCCGGCGAAACGCCACATCCCCCATGCAATCGGGCTGACAAGCAATCCGCTCTTGCCGAGCGGACGTGGTTCGGGCGATAGAGTGATTTCAGACATCGTTGTCATACGTAGAACCACGAGTTGAGAGGAGCAAGGGCTTTGGCAGGGCAAGTGCGTTACGGCCTGGTCGGCACCGGCATGATGGGGGTCGAGCATCTCAACAACCTGGCGATCACGCCGGGCGCGGTGGTGACCGCGATCGCCGACCCGATCGAACGCTCGCTCGGCTGGGCGAAGAAGGCGCTGGGTGGGCGCGCGGAGGGCGTCCAGTCGTTCGCCTCCTCCGCCGAGCTCGCGAAAAGCGGCCTCGTCGACGCGGTGATCGTCGCCAGCCCGAACTACACCCACCGCGACGTGTTGACGCCACTATTCGGCGAGGGGCTGGCGATCCTTTGCGAGAAGCCGCTCGCCACCACGATCCCCGACGCGCGCTGGATCGTCGAGCAGGCCGAGGCGAGCGGCCGCCCGTTCTGGACCGCGATGGAATATCGCTACATGCCCCCCGCCGCCGAATTCATCGCGCAGGTGCACGGCGGGCGCATCGGTACGCTCAAGATGCTGTCGATCCGCGAGCACCGTTTCCCGTTCCTGGAGAAGGTCGCCGACTGGAACCGCTTCAACGCGAATACCGGCGGGACGATGGTCGAAAAATGCTGCCACTTCTTTGATCTGATGCGGCTGATCACGCAGTCGGAGGCGGTGCGCGTCTATTGCTCGGGCGGACAAGACGTGAACCATCTGGACGAGCGCTACGACGGCCGCACGCCCGACATCATCGACAACAGCTATACGACGGTCGATTTCGCGAGCGGCGTGCGCGCGATGCTCGACCTGTCGATGTTCGCCGATGGCGCGACCAATCAGGAGGAGATCACCGCGGTTGGTGACAAGGCGCGGCTCGACGTGCTGATCCCCGACGGCGAGATCGTCTATTCGCCGCGCGTCGGGTTCATGAACCCCAAGCAGGTCGAGCGGACGACCGTCCACGTCGACGAGGCCGCGCTGAACGCGGGTAGCCATCACGGCTCGACCTTCTACGAGCATCAGCGCTTCAACGCCGCGGTCCGCGGCGAAGGCGCGGTCGAGGTCACCGCGCGCGACGGGTTGATGGCGGTCGCGATCGGCACCGCGGCGGAGATCAGCGCGCGCGAGCACCGCGTCGTGGAGATGAGCGAATTGGGGTTCTAGACGCACAAGGCAAAGTTGAGTGACAACGCTGACCTAATTCTCCAGCGAGAGAGTAGGTTTTAGGGAGGGACGAAAAATCATGAAGACGATGTTGAGCCTGGGCACCGCGTGGCTCGCGCTATTGGCCGTGCCCGCGGTGGCGCAGACGGGCACGCCCGAGACGACGACCGGTACCGGCAGCGCCACCGCGGCGGGCGATGTCGGCACCGACACCGCGACGCAGAACCCGTCGAACGAACCCGGCGACATCATCGTCACCGCGCAGAAAAGGTCCGAGCGGTTGCAGGACGTGCCGATCGCGGTGTCGGTCCTGTCGGGCGACGCGATCGCGGCGAAGGGCGCGGTCAACCTCGAGGGCGCGCAGTACCTCGTCCCCACGCTCAACTTCCGCAAATCGGGCACCGCGATCAACCAGTCGCTGTTCCTGCGCGGCGTCGGCACCTCAACCTTCTCGATCGCGGGCGAGCCGTCGATCTCCACGGTCGTCGACGGCGTCGTCTACAGCCGCGCGGGCGAGGCGTTCAGCGACCTGATCGACATCGATCGGCTGGAGGTGCTGCGCGGGCCGCAGGGTACGTTGTTCGGCAAGAACACATCGGCTGGCGTCATCAACATCGTCACCAAGCGGCCGGGCAAGGACTTCGGCGGCTTCGTCGACGGCGGCTATTATTTCGGCAACGGCAACGAATACCGCGTCCGCGGCGCGCTCGACCTGCCACTGAGCGAAGGCATCGCCGCGCGCGTCACCGGCTTCTACGGCAATTACGACGGCAACATCCGCAACAACGCCTATGGCGGTCGCCGTGTCAACGGGTACGACCATTGGGGCGTGCGCGGGATGATCGTCGCCGATCCGACGCCGGACCTGACGATCACGATCATCGGCGATTACCGCGAATCGAAGGACGATTGCTGCGCCGAGGTAATCGGGACCGGCCCGACCGTGACCAACGCCACTACGGTCGCGCAGGTCAACGGCTTCATCAATTCGGGCGTGCTGCCGACGCCGCAGGGTGATCGCACGCGGCGGGTCAATCAGGACCTGATCACGCACACCGACGAGAAGAGCTGGGGCGTGTCGGGTCAGGCCGACTGGACGCTGGGCAACCAGACGATCACCTACATCGGATCGTACCGCGAATACGACAACACCGAGATCCGCGACGGCGACTGGCTGCCGCGCGCGTATACGACGTTCAACCAGTTGCACGACGTCGGCCCGCAGACGTCGAACACGATCACGCAGGAAGTGCGGCTGACGAGCCCGTCGGACCAGTTCTTCTCCTACGTGCTGGGCGCGTTCTACTCGCGCGCGGAGACGACGCGGACCTTCACGCGCAGCGACGTGGTGTGCACCCCTGCCCCGGTCGTCCCGGTGCCGTGCTCGACCGCGGGGCTGACCGTCACGCGCCCGACCGGCACCGCGGTGTTCGGATCGGTGTTTAAGAACCTCGCCTTCTTCGGTCAGGGGACGCTCAACTTCACCGACCGGCTGCGCGGCATCGTCGGGGTGCGTTACACGACCGACCAGTTGGACGTGTTCCACAGCCGCCAGACCGCGCTGACGGGACCGGGCATCTCGCCCAATTTCGACCAGGGCGTGTACAACGAATATGTCCGCCTCGTCCGCGCGGGTGTGTCGCCGGTGACGGCGGCGACGCAGGCGGTGCCCGCCTCGAACGGCGTGCCGTTCCGCGGCAAGACGACCAACGACAATTGGTCGGGCCGCGTCGGCTTGCAGTATGACATCGTGCGGCAGTCGACCGCCTACGCGACCTATTCGCGCGGGTACAAGGGTCCGGCGTTCAACATCTTCTACAACCTGACCGGCACCGGCACCAACGTGATCCAGCCCGAGACGGCCGACAGCTACGAGGTCGGGCTGAAGAACACGTTGTTCGGCGGCAAGCTGGTGATCAACCTCGCGGGTTATTACGCCAAATATTATAACTTCCAGGCGAACAACCCCGACGTGATCGAGGGCGTGCTCGTCACGCGCTTCACGAACGCGGGGCAGATCTCGACGCGCGGCGGCGAGCTCGACCTGTTGTTCCAGCCGGTGCGCGACCTGTCGTTCTCGGGTGGCCTTGCCTATACCGACGCGCATATCGACCAGTTCCGCGTACCGACCAACGGCGCGACGACGGGGGTGGTCCCGAACGGCACCACGCTCGCCTACGCACCGAAGTGGAAGGGCTCGCTCGGCGCCGACTATCGCCTGCGCACCGGCGGCGCGGTCGATTTCGCGCTGGGCGCGCAGGGGTCGTACCAGTCGAAGCAATTGTCGCAGCTCGACGCGAGCCAGGCGGTGCGCGACGCGACCACGATCAAGGGCTACGGCCTCGTCGACGTGCAGGCCGGGATCGTCGAGGCGAACGACCGCTTCCGCGTGAACTTCCAGGTCAAGAACCTGTTCGACCAGAGCTTCGCCGCGGCGATCACCTCGGGTGGGCCGGGCGGCAGCTACCGCTACATCATCCCGCGCGAGGCGGACCGCTATTACGGCGTCAACGCGCGCGTGAACTTCTAAACAACGCCCATAAGAAAAAGCCGGCGAGGGGCGACCTCACCGGCTTTTTCGTGTCCCGCGTCAGTGCGCGATGATCGCGGGCGCGTCGCCGTCCTGCTCGACGGCGACGATACGCGGGATCAGCAGCTGAATGAAGCCCAGCGCCAAGAGGTACGATGTCGCGCAGATGACGAGCGCGGGGGTGTAGCCGAGCCCGTGCGCGAGCGCCCATGCCTGGAACTGGATCATCCCGATCGAGCCCAGGTTACCGCAGAACGCCGCGATCCCGATCGTCGAGCCGACCGCGCGCGCGGGCGTTACGTCGGTTGCTAACCCGAAGATGTTGGTCGAGAACCCCTGGTGCGCGAACAGTCCGAGCCCGAGCAGCAGTGCCGCCGACCACGGGCTGTCGACCGACATGACGAGCGGGACCGGGGTGACGAGCAACGCGTAGAGGAGCAGCGCCGACTTGCGCGCGGCGTTGACGCTCCACCCGCGCGCCATCAGTCGCGCGGGCAGCACGCCGCCGCTGATCGCGCCCATCGCGGCGAGGCCGTAGGTCAGGGCGATGGGCCAGCCGAGCGTGCCCTGCTGCAACCCGAACAGGCGGTGGAACAGGTCGGGCAGCCACAGCAGCATGAAGAACCACACCTGATCGGACAGCACCTTGGCGACCGCGATCGCGAGCGTGCGGCGGCTGCGTAAGATGTCACCCCAGCGGATCGGCGCCGCCGCGACCGCGTCGAGCGCGACGGGCTTCACGCGCAGCGCGAACCAGACCGCGACCCAGACGAGCCCGAGCCCGCCCGCGAGCAGGAACGCCGCCTGCCACCCGAATGCGACCGCGAGCGGCGGGATCAAGGCCGGGGTCAGCACCGCACCGACATTGGGCGCGGTGTTGCCGATGCCGAGTGCGATCTGCCGGTCGCGGTGGTTGAAATAGGTCGCGGCCGATTTCACCGCGGCGGGCGTCCCGATCGATTCGGCGACGCCGAGCACGACGCGCGCGCCGAGGAAGCCCGTCACCGTGGTCGCGAACGCGTGCGCCATCCCCGCGAGGCTCCACACGCCGACGCCGATCCCGAATCCGCGACGCAAGCCCACACGGTCGATGAACCAGCCGGTGCCAAGGAAGGCGAACGCGGTCGCGACCTGGAACGCGGTGCCCATGTTGGCGTAATCCTGATCCGACCAGCGGAACTCGGCCTCGAGCGTGGGTTTGAGTAGCGCTAGGATTTGCCGGTCGACGTAATTGAGCATGATCGCGACGAACACCATCGCCACGATGATCCACCGCGCGCGATTGCCCGCCCCACTTGCCGTTCCGCCGGCAACGCCGTCCACCGCCACAGCCCTCTCCCGCTTGTTTAACGACAACGTTGTCAGAGTGTGCTCGCTTAGGCTAGTCCCTGTGGCACTCTAGCACTGGGATCGACGATGGCGGCTACACGTTCTGGCACCCTGCCGATGGCGGCCGACCTGTACGGCGATCTCGAACCCAGTCCCACGGCGACGTGGCGCGACCATCTGCCTGGGCTCGTCATCGTCGCGGCGGGTACGCTGGCGGCGGGATTCATCTCCGACCATTACGGCGCGCCGCTGACGCTGATGGCGCTGCTGATCGGTCTGGCGCTCAACTTCCTGTCGGCCGACGGACGGTTGACGCCGGGGCTGGGGTTCGCGTCGCGCTCGCTGCTGCGCTGGGGGATCGTGCTGGTGGGACTACGCGTCACCTTCGGGCAGATCGTGGCGCTGGGACCGGTCGCGTTGCTCGCGGTGCTCGTGATCGTCGCGTTGACGATCGGCTGCGGCGTGCTGATCGGGCGCAGATTAGGCTTCGACGCGGCGTTCGGAACGCTGGCGGGCGGCGCGGTCGCGATCTGCGGCGCGAGTGCGGCGATGGCGCTGGCGACGACGCTGGGCGAACGCCGCGCGAGCCAGGCGCAGCTGACACTGGTGCTGGTCGGTATCTCGGCACTGAGCGCGCTGGCGATGGTCACCTACCCGTTCGTGGCGCACGCGCTCCACATGAGCGATTTGAAGGCCGGGTTCCTGCTCGGCGCGTCGATCCACGACGTCGCGCAGGCGCTGGGGGCGGGCTATTCTTATTCGGACGCCGCCGGGCAGATCGCCGCGATCGTCAAGCTGACGCGTGTCGCGCTGCTCGCCCCCGTGCTCGCGATCGTCGCGATGTTCCTGCCGCGTGGTGAAACGTCGGGCAAACGGCAGGGACTGCCGTGGTTCGTCGTCGGTTTCTTCGTGCTGGCGGGCGTCAATTCGACCGGCGTGATCCCCGCGATCGTCACCGGCACCGCCGAGCGCGTCGCCGCCGCGCTGCTCGCCGCCGCGGTCACCGCAACCGCGATCCGGTCGCCGCTGCCGCAACTGCTCGAGGCCGGGCCGCGCCCGATGCTGGTGATCGCCGCCTCGACGCTGTGCGCGTTCCTGCTCACGCTCGCCGCGGCGGTGTTCCTGATCGGCTAGCCCGTCGAATCGCGCACCATCAGCGCGTGGGGCAGTTCGCGCTGCTCAAACGTCTCTTCGGGCGCGAGCAGCAGGTCGGCGGCGTTCCAGGCGAGGTCGCGCACCGGCTGGCGCATCGTCGTGAGCGGCGGCCAGACATAGCTCGCGAGCGGATCGTCGCCGAAGCCCGCGATCGCGACCGCGCCGGGCACCTTGACCCCGCGCCGGTGCGCGGCAGCGAGCGCGCCCGCCGCCATGTCATCGGAGGCCGCGAAGATCGCGCTCGGCGGTCGGGGAAGCGACAGCATCGCCTCGGCCGCGCGCGCGCCGCTCGCGAAATCGAAGTCGCCCTGCTCGATCAATTCGGGTTCGGGTGCGATCCCCGCTTCGGCGAGCGCCGCCAAATACCCCTCGCGCCGCTGCGCGCTGGTCGCGAAATCACGCTGCCCGACGATATGCCCGATGCGCCGATGGCCGAGCGACAGCAGGTGCCGCGTCAGCTCGGCCGCGGCGGCGCGGTTGTCGATGAAGACGGCGGCGCTCGCCTCGGGCCGGCGTCCGGGCGAGACGCGCACGACGCGGACGCCGCGTTCCTTCAGGAAATCGAGCACGTCGTCGTGATCGCTGACTGGCGGGGTCAGGATCAGCCCGTCGAGGTGGCTGGTCGCGACCAGCGCCTCGACCTCCTCGAGCAACCGTCCCGAGTTTCGGTCGTACGGCTGCGCGATCATGCGGACGCCGTCCGCCTCGCAGCGATCGCGGATGCCGGTCTGCATCGCGTATACGTAGGCGGGGCTGGGATTGTCGCAGATCAGCCCGATCTGGAAACTGCGCCGCCCGGCGAGCGAGCGCGCGGCGAGGCTGGGGCGGAAATTGAGCGCGCGCACCGCCTCCTCGACCCGCTCACGCGTGGCGGCGCCGACGTAGCGTTCCTTGTTGAGCACGCGGCTGACCGTCTTGATCGATACGCCCGCGCGTTCCGACACGTCCTTGATCGTCGAACGCAATTAGGTCCCTCCCCTCACGCATCCGTAGTGCACGGCCACGCGCGGCGCGACAATGGCCGACGCATCAGCGCGCGGGCACAAGTGCCCGTTCGACCAACGGCGCTAAGCGGTCGGCGATGCGTTCGACCCCGCGCGCATTGGGGTGGACGCGGTCGCCCTGCATCAGCACCGGGTCGCCGATCACGCCGTCGAGGATGAAGGGGTAGAGCGAGCCGTCGTAGCGCCGCGCGAGATCGGGCCAGATCGTGTCGAACGCGGCCACGTAGCCGGGGCCGAGATTGGGGGGCGCGCGCATCCCCGTCAGTAAGACCGGCAGCTTGCGGCGCTTCAATTCGTCGAGCATCGCGACCATGTTCGCGCGCGTCTCCTCAGGCGCGATCTGCCGCAGCACGTCGTTGCCGCCGAGTCCGAGCATCACGAGGTCAGGCGCGCGCTTCTGCTGGTCGAGCACGAAGGCGAGCCGCTGCCGCCCCGCCGCACTGGTATCGCCTGAGACGCCCGCGTTGACGAGCGTCGCGTTGATGCCGGCACGGCGCAGGCGCGCCTGGACCGCGTCGGGCAGGCTCTGCCCGCGGCCGAGCCCGTAACCCGCGTAGAGGCTGTCGCCGAAGGCGAGCACGACGCGCTCGGAGCCTTGCGGGCGCGGGACTTCGGCGGGGGCCGCCGCGTTCGCGTCGTTAGCCACGTCACTTGCAGCAGGCGTGGGAGTGGAGGCTTGACGCTCACAACCTGCCACCGACATGGCGGCGAGCATGGCGGCCGCGCTGCGCGTCACCGACTTGGCTGGGAACAAGGGCGTTTTCCTCATGGCGACCGACACCGACACGACTTCTATGGTGATCGACGCGCGCGATGTCACCTTGACGCTGAGCGAGACACCGGTGTTGCGCGGCATCTCGCTGCGCGTTGCCCGCGGCGAAAGCGTCGCGCTGCTGGGGGCATCGGGCTCGGGGAAATCATCGCTGATGGCGGTGCTGACCGGGCTGGAACGCGCGAGCGGCGGCAGCGTGATCGTCGACGGGCTCGATTTCGGCGCGCTCGGCGAGGACGAACTAGCACGCGCGCGGCGCGGGCGGATCGGGATCGTGCTCCAGGCCTTTCACCTGCTCCCCACCATGACCGCGCGCGCGAATGTCGCGGTACCGCTCGAACTCGCGGGCGTCGCCGACGCGTGGGACCGCGCGAGCGAGGAGCTGGCCGCAGTCGGGCTCGCGCACCGGCTCGACCATTATTCCGCGCAGATGTCGGGCGGCGAGCAGCAGCGCGTCGCGATCGCGCGCGCGCTCGCGCCGCGCCCGCCGATCGTGTTCGCGGACGAGCCGACCGGCAATCTGGATACCGCGACGGGGGCTGCGGTGATGGACCTGCTGTTCGCGCGGCAGGCGGCATTGGGCGCGACTTTGGTGGTGATCACCCACGACCACGCGCTCGCCGCGCGCTGCGATCGAACGGTCACGCTCGCCGACGGGCGGGTAGCGTGAGCCGCTGGCGTTTCGCCTGGGGTGTCGCGCGACGAGAGCTCGACTGGCGCTTTCGCGGGCTGCGCATCTTGGTCGCATGCCTGTTCCTGGGCGTCGCCGCGCTCGCAGCGATCGGCGGGCTGGCAGCGGCGGTCGGCGACGAGCTGGCGGCGCGCGGCGCGACGATCCTGGGCGGCGACGTCGAATTCTCGGTGTCGCAGCGACGCGCGAGCGCCGAGGAACGCGCATTGTTCGCGGCGGCGGGGCGCGTGTCCGAGACGATCCGGATGCAGGCGAATGCGGTCACCCCCGCGGGCGGCGCGCCGATCCAGTTAAAGGCGGTCGACGACGCCTACCCGCTCTATGCCCAGGTGCATCTGGCCGACGGCCGCCGCGCGATGCATCCGCCCGCGGGTGCGGCGTGGATCGCCCCCGCACTCGCCAGCCGGCTCGGGCTCGGGCGCGGCGCGACGATCGGGCTCGGCAGCGCCATGGTCCGCGTCGACGGTGTCATCGCCGACGAGCCCGACCGGCTGGGCGAGGGCTTCACGCTCGGCCCCGTCGTGCTCGTGTCGACTGCGACGCTGGCGCGGACCGCGCTCGTTCAGCCCGGCAGCCTCTACGACACGCGCTACCGCGTCCGACTGCCGGCAGGCACCAGCCCCGACGCGGTCGCGGCGCGGGTCACGCGCGCCTTCCCCGCGGGCGGGTGGGAGACGAAGACGCGCGACCGTGCCTCGCCGGGTGCGTCGCGTTTCATCGATCGCATGGGTGAGTTCCTGACGCTCGTCGGTCTCGCCGCGCTCGCGATCGCGGGGATCGGCGTCGGCGGCGGCGTATCGTCGTTTCTCAGCGCACGGCGCGGCGGGATCGCGACGCTGAAGACGCTGGGTGCGACCGGGGGCGATATCGCGCGCGTCTACGCGATCGAGATCGGGGTCGCGACCGTTATCGGCGTCGCGGCGGGACTGGCGGCGGGGGCGGCGGCGATCCCGCTGCTCGCCGAGGCGCTTGGCCGCGTCCTGCCGGTCGAGGTCGGGCTGGCGATCGCGCCGTGGCCATTCGCGCGCGCTGCACTCTACGGCGCGCTGATCGCGGTGGCGTTCGCCGCGCCACCGATCGCGGCGGCGAGCGCGACCCCCGCCGCCGGACTGCTGCGCGGCGCGCTCGCCCCGCTGCGTGCCGCCCCGTGGCGCGCGCGGCTGGTGGCGCTGGTGGCGGGCGGTGCGGCGATCATGCTCGCGATCGGCACCTCGGCGCAGCCCGCGCTCGCCGCCGGGTTCCTGGGCGCGCTCGCCGCGACGCTGCTGCTGCTCGGCGGCCTAGGACGCGTCGTCCGCATAGCGGCGCGGCGCCTGCCCGCACCGCGCCGTCCGCTGCCGCGGCTCGCGCTCGCCGCGCTTCACCGGCCCGGCGCGCGGACCGAGGCGCTGGTCGTCGCGCTCGGCCTCGGGCTGACGCTGTTCGTGCTGCTGACCGCGATCCGCACCAGCATCGACGCGGCGATCGCGACCACGGTGCCGGCGCGCGCGCCCGCGCTGTTCGTGCTCGACGTGCCGCGCGACCGCGAGGCCGAGTTCCGTCGCATCGTCGCCCGCGTCGCACCCGGCGCGGGGGTGACGACCGTGCCGCTGCTGCGCGGGACGATCACCGCCTTTGCCCGCACGCGCGTCGCCGATCTGAAGCAATTGCCCGAGGGCGCATGGGCGCTGCGCGGCGAGCGCGGGCTGACCTACGCCGACACGCTGCCCGCGGGGAGCACGATCACCGCGGGACGCTGGTGGCCGCGCGGCTATGCCGGTCCCCCGCTCGTCTCGGTCGACGAGCGGCTGGCGAAAGCGCTCGATCTACACGTCGGCGATCCGTTGACGATCAGCGTGCTGGGGGTCGAGCGGAGCGCGCGCATCGCCTCGTTCCGGCGCATCCAGTGGGACACGCTGGGGTTCAACTTCGTGCTGGTGTTCTCGCCCGGCACCTTGGCGGACGTGCCGCACAATCTGGCGGCGACGATCGACGCGCCGAGCGCGCGGACGAGCGCGATCACCGCGGCACTGCTCGCGCCCTTCCCGTCGTCGTCGGCGATTGAGGTACGCGGCGTGCTGTCGCAGGTGCGCGACCTCGTCGGTCAGGTCGCGTTGGCGATCGCGGCGGCGGCGGGCGTCGCGGTGGTGGCGGGGATCGCGGTGCTGGTCGGCGCGATTGCGGCGGCGCGCGAGGCGCGGACCTACGACGCGGTAGTCTTGCGGATGCTGGGGGCGACGCGCGCGCAGTTGATCGCGGCGCAATTGATCGAGTACGCGATGCTGGGCGCAGTGGTCGCGGGCGTCGCGCTGGTGATCGGATTGTCGGGCGCGTGGTACGTGGTGACGCGAATGTTCGACTTCCCCTGGGCACCCGATCCTTCAGCGGTCGCGGTCACGCTGGTCGCGGGACTGGGGGTGACGGTGCTGATCGGCATCGCGGGCGCGTGGCCGATCATGCGCGTGCGGCCGGCGCGCGCGCTGCGCACGATCTGATCTGGTTTTACGAGGAAGCATGCACAGTTCCTGGGGCAAGCCGGCGACGGCGCCGCTTACCGGCAGCCGCAACGAGCGCGAGGCGCAGCGCGGCGAGGCGCACGCGCGCCGCGTCGCCGAGCGGATCGCCGCGGCTGAGGCGCGGACCGAGGCACGCGCCGCCGCGCGCGACGCGCAGGCGCAGTTGCGCGAACGGCAGCGCGACGAACGCCGCGCGGAAGAAGAACAGCGCCGCGCCGCGGCGGCGGACGCGCGCGACGCCCGGCCCAAGCGGCGCAGCAGCACGGGCTCGCTCGCGCGTACCGGCCACGCGACCGAGGAACGCGACACGCGACATTACGTGACCGAACTCGACCTCGACCGTCTGCGGCTGCTCCACCGCCGCGGTGCGTCCGTCGCCGCGCTCGCGCACGCGTTCAAGGTCGACGAGGAGGCGGTCGCCGCCGCGTTGGCGGAGGATTAGGTTCCCGCGAGCGAATCGAGCGCGGCGGCGATCCGCACCCGCGTCGCGGCGTCGCGCGTCACCTCCAGCATCGCGCCCAGGCTCGCGCGGGCGGCGGCGACATCCCCCGCGGTCAGCGATAGCCGCGCATGTTCCCACCACACGTGCGGATTGCCGGGCGCGAAGGTCGTCATCCGCGCGAACAGCGTCAGCGCGCGCGCCGGATCGCCCGCACGCTCGGCACGGGTCGCCTGGTTGATCAGCAGGCGGACGAGCACGTCGCGATTCGACATCGCCGCGACATGGTCGCCGCGCGGTACCGCACCGGGCCCGAGCATCCGCCTGAGCAAGGTGGAGAGCCCTTCCTGGCTCATCTCCTGCCCGTCGTTGAACGGGTCGATCAGCACCGGCGCAGTCGGCGGGCCTATCTGCGCCAGCACGTGGCCGGGCGTGTTGAGCACGTCCGCGCTCCATCCGACGCGCCGCGCCGCCGCGACGAACAGGATCGCGAGGCTGATCGGCATCCCGCGCCGCCGGTCGATGACGCGGATCAGATCGGCGTTACCCGGATCGTCGTAATTCTCGCGGTCGCCCGTGAACCCGTATTCGCCCGCGATCACCTCGGCCAGCGCCGCGCCCTGCGCGCTGGCGGACGGGGCGATGTCGGCGAGCGCCGCGATCCGCTCGGTGATCGAGGTCAGGACCGCGACATAAGGGTCGAGATCGACCCCGGGGTGATCCAGCGCGGCTAGTTCGAGGGCGGCGGCGTCGAGCTGGATCGTCTCGTCCTCGACCAGTCCCAATTGGATGATGGCAGCGTCCATGACCGCTTGGACGGCCGTGGCGCGGGTTGGTTCCTCACCGTTTGGTCGCAGACACGCGGAACATAGCGGCAACACCGCGCGTCTGACTGCCCGATGCCCGGACAATGCGCGTGAGGATCGCGACCTTCAACGTCAACGGCGTCAACGGGCGCCTGGCCGTGCTGCTGCGCTGGCTCGCCGAGGCGGAACCCGACATCGTCTGCCTGCAGGAACTGAAGGCGCCGCAGGGCAACTTTCCCGCCGCAGCGCTGCGCGATGCCGGATACGAGGCCGCGTGGCTCGGCCAGCCACGCTGGAACGGCGTCGCGATCCTCAGCCGCGTCGGCGCGATCCACCCGACGCAATCCGGCCTGCCCGACGACCCCGACCCCGCGCAGTGCCGCTATCTCGAGGCGGCGGTCAACGGCGTCATCGTCGCCAGCTTGTATGTCCCGAACGGCAACCCGCGTCCGGGCGCACGCTTCGACTACAAACTCGCCTGGTTCGACGCGTTGATGGCGCGGGCGCGGTTCCTGATCGACAGCGGTGCGCCGGTCGTGCTGGCGGGCGACTTCAACGTGATGCCGACGCCGCGCGACGTCTACAGACCCAAACGCTGGGTCAACGACGCGCTGTTCGCGCCCGAGGTTCGTGCCGCCTTCTCGCGACTGACCGCGCAGGGGTGGACCGACGCGCTGCGGCATCTCTACCCCGACGAGACGCTCTACACCTTCTGGGATTACCTGCGCGACGCCTATGCGCGCGACGCGGGGCTGCGGATCGATCACCTGCTGCTCAGCCCCACGCTCGCGCCCCGGCTGTCCGCCGCCGGGGTCGACCGCCACGTCCGCGGCTGGCCGCACGCGAGCGACCACGCACCGACGTGGATCGCGCTGGACGACGACTGACGCGCGATGACGATGCCGCTTTCGGGTGATGGGGTGATCGCGCGCGCGACGCGCACCGCGGCAACGTTTCGCGCGACGACGCGCGGCACCGCTCGCGCGGGCTATTCGGTCTATCTGATCCTGCTCCACAATCCGGCACGGCGTGTCGCGTGGGGCATCTATGTCGGGCAGACCGCGCGCGACCCCGACTGGCGGTTCGATCAGCACAAGGCGGGATACAAGGCAAGCGGCGCGGTTAAGCGGTTCGGAGTGCAATTGCTGCCCGACCTCGTCGCGCATCTGAACCCGGTGGAGCGATGGGAAGCGGTCGAGCTCGAAGCCGCCCTCGCGGTGGCGCTCGGCGAGGCGGGGATCGGCTGGATCGAAGGCGGCCATTAGCGCCGAATGCGTGCGATTGATTTGCAATAGCGCGTTCGTTATAGCCCGGTGACGAGGCGCCGCCGGGCGCGTTACTGGAGCGAATGGATGGTGCGCACAAGCGAGCCGGCGGGACGTAGGCGGTGACCGCGATCGCGCTGATCGCATTGGTCGTGGCGCTGGTGCTCGTCCGCATCGGCTGGAACGGCGCGCGCGGGCTCGCGCTGCTCGGCTGGGCGCTGGCGCTCGGAGCGCTCACGGTACTCGCGTGGCAGGACGGCGCGTGGGGTTTGTCGGTCGGCGTCGTCGCGGGGATGGGCACGGCGCTCGCCTGCGTTCTCCACGCCGGCTGGAGCGCACCCGCGAAGAACCTGCGTGCCCGGCGCGAGCCGCCCGCGATCTCGATCCCGCATCACCGGCGCGACCTCGTCCGCCGTCTCGCCGTCTTCGCGCTCGTCGTGCCCGTCGCCTTCGCCGCGGCCGAGTGGTTCGCATTCGGCGTCCAGGCGGCGATCCGCGGCGGCGCGGCGCTCGACAGCGACGCGGTCGTGCTGACGCTGTACCTGCAACCCGTGATCTGGATCGCGCTGCTGACCGTGCAGCTCACCCGCGCGCGCCCGTCGCAGATGATCGCCGCGCCGCTCGTCACCGCGATCGCCGGTACGATGCTGTGGGGTGCGGCGTGAGCGCGTTGCCGGTTTCGCCGCGCGACACGCTGGTGAAGCGCGCGCTGGGCGGCCACGCCGCGATCGGGCTGCTCGCGAGCGCGCTGATCTACATCATCTGCCTGAGCGGCACGTTGGTCGTGATCCACGACCGCTGGCAGCGCTGGGAGCAGCCCGACGTGCCGGAGATGAGCGCGCTGTCGCCCGCCGCGGTGCAGACCGCGATCGCCGCCGCGCTCGCCAACGAGGCGGGCAAGCCCGCGACCACGCACCTCTACGTGCGGATGCCGAGTGCCGAGCTGCCGCGCGCCACCGTGACGACCGATTCGGGCGGCTGGTACGTCGACGCGAGCGGGCGGATCGTCGCGCGCGAGGCGCATGGCTGGACCGACTTCCTGATCGCGATGCACGAATACCTCCACCTCCCGATGACCTGGGGGATGGTCCTGGTCGGTGCGCTGGGGGTGATGCTGTGCGCACTGCTGACGACGGGGGTACTCGCGCATCCGCGGATCGTGCGCGATGCCTTTTCGCTGCGCGCGCGCCACGACGCGCAGCTCGCGCGCGCCGACTGGCACAACCGGCTGGGGGTCTGGACGCTGCCGTTCGTGCTCGCGGTCGCGCTGACCGGCGCGTTCATCGGGCTTGGCAGCGTCGGCACGACGATGCTGGCGAAGGCGTACACCGGCGGCGACACGTTGAAGGTCTACGCGCACATCTTCGGGCACGAGCCGCCGTCGAACCCCGCGCGCGCGCCGATCGCCGACGCCGCCGCGGCGATGCGGACGCTCGAGGCACGCGTGCCGGGAACCGCGCCGACCTACGTCATCGTCCATGAACCGCTGACCGCGGGGCAGCACGTCCAGATCCTCGCCGCGCATCCGCGCCGGCTGATCTACGGTGAAAGCTATTTCTTCACGTCGACCGGCGCGTTCCATTCGAAGGCCGGACTGTCGGACGGTGCGGTCGGAAAGCAGGTCGCCGCCTCGTCGTACAATCTGCATTTCGGCAATTTCGCGGGGCTGCCGGTCGAGATTGCGTACATGCTGATGGGGCTGGCGCTGTGCGCGATCACCGCGACCGGCAACACCTTGTGGCTGGAAAAGCGCCGGCGGCGTGGGCTCGGCGGGGCGCGGTTGCGCGCGGCCTGGTCGATGACCGTATGGGGATCGGCGACGCTGATCGTCTGGGCGATCTGGCTGCGCGGGGTGCTGGGGGCCGAGGCGCCGCTGGCGCTCGCGTTCTGGAGCGCCTTCGCCGCCGCTTTGGTGGTCGCGATCCTCTATCCTCGCGTGGCGGATACGGCGGCGCTGCGGCGGGTCTGCGCCGGATCGATCCTGCTGACCGCGATCGGGCACCTCATGTTGGTGCGGCCGGCGATTGCGGAGCCGATCGTGATCGATCTCGTCGCGATCGCGCTGTCGGTGCCGCTGCTGCTATGGGGTATGCGCGCCCGTGGCCGCGCGGCGCATATGACCCTCGGCGCCGACCCGACGCCGGCGTGATCCTCACGCCGCGGGCGCGTCCTGCGGGTGATGCGGGGTGAGGATCAGCGTCCGACCCTCGACGCGCCAGCTCTTCAGCCGCGACAGGAAATTCATGCCGAGCACGTCGATGTCGCCGAACGCGGGCGACACGACGACGGCGAGATCGCGCGCGACGACGTTGCCGAAGCGGAGTTCTTTCACTTCGCCCGTTTCCGCACGGATCGCGCCGTTGGCGGTCTGCAGCACGACCGGGAACAGAGCCGGCTTGACCTCGACCCCCGCGGCGGCGGCGGTGTCGGGCGAGAGCGCGGTGATTGTCGCACCACTGTCGACCAGCAGCCGCCGCTCGGTCCCGCCGATCTTCGCGCGGACGTAGAAATGGCCATCGGGCGACATGCGGATGCGCGTCTCCTCGCCCGCGACCTGCTGGCTCTCGATGTTGAGCGCGGCGGCGAGACGCCCCATCCACGGATCGAAGCGCTCGCGCTGCGCGACCACCATGTAGAGCAGCCCGGCGAGCCCCGCCCAGACCGCGAGCGAGACGAGCGTGCGCAGCACCGGCACGCGCCGCGCGATCACCGAGGCGAGCAGCAGCACGCCGATCAGGATGTAGAAATGGGTGTTGCCCGCGAAGTCGGTCGTCATCGTGCGCTCGATATAGGAAGCGGGCGAACCCGCCCCAATGACCCGACTGGCTGGCGTCGCCCGCGCGCGGCCGCTATGTTACCCGATAATGATGCCATGCCATTTCCTCGCGCGAACTAGCACCGCCCCGGTCGCCCCGGGGTCGATCGACGCGCGCGCCTGACGGGCGACGCCCCCGATACGTTCGTGCGCCCCCTTCCGCCGGGCGCGCTTCCGCCATAAGCGGCACATGAATTTTCTTCAGGATCGTTCCATGACCACCATCTCGATCACGCTGCCCGACGGTTCGGTTCGCGAGGTCGCACCCGGCACCACGCCCGCCGAGATCGCCGCGTCGATCGGCCCCGGCCTCGCCAAGGCGGCGATCGCCGCACGCGTTGACGGCGAGCTGCGCGACATCACCCGCCCGCTGACGCAAGACGCGCGGCTCGCGCTCGTCACGCAGAAGGACGAGGCCGATGCGCTCGAACTCGCGCGCCACGACCTCGCGCACGTGATGGCGGAGGCGGTGCAGCACCTGTTCCCGGGCACGCAGATCACTTTCGGACCGGCGACCGACGACGGCTTCTACTACGATTTCGCGCCGAAAGATCGTCCCTTCACCGACGACGACCTGCCGGCAATCGAGGCGGAGATGCGCCGTATCATCGCGAAGAACGAGCCGTTCACGCGCGAGGTTTGGACGCGCGAGCAGTTGATCGAGACGTGGAACAAGCAGGGCGAGACGTTCAAGGCCGAATGGGCCGCCGAGCTACCCGATAACGAGGAACTGACGATCTACCGTCAGGGCCAGTGGCTCGACATGTGCCGCGGGCCGCACATGGCCTCGACCGGTAAGCTCGATCCGGCGGCATTCAAGCTGACACGCGTGTCGGGTGCCTATTGGCGCGGCGACCAGAAGAACGCGATGCTGTCGCGCATCTACGGCACCGGCTGGCTCAACAAGAAACAGCTCGACCAGCACCTATTCATGCTGGAGGAGGCCGCCAAGCGCGACCATCGCAAGATCGGGCAGGAAATGGACCTGTTCCACCTCCAGTCGGAGGCGCAGGGGTCGGTGTTCTGGCACCCGAAGGGTTTCGTGCTGTGGCGCCAGATGGAGGCGTACATGCGCCGCCGGCTGGACGCGGCCGACTATGCCGAGGTGAAGACGCCGCAGCTGATGGACGCGCGGCAGTGGGAGCAGTCGGGCCACTGGGGCAAGTACCGCGAGAACATGTTCGTGGTACCCGACGAGATCCCCAACACCGAGGACGAGGGTGCGGTCCTGACCGGCGACGCCGATCTGATGGCGTTGAAGCCGATGAACTGCCCCGCGCACGTCCTGATCTTCAAACAGGGGATCAAATCGTACCGCGACCTGCCGATCCGCATGGCGGAGTTCGGCTGCTGCCACCGCAACGAACCGCACGGCGCGCTCCACGGCATCATGCGCGTGCGCCAGTTCACGCAGGACGACGCGCACATCTTCGTGCGCGAGGACCAGTTGGTCGAGGAGGTACGCAAATTCTGCGAGCTGCTCGACAGCGTCTACCGCGACCTGGGGTTCGAGGATTACGCGGTGAAACTGGCGCTGCGCCCCGAGAAACGTTTCGGCTCCGACGAGATGTGGGACCAGTCGGAGCAGGAACTGCGCGACGCGGTGCAGGCATCGAACCTGCCGCAGGCGATCAAGGACCGGTTCGAGGAACTGCCGGGCGAAGGTGCGTTCTACGCGCCGAAGCTCGAGTTCCACCTGACCGACGCGATCGGGCGGACGTGGCAGGTCGGCACGATCCAGTCCGACCGCGTGCTGCCCGAACGGCTGGATGCGGCATACGTCGGGGAGGATGGCAACCGTCACCGCCCGGTGATGCTCCACCGCGCGATTCTGGGCACGTTCGAACGCTTCATCGGCATCCTGATCGAGCATCACGCCGGACGCTTCCCGCTGTGGTTGGCACCTGTGCAGGTGGTGGTGGCGACGATCGTCAGCGACGCGGACGATTACGCGCTGAAGGTCGCGGCCGAGCTGCGCGCCGCCGGGCTGCGGGTCGAAACCGACCTGCGCAACGAGAAGATCAACTACAAGGTGCGCGAGCATTCGGTCGCCAAGGTTCCCGTCCTGCTCGTCGTCGGCAAGCGCGAGGCCGACGAGGGCAATGTCGCGGTGCGTCGCCTCGGCAGCCAAGGACAGGAGATCGTCGCGCTCGGTGACATCACCGCACGACTGACCGAGGAGGCACGCGCGCCCGATCTGGTGCGCTGACCGACTTACGGGGACCGCTCGCCCCGCGCGATCGGTCCCCCGCCCCCTCAACGGCCCGCCGCAACGCGGCAACAAAGCGCGTGACTTTCCCTGCCCGACCGCTAACCGCCGCGCCCTTGCCAAGCGGCGCACAGACGCCGCGGTCACCAGGGAACGCATCCATGTACCGACCCGCATTCGCGGCCAGCCTGCTCTCGTCCGCGCTTCTTCTCGCCCTGCCCGCCGCCGCCCAGCAATCGCCCGCGGTGCCGTCGGACGATCAGCCCGCCGCCACCGAACCGGGCGACGTCGTCGTCACCGCGACGCGGCGCAGCGAGCGATTGTCGGATGTGCCGATCGCGATCACCGCCATCTCGGGCCAGACGCTCGCCGCCACGGGCGCGGTCGACCTGCGCGGGATCGACCAGGTCGCGCCGTCGCTGCTCGTCTCGGGCGCGACCAGCGAAGCGAATTTCACCGCGCGCATCCGCGGGGTCGGTACGGTGGGCGAGAATCCCGGGCTGGAAAGCTCGGTCGGGCTGTTCGTCGACGGCGTGTACCGCGCGCGGAGCGGGGTCGGTCTGACCGAGCTGGGCGAGGTCGACCGCGTCGAGGTGCTGCGCGGGCCGCAGGGGACGTTGTTCGGGCGCAATTCGACCGCGGGCACGATCAGCATCGTCACGCGCGCGCCCGAACTGGGCCGCGTCGCCGCGCACGGCTCGGTCAGCTACGGCAATTACGATTACTGGCGGCTCGATGGCGCGGTGAACCTGCCGGTTGGCCAAAGCGCGGCGGTTCGCGTCGACGGCGTGTGGCAACGCCGCGACGGTTTCATCCGCCAGCTCACCCCCGGCGAGCCCGACATCCAGGATCGCGACCGCTGGCTGACGCGCGCGCAGCTCGGCTGGAGTCCGAGCGACGCGTTGTCGGTGCGGATCATCGGCGATTATGCCGAGCGCCACGAGAATTGCTGCAACGGCACCTTGCTCGGCCCGGTGCGCAGCCTGACGCGGACCGATCCGGCGGGCGGATCGGTCGCGGTCGGCCCCAACACATTGCTGCCGCTGCTCCAGGCGCTCGGCGCCAATTTCCAGTTGCCGCCCGTGGGGGAGCGGTTCGGGTTCACCACCTCGACCAGTGCGGGCGTACCCTACCGGTCGGACGTGCGCGACTGGGGTGTCTCGGGCGAGGTGAACTGGCGACTGGGCGGCGCGACGCTGACGTCGATCACCGCGTGGCGCGATTACAAGAACCGCATGGGGCAGGACAACGATTTCAACCGCCTCGACCTGCTCGATCGGCAGGACCTCGACCGCCGCTTCCGCAATTTCTCGCAAGAGGTGCGCCTCGCGGGCCGCGCGTTCGACGGACGGCTCGACTGGCTGGTCGGCGGCTATTACGGCAACGAGAAACTGAACGTCGATGACGACCAGCGTTACGGGCAGGATTATACCCGCTTCGCCAATTGCATCATCGCGACCTCGTTCGCCGCCGCGGGCGCGGGTCAGGTGAACCTCGCCTCCCCCACCTGTTCGACCGCGCCGACGAGCGTGTTTGCCGGCTACGACGCGGTCGCGCGGCAGCTGAATGCCGCGCCGCTCGTCGGCACCGGCGCGAACGACGGCAATTTCACGCTCAACAGCCGTAACTGGGCGCTGTTCACGCACAACACGCTCGCGATCGTGCCCGACCGCCTGTTCGCGACGATCGGCGTGCGGTACACCGACGAGCACAAGCGCGTGCGCGCCGATTACCGCGCGACCAACACGCTGTGCCCCGCGCTGCTTAATTCGTCGCTCCAGTCGCTCGCCGGCCTTGCCTGCGTCGTCAACGGCGCGGGGATCGATATCCCGCAGGGCACCCCCGGATCAACTTTCGACGACGGGCAGTGGACCGGCACCGCGGTGCTGGGGTTCAAGCCGGTCGAGCGGCTGCTGGTCTACGCCTCCGCGTCGCGCGGGTACAAGGCGGGCGGGTTCAACCTCGACTTCTCCGGCCTCGACCGTCCGTGTTTCGCCGGGGCCGGTACCGCCGCGCAGCAGGCCGCGTGCGCCGCCCTGCTCGCGCGCCCCGCGAACGCGCCGGGCAACGGCCGCGCCGAGGTGGCCGACCTGGCCTATGCGAGCGAGAAGGTGACCGCCTACGAGCTCGGCGTGAAATGGAACGGCCGCGGCATCGACGTGAACGTCGCCGCCTTCCATCAGGTGTTCAGCGGCTACCAGCTCAACACCTACAACGGGACGAGCTTCGAGGTCGCGAACATCCAGTCGTGCCGCGATCCGCTGAGACGCGCCGACATCGACGCGTCGGCGGCGACCGGGGGGTGCGCGTCCGACCGGCTGCGCCCCGGCGTGCTGTCGACCGGCGTCGAGCTGGAGAGCACGATCCGCCCCGCGCGCGACGTGTCGGTGAACCTGGGGTTCACCTACGCGCACACGCGTTACCGCCGCGACCTGGTCGGCACCAGCGGACGTCCGCTGTCGCCCGTGCTGTTCCAGTTGCCCGACCAGAATCTGTCGAACGCGCCCGAGATGGTCACCACCGCGGGCATCGGCTGGACCCCCGCGATCGGCACGAGCGGACTGACCGGGCTCGTCTATCTCGATGCCAGGATGCAGAGCGACACCAACACCGGCTCCGACCTCGACATCGAGAAGGTGCAGGACGCGTTCGCGGTCGTGAACGGCCGCGTCGGCGTTTATGGCGCGAACAAGCGCTGGGGCGTGGAATTGTGGGCGCAGAACCTGCTCGACCAGCGTTACTTCCAGCTCGCATCGGACATACCCGCCCAAGGATCGGGCACGTTCCGCGCGGTTGAGCAGGCCGCCGCGGGGGGCTTTTCCGGCAGCGCGAACCAGCTGTTCATCGGCTTCCCGGGCGAGCCGCGCACCTACGGCGTGACGCTGCGCGGCAGCTTCTGACGTGCACGTCGGCGCGCGTACGCGATGTGCGCGCGCGCCGACGCGAAGGAACGCACCGGGCATCTTCCGATTTTGCGTGCGAACGCTTATATCGGCACGAGTGAATCAACAGGAGAAGTATCTATCCGTCCGCCTATGATGCGCCGCCCCATGCAGGCGCCGCCGATGAACGGCCCTCGCTTCAACGAGTGGATCCAGAGCCAGAAGGTCCGCGTGATCGATCACGAGGGCGAGAATCTCGGCGTCATGTACACGCGCGAAGCGATGGCGCAGGCCAAGGAAGTCGGGCTCGATCTGGTCGAGGTATCCCCCAACGCGGACCCGCCCGTTGCCAAGTTCCTCGATGTCGGCAAGTTCAAGTACGAGGCGCAGAAGAAGGCGAACGCCGCGCGCAAGAGCCAGAAGACGCAGGAGATCAAGGAGATCAAGATGCGTCCGAACATCGATGACCACGATTACGACACCAAGATGAAGAAGGTCGTCGAGTTCATCGAGGAAGGCGACAAGGTGAAGGTCACCATGCGCTTCCGCGGTCGCGAGTTGAGCCACGGCTCGCTCGGCATGGCGGTGCTGCAACGCGTCGCCGAGGCGACCAACGAGATCGCCAAGGTCGAGGCCTATCCGCGCATGGAAGGCCGGCAGATGCTGATGGTGCTGTCGCCGAAATAAAGTTGGCGCGCGCCGGCGGGGTTCCCGCCGGCGCGCCATACCCGCGGCTCGACCGCGCGCGTGCCGTAGCGTCAACTCCGCGCGGCGCCTGACGTTTTCTTTCGCTACTGTTGCATCGGCGCTACACTCGCGCCGCTTTCGCTTACGTGACGCGTAACTTTTGCTAGACGCGTAAAATCCGCGACATAGAACCTGCCCCAAACCCGATATTCAAAAATTCTGGGAGAGGCTGTTTCGATGCGCATTACCGCGACCCTTATGTCCACCGTTGCCTGCTTGGCCGCGTACCCCGCGCTGGCGCAGGAGCAGACCAGCCCCGTCACCACCAACGCCGCGGTCGACGGCCAGACCAGCACCGCCGCCGATCAGGCGAGCCCGACTGCCGAGCTGGGCGCGGGCGACATCGTCGTCACCGCGACGCGCCGTGCCGAGCGGCTGGCGGACGTGCCGATCTCGATCAACGCGGTGAATCAGGAGAGCCTGCAGAATTCGGGTGCGACCGACATCCGCGGCGTGGCGCAGCTCGCCCCCTCGCTCAGCGTGTCGTCGACCGGCTCCGAAGCGAACGCCTCGGCACGCATTCGCGGCATCGGCACCGTCGGCGACAATCCGGGCTTGGAAAGCTCGGTCGTCACCTTCATCGACGGTGTCTACCGCAGCCGCACCGGCTCGGGCCTGAACGACATCGGCGAGATCGAGCGCGTCGAAGTGCTGCGCGGGCCGCAGGGGACGCTGTCGGGGCGGAACTCGTCGGCGGGCGCGATCAACATCTATACCAAGGCGCCGTCGTTCGACTTCGGCGGCTACGGCGAGGCGACCTACGGCAATTACAACAACGTCCGCGTCGCGGGTGCTTTGACCGGGCCGATCGTCAAGGACCTGCTCGCGTTCCGCGTCGACGGCGTCTACGCCAAGCGCGACGGTTTCTACCGCGACGTCATCAACAACACCGATTTCAACGACCGCAACCGCTATTTCGTGCGCGGTCAGTTGTTGCTCGAGCCGTCGAGCAACTTCTCGGTTCGGCTGATCGGCGACTACACCCGTCGCGACGAGAAGTGCTGCGGCGCGGTCTACGTCGACCTGCGTGAGAAGATCGACCCGACGCCCGGCACCCCCGGCGACTTCGCGATCAATCCGGCGGGCAACCGCATCGTTCAGGTCATGCAGTCGCTTGGCGCGGTATTCCCGAGCGCGGGCGATCCGTACAACCGCCGCATCGCGCAGACGTCGGGGCGGGCCTACTCGAACGTCACGAAGGATTACGGCGGCTCGGCGCAGGTCGACTGGAACTTCGGTGGTGCGGCGCTGACCTCGATCACCGCGTACCGCGAGTACAAGTCGTTCGGCGCGGGCGATTTCGACTACGGCAACCTCGACCTCGTCTACCGCGCCGACGACGGCAATGCCTTCCGCCGTTTCCGCACCTTCACGCAGGAACTGCGGCTGAACGGCGAAGCGTTCGGCGACCGGCTCAACTGGCTGATCGGCGGCTTCTACAGCAACGAGAAGCTGCGCGTGTCGGACAATTTGCGCTTCGGCACCGATTACGGCCGGTTCGCCGCCTGCCGCGTCGTCGCCAGTGCCAATCCGACCGCCGCGCTGCGCAACCCGGCGGCGCCCGGCTGTCTTTCGACCGGCTTTATCGCCCCCGGCGTTACTGCACGTCAGGCAGTTGGCGCGTCGTTCGGTCAAGCGGCCGGAACGATCCTGGGTGCGCTCGACCGCCTCTCGACCATCAGCGATCTGGGCGCGCGTCGCGACATCTACGACCAGAAGAGCGAGAGCTACGCCTTCTTCACCCACAACGTCCTGAAGATCACCGATCGGCTGTCGCTGACCGGCGGCCTGCGCTGGACGAAGGAGATGAAGGACCTGAACGCCAGCTTCACCAACGACAACACCGTCTGCGCGCAGCAACTGACCAACCTCGCGCCGCTGCTCGCCAACCCGCAGCTCGCCTCGACGGTCGCGGGCATCCTGACGCTCAGCTGCACCGGCAACTCGAGCTCGACGCTGAACGGCAAGTCGATCAGCGACAAGTTCAACAACGACGAGTTCACCGGCACCGCGGTGCTGTCGTGGAAGCCGGTCGATCGCCTGATGACCTACGCGAGCTACTCGCGCGGGTTCAAGGCGGGCGGCTACAACCTCGATCGCTCCGATCTGGGTCTCGCCTATCTGCCGCAGACGACGCTCGCCCCCAATGCGGCCGCGCTGCGGTTCGATCCCGAGACGGTCAACGCGTACGAAGTCGGCCTGAAGTACTCGTCGCGCCAGTTCACGTTCAACCTGGCGGGCTTCCGGTCGGACTTCACGAACTTCCAGCTCAACACGTTCAACGGCACGAACTTCATCGTGCAGAACCTGGGCAGCTGCAAGGACGGCCTGAACGGCGCCGACAAGGACAACAGCGCCGCGACCGGCCGCTGCACCGGCGACGTCGGCACCGGCGTGCGCAGCCAGGGCGTCGAGATCGAGGCGGGCTTCTATCCCGCGCGGCAGGTCGCGATCACGATGGGCTACACGCTCGCCGACACCAAGGTACGCCGCAACATCGTCGGCTCGGCCTCGGGCGAGCCGCTCGACCCCGCATTGTTCCTGCTGCCGGGCGCGCAGATGCCGCTTGCGCCGCGCAACGTCATCACGACATCGGCATCGTGGACCCCGGACATCGGCTCGAACGGCATGTCGGCGCTGTTCTACATCGATCAGCGCACCTCGTCGGACTACAACACCGGGTCGGACAATTTCCCCGAGAAGAAGCAGGATGGCTTCACCGTCGTGAACGCGCGCGTCGGTCTGCGCGGTCGCGACGACCTCTGGGCGGTCGAGGTGTTCGCGCAGAACCTGCTCAACCAGGATTATCAGCAGGTCGCGTTCAACGCGCCGTTCCAGGGTGCGGGCAGCCAGGCGCAGGTGCAGGCGTTCGGGACCGCGGGTGGTTTCGCCACCGCGAACCAGGTCTTCTCCTCCTACCTCGCTGAGCCGCGCACCTACGGCGTGACGGTACGCACGCGCTTCTGATCGGCTGATCCAGACGCAACGAAGGGCCGGTTCGCACCCGCGAGCCGGCCCTTTGCTTACTCGGCGATCGTCGCCGACGCCCGGGGTCGCGTCCTCAGGCGGCTTCCTCCACCGCCTTGCCCGCCGCCGCAGCGAGCAGGCGCCGCTCGATGCTGCGCACGCGTGAGGGCAACGCGATTTTGTCGCCCGTCAGATCGGTCAGATAAAAGGTGTCGACCGCGCGCTCGCCATAGGTCGAGACGTGCGCGGAGTGGATCGTCACCTTCGACTGGAACAGCGCGTGCGCGAGCTGGTTGAGCAGTGCCGGGCGATCGCGTGCGGCGACCTCAACCACGGTGAAGCGGTTCGACGCCTTGTTGTCGACCAGTACGTCGGGCTCGATCGCGAACGCATCGGCGCGCAGGCGCGGCAGCGGTTTCGCCTTCAACCGGTCAGTCAGCCGCACGCGGCCCGCGAGCGCATCCTCGATCGTGACGCGGATGCGCTGCAACTGCTCGGCCTCGTCGAACGGGCGGCCGAGCGGGTCCTGCACCAGGAAATTGTCGAGCGCCATGCCGTCGCGCGTCGTGTGGATGCGCGCGTCGATGATGTTGCCGCCCGCGACGTTGATCGCGCCCGCGATGCGGAAGAACAGCCCCGGATGGTCGGTCGCGTAGACGGTGACGAGCGTCGCGCCGCGTTCGGGATAAACCTGCGCCGCGATCGACAAGGGCGCATCGCCCGCGGCGCGCACCACCTCGGCATTGGCGGCAAGCACGTCGGCGGGCTCGGCAATCCAGTATGGCTCGGGCAGGCGACGGACGTAGGCGGCCATCGTCGACGCGTCCCAGCCGGTCGCCTCCTGCAGCGCCTGCTGCTTGGCCGCGATCCGCTCGGCGCGGCCCTTCTGCTTGTGCCCCAGCCGCAGCACCTCCTCCGCGCCGTCGTACAGGTCGGCGAGCAGCTGCCCCTTCCACCCGTTCCACGTGCCCGGCCCGACCGCACGGATATCGACCGTGGTCAGCACCAGCAGCAGCCGCAGCCGCTCGACGCTCTGCACCGTGGCGGTGAAATCGAGGATCGTCTTGAAATCCGACAGGTCGCGCTTGAACGCGGTCGCCGACATCAGCAGGTGGTGCCGTACCAGCCACGCCACCGTCTCGGTCTCCGCGCGGGTCAGCCCCAATCGCGGGCAGACGCGCAGCGCGACCTCCGCACCCAGCACCGAATGGTCGCCGCCGCGCCCCTTGGCGATGTCGTGCAGCAGCACCGCGACGTAGAGCACGCGCCGCGACACGACCTGCTCCATCACCGCGCTGGCGAGCGGGTGGTCGCCCTTCAGCTCGCCCTTCTCGATCCGCGCGAGCAGCCCGACCGCGCGGATCGTGTGCTCGTCGACCGTGTAATGGTGGTACATGTCGAACTGCATCTGCGCGACCACGCGCGCGAAGTCGGGCAGGAAACGGCCGAGCACGCCGGTCTCGTTCATCCAGCGCAGCACCAGCTCGGGGTCGTTGCGGCTCGTCAGCACGTCGAGGAACAGCGCGTTGGCGCGCGGATCGCGCCGGACCGAGGCGGCGAGCTTCGCGTCGCGCGTCGCGCAGCGCAGCGCGAGCGGGTGGATCTCCATCTGCGTCTGCGCGGCGAGCGCGAATGCCTCGATCAGCCGGACGGGATCGTTCGCGAAGAAATCGTCGCTCGGGATCGCCAGCCGTCCGCGGTCGACGGTGAAGCCATTCAGTTTGCGCGGGCTACGCAGCAGACGCTTGATCCGTTCACCGCTGTGCCGCCGGTTGTAGCGCTCCTCCAGGTGCGCAAGGAACAGGCCCGTCAGCGAGCCCACGGTCTTTGCCTGCAAAAAATAGAATTGCATGAAGCGTTCGACCGCGGATTTGCCCGGGCGGTCGGCGTAATGCATCCGGCTCGCGATCTCGCGCTGATAGTCGAAGGTCAGCCGGTCCTCGGCGCGTCCCGCGATCAGGTGGAGGTGGCAGCGCACCGCCCAGAGGAAATTGTCGGCGCGGTGGAACAGCCGATATTCCTCCGGCGTGAACAGCCCCGCGTCCTTCAACTCGCGCGAGCTGCGCACCTTGTAGGCGTATTTGCCGATCCAGAAGAGCGCGTGGAGATCGCGCAGGCCGCCCTTCCCCTCCTTGACGTTGGGTTCGACGACGTAGCGGGTGTCGCCCATGCGGACGTGGCGCGTATTTCGCTCGGCCAGCTTGTCGGCGACGAACTGCCGCTCGGTGCCGCTGCGCACCTCCTTGTCGAAGCGGGCGGCGGCTTCCTCGTACAAAGCCTCGTCGCCCCACAGGTAACGCCCCTCAAGGAGCGCAGTGCGCACGGTCACGTCGGCCTTCGCCTGACGCACCATGTCGTCGAGCGAGCGGCTCGAATGCCCGACCTTCAGCCCCAGGTCCCACAGCGCGTAGAGCATCGATTCGATCGCCTGCTCGGCCCAGGGAGTCTGTTTCCACGGCGTCACGAACCCGAGGTCGACGTCGCTGAACGGCGCCATTTCACCGCGGCCATAGCCGCCGACCGCGATCAGCAGCAGCCGCTCCGACGCGGTCGGATTGCTCAGCGGATAGAGCCTGGTCGTCGTGAAGTCGGCGAGCGCGACGATGATCTGATCGACCAGATAGGCCTGCGCGTTCGCCGCCTCGAGCCCGCGAGATGGATGTTCGGACAAACGCCGCGCGATCTCCGCCCGGCCTGCATCGAGCGCGGCCTTCAGCACCGCCGTCGCGCCGCGACGAAGCTGCGCGTCGCCCCTGCCCTCGAGTGCCGCGAGCGCGTCGGCGAGCGCGCGACGATCGATGATCGCGCGGCGGTTGGGCAGTTGCTCGAAGGTTCGGCGCATGACCACCGACATAAGCGCGCGCCGCGCCGATGGGGAGCCCCGCGGTCAGCCTTCGCGCGCCAGCGCTTTCAGCCGGTAAAGCGTGTCGAGCGCCTCGCGCGGGGTCAGCGCGTCGACGTCGATCAACTCGACCTCGGCGCGAATCGCGTCGCACTTCTCCTCCTCGGCCTGCGCGGCGGCGGCGAATAGCGGCAGGTCGTCGAGCCCCGCGGCAAGCCCCCCGGTCTTGGCGCGCCCCGCCTCCAGTTTGGCGAGCACCGACTTGGCGCGCGCGACCGTGCCGGGCGACATGCCCGCGAGCCGCGCGACCGCGAGACCGTAGCTGCGGTCCGCCGGTCCTTCCGCCAACTCGTGCAACAAGACGAGGTCGCCCTTCCACTCGCGCGCGCGGACGTGGTGGAGGCTGAGCGCCTCGCAGCGTCCGGCGAGCCTCGTCAGTTCGTGATAATGCGTCGCGAACAGGCAGCGGCAGCGATTCTCCTCGTGGATCGCCTCCACCACCGCCCAGGCGATCGCCAGCCCGTCGTAGGTCGAGGTACCGCGCCCGACCTCGTCGAGGATGACGAAGCTTCGCGGAGAAGCCTGCGCGAGGATCGCAGCGGTCTCGACCATCTCGACCATGAAGGTCGAGCGTCCCCGCGCGAGATTGTCCGACGCGCCGACGCGGCTGAACAACCGATCGACGAGGCCGATCGTCGCGGCCGACGCGGGCACGTAGCTGCCGGCTTGTGCAAGCACCGCGATCAGCGCGTTCTGGCGCAGGAAGGTCGACTTGCCGCCCATGTTGGGGCCGGTCACCAGCCACAAACGGTTGCCTTCCGACAGGCGGCAGTCGTTGGCGACGAAGCGGTCGCCCGATTTCGCGAGCGCGCTCTCGACCACCGGATGGCGCCCGCCCGCGACCTCGAAACAAGCCTGTTCGACCAGCTTCGGGCGCGTCCAATGCCCCTCTGCCGCACGTTCGGCGAGCCCGGCCGCAACGTCGAGCCGCGCGAGCGCGTCGGCGGTTGCGGCGACGCCCTCGCGCACCGCGAGCGCGGTCTGCGTCAACTCCTCCAGATGCGCGGTCTCCGCGGTCAGCGCGTGCGCGCCGGCCTGCGTCACGCGCGCAGCGACCTCGTGCAGTTCGGGCGCGTTGAAGCGGATCGCGCCCGCCATCGTCTGACGGTGCGTGAAGCCCGAGTCGGCGCGCATCAGCGGGTCGGCCGCGCGCGCGGGCACCTCGATATGATAGCCGAGCACGCCGTTGTGCTTGATCTTGAGCGCGGTGACACCCGTCTCGCCGCGGTATTTCGCCTCGAGCGCCGCGATCGCGCGCCGCCCGCCCGCGCCTGCGTCGCGCAATTCATCGAGCGCGGCATCGTAGCCCGCGGCGATATAGCCGCCGTCGCTCGCCTCGATCGGTGGTGCCGGCACCAAAGCGCGCTTGAGCAGGTCGATCAGCGCATGGTGCCCGCGCAAGCGCGGCAGCGTTTCGGCGAGCAGCGAAGGCGCCCGCTCGATCTTGGCGAGTAGGTCGGCGAGATGCGCCGCGCCGTCGAGCCCGTCGCGCAACTGCCCGAGATCGCGCGGGCCACCCCGCCCCGCCGCCAACCGCCCGAGCGCACGGCCGACATCGGGCAGCGCACGCAAGCTCGCACGCAATCGCTCGCGCAAGCCGTCGTCGTCGTGGAACAGCGCAACCAGCGCCTGCCGCGCCTCGATGGCGGGCAGATCCATCAGCGGCGCGGCGATGTCTTCACCCAGCAGCCGCGCGCCCGCCCCCGTCACCGTGCGGTCGACCGCGTCGAGAAGGCTGCCCTTGCGCTGCCCCGTCACGGTGCAGGTCAATTCCAGGCTCTCGCGCGTTGCCGCGTCGATCGCCATCGTTTCCGCCGCGGCCTCGAGCGTCGGTGGGCGCAGGAAGGGCAGCGCGCCCTTCGCATTATGCTCCAGATACGCGACGAGCGCGCCCGCAGCCGACAGCGCGGCGCGTGAGAATTGCCCGAAGCCGTCGAGCGTCGCGACGCCGTACACGCATTTCAGCCGCCCCTCGCCGTTCGCGCTGTCGAAGTCGGCGCGCGGACGCCAGACACTGGCGGGGTGGTCCGCGCCCTCGCACGCCACCACCTCGGCCGCACCCAGCCGCGCGAGTTCGGCACCCAGGCCGCCCGCGTCGGTCTCGATCACCACGAAACGCCCGGTCGATACGTCGGCGGCGGCGATCGCGACCGCGCCGTTCACCTCGCCGATCGCCGCGCACCAGTTCGCCGCACGCGCGTCGAGCAACGCCTCCTCGGTCAGCGTGCCCGCGGTGACGAAACGGACGATTGCGCGCCCGACCAGCGCCTTCGACCCCCGCGCCTTTCGCGCCGCCTCGGGCGTTTCGGTCTGCTCGGCGATCGCGACGCGGTGCCCGGCCTTGATCAGGCGCTGCAGATACGCGGTCGCGGCATGAACCGGGACGCCGCACATCGGGATCTTCTCGCCCTCGTGCTCGCCGCGCGCGGTCAGCGCGATGTCGAGCACCTGCGCCGCGACGCGCGCGTCGTCGAAGAACAACTCGAAGAAATCGCCCATCCGGTAGAACAGCAGGCAGTCCGCCGCCTCCGCCTTCAGCGCCAGATATTGCGCCATCATCGGGGTCGGGGTGGAGGAAACGCTCGCCATCGCGGGCGCGATACAGAAGCGCGGGCACGCGCGAAAGGCGTGTCCGAACGACCGCGGCCGCGCTACACACGGCACCTGCTCTCACGGAACGCCCGCCATGCTCTATCGCTCGATCCTGCCCTCGCCGATCGGTCCGCTGACGCTGATCGCGTCGGACGAGGGGCTGGTCGCGATCCTGTGGCCTGACGACGCGCCGGGCCGTGTCCGACTGGCCGATGCGACGACGCGCGACGATCATCCGGTGCTCGTCGCCGCGGCCGGGCAACTCCGCGAATATTTCGCGGGCACACGCACGCGTTTCGACCTGCCGCTCGCCCCGCACGGCACCGCGTTTCAGCGCGACGTGTGGCTGGCGCTCGCCGACATTCCGTTCGGCGAGACGCGCAGCTACGCACAGATCGCGCACGCGGTCGGCCGCCCTACCGCCACGCGCGCGGTCGGCGCGGCGAACGGGCGCAATCCGCTGTCGATCGTCGCACCGTGCCACCGCGTTGTGGGCGCGAACGGCGCGTTGACCGGCTTCGCGGGCGGGCTGGCGGCGAAACGCTTCCTGCTGGACCACGAACGTCACACATCGGGTGCATGGTAGCGGTTCACATGACGCGCACCTTTCCGTAAGGGCACCCGCATGACCGATCCCCGCACCGAAGCTGAAGCCGTCACCAACGTCCAGTTCTCGGAGCGCGAGGCGCTGCTGTTCCATTCGGAGGGACGCCCGGGCAAGATCGAGATCATCGCCTCGAAACCGATGGCGACGCAGCGCGACCTGGCGCTGGCCTATTCGCCCGGCGTCGCGGTGCCGGTGCGCGCGATCGCCGACGATCCCGCGACCGCGTACGATTATACCGCCAAGGGCAATCTTGTCGCCGTGATCTCGAACGGCACCGCGATCCTCGGGCTCGGCAATCTCGGCGCGCTCGCGTCGAAGCCGGTGATGGAAGGCAAGGCGGTGCTGTTCAAGCGCTTCGCCGACGTCGATTCGATCGACCTCGAACTAGCGACCGAGGACGTCGACGCCTTCGTCAACGCGGTTGCTCTGCTCGAGCCGAGCTTCGGCGGGATCAACCTCGAGGACATCAAGGCGCCCGAGTGCTTCATCATCGAGCAGTCGTTGCGCGAGCGGATGAACATTCCCGTCTTCCACGACGACCAGCACGGCACCGCGATCATCTGCGCCGCGGGCCTCATCAATGCGTGCCTGCTGACCGGCCGGCGTCTGGCCGACGTGAAGGTCGTGGTGAACGGCGCGGGTGCCGCGGCGCTCGCTTGCACCGACCTGATCAAGGCGATGGGCGTGCGGCAGGAAAACGTCATCATCTGCGACCGCACCGGCGTCATCTATCAGGGCCGTGAGGGGATCAACCAGTGGCAGTCGGCGCACGCGGTCGCGACGACCAGGCGGACGCTGACCGAGGCGCTGGAGGGCGCGGACGTGTTCCTCGGCCTGTCGGCGGCGGGCGCGCTCAAGCCCGAGATGGTCAAGGACATGGCAAAGGCGCCGATCATCTTCGCGATGGCGAACCCCGAGCCTGAGATCCGCCCGGAAGAAGCACGCGCGGCGCGCCCCGACGCGATCATCGCGACCGGCCGCTCGGACTATCCGAACCAGGTCAACAACGTGCTGGGCTTCCCCTTCATCTTTCGCGGCGCGCTCGACGTCCGCGCCTCGGCGATCAACGACGAGATGAAGATCGCCGCCGCCAACGCGATCGCCGAACTCGCGCGCCAGCGCGTGCCCGAGGAAGTCGCCACCGCCTACGGCGTGCGCCACAGCTTCGGCCCCGAATATATCATCCCCGCGCCGTTCGATCCGCGCCTGATGGAGGTGGTGCCCGTCGCGGTCGCGCAGGCCGCGATGGATTCGGGCGTCGCGACCAAGCCGATCCTCGACATCGACGCATATCGCCAGTCGCTGCGCGCGCGGTTGAACCCGACGACCTCGGTCCTCAGCCTCGCCTACGAGGGCGCGCGCGCGCATCCCAAGCGCGTCATCTTCGCGGAGGGCGAGGAGGAAGTCGTGCTGCGCGCCGCGATCGCGTTCAAGGAAGGCGGCTACGGCACCCCGGTGCTGGTCGGGCGCGACGATGTGCACGACCGGCTCGCCGCGCTCGGCATCGCGAACCCGGAGGAATATGAGGTCCACAATAGCCGCGTGTCGCCGCTGGTGCCGCGGATGGTCGACTTCCTCTACGGCCGGCTCCAGCGCCGCGGCTATCTGCGCCGCGATTGCGAGCGGATGATCAACCAGGATCGCAACACCTTCGGCGCGGTGCTGCTCCAGCTCGGCGAGGCCGATGCGATGATCACCGGCATCACGCGGACGTTCGCACAAAGCTACCGCGAGGTGCGCCGCGTGATCGATCCCAAGCCCGATCGCACGCCGTTCGGCATCCACGTCCTCGTCGGGCAGAGCCACACGATCTTCATCGCCGACACGACGGTCAACGAGCGCCCGAGTGCGGAGGAACTCGCCGACATCGCCGAGCAGACCGCCGCGGTCGCGCGCCGCATGGGCCACGAACCGCGCGTCGCATTCCTCAGCTACTCGACCTTTGGCACGCCCGAGGGCTCATTCTTGGACAACATCCGCCAGGCAGTCACCGTGCTCGACGGGCGGCAGGTGAGCTTCGAATATGAGGGCGAGATGTCGCCCGACGTCGCGCTCAACCCCAAGCAGCAGGCGAATTACCCGTTCGCGCGGCTGTCGGGGCCGGCCAACATCCTCGTCATGCCGGGGCTGCAATCGGCCAACATCTCCGCCAAGCTGCTGCGCGAACTGGGCGGCGACGACATGATCGGCCCGATGCTGATCGGCATGGAGAAGCCGGTGCAGATCGCGCCGATGACCTCGACCGCGAGCGAGCTGATGACGCTGGCGGTGCTGGCGGCGGGCGGTATCGCGCGCTGAGCGAACACCGACGGCGCACGCCCGGGGCCGGCGTCGTCGTGATTACGGCCATTATGCAACCTAAACCGCCGTCGGATCATTGCGCCCTTACCGATAAACAGGAGGCGGATGATGAAGATGACGGTGGCGGCGCTCGGCGTGGCGATGCTGGTGGCGGGATGCGCGAGCGACTATGGCGCGGGGCCGCGCTATGCCGGGTACAACGGCTATGGCGCGTACGACTACAACCGCCCCGACCCGGCCTATAACGGCTATTACGCCGACCGTTACTACCGCGACGACGCGAGCTACCGTGAGCGCCGCTTGAGCCGCCGCGACCGCGTCTATGCCGGGCGCGACGGGCGTTATTACTGCCGCCGCGACGATGGTACGACCGGTCTGATCATCGGCGGGATCGCGGGCGGCGCGCTCGGTTCGGCGATCGCCCCCGGCGGGTCGGGCCTGCTCGGCGCGCTGATCGGCGGTGCGGGCGGCGCGGCGCTCGGCCAGTCGATCGATCGCAACGAGGTGCGCTGCCGCTGAGGCAGTCTATCTGAGCGGTTTGCCCGAATCCTTCCATCGATCGAGTATCTGCGATTCGGGCAGCGCTGCGCGCGGTGGCGCGGCGGCGGGCGATGGCGCGATCGCCTCGCCGCTCTGCGCGTGACGCGCCTGTATCTGCGACGCCGGGGTGATCGTGCGGGCGGTCGCGCCAGTCGTCGCCGCGGCCGGCGATGACGTCGGCGCCGTGGCGGGTGCGATCACGCCGGGCGTCGGCGCGACCACCGCCTGGCTCGCCACGATCGGCGGGACCGTCAGCAGTGGATCGAGCGGGCGGTGCGGTCCGGGGACCGGTTCGTGCCCGCCATAACGCTGGATGAACGCGCCGGCCGTCCCCCAGAACCCTTTCCAGCGATGGAAGAAGTGCGCGCCGATCGCGTCGGTCATTACGAGCATCCGGTTCCACGCCGGGGTGACCGCGTAGGTGTGATAATGCGTCGCGAGACCGACGGGTGCGAATACATAGCCGCCGAGCGCCGCCGCCGCGACACGCGACGCGCGCGCCCAGCCCGCCGCCGCGGGCACGCGCGCCATCGCACCGTCGCAGGCGAAACTGAACTGGCACGAGCGGCGCTCCGACCCTTGATAGACGACGCCACAGACGCTCGAGGGGAAGGCGGGATGGCGCGCGCGGTTGAGGATCACCTGCGCCACCGCGCGCTGCCCGTCGTCGGGTTCGGACGCCGCCTCGTAATAGATCGCCGCGGTCAGGCATTCGAGCGCGCGTCCGCGATCGACATTGCTCGCCCCGGCGGTGGAGAAAGGCCGCGCCGGCGTAATCGAGCCATCGCCGAGCGACTGTCGCGCGAAGGCGATCGGCACCGGGGGCAGATCGGTCGTACCCGTCGTCCCCGCGGCGGGCGAGGCGTAGCTGTCGGCAGTCGCTGCGGCGGCCGGGATGGCGCGCGGCACCGCGACCGCGACGGCGCGAAGCGCGGGCGACGCAGCCGCGACCCCGTCTCCGAACAGCCGCAGCAGTCCTTGAACCGATAGCGCCGAGACGAGCAGGATGAGCGCCGCCGCGGCGAGCGCCCAGACGACGGGCACCTGTCGCAGCCGGACCAACGCGGTTCCCGGAGGTTTTTGCCTGGCCATGCGGATGATCGTGGCTGCTCCGTGTCGACGCGCACCAGGCGCGCGCCCTCTTACCCGAGCAATCCTTGCCAATCCGCTGCTATTCCTCGCCTGTCCCGCCACGGCACACGATGATCGGGGGCGAAGGGGTCAGCGCTTCTTGCCGTTGGCGAACAGCAGCGCGGCGGCGACCGCGGCTGACCCGATCCCGACGCCGACGATCCCGCCCAACTGCCAGCGGCGCGCCTTGTCGCTCGCCTTCGCCTTGTCGGCGCCCGCGTTCCGGTGCGCCTTCGCCGCCTTGGCGGCCTCGAGGATCTCGTTGGGCTCGTCGCTCATCATTCGTTCTCCCCTGCCGGCCTGACGCCGGGCCTTATCGGTCACCGCCGCGGTAGCGCTGGCGGAAATCGTCCGCGAACCGCGTCAATCGCCCGTCGGCGATGGCACCGCGCAGGTCCGCCATCAATGCCTGATAAAAGAAGATGTTGTGCTCGGTCATCAGCATCGCGCCCAGCATCTCGCCCGCGCGGACGAGGTGATGCAGATAGGCACGCGTCCAGGTGGCGCACACCGGGCACGCGCAGGCTTCGTCGAGCGGCGCCTGATCCTCGGCGAAGCGTGCGTTGCGGATATTGATCGGGCCGCCGCGCGTGAACGCCTGGCCGGTTCGTCCCGACCGCGTCGGCAGCACGCAATCGAACATGTCGACCCCGCGCTCGACCGCGCCGACGATATCGTCGGGCTTGCCGACCCCCATCAGGTAGCGCGGGCGGTCGGCGGGTAACTGCCCCGGCGCATAGTCGAGGCACGCGAACATCGCCTCCTGCCCCTCGCCCACCGCGAGCCCGCCGATCGCGTAGCCATCGAAGCCGATGTCGACGAGCGCGTCGGCCGAGGCGCGGCGCAATCTCTCGTCGAGCGCGCCCTGCTGGATGCCGAAGATCGCGTTGTGCTCGGCGTGTGCCTCACCGCCCCGGCCGTCGAGACCGTCGAACGCATCGCGGCTGCGCTTCGCCCAGCGCATCGATCGCTCCATCGCCGCGGCCTGCACCTCGCGCGTCGAGGTCGTCGGCACCAGTTCGTCGAACGCCATCGTGATGTTGCTGCCGAGCAACCGCTGGATTTCGATCGACCGCTCGGGCGTGATCAGGTGCCGCGACCCGTCGAGGTGCGAGCGGAACGCGACGCCCTCCTCCGACCGCTTGGTCAGCTCGGACAGGCTCATCACCTGATAGCCACCCGAATCGGTCAGGATCGGGCGATCCCACCCCATGAAGGCGTGCAGACCGCCTAACTTGGCGACGCGTTCCGCACCGGGCCGCAGCATCAGGTGATAGGTGTTGCCAAGGATGATGTCCGCGCCCGCCGCGCGCACGTCGGCGGGTTTCATCGCCTTGACCGTCGCGGCGGTGCCGACCGGCATGAAGGCGGGGGTGCGGATGACGCCCCGCTCCATCGCGATCGCGCCGGTCCGCGCGCGCCCGTCGGTGGCGGCGATCGTGAAGGCGAAACGGGTCATCGGCGCTTCTTCTGGGGCGGCAGCGGCGGTTTGACGGGAGGGCGCCCCGCTGTCGGGCCCTTGGCGTCGATCGGTCCGGTACGATAGGTCAGCAGTTCGGCGCGACTGATCTTCTTGTCCCCATTCTTGTCGTAGCGCGCGAACAGGCGCGAGAAATGATCCTGAAGCTCCTCTAATGAGACCTGATCGTCCTGGTTGCGATCGACCTCGAACGGGCTCGGCAGCGCATTGCGATCACCCAGCCAGCGCTCCGCCCAATCGGCGAAGGCGATGTAGCGCAGATAACCCGTCTTCGCGGTGTCGATCGCGGCGAACGAGCGCGCGACCCCGGCCTGAAGCTCGGCGCGGTCGACGAACCCGTCGCCGTCGGCGTCGAAGGTCGCGATCATCATCGCGACCGGTTCGACGACCATCGTCGCGGGGGTCTGCGGCGTCCCCGGCAGCGGCGCGCGGACCACCACGTCGCCAGCCTCGGGCACTGTGGCCGCCTGCAGGGCCAGCGCGAACAGTGCCGCGATCATGGCCGCGCGTCCTTGGAGGAAATGGCGGGCACTGCGGCGTCGCGACCGGGCGCATCGTCATGTAGGTGCCTCACCGCCGCCGGCCCGCAATTGCCGGGCCCCGTCGCTCCCGCCTCATTGGATACGTGTCGCACGCCGCGGCTAGTAACCACGCGACACCCAGCGGGCAAGGCACACCCGGCATGGGCGATACCACACCGGTCACCGCACCGGTTGAAGCACGATGGGAAGCCGGTCGCTCTACGTCATGCAGACCGCCCTGCGTGGCCCCGCTGATGGGCTCAGAACGCCGTCTTGAAGGTGTTGCGGCCGTGACGCTTGGCTTCGTAGAGCGCCCGGTCGGCGCGCTCGGCGACGTCGTGGAAATTGTCGCCGTTGGTGAAGTGCGCGACGCCGCAACTGATGCTGACCATCAACTGCGTCTTGTCGTCCGCGGCGACGGGCTGCTGCCGCAGCGCGTTCTGGACACGCGCGCAGACCGCCTCGCCCGCGCGGTGGCTGCCGACCTGAAGCACCAGCATGAATTCGTCGCCGCCGAACCGCCCCACGAGATCGCCGGGGCGGGTGTGTGACCGCAGCGTCGCCGCGAGATGCCGCAGGACTTCGTCGCCGAACTGATGCCCCCATTGATCGTTGATGCTCTTGAACCGGTCAACGTCGATCGCGACGCAGCACAAGGTCGGCGCATTGCCCGCCTGCAGCGCCGCCAGCGCGCGTTCGAAGCCGCGCCGGTTGAGCATGCCGGTCAGCGTGTCGGTCGTCGCGTCGACAACCGCGCTCGCCGCGTGCGCCTCTAGCATTTGCGCCAGCCGTGCGCGCTCGGCGACCTCGGCCGCCACTGGCAGGCAGGTGAGCAACATGACCGCCAGGAACGCCTGGAAGGAATGCGCCTGCGCGACCGGGTCGAGCGTCATCATGACCACCGGTCCGTGACCCGTGGCGGTCGCCCACGCGCCGACGACCGCGATCGTCATCACCGCCATCTTCGTGCCCAGCGGCCCGACACGGAAGGTGACCAGCATGACCGGCGCGTACAGCACGAACAATGCCGGAAGCGCGGCGACGAAGAAGACGACGTAGGAGGTGGCCGCGACCAGGGCGAGCAGCGCAAGGCCCGCGCCGCGCTCCGCGACCGTCTTGCTGTGGAAACACTCGGCGAGCTGGCCGCTGAACACCGCCATGAACACCGGCGTGAAGACGAGCAGCCCCAGCGCGTCGCTCAGAAACCAGTTTTCCCACGAAACCGCGAAGACCTGACCGTAAACCATGGTCGCCGTCGCCGCGCCGAGCACCCCGCTGATCGCAGGCGCGACGACGCCGGCGGCGAGGATGAAGCGGATTGTCGCCCTGATCGATCCCAGCAGGTCGACGACCTCTGCCCCGCGCCTGATGACGGTGACGGCGATGACGACCTCCAGCCCGTTGGCCAGACTGTAGAGCAATGGCCCCTGCACGCTGCCGCGCGTCAGCAAGTTGGCCGCCACGTTCCCGACCAGACCGGCACTCAGGACGATCGACCAGCGCGGCCGTTCCTTCAGCAGAAGCAGCGCGACCAGCACCGCGTTCGCCGGCCACACCGTCGCGATCGCGAGGCCGTCGCTGGTGAAATGGATCATTGAGGCGGCAAGCAGGAAGTAGAGCGAGGCGGCCGCGATCCAGGTGGCGCTCGCTTCCGCGCCGAACGGGCGCATGCTCGGTGCCGGATGGTTCATCCGCGAGGATTGATCCCCATCAATCTAAAGCCGAGTTAACGGCGGTAAAGATCGCGTTGGAGGCGACGCGGAACGACCGGCCGCCTGCACCTTCCCTAGGGGAGCAGCAGCGACGCGTCGCCGTAGGAGTAGAAACGATAGCCATGCGCGATCGCGTGCGCGTAGGCCGCCTGCATCCGCTCCAACCCCATCAGCGCCGAGACCAGCATGAACAGGGTCGAGCGCGGCAGGTGAAAATTGGTCATCAGCCCGTCGATGCCGCGGAAGGTGTAGCCGGGGGTGATGAAGATCGAGGTGTCGCCCTCGAACGCGCGGATCACGCCGTCCGCGCCCGCCGCGCTCTCGATCAAACGAAGCGAGGTCGTGCCGACCGCGATGACGCGGCCGCCGCGCGCGCGGACCGCGTTCAACCGATCGGCGGTCGCGGCGTCGATGCGGCCCCATTCGGCGTGCATGCGGTGGTCGTCGGTGTCGTCGGCCTTGACCGGCAGGAACGTCCCCGCGCCGACGTGGAGCGTCAGCGTCGCGTGTTCGATCCCCGCCGCGTCCAGCCGCGCGAGCAGATCGGGGGTGAAATGGAGCGCCGCGGTGGGTGCGGCGACCGCCCCCGCCTCACGTGCGAACATCGTCTGATAATCGTCGTGGTCGCGCGCGTCGGTCGCGCGCTTGCCCGCGATATAGGGCGGCAGCGGCATCCGCCCCGCGCGTTCGAGCAGCAATTCGACCGGTTCGTCGCCGTGGAAATCGAGCGCGAGGCTGCCGTCGTCCGCGCGCGCGGTCGCGGTGGCCGAGACGCCGTGACCGAAATCGACCACGTCGCCGTCGCGCAGGCGCTTCGCGTTGCGCACGAAGGCGCGCCAGCGCCGCGGCCCCTCACGCTTGTGCAGCGTCGCGCCGATCCGCGCCTGTCCACGCACGCCTTCGAGCTGCGCCGGAATGACGCGGGTGTCGTTGAAGACCAGCAGATCACCGGGACGCAATTCGTCGCTCAGATCGGACACGATGCGATCGCGCATGCCGCCGGCGTCCACCACCAGCATCCGCGCCGCGTCGCGGGGTGCCGCGGGGCGCAGCGCGATCCGCTCGTTGGGCAGATCGAAATCGAACAGGTCGACGTTCACGCGTCTCGGCCTTCGTCCATCGAGCCCGAACCGATGCGGCCGCGATCAGCGGCGCGCGCCGCGCTTCTTCGCCGGGGCGGGAGTCGCCGCCGGCATGGGCTTCTTCGCTCCCGGCAACGCCACGTCGCCCAGTGCCGCCGGAATGACCGTTGTGGCGGGCGCGGCTTGGTACGGCGGCGGGCTGTCGCTCGCGATATAGGCGTGAAGGATGCGCGACGGGTTCGCCGGCGGCTCGCCGCGCTCGATCGCGTCGACATAGTTCATGCCGGTCATCACGCGCCCGAACACCGTGTACTTCTTGTCGAGCTGGAGGCGCGGCTGGAGCACGATGTAGAACTGGCTGTTCGCGCTGTCTTCCTTTTCCGCACGCGCCGCCGCAACCGCGCCGCGGACGTGCGGCAGGTAATTGAATTCCGCCGCCACGTCGGGAAGCTGCGAACCGCCGGTGCCGTCGCCCTTGGGATCGCCGCCCTGCGCCATGAAGCCGTCAATCACGCGGTGGAACGTCAGCCCGTCGTAGAAATGCTGGCGGGTCAGCGTCTTGATCCGTTCGACCATCTTTGGCGCAACATCGGGACGCAGCAGGATCGCCACGCGCCCGCCGCTCGACAGGTCGAGCAACCAGACGTTCTGGAGATCGGTCGTCGGCAACGGCTGCGCCGGTGCGGCAGCCTGCGGCGCCTGCGCGATTGCGGGCAAGGCCAGGAACGACAGGATCAGCGACAGGAAAGCGGCGAGAAAGCGCATCGGGCCTACACGGATGATGACGGGGATGGTGCCCACCTAAAGCAATTCACGGCTTGCGCCAACGTGAATGGCGCGCGGGCGGGGAGCCGCGCTTACGTATCGAGGTGCGGCGTGCCTCAGCTACCGCGGCGGCCGACGACCTCGACGCGTGCGACGACCTGTTCGCAGATCGCGGGCGTCACGAACTTGCGGATGTCGCCGCCGAAGATCGCAATTTCCTTTACCAGCTTCGACGCGATCGGCTGCAACCCGACGTCGGCCATCAGGAATACCGTCTCGATCCGGTCGTTCAGCTTCTGGTTCATCCCCGCCATCTGATATTCGTACTCGAAATCGGCGACCGCGCGCAGGCCGCGCACGATGACGCTCGCGCGCTCGCGCTCGGCGAAGTCCATCAGCAGCGAGTCGAACTGCACCACGCGGATGTCGCCGGGCAGCGCGGCGACCTCGCGCTCGACCATCGTCATCCGCTCCTCAACCGAGAACATCGGCGACTTGGACGGGTTGGTCGTCACGCCGATCACCAGCCGATCGACCAGCTTCGCCCCGCGGCGGATGATGTCCATGTGACCGAGCGTGATCGGATCGAAGGTGCCGGGGTAGACGCCGATGCGCGGCGGGCGCGCTTGATCAGCCGGCCGATCGGGAGCGGTGCTCATGGTCAACGATCCCTTTCGATCACGAAACGCGCGATCGCGCGCAGCAAATCGGCCTCGGCGCCGAAATGGCGCAGATGCGCGATTGCCTGATCGACCAGCATCCGCGATTGCGCGCGCGCGCGCTCGACCCCGAGCAGCGAGACGAAGGTTTCCTTGCCCGCCGCCTCGTCCTTGCGCAGTTTCTTGCCGGCCAGTTCCTCGTTGCCCTCGACGTCCATCAGGTCGTCGACGATCTGAAACGCGAGCCCGAGGTCGTGCGCGTAGCCCCGCAGCGGCGTGCGCGCATCGGGCGCGACGCGGCCGAGGATGGCGCCGGCTTCGACCGCGGCGCAGATCAGCGCGCCGGTCTTCAACTGCTGCAACCGCGTGACGGTGCCGAGGTCGAACGTCTCGCTCTCCGCGGCGAGATCCATCATCTGCCCGCCCGCCATGCCGGCGGGCCCGGAGGCGCGCGCAAGATCGGCGATCAGTTCGGCGCGCACGGCGGGATCGGGGTGCGTGGCGGGATCCGCCAGTACCTCGAACGCAAGCGCGTGGAGGCAGTCGCCGGCGAGGATCGCGGTCGCCTCGTCAAAGGCCTTGTGGGCGGTCGCCTTGCCGTGACGCAGGTCGTCGTCATCCATCGCGGGCAGATCGTCGTGGACCAGCGAGTAGACGTGGATCGCCTCGAGCGCGGTCGCTGCGCGCCCGGCCTGGTCGCGATCGACGTCGAACAATTGCGCGGTCGCGAACACCAGCAGTGGCCGCAACCTTTTGCCGCCGCCGATCGCGGCATGGCGCATCGCCTGGTACAGCCGCGCGCGCGCGTCGTCGGGCACCGCGAGCAGCAGGTCGAAGCGGCGGTCGATCTCCGCCTGCACCTGCGCGAGCGCGTCGGCGAGGTCGACGGGTGCCGGCTGGACGGGGGCGGAGCTCATCCGGCGTTGAAGGCTTGCACGCCCGCGGGTCTGCCGTCGGCACCGACCCGGATCGCCTCGATCCGCGCCTGCGCCGCGTCGAGCCGCTCGGCGCACCGCTGCCTGAGTGCGCTGCCGCGCTCGTAGAGCTGGATCGCATCCTCCAGCGGGGTGTCACCGGACTCGAGCTTGCCGACGATGCCTTCCAGCTCGCGCATCGCTTCCTCGAACGACAGGTTCTCGATCGCCTGATCCATGCGAGGGCTATGCGGCAGCGCGGCACATCCGGTCAAGGATCGCCACCACCGATCAGCCCGCCTCGGCGCGGATCTCGGCGAGCAGGTCCTTGCGGCTGAGCTTGCCGATCATCGTCTTGGGCAGCGCGGCGCGCACCACCACCGCGTCGACGCGCTCATGCTTGCCGAGTTTGGGGTTCAGCCAGGCGAGCAGCGTCGCACCGTCGGGTACGCCCTCCCCCGCGCCATCGCCCTCGCCCGCAGCGGCGTTCAGCGTCACGAACGCGCGCGGCGCCTCGCCGCGATAGGGGTCGGGGACGCCGACCACCAATGCCTCCTTGATCGCGGGGTGATGGTAGAGGATCTCCTCGATCTGGCTCGGGAATACCTTGAACCCGCCGACCGAGATCATGTCCTTCAACCGGTCGACGACCGCGACGAAGCCGTCCTCGTCGATGACGCCGACGTCGCCGGTGCGGAGCCACGCCTCACCGTCGAGCGTGACGAACGCGTCGGCGACGGCCTCGGGGCGGTTCCAATATCCCGCCATCACCTGCGGCCCGCGCGCGACGATCTCACCCGGTTCGCCCGCGGCGACCGGTTTGGCCGGATCCTCTTTGTCGACCAGCCGCAACCGCGTCGCGGGTACCGGCTGGCCGATCGTGCCGGGATGCTGCGCGCCCTCGTACGGGTTGCAGGTCAGTACGCCCGAGCTTTCGGACAGGCCATAGCCCTCGACCAGACGCGCGCCGGTCGCCGCGCTCCATTTGTCGCGCAATTCGGCTGGCAGCGGCGCACCGCCCGATATGCACACGCGCAGCGAGGAGAAATCGGTCGCAGCGAACTTCGGGTGATCGAGCAGCGCCTGATACATCGTCGGCACGCCCGGTAGCGCGGTCGCCTTGGTCCGCGTGATCGCACCGAGCACCTGCCCCGCCTCGAACCGCGGCAGCAGCACCATCTCGCCGCCGTTCAGGACAGTGCGGTTCAAGACGCAGGTGTTGGCGAAGACGTGGAACAGCGGCAGCGCGCCGATGATGCGGTCGGTATCGCCGCGGTGCGGATCGAGCGACACGACCTGCCGCGCGTTGGCGGACAGGTTGGCGTGGGTCAGCATCGCCCCCTTCGGCGCGCCGGTCGTCCCGCCGGTATACTGGATCAGCGCGACATCGCCGACCGGGTCGATCGCGGGCGCTGAGAACTGACCGTCGTTGGCGATCAGCGCCGAGAACGCCGTCACCCGCGCGTCGTCGGGCCGCCTGGCGACTTCCTTGCCCTTGAACAGCCGGTAGAGCAGCGATTTCGCCGGCGGCAGCGCGCCCGCGACCGAGCCGACGATCAACCGCTCGAGCCGGCTCTTGTCGAGCACCTTGAGCGCGGTCGGCAGTAGCGCGCTGGCGGAGATCGTGAACAGCGCCCGCGTGCCCGAATCCTCGACCTGGTGGACGAGTTCGTGGACCGTGTAGAGCGGCGAGAAATTGACCACGGTCGCACCGAGCAGCAGCGCGCCGTAATAGGCCGCGACGTAATGCGGGACGTTGGGCAGGAACAGGCCGATGCGGTCGCCCTTGCCGTAACCCATCGCCGCCAGTCCGGCCGCGACGCGCCGCGCGCCGTCGGCGACCTCGGCGTAGCTGTAATGGCGGCCGAGAAAGTCGATCATCGCGCGGTCGGCGTGCCGCGCGGTCGACGCCGTGAACATGTCGGGCATCGACATCGGCGGCAGGTCGACCGCCCACGGCGTCGGGTGGCGGTAGCGGGTCTGCCAGGCGCGTTCGTCAGTCATTGACACGCGTGTAAGCAAGAGGTCGCGACGCTTCAATCGCGCATGCGTGACTTTACGTGTCCGTCAACCGCGCGATCAGCCGGTGATGCGCGGCGCGGTCCAGGTGTAGAGGATCGAGAAGCCAACCAACCCCAAGTCGATCGCGGCCTGGATCCGGTGCGGCGCGGTGTCGCGCGCTTCGTGCGTCATGATCTTGAGATCGGCGGTCGGGTGGCGCAGCGCGACCAGCGCGAGCGCGGCACCGGTGGCGGCAATGGCGATGCGACGGCGGTGCTTCATCGGACTCCCCTCTCACCCGTTTCCATACATGATTAACGCCGCAGCGGGAAGCAGCCGCTCAGGCCGCGAGCGCGAGGCTCGCGACGCGGGCGCGGTCGCGCCCCGCCGCCTTGGCCGCGAACAGCGCCTGATCCGCCATCCGGTAGAGCGCCGCCCAATCACTTTCCCCGCTCAGCGTTCCGGTGCTGCTGCCGACCGACACCGTGACGGTCAGGTCGTACGGCATCCGCGCCGACCGCACCGCGGCGAGCACCGCGTCGGGCAGGCCGTCCGTGTCGGCGGGCGCGAGCACCGCGAACTCCTCGCCACCGATCCGCGCCACGAGCGCGTCCCGCGGCATCGCGGCGCGCAGGGCACGCGCGACGCGGCGCAGCACCTCGTCGCCCAGATCGTGCCCGAGCGCGTCGTTCACCTGCTTGAAATGGTCGATGTCGGCGATCACCAGCAGCTGCGGCGCACGCGCGCCAGCCTCCAGCGCGTCGCGCAGGAACGAGCGGCGATTGAGGAGGTCGGTCAGCGGATCGGTATCGGCGAGCGTCCGCGCGGCCAGTTCCTCGGCGCGTGCCGCGTCGCGCTCGACCGAGAGCAGGCGGATGCGGTACGAGATCGCGACACTCGACACCAATGCCTCCACCGTCATCGCCGCCAGCGTCGAATTGTCGAGCCACGTGCTCGCGGTGATCAATTGCAGGCTGCTCATCGTGCGGATCGCGGCGAGCAGCAAAGGCGTCGCCCAGGCGACGCCGAACACCCACAGGTAATTGCTCCGTTCGCGCCACGCGCGCGCCAGGATCAGCGCCGCGACGGTCGTCAGCGCCAGGAAGCCGAGCGAGTAAGCGAGGTCGAGCGCGCGCGCCTGCCACGGCGCGAGCAGCACGAACGCCCCCGTCGACACGACGAGGTACCATATCACCCCCGCCGCCGCTCGCGCGGTCGCGCGGTCGAAGACGCGCGGCTCGAAGAACTGTCGTGCGAACCGCAGCGCCATCACCGCCGCAAGTCCCAGCGCCGCGTAGTTGACGCGGATGCGCATCACGTTGCCGAGCGTTGGCCACAGCCACGCCATCGCCCCCGACGACGAAAAGGCATAGGTCGCGAGCGCGGCGACCATCCCGCAATAGGCAAGCTGGAAGCGATGCCGCAGCGCCGCCCACAACGACAGATTGTACACGAGCAGCGCGAGGCAGAGCCCGCCAAAACCGGCGTAGAGCGCCGCGAACAAGAGGTTGCGCTCGGCACTCTGCGCGGGCGTGCCGATCCGCGGCTCGGCGATGATGCCGCGCACCACGACTGCGCCGCGCACCTGCCACATGATCCGCGTGAGCCGTACGCCGCGCACCGGTATCGGCTGTTCGAAGACAGCGCCGAGCGCGATCGAGCGCGCGGCGCCGACATCGTCGATCACGCGCCGGACGATCACCCCGTCAGCATAACCGAAATACAGCGTCATGCCGCGCTGCCACAGGCTCCACGACCGGATCACCTGCGGGACGATCCCCGCACCGGGGGGCACGCTAGCGACCCGGACCCAGTAATCACCCGGTCGAAACCGCGACTGCGGTGTCGCGCAATCGAATCGGTCGCGGCGGCGCATCATCGTCGCCGCCATATCGCCGCGCTGGACGGGGGCGACGCAGGTCGTGACGGGCGTGCCGGCGAGCGCGCTCTGCGCGACGGCCGGTCGCGCGAGCAACGCCAGCACCGCCACCATCATCAACCGTGTCAGCGTCACCATCGGCATGACACCGCCGTACCGCGGCCGGTGCGAACATATCGTAAATGCGCGGCCGTCGCCAATCGGCGCAGCGGCGGCTGCGGTTAGCGCGTGCCCTCGAGCGCGGCGCCGGCGTTCGCCTGCGGCAGGTAACGCGGCGCAACGCGCGCGTGCGATGCCTGTTCGTACGCATATCCCGCCCCCAGCACGCGCTGATCCGCGCCGCGCGTGCCGATGAACGAGAGGCCGACCGGCAGCCCGCGCACCAGCCCCATCGGCACCGTCAGATGCGGATAACCCGCGATCGCGGGCAGGCTGGCGGCGGACGGCCCACCATATTGGTCGCCGTAGACCGTATCGCTCAGCCACGCCGCCCCGTAGCTCGGCTCGACGAGGATCTGCGCGCCCGCCTTCGCCAGCATCGCGTCGATTCCCTCCGCGCCCGCCAGCCGCAGCGATTTCGCGCGCGCCGCCTTATAGGCCGGGTCGGCGAGGCCCTTGGTCGCGGCGGCCTTCTCGAACGTTTCCTGCGCGAAATACGGCATTTCCGCGGCCGCATTCGCGCGGTCGAACGCGATGACCTGATCGAGCGTCCGCGTCTTCACGCTCGCGGGCGTGGTGGCGAGATAGCGGTCGAGATCGGCCTTCAACTCGCTGAGCAGCACCTGGAACTCGGCTTCGCCCAGCCCGTCGAGCTTGGGCGGCGTCACCTCGACGAGGGTCGCGCCCGATGCGCGCAGCACCGCGAGCGCCGCGTCGAAGCGCGTGGCGAGCTCAGGCGACAGGTCGTTCGAACGGACGATGCCGACGCGCATCCCCGACAAGGCCCCGGTCGACAGCCCCGCGGTATAATCGCGCACCTGCGTCGCCGCGGTCGCGGGGTCGGCCGGGTCGGGCGCCGCCATCGCCGACAGCAGCAGCGCGGCGTCGCGTACGCTGCGCGCCATCGGCCCGGGCGTGTCCTGGCTGTGGCTGATCGGCACGACATAGGTTCGGCTGACGAGGCCCAGCGTCGGTTTGAACCCGACCAGCCCGTTGATCGACGACGGGCAGGTCACCGACCCGTCGGTCTCGGTACCGACCGCGGCCGCCGCGAAGCTCGCCGCCACCGCCGCGCCCGATCCCGACGACGAGCCGCAGGCGGTGCGATCGAGCGCGTACGGGTTGCGCACCAGCCCGCCGACCGCGCTCCATCCGCTGATCGAATGGTCGGAGCGGATGTTGGCCCATTCGGACAGATTGGTCTTGCCCAGGATCACCGCGCCCGCGGCGCGCAGCCGCGCGACCAGCGGCGCATCGCGGCGGGTGACGTTCGCGGCGAGCGCGAGGCTGCCCGCGGTGGTCGCGACCGGATCGGCGGTCTCGATATTGTCCTTGATCAGGACGGGCACGCCGTGCAGCGGCCCGCGCACGCGCCCGGCGCGGCGTTCGGCATCCATCACCTTTGCCTGCGCAAGGGCGTCGGGGTTGAGCGCGATGATGCTGCGCAGCGTCGGCCCCTTGCGGTCCATCGCCGCGATCCGCGCGAGATACGCGCGCGTCAGATCGACGCTGGTCGCACGCCCCGCGGTCATCGCCGCCTGGACCTGCTCGATCGACTGCTCCTCCACTGGCACCGTTCGCGCGGCGGCGGGCAGCGGGGCGGCCAGCATGCCTGCGGTCAGCAGCGGGGCGGCGAGCAAGAGGCGGAGGGAGCGGATCGTCATGACCGGATGATGCGGCGCAGGCACGGCATGCGCAAGCGGATTACCGGCCGGTATAAGCGAAGGCGACGGGCACGATAATCGGCATGTCCTCAACCCGCCCGGCGCGCGTCACGGGCACGATGCGGAAGATCGGCGACATCCTGACCGCCGCCTGCGCGAACCCAGAGCCGGCGGGTGTCTCCGCGATCGCACGGCAGCTCTTGGGCGGGCCGATCTTGGGCACGATACACTCGAGGATTGCCTTTCCCGACAGTTTCGCCGCGCGCGCCGCCTCGGGCCAGTACGGTTTCATCTCGAGGTTGGTCGGCATCCGCACCCAGCGCGCGCGCACCGGCCTGCCGCGGCCGCGGCCTGCGCCACTGCCGTCCCCCTGCCCGCTTCCCGCCCCCGCGCCTGCGCTGGTGCCGATCCCGGCGCCCATCGCGGCGGCACCCAGGCCCGCGATCGAATCGGCGGCGGGCTGGAGCGCGTTGGCGAAGCCGTCGGCGGTGATCGGCGCCGCGCGGATCGGCGCATCATCGAGCCGCGCCGGTGGCCGCGGCACCTCCGGCATGGGTGCCGGCGCGCGCGTCACCCGCGTGTCGCGCGGCGAGAAACGCCCTGCCGACGCGCCACCGGGATCATCGTTGCGCGTCGTCGCGGCGTCGGGCGACAGCTTCACCGGCTCGGGCGGCGCGATCTCGGGTAACGGTTCGGGCGGCGGGGGCGCGACATCGAAGGTCATCAACGCCGGGGTCGGGGCGATCAGGGGGAGCGGCGCATTGGGCCACCACAGCAGCACCGCGACGACGCCCAGATGCAAGGCGACCGACGCGCTCGCCCAGCGTGTGCGCCTGCGGTCGTGATCGACGTTGAGCGATCGGTAGGGCGTGACCGTTTCTCCCGTTACTCGGTAGCATGTCAGCACCGGGGCGCCCCGATCAAGCCGTGGCGCGCCACGTTATTGCTTACAGTTACGTGTGCTGGTCATCGCCGCGATGCGGCCCTATTTCGCGGGCCTATGAACCCCAATGGTGTTATCTGGTCGGCGGCGGTGTGGATCATCCCGCTGGTGATCGCGATCGTCTTTCACGAAGTCAGCCACGGCCTCGCCGCGCGCGCGCTGGGCGATCCGACCGCGGCGCGGCTTCGCCGCCTGTCGTTCAACCCGCTGCGCCACGTCGATCCGGTCGGCACGGTCGTGCTGCCGCTGATGCTCGCGATCGCCAAGGCGCCGGTGTTCGGCTGGGCGAAGCCCGTGCCGGTCGACGCGCGTCGTATTACGAAGACCAATCCGCGCACCGGCATGATGCTCGTCGCGCTGGCGGGGCCGGGGATGAACCTCGCGCTCGCGTTCGTGGCGGCCCTGCTGCTCGGCATTTTCGCACATTGGATCGGCGAGCCTGCCGATGGCAGCGCGGCGGCGTTTCTGGGTGCGAACCTGATCAACTTCCTGCTGATCAACGTCTTTCTTGCGCTGTTCAACCTGATCCCGCTGCCGCCGTTCGACGGCGGGCACGTCGTCGCCGGACTGCTGCCCGAGCGCGCCGCGCTGCAATGGGACAAGCTCGCGCGCTTCGGCTTTCCCTTGCTGATCATCCTGCTGCTGGTGCTGCCCGCGCTGGTGCCGGGGGCGAACATCGTCCAGCGGCTCGTCGCGCCGCCCGCGCAGGCGTTGACGCAGGCCTATCTCGCCATCGCCGCGGCGATCGCCTGAGATGCACGGCTGGATGATCATCGACAAACCCGTCGGGCTCGGCTCGACGCAGGTCGTCTCCGCGGTCAAGCGCGCGCTGCGCACCGCCGGCGTCCCCAAGGTGAAGGTCGGCCACGGCGGCACGCTCGACCCGCTCGCGAGCGGGGTGCTGCCGATCGCGCTCGGCGAGGCGACCAAGCTTGCCGGGCGGATGCTCGACAGCGACAAGGTCTACGCCTTCACGCTCGCGTTCGGCACGCAGACGTCGACGCTCGACGCCGAGGGGGAAGCGGTCGCGACCAGCGACGTGCGCCCGACCGCCGCCGTGCTCGACGCGGTGCTGCCGCGTTTCACCGGCGCGATCGCGCAGGTGCCGCCCGCCTATTCCGCGCTCAAGGTCGACGGGCAGCGCGCCTACGATCTGGCGCGCGCCGGCGAGGACGTCGTGCTCGCCTCGCGCGATATCACGATCCACCGCCTGACGCGCGACGGCGACGCCGCGCCCGATGCGCCGCTCAGCGAAGTCACGCTCGTCGCGCACGTGTCCAAGGGCACGTATATCCGCAGCCTCGCGCGCGACATCGCGGTGGCGCTCGGCTCGGTCGGCCACGTCACCTGGCTCCACCGCGTCAAGGCGGGACCGTTCGCGCTTCATCAGGCGATAACGCTGGACAAATTGGACGCGGCCGCTAAGGCGTCGGCGCTGGAACCATTACTCCTGCCATTGAGGGCGGGGCTGGACGACATCCCGGCCTTTTCCCTCACGCCCGACCAGGCAGGCGCGCTTCGACAGGGGCGGGTGCTGGACGGGATCGCCGCCGACGATGGTCTCGTCTTCGCGTGCATGGGCGACACGCCCGTCGCGCTGGCCGAGGTTGAAGCCAACCAGCTTCGCGTCGTTCGCGGTTTCAATCTCTGATATGATGTCGAGGACGATTTCATAATGTCGATCACTGCCGAACGCCGCCAGGAAGTCATCAAGGAACACGCCCGCGCCGAGGGCGACACCGGATCCACCGAGGTCCAGGTCGCGATCCTCACCGAGCGCATCCGCAACCTGACCGAGCACTTCAAGGGCCACGCCAAGGACAACCACTCGCGTCGCGGCCTGCTCATGATGGTCAACAAGCGTCGCTCGCTGCTGGATTATCTCCGCAAGACCGACGGCGACCGTTATCTGGCGCTCATCGCGAAGCTCGGCCTTCGCAAGTAACTCGCAAGGGCGGCCCTCGGGTCGCCCTTCGCTTATCCGCGCCCTCGCAATCCGGCGACGGCGCATGGGGCGACCAAAAGCCCCGCACCGCGCAGGCCGGACAGCCTGCACCACGAGGCCCCGGATGCATCGGGCATCCGGTCCAAAGGAATTCATATGTTCGATACCAAGAAGGTCAGCATCGAATGGGGTGGCAAGACCCTGACGCTGGAAACCGGCAAGGTCGCGCGCCAGGCCGACGGCGCCGTGATCGCGACGCTGGGCGAGACGGTCGTCCTGTGCGCGGTCACCGCCGCCAAGACGGTCAAGGAAGGGCAGGACTTCTTCCCGCTGACCGTCCATTACCAAGAAAAGTTCTCGGCCTCGGGCCGCATTCCCGGCGGCTTCTTCAAGCGCGAACGCGGCGCGACCGAGCGTGAGACGCTGGTCAGCCGCCTGATCGATCGCCCGATCCGCCCGCTGTTCCCCGAAGGCTTCTACAACGAGATCAACTGCATCGCGCAGGTGCTCTCCTACGACGGCGAGAACGAGCCCGACATCCTCGCGATGGTCGCCGCCTCCGCCGCGCTCACCATCTCGGGCGTGCCGTTCATGGGCCCGATCGGCGCCGCGCGCGTCGGCTACAAGGACGGTGAGTATCAGCTCAACCCGACCGACGCCGAGGTGCTGGACGGCGAGCTCGACCTCGTCGTCGCCGCCACGCACGACGCGGTGATGATGGTCGAGTCGGAAGCCAAGGAGCTGTCCGAGGACGTGATGCTCGGCGCGGTGATGTTCGCGCACAAGGCGAGCCAGGACATCATCAACGCGATCATCGATCTGGCCGAGCAGTCGGCGAAGGACCCTTGGGAGCTGGCACCCGTCGAGGACAAGTCGGCGAAGATGGCCAAGCTCAAGAAGGCCATCGGCAAGGACATGGAGGCGGCCTACAAGCTGACCGACAAGCAGGCGCGCCAGACCGCCGTCAACGCCGCGCGCACCAAGGCGCGCGAGGCGTTCGCCGACCTGAAGGACAGCGATCCGGCCGAGTATCTCGGCACGCTGAAGCTTGTGAAGAAGCTCGAGGCCGACATCGTTCGCGGCGCGATTCTCAAGACCGGCCGCCGCATCGACGGCCGCGACACCAAGACGGTGCGCCCGATCGAGGCGGAGGTCCACTTCCTGCCGCGCGCGCACGGCTCGGCGCTGTTCACCCGCGGCGAGACGCAGACGATCGCGACCACCACGCTCGGCACGCGCGACGCGGAGCAGATGATCGACGGGCTGAACGGCCTGTCGTACCAGAACTTCATGCTCCACTATAACTTCCCGCCCTATTCGGTCGGTGAAGTGGGCCGCTTCGGCGCGCCGGGCCGCCGCGAAGTCGGCCACGGCAAGCTCGCCTGGCGCGCGCTGCACCCGGTGCTGCCGTCGAAGGAGGAGTTCCCGTACACGATCCGCGTGACCTCGGACATCACCGAGTCGAACGGCTCGTCGTCGATGGCGACGGTCTGCGGCGGTTCGCTGTCGATGATGGACGCGGGCGTGCCCTTGAAGCGTCCGGTGTCGGGCATCGCGATGGGTTTGATCCTCGAAGGCAAGGACTACGCCGTCCTGTCCGACATCCTTGGTGACGAAGATCACCTGGGCGACATGGACTTCAAGGTCGCGGGCACCAGCGAGGGCATCACGTCCTTGCAGATGGACATCAAGATCGCCGGCATCACCGAGGAGATCATGCGCGTCGCCCTGCGCCAAGCGCACGAGGGCCGCGCGCACATCCTGGGCGAGATGGCGAAGGCGCTCGATTCGACGCGTACCGAGCTGTCGGCGCACGCGCCGCGGATCGAGACCTTCACGATCGACAAGTCGAAGATCCGCGAAGTGATCGGCACCGGCGGCAAGGTGATCCGCGAGATCGTCGCGACCACCGGCGCCAAGGTCGACATCGACGACGAGGGCGTGATCAAGGTGTCGTCGTCCGACCAGAGCCAGATCGAGGCCGCGATCAACTGGATCAAGGGTCTGGTCGAAGAGGCCGAGGTCGGCAAGATCTACAACGGCAAGGTCGTCAACATCGTCGACTTCGGTGCTTTCGTGAACTTCATGGGTGGCAAGGACGGCCTCGTCCACGTCTCCGAGATGAAGAACGAGCGTGTCGAGAAGCCGACCGACGTCGTCTCCGAGGGCCAGGAGGTGAAGGTCAAGGTGCTCGAGATCGATCCGCGCGGCAAGGTTCGCCTGTCGATGCGCGTCGTCGATCAGGAGACGGGCGAGGAGCTGGAGGACACGCGTCCGAAGCGCGAGCCGCGCGAAGGTGGCGAGCGCGGCGATCGTGGTCCGCGCCGTGACGGCCGCGGCGGCGGCGATCGTGGCCCGCGTCGCGAAGGTCGCGGCGATCGTGGTGGCGACCGCGGCGGTGATCGCGGCCCGCGCCGCGAGCGCGGCGAAGGTGGTGATCGTGGTCCCGATCCCGAGTTCGCTCCCGCCTTCCTGACCGGCGACCGCGACTAAGCGTCCGCCGCGTCAGCGACGAAACGAAAAGGCCCCCGGCAGCGATGCCGGGGGCCTTTCTCGTTGGGTCGGTTGAGGAGCCGAAGCCGTTCCGCCCACGCCGTGACGCGGGACGACCGCCAGCCCCCGCTCAATCGCGGAAGCTGGGATCGATCCGGTCGAGCTTGCGCAGCAGCGCAGGCCAGGCGAGCTTCTGCGCCAATCCGCCCATTCCCTTGGGGTTCGACTGTCCCGCGACCTTGTGTTCGACACCCTGCGGCGGGTTGTTGAGATGCTCCTTGCCCGCCGACAGCATCAGCACCTGCGCCTCGCACGCGCGTTCGAGGAAATAGAGCCGCAGGAAACACGACGCGACCGTGTCGCCGACCGCGAGCGTGCCGTGGTTGCGCAGGATCATCGCGTTCTTGGTGCCGATGTCGGCGACCAGCCGCTCGCGCTCGTCGAGGTCGGTCGCGATCCCCTCGTAATCGTGGTAGGCGACGTCGTGCTGCGCGATCATTGCGGTCTGCGTGTGCGGCAACAGCCCAAACTCCATCGCCGACACCGCCTGCCCGTGCGGCGTGTGGAGATGCATCACCGCCGCGGCATCATCGCGCGCCATGTGGATCGCGGAGTGGATCGTGAACCCCGCGGGGTTGACCGGGTGGGTCGCGGGGCCGACCGGATTGCCCTCGACGTCGATCTTCACCAGGCTCGACGCAGTGATCTCCTCGAACATCATGTCGTACGGATTGATGAGGAAATGATGCTCGGGCCCGGGCACGCGCGCCGACAGATGCGTGAAGATGAGATCGTCCCAGCCGTACAGCGCGACGAGACGATAGGCAGCGGCGAGATCGACCCGCGCCTCCCACTCGCCCGGCGCGTAATGCGCCTCATGCTGGTCGACGGTCGCGAGCGTTGCCATGGCGTGATCCTCTCGGTTTCGTTGTGCCACTGGATACCGCATCGTCGAACGCGCGTCACCCCTGAGCGCGATCACTCCCGTCATTGCCGTACCCCCGAATGGAAGCGCCGGACACTGTAGAAATCGGGGACAATGGCCCTTCGCTGAACCGTTGCACAACGTCCTCCATCGGCCATAAAGCGGCAACATGGCCGTGATGGCGCGCGTGCGCGAATTCCTCCGCGAAGAACAATGGACGTTCGCCGCGCACGAACTGCCGGCGCTTCCCGGCTCGCCCGGATCGCCCGACCATCCGACCCGGCGCAAGATCGCCTACGGGCTGATCGGCGTGCTCCTCGGACTGACCGCGGGATTCGGCAACGCGCTGATCACCGCCAACACCTACACGCTCCAGGGCGCGCTCGGGCTCGATCCCGCCGAGATCGCGTGGCTGCCGACGGTCTACGTGATGACCAACGTCAGCATCAACCTGCTGATGATCAAGTTCCGGCAGGAATTCGGGCTCAGGCCGTTCGCAATCATCTTTCTCGCAGTGTACGTGATCCTGACGTTCGCGCACCTGTTCGTGCGCGACTTCGCCTCGGCGATCCTGGTGCGCGCGGCGAGCGGAATGGCGGGCGCGCCGATCAGCAGCCTCGCGCTCTATTACCTGATGCAGTCGTTTCCGGCGAAGTGGCGGCTGCGCGCGGTGGTGGTCGGCATCGGCGTCCCGCAATGCGCGACGCCGATGGCGCGATTGTTTTCCCCCGAACTGCTGGCGATGAGCCAGTGGCGCACGCTCTATCTGTTCGAGCTCGGGCTCGCCGCGATGAGCCTTGCCGCGGTCATCGCGCTCCGCCTGCCGCCGACCAACCGGGTCAAGGCGTTCGAGCCGCTCGATTTCGTCACCTTCGTGCTGTTCGCGGGCTCAATGGCGCTGTTCGCCGCGGTGCTGGGGCTCGGTCGGATCGACTGGTGGACGCAGGCGAACTGGATCGGCTGGGCGCTGATCGCCGCGATCCCGATGCTCGCCGCGGCGCTGGTGATCGAACACGGCCGCGCCAACCCGCTGCTCAACACGCGCTGGCTGGCGAGCGCGGACATCCTGCGCTTCACGATCGTGACGATCATGGCGCGGATCGTGTTGTCGGAACAGAACACCGGCGCGGTGGGGCTGCTGACCGTGCTGGGGCAGAACAACGACCAGTTGATGCCGTTCTTCCTGATCCTCACGGTCGCGACCGCGGCGGGCGTGGCGGCGAGCGCGATGACGCTCAACATCGAGAAACTGGCGCACCCGATCATGCTCGCGGTCGGACTGGTCGCGATCGCGGCGTTCATCGACTCGCATTCGACAAGCCTGACGCGCGCGCCGCAGCTTTATACGACGCAGGCCGTGATCGCGTTCGCGGGCGCGTTCTTCCTCGGCCCCGCGCTGCTGTTCGGCATGACGCGCGCGCTGGCGGCGGGAAGCGGGCACATCATCAGCTTCATCGCGCTGTTCGGGATCATCAACTCGATCGGCGGGCTCGGCGGCGCGGCACTGCTCAGTACGTACCAGGTGGTACGCGAGAAGGCGAACAGCGCCGCGCTGGTCCAGACGATCGACCCGACCGATCCGATCGTGACCCAGCGCATCCAGGCAGGTGCCGCGGGCGTCGGCCGCGTCATCGGCGACCCGACGCTGCGTACCGCGGAGGGTGCCGCCCTGCTGTCACAGGCGACGACGCGCGAGGCCAACGTGCTCGCGTACAACGACGTCTTCCGACTGGTCGCGGTGCTGTCCGCGTTGACGTTCCTCTACCTCCTTTTCCTGCTGGTGCGGCGCTCGATCCGTGCGCGCCGCGGAGTTCCCGCATGACCGACCCGCGTTCCCCCAACGTTTCGCCGACGCCGATGACGGAGGAGAAGATCGCCGAACAGGGCGGCGCGCCGACGCCCGAGCCTGCCCCCTCGCCCGCCGCCGCGCCCGCGACGCCGCAGGGGTCGGGATGGCGCCCGCCGCAACTCACCACCGGGTCAATCGTGCTGATCGCGGTGCTGGCGCTCGCGGGCATCGCCGCGGTGCTGGCGGCATGGCGAATCTGGCCGTTCAACCCCGACGACCAGTCGACCGACAATGCTTACGTGCGCGGGCGCGTGACGATCATCAGCCCGCAGGTGTCGGGTTATGTCACGCGCGTGCTGGTGCGCGATTTCGCCAACGTCGCGGCCGGGCAGCCGCTGGTCGAGATCGATCGCCGCATCTACGCGCAGCGTGTCGAGGCGGCGGCATCGCAGGTCGAAGCGGCGCAGGCGACGCTCGCCAACTCGCGCCAGCAAGCGGCCAGCCGCCAGGCGAGCTTCGGCGCGCAACAGGCGGCGGTGGAGAACGCGCAGGCGCAGTTGATGCGCGCGCAGGCCGACATGGCGCGCGTCGACGATCTGGTGAAGGACGGCTCGGTATCGCTGCGCGAACGCGACCAGACGCTCGCGGCGCTGCGGCAGGCTCAGGCAGGCGTGCGGCAGGCGCAGGCGGCGCGCGAGATCGCGAGCCAGGACATCCGCACGGTCGAGGTCGGCCGCGGCGGGCAACAGGCCGGCGTCTCGGGTGCGGAGGCGCAACTTCGCCTCGCGCGCATCGACCTTGCCAATACCCTCATCCGCGCGCCGGAACGCGGGCGTCTGTCGGAGGTCGGCGTGCGCGTCGGGCAATATGTGACCGCGGGGTCGCAGCTGATGTTCCTCGTCCCGCCCGAGGTCTGGGTGATCGCCAATTTCAAGGAAGCGCAGACCGCGCGGATCGCGGTCGGCCAGCCGGCGAGCTTCACGGTCGACGCATTGGGCAACGCGCGGATCCGCGGCCATGTCGAGCGTATCGCGCCCGCCGCGGGCAGCGAGTTCGCGGTGCTCAAATCCGACAATGCGACCGGCAATTTCACCAAGGTACCGCAGCGGATCGCGGTGCGCATCCGCATCGATCCGGGTCAGCGGCTGGCGCAGCGGTTGCGCCCTGGCATGTCGGTGCAGGCGCGCGTCGACGTCGACGGCGCGCCGGCAGTGCAATGACGCGCGCCCTCCCCCTCGCGCTCGCCATCGCGCTCGCCGGCTGCACGCTGCCGGGCAAACGTGCCGATGCGCCCGCGGCCGCCGCAGTCGTGCCGCCGCCTTCGTGGCGGACACAGACCCCGCCGGGGGTGCCGATCGCGGGGGCGTGGTGGATGAGCTTCGGCGACGCGCACCTGACCGCGCTGGTCGAGCGCGCGCTTGCCAACAATCTCGACATCGCGGTCGCCGCCGGTCGCGTCGAGGAAGCCCGCGCGGCGCAGGCGCTCGCGCGCGCTCAACTGCTGCCGACAATCGGCGGGCAGGTGCCCGAGACGCAGGGGCAGACGTTGAGCCCGTTCGGCACGCCGAGCAGGGCATTCGGTGCGCAGCCCGCGATCACCGCCAGCTTCGACCTCGACCTGTTCGGGCGATTGAAGCAGGCGAGCCGCGCCGCGCGCGCGCAACTGCTGGCGAGCGAGGGCGCGCGCGATACCGTTAGGCTCGCCGTCGCGGCCAGCACGGCGTCTGGCTATGTCACGCTGCGCGCGCTCGACCAGCGGCTCGAGATCGCGCGCGGTACGCTGGCCGCGCGCAGCGACGCGCTGCGGATCGCGCGGCGGCGGTTCGAGACGGGCTATTCCTCGCGGCTCGAACTACGTCAGGCGCAGGCCGAATATGCTGCCACGGCGCAGCTCGTGCCGCAGGCGCAGCTCGCGATCAGCCGGCAGGAGAATGCGCTGTCGCTGCTGACCGGCGACGCGCCGCGTAGCATCGCGCGCGGACTGCCGCTCGACCGGCTGCTGCTGCCGCCGATCCCCGACGGGCTGCCCGCCGACCTGCTGCGTCGCCGGCCGGACGTGTTCCAGGCGGAGCAGACGCTCGTCGCCGCCGACCGCTCGCTCGACAGCCAGCGCGCGGCAATGCTGCCCAATCTGGCGCTCACCGGTTCGGCCGGCGTGGTCTTGTCGACCGCGCTGTCGAACCCGGTCGGCGTGTTCTCGCTGGGTGCGAGCATCCTGTCGCCGATCTTCGACGGCGGACGGTTGCGCGCGCAGGAACGCGGCGCGGTGGCGCGGCGCGACCAGGCCGCGTTCGCCTATCGCCGCACCGCGCTGACCGCGTTTCGCGAAGTCGACGACGCGCTCGCGGGCTACGCGCGGATCGCGCAGCAGGCGCAGGATCTGTCCGATCAGGCCAATGCCGCGCGCGGCGCGCTGGAGAACGCGACCAATCGCTACCGCGCAGGTTATTCGGCGTATATCGAGCAACTCGACGCGCAACGCAGCCTGCTGACCGCGCAACTCGCACTGACGCAGACGCAGGCGGACCGGCTGACCAACTTCGTTGCACTCTATCAGGCGATGGGTGGTGGATGGTCGCGCGCGGAGATCGACGCGACGACGCGCTGACGATCAGGCCGTACCGGGGATCCGCGCGTCCTCGTCGGCCTCGTCCACCTCCTCCATCTCGCGCGCGTCGAGCTTGGGCGGCTGCGCGATGAACGAGGTGATGATGAAGAAGCCGAGGTTCATCGCCTGCGTCAGCGCGCCGCCCGCGAGCAGCAGCCCCGCCATCGCCGCACGTGGCCCCGCGATCGTGTTGCTCATCTCCAGCCCCGCGCTCAGGAACAGCAGATCGCGATTGGGAATGATCGGCAGGCGGGAGATCACCATCTGCGCGGTCAGAAAGACGAGCCAGGTCGACCAGCGCTCGGCCGGCAGCACTACCGCCCATTGCGTCGCCTGGAGCAGCACCACCACTGTCGTGCGCGAGACGTGGATGCCGAGCACGCTGACCGCCTGCCCGCCCGTCAGCGCGATCAGGTGACGCCGCAACCGGTAGAGCACCGGCACGACGAACACGGCGGCGAGGACGCCCGCGACCACCAGCGCGGGGCCGGGATGGAGCCAGTCCATGATCCGCCGCGCATTGCCGGTGGCGGCGAACAGCACCAGCAGCGCTGCGGTGACGAGCCCTGAGGACACCGCGGACAGGATCGCATTGTCTTTGAGCGCGACGAGGATGCGCTTGGTCTTCAACCCGAAACTGCGCTTCAGCCAGATCGCGAACATCAGCTCGCCGGAATAGCCGACCAGCGTGCTGTTGTAGACGCGCTTGCGGATCAGCACCGGGAAGGCGCGCGGCAGTCTTTGCCGAAACACGATGCGGTAGATCACCGTCTCGGACGCGGGCAGGATCAGGAAGTTGACGAAGAACAGGATGTAGAACAGCGGGTTGGTCGGCAGCGACCCCGCGACCTGCCGCCACCCGATCGCGCGCACCTTGAGCACCAGCCAGGTGAACATCGCGGCGAAGAACAAGATGCGCAGCGCGACCGCGACGCGTTTCGCATCCTCGGTTCCCGCCCAGACTCGCGCGCGCTCGACGAGCGTCATCAGAACAGCCCGAGCGCGCGCGAGTGCGCGAAAAAGGCGTCGAACGATGCCCGCTGCCTCGGCGTCAGCCGAAAGCGCGAGTAATCCGCGGTCCGCCCGAGCAGGCGACGGACGCCCCATTCGAAGCGGTCGCGCGGGGTGAGCGCGATGCGCTTCTCGAAATGCGCGCGCTCCCACGTGTTACCGCCGTGGAAGCAGCGGATCAGCAGCGCCGCCTCATCCGCATCCAGCAGCGTGAACCCGAGCGGCCGCCACGCGTCACGGTAGGTACTGTCCTCGCCGCGGCGTTCGAGCGGGTAGCGGATGTCGTCGCGGCGGCGGTGCAGGATCGTGCTCGGCACGCCGCCCTGGAACCAGCCGATATACGGCCGCTCGACCCACTCGGGCTCGGCCAGATGCATGAGCGCGACCGGGCACCAGCACGCGGCCTTGTTACCCAGCACCACGATCTGCCGCGCCAGCCGTTCGGGGTCGAACCAGTCGTCGTCGTCCCATTGCGCAATCAGGTCACCGCGCGCGAGATCGAGCGACAGGTTGCGCAGCGCACCGAGCGTCGTGGCCGGATCCTTGACCAGGCGATGGTGGATCAGCCGGTCGGCGGGCACGCGCGCCAGTAACGGGGCGTAATCCTGCGTGCCGTCGTCGACCACGACGAGTTCACGATTGGGATAGGTCTGCGCGAGGAAGCAGTCGACCGAGCGTTCGGCCAGGTGCATCCGGTCCGCGGTAACCATCAGGCAGGAGATGCGGGGCCCCTCGTCCGCGAACGGCTGGCCGGCGGGCTTCACGCCATCGTCCTAGGCAGCACGGAAGCATGCTGGTATCCGCCGCGCCTTGCCATGACACGCATCGTCTTCGTTCTTTCCTACCCGACGTATCACAGCGTCGCCGACCCGGCCGAATGGCTGCGATGGGACAACCGCGACCGCCGGATGCCCGCGCTCCTATCGGCGCTCGGCGCGGATGTCGAGTTGTGGGGTGTCGGTCACGAAAACGGCATCCTGCGCTGCGATCCCGATGTCGGCGCACCCTATACGCTGCGGCTGTTCGCCCGCGACGGCGGTGGTGCGAAATCGCGCGATCACTACAGCGACGCGATGGTCGACGCCGCGCGTACCGACACCGCCGACCTGTTCGTCGTCATCGGCACTAACGGCGGCGCGGGCTATCGTCTGTTCGACCGTGTGCTGAAACCCGATGCGCGGGCGTTCGCGGTGATCATCGGCGGCGACTATTGGAGCCGGCTGATCCCGCATGCCGCGATGGTCTTCACCGAATCGGAACTGCAGGAACGCACGCTCGCGCGACCGCGGGTGCCGTGGCGCGCGGCGATCCCCTATGCGCGGATGGAGCGGCTGCCCAAGTCGATTGACACCGAACGCTTCCGCCCCGTGATGGGCGAGCGCCGCCGCGACGTGATCGCGGTCAGCCGGCTGACGCGGTGGAAAAGCTTCTCCGAGGTCGGTGCACTCTCGGTCGAGCACCGCGTCGCGGTTGCGGGCGGCGGACCCGATGCGGAAGCGCTGTCGAAGCGCTATCCCGAGATCGACTGGCTCGGCCACGTCCCCAATGCCGCAGTGCCCGCGCTGCTGAGTTCGGCTGCGCTTTATTTTCATGCCGGACGACGCGATTATTTTCCGCGCGCGATTGTCGAGGCGATGGCGTGCGGGCGCCCGGTGGTCGCCTTCGCCGACCGAATCAGCGCCGACGTGCTGCCGGCCAATTGCGGATTGCGCGTGACCAACCGCAATTACCGCAAGGAGGTCGCCTCATTGCTCGCTGATCCGACGCGACTGGCGGCGATGGGATTGATGGCGCGCGCGCACGCGCTGGCGACGCACGGGCTACGATCGAGCGAGCCCGCCTGCGAGACGCTGCTGCGACTTGCGCGAGGAGATGCGTGATGACCCCCGAGCGTACAGGCGCGTGGACGGTAGTGATGGCTTATTACAATGAGGCCGACTACCTCACAGCGACGCTGCGCAGTCTCGATGCGCAGACGCTCAAGCCCTTCCGCCTGATCCTGGTCGACAATGCGTCGAGCGACGGCTCGGCCGCGCTCGCGCGCGCAGAGGCGGCGGCGATGCGTGACGTCGAGGTGATCCACCTGTTCGCGGAACAGCCCGGCAAGATTCACGCGCTGGAGGTCGCCAACCCGCACATCACGACGGAATTCGTTGCCTTCACCGACGCCGACACCTTTTACCCGCCGCACTATCTTGCAACCGCGCAGATGGCGTTCGTCGAGGGCGGCGCGCGCGTCGCCGCGGTGATGGCGACCGACGTGACCGACCCCGCGGACGGCCCGGCCGCACTCGCCAAGCGCCGCCACAACCAGCGCGTCAGCCGGCTATGGCCGAAGCAGACGCACACCGGCGGCTACGGCCAGTGTTTCCGCGCGGCGGCCTATGTCGCCGCGGGTGGCTATGCCCACCACCATTGGCCGTACGTGCTGATGGATCACGAGATCATGGAGCGCGTGCTGCGCCACGGCGACGCGGCCTATCCTTATGATCTGTGGTGCATCCCCTCGCCCCGACGCGCCGATCGTCGCCGCGTGCGCTGGACGCTCGCCGAACGGCTGCTCTACCATTTCACCCCGCACGCGGCGAAGGATTGGTATTTCTATCGTTTCCTCGGCCCACGCCTCGCGCGACGCCGGCTGACCCATCTCAACCTGCGCGAGAAGACGTGGATTGACGCCTGAGGTGCACACTTGTGTTGCCCGAATATCACACCATCTAGTCGGCAATACAGCAGGGGATTTTCATGAACCTCGACAAGTTTACCGACCGCGCGCAGGGCTTCCTCCAGTCCGCGCGCACCGTCGCGATCCGCATGAACCATCAGCAGATCGCGCCCGAACATCTGTTGAAGGCGCTGCTCGAGGATGAGCAGGGCATGGCCGCCGGGCTGATCGCACGCGCCGGCGGTGACGCGCGCCGCGCGACTGCCGACACCGACGCTGCGCTCGCGCGCATCCCCGCGGTCAGCGGCTCGGGCGCGCAGACCCCGCCGGGGCTCGGCACTGACACCGTGCGCGTGCTCGACCAGGCCGAGGAGATCGCGAAAAAAGCGGGCGATAGCTATGTCACGGTCGAGCGGATGCTGGTCGCGCTCGCGCTGTCGCTTAACACCGCGGCGGGCAAGGCGCTACAGGCCGCGGGTGTCCGCGCCGACGCGCTCAACAGCGCAATCAACGAGCTGCGCGGCGGCCGTACCGCCGACACGCAGAGCGCGGAGGACCGTTACGACGCGCTCAAGAAATTCGCGCGCGACCTGACGCAGGCGGCGCGTGACGGCAAGCTCGACCCGGTGATCGGCCGCGACGAGGAAATCCGCCGCACGATCCAGATCCTCGCGCGCCGCACGAAGAACAACCCCGCGCTGATCGGCGAACCCGGCGTCGGCAAGACCGCGATCGCGGAAGGGCTCGCGCTGCGCATCGCCAACGGCGACGTGCCCGACACGCTCAAGGACCGCCGCCTGATGGCGCTCGACATGGGCGCACTGATCGCGGGCGCGAAATACCGCGGCGAGTTCGAGGAGCGGTTGAAGGGCGTGCTCGACGAGGTGCGCCAGGCCGAGGGCGACATCATCCTGTTCATCGACGAGATGCACACGCTGATTGGCGCGGGCAAGTCGGAGGGCGCGATGGACGCGGGCAACCTCCTGAAACCCGCGCTCGCGCGCGGAGAGCTCCACTGCGTCGGCGCAACCACGCTCGACGAATATCGCAAGCACGTCGAAAAGGACCCTGCACTCCAGCGGCGTTTCCAGCCCGTCTTCGTCGGCGAGCCGACGGTCGAGGATACGATCTCGATCCTGCGTGGATTGAAGGACAAGTACGAGATGCACCACGGCGTGCGCATCACCGACGGTGCGCTCGTTTCGGCCGCGACGCTGTCGAACCGTTACATCACCGACCGTTTCCTGCCCGACAAGGCGATCGACCTGATGGACGAGGCCGCCAGCCGGATCCGGATGGAGGTGGAGTCGAAGCCCGAGGAGATTGAGTCGCTCGATCGCCGCATCCTGCGCCTGAAGATCGAGCGCGAGGGGCTGCGCCGCGAATCGGACGAGGCATCGCGCGACCGCTTCGCCAATCTCGAGGAGGAGCTCGCCAATCTCGAACAACAGTCGGCCGAGCTGACGACTCGCTGGCAGGCGGAAAAGGACAAGATCGCGGGCGAGGCGAAGCTGAAGGAACAGCTCGATGCCGCGCGGTTGGAGCTCGAACAGGCGCAGCGCCAGGGTGACCTGGCGAAGGCGGGCGAGCTGTCCTACGGGCGCATCCCCGCGCTCGAGCGGCAGCTCGCGGAGGCGCAGGCGACGACGCAGGGCGCGATGCTGCGCGAGGAAGTGACCGCCGATGATATCGCCGGTGTCGTCAGCCGCTGGACCGGAGTGCCGGTCGAGCGGATGCTGGCGGGCGAGCGCGAGAAGCTGCTGCGCATGGAGGAGGTTCTGGGCAAGCGCGTGATCGGTCAGGCCGACGCGGTGCGCGCCGTCTCCACCGCGGTGCGCCGCGCGCGCGCCGGATTGCAGGATCCCAACCGCCCACTCGGCTCCTTCCTGTTCCTGGGGCCGACCGGCGTCGGCAAGACCGAGCTGACCAAAAGCCTCGCCGAATTCCTCTTCGACGATCCGAACGCGATGGTGCGGATCGACATGAGCGAGTTCATGGAAAAGCACGCGGTGTCGCGGCTGATCGGTGCCCCCCCGGGCTATGTCGGATACGAGGAAGGCGGCGTGCTGACCGAGGCGGTCAGGCGGCGGCCGTATCAGGTCGTGTTGTTCGACGAGGTCGAAAAGGCACACGGCGACGTCTTCAACGTGCTGCTGCAAGTCCTCGACGACGGTCGGCTGACCGATGGTCAGGGCCGTACGGTCGATTTCAGCAACACGCTGATCATCCTGACCTCGAATCTCGGATCGCAATTCCTCGCCAACATGCCCGAGGACGCCGCGGTCGAGAGCGTCGAGCCGCAGGTGATGGACGTCGTGCGCGCGCACTTCCGGCCGGAATTCCTCAACCGGCTGGACGAGATCATCCTGTTCCACCGGCTGGGTCAGGCGCACATGGGACCGATCGTCGACATCCAGGTGTCGCGTGTCGGCAAGCTGCTCGCCGATCGCAAGGTGACGCTCGACCTGACCGACGCCGCGCGCGCGTGGCTGGGCCGCGTCGGTTACGATCCGGTCTATGGCGCAAGGCCGCTCAAACGCGCGGTTCAGCGTTACCTGCAGGACCCGCTCGCCGACCTGATCCTGCGTGGGGAAGTGAAGGACGGCGCGACCGTCCACGTCGACGAAGGTGATGGGCGGCTGGCTTTGTCGGCGGGGTGATGGGGCGCGTCTAAACGTTGTGCATCGCTGTGTCGCCCAGTAGCGTGGCGACACAGCGGCAACGGATCATGGACACTTGACCGATCAGTGGGCACGTGAGGCCATCACAGCCTTGCAACGCGGCGACCGAGTAACGGCTCGGCAGCGCGTCGATGCGCTTCGTGGGGCGATCAATCCCGCAACGCCTTGGTTGATCATTGGCCAGATCGAACAGGCGCTAGGTGACACGCCGGGTGCAATCGACGCGTTCGAGCGGCAGTTGCAAATGACACCGCGCGATCTGCCGACCCTGCTGGTAACGGCAGCATTGAAAGAACAACTGGGGGATGAACGGGGCGCGCTGACATTTTACCGGGCGGCATTGAATGTTGCGGCTCAGCCAGGCTTCCGCGCACCATCCGCGCTATCGCAGCGTCTGCACGTCGCGCAGACGTTTGTCACCGCAGCGAGTCAGCGCTTCGCCGCTCACCTAGATCAGGCGATCAGTGCCAACGGCTTGGCAGCCGGCCCAAGCGGGGCACGTCTACGCGAGGCATTGGACCTGCTGATGGGGCGGCATGACATATACGCTCAGCAGCCATCGATGTTCTATTTTCCGGGGCTGGCGCAGCGCGCGTTCTTTGAGCGCGAAGAGTTCGAATGGATACCGGCAGCCGAGGCGCTGGTGCCAGAGATGCAGCGCGAAGTCGCCGCAATGATGGCAACTAGCGGGTCCTTCTCACCATATGTTCAGACGCAGAATGGCAGTCCGCCGCCTGCCAATCCGTTGCTCGACGACCCAAGCTGGAGCGCATTGTACCTTTGGCAAGGCGGCGCTCCGGTCGAGCCGAATGCGTCGCGCTGTCCTGCGACGATGCAAGCGCTCGCGCATGCGCCGATGCCGATTATTGCCAAACGTTCTCCGATGGCGCTGTTTTCACTCCTCCGACCCGGCACACACATTCGCCCACATCATGGCTTGTTGAACACGCGATTGATCTGTCACGTCCCGCTGATCGCACCGCCCGACTGCATGCTGCGCGTCGGTGCGCATCAACGCACGTGGGAAGAGGGGCGAACGCTGATCTTTGACGATTCAATCGAACATGAAGCGTGGAACAACGGCAACGCGACCCGCGTCGTCTTGCTATTCGAAATCTGGCGACCGGACATCTCGATTGAAGAACGCGTAGCGCTCACCGACATCTTCACTTCGATCGACGATTATCAAGGAAGAGTGGTGGACAACGGATAGTCACAGGACCAATGAGGACGGCGCTATCATTCATAGTTTTGGAAGCCTGGTTTATATTCACGCAATTGCTGCTGCGTTGCGGCCAGCTCCCGATCCCAGTCAGATTTTGACAAACAAACTCGTGTCGCGGTGACCAGCGAACCAGTGGTCGACTGACGCTTACAGATCATCCGCTCGCCCGTCTTGCCACCAGTGGATTTGCCACTAGCGATTGGTGTTGTGGCACTCGCAGTTACCGCCTCGGCGGGCGCTCCGCGACCACTCGGGAGACGCCAGACGACCGTGCCGTCCTGCGCGTGTTGTACTCGACGACCATCCGCGGAAAGAAAAGGCTTGGTTCGGCCGTAAGCCAACAGCATCGCGCAACTTGCCCGATCGAGCGACGGAAACCCGCTTGATTTTGTGACTTCGCAGTCAATCATCTTACCGTTCCGGTCGGTGTGCACAGCGACCCCCACGGTTCCCTCTTCCTTCCGTGCAAGCGCATCCGGGGGATAAGAACTGAACATGATCCGGTCCTGATCGCGCCGCATCTGCGGGACGTTATCCTGTGCTCCCGCCGGTAGTGCAGAAACCAAAAGCGTCGCTGACACGAGAACCCGTGCGTACATCACTCACTCCCCCTGGGGTCATGTTCTCAGGCGAACGATATGCAAATCCAGCTCGGCGGCAACTGCTATCATTTACGATGGGGATCAATCGCTCACGCTCGGCATCTGTTCGCCGATCGTTTCGAACAATCGTCTTATCATGTCGCGTTCCAACGGGGTCAGATGGGGGTTCCAAACATCGAAGATAAGCACCGCACGGACTTCTTCGCTCTCGTTCCATGCTTCGTGCTCGATCGTATCGTCGAACGCCATTGCGGTGCCAACTTGCCACTCGCGGGTTTCTCCACCTACACGCAGGCCGCATCGGTCCGGCACGATCAACGGCAGGTGAACAATAGCGCGAACGTTACTGACCCCACTATGTGGCGGCAGGCGCGTTCCAGGTTTCAGAACTGAGAAGAAGGCTGTGGGCGCCTTCTGGTAGAGTTCGGCACGCGGAACAGCCTCCAACGCTGCCGCAGTTCGGGGGCACCGGGCACAAACCTCATCGTCACGCTGCCCATAACGCCACAAGTAACGTGCGCTCCACTGCGGTGATCCATCAAGCGGTGTCCAGCGTCCCACAGGGCTGCCAGGCGCCATGTCGACATACGGGGCAAAGCCAGAGTCGGGCGCAGCAAGCAGTGTTTCCAGCTCCGCACGAATAGCGTCGGTTTCAGCCTCGATCGCGGGCATCCATGGAAAGTTAGCTCGATCGAAAAACTCGTCGGCGGGTAGAAACGGGAAGTGCAGCCCGTGGCATTCATTGTTGTAAATGCGCCGCCGACCGAGCATCGCATCAACACAGGCGTCGACGCGCCTCTGCTCGCTCGCCGTTGCACCGTCGCGCTGCGCAGATAATGCCCTGTCAATCAATGTGCCAAGCCTTGCGCTTTGGCCGGCTAGGCGCTGACGTGCCTTTGCCAATATGTCATCAAGCTGAGGTGACCGCGGTTTGATTGAGCCAAGCATCAGCGAGAGCCCGTGCCATCGGGTGATTGCGGCCGCCTCCCGCCCGGAGCGATCCAGAAGTTCCGCGAGGCGGAAGTTGGCCATGATGTTGCGTTGATCAAGTGCCAGCGTCGCTTCTAGGGCTCGTTGCTCACCCTGCTCATCGCCGTTTTTTCGATGCGCGGTCGCGAGATTCAGGTGGAGTGGGACCGCCTGGGGATCGGCAATGATCGCTCGTTCAAACCAGTCGACTGCGGCGGCATCGTTTTGGGATAATGCAATCATACCGAGTGCATTGAGCGCGATGGGTTGATCCGGTGCCAATTCCAGGACGCGCCAGTACAGCGTCGTCGCTTGTGACATGTTACCCGACCGCTGAGCGGCAGCGGCGGTGCGAAGCATGCCGGCAATGTCAGGCTCGGCGATCCGATGTGTGGCCATTGCGGTAATATGCCGGATCGGATTGATCTGTGCAAACGATCGCTTTCGGCATTCTTGCCGGCTACCTATTTCCTCATGACTACCAATCTCGACCAATTCGTGCGTTCGACCATTTCACAGGCAGAGTGGCTCGTGCATCGCTACGATGCGCCGCGCGACGCTTTTCAAATGATACAGGTAGACCGGGCAACTCGCGCCGGCATTCCATTCCTGGTCGACGAACATCTCGGCACGCCCTCTTTACGTGCATTCCGTCGTGCCGATCTTCCCGCGTGTTCGACTGCACCAATGCACTTCATCTTTCACTCGGCTTATTGCTGCTCAACATTGTTGGCGCGCTCGCTCGACGTTCCAGGTGTTGCGACGACGTTGAAAGAACCGCAGGTATTGAACGACATGGTGGGGTGGCGGCATCGCGGCGCCACACCCGCGCAAATCCGCCCCGTACTGGATCAGTCTCTAGCGCTCCTCGCCCGACCGTTCGAGGATGCAGAAAGCGTCATCGTCAAACCCTCGAACGTGGTGAACGCACTGATCGGGGGAATGCTGTCATTACGAACCGACGCTCATGCGTTGCTGATGTACGCACCACTTCCCGTGTTCGTCGCTTCCATCGCTCGCAAAGGCATGTGGGGCCGCTTGTGGGTGCGAGACTTGCTGAAAAAGCAACTCGCAGACGGCATTGTCGATCTGGGTTTCTCGCCCGGAGACTATTTGCTGCATACCGACCTGCAAGCGGCGGCGGTCGGATGGTTGGCGCAACAAGCGTTATTTACACGACTGGCGACCGCGATGCCACATCGTGTTCGACTGCTAAGTAGTGAGGTACTCGTTTCGCAACCCGCGCGGAGCATCGATGCCGTCGCGAAGCTGTTCGGGCTACGGCTTGAAGAAAAGAGTGTGGCCGCACTCGTTGCTGATAATTTCACCCGTGACGCGAAGACCGGCGCGGCATTCGAGGTCGGCCGCCGCAGCCAAGATCAAGCAGATGGTCTGGCGCTCCACCGCGACGAGATCGAGAAGGTAGTCGTCTGGGCGCACGCCGTAGCGGAGGCGGCTGGGGTCGCAATCGCCCCACCCGCCGCTTTGCATCTGTCGCTCTGACGCCCGCCAAAGCGCGCCAAAGCACTATAGCTTTCACGGGGATTTCGTTTTCGGCCGCCGAACGAAAAAGGGCGCACCTTGCGGCGCGCCCTTCTCCACCAATAATGTTCGCGAATTAGAATTTAAGACGGGCACCCACGGCGAACTTACGACCGAGCGGGTCGTAGGTCGACGGGAAGGTGTTTCCGCCGTTGTAGGTCGTCGAACCGACCGTACCGCCCACGGTCGGCGGGCTCTTGTCGAGCAGGTTCTGCACCGTGATGGTGAATTCGAGCGTGTCAGATGCCGAGAAGCGCGTGGCAAGATCGAAATAATGACGCGCGCCAATCCGGCGGAACGGCGAGTCGATCAAGCATGCACCACCGCCATTGGCAACCGCGTCACCAGCGTCGGTCGTGTAGTTCGGGCAACCTTGCTGCGCCACCGGCAGCAGCACCCCCGCTGCGTTCCGGTTCGCCGCTTCCGCCGCTGCGATGTCGTCGGCGAGCTGTTGCGGCTCGAGGCGCATCGGGCTGATGAAGCGCCACAGCAGCGAGATGTCCGCCCGACCAAGCGACAAGGTGGTGCGCTGATTGAACGAGAACTCCGGCTGTAGTGAACCGCAGTTGACGCTGTAATAACCGGTGCACTCGCGGTTCAGCGAGGTCGGGGTCGCCTGGAACTTGGACTGTTCGGTCCAGTTGCCCACGAAGCTGAGGTTCAGCGCTGCGTCTTCGCCAAACAGCTGACCCAGACGGGTCCGGTAGCTGACGTTGACGTCGATGCCCGAGGTCAGGATCGTACCCAGGTTCGACAGCGGCGAAAACAGACCAGTGGTCGTTGCGGGATCGCCATCGAGGCCGCCCGTGATCGGGTTACGTCCGATAACGGTGCAGGCTGCGCTCGTTGCTGCATTGGCGGGCGGGTTCGTCGGCGACGAGCCGAAGCATGCCGCGATCAGATCGGCCGGGGTCGGACTGCTGACGGCACCGCTTACCTTGATATGGTAATAGTCGGCCGATGCGGTGAAACCACGGAAGAAGCTCGGCGTCACCACCGCACCGAAGGTGTACGACTTGGCGATTTCCGGACGAAGCGCCGGATTACCGCCGCCGGTCACCGCCGCCTGGCCACCGGTCGGATTGTTGATGAAGCCGATTGTCGCGGCCGGTGCACCCTGTGCGAGACACACGGCACGCAGGTTGGCGTTGTTGACGGGGTTCGCGCCTGCGCAGGGATCAACGCCCAGGTTGGTCAACCCGGTCGAGATTGGCGAGAACAGTTCACCGATGTTCGGCGCGCGCGCCGCACGCTGGTAGGTACCGCGCAACTTCAGGTCGCTGATCGGCGCCCAGCTGCCACCGGCCTTCCATGTCGTGGTGTTGAAGGTCGGGTTGCCCTGCGCGTCGACCTTGTAGTGCGACTGGCGAATGCCGGCTTCAAGCTGGAGGTTCTGGAAGAACGGGCGGTCGGTAACCAGCGGGGCAACGATTTCGCCGAAGCCCTCGACCACGTCGTAGCCACCACGGATGTTGGGTGCGGCGCCGCCGGCACCGCCGAGTTCACCCGCAGTCTGCGCGAGCGTATCCGCCTGCTGGCGTGCGCCATACTTGCGATACTCGGCACCGACCGCAATGTTGATGTGCGAGTCGCTGAACGGCGAGCCGAATCCGATGTCACCATTGATAACACCGCGTGCCTGACCGAGCGTGGTCTCAACGACAGTGGTGCTGGCCGCAGTCAGGAAGTTTGCCATCTGCTGCGTGATCGACCCTGCCGGACCGAAGACGTTGAGCGGAACGCAACCGTTGGTGTCGGTCAAGCAGGTGGTGGTGTTGGTAGCGAGCAGCGCCTGGCGTGCGCGCGACAGCAGCACATAACCACCAATGTTCTGGGTGTTGCGGCTGCGACCATAGGAGCCCGACAGGTCGAACCCGATGCCGCTGGTGATGTCACCGCGAATACCACCGCGGAAATCGAAGATCTGGGTGTTGTATGCGCTGGTACGCGGACCCGCCTCGACCGTGCGACGACGCAGGCCGAAGTTGAACGTGCGGTAGTTCGGATCAGTCGGGCTGGTCGCCACGGCTGCGGCAGCGCACTGCGCGGCCGTTAGCGTCTGGTTGCCCGCAACCGCCGTATTCGTGTCCGCGTTGGCGCACAGGTAATTGCGCTGCGCAGCGCTCAAGAACGGGTTGCTGACCGGCACCGAGACCGCCGAACCAAACACACCCGACGGCGCGATGATCGTGGTGACCGTGTTGTCGGAGAACAAGCCGCGCGCGTAGACGGTGATATTGTCTGCAACGTCGTAGTGACCCGCGCCGTACATGTTGTAGCGCTTAAACGGTACCTGGAACACGTTGTCCGGGTTGAAATTGAACGGTGCGTAATAGTTCTGAATGCCAGCGCCGTCTGCCGACACCTGTTGAGCAGGGCGCCCGCCACCGATGTCAAAGCGCGACGGAGTCGTCGTCGACGAACCTTGACCAGCGGTGTACGTGCGATCGTACGACTCAAGCGTCACTTGCGAATTCGGACGATCGTTGCCGCCGAAATATACCGGATCCGATTCTTGGTAACCCAGGCTGAGCACCACGTTGCCGCGGCCGTCGTCGAGATTTGCGCCGAGCGTCAGATCGCCGCGGAAGAAGTTACCGTCACCCCGCTCAGTGATCTGCTCGGAAGCGTTGAGCTCCATACCCGTGAAGTCGCTGCGGGTGATGAAGTTGATCACGCCTGCGACGGCGTCCGCACCGTAGGTCGAGCTTGCGCCACCGGTTAGGTTGTCGACTCGCTCCACGAGCGCGAGCGGAATGTTGTTGAGGTCGACCTGGCCGCCGAGACCAGCAGGTGCGATGCGCGAGCCGTCAAGCAGGACGAGATTTCGGTTGGAACCGAGGCCGCGAAGGTTGACGAACGACGCGCCGCCGTTGCCGTTGTTGACCTGACTGCCGATGCTGGGAACGACGCCCGGGATGGTGCGCAGCACTTCTTCCGCGACGTTGGTCTGGCGAAGCTGCAGCTCCTCTTGACCGATCACACCCACCGGCGACGATGAGATGACGTTCGGATCGCGGATCAGCGTGCCGGTGACGACGATATCGCCCTCTGCAGTCGGCGTGTTGGGCGTGCCGGCAGCCGGCGCGATGCCGACTTCGCCCTGCGCGTTCGCGTTGGGCGTCGGCTCGTTGTTCTGCGCGAGAGCCGGCGTCGAGAGCGATACAGCTCCGAGCAGCAGCGTCGACGCGAGCAGGCGGGTACGGAATGTAGCCGTCATCTAGTCTTTACCCCTTTTGACCCCCCAGCTTGCCGCGCTGGGTGAATCGGATTGTCACGGCAACGACAAGTTACCGGATAATCCGGTTTTACGTGCGCCGGTAACAATCACAATGATGATGCAAAGCGACTAATCACTTTCGTATAAGCTGTCACATAAACAGCACATATTTGATTACCGCCTTGTGTTATTATGACAGTCTTGCTGTGCTAAATTTGAAAAAGGAGCTTTAAATCGATGACTTATGGAACCGCCGTTCGGCTGGCGATTGCTTGTTCGGTGATGGGACAAACCGCGGTCTGCGCCGCCGAGCAGCGGGATGACGTCACGCGAACAATGGACGCCCTGAACGCCTGCCGCACGCTCACCGAGGATTCAAAACGCCTCGCGTGCTTTGACCGCGCCGCTAAAGCAATTCTCACCGCGCGAGAGGACGGATCGCTTCTGGTTCTTGACAAGGCAAAGGTCGTCGAACGCCGTCGCGCCCGCTTTGGTCTGGGATCGGACGGGGCAGCACTAGGCGATGCAGCCGATCAGGCGACGGCCGTTCGCGAGCTCACGTCGACGATTCGGAGCGTGGGAGGCGCGCAATACTCACGCTTCAACCTCACATTGGCGGACGGGTCGGTATGGCAAACCGTGGAAAATCCCCGCTTCGAACCGCAAGTTGGCGCTGCTATCACGATCAAGGCTGGCGCGTTGGGTTCTTATAAGGCATCAATCGCAGGGGGAACCTCGATCAAGGTCAAACGGGTGCGCTAACCCCTACCGCGGGCGCATCGCCGCGCTGGCGAGGTCGGCGGTCGCGAAGGGGCGTTGGCCGGCGACGTCCCAGTAGCGCAAGTCGTCGAGCGCGATCGGCACGCCCGAGGCGGCGCAGACGACGTGGTCGCCGGTGCTGAGCACGCGAAAGCCGTTGGCCATGTAGTGGAGCTTGGCGGGGCGGTTGGTGTTCGACATGAGCATCGCTGGGTGTTCCGTCAGAGAAGGGTCGGCTGGTCGGGCTTCGGCGCGTCGGCCGCCGGCTTGCGGCGGATCTGGGGGCGCGGCGAGGGTTCCTCAACCATCCCCCCGCCCGTTACCGGCCCCGTCCCCGTCACGTTCACGTCGACGGCTTCCTTGTGGCGGAAGCGGAGCGTCAGCGCGCCCGCCTCGCGCGCCGCGGCGGCGGTGGTGACCGTCGCGCCGTCGCGCGTCGTCACGCGCGCGTAGCCGCGTTCGAGGATGCGGTCGGGGTTGAGGCTTTCCACCAGCCGGCCGACATCGGCGAGACGGCGGCGTGCCGCCTCGAGCCGGCGGTCGAGCGTCGCGGGACGGATCGCGCCCGCGACGCGGTCGAGCGCGCCGCGACCGCGCGTCACCCGGCGTTCGAGCGCGCGATCGGCGCGGATCGCGGCCTCGTCCATCCGCTGTCGCTGGGGGCCGAGCAGGCGGTCGCGCGAGGGCAGCAGCCGGGCGAGCGCGGTCAGTCGCTCACGCCCGCGCTCGACGTGGCGGTTGGCGCAGCGTGCAGTACGCGCGCCCATCGCGTCGAGCGTGTAGCGCAGGTCGGCGAGCACCGGCACCGCGATCTCCGCCGCCGCGGTGGGGGTGGGCGCGCGCAGATCGGCGGCATGGTCGCACAAGGTCGTGTCGGTTTCGTGCCCGACCGCGGAAATGATCGGGATCGAGCAGGCGGCGACCGCGCGAACGACGGGTTCCTCGTTGAACGCCCACAAATCTTCGATCGACCCGCCGCCGCGCGCGACGATGACGAGGTCCGGTCGCGGGATCGGCGAAGCCTGATCCCGCGACCCGGCCGACGTGCCGCGCACGTCCGACGTCGCGGCGTCACCCCTGGGCAGTGCGTCGAACCCGCGGATCGCGGCGGCGATCTCCTCCGCCGCGCCCTGCCCCTGCACCTTGACCGGCCAGACGACGACGTGCGTCGGGCAGCGGTCCTCCAGCCGGTGAAGGATGTCGCGGATCACCGCGCCGGTGCCCGAGGTGACGACGCCGATGACGCGCGGCATGAACGGCAGCGCCCGGCGCGCGCGCGACTTTGCGAACAGCCCCTCGGCGTCGAAGCGCGCCTTGTTGCGCTCGAGCAGCGCCATCAGCGCGCCCGCGCCGGCGAGCTCCATGCGCTCGATGATGATCTGGTATTTGGAGCGCCCCGGATAGGTCGTCAGCCGCCCGGTCGCGATCACCTCGACGCCGTCCTCGGGACGGAAGGCGAGCGATGCGCTGTTGCCCTTCCACATCACGCCGTCGATTACCGCGCTGTCGTCCTTCAGCGCCAGATACGAGTGGCCGGAGGCGACACGCTTGTAGCCCGAGATCTCGCCGCGCAGACGGACGTAGCCGAACTCGCCCTCGACCATCCGCTTCAGCCGGCCCGACAGTTCGCCGACCGACAGCGCCATCGCATTGTCGCCAGGGACCGCCTCGGCTACCAGCCGCCCTGCCGCAGCGTCCGATGACGTATCGAAAAGGGGGTCGGCCATGAATATCCTGTTGATCGGGTCGGGCGGCCGCGAGCACGCGCTGGCGTGGCGGCTGGCGCAGTCACCCCGCCTCGATACGCTGTTCGCCGCGCCGGGCAACCCCGGGATCGCTGCCCACGCGACCATCGTCGATCTCGACCCCGCCGATCACCGCGCGGTGATCGACTTCGTGCGGCGGCAGCAGATCGGGCTGGTCGTGGTCGGCCCCGAGGCGCCGCTGGTCGAGGGGCTGGCCGACAATGTCCGCGCAATCGGCGTGCCGGTGTTCGGTCCGGGCCGCGAGGCCGCGCGGCTGGAAGGGTCGAAGGGGTTCACCAAGGATTTGTGCGCGCGCGTCGGCATCCCCACCGCACGCTATTTCCGCGTCACCTCGCGCGACGGCGCGCTCGCCTGTCTCGACGATTTCGCTGGTGACGGCACGTGCCGCTGCGTCATCAAGGCCGACGGCCTCGCCGCGGGCAAGGGCGTGACCGTCGCGATGTCGCGCGACGAGGCCGAGGCGGCGATCCGCGATCTGTTCGCGTCCGGCCCCGCGGAGGCGGTGATCGAGGAATTCCTGGAGGGCGAGGAAGCCAGCCTGTTCGTGCTGAGCGACGGCACCAGCAGCGCGTCGTTCGGCTCGGCCCAGGACCACAAGCGCGTCGGCGACGGCGACACGGGTGCGAACACCGGCGGCATGGGCGCCTATTCCCCCGCCGCGTGCCTGTCGGCGGAGGACGAGGAGCGCGCGCTGGGCGAGATCGTCCGCCCGACGATCGACGCGCTGGCGGCGGCGGGCAGTCCGTACGTCGGCGTGCTCTACGCCGGGCTGATGCTGACCGCGGACGGTCCCAAGCTGATCGAATACAACGTCCGGTTCGGCGATCCCGAATGTCAGGTGCTGATGGCGCGGTTCGACGGCGATCTGGTCGAGGTCCTGCTCGCGGTGGCGGAGGGGCGGCTGGCCGACCTGCCCACGCCGCGGTTCCGCGACGAGGTGGCGCTGACGGTCGTGATGGCGGCGCGCGGCTATCCCGGCACGCCCGAGACCGGCGGCCCGATCGGTGGCATCGCACATGCCGAGGCGGGCGGCGCGCGCGTGTTCCAGGCGGGCACGCGGATGCAGGACGGTGAACTGGTGTCGAGCGGCGGGCGCGTGCTCGCGGTCACCGCGACGGGCGACAGCGTCCGCGCGGCGCAGGCGGCGGCCTATGCCGCGGTCGACCGCATCGATTTCCCGACCGGTTTCTGCCGCCGCGACATCGGCTGGCGCGAGGTCGCGCGCGAGGACAACAGCACGCATCGCGCTTGAGGACACTCCGCGCGCGCTCTACGTTCTCGCCTTATGGGCAATTATTCGATGATACCGTTCTCGCAGGATAACCTCCTTGTGCTGGTCGCGCTCGGACTGGTGGCGCTGCTCGCGCTGCTGACGATCGTGGGCATGATCAAGGGCGCGCGGCTGAAGAGCGCGCGCCGCGCGGCCGAGAAGGAAGAAGAAGCGCGGATCAAGGAGCTGCGCGACGACGGGGTCGAGGAGCGCGAGTTGGATGCCGGTGGCGGTTCCTTCGCCGACGCGCCGCGGTCGACCGCCGCCTCGACGCTGGCGCCCGAGGGACAGCAGACGACCGACCGTCGCGAGACGCCTGTCGCGGAGCCCGCGATCAAGCCGGCGATCGCAGAGCCCGCGGCACCGCGCGACGAAGCCGCCAAGGAGCCGACGCTGGCGGACGAACCGATTCCCGCCACCGCGCCGCTCAACGCCGCCCCCGCGAGTGCGGCCGCCGACATCGCCGCCGCCCCTGCCGGTACCGATCCGGCGCCGGGTGGCGGTTCGATCACGCAATTGAAGGGGCTGGGCCCGAAGATCGCGACGCGACTGGGCGAGCTTGGCATCACGCAGGTCGATCAGCTCGCGTGGCTCGACGATCAGGAAGCGGCCGACCTCGATGCGCAGTTGGGTGCGTTCCAGGGACGGATGGAGCGCGACCGCTGGCGCGAGCAGGCGCGTTTCCTCGCGCAAGGGGATCGCGCGGGGTACGAGGCGCAATTCGGCAAACTCGGATGAGCGTCGCGTTTCGCCGCGAGAGCGACGACGAACATCTCGAGCCGACGTTCGAGCTGCCGCTGCCGCCAGGGCCCAATCTGGTCACGGCGCGCGGGCGGGCGCTGATCGAGGAACGGATCGCCGCACTAGAAGCCGAGATTGCGGCGACCGAGGAGGTCGAGGCGGTCAAGAAGCTGCGCCGTGATCTGCGCTACTGGCAGACGCGGCGCGCGACTGCGGTCGAGACGCGCCCGCGCGACGACGGGGCGGTCGGGTTCGGCAATCGCGTCACCTTCGTGCTTCTCGGCCGGGAGCGCCAGGTGACACTGGTCGGCGACGACGAGGCCGACCCGGCGGCGGGGACGATCGCCTTTTCCGCCCCGCTCGCGCGCGCATTGATGGGCGCGGAGGCGGGCGAGCTGGTCGCGTTCAACGGCCGCGACGATGCGATCGAGGTGACTTCGGTCGAATAAGTCGGCGCCGCCGCGTTACGCTCCCGCCCCGCGCCGCCACGCGATGCGCCCCGCGAGTGGCCACAGGATGTTGAGCGCGAGCCCACCGAGGACGAGCGCGCCGGCCCCAAGCTTCCACCCCGGCAGCGGCTCGCCCAGCAACAGCGCGCTCGCGCCCATGCCGAACACCGGCACCAGCATCGCCATCGGCGTGATCGTCGCTGCGGGATGCCGCGCCAGCAGCCAGCCCCAGGCGGCATAGCCGAACAACGAGTTGCCGAGCGATTGCCACACTACGGCGCCCCAGGTCGCGGGCGTCGCGTGTGCCAGCGCGGTCGCGATCGGGTACCATCCCTCCAGCAGCAGCGCCGCGAGCAGCAGCGGCGGCACCGCGAACATGCTCGACCAGACGACGAAGGCGAGCATGTCGGTCACCCCGCTCGCCTTCGCGACGTGATTGCCGCCCGCCCAGCTGAGCGCGGCAGCGATGACGAGCGCGAGCCCGAGCGGCGTCGCTGCCCCGCCCCCGTGCGCGACGATCACACCGATCCCCGCGGTCGCCATGACGAGCGCCAGCACCTGCACCGGCTTCACGCGCTCGCCACGCAGCGCCATCGCGAGCGCGATGGTGAAGAACACCTGCGATTGGACGACGAGGCTCGCGAGGCCGGGCGAGATCAAACCGTCCATCGCGATGAACAGCAGTCCGAACTGCCCCGCCCCGATCAGGACACCGTAACTCGCCAGATCACGCCAGCGCACGCGCGGGCGCCGGATGAACAGGGCAGCGGGCAGGAACGCGAGCGTGAAGCGCAGCGCGGCGAAGGCGAGCGGCGGTAATTGCTCGAGCGCGACGCGGATGACGACGAAATTCGTGCCCCACACGATCACGACCGCGAGGCCGAGCAGCAGGTGGCGCAGCGGCACGTGCGCGGCGCCCGCCGTCGCCGCGGGCTGGCTCAGCGCAATAGCCCCAGTTCGGTCAGCTCGGCGCGCAAGGTCGCGGCGTCGTGGAAATGATGCGCGCGGATGCCGAGCGCGCGCGCGCCGGCGATGTTCGCGGTATTGTCGTCGACGAAGATCGTCTCGCCCGCCGCGACGCCGAACCGGCGGAGCGCAAGGTGATAGATAGCGGCGTCGGGCTTCACCAGCTTCTCGTCGCCCGAGACGACGATGTCGCGGAAACGATCGAACATCGCCGCCTCGCGCGCACGGAAGGGTGCGAAGAACTCGCCGGAGAAATTGGTGATCGCGAACAGCGGTACACCGGTCGCGTCAAGCTCGTCGACGATTGCCGGCATGCCCGCGATCGGACCCGGGATCTGTTCGGAAAAGCGCGGTCCCCAGGCGCGGATCATCGCCGCGTGCTCGGGATATTGCGCGATCAGTTCGGCCGAGGTTTCGGCGAACGGGCGTCCCGCATCATGCTGGAAATGCCATTCGCGTGTCGCGACGTCGCGCAGGAACACGTCGAGCGCCCGTTCGTCGTCGAACAAGCGCTCGTACAGGACGCGCGGGTCCCAGTCGTAGAGGACATGCCCGACATCGAAGATCACCGACGTGACGGGCATGACCCTGGATCAACCTGCGGGGCGAATCAGCCCTGGCGTGCCTTGAAGCGGCGGTTGGTCTTGTTGATGACGTAGGTACGGCCGCGGCGACGGATCACGCGGTTGTCGCGGTGCCGGTCCTTGAGCGACTTCAAGCTGTTGCGGATCTTCATGGTGCGCCTTTACGGGTCGTGTTCGAGTGAAAGCAGGAAAGCGCGCCGCCTAGTGAACCCGGCCCGCGAAGTCAACCGCGCGGCTGTTGCACCCGTGCATCCCCCGCGATGCACCGGTCGGGAGCCTGTGCGCGGTTGCGGCGTTACAATATCGAAACGACCCTTTCCAGGAGTGAAGGCCTTATGCGCGCCCTACCCCTCGCCGCCCTCGCAGCAACCGTCATGGTATCGGCCTGTGCCACGGGGCCGCAGCGTTTTCCCGTGTCGGCGACGCGGTTCCATTATGACCCGGTGACGCAGCGCGGGACGATCGCGGTCGAGCCGCTGGCCGGACCCACGTCGCCGAGCATCGAATACAAGACCTATGCCGCGGCAGTGCAGAGCGAGTTGTTGCGCCAGGGCTTCACCAATCCCGCGCCGGGCGCGACCGCGCAATATATCGCGACGGTCGGCTTCACGCGCGCACCGCAATCGCTACCGCGCCGGCGTTCACCGATCTCGATCGGGCTGGGCGGCGGCGTCGGTAGCGGCGGCTGGCGCAGCGGTGGCGGGGTCGGCGCGGGCGTCGGCTTCCCGGTCGGTGGCGGTGGCGGCGGCGAAGGCGTGGTGACCGAGCTGTCGGTGCGCATCCGCAAGGGTCCCGACGCGATCTGGGAAGGCCAGGCGCAATCGCTGACCGACACCAGCGCCCCGACCGCGGACAGCGCCTCGATCGCGCAGCGGCTCGCGTCAGCACTCTTCACCGGTTTCCCCGGCGAATCGGGTCGCACGATCGAGGTGAAGTAAGTAGGCAAGTCGCATGACCTTATCGATCAATGCAGCCTTTGACGGCGGCAACATCCGCGTTGTCGCCGTCCACGATACCCGCGTCGACCTGGAGATCGTGCGCGATCACCAGTCCGACTTCTTCCAATGGTTCTACTTCCGCGCCGCCGGACTCGAGGGTCGCACCACCTTCCGCATCCTGAACGCCGGGCTGTCGGCCTATCCGTTCGGCTGGCCGGGGTACAAGACGCGGGCGTCGACCGACCTGATCGAGTGGCGGATGATCGACACGCGCTACGTCGACGGCGTGCTGGAGTTCGACTGGGACGGTGATGCCGGCGGCGATCTGGCCTGGTTCGCCTATTTCGCGCCCTATACGATGGAGATGCACGCGCATTTGGTGGCACGCATCGCCGCGCGGCCCGGTGTCACCCACCGCGAGCTCGGCCAGACGCTCGACGGGCAGGCGATCGATTATTTCCGCGTCGGGACGGGTGAGAAGCAGGTGTGGCTCTACGGCCGCCAGCACCCGGGCGAGTCGATGACCGAATGGTGGATGGAAGGCGCGCTCGACTGGCTGACGAGCGAGGCGGCGCAGCCGCTGCTGTCGAAAGCGACGGTCCACGTTGTGCCCAACATGAACCCTGACGGGACGCGGCGCGGACACCTGCGCACCAATGCCGCGGGCGTGAACCTCAACCGCGAATGGCACGCACCCAGCGCCGAGCGCAGTCCCGAGGTGTTGTGCGTGCTCGCCGAGATGGACCGGACCGGTGTCACCTTCGCGATGGACGTTCACGGTGACGAGGCGATCGCGGCGAATTTCATCGCGGGGTTCGAAGGCATCCCGTCGTGGACCGACGCGCACGGCGACAAATTCTACGATTTTGGTCGGCGCCTCGCCGCGCACACGCCCGATTTCCAGACCGAGCTCGGTTACGACAAGTCGCCCGCGGGCAAGGCCAATCTGTCGATGTCGACCAACCAGCTCGCCGAGCGGTTCGGCGCGGTGTCGGTGACGCTGGAGATGCCGTTCAAGGACCACGACCCCAACCCCGACGCTGAGTTCGGCTGGAGCCCCGAGCGGTCGAAACGGCTGGGCGTATCGTGCCTGGAAGTCCTGTCGGAGATGATCGACGGGTTGTGAGTGACAGGCTTCCCTCCCCGACCGGGAGGGGAGCGTTCGCGCCTCAATAATCCTTTGACACGCGGACGTTGCCGCTCTGCCGCCCGAGCGTCGAGATCGACGACAGCAGCGATAGCCAGCGCGTGACCTGATATTCGACGCGCGTCGCCGAATAACCCTGACCGTCGGTGATGATCTCGGCATAAACGCGCCGCGTCACGTACTTGCCCGCCGCGATCGAGGTGCCCTGCCCGGTCTGCGGATCGGCGGGCAGGATGCGCAAGCGGTCGAGACCCGCCGCGCGGCGCACCGCATTGATCGGGTTCAGGCCGTTGCCGCCGTCCTGCAGCGCCGCCACCGCCGCGGCGAGCTGCAACGCCTCCGGCGCGGACAGGTTGGTGATCGAGGTACCGAAGAGCAACCGCGACAGCAATTCGTCCTGTGGCAGCGCGGGGACGCTGCTGAACGTGATCTCCGGTTTCTGCGCGACGCCGGTGACGCGGATGCTGGCGCGCAGGCCGGTCGAATCGGCGTTCGCCTCGATATCGAGCGCGGGGTTGGCGGGTACTTCGCCGCCGAAGCGGAGGACGCCGCGCTCGAGCTCGAACTCGCGGCCCGCGAATTCGTAGTCGCCGCGGACCAGGTCGGCGCGGCCGGTGATCGCGGGATTGTCGGGGGTGCCCGCGATGTTCACGTCGGTCGACCATTCGGACGACAGGCCCAGCCCGCTGACAATCAGACCACCCTTCGCGCGCGCATGTACGGCAAGCGTCCAGGGTGCTGGCCCCGCATCGTCGTCCGCCTCGCCCCCGCCGGGCAGGTTGATCTCGCGGATATTGAGGTGCGGCAGCGCGCTCGCGACCGTCGCCTGACCCAGACGATAACGGCTGGCGTCGAGCCGCACGTCGCCCGCGATCCGCCCGCCCGCGCCGTCGGAGGTGAAGGTGAGCGGCCCCGTTACGGTCGCGCCGATGTCGTCGCGATCGATCAGCACCGCGCGGTTCGCCTGCATTCTGAGGTCGAGCGCGACGCCCTTCGCACCCGCGAAATCGAACCGCCCGGTGCCCGTCACGCTGCCGCCCCGCCCGGCATCGGCGGTGAAGGTCTGGATCTGCAACTGCGAGCCCGCGAACCGCCCCGCCGCCTGTACGTTGGTGAGTGCGGTTCCCGTCGTCGCGCTGCTGATCCGCGCGCCGGTTGCGCGCACCTGCCCCCTGATCTGCGGCGCGCGCACGCTGCCCGACACGTCGGCGGCGATCGCGACCGGGCCGGCGAGATCGAACAGCTCGACCCGCGTCAGCCGCCACAACGTGTCCGCGGGACCGCTGTAGCGCAATTGCGCGAACAGCCCCGCGCCAAGCAGCCGCTCGACCACGTCGCCCTGCCCGAGCGGACGCAGCAGCGCCTGCGCACGCCCGATCGTGCGCCCGTTCGACGCCATCACCGCGCGCACCCCCGCCTTGTCGGCGGTCAGCACACCCGCGATCCCCAGGTCGATCGGGGTCGAGGATTGCAGCAGCCCAGACCGCGTCAGCCCGCGGACGGTCATGTTGACGCGCCCCGTCGGCGCCTCGTCCCCGCGTGCCGCATAATGGAGCGTGCCCGAGGCGTTGCCGCCGAGCCCGAGGCCGGCATAGCCGATGTCGAGCACCGACAAGGGCATCGCATCGACGCTGAGGTCGACGGCGGTGTCGACCGCGCCGAACCGCCCCGACACCTGCGCCTTGCCGCCCGCGAACGACAAGGCAGTCGGGGCGAGCAGCCAGTCGTCGCCGTCGCGACGAAGCCGCGCGGGGGTGTCGAGCCGGATTGGCTGATTGCCGACCTTGCCCTGCGCCTGCACCGTGTAACCGTCGGCGGTGATCTGCGTCACCGTCTGGATCTGGAAGCCGGCGCCGCGCGACCCCGCGATCGAGGCGCGGACCTCGCCCGTCTCGCCGTTCAGCCGCGCGGTGCCGGCGAAGCGCGCGACGCTGAGCGAGCCGCGGCGCAGCCCGCTGCCGGTCGCCGTCGCCTCGACCCGCGCGCCCGCGGGGTCGAGCAACGTGGTGAAATCGACATGCCCCTGCCTGACCGCGACCGTCCCCAGCCGCGCGGCGCGCGCGTCGAGTGCGCCCGCAATCCGCTGGATCGTTCCCCGCGGCGCGAAGTCGAGCGTACCCGACAGCCCGCCGCCCGCGACCGTCAACCGCCCGAGGAATCCGTCCGGTACGATGTCGAGCGCGCCTGCCGCGCGCGTGCCGCTGACATTGAGCCGCGCGATCACGACGCGCGCGGTGCCGCCCTTGGGCAGCAGGATCTGGCCCTCAGCAGAGAACGGCCCCAGCCGCGAGCCGCCCGCGGCGGTGAAGGCGAAGCCGGTCGACGTCGGATCGAAGTGCGCGCGCACGTTCGTCAAACCGAGCGCCGCGTTGGGGCGCTGGAACACGAGATCGATCGTCGGGTGCTCGATCTGTCCATCGAGCACCAATGTCAGCGCGCCGTAGCTCGCCTGCCGCCCCGCGCCCTCGAAGTGAAAAGTGCCGTCGCGGCGGCGATATCCGTTGCCTGCCAGCCTGATCTGCGGCGCGGTGAGGACGATGTTGCTGAAGTGGAGCACCCCGTCGGCGGTACGCTCAAGTTGCGTTTCGACGTGCGGCAACCCGCCCGCGAGGCTGCGGAAGAAGGCGTTGTCGAGCCTGACCATCTGCGCGCTGCCGCGCCCGACGACGCGGGTGCCGTGCCCCCCCGGCCCCGGCACGACGCTCAGCCGCGATTGCACGTCGACCACGCCGAGCCCGGGGATCAGGAAGCGGCCGAGCGCGCCGTTGACGCCGATGTCGAAGCGCCCATTCGACAGCTCGAGCTGCAGGTTGATCCGCCCGGTCAATTTGTCCGACCGCACGCGCAGATCGTCGCCGGTCACCAGCTTCGCGGTGACGCGCAGCGTGCCGTCGACGACGAGGTTGCGCAGGATGCCGCCCGCGACGTTTCCGACCCCGGTCACGCGCGCGGCGGTGAAACGGACCGGCAGCGCGACCGGCGCCTTCGACCAGCGTCCGCGCCCCGCGGCGCGCGCCCGTTCGAACCCGGTCTTGTCGAACGAGAATCGCGGCGCGGTGATGCGGTAATCGAACGCGAAGGCGCGGAACGGCCCGGTCAGGATCGCGCGCAGCTCCATGTCCTGCGCGCGCATGTTGCGGAACAGCGCCTCGGGCCGGAGCAGCCGCGCACGCAGGCGGAGATTGTCGAACCCACTGCGCGCGAGATCGACGACCCCGGTTGCCTCGGCGGCGAGCGCGGCGGAACGCAGCGACAGCGCGCCTTCGAGCCGCCGATTGGAAAGATGCGCGCTGCCGTTCACCGCGACGCGCGGGGCGGTGAGCGACTGGAGCTTGCCGCGCGTGATGCCGCCAGGCGTGATGCTGCCGGTCAGCGTGTAGCGCCCCGCGTCGTTGCCGAGCGCGAGGTCGAGCACGCGCGCGCCGCCCGCCTGCGCGCGCGCGGTGCCGCGCCAGCGCTGCCAGTCGCCGACGCCCCCGACATCGAGCGTCACCGCGCGATGCAACCCGCTCCATTGCGCGAGCACGCCGTTCGCTGCCCCACGCGCGCGGACGTCGAGGTCGAAGCGTCCGGCGTCGGGGACCGCGTCGATCCGCGCGGTGATACGGTCGCTTCCCTGCACCAGCGCGGCGAGATCGACCGACGCGTGGCCCGAGCGGATATCGGCGCGACCCTCGACCCGACCCTCGCGTAGCTTGCCCGTCACGCGCGGCGCGACGACCAGCCGCGCGACCCGCAAACGTCCGATCGCGATGTCGAAATCGGGCAGGATCGGGCCCTGTTTGACGGCGTCGAGCGTGCGCGGCAGCTTGGCGAGCATCGCGGTCGGGATATCGAGCGCGGCGATATCGAGCCGGTTCGAGACGTAGGCGAACGGGTTCCAGTCGAGCCGTGCGCGTGGCACCGCGAGCACGAGCCCGTCGGGATCGCTCAGCCGGAAGTCGACCAGCGTCGCCTCGCCGTACAGCGAACCGTCGATCCGCCCAAGGTGGAACCGCAATCCGTTGGCGGGGGCGAGCGCGTTGACGCGATCGGCGACGAAGCGGTGGCCGATGTCGCTGTCCAGCACCATTGCGATGATCGCGACCAGCGCGGCGAGCGCCGCCACCGCGACCGAGAACCAGCGCAGTACGCGCGTCAAAACGCCTGCCCCAGCGACACGTAGACCGCGATCCGGCTGTCGCCCGGTTGCGGATTGAGCGGGGTGCCGATGTCGAGCCGTATCGGCCCGAAGTTGGAATAGTAACGCACGCCCAGCCCGGCGCCGTACTGCAGCCCGCTGAAATCGGGCACGCCGCTGGTATAGATGTTGCCACCGTCGAAGAACGGCACGACGCCGAAATTGCCGAACGCCTTGACCCGCGCCTCGATCGAGAATTCGGCAAGGCTGCGCCCACCGATCGGGTCGTTGTTGACGTCCCTCGGACCGATTGCCTGGAACCCATAGCCGCGCACCGACGCGCCGCCGCCGGCGTAGAAGCGCCGCGACGGTGCGATCTGATCGCGCGGCGCGCCCAGGATCGTCCCCATGCGCACCCGCCCCGCGAGCGTCACCGCGCGTGTCGCGGGCAGGTAGCCGCTCGCATCGATCTGCGTACGTGCATAGCCGAACGCGCTGCCCTGCAGACTTACCTCGGGACTGAAGCGGCCAGACAAGCGGAACCCGCGCGACGGGTTGAGCAGGTCGTCCGACCCGTCGTAGCCCAGACTCGTCGGCAGCGCGCCGATGAAGAAGGTACGGCGGCGTGGCGCGCCCGTCGAGGCGATCACGTCGCGCTCGTCGGTCGCGACCAGCTCGGCGCCCAGCGACCAGGTCCAGGTCTTCTGGAAAAAGATGTTGGTCTGCCGCTCGAGCGAGCCGCTGAGCGTCAGCGTGTTGGCGTCGTACGCATCGCGCTGCGTGTGTGCGGCGGCGAATTGCGCGGTCAGCACTTGATCGCGCTCCCGGAAATTGTTGCGCCGGAACACGACCGAGCCGAGCTGCTCGCGCGTGCCGAGCACGCCGCGCAGCGTCAGCGCGCCCTCGGGCGGGAACAGGTTGCGGTGCGTCCAGCTCACCTCGGACCGCGCGCCCTCGCCGGTGCCGTAGCCGAGTTCGGCCGCGACGGTGCGCGGTGGCGCGGGCTCCAGCCGCACGTCGAGGTCGACCGTGTCGGGCGTCGCGCCCGGTCTGGGCGTCACCTGCGCGGTGGAGACGAGCCCGGTCTGGATCAGCGCGCGGCGCAGGTCGTCGATGCCCGACGTGGTGTAAGGATCGCCCGGCGCGAACCGCGCGATCTCTTGGACGTGCGCGGCATCGAACACGCGGTTGTTCGGATTGGCGGTGATCTGTCCGAAGCGCCGGGCGGTGCCGGTCGATAGGTCCACGGCGAGCGTCGCGGTGCGCGTCGCATGGTCGACCACGATCTCGGGCTCGCCGACCTTGGCGAAGGGAAAACCCTGTTCGCCGACCGCGGTGCGCAGCCGCGTCTGAGCGGCCGCGATTCTGTCGGCGTTGACGGGATCGTTGCCGGTGACGGGAAACGCCTGTTCCAGCGCCGCCGCCTTGTTGCCCGCCCCCGCGATGCCGTTCAGTGTCACCCCGGCGAAGCGGTACAACGGGCCGGGCGTCGCCTGGAGGACGATCACCGGTCGCTTCGCTTCGCTCGCGACCGCGGTGGTCACTGCAGCGTCGTAATAGCCCTCGCCCTTCAGCAGCGTGACGAGCAGGTTGGCGTCCTCGCGCGCGCGGCGGTCGAGCTGCGCGGCATTCGCCTCCTTGCCGTGGTTGGCGGCGAGCGTCGACAATTCCTCGAACCGCTGGCGCAGCAGCGCCGAGGCGACGCCGTCGATCCCCTCGACCCGATAATCGTACCGCGTCAGCGCGTTGACGTCGGCGCGCCGCGCGGTCGCGTTCGCCGCGGCGGGGGCGGCCGACAGATCGGGCCAGTCGACCCCGATGTCGGGCATGGCGGCGAGCGGCGCGGCGGGATCGAGTTCCAGCGGGTCGCCCTGCTGCGGCGCCGCGTCAGCCGGGCGGGTCGACGCGGCCGTCGGGAGGGGCGCCACCGCGGCCAGTGGTTCAGGCGCCGGGCGCGCGCGCGTTTGCTGCGCGTCCGCGGCGGATGCCAGACCAACGATTCCCCCCGCGGCGCACAGCAGCACGCGGCGGCGCGCCACACGCGGACCCATCCTCAGCGACTTAGCCCGCACCGCGGCGCGGCAACAGATGCAAATCGCGTGCGGCGGCGCGGCACGACCACGGTTGGTCGCACCCGAGCCCGCCGCCGCGACGCCGACGGAGTGACTGGCATCGGCTGGAGTGGCTGGCATCGGAGGGGGCGACGTGGCACAGCGCGCGGCATGAGCCAGAGGAACAGACCCTCCGCCGCGGGCGGCTTCTTCATCGCCGCGGGGGCGCTCGGTGGAACGGTGCTGGGCATCGCACTGCGCCAGCCGTCGCTCGGGTTCCTCGGCGGGCTCGCATTAGGCGGCGCGATCGCGCTCGCGGTCTGGCTGGTCGATCGCCGCCGCTGAGGAGGTCGCGCGAGGCCACCTCGCCGCATTACAGGTCGCGTAGCAGCAACCGCGCCCGCCCAATCACCGCCACCTCGCGCGCGGGACGCTCGATCGTCGGATAGTCGGGATTGTCGCTCGCGATCACGATCGCCGCGCCGCGCCGCCGCGCGCGCTTGAGCGCGAGCAGATCGTCGACGCGGAGCACGAACAGGTCGCCCCCCGCCGGGATGGTGCGCGCGCCGCGATCGACCAGCACGCGGTCACCGTCGCGGATGCCCGGCGCCATTGAGTCACCGCGCACGTCGATGATCGACGCGTCGACTGCCGCGATGCCCGCGGCACGCAACGTCTCGGGCGCGAACGTCTCGTAGCGTAGGACGCGCTCGTCGGTGGGCGCGGCACCCGGCCCCGCCGATGCCGCCAGCGCCAGATACGGGACGCGCACCAGTGCCGGCGCGTCGGGCACGGGCGCGCCCAACACCGTTTCGTCGACGTCGAAGAAGGCGGCGAGCAGGCGGCGTTCACGCTCGGGCAGCACGCGCGGCGTCCCGCGCCGGACGTATTGCTGAAGATAGGCGACGTTGCGCCCCAGCATCCGCGACAGCGCCGACAGACTCGTCCCGCGCGCCAGCGACAGGCGATCGAGCGCATCGCGGGGTGTTTCGGCCATGCCGATCGCTAGTCGCAGGAAATTTCCTAGACAAGTAGGAAAATGCGGAACAGATCATGAACACAGGATCATGAGCGACGATTCGTGATCCGTGATTTTTTGACCTGTGAGTAGCGACCCTGGGGGAGTGCCATGACCTTGCTGACCGACATCGACCGATACCTGCGCCACACCGGCATGCCTGAGACGAAGTTCGGACGGCTGGCGGTGCGCGACCCCCGTCTGGTCCACGACCTGCGTCGCGGCCGCGTACCCGGACCGAGCATCTGCGCGCGCGTCACCGCGATGATGGAGCAGCGCTGATGCGCGCGGCCGAGCGGCTGGAGCGCGCCTTGTGCGCGTCGGCGCGGCGTGCGGGTGCGCCGATCACGATCGCGTCACACGCCGCGCGCGAGTGGCGCTCCGCGACCTTCACCGGCGCGCGTCACGTGGTGGAGGCATGCGGCGCGCGCGGCGACGCGCTCGACGCGTGGCTCGCCACGTTGCGCGACGACGACGTCGCCGTGCCCGGTCACGTCGTTGCCGAACTCCGCGTCAGCGCGCGCGAGAGTGCGGGCGACGCCGCGCATTTCCGACTGGAAGGCGTGACGGTGGCGCTCGCCTGATCAACCCGCGGCGAGGCGGCGCAGGCGCTGGAGCGTGTCGTCGAGTGACACCGGCGCGGGCGGCGCGGCGGGGTCTGCGTCGCCGGACGGTGGCGAGGCTGGTTGCATCTGGGTCGCGGCGGGGGGCATCTGCGACGCGGCTGCGCCCGATGCCACGACGATCCGCCGCTGCGCGGCACCGCGTTCCAGTCGTGCGAGCAGCCCCGCGATCGAGTCGTCCTCGACCGTATCCGCGGGCTCGGGCGGCATTTGGGTGTCGGGTACCACAAGGCGCGGTGCCGCCGGCGCTGGCGGTGGCGAAGCGACCGCGTCGTCGTCGCGCCGAGCCGGTTGCATCGCGCCTACCTCGACCGGTGCCGACGCGACGGCTGGCGGCGGCGATGCGTTGCGGCGATCGTCCTCGACCCATTCGGTCCATTCGGCCTCGTCGCCCCAGCCAGTCGCGTCGGCCTGCGGCTCGGCGACCTGCTTCGCCCACGCGGCCGGTTCCTCCTGGTGAGCGAACGACTCGGGCCCCGGCGCGGGCGGATCGGCGCGGCGGACGAGCGGCGGGAGCGGCTCTGCCGGCGCCATCGGGCGCAGCGGCACCGCGGCGGGGTCGAAATCGGCGAGCGGGCGGTCGAGGTCGGCGGGGAGCGGCTGCTCCGCGGGCGGGGGCAGCGGGGCGGAGCGCTGGTCCTCCTCGCCGAAAATCGGCAGCGGATCGCCCAGGTCGCTCGCGGCGCGGATCGGGCGGCGTGGCGGCGCGTCGGGATGCGCGTCGGCGCGGCGCACGACGGGTGCGGGCTCCTCGTCGCCATCGACGATCGTGCGCGGCGCGCGCGCGAAGGCATCGAGCCGCGCAACCAGCCACGCCTTGCCCTGCGGCGCAAACCCGCACGCGGCGATCAATGCGCCTGCGACCAGCGCCAGGATCGTGCGCCCGGTGGTGCCGATCGGTGATGCGGCAGCGGGCAGCACGCTCGCGAACCCGGCGCGGTCGACCGCGGCGTTCAGCACGTCGCTCGGCACCGTGGCGATGCCGACCGCGACGCCGAGCCCGATCAGCAGCGCGATCGCGGGCGCGACATAATGCCTCACGCGTTCAAGGGGGAATGTGCTTGCCATGCTTGGTCCTGCCGCGCGTTCGCGAGTTCGTGGTAAACGGGGTCGTAGCGCGCAATATTTGACGACCAGTTACGCTCGGCCACGACAAAGGCGCGCGCGCGCCGCCGCCGGGCGGGCCATTCGGATCGATCGGCGAGCAGCCCCGCGAGCGCCGCGGCAATCGCGGCGGGATCGTCGGGGGCGAACAGCGTGCCGGTGTCGCCGTCGCGGATCAGTTCGCGGTGGCCACCGATGTCGGACGCGGCGACGATCCGTTCCTGCGCCATCGCCTCCAGCGGCTTCAACGGCGTGACGAGGTCGGTCAACCGCATCCGCTTGCGCGGATAGGCGAGCACGTCGACGAGGCCGTAGTAACGTTCGACCTTGGCGTGCGGCACGCGCCCGACGAAGCGGATCTGCGGCGCGACCGGCGAGGCCGCGGCCTGCGCGCGCAGTGCCGGCTCCATCGGCCCGCCGCCGACCAGCAGCAATTGCGCGCCGGGTCGCGCCGCCACCAGCGCGGGCATCGCGGCGATCAGGTCGTCCAGACCTTCGTAGTCGTAGAAGCTGCCGATGAAGCCGATCACCTCGTCGCCGAGCCCCAATTCCGCGGCGAGTGCTGCGTCGCGCGCGGGCGGGGTGCCGAACAGCGTCAGGTCGACGCCGTTGGGCGACACGATGATCTTCGCAGGTGCGATGCCCCGCACGATCAGGTCGCCGCGCAGCCCGTCGCAGATCACCGCGACCGCGTCGGCCCGGCGGCACAGCCACGTCTCGAGCGCACGCGTCGCGCGGTAGCGCGCGCTCCCCTCTCGCCCCGTCCCGTTGCCAACCGCTGCATCCTCCCAGAAGGCGCGGATTTCGTAGAGCAGCGGCAAGCCCCGACGACGCGCAACGCGCAGCGCAGCGAGCCCGCCCAGCACCGGCGAATGCGCGTGGAGCACGTCGGGACGGAAGCGCTCCGCCACCTCATCGAGGCGGGCGGCGAGTGCCGCGATCTCGCGCAATTCGCCAAGCGGCGCGGGCAGTTTGCCCGGCGGCATGGTGCGAAAGAAGTCGATCCCGTCGACGGTTTCCTCCGCCAGCGCCGTCGCCCCCTGCCGCGCGCCGGTGACCGCCGCGACCTGCCACCCGCGCGCCATCTGCGCGGTGAGGATCGCGCGCGTGCGAAAGGTGTAGCCGCTCTGCAGCGGCAGGCCGTGGTCGAGGACATGGAGGATCCGCATGATACCCCCTCCTGCCCCAGTCAGGTTTAACGCCGCGTCAACCGCGCCGCGCGTATGGCCGCCGGCATGAGGATTCCGCGGCGATGATCGACAATTTCGCGCTCCTGATCGCGCACGGGTTGATGATGCTGGCCGCGGTGCTGCTGCTGCGTCGGCCCGATCTCGATCGCGAAGCGAAACCGCAGGACGCCGTGGAGCGCCGCCGCCGCCGTGCGTGATCTCGCGTTCATCGCCTTTCTGCTGGCCCTGTGGGGGACGGGCTTTCGCCGCCCGTTCCTGTTCGTGCTCGCCTATGTCTATATCGACATCATCTCGCCGCAGCGGTTGACCTATTACCTGCTCAACAGCGTGCCGATCTCGTTGATCGCAGCGGTGCTGATGCTGGGCGGCTGGGCGCTGACCGACGACAAGAAGGACAGCCGGTTCGCGCCGCGCCAGGCGCTGATCCTCGTGCTGATGCTGTACTGTTTCGCGACGAAGCTCGCAGCGGATTTCCCGGTCGAAGCGCAGGAGAAATGGGAGTGGGTGTCGCGCACCCTGTTCTTCGCCGCGTTCCTGCCGCTCACGCTGCGCACGCGGTTGAGGATGGAGGCGCTGCTGCTGTTCATGATTTTGTCGGCAGCGTCGATCATCATCGTCGGCGGGATCAAGACGCTGGCGGGCGGCGGCGGCTACGGCCAGTTGAACCTGATGGTCGACAACAATTCGGGGCTGTACGAGGGCAGCACGATCTCGACCGTCGCGATCGCGATCATCCCGCTGATCGCTTGGTTCATGCGGTACGGCACGATCTTTCCGCCCGACAACCGTGTGCGGCTGTTCTGTCTCGCGCTGATCTTCGCCTGCCTGCTGATCCCGGTCGGCACCTCGACGCGGACGGGGCTGATCTGCATCGTGCTCGTCGCGCTGCTGTCGCTGCGCAACGTGAAGCGCAAGGTGATGTACCTGTCGCTGATCGCCGCCGCGGGGGTCGTCGCGGTGCCGTTCCTGCCCGCGTCGTTCAGCAACCGGATGAGCACGATCCAGAACCACGACGCCGACGAATCGGCCTCGACGCGCGTCGCGGTGTGGAAATGGACAATCGACTACGCGAAGACGCACCCCTTCGGCGGCGGGTTCGAGGCGTATCGCGGCAACCGCATCCGGTATGACATCGTCAAGACGATGCCCGACGGGTCGGTACGCACGAGCACGGTGACCGACAAGTCGCGCGGCTATCACAGCGCCTATTTCGAGATGCTGGGCGAGCAGGGCTATGTCGGGCTGGGGTTGTGGCTGCTGATCAACCTGATTGGGCTGGTGCGGATGGAGGTGTTGCGCCGCCGCTACAAGAAAGGCGATTTCGCCTGGGCGGGGTCGCTCGCCGCCGGGTTGCAGAGCGCGCACGTCGTCTATCTGTTCGGCGCCGCGTTCATCGCGGTCGCGTTCCAGTCGTTCGTGTACATGCTGATCGGCGCGCAGATCGGGCTCGACACCTATCTCGCGCGCCGTCGTGCCGAGGAGACCGCGCCCGGCATCGTGCGCCGGTCGCGCGCGCAGGCGGAGCCCGCGTGAACGAGGCGTGCGTATGAGCGAGTTGCGGGCGCTGACCGGGGTGCGCGGGCTCGCCGCGTGGCTGGTCGTGCTCTACCATCTACGCGGCGCGATCGCGGGACTGCCCCCCGCCGCCGAGCGCGTGCTGGCGAAGGGGTATCTCGCGGTCGACTTCTTTTTCCTGCTGTCGGGGGTCGTCATCTGGCTGAGCTGGGGCGAGCGGCTGCATGGCGGCGGCGGCGTGGCAACGGCCATGCGCTTTTGGCAGAAACGCGTCGCGCGCGTCTGGCCGCTCCATCTCGCGATGCTGGGCGTCGCGATGACGCTGGCACTGCTCTACGCGCTGACCGGGCGCAGCGACGCCGCATTCCGATTGCAGGACCTGCCCGCGCATCTGTTGCTGATGCAGAACTGGGGCCTCGCCGATCCGCTGCGGTGGAATTACCCGGCGTGGTCGATCAGTTGCGAGCTAGCCGCCTACCTGCTGTTTCCACTGCTCGCCGCCGCGGTCGACTGGCGCGCGCGCGCCAGCGGCACGTTGGTCGCGCTGATCGTGCTGGCGCTCGGCATCCTGTATGCCGCGATGGCCGGCGTCGCGTCGCTCGGCCACGATATCCCGCGCTTCGGCGTGGTGCGCTGCCTGTGCGAGTTCGCGGCGGGCACATCGGTCGCCGCGCTCTACCTGCGCCGTCCACCGGTGATTGTGCCCGTCGCCGCCGCGGCCGCGCTGCTCGTCGCGTGGGGCGGCGGCGCACCCGAGCCGCTGGTCGTCCCCGCGGGGTTCGCTGCGTTGCTGCTCGTCGCCGCGTTGACCGCGGGCCGGCGCCGCAATCCGCTCGAGTGGCGCTGGGTGCATTATCTGGGGGAGATCAGCTACGCGACCTATCTGTCGCACTACATCTTGTGGAAGCTGTTCCAGCTCGTCTTCGTCCGCGTGCCCGGGCCGGTCGGCCCGATGCTTGTGGCGAGTTACCTATTGCTGGTGCTCGCCGCCTCGGCGTTCCTCTACCGCTATGTCGAGCGGCCCGCGCAGCGCGTGCTGAACCGTGCGGGGCCCCGCCGGACGCTCGCCCCGGCCGAATGACGGCAGTGCCGCCGCCCGGCCAGGGCGCCGCGGTTCAGGCGTCCTCGCCCGCAGCGACTCGCGTCAGCGCGTCGATGATCGCCTTGTTGAACGCGGGGATGTCATCGGGCTTGCGGCTGGTGATCAGATTCTCGTCGACCACGACCTGTTCGTCGACGACGTCCGCGCCCGCATTCTCGAGGTCGGTGCGGACCGAGGGCCAGCTCGTCACCTGACGTCCGTCGACCACGTCGGCCTCGACCAGCAGCCACGGCGCGTGGCAAATCGCCGCGACGATCTTGTCGTCGTCCATGAACTCCTCGACGATCTCGAGCGCGCGCTCCTGCAGGCGCATCTTGTCGGGGTTGCCCACCCCGCCCGGCAGCACCAGCGCGTCGAACTCCTCGGTGTCGACCTCGTCCAGCGTCGTGTCGGGGGTTATCGTCTTGCCCTTCTCGCTGTCGTTGACGACGCCCTGGATCGGGTCGGTCCTGATCGAGGCGAGGGTCACCGCGACGCCCGCGTCGAGCAGCGCCTGACGTGGTTCGAACAGCTCGGCTTCCTCGAAACCGTCGGTCGCGAGCATCAGCACGCGCAGGGATGAAAGATCGGCCATGTCGGAAACTCCGTCGGAAAGGGTCTGCTTCAACCCCCGCCCCCACGTGCTCGTTCCGGGAACGAAGCCCCGACGCACGCATTAGCGAATGGTATGAGGAGGCGAGCGCCAGCGTGACGGCGACGATCAACTATTGTGACGACAGCGAGCCCGGCATCACGCGCAGGAAAACGCGCGGTGGCAAATGGAGCTATTGGACGCCCACGGGCGAGCGCGTTACCGACCGCGACGAGATCGACCGGCTGAACGCGATCGGCCTGCCCCCCGCCTATACCGACGCATGGTTCTGCCTCGACCCGTTCGGTCACGTCCAGGCGGTCGGCTGGGACGAGAAGGGTCGCAAGCAATATCGCTACCACACCGAATTCCGCGCCGCGCAGGAAGCGGCGAAATATTCGAAATGCGTCAGCTTCGGGCTGGCACTGCCCAAGCTGCGGCGGCGGATGGCGGAGGATCTGGCGCACCGCCGCCACGATAAGGACCGCACGCTGGCCGCGGTGGTGAAGCTGCTCGACACGCATAACCTGCGGATCGGCAACGAGACTTATGCCCGCACCAACAAGAGTTTCGGGCTGACGACGCTGCGCGATCGCCACGCGCGGATCGCGGGCAAGACGTTGAAGCTCAAGTACCGCGCCAAATCCGGCAAGGAGCGGGTGCTGACGATCACCGACCGCAGCCTCGCGCAATTCGTCAAACGGTGCCAGGACCTGCCGGGGCAGAAGCTGTTCCAGTACGTCGACGCCGACGGCGAGCCGCGCCCGATCACCTCGTCCGACGTCAACGCGTACATCAAGGAAGCAATGGGCGAGGATTTCAGCGCCAAGCATTTCCGCACCTGGGGCGCGAGCGTGGTCGCGTTCGAGACGCTGGCCGAGGCCGACGCACCGATCACGTTGAAGACGATGCTGGAACCCGTGGTCGAACGGCTTGGCAATACGCCGTCGATCGCGCGCAAATCCTACGTCCACCCCGACCTGATCGAGCTCGGCAAGAGCAGGGCGGCGCAAGCGGCGTTCCGCAGCCAGCTCAAGCTGCCGCGCGCCACCGCGTATCTCAGCCGTGCCGAGCGCGGGCTGATCGCATTCCTGAGCACCGAGCACGAGGCCGCCGAGGCGGCCTGAGGTTTTCTCGGGCGAACATCGAAAGACGCATGACCACCAACAACACCGCTGCTGCCGCCGCCGCCGCCCGCAAGCCGACGATCGACACCGCGCGCGTCCAGGATCAGGCCGAGAGCTTGATCAATTCGAGCCTGTCGTGGCTCCACACGCACTGGTTGCAGATCCTGATCGGGATCGGCGCAGGGATCGCGGTCGCCGCGGCGCTGTTCTGGCTGCGCGGGCTCGGCCCCCGCATCGTCGCGCGCAGCCGCACGGGCACTGGCTGGTCGGCGGTGTTCGGCCGCGCGGTGGAGCGGACGCACGGCTTCTTCATCGTCATGCTGTCGGCCAAGCTGGTCGTCGGTTACGCAGGGGCGCCCGCCGACGTCGCGTCGACCGTCACCTTCCTGTTCACCGTCGCTGCGGTGTTCCAGGTCGCGGTGTGGGCGCGTGAGATCATTCTGGGCGCGATCGAGCACCGGACGCGTGGCGAGCATATCGGGGGCGAGGCGCTGGGCAGCGCGATGGGGCTGATCCGCCTGCTGGTCAGCTTCGGCGTCTTCGCGATCGCTTTCGTCGTCGTGCTCGACAATCTCGGCGTCAACGTGACCGGGCTGGTCGCGGGGCTGGGCGTCGGCGGCATCGCGATCGGCCTGGCGGCGCAGGGGATCTTCGCCGACCTGTTCGCCGCGCTCGCGATCATCTTCGACCGCCCGTTCCGCCGCGGCGACGCAGTCACCTACGACAGCACCTCGGGTAACGTCGAGGAGATCGGGCTCAAGTCGACGCGTATCCGCGGCATCGACGGCGAGCTGCGCGTCATCAGCAACAAGAATCTGCTCGACAAAGAAATCCAGAACAACACGGTGCGCGAGCGGCGGCGGTCGAAATTCACGATCGGGCTCGCGTACGAAACCCCGCCCGACAAGCTCGACCGCTTTCCCGAGATGATGAAGGAAGTGATCGAAGCGTCAGGAATGACGTACGTTCGTTGCGGTTTCTTCCAATTCGGCGCGTCGAGCCTCGATTTCGACGTGCAGTTCGACAGCCCGTCGGCCGATTTCACCGAAGCCTATAACGGCCGCCACCGCACCGGCATCGCAATCCTGCGACGCTGCAACGAGGAGGGTCTGGTCATCGCCTATCCGATGCAGGTCAATTACCTCGCCGCACCCGACGGGCGCCTGGTCGACCCGCGCGCACGTCCGGCCGCTTCGGGACCGGTTGACGCTACGGAATCTTGACACAGCGGAAACGACGCCTCTTTCGCGCCGTGACATTTCCACTATGTAGATAGTGGATTATGACCGGCGCCCCGCTCCAGGACACGCTGCAACAGGCGGCGATCACGGGCGCGGTGCTGCGGGTGCTGCACATCAACTGGCCGCAGCCGACCGATCTCTCGCCCGCGATGCTGGGCTTAGTCACCGGGGAAGACGACCGCCTTTACGTCCAGGCGATCGGCGCGCTCGTCGACGAGGGGCTGGTCAGCATCGAGGCGCTGCTGATCGGAACCCCCGACGGCCCGGTCGCGCGCGGCGCGCTGTTGACGCGCAAGGCCGCGGCGACACTCGAGCAGGTCACGCGTCCGATGTGATCGGCGCGAGCAGCCGCTCCTCCAGCCGGCGCTCGATCAGCTGAACGACCACCTCCGCCAGCTTGGTCAGGATCAACAGTTCGCGCTCGCTAACTGTCCGGGGGGCGGCATCGATCGCGGCGAGCATGCCGAGATTGTGGCCGTCCGACCCCTTGAGCGGCACGCCGGCGTAGAAGCGCAGCCCGAAATCACCCGCGACGAGCGGATTGGTGAGCGTGCGGACGTCGATCGCCGCATTCTCGACCACCCAGGGATCGTCCTGCATCACCGCCGACCCGCACAGCCCCTCGTCGCGCGCGAGCCGGTCGATGCCGGTGATCCCGGGCGAGGCCTTGAGCCAGATCTGGTCCTTGCCCACCAGGCTGATGATCGCGATCGGACAATCGAGCGCGAGAGCCGCTACCTCTGCCAGCTCGTTGAGCAGGGCATTGGGCGGTTGGTCGACGACGTTCAGCCGGAACAGGCTTGCCAGACGCGCACGTTCCTGTTCGTTGAAATCGTTCATGTAAATCTCCGCCGGGGCCCCGTCATAGATAGCCGGTCGCCGCGCGCTGGCAAGAAGCGCGGGCGATGGACCCTGCGCGGCCGTTCGGCGTTCAATGCGACGAAGGAGACCGACCAATGATCCGCAACGCCCTGTTCTCGCTCGCCGCGATCGCCTCGATGACCGCACCGATGGCGATCGCCCCCGCCGCCGCGCAGCGCGGTGACCGCGACTACAATTGGCGCGACGGCGACCGCAACTGGAACCCGCGCGACAGCTACCGCGCGCGCCGCGGCGACGACCGTCGCCTGGGCCGCGAGGATCGCATCTACCGCGGGCGCGACGGCCGCGCTTATTGCAAGCGCAACGACGGCACGACCGGCCTAGTCGTCGGCGGCGTCGGTGGCGCGCTGCTCGGCAACCTCGTCGGCGGCGGCACGCTCGGCACGCTCGCGGGCGGTGGCGCGGGTGCGCTGCTGGGCCGTTCGATCGACCGCGGCAACGTCAAGTGCCGCTGATCGCCTGATCTAAACGAACGTGGCGACGACCGGGTGTCCTCGTGACGCCCGGCCGTTGTCGTATCCGCGTCAGATGCCGCCTTCGTCGAGGCTGAGGAGCGTCGCATTGCCGCCCGCGCTGGTCGTGTCGACCGACACCGCGCGCTCGGCGCAGAAGCGGTAGAGATAATGCGGGCCGCCCGCCTTCGGCCCCGTCCCCGACAGCCCCTCACCGCCGAACGGCTGCGAGCCGACGACTGCGCCGATCATCGAACGGTTGATGTAGAGGTTGCCGACCGCGGCCAGCCCCTCGGTCACCTCGGCCGCGCGCGCAATGCGGCTGTGGAGCCCCATCGTCAGGCCATAGCCCTTCGCGTTCACCCGCGCGATCGTCTGCTCCAGTTCGCCCGCCTTCCACGTCGCGACGTGGAGGATGGGGCCGAACCATTCGCGGTTCAGGTCCTCGATCGAGCCGAGCCGGATTAGCGTCGGGGGGACGAACAGGCCATCGGCGGGCGCGTCGATCGTCTTGACCCAGCGTTCGCGCACGCTGTCGCGGTACCCCATCAGCCGGTCATAGGCGTCGCGGTCGATCACCGGGCCAACGTCGGTCGCGGGATCGGACGGATCGCCGAGCGTCAGCAGGTCCATCGCGCCTGACAGCATCTCGATCAGCCCGTCGGCGATATCCTCCTGCACGAGCAGCAGGCGCAGCGCCGAGCAGCGCTGCCCGGCCGAGCGGAACGCGCTGGTGACGACGTCGGCGACCACCTGCTCGGGCAGCGCGGTCGAATCGACGATCATCGCGTTGATCCCGCCCGTTTCCGCGATCAGCGGGACGATCGGCCTCGCATCGTCGTCGAGCAGGCCACGCGCGATCTTCTTCGCGGTCGCGGTCGATCCGGTGAAGGCGACGCCCTGCACGCGCGCGTCCGCGGTCAGCGCGGCCCCGACCTCGGGCCCGCCCGGCACCAGGATCAGCGCGTCGACGGGGATGCCCGCCTCGTGCGCCAGCTCGACCGCACGGCGGGCGATCGCGGGGGTCTGCGGCGCGGGCTTGGCGACCACGGTATTCCCCGTCACGAGCGCGGCGACGGCCTGGCCCAGGAAGATCGCGAGCGGGAAGTTCCACGGCGCGATCGTCGCCCAGACACCGCGCCCATCCATGTGGAGCATGTTGCGCTCGCCCGTCGGCCCGGGAAGCTCGATCGGCTGCATCTTGGCACGCGCCTGCATCGCGTAATAGCGGCAGAAATCCGCCGCCTCGCGCACCTCGCCGATCGAGTCGGCGATCGATTTCTTCGCTTCCTGAACGCAGATCGCCATCAATTCGTCGCGGTGGCGTTCGAGCAGATCGGCGAGGCGGTCGAGGCAATCGGCACGCGCCTCGACCGGGGTCGCACGCCACGCGGGGAAAGCGGCGTGCGCGCGCGACACCGCGCCCCGCACCGCCTCCGGACTGACCGGCGCAACCGACAGGTTGACGGGCGCGCGCACCGCCTTGGTCGTCGCCGCCAGCACGTCGCGCTCGGCAAGGTCGATCCCCATCGAGTTGCGGTGCCCGTCGGCGGCGCGGAACAGGTCGACCGGCAGCGGAATCGATCCGTGGCGCGCGCCGCCGAGCGCGGCGATCTTGGTCACCGGATCGGCGAGGATCTCGTCCTCGGTCAGCCGCGCGTCGGCGAGTTGGTGGACGAAGCTCGAGTTCGCGCCATTCTCGAGCAAGCGCCGGACGAGATAGGCGAGCAGGTCGCGGTGACCGCCGACGGGCGCGTAGATGCGGCAATGATAGCCGTTGTCGCGGACCAGTCGCTCGTACAGCCCGTCGCCCATGCCGTGGAGGCGCTGAAACTCGAAATCGCGGCTATTGCCCGCCCATTCGACGATCGTCGCGACGGTCAGCGCATTGTGGCTGGCGAAGGCTGGGCGAATGTTGGGCGCGTCGAGCATGTCGCGCGCGACCGCCAGATAGCTGACGTCGGTCGACGCCTTGCGCGTGAACAGTGGATAGTCCTCGAGCCCCTCGACCTGCGTGCGCTTGATCTCGCTGTCCCAATAAGCGCCCTTGACCAGCCGCACGTTCATGACGCGGCCGAGCTCGTTCGCCCAGGCGACGACGGGGCGCGCACGCTTGCCATAGGCCTGGACCGCCATACCGAACCCGTCCCAGCCGTTGAGCGACGGGAGCGCTGCGACATTGCCGATGATGTCGAGGCTCATGTCGAGCCGCTCGCTCTCCTCCGCATCGACGGTCAGCGCGATGCCCTTGCCCGCCGCCTGCACCGCCAATGCCTCCAGCATCTCGGTCAGCGCGGGCACGCACTCGTCCCATTGGGCGACCTCGTAGCGCGGGTGGAGTGCGGAGAGCTTGACCGAGATCGAATGGCCGGCAGCGGGGTCACGCCCGACCGCGTCGATCGCGTCGACGTAAGCCTTGAAGTAACGCTCGCCATCCGCGGTCGTGCGCGCGGCCTCGCCCAGCATATCGAAGCTAGCGGTGAAGCCGCGGTTGTCGGGCTTCTTCATCCGGCGCATCGCTTCGTCAATGGTGCGTCCCATCACGAAGATCTCGCCCATCATCTTCATCGCGGCGCCGACCGCCTGGCGCACGAACGGCTCACCCGCGCGGCTAAGTAGGCGCTTCAACGGCCCCGCCTCGCCTTCGCCGACCAGCGCGCGGCCGACGACCAGCCCCCAGGTCGCGGTGTTGACGAGGCGGCTGTTCGACTGACCCGCGTGGCTGCGCCAGTTCGCCTCGCCGAGCTTGTCGGAGATGAGGAGATCGGCGGTCTCGGGATCGGGCACGCGCAGGAACGCCTCGGCCAAGCTCAACAGCGCGACGCCCTCGGACGAATTGAGGCGATATTCCTGCAGAAACTGGTTCACCCAGCCGCGCGACTGCGCCGCGCGCAGGTCGGCGAGCAGCCCCGAGGCGGTGTCCATCACCCGCTCGCGCGAATCAGGCGTGAGCGCCGCGCGCGCGAGCAGCGGTTTTAGAACATCCGGTTCGCTCGCGCGGTGCAGGCGACGCATGGATTCGCGGGATGCTGACGCTACGGCAGAGGACATGTTCATGTTTCCGGTTCGTGGACCACTTGCGGGATGGTGCACCCCGCGCTTATGCAGTGCCGCAGTGCAGCGCGGCGCTTCCGCCGTGCTTTAGCGTGTCGTAGCCCAAGGGGAAATCGTCGTGACCGCAGACGAGATGAAAGCCAGCATCGGCCAGGAAAGCGTTTCCGACTGGGTCGAGGTGACGCAGGACATGATCAACAAGTTCGCCGACGCGACCGGCGACCATCAGTTCATCCACGTGAACCCCGAGATGGCGAAACTGACGCCGTTCGGCACCACGATCGCGCACGGGTTCCTCACCCTGTCGCTTCTGCCGCAGCTCGCCGCCAAGACGCCCGACGCGCCGCGGCTCGACGGGGTGAAGATGGGGGTCAATTACGGCGGCAACAAAGTCCGCTTCCTCGCGCCCGTCCCCTCGGGCTCGCGCGTCCGCGGCCGCTCCAAGATCGTCCAGTTCGACGAGAAGCGCCCGGGGCAATATCAATACACCACCGAGACCACGGTCGAGATCGAAGGCTCCGACAAGCCCGCGATGATCGCCGAATGGATCACGCAGGTTTTCAACTGACACCGCGCCCCGACCTCAACTTCCTCAACTTCGTCTTCTGAAAGGCTCGCCCATGCGTTCCGCCGTTATTGTCTCCACCGCCCGCACCCCGATCGGCCGCGCCTACCGCGGTGCGTTCAACAATCTGCCCTCGCCGACGCTCGCGAGCCACGCGATCAAGGCCGCGGTCGAGCGCGCGAAGATCGACGGCGGTGAAATCGACGACGTCGTGTTCGGCTCCGCGCTCCAGCAGGGCCACCAGGCGGGCAATATCGCACGCACCTCGCTACTGCGCGCCGGGCTGCCGACGACCGTGTCGGGCATGTCGGTCGACCGCCAGTGCGCGAGCGGGCTGATGGCGATCGCCACCGCGGCGAAGCAGGTCGTGGTGGACGGCATGGACGTGACGATCGGCGGCGGCGTCGATTCGATCAGCCTCGTCCAGACCCCGCAAATGCGCGTCGCGCCCGATCCCGAGCTGCTGGCGATGCACAAGAACATCTACATGCCAATGCTCCAGACCGCGGAAGTGGTCGCCAAGCGTTACGGCATCAGCCGCGACGCGCAGGACGAGTACGGCTACCAGTCGCAGATGCGCACGGCCGCGGCGCAAGCTGCGGGCAAGTTCGACGACGAGATTGTCCCCGTGACCGCGACGATGGCGGTGACGGACAAGGAGACCAAGGAGGTTTCCTACAAGGAAGTCACGCTGTCGAAGGACGAGGGCAACCGCGCCGACACGACGCTGGAAGGCCTGAAGTCGTTGAAGCCGGTGCTCGGCCCCGACCTCAACATCACCGCGGGCAATGCGTCGCAGCTGTCGGACGGCGCGTCGGCGAGCGTACTGATGGAGGAGAGCGTCGCGTCGAAGAAGGGCCTGACCCCGCTCGGCCGCTACGTCGGGATGGCAGTGGCGGGCACCGAGCCCGACGAGATGGGCATCGGCCCCGTCTTCGCGATCCCCAAGCTGCTCGAGCGCAACGGCCTCAAGATGGACGACATCGGGCTCTGGGAGCTGAACGAGGCCTTCGCGGTGCAGGTGCTCTACTGCCGCGACAAGCTTGGCATCCCCGACGAACTGCTCAACGTCAACGGCGGCGCGATCTCGATCGGCCACCCCTACGGCATGTCGGGCGCGCGCATGACCGGCCACGCGCTGATCGAGGGCAAGCGTCGCGGCGCGAAGTACGTCGTCGTCACGATGTGCATCGGCGGCGGCATGGGCGCGGCCGGATTATTCGAGGTTCTGTAATTGAAGCGTCAGGATCAATACGCTATCTATTGATCCGGCGACGTCATTGGCGCCTTTCTGTAGGAGCCCCGGCCGTTGCAGCGGCCGGCTCTTTTCACGTTTGGGGTCCGGGTTGCAGCCCGAACCCCGCCCATGTGTTAGTCCTTGCGGGCCACTTCGATCACTTTCACCACCAAGGTAGCGAAGGCGATCATCAGACACAGGACCAGGCACAGATCGGCAACCGTCATTGGCTGTCCTTTCTGCAGGTTCGGCGGCGACCATGCCGCCACCGATCATCCAAGCAGGTCCGATACGCCCGCGCAACCAACCCTGCCGCGCCTCGTTCTCCCGCCGACGCCTTCAATTAGGAGAGACGACGATGGCCGACGCCAACACCGATCCCAAGAAGCTCAAGACCGACATGTGGAAGAAGATGGACGAGAGCCCGTACCTGATGGTCGGCCCGGCGGACGGCAGCACGCACAGCGAGCCGCTGGCGGTGCAGCTCGACGAGGATCAGGTCGACACCTTGTTTTTCTTCATCGGCAAGGACAATCGCGTCGCCGGCAAGGACAAGCTGATGGTGCAGTTCGTGTCGAAGGGGCACGATTTCTTCGCCTGCCTGAGCGGACGCGGCCGCATCAACAACGATCGCGCGCTGATCGACAAGCTGTGGAATAATCAGGTCGAGGCATGGTTTCCGGGCGGCAAGGAAGATCCGAACCTCGCACTGCTCCAGGTCGACGTCGACAGCGCCGAGCTGTGGGAAACCGACATGAGCATCACCGGCAAGGTGAAGCAGTTGTTCGGCGGCACGATCAAGGCCGGTGAGGAAGGCAGCCACGCAAAGGTCGAGACGACGGCCGAGAATTCGAACGCCTAAGCCACGCCAGAAGTGAGGCAGGAGCCGGCCGCGAACACCGCGGCCGGCTTTTGTCATGTCAGGCGTTGGCGGTGATGAACTGCTCCACCACCGGCGCGATGCGGTCGCGCCATTTCGAGCCGTTGAAGATACCGTAATGGCCGACACCTTCGGCCATCAGATAACGCTTTCTGTCCTCGGGCAGGTTGGTCGCGAGCGTCAGCGCCGCCTTGGTCTGCCCCAGTCCGGAAATATCGTCGCGCTCGCCCTCGATCGCAAGCAGCGCTACGTCGGTGATCGCGCCCAAATCGATCGCGCGTCCGCGGTGCGTCATCATGCCCCTAGGCAGCTTGTGCTCTTGGAACACCACGTCGATCGTCTGGAGGTAGAATTCCGCGGTCATGTCCGCGACCGAGCGATATTCGTCGTAGAAATCCTTGGTCGCCTGCGCGCTGGCGCCGTCGCCCTGAACCAGATGCTTGAACATCTCCCAGTGGCTCAGCATGTGGTTGCCCAGGTTCATCGACATGAAGCCGGTGAGTTGCAGGAAGCCCGGATAGACGCGGCGGCCGGCGCCGGGATGACACGCGGGCACCGTCGCGATCACGTTCTGCTCGAACCAGGCGAACGGCCGTTCGGTCGCGAGTGTGTTCACCGCGGTCGGCGCCTCGCGCGTGTCGATCGGGCCGCCCATCATCGTGAGCGACTTCGGCCGCGCTGGATTCGCGTCCGCGCTCATCACCGCAACCGCCGCGAGGCTCGGCACCGAGGGCTGGCAGACCGCGAGCATGTGCGTGCCGCCCTGCCCCTCGTTCGAACCCATCGCCTCGAGAAACGCGATCAGATAGTCGACGTAATCGTCAAGGTCGAAACGGCCCTGGTCCAGTGCCACGTTCTTCGCGTCGTGCCAGTCCGTGATATGGACGTCGGCGAAGGGCAGCATCCGCTCCACCGTGCCGCGCAACAGCGTCGCAAAATGCCCCGACATCGGCGCGACGATCAAGAGCTTGGGCCCGCCCTCGACACCCTCGCGGCGGAAGCGTTTCAGGTCGCCGAACGGCCGCGCGACGACGACCTCCTCGGTCACCGCAACCTCGCGTCCATCGATGACGGTCGCGTGGAGCCCGAACGCCGGCTTGCCGCGCGACGCGCTCGCGTGCGCGAACACCTCCAGCGCGCTCGCCATCACCGGTCCACCGCCCAGATAGGCGAATGGGTTTGCCGGATCGTTGAGCCAGCCGGCGGTCGCCGTCGCCAGCGCACTGGCGGAGGAGAGCCAGGAGCGTTGCAGTTCGTAGGCGTCGTAGAACATCGGGTATGCCTTTCGCCCCGCGACGGGGAGTATCTGATGTAGCGGAAACGCTGCGGCGCACAATGGCGTTGCATGGTGCGGGGGTACCTCGCGATCTCCTCGCGGGACGGCGCTGCCGGGCGCGGGGCGATTGAGCGACCTTCGCCGCGCTGCTAGGGCGCGGGGCATGGCCAGCGCACCCCCCGCCGCCGCTTTGACCGAGGTCGCCCCCTCGCGCCGGATCGGCAATCTCTCCATGGTCTGGCGCGCGGCGCGGCGGTATCCGGCGCAGATCGCCGCGGCCTGCCTCGCGCTCGCGGTCACCTCTGCGGCGACGATCGCGATCCCCTACAGCTTCAAACGCGTAATCGACCGCGGCTTCGCGGCAGGCGGCAGCAGCGAGGCGGTGTCGGGGGCGTTTCATTACATGCTGATGATCGTCGTCGTGCTGGCGATCGGCACCGCGTTCCGCTTCTATTTCGTGTCGTGGCTGGGCGAGCGTGTCGTCGCCGACATCCGCACGCAGGTGCAGGGCCACCTGCTGACGCTGACCCCGCGCTTCTACGAGGAAAACCGCCCGTCGGAGATCGCCAGCCGGCTGACCGCGGACACCGGACAGATCGAGACGGTGGTCGGCAGCACGGTATCGATCGCGCTGCGGAACGTCTTCACCAGCGTCGGCGGGCTCGTCTACCTGTTCACCATCTCGCCCAAGCTGACCGGGCTGCTGGTGGTGGCGATCCCGTTGATCATCGCGCCGATCGCGTTGCTGGGCAAACGCGTGCGCACCTACTCGCGCACCTCGCAGGACCGGATCGCCGACGTCGGATCGATCGTCACCGAGACGTTGGGCGCGATGAAGATCGTACAGGCATTCGGGCAGGAACGCCGTGAGGGCGAGCGGTTCGGCGACGCGGTCGAGGCGACGATGGCGGCGGCTAGGCAGCGCATCCTGCTGCGCGCGATCATGACCGCGATCGTCATCGGGCTCGTCTTCGGCGCAATCACGCTGGTGATGTGGGAAGGCGCGATCGACGTCGCCGCCGGGCGGCTGTCGGGCGGCGCGATCGCCGCGTTCGTGCTAACCGGCGGGATCGTCGCAGGCGCGTTCGGCGCGCTGACCGAGGTCTACGGCGACCTGTTGCGGGGTGCGGGCGCGGCGGGGCGGCTGGCGGAGTTGCTCGCCGAGCGGCCGGAGATTGCTGCGCCCGCAAATCCAATTGCGTTGCCGCGGCCGCCGCAGGGTCGCGTCGACTTCGCGGGGGTCGAGTTCCGCTACCCCACGCGCCCCGACGTCGCGGCGCTGCACGATTTCACGCTGTCGGTCGCCCCCGGCGAGACGGTGGCGGTTGTCGGCCCGTCAGGCGCGGGCAAGTCGACGTTGTTTCAGCTGATCCAGCGGTTCTACGATCCCGCCGCCGGCACGGTCAGCGTGGACGGGGTGGCGCTGCGCGATGCCGATCCGGCCGAAGTGCGCGCGCGGATCGCGATGGTGCCGCAGGAAACGGTGATCTTCGGCACGTCGGCGCGCGACAATCTGCGCTACGGCCGCTGGGACGCCGACGACGCCGCGATCTGGCGCGCGGCGGAGGCCGCCAATGCCGCCGACTTCCTACGCGCGCTGCCCGACGGGCTCGACACGTTCCTGGGCGAAGGCGGCGCGCGGCTGTCGGGCGGGCAGCGCCAACGCGTCGCGATCGCGCGCGCGCTGCTGCGCGACGCGCCGATCCTGCTGCTCGACGAGGCGACCAGCGCGCTCGACGCGGAGAGCGAGCGGCTGGTGCAGGACGCGCTCGAGCGGTTGATGGCCGACCGCACCACGATCGTTATCGCGCACCGCCTGGCGACCGTCCGCGCCGCCGACCGCATCGTCGTGATGGACGAGGGCCGCATCGTCGAGGAAGGCAATCATGCGTCACTGTTTGCGCGCGGCGGCCTCTACGCACGGCTCGCCAGCCTGCAATTCAGCGAAGCGGCGTGAGCTCGGCGGGGCGCGCGCCTATCTATTAACCCCCCGATGCCCTATATCATCCGTATCGCGAGCAACCCGACCGTAGGCGCTCGCGGCTGAGAGACCATGCGCTCCCGCTTACGACAAGGGAGTTTCTCGATGGACCTCAACTACCTGCTGCACCGCCATCAGGTGTCGCTAATGCGCGCGCTGGCGGGCGACTCGAGCGAGGCGCGCCACGCGCATCGCGGGCTCGCCCACGGTTACGGCACGCGGATCGCGGCGCTTCGCGCGACGATGGGCGCGGCCCCCTCGATGCTGGACCGCGTCAGTTGAGCGACGAGGCCCAAACGCCCGCCGCCCAGCCTGCCGAGGCCCAGCGAGCCGTCGCCAAGCCCGCCGGTCGCCATTTCCGGCCCGCGCGCGTCGCGATGGACCGAGGTGCCGCGGCGCGCCAGGGAAGCATCGCGCAGCGCGCCTTCCTCGCGTTTGGCAATCGCGACGCCGCGGTCGCCTTTCTGAACACTCACGACGATGCGCTGGGGCAGCGTCCGATCGACGCCGCGGTGGCGAGCGCGGACGGTCTGGCGGCGGCCGAACGGCTACTCGCCGAGCGGGCGGGTGGAAACTCACGCGGGCCCGAGATGACGCCGACGATGACGGGCGCTGCACCGCCGCGCAACCCGGTGTAAACGCGGACTTGTCTCACCCCGCCCTGTCGGCTCTACTCGACGAAACGACAGGGAGACTGGCATGTCACAGGTTCAACGCCGCGAGTTCGACGTCATCGTCTACGGCGCGACGGGATATACCGGGCGGCTTGTCGCCGAATATCTGGCGCAGACCTACCCGAGCGGGGTGCGCTGGGCGATGGCGGGGCGCTCGCTCGCCAAGCTGGAAGCAGTACGCGCCGAGATGGGCGTGCCCGCCGACGTACCGCTCGTCACCGCCGATGCGGAGGCGCCGGCCTCGCTGCGGGAAATGTGCGCGCGTGCCACCGTGATCATCACGACGGTCGGTCCGTACCAGCTCTACGGCAGCGACCTCGTCGCGGCGTGCGTTGAGACGGGGACCGCCTATGTCGACCTGTGTGGCGAACCGGGCTGGATGCGCGAGATGATCGACGTGCACCACACCGCCGCGCAGGCGAGCGGGGCACGGATCGTCTTCTCGTGCGGGTTCGATTCGATCCCGTTCGACCTCGGCGTGCTGACCCTGCAGGAGGCGGCACGCGCGCGCTTCGGCAAGCCGGTGCCGCGGATCAAGGCGCGCGTGCGCGAGATGAAGGGTGGTTTCTCGGGCGGTACGGCGGCGAGCCTGAAGGCGACGATGGCGGCGGCGGCGCGCAAACCCTCGCTGATCCCGCTGCTCGCCGACCCGTTCGCGCTGACGCCGGGGCACAAGGGGCCGAACCAGCCGTCGGGGTTGATCCCCGAATACGATCCGACGCTCCATTCCTGGGTCGCGCCGTTCGTGATGGCGCCGATCAACACCAAGAACGTCCACCGCACCAATTTCCTGCTCGGGCAGCCGTGGGGCGACATCGTCTACGACGAGATGGTGGTGACGGGCCTGGGCGACATGGGGCGTGCGGCGGCCGAGGCACTGGGGAAGCTCAACCCGTTCGCGGGCGACAAGGGACCGAAGCCCGGCGAGGGCCCGACCAAGGAGGAGCGCGAGGCGGGACATTTCGACGTGCTGTTCGCGGGGCTGTACGACGACGGCCAGCGAATCGACGCGGTCGTGACCGGCAACCGCGACCCCGGTTACGGCTGCACCAGCCGGATGCTGGCCGAAAGCGCGCTCTGCTTGGTTCAGGACGTCGCGGGCCAGGGCGGCGTGTGGACGCCGGGGGCGCTGATGGGTGCGAAGCTGCGCAATCGGTTGGTCGCGCGCGCGGGGATGACCTTCACCACCGACTGAGCGCGAGCGGGTGGCCGAGCGCGCCGCCCGCCCCTATCCGCCGATGGCCATCGCGCCCGCCGCCGCGAACCCGGCAAGCGCGATCCCGCCGAGCACGCGCGCGAGCGATTCCTTGCGGAAATCGGACAAGCGATCCTGGTCGAGCCAGAAACGCCCCTGCTTCACCTCCACCAGCAAGCCGAAATCGGTCATTCGCTTGAACAGCCGCGTCTCCAGCCGGCCCTTGGGCGCGTAGGGGAGCGCGGCGTCAGGCTTGGTCGCGCCGGCGTCGAGGAAATAATCAACGACGCGCCCGCGCGTACGCGCGAGCAGGGCGGACATCGGGTCGCGGGCCATGTGGTGATCCTATCGCTTCTTGCCGTCGTGGCGGATGTTCGCCGGTCGTCCGCGCCGTTTGAGCACGCGTCCGGCCTTGTTGGGCGAGCGCTCCTTACCCCCGCCGCCGCGGTGACGCGAGGCGGAAGGTGGTGCGAAGCGGCCTTTGGGCAGCTCGAAGCGCAGCGCGCCCGAGACCGGGTTCGCTTCCGCGAGCCGCAGTTCGAGCCGCTGGCCGAGCGCGTATTGCTCGCCGCTCTGCTCGCCCGTCAACGTGCGTGCGCCCTCGTCGAAGCGGAAATATTCGCCGCCGAGATCACGCACCGGCATCAATCCGTCGCCGCCGATCCCGTCGACGGTGGCGAAGAAGCCGAAATTGGTGACCCCGGTGATCCGCACCTCGACCACCTCGCCCTCGCGCTCGGCAAGAAAGGCGGCGACGTAGCGGTCGATCGTGTCGCGCTCCGCCTCCATCGCGCGGCGTTCGAGCTTGCTGATCTGCTCGCCCAGATGCTCGAAATTCTCGTCGCCGTTGAGGCCACCGGGGCCGAGTGCGTACGCCGAGACGAGCGCGCGGTGGACGAGCAGGTCGGCGTAGCGCCGGATCGGCGAGGTGAAATGGCCGTAGCTGCCGAGCGACAACCCGAAATGGCCGTGGTTGAGTGGAGCATAATAGGCCTGCGTCTGGGTGCGCAGCACCTGCTCCATCACCTGCGGGCGGAAATCGGCGTCACCGATGCGTTCGATGATGCGGTTGAATGTCGCGGGCTTGATCACCTGCCCCATCGCGAATGGCACGCCGAAGGTGTCGAGATAATCCTTGAGCGCCACCAGCTTCTCGTGCGCGGGCGGTTCGTGGACGCGGTACATGACCGGCGCCTTCTTGGCCTCGAGCGCCTTTGCCGCCGCGACGTTCGCCGCGATCATGTAATCCTCGATCAGGCGGTGCGCGTCCAACCGCTCGCGCGCGGCGACCGACATGATGCGGCCGTTCGCGTCGAGTACGACGCGGCGTTCGGGAAGATCGAGGTCGAGCGGCTCACGCTTGTCGCGCGCCGCGGCCAGCGCGCGCCAGCAATCCCATAGCGGGCGGAGCGCATCGATCTGCGTGCCCTCGCCGGCGTCGATCGTCGCCTGCGCATCCTCGTAGGCGATGTTGGCGGCGAGCCGGACGGTCGCGCGGGTGAAGCGCCATGATTTCAGCGCGCCCGCCTTGGTCACCTGCAGATGGCAGGCGAGCGCGGCGCGGTCCTCCCCTTCCTTCAACGAGCAGACGTCCGCCGACAGGATTTCGGGCAGCATCGGCACGACGCGGTCGGGGAAGTAGACCGAGTTGCCGCGCGCGCGTGCCTCGCGGTCGATCGCGGAGCCCGGACGGACGTAGAAGCTGACGTCGGCGATCGCGACGATCGCCCGCCATCCGCCCGCGTTCTCGGGATCGTCGTCGGGGGTTGCCCAGACCGCGTCGTCGTGATCGCGCGCGTCGGCGGGATCGATCGCGACGATCGGCAGGTGCGTCAAATCCTCGCGGTCCTCTCCCAGGGGCTGCCGCGCAACGCGCTCCGCCTCGTCGAGCGCCTCGCGCGCGAACACAGCGGGGATCCCGTGCTTGGCAATCGCGATCAGCGAGAAGCTGCGCGGCGCGAACGGGTCGCCCAGCCGCTGCACGACGCGCGCGGTGACGCGCGGTGGGCGCCCGGCGAGCTCGGCGGTGACCAGCTCACCCGCCTCGGCCCCGCCCGCGTCCGACACCGCATATTCGCGGCGTTCCTTCTTGTCGGTGCCCTGTAGCCATAGGCGGTCTCCTTCACCGCGCAGCACGCCGATGACCTGCTCCGAGGTGGGTTTGAGCACCTTCATGGGGTGCGCGGTGATTCCGCTGCCCGTCTCCTCCGTCCGCGCGAGGATACGCTCGCCGATGCCGAGCGCGCCGCGCTTCTGCTCGCGCACGCGGATGCGCGGCAAGGGCGCCTCGCTGTCCCATTTCTCGGGTGCGGCCCAGACATTGCCGCCATCGTCGACGTCGGTGACGCGCAGCACCGTCACCTTGGGCACACCGCCCATCTTGTGGAAGGCGCGGCCGGGGGCTGAATCGATCAGCCCCTCGTCCGCCATGTCCTTGAGCAGCGCCTTGAGCCCGATCTTCTCCTGCGCGGAGAGCGCGAAGGCACGCGCGATCTCGCGCTTGCCCGCGGGCTGCGCCGATCGCGTAATGAAGTTGAGAATCTGCTCGCGGGTCGGCAGGCCGCCCTTTTGTGGTTTTCTTGGCACGCCCAAGAGATAGGCGCTGCGCCCGCCCGCGTCACCTGCGCGCGCGGGCGCACACGATAATCAATGATCCGTCCGACCCGACGAACGCCGGCCGACCGGCCGCGCTCAATATGCGCGGCCGACCAAGACGCGCTCGACGCACGGCTCACCGGTGAAGATGCACTGCCCTTCGGGATGCGTCTGCCCCATCGGCGCGTTGCGCAGCGTGAGCTTCAATGCCTTCAAGCGTTCCACCACCTTGTCGAGCGCGTCGCCGGTCGGGCGCGACCAGCGGACGTCGAGCCAGCCGGGCGCCTTGTTGCCCTCGGCGAAGTGCGCCTCGACCTGCGACCAGTCGTCGGCGGGGGTGATGTTCGCCTTCAGCCGCGCGTCGGCCTCGTCAAACAGCGACTGCTGGATGTCGGCGAGCATCGCGCCGACGTTGCCAACGAAATCGTCCTTCGCGATGCCGACGCTGTCGAGCTTGCCGTCGGCGCGGTAGAGGCGGTCGCGGCGGATCACCGAGACGTTGCCCGCCGCCATGTCGCGCCCGCCGACCTCGATCACGATCGGCGCGCCCTTCTTGACCCAAGACCAGCGCTTGTTGGTCGACTTGACCGCTTTCAGGTCGAGCAGCGCGCGCACCGGTTCGCCTAGCGCGTGTTCACGGCCGAGCGCCTGTTGCAGCGCCTTGCAGTAATCGATCAGCGCTGCGTCGTCCGCATTGTCGCGCAGCATCGGCACGATCACCACCTGCCACGGCGCGACGCGCGGCGGCACGCGCAGGCCGTCGTCGTCGCCGTGCACCATGATCAGCCCGCCGATCATTCGCGTCGACACGCCCCAGCTCGTGGTGTTGGCGAGTTCGAGCTGTCCCTCGGCATTCTGGAAGCGGATGTTCTGCGCGCTGGCGAAATTGGTGCCGAGGAAGTGCGAGGTGCCGGCCTGGAGCGCCTTGCCGTCCTGCATCATCGCCTCGATCGAATAGGTCGCGACCGCGCCGGGGAAGCGCTCGTTCTCGGGCTTCTCGCCCGCGATCACTGGCAGCGCGACCGCGTTCTCGGCGAAATCGCGGTACACCTCGAGCATCTTAAGCGTCTCCTCGCGCGCCTCGTCAGCGCTGGCGTGTGCGGTATGCCCCTCCTGCCATAGGAACTCGGCAGTACGCAGGAACATGCGCGTGCGCATCTCCCAGCGTACGACATTGGCCCATTGGTTGATCAGCACCGGCAGGTCGCGCCACGACTGGATCCAGCGCGAGAAGGCCGCACCGATCACCGTCTCGCTGGTCGGGCGCACCACCAGCGGCTCCTCGAGCTTGGCGGCGGGATCGGGGACGAGCCCGCCCTTGCCGTCAGCGACCAGCCGATGGTGCGTGACGACCGCCATCTCTTTCGCGAAGCCCTCGACGTGCTCCGCTTCCTTCTCGAAATAGGAGAGCGGGATGAACAGCGGGAAATAGCAATTCTCATGCCCCGTCGCCTTGATCGCGTCGTCGAGCAGGCGCTGCATCCGCTCCCAGATGCCGTAGCCCCACGGGCGGATCACCATGCACCCGCGCACGCCCGATTCCTCGGCGAGGTCGGCCTCGCTGATCACGGTCTGGTACCATTGGGCGAAATCACCCTCGCGGGTGACGGAAAGCGCGTGCTTGATCATGATGCGGTTTGCACTAGCCGCGACCGCGGGCGCGATGGAAGCGAAACGTTTGTGCGTCAGCGCGTCTCGTACGGCTTGATCCCCGCGCCCAGCCGGTTCTGCCCGATCGCCATCCGGTCGCCGCTCGCATTGGCGACGAAGGCGGGGTGCTTGTCCTGTCCGGGGGCGAGCGAGGCGGTGTTGCCCTCGACCTGCAGGCCCGCCGCCGAGAATTTGTGCGCTTCCGCCGCGACGACGATGAAGCCCGTCCAGTTCTCCTTGTGCGTGCCCTGCACGAAGACGTTGTCGGCGATCCGCCCGGTCCCGCCCTCGGGCAGGTCGATCGCGTAGTTGGTCTTGCGGCCCTGCGTGTCGTCGAAGCTGTTGTTGGTGATCGCGACGCGCGGCGCGCGGATCTTGACGTAATGCCCACCGCGACCGCGCTCGAACCGCGAATTGGTGATCGTGACGCTGCCGTGCGTCGCAAGATAGACCGAGTGCGCGCAGTCGGGCGTCTCGTCGCACTGGCCGAGCCCGGCAAAGGTCGAGTGATCGATGCGGATGCGCGTCGGCTGGTCGGTCGCGCCCAGGATGCCTTCCTGGCTGTCGAGGAACATTGAGTTGGTGACGGTCAGGTCACCCAGTTCGATGCGGATGCCCGCACCGTTGCCGTCCTCGACGCGCATCCCGCGGAACACGATGCCGTCGACGGTCGAGCCTTCGCCGCGCAGCACGAGCGCCGCCTTGCCCTCGCAGGTGGTGCCGTCGAAGATCACCGAGCCGGGTTGCTGCGCCTTGAAGGTGACATGCCCCGCCTGCTGCACCGCGCAGTCGTGATACGTCCCCGGCGCGATCAGCACGGTCACGTCGCGCCCGCGCACCGCCATCAGTGCGTCGTCGAGCTTGGCGAACGACTGGCCGGTCTCGGCGATCGTGTACGGGCCGGTCCCTTGCGCGGCGGCGGGAACCGCGAGCGCGGACGCGAGGGCGACGAAGGGCAGGAACTGGCGCATGCGTGACTCCTTGACGTTCCCTGCCTTGCGCACGCGCGGAAGGCCGACGCCACCCGCAAAGAGGGTTAACGTTCGGTCAGGCGATGCACGGCGGGCGGGCGGGTGCCAAAGCGTGCCAGAGCGGTACGTCCGGGCGCTGCGTCGGCCGATCACGTTTCGCCTTGCAACCGGCCTGCGTGCGCGCCATCACTTTTGTTATCCCGGCAGACAAGGGCGGTGGAGAGCGTGATGCAGAGCTACCTCAAACACTACATCAACGGCGCGTGGGTCGAGAGCGACGGCGGCACGGTCTATCAGGTGATCGACCCCGCGACCGAGCAGCCGTGCACCAAGATCACGCTCGGCACCCCCGCCGACGTCGACCGCGCGGTCGAGGCCGCGCGCACCGCGTTCGAGACGTGGTCGCAGACGAGCGTCGACGAGCGCAAGGCGGTGCTGACGCGCATCCTGGGCGAATACAAGAAGCGGATCCCCGATCTCGCGCGGTCGATGGCGCAGGAGATGGGCGCGCCGATGGGGCTGGCGATGGCGGCACAGGCGCCGACCGGCCTCGCGCATTTCGCCGCGACGCTGAAGGCGCTCGACGAATTCGCGTTCGAGGAGGTGATCGGCAAGGCGAAGGTCGTCCACGAACCGCTGGGCGTCGTCGCGATGATCACGCCGTGGAACTGGCCGCTCAACCAGATCTGCGCGAAGGTCGCGCCAGCGCTCGCCGCGGGCGACACGATGATCCTGAAGCCCAGCGAGGAGGCGCCGAGCTGCGCGGTGATCCTGGCCGAGATCATGGACGCGGCGGGTGTGCCCGCGGGTGTGTTCAACCTCGTCAACGGCGATGGTCCGGGCGTTGGTTCCGCGCTGAGCGCGCACCGCGGCGTCGACATGGTGAGCTTCACCGGATCGACCCGCGCCGGCATCGCGGTCGCGCAGGCGGCGGCGGCGACGGTCAAGCGCGTGCATCAGGAACTGGGCGGAAAGGCCGCCAATCTGGTGCTGGAGGGCGCGGACCTGGGCAAGGTGCTGCCCCCGACGGTCGCGGGCGTGCTCGCGAACTCGGGCCAGAGCTGCATCGCGCCGACGCGCCTGCTCGTCCATCAGAGCCAGGTCGCAGAGGCGACCGCGATCGTCAAATCGATGATGGAACAGACCAAGGTCGGTAACCCGCTGGAGGAAGGCCAGCACATCGGACCCGTCGTCAACAAGGCGCAATATGAGAAGATCCAGGGGCTGATCCAGTCGGCGATCGACGAGGGCGCGACGCTTGTCACCGGCGGTCCAGGGCGGCCCGACGGGCGCAATTCGGGCTTCTACATCCAGCCGACGCTGTTCACCGACGTGACGCCCGACATGCGCATCGCGCGCGAGGAAACGTTCGGACCCGTGGCGACGATCACGACCTATGACGCGATCGACGAGGGCGTGCGGATCGCCAACGACACCGAATACGGGCTGTCGGCGACGATCTCGGGCGATCCGGCCGAGGCGGCGAAGGTCGCCGCGAAGCTGCGCGCCGGGCTGGTGACGATCAACAGCTGGTCGCCCGACATCGCCGCGCCGTTCGGCGGCTACAAGCAATCAGGCAACGGGCGCGAGAACGGCAGATACGGCCTGACCGATTTCATGGAAGTGAAGACGGTGGTCGGCGCACCCGCCTGAGCACGCGCGCGGCGCGGGCTTGCACGCGGGCCCGCGCCTGTCGCATGGACACCACCGGGCGAAGGGGGTGATCATGCAACGTTTCTGGTTGGCTGCGCTCGCCGCGTCGACGTGCGTGAGTGCCGCCGCCGCGAAGGACCTCGCGCTCACCCCGCTCGCGGAGGCGCGGCTGCGGTACGAGGGTGTCGACCAGGACGGCCTGCCGCGGCGTTCCGACGCGGTGACGCTGCGCGCGCGCGCCGGGGTTCAGGCGACCGCCGATCGCCTGTCGGCGCTGATCGAGAGCGAGGGAACGCTCGCGATCGGCACCCATTACTATGACGGTCTGGAGGGCGACAGCGGCCGCCCGACGGTCGCCGACCCGCAGAACGTCGAGTTCAATCGCGCGCAACTCGCCTACACGATTCCCGACCGCGCCACGCTGACGGTCGGGCGGCAATATCTGATCCTCGCCGACCAGCGTTTCGTTGGGGCGGCGAAGTTCCGACAGAACGCGCAAACGTTCGACGCGGCACGCGCGCAGGCGACGCTCGCGCCGAAACTGACGATCGACGTCAGCTACGCGTGGAACGTCCGGACGGTGAACGGCATCGACGGGCGTGGCGCACGCCCGCGCTCGATCGGGGGGAACGACGTGTTCGCGCTGCTCGGCTACGCCTCGCCGATCGGGACGCTGACGGGGTTCGCGTATCTGATCGATGCAGACGAGGCGGCATACCAGGGTTATCAGCTGTCGAGCCAGACCTATGGCGTGCGGCTGGCGGGGAAGCGTCCGCTCGGCGGTGCGTACGCGGTCGACTATACGCTCAGTTACGCGCGGCAGAGCGATTACGCGCGCAACCCTAATGATTATGCCGCGAACTATTGGCTTGGCGAGGCGAAGCTGTCGCGCAAGGCGGTGGCCGCGACGATCGGCTACGAACTGCTCGGCGCCGACGACGGCCGCGCGCTAACGAGCGTGCAGACCCCTTATGGTTCGGTGTTCGGTTTTCAGGGCTGGGCCGACAAGTTCACGACGACGCCGCCCGACGGCGTGCGCGACGTCTACGCCGGCCTGAGCGCGCGCTGGCCCGAACTGGGTCGCGTGCGCGGGGTCGAGCTGTCCGCGTTCGTCCACCATTACGACAGCGACCGGCGTACGCGCAGCTACGGCGATGAACTCAACCTGCTGGCGAGCGCGACGGTGCGCGGGGTCACCTGGTCGGCGCGGTACGCGGACTATGTCGCCGATCGGTTCGCGACCGATACGCGCAAGCTGTGGCTCACCGCCGAATGGGCGCTGTGACGCGTCACGCGTTCCCGCACGCGCGCACGACGATGCCGTCGAGCAGCGTCGATGCGACATGGTCGGCGTAGCGGCGACTGAGCGCCTCGTCGATCTCGCCGACGCCGAAGGCCCAGCACAGCGAATGCCGCGCGCTGAAGAGATGCTCGCACGCCCCGAACAGCGTGAAATAAAACAGCATCGGGTCGACGCGGCGGAAATGCCCCTCCGCCTCGCCCTGCGCGAGGATCGCGGCGTGCGCGTCGGCGATCGGGCGGGTGAAGCGCTCGGCAATGAAGCGCGCGCTCTCCGATCCCGTCTCGATCGTCATCGCCGCGACTAGGCGGCTGATATACGGGTGCTGCCAATAGACGCGAATGATCTCGCGCACGTGGAGCCGCAGCTTGTCTGCCGCGCTGCGGTCCGATCGGATCAGCTCGTCGAGGTGCGGGAAGACGCCGCCCGCGTCGCGTTCGAGCAAGGCGCGGAACAGCCCCGGCTTGCCGCCGAAGCGATAGTGAATCAGCGCGGAATTGAGCCCCGATCGCTCGGCGATGTCAGCGAAGGTGATGTGAACCGAGTTCCGCTCGGTCATCAGCGCGCTGGCGGCGTCGAGCAGCAGGTCGGCCGAGTTGCGCCGCCGCGCCGCGCGCGTGCCTGCGGCCGACGAAAGCGCGCGTGACCGATCGCGCGACGGTTCACCCGCCGCCCCCCGATGGATGGGCATCCCCTGTTCTCGCCCTCACTGTCGGTGCCGTTGTGGCATCCTCTCCATCGGTGAGGATAGCGCGATTCGCGGGCAGCGCAACGAGGATTATGCCCGATCCGGGCGCGCCTCAGCCGAAGGTCTTGATGATCCCCGAGAAGTCGGTCGCACCCTCGCCCGCATCCGCGAATGCCTCGTACAATTCCTTCGCGCGCGTCCCCATCGGCACGTCGGCGCCCGCGTCCGCCGCGGCGGCCATTGCGAGCCGCAGATCCTTGAGCATCAGCGCGGTCGCGAACCCGCCTTGGTAACCGCGATCGGCCGGGCTCTCCGGGCCGACGCCGGGTACCGGGCAATAGGACGTCATCGACCAGCTCTGCGCGGTCGAGACGCTTCCGACGTCGTAGAACGCCTGTGGGTCGAGCCCGAGCTTCTGCGCCAGCGCGAACGCCTCGCACGTCGCGATCATCGTCGAGGCGAGGACGAGGTTGTTGCACATCTTGACCGCCTGCCCCGCGCCGCTCGCGCCGACGTGGAAGACCGATTTCGCCATCGCGTCGAGAAATGGCTTCGCGTCCGCGACCGCGGCGTCGCTGCCGCCGACCATGAAGGTGAGCGTCCCCGCGTTCGCCGCCGCGATCCCGCCCGACACCGGCGCATCGACCGCGAGCAGCCCGCGCGCGGTTGCCGCCTCCGCGACGCGCCGTGCGGTCGCGACGTCGATCGTCGACGAATCGATCAGCACTGCCGAGGGGGGTGCGGCGTCGAACACGCTCTCGCGGTAGACCTGCTCGACGTGGGTGCCGGCGGGCAGCATGGTGATGATCGCCTCCGCGCCTTCCGCCGCCTCGCGTGCCGAGCCGACGGGCAGGCAGCCGGCGGCCCTCGCCTTGTCGAGCGCATCCGCCGACAGGTCGAAGGCGTGGACGTCATGCCCCGCCTTCGCGAGGTTCGCGGCCATCCCGCCGCCCATGTTGCCCAGTCCGATGAAACCGACGCGTGCCATTATCTCGTCCTCTCCTTGACCCCTCGTGAGAGGGGAAAACCGCAACGGGCCGGCGTGCCGGCCGATCGCGGGTCGTGCCGGAAAAGGGAGAGCGAGCCACAGGCTCGCGTGATCGCTACGTGACCACCTACCCCTTACCCAGCTTCGACTAGGCAGCGAGCTGCCAAGTCTGCGCAACCCTCTCCCCTTGCAGGGGCGAGGGCGAGATCGTCACTTGCCCGACCAGTTGCCCTGACGCTTCTCGACGAAGGCGCTCATGCCTTCCTTCTGGTCGGCGGTGCCGAACAGGCCGTGGAACAGCCGCCGCTCGAACTGGACACCCTGCGCCAGCCCGGTCTCGAACGCGGCGTTGACCATTTCCTTGTTCGCGATGACGGCGAGCGGCGCCATGCCTGCGATGACGCCTGCGGTCTTCACCGCCTCCTCAACCAGATCGGCGGCAGGAACGACGCGGCTGACGAGGCCGGCGCGCTCGGCCTCGGCGGCGTCCATCATGCGGCCGGTCAGGCACATCTCCATCGCCTTCGCCTTGCCGACCGCGCGGGTCAGTCGCTGCGACCCGCCCATCCCGGGCGATACCGCCAGCTTGATCTCGGGCTGGCCAAACTTGGCCGTATCCGCCGCGAGGATGAAGTCGCACATCATCGCGAGTTCGCACCCGCCGCCCAGCGCATAGCCCGCGACCGCGGCGATGATGGGTTTACGCGTCTGCGTCAGCCGCTCGTACCCGCCGAAGAAATTGCCGCCGTACATGTCGGCGAAGCCCTGCGCCTGCATCTCCTTGATGTCGGCGCCGGCGGCGAACGCCTTCTCGCTGCCCGTCAGCACCGCGCACCCTTGCGACGCGTCGGCGTCGAACGCGGCAAAGGCGGCGAGCAGGTCGGCAAGCACTTGGCTGTTGAGCGCGTTCAGCGCCTGCGGGCGGTTGAGCGTGACGAGCGTCACGCGCCCGCGCTGCTCGACCAGGATGGTTTCGTACTCGGCCATGTCGGAAAACTCCTCGGAATTCAGTCGTGCGGCGTCCACGCCTCGTCTTGCGGCAGCGGCGCGAAGATCTGGTCGATCACGTGGTCGCTGACGCCCTCGGGGGTCGCGGGATCCCATTTGGGCGCATTGTCCTTGTCGACGATCACCGCGCGCACGCCCTCCAGAAAGTCGTGGCGCTGGACGACGCGGCTGCCGACCGCATATTCCTGCCGCATCTCGTCGGCGAAGGTCGCCATGGTTGCGCCGTCCTTGAGCAGGTGAAGCGACACCTTCATCGTCTGCGGGGATTTGGTGCGCAGCGTCGCGAGCGTTGCTTGCGCGAAGTCGGACGCGTCGGCCTCCAGCGCGGCGAACACCTCCTCGAGCCGGTCAGACGCGAACAGGCGATCGATCGCGTCACGCTGCGCGAGGATGCGTGCCTCGCGCGCCGGGACCGCGAGTTCGTCGAGCACCGCCTGCGGCCCCTCGGCGATCCGCGCCTTCGCCTCATCCAGCGCGCTAGCGGGCAGATAGTGCGTCGCGAGGCCGAGCGCGTGGCATTCCGCACCGTCCAACCGATGCCCGGTCAGCGCGAGATACTGGCCGATCCGCCCCGGCAGCCGTGACAGATACCAGCCGCCGCCGACGTCGGGAAACAAGCCGATCCCCGTCTCGGGCATCGCAAGACGCGTGTTCTCGGTCGCGACCCGGTAGCGGCACGGTTGCGAGATGCCGACGCCGCCGCCCATCGTGATCCCGTCCATGAAAGCGACCACGACCTTGGCGTAGGTGAACAGCCGGTGGTTCATGCGATATTCGGTGAAGAAGAACTGCCGCGCCTCCGCGCCGTCCCTCGCCCCGCTGTCGGCGAGCATGCGGATGTCGCCGCCGGCGCAGAAGCCCCTGCCCTCGGCATGGTCGATCGTCACGACGCGCACGTCCGCGTCAGTGCGCCACCCCTCCAGCGCGGCGAGCACGCCGTCGCACATCGCGGTGTTGAGCGCGTGGATCGCCTTGGGCCGGTTCAGCCGGATGCGCCCGACCGCGCCCGCGGTCTCGACGATCAGGTCGTCGGTCGTGCCCCCGTTCATGCCCTCCATCACTGGCGCACCAGATCGCGCCCGACGATCATCCGCATCACCTGATTGGTCCCCTCGAGGATCGAGTGGACGCGCAGATCGCGCCAGAACCGCTCGATCGGATAATCGCGCAGATAGCCGTAGCCGCCGTGCAATTGCAGCGCGCGGTCGACGATCGAGGAGCCGTTGTCGGTCGCCAGCCGCTTCGCCATCGCAGAAAAGCGCGACTTGTCGGGCGCGTTCGCGGTCACCTTGGCCGCGGCGAGATACAGCAACGCGCGCGACGCCTCGAGATCGGTCGCCATGTCGGCGAGGGTGAATTGCGTGTTCTGGAAATCGGCGACCGGCTGCCCGAACTGCTGGCGTTCCTTGGTATAGCGGATCGATTCGTCGAGGCAGCGCTGCGCACCGCCCAGCGAACACGCGCCGATGTTGAGCCGCCCGCCGTCCAATCCCGCCATCGCGATCTTGAACCCCTCGCCCTCCCCGCCGACCAAGTTGGCGACGGGCACGCGGCAATCCTCGAAGATCACCTGCGCGGTCGGTGACGCGTTCCAGCCGAGCTTCTTCTCGGACGCGCCGAACGAAAGGCCGGGCGTCCCCTTCTCCACCACGATCGCGCTGATGCCGCGGCTCTTCTCCTCGCCGGTGCGCACCATGCAGACGTAGAGGTCGTTGTACCCGGCGCCCGAGATGAACTGCTTGGTGCCGTTCAGTACGTAATAATCGCCGTCACGCCGCGCGGTCGCCTTCAATGCAGCGGCGTCGGAGCCCGAGCCCGGCTCGGTCAGGCAGTAGCTCGCGATCTTCTCCATCGTGACGAGCTGCGGCAGATAGCGCGCCTTGACGTCGTTCGACCCGAACCGGTCGATCATCCACGCCGCCATGTTGTGGATCGAGATGAACGCCGACGTCGCGGGACAGCCGTAGGCCATCGCCTCCATCACCAGGGCCGCCTCGAGCCGGCCGAGCGCGATGCCACCCGATGCCTCGCTGACATAGATCGCGCCGAAGCCGAGTTCGCCCGCCGCCTTCCACACGTCGACCGGATAGTGCGATGTCTCGTCCCACTCGGCGGCGAACGGCGTGATCCGGTCGGCGGTGAAGCGCTGCGCGAGTTCCTGGATCTCGCGCTGATCGGGGGTCAAATCGAACTGGTTGGTATCGGTCATCGCTGATCTATCATGCTTGAGGATGTGGGTGCTGTTAGCACCGCTGGTATCGCATCGTCTGCCCCGGACGCGCGGTGTCGCCCTGCTCGACCAGCAGCAAGCGTGTGCCGCCCTGCTCGAGGCTGAACCGGGTTGAGTGCGTCCAGCGCGCGTCGTCGGCCTTGAACGACAGCGTCGCCGCGATTTCGTTGGCGGACACTTCGCGCAACGTGTCGACGCGCGCGCGCTTGCGGAAGAAGCGCAACTGGTCGGCCTCGATCGCGAGGCGTCCGCCCGCATCGACGTTGGCGAGCGCGCAATCGCCCGGCGTCGCGCCCCAATAGCCCTGGAACGCGATCGGCAGCTTACGCGCGCCGGCCGAGGACGGCGTCGCAGTCGCGACGGGCAGGCCGCTGCGCGCGGCGGCACGCGGCCCCTGCGCCGCCGCCGCGCGATCGATCTGTGCCTGCGCGCGCGCCTGCGCGGGGTCGACGCGGACGGTGTTGTAATCCGCCTCGTTCGACCCGGGCGAGCAGGCGGCGAGCCCTGCCGCCATTCCGATCGCCACCCAGCACCCGCGCGCCATCGTCCACCTCATCCCATCGTCGGGATGACGAACGCGTCCTGAATGCGGCTGGGTCCACCGTCCTCGCTGCCGCGCGGCAGATCGCCGCCCGACATGCCGAACCCGTCGGGCCAGCGCTGCGTCACGGTCTTGACCTTGGTCCAGAACTTGACGCCCTCCATGCCGTGCTGGTTGGTGTCGCCGAACGCCGAACGCTTCCACCCGCCGAAGGTGTGATAGGCGACGGGCACCGGGATCGGCACATTGATGCCGACCATGCCGACATTGACCCGCGCGGCGAACTCGCGCGCGGCGTGGCCGTTGCGGGTGAAAATCGCGACGCCGTTGCCGTACTGATGCTCGCTTGGCAGGCGCACCGCCTCCTCGAAGGTGTTCGCGCGCACGATCTGGAGGACCGGGCCGAAGATCTCCTCCTTGTACGCGCTCATGTCCGTCGTCACGCGGTCGAACAAAGTCGGGCCGACGAAGAAGCCGTCCTCGTGCCCCTGGAGCGTGAAGCCGCGCCCGTCGACGACCAGCTCCGCGCCCTCATCGACGCCGGTCTGGATCCAGTTCTCGACGCGTTGCTTGTGCGCGGCGTTGACGACGGGGCCGTAATGCGCCTCCGCATCGGTCGACACGCCGACGCGCAGCGCTTGGATCGCGGGGATCAGCTTCTCGCGCAGGCGGTCCGCGGTCTGCTCGCCGACCGGCACCACGACCGGCAGCGCCATGCAGCGCTCACCCGCCGAGCCGAACGCCGCGCCCGACAGATCGGCGACGACCTGATCGAGATCGGCGTCGGGCATGACGATGCCGTGGTTCTTCGCCCCGCCCATCGCCTGGACGCGCTTCCCCGCCTCGACGCCGCGGCGATAGACGTAGTGCGCGATGTCGCTACTGCCGACGAAGCTGACCGCCGCGATCGCGGGGTGATCGAGGATCGCGTCGACCATCTCCTTGTCGCCGTGGACGACCTGCAGGATGCCCTCGGGCAATCCTGCCTCGCGGAACAGCTCGGCGAGCCGCACCGGCACCGAGGGGTCGCGCTCGCTGGGTTTCAGGATGAAAGCGTTGCCGGTCGCGATCGCGACGCCCGACATCCACAGCGGAATCATCGCGGGGAAGTTGAACGGCGTGATGCCCGCACCGATGCCGAGCGGCTGGCGCATCGAATAAACGTCGATGCCCGGCCCGGCGCCCTGCGTGTACTCGCCTTTCAGGACGTGCGGGATGCCGCAGCAGAATTCGATCACCTCGAGCCCGCGCTGGATATCGCCCTTGGCGTCGGCGATCACCTTGCCGTGTTCGGACGAGAGCGTGTGCGCGAGCTCGTCCATGTTCGCCTCGACCAGTTCCTTGAACCGGAACATGACGCGCGCGCGGCGCTGCGGGTTGGTCGCGGCCCAAGCGGGTTGCGCGGCCTGCGCCGCCGCGATCGCGCGGTCGAGGTCTCCTCGCGTGCCGAGCGTGACGCTCGCCTGCACGCGGCCCGTGTTGGGGTCGTACACGTCCCCGGTACGCCCCGCACCCGCGCCGCCCGAATGGCCGACGATATGGTGGTCGATGAACCGCATTAGCGCTCTCCTAAATCTTGGCCGACCGTCTGCGCCTCATGCACGTTGCAGGCAACCGGCAAATCTGCAACGTCCGCCTGCAATGATGCAGCCGGTACCCTGGGGCGACCTGCAGGACTTCCTTGCCATCGCGCGCGCCGGGCAGATCGCGCGTGCCGCCGCGCAGGTCGGGGTCGACGCGACCACGATCGGTCGTCGGCTGCGCCGGCTAGAGGCGCGGCTGGGCGCGACGCTGTTCGAGCAGACGCGCGAGGGGCAGGTGCTGACCGAGGCGGGCGAGCGGCTGCTCGCGCAGGTCGAGACGATGCAGCGCGCGGCCGACCGTATCGGCGACCGGATCGGCGGGGCGGGCGACGGCGACCGCGAGACGCTGTCGGGGCTGCTGCGCGTCAGCGTGTCCGAAGGGTTCGGCACCTGGTTGATCGCGGAGCATCTGCACGACTTCGCGCGTCGCCACCCCGCGCTGACGATCGATCTGGTGGCGAGTTCGGGTTTCCTGTCGCCGTCGAAGCGCGAAGCCGATGTCGCGGTGCTGCTCGAGCGGCCGAGCGCGGGGCCGGTGGTCGCGAGCAAGCTCGCCGATTACAGGCTGCGCCTCTACGCCAGCCGTGGTTATCTCGAGCGGCACGGCAGTCCGACGCGCGAGACGATCGCCGCCGACCACCGGCTGATCGGCTATATCCCCGACCTGCTCTACTCACCCGAATTGCGCTACCTGCGCGAGATCGACGCGGATCTGCACCCGGCGTTGCGCAGTTCGAGCATCAATGCGCAGGCGCGGCTGATCGCGAGCGGGGCGGGTGTGGGCGTGCTGCCGCATTTCATCGCCGGGCAGGACCCCGCGCTGGTGCGCGTCATGCCCGAGGTCGAGATCGCACGCGCCTTCTGGCTCGTCACCCACCGCGACACGCGGCAGTTGCGCCGCGTGCGCGCGTTTCGGGCGTGGCTGGTCGAACTGGTCACGCGCCACCGCGCGCAACTGACCGGCGACTGAGCTACCGCGCGGAATAGCGGTCCTGCAGCGCGCGGACGACGCCGTTGGTCCAGCCGAAGCCATCCTGCGTCGGATATTCGCCCCCGCCGCCCGCGCGGCTTTCCTCGACGTCGTATTTCTCCAACAGCTTGCCCGAGGCGCGGTATTCGCGCTCGACCGTCCCGACGAAGCGAAGCGCGATCGCGCGCCCGAGGTAGTCGCGGCCGTACCGCGACAGTCCCTCGACCGCGATCCATTGCAACGGCGCCCAACCGTTGGGTTTGTCCCATTGCTGCCCGGTTGCCACCGTCGTCGTGCGCAGGCCGTTGGGTGCTAGCAGCAGCCGTTCGGTCGCGTCTGCCGTCCGCGCGGCATGTGCGGGCGATGCCAGCGCGGTGAACAGCGGATAAAGCGCCGCGGCGGTCATCCCGTCGCGCAGCCGCCCGCGCACGCTATCGTAATCGCCGTAGCGCCCGCCGCGCTCGTCCCACAGCCAGCGTTCCACTGCCGTCCGCCGCGCCGCCGCGCGCGCGGTGAAGACGCGCGCGCCGTCGGTGTCGCCCGTATCGGCGCACCCGCGCGCGATCGCCTGCTCCAATCCGTAGAGCAGGCTGTTCAGATCGACCGGCACGATCCGCGTCGTGTCGATCGTGGCGAGCGTCCGCCCGTCGGCGAGCCAGCGCGACGAGAAATCCCACCCGCTCTCCGCACCCGCGCGCAAGTTTCGGTACACCTCCCCCGCCGCGCGTCCGCTCGTCCGCGCGGTCTCGACATCCTCGCGGTAGGATTCGTCGCGCGGGGTGCGGCGCGCATCCCAGTAATGCTGGAGCGTCGAACCGTCGGGCATCGTCGTGGTGCGCTCCGGCACCGTCCAATAGGCCCATTCGCGCTTCAACGCGGCGAGCCGGCGCGCCTTGACGGCCGGATGGGTCGCGGGTGACAGCGCCATCATCGTGTAGAGGAGCGGCGGCTGCGATCGGCTGAGATAGTAGCTGCGCGTGCCGTTCGGCACATGGCCGTAGCGCTCGATCAGCGACACGAAGTCGTCGATCATGCTGTCGACGAGCGCGCCCTGCCCATCGGCCTTCAGACCCAGCATCGTGAAATAGCTGTCCCAGTAATACATCTCGCGGAACCGCCCGCCGGGCACCACATAGGCGCGCGGCAGCGCGAGCGCGGACGATCCAGCGGGAGGCGCGAGCGGCGCGCGGGTCAAGACCGGCCACAACCGCCGGATATGCTCCGCCATCGCGACGCGCCCGCCGCCGGTATCGGGTGCCGGGGCAGGCGCGAGCCCAGGCACGTCGAAATTCGCGAGCACGAAGGCGCGCAATGCCGCATCGTCCATCGCGCCGCGCGCGCGCCAGTCGCGCATGATCGCCGCCGCCGCGCGGCGTGGCACCGCGTCGACGAAGGTCTTGCCGTCGGGAAAGATGCGCCGCGTCTGCACCGCGACGAACAGGTCGCCGTACAGGTCGGCAGGTGTCTGTACGCGCGCCGGATCGACCGCGACGACGCGGTGCGGCGCCGGGGCCGCCGCGCCGCCGCCCGCCGTCAGGAGCAATATAGCGGCGGCGGTCATGGCGTGGCGGTGGCGCGCGGAGGGATGCGGAAAACTCATGCCGCATCATCTCACCACATCGGCCGGCATCACGACAACCGCTTGTCGTCGTCCGGGCCGGGCCATAGACAGCGAAGCGATCGTCTCAGGGGTAACCACCTACCATGCGCTTCGCCGTCACCGCCGCCCTGCTGCTCGCCTGTTCGAGCGCCGCGTTCAGCCAGGCGCTCCCGCCGCCGCAGCCCGTCGCGGGGGACAGTGCGGAGGACGGCCGGCTCAAGCGCCTGTTCTACGACAGCGACGAGGCGAGCCTGAAGCGCAACCCGATCAGCGCGATCTTCCGCGGCGATCTGCGCTACGCCGATCAACTGGGCGATCCGCTGTCCGACGCCTCGATCGCTGCCGAGCGCGCCGCGAACGAGCGCGATCTCGCCGCATTGAAGCGGATCGACCGTGCGAAGCTGACCCACGTCGACCAGATCGCGTACGACGTGTTCAAATATCAGACCGAGGTCGCGTTGCGCGGGCTCCAGCCCGACATCGTAGCACTGACGATCGTGCGCCCGCTCGATCATTTCTACGGGTTCCAGGCGTTCTACCCCGACTTCGCCTCGGGCCAGGGCGCGGCACCGTTCAAGACGCTGGCGGATTACGAGAACAACCTGAAGCGCAACGCCCAATATGCGCGGATCATGGACGAGGCGATTGGGCGCTTCCGCCAGGGGATGAAGGCCGGGATCGTCCAGCCCAAGCTCGTCGTGCGCAACATGGTCGAGCAGTTCGACAATCTACTCAAGCAGGGGATCGAGGGCTCTACCTTCTACGCGCCGGTCAAGACCTTCCCCGCGGGCATTTCCACCGCCGACCAGACCCGGCTGCGCGCCGCCTACGCCGCGCAGGTCCGCGACGTGATCAACCCCGCGCACCAGCGGATGCGCGACTTCCTCGAGCGCGAATATCTGCCGGTCGCGCGCGACAGTGTCGGGCTGTCGGCGATGCCGGGCGGCGCGAAGCTGTACGATTACCTGATCGAATCGAACACGACGCTGCCGCTCAAGGCGGAGGCGGTCCACCAACTCGGTCTGAGCGAGGTCGCGCGCATCCTGCGCGAGATGGAGGTGCAGAAGGCCAAGGTCGGGTTCAAGGGTACGCTGCCCGAGTTCTTCACCTATCTGCGCACCGACAAGCGCTTCCAGCCGACCTCGGCGGAGCAGTTGCGGCTCGGCTACGAGGCGATCGGGCGCCGCGTCGACGCGCGCGTGCGCGAGCAATTCTCGCTCATCCCCAAGACCAAGCTTGAAATCCGCCCCGTTCCCGCCTTCCGCGAGAAGACCGACGCGGGCGGGTCGTACAATGGCGGCACGCCCGACGGGTCGCGGCCGGGCGTGTTTTACTACAATACCTACGACCTCCCCTCGCGTTACATGTGGGAGATGGAGACATTGTACCTGCACGAAGCGGTGCCGGGACATCATTTCCAGATCAGCCTGGCGCAGGAGAATACCGCTCTTCCCGCGTTCATGCGTTTCGGCGGCAACACCGCTTATGCCGAGGGTTGGGGGCTGTACGCCGAGACGCTGTGGCCCGAACTGGGGGTCGAGACCGATCCCTATCAGCGGATGGGCGGGTTGAACGACGAGATGCTGCGCGCGATGCGGCTGGTGGTCGACACCGGCATCCATGCCAAGGGTTGGACGCGCGACCAGTCGATCGACTACATGCTCGCCAACTCGCCGATGGGACGGACCGACGCGACCGCCGAGGTCGAGCGTTATATCGCGATCCCGGGACAGGCGCTCGCCTACAAGCTTGGTCAGCTCACCATCTCGCGGCTGAAGGCGTCGAGCAAGGCGACGCTGGGCGCGCGGTTCGACCCGCGCGCGTTCCACGCGCAGGTGCTGGATACGGGCGCGCTGCCGATGCCGGTGCTCGAGCGCAAGATCGAGACCTGGGCGAAGGGCGCGAAATAGAAGTGGTTAAGTCCTCTCCCCGCCGGGGAGAGGGTGGGTCAGGGTTGGGAGTCTCGCCGGGCGCATTGCCCGGATTGGCCCCTCACCCCGACCCTCTCCCCGGCGGGGAGAGGAAGTGCGATCACGCCACGGTTTGTTCGATCACGCCGAAGATCGGGTGATGGCGGTCGTCCTCCGCCCAGATGCGGACCGTGTCGCCCTTCTTGAGAAACGGCGTCGTCGCCTTGCCCGATGCGATCGTCTCGACCGTGCGCACCTCGGCGAGGCAGGAATAGCCCACCCCGCCGTCCGCGATCAACTTGCCCGGCCCGCCGTCGGCGTCGCGGTTGGAGACGGTGCCCGAGCCGACGATCGTCCCCGCCCCCAGCCGCCGCGTCTTCGCCGCATGCGCGACGAGCGTACCGAAATCGAACGTCATGTCCTCGCCGGCCTCCGCGCGCCCGAATGGCTGCCCGTTCAGGTCGACGCACAGCCGGCGGTGGAGCTTGCCGTCCTGCCACCAGTCGCCCAGCGCCTCGGGTGTCACGAACACCGGCGAGAACGCGCTCGCGGGCTTCGACTGGAAGAAGCCGAACCCCTTGGCGAGTTCGCCGGGGATCAGGTTGCGCAAGCTCACGTCGTTGGTCAGCCCGACGAGCCGGATCGCGGCGAGCGCTTCGTCGCGGCTGGCGCCCTGCGCCACGTCGCCGGTCACCACCACCACCTCGGCCTCGAGATCGCAGCCCCAGCTCTCATCGGCGAGCGGGATCGCGTCGCGCGGCCCCAGGAAGCCGTCCGACCCGCCCTGGTACATCAGCGGATCGTGCCAGAACGTCTCGGGCATCTCCGCGCCGCGCGCCTGGCGCACCAGCGCGACGTGATTGACGTAGGCCGAGCCGTCCGCCCACTGATAAGCGCGCGGCAGCGGCGAAGCAGCGTCATGCTCGTGAAAGCGCGCACGCGGAATCGTTTCATGCTCCAGATCGGTCGCGAGCAGTTCGAGCTGCGGCGCCACGCGGTCCCAATCATCCAACGCGGCCTGCAGCGTCGGGCACAGATGCGCCGCATCGGCATACCAGGCGAGGTCGTTCGACACGACGACGAGCTTGCCGTCCCGACCGTGCTTAAGGCTGGCCAACTTCATGAATGCTCTCCTTCGCCCACGATCATAGGGACCGATCGCGGGGGAAGTCGAGGGATCAGCCGCCGGGCATCTTGAATACGACCGGCTGCTGCCGGCCGGCGCAGGCGAGCGCGCCTTCGGGGCGGAAACTGCTGCTGAAGCGACTGTCGCGCATGATCCCGGTGGCCGCATCGTCGAATACGAATGGCGGATAGGCGATCACTGCGCGCGGTGAGACCGTGCGCCCATCCGCAGCGATGTCATATTCGGTCCACACCCAGCCCTCGAAGCCCATCTGGATCGCTGCCATCGGGTAGTCGCTACCCGACGCGCCACTGCGGCGCAGATTCGGCGTGATCCCTAGCAGCGAGCATTGCTCCGCACTCAGTCCGGTTGCAGCGAACGCCTGTTTCGCGCCGGCCAGGTCACCCTTCGCGGCGCGCACATTCGCTTGCTGCAGCATCGCCGCGACCTTCAACGGGTGCCGCGCGGGAAGCGCCGGCTCGGCAATCACCGCGTCGAGCAACGGCGCCGCGTCATCGGGGAGCCCCGACCGGTAGCCCGGTGATGCGATCAGCAGCCGCAGCGTGGCAGCGCTAAGCGGATCGCGCGCGAATTCAGGCGCGGCCAACAAGGCGCGCACGCCCTTGCGATATTCCGAGCTGGTGTTCCCATCGATAGCGTTGATCGCCAGATAGGTCCGCACGGGCGTTGGAGCGCCGAGCGCCCCGGCCTGTGCAAGCGCCTGCGCCCGCAACGACGTGCGCTCGTCATCGGGTACGACCGGGTTGCCCGTCAGCGCGACGATCGCTGCCAGCCGGGTCATCGCATCACTGCTCGACATCGCGGCGCGTTGCAACGGCAGCGCGGCGGCGTCGGACATGCCGTCCCAGCCCGGATCGGCCACGCCCTTCGCGACGAACCAGTTCCGCGTTTCGTCGCGCAGGGGTGTGGTGAGTGACGGCACCTCGGGAGTCTTCAAGCAGCGCATCTCGACACGGGTCGCGACGCGGAAGAAGGGCTTGATCGCGGCCGCGTCTTCGGCCCGCCATGACCAGTCGGCGGCCGCGCGCGCGAACGCGATCGCCGCGGCGCGTTTGCCGGTCGTGAAGATCGGAACGGCATTGATCACCCGACCGTCCTCCGCCATTGAAAATTCGACGATCGCGACATCCTGCGGCGTCAGCCCCGGCACGTCGGCGCACGTTGGCGGTTTCATCGAGACTGCGCGGACGAATGGCGCATCCGCCATCCGCCCGGCACCGGTATAGGCCAGATATTGCCGCGCCCCGTCCATATCACCAGTTCTGAGCGCGGCGATCGCTAGGTCGGACCGGATCACCACGTCGTCCAACCCGACCCGCATCGTCAGCCCGCCCCGCTTCGCTAGGCTGCTTTTCAATTCAGCGTACGCCTCCTTGTCGCGCCCTTCGTTGAGAAGAACCCGCGCGTAGATCGCCTGCACGTTGGCAATGTCCTTCTTGGACAGCGTAGGGGTGGCAAGCGCGATTGTCCGCGCCTCCTGTGCATATCCCAGTGCTGCGCCGTCGCGGTCGAACATCAGCGTGGTGGCTAGCAGCATCAACGGACGCAGCCGCGCTACCCCAGTTGATAAGGCCAACGCCGCACGTCCGTCAGCCGCGGCAAGGTCATAATCGAAGGCCGACAGCGCCGATCGCGCGAGAAACAGATGCGTCTCGACGACCTCGTCCGCGAACGAGCCCCCTTGCGCCGCGAGCACCGGCAGCGCGGCGCGTACCATCGCGTCGCCCTCCGCGCGGCGATCGAGCGCGATTAGGCACTTGCCCTTGCGCACCTGCCCCGCTGCCGTGGCGATCTTCGACTTCGCCAGCCGCGGCGCAACCGCGTCGAAGATCGGTACGGCCTCGGCGCATTTGCCCTCCGCTGCCAATTGCGTCGCGGTGTCGAAACGTTGCTGCAGCGACGCGCCGCCGGCGGGTGCCGGAGCGGAGGCCGCGGGCGCTCCCGCGGCTTGACCGAGCGCGAGCAGCGCGAGCACAATCGATGACATATCCAATCCCCCCAGATGACGGGCAGAGGACCACGTGAACCAAGCGATGTCGAGCGTTTTGATGCTTTTACGTGCGATCCCGCTCGTCGTGCTGTTATCCGCCGCGACACCACCCACCAGCGCGCCCGCAGCGCCCCGCGTCGGCGAACCACATTATCCGCCGCGCACGATCATCATGCTGGTCGCGTCGTGGTGCGCGCCGTGCCGCGGCGAATTGGCGCGCCTCGACGAGATCGCCGCGGCGGCGGGCGGGCGACCGATCGGGGTCCTCGCGATCGATGACAGTGCCGCGACCCAGCGGATGCTGCGGCTGGTCGACCCGGCGCGGGTGTGGCGGCCCGACGTGGCCGAGCGCACACGGCTACGCGCCGTGCTGCTCGCGCGTACCGCCGGGCTGCCCTACGCGGTCGCGACCGACGCGCATGGCCTAATCTGCGCGGAGACGGATGGTGGGCTCGACGCGGCACGGACGATCGCACTCGTGCGGCGGTGCCCACCTCCATAACAAAAGTTACTTGACCCCCGTCGCGCTGCTCGCGACACTCGTGCCATATCATTCACGCGAGAGGGCGCACATGACACTCGACGACGTCGCCGGCCGGCAGGCCTATACCGAGGATCACGAGGCGTTCCGCCAGACGGTACGCAGCTTCCTCGCCAAGGAAGGCCAACCCTTTGCCGACCAGTGGAATAAGGATCGGCTGGTGCCGAAATCCTTCTGGCGGCAGGCAGGCGAGGTCGGGATGCTGTGTCCGACCGTGCCCGAGGCGTATGGCGGGCTCGGGCTCGATTTCGGCTACAACGCGATCGTCGACGAGGAAATGGCCTATGCGGGGGTGCCCGCGGGCTTCTCGCTCCAGTCGGACATCGTCGCGGGCTATATCGAGCATTACGGCAGCGAGGAGCAGAAGGCGCAGTGGCTGCCCAAGATGGTCTCGGGCGAGGTCGTCACCGCGATCGCGATGACCGAGCCGGGCACGGGCAGCGACCTGCAATCGATCCGCACCTCGGCGAAGAAGGACGGCAACCATTACGTCATCAACGGCTCGAAAACCTACATCACCAACGGGCAGAATACCGACCTGACGCTGGTGGTCGCGAAGACCAACCCCGACGCGCAACCCGCCTACAAGGGGATGTCGATCATCCTGGTCGAGAGCGACCGCGAGGGGTTCAGAAAGGGGCGCAAGCTCGACAAGATCGGGCAGGACGCGGCCGATACGTCCGAACTATTCTTCGACGACGTGCGCGTGCCGATCACCAACTGCCTGGGCGAAGAGGGCATGGGGTTCATCTACCTGATGAGCCAGTTGCCGCAGGAACGCCTGTCGATCGCGGTGTCGGTACAGGCGACCGCGCAGAAGGCATTCGACGAGACGGTCGCCTTCACCAAGGATCGCAAGGCGTTCAAGGGCACGGTGTTCGATTTCCAGAACACCAAATTTGTCCTCGCCGACCTGAAGACCAAATTGCAGGTCGGCTGGGCGCACCTCGACTGGTGCATCAAGCGGCATCTGGCCGGCGAGCTGACCAACGAGGAAGGCGCCGCCGCCAAGCTGTTCCACACCGAACTCGAGTGGGAGGTGATGGACAAATGCCTCCAGCTCCACGGCGGTGCGGGGTACATGAACGAATATCCGATTGCGCGTGCGTGGCGCGCGGCGCGCGTCAGCCGCATCTACGGCGGCACCAACGAGATCATGAAGGAAGTGATCGCGCGCAAGTTGTAAGAAAGTGCGGGGCCGGATTGCTATGGTCCTGCCCCGCCTGTTTATTGCCCCGCCTGGCAGCGCTCGATCCAGGCGGCTTTCTCGCCCCTGCATCGGTTCACGAGCGCATCCGGTCGATGTGAGGGGCGGGCTCGGCCTCACCCGGCCTGGCGCTCAAGCGGCGGCGTCGGCGCGCAGCTCCTCCACGAAGCGATCGGTTGACTGGCGCAGCTGCCGCGCGTGCGCCGACAGACTGGCGGCGGCCGCGCGGACGTCGCCCGACAGCGTCTCGGCCGCGGTCGCGGCGCTCGCCACCACCGCAATCTGTTGCTCGACGTAATCGGCGCCGCGCGCGGCGTCGTAGGCGGTGCGCTCGATCTCCGCTGCCACGACGCGCTGCGTCCCGACCGCCTCGCGAATGTCGTTCGCCGCCAGCGTGACGCGCGTCACCAGCGCGCTCGCCGCGTCGAGATCGCCCGCAGCGGTCGACACGCCGTGCTGGATGCCCGAGATCAGATCGGCGATCTTCTGCGTCGCGCGCGCGGTTCCGGCGGCCAGTTGCTTCACCTCGCCCGCGACCACCGCGAAGCCGCGCCCCGCCTCGCCCGCGCGCACCGCCTCGATCGTGGCGTTGAGCGCGAGGAGGTTGGTCTGCGCGGCGATGCCGTGGATCTGCTCGACGAAGCCGCCGATGTCGCCCGTCCGCGCGGCGAGCGCGCGGACCGCCTGATCGCTCGATGCCGCGCTGTCGCGCGCGGCACGGGTCAGGTCGCGCTGCGCCTCGGCGTGCTGTGCGACCGTCTCCATCGACCCCGACAGGTCGCGGATCGCTGCCGCCACCCCCTGCGCCGCCGACGATGCCTGCACCGCACCCGCCACCACCTCGGTCGCCTGATGCCCGGCGTCCGCGGCGAGTTCGTTGAGCGAGACGGCCGAATTGACGAGTTGCGCCGATGCTTCCTCCAGTGCGACCGCGACGCCCGCGACGGTATGCTCGAACGCCCCCGCCAGCGTCAGCAGCGCGGCGCGGCGCTCGCTCGCCAGCCGCTGCTCGGCCTGTTCGCGGCGGACACGGTCGCGCGTCGAGCGTTCCTCGGCAGCCGTCGCCGCGGCGAGCGCCTCGACCGCGCGCTGCGCCGCCGCTTCGGCCGCGGCGGACAATTCCTCGCTCCGCACCCGCGCACGTTCCTGCTCGTGGCCCGCATGGTCCTGCGCGATGATCAAGTTGCGCAATTGCTGCGTGACATAGGCGAGCGCGCCGAACTGGAGCACGACCGCCACCGCGTGAAAGATGACACGACCGAGATTGCCCGACCCGGCGAACACCCAGTCGGGCACCAGCGCCTCGAACAGCAGGTGGTGGACGGCGATCAGCGCGGAAGCGAGCGCGATCGGACGCCAGTCGCACAGCAACGTCAGCGCGGCGAGCGCGACGAAGAAATACATGTGCGCGTCCATCTGCCACGCATGCCCGCGCAGCAGATAGACGAACACCGCCGGCATGATCGCGGCCGCGACCGCAACCGTCAGTCGCGCGGCGCGATCGAACCGCCCGTTGAACGCCATGATGGTCGGCAGCACCAGCGTCATCACCGCGACCGCCAGCTCGAGCCCGAAGATCGGGCGGTCGAGCAGGACGTTGCCCGCGGCGAGCAACGGCACGCAGAGCCAGCCCGCGACCACGAGCGCGCGTACCCCGCGGCGGCGCAGGTCATCGAGCGCGGCCGAGCGGCGCGTCTGGTCGATCGGCGTCATCTCAGCATCGCTCATGCTGCGACCTCCGCGCCGCACAGCGCGCTCGGCGCCGCGACCACCAGAATGCCCGCGCGCAGCAGCCGCGCGGCGTCGCGTGCGTGCGTCGCGCGCACCACCACCGAGCCGAGCGGACCGCGCGCGAGCAGCGCGAAGCCGTCACCCAGCGCCGCCTGCGCCGGCTGCGCCCGGGGCGTCAGTGGCAGGTAGAGCAGGTTACCGCGTTCGGGCGGCGCGAAAGCGAAGACGATCAGGGCGGCGAGCCCCCCGACGATCTGCACCAATGGTAAAGTGTAAGAAAAAACGGGGGACATGCCCGCCCATTAGCGCGGCTATCGTTACCGGTCCGTTTAACATCGCGCATCGTAAACGCGCGATGGATCGATCATCCGCATCTTGCGTACCCAAGGCTGAAACGGATGCGGGCCGGACGCGAATGCGGGCCGGAAGCGAACAGGCAGGAGTGGCGAATGGATCGTCGAGACGCACGCCCGGATGCCGGGTTCTTTCCCTTTCCCGTCGGCCATGCCGCCTTCGCGCTGGGCGTCGCCGGATTGTTGCCGCAGACCGCGGCGGCGCTGCTCGCGGGACTGGGATATTTGTCCGGCGGGATGATCGCGCTTGGCTACGGCGCGCTGATCCTCAGTTTCCTCGGCGGGATGTGGTGGGGTTTCGCAATGTTCCTGCGATCGGGGCAGCCGCTGCTCGTCGCGCTGGCGGTGGTGCCGAGCCTCGTGGCGGGAGCGATCCTCGCGCTCGCATCGGTTCACCTGCCGATCGCGCTTGTCATACTGGGCAGCGCGATCCTGCTGACGCTGCCGGTCGATCGCTCGCTCGTCGCGCGGGGTATCGCGCCGGCCAACTGGATGCGGCTGCGCGTGCCGCTGTCGGTGGGCCTCGGCGCGCTGACGATCGCGGCGGGGGCGCTCGCCGCGTGACGGTCAATCGGCAAGCAGCAGGCTGACTTTCGCGGCGAGCGTGTCCATCGCGAACGGCTTCGTCACCAGCGCCATGTGTGGGGCGAGCTGCCCGTTGCCGATCACCGCATTCTCGGCATAGCCGGTGATGAACAGCACGCGCAGCGCCGGCATCTGCGCGACCGCCGCGTCGGCGAGCTGGCGCCCGTTCATCTGCCCGGGCAGGCCGACATCGGTGACGAGCAGGTCGGGCGTGATGCCCGAGGCGAGCAGGCGGAGCGCGCTCGCACCGTCGCCCGCTTCCAGCACGGTATAGCCCTGCTCGGCCAGTACCTCGGCCACCAGCATTCGGATCGTGGGTTCGTCGTCGACGACGAGCACGGTGCGCTGTCCGTCGGGTTGCGCCGCGGCGAGTTCCTGCAAAACCGTCGCGCCGTCCTCCACCTCGCCGCCGTAGAAGCGCGGCAGGTAGATGCACAAGGTCGTCCCTTCGCCCAGCTCGGTATAGATGCGTACCTGCCCACCCGATTGCCGTGCGAAACCGTAGATCATCGACAGCCCGAGGCCGGTGCCCTCCCCGAGCGGCTTGGTGGTGAAGAACGGATCGAACGCGCGCGCCTGCACCTCGGGCGTCATGCCCGCGCCCGTGTCGGTCACGCACAGCGACAGATATTGTCCGGGCGTCAGGTCGCGCTCGCGCCCGGTCCGCTCGTCAATCCATTTGTTCGCGGTCTCGATCGTGATCCGCCCGCCGTCGGGCATCGCGTCGCGCGCGTTGATGCACAGGTTGAGCAGCGCGTTCTCGAGCTGGTTGGGGTCGACCAATGCCGGCCACAACCCCGCCGCGCCGACCACCTCGAGCGTGATCGACGGGCCGACGGTGCGCCCGATCAGTTCCTCCATCCCGGCCACCAGCCGATTGACGTCGGTCGGCCGGGGATCGAGCGTCTGGCGGCGCGAGAAGGCGAGCAGGCGGTGCGTCAGTGCGGCCGCGCGTCTGGTCGCCCCCTGCGCCGCGGCGACGTAGCGGTCGAGTTCGTTCACCCGCCCCTGCCCGACGCGCAACTGCATCATCTCGAGCGCGCCCGAGATGCCGGTCAGCAGATTGTTGAAATCGTGCGCGAGGCCGCCGGTGAGCTGTCCCACCGCCTCCATCTTGTGCGCCTGCCGGAGCTGTTCCTCCGCGCGCATCAGCTCGGCGGTGCGCGCGTCGACCTCCTCCTCTAGCCGCGCGTTCAAGGCGGCAAGTTCGTGCTCCGCGCGCCGACGCTCAACCGCGTCGCGCACGCGCTCCGCCACGTCGCGGACGAAGGCGATTTCCTCCTCGCTCCACGCGCGCGGCACCGCATTGTTGAGGTACAACAGCGCGACGAAGCCGCCACGTTCGGTTACCGGCATGTTGATGAACGACATGGCCGACAGCTCGCGCAGGCCGTCGGCGGTGTCGCGGGTGCGCGGATCATGGCGCACGTCGGGGATCGCGACGGTGACGCCCGCCTTCAGATCCTCGATATAGCTGCCATAATCGCGGAAATGCAGCAGCGAGGGCAGCGGGGCGATCCCCTGCGCGCAATAGGCCCGCTCGGTCGTGATCGTCTCGTCGCGCGGATCGACGGTACCGTAGCCCGCGCGGCTGACGTCGAGGACGCGGCCGAGTATCTCCGCAGCGGCGAGCGCCAGATCGCCCGCATCGCCGCCCGCGCGCAGCCGGTCGTTGATCTCGACCGTCGCGGCGAGCCGCAATTCGTGACGTTTGCGCGCGTCGATGTCGTAGCTGATGCCGGGGAAGGCGTGCGGCGCGCCCGTCCCGTCATATTCGACCCGCCCCTGCGCGACGAGCCAGCGGACCTGCCCGTCGACATCGACGACGCGGTATTCCTCCTCGAACGGATCGCCGACCGCGAGCGTCCGCGCGATCGCGGCCTGGACGCGCGACAGATCGTCGCGGTGGATCCCGCCGAAAAAGGTGGCGATCGGCGCACCCTGCGCCGCGACGTCGGCAGGCACGCCGTACATTGTCGCGAACGACGCATCGGCAGTGATCCGGTCGGTTCGGACGTCCCAGTACCAGCGGCCGATACTGAGCGCTTCGTCGCGGGGAGATTGGGAAAACGAGACGGCCATGGTCGAAATCGACTATCCGGGATGAACGATGTTGATGGGGACGAGCAGCCTGAACACATGCTGCGCCGGCTGGTTCAACCCCAAACCTTGACTTTTTGCGGCGCAGCGAGCAGATATCGCGACATCGAGGCGTTTGCAGCGTGATCGACCCCGCAAGGGGTCCGGCTCCGCCTCGGTCGATCATCGACCGACCTCCCATGTCACGCGGGGTGTCTATTCTTACCCCCACCCTCTTCGTGCCCCGGCGCGGCGGGGGTTCGATTATTTGGGACCATATTTCCATGTCATTCGCACATCTCGGCCTCGCCGAGCCGCTCGTCCGCGCGATCGAGGCCAAGGGCTATTCCGAGCCGACGCCGATCCAGCGCGACAGCATCCCCACCCTGCTGGAGGGCCGCGACCTGCTCGGGATCGCGCAGACCGGCACCGGCAAGACCGCGGCGTTCGTGCTGCCCTCGATCCAGCGCCTCGTCGCCGCCGACAAGCGCGTCCTGCCTACGCACGTCCGCATGCTTGTACTCGCCCCGACGCGCGAACTTGCCAGCCAGATCGCGGAAAGCGCGCGCGGCTACGGTGCCTTCTCTAAGATGTCGGTCGCGACCGTGTTTGGCGGCACCAGCATCAACAAGAACCGGCAGGACGTCAGCCGCGGTGTCGACATCCTGGTCGCGACGCCGGGCCGCCTGATCGACTGCGTCGAGCAGGGCTACATCAACCTGTCGATGATCGAGATCCTGGTGCTCGACGAGGCCGACCAGATGCTCGACCTCGGCTTCATCCACGCACTCAAGAAGATCGTGCGGATGGTGCCGCGCAAGCGCCAGACCTTGTTCTTCTCCGCCACGATGCCGGTCGCGATCCGCGACCTGGCGGCGCAGTTCCTGACCGACCCGGCCACCGTCTCGATCAAGCCCGCGTCGACCACCGCCGAACGCGTCGATCAGAGCGTCGTGTTCTGCAACCAGGCCGAGAAGCAGGCGCTGCTGACGATCATGCTGCGCGAAACGAAGATCGACCGCGCGCTCGTCTTCACGCGTACCAAGCACGGCGCCGACCGCGTCGTGAAGCTGCTCGCGGGCAACGGCATCGCGGCGAGCGCGATCCACGGCAACAAGAGCCAGCCGCAGCGCGAGCGCGCGCTGGCGCTGTTCAAGTCGGGCGAAGTGCCGATCCTCGTCGCGACCGACATCGCTGCGCGCGGTATCGACGTGTCGGGCGTCAGCCATGTGTTCAACTTCGAGCTGCCCAACGTGCCCGAACAGTACGTCCACCGCATCGGCCGCACCGCACGTGCGGGCGCGAGCGGCGAGGCGATCGCGTTCTGCGCCGACGACGAGAAGCCGTATCTGAAGGATATCGAGAAGGTCACGCGGCAGAAGATCCCGGTCGTGGCGCTTCCCGACGATTTCATGCGCCGCGCGAACGAACTGAAGGCCGAGCGCGTCAAGGCGATCGGCGCCGATCCCGCGCCGCGCGTCGACCGGCAGCGCGGTCCCGCGCGTCCGAAGGCGACGCATGCGCCGCGGCCCGCGCACGGTTCGCGCCAGCACGAGCCGCAGGCGCCTGCGCGCGCGCACGGCGGCGGCGGCGGTGCGACACGCCCGGCGCAGGGCGGTGCCTCGGCACGTGGTGCGCAGGGCGGCAACGGCGGCGCGGGTGCGAACACCGGTGGGCGCAGCTATGCCAATGCGAGCGGCGGCCGCCGGCGCGGCGGTCGCGGTCGCGGTGGCCCCGGCGGTGGGCGCAGCCTCTCCGCCTGATCGCCCGATCACGCGTTGACGGCGGCCCGTGCGGGGTCCGTGGTTGGACCACGGCCCTCGCGCGGGCCGCTTCGCATTTCGGGCCGGGGGACGTGCGCCCGGCCTGTCGACTTCGCGCGGTTCGCGCCTACAAGCGTCGCCATGACCGATGCGCCCCCTACCCCGCCTCGCCCGCTCGCGGGTCTTCGCGTACTCGAGCTCGCGCGCATCCTGGCGGGGCCGTGGTGCGGGCAATTGCTCGCCGATCTGGGTGCTGACGTGATCAAGGTCGAGCGACCGGGCGAGGGCGATGACACGCGCCACTGGGGGCCGCCCTTCGTCACCGCGGCGGACGGCACCAACCTGTCCGCGGCCTATTATCACGCCTGCAACCGCGGCAAACGCTCGGTCGCGATCGATATCGCCAGCGTTGAGGGGCAGGACCGTGTCCGGGCGCTCGCAGCGGATGCCGACGTGGTGATCGAGAATTACAAGGTCGGGGGCCTTGCCAAATACGGGCTAGACGCCGCCGCGTTGCGCGCGTCGAACCCGCGGCTGATCGTCTGCTCGGTGACGGGATTCGGGCAGACCGGGCCTTACGCGCACCGCGCGGGCTATGACTTCATCATCCAGGGCATGGGCGGGATCATGTCGCTGACCGGCGAGCCCGACGGCGCGCCGCAGAAGAGCGGGGTCGCGATCGCGGATCTTTTCACCGGCGTATATTCCGCGGTCGCGATCCTCGCCGCGCTGCGTGAACGCGAGCGATCGGGCGTGGGCGCGCACATCGACATGGCGCTGCTCGACACGCAGGTGGGCGTCCTCGGCAATCAGGCGCTCAACTGGATGGCGAGCGGTATCGTGCCCGGCCGGATGGGCAACGGCCACGTCAACCTGGCACCCTATCAGAGCTTTCCCACGAGCGACGGCGACCTGATCGTCGCGGTTGGCAACGACCGGCAGTTTGGCAAGTTCTGCGCGGTGCTCGGCACACCCGCACTCGCGGAGGACGCGCGCTTCGCGACCAATCCCGAACGGGTGCGCAACCGCGCCGCGCTGCTGCCGCTGATTATCGCGGAAACGGTGAAATGGGAAAGCGCGCAGTTGCTCGCCGCGCTGGAGGAGGCAGGCGTACCGGTCGGACCGGTCAACCGCGTCGACCAGGTGTTCGCCGACCCGCAGGTGATCGCGCGCGGGATGCAGATCAGCGTCGACGGGCTCGCCGGGCTGGCCGCGCCGATCACGATCGACGGGCACCGCGTTGTTGCCGACCGCGCCAGCCCGCGACTGGGCGAGCATGCCGACGCCGACTGGCGCTGATCGGGTGGCGGCGCTCGGGCGAGGTTTTGCCGCCGCGCGATGCCAGCCCCTTGTCTTGCCGCTTCGAAGCAGCCGAATGATCCGTCGCTCCGTCACACTTGCTCTGCTGCTCGGCGTCGCGGCACCCGCGCAGGCTCAGGCGATCGCCCCGGGCGCGGTGCCCGTGGCGGGCGAGGAGATCGTCGTCACCGGCCGCGGGCTGAAGGATCGCCCCAGCGATGTGGCCGCCAGCGTGGTCACGATCGACCGCGCACGGATCGAGAGCGATGCGGCCGACCGGCTCGAGAGCATCCTGGCCGACGTCGCGGGGTTGCAGCAGTTCCGCCGTTCCGACTCGCGCTCGGCCAACCCGACGAGCCAGGGGATTTCGCTGCGCGGGATCGGTGGCAACGCGTCGAGCCGCGCGCTGCTGATCCTCGACGGCGTACCGCAGGCCGACCCGTTCGGCGGCTGGGTCCCCTTCCCCGCCTACGCGACCGATCGCATCGGGCGGATCCGCGTGACCCGCGGCGGCGGCAGTGGCTATTTCGGCCCCGGCGCGCTGGCCGGCACGGTCGAGCTGGAAAGCGCGACGCCGTCGCAATCGGCGGGCGTCCAAGGCAATTTCGCCTACGGCAGCCGCGCCGCGCTCGACGCGCGAGCATCGGCAGCGTTCACCAACGACGGCGGATTCGCCACGCTGTCGGGCGCCTACGCGCGCGGCGACGGCTTCGTGCCGATCGTGGCGGAGGACCGCGGGCCAGCTGATCGCCGCGCACCCTATGAACAGGCGTCGGGCGCGGTGCGGGGGGTGATCCGCGCGGGGGCGGACACCGAAGTGCAGGCCAATGTCAGCGCCTTCACCGACCGTCGCACGCGTGGGACGCGTTTCACTGCGAACCGCAGCGACGGTGCGGACGCGAGCCTGCGGCTGGTGGGGCGCGGCCGGTGGGGCTATTCCGCGCTCGCCTACCTGCAGACGCGCGCGTTCGCGTCGCAATTCGCGAGCATCGACGCGGCGCGTACGACCGCGACGCAGACGCTCGACCAGTACAACACCCCCGCGACCGGCATGGGCGCGCGGCTGGAACTGGTGCCGCCGCTCGGCGCGGGGACCGACCTGCGGCTCGGCGTCGACTGGCGCGCCGTCGATGGGCGGACGCAGGAGCTCTACAGCTACGCGAACGGCGTTCCGACGCGGCGGCGTGTCGCGGGTGGCGGCAGCACCACGGTCGGCGCGTTCGCCGATGCGAGCGGCACGCGGGGGCCGCTGACACTGACGCTGGGCGGGCGGATCGATCGCTGGTCGATCAACGGCGGTTTCCTCAGCGAACGCGCGATCACCGCCGCGACCGTCTTCAGCGACAGCCGGTTCGCCGATCGCGACGGCACCGAGGCGACCGGACGCGCGGGCGCGGCGTACCGACTGAACGACGCGATCACCGTCCGTGCATCGGGTTATCGCGGCTGGCGGCTGCCGACGCTCAACGAACTCTACCGCCCATTCCGCGTCGGCGCGGACGCGACCGCCGCCAGTGCCGTGCTCCGCCCCGAGCGGCTGACCGGGCTCGACGCCGGCGTGACGGTCACCCCCGCCGCGCGCGTCGACATCACCGCGACGATGTTCTGGAACCGGCTCGACGACGCGATCGCCAACGTGACGGTCGCGCGCGGTCCGGGGACCTTTCCGGGCGTCGGCGTCGTCTCCGCGGCGGGTGTGTACCGCGTGCGGCAGAACCTCGACGCGATCAGGTCGACCGGGCTCGAGCTCGACGCCGACTGGAACGTCGCCGGGCCAATTTTCGCGCGCGCGTCGTGGAGCCATGTGTCGCCGCGCGTCGAGGCATCGGGAAGCGCCGCGACACTCGACGGTTTGCGGCCGGCGCAGACGCCACGCGACGCCGTGTCCGCGACGATCGGGTGGCGGCGCGATGGAGTGGCCGTTTCGGCCACGCTGCGCCATGTCGCACGCCAGTTCGAGGACGACGCCAACGCGCGCACGCTCGCGCCCGCGACGACGATCGACGGCTATCTCTCGCTCCCGCTCGTGCGCGCACTGGCGCTGGAGATACGGGCGGAGAATGTATTCGACGAGCGTGTCGAGACCGGGGTGAGCGGCGCCGACATGGTCGAGCGCGCGACGCCGCGGACGCTGTGGATCGGCATCCGCTATCATCCATCGTGAACCGCGAGACCGACCTTTCACATGCGGTCCCATTGGACGACACGCAGCGACGGCTGGAGGCGTGGCGGCGCGCGCTTGCCGACAGCGGGCGGCGGATGCCGCGGTTCGACGCTGCCGACGGCGGGGCGGCCGCACGGATGCTGGTTCTGCTCGAGACGCCCGGGCCTGGCGATGACGCCGAGCGCACGGTGTCACGCGACAATCCGACGGGGACCGCGCGCAACTTGACGCGGTTCCTTGCCGACGCAAGGATCGCGCGCTGCGACACCGTTCTGTGGAACACCGTGCCGTGGATCGTACATGAGTCCGGCGCGCGCAACCGGCCGCTGCGCCGCGGCGAGATACGCGAGGGGTTGAGTGTACTGCCCGACTGGCTGGTGCTGTTGCCGCGCCTGCGCGTCGTGGTGCTCGCCGGACGCGTGGCGCGGGAGGCAGCACCGGTGATCGCGGCGCATCGGCCCGAGCTGCCAATACTGTCGATGCCGCATCCGTCGCCGACGATCGTGTGCACCAGTCCGGCCATTCCGGCGGCGATCATGACCACGCTTTGGCAAGCCGCCGCGATCCTCGACACCCCCGACTAGACCGCGGCCCGGTGCGACGAATGGTCGCTGCGATGCGACCCGGACTGGGTGGGCGGACTTTCCGATATCGCCAGAACAGGCTATATCTACATCAATTTCGCAACAAGTTCCGTGGCGGCGTAAAAAAGTACGATTGCATGATCGTTGCTGCGTCGCTGCGCGTGCCCGAACCACAAAGGATGCCATGTACCTGCCGGCCGACGATCACCGCATCGACCTTCCCCTGCCCGCCTATGACGTCGTCATTCCCTGCTACAATCGTGCGCACGTCGTCGCCGATGCGCTGGAAAGCGTGCTGGCACAGGAACACGCGCCGACACGGGTGGTGCTGGTCGATGACGGGTCGCGCGACGACAGTGCACGCGTGATCCGACGGTTGGCGGATGCACATGCGAACGTCGAGGCCGCGGTGCTGCCGCGCAACGGCGGCGCGTCGAACGCACGCAACGTCGGCGTGTCGATATGCCGCGCGCCCTGGGTCGCGTTCCTTGACAGCGACGACGTCTGGCTGCCGGGCGCGGCGCGCGCGCTTCTGGAACGCGCGGAGGCGTATGACATCCTCGTCGGCTTCTTCGCGCGGGTGGAAGATGGCGGCACGCCCGGGGTGCCCGAATGCGGCTGGTTCGGCGACGACATCCGTTACGCGCTCAGCACCGGTGGCGTGATCGGGCCGAGCTGGTCGATCGTGCGACGCGCGACCGTGACCGACGTCGACGGTTTCGATCCCAGCTTCCACAATTGCAACGACTGGGATTTCTACACCCGCGCCGCCGCCGCGGGCGCGCGCTTCGGCCGGATTGAACGCTGCGTCGCGCTGTACCGGACGGTTGCGGGGTCACGCCTCGTCAACGACAGCGCGATCGGCGCGATCAACGCGCAGCGCGTGTTGTCGCATCCGTATCTCGCCGACCTGCTCGAGCCTGCGTAGGCACCGGGCACACACGCCGGCGTGCCCGGTTTGGGTCAGTTCAGGCCCTGTTCGAGCAACTTGCGAATGTAGCTCCAGCGACGGCGCTGGAAACTGGCCCAGTAGGCGCGCGCGATACGGCCGTTGACGTAGGTCATGGCGTCGGTGCCGTGGTCCACCTTGACCTGTCGCGCGCGCAAGACGGCCGTGGTCCGCCACCGGTCCCGCGCGCCCGTGAAATAGTCGAACCGCCGCATAACGCCCCTGTCGAGTCCCGCCGCGCTGATACGATGGCCACGACCGCACCGGCAGCAACAGAGTCTTACAATCGGTCCGTAGCGGCGTTATTTCTGGACCAAGGGCGTATCGCAATGGCACGATTTTTCACGGCCGATACCCATTTCGGCGATCACCGCACGATCAATATCCAGCGCCGCGCCTTCGGATCAGTGGCGGAGATGGATGCGCTGCTGATCGAGCGGTGGAACGCGACGGTCGCGCCCGACGACGAGGTCTGACATCTGGGCGACGTCGCCCGCCGCGCCGCCGACGTCGCCGCGCTGTTGGCACGCCTGCACGGCACCAAACATCTGATCCGCGGCAACAACGACCCCGACGCGACGCTAGCAGCCGCCGGCTGGGCGAGCGTCGCCGACTATGCCGAGATCGAGGAGGACAACCGCACGCTCGTGCTGTGCCACTACCCCTTCCGGTCGTGGAACGGTCAGTCGCGCGGCGCGATCAATCTGCACGGACACAGCCACGGCCGACTGAAGCCGATGACCCGACAGTTCGACGTCGGGGTCGACGCGCGCGACTTCGCCCCGGTGACGCTCGCCACGCTGCTCGCGCATTAAACGCCCCGGCGAAGCCCGGGTACCGCCGCGATGAAATTGGCGATTTCCAACCGCCGCCGGTCCTCGTGCGCGAATTCGTCGTCGACACCCAATTCCCAACGCGCGGCGTGATCATCGGGGTCGTGCTGGATACGGTCGAGGAGCGCTGAACAGTGCTCGACCGCGGCCTCGTCGCTCGCGAGGCCGGCCTCGACCAGTGAGGCTGCCTGTGCCCGGATCGCGCTCGCGATTTCACCGGGGCTCAGTTCCGGGTGGTATTGCACTCCCCAGAAGACCCCGCGACCCGACCGGATCTCGACCGCCTGTACATGGGTCACGCCGTTGGATGCGAGCAGCGTCGCACCGTCCGGCAGTTCGGCGACCTCGTCGGTGTGAACCGCCGCCGCGTCCCACGCGGGAGCGCGGCCAGCGAGCAGCGGATGGTCGCGTCCGTCGTCGGTCGCGGTGATCCGCCGCGCGATCGCCGCTTCCAGCCGCTCAGGCATCGGCCGCACGCGCCCGCCCGCGGCCGCGACCGCGACCTGCAACCCCGCGCACGATCCGAACGCGGGCACGCCGCTGTCGAATACCGTGCGCATGAACGCGACCTGCCGCTCCACCTCGGGCGCGTCGTCGTAGACGTGGAGCGGCGATCCGGTCAGGAACACCGCGTCGAACGCGGCGACCGCATCCGCGTCCATCCGATCGCCATCGGGGTCGGCGGGCTCGACCCGCGTCACCGCGGCGCCCGGTGCCATCTGCTCCAGCGTCGCCTGGAAACTCTCGCCCGAACTCTTGCCCGCACGCGCGCGCCGCTTGGCACGGTCGTCCGCCGTCTCGCTTTCCACCACCAGGAATTTCACGCGCGTCCGTTTCGAATGATTGTTGCCGGCCGAATGAACGCTCGCCGGGCTGCGTCGTTCTCCCCGCAACCATTTGAAAGGAAGAAATGATGGCGATCTTCAACAAGGACATGGTCGAGCTCGCGAACGGCAACGAGCTGTGGCAGAAGGAAGTGTACCGCGACAACAAGGTGCAGGTGGTGCTGATGAGCATCCCCGCGGGTGAGGAAATCGGGATGGAGACGCATCCCGCCGACCAGACCACCTTCATCGTCACCGGCGAGGCGCAGGTCACGATCGACGGCCACAACACCAAGGCCGGGCCGAACCACATGGTCGTCGTGCCCAAGGGATCGCAGCACAATATCGTCAACAAGGGGACGTCGGCGTTGAAGCTGTTCTCGGTCTACGCGCCCCCCGCCGAGCCCGAGGGTGCCGCGTTCAAGACCAAGGAAGAGGCCGAGGAAGCCGAGAAGGGCCTGCTCGCCAAGGCCACCGACGCGGTCAAGGACGCGATCGGCCGATGAGCCGGCGGTCCTCCAAGCCCGGCACGCGCGTCGTCATCACCGGCGCGTCGAGCGGCATCGGTGCGGCGACCGCGCTCGCCTTCGCGAAGAAGGGGGCGCACCTCGTGCTCGCCGCACGCGGTGAGGCCGGGCTGGAGGACATTGCGGCAAAAGTCTGCGCGGCAGGTGGCACCGCGGAGGTGCGCTCGGTCGACGTGACCGATGCCGCCGCGGTCGCCGCCTTCGCTGCCGACGCGCAGGCGATTTTGGGCGAGATCGACCTGTGGTTCAGCAACGTCGGCGTCGGCGTCGTCGGCAAATACCACGACGTCCCGATGGCGGATCACGCCCGCGTCGTGGAGGCGAACCTGATCGGCCACATGAACGACGCGCACGCGGTGTGGCCGATCTTCCTCGCGCAGGACCGCGGTACCTGGGTCAACATGATCTCGGTCGGCGGCTTCTTCGCGACGCCCCATGCCGCCGCCTATGCCGCGAGCAAATTCGGCCTGCGCGGGTTCAGCGAGGCCTTGCGCGCCGAGGTGTCGAAACACCCGCGCATCCACGTCTGCGACGTCTATCCGACCTTCGTCGATACGCCCGGCATCGACCATGCGGGCAATTACACCGGCGCGAAACTGTCGCTGCCGCCGGGCGCACTCGCGCCGGAGGCGGTCGCGGAGGCGGTGGTCAGGCTCGCCAAGCGCCCGCGCAACACGACCGTCGTCGGCGCGCCCGCGTGCCTGCTGAAACTCGGGCAGTTGGCGGTGCCGAATTTGGGCGCTGCGATGATGAACGGCTTCATGGACGTTTGGGCCGATCGCGCCGAGGCCGGCGAGGATAAGTCCGGCGCGCTCCACGAACCGGCCGCGGGGGCGAGCGGTGTCGAGGGCGGGCGCCGCCATCCTCAGCGTCGCCGAACCGCCGCGATCGTCGCGGGGGGAGTTGCAGCCGCGGGGATCGCCGCCGCGGCGGCCGTTTTCTGGCGCAACCGCCGCGACTGAGCGCGCACCGGTCACGCCCGATGGCCGCTACCTCGTGGTCCGCGGGCGCTTGTGGCGGCGCAGCAACCCGGCGCTGCCCGAAAATCGTCGCGCGGCGCTGGTATCCGAATTAACGGACGCCCGACGCATCATCGGCGGTGCGGGGCGGAGTGGTGATACCGACGCGGTCGCCGCCGCGCGCACACGCGTCCACGCCGCGAAGGTGGCGCTCGGCGAACGCGGTCCGGTCTGGTGGGACGACGACGCACCCGACCTCAACCGCCACATGGCGCGCAACACGCCCTACGCCGACTGGTTCGCGAGGCTGCCCGATCCGGGCGTCGAAGCCGGCACGGCGGATCGGCCGGATGAGGGAACGTGAGCCCCGGCGCTACACCGACACCGCCGCCTCGGTCCGCCCACCGTCGCCGAAGATCCGCAGATAGCGTGCGATCTCGGCCGGATCGCCCGTCGCCTTCGACGGATTATCCGACAATTTGACCGCGGGCCGCCCGTTCGCCTCGATCACCTTGGCGACGAGCGAGATCGGCTCGAGCGCGTGGCCGCCTTCCGGATCGCAGCCGCGAAAGTCGTTGGTAAGATTGGTCCCCCAACCGAAACTCATCCGGACCTGTCCCGCGAAATGGCGGTAGGTCGCCTCGATCGAATCCATGTCCATCCCGTCGGAGAAGATCAGCAGCTTCCCGCGCGGGTCGCGGCCACGCGCGCGCCACCATTCGATGATCTGCTCGCCCGCCGCGATCGGTGGCAGGCTGTCGGGTCGGAAACCGGTCCAGTCCGCGACCCAGTCGGGCGCGTGATCGAGGAATGCCTTCGTTCCGAACGCGTCGGGCAGGACGACGCGCAGGTTACCGCCATAATGCGCTTGCCACTCCTCCAGCACGCGGTACGGCGCCGCCGCCACACCCGCGTCGTCGTCGGCGAGCGCGGCCATCACCATCGGCAATTCATGCGCGTTGGTGCCGATCGCCTCCAGGTCGTTGTCCATCGCGAGCAGGACGTTCGACGAACCGATGAAACGCGTGCCCAGCCCTTCCTTCAGCGCTTCGACACACCAGCGTTGCCACAGGAAGCTGTGTCGCCGCCGCGTCCCGAAATCGGAGATAACGAGATCGGGCAATTGCCGCAGCCGCTCGACCTTGTTCCAGAGTTTCGCCTTGCCGCGCGCGTAGAGCACGTCGAGCTCGAACCGGCCGCGTGCCCTGAGCGCGGCGCGGCTCCGCAGTTCGTTGACGATCGCGAGCGCGGGGATTTCCCACATCGTCGTGTCGGTCCACGCGCCCTCGAAATGCAGCTCGTACTGCCCATCGGCGACGCGCAGGTCGTAGTCGGGCAGGCGGAAGTCGGCGAGCCAGGCGAGGAAGTCGGGCGCGAACATCCGCCGCTCGCCGTAGAAGGTGTTGCCCGCGAGCCAGATCAGTTCCTTCTTCGCCAGCCGCACGCTGCGCGCGTGGTCGAGTTGTTCGCGCAGCTCGCGCTCGTCTACCACCTCGGCGAGCCGCACCGATTTCGTGCGATTGATCAGCGCGAAGGTCGCGCGGACGTCGCGGTGCTCACGCCAGATCACCTGGAGCATTAGCAGCTTGTAGAAATCGGTATCCAGCAGGCTGCGGACGATCGGGTCCAGCCGCCAGCTATGGTCGTATACGCGCGTGGCGATGTCGGTCACCGCCACGCGGTATGCTCCGTCCCGTCAACTCAGAGGAAGGGCGTACCACCCGTCACCGGGATTGTCGCGCCCGAGATATAGCTCGCCTCGTCGCTCGCCAGCATGACATAGGGCGGCGCGAGTTCGGCGGGCTGCGCCGCGCGGCCGATCGGGGTTTCCTGCCCGAACGTCTTCACCTCGCCGGCAGGCATGGTGGAGGGGATCAGCGGCGTCCACACCGGCCCCGGCGCGACCGCGTTGACGCGAATCTTCCGCTCGGCGAGCATCTGCGCGAGGCCCGCGGTGAAATTGTGGATCGCGCCTTTGGTGGTCGCGTAGGCGAGCAGGGTCGGCAGCGGCTTGTCCGCGTTGATCGAGGTCGTGTTGATGATCGACGACCCTTCGCGCATGTGCGGCACCGCGGCTTTGCACAGGTAGAACATGGCGTGCATGTTGACCGCGAAGGTCTTCGCCCATTCCTCGTCCGAAATGTCCTCGATCGCGGCGAAGGTATGCTGGTAGGCGGCGTTGTTGACGAGCACGTCGACGCGCCCGAACGCCTCCACCGCCTTGTCGACCACGGCGCGCGCGTGCGCAGGATCGCTGATGTCGCCGGGGATGAGCACCGCCTTGCGCCCCGCATCCTCGACCAGCCGCTTGGTCTCGGCCGCGTCGTCATCCTCGTTCAGATAGCTGATCACCACGTCCGCGCCCTCGCGCGCGAAGGCGAGCGCGACCGCGCGCCCGATCCCGCTGTCGCCGCCCGTCACGATCGCCTTGCGGTCGTTCAGCCGACCATAGCCGACATAGCTATCCTCGCCGTGGTCGGGACGCGGGTTCATCTGGTCGGTGTGGCCGGGCACGTCCTGCTGCTGCTCGGCATAGGGCGGTTCGGGGCGATAGGTCATGCACGGCTCCTTGAGAGATGGAGGCTCAAGGGCTGGCGACGCGAAGCGTTCCCTCGGCACGGACGCGCGTTATCCCCATCCGTCAGGCCACTCCCTCCGCCACGATCCGCGCCGCCACCATCGCGCGGATATCCACCCGCGCCTTCAACCGCGCGGCGAGCAGCGCGGTGCCGCTGATCTTGCGCTGGACGAACAAGGTGTCGATCGGCGGCACGTGCCAGGTCGAGCGATCGCGCGCCATGTCGATCGCCTGCTCGCGCAGCACGCCGACGAAAGCGCGATCGCCGAAGTCGAACACGCCGGGCTGGTTGAGCTCGGCCAGGATCACGTCGATCATCCGGTCGACGAGCGCGCGATGCGCGACCGCCGCCGCCTCGCCCATGAAGCCGGCCGCCACCGCTGCCTCGCGTACTGCATCGCGACTGCCCGAAAGTCCCGCGGCGAGCAGCCGGCGATAGCCCGCGCTCGTCTCGGCGGGCACGGCCCGCGCGGCACCGAAGTCGAGCAGCACCAGCCGGCCTGTGTCCGGTTGCCATCGATAATTCGCGAAATTGGGATCGGTCTGCATCAACCCCCAGTCGAACAACTCGCGCAGGACCAGCGCGATCAGCCGCGCCATCGCCGCATCGCGCGTTTCCTGCGCGGCATCATCCAACGTCTCGATCGGTACCCCTGCGACGAAATCCATCGCGAGCACGCGCTCGGTCGTCATCGACGGCTCCAGCTTCGGCACGACGAAGCCGTCCTCCCCCGACAGCAGTTCGCCGTAGCGCGTCAGCATCCCGCCCTCGCGGCGGTAATCGGCCTCCTCGTGCAGCTGCCGCTTGGCTTCATTTAGCAGCGGACGGATATCGAGTTCGCGCGGCAGCAGCCCCGAGACGCGCAGCAAGGTCGCGACATTGTCGACGTCGGCGTCGATGCTTTCCTTCACGCCGGGATATTGCACCTTGATCGCGAGCTCGCGTCCATCGGGCAGCCGGGCGCGGTGGACCTGCCCGATCGAGGCGGCAGCGATCGGGTGCGCCTGGAAATGCGCGAAGCGACGACGCCAGCCTGCGCCCCATTCCTGCGTCAGCACCGTGTCGAGCTGTTTGGGCGGCATGTGATGCGCATTATCGCGCAGCCGCGACAGGATCTGGGTCAGCTCGGGCGGCAGCATGTCGCCCGCGTCCATCGACACCATTTGCCCGAGCTTCATCGCCGCACCGCGCAGGTTGGCGAGTTGATCGGCGACACGCGTCGCATTGGCCGGGGTGAGCAGCAGGTCGCCCATTCGCGGACGCTCGCCGTTCGCGAGCCGCCGCGCGCCCTCGGCGACGACGCCGCCCGCAACCCCTCCTGCCAGTCGCCCGAACGCGCCGAACCGCGCGACGCGCCCGCTCGGCACCGCACGACCACCGCCCGTCATCCGATCATCGTCACTCACGCCGGCACTCCTTCGCGCAGCCCAACGTTCGGCGCGGTGCGAAAGGTTCGGTGGATGAGGCGGTCGGGACCAATTCCGCCCCCTAGGATACGCGGTCAGGCCCGCGAGCCTCGGCGGGGATCACGTCGCCTCAGCAGCGACGCTTCGGTCCCGCGGGCACGACGTCGCGCACGTCGGCGAGCGTGAACGTGCCCGACTCGCTCGCATAAGCGCGCAACAGCGGCGCGTGGCCGGCACCGAAGATCGCCACCGTGCGATCCCCCGGCCGCCCCGCGACGCGCGCCAGATTGGCATAGATGCGCAGGTTACGCGCATGCCATTGCCCGACCCACGCGGCGCCGGGGGTCTCGCGCGCGTCGCCGAAGCGCGCGATCGTGTAATAGGGCGTCTCGTTACGGCGCATCGTGTCGGGATCGGCGTGATAGCGCAGCCAGTCGCCGACCGACGAACAACGCTGCCGCGCCGCAACCGCATTCGCCGCGACCTGCGCCTCACGCTGGAACCTTGCCCATTCGATGCCGCGGCCGTGCGCCTTGAGCCACGCGACGTAGTCGTAATCGGCGTCCTTGCCCGGTGCGTCGCCCTGGAAGTCAACCGCGTCGACGCGGGGGAGCCCGAGCCGGGCGGCGAGACGGAGCCCGAGCTGGTCGCGCTCGTCGGCGGTCAGGGTGTAGCGTCCCGCCCGGTAATCGGCGTAGCGTTTGTCGAGCCCCGCCTGATCGATCGCGCTCCACTCGACCGCGACATGGTTTGGGTGGAACCGCGCGAGACGATCGACCACCGCCTCGATCTCGCGCTGACGCTCGGGTGTCATGACGTCGTCGACGCTCGGGTCGGCGATGCCGGTCCTGGGATTGTCGAAATGCGGGGATCCGACGATCAGCAGCGCGGGCCTGTTGCCCGATAGCGATACGCCCTGCGCCGCCACGACCGTCGCGCCGGCCACGAGCGTCAAAGCCGAAAGCACCGCGCCGACCCATTTCAATGTCATCAAACAACTCCCCCGCCGTGAACCCCGTGGTACACGGCGGGGGCAATGCTTCAACCCGTCAGGGCTCTGGCCCGTCGGGGCGCGTGGATTAGACGCGAGGCGGCACGCCCGCGCGCGACGCCTTGTGGCGGTCGTAGGCCTTCTTACCAAGATAGGCCGCGCTCGCCGCCATGCCGAGCGGCCCCATCCGCGACAGCCCGCGGGTCAGCAACCCGCCGACGATCGCGCCCTTCACACCGCCGCCACGGTTGTTCTGGCTTACTTCGCGGCCGACCAGCGCACCCAGAATCGTTCTCAACATCACACGCTCTCCTTGATCCGGTCGCCTAGCACCGCGACGCCTTTCAACACGCCCCACCCGATCGCGTAGGTAACCGCGATCGGCAGAACCACTTTCAACACATTGGCGGTGATCGCGCCGATCAGCGCACCATCGGCGACGCTGTCGTCGTCACCCGACATCGCATCGATCGCGCCGCCGATCAGCGCGCCTACGCTTGTTGCACCCATGGAATGATCCTCCTCGCCGCATTCAATGACCGGCGTGGCCAGCGGTTCCGGAACGGACCTGCGCGGGCTCAGCGCCCGATCATGGTTTCAGGGCGAACCACGCGGTCGAACGTTTCCGCGTCGACCAGCCCGAGCGCCAGTCCCGCCTCGCGCAAACTCAACCCCTCGGCATGCGCGTGCTTGGCGATCTTCGCCGCATTGTCGTAGCCGATCTCGGGCGCCAGCGCGGTGACGAGCATCAGCGACCGGTCGAGCAATTCGGCGATCCGGCGCTCGTTCGGGACGATACCGGTGACGCAACGCTGCTCAAACGCGCGCATGCCGATCGCGAGCAGGTCCATCGAGCGCAACACGTTGCTCCCGATCAGCGGCTTGAACACGTTCAATTCCAGATGACCCTGAAGGCCGCCGATCGTCGCCGCGACGTGATTGCCCATCACCTGCGCGGCGACCATCGTCAGCATCTCGCACTGCGTCGGATTGACCTTGCCCGGCATGATCGAGCTGCCGGGTTCGTTCGCGGGTAGGTCGATCTCGGCCAGACCCGAGCGCGGACCAGAGGCGAGCAGGCGGATGTCGTTGGCGATCTTGGTCAGCGCCACCGCCAGCGTGTTGAGCGCACCCGACAGGTGAACCAGCGCATCGTTGCAGGCCAGCGCCTCGAACTTGTTGTCGGCAGGCACGAAGCGGATCCCCGTCAGCGCCGCAATCTCGGTCGCGATGTCGCGGTCGAACTTGGGCGGGGCGTTCAGCCCGGTGCCGACCGCGGTGCCGCCCTGCGCCAGCTTGTTGACGTCGATCAGCGCGGCGTCGATCCGCGCGCGGCAGGCCGAGAGCTGCGCGGCATAGCCCGAAAATTCCTGCCCCAGCGTCAGCGGCGTCGCGTCCTGCAGATGCGTCCGCCCGATCTTGACCAGATCGGCCCAGTCGCGCGCCTTGGCGTCGATCGCGTCGTGCAGGCTGGTCAGCGCGGGCAGCAGGTCGCCCGCCGCCTTGATCGAGGCGGCGACGTGCAGGGCGGTCGGGAAGCTGTCGTTGCTCGACTGTCCGCGGTTGACGTCGTCGTTGGGGTGGACGGGCGTCTTGCCGCCGCGCGTACCCGCCAGCAACTCGTTGGCGTGGCCCGCGATCACCTCGTTGACGTTCATGTTCGACTGCGTGCCCGAGCCCGTCTGCCAGATGACGAGCGGGAATTGATCGTCGAGCGCGCCGTCGATCACCGCGCGCGCCGCCGATTCGATCGCGTCGGCTTTCTCCGCCGACAGCCCGTGGCGCTTGTTGACGCGCGCCGCGGCAAGTTTGACGTATGCCAGCGCGCGAACGATCTCGATCGGCATCCGCTCACGCGTGCCGAACGGGAAATTCTCCAGGCTACGCTTGGTCTGCGCGCCCCAGTAAGCGTCGGCGGGAACCTCGATCGGTCCGATCGAGTCGGTTTCGGTGCGTGTGTCGGCCATGCACGATCAAGCGCGCGAGCCGCCCAAGTCGTTGCACGCGGCCGCGGGATACCACGGCCGGCGCCTTACTTTTTGCGCTTGAAATCCACCGCGACGACGTTTGAGCCGTCCTGCTGCTCCGCGGTCGGCGTGCCGTCGTTCTCGGCCGGATCGTGCCCACCCGGGCCGTCGCCCGGCCCTTCCTGCGCCTGAAAGCGCAGCTCGAAATTGACCGCGGGATCGTGGAACCCGGTGATCGCCGAATAGGGAATGACCAGCTTCGACGGCACCTGGTTGAACGACAGGCCGACCGAGAATTTCTGATCGTCGACGATCAGGTCCCAGAACCGGTTCTGAAGCACGATCGTCATCTCGTCGGGGAAGCGTTCGATCAGCCGCTGCGGGATGTCGACGCCCGGCGCCTGCGTCTTGAAGGTGATGTAGAAATGGTGCTCGCCGGGCAGCCCCCCGGTCTCGGCCACGGTGTTGAGCACGCGGCCCACCACGGCGCGAAGGGCTTCCTGCACGATCTCGTCGTACGGTATCAGGCTGTCGGGCATGTCGCTCATCGCGGGCCATCGGTAGCGCGGTCGCCGGCTGGGTCAAGCGTGCTTGGCGCAGCGCCGTCCGGGACGAGGTTGCCTGTCGCGAGCGCTTCGCTAAGGAGCGGGCCATGCGGACCGCGACCATCAAGCGCTCGACCAGCGAGACCAGCATCGAGGTGACCGTCAACCTCGACGGCACGGGCATCTACCATGTCGAAACGGGGGTCGGCTTCTTCGATCACATGCTCGAACAGCTCTCGCGCCACTCGCTGATCGACCTCGACGTCAAGACGCGGGGCGACCTGCACATCGACGCGCATCACACGGTCGAGGACACTGCGCTAGCGCTTGGCAGCGCGGTCGCGCAGGCGCTTGGCGACAAGCGCGGCATCCGCCGCTACGGCGACGCGCTCAGCCCGATGGACGAAGTGCTGACGCGCGTTGCGCTCGACATCTCGGGGCGTCCGTGGCTGGTCTGGAAGGCGCCGTTCAGCCAGGCGACGCTCGGCACGATGGACACCGAGTTGTTCGAGCATTTCTTCCATTCGTTCGCGCAGACCGCGGGCATCACGCTCCATGTCGAGCTGCTCCACGGTCACAACAACCACCATATCGCCGAAAGCGCCTTCAAGGGGTTGGCGCGCGCGCTGCGCACCGCGACCGAGGTCGATCCGCGCAAGGCCGACGCGATCCCGTCGACCAAGGGCGTGCTGTGAGCGCGCGGCGATGACGCTCGCGCTGATCGATTACGGCGCGGGCAATCTCCATTCGGTCGAGAATGCGCTGCGCGCCGCGGGCTGCCGTGACCTGACCGTCACCGCCGAGGCGGACGTGGTCGCGCGCGCCGACCGGATCGTCCTTCCCGGCGTCGGCGCATTCGGCGCGTGCGCAGGCGCGCTGCGCGGCGTGCCCGGCATGGTCCAAGCGCTGGAGCAGCGCGTACGCCGCGAAGGCGCGCCGTTTCTCGGCATCTGTGTCGGCATGCAGTTGATGGCGGAGGCGGGCGAGGAACTGGGCACCCACGCCGGGCTCGGCTGGGTGCGCGGGCGCGTGCGGCTGATCGACGCGGCCGGCACCGACGCGAAGGTGCCGCACATGGGGTGGAACGACGTCGCGCCGACCCGTCCCCACCCCCTGATCGTCCCCGGTGAGGCGTATTTCCTCCACAGCTTCGCCTTCGCGGGCGACGACGGCGACGTCGTTGCCACCACCAATCATGCCGGCCCCGTCACCGCCGCGGTCGCGCGCGACAACATGGTCGGTGTGCAATTCCACCCCGAGAAGAGCCAGCATTACGGCCTGGCGCTTCTCGACCGTTTCCTGAAGTGGCGCCCATGAGTTTGATCGTCTTCCCCGCCATCGATCTGAAAGCCGGGCAGGTCGTCCGTTTGGCCGAAGGCGACATGGCGCGCGCCACCGTTTACGGCGACGATCCCGCGGCGCAGGCGGCGACATTCGCCGCGGCGGGCGCGCAGCACCTCCACGTCGTCGATCTCGACGGCGCGTTCGCGGGCGAGAGCGTCAACGGCGACGCGGTGCGCTCGATCGTCGCGACCTTCCCCGGCCATGTGCAACTGGGCGGCGGCATCCGCACGCCGCAGGCGGTCGCGGCATGGTTCGACCTCGGCGTCGCGCGCGTCGTGATCGGCACCGCCGCGCTCGAGAACCCCGAGTTCGTCCGCGACATGGCGCGCGACTATCCCGGCGGCATCGTCGTCGCTGTCGATGCGAAGGACGGCATGGTGGCGACGAAAGGCTGGGCCGATGTCTCGACCGTCTCGGCGACCGACCTCGCGCGCCGGTTCGAGGACGCGGGTGTCGCCGCCGTACTCTTCACCGACGTCGGGCGCGACGGGATGCTCAAGGGCTGCAACGTCGAGGCGACCGTCGACCTCGCCCGTGCGGTCGACATTCCAGTGATCGCGAGCGGCGGCGTGAAGGGCATCGGCGACATTCATGTCCTGGCGATCCACGCGCGCGACGGCGTCGAGGGCGTGATCACCGGCCGCGCGCTCTACGACGGGCGGCTCGACCTCACGGCCGCACTGTCGGTCGCGGCCGCGGCATGACCCCCGCGATCGCAGCGCTGATCGGCGGCGCCTTGAGCACGGGTTACGCCCCGGTCCTCAGGCGGCAGGTTTGTGATGGAATCGTCTCGATCCCGATCGGCGGCATCAGGCCGTTCGAGATCCGCCGCGACACGGCGCCGCGCGCCTTTCGTGTCGCGGTCGCGGTGATGACCGCATCGGTGACCGCGCTCGTCATCGGCTGCGCCATTCTGCTGGTCGGGGCGCTACGCCGATGACCGTCCGCGCGCGCGTCATCCCGTGCCTCGACGTCGCGAACGGGCGCGTCGTGAAGGGGGTCAACTTCGTCGACCTGATCGACGCGGGCGATCCGGTCGAGCAGGCGCGCGCCTATGACGCGGCCGGCGCGGACGAATTGTGCTTCCTCGACATCACCGCGAGCCACGAGGCGCGCGGCACGATCCTCGACGTGGTCAGCCGCACCGCCGCGGTCTGCTTCATGCCGCTGACGGTCGGGGGCGGGGTGCGCACCGCGGAGGATGCGCGCGCGTTGCTGCTGGCGGGGGCGGACAAGGTCGCGGTCAATTCCGCCGCGGTGTCGCGGCCCGAGGTCGTCGCCGACATCGCCGAACGCTTCGGCGCGCAATGCTGCGTCGCCAGCATCGATGCGCGACGCGTCGCGGATGGCTGGGAAGTGTTCACCCACGGTGGTCGTCGCGCGACCGGCATCGACGCGGTGGCGCACGCGCTCAGGCTCGCCGAGCTCGGTGCGGGCGAGTTGCTCGTCACCTCGATGGATCGCGACGGCACCCGCGGGGGCTACGACCTCGATCTGGTGCGCGCGATCGCCGACCGGACGAGCGTGCCGGTCGTCGCCTCGGGCGGGGTCGGGACGCTCGACGATCTGGTCGCGGGGGTGACGCAGGGTCATGCCTCGGCAGTGCTCGCCGCCTCGATCTTCCATTTCGGCGACGCGACGATCGCCGACGCGCACGCCGCACTCGCCGCCGCGGGCGTCGCGGTCCGGTCGCACTGACGCCGGCCGTGGGCGCTGTGATGCCGGGCGCCAACCTTCTGGTGACGAACGCGTGCTACGATCGGCAACGATGACCAAGCGTCCCCTCGCCTGCCTGCTGTTCGCCGTGCCGCTGCTGCTCGCGGCGAGCGGGCACGACGGGCAACCGCACCCGCGCACCGCGCCCGAGCTGTCCGACGTCGCCCTGTTCGTGTTCGCGGTCGTCGCGGTGTGGCTGACCCGTCGCGCGCTGCGCAAGCGCGGACTGGTGCGCCGGGACCGCGCGTCGCGCAAGGATTGACCCCGCGCCCGGCACGGGGCACCGCGCACGGCATGGCCGACGACATCCTCGATCGCCTCCAGGCGACGATCTCTGAGCGAAAGAGCGCCGACGCGGGCGCCTCCTACACCGCATCCCTGTTCCAGAAAGGCCGCGCGCGGATCGCGCAGAAGCTGGGCGAGGAAGCGACCGAAACGATCATCGCCGCGATGGGCGACAACCCGCACGCGATCGTGCCCGAGGCGGCCGACCTCCTCTATCACCTGCTCGTCCTGCTAGCCGACGCGGGGTTAAGCCTCGGCGACGTGCGGATGGAGCTTGCCAAGCGCGAGGGACTGGGCGGGCTCGACGAAAAGGCCGCGCGAACGCCCGCCGGGCTGCCGTTGTCGTTCCGACCCTGACCCGATGGGAGAGTGAAGCCATGAGCGTCGACGCCACCCAACCCTACGACGACACCAACATCTTCGCACGGCTACTGCGCGGCGAAATCCCGTCGACGCGCGTCTACGAGGACGAACACACCGTGGTGTTCCGCGACATCGCCCCTTGGGCGCCGACCCACCTGCTCGCGATCCCCAGAGGTGCCTATGTCAGCTGGGACGATTTCAGCGAGCGCGCGTCCGACGCGGAGATTGCGGGCTTCACCCGCGCGATCGGCAAGGTCGCGCGGGACGCCGGGCTGGTCGCGGGCGGTTATCGCCTGATCGCGAACGTCGGCCTCGATAGTCACGCGGAGATACCGCACCTGCACGTTCACGTCCTGGCGGGCCGGCCGCTCGGACCAATGCTGGTCGAGAACGACAGCCGGCGCTAGAACAGCGCGCACTTGTCACCGCGGGAGAGGTCGCTAGGCTCCCCGCTTTCGCATTCCCGCGGGGAGGGGATATTTCTTTCATGTTCTTCGAACGCATTAAACCCTTGGACGCCATTCTGGCGACCGCGGAGGAGAAATCGCTCCACCGCTCGCTCGGCTGGTTCCAGCTGATGCTGTTCGGCATCGGATGCGTCATCGGCGGCGGCATCTTCGTGCTGACCGCGGTCGGCGCGCAGAAGGCGGGGCCTGGCCTGATGCTCGCCTTCGCGATCGCGGGCGCGATCTGCATCGTGGCCGCGCTCTGCTACGCCGAGATCGCGGCGATGATCCCGGTCGCGGGCAGCGCCTATACCTACAGCTACACGACGATCGGCGAGACGGTCGCCTGGACGGTCGGCTGGGCACTGATCCTCGAATATGCGGTCGCGGCGAGCGCGGTCGCGGTCAGCTGGTCGGGCTATTTCAACGGCACGATTTTGCAGCAATTCTTCGGCATCCATTTGCCCGCCTGGGCGAGTGCCGGACCGCTCGCGCTCGGCGGCGCGCCGGGGGGGCTCGTCAACCTGCCCGCGGTGTTCATCTCGCTCCTGATGACGTGGCTGCTGATGGTCGGCACCTCGGAGAGCGCGAAGGTCAACGCGATCCTGGTCGGGATCAAGGTCATCGCGCTGTCGATTTTCTGCTTCCTGACGCTGCCGAAGATCGACAGCGCGAACTACAGCCCGTTCCTGCCCGCCGGCGTGTTCGGTGGCCTAGGTAGCGGCGTTGGCGCCGTGGGTGCGGCGGCGACGATCTTCTTCGCCTATGTCGGGTTCGACGCGGTCTCGACCGCGGCGGAGGAGACCAAGAACCCGCAGCGTAACGTGCCGATCGGGCTGATCGGGTCGCTGCTGATCTGCACCGTGTTCTACATCGTCGTATCGGCGGGGGCGATCGGCGCGATCGGCGGCCAGCCGGTGATGAACGCGCTGACCGGCATGCCGCTGGAAGCCGGGTCGCCCGAGCTCGCGCGTCAGTGCGCGCTGCCGCAATACCGTGACGCGCTGGTCTGCTCGAACGAGGCGCTGGCGCACGTGCTGCGCGTGATCGGTTTCGGCAAGGTCGGCAATCTGCTCGGCATCGCGGCGAACATCGCGCTGCCGTCGGTCATTCTGATCCTCTTGTTCGGCCAGACGCGCATCTTCTTCGTGATGAGCCGCGACGGCTTGCTGCCCGAGGTGCTGAGCCGCGTCCATCCGAAGTGGAAGACCCCGCACATCGTGACCGCGATGACCGGCATCGCGGTGGCGATCGCGGCGGCGTTCCTGCCCGTTGGCCAGCTCGCCGACTGGGCCAATGCCGGCACGCTCTATGCCTTCATGATGGTCGCGATAAACGTGATGCTGCTGCGTCGCCAGCAGCCGAATGCGAAGCGGTCATTCCGCACGCCCGCCCTTTGGCTGGTGGGTCCTCTGACGATCGCAGGGTGCATCTTCCTGTTCGTCAACCTGCCGTGGCAGGCGATGCTGGTGTTCTTCGTCTGGGGCGCGATCGGGCTGGTCGTCTATTACGCCTACAGCCGCAAGACGAGCCACCTGGGTCGCGGCGAGGTGATCGTCCCCGACGCAGGGCACTAAGGCCGAATCTTTGGCCAAAACCGAAGGGCCGGGGGAGCGATCCCCCGGCCCTTTGCGTGTCAGAGCGTCGGGGGCGTCCCGCGCGCCTTCAGTTCGTCGCGGATCTCGCGCAGCAAGGCGACCTCGGCGGGCTCCGCGGCCGGCTCCGCCACACCCTGCACTTTCTCACGCTCGGCCGCGGCGATCAGCCGGTTCACGCTGCGCATCATCAGGAACACGATGAACGCGAGGATGACGAAGTTGATCACCACCGTCACGAACTCGCCGTACCCGAACAGTGGCACCCCCGCCGCCTTCAGCTGCGCGTAGCTGTCGAGCGACCCCTTGTAGGTCGCGGGCACGGGGCCGAGCCGCACGAAATAGCTCGAGAAATCGAACCCGCCGAAGATCGCACCGACGACCGGCATGATGATGTCGTCGGTCAGCGATTTGGTGATCGTCGCGAACGCGCCGCCGATGATCACACCGACCGCGAGGTCGAGCACGTTGCCGCGCGCGATGAAGGTGCGGAAATCCTTGAGCATCGTCACATTCTCCCTTTGTTGACCCATGCGCTGGACCGCATCGTTCCCCTCTTCGCGCCGGCGATCAAGTGTCCTATATGCGTGACACAGACCTGATGGAGACCTCTCGACGATGACCAACCGTGCCGTTGCCGCCGCGCTGATGGCGCTCCCGCTCGCCGCGTGCGGGCTCAACAGCGTGCCGACCGCGGAGGAAACCGCCAAGGCGCGCTGGGCCGACGTGCAGAACGAGTATCAGCGTCGAGCCGACCTAATCCCCAATCTCGTCTCGACCGTGAAGGGTTATGCCAAGCAGGAATCGGACGTGCTGACCCGCGTGACCGAGGCGCGCGCCAACGCGGGCCGCATCCAGCTGTCGGGCGACGATCTGAAGGATCCCGCCAAGGTGCAGCAATATGCCAATGCGCAGAACGGGCTGAGCGCCGCGCTGACGCAGCTGCGCCCGTTGCAGGAGGCCTATCCCGACCTGAAGAGCAACGCCAATTTCATGGCGCTGCAATCGCAGCTGGAGGGGACGGAGAACCGCATCACGATCGCGCGGCGCGACTATAACGGCGCGGTGCAGGATTATAATACGCGCATCCGCACCTTCCCCGACGCGGTCGGCGCCAAGATTTTCTACGGCGCGAAGCCGATGGTGCCGTTCCAGGCAACGACGCCGAACGCGCAGACCGCGCCGACGGTGAATTTCGGCGCCTGAGTTGCTCGCCTCCGCGCCGCGCCCGGTAACGCCGCGTTTCCTGACGCGGTTGTTCCGCACGATCCTCGCGCTGCTGCTGGTCGCGTTCGCGCTGCCCGCCGCGGCGCAGACGTTCCCCAAACTGACCGGGCGCGTGGTCGACGACGCGCACCTGCTCTCGCCCGAGCAGGTGCAACAACTGACACAGCTGAGCGCGTCGGTCGAACAGGCATCGACACGGCAGTTGGTCGTCGCGACGATCCCCGACCTGCAGGGGTATGAGATCGAGGATTACGGCTACCGGCTCGGTCGCGCCTGGGGGCTGGGGCAGAAAGACGCAAACAACGGCGTGATCCTGCTGGTCGCACCCAACGCGCGCAAGGTCAGGATCGAGGTCGGTTACGGGCTGGAGCCGATCGTGACCGACGCGCTGTCGAGCGTGATCATCAACCAGACGATCCTGCCGCGCTTCCGCAACGGCGACATGGCGGGCGGCATCGTCGCGGGGGCGAATGCGCTCGCCGAGCAATTGAAGCTGCCGCTGGAGGCAGCGGAACAACGCGCAAAGGCCGCCGGTGCCAAGCGCGCCGACGCGGGCGGCGAACAGCGCGGCGGGTTGATCGCGGGTTTCTGGATTATGGTGGTGCTGTTCTTCGTCGTGCCGCTGATCTTCCGGCGCGCGGGCGGGCGGCGTTTCCGCGACGACGACGACGATGACGACGACCGCGGCAGTGGTGGCGGCGGGGGCGGCGGTGGGCGTCGCCGCGGTATCGCGCCGCCGGTGGTGATCTGGGGACCGGGCTTCGGCGGCCGCGGTTGGGGTGGCGGCAGCAGCGGCGGCGGCTTCGGCGGCGGTGGTGGCGGCTTCGCGGGCGGCGGCGGGTCGTTCGGCGGCGGCGGTGCGAGCGGGAGCTGGTGATGGCGCAGGCAACCCTCTCCCCGGCCGAACACGCCGCGATCGCCGCGGCGGTGACCGCGGCGGAAGCGACGACCGACGGCGAGATCGTGACGATCGTCGCGCGCCGGTCGGATGCGTACCACGATGTCGCGCTTCATTACGCGGTGGCGGCGATGCTGGCGGTGACTGCGCTGGGTGCCATCCGGCCCGGCTGGCTCACCCCGTTCGACAACGGCTGGGAACATGAGGCGAGCGTCGCCGAAACACTGTTCGCGCTGCTGATCGCGCAGACGGTCGCGTTCCTCGCCGTCCGCCTGCTCCTTGCGTGGCGCCCGCTGCGCCTCGCGCTCACCCCTACCGCGACCAAGGCGCGCCGCGTGCGTCGCCGCGCGCTCGACGCCTTCCGCGTCGGCACCGAGCGCCGCACCGCGGGGCACGAGGGCGTGCTGCTCTACCTCTCGCTCGACGAGCATCGTGCCGAAATCGTCGCCGACGCCGCGGTCCACGCGCGGGTCGCGCCCGAGCGCTGGGGGCAGGCGATGACGGCGCTGGTGGCGGCGATCCGCGCGGGCCGGACCGCCGATGGCTTGGTCGCTGCGGTGGCGGCGATCGGGGCGGTGTTGGCGCAGATCCTCCCCAAGACCGCGGACAATCCCAACGAACTGCCGGACCGGGTGATCGAACTATGACCGTCGAGGATGCCGACGCGCCCGTCGAAGTGATGTGGGAGGGCCGCTTCATCCGCGCGGTGCGTCGCGGGCGGTGGGAATATGTCGGCCGCCGCGGCGGGATCGAGGCGGCGGTGATCTACGCCGAGACGCCCGCGGGCGAAGTGATCCTGGTGGAGCAATATCGCGTCCCGCTCGGCCGCCGCAGCCTGGAACTACCTGCGGGCCTCGTCGGCGATGATGCCGAGGGCGAGGGCGTCGCCAGCGCCGCCGCGCGCGAGCTGGAGGAGGAAACCGGCTACCGCGCCGGTCGCATCGAGGAGCTCGGTTTCTTCTACGCCTCGCCCGGCATGACCAGCGAGGGGTTCACGCTGGTCCGCGCGCACGATGTCGAGAAAGTCGGCGATGGCGGCGGCGACGCGCACGAGAATATCGAGGTCATCGTCGTGCCGCGCGCCGGCCTCCCCGCCTTCGTCGCCGCGAAACGCGCGGCGGGAGTCGCGATCGACGTCAAGATGCTGCTGCTGCTGGCCGACTCACTGCTTTAGCGCGTCGCCCGCGCCTCAGCGGAAGTTGTCGGCGTAGCTCTGCAGCTTGAGCTTCCTAGTCGGCGTCGGGATCACGGTATAGGCGATGCCCTGTTCCTCGGCATAGGCGACTGCGGCGTCGCACGTCGGGAAGCTCAGCTTGATCTGGTCGCGCACGTCGCCGCTGCCGGCCCAGCCAGTCAGCGGGTCGGCGTGCTTGGGTTCGGCCGGTTCGAATTCGAGCATCCAGTGATCGGTCGCGAAACGGCCCGACTGCATGGCGTTCTTCGGGCGCTGATAGATGCGGGCGGTGGGCATTGGTCGTTCTCGAACTAATCAGATGATCGTTGAACAGATGCTCTAGCGCGCGCCGGCGTTCCGCGCATCCGCCTTTTTGGTGCGCAGCGTGGGCGACGCGGCGGCGGGATCGTCGGGCCAGGGGTGTTTGGGATAGCGCCCGCGCATTTCCTTCGCGACCGCCACCCACGATCCGCGCCAGAAGCCCGGCAGATCGCGCGTCGTCTGGATCGGGCGGCCCGCGGGCGAGGTGAGCGACAGGACGAGCGGCACGCGCGCCTCACCGACGACCGGATGCTCGGCAAGGCCGAACAGCGACTGGACGCGCAGCGTCACGGTCGGGCCGGCTTCTGCGGCGTAATCGATCGCGTGCGTGCTGCCCGCGGGTGAGGTAAAGTCGGCGGGGGCGAGCCGGTCGATCTGCCGCATCGCGTCCCAGCCGATCAGCATGCGCAAGGCGTCCGCGAGCGCGCCGGGCGGAATGGCGTCGAGCCGGCGGCGACCAGCGACGAGGGCGGGAAGCCAGTCGTCGAGGCGTTCGATCAATGTCGCGTCGTCGAGCGCCACGCCGGCGAACGCGGCACGCTGGCGCAGCGCGGTCGCGCCCTCACCCCACGGCAGCATTGCGACGCCGTGGGTGCGGACGCCCTCGACAAGCGCGTCTGCAATGACTTGCGGATCGGCACGCGCGTCCGGCCCCGACGACAGCCGGATCGCGCCGAGGCGGCGTTCGCGCGTCGGCTGCACGGCGCCGGTCGCGGGGTCGAACGTGGCGGTGTGCACCGTCTCGATCCGGTTGGCGAACAAGGTTTCGATCTCGTCCAGGGTCAGCGGCGCGGCGGAGAGGATGCGCGCGCCCGCCGCCGCCCCTTGCGTCTCCGCCACCGCGAGCCATTCGGCCCGCGCGAGCGATGCGGTCGCATCGAGCCGGAACCCGCGCCCGCCGACCGAGGCCCAGCGTTCGCCGCTCGCGTCGCGGCGGCGCGAGACGCGGTCGGGGAAGCCGAGCGCGAGTGTCGCGCCGATGCTGGAGCCGTTTTCGACCGCGCGGTCGCCCTTCCCGGCCGACCCGGCCCAGCGCGCGGCGAGCTTGCGCGCGCCTTCCGCCTTTGTCCCACGCTCGCCGCGCCAGCGCCGCAGCCGCAGCTCGAGATCGGCGTCGGGGCCACCGAGCCCGCGCTCCTGCAACAGCACCGCGATCTCGGCGGCGAGGCGCTTGTCGGGGGCGGCGAGCAGCATGTGCGCGAGCCGCGGTGCCATCGGCATCGCCGCGATACGCCGGCCATGCGGCGTCGGGCGCCCGTCATGACCCAGCGCGCCGAGCGTCGTCAGCCGCGCGCGTGCCTCCTGCACCGCCGCTTCGGGCGGCGGGTCGATCCAGCGCAGCGCGCGCGGATCGGCGACGCCCCAAATCGCCGTGGCGAGCAGCAGCGCCGACAGATCGGCCTCGAGGATTTCAGGGGGATCGAAACGCGGCATCCCCGCGGTCGCCGCTTCTTCCCACAAACGGTAGGCGACCCCCGGCCCCTGCCGCGCCGCGCGGCCTGCGCGCTGCGTCGCCGCGGCCTGGCTCTCGCGTTCGGTGACCAGCCGCGTCATTCCCGCCGCACGGTCGTAGCGCGGACGGCGCGCGAGCCCGGAATCGACCACGACGCGAATGCCGTCGAGCGTCAGGCTGGTCTCGGCGATCGAGGTCGCGAGCACCAGCTTGCGCGCGCCATCGGGCTCGGCACGGATCGCGGCGCGCTGTGCCGCCGGGTCGAGACTGCCGTGCAGCCGGTGGAGCGTGACGCCCGGCAGATCACCGAGCGCAGTCGCGGTACGCTCGATCTCGGCGACACCGGGCAGGAAGGCGAGCACACCGCCCTGCTCCTCGCTGAGCGCCTGTCGGATCGTGCCGGCCATCGCCTGCTCGATCCGCTGCTCGCCCGCGCGACCGACGTGACGCAGCGTCAAGGGATAGCTGCGCCCTTCGCTCTCGATCACGGGGGCGTCGTCCATCAATGCGGCGAAGCGCGCACCGTCGAGCGTCGCCGACATCGCGACGACGCGCAGATCGGGGCGCAGGCCGGCCTGCGCGTCGAGCGCGAGTGCCAGTCCGAAATCGCCGTCGAGGCTGCGTTCGTGGACTTCATCGAACAGGATCGCCGAGACGCCCGACAATTCGGGGTCGGCCTGCAACCGCGCGGTCAATATGCCCTCGGTCACGACGGTGACGCGCGTCGCGGCCGATCTTTTGCTGTCGAGCCGGGTGGCGTAGCCGAAGGTGCGCCCGACGCCCTCGTCCGCGAGCGCTGCCATCCGCTCCGCCGCGGCGCGCGCGGCGAGACGACGCGGGCTGGTGACGAGTATCTCGCCCGTACACCATGCCTCCGCCAGAAGCGCGGGCGCGACCGCGGTGGTCTTGCCCGCGCCCGGTGGCGCGACCAGCACCGCCGACGCGCCGCCACGCAAGGCGGCGATCAGGTCGGGCAGGACGGCGTGGATCGGCAGCGCCGTCACCGACGTAGCCCGGTCAGAGCGCCTGCCGCGCGAGCTCCTTAAGGTCGGCGATCGGGCGCGCACCGAAGTGGCTGATGACCTCGGCCGCGCACACCGCGCCGAGCGTCAGCGACTGTTCCAGCGTCTGCCCGCGTGCCTGACCGTGGAGGAAACCGGCGGCGAACAGGTCGCCCGCACCGGTCGTGTCGACCACCGCGTCGATCGGCTGCGCGGGCACCGTCACGCGCTCGTCACCCGCCTGCGCCAGCGCGCCGCGCTCGCTCAGCGTCACGACGACCAGCGGCACCTTGTCCGACACGGCGGCGATCGCCGAATCGACGTCCGCGGCCTGGGTCAGGAACACGATCTCCGCCTCGTTGGCGAACAGCACGTCGATCAGCCCCTGATCGATCAATTCCTGGAACGCGGCGCGGTGACGGTCGATCACGAACTCCGCCGACAGCGTGAAGGCGACCTTGCGCCCCGCCTTGCGCGCGATGTCGATCGCGGCACGCATCGCCGCGCGCGGCTCCTCCGGGTCCCACAAATACCCTTCGAGGTAGAGGTAGCGCGCGTCCTCGATCAGCTTGGCGTCGATCGATTCGGCGGGCAGATAGTGCGACGCGCCGAGGAAGGTGTTCATCGTGCGCTGCCCGTCGGGCGTCACGAAGATCAGGCAACGCCCGGTGGTCGGCTGGCCCGCGCGCGCCGACACATCGAAGCGGATGCCCGCGGCGTGGATGTCGTGCGCGAACACCTCGCCCAGCTGGTCGTCGGCGACCTGCCCGATGAACGCGCACTCGCTGCCGAGCGCGGCCATCCCCGCGATCGTGTTCGCAGCCGAGCCGCCCGACACTTCCTGCCCCGGGCCCATCTTGGCGTAGAGCGCGTCGGCTTCCTCGGGCGAGAACATCAGCGCCATCGCGCCCTTGGTCATGCCGTTTTCGGCGACGAAGCCGTCGGTCGCGGGCGAGAGGACGTCGACGATGGCGTTGCCGATCGCGACCACGTCGTAACGGGGTTCGGTCAAGTAGATGCTCCAACAGGGCGCGGCGGGACGGATCGCCCGCGCGGATGGTGTTCGCGGTTAGCCAAGCGCCGCTCCGGTCGCAACCGTTGTGGCCCGTTCGCGCGCGACGACGGCGCGGATCGGTGCTCGATCACGCCCCTCCCCTACCCCGGCCGGGTGGTCGGCGGCGGGCGTTGACGGACGCACCTAGGCCCTGCGATCCTCGCGTCATGGTCCGCGCTTTGCTGCTCTCGCTCGCCCAGCTCGGCGATCCCGCGATCCGGCGCGTGCTCGCAAAGTCGTTGGGCGTCACGCTCGCGATCTTTGTGGCGCTGGGTGCGCTGACGTGGTGGGGGCTCGACGCGGCGCTGGCGGATTGGCGGTACCACGGCGCGCTGGCGGGGGTGGCGGCGAGCGTCGCGACGATACTCGCGCTGTGGCTGCTGTTCCGCGCGGTGGCGGTGCTGGTCGTGGGCGTGTTCGCCGACGACGTGGTCGCCGCGGTCGAGCGGCGGCATTACCCGGCGGCCCTGGCCAATGCGCGTGCCGTCCCGCTGCACCGGTCGATGCGAATGGGGCTCGGCTCGGCGATACGCTTCCTGCTCGTCAATCTGGTCATGACGCCGGTCTATCTCGCGCTCTTGGTGACCGGTGTCGGCACGGCCGCGGCGTTCTTCGTCGTCAACGCGTGGCTGCTGGGTCGCGACCTGACCGACATGGTGGCGAGCCGGCATTTGGGCGGTGCGGCGATGCGCGACTGGCGCACGGCGAATGCCGGCGGGCGCTTTCTGCTGGGGCTTGCGGGGACGGGGCTGTTCGTGGTTCCGGTGGTCAACCTGCTCGCCCCCGTGCTCGGTGCGGCGATGGCGACCCATCTGTTCCACAGGACGCGACCATGATCCGCCGCTTCTCCCCGCTCCTGCTCGCCGCGCTCGCCGCCTGCGGCCCGCAAGGGTTGCCCCCGCCGCCGGCACTCGGCAATGCGCCGTCGCAGGCGAACCTGCCCGTCATGGGGCAGGATGCCGCGGGGCTCGTCCGCCTGTTCGGCAACCCGGATGCTGACGTGCGCGAGGGCACCGCGCGCAAGCTCCAGTTCGAGAGCGCGATCTGCGTGCTCGACGCCTATCTCTATCCCAAGGGCAGCGGCGAGCAGCGCGTGACCTGGGTCGACGCGCGTCAGCGCGACGGCAGCCCGATCGACCGCGCGAGCTGCATCGCCGCCCTCTCCCGCCGCGACGGCGGCAAGTAGCGCTTCCGGCCGGCCCCATGCCGCGCTACCATCGCGGCGATAACAGGGGGCGCGTGCGTGGCAGGGGATTGGGCGGTCACCGCCGAGGGATTGGTCAAGCGGTTCGGTGAGCGGCGCGTGGTCGACGGCGTCGACCTGATGGTGCCTGCGGGCGCGATCTACGGCGTGCTAGGCCCCAACGGCGCGGGCAAGACGACGACGCTGCGGATGCTGCTCGGCATCATCGAGCCCGACGACGGGCACCGCACTTTGCTCGGCCGGGCGCAACCGCAGGATGCGAGCGACGAGGTCGGTTATCTCCCCGAGGAGCGCGGGCTCTACCCGGCGATGAAGGCGCGCGAGGCGATCGCGTTCATGAGCGCGCTGCGCGGGCTCGACTGGCGCACCGGCCGCACTCGCGCGGGCGAGATGCTCGAGGCCGCCGGGCTCGGCCACGCCGCCGACGAGAAGATCCGCAAATTGTCGAAAGGCATGGCGCAACTCGTCCAGTTGCTCGGCTCGGTCGTTCACCTGCCGGCGCTGATCGTGCTCGACGAACCCTTCTCCGGCCTCGATCCGGTCAACCAGGAACGGCTCGAGCGGTTGATCGTCGCCGAGCGCGATCGCGGCGCGACGATTCTGTTCTCGACCCACATCATGGCGCACGCGCAGCGGCTGTGCGATCGCCTCGCGGTGATCGCGGGCGGCAAGCGGCGGTTCGAGGGCACGGTGGAGGAAGCGCGCGCGCTCCTGCCGCAGCAGGTCCATTACGTGCCGCACCATCCGGGGCCCGACATCGCCCGCGCGCTGCCCGCCGACGCCCGCCCCGATGGCGAGGGCTGGCGCTTCACGCTGCCGGCAGGCGGGATCGAGCAGACGCTCAAGCATCTGATCGACGCGGGGCACGGCATCTCGGGCCTGTCGATCGAGCGCCCCGGCCTGCACGAGGCGTTCGTCCGTATCGTCGGAGCGGACGCGGCGGAGGCGGCACGATGAGCAGATTGCGTAGCCAGACCCGTTTTCGGCGCCAGCTCCGCCAGACGCTGACGATCGCGCGGCGCGACTTCATCGCCACGGTATTCACGCCGATCTTCCTCCTGTTTCTGTTCGCGCCGCTGATCATGAGCTCGTTCGGCGCGATCGGCGGACTGGGCGCGGCCAATGCGGCGGACGGATCGTCCGACAAACAGCGCATGGTGCTAGTGATGCCGGTCGCCGAGGCACGGCTGGTACGCTCCGCCGACGAGCAATTGCGCACGACCTTCCCGCGCGACGCCGCCCCGCCGACGATCGTCGTGGTATCGGACGCGGTCGAGCCGCGCAGCCAGCTCGAACGCCGTGACTTCGACGTGTCGGCGGTGATGCAGGGACCGCTCGATCGCCCGGAGATCTTCTATGCCGCGAGCAACCGCCGCGATGCGCGCTACCTGTCCACGCTCGCCGACGTCGCGCTGCGCCGCCACGCAACCGGCGACGCGCGGCTGTCGACGCCGACGATCGAGCGGGTGCGCGTGTCGGCGCCGTCGCTCGGCGGGCGCAAGACCGCGGCGTTCTTTGCGGTATTCGGCATCTTCTTCCTCACCCTGTTCCTGTCGGGCCAGGTCGTCGGCACGATGGCGGAGGAGCGCAACAACAAGGTGATCGAGGTGCTCGCCGCCGCGGTGCCGCTCGAATCGGTGTTTCTGGGCAAGTTGCTCGGCATGTTCGGCGTCGCGGTGCTGTTCGTCGCCTTCTGGGGCACCGTGATCAGCCAGATCGGGCAATTCCTTCCCGCCGATCTGGGCGCGCAGGCGGCACAACTCGTCCCCGCGGTCGGGCTCGGCTGGTTCGTGCTGCTGTTCGCGGCCTATTTCACCACCGCCTATCTGCTGCTCGGCGCGGTCTTCCTGGGGGTGGGTGCGCAGGCATCGACGATGCGTGAGATCCAGATGCTGTCGCTGCCGATCACGGTTGTCCAGGTCGGCATGTTCGCGCTCGCCAGCGCCGCGGCGTCGCATCCTGGCAGCTGGATCGCGACCGCGGCCGAGCTGTTCCCGCTCTCCTCGCCCTTCGCGATGGCGGGGCACGCGGCGAACCGGCCCGAGTTGTGGCTGCACCTCGCCGCACTCGCGTGGCAGATACTGTGGGTTGCGATCTTCATCACCGTCGGCGCGCGGCTGTTCCGGCGCGGGGTGCTGCAGTCGGCGAGCAGCAAGCCGGTGTGGCGGCGGCTGTTCGGATAACGAAACGCTGTTGACATGAATGTCAGTTAGGTTTTCTCTCGCAACCAAATAGGAGAGACCCGATGGCCACGCTGTTGAGAGAGGCTGCACCCGCGATCGACCCGTTCGACGTGAGCCGGCCCGAGCTGTACCGCGACGACACCTGGGGCGAGCCGTTCCGCCGGCTGCGCGCCGAGGCACCGGTCCACAAGGTCGAGCATTCCGAGTTCGGCCCCTATTGGTCGGTGTCGACCTACAAGCCGATCGTCGAGGTCGAGTCGCTCCCTGACCTGTATTCGTCCGAGGTCGGCGGGTTCACGATCGCGCCGTTCCTGAACGATGGCAGCGAAGTGCGCATGCCGATGTTCATTGGTCGCGACCGCCCGATCCACACCGGGCAGCGCCGCACCGTCGCCCCCGCCTTCACCCCGAGCGAGATGGTGCGGATGACCGGCGACATCCGCCGCCGCACCGCCGAGATCCTCGACGCGCTGCCCTACGGCGAGCAATTCGACTGGGTCGACCGCGTCTCGATCGAGCTGACGACGCAGATGCTCGCGATCCTGTTCGATTTCCCTTGGGCCGACCGGCGCAAGCTGACCGAATGGTCCGACTGGGCGGGCGACATCGAGATCATCAAGAACGAGGCATTGCGCGAGCAGCGGCTGGGCAAGATCTACGAGATGGGCGCCTATTTCCAGGGGCTGTGGAACGCCAAGGTGAATGCCGAGCCGACCCCCGACCTGATCAGCATGATGATCCATTCCGATGCAATGGGGCAGATGGATGCCAATGAATTCATGGGCAACCTCATCCTGCTGATCGTCGGCGGCAACGACACCACGCGCAACACGATGAGCGGGCTCGTCTACGCGCTCGACAAATTCCCCGACGAGCGCGCCAAACTGGAGGCGGACACCGGGCTGATCGGCAACGCGACGAGCGAGATCATCCGCTGGCAGACCCCGCTCGCGCACATGGGCCGCACTGCCACCGCCGACACCGAACTGCACGGACAGCGGATCGCCGCGGGCGACAAGGTGGTAATGTGGTACATCTCCGCCAACCGCGACGAGAGCGTGTTCGGCGACAATGCCGACGCGTTCCAGGTCGATCGCGCCAATGCGCGCCGCCACCTCGCCTTCGGGCACGGCATCCATCGCTGCGTCGGCGCGCGGCTGGCCGAATTGCAGGTGTCGATCCTGCTCGAGGAGATGGCGGCGCGGCGGATGCGCGTGAACGTCGTCGGCGAGCCCGCGCGCGTCGCCGCCTGTTTCGTTCACGGCTATCGCTCGCTGCCGGTCGAACTCTCACGCTATTGAGGGCTTGAGCCGACGCCCGTTGCGGCTACCATCGCCGTCAAAGGCGGGGGCTTTGAATGGGTTTGGAAGAAGCGGCAGACGTGATCACCGGGGGCGTGTTCGCGCACGCGGTCGATCCGCGCGGGGGCACTTACGCGGGCGAGAGCCAGCCCCGCGTCGACGATCACGAGCACGGCCTGTGCCTCAACTGCGGCACCGCGCTGATCGATGCGCATTGTCATCGCTGTGGACAGGCGGGGCACGCCCATCGCACTGCGGGCGCATTCTTCCACGACGTGCTCCACGGCGTCTTCCATTTCGAGGGCAAGGCGTGGCGCACGCTGCCGATGCTGGTGCGTCATCCGGGTGCGCTGACGCGGCGCTACATCGCGGGCGAGCGCGCGCGCTTCGTGTCGCCGATCGCGCTGTTCCTGTTCTCGGTCTTCCTGCTGTTCGCAGTGCTGGCGCAATTGCCGATGTTCCACTTCGGCAACAGCGCCCTATTCAAGCCCGGCGCGGGGCTGGGCGAGGTGCAGGCAACGGTCGCATCCGAGCAGCAGGCAGCCAGTGAGGCACTGTCGGACCTGCGCGCGACGCTCGCCGAGCAACAACGCGCCGCCTCTCCCGACGCCGCCGCGATCGCGCACGCAACGCGCCGCATTGCGGAGGAGCAGCAGAAGCTCGACGGACTGCGCACCGCACAGCGTGTCCTGCCAAAGGCGCAGACGCAGGCGCACGATTCCGACGACTGGATCGGCGCCATGGTGGAGCATGCCAAACAGAACCCGCAGCTGTTGCTCTACAAGCTGAAAAGCAGCGGCTACAAATACAGCTGGGCGCTGATCCCGCTCTCCCTGCCCTTCCTGTGGTTGCTGTTCCCGTTCAGCCGCCGCTTCGGCTTCTACGACCATGCGGTGTTCGCGACCTATTCGCTGACGTTCATGTCGCTGCTCACGATCACCGCGGCGCTGCTGATCACGGTGGGCGTCAAATCGCTGCTGGTCGTCGTCGGCGCGCTCGTCGGCGCGATCGTGCACATCTACAAGCAATTGAAGGGTGCCTATTCGCTAAGCCGTGGCGGAGCGCTGATCCGGACATTGGTGCTCACCACCTTCATCTGCTGGGCGATCGTGCCGCTATTCCTGACCGGGCTGCTCTACCTCGGGCTCGCCGACTGATCGCGCGCAACCTGTGGCGGGTCGCTGCGTTACCGAACGCACCACTCACCCAGGGAGAATAGTACCATGCGTAAGTTCCTGCTCACACTGGCGGCGGCCGGGCTCGCGGTGCCGACCGCCGCGGTCGTCGCACCCACCGGCAAGGCCGAGGCACGCGAGTATCGCGGCAAGAGCCACACCCACCGTCGCTACCGCGGTGCGCGCCGCTGCCGGTATTCGAGCGGAACGACCGGGCTGGTCGCGGGCGGCGTCGGCGGTGCGGTGCTCGGCAACGCGGTCGGCGGCGGTCTGCTTGGCACGGTCGCCGGTGGTGCGGCGGGTGCCCTCGGTGGCCGCGCGATCGATCGGACCATCACGGCCAAGCGTCGCTGCCGTTGAGGTAGACCGCATACCCGCCGGTATCGACTGTCGGGTATGGTCGAGTGACATGAAAAAGGCCGCGGGAGCATCACTCCCGCGGCCTTTTCGTGACGGCTTAGCTGAGTCGATCAGGCGCCCGCGGGTGACGGGCTGCCGAACGGGCCGCTCGACCGCTTCGTCTTCGGGATCGACGTGCCCGCGCTCGGCACCGACGCAGTCTTCGGCCCCTGGTCAACGCGACCGATATCGTCGCCCGCGATCAGGCGCTTGATCTCCTCGCCGTTAAGCGTCTCGTATTCAAGCAGCGCACCCGCGAGCGCGTGAAGCTGGTCGATGTGATCGCTCAGCACCTGCTTCGCGCGCGACAGGCCGCCCTCGACGATGCCCTTGATCTCGTCATCGATCAATTGAGCGGTCGCATTCGACATCCGCACTGGCTGCGACGAGGAGTAACCGAGGAAGCTCTCGCCCTCGGGCTGGGCATATTCGACCGGGCCGACCTTGTCCGACATGCCCCATTTCGTGACCATGTCGCGGGCGAGGCCGGTCGCATACTGGATGTCTCCGCTCGCGCCCGACGACACCTTGTCATAGCCGAAGATGATCTCCTCGGCGACACGACCGCCCATCGCCACCGCGAGGTTCGCGTACATCTTGTCGCGGTGGTAGCTGTAGCTGTCGCGCTCGGGCAGGCGCATCACCATGCCCAGCGCACGGCCGCGCGGGATGATCGTCGCCTTGTGGATCGGATCGGACGCGGGCTCGTGCATCGCGACGACGGCGTGGCCGGCCTCGTGATAGGCAGTCATCCGCTTCTCGTCGTCGGTCATCACCATGCTGCGACGCTCCGCGCCCATCATGACCTTGTCCTTCGCCTCCTCGAACTCGGCCGAGGCGACCAGGCGCTTGCCCTTGCGCGCCGCCATCAACGCCGCCTCGTTGACGAGGTTGGCGAGGTCCGCGCCCGAGAAGCCCGGCGTCCCCCGCGCGATGACGCGAGCATCGACGTCGGGGGCGAGCGGCACCTTCTTCATGTGCACTTCGAGGATCTTCACGCGGCCGTCGATGTCGGGGCGCGGCACCACGACCTGGCGATCGAAGCGGCCCGGACGCAACAGCGCGGGGTCGAGCACATCGGGGCGGTTGGTCGCGGCGACGATGATGATGCCTTCGTTGGCCTCGAAACCGTCCATCTCGACGAGGAGCTGGTTGAGCGTCTGCTCGCGCTCGTCGTTGCCGTTGCCGAGCCCTGCGCCGCGGTGGCGACCCACCGCGTCGATCTCGTCGATGAAGACGATGCACGGCGCCGACTTCTTCGCCTGCTCGAACATGTCGCGCACGCGGCTGGCGCCAACACCAACGAACATCTCGACGAAGTCCGAGCCCGAAATGGTGAAGAACGGCACGCCCGCCTCACCCGCGATCGCGCGCGCGAGCAAGGTCTTGCCGGTACCGGGCGAGCCGACCAGCAACGCGCCCTTCGGGATCTTGCCGCCCAGCCGCGCGAACTTCGTCGGGTCCTTCAGGAACTCGACGATCTCGGTCAGCTCGGCGCGTGCCTCGTCGATGCCGGCGACGTCGTCGAACGTTACCTTGCCGTGCTTCTCGGTCAGCATCTTCGCGCGGCTCTTGCCGAAGCCCATTGCGCCGCCCGCGCCGCCGCCCTTCTGCATCTGGCGCAGCACGAAGAAGGCGATGCCGAGGAACAGCAGGAACGGCAGCGACTGGTAAAGCAGCACCATCCAGATCGATGGGCCTTCCTCGGGCTTGCCCGCGACCTCGACGCCCGCCTTTCGCAGACGCTCGATCAACCCCGAGTCCTGTACCGGGTAGGTGCGGAACTTGTCACCCGACGAGAAGGTGCCGGTGATCATGTCGCGCGATACGTTGACGGTCTTGACCGTGCCCTCGTCGACCTTGTCGAGGAAGGTCGAATAGGCGACCGTGTTGCCCTGCGCGCCGCCGGTGCGACCGTCGAACATGGTCACGACTACCGCGAGTGCGAGCAGGATGCCTACCCAGATCAGCAGGCTTTTCATCCACGGGTTCGGACCGCCGGGATTGCCGCCGCCGTCACCGTTACCAGACTGCTTCTCGTTGTCGTTCATTCGGGAGCCTTTCGTCCACGAATATGTAAGTGCGCCGGGGTTAATGGCAATGGAACAAGACCACTCACGATGATCGACGCGGTCGCGCCTTGGCGAAGTGCCAGACCGGTTCGTCGCTCGCATCGCGTCGGGGACGACATAGCACCTCGCCGAGCGTAATCGTCGCGCCGCGCGCGAGCATACCGACCGCGTCCGCCACCGCCGCTCCGCGCGGATCGCTCGCCGGGTCGACCGCGGCGACGCAGCGCGCGACCAGGCGGCGTTGCAGGTCGAACGGCAATCCTGCAGGCGAGAGCGTCACGATCCCTTCCTCGGCCCGGCAGCGCTCGTGCCACAACTTGATCGCCGTCCAGTCGAGCGCCTCCTCCGCATCCGCGAGCGCGCGTGCGCTGCGCGACCAGCCTTCCGCCGCGATCCAGGCCGCGTCGCCGATCGCGCTGCGCAGCCGCGCGCGGTCGAAACGCGCGTCGCAGTTGCTCGGATCGTCGACCGGCACGATCCCGCACGCGATGACGATCTCGCGAAGCTCGGCGCGTCGCCACGCCAGCAGCGGCCTGACGGTGCCGTCGCCGCGCGCGCGAACGCCCGCGAGGCCCGCCAGACCCGCCCCGCGGTTGAGCCGCATCACCAGCGTCTCGACCTGATCATCGGCGTGGTGCGCGGTCGCGATCGCGGTGGCGCCGATCCGCTCGGCCTGCGCGCGGAGCAATGCGTAGCGCAGCGCGCGTGCGCGTGCCGACACGTTGCGCGTCCGCCCGTCTCGCTCGGGCAGCGTCCCCGTCAATACCGCGTGCGACACACCGAGCATCGCGCACAGCCGCGCGACCCACGCCGCCTCGCCCGCCGCCTCGGCGCGAAGGCCGTGATCGACCGTCGCCGCGACAGAGCGCGACCCCAGCGCCGCGCGCGCCAGCAGCAGCAGCGCGACGCTGTCAGGCCCACCCGACACCGCCACCAGCAGCGGGCCTTCCCCCGGCACCTTGACACGCGCGAGATCGGCGGCGAACCGCGCGACCGTCGCGGGGTCGGGCGCCAGCGGCGGCGTCAGCGCCCCGTTACTTGCATTTGGCGGTGACACGCGCCCTTGCGATATCGGCCTTCATGGTGGCGGAGATCTTGTCGCCGTACACGTCGGTCAGCTCGCCGTAGACCTTGCACGCGTCCGCGGGCTTGTTGAGCTTGGTCAGCGATTGCCCGAGATAATACAGGCTGTCGGGCGCGCGCTCGCCCTCAGGGAATTTCTTGTAATTGTCGTAGAATGCGATCGAGGCGAGGCTGGGCTTGCCCTCGTCGAGATAAGCGCGCCCGAGCAGATTCTGCGCGAAGCTGGCGCGACGATGCTTGGGGTAGGTCGCCACGACCTGCTTCAATTGCGCCTCGGCCTCGGGATATTTCTTCGCGGTGTAGAGGCGGTAGCCGTAGGTGTAGGCATCCTCGGCCGCGTCACCCGTGCTCGGCTTTTCGACGCCCGCCGCCGCGGCCGCCCGCACCGGTTCGCTCGCCTCGCCCCGCGCGTCTGCGGCCTTGCCCGGCGTCGTATCGCCCGCGGCACGGACCGCGCCACGGCTCGGCGGCGGGATCGCGGGGTCGCCGGCGTCCGCCGTCGCAGGCGGTGCAGCGGACAGCCGCGCGTCCGTCGCCTTCTTGTAAGCGGTGAACTGATCCTCGAGCTGGCGCAGGCGATATTGCGCCTGCTCGATCTGCCCGGTCATCGTCGCCATCTGCTGTTCCAGCGCGGTGACGCGATTGGTCAGATCGGCAACCGGACTGGTCGCGGGTACGCCGTTCGGTACCGAAGCCGCCGTCTCGGGCGCGATCTGCGGCTCCACCATCGCGGCCGCGCCGCCCGGGAACACCTTGCGCTGGACCGCGCGCATCTCGCTCTCGAGCTTGCCGACGCGCCCCTCGACGTTCGACTGCGCCACCGCGGGCGCCGCCGCACTCACGAGTGCCGCCGCGGCCAGCACTCCACCCGTCCCCAACCGATACCTGCTCATGCGTCGCCCCCGACCCTCGATCATCATGCGTCGTACCTCGTCGATCGCACCTGTCTACACGCTGAAGCGCATCACTGCGCCGCGGGCGTCGGCGCGGGTGCCGGCGTCGACGATGCCGCAGCGGCGCGGTTCGCGCCCGCGGCCTCGTCGGCGCTGCTGGTGGGTGACGCGAAGGCGCGCGGCAGCGCACGCCGCGGCGTGCGCGTTTCGCGGTTCGGGGTGGCAGGCGCGGCCACGCTCGGTGTCGGCGCGGCCACGGGTGCCGAACCGCTCGCGCGACCGGCGAGCGCGGCCGCGCTGATGCGGATGTCCTTGAGCGGGCGGCTGCCGTCGCCCAGCGGCGCGACCGCACGGTCGCCGACCGTGATGCGCAGCTTGTCGGGGCGGCCGACGTTGATCATCGGATCGTTGGCGTTCGCGGGCACCTCGAACCGCTCGCCCGCCTTCATGGTGCCGAGATACAGCGTCTTGTTGTCGGCGTCGTAGACGCGCAGCCAGACCTCGTCAGCTGCCGTCAGCACGACCGGGCCGGTCGCAGCCGCCGGTGTCGGCGCGACCGCGGGGGCGGGCACCGAGGCCGTCACCTGCGCGTTGCCGACGGGCTCGGACGCGCTGTCGCCGGTGCTGCGAAACACGCCGGTGGTGAACCACAGCAATGCCAGGATCAGCACCGCGAGCGCCAGCCCCAGCGCGACGATCACCACGCCGCGCGAGGGCCCGCGCGCGGGATCGGCAATCTCCTGCACGTGATGCTGCGGGCGCTGCACCGCGCCCGGCGCGTTCATCTCCTCGCGGATGTCGCGGCCGATGACGACGGGGTCGAGCCCGACCGCGCGCGCATAGGCCTTGGCGAAACCGACCGCGTAGGTCGACGATGGCAGATCCTCCAGCCGGCCGTTCTCGATCGCCTCGAGGAACCGCTGCGTCACGCGCGTACGGGTCGCGACCTCGGGCAACGACAATCCTTGCGCCTCGCGCGCGGCGCGTAGCCGCTGACCGACCGCCGCCGGTTTCGCGCCCGCCATCTCGCCCACGTCGCTGTCGCTCATTGTGTTCTCCAGCGCGCAGCCCTGCCCCGATCTGGCTGCGCTTTAGCGTAAGCGTCTTTCAAACGGGCCGGTGAGTGTCAACCGACGCGTCACGCCAGCGACCGCAGGATCACGCCAATTCGACGCCCTGCGCGCCCGCCCAATCGGCAAGCGCGGCACGAAAGTCCCGCGGCGGCCGTGCGAGCAGTTCAGTCATGTACCCCCGGAGCGCCGCGTGATCGAGCGAGCGGATCATCGCCTTCACCGGGCCGACCGCCGCGGGCGTGATCGACAGGCGATCGATGCCGAGCCCGATCAGCGCCATCGCCTCGAGCGGGCGTCCGCCCATCTCACCGCAGACCGCAACCGGCACGCCCGCGGCGCGCGCCTCGTCGGACACCAGCCGCACGAAACGAAGGATCGAGGTCGAGAGCCAGTCGTAGCGTTCGGCGAGCTTGGGATTGGCGCGGTCGGCGGCAAACAGGAACTGCGTCAGATCGTTGGTTCCGATCGAGATGAACTGCACCTTGGGCAGCAGCAGGTCGAGCTGATACGCGAGGCTCGGCACCTCGAGCATCGCGCCGTATCGTATCTCGATCGGCAGGCGGCGCCCGCGCGACGCGATCCAGTCGCGCTGCGCCTCGAACAACGCCTTCGCCTCTTCGAATTCCCACGCCTCGCTGACCATCGGGAACATGACGTTGAGCGTGCGGCCCGCCGCGGCCTCGAGCAGTGCGCGCGCCTGCGCCTTCATCAATCCGTCGCGTTCCAGCGCGAGCCGCAACGCGCGCCATCCCATCGCGGGGTTCTCCTCGTCGGGCGCGTCGGAAACGAGGTAGGGCAGTGCCTTGTCGCCGCCGATGTCGACGGTGCGGAACACGACCGGGCGGTCGCCGGCGGCATCGAGCACTTCGCGGTAGAGCCGCTGCTGCCGCTCGCGCTGCGGCAGGGTTGCCGAGACGAGGAACTGGAATTCGGTTCGAAACAGCCCGATGCCGTCCGCGCCGGTCACGTCGAGCGCCGCGACGTCGTCGCGCAGCCCGGCGTTCACCATCACGGTCACGCGGTGGCCGTCTCGCGTCTCGGGCGCGAGATCGCGCAGCGCAGCATAGGCCGCCTTGCGCCGTTGCCGCAGCACGAGTTTCGCGTCGAACGCTTCCTCCATCGGCAGCGTCGGGCGCACCAGCACCGAACCCTCGGTCACGTCGAGCAGCAGCAGGTCGCCTTCCGCGATCGTGCGGCGGACGTCGCGCACACGCCCCAGCACCGGCACCCCCATCGCTCGCGCGACGATGGTGACGTGCGCGGTCAGCGATCCTTCCTCCAGGATCACGCCCTTCAACCGGCGGCGGTCGTATTCGAGTAGTTCGGCCGGTCCAAGGTTGCGCGCGATCAGGATCGTGTCCTGCCTCAGCCCCAGTTGTGCCGCCGTCCCCATCTGCCCCGACACGATGCGCAGCAGCCGGTTGGACAGGTCCTCCAGATCGTGCATCCGGTCCTGCAACAGGGGATCGTCGATCTGGCGCATCCGCTGGCGCGTGCGCTGCTGCACGCGCTCGATCGCGGCCTCGGCGGTCAGACCTGAATCGATCGCCTCGTTGATCCGTCGCGCCCAACCCTCGTCGTAGGCGAACATCTTGTAGGTGGCGATCACCTCTTGATGCTCGTCGCCGACGCCGAACTCGGCCTCGCGCGCGATGCGGTCGATCTGCTCGCGCATCTTATCGAACGCAGCGTAGACGCGGTGGCGCTCAGCCTCGGTATCCTCGGCGACGGTATGCTCGATCGTGACGCGCGGCTGGTGGAACACCGCTGACCCCGCCGCCATGCCGTCGACCAGCTTCTGCCCCGCGATCCGCACCGTCGCGGTCGACTGTACTCGGTCCTTCGGCCCACCCTGGTCGATCAGTCCGGCGTTGGCGATCAGTTCGGACAGGACCATCGCCACCGTCTGCAACGCCTCGATCTCGATGTCGGCGTAGCGGCGCGGATCGGCGTGCTGCACCGCCAGCACCCCGACCGACCGCTCGCGCCGGACGATCGGGACGCCCGCGAAGCTGTGGTAGCGATCCTCGCCCGTCTCGGGCTTGTAGGCGAAATCGGGATGGCTCGCCGCCTCGTCGAGGTTCAATATCTCGTTCTGCTCGGCGATCGTGCCGACCAATCCCTCGCCCAGCGCCAGTTTCGTGACGTGCACCGCTTCCGGCGCGAGGCCACGGGTCGCGAACAATTCGAGCACGCCCTCGCGCAGCAGGTAGATCGAGCAGACCTCGCTATCCAGCGCCTCGCCGATGATCTCGACCACCTGGTTGAGCTTCGCCTGCGCCGGGCTGCGCGCCGCCATCACGTCGTGCAGGCGGGTCAGAATTTCGCGGGCGGAGGCGGCAGCGGAGACGGGCATGACGCGAAGGCTAACAGACGCGGGTGCCGGGTGCCACGCAACATATCGTTGGCGGCACCCAGACGCTCACGCGGCGTGCGGGGCGTCGTGGTCGAGCTTCGGCTTATGTGCGCCCTTCGGGCCTTTGCCCTTGTGGCCGGGCTTGGCCGGCTTCTTGCCCTTGGGCTTGTCGCGCTCCTCCAGCATGTAGACGCCTGCGGCAAGCGCTAGCGCGGCGGCGCCGATCCCGATCGCCGCGCCGATCGCGAGCGAACGATGATGATCCTCCTTGCCGGGGGTTCGCGCGACCGGGCGGTCGCTCGGCGCAGCGGCCGCGTGCGGATGCGGCGCCTCGTGGATCGGATAGGGTGACTGATTGTCCTTGGGCACGGGCGGCGTGTGCGAGTGCGACATGCGGGGCTCCTGAGATAGTAGAAGCGCTCAACGCAGCCGCGTCGGGTCGGCTCCGCGTGCCGACATTTCCGCGCTTCCCCGCGTTAATTGGCAGCATTTACGGGTGGGCGGGGCTGTACAATCCCCCGGCGGCGTGAATGATGGCGCGAAACCGGGGGGACATATCATGAAGTGGATCATCACCAGCGCCGCTTTGATCGCGAGCAGTTCGTCGCTCGCACAGCAGGGCAATCCGAGCTTTTGCGCTCGGTTGGCGCCGCAGATCGGTCTGCATCCGGCGGGCAAGCCCGGCCTTTACGAAGGGCGACTGATTTCCGGTCTCAAGGCCGCCTTTATCGGCGGATCGGCCTCGATCGCGTTCGGCGTGGAATCGGTCGGTGACGCGTCGCACGACGACGAGATCGCGCTGCGCAAGGCGTGCACCGTCACCAAGGCCGAATATCGCTGCGTCGTCGACCGCCCGATGGTGCTGACCGTATCCAGCAGCAAAGGCGATGGGCGCGTCGAGGCGACGCCGGGAGAGAAGGCGCTGGTGACGACGAAGGGCATGCGGGTGCGATGCGCAGACGGCGTCGTCAGCTGAGAATGCTTCGGCCGGCGCACGAATGTCGGCGATCCGCGCCCTTCGTGATCGGGCAGACGCCGACGGCACCGCCCCTCAGCCCGCTTCGAACAACCCGTCCTGGCTTCCCGCGGGTGGGTTAAGACCCAGGTGCTTCCAGCCCCCCGCATTCAGAAATCGCCCGCGCGCGGTGCGCGCGATCAGGCCGAGCTGGATCAGATACGGTTCGATCACCTCCTCGATCGTGTCGCGCGGCTCGGACAGGCCGGCGGCGAGCGTCTCCACCCCCACTGGGCCACCGCGGTACACATCAGCGATCATGTGGAGGTAGCGGCGGTCCATCGCATCCAGCCCGAGCTGGTCGACCTCGAGCCGGTTGAGCGCGCGGTCGGCAGCGTCGGCGTCGACCACGGCTGCGCCCGCGACACTCGCGAAATCGCGCACGCGGCGCAGCAGCCGCCCGGCGATGCGCGGCGTACCCCGCGAACGCCTGGCAACCTCCGCCGCGCCATCGGGTGAGATCGCCATGTCGAGCAGCCCGGCGGCACGCGTCACCACGCGGGTCAGTTCGTCGACCGAGTAGAATTGCAGGCGGAGCGGAATACCGAAGCGGTCGCGTAGCGGGGTCGTCAGCAACCCCTGCCGCGTCGTGGCGCCGACGAGGGTGAAGCGCGGCAGGTCGATCCTGACGCTCCTCGCCGACGGCCCCTCGCCGATCATCAGGTCGAGCGCGCGGTCTTCCATCGCCGGATAGAGCACCTCCTCGACCGCGGGCTGGAGCCGGTGGATCTCGTCGATGAACAGCACGTCGCCGTCCTCGAGATTGGTGAGCAGCGCGGCGAGATCGCCCGACTTGGCGATCACCGGACCCGAGGTGGCGCGGAACCCAACCCCCATCTCGCGCGCGACGATCTGCGCCAGCGTCGTCTTGCCCAGCCCCGGCGGCCCGAAGAACAGCACGTGGTCGAGCGCGTCGCCGCGGCTACGCGCCGCATCGATGAAGACCCGCAGATTTTCGCGCGCGGCCTTTTGCCCGACGAAATCGTCTAGGCTGCGCGGGCGCAGCGCCGCGTCGACATCCTCGGGGCGCCTGGCGGGGGTGAGCAGGCGTTCGGTGTCGGTCACTCGGGCACTTCCAGTTGTGCGGCGAGCGCGGTGAGGCTGTCGGCCTCAAAATCCCACGCCTGCCGCTGATCACGGTCGGGTGCGGTCGCGCCGCCATATTCCAGCGGGCGGTCGATATAGGCGGTCATCAGCCCCGCCTTGCGCGCGGCGGCCAGATCGCTGTGATGCGCGGCGACGAGGCAGAAGTCGTCCGGTTCCACCCCGCACGCCGCGGCGGTGGACAAATAGACGTCGCGCGACGGTTTGAACGCGCGCGCGTGCTCGGCGCCGAGGATCGCGTCCCATTCGAGCCCCGCGCGGCGCGACAGCTCGATCATCAACGCCACGTTACCGTTCGACAAGGTGACGACCGGGGCGAGCGCGCGCAACCGCGCCAGCCCCGCCACCGAATCGGGCCAGGGATCGAGCCGGTGCCACGCGTGCGCCCAGTCGGTGACGAGCGCGGGATCGAGCGCGTCCGCGTCGATGCCGTGGTGGTCGAGCAGGTCGACCAGCATCTCGCGGTGGAGCGTGTCGAGAATGACGAATTCGCGCCCGCCATCGCGCACCTTCGCCATCGCGGGCTGGTAGCGCGCGCGCCACCCGTCGGCGAAACGCGCGGCGTCGAGATCGCTGCGCCCGATCCGCGCGAGAAAACCGGCACTCTCCCGCGCGATGCTTGTCCGCCAGTCGACCACGGTGCCGAACACGTCGAAACCGAATGCCTTGGGCTGCCTCATTTCGCCGCCTTCCTGAGCGCGAGGCGCACCAATGCATCGAGGGACGCACCGTCGCCCAGTTCCTCCTCGGCGGCGGCGACCGCGGCGCTCGCCTCGGCCGGGCGGAAGCCCAGGTTGAGCAGCGCCGACACCGCGTCCGCGCCCGCACCCGCCGGCACGACCTGCGCCGCGGCAGCGGGGCCGATCGCGACGCCGCCGACCTTGTCCTTCAACTCGCGCACGATCCGCTCGGCGAGTTTCGGCCCGACGCCGTTGGCGCGCGCGACGGTCGCCTTGTCCTGCGCCATCACCGCGCGGCTGATGTCGTTGGGCTCGAGCGCGGAAAGGATCGCGAGCGCGACGCGCGCGCCCACGCCCTGCACGCCGGTCAGCAACCGGAACCAGTCGCGCTCTGCCGCGGTCGCGAAGCCGACCAGGCGCAGGAAATCCTCGCCGACGAGCAGGTCGGTGTGGAGCACGCACGCCTCGCCGACGGGGCCGAGCGCCGCCAGCGTGCGCGCGGAGGCACCGACGAGATAGCCGACGCCACCGACGTCGATCACCGCGTGTTCGACACCGGTCGATTCGAGCCGGCCTTTCAAATGTGCAATCATCGGGTGCGGGGCCGGGGTGCAGTCATGCGGCGGAACCTAACAGGAACGCGGTGGTAACGGGAGGGGGAATGCGCGTGGGCGTGTCGGGTATGAAGCGCGATCGCCGGCCGGGCTTTTGATGACGAAAGGGCATCTTCTCAGGCAAATCGCGCGGTCTCGCTACGTCGGCCAACTCTTACCTCGGACGCAACAATGACACGCAGATTTCCGCCTGCGCCTTCAAGCCGCGTGCTACGCCATCACCCTCGCCCGCCGCATCATGCCCTCCTGGCTCGCGAGGTGATGCGCGTGGGTGATCGCGACCGCGAGCGCGTCGGCGGCGTCCGGCCCGGCGAGCTTCGCGCCCGGCAACAGATGCCCGAGCATCGCCTGGATCTGGCGCTTCTCCGCGCCGCCGGTGCCGACCACCGCCTTCTTGACCGCGCTCGGGTGATATTCCCCGACGATCAGCCCCGAGGCGGCGGCAGCGAGCAGCACCGCACCGCGCGCCTGCCCGAGCTTGAGCGTCGACTGCGCGTTGCTGTTGCCCAGCACCTCCTCGACCGCCGAACTGTCGGGTTTCTCCGCGCGGATCACGTCGATCAGCGCGGAGTGGAGGTTCCACAACCGCCGAGCGAGCGGCATCGTCGTGTCGGTCTTGATCTGACCGTTGGCGACGTGCGTCAGCCGGTTGCCCTCGGCACGGATCACACCCCAGCCGGTGGTGCCGAGCCCGGGGTCCATGCCGAGGATGATGAGCGGTTGCGTCAGCCGAGCTTCTCCATGACGGCGTCTGACACCTCGTAATTGCCCCACACCGTCTGGACGTCGTCGTCGTCGTCGAGCGTGTCGATCAGCTTGAACAGCGTCGCCGCATCGGCCTCGCCGACCTCGACGTTGGTCTGCGGTCGCCACGCCAGCTTCGCGCCGGTCGATTCGCCCAACACCGGCTCCAGTGCCTTGGCGACCTCGTGCAGGTCACCCACTGCAGTCCAGATCTCGTGCCCGTCCTCGCCCGATGTGACGTCCTCGGCGCCAGCTTCCAGCGCCGCCTCGAACACCTTGTCGGCATCGCCCGCGCTCGCCGGATAGGTGATGAGGCCGACGCGGTCGAAGCCGTGGCTGACTGAGCCTGCGGTGCCGAGGTTGCCGCCGTTCTTCGACACCGCGGTGCGCACGTTGGTCGCGGTGCGGTTGCGATTGTCGGTCAGCGCCTCGATGATGAGGCTCACGCCGCCCGGACCGAAGCCTTCGTAGCGGATTTCCTCGTAGCTCTCGGTATCGCCCTTCGACGCCTTGTCGATCGAGCGCTGGATGTTGTCCTTGGGCATCGACTGCGCCTTTGCGGCGGCGATCGCGGCGCGCAGGCGCGGGTTCATGTCGGGGTCGGGCAAGCCCATTTTCGCGGCCACGGTGATTTCGCGGCTGAGCTTGGAGAACATGCTGGAGCGCTTCTTATCCTGCGCGCCCTTGCGGTGCATGATGTTCTTGAATTTGGAATGGCCGGCCATCGTAACCCTGCAAACTGAAACGTTGTCCGGTCCTTAGAGCGGCGCGCCTGTTCGCTCAACCATGCCCCCACGAGTCGCGGCCTTGCTCCCGCCACACGCGCCGGGCACAGGCACCGCCATGACGGTACGCGTGGACATGGGGCTCGACGAGCGTGGCTCGCCGGTCGCGATGGACCTTGAGGAATTGCTGGCGACGCGCCTGCTCGTGCAGGGCAATTCGGGGTCGGGAAAATCGCACCTGCTGCGCCGCCTGCTCGAACGCTCGGCGGGTCAGGTGCAACAGGTGGTGATCGATCCCGAGGGCGATTTCGTCACGTTGTCGGGCGCCTACGGCCATGTCGCGATCGAGGCGGCGGATTATTCGGTGCCCGAGATCGAGCGCTTCGCCGGGCGCCTGCGTGCGCATCGAACCTCGGTGGTGCTGAGTCTCGAGGGGCTGGAGGCGGAGGGGCAGATGCGCTGCGCCGCCGCGTTCCTGTCAGCGTTGTTCGATGCCCCGCGCGAGCATTGGTACCCCGCGCTCGTCGTCGTCGACGAGGCGCAATTGTTCGCGCCGACCACCGGCGGCGAGGTCGCGGAGGACGTGCGCCGCGCGAGCCTGTCGGCGATGACCAACCTGATGTGCCGCGGGCGCAAGCGCGGGCTCGCCGGGGTGATCGCCACGCAGCGGCTGGCGAAGCTGGCGAAAAACGTCGCGGCGGAGGCGTCCAACTTCCTGATGGGGCGCACTTTTCTCGACATCGACATGGCGCGCGCGGCCGACCTGCTCGGCATGGAGCGGCGGCAGGCGGAGGCGATCCGCGACCTGCCGCGCGGTACCTTCATGGCGCTCGGCCCCGCGGTGTCGCGCCGCCCGGTCAGCGTGCGCATCGGCGAGGTCGAGACCTCCGCGCGTTCGTCGAGCCCCAAGCTGGTCCCTTTGCCGAGCGCGAAGCCGCTCGAACTCGCCGACCTGATCGTCGAGCCGGTGGTCGACGCGCCCGAGCTGCCGATGGCGCACGTGCCGCGCCCGCGCCGCGTCCCCGCCAACGAAGTCACGTCCGACCTGTCGCGCTCCCCCGCCGCCAGCGTCGCCGCGACCGCGGGTCCGGAGCGCAGCGCGGACGAGATCGAGGCGATCTACGCCGAGGCGTTGCGCGGCGTCGTGTCCGATCCCGAGGCATTCGGGCGGCCCGCGTCGGTGCTGTTCCAGGATTTCCAGGTCCGCTGTCGCATGGCGGGATTGCCGCGCCCCGCGATGGACCTGACCGCGTTCACGCGGCGACTGAGCTGCGCGCGCGCGGGCATCTTCGACGTTGGCGCGGGGGAATGGGCCGACGCGCTGCGCCTGGCGGACACGCTGCCCGAGGACATGATGGGCGCGTTCCTGCTCGTCGCCCGCGCCGCGCGCGAAGGGCGGCCGTGCCCGTCGGACGAGGAACTGGCGCACACCTACGGCACCAGTTCGCTCGGCCGCGTGCGCAGGCTGATCGGCTATATCGAGAACCGCGAACTGTTCGTCAGCCGCGTCGATCTGTCGGGCAAACGTTCGATCACGATCCCGCATCTCGGCTGGACCACCGCGGCGGCGGAGGCTGCATAAACGCGAACGGCGGCACGTGATCGCTCACGCGCCGCCGTCTGGCCGGTTGGAGTGCCGTCCTTGTCTCGTCGTCGTCCCCGCCTCGGGCCGGTTCGACGAACGCGATCAGATCATGCCCAGCGCCTGCATGTACACTTCAAGGATCGCTTCCTCTTCCTGATATTCCTCGCGCTTCTTCTTGCGGATCGACATGATCTTGCGGATCGCCTTGGGATCGTAGCCGCGGCTCTTCGCCTCCGACATCACGTCCTTGATGTCGTCCTGAATACCCTTCTTCTCTTCTTCCAACCGCTCGGCGCGCTCGATCAGCAGCCGCAGCTCGTCCGCCGCGACGTGACCGCCGCCCATGCCCTCGCCCCGCTCTTCGACCATGTTGTTCGTCCTCGTGAAAGAATAGGCCGCGCGCCCTGCCGCGCGGGTGCGCAGCGGGGTTCGGCCGGTTAACCCTGATGGGTGTGGGCGCGGCGTCTAGGCGACCGCGCGCGCCCACTCAAGCGTTAGTCGATGACCGGTTTGGCAATGATCCCACGGTGCATGACGAAGTCGACGTGCTCGAGCCGGCGGACGTCCTCGAGCGGCGAGCCCGTCACCGCGATCACGTCGGCGCGCTTGCCCGGCTCAAGCGTTCCGATGTCGTCGCGACCGAGCAGGTCGGCGGCGGCGACCGTCGCGCTCGCGATCGCCTGCGCGGGCGTCATGCCGAGGTCGATCAGATACGCGAACTCGGTCGCGTTGTCGCCGTGCTTGGAGACGCCCGAATCGGTACCGAACGCGAACTTGACCCCTGCTGCCCACGCCTTCTTGTGGTTGGCGTGCATCGCCGCGGCCGCCGCCTCCGCCTTGGGGATCGTCGCCGGCGGCAGCGCGCCCGCGCGGGCCTGCGCCAGCGCGGCGACGGGCGCGATCTCGGTCGGGACCAGATACGCGCCCTTGGTCTTGAACAGGCGGATCGTCTCGTCGTCGAGGTAGCTCGCGTGCTCGATCGAATCACAACCCGCCTCGAGCGCGGCCTTGGTCCCTTCGGCGGCGTGGCTGTGCGCGGTCGCCTTGCGCCCCAGCGCGTGCGCGGTCTCGACGATCGCGCGCATCTCCTCGGGTGTCATCGCGCGCCCCAGCCCGCCCGAGACGTTGGAGAGAACGCCGCCGGTCGCGGCGAACTTGATCACCTGCGCGCCGAGGCCGACCTGCTGGCGCACTGCGCGGCGGCAATCGTCGGGCCCGTCGCAGACGTTGATCTGGTGCGCGTGGACCGCGTCGGCGAAGGTTTCGGCAAGGCCGTTGGTGCCGTCGCCGTGCCCGCCCGTCACCGAGATCATCGTGCCCGCGTTGATGATCGTCGGCCCCTCGACGTCGCCGCGCTCGACCGCGTCGCGCAGCGCGCGGATGCCGCGCGGATCGCCGCCCAGATCGCGCACGGTCGTGAAGCCCGCCTCGAGCGTCTTTCGCGCGTTCACCACCGCGACCATCATGTCGTCGGCCTGGTCCTGCGTCGCCTCGGCGAGCCGCGCGCGCATCGGGTCGCCGCCGATCCCCCAGAGATGGACGTGCATGTCGGTGAGACCGGGGAGCACGAAGCGGCGCGACAGGTCGATCAGCTTCGCGCCGGCGGGCGGCGCGACGAAACCGTCGCGTACTTCGACCACGCGGCCGTCGCGCACCACGATCGTGCTGTTCCCGCGCGGCGGCTTGCCCGGACGGTCGAGTAACTGTCCCGCGTGGATGTAGGTGACGGCGGGCGCCGGCGTGGTCGCGAGCGGCGAAGCGGGCGCCGTTGCGGGCGCTTGCGCCGACGCCGGGCATGCGAGAACCAGCGCGAGCGCGCTACCGACGAATTTCAACAATGGCCCAACTCCCCTGTTCGGCGCGCGGGCCTGCCCCGGCGCGCGTCACCCTTGTGCGCGTACCGTAGCGCGCGCCCGGATGCCGGCAAGGGGGACGCCGGCAGGGGAATGCCGGCAAGGGGGCGATCTTAGGCGTTCTTCTTCATGCTCTCCGCCATCCGCTCGAGCTGTTCGGGCGTCGCGTCGGCCTGGTGGTTCGCCTTCCACTCGGCATAGGGCATGCCGTAGATCGTCTCGCGCGCGTCGTCCTTGCTCATCCCCGACGCTTCCTGCGTCCAGTCGGACAGGCAGTTGCGACAGAAGCCCGCGAGCCCCATCAGGTCGACGTTCTGCGCGTCCTTGCGATGGCGCAGGTGGCGCACCAGCCGGCGGAAAGCGGCGGCGGCGGCCGCGTCGTCGAGGGTGTCGAGCCGGTCCATGTGTAACTCCGATGACGCGGTTGCGCGTCTAGTAGGTTGATCAGCCGCGGTTAGCGGTTAAGGCACGCACGCGCAAAGCAGGAAGCCTCCCCATGACCCACTCCTTCGCCCCTCGCTCGCGGAAGGTCCGCGTCCTCGCGACCCTCGGCCCGGCGAGCAACACGCCCGAGATGATCGCGAAGCTGTTCCAGGCCGGCGCCGACGCGTTCCGCATCAACATGAGCCACGGCGACCAGGCATCGAAGGTCGACGTGATCAAGGCGATCCGCCAACTGGAGCAGGAATTCGATCGCCCCTCCACGATCCTTGCCGATCTGCAGGGTCCCAAGCTGCGCGTCGGACGCTTCGCCGAGGGGCGCGTCGTGCTGGAAACGGGCAGCACCTTCGTGCTCGACCACGACGCGACGCCGGGCAATGCCTCACGCGTGCAATTGCCCCACCCCGAAATCTTCGCCGCGATGGAGGCGGGTGCGCGATTGCTGCTCGATGACGGCAAGCTCGTGCTGCGCGTGGTGGAGTGCGACCATGACCGGCTCATCACGCAGGTCGAGGTCGGCGGACCCTTGAGCAACAACAAGGGGTTGAACGTCCCCGACGTGGTGGTGCCGATGGCGGCGCTGACCGAGAAGGATCGCAGCGACCTCGCCTTCGCGATCGATCAGGGGGTCGACTGGATTGCGCTGTCGTTCGTGCAGCGCCCCGAGGATCTGTGGGAAGCGCGCAAGCTGATCGAGGGCAAGGCCGCGCTTCTTGCCAAGATCGAGAAGCCCGCGGCGATTGAGCGGCTGGAGGAGATCGTCGAGGCGTGCGACGGCGTGATGGTCGCGCGCGGCGACCTGGGTGTCGAACTGCCGCCGCAGTCGGTGCCGCCGTTGCAGAAGCGCATCGTTGAGACCTCGCGTCGTCTGGGACGCCCGGTCGTCGTCGCGACGCAGATGCTCGAATCGATGATCGTCAGCCCATCGCCGACCCGCGCCGAAGTGTCGGACGTCGCGACCGCGATCTACGACGGCGCCGACGCGATCATGCTGTCGGCGGAGAGCGCGGCGGGCCAGTGGCCGGTCGAATCGGTGTCGATGATGAACGCCATCGGCGACGCGGTGGAGCGCGACCCCGCGCACGGCGACCGCATCCATTTCACGGTCACGCGTCCCGATCCCACCACCGCCGACGCGCTGGCGGAAGCGGCGAAGAACATCGCCGAGACGGTGTCGGCATCGGCGATCATCTGCTTCACCACCTCGGGCTCGACCGCCAGGCGGATCGCGCGCGAGCGGCCGGGCGTGCCGATCCTGGTGCTCACCCCGCAGCTGGAGACCGCGCGTCGCCTGGGGCTCCTGTGGGGAACGCACAACGTCCACACCCGCGACGTCGCCTCGTTCGAGGAAATGGTCGCCAAGGCCAAGCGCATCGCGCTGCGCCAGGGTGTCGCCAAGGCAGGCGACAGCGTGATCGTGATGGCGGGCGTTCCCTTCCGCACGCCGGGCTCGACCAACGTCCTCCACGTCGTCCGCATCGTCGGCGACGAGCTCAAGAATTACGAGGCGGAGAAGGCGGCGCGCTGAGCGCCGCCTTTCACAATTCGGATATCACCGCAGCCCCAGCGCCTTGTGCGTCTGGAGCGACAGCCGCCAGCGCGGGCGCTCCATCACCATCGCGATCGCGGCGTCGACGTTCGCCTGTCCGCGCGCGTCGTCCATTGGTTGCAGCAGCAGGTGGCGGAAGTCCCAGCCCTCCATCGCCTCGACGTCGCTGCCCGGTTGCGGCCAGACGAGCTTCAATTCGTCGCCGAAACGCTGCACCGTCTCGCTGCCCGCCTTGGGGCTGATGCAGACCCAGTCGATGCCGGGATGGACGGCTATCGTCCCGTTGCTCTCGATCGCGATCTCGAACTGCGCGGCGTGGAGCGCGTCGACCAGCGCGTCGTCGACCTGCAACATCGGCTCGCCCCCGGTCAGCACAACGAAGCGGCGCTCCGTCTCCGGGCCCCAGAAGCCTGCAACGGCGGCGACCAGCGCGTCGGCGTCGGCGAACTTGCCCCCGCCCGCGCCATCGGTGCCGACGAAATCGGTGTCGCAGAAGCGGCAGATCGCACGCGCGCGATCCTGTTCGCGCCCGCTCCACAGATTGCACCCGGCGAAGCGCACGAACACCGCGCGGCGTCCGGCCTGCACCCCCTCGCCCTGGAGGGTGAGGAACATTTCCTTGACGGCGTAACTCATCAGGGCGCCGGCGGGGTCACCGCGTAATCGGTCGGATCGGCGACACCGGCGTCCTCGAATCCCTTGTGGCGCAACCGGCACGAATCGCACAGACCGCAATGCTGCTCCGCCGGGGTCGGATCGTAGCACGACCAGCTCAGCCCCATGTCGAGCCCGAGCCGCGCGCCCTCGCGGATGATGTCGGCCTTGGTCATGTGCTGCAGCGGCGCGTGGATGCGGAACGGTTCGCCCTCCACCCCCGCCTTGGTGGCGAGTTCGGCCAGCCGCTCGAAACCTTGAATGAATTCGGGCCGGCAGTCGGGATAGCCCGAGTAATCGAGCGCGTTGACGCCGACGAACAGGTCGCGCCCGCCCGCGGCCTCGGCCCAGCCGAGCGCGAGGCTCAGGAAGATCGTGTTGCGCGCGGGAACGTAGGTGACGGGGATCGCGCCCTCGTCGACGCCGTCCTTGGGCACCGCAATGCTCGCATCGGTCAGCGCCGAGCCGCCGAATGCCGACAGGTCGAGCGGCAGCACGACGTGACGCGTCGCCCCGACCGCCTTCGCGACGCGCGCGGCGGCGGCGAGTTCAATGCTGTGGCGCTGATTATAGTCGACCGAGAGCGCGAGTACCGGATAGCCCGCCTCGCGCGCCAAGGCGGCGGAGACCATCGAGTCGAGCCCGCCGGAGACGAGGACGACCGCAGGGGTTTGCTGTGTCATGATCCGCGCGCCGCTAGGCCGATCGATCGCGATGCGCAACCCTTTGACACCAAAAGCGCAGCCGCGCCGCGCGGCGCGCCGACACGAAAAGGGCCGCCCCGCCAAGCGGCACGCCCAGATGAAAAGGGCCGCCCCGTCGGGCGGCCCAGGGGTTGGCTCCGGAGAACCGCTTTCTTGGGAGAAAACATACCCGCGTAAACGAGTATGTCAGCGGCCCTACCCTTATTTCCTTACCATAGCCTTAACGTCGTCGGCCCGGTCACGCGATCAACCCAGTCACGCGGCGACATCGTCGGCGCGCAGCGGGAATACGGTCGCGCAGAACGCGCAGTCGACCGCGATCACGCCGTCCTCGTCCGCCATCTCCATCCGGTCGGCGAGCGGGAATTTGGCGAGCACCGAGCGGATATGCTCGGGCGTGCAGCGGCACCCGCGCGAGATCGCCGCCTGATCGAGCACGCGCACCTCGCTTTCCTCGTTGAACAGGCGCCAGACGAGCGTCTCGAGCGGGACAGTGGCGTCCGCCAGTTCGTCCGCGCCCATCGTGCTGCCGAGTGCCGCGACATGTTCCCATTCGGGGTGATCGAGCCGGACGTGCAGCCGCTCGCGACCGAGTTCGCCCTCGGGCAGATGCTGGAGCAGCAAGCCGCCCGCGATCGTGCGCCCGTCAGTGCCCTTCTTCACGCCGACGCGCAGCAGCGTCGGGATCTGCTCCGATTGGAAGAAATAGCTCTGCGCCGCGTCCGCGATCGTCTCGCCGTCGAGCGGCACGATCCCCTGATAACGCTCGCCGGTACTGGCGAGGTCGAAAGTGATCGCGAGATAGCCCTGCCCGAACAGCGCGAACAGGCTCGGCTCGTCACCCACGTCCGCCAGTTTCTCGGCGTCGAACTGGACGTAGCCGCGCAGCTCGCCGCCGCGATAATCGCACACCATCAGCGTGACGACGCCGTTCTGCGTCTGCGTCTGCATCGTCAATTGCCCGCTCGGGTCCTTGAGCGTCGAGCCGATCAGCGCGGTAAGCGTCAGCGCCTCGGCGAGCAGCCGCTCAATCACCGGCGGATAGGCGTGCGCGGCGAGGATCGTGTCGAGCGTCGGGCCGAGCCGCATCACGCGCCCGCGCGCGTGCCGGTCGGGGATCGCGAAACCGAGCGCGCGGTCGAGGTCGGCGTTGATCTGGTCGGTCAAGATAGGCGGCTCCGTCGTCGGATCGACAGCGACCGGCGCACCGCGAGGGCGGCGCGACGGGCCAGCATGTCGTGGAATGCCCCCTATCTGGGAGGCGACCCGCCGACGATCAACCGATCACCCGATCTGTCCGAAGCACCAGCGCAGGATCGCCTTTTGCGCGTGCAGCCGGTTCTCCGCCTCGGCCCAGATCAGCGACTGCGCGCCGTCGATCACCTCCGGCGTCACTTCCTCGCCGCGGTGCGCGGGCAGGCAGTGGAGGAATTTCGCGTCCGCCTTCGCATGCGCCATCAAGCCAGCGTCGACCTGATACGGCATCATCGCGGCGAGCTTGGTCTCCGCCTGCGCCTGCCCCATCGAGATCCAAGTGTCGGTGACGACGATGTCGGCGCCTTCGACCGCCTCGCGAGGGTCGGCCACGACGCGCGCGCGACCCGAGGCGCGGGTGATCGTCTCCTCCTCGGGCTGGAACCCCTGCGGACACGCGGCGACGACGTCGAAGTGCATCAGCCCGGCGGCCTCGACGATCGAGGCGAGCACGTTGTTGCCGTCGCCCAGCCACGCGACCTTCAGGCCCGGCAGCGACTTGCCGCTCTCGATGATCGTCAGCAGGTCCGCCATGATCTGGCACGGGTGCGACGCGTCGGTCAGTCCGTTGATGACGGGGACGCTCGCGTAATGCGCCATCTCCTCGACCTTCGCATGGTCGTCGGTGCGAATCATGATCGCGTCGACGTAGTTCGACAGCACGCGCGCGGTGTCGGCGACCGTTTCACCGCGACCGAGTTGCATCTGCCCGGCCTCCATCACGATCGACTGCCCGCCCAATTGGCGGATGGCCATGTCGAACGACACGCGCGTGCGGGTCGAATTCTTCTCAAAGATCATCGCGAGGACGCGGCCCGAAAGCGGCGCGTCGGCGTCGACCTTGCCCTTGGGCCAGCCGGCGCGGGCCTGTTTACGGGTCAGCGCGTCGTCGAGCATCGCCGCGATCGCATCCGCGCCCGCATCGGACAGGTTCAGGAAATGGCGCATCACTTTATCCTCCCCGGCACGGGGAGGGGGACCAGCGAAGCTGGTGGAGGGGGTTTCGCCCCACACGCACCGCTCATCCGCGATCCCCCTCCACCATGCTGCGCATGATGTGTGGGTGGAATTGCCCCCCCGGCAATTCCAGCCCTGTGCGGGGCACAGGGCGCCCCACACATCCCTCCCCGCGGAGCGGGGAAGATATTCAGGTCAATCGTCGGCGGCGGGCACGAACACTCGCGCGCCGTCGCTCAGTTTCTGAACGAACTCGTCGATATGCGCCTGCTCGATGATCAGCGGCGGCAGGATGCGCACGACGTTCTCGCCCGCCGATACCAAGAGCAGCCCGTGACGGTCGCGCAGGTGCGCGACGAACTGCCGCGCGTCTGCCTCGGGCTTGAGCTTGACCCCCGTCATCAATCCGATCCCGCGCAAGCCCGGCTCGAACAGGTGATCGTGGTTGGGGATCATCTGCTCGAGCGCGGAGCGCAGCCGCTCGCCCATCTCGGTGACATGGTCGAGGAACCCCTCGCCCTGGATCACGCCCAGCACCGCCTCGCCCGCCGCCATCGCCAGCGGGTTGCCACCATAGGTCGAGCCGTGGGTACCGAACACCATGCCCTTCGCGGCTTCCGCGGTCGCGAGGCACGCACCGAGCGGGAAGCCGCCGCCGATCCCTTTCGCGACCGACATGATGTCGGGGGTGATGCCGTAATGCTCGTACGCCCACATCTTGCCGGTGCGCCCGTAGCCGCACTGCACCTCGTCGAGCACCAGCAGCAGACCGCGCTCGTCGGCTGCCTTGCGCAAGCCCTGGATGAAGTCGCGCGTCGCCGCAGAGACGCCGCCCTCGCCCTGGATCGTCTCGACCATGAAGCCGGCGGTGTGTTCGTCGACCAATGCGAGCGCCGCGTCGAGGTCGTTGAACGGCGCATAGGCGAAGCCCGGCAGCAGCGGCTCGAACCCGTCGCGCATCTTCGCCTGGTTGGTGGCCGAGATCGCGCCCATCGTGCGACCGTGGAACGCATTGTTGAACGTGATCAGCGTGTGGCGCTCGGGGTTGCCGTTCGCGAAATGATAGCGGCGCGCGGTCTTGATCGCGCACTCGACCGCTTCGGTGCCCGAATTGGTGAAGAACAACGTGTCGGCGAACGACGCATCGACCAGCTTCTGCGCGAGCGCCTCGCCCTGCGGGCTGCCGTACAGGTTCGACACGTGCATCAGCGTTCCGGCCTGATCCGCGATCGCCTTCGACAGCGCCGGATGCGCGTGGCCGAGCGCATTGACCGCGATCCCGCTCGCGAAGTCGAGATATTGCTCGCCGCGCTCGCCGTAGAGGTACACCCCCTCGCCTCGGACCGGTCGCACGTCGCACCGCGGGTAGACGGGCATCAATGCGGGGATCGTCGCGGACGCGGACGTCGCAGAAGCGGACACGGGGCTTCTCCTCGTTCAAACAGCAAGGGCGACCAACGCGGTCGCCCGGATGCGCCTGATACCGGGGTAGGCACGCCCGAATCAACCCGGCTCCACGTTGCGCCGCCGCTGTGTCGGCGATACAATACACTGCCTGATCGAACGAGGAGCCTTTCATGCCCACCAGCCCCTGGTCGCACCTGCGCCGCGACGGCGTCGCCGACGACGTCGATTTCGAGATTAAGGGGCAGGAGCTGCAGTTCGTCGAGATCGAGCTCGACCCCGGCGAGAGCGCGGTGGCGGAGGCGGGCGCGATGGTGTGGAAGGACGCGAGCGTCGCGATGACCACCGTGTTCGGCGACGGCAGTTCGTCGGGCTCAGGCGGCGGCTTCATGGGGGCGCTGCTCGGTGCTGGCAAACGGCTGGTGACGGGCGAGAGCCTGTTCACGACCGTGTTCACGCATCAGGGGTCGGGCAAGGCGCGCGTCGCCTTCGCCTCGCCGACCCCCGGCTCGATCCTGCCGCTGCGCCTCGCCGAGCTGGGCGGCACGTTGATCTGCCAGAAAGACAGCTTCCTCGCCGCCGCCAAGGGCGTGCAGATCGGCGTCGCGTTCCAGCGCCGCGTCATGACCGGGCTGTTCGGCGGCGAAGGCTTCGTGATGCAGCAGCTGGACGGTGACGGCTGGGTATTCGTCCAGATGGGCGGCACCGTCGTGCAGCGCGAGTTGCGCGCGGGCGAGGAACTGCACGTCGATACCGGCTGCCTCGCCGCCTTTACGCCGTCGGTCGACTTCGATCTGGTGACGGTCGGCGGCGTGCGCACGATGTTCACCGGTGGCGAGGGCGCGTTCTTCGCACGGCTGCGCGGACCCGGCACCGTCTGGATCCAGTCGCTGCCGTTCGCGCGGCTCGCGGGGCGGATGCTCCAGGCCGCGGGCGGACGCGGCGGCAATCGCGGCGAAGGATCGGTGCTCGGCGGGTTCGGCGACTGGGTCGGCGGCAACGACTAAAGCTGCGTCGAACCCGCGCGCGTCACCCCGGGCGTGACGCGATCGGCGTGCGCCGCCTCAGCGCGTCTCGCGCCACTCGGCCAGCCCCGCGTCATAGTCCTCCTGCGCGCGGCGGCGGGTGCGTTCGAGGTCGGCGAGCGCCTGCTCGTGCCGCTCGGTCGCGTCGCGCCGTTCGCGATCGAGCGCGGCCTGCCTTGTCGCGAGATCGCGCTGCACCTTGCGCCAGTCGCGCTCGGCTGCGTCGACCGCGTCCTGCGCGGCATCGAGCGCATCGCGTGACGGCTTCGGCGCGGGCGTCGCGGCGGACCCGGGCTTGGTCGCCCGCGCCTTTGCCGCGCGCTTCGGCTTGGGCGCGTCAGCGGGGAGCGCCGCGAGCTGCTCCGCCGCGCTGCCGCGCGACCGCTTGATGACGTCGCCCGGATGCGCCAGCGGCTCCGTCATCAGCGCCGCGTCGGTCACCTCCTCGGCAGCGCCGCGCGCGAACAGGTCGCGTTCCGCACCCCAGGCGGCGAGCGCAGCCTTGCGGCTCGGCGCGGCGACGTACGCGTCGTGGAACCCTGCCGCCGTGCGGAACACCTTCAGCTTTCGTGCCATCGCCTTCCCGCCGATCACGCGTGCCAACGCAGCCGGCAACAAAAAGGCGCATCGCCGCCCTTTTCGCACCAGCGAAGCGCTGCTATCGCCCGCGGCGACCTTATTTTCAGGCCATCGTCGGCGCCCGCGCGGGTCCTCCCCCGCCTCCCCGAGCCCGCCGGTGCAACAGCAAAGGACGCCCCATGACCGCGATCGGCCACGACACGCTGAAGGCCCGCAAGACGCTCACCGCCGGCGGCAAGAGCTACGACTATTTCTCGCTCGACGTGGCCGCGGCCAAGTACGGCGACGTCAGCCGCCTGCCCTTCTCGCTGAAGGTGTTGCTCGAGAACATGCTCCGCTTCGAGGACGGCGTGACCGTGACCGAGGCCGACATCCAGGCGATCGTCGACTGGCAGAAGAACCCCAATTCGCCCGACCGCGAAATCCAGTATCGCCCCGCGCGCGTGCTGATGCAGGATTTCACCGGCGTTCCCTGCGTGGTCGACCTCGCGGCAATGCGCGACGCGATCACCAAGCTCGGCGGCAACCCGGCGAAGATCAACCCGCAGGTGCCCGTCCACCTCGTCATCGACCACTCGGTGATGGTCGACGAGTTCGGCACGCCCAAGGCGTTCGACGACAACGTCGAGCTCGAATATCAGCGCAACGGCGAGCGCTACGAATTCCTCAAGTGGGGCTCGAAGGCGCTCGATAATTTCAAGGTCGTACCGCCGGGCACCGGCATCTGCCACCAGGTGAACCTCGAGTACGTGTCCCAGGCGATCTGGTCCTCGACCGAGACGGGCGATCACGCGCAGGGCGAGACCGCGATCGCCTATCCCGACACGTTGGTCGGCACCGACAGCCACACCACGATGGTCAATGGTCTCGGCGTGCTTGGCTGGGGCGTCGGTGGGATCGAGGCGGAGGCGGCGATGCTCGGCCAGCCCGTCTCGATGCTGATCCCCGAGGTCGTCGGCTTCAAGCTGACCGGCAGCCTGCGCGAGGGCATCACCGCGACCGACCTCGTGCTGACCGTCACGCAGATGCTGCGCAAGAAGGGCGTCGTCGGCCGCTTCGTCGAATTCTACGGCCCCGGCCTCGACCAGATGACGCTCGCCGACCGCGCGACGATCGCCAACATGGCACCCGAATACGGCGCGACCTGCGGCTTCTTCCCGGTGGACGACAAGACGCTCGACTACATGCGCCTGACCGCGCGCTCGGAAGAGACGGTCGCGCTGACCGAGGCCTATGCGAAGGCGAACGGCTTCTGGCGTGCCGCCGACGCGCCCGATCCGATCTTCACCGACACGCTCGAACTCGACATGGGCTCGGTCGTCCCCAGCCTCGCGGGGCCGAAGCGTCCGCAGGACAAGGTCAGCCTCGACAGCGTCGACGAGGTGTTCAACGGCGACCTCCACAAGATCTACCACAAGGAGCGCCCCGCGCGCGTCGCGGTCGAGGAGCGTGACCACGACATCGGCGACGGCGACGTGGTGATCGCGGCGATTACCAGCTGCACCAACACGTCGAACCCGTCGGTGCTGGTCGCCGCCGGCCTCGTCGCGCGCAAGGCACGCGAGAAGGGCCTGACGCCGAAGCCGTGGGTCAAGACCTCGCTCGCCCCCGGATCGCAGGTCGTCACCGACTATCTCGACAAGGCCGGGCTGTCGGCCGACCTCGACGCGATGGGGTTCAACCTCGTCGGCTACGGCTGCACCACCTGCATCGGCAACTCGGGTCCGCTCGCCGCCCCGATCAGCAAGGCGATCAACGAGAACGACCTCGTCGCCGCGTCGGTGCTGTCGGGCAACCGCAACTTCGAGGGTCGCGTGTCGCCGGACGTGCGCGCGAACTTCCTCGCCTCTCCCCCGCTCGTCGTCGCCTACGCGCTGAAGGGTACCGTCACCACCGACATGAACGACACGCCGATCGGTGAAGGCACCGACGGCCCGGTGTACCTGAAGGACATCTGGCCGACCAACCAGGAGGTCGCCGACCTCATGGCCGCCAACATCGACGATAACATGTTCCGCACGCGCTACGGCAACGTCTACGCCGGCGACACCAAGTGGCAGGGCATCTCGGTCGAGGGCACCGACACCTACGCCTGGCCGCCCGCGTCGACCTACATCGCCAACCCGCCCTATTTCGAGGGCATGGAGATGACGCCGAAGCCCGTCACCGACATCATCGAGGCGAAGCCGCTCGCGATCCTGGGCGACTCGATCACCACCGACCACATCAGCCCCGCGGGCTCGATCAAGGCGGACAGCCCGGCGGGCAAGTGGTTGCAGGAGCGCCAGGTCAGCCGCGCCGACTTCAACAGCTACGGCGCGCGTCGCGGCAACGACAACGTGATGGTGCGTGGCACCTTCGCCAATATCCGGATCAAGAACGAGATGGTCCCCGGCGTCGAGGGCGGCATGAGCCGCTATGACGGCGAGGTCATGCCGATCTACGACGCGGCGATGCGCCACAAGGCCGACGGCACGCCGCTGGTCGTTGTCGCGGGCAAGGAATACGGCACCGGCTCGTCGCGCGACTGGGCGGCGAAGGGCACCAACCTGCTCGGCGTGCGCGCGGTAATCGCGGAAAGCTTCGAGCGTATCCACCGCTCGAACCTCGTCGGCATGGGCGTGCTGCCGCTCCAGTTCGCCGCGGGCACCGACCGCGCGACGCTGAACCTGACCGGCGATGAAACCTTCACGATCGAGAATGTCGCAGGCCTCCGCCCGCGTCAGGACGTGACGGTCAAGCTGACCCGCGCCGACGGCTCGCAGGAGACGTTCCAGGCACGCTGCCGCATCGATACGGTCAACGAGCTGGAATATTTCCTCAACGGCGGCATCCTCCAGTACGTGCTGCGCAAGCTCGCCGCCTGATCGGCGTTGCCGACCGAATGAAAGAAGCCCGCGTCGTGGTGAACGACGCGGGCTTTTTCGTGCCTGCCGCGGTGGGCGGGAACGACCCCCGCCCCGGCCCTGCCTGACCCCGCCTAGTCGAGCATCGCGCCCGCGCGGCGGCGACCCCACGCGAAATAGAGCACCAGCCCGCCCGCGTTCCACAGCAGGAAATAGAGCTGCGTCCGGCTCGGCAGGCTGAAGAACAGGTACAGGCACCCCAGGATGCCGACGATCCCGACCGGCCACGCCGCCGGGGTGCGGAACGTGCGCGGTGCGTCGGGCGCACGCCGGCGCATCACCAGCATCGCAACGCATACCGCGGTGAACGCGGCGAGCGTTCCCGCATTCGCCAACGCCGCGATCGCGTCGATCGGCATGACCCCGGCGATGATCGACACGAGCACCGCGGTCATCACCGTGATCCTGACCGGCGTACCGCGCGCCGATACCTTGGCGAGCGCCTGCGGCAGCAACCCGTCGCGCGCCATAACGAAGAAGATGCGGCTCTGCCCGAACAGGAAGCCGAGCAGCACCGTCGGCAGCGCGATCACCGCGCTGACCGCGAGGAAGGTCGCGAACCCCGGCTGCCCGATCCCGCGCAGGATCAGCGCGAGCGGCTCGGGCGAATCGGCGAAGCGCGTGAAGGACAGCGCCCCCACCGCCGCCACCGCGACGAGCATGTAGATGATGACGCACGCGACCATCGACCCGACGATCCCGATCGCGAGGTCGCGCCCCGGATTCTTCGTCTCCTCCGCCGCGGTCGAGATCGCGTCGAACCCGTAAAAGGCGAAAAAGATGATCGCCGCCGCCGCCATCACGCCGCGCTCGACCCCGTCGGGTGACACCGACTTGGCGAAACCGAACGGTATGAACGGCTCGAAATTGGCGCCGTCGAAATGCGGCAGCGCGACCGCGACGAACACCGCCAGCGCGATCAGCTTCACGACCACCAGCACCGCATTCAGCGTCGCGCTCTCCTTCGTCCCGATGCTGAGCAGCGCGGCGACGACCGCGATGATGAAGATCGCGGGCACGTTGACGATCCCGCCCAATTCCGGGCCGCGCGTCCACCCGATCGGGAAGTGCAGCTTCATCAGCAGCGGCGCGGCATAGCCCGACCATCCGACCGCGACGGTCGACACTACCAGCGAATATTCGAGGATCAGCGACCAGCCGATGATCCAGGCGATCATCTCACCCAGTACGACGTAGCTATAGGTATAGGCGCTGCCCGAGGTCGGGATCATCGTCGCCATCTCGGCATAAGCGAGCGCGGCGCACGCGCAGATCGCACCAGCGATGACGAAGCTCAGGATCACCGCCGGCCCGGCGCGGTCTGCCCCGACCCCGATGAGCGTCAGGATCCCGGTGCCGACGATCGCGCCGACGCCCAGTGCCACCAGATGCGGCCACGACAAGGTGCGCGCGAGCACGTGGCCGTGCGCGTCGGGCGCGGGCGGCGCCATCGGCTTGCGACGCAAAAGACTGGACATTCGACGACCCCCGTTTTCGTTCGCGGACGATCGTAACAGATGCGACCGCCTGGAAAAGGGGCAGGCGCGCGGGATGACTTCGCGCGGTCAGGTGGCGGGCAACGCCCGCGGCCGGCTATTTGGCGAGTTCGCGCGTCTTGTAACCGCCGACGCCGCCGCGCGTGCTGACCGACACGCCCGCCATCCCGCCACCGACCAGGAAGGGGCTCAGATCGTCGATCGGCGTCGTGCGATGCAGCATCGCCGCACGCTCGAACAGGACGTCGTCGACGCGGTTGCCGTTGTCGCCGCCGACGAACGGAACGCGAAACCGATCGGCCTGCCGGCGCCCGCACACCGTCACGTCGGTCGTATCGGGGGTGATCACGCAGCGGTGCTCGACACTGGTGCGCGCACGATACGTCGCCATCGCGTCATCGGCACCGGCGAGCAGCAGCAGAAGCGGGATCATGGTGGGAGAGGATGCGCCCGGCGGCACCGCTCGGCAAGTGGGGGTGGAAGGAATGACGGGGTGGCCCGGAAAAGGGCCGCGGACGTGACCTCACCCTAGCGCGCCTCCCCTCATTAAGGCTCGTTCGCGATGGAGTATTTGACGGGCGACGTGGACGGACATGCCGGCACGGACCCATCAGCAAGCGGAGAGCAACGCTCGCATTCCGACGCCCGTTTCTAAGGCAAGTCCCCGCCAAGTCAGCCCTCGATCCGCGCCACCCCCAGACGCGGAATGTCGATCGCGGGGCAGCGGTCCATGACCACCTTCAACCCAGCGGCCTCGGCGCGCGCCGCCGCGGCGGCGTCGATCACGCCCAATTGCATCCAGATCGATTTCGCGCCGATCGCGATCGCTTCGTCCACCACCTCGCCGACCGCGTCGGAGCGGCGGAAGACGTCGACCATGTCGATCGGGTCGCCCAATTGCGCGAGTTCGCGGAAGACGAACTCGCCGTGGACATGCTCGCCGGTAATCTGCGGGTTGACCGGAATCGTGCGGTATCCGTGGTCCTGCAGCGTCTTCATGACGCGAAACGACGGCCGGTCGGGGCGATCGGACGCGCCCACGACCGCGATCGTACGCGTTTCCTCCAGCAGGGCCTTGATCTCGTCATCGGTCGTCAGCGGCATGGCAAGCGCTCCTTTGCAGGAGGAACGCCGGCCCGCCCGGTCAGTTGCGCGCCAGCCAGTCCGCCACCTGCGCCGCGATCGGGCCGAAGACGCGGTCGTCCGCGGCGGCGGCGGGTGGCTCGCCCGCGTCCGACGCGGTACGGATCGCGATGTCGAGCGGTACGCGACCGAGGAACGGGATGCCCGCGTCGCGCGCCGCCGCCTCCGCGCCGCCGCGGCCGAACGGATCGGACACCTCGCCGCAATGCGGGCAGGCATAACCCGCCATGTTCTCGACCAGCCCGATGATCGGCACGCCCGCCTTGTCGAACAGGTCGATCGCGCGGCGCGCGTCGATCAGCGCGAGGTCCTGCGGCGTCGACACGATCACCGCCCCCGCCGGGCGATGTTTCTGCACCATCGTCAATTGCACGTCCCCGGTGCCGGGCGGCAGGTCGACCACCAACGTATCGGCGATGCCCCATTCGGCATCGACCATCTGCCCCAGCGCACCCGCGGTCATCGGCCCGCGCCACGCGAGCGCGCGCCCGGGCTCGACCAATTGCCCCATCGACAGGAGCGGCACGCCATAGGGGGTCGCGACCGGCATCAGCACCTTGTCGCGCGACTCCGGTCGGATACCCTCGACCGCCATCAATCGCGGTTGCGACGGGCCGTAGATGTCGGCGTCGACCAGCCCGACGCGCCGCCCGCCGCGGGCGAGCGCGATCGAAAGGTTCGCCGACAGCGTCGACTTGCCGACGCCGCCCTTGCCGCTCGCCACCGCGATCAGCCGGCGTGCCGGGCGCTCAGCGGTGACCACCACGCGCAGATCGGCACCCGGCACCCCCGCCGCCATGCGCACGCCCGCTTCCAGCGCGTCGCGCGCCTGGTTGTCGAGCCCGCTCGCGTCGATCACCACGCCGATACGGTTGCCGTCGATCCTGACCGTCGCGCGCGTACCCGCGACCGCGGCGACGGCGCCTTTTACCTGTTCTGCGTCCATAGCAACGAGGCGTTACGCCCGTCGTGGCCGCTTGCCACTGTTTTTCGCGCGCGCGGCTCCTATAAAGACTGTCATGACGACCTTGCCGCGCCGCCTCTGGCGCCTTCGCCGCCCGCCCGTCCTGTCTGCCGAGAACAATGGCCCGTGGGGCAATGGGGGTGGTGGCGATGCCGGTGGCGACCGCAGCGGCCCGCGCAATCCGTGGTCGGTCCCGCCCGGCGGCGGCAATCGCGGCGGCGGCAACAAGCCCACCGCGCTCGACGAATTCCTGAAGCGCGCGCGCGGCTCAGGCGGTGGCGGCGGTGGTGGCGCGGGCCCCAATCTGCCGATCGGCGCCAATCCGCGCGCGCTCTGGCTGATCGGCATCGCGCTGCTCGCCGCGGTGTGGGTGTTGTTCACGTCGTTTCACCAGATCGGCCCGCAGCAGCGCGGCGTGGTCACCTTCTTCGGGCGTTATTCGGGCATGCTCGAACCCGGCATCCGACTGACGCTGCCCGCCCCGTTCACGCGCGTGACCAAGGTCGATGTCGAGCAGGTCCGTACCGACGAATTCCCGCGTGAGGGCGGGGAGAACGTGCTGACGGGCGATCAGAACATCATCGACCTCGCCTATACCGTGCGCTGGCGCGTGTCCGATCCGCGCAACTACGTATTCGAGATCAAGGACCCGCAGGAAACCGTCCGCGCGACCGCGGAGAGCGCGATGCGCGCAGTGCTCGCCACCACGACGCTCGAACAAGCGATCGGCGCGGGCCGTACCGAGATCGAGGCGCGCGTTGCGCAGGGCATGCAGGAAATCCTCGACAGCTATCAGGCCGGCGTCCGCATTCAGGGCGTGTCGATCAAGCAGGCGTCCGCGCCCGCCAGCCTCGTCGACGATTTCAACGCGGTCACCGCCGCGCAGCAGGAGGCGGTCGGCAATCTCAACAACGCGCGCTCCTACGCGCAGCAGGTGATCGCGCGCGCGCAGGGCGAGGCCGCGGCGTTCGACAAGGTGTACGAGCAATATCGCCTCGCCCCCGAGGTCACGCGCCGCCGCATGTATTACGAGACGATGGAGGCCATACTGGCCAATACCGACAAGACGATCGTGGAGCCGAACGGCGTGACCCCGTACCTGCCGCTCGAGCGCGCCAAGCGGCTGCGCGAGCCAGGTGAGGAAGCCCCCGCCGCGCCCGCGGCCTCGGCCCCGACGGAAGGAGCACGCTGATGCGCGCGCTGCTCCAGCATCCGATCGCGGCGGTGTTCGCACTGCTCGCCGGCGTGATCATCGCGGTGATGACCTTCGCGATCGTTCCTGAAACGCAACAGGCGGTCGTGCTCCGGCTCAACAACCCGCAGCGCGTCGTCAACCAGTGGCAGTCGGGGCAGGCGATCGGCAATTCGGGCGCGGGGCTGATCGCGCGCGTGCCATTGATCGACAGCATCGTCTGGCTCGACAAGCGCGTGCTCGACGCCGATCTCGACAACACGCTGGTGCTGTCGACCGATCAGCTGCGGCTGAACGTCGACGCGTTCGCGCGCTTCCGCATCGTCGACCCGCTCCGCGCGGTCACCTCAACGGGTAGCACGTCCAATACCGAGGAGCGCGTGGCCGACCAGTTGCGCCCGCTGCTCGGCACGGCGCTGCGCAACGAACTCGGCAAGGTGCCGTTCTCGATCCTGCTCAGCCCCGAGCGCGGACGCGTGATGGATGCGATCCAGAACTCGCTTCAGCGCGACGCGCGGCAGTACGGCGTCGAGATCGTCGACGTCCGCATCAAGCACGCCGATCTGCCCGACGGCAGCCCGCTCGAGAGCGCGTTGCAGCGGATGCGGACCGCGCGTCAGCAGGAGGCGAACACGATCCGTGCGCAGGGGCAGAAGCAGGCGCAGATCGTGCGCGCCGAGGCGGACGCCAACGCCGCGCGCATCTACGCAGACGCGTTCAGCAAGGACGCGACCTTCTACGATTTCTACCGCGCGATGCAGTCGTACCGCCACACCTTCGGCGCCGACGGCGGGCCGAAGCCGGAAGGGTCGACCAACATCATCATGAGCCCGGGCAATTCATACCTGCGCGAGTTCGAGGGGCGCGCGGCCGGGCGGTGACGCGAGGCTGCGCGATGAAGCGAATAAAGGGGATCGGACATCCGCGAACGGGGCCGAACCACGTTGTCGAGCGTTCATATTCAAACGTCGTTCATCGCACACGTGCATGATCGACCGGTATTTCTCCCCTTTTTGTAGATGGGTGATCGAGAGGACATGAACAAAGTGCGTTACGCCTACGCCCTCACCGGCGCGCTCCTCCTTGGCGGGACGGCGGCGTCGCTGACCTTGCAGAACCCCGCAACCGCGCAGACCGCGCAGAACGAGCCCGGCACGATCAGCGCGCAGGCACCGCGCGCGGGTGCGCCGGCGAGCTTCGCCGACATGGTCGCGCGGCTGCAGCCCGCGGTGGTCAACATCTCGACCACGCAGAAGGTGACGGTGCAGCAGCAGGCGAACCCGTTCGCGGGCACGCCGTTCGGCGACCTGTTCGGCCAGATGGGCGGCGGCCAGGGCGGTGCACCGGTCACGCGCGAGGGTCAGTCGCTCGGCTCGGGCTTCCTGATCTCGGCCGACGGCTACGTCGTCACCAACAACCACGTCATCGCCCCCGCGGGCCGCGGCGCGACCGTTGAGTCGATCAAGGTGACCTTGCAGGACCGCAAGGAATATACCGCCAAGCTGATCGGGCGCGACCCGACCTCGGACCTCGCGCTGCTCAAGATCAGCGCGCCGACCGCGCTGCCGTTCGTCCGCTTCGGCAATTCGTCGAACTCGCGCGTCGGCGACTGGGTCGTCGCGATCGGACAGCCGTTCGGGCTCGGCGGCACGGTGACCGCGGGCATCATCTCGGCGGTGCACCGCTCGACCGGGCAGACTGGTCCGTTCGACAGCTTCATCCAGACCGATGCCGCGATCAACCAGGGCAATTCGGGCGGCCCGATGTTCGACATGAACGGCAACGTCATCGGCATCAACAGCCAGATCTACTCGCAGTCGGGCGGTAACATCGGCATCGGCTTCGCGATCCCCGCGTCGGAGGCAAAGCCGATCATCGACACGCTGATGAAGGGCCAGTCGATCAAGCGCGGCTATCTGGGCGTCAGCATCCAGCCGGTGACCGACGACATCGCCGCCGCACTCGGCCTGCAGAAGAACCAGGGTGAGATCATCGGCCGGGTCGAACCGGGCGGCCCGGGCGCGAAGGCGGGCTTGCGCGCGGGCGACGTCGTGACCGCGGTCGGCGGCACGCCCGTCACCCCCGACAAGACCCTGTCCTACCTCGTCGCCAACACCGCGCCGGGTACCTCGACCCGGCTCGACGTGATCCGCGATGGCCGCCCGACGACGGTCAACGCGACCGTCGCGGTGCGCCCGGCCGACGATCAGCTCGCCGCGCTCCAGGGTGCGGGCGGTGACGACGACGACGACGGCATCCCCGGCAGCGACAGCGCGACCGCGCCCGCGTCGAGCTCGCTCGGCGTGACCGTCCAGCCGCTGACGCCGCAGATCGCGCGCTCGATCGGCGTCGACTCGACCGTTCAGGGCGTCGTGGTCGCGGCGACCGATCCCTCGTCGGACGCGGCGCAGAAGCTGAAGCGCGGCGACGTGATCTCCGCGGTCAATTCGACCCCGGTCCGCACCGCCGCCGATGTCGCGCGGACGGTCGCCGCCGCCAAGGCCGCCGGTCGCCCGCAGGTGCTGCTGCAGATTACCCGCCAGCGCACCAGCGGCGTCTTCATCCCGGTGAAGATCAAGTAAGCCGACGCCTCGATACGATCGGGGCCGCTGCGGAGCGATCCGCGGCGGCCCCGTTCGTTTTCGCGCCGCTCCATCGCCGGCAGGTGCCCGCTTCCCTGCCCCCGTCACCGGTCCGGGCGCAACCGTGACACGCGAACCGCCGCGGATGATCGTCGCTTTTGCCCGCCATCGCGCTTGGGCCCGCGCGCGGATCGCACTATGACGCTTCACCCCTCTTCGGACGCACCCGGAACGCGCATGACCGAGACCTCCCCCACGTCCGCCTCCGGCATCTTCATCGGCGCCGACGCCGGCGGCGCGCATCCGCAGCGGCTCGACCTGCGCCGCGCCAACCGCCATGGCCTGATCGCGGGTGCGACCGGCACCGGCAAGACGGTGACGCTGCAAGGCATCATCGAGGGCTTCTCCTACGCGGGCGTGCCGTGCTTCGTCGCCGACGTGAAGGGTGACCTCGCCGGGCTCGCGATGCCCGGATCGCCGACCGCGAAGATGCACGAGACGCTGAAAGCGCGCGCGGCCGAGATCGGCGACGCCGACTGGCGCTACGCCGCGGTGCCGGTGCAATTCTGGGATCTGTTCGGCGAACAGGGCCACCCGATCCGCGCCACCGTGTCGGAGCTGGGCCCCGTCCTGCTCGCGCGGTTGATGGATCTGAACGAGGTGCAGGAGGGCGTGCTGACGATTGCCTTCCACGTCGCCGACAAGGAGGGGCTACTGCTCCTCGACATCGACGACCTCCAGGCGATGCTGGCGCACTGTGCCGAGCGCGCGGCCGAATTGACGACGCAGTACGGCAACGTGTCGAAGCAGTCGATCGGCGCGATCCAGCGCGCGCTGCTGCAACTGCGCACCCAGGGCGCCGAGCATTTCTTCGGCGAGCCCGCGCTCGAGATGCGCGATCTGATCGCGCTCGATCACGAGGGCCGCGGCGTCGTCAACGTGCTCGCCGCCGACAGACTGATGCAGAGCCCCAAGCTCTACTCGACCTTCCTGCTCTGGCTGTTGTCCGAATTGTTCGAGACGCTGCCCGAGATCGGCGACCCCGACAAACCCAGATTGTGCTTCTTCTTCGACGAAGCGCACCTGTTGTTCGACGACACCCCCAAGGCCTTGCTCGACAAGATCGAGCAGGTAGTGCGGCTGATCCGGTCGAAGGGGGTCGGCGTGTATTTCATCACGCAGAACCCGATCGACGTGCCCGAGACGGTTGCGGGGCAGCTCAACAACCGCGTCCAGCACAAGCTGAACGCCTTCACCCCGCGCGACCAGAAAGCGGTCAACGCCGCCGCGCAGACGTTCCGCACCAGCCCCGGCGTCGACGTCGCCGCCGCGATCACCGAGCTGAAGGTCGGTGAGGCACTCGTCTCGCTCCTACAGCCCGACGGCGCCCCCGCGCCAGTCACGCGCACGCTGATCAAGCCGCCCGGCAGCCGGCTCGGCCCGCTGACTCCAGAGGAGCGTCGCGTGCTGATCGAGACCGACGCGATCGGCGACAAATACGACGAGCCGATCGACCGCGAGTCGGCGGAAGAAATCCTGTCGGCGAAGACGCAGGCCGCCGCCGCCGGGGTCGCCGCCGCGCGTGCGGAGGACGATGCGGCACGCGACGCCGCGCTGCAGGCGAAGGATCAGGCGCGTGCCGAGCGTGACGCCGCACGCGCGCGCGCCGCCGACGAACGCGCGCAACGCGCCGCGGCACGCGAGGCGGCGAACTCGCCGTGGAACAAGATGGCGACATCGGCGATGCGATCCGCGTCGTCATCGGTCGGAAGGCAGGTCGGAAATGAAATCAGCAAGGCGGTATTCGGGTCGTCGCGTCGCGGTTCGGGCGGGGGCGGCCTGCTCGCCAACGTCGTGCGCAACGTGCTCGGCGGGTTGATGCGGCGATGACGATCTTCACTGCGATCACGCACGCCGATCTGGTCACGCAGGTCCGCACGCTCGCCGACGCGCTCGCCGCCGAAACGTGGCGCCCGGCGCATCTGATTGGGATCGGGCGCGGCGGGCTGATCCCCGCGGTCTATCTCAGCCACGCGAGCGGACTGCCGATGCTCGCGGTCGATTACAGCTCGCAGGCCGAGGATCTCGCCGCCGACGCGATCGCACGCCTCGCCGAACGCACCCGCGCGGGCGAGCAGTTGCTGTTCATCGACGACATCAACGACAGTGGTCGCACCATCGGTCACCTGCGCGACATGCTCGCGCGCGCGGGTGCGGTGCCGGGCAGCGTGCGTTTCGCGACGCTGATCGACAATACGGGTTCGGCACAGACGGTCGATTATCGCGCGCGCACGATCGACCGCGCGGTGACGAAGGACTGGTTCGTGTTTCCGTGGGAAGCGATGGCCCCCGACAGCGCGATCCGCGCTGATGCGGACGAGGTGCCCGAACGGATCGCCTGACGAGAAAGCCCCTCCCCACCGGGAGGGGACGCGGGGCTAGTTCGAGACAATCCCCGTCACGCGGACCGCGCCGCCGCGATTGATGATGCGCCCCGACAGGATGCCGCTCATCTCGACCACCGCGCCGTCCTCGACGATCAGATCGCCGCTGACGATCCCGCTCACCTCGGCACGGCACCCGGCAGCAACCGTCACGGTGCCGCCGACGATGCCGTCGACGTCGCCGTCACGCTCGACGCGCAGGTCGCCGCTCGTGATCCCGCCGCGGCGCGTCATTTCTTGATCAGCCCGATCTCGACCAGCCGCTGCATCAGGTAATCCTGCGCGGTGATCGGCTCGGGATAGCGGTTCGGGTTCTCCGCGGTGATCGTCTGCGGCAGCGTCTGGATCAGAAAATCGGGCGCGGGGTGGAGGAAGAACGGCATCGAGTAGCGCGAATGGCCGCGGCGCTCGGGCGGCGGGTTGATGACGCGGTGCGTGGTCGACGGCAGGACGTGGTTGGTCAACCGCTGCAGCATGTCGCCGACGTTGACCACCATCGCCCCCTCGGGCGGCTTGATCGCGAGCCAGCGCCCCGACTGACGGTCGAGCAGTTCGAGCCCGGCTTCCTCGGCGCCCAGCAGCAGCGTGATGAGGTTGATGTCCTCGTGCGCGCCCGCCCGCACGCCCTCTGCATCGACCGGGATCGGCGGATAGTGGAGCAGGCGCAGCACCGAATTGCCGTCGCGCACCGCGGGGTCGAACCAATTTGCATCGAGCCCGAGGTGGAGCGCGATCGCGGACAGCAGCTTGTCGCCCGCGGTGTCGAACGCACTGAACAGTTCGACGAACGTGTCGCGGAACCCCTCGGGGCGCGTCGGCCAGATGTTGGGCGCCATCTCGCCCGCGAAGCGGTGCCCCTCGGGCAGTTCGCGCCCGACGTGCCAGAATTCCTTAAGGTCGACGTGCTTGGCATCCTTCGCGATCTCGGTCTTGAACGGCGTGTAACCGCGCGCGCCGCCCGCACCCTCGACGAAATAGCCGCGCTTCTCCTCCTCGGGCAGCGCGAACAATTGCTGCGTCTCGTCCCAGGCGCGGTCGATCAGGTCCTGCGGCACGCCGTGGTCGGCCACGATCGCGAAGCCGAACCGTTCGAACGACCCGCCGAGCGCGGCGGCGAACCCTTGCGGATCGCGCGCCTGATCGGCGAGGCTGAGCGTCGGAACCTGGGCGGAGGGCGTGTCGAGCATGGGGTCAATCGTCCGGTTGATCGTTGCCGCCGACATAGGCCCTCACGCCGTCGATCGCCACCCCGGCGTCAACCGATCCGGACCACGCCCGCGCTCTGCCCGCCTTGGGGCGACAGGTCGATCGTGAACGTCTCGTCGTCGTCCTTGCCGGTCAGCGCGTTGCCGTCGACCTTCACCGACGTGCCCGCCTTCGCGAACTGATCGGCGAACCAGCCGCGGACGATTGCGGGGTCGGCCGGGCTGGTGAAGCGGACGGTCACCTTGTCCTTGCCCGTTCCGTCGACATTGACCGACGCGATCTTGCTGTCGGGATAGAGATGGACGCCGTTGATGTCGAAATTCTCGGCGGTCAGGTTGATCTGCGGCAGCTTGAACGCGCCCTTGAACGCGGGCGTGTCGATCTTGACGTCGCCGTCCTTCCCCATCGCGCCGCCGCTGCCGTTGGCGGTGATCGCGATCTGCGTCCCCTCCCCGCCGCGGTCGCACGCGGCGAGCGACAGCGCGAGTACGCCCGCGAGCAGGATGGTCGAACAGCGCATATCCACCTCCGTGTTATTGAAGCAATACACTATGCGCGATGCCGGTCCGCGGTCAAGGGCGGAACCGCGCGCGCGGCTGCGCCGTTCGCGCGGTGGAATGATTGAGGAGGCGAACATGGGCGGTCATCAGGTTACCAGCCACGGATCGGGCGACGACGGTTACGACGAGGACGGATACGACGAATCGCAGCGCGCCGAAATCCTGGAGGCGACGCGCGACGGGCCGAGCGACGGCACGATCATGACCGACATCGATCCCGACCTCGGCGTCGAGGAGGATGACGAGGACATGGAAAGCGCCGACGATCTGCAGATGACCGACGCCGAGGTCGGCGAGCAGGACGACGACGCCGACGAGGACGAGGCCGACATCGCCGAGGACGAGGCGCAGGACGATTTCGACGACGGCACGCTCGCCGAGGACGGCGATCTGGACGACGGCCACGACAAAGCGCTGAGGCCGTAAATCGACGCCCGATCGATGTGCGGAGCAAAAGCTCCGCACGAGATGCGCCACGCACGTGGCGCCGTCGACCGGCCAGCGCGACGAAGCCGGCGCACAAGGCGCGGCTTCGCCGCGTCTGACGCGCCGGCGGGCGGAAATCCCTCGACCGAGGAGGCAACACGCCGCGTCAGGGCGGGGACATGACCCGTCCCTCTCCACCCACCGATCAGTGATCGAACGCGTTGAGCAGCCCCGCGACATCGGCGGCATTTACAGGCGCACCCGTTACGTCGGTCAAGTCGCCGGCATTCGTCGCCACCGCAGCGGGGGCACTAGTGTCCGGCGCGGCACCAGCGATGCCATACGCGAACCATAAAACGCTCCCCGCCCACCAGAGTGCGGCCCAGCGGCTACGAAAAAGGCGCGAGAAGTTCACGCGCGCAACGATAAGCGCCCAGCGTTAGCGGAGTGTTGACGCGAGCAGACGCGCGGCGCACGCTCTCGTCCCGATGCTGCTGATCGCCCTTGCCGTCCAGGCGGCCACCGCCGCGCCGCTCGCGACGCCACCCGCCGACGTACCGGAGCGGATCTCGATCCTGGTGCCCGTAACGGACGAGCGCTGCGTGCGGCATCCGGGCGACGACGTCGTCGTCTGCGCCAACGCGCTGCCGTCGCAGGCCCTGCCGCTACCTGCCGAGGCGGTGTCGGACAAGCCGGTGCCGATCAACGGCTATCTGACCGGGCGCGGCGCGCTGAACGCGGAAGGAGCGCCCTGCGCGGCGGTGCAACGCGGGTGTACGACGGGGGTCGACGTGATCGGCGGCGGCGTCGCGCTGATCCGCGGCATCCAGAAACTCGTCGCGCCGAACAGTTGCTGCGAGGACCCCGGTGAGTCGACCAGCGGCGGGCAGCTCGCGCGCGACGTTGTCGGCGGTGTCGGTCGCATGTTCCGCGGCAAACCCGACAAGAGCGGGCGGGTGGCGATCCCGCTCGACGACGCGCCGCCCGCGACGAGCCGCGTTCTGCCGTGATGCGATCGTCGCGGGGCCATCGCATCACGTCGACGGGGCCGCGGTAGCAGCGTCCCGATCCGCTTTCCGGGGGACGCCCAACCGCAACCTCGCCGCGCCAGCGCTATTCCTCGGCGCAATCCCCCGTCCGCTTCGCGGTGATGCGCGTCACCATGCCACCCGCCTGCGCCGCAACGCCGCCGCGACGCACGGTCGCGGTCAGATCGACCGCGTTCGGCGAATAATGCCCCTTCTGGCTGACGGTCAGCGTCTCGCCCCCCGCGTTGCGGCATACCATTTCGGCGTCGAGTTGCTCGCCCTTGAGCGTGAAGCGGCGAAAGCGGCAGTTCGCGCCCGCCGCGGTCGACAGATCGCCGAACAACGGCTTGGCAGCCTCCTCCTCGGTCAGGCACGCCTCGGTGATGCTGGTGTCGCCGACCTGATCGCGCATCGCCGCCGCCATCGGCGTCTTGTCCGCGCCCGCATCGAAACTGACCAGTCGCGTGTCGGTCTTCCACTGCCCCGCCGCGGGCTTCTCGAGGCTGGCGGTCGCGCTCGCCACCTCCTCGATCGAGGCGTTGGTCAGATCGATGTCGCCGCTGCACGCCGCCAGCGGCAGCACGGCGGCGATGAGCAGGATGCGCGCGCTCACGAGCCGGTTCCCACGGCCGCCGAGCCCGGTTTCATCAGGTCGAGCACCGCCGCGGTCATCGCGATCGCGCTGGTGGTGATCGCAGGCTCGGGGGCGATGCGGAATTCGGGCGAATGGTGCGACCCGATCTTGGGGCCGCCGCGCGCCGCCGCGTCGATCTCGGCGCGGGTCGACCCGCCGACCGCGAAATAATAGCCTTTCACGCGGGCGTCGGGCTGGACGTAATAGGCGAAATCCTCCGCCCCCATGCCTTCCTGCGTGAAGGCGGGCACGTTCTTCGCCCCCAGCGTCTGTACCATCACCCCGTTCAGCCGATGCGCGAGCGCGGCATCGTTGATCGTCGTCGGCGTTCCTTCGCTGACGGTTACCACCGGCATCTTGTCCTTGGGCATCCCGTTCATCACGCCGACGCCGTAGGCGACGCGTCTGATCCCCTCGAGCAATTTGGCACGCTCGGCCTCGTTGTTCGCGCGCACCGTCACCTGCAGTTTTGCCATGTCGGAGATGATGTTGTGCTTCAATCCAGCGTGGAACGAGCCGACGGTGATGACGCCGGGATCGAGCGGCTGGCGCTCGCGGCTGATCAGCCCTTGCAGCGCGATGACGATCTGCGACGCCATGTAGACGGGGTCCTTGCCCTCGTTCGGGCTCGCGCCGTGCGCGCCGATGCCGGGCACGGCGATGTTGACCGAGTCGGACGACGAATATTGGATGCCCTCGGACGCCGACACGGTGCCTGCCTCCATCCCGGCGGCGACGTGGAAGGCGAGCGCGTAGTCGGGCTTGGGGAAGCGCGTGTAGAGCCCGTCGGCGAGCATCGCCTTCGCGCCGCCGACGCGTTCCTCGGCGGGCTGGACGACGAACACCACCGTCCCCGACCAGCGGTCCTTCAACGCGGCGAGGCGCCGCGCGGTCGCGACCATCGCGGTGATGTGCGTATCATGGCCGCACGCGTGCATGACGGGCGCCTCGACCCCGTCGACCCCGACTTGGCGGACGTGGCTGGCATTGGCGAGCCCCGATTTTTCCTCGACCGGCAACCCGTCCATGTCGGCACGCAGCAGCACGACCGGGCCCGCACCGTTCTTCAGCACGCCCACGACCCCGGTCTGCCCGACCTTCTCGGTCACGACCATGCCGGGCACCGCGCGCAGTGCCGCCGCCATCTTCGCCGCGGTGCGCGTTTCGCGGAACGACAGTTCGGGGTTGCGGTGAAAATCGTCCCACATCGCGCCCAGGTCGCGCTTGTAGTCGGCGCGGACCGCGGCGGCGTAATCGGGCTCGGCGAACGCAGATGTCGACGCAAGCGTCGCGGCGAGCGTGCCGGCGGCCGCCAGCAGGTGGAACAGGCGCATCAATTTCCCCTCTTTTGCCGCAACCATAACCGCGCGCGGGCGAATGGCGAGAGGGATCGCGCACGCTTGCCCCCGCGCGAGCGATCCGGCACGTGGACGCGCATGTTCGACCTCGACGCCTATCTCGCCCGCATCGACATGCCCGCACGCCCGACCAACGATGTCGAGGGGCTCGCGCGGATGCAGCGCGCGCACCGGCTCGCGATCCCGTTCGAGAATCTCGACGTGCGGCTGGGGCGCGGCATCCCCATCGACTCGGCTTCGGTCTTTGCCAAGCTCGTGGGCGCACGGCGCGGCGGTTACTGCTTCGAGCACAACCGCCTGTTCCTCGACGCGCTGGCGGCGGCCGGCTTCGTCGCGCGCCCGCTGCTCGCGCGCGTGTGGCTGGGCGCGAGCGACGTGCCGCCGCTGACCCACACGCTGTCGCTGGTGACGATCGGCGACGAACAATGGATCGCCGATCCGGGCTTCGGCGGCAGCTATGCGCCCGTGATGCGGCTGGCGGAGGGCGAGACGGCGGAGGCGCCCGATGGCGCGCGCTTCACGCTCACCCGCGACGACGCGCACGGCTGGCTGCTGTCACGCGACGGCGACACGGCCACCACCGACGGGCGCGGTGCCGGGACAGGCTGGCAGCGGCAATACAGCTTCACGCTCGGCGACGTACACGACAGCGACCTCGCGATGGGCAATCTTTGGGCGTCGACCGCGCCCGCCAGCCGCTTCACCAACGTGACGGTGGTGTCGATCATCCTGCCGCACGGGTTCGCGACGCTGACCGACCGCGACTATCGCCGCCGCGCCGCCAGCACCGACAGCGCGGGCGAGGTCACCGACCCGCGCGTCTATCGCATGCGCCTGTCGATGATGTTCGGCATCGACCTGTCGAAGGACGAGGTCGCGGCGCTCGACCTGTTCTGACGCCGCGCCGGCCCGGTCAGCCGACGAACGCGCGCTCGATCACGTAGGTACCGGGCGCAGCGTTCGAACCCTCGACGAAGCCCAGCGTCTCCAAGGTCTTCGCGGTGTCGCGGATCATGTCCATCGATCCGCACATCATGATCCGGTCGGTTTCCGGGTTGAAGCATTTGTCGCCGGTAATCGGGTCGCCGAACATGCGGCCGTTCTCCATCAGCGCGTCGATGCGGCCGGTGGTGTGGAACGGTTCGCGCGTGACGGTCGGGATGTAGTGGAACTGCTGCGCCGCCTCGTCCGCCACCAGCGGATCGTCCGCCAACCGCGCGGCGAGTTCGTCGTGATAGGCCAGATCACTGACGCGGCGCACCGAATGGACCACGATCACCTGGTCGAACATCGTGTACACATCGGGATCGCGCGCGAGGCTGAGGAACGGCGCGAGCCCGGTGCCCGTCGAGAGCATGAACAGCCGCTTGCCCGGCAGCAGCGCGTCGGTGACGAGCGTGCCGGTGGGCTTGCGTCCCAAATAGATTTCGTCGCCCGGCACGATCTGCTGCAGCCGCCCGGTCAGCGGGCCGTTCTCGACCTTGATCGACAGGAACTCCAATTCCTCTGCGTAATGCTGGCTCGCGACCGAATAAGCGCGCATGATCGGCTTGCCCGCGGCGCCGTCCGCACCCTCCTCGCCCGGCAGCCCGATCATCACGAATTCGCCCGAGCGGAAACGGAAGCTCGACGGCCGTTCGACCGCGAAGCTGAAGAGATGCTCGTTCCAGTGGCGGACCCAGTTCACCTTGACGCTGGCGAAGGCCTTGCTCTCGGGGATGCTGATGGGTGCGCGGACGTCGGTCATGCCTGATCTTCCTCGAACCGCGCCCGAACGGCACGGCATCTGTCTGTCGGTCTGATGGCGAGCGCCGCGCAATATGGGTCATGCGCGTCTCGGTCAACCAAGCCGCGCTTCTCGCGACCCAAGCTCCTTCAAGTGACCCACCCCAGCGCCCATATTGCGCGATATGTCGATCCAGATCCGTACCAGCCTGGCCGAACCCGAAACGGGCGACGATTTCGTCCCCCACCGCCCGCAACGCCCGCCCAAGGTCGAGGGCGGGAAGCCGTTCAAGCTCGTCAGCGATTACCAGCCCTCGGGCGACCAGCCGACCGCGATCCGCGACCTGGTCGAGACCGCGCGCGCGGGCGAGAAGGATCAGGTGCTGCTGGGTGTCACCGGCTCGGGCAAGACCTTCACGATGGCCAAGGTGATCGAGCAGATGCAGCGCCCGGCGCTAATCCTCGCGCCCAACAAGATCCTCGCAGCCCAGCTCTACGGCGAGTTCAAGTCGTTCTTTCCTGACAACGCGGTCGAGTATTTCGTCAGCTACTACGATTATTATCAGCCCGAGGCGTACGTGCCGCGGTCGGACACCTACATCGAGAAGGAAAGCTCGGTGAACGAGGCGATCGACCGGATGCGCCACTCGGCCACCCGCTCGCTTCTGGAGCGCGACGACGTGCTGATCGTCGCCTCGGTGTCGTGCCTCTACGGCATCGGCTCGGTCGAGACCTATTCGGCGATGATCTTCGACCTCAAAAAAGGTCAGAGCGTCGATCAGCGCGAGATCATCCGCAAGCTCGTCGCACTGCAGTACAAGCGCAACGACGCTGCGTTCCAGCGCGGCAACTTCCGCGTCAAGGGCGACAATCTCGAGATCTTCCCTTCGCACTACGAGGACAGCGCGTGGCGCGTCTCGTTCTTCGGCGACGAGATCGAGGAAATCGTCGAGTTCGATCCGCTGACCGGCAAGAAGTCGGCCTCGCTCAACTCGATCCGCATCTACGCCAATTCGCACTATGTCACGCCCGGTCCGACGATGAAGCAGGCCGCCGACGCGATCCGCCACGAATTGACCGAGCGACTGAAGGAGCTGGAGATCGAGGGCAAGCTGCTCGAGCGGCAGCGGCTGGAGCAGCGCACCAATTTCGACCTCGAGATGATCGCCGCCACGGGGTCGTGCAACGGGATCGAGAATTACAGCCGCTTCCTGACCGGCCGCCTGCCGGGCGAGCCGCCGCCGACGCTGTTCGAATATCTGCCCGAGAACGCGCTGCTGTTCGTCGACGAGAGCCATCAGACGATCGGCCAGATCAACGGCATGTCGCGCGGCGATCACCGCCGCAAGATCACGCTCGCCGAATACGGGTTCCGCCTGCCGAGCGCGATCGACAACCGCCCCTTACGCTTCAACGAATGGGACGCGATGCGCCCACAGACCGTTTGCGTCTCCGCGACTCCGGGCACGTGGGAGATGGAACAGGCGGCGGGCGTCTTCGCCGAACAGGTGATCCGCCCGACCGGCCTCATCGACCCGCCGATCGAGATCAAGCCGGTCGAGGAGCAGGTGCAGGACCTGATCGTCGAGGCGAAGAAGACCGCCGAGCTTGGTTATCGCACGCTGGTCACCACGCTGACCAAGCGGATGGCGGAGGACCTGACCGAATATATGCACGAAGCGGGGATCAAGGTCCGCTACATGCACTCCGACGTCGAGACGCTGGAGCGTATCGAGCTGATCCGCGATTTGCGGCTGGGCGTGTACGACGTGCTGATCGGCATCAACCTGCTGCGCGAGGGGCTGGACATCCCCGAATGTGGATTGGTCGCGATCCTAGACGCGGACAAGGAAGGCTTCCTGCGCTCCGAGACCTCGCTCATTCAGACGATCGGGCGCGCGGCGCGCAACGTCGACGGGCGCGTGATTCTCTACGCCGACCGCATCACGGGCTCGATGGAGCGCGCGATGAACGAGACGCAGCGCCGCCGCGAGAAGCAGCAGGCGTACAATCTCGAACACGGCATCACGCCGACGACGATCCGCCGCAACATCGGCGACATCATCGCGCACGTCAGCCAGGGCGACCAGGTCACCGTCGAGATTGACGAGGACCGGCCGCACATGGTCGGCCACAATCTGCGCGCCTATATCGAGGAGCTGGAGAAAAAGATGCGCAAGGCCGCGTCCGACCTCGAATTCGAGGAAGCCGGGCGCCTGCGCGACGAGATCCGCCAGTTGGAGCAGGAGGAACTGGGGCTCCCGGTCGAACAGCAGAAGGCCCCGATCATGGGCCGCTCGAACGAGGGCAAGCCCGGCACGCGCAAGACCCGCTTCGGCAAGCAGCAGCAGATGCGGATGAACAAGCGCCGGTGACGGGGGGTGCGGCTCCCCCGCCGTTCTGCCGTCCGACCACGTGACTGACGGCGCAACGTGGACGGGAGGAGGCGGGGTTGTGCCGCGCTAGCACGACGTGCGTCGCGAGCCGTCGCCCCTTCTCCGCCCCGGTCACCTCGTCATCCCGGCCTCGAGCCAAGATCCCGCTACCGTTGCCGTCAGCGGTCGGAAGCATGCGGGCCCTCGGATTAGGTCGGGGGTTATAAGCTCACAAACGATTGGGCATCGAGATTCCGCCGGTGATGCCCCTGTCCTACATGCAGAACAGGTGACACACCGGCGTCCGCTCTTTGACACCTCATCATCCGGGCGCGCCCGCGCGCGCAATGGGTGCGACCTTTGTGACCTTCCGGCACGCCCGCCGCCGTTCAGCCACTCGCGGTTCAGCCACGCGTGCCTACATCGTTGCGCATGTACGCACAGCCTCGCCAGGAACGCTTCGGAGCCGCCGCCGCCGCGCTGGCCGTGACGGGCGCGCTCGGCTGGGCGCTGCTGACCGGGCTCGCCGGCGCCGCGATCCGCCAGCGCGTCGATGAAGGGTTGCGGCTGTTCGACCTCGCGCCGCCGCCTCCCCCGCCACCGGCGAAGACGGTACCGCGTCCGAAAGTGAGCAAGCGCGCCGAGGGTCGTGCGGCACCACCCAACATCCGCTCCAAGGCGACGCAGGTGGTCGCGCCCAAGCCGGTCGTCGTCATCCCCCTGCCCCCGCCGCCGATCGTCGTCGCGACCAAGGCGTTCGAGGGCAATCAGGCGACGCAGGGCGCCGCGCCGCGCGTCGGGCCCGGCACCGGCGCTGGCGGGGTCGGCGACGGCACGGGATCCGGCGGCTGGGGTGACGGCGACGGCGATGGTGGCGACGAGACACCGCCGGTCCAGCGCCGCGGGCGGATCACCGACGGCGATTTCCCGTCCGATATCCGCGATCTGGCGGAGACAGGGTTCGAGGGCACGGTATCGGTCCGCTTCCTGGTGCAGACCAACGGCCGCGTCGGTGAGTGCCGGGTGACACGGTCGAGCGGCTACCGCTCGCTCGACGACGCGACGTGCCGGCTGATCCAGCAGCGCTTCCGCTACGATCCCTCCCGCGACGCCGACGGTCGCCCGGTCCCGGCATGGATATTGGAGAACCATATCTGGTCGGTCGAGGGCGACCGGCGCTAGCGCCCGGTCGAGGACGCACCTGCGGCTCGCCGCCGATGGTTCATCGAAGTCGAACCGCCGCTCGCTGGACGAAGGCCGAAAAAGAAAAGGGCGGCGCCTCGCTCGGCACCGCCCCATCATGTTGGCTGATCGCGAACCTGCCTCAGCGCGCGTCCTTGTCCGGCCGTGCCGGCTCCGCGTCGATCGTCTGCGGCGGACGGTCATTGCCCTTGCCGGGCGAATCGGGGTCCTCGACCAGTTCCTCGACCGCTTTCTGGACGTCGTTTTCCTTGTCCGACATCGGCTCAGTCCTTCATGCTGGCGGGCACGGTACCGCCGTTCTTTTCCAGCTCGCGCATCACCGCCTTGTGGAGCCAGATATTCATCTCGGCCGAGCCGTCCTTCGCGCCACTGTAGCCCAACTCGGTTGCGAGCTCCTTGCGGTTATCAAGGCTCGAATCGAGATCGAGCAGCTTCATCAGATCGACGATCGACGTGCGCCAGTTGAGGTTCGGATTGCCCTTCTGCGACGCGATATTAGTCAGCACCTGCTCGACATCGACGTGCTGCGCGGGCGCCGGGGCAGGAGTGGCCGGCGCCTGTGCCGGGGCGGCCTGCGGCTGCTGCTGGGGATGCGGGGCGGCGCCCGTTGGCGCCGGAGCCGGTGCGGGCGCCGCATCCTTCTTGCCGCCGAACTGGCCGCCGAGCGGGCCGTTGTGGCCGAAGATCGCGTCCTTGATCTTGCCGAAAATGCTCATCGTGACAGGTCCTTCTTCGTTCAACCGTTGGCGAGGTTCTCAGCGGGCACTTCGTAGTAACGCGCCACGCTGTCGGCGTAGGATTGGTTGAAGACCGGCGGATTGTTCGCCCAGCTCGGCCCGCCCTCCAGCATGCGGCGATCGATCGTGACGACGTACAGGTCGCGCACCGCGTCGAGCGAGAGGAGCTGGAACGGCATCGGGTAGAAGCTCTTCCCCATTCCCAGGAACCCGCCGAGGCTGAGCACCGCGTGGGTCACGCGTCCCGAACCCTTGTGCACCATGAAGGCGTGGACGCTGCCCAGATGATCGCCGTCGCGACTGTCGACCCGCATCGAATCGGAAAGGGTCGAGCGGACCAGAAGCTGGGTGGGCTCGCCGGTTGGTGAAGATGCGGCGTCGGTGTCGGACATGTGGCTTCCCTGTAGTTGCGCCAGAGCGATTGCGCCGGAACAACCGTCCGCCGCGGCAGCGGGTTCCAGTCGCGGTTGAGCCGCCGATCCGCATCCGGCATAGCGGGGCGGATGACGGTTTCGCGCTTCTCCACCCGCTCGCTGCTCCGCGTCCTGCCCACGACTGCGCTGCTGTGCGCCGCGGGCTGCGTCGCGCCGCCGCGGGCACCGACACCGGTCGACGTTCCGCGCCCGACGCCGACGGTGTCATTGCCCGCCCCCGCCCCCGTCGACTGGCAGGATTGGCCCCGGACGCCCGGCACCTGGACCTATCAGCGCGACGCGCGCGGCAGTCGCGCGCTGTTCGGCACCGCGGGCCAAGGTGCGCTGGCGGTGCTGCGCTGCGACGAGGGCGAGCGGCGGATATTCCTGTCGCGTCCCGGCAGCGCGACCGCGCCGTTCACGATCCGCACGACCTCGACGACGCGCAGCGTGCCGGTGCAACCGACCGGCGGCACCCCGCCCTATGTCGCGACCGCATTCGCGCCCGGCGATCCTCTGCTTGACGCGATCGCGTTCAGCCGCGGCCGCTTCGTGATCGAACAGGCGGGATCGAGCGCGCTGGTGCTGCCGCCCTACGCGGAGATCGGCCGCGTGATCGAGGATTGCCGCGGCTGACGCCTCGCTATCCCCCTCGCTGCGGCGGCGGATGCTCGATCAGACGAAGCGTGAATACAAGTCTTGTATATCACCGCCGGTGACGACACATTGGTCATGCGATCAACGCAGGTCGCACGTGTCTTTAACCAGCGAAAGGAGGTGATCCGATGTCTCATGGTTCAGCAGTGGGTTCGGTTCAGTTCGTTCGGGGGACTCGCTTCTAAGATTTGTCGGCGGGTCGGGGGATATTGCTCCCCAATCAACGGCCCGACGCAGGTTTGTTGAAGCGTTCATGGTCTCCCGGGCTGGAGCTCTCCGGCCGCTGACCATGTCTAGGGGCTGTCGGGTACGTCGAAAGACGGCCCGGCAGCCTCTTCTCATTTCCGGGCTGGTGGATGGGCGCGGGACATCCGTGCCACGCACCGCGGAAGGTCACAAAAGTCGCACCTAACGTGTGCGCGCGCGCAGGCGCGTGGGCGGATTATAGCGTTATCAAAGACGCGGCCGGCGTATCGTGAATGATCGTTGTAGGACAGAGGCCCCGCAAGCGCGCCCATCGCCGCACGTCGCTCAGGCGCCCTGCGGCATCCGCAGATACGGCAGCAGGTGCGCGCAATAATCGGCCTTGCCCAGTTCGATGCCCTGCGCGCGCAGGATCGCGTAGGCGGTGACGACGTGGAAATAGAACTGCGGCAGCGCCCAGTCGCGGGCGTAGATCGTCGCGGTGACGTCGAGCACCATGCCGTTGGGCAAGGCGTGGGCGAGCGGCGCATCGCCGTCGAGCACGAACCCCTCGGCCGCCGCCGCCTCGACCACCGCCAGCGTATCGGTGATCCGCCGCCGCGCGTCGTCGAACGTCCCGGGCCGTTCACCCCCGCTGCGCGCCTCATCGAGCAGCGCCTGCAGCTCGGGCGGAAAGTCACGCCCCTGTAGGCGGAACACCGCCTCCTGCGCCTGGCGACAGGCGAAGCCGATCTGAGTCGAGAGCGGGAACATGTCGGGTGCGAGCCGCGCCGCCAGCAGCGTCGCGGCCGCGTCGCCGCGCGCCGCCTCCGCCTCCGCCTTGTCGAGCCACGCCGACATCGTGCCAAGCATCTGGGTGTAGGTCGGCAGCAACAGGTCGGACAGGGTCATGGGTTCGCTCGCATGATGGGGTGGACCGCGCGACCGTCACCCATTGCGCCGGTCCGGGCGTCAATCCGCGCGGGGTAGCGGGTGCGGCGGGAGCAACTGCAACGCCACACACCCGGTCATGCCGGCTGGAGCAACCCCTTGCGCGCGATTTTCTCGCGCCAGACGAGCGGCGCGAGCTGGTGGACGTTCTGACCCTCGGCGTCGACCGCGACCGTGACCGGGAAGTCGCTGACCTCGAACTCGTAGATCGCCTCCATCCCCAGATCCTCGAACCCGACGACCTTCGATCCCTTGATCGCGCGCGCGACGAGATAGGCCGCACCGCCGACCGCCATCAGATACGCCGACTTCGCCTCGCGGATCGCCTCGGTCGCCGCCGGCCCGCGCTCGGCCTTGCCGACCATCGCGAGCAGCCCCTGGTCGAGCATCATGCGCGTGAACTTGTCCATCCGCGTCGCGGTGGTCGGACCCGCCGGCCCGACGACTTCTTCGCCGACCGGATCGACCGGACCGACGTAATAGATCACGCGTCCCCGGAAGCTGACCGGCAGTTCCTCACCGCGTGCCAGCATGTCCGCGATCCGCTTGTGCGCGGCGTCGCGCCCGGTCAGCATCTTGCCGTTCAAGAGCAGGCGGTCGCCGTGCTTCCACTGCGCCACGACCTCGGGCGTCAGCGTGTCGAGATCGACGCGGATCGCTGCCTGGTCGGGCTTCCAGTCGACGTCCGGCCATTCGTCGAGCTTGGGCGCCTCGAGATAGGCGGGGCCACTGCCGTCTAGCGTGAAATGCGCGTGGCGCGTCGCCGCGCAATTCGGGATCATCGCCACCGGCTTGCCCGCGGCATGGCACGGCGCGTCCTTGATCTTGACGTCGAGGATCGTGGACAGCCCGCCCAGCCCCTGCGCCCCGATGCCGAGCGCGTTGACGCGGTCGAAGATCTCGATGCGAAGCGCCTCGATGTCGTTGCGCGGACCGCGCGCCTTCAGCGGCCCCATGTCGATCGGCTCCATCAGCGCCTGCTTCGCGAGCAGCACGCAATGTTCCGCGGTGCCGCCGATGCCGATGCCAAGCATGCCGGGCGGGCACCAGCCCGCGCCCATTTGGGGCAGCATCTCGATCACCCAGTCGACGATCGAGTCGGACGGGTTCATCATCTTGAACTTCGACTTGTTCTCTGACCCGCCGCCCTTCGCCGCGACGTCGACCGAGACGGTGTTGCCCGGCACCATGTCGACGTGGAGCACGCACGGCGTGTTGTCGCGCGTGTTGCGGCGCGTGAACGCCGGGTCGGCAAGCACGGAAGCGCGCAGCTTGTTTTCGGGGTGGAGGTAGGCGCGGCGCACACCCTCGTCGACGACCTCCTGCAGCGAGCGCGACGTGTCGTCCAACCGACAGTCCATGCCCCACTTGACGAATACGTTGACGATGCCGGTATCCTGGCAGATCGGGCGATGCCCCTCCGCGCACATCCGGCTGTTGGTCAGGATCTGCGCGATCGCATCCTTCGCCGCCGGGCTCGCCTCCGCCTCATACGCCTCGCCCAGCGCGCGGATGTAATCCATCGGGTGATAGTAACTGATGAACTGGAGTGCGTCGGCCACGCTCTCGATCAGATCGGCTTCGCGGATCACGGTCGTCATGGCGGAACCCTGTAGGACGCGGCAGCCCTGCTCGCAACCATGCGCCCCCTCGAGCGCAGCACGTCGCGGGACCGGTTAGCGGCGCATTAAGCATGCGCGCTAAAGCTTCGACAAAGCCGCCCGCGCTATGTCACCCTTTATGGGTAAGCCGCGTCCGTCAGACACCGAAATCGCCGAAACCACGCTGAACGCCGCGGACGAGCCGCGACCATCGTTGCTGGCGAGCCTTGGGTTGACGGGAAGCGACGAGGAACGCGTCGGCGACGACCGCGATGCGGCGCTCGCGCGTGTCGCGGACCTGTGGTCGGTCGCGGGGATCGCGATGTTCGCCGCGCCGTTGCTGCTGATCGTCGCGGCGCTGGTCGCGGGCGTGGGCGGTGCGGCGGCGACGCTCGCGCTCGTCGCGCTGCCCGCGTTGGTCGCGGCGCCGGCAGTGTTCGTGCTGCTGCGCTTCGTGGTGGCGCAGCAGCTCGCCCCGCATCAGCGGACGCTGCTGCTCGCCGCGGTCATCGCGATGGGCGCGCTGTCGCTGTTCGCGCTCGTCGGCGTCGCCGGCGGGCTCGTCGATCGCGGCCTGCATATCGCCGCCGTCGTCGCGGTGTTCGGCACGCTAATTATCGTCGCCGTCGTCATCCAGCCCGTCGCCGCCGCGACGATCGCCTTCGCGCTCGCGCTGGCCGGCGCGACGATCGTCCAGCAGGGAGCATCGTGGGCGAGCGGTTTCGCGCTGATCCTGACGGCGCTGCTCGCCTACGGCGTGATCGGCAACAGCCGCGAGCATTTCGCCGCCCTGGCGCAAGAAGAGGAAGCCGAGGGCGCCGAACTGCTCGCCAGCCGGCTGGTTTCCGAATTCGAGACGCACGGGTCGGGCTGGTTCTGGCAGACCGATCGCGGCGGGCGGCTGACCTATCTTAGCGACAAGGTCGCGCGCGAGGTCGCGAGCTTCGGCATCAAGGCCAAGGGCGAGGCGCTGACGCGCGTGTTCCGCGTCGACACCGCACTCGCCGAGACCGAGCGGACGCTGACGTTCCACCTGTCGAGCCGGACGTCCTTTTCCGACTATTCGGTCCGCCCCGCGCCCGAGGAAGCGCCCGAGCGCTGGTGGTCGATCTCGGGCCGGCCGCTGCTCGACCAGTTCGGGCGTTTCCAGGGCTTCATCGGTTCGGGCTCCGACCTGACCGAGAAGCGCCGCGCGGAGGCGGAGATCACGCGGCTGGCGTTGTTCGACAGCCTGACCGGGCTCGCCAACCGCCAGCGGATGCGGCTGTCGCTCGAACAGATGCTGTCGCCGCAGCAGCAGACGCAGGGGGCGAACACGCTGTTCCTGCTCGACCTCGACCGGTTCAAGGCGGTCAACGACACGCTCGGCCATCAGGTCGGCGACGAATTGCTCAAACAGGTCGCGGGGCGATTGCAGAAGACCGTCGGCGATGCCGGCATGGTCGGGCGGCTGGGCGGCGACGAATTCAAGGTCATCGTGCCGCGCGAAGGCAATCGCGACCGGCTGGCGACGCTCGCCGACGCGATCATCACCGCGCTGTCGCGGCCGTATTACATCGACGGCGCGACGATCTCGATCGGCTGCTCGATCGGCATCGCGATCGCGCCCGAGCATGGCGACAATCCCGAGGCACTGGTGCGCAATGCGGACCTAGCACTCTACGCGGCGAAGGGCGACGGGCGCGGCGTGCATCGCTTCTATCGCGACGAACTGCTTGAGGGCGCGCAATATCGCCGCCAGCTCGAGGACGATTTGCGCCAGGCGTTGAAGCAGAACCAGCTCCACCTCGCCTATCAGGCCGTGGTGTCGACCACCGACGAGCGGATCGTCGGCTACGAGGCGTTGCTGCGCTGGAGCCACCCGACACGCGGGCTGGTCAGCCCCGCCGAGTTCATCCCGGTCGCGGAGGAATGCGGGATGATCGAGGCGATCGGCGAGTGGGTGATGCGCACCGCCTGTGCCGAGGCGGCGACCTGGCCCGCGCATGTCCGCGTCGCGGTCAACGTGTCGCCGATCCAGTTCGCCAATCCTGCGCTCCCCAGCCTCGTCACCAGCGCGCTCGCGACCTCGGGCCTGCCGCCGCGCCGGCTCGAGCTCGAGATCACCGAGGGCGTATTCCTGAACGAGGACGCCTCGTCCGAGCGGATGTTCGCGGCGTTGAAGCGGATCGGCGTGCGCCTCGCGCTCGATGATTTCGGCACTGGCTATTCGTCGCTCGGTTATCTGAAGAAGGCGCCGTTCGACAAGATCAAGATCGACCAGAGCTTCGTGCGCGGCGCGATCAACGAGAGCAACCGCAACGCCGCGATCATCAAGGCGATCGTGACGCTCGCCGACACGCTGGGGATGGAGACGACCGCGGAGGGCGTCGAGCAGCAGGACGAAATCGCGCTGATCCGCGAGCTCGGATGCAGCCACATCCAGGGCTATGTCTACGGCAAACCCGCGGCGGCGGCGGCGGTGCACGAGCAGCTCGCCCAGCCCGAGGGCAAGGCAATCGCAGTCGGCTTCAAGACCAGCCGGGCGCAGCGGCACAAGGTGCTGCGCGCGGCGCGCGCGATGATGGCGGGTGAGACGGCCGAGGTGCGCATCCGCGACGTCTCGACCGGCGGCGTGCTGATCGAAGGCGTCGACCTGCCGCCCGAGGCGGTCGGGTTCGAGATGAAGATCGAATTGTTCGAAGGGCAGATGACGACCGCGACGATCCGCTGGATCGACGACGGGCGCGCAGGGCTGCAATTCGCCTATCCGATCGACGTCGACCAGTTAATCCAGTCGACCCAGCGCCGCGCGGCCTGATCGCGCACGCCTGCTGGAGCGTCCGTCGGGCGGCGATCGTCGTGACGATCCAGCCGCCCCGGGCGCATGCAGCGGCTGCGCGAGCGGTCAAACGATCCACCGAAAAGTTTTTTCGCAGGCGTGTTTCTGCTTGTACTTGGCGAACCCCGCAGAAATCCACGCGTCGCGTCACACCGATGGCCTGATGCCGCGCCGATGCACGATGAACCACCGCCACGTCCACGCATTACCTACTTGCCCGCCGCATCGGTTTGGCACAATCTGTAGGGGTAAGTTTCAGCGCTCAACGCAACCACTGGTGTGACAAGTCGCTCTATCAAGAGCGGCGCCGACGACCACTCCGGCATGATCCAGTGCCGGTTTCGCGCGGCCGGACACCTGCGGCAGACGTCTGGGCCTTTACGTCGGGGAGTAATCCCCGTTAGAACGCAACAAGAACAAAGGAGCCGCAGCATGAACTTCGGGGACGCCGGCAGCGAGTCGATGATGGATCTGATGGAGCGCGTCGTGACGCCGACGCCCGATGCGAATGCGGCGCCCGAGCCCAAGGCTGAGCGGGGCGCCCCCGGCATGTCGGCGGCGTCCGAACGGGCGCCGACGAAGAAAGCGGCATCGCGCGATTTCAAGGTAAAGAGCGACGCGTCGCGTGACGCGCTCCTGACCGACTTCGGCAAGGAAACGCTCAACGACCGCTATCTGCTGCCGGGTGAGAGCTATCAGGATCTGTTCGTCCGCGTCGCCTCGGCCTATGCCGACGACGAGGCGCACGCGCAGCGCATCTACGATTACATCTCGCGGCTGTGGTTCATGCCCGCGACGCCGGTGCTGTCGAACGGCGGCACCGGGCGCGGTCTGCCGATCTCCTGCTACCTGAACTCGGTGCCCGACAGCCTGAACGGCATCGTCGACACGTGGAACGAGAACGTCTGGCTCGCATCGCGCGGCGGCGGCATCGGCACCTATTGGGGCAACGTCCGCGGCATCGGTGAGCCGGTCGGCCTCAACGGCAAAACCAGCGGCATCATCCCGTTCGTCCGCGTGATGGACTCGCTGACGCTCGCGATCTCGCAAGGCTCGCTGCGGCGCGGTTCTGCCGCCTGCTACCTCGACGTCAGCCATCCCGAGATCGAGGAGTTCCTGGAAATCCGTAAACCCTCGGGCGACTTCAACCGCAAGGCGCTCAATCTTCACCACGGCGTGCTGATCCCCGACGCCTTCATGGAAGCTGTACGCGACGGCGCGGAGTGGGAGCTGAAGAGCCCCAAGGACGGCGCGGTGCGCGGCAAGGTCGACGCGCGGGCGCTGTTCCAGAAGCTGGTCGAAACCCGCCTCGCGACGGGCGAGCCGTATATCGTCTTCGCCGACCACGTGAATTCGAACATGCCCAAGCATCACCGCGAATTGGGCCTGAAGGTGTCGACCTCGAACCTATGCAGCGAGATCACGCTGCCGACGGGGCGCGACCACCTGGGCAACGATCGCACCGCGGTCTGCTGCCTGTCGTCGCTCAACCTCGAGACGTGGGACGAGTGGAAGGACGACAAGACCTTCATCGAGGACGTGATGCGTTTCCTCGACAACGTGCTGCAAGATTATATCGACCGCCACGAGCCGGGGATGGAGCGCGCTGCCTATTCCGCCGCGCGCGAGCGTTCGGTGGGGCTGGGCGTCATGGGCTTCCACTCCTTCCTCCAGGCGCGCGGGCTGCCGTTCGAAGGCGCGATGGCGAAGTCGTGGAACCTCAGGATCTTCCGCCACATCCACACCCAGGTCAGCCAAGCGTCGATGCAGTTGGCGGTCGAGCGTGGCCCCTGCCCCGACGCGGCCGACGTCGGCGTGATGGAACGGTTCAGCTGCAAGATGGCGATCGCGCCGACCGCGTCGATCTCGATCATCTGCGGTGGCACCAGCGCGTGCATCGAGCCGATCCCGGCGAACATCTACACGCACAAGACGCTGTCGGGCAGCTTCTCGGTCAAGAACCCGTATCTGAAGAAGCTGCTGGCGGAGAAGTCGAAGGATTCGGAGGCGATCTGGAGCTCGATCCTCGAGCACGGCGGATCGGTGCAGCACCTCGACTTCCTCGATCAGGACGAGAAGGACTGCTACAAGACCAGCTTCGAGATCGACCAGCGCTGGCTGCTCGAGCTGGCGGGTGACCGCACGCCCTATATCGATCAGGCGCAGTCGCTGAACCTGTTCATCCCAGCCGATGTCGAGAAGTGGGACCTGCTGATGCTCCACTTCCGCGCGTGGGAGCTGGGCATCAAGTCGCTCTATTATCTGCGCTCCAAGTCGGTGCAGCGCGCGGGCTTCGCGGGCGGGGTCGAGAACGACAACACGATCGAGAAGCCGAAATACGAGTTCGGCGAGACGACCGACTATGACGAGTGCCTCGCCTGTCAGTGAGGCCCGAGACCCATACCAAGAGCGGCTATCTCATCGCTTATCGAACCCCGGCCGCTGCGCCGGGGTTTTTGTTTGTTGCCCTGGCCTGTCTCGGTGGCTGGTAATGTGGCGGGTTGGGCGTCTAAGCCGTGAAGAAGCGTCGATCGAGTTAATGGCTCGCTCCGACCAAGTGTTTGAGTAACATGACTGGCTGAAAGCAGCGATGGATTTGCGCTACCCAGGCCGCAATCTTAACGCGTAGGCAGGTGAGGATCGAGCTTCTCGCGGCCGATCGTATCCGCTAATCGCGAGTTACAACTCAGACTTTTCAACTGCGAAAATATCCCTTTGCTGAGGGAGGCACTGACTGAAGTGATCTGATGCCTACTGCGTTTGTATTACATCTCTCAAATAAAGTGTCCGCGACTGTCATATGACGTTTGATTAGCGGCAGAATACGGCACGCATCACTCCGCGCCCATCTAGCTCCGCGTGTGACGAAAAGGCCCCATGCTTGAACGAGCGGTCCATGCCTTGAGCATGGGCAGAACTGCCGCTGTTGGCCTTGTCAGGGGTGTTACGCTAGCTCTCGAGAGAGGTCTCGTGCGAAGACCGAGGGGTAGCCGAGATGGTGTCGAGCCTGGTGATGCGGTTGGCGCGAGCGCTGCCGCACCGCGGCGCTGTGGTGGACCACCCCGGCGCAAGTGTCGGCGTCACCGTATGGCCGTACGCGTAAAGGCCCCGGTACCTTGCAGCCTAGGGCTATTGTGTGTGTGTTGTGTATGGTTGCGGGGGCTGGATTTGAACCAGCGACCTTCAGGTTATGAGCCTGACGAGCTACCGGGCTGCTCCACCCCGCGACAGGTAGCCTTGGCTGCACGGTGTT
>NZ_JAHXZM010000012.1 GCF_019429535.1 Sphingomonas citricola | reverse complement strand
GGCACAGCCCTGATCGACCCTGATCATCGGGGCTGTGGCTGGTGGAAGCGACGCTGGTGTCGCTCCTACCGGAGACCAGATCCATGAAGCTCACCGACACGCAGTCGCTGCTCCTCGCACACGCTGCACAATGCGACAGCGGCAGCCTCTACCCGCTGCCGAAGACCCTCACCTCAAAGGCTGGCGCCGCGCGCTCGATCGTGTCGCTGGTGAAAGCCAGGCTGGTCGAGGAGCGCGAAACCAGTGTTGTGGCGGAAGTAGCACGCCAGGATGGTGACCTTGGCTACGGCATGTTCGTGACCGCCGACGGGCTCGCTGCCATCGGTGTCGACGATAATGCTGGCGAGCAGGTCGCTGGCGGGAGCGATGCTGAAGCTCTGCCCACCCCTGCCCCACGCACGTGCAAGATCGCGGGCGTCCTCGCGCTGCTGGGCCGCGACGAGGGTGCGACGCTCACCGAGCTGATCACCGCCACTGGCTGGCTGCCGCACACCACACGTGCCGCTCTCACCGGCCTGCGCAAGAAGGGGCATGTGCTTGCCCGCAGCAAGCGTGAGGGTGCCACCTGCTATCGCCTGGTGCAGGCGTGAGTGCGAGCGTGGACGCGATCGCCGCGCTTGATTCGCTGTCCACGCCTGAGCTCCGCTCGCGCTGGTCGGCACTCACGGGCACACCGGTGCCGCGTGTCAGCCCGGCGCTGCTCCGCATGGCGCTCGCCTGGGAGCTGCAGGCGCGTGCGCATGGCGGGCTGTCGCGTGAGACCACGCGCACGCTCGACCAGCTCGCACGCGGCGTGACCAGAACACAGCCGCAGTCCGCCGGCATGCGGCTGGTGCGTGAGTGGCA
>NZ_JAHXZM010000011.1:2500-5808 GCF_019429535.1 Sphingomonas citricola | reverse complement strand
TGGTTGCGGGGGCTGGATTTGAACCAGCGACCTTCAGGTTATGAGCCTGACGAGCTACCGGGCTGCTCCACCCCGCGACAGGTAGCCTTGGCTGCACGGTGTTGGTGCGGCGAGGCTTAGACCTCTGGTTAGGAGGTTTTTGAGCATTGTGATGGGTTCTTGAGACACGCGGGCATCAATGCCTGGCGGCGACCTACTCTTCCATCGCTTAAGCGATAGTACCATTGGCGCAGTCGGGTTTCACGGCCGAGTTCGGGATGGGATCGGGTGGGACACCGACGCTATGGCCACCAGGCAATGGTGCCTGCGTGTCGTGTCCGGGCCTTATCGACGATGAGCGAGGTGCGTATCGTCGGCGAGGTCCGGCTGGTTCAAAATCGATGCGTGCACTGGCGTGAGGTTACCTGTTGCCCAACGTTGATGTTGGGGGTGTGTGCTCTCAAGCGCGAATAGGACGATTAGTATCGGTTAGCTTCACGCGTTACCGCGCTTCCACATCCGATCTATCAAGGTCGTGGTCTCCGACCGTCCTGAGAAATCTTATCTCGAGGGAGGCTTCCCGCTTAGATGCTTTCAGCGGTTATCCCGTCCGTACATAGCTACCCTGCTGCGCCGTTGGCACGACGACAGGTACACCAGAGGTACGTTCAACCCGGTCCTCTCGTACTAGGGTCAACTCCTCTCAAATTTCGACGCCCACGGCAGATAGGGACCAAACTGTCTCGCGACGTTCTGAACCCAGCTCACGTACCACTTTAATTGGCGAACAGCCAAACCCTTGGGACCTGCTCCAGCCCCAGGATGTGATGAGCCGACATCGAGGTGCCAAACAACCCCGTCGATATGAGCTCTTGGGGGTTATCAGCCTGTTATCCCCGGCGTACCTTTTATCCGTTGAGCGATGGCCCTTCCACGAGGGACCACCGGATCACTATGACCGACTTTCGTCTCTGCTCGACTTGTCAGTCTCGCAGTCAGGCTGGCTTATGCCATTGCACTCTAACAGCCGGTTTCCAACCGGCCTGAGCCAACCTTCGCGCGCCTCCGTTACTCTTTAGGAGGCGACCGCCCCAGTCAAACTACCCGCCACAGAGGGTCCCTGAACCAGTTTCATGGTTCGAGGTTAGACAATAGACAACAACAGGGTGGTATTTCACCTATGGCTCCACACCGGCTGGCGCCAATGCTTCAAAGCCTCCCACCTATGCTACACAGTTCTTGTCCACTGCCACTCTGAAGCTGCAGTAAAGGTGCACGGGGTCTTTCCGTCTAACCGCGGGTACTCCGCATCTTCACGGAGAATTCAATTTCGCTGAGCATGTCCTGGAGACAGTGGGGAAGTCGTTACGCCATTCGTGCAGGTCGGAACTTACCCGACAAGGAATTTCGCTACCTTAGGACCGTTATAGTTACGGCCGCCGTTTACCTGGGCTTCATTTCAGAGCTTGCACCCCTCCACTTAACCTTCAGGCACCGGGCAGGCGTCAGGCCCTATACGTCGTCTTGAAGCCGACTTAGCAGAGCCCTGTGTTTTTGCTAAACAGTCGCTACCCCCTGGCCTGTGCCCCCGATGAGAGCTTGCGCTTACATCGGGCCTCCTTCTTCCGAAGGTACGGAGGCAATTTGCCGAGTTCCTTCAGGACACTTCTCTCAAGCGCCTTGGTATACTCTACCTGACCACCTGTGTCGGTTTCGGGTACGGTCTATACGGTGGGGCTATTTCCCGGGACAGTTTCGAAGCCCAGCCAATCCGTTAAGGCTGAACAACTCACACCATCCGTCACACACCACCAGGCCCACGAATATTAACGTGGTTCCCATCGACTACCCCCTTCGGGCTCGTCTTAGGGGCCGGCTCACCCTGCGCGGATTAGCCTTGCGCAGGAACCCTTGGTCTTTCGGCGAGAGGGCATCTCACCCTCTTTATCGCTACTCATGTCTGCATTCGCACTTCCGATACCTCCACGACCCATTACCAGATCGCTTCGCAGGCTTACGGAACGCTCCGCTACCGCGTGGATAAATCCACACCCAAAGCTTCGGTGCACGTCTTGAGCCCCGTTACATCTTCGCCGCAGGAACCCTTGTTTAGACCAGTGAGCTGTTACGCTTTCTTTAAAGGATGGCTGCTTCTAAGCCAACCTCCTGGTTGTTTTGGGATTCCCACATGCTTTCCCACTTAGACGTGACTTGGGGACCTTAGCTGTTGGTCAGGGCTGTTTCCCTTTTGACGACGGACCTTAGCACCCGCCGTCTGTCTCCCGGATATCACTCGTTGGTATTCGGAGTTTGGTTAGGTTTGGTAGATCTCGCGACCCCCGCACCCATCCAGTGCTCTACCCCCAACGGTGTCCATCCGAGGCACTACCTCAATAGTTTTCGCGGAGAACCAGCTATTTCCCGGCTTGATTGGCCTTTCACCCCTAAACACAACTCATCCGGTAACTTTTCAACGTTAATCGGTTCGGACCTCCAGTGTGTGTTACCACACCTTCATCCTGGTCATGCCTAGATCGCCGGGTTTCGGGTCTAATACATCGAACTGAAATCGCCCTATTCAGACTCGCTTTCGCTGCGCCTACACCTAACGGCTTAAGCTTGCTCGATACATTAAGTCACAGACCCATTATGCAAGAGGTACGCAGTCAGGGCACAAGACCCCTCCTACTGCTTGTAGGCAATCCGTTTCAGGTACTGTTTCACTCCCCTCATCGGGGTGCTTTTCACCTTTCCCTCACGGTACTAGTTCACTATCGGTCGCATACGAGTATTTAGGCTTGGAGGGTGGGCCCCCCATGTTCAGACAGAATTACACGTGTTCCGCCCTACTCGAGTCCCATTGTCTCACTTTCACATACGGGGCTGTCACCCGCTATGGCCCAACTTTCCAGATGGTTCTGCTAGTTTAACAACAGGCACTGGCCTGGTCCGCGTTCGCTCGCCACTACTAACGGAATCTCGGTTGATGTCTTTTCCTCCAGCTACTGAGATGTTTCAGTTCGCCGGGTTCGCTTCATGAAACCTATGTATTCAGTCCCATGATACTCAAAACCCCAATTACCCTAGCTGAGCCGCTCGGCGGCACGCTTCACGCGTGTCGTCGCTCGGCTCGTCTCGGATAATCAGGATGAGTGGGTTTCCCCATTCGGAAATCTGCGGGTCAAAGGTTGCTCACACCTCACCGCAGCTTATCGCAGCGTGCCACGTCCTTCATCGCCTGTATGCGCCAAGGCATCCACGAATTGCCCTTACCTCACGCTTGAGAGCCCACACCACCAACAGCAACGCTGGATCGGTCAAAAGACCGA
>NZ_JAHXZM010000010.1 GCF_019429535.1 Sphingomonas citricola | reverse complement strand
CTCACGCTTGAGCGGGCGCTGGCGCTCGCCGGCGCAACCGCGCCCAGTCTCGAAGCCGCCACAGCAGGGGTCAGGGCGGCCGAGGCCGGCCGGACCGTCGCCGGCTATCGCCCCAACCCCTCGATCGTTGCCGAGACCGAAAACATCGCCGGCAGCGGCCAGTATCGGGGCCTGCGCAGTGCGGAGACGACCGCTGGCCTGGCACTTCCGATCGAGTTGGGCGGCAAAAGGTCGGCGCGGATCGCGGTCGCCGAGGCGATCGGCAACCGGGCACGGATCGGCACGGCGCTGGCCGAGGCCGATCTCCGGCTCGCCGTCACGCAGCTCTACATTCAGGCAGCAGCGGCCGAACGCCGCCTCGTCACAGCCCGCGAACAGGCCGGCATCGCCCGGGAGGCGCTCCGCGCAGCCGGTGTCCGCGTGCAGGCGGGGCGTGCATCACCGCTCGAACAGCAGCGTGCCGATGTGCTGCGTATCAATGCAGAGACGGCCGTGGAACGTGCCCAGCGGCTTGCCGAGGTGGCGCGGGACAATCTCGCTCGTCGGATCGGCCAGCCCGTGACCGGGCCGCTCGACCTCGCATGGTATGATCGTGTTGAGGGCTTTGGACCGGCACGGCCGATCGAACCCGGTGGTACGCTGGCACTGGCGGCCGCCCGTGCCGACGCGACGACGGCCGAGGCACAGGTCCGGCTCGCCCGATCGCAGCGCATTCCCGATGTGACGTTGAGCGCCAGCGCACGACGGCTCGAGGCTACCAACGACGTCGCCGCGGTGTTCGGGGTCTCCATCCCATTTCCCGTCTTCAACAACGGCAAAGCCGCCATCGCCCAGGCGCGCGCGCAGAGCGACCAGGCGCAGGCCCTGCGGCGTGCCGCCGAGCTGGACGCGGCGCAGGACATCGCGAACGCCCAGGCGGAGGTGGCCAACGCCGCCACGTCCGCACGCAATGCGAGCGGTCCGGTGCTGGCGTCGGCTGCCGAGGCTGCGCGCATTGCCCGGATCGGCTACCGCGAGGGCAAGTTCGGCCAGCTCGACTTGCTCGATGCCGAGCGGACCCTGTCCGAGACGCGCACCGCCGCGATCGACGCGCTCGCCACTTATCATGACGCAAAGGCACGCCTGGAACGGCTCGTTGCCGCCGCGCCCTCTCCTGAGGAAAACAATCAATGACGAAGAACATCATGCGGGCGCTGGCGCCCGTGACGCTGGCCCTCATCCTTGCGGGATGCGGCGGGACCGGCAGCGGCGGTGAAGCCGGGGAGAAGGCCGGAGCCGAGAAGGCCGAAGGTGCCGAGGCCAGCGAGGCCAAGGAAGGTCCAAAGGATGCCGTCATCCTCTCCGCGCAGCAGATCGCGGACGCCGGGATCGAGGTCACGCGGCCAACGGTCGGCGGGGAAGCTGGTGCGATCGAGCTTTCGGCAACGATCGAAGGCGATCCGCAAGGCGTGCAGGTGGTATCGGCATCGGTGGGCGGGCGGCTCGTCTCGCTGACCCGCAATCTCGGCCAGCCTGTCGGTCGCGGCGATCCGCTCGCCGTTATCGAGAGCCGCGAAGCGGCGTCGCTCAAAGCAGAGGTGGAGGCCGCTCGCGCGCGTGCCGCCCTCGCGCAAACGAACCTTCGTCGTGAGCAGCGCCTGTTCGCCGAGCGCGTCTCGCCGGAACAGGATCTTGTCGCGGCGCGGACCGCCGCGACCGAAGCCAGCATCGCGCTTCGCCTGGCGCAGCAGCAATTGTCCGCGACCGGCAGCGGGGGCGGTGCGCTCAACCGCATCGCAGTGCGCTCACCAATCGCCGGTCAGGTCATCGCGCGCTCGGCTACGCTCGGGCAGACCGTTGCAGCCGACGCCGAGCTTTTCCGGGTCGCCAACCTTTCCAAGGTCACGGTTGCGACCTCGCTGGTGCCCACTGATGCGGGCCGGGTGAAGCCTGGTGCCCGCGTCGAGGTAACAGCGGCGGGGCGCCGTCAGGAAGGACGCGTCACGTTCGTCTCGCCCATACTGGACGAGACGACGCGCTTGGTGCCGGTGATCGTCACCCTCGACAATGGCGGCAGCACCTGGCGCGTTGGCGAGACGGTCAATGTTTCCATCCTGGTGCCGGCAACCGGCGACCGTACAGTCGCCGTGCCGTCGGCCGCGGTCCAGATGATCGAGGACAAGTCGTTCGTCTTTGTGCGGACCCCGACGGGGTTCCGGGCGACCCCGGTGACATTGGGCCGCACCAACGGCGGCCAGGTCGTCGTGACGTCCGGGCTGACCGGTTCGGAGCGGATCGCCTCCACCAACAGCTTCACGCTCAAAGCCGAACTCGGCAAGGGCGACGGCGGGGACGAGGACTGAACCATGATCGGTCGCATCGTCACCCTCTCCGTCGAGAAGCGTTGGCTAGTCCTGCTTCTCACCGTCGCCGCTGCGCTGCTCGGGATAGGCGCGTTGCGCCAACTCCCGATCGACGCCGTTCCCGACATCACCAATAACCAGGTGCAAATCAACGTCGTCGCCCCTGCCCTTTCCCCCGACCAGATCGAGAAACAGGTCGCGTTCACGGTCGAAACCGCGCTCGCCGGCATCCCTGGCCTCGAATATACCCGTTCACTCAGCCGCAACGGCTTCGCCCAGGTCACGGCCGTCTTCACCGAGAAGACCGATATCTACTTCGCCCGTCAGCAGGTGGCGGAGCGGCTGCGGACTGCGGAGGAAGACCTTCCCGAGGGCGTAAACCCTGAAATGGGGCCGATCGCGACCGGGCTCGGCGACATCTTCATGTGGACGGTCGAGTACCGTGAACTGGATCAGGTCCATCACCGCAACGGTGAGCCCGGTCTGCAACGCGACGGCAGCTACATCACGCCGGAAGGCGATCACCTCGTCAGCGAGGCCGACAAGGCCACCTACCTGCGCACTGTCCAGGACTGGATCGTCACGCCGCAGCTCAAGAGCACGGAGGGACTGGCGGGGGTCGACTCCCTTGGCGGGTACACCAAGGAATATCTCGTCGTCCCCGACGTGCAGCGCATGGCCGCAATGCGGCTGACGCTGCAGGATCTCACCACGGCGCTGGAGCGGAACAACACCAGCGCCGGCGCCGGTGTCGTCAACCGTAACGGCGAAGGGCTCTCTGTCCGCTCCGACGGGCGCGTGCGCAACGCCGACGAGCTTGCCCGAACCGTCGTCGCCACCCGCGAGGGTGTGCCGATCCTGCTCAACCAGATCGCAACCGTTCGGACCGGCCAGGCTCTGCGCATGGGCTCCGCGTCCGAAAACGGCCATGAGGTGGTCGTCGGGACCGCCGTCATGCGGATCGGCGAGAACAGCCGTACCGTCTCGACCGGGGTCGCCGAACGGCTGACCCAGATCGGCCGCTCGCTGCCGGTCGACGTTGTCGTGAAACCGGTGATGAACCGCACCGAGCTGGTGAACTCCACCATATCGACGGTCGCCCGCAATCTCGCCGAAGGCGCGCTGTTGGTCATCGTCGTCCTGTTCGCCTTGCTCGGCAACTTCCGGGCGGCGCTGATCGCGGCTCTCGTCATCCCGATCACGATGCTGCTCACCAGCATCGGCATGTTGGAGGCGGGCGTTTCGGCCAATCTGATGAGCCTCGGCGCGCTCGACTTCGGCCTGATCGTGGACGGTGCCGTCATCATCGTCGAGAACGCATTGCGGCGCCTTGCCGAAGCCCAGCATGGCCGGGACGGCGAGCTGACGATGGAACAGCGGCTCGGGCTGGTCGCCGCGTCCGCCCGCGAGATGATCCGTCCGTCCGTTTACGGGCAGGCGATCATCATCCTGGTCTATGCGCCCTTGCTGACCTTCACCGGTGTCGAGGGGAAGATGTTCGAGCCAATGGCGCTCACCGTCATCATCGCACTCGTGTTCGCCTTCATCCTGTCGCTGACCTTTGTACCCGCGGCGATCGCCATTTGGCTCAGCAAGCGGGTGGAGGAGAAGGAAAGCCGGGCCGTGACGTTCCTTCGACAGCGCTACGAGCCGGGGCTCGATGGGGCGATGCGTCGCCCGACGCTCACCATCGGCATTGCGATCGGCGCTTTGGCGCTCGCCGGTGTCGCCTTCACCACCTTGGGGCAGGAGTTCCTGCCGCAGCTCGACGAGGGCAATATCCTCGTCCAGGCCGTGCGGATTCCGGGCACGTCGGTCGACCAAAGCCAGGCGATGCAGTTCCAGGTCGAGAAGGCATTGGCCAAGGTGCCGGAGGTCCGCTTCGCCTTCTCGCGCACGGGCACCTCCGAGATCGCATCGGACCCGATGCCAGCGAACGCCACGGACACCTTCGTTATCCTGAAGCCGAAGGCGCAGTGGCCCGATCCAGGTCTCTCCAAGGAAGAGCTTGTGGAGCGTCTGGAGAAGCGTCTCTCCACCCTCCCCGGCAACGCCTACGAGATCACCCAGCCGATCCAGATGCGGTTCAACGAGCTGATCGCGGGCGTGCGCGGCGACATCGCCATCAAGGTGTTCGGCGACGATTTTGGCGAGATGAATGCGACCGCGGACCGGATCGCCGGTATCCTTCGCCGGACCCGGGGTGCCGCAGACGTGCGGGTCGAACAGACCGAGGGCCTGCCGATGCTCGACATCCGGCCGAACCGCACCGCCATGTCGCGCGTCGGCGTAACCGCCGGCGACGTGCAAGACACGGTTGCCGCAGCCATCGGTGGCCGGCAGGCCGGCATGATCTTTGAGGGGGATCGCCGCTTCCCCGTCATGATCCGAATGGCCGAAAGCTCGCGCTCGGACCTCACGGCGGTCGCTCAGGTGCCGGTACCGACTGCCGGTGGTGGCTTCGTACCGCTGTCGACCGTCGCCGATATCGCTGTCGTCGATGGTCCCAACCAGATCAGCCGGGAGAACGGAAAGCGGCGCGTGGTGGTGCAGGCGAACGTCCGTGACCGCGACGTGGCGGGCGTCGTTGCCGATGCCCGGGCGGCAATCGACGCTCAGGTGAAGCTGCCGGCAGGGACGTACCTCGAATGGGGAGGCCAGTTCGAGAACCTTGCGTCCGCTCGGGACCGGCTCGCTATCGTGGTGCCGATCTGTTTCGTGGTCATCATGCTGCTGCTCTACGGGGCGCTCGGCTCCGTTCGGGATGCGCTGATTGTGTTCACCGGCGTCCCTCTGGCGCTGGTGGGAGGGGTGCTCGCGCTTGTGCTGCGCGGGATGCCCTTCTCCATTTCCGCGGCCGTCGGCTTCATTGCGCTATCCGGCATCGCAGTTCTCAACGGGTTGGTCATGGTGACGTCCATCCATGACCTGATGCGCGACGGCATGGATCGCGCGGCTGCGGCGCATCGAGGCGCGCTGGCCCGGCTCAGGCCTGTCGCGATGACTGCGCTTGTGGCTTCACTCGGTTTCGTACCGATGGCGCTGGGACATGGAGCGGGCGCCGAGGTGCAAAAACCGCTCGCAACCGTGGTTATTGGCGGCCTCATATCCGCGACGCTGCTCACATTGTTCGTGCTGCCGACGCTCTATGCCCGTTTCGGTAGCCGAGAGCTGCCGGTCCCGGAAAGCGATCGGCAAACTGCCGCTCCTGACGAGAAGGTGCCGGCATGAGCGAAGAGAGCTTCGACCTCGACACGGCCGAGAAGCGCCGGACGCTTTGGATAGTCCTGTTGCTCAATCTGGGCCTGGCGGCAGGCTTCGGGGTGTCCGGCGTCATGGCGGATTCCAGCGCCCTGATCGCAAACGGCTTGGACAACGCCTCCGATGGCATCGTCTACATCATCAGCTTGCTTGCCCTCTCGCGCTCACAGGCGTGGAAGCGGGGGGCCGCGGTGACATCGGGCATCCTGCTGCTGCTCTTTGCCGCGGGTGTGCTGCTCGATGCCGGGCGGCGCTATTTCTCGGGAAGCGAGCCGCTCGGCCCCACTATGATCGGGATGGCGATCATCGCGGCGGTCGTTAACGGGCTTTGCTTGTGGCTGTTGAAGCGATTGCGCGAGCCCGATGTAAATATGCGCGCTGCGACAACCTTCAGCCTCAACGACTTCGTGTCCAATGGGGGCATCATTCTAGCCGGCGCGATCGTCGTTTGGACGGGCCAGAACTGGCCTGACCTTATCGTCGGCGTCGCTGTTGCCGCTATCGCGGTGAAAGGCGGCCTCGAAATCCTGCGAGACGCTCGCTCGGACGCGGGCACGAAAGGAGCCAATCAATGAGCGCAGGCCATGACCATGGGGGGCATGCCCACGACCACACCGCTGGCGCGAATGCCCAGATGCTGAGCTGGGCGCTGGCGCTCACGACCGCCTATCTGGTTGCCGAGGTTGTTGGTGCGTTCGTCTTCAACAGCCTCGCGCTTCTATCTGACGCAGCGCATATGCTGACAGACGTGGCAGCACTGGTGATTGCGCTGCTCGCGATCCGGTTCGGACAGAAGCCGGCCGACGACAAGCGGACGTTCGGCTATAAGCGGTTCGAGATCCTGGCCGCTGCTTTCAACGCCCTGCTGCTCTTCGGTGTGGCGATCTACGTGCTGGTGGAGGCGGTGCAGCGCTTCCGCCAGCCCGAGGCGGTCCAGTCGACCGGGATGATGATCGTCGCCGCGATCGGCCTGGTGGTGAACCTCATATCGATGAAGCTGCTCACGTCGGGCAAGGACGCGAGTATGAACGTCAAGGGCGCCTACCTCGAGGTATGGGCCGACATGATCGGCTCGGTGGGCGTGATCGCCGGGGCGCTGGCCATCCGGTTTACCGGATGGACGTGGGTCGATCCAATCGTGGCGGTCGGGATCGGCTTATGGGTGCTGCCCCGAACATGGGTGCTGCTCCGGGACACGACCAACGTGTTGCTCGAGGGCGTTCCTGGAGGGATCAAGCTGCCCGAGTTGCGTGCCGGCATCGCCGGCCTGTCCGGCGTGGCTGGCGTCCACGACCTCCATGTCTGGTCGATGGCCTCGGACGACATCAACTGCACCGCACACGTCACGCTTGCCGAAGGTGCCGATGCCGATGCGGTCAGGAAGAGGGTCGCGGACATGCTCGATAGCCGGTTTGGGATCGAGCATTGTACGATCCAGACCGAGGCAGCGGCCGAGCCGTGCGAGGACACCGGACACCTGCACCCGTGAACGCGCGGTGGCCATGAGAAAGCCGCGGCGCTGGACGGAAGAAGCCGACGCAGAGCTTCGCCAGCGGATCGCCGCGAAACAGCCATTGGCGACGATCGCGAGGGAGATGGATAGAACGATGGATGGCGTTCGGGGGAGGGCGGCTGCGCTGCGGGTCGCCCTTCCGTCTCCTACGCGGCCCTGGCGTGAAACAGTGAAGCGGGGGCCTGCGCCGAAGCCGATGAAGGATCAGGCTAAAGGTGACGAATGAAGGCATCCGGCTGAGGGACGAGCCGGCGCCGCACGTACTCCTCCATGAGTGGGGGCTCACGTGGAGATCACCGATGCACGATCATATGAGCGCCGAGATGCAGGCTTGCATGGACGCCTGTCACCACTGTCACGTCACCTGCCTTTCGATGACCACGCAGCATTGCCTTCAGGTGGGCGGCGCACATGCCGCGCCCGACCACATCAAGATCATGCTCGACTGCGCGCAGATTTGCGGCACCTCACTCGACTTCATGGCCCGCGGGTCCGACCAGCATAAGCTCGTATGCGGCATCTGCGCTCAGATCTGCCGGGCTTGCGCGGAGAGCTGCCGGGGGCTCGACGGCATGGAAGAGTGCGTCGCCGCGTGCGAGCGTTGTGCCGACGCATGCGAGAAGATGGCCGCCTGATCGGTGACGGGCGGGTGGCGATCGGCCGCCCGCTCCTCACATCGCCGTTGCGGGGGGCTCGAGCATCCCCAGCCAGGCGACCAGCGCCAGGATCGTGACGGCACAGCTCGCCTCGATCGCAAGGCTGCGCCGCAGAGCACCAAGCGCGGCCCGATGATCGCCCGCGGCAATCGAGCGCTCGAAAGCCGGCGTCAGCCGGAAACGATTGAGGGAGGCCAGCCCGAGCATCGCGCCAAACAGTACCAGCTTGGCGAGGAGGAGCTGGCCGTAAAGGGTGGTCAGAAGTCTCGGTAAATTGCCGGCACCGACCAGCAGCCAGCCATTAACCAGGCCCGTCACAACGATCGTGCCGACCACGAGCGTGCCGACCAGACCGAAGCCGTGCAGCGCCCGGTGGGTCAGTCTGAGATGGGCGACGTCGACGCGAACTGCCGGCCGCACCACGAGCAGCGTCAACCCGAGCAGTGCACCGACCCAGGCTCCGGCCGCCAACAGGTGCAGAATATCGGCCAGCAGATGGATCCAGCCCGTCGCGCCCTCATCCATCGCGCCATGGCCTGTCCAGGCGAGCGTCGCGAGCGCAATGCCCGCCGCGAGCGCCACCATGCCGAGCGGCGCGGTACGTCCTGCCGCGATCAGCGCGGCGATCACGGCCACAATCAGCGCGACCATGCGCGCTTTCCACGCCGTGCCCGTCGCGGAGCCGGTGATCAGCATTCCGATCGCTTCCCGATCGATCGGCCACGGCGGCGCTCCAGCTATTGCCGCGGCGAGCAGGACGAGCGCAATGCCTGAAAACAGAAGGCCGAGCAGCCCGGTCCCCACCAGCCAGGGGCGCAAGGCGAGTGCGTCTGCGCGCTCCCCGGCCTTGAGCCCGTAGAGGCTGAACGCCGACAGGCCGAACAGCCCGCTCAACGTCGCATAAAGCGCGAAGCGGACCCCGATCAGCGGCCAGTCGGCATCCACCTTACTTCACCGCGAAGGCGAAGTTGCCCGACACCCGATGCGTGTCGGCCGAGACGACGTGCCATGCGACGCTGTAGCGGCCCGCGCCGAGCGGCGACTTGGGCACCACGACCAGCGTTCGGCCATCGGGTGCAACCTGGGTGGTGGTTGCAACCTTCATCGGTGGGTGCGTGGTGCCGCCATGGCCCGTCATCATCAAGTCCGCACCGGAGAATTTCGGCATCAGCTTCTCGCTGAACTGCAAAGCGACACGCGCGGGCTTGGCAACGGTCGCGTTGGGCGCGGGTGAGGCCACAACGAGCTTCGGGTGAGCCTGCGCCGCACTGGCGAGGCTCAGGAGAGTGAGGGCGGCAGGAAGGGCGAGACTACGCATGGGGTACTCCGACGAGGTTCGTGCACCCTTCTACGCGGCGCGCTGCCCGACCCCTCACCGGCGGTTGAGGGATGATGGGCAGCGATGCGTATCCGATGATAGAGGGGCGGAGTGGAAAGCATGGACGATCTAGACAGAGCATTGGCGCGACTAGCGGGCGCACCCGCCCCGGCCGCTTTGGAGGGTATCGAGGACCAAGTCCTCAGACGAATCGGCAGCCGCCCCGCCGTGCGCGGAGCCGGGCTCGGGATCGGTGTGATAACCGCCGCGGCGCTCGGTATCGGGATCGTCGGTGCCGAGCTGCCCGCGACGGCAAGCCCTGTTGTCTCGCTCGCGCCGCTCGGCGGAGCCTCCCCCCTTGCCCCTTCCGCGTTGCTGATCGGCGAGCCATGACCTCGACCAAGCGGGTTGTCCTGTGCGCCTTGCTCGCCTTCCTGGCAGCGATCGGCGGTGTCTTTATCGGGCGCGCACTGCTGCCGCAGCCCAAGCAACCCGGTGCGGCGCTTCACGAGGTGCTGCATCATAAGCTCGCGCTTGATGGCGACCAGCAGGCCCGATTGAAGGTGCTCGAAGACCGGTTCGCGGTGCAACGCCGCGCCCTCGAGCTGGAGATGCGTGCCGCCAATGCCCGCCTTGCCGAGGCGATCGAGGCCGAGCATGGCAATGGTCCGCGGGTGGCCGCTGCGGTCGACCAAAGCCATGCCGCGATGGGCGAGCTGCAGAAGGCGACGCTGGCGCACATCTTCGCCATGCGTCAGCTCCTCCGGCCCGATCAGACCTCTCAATTCGATGACGCGGTGGTGAAGGCGCTCACCGACGGCCAGGGGTGAGCCTCGATTGGACCGCGTTGTCGGATGGCGAACTGGCGACGCTCAGCATCGCCGGCCGACAAGCCGCTTTCGCCGAGATCGTGCGACGCTATCGGCAGCCGATGTTCCGGCTTTCGCGCGCATTCCTCGGCGATGCCGACGACGCGCTGGACGTGACCCAGGAAGCGTTCGTGGCCGCACATCAGGCCTTGTCGCGCTACGATCCCAACCGCTCGATGCAGGCGTGGCTCACGACCATCGCCGTCAACAAATGCCGCGATTGGGCGCGCAAGCGTGCCGTGCGCCGGTTTCTGTCGTTCGCGCTGCCGAACGACGAACAGGTCCAGAGCATCGTCGACGAACAGGTGCCGATCGACGACGCAGCCGGCGATCGGCAGGAACTCGATCGTGTGACCCGCGCCATCTCGACCTTGCCCGCGAACCTGAAGGAGCCTTTGGTACTTCGGACGATCGAAGGCCTGAGCCAGGCCGAGACGGCCGAGGTGCTGGGGATCAGCCAGAAGGCGGTCGAAACCCGCCTGTATCGCGCGCGGGCGCGGCTGCTCGAAAAACTCGGGAACCGCTGAGGGCTGGACGGATCGGCCGCGTAGAAGAAGCGACGGCCCTTTCACGGCCCCATTCTTAGGAGCTTGCATGTCGCGCGTTCTCGACCGCCGCCAGGTGCTGCGCGGTGCCAGTCTGGCAGGAGGCGGCCTCGCCTTGTCGGCCTATATGCCGGCATGGGCACAGCCCGTCTCCGCCGGCATCGCCAAGCCGTTGCCCACGGTGTCGGGCGAGGACATCACGCTCAAGGTCGCGCATCAGATGATGATGATCGACGGGCGGCAGAGCCACGCCATCGGCATCAACGGCACCGTGCCCGCGCCGCTCATCCGCTTGCGCGAGGGACAGAACGTCCGCCTCCACGTCGTCAACGAGCTCGACGAGGAAACCTCGATCCACTGGCATGGGCTGCTGCTGCCCTTTCAGATGGACGGGGTGCCGGGGATCGCCTTCCCCGGCATTCCGGCGCGCTCGACCTTCACCTACGAGTTCCCGATCATCCAAAGCGGGACCTACTGGTATCACAGCCATTCCGGGCTTCAGGAGCAGGAGGGACACTACGGCCCGATCCTGATCGATCCGAAGAATCCCGATCCCGTGCAGTTCGATCGCGAGCATGTGATCGTGCTGTCCGACCACAGCTTCCATCACCCGCACTACCTCTTTGATCGGCTGAAGAAGGAGTCGGGCTACTTCAACCGCCAGCGCCAGACCCTGGCCGGGCTTCTCGCCGGCAAGGATCAGTCGCTGAAAGAGCGGTTGGAGTGGGGCAAGATGCGGATGGATCCCGCCGACGTCGCCGACGTCACGGGGTCGGTCTACACTTACCTGGTCAACGGCTACGGCCCCAAGGACAATTGGACCGCGCTGTTCCGGCCCGGCGAGCGGGTACGGCTGCGCTTCATCAACGCCTCGTCGATGACCACCTTCAACGTCCGCATTCCGGGCCTGCCGATGACGATCGTCGCGGCCGACGGCTTGAACGTGCGCCCGGTTGAGATCGACGAGTTCCAGTTCGGCCCGGCCGAGACCTACGACGCGATCGTCACCCCGCCCGACCTGCGCGCCTATACGCTGGTCGGTGAGAGCGTCGATCGCTCCGGCATGGCCCGCGCGACGCTCGCCCCGCGTGAGGGGATGGCGGCCGAGGTGCCCCCGCTCCGCAAGCGCCCGCTCGCGACCATGAAGGACATGGGCATGGGCGGCATGGATCATGGCACGATGGACCACGGCGCTATGAATCATGGTGCTATGGGCGGCGCCGCGGGATCGATGTCCGGCATGGACCATGCTGCGATGGGGCATGGCGCGGGCACCGGCGCGATGCCGGGTATGGATCATTCCCAAATGAACCACGGCGCGGCCGGCACCGCGGCAGGCGGCATGGCAGGCATGGACCACGGCCAGGCTCAGGGCGGCGCCATGGCCGGTATGGACCATGGCTCCGGCACGATGCCGGCGATGAACGGCGATCAGATGGGCGGGATGGACATGGGCGGCATGAGCCATTCCATGCGCGATTTCAGCAATGCCCCTGAGGTGAAGAAGGGACCGGGCGTGCAGACCATCTCGCCGATGCCGGTCGATCGCACCGGAGATCCCGGGCAGGGGCTGGAGAATGTCGGGCACCGCGTTCTCACCTATCGCGACCTGATGGCGCTCGACCGCAACCCGGACACACGCGCACCGGAGCGGGAGATCAAGCTCCACCTCACCGGCAACATGGAGCGCTACATGTGGGGCTTCGACGGCGAAAAGCTGTCGGAGAACCCCGATCCGATCACGCTGCTTCACGGCGAGCGCGTACGGGTGACGCTCATCAACGACACGATGATGGGACATCCGATCCACATCCATGGCCACTTCTTCGACCTGGTGACCGGCAAGGGCGCCTACGCGCCCCGAAAGCATACGGTGCTGGTGCAGCCGGGAGGCACGGTGAGCTGGGACGTGACCGGCGAGGAAGGCGACTGGGCCTTCCACTGCCACATGCTCTACCACATGCACGCGGGCATGATGCGTGTCGTCCAGGTCCGCAAGGCCGGGGAGGCCACGGCGTGATCCGGGCGCTCCTCCTCGCCGGTATGGCGCCGCTCGCCCTTGCGACACCCGCATTGGCGCAGACCATGGACCATTCCATGCACAACATGCCGGGCATGACGATGCCGGCAAAGCCGGCCGCCAAGCCGAAGGCGAAAGCCGCGGCCAAGTCCGCGACTAAGCGTAAGGCCCCCGTCCGACGCACCGCGCCGCGGCGCGCGCAACCGGCGAAGACGCAGGCTGCCGACCCTCATGCCGGGCATGACATGAGCGGAATGCAGCGAATGGATATGAGCGGTCAGCAGCCCACCCAGAACCCGCACGCCGGGCACGATATGTCCGCTATGCCGGGCATGGCAGCATCGACAGATGCGGGCCAGGACCCACATGCCGGCCACGACATGAGCACGATGCCGGGCATGGCGATGCCCGGCGATCAGCCCGCTGCCAAGGTCGGAACCGACCTTCCCCCCGGCAACAAGCCCGCTCCCGCTCCGGCCGGGGACCACCTCGCCGATCGTTTCTGGGGCGCGGACGCCATGGCCAGCTCGCGCGAGAACGATCTACGCCGCGAGCATGGCGGAATGACCGTCTATCAGATCCTCTTCAATCTCGCCGAATATCAGGCTCGCAAGGGTGGCGACGGCTATCGCTGGGATGGCGAGGCCTGGATCGGGGGCGACATCAATCGCTTTACGCTAAAGAGCGAGGGCGAAGGCACGTTCGGCAAGCCGCTCGAACAGGCCGAGGTGCAGGCGCTCTACAGCCGCGCGCTCGATCCATACTGGAACCTTCAGGCGGGCGTTCGCTACGACTTCAAGCCCAACCCCTCGCGCACCTTCGCGACGGTAGGGATCGAGGGGCTGGCCCCCGGTTGGTTCGAGGTGGAGGGCGCATTGTTCCTCTCCGACAAGGGCGACGTGCTTGGCCGTGCGGAGGGCTATTACGACCAGCGCATCACCAACTGGTTCGTGCTCCAGCCTAGGGTGGAGGCCAATTTCTCCGCGCAGGACGTGCCCGAAACCGGCACCGGCTCCGGGCTCACGGACCTCGAGGCCGGGCTTCGGCTTCGCTACGAGGGCCGGCGCGAGTTCGCGCCCTACATCGGCGTGTCCTGGGAGCGGCAGTTCGGGGACACCGCGCGCTTCACTCGCGCACGCGGTGACAAAACGGGCGGCTTTAGCTTCGTCGCGGGCGTGAGGACCTGGTTCTGAGCCCGCGGCTCCGCCTCCATGTTGGGGCAAGCAAGGTTCACCGCTGGCTTGCGCTCCTGATCGGAGCGCAGGCGATCGTCTGGTTCACAAGCGGGCTAGTCATGAGCTTGCTGCCGATCGACACGGTGCATGGCGATCACCGGATCGATCGGAACGTCGAACCGGCCCTGATTGCCACCCAGGACTTCGCGCCCGTCCCTGCCCTTCTCGCATCGGCAGGGGCGCCGGTGCGTCAGCTTCAGCACCGGATGCTGCTGGGTCGGCCAATCGTCGAAGCCCAACTCGGCGACGGCAAGGTGCGCTTGCTGGACGCCCGGACCGCGAAGCCTCTGGCCCCGGTCGATGGCGCCGCTGCAGCGCTGATCGCGAGGCAGGCGTATCGCGGCGATGCCGGTTCGGCGCCGGTCGTTGAACGGATCGAGCGCCCGAGCACCGAGTACCGCGGCGCCCTCCCCGCCTGGCGTGCTTCTTTCCCCGATGCCGACGGGACCCGCATTTACGTCGCGGCTGAAACGGGGCGGCTGACATCGGTGCGAACCGGCACGTGGCGGCTCTATGACTTCTTCTGGGGTCTCCACATCATGGATTGGACCGAGCACGAACGGTTCAACACGCCATGGCTCAACGCCTTTGCAGCGGGCGGGCTCGTGTTCGCCGTTGCCGGCGCGATCCTGCTCTTCATGCGTTGGCCCCGCCGACGGCGCAGAAAAGCTCAAGGGGTCCGCTAGAGAGCCGCGTATCCTCGTGTGGGTGGGGCCGCACAGGAGAGCGCATGATGAACCACGACGACCCCAGCTCCAAACAGGGCGGCAATATGGGGATGAGCTACGGGCGCTTCGCCGCGATGATCGCGACGTCGACGGTCGTGATGTTCGGGCTCATGTACCTTAACACCTACGCACTGAGCCATGTCGAATACAGCCAGACCCGGACGTGGATGGCGATCGTCATGGGCGCCACCATGGCGCTCATCATGATCGGCTTCATGTGGGGCATGTACCCCGACCGGCGGGCCAATCTCGGCATCGTGGCAGCCTCGATCGCGGTATTCGCCGGCGCCTTGTGGCTCGTCCGTAGCCAGGAGACGGTCGGCGACGTCGCTTATATGAAGGCCATGATCCCGCATCACTCGATCGCGATCATGACCAGCGAGCGCGCGCACATCAAAGACCCCGAGGTACGCAAGCTGGCGGACGGGATCATTGATGCTCAGGTCCGCGAGATCGCGCAGATGAAGCGCTACATCGCCCGGCTCGAGGCGCACCCCACGCCCGACAATGCGCCCGACCTCCCCTCCTATCGCGACAAGCAGGTGCCTCCCCCGCCCCCCGAAACCGACGAGAGCGTCGGCGTCAACACGCTTCAGCCGATCCGCTGAGCAACATCGCTTGAGGGCTAATCGGTTTGAGCCCGTATCCCTGTTGAGCGGGGGTTTTGACGCAGGAGCGACACGATGAAGAAAATGATGATTATGGCCGTCGCGACCGCCCTCGGCGCGGCTCCCGCGGTCGCCCAGATGCAGGGCATGGACCATTCCGGCATGAACCATGGGCAGATGATGCGGCCGACGCCGGCGAACCCGTACCCGCAGGCCGAGATGGACATGCATCAGAAGATGATGTCGGCGATGGGTGCCGATGCCACCGAGACGTGGGTCCGCAAGATGGTCGAGCACCACCGTGGCGGCATCGCCATGTCGCGTATCGTGCTTCGCGAGACCAAGGACCCCAAGGTTCGCCAGATGGCCACCAAGACGATCGCAGAGCAGACCCGCGAGATCGGCGAGTTGAACGCCTGGCTGCGGGCGCATGGCAAGAGCGCCCAGTAATCGACTATCGTCCCTCCCCCCGTCACCGTGCGGGGGATGGCCACCCGGGAACTCAGATATGGATCGCTTTCGCCTTCTCGCCGCCGCGCTGGCGTGCGCTACCCCTGCGGGGGCTCTCGCCGCGGGTCCCGTCCTGATGCATCGCGACCCGGGTTGCCCCTGTTGCGAGAAATGGGCGCAGCAGGTGAAGGAGCAGTTCGGCCGCGCCGTCCGCGTCGTCGACGATGCGAACCGGCCGGCGTTCATGAAGGCACGCGGCGTGCCTCAAGACCTCGCCTCCTGTCACACTGCCATTATCGACGGCATGACCTTCGAAGGGCACGTTCCGATTGCCGACATGAAGCGCGCCTTGGCCACGCATCCGAAGGGCGTCACCGGCCTCGCGGTCGCCGGGATGCCGATGGGCTCACCGGGCATGGAAATGCCGGGCATGAAGGCCCAGGCCTATGACGTGATCGCGTTCGGGCCGAGCGGCCGCAGGGTGTTCGCCCGCCATTGAAAAGGGGAGGCGCGAACGCCTCCCCTCCCAGCTTACTTCTTCTGCATGCCCGACATGTCGTGACCGGCGTGCTCGCCGTGCTTCATGTCCTTCATGTCGGCGCAGCAATCCTTCTTCGCGCCGTCCTTGTCCTTGCAGCAGTCGGCGCCATCCTTGCAGCACTCCTTCCCCGCGCAGCAGTCAGCGGCGGCAAAGGCCGTGGCGGGAACGAGCGTGAGCGCGATAGCCGCGCCGATGAACTTGATGGTCTTCATGTGTAATTTTCCTCAAATGCACTGATTGATCGGAATCCACGTCGATCAGGCGGTTCGAGGAGGTGGCGGTGCAGGACCGCCCGAGCGACCAACAAGGGCATGAGGCTCGGGTGCGGGCGGATCCGTCCGCACGGCGAGCTGCGGCGCGGGAGACGTGTGAACGTCGAGGGCCGTTGCGATGCAGGCTCCTACGCAGTCCACCGGAGGGGTCTTTTTTACGGGCGTGAGCGGCGCGCGATCGCAATCGGCCATTCCGGCATGCGCCTGCGAAGGCGGCGCAGCCTGCGCCATGGCCTCGCACATCGGGCCCATCCGCACGAGCAGCATCGCGCCCAGCAGGAGCAGCGCAAATGTGCGGACGAGGCGGCCGAAGCTCATGCAGCCCTTCTAGCTTGCGCCGGGCCGCCGCACCAGATCAGTGCGCGACGCCCAGCACCATCCAGATCGCCATGGCGACCATCATCACGTTCTCGGTGAGCGACAGGAAGCCCAACGGCACATTGCTGTCACCGCCCACGCACGCGCATTTCAGCTCGCGCTTGTCGACATACACGGCCTTGATGACCGAGACCGCTCCGATCGTCCCGATCACCAGCGCGATCGGCACCGACAGCCAGGTCAGCACGCCGGCCGCCATCAGCACGCCCGCTGCGCCTTCCGCGTAGGGGTAGGTGTAGGAATAGGGCACCCAGCGCTTCGCAAGCAGATCGTAGTTGAGGAACATGCTCGAAAAGCTCTCCACGTTCTGGAGCTTGAGCATGGCCAGCACGCACATGGAGAAGGCGATGAACCACTCACCCGCGCGTACCGTGAACGGTGTGCCGAGCACGGCATAGCTGGCCGCCAGCGCCATCAATGCCGTCATCGCGAACACAACCGCGACCGGCCGGTAGGTCACCGCCGTGGGGTCGGCCACGGTCTTACCGAAAAACCGGCGCAGATCGTCGTAGCCTCCTACCCGCTCGCCACCGATGAAGGTCTGGGGTGTCGTTTTGACCCCATGCTCGGCTTTGAACGCGTCGGTTTCCTCGCGCGTGCGTAGCCAATGGTCCTCGACCTCATAACCCTGCCGGCGCAGCAGATCCTTCGCCTTGATCCCGTAGGGACAGGTGTGGGTCGGCATCACCATCCGATAGATCGTCGCCTTCTTGGGCGCGAACGTCGCCATTCGTCTTCTCCGGCCTCTGTGCCCGACCTATATGGCATCCGTACTATAGTACGGAGTCAAGGCATGACCGGCATGACGATCGCAGGGCTCGCTCGAGAAGGCGATGTGGGCGTGGAAACGATCCGCTACTACCAGCGCCGAGGTCTTCTCGACACGCCCGACAGGCCGATAAACTCCGGGTCCGGGGGCGGTATCCGCCGCTATGGCCCGGAGGATGTTCGCCGGCTGCGCTTCATCCGATCGGCCCAGGGCGCCGGCTTCACGCTGGAGCAGATCGGCGAGCTGCTGGCGCTCGACGCGACCGACGATCGCGCACGCGCACGCGAGCTTGCCAGCGAGCGGATTACGGTGCTGGACGCCAAGATCGAGGAGCTTGAGCGGGTACGCGCGTCACTGCGGCATCTCGCACACGAGTGCGGAAACGGATCAGCGGGACCGTGCCCTATTCTGGCGGCTTTCGATCACGCTTGAGCGTCAGCTCGGGCGATGGCGATGCTCGACAGATCGGTTCTGACGTCGACTGGCACGCCGGCGTGCCTGCGCTCGGAATAGCGGTCGACGAGCTGGGTTGCATATGGGCGCAGCAGGACGGTGAAGCGCACCAGCTCCTCCATTACATCGACGATACGGTCGTAATAGCTCGACGGCTTCATGCGCCCAGCTTCGTCGAACTCCTTGTAGGCCATCGCCACCGATGATTGATTGGGGATCGTGAACATCCGCATCCAGCGGCCAAGCAGGCGTAGTGTGTTGACTGCGTTGAACGATTGCGATCCGCCCGACACCTGCATCACCGCGAGCGTGCGTCCCTGCGTCGGCCGCATCCCCTTCATCTCGAGCGGCAGATGATCGATCTGCGCCTTCATGATGCCCGTGATCTGGCCGTGCCGCTCAGGGCTGCACCAGACCTGCCCCTCCGACCACATTGATAGCTCGCGTAACTCGTGAACGGCCGGGTGATCGTCTCCCGCCACTTGGTCGGGCAGCGGCAGCGTGGAAGGATCGAAGATGCGCGTGTCTGCGCCAAACAGGTGCAGCAAGCGCGCCGCTTCTTCCGCGGCTAGGCGCGAGAAGGAGCGCTCACGCAGGCTGCCGTAGAGCAGCAGGATGCGGGGAGCGGGTTCGGTCGGCCCAAGATCCGCGGCGAGGCGATGACGGATAAACGCCGGATCGAGTGCCGGCAGAACATCCAAATCGGCAAGGGTACGAAGCGGCATCAGAGGGCTTTCACGAGGTAGGTCGCGGAGGCGGGGCAGAGCGAGGTGAACTCGCGCGTGGCGGCAATAGCGGACGGTGCCGAATGGCGATCGGCGGCCGCATAGCCGAGCATGCGGAAGAACGGGGCCGCGGTCGTGGTCAGTAGATGGAGTCGCTGTACGCCCAGTGTGCAAGCTTCTTGTTCGAGCGCGGCGACCAGCGCGCGGCCGATGCCGGCGCCCCGACGATCGGGAAGGATGAGGACGGAGCGGAGCAGACGGTCGGCTCCTTCGCCTTCCAGACCACCATAGCCAATTAGGCTATCCGCATCGAACCGGAAGAACACGCGGTCAGGCTCCGCGAGATCGGTGCTGGGCAAGCCCATGGCGTCGAGGTGCCGCGACAGCTCAGCAAGGTCGCTGGCTTGGAGAAGCCTGGCGATCGGCGTCATCATGCGCCGCGAGGCCCGAGCAGGATCAAACAGGTTCCGACAAGGCAGAGGGCGGCCCCGCCGACATCCCAGCGATCGGGACGGACGCCCTCGACACTCCACAGCCAGAGCAGGGAGGCGCAGATGTAGATGCCGCCATAAGCGGCATAGGCCCGCCCCGCGGCATCACTGTCGACGCGGGTCAGAAGCCAGGCGAAAAGGATTAGGGAGGCAACGCCGGGGACCAGCCAGAGGGGCGCCCTGCCCATTCGGAGCCACGCCCAGAATGCGAAGCATCCGGCAATCTCAGCAAGCGCCGCGCCGATGTAGATCAGGGCAGTCATTCGATGGTAATCCTCAACGCCAAGGCACCGAGCGTGACCAGCAGCACCGGCACGGTCAGCGTGACACCGATCCGGAAATAATAGCCCCATCCGATCCGCACGCCTTTCTGGCCGAGAACGTGAAGCCACAGGAGCGTCGCGAGCGATCCGATCGGCGTGAGCTTGGGACCGAGGTCGCAGCCGATCACGTTGGCGTAGATCATCGCCTCCTTGACCGTGCCCGTGGCATGGGCCGCATCGATCGACAGCGCGCCCACCAGCACGGTCGGCATGTTGTTCATCACCGAGGAGAAAACGGCTGCGATCACGCCTGTTCCCAAGGCGGCACTCCAGACACCGCCTTGTGCCGTCCGATCGAGGAGCGCAGCCAGATGATCGGTCAGGCCGGCGTTCCGCAGGCCATAGACCACCAGGTACATGCCGAGCGAGAAGATCACGACCTGCCACGGTGCGCCGCGCAGCACCTTCCGCGTCTCTATCACGTGCCCACGTCCGGCGATTACCAGCAGAAGGATCGCGCCGGCAGCGGCAACGGCGCTGACGGGCACGCCAAGCGGTTCGAGCAGGAAGAAGCCGGCAAGCAGCAAAGCGAGAACGATCCATCCGGCGCGGAAGGTCGCGGCGTCATGGATCGCTTCTCGGGGCGTACGTAGCGCCCCCACATCGTAAGCTCTTGGTATGTCACCTCGAAAGAACAGTAGCAGCGCGCCCAACGTGGCGGCGATCGACACTAGATCGACCGGCACCATCACGGACGCATAATCGCCGAAGCCGATGCCGAAGAAGTCGGCCGACACGATGTTGACGAGGTTCGACACGACCAACGGCAGACTGGCCGTGTCGGCGATGAACCCCGCCGCCATGACGAACGCCAGTGTCGCCCTGTCCTTGAAGCCTAGCGCCCGCAGCATCGCGATGACGATCGGCGTCAGGATCAGCGCCGCGCCATCATTGGCGAACAGCGCAGACACCGCCGCGCCGAGCAGCACGATCAGGACAAATAGTCGGTGACCATGCCCCCTGCCCCAGCGTGCGATATGCAGCGCCGCCCATTCGAAGAACCCGGCTTCATCGAGCAACAGGCTGATGACGATGATGGCAACGAACGCGGCGGTCGCGTTCCACACGATGTTCCACACCACCGGCACGTCGGACAGCGTGACGACGCCCGCTAGCAGCGCCACGACCGCCCCTCCCATGGCGCTCCACCCAATGCCGAGGCCCTTGGGTTGCCAAATGACGAGCGCGATTGTGGCGACGAAGATCAGGACGGCCAGGAGCATCAGACGACGCGCTGGCCCGAAGCGTCCACCACTTGCTCACCGTCTTCCTTGGCAAACGCGCCGAGCTGATCGCTTGGCAGCAGATCGAGGACGGCTTCAGAGGGGCGGCACAGCTTCACGCCGAGTGGCGAGACGACCAGAGGCCGGTTGATGAGGATCGGATGCGCCATCATCGCGTCCACCAGCGCGTCGTCGGACTTCGACGTGTCACCCAGGCCCAGCTCCGCATAGGGTGTGCCCTTCTCTCGCAGGAGCTCGCGGGGCGCTATGCCGGCGCGATCGATCAGCTCGACCAGCAGGGCACGCGAGGGCGGCGTCTTCAAATACTCGACCACATGCGGTTCGATGCCGGCATTGCGGATCATGGCGAGTGCGTTGCGGGACGTGCCGCACTCGGGATTGTGGTAAATGACGATATCGACAGGCACGAAGCGTCCTTTCAGCAGCAGGGGGCGAGTTCCGCGACGAGCGGCGCGCACAGCTCGGCATTGCCGGCGCAGCAGTCCTTGACGAGGAAGAGGGTGAGCGCACGTAGGCCGTCCAGGTCAGCGCAGTAGATGATGGATCGACTGCGACGTTCGGACCGCACGAGGCCCGCGCGCGCAAGGATGCCCAGATGTGCGGACATGGTATTCTGCGGCACATCAAGCTGACGGGCTATGTCGCCGGCTGCCATACCGTTCGGTTCATGCCGCACCAGCAGGCGGAAGACATCGAGGCGTGTCGCTTGCGCGAGCGCGCTCAAAGCGGAAATGGCCGAATCGTTTTCCATATATCCAACATAGTGGATATGACGAGAGCGAGGCAACGGGTCCGGAAAACCAGGTCCGCAACACCTTCCGGCTCGGAACAGGATTATAGGCGCGGCTCGCGCGCCTCGCCTTTCCGAGGACCAGCAGCATGATTGATTTGGACGACCCCCAAGCGGTCAAGGAAGCGTCGCGCGCTAATCGCCGCCGGCGCTTTCGCAGCTCCGCAAAGCGGGCGCGGCCTATTCCACCACCTGACAGTTAATCCGCCTTGGAGGGCGCGCGGATCAGTGCGCCCACCGCGAGAAACGTGTCAAAACCGTCCGGTTATGACACCGGCTGTCGTTCGCCGGCTGGGAAGTGACGGTAGAAGGTCGAGCGGCCGACTTGCAGCAGTTTGGCAACCTTGGCGGGGCTGTCGCCCGCCGCAAGCAGCTTGCGCGCAGTGTCGAGCATGTCTGGCGTCATCACCGATTTGCGACCCCCGCCGGTGCCACCCTTGGCACGCGCTGCCGCTAGGCCGGCGAGGGTCCGTTCTTTTATCAGCTCGCGCTCCATTTCCGCGACCGAGGCAAGGATATGGAACAGCAGCCGGCCCGATGGCGTGGACGTGTCGAACCCATCCGTCAGCGACCGGAAATCGACCTTGCGCGCCGAGAGGTCGGCCGCCAGTTCGATCAGGCCTTGGATCGAGCGGCCCAACCGATCGAGCTTCCAGATGACCAGCGTGTCGCCGGCCCGCACGAAATTGAGGGCCTCGATCAGGCCGGGCCGGTTCAGCTTTGCGCCGCTCACCTTGTCGGTGAACAGCTTTTCGCACCCAGCTCTGGTCAGCGCATCGGTTTGCAGCGTCAGGTCCTGATCGGACGTCGAGACACGCGCATAACCAACCAGCATGAGTCCCGTTATCCCAACTCGAACAGCGAATTTCGGGACTCATATTTCGGGAACATATTTTGGGAAAGCTCCGGCGTTCATCGGGCGCATTTTTATGCCGGTCCGGTCCGTCCCGTTGGAGGTTCCTTTACGGGAACGCCGATCAGGCTCTGGTTAGCTCAGTTTTGCGCGTGATAGTCCAATGCTCCAGTCGTTTGTAGACGATCACCTTGTCGCCGATCAGATCTCCATGCCGGCGACAGAAGAGGTCGAGCTGATCGCGATCGCCGACCAGTTCGACACAGATCGTCAGATGCGGATCGGCAATTTCCGAGCCGTTCTCCCGGATCGGTTCGTGATTGCTGAAGCCGTAATGGGTATTTTGCGCGACGGCGTTGATGATGCCGTCCGCCTTCGCGGTGCGAATCAGCTCGCGATAGAGCGGCTTTGCCCCCCAGAAGCGACGCGGGCCGATCTTGTCGGACGGTTTCAGATAGATGCGCAGCATCCCGACTTCGCGGTGATGGACGGTGAAACGATTGGGCATGACGGGCTTTCGACAGGAAACAGGATCAGGCGCGCGTGCGCCGGCGAGAAGCGCGGTGCGTGCGGGCATCGCGCAGGGTCGCGTCGGGTGTGAGGTGTGCGGCAGGTACCTTTGGCACAGCGACGCGCTGCGACAGGTAGATGCCGTTGTGGCCTGAGCAGAGGTAGGCGACGAAGCACGCGACTGCGATCGGCACCGCATAGGCCGCGCCGAACAACTCGATCCCCATGAACGTGCAAGCCAGCGGTGTGTTGGCCGCGCCCGCGAACAGCGCGACGAAGCCGATCGCTGCGAATAGCCCCGACGGTACTCCGAACATCGGCGCGAGCGCATTGCCGAGCGCCGCGCCGATAAAGAACAGCGGCGTGACCTCGCCCCCCTTGAAGCCCGCGCTCAGGGTCACGACGGTAAAGAGCAGCTTCAGCGCCCAGCTCCACGAGTGCGTATCGGGACCAAAGAAGCTGGCGATGGTCAGGCTGTCCGGTGTCGCGGCGAGCGTACCCAGGCCAAGATAGTCGCGGGTTCCGAGCAGCCAGACCAGCGCAATCACGGCCAGCCCGCCGATAACGGGTCGTAGTGGGCCATAGGGGATCACGCGCTTCAACCATCCGCCCAGCGCGTGATTGGCCTCGGCAAAGGTCAGCCCGGTCAGACCGAAGGCAATGCCGGCGACACCGGCCTTGGCGACGAGCAGCGCGTCGACCGGCACCAGCGCATCGACATGGTAGACGCCGTGATGAATGCCCCAGGCAAGACAGGTCCAGTCACCGACCAGCGCCGCGACCAGGCATGGCACCAGCGCGCGATACTCGACCCGACCGATCGCCAGCACCTCCAGTGCAAAGACCGCGCCCGCAATCGGCGTCCCGAAGACCGCGCCGAACCCAGCCGCGATCCCGGTCATAAGGAGGGTGCGTGTCGCTTCCGCATCCAATCTGAGCGCGCGTCCAAACCCGCTGGCAAGACTGCCGCCCAACTGCACGGCGGTGCCTTCACGTCCCGCCGATCCCCCGAACAGATGTGTCACGACCGTGCCGAAGAAGATGAGCGGAGCCATGCGCAGCGGCACGCCGCCCCCCGGTTCGTGGATTTGCTCGACGATGAGGTTGTTGCCGCCTTCGACCGAGCGCCCTGTCAGATGGTAGAGCAGTCCGACCACGAACCCGCCGATCGGCAGCAGGTAGAGCAGCCAGGGAAAGGCGAAGCGAAGCCGGGTTACGGCGTCGAGGCTCCGCAGGAAGGCCGCGCAGAGCGTTCCCACCGCTGCGGCCATCGGGACCAGGATCAAAGCCCACCGCAGTACCGACGTGGCATGGGTGCGGCGATCGCGAATGAACGCTGCCATGTTGAACTGGTCATAGAGATTGCGAAATGTCGCGCGCACGATTCCTCCTTGCTGCCTTGCGGCGCCTGGTAGGAATCATCGGCCCTTGCGAGGGCGGTTCGACCGAATGGCCCGGCGGAAATCCATCGCCGTGCCTGCGCATATGCTGTCCGACCGCGACCCGGTCAACCAACCGCAGAAGCATGAGACTATCGTTTTGGTGAGGACCGATAAAATGGCTTTGGCCACGGAATAAACCCCGACGAGCATCGTCTACGCTTTCGAGACCGATGCGCTGGAGGCTTATGCGTAGACGAGATTGGATGCTGGGTCTGACGGCTTCGGCCCTACTTACCGGCGCAGTCGCGGCCGCCCCCGCCGATGGCTACGCTACCATGATGTCTGTCGCGATGGACCGGATGATGGCGGGCATGATGGTCAAGCCGTCCGGTGACGTCGACCGCGACTTCGTGGCGATGATGCTTCCGCATCATCAGGGTGCCATCGATATGGCGGTGGCGGAGCTGCGCTACGGCCATAACGAGCAGCTCAAGCGCATCGCGCAGGAAATCATCATCGATCAGCAGCAGGAGATCGCCGCCATGAAGCTGGCGATCGGCCAGCCGCTACCGCCTTCGACGCCAGCCCCGACGCAGGGCGGCGACCACCATAGCCCTATGGAGCACTGACATGATCCGGACCATCCTGCGCTCGGCCGCCTTGCTGATGAGCGCCGCACCGGGCCTCGCCATGGCCCAGCAGGCGCCGTGGAACGCTAAGGACATGCCCGTCAGCCACCGCGACCGCGTCTATGCGTCTGAACAATTCTCCAACACGGTGTCGGTGACCGACCCGGCCGACAACCGGCTGCTCGGCGTCATCAAACTCGGCGATCCCCAGCCGATGAACTTCTCCCCGCTCTACAAGGGACAGGTGCTGGTTCACGGCCTGGGCTTCTCGCCGGACGGGAAGACCTTGGCGGTCGTGTCGATCGGATCGAACGCCGTGTCGTGGATCGACACCGCCACCAACACCGTCAAGCACACGACCTATGTCGGGCGCAGTCCGCACGAGGCGTTCTTCACGCCGGACGGCAAGGAGGTGTGGGTCACGGTCCGCGGCGAGGATTATATCGCCGTGCTCGACCCCACGACGTACAAGGAGACGGGGCGCATCAAGACGCCCGGTGGTCCGGGCATGACGATCTTCTCTCCCGATGGCCGGTACGGCTATGTCTGCTCTTCGTTCAATCCGGTATTGGCTGTGTTCGATGTCGCGACCCACGCGCAGGTCGGACAGGTGGCGCAGCCAAGCCCCTTCTGCCCCAACATCGCCGCGACGCCGGACGGCAAGCAAGTGTGGTTTACGCTGAAGGACATCGGCAAGACGGTCGCATTCGATGCTCGGCCACCCTTCGCGATCCTGAAGGTGCTGGATACCGGGCCTATCACGAACCATGTCAATTTCGCCCGCACGGCCAAGGGGCAGTTCGCGTATGTGACGGTCGGCGGAGAGAATGTGGTCAAGGTGTTCCGCACGTCCGACTTCACGCCGGTGGCAACAATTCCGGTCGGCAAGATGCCGCACGGTGTTTGGCCATCGGGCGACGGCCGGCGCGTTTATGTCGGGCTAGAGAATTCCGATGAGCTGGCCGCGATCGACACTGCCGGCAACACGGTCGTCGCTACCGTGCCGGTCGGACAGGCACCGCAGGCGATCGCCTATGTGTCGAACGCAGTTCCGACAGGCCCCGGCACCGACAATCTCCAGCCGCTCGGCACAGCGGGCAAGGCGCTGCATCTGACCATGGGGCCGATTGGCGGCAAAGGTACGGCAAGCAGCATCACCCTCTTCGACCAGGGCATCATTCAGGTCGTGCAGAGTGCCGTTACCGGTTTGCAGCCCAAGAAGCCTTACATGCTCGTACTGACCGCCAATGCGGACGGCAGCGGCGCTGTAGAGCCGCTTGCGAACTTCATGAGCAACCCGGCAGGTGCGGCGATCGTCAACGCATCGGGTCCGATCCGCCAGATCGTTCAGGGCAGCACCGCGACACCCCGGCGCTTTCTGGCGGTTGCGGAGGTGGTGAACGGCGCGCCGGGGCGCATCGTGCAGGTGCAGCGCGACTGAGATGGACCCGCTTGCCGCCGCGATCGAACCGCTGATCCCCGGGCTGCGCCGCTATGCCCGGTCGTGGTTGCGCGACCGGGTGATGGCGGATGACGTGGTGCAGGATTGCCTGGAGCGCGCGGTCGGGCGCTGGCGACAGCGACGGGGTGCGGAGGTCCGCCCGTGGGTCTATGCGATCCTGCACAATTTGTTGGTCGATCATCAGCGGCAGCATAGCCGGCGAGGTACGGCGGTTCCGCTCCACCTCGTGGACGACGCCGCGCTCGGCCGCCCGGCCGATCAGGACACAGGCCTGCACCACCGCGACCTGCTGCGCGCGCTTGATGCGTTGCCTGAAGAACAGCGAACGGTGCTGCTCCTGGTCTCGGTCGAGGGCCTGCCCTATGCGGAGGTCGCTGCCGTAGTCGGCGTGCCGCTGGGCACGGTAATGTCGCGCATATCGCGGGGGCGCGACCGTCTGGCGACCCTCCTCCGGGAGGGTGAACGGCCGCGATTGAGGAGCGTGCAATGACCAGCCCGATCGGCGAGGACGATCTGGCCGCATGGATCGATGGCAGGCTGTCGCCCGAGCGGCAGCGCCTGGTCGACGCCTATCTTGAAGGCCAGCCGGACGTGCATGCCCGTGTGCGAGAGCAGGCGGAGCAGGCGCGAGCCCTTGCATCCCTGTTCGCCCCCGTCGCGGATGAACCGATCCCGGCGACGATGCGCGTGGCAGCGATCAGGGGACGGCAACGGCAACCGCGTTGGCAGCTCGCCATCGCCGCGTCACTTCTGCTGGCGTTGGGGTTTGGCGGTGGCTGGTCGAGCGCGCGGTGGAGCGGCGAACCCCGCGCGGGCATCGCGGCGCTGGCCAACGAGGCGAGTGATAATTTCCGTGTCTATGCCGCCGACCGGATACGACCGGCGGAGATCGGCCCCGACCAGCGCGCCATGCTGATCCGATGGACCTCCGCTCGATTGGGTGAGCGCGTCACGATCCCGGACCTCAGCACGGCCGGCTATCGCTATGGCGGGGGGCGACTGGTCGCGACGCCCCACGGCCCTGCGGCACTGCTCCTCTACGACGGACCGCAAGCGTCGAAACTTGCGGTGCTGACGAGGCCCATGCAGATCGACAAGACCGCGAGCATGACCAGCACGTCCAGCGGGACCATGGGCCGGGTCACATGGGCGGTCGACGGGATCGGCTATAGTGTGGTGGGCGAGCGACCCGCGGCCGAACTGCATCCGATCGCCGATGAAGTCCGGCGTCAGGCAGATGCCGCGCTTGTGTCCTGATAGCGCCTTGCCGCCTCCCGGCGCCGACGGGCACCGGGCGGTCCAGCGCGATCACGGCTTGCGCTCGACATCCTTCCTGTCGGTCTCGGCCGGCGTCAGACGGGCTCGCTCGCGGATGCGGCGTTCCAGCGGCGCGCCGACGAACAGGACGAGCATTGCAAGGCTCACCCCGCCGATGATGAGCGGCCACACCGCCAACCCTGCTGCCGCGCCGATCGTGGCTGTCACCCAGATGCACGCGGCGGTCGCCAATCCATGCACTTCCTGACCCTGGCCGACCCGCAGCACCGCACCGGCACCGATGAAGCCGACGCCGGACAGAATGCCCTGCATCGCCCGTCCTGCGGCATCGGCGTTCACGTTCGGCAAGCCACTATGCACGATCGCCTGAACGGCGATGCAACTCGCCAGACCGACCAGACCCAGCGTCCGCAGGCCCATGATCTGCCGGTTCTCACGCGAGCGTTCCCAGCCGAGCACCATCCCGGCCGCGGTCGCCACCACCAGCCGGCCAATCGCATCGATCCAGAAAGCGACGTCCGGTGCCGCTGATGCTTCGATCATTCGACCAGCACGTGAACGTGATGCCAGGCGGTGCACAGATAGCCGGCGAAGTTCCACATCGTATCCGGCCGCTCGGGCTGTCCCTGCCCGGTCTCGTCGAAGGCACGGGCGACAAGGTGCTGGCGTCCCTTGGCAAGTGTGGCGTCAAGGATCCAGCGCCGCCAGCCCCAGCGCGTCTCCGGATCGGCGAAGGTCGCCTGTTGCCAGTCGCGACCGCCGTTCACCGACACTTCGATCCGAGAAATACGGCGGTCATAGGCAATGGCATATCCCTCAATCCGCACCTCTCCGGCGGCCAAACTCTCGCCCGCACCGGGCGAGCAGATCGCGGCGTTGAGCGGCATGGCATTGATCGTCAGACCCTGGCTCCAGTCGACGGTGTCGCTCGTCACAGCGGCGGGGAAGAGCTTGTAGTCGTGCGCCTGGATCGGTGCCTCGGAGGGCGTTTCACGCACCTCGATCCGTGTCAGCCATTTGGCGCTGCGGACCCCGGCATAGCCAGGCACCACCATGCGGAGCGGGGCGCCATGTTCGGGCGTCAGCGGCTCGCCATTCATCGCCCAGGCGAGGAGTACGTCGGGCTCCCGCGCCTTGCTCATGGCGATCGATACCCCGAACAAGGCTTCTTCACCCTCCACGTCCACCTCGTCCGCGCCGGTGAACGCCACGAACAGCTCGGACGCATCCGGCGCGCCGACCGCATCGAGCACATCGGCCAAGCGTACGCCGGTCCACTCCGCATTGCCGATCGCGCCTACGTCCCACGGATCGCCGGAGGTGTTGGCGACCTGCTGGAGATCGGTACGCCGGTTGCCGGCGCACTGGAGAACCGCCGTTACCGTGCGCGTGGCAAACGTGCTCTTCAGTTCCTGCACCGAGAAGAAGCGGCTCGCCATGCCCCTCCCGCTCACCTCGATCCGATGATTGGCGGGCAGATCCGGCACTGGCCCGTGGCTGCGCACGTAGAACAGCGCCTGCGGCGTCAGGAACCGCTCGATCAACGCACCGGGCGTCGGCTCGGCATTGTAGGGATCAGAACTGCGCTCGATCATATCGGTCATGGACGATCAAACGTCGCGGGCACGCGTAACGCTTCAAGTCTTCGAGACCATCGCAGACGAAAGGCTGCCGACCATTCCGATATCCAGATTGGAATGACCATATCAAACGGTTGGTCGTATCGATCTAAGTACGCGATATATGCTGCATGACTTTGGAGCAGCTCAGAATATTCGTCGGTGTCGCGGAGCGCGAACACGTCACCAAGGCAGCGGAGGCGCTGAACGTCACGCAGTCTGCTGCCTCCGGGGCGGTTGCGGCCCTCGAAGCGCGCTACGGCGTTCCGCTGTTCCACCGCGTCGGGCGTGGCATCCAGCTTACCGAGGCAGGCCGCGGCTTTCTGGAGGAAGCGCGCGCGGTGCTGGGGCGGGCAGCGCATGCCGAGACGATGCTCGCGGACTATGCCGGGCTCGCGCGTGGTTCGTTGCGGATCGTCGCCAGCCAGACGATCGCGAGCTATTGGTTGCCGGCAAAGCTCGCCGCCTTCCACGAACGCCACCCACAGATCGCGGTCGAGCTGGCGATCGACAACACCGAAGGCGCGGCAGCGCAGGTGTTGAGCGGCGCGGCGGAACTCGGCTTTGTCGAGGGCGAGGTGGACGAACCGGCGCTTGCCCACTGGAATGTCGGGCATGACCCAATGGTGCTGGTCGGCCGCGAGGAAGCCGAACGCATCGACGAGGCCTGGCTGCGCACTACACGCTGGATCGTCCGTGAGCAGGGATCGGGTACGCGCTCGACTTTCGAGGACGTGCTGCGAACGCGCGGGTTTGATCCGGCTCAGCTGACGATAGCGATGACGCTGCCGTCCAACGAGGCGGTGCGCACCGCCGTTGAGGCCGGTGCCGGCGTTGCCGTCTTGTCGCGATTGGTCGTCGCGCGCGCGCTCAAGGCTGGCGATCTCGTCGAGCTGCCGCTCGGGCTGCCCGACCGCGCCTTTCACGCGCTGCGCCACAAGGAACGCTATCGCACCCGCGCGGCCGACGCGCTGACGGATCTCATCAAGGAGCAGGTCGCATGACTGCCGACACGCACTCCGTTCTCAGCGGCCTCAAGCCGCTCAGCCGGCTCGATCACCCCCGCGAGATGATCCGCCAGTTCACGCCCAACTGGTTCGCCGCGACGATGGGCACGGGCATCCTTGCCCTCGCGCTGCCGCAGGTGCCCGGCATCGGGCCTTCGCTTAAACCTGTCGGCGAGGTGTTGTGGTTCTTCAATATCGCGCTCTTCGCGCTGTTCGCCGGCCTCTATGGCGCGCGCTGGGTGATGTTCGGGCACGAGGCGCGGCGCATCTTCGGGCACAACACCGTGTCGATGTTCATCGGGACCATTCCGATGGGGCTGGCGACGATCATCAACGGCTGTCTCGCCTTCGGCATCGCGCGGTTCGGAAATGGCATCGTGCCGGTCGCGCATATCCTGTGGTGGATCGACGTCGCCATGTCGCTCGCCTGCGGCGTGCTGATCCCCTACCTGATGTTTACCCGCCACGAGCACAGCCTGGACGGCATGACCGCCGTATGGCTGCTGCCGGTCGTCGCTGCCGAAGTGGCGGGCGCCAGCGGCGGGCTGCTCGCGCCGCATCTAACCGATCCCCACGCGCAGATAGTGACGCTCGCGACCTCCTATGTGCTGTGGGCCTATTCGGTGCCGGTCGCGTTTGGCATCCTCGCCATCCTCATCCTGCGCATGGCACTCCACAAGTTGCCGCATGAAAGCATGGCGGCATCTTCCTGGCTGGCGCTGGGGCCGATCGGCACGGGTGCTCTGGGCATGCTGGTGCTCGGCGCGGATGCGCCGGCGATCCTCACCGCGCACGGGCTAGCCGGCGTCGGCACCGTCGCGCAGGGGATCGGCGTTGTCGCCGGGCTCTGCCTTTGGGGTTTCGGCCTGTGGTGGCTGGCGCTCGCGACGCTTATCACCATCCGCTACTGGCGCGCGGGCGTGCCGTTCAACCTCGGCTGGTGGGGCTACACCTTCCCGCTCGGCGTCTACACCGTCGCCACCTTCCGCCTCGGCACGACGCTGAACCTTATGTTTTTCGGTATCGTCGGCACGGTGCTGACGGTTGCGCTCGCGGCGATGTGGCTGCTGGTCGGTGCCAAGACGCTAGCCGGTGCATGGCGGGGCAACCTGTTCGTCTCGCCCTGCATCGCCACCCCGAACTGATCCGCCATGATGATCGGATCAGTCGGTCCGATCACTTGCAGAATGCCCCTTCGATCCGCCAGCGTGACTGGCCACAGGAGAGCCTTGTCATGGACAATTTCGACGCCGGGCTGGCGAGTGAGACCAGCCGTCGCCGCTTCCTCAGCCATGCCGCGCTCGGCACCGCCGGCCTTGCCGCCGCGCCGGCACTGGCGCAGCAGCTCGTCGACCTGAAGCTGCCCGGCGGCAATGCCGAGCGGCCGATGACCAGCGCCTTTCCCGGCAAGGGCAGCATGATCCTCCAGCGCGTCCATCCACCCTTGCTGGAGACGCCGATGGAGGTCTTCGACAAGTCGGTGTTCACGCCCAACGACCAGTTCTTCGTCCGCTGGCACTGGGCCGACATACCGACCTCGATCGACGTCGAAAGTTTCCGCCTCAACGTCTTCGGCCACGTCAATCGGCCGCTGTCGATCAGCCTCGCTCAGCTGCTGCGCCTTCCACGGGTCGAGATGGCGGCGGTGAACCAGTGCTCGGGCAACAGCCGCGGGCTGTTCCAGCCGCGCGTCGCCGGCGCGCAATGGGGCAATGGCGCGATGGGCAACGCCAAGTGGCTCGGCGTTCGCCTGCGCGACGTGCTCGACCTCGCCGGGGTCAAGGCAGGCGCGGTGCAGGTGCGCTTCGGCGCTCTCGATCAGCCGGTCGTGGCGGGCGCTCCTGACTTCGAGAAGGCACTCGACATCGACCATGCCCGCGACGGCGAGGTCATGATCGCCTTCGGCATGAACGGCGAGCAACTGCCGCTCCTCAACGGCTTTCCCTGCCGGCTGATCGTGCCGGGCTGGTACTCGACCTATTGGGTCAAGATGCTGAACGCGATCGAGGTACTGCCCGGCCCTGACGACCAGTATTGGATGGCCAAGGCCTACAAGATCCCCGCGACACCCGGCGCGAATGTCGCGCCCGGTGCCAAGGACTTCCCGACCGTACCGATCAATCGCATGATCCCGCGTAGCTGGATGACCAGCCTGCCCGATGGTCAGGCGATCGCCTATGAAGCGTCGATCCCGGTCGGCGGCATCGCAATGGGCGGCGATTGCGGCGTCGCCAAGGTCGATGTGTCGTCGGACGGTGGCCGCACCTGGTACAGGACGACGCTCGGAGCGGACGAGGGCAGGTACAGCTTCCGGCGCTGGGACGGGCGGGTGCCGCTGAGACGCGGGCCTAACCCCATCATGGTGCGCTGCTGGAACACCAACGGTGTCGCTCAGCCGATGAAGCCGATCTGGAATCCCGGCGGGTTCATGCGCGGCAACATTGAAACCACCACCATCATCGCGGCCTGAGGAGCGAGCAAATCATGAAGACTCCGTCTCCCGGCATGATGGCTGCTGGCCTGATCGGCCTGACCGGCATCATCCTCGTCTCGATCGGCGCGCCGAGCAGCCGCAAGGCGCCCGTTCCGATCTCCGAGATGTCTGAGCCGGCACCGGCCGCCAGCGTGTCAGCGCGCGGCTTCTCGCTTGCCTCGACCAGCGTCGACCTGCCGGCCGACGACGCGACCTACCCCGACGGTCCGCACGCCGACGTCATCAATGCCAATTGCACCTCGTGCCACTCAGCCAGCATGGCGCTGACCCAGCCTGCGCTATCGGCGGATCAGTGGAAGGCGACCGTCACCAAGATGCGTGAGGTGTATAAGGCGCCAGTGGCCGAGAAGGACGTCGATGCGATCGTTGCTTATCTCACCGCTATGCCGAGCCAGAAGGTGGCACCCGCGACCGGCAAGGCGCAGGACCCGGACCCCAAAGTGGCTCCTGATGTCTCAGGTGGAACCGGCTAACCGATCTACTTCCATAATCCCGAAATACCATCCCAATCGGGACAGGCGGGCCAGAGAGCGTAGGTTTCTTAACAGCCCCCGTCGTTCTCCGCGGCTTGGGTGGTGTTAATCGGACCCCCCTCTGGGAGCCGCTGGGTGGTGTTAACCGGGCTCCCCTTACCTCCGAAGCTTCGGTGTTAATCGGACCCTTTTGCAGGGATAATTGGTCGCCGCCTTTTGGGGGGTATGCCCCCCGCCCGCTCCTCACTTCGCTCGCCCTTCATGCTGCGCGCGACTTCCCACCCAGCATCGTTCAGGACTGACCATTATCGTCCGGTTGCGGCCGGTCCGCGCGACCTCGCATTTGCATGGGTTTGCAGGTGTCAGAACCGCGTGTCGAATATGTCAGCTTGCGACAGCCTGAGGTAAAAAAGGTCTACCTTAGCAATCAGCATCACGCCGCTTCTTGTTTTTCTACATCGATCGATGTAGAAAAATCGGAAACGAGGGGTGTGCGATGCTCAAGACCATGATCCATGACAGGCCGGAAGAGGTCGATGCGGCGCTGGCGCGTCTCGGGTTGACGGCATCGCCGTTGATGCGGGCGGTTCGCGCAGGTTATTTGTCCCGAATTTCCCGTACGGCGAATGATGCACCGATCGCGGCTGGCTTCTATCATTGGAACGAGACGCTTCGGACGTTGCGTGACGAGCTGGTCGTGTTGGGATGGACGCGGGTGGATGAGCAGATGTTCTCCACCATCCTGAGTCCGGACGGCCGCATCGCCATCTCCGTGTCGTCCGGCGATGAGGCGACAGGTAGCGCACGTGGATTTCCTCGCACCAAGCGGGACAAGGGGCCGCGCACAGCTGATGTGATCCACGCTAACGTGGAGCAACTCGACCTTTTTGAAACGACCCCAGAACCGGCTCCTAAGGAGGAGGCAGAATGCCTCACCTATGTCCTGCTGTTTCATGCCGACGCTACGGAACTTCGAGCCGAGCTGTCGTTGCCGGTGAGCATGGACGAAAAGGATCATATCGATAGCTGGCGCGAGCGTATTATTTTAGGCTCCCAGCCACTCGACCCCGAAGGCGCTAGGATGCCGGCACCGGACTTTGGTCCGGACATCGACATCGACGTTCAGCGTCGCGCGTGAGGCAATGTTTTCCCCTTCGCGTCTTAGAGTGGCCCGCAAACGGCGCGGGCTGAACAAAACCCAATTGGCTGAACGTATCGGCGTCGATCTGCGCAGCGTCACAGGATATGAGCGCGGCGATTACGAACCAAGCGGTGACACGCTCGGCCGTATCGCTGTGGCACTGCGCTTTCCGGCCGCTTTCTTTGCCGGTGCCGATTTGCATGAGCCGACCAACCGCACTGCGAGCTTTCGCTCTATGGCGCGCATGGCAGCGTCGCGTCGTGAAGCCGCTCTGGCTTCTGGCGCTTTGGCGTTCCTATTAAACGATTGGATTGAAGCGCGTTTCGCGTTGCCGCAACCTGATCTGCTTGATCTTCGGGAAGAGGACCCGGAGACGGCCGCCATGGTCTTGCGTCAGCATTGGTTGCTCGGCGAGAAGCCAATCCGCAACGTCGTCCATCTGCTCGAATCCAAAGGGGTTCGAGTCTATTCGATGGCAGAGGATACGGCGGAGGTAGATGCATTCTCCCTCTGGCGGGAGGCGACGCCATTCGTGTTCCTGAACACTCAAAAGTCGGCGGAACGCAGCCGGTTCGATGCTGCGCATGAGCTTGGGCATCTCGTTCTTCATCGGCATGACGAACCAAGAGGTCGTGAGGCCGAGCAAGAGGCTAACCGATTTGCATCGGCATTTCTCATGCCTCGCGGGAGTGTCCTGGCGCACGCACCGATGATGCCGACGCTGGAGACACTTATACGCTTAAAGCATCACTGGATCGTATCCGTGGGAGCCTTGGCCTATCGGTTGCAGGCGCTTGGGCTTCTATCGGAGTGGAATTATCGCGGACTGTGCATCGATATGGGTCAGCGCGGTTACCGCACGGCGGAACCTGAAGGTGCTCAGCGAGAAATGTCTTTGGTGATCCCGAAAATCTTCGCGGCGTTGCGCGAGGATGGGATGACGAAAGCGGATGTTGCAGCGGCTCTTCATATCGAGCCGGACGAACTTGACCGCCTCGTCTTTGGGCTGGCGGTGATGGGATTGCATAGTGATGCGGTGCCATCAACGACCGCACCACGCACACCTAAGCTTCAACTGGTACGCTGACAGACAAACAGCTAGACACCATAATTAGACCTACACGGAACCGCATATGTCCTTAGGACATATGCGGTTCCGTGTGGCATGTGTCAAGAGAGATGTGGCGGCGAGGGGAGAGCGCAAAACCGTTGACTGCTAGTAGCGATATCCCTATGTCCTTAGGACATAGGGATATCGCTACGGTATGAATTTCAATGATGGCCTCGATAAAGCCCTGCTCGAGCATGATGCGCCGATCGTCACCGATTACGAGTTTTTTACCCTCGGCCGGAAGCTGTTTGAGGCCAAAGAGTGGGCCGGTGAGCCGTTAAAGCGGCTACCCGCTGGCTGGGACCAGACCCGTGCGCGGAACTCTCTCCGCCGCCTTGAAGCTCGTAAGTCCCTAACGGCAGATGCCGACTTTCACTCTGGCGTTTGGCGTGTGGTTCAGTCCACGCGGAATGGGTCGGCTGAAGAGGTGGCCTGTATCGTTGATCCCTTCTGCTACGTTTCTCACCTTTCGGCGATGCAGCGCTACGGCCTGACTGATCGTAGCCCCGAGGCGTTGCACCTCACGACGCCGGCAAGACCCGTTTGGAACATGCTGCGCGATCGGAAGATGGTTGAGGATTTTGGCGGCCCACCTGACGAGGGGCATCCCCTGCTACTGCGCTTGGGGTTCAAGGGTGAATTGCGTCGTCGACCAGTTATCCTGCACCAATCTAGCCACCCTGCAACGCCTGTAAAAATTCGCGGGGAGCAGACACGAATCACATCTATTGGACGCACCTTTGGAGACATGCTCTCTGAGCCGGCGCTGTGTGGCGGTATCCGCCATGTGATCAACATTTGGGAGCAGGAGGCCGAACAATGGGCGGACCAGATCATCGATGAGGTCGAAAAATTCGATTCCAAAATGGTGAAGGTCCGCGCAGGTTACTTGCTATCCGAGGTACTGGAGGTTGAAGATAGCCGGATCGACGGCTGGGAGCAGTTCGCCCAGCGTGGGGGGTCAAGGAAACTCGACCCGGACGCACCATATGCTCCGACCTATTCCGAACGATGGATGATTTCTCTGAATGTCTGAAATTGACGAGGCTCCCGAGGGAGAGCGAACCGAGATTGTTGATGTCGACGTGCGCGCTTGGGTGGAAGCTGCAAAGACCGACCTGGTTCGCTATCGTGACCGGCAGGTGACGGAAGTCGTCCTGGCCGCGATCGGCGTCGCGCCGAACCTGAAAGAAACCCTGGTGCTGAAAGGCGGGGCGGTCATGGCGCTTGCCTTCAAAAGCGAGCGGGTGACGGGGGATGTGGATTTCAGCGCGGACGCTGATCCCGAGACTTTTGCCCAGCTCATCGTCGAGGAGCTGAACGCACTTTTGCCGAGAACGGCGATCAGCCTCGGTTATGTCGATCTGCTATGTCGTGTGCAGGCGGTCAAAAAGATGCCGCGAGCTAAGAACTTCGAGCAATATGACTTTCCAGCATTGCTTGTGCGGATCGGCTCGGCGGTGCGGGGATCAGGAGAGGAAAAATGGCTCGACGCTGGCCAGGCTACTCGCGTTTTGGATATGGAGATCAGCTTCCGCGATCAGGTCTATGCCTTTCAAGAACTGAGCCTCACGGATGCCGGCGTTGCTGTGCGCGCGTTCACTTTGCATGAGCTGATCGCCGAGAAGTTCCGGGCCTTGCTCCAGCAGCCCATTCGGAATCGATACCGGCGTCAGGATGTCTATGACATCGCATTCCTTGCTGAGACTAATCCGCTGACCGACAGTGATCGGGCAAAGATACTCACGACGTTCGTGGATAAATGCCGTACCCGTAGCATCGAGCCTACCATAACGTCGATCGACGATCCGGAAATTACAAAGCGGGCGCAGGCTGATTGGGATACGCTCAAGCTGGAATTGTCGGACCTGCCTGCGTTCGATGAACGGTTCGCCATTGTCCGAGAACTCTATGTGTCCCTACCGTGGTAATCGCCATTAAAATTCTGGGGTGAAGAGATCGGGGCGTAAAGGCGAAATGGACCAAAGCGCACCAGACGATCTCCGGCGCATATGGAGGCAGAACCAAATTCCGGTCATTGTCCGCAAAGGCAAAGGCTACAGGCTCATTGTCAAATTGCCGCACTCCAGCAGAACCTTTGAGGACCGGCGCTTAGCACGTGCTTTCCTGCAAGTAGTCCGTCCAACGGGCCGGAGTCCGGATTGGCTCGAACGTTATAAAGGGTGGGAAGTGGCGCAAGATTGGTTCAGCGATCTCGTGAATCACATTCTTGGCAAATATTCGAAGCTCTACATCATCCAGCCCTATCGTGAGCAGGAGAAGTGCGCGTCGCAATGCATGAACGCGCAAGGGCACGAATGCCAATGTTCATGCATGGGTGCATATCATGGTGCCGGGGGGCCGGGCGCCGGGTGGTTCGAGGTGTCGGAGACATTTGCGACCCGGTGGGGCGAGTCATATCTCGCATGTCGGTTGATGGAACGAACGCCCGGTTCGCAGCCCCTTTGATCGGGCAGTCACGAGCCACCTTTCCTCACCGGCTATATATGATAATGTCCTTTATCGGATGTAGGAGGTACTTTTGCTATGATGGACGAAGCCGCCAAATTGATGGTCGATACGGCCATGGCGCTGCGGACGCCCGGGCGACCAATGCAAGGCAAGATCCGGGACCTCGATAACCTGACGGACGAGGAACTGCGTGCACTGATCAGTAACGTCGCCGGTTTCGCTAACACGGCCGGCGTGACCCTCAAGGGGGTTCATGCAGGAGGCGACCTCTATATGCGGTTGGGCGGTACAAATACCATCTACGCCAATGCCCGAAGCGAAGCAGGGGTTTTCGTGGTGCAGACAGACAATATTGGTGAGTTGGTATTCCTTTTCGAATGACAACGCAGCTTGCGCGCCTCGGGCCTACCCTCACCCTCCCTACCCTGGTCGCATCGGCCGAGGCACATGCGCAGCGGCGCTTCCTTGAGTTTTTCGCCGTGGCGATCCGTAACGCTCATACGCGCAAGGCCTACATGCGTGCCGCCAGCGACTTCCTGGTTTGGTGCGATGCTCGTCAGGTGCGGGCGCTGGCCGATATTGAGCCGCTACACGTCGCTGCATGGATCGAGGAACTAAGGAGTGCAGTGAGCGCGCCGACCGTCAAACAGAAGCTCGCTGGCATTCGGCATTTGTTTGACTGGCTGGTGATTGGCCAGGTCGTGCCGGTGAACCCGGCCGGATCGGTGCGTGGGCCGAGCCATAGTGTGAAGCGGGGCAAGACGCCGGTGCTGGCGCCTGAGGAGGCGCGCCGACTGCTCGATAGCATCGACGTGACCACGCCGGCGGGGCTGCGTGATCGAGCGTTGATCGCGTTGATGGTGTTCAGCTTCGCGCGGATTGGCGCTGCGCTCGGGATGCGGGTCGAAGACGCCTATGTGCAGGATCGGCGCCTTTGGGTGCGGCTGCACGAGAAGGGCGGCAAGCGGCATGAGATGCCTTGCCACCACAGCTTGGAGGCATACCTGTACGCCTATATCGACGGGTGCGAGCTTGGCGACGATCGCAAGGGACCGCTGTTCCGGACGATCGCGCGGGGCACGGGTCAGCTAAGCACAACCCCCCTGCCCCAAGCCAATGCGTTCCAGATGGTGAGGCGTCGCGCTTCTATCGCCGGGATCAGGACCGCGATCGGCAACCACTCGTTTCGGGCCACTGGGATAACCGCCTACCTAAAGAATGGGGGCACGTTAGAGAAGGCCGCTGCCATGGCGAACCATGCCTCTACCCGGACAACCCAGCTCTACGATCGGCGGCACGATGCGGTCAGCCTGGACGAGGTGGAGCGCGTACTGATTTAACACCCGCGAGTTGCTCCGTCGCCGCGCGGCGGGATTGAAGTAGGGCGCGGAGGCCAGTGACTGGCCCCGCTCGCTTTCAGTGGCAGGCCTGTCCTCCCTGGGTTGTGCTAATCTGCTATCCTGCATAATATCAAAAAGACATAATTGAAGGTGTGCACACGTGCAGATAATCACGCTTGCAGCTCAGAAGGGCGGCGTTGGCAAAACGACGCTAGCGGTCAATCTCGCGGTTGCGGCCCAAGCGGCCGGGATCAAAACGGCCTTGTTCGATCTTGATCCGCAGGAGAGCGCGACCGCATGGAGCGAACGGCGGACGGCCGAACTGCCCCATGTCGAACCAATCAGTGCGCGCAGGCTCAACCAGGCGATCGACGCGGCTGAGGCCAACGGTTTCGCTCTTACCATCATCGACACGCCGCCAGCTGCCGGTTCAGAGGCCGCGGCAGCGGCGCAGCGTGCTGACCTCGTCGTCATTCCGTGCCGCCCCTCGCTGATCGACTTGGACGCGATCAAGCGGACTGCGCAGCTTATCACCAGCACCGGGAGAATGGGTGTGGTCGTGCTGAACGCGGCTCCTCCAACGGCAACTACGCTGCTGGATGATGCTCGGACACTTGCCGAAGCGACCGGATTGCGTGTGGCACGCGCGGTATTGCGGGAGCGGAGTGCCTACCGAGCAGCATGGCCTTACGGTCTCGGCGTCATCGAGCATGAGCCCAAGGGTAAGGCAGCGCAAGAAGTTGCAGCCTTGCAAAAACACATATTTGATGATCTGATGCCTTGCACACCTGCAAATGTGAAGGCTTGAACATGGCAAAGCGGACTTCCTTGCTAGCCCCAGCGATGACACCCCAATCGCGTCCCGAGGCCGAGCAGGAGAATGTGTCCGCTCCCTCGGCACCGCCGGTGAACGCAACGCGATCAAGCGGCAAGCGACCTGGCAAGTACCACCTAGGAGCCTACTTTGATCCGGCCGATCCCACGGCCGAAGCCTTCAGGGTGCTGGCGGCGAGAACCAGGCGCAGCCACCAGGACCTTCTTGCCGAAGCGATCAGTGAGCTAGTCGCGAAGTATGAGGCCGATAAGCAGTTCGGTCGTTCTTGATAATGTGCACACCTGCATAAATGCAGAACGGCAGGATTGATGCTAAGTGACCAAACGTCAAAACCCTAACCCCGAGTTCGACCTTTTCATCCCGTTGATGGGCGATCTTCCGCTCAAGGATCAGCGGGAGACTATGGAACGACCGTTCTTCTCGCTCCAGAAGCGTAAGCGAGTGAAGCCGATCGAGTACAGCAGCCCGGACGGCGAGACGTGGGTGAAGATCGAGGCGATCCCGGCCTACGGCATGGCGACCATCTGGGATGCCGACATCCTCATATGGGCAGCCTCCACTCTTAATCGGATGCGGGAGCAGGGGGTAAACGACCTTCCTCGGACCCTCAAAACCACATCCTACGACCTGCTTCGAGCGATCAAGCGCGATACCAGCGGCCGAGCCTATCAGGAATTGCAAGCGGCGCTGCAACGGCTCCAGACGACCTCCATATCCACTTCGATCCGCGCTCCGAAGCGGCGTACCAAGGCCGGCTTCAACTGGCTCGACAAATGGACGCTGGAGGTGGACCCTGAGACGGACCAGCCCCGGGGCATGACCATTACCCTGTCCGATTGGGTCTATGAGGGCATCATGGGAGAGAGATCGCTTCTCACCATGCACCAGGACTACTTCCTGCTCACTGGCGGATTGGAACGCGCCCTGTACCGGATCGCGCGCAAACACGCCGGTAACCAGAAGGGCGGGTGGACATGCCGGGTGGAGGTGCTGCGCGACAAGACCGGCAGCGACAGCAAGCCTAAGGAGTTCAACCGGATGCTCCGTAAGGTGGTGGAGGCCGACCAACTCCCCGATTATGCGATGGAGCTGACGACGACGATAGATGGTAGCCCTGCTGTGCTGTTCCGTCTTCGGGGGGAGGCAGAGGCGTTGGCGTTGACAGCCAGGTTGGAGGCCGAACAGGAACGGCGGCATCGCTTCGACGCCGATCGCCGCCGCGCGACCGAGGTGGACGACCTTATGGATAGGCTCGCCGGCGGACGCTGACTATCGTGGTTTCACACACCGTCGTGAGCAGGGCACGATCCGAACCGTCTCGGAGGGAACGGTAGGAGTGCGGAATTGACAGTAATCGCGGTGCCAATAGCCAATTGATTATCGTGGGATCACACACCCAAGCATCGTGGGATCACACACCGAGCTATCGTGGGATCACACACCGAATCACGTGGGATCACACACCGGACCTATCTGGAAAGCCGCAGAAGTCCTCGCTTTTTTGGCTCATTTTTGAGCCTTAACCTTCTTAACGATTCCTATTTAACAGAATCATTTAACCGCGACACACCGCTCAACCAACGAAAGAAGGGCATGCGGAATTGGCCTACAGGCCAATGCACCTTTGATGCGTGCCGGCTAACGCCGTCACAGAGGCGGCCTATCGGCCGCAGGCTTTCCGGGAAAAGCCAAGCCGATTCGGCGGTGTGTGACTGTCAGCGTCGCGCAGATTGAGGGGCGGGAGGGGCGCTATCCCGACGCCTATCGTCTGGTTTTCCGGTGTGTGGGATCATGTCGGATCATAGAGCCCGGCGAACTCGCGCTCCGCATAGTAACGGATTTTACCGACGACGAGCGGATGCTGCCCCTGCCGCAGCAGCAGGAGATCATCGGAATTCATCCGCATGATTTCATCAGGCGTCGCCAATCGGCGGGCCGCGACGTGGCCGCTGGCGCTTTCCGAACGGGTACCGTCGCTGAAGATGCTCGCCGGGCCTGACGTGCCGAACGTCTCATATTCGATGGTGGTGTCGCCGATCGTGCGCGACAGCATGTCGGCGGTGGCAAGGTCGTTGACCCCGAACGTCTGGATCACGCCGGCATTCGACATGAACGTGCCCGCGCGCTCGCCGTAGGTCGCCTTGAGCTGGTGCATGTCCTGAAGGATCGGCCAGAGCTGCATCCCGTAACCCGCCATCAAGCCCATCGCGCGCTCTACAGGATCGAGGCGGCCAAGCGCGGCGAACTCATCGAGCATGAACAGGACCGGGCGTTCCGGCCGGGCAGGGGAGCGTGCCATGTCGGTGACCGCCTGGCTTACTAGCAGCCGCAGCCAGCGCGCATAGGTATCGAGCCGATCGGGCGGCAGGCACAGGAATACGGTGCCCGGCCGCTCTTTCAGGTCCGCGAACCGGAAGTCGGATGCCGACGTGCTGTCCACGATGCGCGGGCTGTCGAGAAAGTGGGTGTGCCGCTGGGCGGACGACAGCACGCCGGCCGCCTCGCGATCGGACTTGCCGAGTTGGCGGTTGGCGGCACGCGCGATCAGGCCGTGCGCGCCGGCGCTGGCCTGCATGTCGGTGAGCAGCGCGGCGAAGCCGGCGGGATCGCGAGTGAGCTTGTCGCGAACCGTCGCCAGCGTGGCGAGGGCAGGGAGCTCGTGGATGACGGTGTGTAGGATGATGCCGGCGATCAGCGCCTTGGCTTCCTCGTTCCAATGCGCCTCGCCCGACTGTCCCGGCGCGTCGTGGACCAGCGCGTCGGCGATCGTCTGTGCATCTTCCGCGAGGTCCGGGCTGGCGGCGTCGAGCCACGCCAGGGGGTTATAGCGGGCCGCAGGACGCCCGGAGACGCCGAAGGGGTCCAGACACCACACATCGCCCTTCCTGGCCCGTGTGCGGGCCGTGACGCGGGCATTCTCGCCCTTGGGGTCGATGCAGATCACCGAGCGGTCGAGAAGCAGCAGGTTAGGGATGATCGTGCCGACACCCTTGCCCGAGCGGGTGGGGGCCATCGTCAGCAGATGGGCCGGACCGTCATAGCGAAGCAGCTTGTTGTTACGGCCCGACCGTCCAATGACGAGATCGCCCGAGCCTTCCAGCTTCGCCAGGTCGCGCCCATCGCCGAAGCGGGCCGAACCCATCAGCGTGTTGCGGGCGCGCCCACGACGATTGAACTTCCAGATGCCGAACAGGACCAGGCCGGTGAGCAGGAACGGCACATCGGTCGCGATTTCGCCAACACCGAAAATGCCTTTGAGCCAGCTATTGCTCGCCATCAGGACGATGAAGCCGATCAGCAGCGCCCAGAGCGGGCCGATCCGCGCCGGCATCAGTGGCTCGCGCCGGCGGGAGTGATCGCCAGCGCGGGATCGGCATCGGGATGGCCGAGCAGTCTGAGAAGGATTTGGGTGGCGAGGGCAGGGGGCACCCGTTCGTCGCGCATCATGTCGAACAGTGCGTCATCCTCAGGCGTCAGCGCCATGCCTTCGATCGCGAGGTTGGCGCGGGCGTCCTCGTCGTCCTCGCGCCACATCGTGTCCTCGGCCGGGCTGCCGCGCACATAGTCGAGCGCGCGGACTTCGCTTCGCAGCGTGTCGAGGTCGATCGTTATCATTCGCCCGTCTCCCGGTCAGCTTCTTCCGCGTCGAACGCCCGCCTGCCGCGGCGCTTCCACAATGCCAGCGTGTCGCCAGCCTCGCTCCTGGCCTTGCCGACCAACTCCAGCAGCGCACCGTAGATCGTCGCGCGATCGTCGTCGGCCAGATCGACCAGCCCGGCCTTCTGGACGAGGCCACCCAGCTCGATCAGGTGGCGGGTGCGCTCGCGGCGTTGCACGACCCAGCCCCTGCTATCCGTTCGCCGTTGCCCCGCTTCCGTCCGCAGCGTCGCCGCGCGGTTCAGTCGCAGCGCCCGATCCGTCGATTGCAGCAGCGCCGCCACCCTTGCGCCCGCGCCGTTGAAAGAAGGCAGCGCCCTTCGCGCGCCATGCCTCCTTCGCGCTCGCATCCTTTGATCCGATCGCGTCGAGCAGCACGCCCGCGAGTGTTTCAGCATCGAGAGCGTCAGCACCCGTTGCGGTGACCAGCGTCCCGAGCTGTTCGATCCGCTTCGCCTTGAGCGCTTTGGCCTTGTCGCCGAGTGCCTTCAGCTCCGCATCGTAATCGCGCACCCTACGCATCGCGATCATCCTCATCGGGTTCATCCAGCGCGGCAGGAATATCCGACCACAGCAGCCCCGATGTTCCGTTTGCATCGACGCCGGGCGGAGCTTCCCCGTTCCACAGAATGCGCCAACCGTAGACCACGCCATCGTCGCTGGCATTCTCGTCCAGATCAAAGGGGTAGTCATCAAGCGTGTCGACGCTGATCCCGAGCGCTTGAGCGACATACGCATCGCGGCGTCGCTCCATCGCTTCCTCGTAGGCACGGCTCATCATGCTCTCCTTGTTCAGGCAGTTTGGCAGAGCAGACGGGGAGCGCAAGCCAAAAGCAGAAGAAGTCAGTCAGGAGATGCGTAGCAGATCGTGAGTGCGCGCTTATACGTCGTTGCCGACGTGCGCTCCAAAGTGCATGGTACTGGACGCAATGGCGATCTATCATTTCAGCGCCAAAATTATCAGTCGTGCAAACGGCTCCAGCGCCGTCGCATCCGCCGCCTATCGCTCTGCCTCCGAGTTGCATGACGAGCGGCTTGGGCGGAATCACAACTTCTCGAACAAGGCCGGCGTCATCCACTCCGAGGTGATGTTGCCGCAGGGTGCACCGGAGCGTTTAAACGACCGCACCGTGCTCTGGAACGAAGTGGAGGCAGGGGAGAAGCGCAAGGATGCTCAGCTCGCCCGCGAGGTGGAGTTCTCGATCCCGCGTGAGATGAATGAAAAGCAGGGCGTCGCGCTCACCCGCGATTTCGTCGCCGAGCAGTTCGTGAAGCGCGGGATGGTCGCGGACCTCAACGTGCATTGGGACAAGGCGAGGGACGGCAGTCCGAAGCCGCACGCGCATGTCATGCTGTCGATGCGCGACGTGGGGCCGGACGGCTTTGGTCAGAAGAACCGCGACTGGAACAGCGGAGAGCTATTGCAAGGCTGGCGCGAGGCATGGGCGGCCCACGTCAACGAGCGCATGGCCGAGCTGGGGCTTGAGGCGCGGATCGATCATCGCAGCCATGCCGACCGCGGCATCGAGCTGGAGCCGCAGCATAAGATCGGCCCGGCCGGCATGCGCCGGCTCGACCGCGGCGAGGATGCCGAGCGTGCTGACGATCACCGGCGGATCGCGCGCGAGAACGGCGAGAAGATCGCGGCCGATCCGCGCATCGCGCTCGACGGCATCACCCGGCAGCAGGCGACGTTCACTACCCGCGACCTGGCCGCATTCGCGTTCCGGCATTCGGACGGCAAGGAGCAGTTCGACCAAGTGATGGCGGCGGTTCGCGCCAGCCCCGAGCTGGTGGCGCTGGGCAGGGACGGGCGTGACCAGGAGCGGTTCACCTCCCGTGACATGATCGCGACCGAGGCGCGGCTGGAGAAGGCCAGCGACGAGCTGGCGCGGCGCCAAGATCATGGCGTGTCCCACCGGCAGCGAGCCGGGGCGCTGGAGGCGGCCGAGGCGCGGGGTCTCACGCTGTCCGACGAGCAGCGCGACGCCTTCGATCATATCACCGGCCGTGACGGTCTGGCGTCGGTCGTGGGCTATGCCGGGACCGGCAAGTCCGCGATGCTGGGCGTCGCGCGCGAGGCGTGGGAGCGCGAGGGCTACCAGGTGCGCGGCGCGGCGCTGTCGGGAATCGCGGCCGAGAACCTGGAGGGCGGCTCCGGCATCACCTCCCGCACCATCGCCAGCCTTGAGCATGGCTGGGCGCAGGGACGCGACCAGCTCGGGCCCAAGGACGTGCTGGTGGTCGACGAGGCGGGCATGATCGGCACGCGCCAAATGGAGCGGGTGATGTCCCATGCCCGTGACGCCGGGGCCAAGGTGGTGCTGGTGGGCGACCCCGAGCAGCTTCAGGCGATCGAGGCGGGCGCAGCGTTCCGGTCGATCACCGAGCGGCACGGCGCGGCCGAGATTACCGAGATTCGCCGGCAGCGGGAGGACTGGCAGAAGGAAGCAACGCGGGCGCTCGCCACGGGACGGACGGCCGAGGCGCTGAATGCCTATGCCGCGCATGGCATGGTCCATGCCGCCGACACGCGCGAGGCGGCGCGGGCCGAGCTGGTGGAGGGGTGGGATCGTCAACGCCAGGCCGATCCCGACCGTTCACGGATCATCCTTACCCATACCAATGCCGAGGTGCGCGAGCTGAACGAGGAAGCGCGCGGCCGGCTTCGAGCTGGTGGCGAACTTGGCGAGGACGTGGCGTTCACGACAGACCGGGGCACCCGCGACTTCGCGGCGGGCGACCGCTTGATGTTCCTTCGGAACGAGCGGTCGCTGGGGGTCAAGAACGGCACGCTAGGCACTATCGAGCGAGCCGATCCTGGGAGCATGACGGTGCGTCTGGACGGTGGGCGTCAGGTTCAATTCGACGCGAAGGCTTATGCGGCATTCGATCACGGCTATGCAGCTACGTTCGGCAAGTCGCAGGGCGTGTCGGTAGATGACGCCCATGCGCTCGCAACACCGGGCATGGATCGTCACAGCAGCTATGTCGGCATGACGCGTCACCGCGACCGCGTGCACCTCCATTATGGTCGGGATGACTTCGCCGATCAAGGCCGTCTCGCCCTCTTGCTATCTCGCGATCGGGCAAAGGATATGGCCGGCGACTATGGTCCCGAGCGTAGTCACCAGGATCATGCCCGGGCCTTTGCCGACCGGCGCGAGATCCGGTTGCCGGAACTCGCGCGTCCGATGGTCGACAAGACGCGTGGTGGGGCAGGGGAGCGGTATCAAAGGTCGACGGCAAGTCCGCAGGGCGACCAGCGCCCGACCCGCGAAGGAGTGGTGCGGAGCTGGGCGGCCGAACACGGACGCGAGCTGGCGGACGTACAGGCACGCGCGCAACGCGCGCAGGTGCGGGCGGATGGAATGTACCGGCGACATGAGGCGGTGAGAGGTGATCATGCTCGTAAGCAGCCGCTGCCGCCCAAAGGACTGATGGCAACCTTGCGGCGTCCGTCCTACGAGGCAGCACGCGCGAGTTGGGAGAAGGCCGCGCGCGGGTTGCAGCAGCGATCCACGCAGCTCGCGAAGCGACTAGGTCAGATCAAGGAGTATCTCGGTCCCGTGACCGGGCAGCGGCGTCACCGCGGCGATGAGCTGGCGCGTGCCAGGGTTGAGCGCGCGCATCCTCACCTCAACAAGCTCTACGAAGCAGTCATGCGCGAGCGCCGCGCCGAGCGTGTCCGCCAGCAAGAGCAGGAACGCGAGCGGATCAAACAGCGAGACAAGGATCGGAGTGGTGATGGTCGGGGCCGTGGGCGATAGTCCATCTTGCGTGCCTACTAGCCACGACCGTTGCGAGGGGTGCCAGCTTCAGGTTGGCTATCTCACTGTTAGCAACCGGGCCTAAGAACTTGCGCGGCGATCGGCCGGGTGAGGTCCAAACCATCCCTGAGCATCAATCGGCCGCGTAGCGCACCAGCACCTCGAACGACCACCGATCGACCCGTTACGGGATTTCGGACGCTGATCGGAATCGTTGGCGGCATCATCGGGTAGCAAGCCTTCATGATTTGAGCCCACCAAGTAGCAGCTTGGTGGGCTCTGGTCGTGATCGGCTTTCGCTTCTCGATGATACAAGGTCCGGGCTGTTGCGCAAGGACACGAAATCAGGCGCGGCACCTTTGCTCAGGTCCTCAAAAGCACGAATTACATCGGGCCGCTCAGGAGGTAGCGCCTTGCCGCCTATGGCGTCTCGCGAGGCGTTCGTGCTTTTGAGGACCGAAGCTGGAAACGGTCATCGAAAGCACGAAGATTGACGATTTTCAGGCTGAGTTAGCGTGCGTTGAGAGCGCCCATCTCACGATTTTCGTGCTTTCGATGACCGTTGGTGTGCCACGTGGCGCATTCGGCCCTTTGAGGAGCCTTGTCCCAACAGAGAGCGACCCCTATCAAATCGGTACATGCGGCATCCAACGGATTGTCCGTTTCCCGATCAGGGAACTAGCACCGGGACCGCCTTTCAAGGCGGTCCTCGGTTTTGTAAGCGAACTGTTTCTTCAAAAGCCGCAGAAGACGCGCTATGTTGAAGGCAACATGGCCGTCCCCGCTGTTGCCTTCGGCATCAAGGGACGGCCTTCTTAGACCAGCGCTCCTGCACAGGAGGTGTGCCACGTGGCACACTAAGTCGGGTCGACACGCACCCTGATTTAGACCGGCGCGCCTCGATCGGCGCATGAGCCCAGCGTCGCCCGTTAGAAACGCTCAGTGTGAGCGGGCCTCCGCGCTCGGACCCAAGGCTTCGATGATCCTGCACTCGGCCACAGTGTTGCGGCTACAGGAGTCGATCAGCGCATCCAGCTCGCTCGCGAGCGCCGTCAGGTCAGCGATCTTTCGCGTGATGGCATCACGATGTTGGTTGGCGATCACGTCCACGGCCATACAGGATTGTTCGCGTCGATCGGCGAGCCCCATCAACTCCCGGACCTGGTCGATCGAGAAGCCGAGATCGCGCGCTCTACGGATGAAGGACAGGCGCCGCAGATGCTCGCCCTCGTAGGTCCGGTAATTTCCGGCCGACCGCGCTGGCGCCGCCAGCAAGCCGATCTGCTCGTAATAGCGGATCGTCTCGACCTTTGTGCCCGTCGCCGAAGCCAGCTTCCCGATCGTCAGTTTATCAGACACAGCGCTTGACCCTCTAGCGACTAGAGGGTGCATATAGGCTGCCAGATCGATTCTATCGAGGTGGCGAAATGGCCTGCACGAGCTGCGCGTCCGACAAGGCGGGCACCCTCAATGACCCGAAGTGGCGGCGCGCGTTGTGGATCGCGCTCGCGATCAATGGCGGCATGTTCGCGATCGAGATCGTCGCGGGGATCACGGGCGGGTCGAAGGCGCTCCAGGCCGACGCGCTCGACTTCTTCGGTGACGCTGCCAATTACGCGATCAGCCTGGGTGTCGCTGGGATGGCGATAGCCTGGCGCGCGCGTGCGGCGATGCTGAAGGGAGCGACGCTTGCCCTGCTTGGGCTCTATGTCCTGCTCGCGGCGGGGTGGGGCGCGCTCCACGGCGCTGTGCCCCATGCCGAGGTCATGGGCGTTGTGGGGATTGCGGCGCTGATCGCGAATGTCGTGGTCGCGGTGATGTTGTACCGCTTCCGGAGCGGTGACGCGAACATGCGTTCGGTGTGGATCTGCTCGCGCAACGATGCGATCGGCAATATCGCCGTGGTGCTGGCTGCAGGCGGCGTCTTCGGTCTGAACAGCGCGTGGCCCGATCTAGTGGTGGCCGCGTTGATGGCCGTGCTCGGTCTGTCGGGCGGATTCCAGATCATGCGACAGGCGCGGGCCGAACTGCGATACGCTTCCACGCCTGCCCCTTCCACTTACAGGCAGCCGTTACATGGCGTTCGCTAAGCTGCTAAGGCGAAGGCCGATGCATCGGCTTTCCGCCTTGTTCCTCTGTCTCATGCTCGTGCTGTCGCTTGGGCTGGGATCGGTCGCGCATGCGACCGAGGCGGTGGGCTGCGTCGATACCACCGCTGCCAGCTCGCTCGAACATAGTGACGGCGACGCCGACCAGGTGCCGGCTGATGCCGATAAGGCCTATCCGCACCATCATGGCGGTTGCCATGGCCATCATATCGGGGTTCCGTTCGAGGCCAAGCTCGTTGCCTCAGTGACCGGGCTCTCTGTCGCTCCTCCAGCGTGGAACCACGCCCCGATGGCACCGGTGCCTTCGGACCCAGCTCTGCGACCTCCCCAAGCCTGACAAGCGCCTAATCCGCCGGGAGCTTCCCGCGCGGCAATCCAAGTTCGTCAGGAGTTCGTCACCATGTCCCGTTTCATCGCGGCCTTATTGGCCGTGGCGTCGTGCGCGTCGATCGCGCACGCGCAATCATCCGAGCCGGCATCGCCCAGTCCCCCGCTCACGCTTGAGCGGGCGCTGGCGCTCGCCGGCGCAACCGCGCCCAGTCTCGAAGCCGCCACAGCAGGGGTCAGGGCGGCCGAGGCCGGCCGGACCGTCGCCGGCTATCGCCCCAACCCCTCGATCG